>NZ_JAKRGF010000010.1 GCF_022347685.1 Thalassobius sp. Cn5-15
GGGCTTCCCCCTCATACATCTTTCATCGGATAGTGCTTCGGCATTTTCAGCCCCGACGCTTTGATCCGCGCAGCAAGTTCATCTGAAAAGAAAATCCACAGGTCACGCAGATATTTCTCGCGCCAGATATGGCAGTTGCCGATTTCCTCACGGGACATTGCCAGCCCTTTAAAGTCGGACCGTGATCGGGCTTTGACCACATAGTCGATATAGTCGCCAATACTGTCATCAACCGCGAGACCCGGATCGCAGTCTTCCAGCCGGAAACTGTTCAGGTGATTATGGATCACCATCCCGTAATACTGCACTGGATAAGATGTGTCTTTTGGCATGGTGATTTCAATCGGCCAAAACTGATGCACACCCGGTTCCAGCTCTTCGATGATCCCTTTCAGCGTTTCGTCAACAGCGATAAGGCGGTTTTTCATCAAGATCAAAGAAGCCAGTTCTTTATGGGTTTTGGAAGTTTCTAGTGTTCGGGGCTGTGCGTATTCCTCCAATGGACCTAGGTCTTTGGTGAATTTTTCAGAAAACTTGAAAAAATTGACCCCTGTTTCCATTCCGAGGTCTTTCTTCTCAGCATTCGTCATCTGAGTGTTGTAGTAGTCTTCAATCGTGTCTTTCCACGCGACATGCTCGCCTTGAGGAAAGTACCCCCCAAAACCATTCGGCTCAATCACACCCCATGTCATCTGCGTTCTCCTTAAGTCCTGAAACCACCCAAAATCTATTGTCGGGGATGCTTAGTTAACCTTTGCGTTCGCGCCGGTGGTCGCCATCTGCGACGCACCCATTTTCTCCAGCATCGTATCAGCCAGCAAGCGCTTGAGCCTGACGTTCTCGTCCTCCATCGCCTTCAGCTTCGCGACATCGGACACCTCCATGCCGCCAAACTTCGACTTGTATTTGTAGAACGTGCCCTGACTGAGGCCGTGCTTCCGGCACACCTCAGCTGTCGGCACCCCGGCTTCCTGCTCTTTGATCATCCCAATGATTTGGGCTTCCGTGAAACGGCTCTTTCGCATTCGTTTGCTCCTTCAATAGGTTGAGCAAACTCTGCATCAGAACGAGGGAAGTTTCGGGGGGCAGATCACCTTGAATAAAATCAGACATGAGAAATCTCTTTTACTGGTATTACTTGAACATTTTGAATTCAGCTTTAGAATTGAATGGCCGCGCATTAAGGCAGGGAAAATCGCTTCTCTTAATGCGGCGTAGATCTCTAAACCACTGTTACCGGATAGTGTTTAGGTAGATACAGCTCTTGCTCTGCCGCCGCTTGCTGAAGCTCATCTGACATGCACATTGTCGGTTTGAACAGCCTAACCTCACGCCACAGGTGCTTTCCGGCAAGCACATCTTTTGAAAATGCAAGCCCTTTCGCTTTGGCCCGCGAGTCATAGCTGGTGAACAACTTACCTAGTGGTCGCCAAGACTCTTCCTCACTCTGCTCTGGTCGGAAACTGTCAAGAAACGTCGCGATGCGCAGTCCGTAATATTGCTCAGGCAATGTCTTGTTGCGCGGTAAATTGATTGAGACAGGCCAAAACTGATGAATGCCAGGTTCAAGGGTCTCGATAATGTTTTTAAGTGCTTCGGACACCAAGGGAAGACCGCTTTGGATCTGTATCATTGCGCCAATTTTTTTTGGGGTTTTCTTCAGCCGGAATACCTTTGGGCATTCCACATCTTTCAATGGTCCTAGATCCTCAGTAAACTTCTTGACAAATTCATATGCGGTGAAGCGATCTGGGCTCTCCATCATCTGCTTGTCAGCATCGCTCATTTCGTTGTCATAATAAGCCTGCAAAGTTTCATAAAACCCGACGTAATCACCTTCGGGAAAGACGATGCCAAAATTGCTTGGTTCATAAACTGCGAATACCATAGGGGCTCCATTTCAAGTTTTGTTAGAGGACCATTTTGCGCTCCGCGGGTGCGGCGTCAATCGCCCGCAACAGTATCGCGACCAACGGGTGCGGTCGCCTGCGACGCGCCCATCTTCTCCAGCATCGTATCAGCCAGCAAGCGCTTGAGCCTAGCGTTCTCGTCCTCCATCGCCTTCAGCTTCGCGACATCGGACACCTCCATGCCGCCAAACTTCGACTTGTATTTGTAGAACGTGCCCTGACTGAGGCCGTGCTTCCGGCACACCCCAGCTGTCGGCACCCCGGCTTCCTGCTCTTTGATCATCCCAATGATTTGGGCTTCCGTGAAACGGCTCTTTCGCATTCGTTTGCTCCTTCAATAGGTTGAGCAAACTCTACATCAGAACGAGGGAAGTTTCGGGGGGCAGGTCATAGTGCAAATCTGCCAGGCCCCTGAGGCCCCATGTACCAGCTGTTAGAAACCTGAACTGTGCTGCTCGCATGCGTTACACTCTCACCGCGTATCAAACCATTGTCGAGCAATTCAGATTGCAAAGTCTGACGATCAAAAAGATACCGATATACGATCTCTTGGGTGTAATTATTATCGGGCATAATATTTCTCTTTTTTAACCAACTACAAATGAAATTGGGACGGGCAGCCACCTGCCGCAGTGATCAATCCAGTCTTCAGAATAAACAACACGGCCCGCTCTTTTCCCATATACCACTAATGGTCGGTCATTCTCGCCCATCGATTTCATAGCGGGCTCCCAAGTTATCAGGCCTCGAACACTTGAGCGCATATACCAAGCCGGATCGTGTTTTTGTATGTGAATGGTTGCTGCATATAAGTCGTACTCTTTGCGCCCCAACTGGCAGCAATTTTCTGCCAATCTTAGATATTCTTCTCCCGAAGCAAATGGCTCCAGCTTTCCGTCACCACTTTGCTCCAACAAAGACAAATACTCCGGAGCAGGGCTATTACCTTTGAGAACGTCATCCAAAAAGTTTTGTAGCAGTTCCTCTTCCGACAGAACTGTGCCCGTGGCTTGGCAGCGTGGGTAAATCCAATTCTTGGAATAAAGAACTCCCGTTAGTGTCAGGGCTAAGATACAAACCACCGAAAACAACGCCTTCAATCGTCTAGTCACTTCTGCGACGCCCCCATTTTCTCCAGCGTCTCTTTGTCCACCAGACGGCCGATGATCGGGTGCAGGCGCAGATCGCCGGTTTTGACCACCTGTTTGAAGTTGCCCAGCACGCTAGCGGTGGTTTTGCGATCGGGCGCGATCACGTCGATCAGCCAGCTGATCTCGCCGCTGGTCCAATCCTCGGCTTTCAGGCGCAGGGGCCAGACGCCGTTGCGGATCTTGGCGTCCACCTCTTCGGACACGCTGGCCCAGATCGCCAGCCCGGTGATGTCAGCCAGATCGCCGCGTTCCTTGTCCACCGGGTAAGCAATCGCCAACCGGTCGCGAATCAGCGGGCCCAGCACCAGATGCTGCAGATCAGCCAATGTCTGATGACGATAGCGCGGCAGGGGCAGTGTCGCCTGTGATGTCATAGGACAGGGCGTAGAAGCTGTTGGTTTCTGCCCCTGCGGGCAGAGGAACGTAGAGAACGGTTCAGCACCGACTTTCTTCCCGACTTCACCTAATCCATCCAGATCTCGCCCATCTGAAAACACAACGCGAAGCCATTCTTCATAGCCTCTCAACCACCCCAACACCTTCTCCACCTCACCTTGGGTGAGCGGATCATCAGTAATTTGCAGGGTCAGGCGGGTCAGGGCATAGCCTTCGCCATAACTTGCGGCGAGGTCTGAGGTGCCCCTAGATTTGTAGACGCTTTGCTTGGTAATTTTGGAAGCAAAGGACGATGCAAATGTCAGGTCTAATTCGCTATTCAGAATACTCAGAATTCGCTCGGGATCGTCACGATAAATCTCTCTTATGAGGCCTGAATCTGCAATTGGCTTAACTGGCATTGCATGATGCAGATTGAAATCTGCTGGCAGGCCGGCTGGAAGATTCCCCAGGTTTTTCAGGAGTGCATCTCTCACACTTCCTGGAATTACACGCCAACCTTCATCAGTGGTAGGAAACGAACCCGGCATAACAATCTCCAAAACGCTTAATAAAAATCTGAGCTAAAATTCAGTGTTCTTGAACGAACCGACATTCTTGAGCCTGATACCCTGTCACCCCACGGGCTTTGAACGCTTCATGAAGCGCATCAGATGCAACAACTATCTGCTGGAGTTTGCTGTCTGCCCAGAGATGCCGTTCCCCAACTGCAACGCGAGACCAATAAAGCCGGGGAGGTCGTTTCATGACCCCGAGCATGGGCGGGCCCTCTACAGATCCACCATCCGCCAGCGGAATACGGGGCCGTTTCAAAATGATATCCGACCCTTCCAGCACGATCCCATCTTCGACAAGGCAGGCATCCCCCATCGTCAAAAGATAAACCTTATTCTTGTAAAGCTTCTTATTTGGCATCCCGAGCCGCACCGCGTGAAACGAGAGCATGCCCGGGCAAAATTCTTCTAAAACGCCACGCGCTTTATCCCCGACAAAATGATTTCCATCGGCCAATGAACAGAATTCCGGCAAGATCTTCGGTGCATCACTCAACTGAATGTCCAGCGGCAGATCTTCCTTTGATGGAGCTTTGAAGTAACCAGGTTGGCGTTCCCACGGCAGATCGGTGACAATCCGCCCTGAAATGTCATGGGCCACAGCACCGGCAATTGTGTCCATTATCCACGGCATTATGTGGTCTCCTTCGTTGGCGTCTGCGACGCGCCCATTTTCTCCAGCGTCTCTTTGTCCACCAGACGACCGATGATCGGGTGCAGGCGCAGGGGCCAGACACCGTTGCGGATCTGTTCGCGGATTTTGGCATCGGCCTCTTTGGACACGCTGGCCCAGATCGCCAGCCCGGTGATGTCTGCTAGATCGCCGCGTTCCTTGTCCGCGGGATAAGCAATCGCCAGCCGGTCACGAATCAGCGGATCCAGCACAAGGTGCTGCAGATCGGCCAATGTCTGATGACGATAGCGCGGCAGGGCCATCATCGCCATCACCACCTTGCCAAAGCTTTCGCGCACCTGGGCGCGCAGCATGGCGATCTTTTTAACAACTTCGGGATCAATTTCAGGGGTGGTCTCGGGGGGCGCCTCGGGGCTGGAATTGGCAGAGGCAGAACTGGTCACAATAGCTCCATTGATTAATCATTAGCGCATTCTTTACATTTCTAAATCAACCTTCAAGAGTATTTCTGTGTGGAATTGCGTAATAGAGGTGGTTTGCAGAAATGAGTGATAAGCTGGTGTTGTCACGTTAACTTCCCGCCAGCGAAGAAATCCCGATGCTTGGGCAGTATTGCATTAACCGGTCACTTCGCAGATGTCGGGGCTAAAAAAGCCTAACGTGATCCGCAAGAAACCTTTCAAACAGAGATTGGCAAGTTATTTTCACCTGTCCGAGTGCAGCCTGCGCCAAGTCCGTCATGCAGTCATCTCGCGAGTATAGTCGGTCCAGAGGCTGAACGCATCTGCCCTTGCATGACGATAGGAGTTGGCGGAGAGGCGATAGCGGCGGGGTTTCAAGATGGCACTGATCTGGTCATGGGCGGCAAGAAATCACTGCGCCTGCCAGTCGACTTGAAGCGCCCCATGATGTTCTCTAGCCACCGCGTCGGCCTGTGGCGGTCTTCGCGTGCCGCGCGTCTGAGCCAGAATGTCGAGTGTGTCATCATAGCCAGTGCGTCACGCCATTGATCGGGATCACAACCTCATTCATGTGCCACTTGTCGTTCGGGCACGGTCGTCCGCAGTGGATACAAGCGGCAAAATGCGCACCAAACCGGTTGACCCAAAAGCGGGTGGTTTCGCGGCTGGCGATGACGCCACGTTCTGCCAGAAGATCCTCCACATCCGCGGTGTTCAGGGCAAAGCGGTGGTAAGCCCAAACCGCATAGGAAATGATCTCACCAATGCTGCGTCAGGAAATTAATGCAACAGCTCCCTTTACACATCTAAGCGCCTTGATTTTGAGCTCGCATTGCAATTTCTCAAGTAGGCAACCCCGCTGTAACATGACATGATAGCGCCATGTCAGACGCATCCCAGAACCGCCCGAACATCTTGTATATTTTCAGCGACCAGCACGCCGCGCGTGTAATGGGTTGCGCAGGCGATCTGGCGGCGGATACGCCGAACCTTGACCATCTTGCCGCAAGCGGCGTGCGCTTCGACCGGGCCTATTGCCCCTCGCCCGTCTGCCTACCCGCGCGCATGTCCATGCTGACCGGGTTGCGGCCGCACGAGCAGTCCTGCTGGACCAACGACGACATTCTCGACAGCGCGCATCCGACCTGGCTGCATGGGCTGGGAGCGGCTGGATACAACCCGGTTCTGATCGGGCGTATGCACTCGCTGGGCCCGGATCAGTTGCGCGGCTATGTTGCACGGCCGATCGGGGACCATAGTCCAAACTGGCCTGGCGTGGCGCGCCGCAGTCTGGGCGCGCTGAGCAAGACAAGTGGCCCGTTCCGCGAGAGCATTGAAAGGTCAGGACCAGGTCAAAGCTCGTATCAGGTCATGGATGAAGAGGTTCTGGCGGCCTGCATCTCGTTCCTGAAAGATCACGCCGCCCGCGAAGATGCCGAACCCTTCTGCCTGACCGCCAGCTTCATGTTGCCCCACCCGCCCTATGTTGCCAGTGAACAGGATTTTGCGGCGGTCGAAGACCGGGTGCCGGCACCACATATTCCGCATCCGCCCAATGATGAACATCCCTGGATCCGGCAGTGGCGGCAATTGAAACATGTGGATGAGGTCTCGTCGGAGGAGGTTCATCGCGTTCGCTGCGGCTATTACGCGTTGGTGCGGCAACTGGATCGTCATATCGGAGAGTTACTGGCAACGCTGGACCAGATCGGATGCGCCGAGAATACGCTGGTGGTGTATGTCTCGGATCACGGGGATCACATCGGCGAACGCGGGCTGTTCTGGAAACACACCTTCTATGAGGACGCGATTCGGGTGCCACTGATTATGCGCTGGCCCGGCCACATCGGACCGGGACAGCATTGCACGCAGCCGGTTGAAACGGGTGCTTTGGGCAATACGATCCTGTCACTGGTCGGCGCGCCGACCCTGCCAAACGCCACAATGACCAGTTTCGATGATCTCATAACAGATAAGAACGCCGAGGCTGACCGGCCCATTTTTGTAGAGTATTGTACCGATGACATCCCAGCCTGGGCCGAAGGACAGGCGGTGCAGCAACGCGCGGTGATTCAAGGGCGTTTCAAATACATTTACTATCAGGGTTACCCCGATCAGCTGTTCGACTTGGAAGACGACCCACTGGAACAGCGCGACCTTGCCCGCAATCCCGACCATGCCGACACTGCCGCGCAACTGCGGGCGCTGGTTCTGGAGGATTGGAACCCCGAAGATATCGGTCGCAAAATCGAGCGACGCAAGGCTGACAAGCTGTTGTTGAAGGCTTGGGCAGAAAAGACAAATCCCGCTGATCTGTGTCGCTGGGACTTGCGGGAAGAGCAGAACTATCTGCTGCCCCGTAAGTGAGCGCACCGCTTAACCGTAAAATTCTGACGCAGTGCGCCACGTGATCTGGTCCCGGTCGTCTGCTGAGAGGTCAGCCAGCATTGTGTCGGTTGCCTCCAGCCACCCAGTGTAGTCCGATGTCTCCAGCAGGACCGGATGATCACTGCCCCACATCAGCCGTTTTGGTCCAAATACGCGCATCAACACGTTGAATACCCGGCGATGGTGATCCGGGGCCGTGCTTTGCTGCGTAAAACCAGACAGTTTGCAGCAAACGTTTGTAAGGCCCGCGAACTGTGCAAAGTTTTCCGTCCAGTCCGGCACATCTTGCGGGGCCGGTTTGGCCGCGTGATTGATAACAATCCGCAGCGAGGGATAAGTTCGCGCTATTGTCGCTACAGCCTCCAGATGATGCGGAAGCGCAAGCGCTTCGAACGCCAGATCTGCACGCTCAAGTGCCGCGAATCCTGCTGCATAGTCTGGCGTGTCCAGCCATTCTGGGCCGCGCGCGGCTCCGGCCATGGGGCGGATGGCTTTCAGTTTGGATCTCTGTCCCAGCCTGCTCAGGGCCTGATCCACATTCTTTGCGGTCAGATCGGCCCATCCGGTGACGCCGAATATCCAAGGGTGCTGATCCGCGAGCGCCAGCAGGAATAAGGTTTCAGCCATGGTTGGTGCGGCCTGTACCACGATACACCCTGTCACCGGCGTATCTGCGATGACCGTTTTGAAATCGTCGGGCATGTAGTCGCGATACAGTGCCGGCCGCGCATTGCTCAGCCAACTGTAGTCGCCTCGTGCCAACCGCCAGAAGTGAACATGACTGTCCAGCATCCCGCCCCCGGTCAGTTCGACAGATCGAAACTGCCCACGGCCATGGCCCGCAGCGCCGCAAGGTCCGGGCTGAACCCGATGCCGGGGCCGCGTGGAACGTCAACCCGACCATCAGATAAGGTAAGGTCAATCTCACCCAAATCCGTCCGCAGAGGGTTGGGGTTGGCATCCAGCTCGACCAGCCCCTGCCCGCCAATCGCGGCCAGAACATGGAATGAGGCCGCAAGGCCAAGCCCAGTGCCCATGTAATGCATCGTGCAGGTTGCGCCTGCCGTCGCCGCGTGTTGACCCACCGCATATGTGCCACTTACGCCGCCCCATTTTGCAACGTCAGGCTGCACCACACGCAGCTTGCCTTGACTTATGAAGTCCTGAAACTGCTGGAAAGACGTAATGTTTTCGCCTCCCGCAAGCGGCACGTCCACCGCCTGCGCCAGTTCTGCCCAGTCGTTAAGCGGAGCATCGGCCCGCAACGGTTCTTCGACAAATCCCAAGTTCACATCCGACAGCGCGGAAACGGCCTCAATGGCTTCGGACACGGTCCAATTCTGATTTGCATCCACCATGATCTTTAGACGACCTTTGGCCGCCGCAGCCACGCCGCTCAGAATCTCGTGATCCCGTCCCAGCCCGTGACCAATCTTGAGCTTCACACCAGTATGCCCCATATCGATAATCTCGCCCACCGAGTCCTCCATCTGCGACAGATTGGGGGTGCTGGCGTAAACCGGAACGGTCCGAGGGGCCTTGCCGCTTAGAAACTGGCACAATGGTACGCCCTGCTGACGGGCGGCGATATCGGCCATCGCGGTGTCAATCCCCGCTAGACAATGCGCGAAAGGTCCAAACTCGCCAGTGTGAATCATCATCCGCGCCAGATCGTTTTCCAGCGCCAGACGGCATTCAGAATAGCTGGCAAACCGGGTGCCAATCAGCCAGGGCGCAATAACGTCCTGCATCAGGTTTTGCCTTGCAATATTGCCGCGTGGCGGAAAATTGCACCAAATCTCGCCCCAACCTGTGACACCATCCTGCGTGGTAAGTTCAATCAGCAGCCCGTTACGCACAGGCATCGTTCCCAACGAGGATTCGGGCCCAACCGGCGGGCGGGCCGACACGGCAAAGCACTGCACGCGATCAATCACGATGGGGTCTGTTTCAGCATAAGCCATATTGCTGTCCTAATAGCCGACCAAGGTATTGCGGGCCGAAGTGGTAAAATGAGCGTCCAGCGCCTTTTGTACTGCCTCCAGATCCCGCGTCCGCAACGCATCCAGAATGGTCAGATGGTCCTGCATGGCTATCACATTCGTCTTTCTTGGCGGCACCCGGCGATGCACCTGTCGCGCGATGCGCAGTTTGGTTTGGGTATATTCATGCGCCTTGGCGATCGCTTTATTCTTCATCGACGCGACAATCGTCCGGTGAAAGTCACGGTCAAAGTCCAGAATGAAAGCGTTGTGTTTTGTCAGGTCTTCGGTGGTCTCAAGACCGCGTAATGCCTCTTTGTGGCGCACGATCTGATCTTCGATCCAATCGTCGGTTACAACATCCAGAAAAAAGGCAACTGCATGATTTTCGATCATCACCCGAAACTGCATGTTTTCGCGCATGAAATCGAGATCAGGATAGATGATCCTGAACCCCGCGCGCGGCTTGACTTCGACCAGGTCAAGCTCTTCCAGCAGGACCAGCAACTCACGCAGAGGCGACATCGACGTTCCCAGAATCTCGCACAGTTCGGCCTGACGGACCACTTCGCCAACCTTGATTTTCTCGCACAGAATGGCCTGCACGAAGCTTTCCAGGTCTTGCGCCTTTTGCGTTATTTTCATCGTCCCGTAGAACTCCACGGCTGATCTGGCTTCGGAATTGACCAATAATCGCTGACTTAAACACTCTCGTCAATATGCCTAATGCGACTTTAAATATTTTTAAACATTGCCAGATGCCGTTTTAACATCTAGGCTCGTTCAAAATGATCCCGGACACCCGGGCTCACAGACAGTGACCAAATGCGGGAGGCGACCTGAAACATGGCTCAGGTTACTTTGTCTAACATCAAAAAATCTTACGGCGCCGTCGCGCTGTTCGATGGTGTTGATCTTGAAATCGATGCAGGCGAATTCGTTGTGTTCGTTGGCCCTTCGGGCAGCGGGAAATCAACCCTGCTGCGCATGATTGCCGGGCTGGAATCTGTCACCGACGGCGTCATCGAGATTGAGGGCCGTGACGTTACTTACGACGAACCCTCGGATCGCGGGATCGCGATGGTGTTCCAGAATTATGCGCTTTATCCGCATATGGATGTCTACGGCAACATCGCCTTCAACCTGCGCCTTGCCAAAATGCCGAAATCCGAAGTGCATGAGCGCGTGATGGAAGCCGCACGCATCCTGCATCTGGATGAGTTGCTAGACCGTTCTCCGGCGCAATTGTCCGGCGGGCAGCGTCAGCGCGTGGCCATTGGCCGGGCCATCGTGCGCAAACCCAAAGTGTTCCTGTTCGACGAGCCGCTGTCCAATCTTGACGCCGCGCTACGCACGCAGATGCGACTTGAAATTGAAACGCTGCACCGTGAAATCGGCGCCACCATGATCTACGTGACCCATGACCAAACAGAGGCGATGACCTTGGCGGATCGCATCGTCGCGCTGGATTATGGTCAGGTTCAGCAAATCGGCACACCGGATGATCTGTACAACGCGCCGACCAACAAATTCGTAGCGGGTTTCATCGGGTCACCAAAAATCAATTTTTTGGCGGCCACCGTTCTGTCGACGGACGGAGATACCATTGAGGCCAAGGTTGATGGACTGGAGGACACCCGGATCACCCTAACCGCGACCGGGCTGCACGAAGGCGACAAGATCGACCTAGGTATCCGCCCTGAAGAACTGCATATCGCGGACGCCGGGGCCCCACAGGACACCGTGCTACGCTTAAGCGGCACAGTCGAAATCGCGGACCGGCTGGGCAACATCACCTATGCCTATGTCAATGCCGGTCTGGACAAGAACCTGACCGTACAGACATTCCAGAAACGCAAGATTCAGACCGATACGCAAGTAAATCTGACGGTGCCTGCTAACCGGATTGATGTCTTCAATACGCAGGGAAACCGTTGCTCACCGGCCAAGCCGTAAACTGACGCGCCCATAAGGGAGGAATTGGGATGAAGAAGACATTGAAAACAATGGCGTTTGGATGCGCCGCCGCGATTTGCGCCACGGGCGCATTTGCGCAGGACAAAGTCAAGCTTCTGGTCTGGGGCGACCCTGTCCGCGAGCCCTTCTATCAGGCTTTTGACGAAGCCCGCGATGACATTGATGTCGAGTTCGTGTCCGTTGCGCGGAACGAAATGGTCGCCAAGCTGCAGCTTGCCCTACGTTCGGGAGAGGGTGTTCCTGACGCGATCTTCATGCAGGATGTGAACTTTGCCGCCCAGCTGTCGACACGGCGTGCGAATTATCTGATGGAACTGTCGGACAAGGTCGATCAGGAAACTGTTGACGGGTTCTATCCGACCTCGCTGGTCCCTTGCGAAAAGGCCAATGGATCGCTGATCTGCCTGCGCAACGACGTGGCGCACTTCATGCTGTGGTACAATGCCCCTCTGATGGAGGAACTGGGCCTGAGCGTTCCGACCACATGGGAAGAATATGAAAAGGTCGGGGCCGCGGCGGCTGCCAATGATTCCGGCATCGTGTCAGGTGCTGTGGCGATGCACATCCCGCTGATGAACTTCCTGTATTCCAATGGCTGTGAACTGGCCGTGCCGCAGGCAAACAACCCCGAAACCTTGAAAATCAACGCAACCTCGCCGCAATGTGTCGAAGCCGCGCAATTGGTGGACCGGATGCTGGACACAGGATCGCTGGCCCGGGTGGCCCCCTTTGATCCCGAATTTCTGGAGCTTGCCAAAGCCAACAAACTGCTGATGATTCCCGGGCCTACGTGGTTTGGCGAATTCATCATCAAGCGCCGTTACGAGTTTGCCGATGGCATGACCGGCGTCGCCATGACCCCGAAATGGGCCGCACAGGACGAACCCCTGGTCTGGAGCTGGGGCGGTGGCGTCTGGGGTGGCTGGAAAGACACCAAACACCCCGAAGCGGTTGTCGATCTGCTCAAGTTCGTCACCACAGATGTGGATGTGAACCGCACCGCCGTGACGATGCCTGCCTATCAGCCCGCCTCGGTTGAATGGGGCACGGCATTTGATGGCTCGGGCTATTACGCCACCGATGGCTCGTTCGACACCATGGTTGATGCGGCCGCATTCGGGCATCCGGGCTATGCGTCGTTGCGGCTGGACACCCGCGCCAGCTTTACCAAGGCTGTCGTCAACGATCTGGCCAGCGGTGCAAGCTTTGAATCTCTGCTGCCGCAATTGCAGGAAGAGTTCGTAAACGCAGCGCAGCTCGCAGGCTACAAGGTCATCACCGACTGACCAACCATCTGTGCGCGGGACTGCCCCCGCGCACAGATCCAACAAAGGGCTGAGAACCATGCCATCACTCACGAAACAGGAACGCGACGTTCGCAAGCGCAAAGCGGCACGCAGGCAGACTCTGATCTCTTACATCCTGCTTTTGCCGTATCTCGCGTTGATGGTCATGTTCGCGGTCTTTCCCGTGCTCTATGCGTTCGGGCTCAGCTTTTTTGATACGTTCGAGAATGTATTCTGGGGCCTGACCAATTATCGCGAAGCCCTGAACGATTACCGGCTGGTGCCGGCAATCTGGAACGTCACACAATACGTGCTGGTGTGGGTCTCGATGATGGTGATCGGTGTGACCTTGTTGGCACTGTTGCTGGACACACTGTCCGAACGCCCCGCGGCCATTGTCCGGTCAATTTACTTCATGCCCGGCGCCATCGCCTCGTCCGCAGTTGTGGTCCTTTGGCTGTTCCTTTTGGATCCGCTGGTTTCTCCCTTCAGTTTCGTGTTCGAAGCGGTGGGCTGGGACAATCGCCAAAGCACGATCAGCGGGTTGGGCGAGGTCTGGATCTTTGCACTGATGGGCTTTCTGGGCAATTCCGGCGGCTGGATCGTGGTACTGGGCGGTGCACTTTCCGGTCTGTCGCGCGATATTATCGAAGCCGCGCGGATTGACGGGGCCAACCCCTGGCAAATGGCCACGCGCATCAAGATTCCGATGATCTCGAAAACGATAACGCTGATGGCGATCATGACGCTGGCTGTCGGTATGCAGATATTTGTCGAGCCGCAGCTGATGTCGCTGGCCGGAGGTCAATTTGACAAGCCCGACTGGTCGGTCACGCAGCTTGCTTATTTCTACGCCTTCCGCTTTGGCGATTTTGGCGTCGCGGCGGCGATCAGTACCCTCTCCCTTGTGTTGCCGCTGATCATCGCCTTCACCCTGATCTTCGCCACGCGCTTTTACAAAATCGACTAGGCCCCTCATGAATACGCTGCTTCCGAAAAACAAACTGCGCCTCAGTTCTTTCGTGATCTGGTCGATACTGGCCTTCTTCATCGTAATATACGGTCTGCCCCTGTTGTGGCTATTCATCGCGGGAACACGCTCGGAGAGCTCATTGATCTCAGACCCGCCGTTGGCGTTGGGCACATTTGCGGTGATGAAGGAGACGTTCGTGAATCTGGCCGGGTACAACAACTTCCAGATGCTGACCTGGGCCATGAACTCGGTCATCTACACGGTTGGCAGCGTGACGCTGACGCTGGTCTCTTGCATTCCCGCCGGATACGCGCTGGCGATGTCCGAATTCAAGGGCCGGAAATTGATCCTGATCATGACTCTGGTGGCGATGATTACACCATCACAGGCGATCATTCTGCCGATCTTCCTTGAGATGTCGCTGCTGGGTCTGACGAACACCTATATGGGGCTGATCCTAGCGTCGTCCTTCTTTCCGTTCGGCGTTTATCTGTCTTACATCTACTACACCACGTCGTTGCCCAAAAGCGTTGTGGAAAGCGCCCGGATCGATGGCTGCGGCCACTTTCAGTGCTTTGTCCATATGGCGTTGCCGCTGGCAAAACCCCTGCTGGCGCTGGTGGCGTTCTTCAGCTTCGTCAATAACTGGAATAATTACTTTCTGGCCTTCGTGCTGATCTCGGATGACGACAAACAGAACCTGCCGGTGGGACTGACAACCCTGATCAACTCGTCCGGCGCGTTAAACCCGCAAGCCGCCGCCAACAATCTGCCCATAGGCCAGCCCGAGGCCATTCAGGCCGCAATTCTGGTCGTATTGCCCATCATTCTGGTCTTTCTAGTCTCGCAAAAATACGTACGATCGGGCCTGAATGCAGGGGCCGAAAAGGGATGATACCTACCCACAGACTAACCCGGTCAGGGCTGGAACTATCCGAGCTGGGTCTGGGGTGCGCAACGCTTGCGTTTGATCCCAGCCCTGAAGGCATTATCACTGCGCGCAAGGTTCTTGCAGAGGCCGTTAAGGCCGGTATTGCCTATTTCGACACCGCCCCTTTTTATGGCCGCGGCCTGTCGGAACGACTGGTGGGCGATGCCCTGCGACGGCTGGATGGTGCGGTCATATCCACCAAGGCCGGCCGGTTACTGACACCCGATGCGGACGCGCCAACCCATATGCCCTTCCGGGTGCAGTTTGACTACACCTATGACGGCATCATGCGCAGTTTTGAACACAGCCTGCAAAGGCTCGGGCTGCCGAGGATCGACATCCTGCTTTGTCATGATCTTGGCCGACACACCCACAAAAATGCCGCCCCCACGCAGTTTACCGCGTTCTTTGATGGCGGTGGCTATCGCGCGATGGAAGAACTGCGCCGGTCAGGTGACATTCGGGCCATCGGGCTGGGCGTGAACGAGGTTGAGGTGTGCCAGGCCGCATTAAAGCACGGCGTGTTTGACCTGTTTCTACTGGCTGGGCGCCACACGTTGCTTGAACGGGACGGCGCACAGGAGCTGTTTGAGGCTTGCGCCAAGGTTGAAACGGATATCGTGATCGGCGGGCCCTTCAACTCTGGCCTGTTGGTTGGCGGGCAGACCTACAATTACCGCTCTATACCTGAAGATGTTGCAGCCCGTCATCGCACGCTGGTGGCGTTTTGTGCCCGTCATAACGTCCCCATAGGTGCCGCCGCCCTGCAATATCCTCTGCGCCACCCGCAGGTCAGGTCTGTTATTCCCGGCCCTGCAACCGTCACCGAGTTGCAGCAAAATCTGGACTGGGCCAAGACCCCTATCCCCGATGCGTTCTGGGCAGAATTGGAGACAATTTGAACCGGGGCCGTTCAGGGCGCCAGGATCCGCACCATTTTGCCGCCAAATGCAACGAGCTGGGATAAGGCCGAAACCATCCACCGCTATATCTATCAGGCAGGCGCTTGAAATGATGGCCGCGCCTTCAGCTACGATCATGACAACCCTTACGGCCTTTATGTGCCCAACGCTTTGCGGCACCCTCAAACGGGTCAGCGGTTTTTGGAAATCGGGCGCCGTTCGCTCCCCATGCGGTTCTTTTTTGGCCCTCCTCTGATGGCCCTTGGCGAATGGTGAAAAGAGTGCGACACCTTTTAGAGTCGCAACCAGCTGATCAGGGGCCAGAGTGATGCGTGAAACCCGCCAGACGTCCGACCCACAGAACACCGCCCTGCACAGGATCCGCCTGTGGGACCCGGCGCTGCGGCTGTTCCACTGGAGCTTGGTCACGAGTGTTTGCACAGGCTGGTATCTGGGCCGCTTTGGCCCCGGCATCATGACGCTGCACTTTTACGCAGGCTATGCGGTGATTGCGCTGCTGGTGTTCCGACTGATCTGGGGTCTGTTTGGACGCTGGCCCGCGCGGTTCTGGGATTTCCTTTATGGACCGCGCCGTACCGCGCAATATATGCGCAGCATGTTCGTCCGCCGTCCCAGCTATTGGGCAGGACATAATCCGATTGGCGCGCTGTCGGTCTTTGCCCTCTTGGCAGCGCTGGCGATGCAGGCCACGACAGGACTGTTCACCGATCCCGATGATTTCTTAAACCGTGGGCCGCTGGCGGATTACGTCAGCGACGATTGGGTCGCCTGGGCATCAAACTGGCACGTGACCCTGTCCAAGGTTGTCTTGGCGTTGGTCGCACTGCATCTGGCAGCGATTCTGTTCTATCGGGTGTGGAAGGGTGAAAATCTGGTCGCGGCAATGATCCATGGACGTAAAACCGTGCGCGGAGCCGTGCCGCAGGACATTCCGGCAGATCGGGTGATTGATCCGCCACAAGGTTAATCGTACAATCCGGGCGTCCTGTTCTTAGACTGCCATCACCTTATTAAGCTGCGCAAAACGATCCCCCAATTGATGGTCGATCATCGACAGGCCAACGCCGACGATATTGGTACGCGCATGGCTCAGCAGATATTTAGCGATGGTCCCACCCCTACCCTCTTCGGCCACCAAACCGGCAACAGGCACCTTCACGTCAGTAAAGAAGATCTCATCCACCTCATACCCGCCATCCAGCAATTTGATCGGGCGCAGTTCGCCACCCGGCGTGTCCATACCCGCCTTACTCAATTCGACACCAATGCGGCCTTTTTACGCGATATCCACAGATAGGTTATAGCCAAGAAGGCTTTAACTTAGACGCGGAAAGCGTCTTCCTCGGGGGTGAAATGCAAATCCATCGCGCTTAGCCCTTATTCAAATCGGCGAATCTACGCCCCGACGACACCAATTCATGCAGCAGTCCCGGCACTTGCCAGTAATGCGCATCCTCTTGCGCATATGTTTCAATCCGCGCCACAAGGGTGGCGAGGCCGGTGATATCAGCATATTGCAGCGGCCCGCCCCAATGGCGCGGGAACCCGTAGCCAAAGAGGAAAACCGCATCGACGTCGATGGGCCTTAGCGCGATCTTCTCCTCCACCACACGGGCGGCTTCGACCACCATTGCAGCCATGTAGCGCTCAACGATCTCTTCGTCGCTGAAACGGCGGGCCGTGATACCTTTGGAGGCACGTTCGGCCTCCGCAAATGTGGCCACCTCAGAATTCACGCGGCGCGTCCCTGCGTCGTAGATGTAAAACCCTTTGCCCGTCTTGCGCCCAAACCACCCCTGTTCGCAGATCCGGTCGGCAATATCGACATAGCGCTCTGCCGCGGGCCGTGTCGCCGCCTGCCGTTTGCGGGTGGCCCAGCTGATGTCCAGCCCCGCCAAATCCGACACGGCGAAGGGTCCCATCGCAAACCCGAACGCCTCAAGCGCGGTATCGATCTGCTCAAACGGTGCCCCATCAAGCTGCATATATTCGGTCGAGCGGCGATAATGCGACAGGATGCGGTTGCCAATGAAGCCATCGCAAACCTCCGCCCTCACTGCGACCTTGCGCAGCCGTTTCGCCAATTTGAAGCTTGTTGCCACCACCTCCGGCGCGGTGTCTTTTCCCACCACCACTTCAAGCAGTCGCATGACATGCGCGGGAGAAAAGAAATGTAGCCCAATCACATCCGCAGGCCGCGTGGTGCAGGCGGCAATATCGTTCACATCCAGATAAGAGGTATTGGTCGCCAAAATGGCGCCCGCTTTGCAGATCTGATCCAACTGGGTGAAGATCTGGTGTTTTACATCAATGCTTTCAAACACTGCCTCAATCACCAGATCAACTTCCGCCAGCGCCCCTATGTCGGTGGTGCAGATCAGCGCTCCCAGCGTGGCCTCGAACGCGTCTACGGACAATTTGCCCCGTTTCACCGCGCCCTTCAGGTTTTCGGTGATGGTGTCGCGGGCAAAAGCCACCCGTTCCGCCGCCGTTTCCACGAGCGTCACCGGCAGGCCTGCCAGCAACAACGCTGTCGCGATACCGGATCCCATTGTGCCGCCACCGACAATCCCGGCGCTGGTCAGATCGCGGGTCTCTGCTCCTGCTTCTGGGATGTGGGCGACGGCGCGTTCGGCAAAGAACGCATGTTTCATGCCCTTGTGAGCGTCACTTTCCAGTGCCGCAAGGAACAGTGCGCGTTCGGCGGCCATACCTTCGGCGATCGGCAGGAAACTCGCCTCCGCCGCTTGCAGGGCGCGTTCGGTGACCTCCCCCTTGGATTTGGCCCGGAAAGTGTCCAGATCATCCGCGCCCAAACGATTAGGCTGATCTGCGGTAACGCGCGGCACCAATGTGCCCTCCAACACCTGCGCGGCCGCCATACGCGCGGCTTCTTCCGGTTTCATATCCACCAGCGCATCAAGCAGTCCCGCCTCCAGCGCTGCCTCTGCGCTGATCGGCTTGCCCGAGGTGATCATGGTGAGCGCGGTCCCCCCTTCCACCAGTCGCGGCAGGCGCTGCGTGCCGCCCGCACCAGGTAAAAGACCAAGGTTCACCTCTGGCAGTCCCACCTTCAGACCAGTGATGCCCACCCGCACATGACAGCCAAGCGCCAGCTCCAGGCCGCCGCCCAGCGTGGTGCCGTGCAGGACGCAGACCACAGGTTTCACACTCTCCTCCAGCAGATCGCAGACCTCTGGCAACATCGGCGGTTTCGGCGGTTGGCCAAATTCGCGGATGTCCGCGCCGGCGACAAAGGTCCGACCAGCAGCATAAAGCGCGATGACCTGCACCGCGTCGTTTCCTGCCAGTTCCGCCAGCGCAGCAACCAGCCCATCACGCACGTCGTGCCCTGCGGCATTGACCGGAGGGTTGTCGATACAGACCAGCGCGATGGGGCTTTCGATGATGGTGGTGATTGCTGTCATAACTCTCTCCCTAAAACTCTTGTGACTATTAGATCTGGCCTAAACCACGGCGTAGCTGCGCAACCGTATCGCGCAGGCGCGGGGCGACCTTTTGGTTCAGCCGTCCAGGGTCAAGATCGCTGGCATTGGCACCACATAAAAACGACAGATGCGCGGTGCCGGGGCTGGATTGAAACGCCACCGCGCAGGCGTTCACCGCGCTGTTCCAGCCGCCAAGAGACGTGAGATAGCCCTGCCGTTCCAGCATCGCGATATCATCCTCCCCACCCGCACCATCTGCCGCCAGCATTGCCCGCCCCGCCGCGCTGGTTGCCAGAGGCAGGCGGTATCCTTCGTTCAACCACAGGGACGAAACATCGCGCGGCCGCCAGCAGCGGGTTAGCATCACCGCCTCACCATCGCGCATGCACAGCGCCACCAGTGCGCCAACTTCATCGGCCAGACCCTGCATGATACTTTCCGCCATAGGCAGGAACGACAGGTTCGCCCGCGCCGTATAGCCCAATGCCATCACCGCAGGTCCCAAACGGTAGCTGTCTGACGGCAGTTGCTGCAAAAATCCCATCGTGGTCAGAGTGAAGGTCATCCTCGCAACGGTCGACGGCGGCATCCCAGTGCGCCGCGACAATTCACGATTTCCCAAGCTGTCGTCGCTAGGCTTAAACGCCTGCATGATCCGCAGACCCTTCGCCAGTGTGGCGGCAAAACGCCGGTCGCGCGTGTCCTCTGCGCGCGGCGCTGACACGCCAGGCATCTCTTGCCCGATCACGACGTGTCCCTCACACGCTCGATCACCATCGCAACCCCCTGCCCCACGCCAATGCACATCGACAGGCAGGCGTAGCGGCCTCCGATTTCCTCCAGATGACGCATCGCGGTCAGGATGATCCGCGCGCCCGAAGCACCAAGGGGGTGGCCCACTGCAATCGCGCCGCCGTTGGGATTAAGGCGACTGTCATCAGGATCAAGACCCAGCTCAGCACAGCAGGCCAGAACCTGCGCGGCGAAGGCCTCATTAATCTCAATCACATCCATGTCGGCCAGCGTCAGCCCCGCACGCTCCAGCGCCTTCGGCACCGCAAAGGCGGGACCGATCCCCATGATCCGGGGCGCAACACCAGCAATGGCGCCAGAGACAATCCGCGCACGAGGTTGGACGCGATCTGTCCGCGCGCCGATCAACAGCATCGCGGCCCCATCATTCACGCCGGATGCGTTGGCCGCCGTTGTCACCCCCCCTCAAACAGTGGTCGCAGACTCGCCATTTTCGCGGCTACCACATCGGGACGGGGATGTTCATCCACCGCCACCTGATGCACTGCGCCCTTATGGCCCTGTACATCGATCGGCGTTATCTCCGCTTCAAAGAAACCACGCGCACGCGCCGCCTCAAACCGTTGTTGTGAACGGTGTGCGAACATATCCGCCGCCTCACGGGCAATGGCATAATCCGCTGCCAGATTGTCCGAGGTTTCGGGCATCGAATAGTCGCCATAAAGGCGCGCAATGTCTGGATTCGGGAAACGGGTGCCAATGGTGCTGTCATACATCTGCGGCTGACGGCCCCAGGCGCTGGCGGATTTCGCCACCACAAAGGGTGCGCGTGTCATGCTTTCCACCCCGCCAGCGACATAAAGCGGCGCTTCGCCCAATGTGACCGATCGCGCCGCATCAAGTGCTGCCGACATCCCCGATCCACACAGGCGATTGACCGTCTGCCCCCCTGCGGTGATCGGCAGACCCGCCAGCAGAGAAGCAAAGCGCGCGATATTGCGACTGTCCTCCCCCGACTGGCATACGTTACCGAGGATCACATCCTCCACCTCAGCTGCATTGAAATCGGACCGGGCCAGCAGATCCCCCAGCACTTTTGCCGCCATATCATCAGGGCGTACTGTCGCCAGCGCCCCCGCATGGCGCCCGAATGGACTGCGCAAACCATCGTAGATATAGGCGTTTAGCATCCTCACTCCTCCCAAAGGGGTACCACTGGGAACTGTGGCCCCACTGCCGTTGCATAATGGGTAAGAAGAAACCACTAATGCGTCAACATGCGGGTTTTAAGTCCGCATTGCGGAACACTTTCGCTTGTTATCCGCCACAAAGCACAGCCGCTGGCCCCGCATAGGTGAGGTTTTCATAGCGTTTCTGCTCCCGCACCGGTTTCAGGTATGTTTACCATGTGAAATCTTTATTTTAGCGGCTCCACATCGCCTGATCCTTGCCGGGCTCACCGCACAACGGAAAGACCTGCGACTGGCCGTGGACCGTATGGCCGACCACAGCTGTTTGCCCAATCCGTGCATTCCGCAAAGTCACACGACCTGCCCGCCCCCAATAATTGCCATTTTCCGCCAATCACGATATAAAAACCCATGCTTGTCACCATCGCAAACCGCTTGCCGGGCAGCATCAGGATCCTGTGCGAAGTGGCCCCAGATTTTGGCGTCCCCCCTGAACAGTGTCTTCAGGGAACCGGATTGCAGATGCGTAACCTCTATGACCCGAACCTCAAAATCTCTACCGCACAAGAGCTGACAGCAATCAGCAATCTGTTGGCCCATGCGCCCACAATGTCGGGCATGGGCATCGCGGTGGGCCGCCGCATCCGGCCAGAGGTGCTGGGGATTTGGGGCTACGCTATCCTGACCAGTCCGACCGTGCGCGCCAGTCTTCTGACTGCCATTGATTTCTACCAGCTCTCTTTTCCCACCGCCCGTGTGGAGCTGATCGAGGTAGAGGGCATATCACTGGCCAACTTTGATGTGTCAAAACTGCCAGCCAGCCTGCGTCAGTTTGTGTTGGAACGTCACCTGAGCGTGCTACTGAATTTTGCCACCGCACTGCTGCCCAGTTTTATTGATAATGACATCACCCTGCGCACCACCGAATATGATGCCGCATTTGCCCGCTGCCTCTACGAACAACTGGGGGTAAATGTAGTGGCGGATACGCGGATGAACGCGGTTGTGATGCCAACGTCAGCGTTGGACCATCCACTGCCGCAACACACTTCAGAAACGCTGGCCGCCTGCCTGCAACACACCCCCAACCTTCAAGACGACGGCGGCCAGTCCAGCTGGTCCAACCGTGTGTTGCACAGCATCCTGCCAGAACTGCGCGACGCCCCGACACTCACACAAGTGGCGCGGGGTCTGGGCACCAGCGAACGCACCCTTACCCGCCGCCTGGCTGACGAAGGTACCAATTTCCGCGCCATCCTGCTGAAAACACGGCTGGCAGTGGCCCATGCATTGCTAACCAACACATCGCTTAGCGTTTCCACCGTAGCGTGGCGTGCAGGGTATCGCGAATCCTCCAGCTTCGTGCGTGCCTTTAGCAAGACCTACGGCATCACCCCCGGCAACCTGTCCAAACACAGGGCGACCTAAACGGCACACACCAGACATGGAAACGGCGCCCACATTATTAGGGCGCCGGTTCTGTTTCATCTGACAGGCCTGATCAGGCGACAGATGGCGCCGAGACACCTTCTTGAGCAAGTCGGCGCTGTTCGTCCTTCTTGAAGAATATGGCGTAGAACACCGGTGCTGCCACCAGCGTCAAAACAGACGCAAAGGCCAGACCGCCCATGATGGTGATCGCCATCGACACAAAGAACGGATCGGTCAACAGCGGGATCATTCCCAAAATTGTCGTCGCCGCTGCCAATGCAACGGGCCGCAGACGTGACACGGACGCATCCACAATCGCCGTTTCCAGCGCCACGCCTTCGGCACGGACCAGATCAATCTCCTCGACCAGAACGATCCCGTTTTTGATCAGCATCCCCGACAGGGACAACAGGCCCAGCAGCGCGGTGAACGAAAACGGCACGCCCGTAAGCAGCAACCAGAAAGCCACACCGTTGACCGACATTGGCACCAACAGCCAAATAATCAGCGGCTGACGCAGGGCATTGAACAACAGGATCGAGATCAGCACCATAATCAGCAACGCAATTGGCAGCTGGCGACCAAGGCTTTCGTTGGCGTTGGCCGAATTTTCATGCTCACCGCCCCACTCCAGTTTGTAGCCCGACGGCAATGGCAACGCCTCCACCTGATCCTTCAATTCGGCAAAGACCTGCGCCGCGGTGAAGCCCACAGGCACATCCACACCCACCGTGATTGTCGGCACCCGATTGCGGCGCTGGATCAGCGTATCCTGTGCCTCATAGGTGATGCCATCAACCAGCTGTTCCACCGGCATGATCACACCGGATGGGGTTGCCACCACCTGATCCATCACGCTCATCCCAGCCTCAGGGTTGGCGCGTACGATGATCGGTATCTGGCGGTCACTTTCGCGGTAGATCCCTGCGGTGGCCCCGTCCGTGGCAAAGGTAAAGATATTGGCCACATCATCACGGGTGATGCCTGCGGTTTGGGCCCGTTCCGTCACATAGTTCGGCGTCAGAACCAGCTCCTGCTCGCGCCAGTCTGTGCGCGGCAGCAGGGCGTTCGGAGTGGCGTCGGTCATCACAGTGATCACCTGATCCGCCAGATCGCGCAGCACCTCATGATCCTTACCCGACAGGCGCACCTCAATCTGGGCACCACCGCCGGGGCCGAAGACCAGACGGGTTGAACGGAATTCCCCTTCGGTCATCACCTCGTTCGCATAGGCATCCAGATCGGCGCGCAACGCCGCAATCTGCGGCTCTGACTTCGTGCGGATGATCAGATGACCATAGCCGGGATTGCTTGGCTCGCTCGCATAAGGCAACAAGAAGCGCGTGGCGCCCTGCCCTACGAAGGTGGCGACATCTTCAACCTCTTCGCGTTTCAGCAACCAATCTTCGAGCAGCTTCATCTGTTCCGACGTCGTCGAAATCGCCGTGCCCTGCGGCAAGGTATAATGCACAAAGAACAAAGGCGTGTTGGAATTGGGGAAGAACTGCTGTTTCACATGGCCAAAGCCGTAGTAGCAGCCTGCCGTAACCACCAGGAGGCCCACAACCACCAGCCAGCGCAGTTTCAACGCCAGACGCAGCGACCAGGCAAACATCTGAAACAGCGGGCCCGAATATGCGTCACCGCCATCTGCATGCCCCACCTTGAAGAAGTAGTGCCCCAACAGCGGCGTCGCCGTCACCGCCAGCACCCAAGACAAGAGCAGCGAAATACCAATCACCGCAAAGAGTGAGAACATAAATTCACCCGTTGAATCCGGGCTCAGGCCAATGCCGGCAAAGGCCATGATGCCAATCACCGTCGCGCCCAATAGCGGGATCTGCGTTTTCGCGGTAGCCTCTGTCGCCGCATCACGGCTGGATTTGCCCCGCAGCATCGCAGTTTGCATGCCCTCGGCCACAACGATGGCATTGTCCACCAGCATCCCCATCGCGATGATCAGCGCACCCAATGAAATCCGTTCCATCTCGATACTGAAAATCGCCATGAACAACAGGGTGCCCACCACGGTCAGCAACAGCGTCGCCCCCACCACAATCGCAGCGCGCGGTCCCATGAACAGGCCCAGAACCACCACAACGATGGCCACCGACATGGCAAGGTTCCACAAAAACGCTGTCGAGGCTTCATCCACAACGATATGCTGCTGATAGATCGGGTGCAGCGTTACACCGACAGGAATTTCCGCCTCCAACTCGGCAAGACGGGCGTCTACACGGTTGCCCACCTCGACGATATTTTCGGTTCCCAGACCCGCCACACCGATGGTGAAGGCATCGAGCCCATCATGGCGGATGATCACACCGGGATCGACGCTACGGCCACGGCTGACCTTGGCCAGATCGACAAGGTTCAGAACCTCACCGCCAACGCCGACGCTGAGCGCGGCAATCTCATCAACGGTATCCGACCCTTCGGGCGTCTGAATGCGGACCTTGTTGCCGTCCTGACGCAGCGAACCTGCCGGCGCGACAGAATTCGAGGTGGCCAGTGCGTTCAAGATCGCAGCGGGAGAGATGTTTTGATTAACCATCAGCGCCACGTCGGGTTCGACATAAATCGCCTCTTCGGGCAGGCCCATCAATTCAACATTTGCGACCCCGTCCACCGCCAGCATTTCGCGGCGCAGGAATCGGGCCAAATCATGTTTTTCAGAATCGTTGAAACCTTCGGTCGTCACCGCGAAGAAAACCCCGAAAACGTCGCCGAATGTGTCGTTCACAACGGGTACACTGGCACCTTGCGGCAGACGACGCTGGGCATCATTCACCTTATTGCGCAGCTCTGCCCAGACCTCGGGCAATTCGGTGCCATCATAGATGTCGCGAATCTCGACATCTATGCGCGACACGCCTGGGCGGCTGGAGGAAGTGATCCGATCCACCTGCCCCATGCCCTGAATGGCAGCCTCGAGAGGCTCTGTCACCTCGATCATCACCTGATCGGCACTGGCGCCGGGGTAATGGGTCACAACAACAGCGGTTTTAATGGTGAAAGCGGGATCTTCGAGACGCCCAAGAGAAAAGAAGCCCCAGATCCCGCCAAACAGGCAGACCAACATCACGATCCATGTCGTGACCGGAGCGTTAATGGAAAAACGTGCAATGTTCATGGCTGTGCCTTCCGCCCCTTAGTCCGGGAAACCGATGAAACGACGGACCCGTTGGCCGTCATTCAGTGACGGCAGGCCGGAACGCACGATCACCTCACCCGTCTCCAGACCAGAAACCAGCGCGATCTTTCCATCTCGCGTGGTGGTCACCTCTACCGCACGGGCACTGACACGGCCTATACCAGCAGCAGCCTCGTCCTCATTGTCGGACAGAGTAAAGACCATGACCTGCGTGCTGCCGTCGTTGGCGATATCGATCGCGGTCGCAGGCAAGATCACCGCACCGCCGTCCTGCGCTACCGTGGCCAGAACCGTGACAGAAGACCCGGGCAGAACGGTCAACCCGTCGGGGCGTTCCAGACCAAGGGTCAGCTGAAAGGTTTGCCCGATTGTCGAAGCTTCGGCCACATATTCGCGGATCGCCAGCGGATAAAGGGTATCGCCAGTGGGGAAACGGGCCATCAGTGTGACAGCCGTGTCACTGCCAGCACGTTGGAACAGCACCTCGGGCACATCAATTTCAATCCGCAGATCTGACATGTCATGCAGGCGCACAATCGGCGTCCCTGCGCCAACGGTGGTGAAATTCGCCACGTTTCGGGTGGCCACCAGCGCGTCGAAAGGCGCGGACAGAGTCGCATGTTCCAGCGCATATTCCGCATTGCGACGCGCAATCCGCGCCAAACCCACCTGGGTTTCGGTGTCCTGCACCACCACCTCGGACACCGCAGAACCGGTCAGTTTCGACAGACGGTCCAGCGTCCGCTTGGCTTGATCGTATTGCAGGCTGGTCTGATCCAGCTGCAGGGTGAAAGGTTCCTGATCCAGTTTGGCAATCAAGCCGCCCTTGGGCACGATCTGACCTTCGATCACCGGAAATTCGACGATTTGACCACCAACCTGAAACGCCAGATCCACCGTCTGACGCGCCACCACCTGACCAAAGAACTGCCGGGTGATGTCACCAGAGGTATTTTCCACCGTCAGCAATTTAACCGGGCGAATGATTTCTGCCGGACTGTCCTCTTGGGCCATCGCAGCCCCAGCAAGGGCAACAAAACCGCTCAACGCAGCGGTTAAAACAAATGCTGCGCCCAGTCGGGGGGCAACAGTGGGGAGGATATTCATTTGCGACTCCTGTTCGAGAGCGTTTCGTGCAAGTTGCGGCGTGCTTTGTCCGTTAATTCAGCAAAAACGGCTGTTTCTTTGGGATTGAACCCGGTGACTGTGTGAAAAACTTCGCTGGCTTTTTGCGCCATTTCGGCGCGACGAGCGTGTCCGGCCTCGGTCAATGACAACAGGCAGGCGCGGCGGTCGTTTGGATCAGGATTGCGCACGGCCAGATCTTCGGCGACCAGCAGATCGACCAAGGCCGTCAGGGTCGAGGGCAACACATTCGACGCCCGCGCCAGATCGCCCAGACGCATCGGCGCCTCCAGCCGGATAATCAGACGTCGTGCCGCATCCGACAAACCGTCATCATAGGTTATTTCCTCAATCGCAGAAAGAATACGATTGTAGATCGCATCAACCCCCAACAGCGCCCTAATTTCAGGGCTGAGGGTGGCATCTTCTTTGGGATCGTAGGTAGGAATCTGTTCACATTTCATCGGCGCACGCTCTTAGACAAGCCCTGACAATACTTCATTCAATGAAACATTCAACTGACAAACTATTTCCAAGCGTCAGATTTCAAAGACGCCCGCTGAACTTTCCACAAACATGCCTTCATTTTGTGTGCCAACTGTAATTGCCGCCTTTTAAACAGCAAAAGAGCCGCACTTAGGCGGCCCTTCTCGATTCCATTAATCCGTCTCTCATACGGTGCTTGTCTGATCCTCTGGCTGATGCAGACCGACAACGGCCAAAACGGTCAAGCCCAGCACAGTATAATACCAATAGTCCAATCCGGCGAAGCCCAGCACCAGCGGTGCACTCACAAAGGTGATACCGACCAGCCCGTCGACGGTCAGGTGCAGTGTATAAGGCAGCACGCGGATCAGCCCCAGATGGTGGTCGGTCAAAACCGTCAGTCCAAAGGCAGCGATGCCCGTGATCACTGACAGCCAAAAGGCCAAGGGGTTGGTTGCGCCCAAACCAAACAGGAACGGCATCGCGATCAGCCCAAGGGCGACAGGATAGTCCAGATAGGCATGGATGGATTTGGTGATGAAACGTGGAAACATGGGTCTTATCCTCTTTGCTCGCGCCGAACTGCGCGGGTTATAGGATAAGGTTAGACGGCGAGAGTGCGTTCAATACATGCCTGAGGGTACGGCATGTCACGCAGATCGTTCAAAATCATGAACGCACCAGCATTTCCGACTTACGAAATTCAGCTGGCGTCAGCCCCACCTCTTTCTTGAACGCACGACTAAAGGCGGAATCGGACGCATAGCCCGCACTCTCGGCCGCGTCAGTCAGCGAGGTGCCGGATTGCAACAACTGTTTTTTGGCAATCTCCATTCGCCAGCGGGTCAGATATTCCAGCGGCGTCATCTCCATCAGCGCCTGAAACCGCACTGCAAAACTGGTGCGTGACATGCCCGCCACCTGCGCCAGAGACTCGACCGTCCACCCCTCACGCGGGGCTTTGTGAAAGGCATCTAAAGCGCGGCTGATGTGGTTGTCCGAAAACGCGCCAAGGCCCCAATCGGGCGCAGCGCCCCCTTCGATAAAGGACCGAATTGCCTGCGCCAGAATGGTTTCCGACATCTTCAATGCGATCAGATCGCCGCCCATCTTGGCCCCACCTGCCTCATCGCCGATCATCCGCAGCGTCGCCTCCAGCCAGCGGCCCGCAGCCTCGCCATAATTCCGTAAATGGATGTAGGGCGGCAGCCGTTCCATCAGGATATGCCGCGCCTTGGGGTCAAATGAAAAGTGACCACAGATCAGCTGTGTCTCACTCTGAGGTTCCTCCCCGCCGTAGACCAACACACCCGCACCATCATAATCCGACGCCTCCAAAACCCGATCAAGCGGCATCACCGTTTCGTCGGGCGCATGGCCACAATAAAGATCATGGGACGCCCCATGCGGGATAATCACCAAATCGCCTTGGGACAACAAAACCGGCTCCGCCACACCATCGACGCGCAGCATACATTGACCGCGATGAGCGAAATGGAACCGCGCCACATTTTCATAGGCTGGCACACCAACGCCCCACGGCTTGGTGAAAGAGGTGCGGAAATAGATCGTTCCGCGCATCGACAGATTGGTCAGGATATCACTCAGCAGGTCCAGCATAAGATCACCATACTCCCGCCCCGCCGCATGTACAGCGCGCTGAACGATCTGCACAGAATTGTGCACGAACGGGCATTCAGAATCTCAGATCCCTGCCGATACTGGACCCAAGACACCATTAAGACACAAAAAGGGAGAAGAAAGATGAAAACGCTACTCACCACCGCCGCCATTGTTTTGGGCCTTATGGCCAGCCAATCCTCTGCACAAGATGTGGCCGCGATGAACGATCTGGAATACGCCCATATCGCCTATACAGCCGATAACATCGATATCCGCTACGCTCATCTGGCGCTGGCCCTGTCAACAAACCCAGAGGTGCACGAATTTGCCCGCACCATGATCCGCGACCACACCGCAGTCAACGAGGCCGCACTGGGCCTCTTGGCCAAACTGGGAGCAGAGGCGCAGGACAATGCCTTCAGCCAGACCCTGAACAAAAACGCTGAAGAGATCATCGACGGTTTCGTCAAACTGCGCGGAGCGGAGTTTGATAAGGCCTATGCCGCCAACGAACTGGCCTATCATCAGGCCGTGAACGAGCTGGTCGAGGGAACGATGATCCCCAACATCGATAACGACGAAGTCCGCGCGCTGTTCAAAGAAGGGTTGGAGATTTTCAAAGCCCATGAAAAGCACGCTGAAATGATGGTTAAGGCTTTGCAGTGATGGCCCGCGTCTTCACCCGCCGCCAGCTGCTGGGGGGGATGGTCGCAACTGCGGCCATCCCGCTTCAGGTCCAGAACACACGGGCAAGCGGTGCACAGCTGCATGACGTGGCCATCCGCGCCTTTGCCTTTGAACCGGCGGTGTTGCGGGTACGGCTGGGCGATGTGATCCGCTGGACCAATCACGACCTTGCCCCACACACAGCCACCGCAGATGAATTTGGCTGGGAGACCGGAGAGCTGAGCAGCGGTCAGTCAGCAGAGATCACCGTCACAGCGGACATGGAGGTCAGCTATTTCTGCGCCTTCCACCCGCATATGAAAGCAATGATAGAGGTGGTCAATTAACCCGCCGCGCCGCCAGTCGTTCAACCCGACCGACCGCCTATCTGATTGCGCTGCTCTCATACTCTACCACTGCTGAAGCAGCCGCAACAAAATGTATCAGGAACAGGCAAGCTGACACGCGGCAACAGAAAGGGCACGGCCGCCGCGCCCTTTTTGATTGAACGGCACTCTGTGGTGTGAAACTGATGTCACCGACATTCCACGGGACATCCCACAGGACAAGGCCACCACAGATGACCGACCTGATCCAAATCCACAACGAACACGTGACCGTCGGCGTCAGCCCCTTGGGCGCGGAAACACAGTTTCTGCGCGATCGCCAAGGTCGCGACTGGCTGTGGCAGGGCGATCCCGCATGGTGGTCTGGGCGGTCACCTGTGTTATTCCCCATTGTGGGCGCCGCGCCAGACGATCAGATCGCCATCGGCGATTTCACCGCCACCATGCCCAAACACGGCTTTGCCCGCCGCGCCGAATTTACGCTGGTAGAAACAGGCGAAACACACTGCACCTTTGAACTGACCGACAATGCGGACACCCGCGCGATCTACCCGTTTGAATTTGCCCTGCGCATCACCCACCAGATCGACGGCGCCACGCTCACTGTGACGGCAGAGGTGGAAAACCGCAGCGACCGCGCAATGCCCTTCGGCTTTGGCTTTCACCCAGCTTTTACATGGCCCCTGCCGGGGGCCACAGGTGCACATGAAGTGCAACTGAACAATCAAGGCGAACCACCACTTTTCCGGATCAACAGTGACGGGCTTCTGATGGATGCCCCACTACCCTCCCCTTTCCGTGACGGACGCCTGACGCTGGACCCTACGCAATACATCGATGACGCGATGCTGTTTCCCGCCGGTGCTGGCAATGGCCTGACCCTCAGCGCCACAGGTGCCAGCCTGCGATTTCAGTGGCAGGGGCTGCCCAATTTTGCGCTGTGGCAGAAACCAGGAGCGCCGTATATCTGCCTTGAACCTTGGCACGGAACTGCGGCAATAGCAGGCGGCGGTCCTGCGCTGATCGACCGCCCCGACACCGTCATACTGGGCGCCGGTCAGACCGCAAACTTTGCCTATGCCGTCACACTTTCGGACAAGTGATTTTTAGAAGTGGAGAGATTTGAATGACCAATATTCTGGTAACCGGCGGCGCGGGCTACATTGGGTCACACGCCTGCAAGGTTCTGGCCGCGAACGGTTTCACCCCCGTCACCTTCGACAACTGTTCAACCGGCTGGGAACAGGCGGTGAAATTCGGCCCGCTGGCCAAGGGCGATCTGTTGGACCGCACCCGTCTGGATGAAGTGTTCGCCGAATACCAGCCCCTTGCCGTCATGCACTTCGCCGCGCTGTCGCAAGTGGGCGAGTCGATGCAACTGCCCGGCCGCTATTGGCGCGAAAACGTCACTGGCGCGCTGAACCTGATTGAGGCAGCGGTGGCAGCTGAGTGCAAAGACTTCGTCTTCTCCTCCACCTGCGCGACTTATGGCGATCAGGACAACGTGGTCCTGAACGAAGACACGCCGCAAATGCCCATCAACGCCTATGGCGGATCGAAACTGGCGATTGAGCAGATGCTGCAGGACTTTGCCGCGAGTGACGGGCTAAACCATGTGATCTTCCGCTACTTCAACGTCGCCGGCGCCGATCCAGCGGCTGAGGTGGGCGAGTTCCACCAGCCCGAAACCCACCTGATCCCGCTGATGCTGGACGCAATTGAGGGCAAACGCGCTGCGCTGACCGTTTTTGGCACCGACTATGACACGCCCGACGGCACCTGCATCCGCGACTACGTCCATGTTATGGATCTGGTAGAGGCGCATGTTTTGGGCCTGAAATGGCTGCAAGACGGCAAGGGCAGCCGTGTCTTCAACCTCGGCACCGGTGATGGTTTTTCCGTACGCGAAGTGATCGATCATTCCCAATCCGTGACCAACAAAGCGGTCCCCTATACCGAAGGTGACCGGCGCGCGGGTGATTGCACCAAACTCGTATCGGGCTCCAGCCGTGCGGTCACTGAACTGGGCTGGACACCCACCCGTTCGAACCTTTCCGACATGATCCGCGACGCCTGGCGATGGCACCAGAACACAGATGCGCATTACGAACGCTGATTGCATCACGCGGCGCAGCCCCCCAAGATCCCCCATCACAAAGGGGCCACGTCACGATGACAGACACTAGAGCGCAAATACGCTAAGGGCATTGTCATCGTGTTAAAGCGGTTCTTCCGCGGTCGCGCTATGCTAGGGACTGTTGAATGCGCTCTTCCGTCTGAGGATCAAAGGCCACGGCCTTTTCCATATTTACGGCAAAGGTGAACATCTCTCCGGGCTGCACCGGCACATCAGACCGCATGCGTGAAATCACATCGCGCCCGCCAAGCTGCATTGACACAAAGGTATCTGACCCAGCCGGTTCAGTCACATCAATGCGATTGGTCAGCTCTGCAATATTGCTGGATTTGCGATCCGCACTGTCAGGATCGGTGATGGTCTCTGGTCGAATGCCCAGCAGGATCTCCCGCCCTTCATAGCTGACCAAATTGTCCTGACTGAAGGGCAATACCGCGGCACTGCCATCTGGCAGCTCAATCTGCGCCGCCGGACGCCCCTCCTGCATCACCACCTTTGCGGGGATCACATTCATGGCCGGCGATCCCATAAAGGTCGCGACAAAGATATTGGCCGGTTGATCGTAGATCTCCTGCGGGGTGCCCAATTGCTGCACATAGCCACCATTCATCACAGCAATCCGCGTCGACAGAGTCAGCGCTTCAATCTGGTCATGGGTCACATAAACAATGGTAGTGCCCAATTTTTGATGCAGCTTCTTGATCTCCGTGCGCATATCCACACGCAGTTTCGCATCAAGGTTTGAAAGCGGCTCATCAAACAGGAACACATCTGGATCCCGCACCAATGCGCGCCCCATGGCGACCCGTTGCCGCTGCCCCCCAGACAGTGCGCCGGGCTTGCGATCCAGCAACTGCTCAATCTGCAAAAGCTTGGCCACCTCCCGCATGGCCTTTTGCCTCTCAGGCTTTGGCACACCGTGCATTTCAAGGCCAAAGGTGATGTTCTGGCCAACGGTCATATTGGGGTAGAGCGCGTAAGACTGAAACACCATGGCGATATTGCGGTTGGACGGGTGCACCCCGTTCATGGCGCGATCCTTGATGCGGATCTCACCGCTGGTGATGTCCTCCAGCCCGGCGATCATGTTCAGAAGGGTGGATTTGCCACAGCCGGACGGTCCCACCAGTACAAGAAACTCACCCTCCTTCACGGAGATGTCCACATTGTGCAGCACTTCGACAGAACCATAAGATTTGGTTGCGTTGTCAATGTCGAGAAAGCCCATGAAGTCTTATCCTTTTACAGAGCCCGCCATCAGACCGCGCACGAAATACCGGCCGGCCACGATGTAGACGAAGAGAGTGGGCATTGCCGCGAGGATCGCCCCTGCGAAATGCACGTTGTATTCTTTGACGCCCGTTGAGGACTGCACGAGATTGTTAAGAGCCACCGTCATCGGCTGGCTGCTCGCATCGGCAAAAGAGGCCCCAAACAGGAAGTCATTCCAGATGTTAGTGAACTGCCAGATCACGCTGACCACCGCGATGGGGCCAGAGCTTGGCAACAGGATACGCCAGAAAATATGGAAGAACCCTGCCCCATCAATCTGCGCCGCCCGGATCAACTCGGTTGGAAACACCGCATAGTAGTTTCGGAAATAAAGCGTGGTGAAGCCGATCCCAAAGACGATGTGTACAAAGGACAACCCATAGGTCGATCCCGCCAGTCCCATCAGCCCCAGCATCCGCGCCATCGGGATCAGAACGATCTGAAACGGGATAAAGCAGGCAAACAGCATCAGGCCAAAGAGGATCGTATCCCCTTTGAAACGCCATTTCGTCAGCACATAGCCATTCAGCGCGCCCAACACCGTGGAAATGGCGACCGCAGGCACCACCATTTTGATGGAGTTCCAGAAATAGGGTTTCAGGCCCGTTGGCTCCACCCCGATCTGTGCGCTGGCCCAGGCTTGTTTCCAGGGCTCAATCGTAAAGGCATCGGGCAGACTCATCATGCCCCCACCGGTGATTTCATCCAGCGGCTTCACCGAGTTCACCAGCATCACGTAAAGCGGCAGCAGATAGAACAGGGCAAAGAGGATGAGCACCACATAGATCAGCGTGCGGGTCACGCGTCCGGTGCGAATAGCGGTATCTTGTGTGGCCACAGACATCAACGTTTCTCCCGCAGTTCAGAATAGAGGTAAGGCACCATAATCGCGGCAATCGCCATCAGCATGATCGTGGCCGAGGCCGATCCGATCCCCATCTGGTTGCGCGTGAACGTATAGGAGTACATGAAAGTCGCAGGCAGCTCCGTGGCCCGCCCCGGCCCCCCGCCTGTCAGAGCGATCACCAGATCAAAGGTTTTGATCGCCAGATGGCTCAGGATCACAAAAGCCGACAGAAACGCCGGGCGCAGCTGCGGAATGATGATCCGGCGATAGAGGTTCCAGTTGCTGGCCCCATCCATCTGTGCGGCTTTCAGGATTTCATTGTCGATGCCGCGCAGCCCGGCCAGAAACATCGCCATGACAAAGCCCGAGGTTTGCCAAACCGCCGCCAGCACCACAGTGTAAATCGCGTAGTCGCGGTTTTTAATCCAATCAAACTTGAAACTTTCCCAGCCCCAAGTGTGCATCACGTTTTCTAGGCCGATGCCCGGATCCAGAAACCACTTCCATGCCGTGCCAGTCACAATAAACGACAGCGCCATCGGATAGAGGTAGAGCGGGCGCAACATGCCTTCACCACGGATTTTCTGATCAAGGAAGATCGCAAGCCCCAAGCCAATCACTGTACAGAGCGTGATATACAACAGTGCGAAGATCCCCATATTGGTGAGCGAGATTTCCCAATGGCTCAGACGCCACAGCTTGGAATAGTTCTCCCAGCCGACCCAGCCATAGGACGGCAAAATGCGACTGTCGGTGAAGCTCAGATAGACGGAAAACAGGATGAAGCCGTAAACGAAAACCAAGATCACCGCCAGCGATGGTGACAACACCAGCTTCGGGATCCAGTTCTGTAGACGGGTCTTAAGATCCGCGTTGGCAGACTGCGCCATTACGCGTCCTCCTTGATGGCAGGGACGAGAGAGAGGGCCAAAAGGCCAAACTCAAAGGCGGGGTCTAAGGTGACGACCCCGCCTGGGAAGACAACCCAAAGGAAACCTTATGGGTTACTGAGCGATTTCAACCGCATCCACGAGTTCCTGCACAGCGGTCTCACTGTCATACTCGCCGTTGAAATGCGCTGTCACCACATCGTAAACTGCATTTTTCACAGATGCTGGCGCTGCATGGCCATGCGCCATGGAACCAAACAGGTTGCCACTGGAAGCAGCCGCCGCGAGGTCTTTCATGCCCTGTTTGCCACAGGCATCAAAGTCCGCATCAGATACATCCGTACGCGCAGGCACAGAACCCTTCACCACGTTGAACGCAGACTGGAAGCTTGGTGACAGGATCGCGCTCGCCAGCGCCGCCTGCTCGGAGGACACTTCGCCGCCCTGATCAAACATCATGAACTGGTCCGCGTTAAAGGTCACCTGCTCCGCCGTGCCAGGGAAACGGAAGCACAGGAAATCCTCGCCTGGCACTTTGCCCGCGTTCAGGAATTCGCCCTTCGCCCAGTCACCCATCATCTGGAAGCCTGCCTCGCCTTTGATCACCATCGCTGTTGCGAGGTTCCAGTCGCGGCCCGAGAAGTTGTCATCCACATTGTCACGAATGAATGCCATGCGATCAAACGCGGTCTTCATGGCATCACTGCCCAGCGTCTCGCTGTCCAGATCAATGAAGGCGGCCTTGTAGCCGTCCGGGCCAAGCGCGCCCATCGCGACCGCATCAAATATAGTGGCGTCCTGCCAGGCCTGACCACCATGTGCAATCGGGGTCACACCCGCCGCTTTCAGAGCTTCCACAGCGGAAACAAACTCATCCCAAGAGGTTGGCTGCGCAATGCCATTGGCATCAAGCACGGCTTTGTTCGCCCAGACCCAGTTGGTGGAATGCACATTGACTGGCGCGGAGACCCATTTGCCGTCTACTTTTGCAAAAGCTTTCAACGCATCAGGAACAACCTCGTCCCAGCCTTCTTTGGCAGCCACATTATTCAGGTTTGCCAAGGCACCCTGATCTGCCCAGTCCAGAATATCAAAGCCCAATGCCTGTACGGCGGTTGGCGGGTTGCCTGCTGTCACACGTGCCCGCAACACAGTCATCGCCTGCTCGCCGCCGCCACCGGCCACTGGCATGTCTTGCCAGCCAACGCTCTGGCTTTCCAGATCCTGCTTCAGCACGTTCAGCGCCGCCGCTTCCCCACCCGATGTCCACCAGTGCAGAACTTCAACATCAGACGCGCTTGCAGACCCCGCAAGCAGTCCAATGACGACAGATGCTGATGCCAATAGTTGTTGTTTCATTTCAATCCTCCCTTGAAATTTATGAAGGTATAACCTTTTAAATTTGCCCATCTGTCAACACCTGAATTTTTCAACGCTCGAACGATTCATCCTATTATCAACTGTTTTAATAGGATAAATTACCCTAGAAACTTTTGACGGGATTGAAACCACTTATTTAATCGTTATAAATTGTGCAAAGTCGAAATCTCATAAGGCGGCGCGAGATGAAACAATTCAAGGCCCAAAAACCGACACAAAGAAGAATCGCCGAACTGAGCGGCCTCTCCATCGGAGCCGTCTCTCGCGCGCTCGCCAATGATCCGAAGATCAAACAAGAAACACGAGAAGCCATCAAAAAGATCGCCGACGAAATTGGATACGCACCGGATCGCGCCGCACAACGGCTGCGCACCGGAAAAACCAAGGTCATCAACCTCATTCTCCCCCCCCACGAAGAGATTTTCGGATTTGGGACCTCACTCATTCGCGGGATCTCACGTGAGCTTGAGGATACTGGCTACAAGCTCGTAGTGATGCCGGACTTCGGCATTGACGGAGAGCACGAGGCGATTACCCGTATCGTGCGCAATCAATTGGCCGACGGCATTCTCTTCTCAAGAACGGAGCCGAACGACCCGCGAGTCAAGTACCTCTCGGAAGCACAGTTTCCCTTTGTCGCACATGGCAGAACCGAGCTTGCGACCCCCCATCCCTACGTGGATTATGACAACTTCGAATTTTCATATCAGGCGGCGCAGCGCTTGATAAAAATGGGGGCTGTCAAACTTTGCATTCTACTCCCTCCGCCAACGCTTATGTTCCGACAGCATCTCTTACATGGCTTCATGACGGCCGTGCGGGAGTCCGGCGTTCAATTCGAGATACTTGAAGGCGCCACCCTTGATAGTTCACCCGAACTTATCAAATCCACGATTGAAACACGGTTTTCGTCCGATGATCGCCCCGACGGCTTGATATTGCCTGGGGAAGTTTCCGGTCTGGCAGCAATGGCCGCAATGGATGATATCGGACTTTCAACGGTCTACGACGTTAAGCTTGTGGTTAAGCAAACAACCGGGCTATTCAATCTCGTTCGCCCACGCGTCGAGAGCATTTTCGAAGACCTTCCCGTCGCGGGCCGTCATATGGCTCAGCTGTTGCTGAAGAGGATCGAGGGGGAAGACCCTTCTAACCTCCAAGTGCTACAGCCGATCTCCGAAGCGCCCGGCGATTAACAACCCCAGAAAGAGAATTGATATGATCAGGACCACCGTAGCTTTGGCGTCCGAAGAGCATCGCTCATTTTTGAAATCAGAGGCGCTCAATCAGCTTCAATTTTTCAGTGCTGCACAGCGAGCTGACGGCGGATTTTTCACGCTTGACCACGACGGGACGCCGATTCCGGGAGCGCCTCAAGAGCTGCACGCGACCACACGAATGGTTCACTGTTTCTCACTTGCGAAGATCGCCGGTTGGGCGCAGGGCGAGGAACTGATGAATCATGGTTTTGAATATCTTACGAAGCACCACCGTGATCCAAATAATGGAGGATTCTTCTGGTCGACAGCGAACGGCGAGGGGGCAAACAAAAACAAACTTGCTTACGGGCATGTCTTTGTTCTTCTCGCAGCCGCGAGTGCCACCGCCGCTGGGCACCGCGACGGCCCACAGCTTCTCGAGGAAATCGACCGTGTTTTGGACCTGCATTTCTGGGACGAAGAGCGGGGCCTTTTCATGGAAGAGTGGGCCCATGACTGGCAACCAATTTCAACCTATCGCGGCATGAATGCCAATATGCACGGTTTAGAAGCATTACTTTCGGCGTATGAAGCGACGGGCCGGTCCAAATACCTTCAGCGTGCAGGGCGGATCATTGACTTTTTTGTCCGCAAAATTGCACCCACAGAAAACTGGCGCATACCGGAACACTACGACAAAAATTGGGAGATCGACCGTGACTACGCGGGGAACCCAATGTTTCGCCCTCAAGGCACCACTCCCGGCCATTCTTTCGAGTTCGCCCGCCTATTGCTTCAATACAATGAGTACAGCGCCACGCCAGACCCAGAATTGAACAAAAGTGCCCATTACCTTGTTCAAACCGCACTACAAGACGCATGGAATACCGATTCCGGCGGCTTTGTTTACACATTGAACTTTGACGGCTCCCCCGCAATTCGGGATAGATATTGGTGGCCTGTCACTGAGGCGATTGGCGTGCTCGCAGCGTTTCTCAAAAACGATCCGGCGGGAGAATACTTGGAATGGTATCATCGCCTATGGGACGCGGCCGGCCGTCTGTTCATCGACCACGATCGGGGCGGGTGGTTCCCCGAGGTTGATGCCTCGGGTGCGGTTGTAAGTCAGCAATTTGTCGGCAAGGCAGATCTCTACCACTCTCTTCAAGCCGCCATGTTGCCCCTAACCCCATCCGCAGCCAACGCATACAGGGATTTGAGCGGGGTGCTCTCAAACCACGGAGGAACAGCAACGTGATTTTATGCTGCGGAGAGGCCTTGATTGATATGGTACCAATGCTCGGCCAAGATGGTGAGCAGGGGTTTTCTGCACGCTGCGGCGGCGCCGTGTTTAATACGGCAATCGCTCTGGGGCGGCTTGAGTGCGACGTAGCGCTTTTGGCGGGCCTTTCCCGAGACCTTTTCGGACGACAGTTGGCCGCGGAACTCAAACGATCCAACGTAGATCATAAGTATCTCGTTTTTAGCAACCGGCCTTCCACACTCGCCTTTGTCCAATTGGAAGATGGTCAGGCCTCATATTCCTTCTTTGATGAAAACTCTGCTGGTCGCGAACTTTCCAGCGCCGAATTGCCGACGATTAGTGAAGAAATTTCTTGCGTCTTTTTCGGCGGAATAAGCTTAATCTCGGGGAAATGCGCCGAAGCATTCACTGACCTCGCATTGCGAACTTCGACTGATAGAGTGGTTATGCTGGACCCGAATATCCGGCCTGGGTTTGTCAGTAACGAAGTGGCATTTCGAAAACGTCTCTTCCGTATGATTGAACACACCGACATTTTGAAGGTTTCGGATGAAGACCTAGACTGGTTACTTCCAACTCAAGACAGTTTTGAGCAAAAGGCCGAAACCCTCCTGCGGCTCGGCCCTTCACTAGTCCTCGTGACCTGCGGCGGCAATGGCGCCTATGCATTTATGTCCGGGAAAGACGCCGTTAGAGCGGAGGCAATCAGCACCAAGATTGCTGATACAGTGGGTGCGGGCGATACTTTCAATGCAGGCGTTTTGGCGAAGCTCTCCGAACTCGGCCTTCTAACAAAGAACAAGCTGACCAACTTGGACCCCGCACGGATCAAAGAAGCCTTAGAATTTGGCAACTTAGCTGCATCTGTAACAGTATCCCGTTCTGGCGCGAATCCACCTTCGCGAAGCGAACTTACCGAATTCACTTAACTAACGCCAAATGATCGACATCCGCCTCACCGCCTGAGAGGATGCGAAAGACGCCTAAGCCTTTCTAAACAAAGCGTTTGCACCGGCCCGTGACCATCGTGACTGACAAGGCCCCACCAATCTGGCGGGGCCTTTTTCACCATTTATCGCAGCGTTTACTCTTCGCCGGGCAGGATCCGCACAGCACCTTTAGCGGCGGACGATGCGAAGGCGGCATAGGCCTTCAGCGCTTTCGACACTGCGCGCGGGCGCTCTTCGGCTGGCCCCCAGGGCAGCGGGCCTTTGGCGGCGCGGCGCGCGTCCAATACGTCGTCAGCAACAGCAAGGTTAATGGTGCGGTTCGGGATATCAATCTCGATCAGGTCCCCAGTTTCCACCAAACCAATCGCGCCCCCCTCTGCCGCTTCAGGCGAGGCATGGCCGATCGACAGACCGGAGGTGCCACCAGAGAAACGGCCATCCGTCAGGAGCGCACATTTCTTACCCAGACCTTTGGATTTCAGGTAACTGGTCGGGTACAGCATTTCTTGCATGCCCGGACCGCCCTGCGGACCTTCATAACGGATGATCACCACTTCACCTTCGGCCACTTTGCCCGTGAGAATGCCATTTACCGCGTCATCCTGACTCTCAAACACTTTCGCAGGGCCAGAGAATTTGAGGATCGATTCATCCACCCCGGCGGTTTTCACGATACAGCCATCGAGCGCGATATTGCCGAACAGAACCGCCAGACCGCCATCCTTGGAAAACGCGTGTTCGACCGAACGGATCACGCCACCTTCGCGGTCGGTGTCCAGCTCTTTGAAGCGGTTCGCCTGACTGAACGCCTGCGTGGTGCGCACGCCACCGGGGGCGGCTTTGAACAGTTCAGACGCTTCGGGGTTGTTGGCAACCTTGATGTCCCAATGCGCAATCGCCTCGCCCATGGTCGAGGAATGCACGGTCGCCACATCATTGTGCAGCAACCCGCCGCGCGACAGCTCCCCAAGGATGGAGAAGATGCCGCCCGCACGGTGAACGTCTTCCATGTGAACGTTGTGAATGTTAGGCGCGACCTTACACAGGCAGGGCACCTGACGGCTGAGGCGGTCCATGTCCTCCATGGTGAAATCCACCTTGCCCTCATAGGCAATCGCCAAGAGGTGCAAAACAGTATTGGTCGACCCCCCCATCGCGATGTCCAGTGACATGGCGTTTTCAAAAGCCTCAAATGTCGCTATTTCGCGCGGCAGCAGGCCTTTTTCCTCGCCCTCATAATGGCGTTTGGTGATATCGACGATGCGGCGACCCGCCTCGAGGAACAGGCATTTGCGATCTGCGTGGGTTGCTAGCGTAGATCCGTTGCCCGGCAGCGCCAGACCCAACGCCTCTGCCAGACAGTTCATCGAGTTGGCGGTGAACATCCCCGAGCACGACCCGCAGGTCGGGCAGGCGTTTTCTTCGATGTGTTTCACCTGTTCGTCGGTGAATTTATCATCCGCAGCGGCGACCATGGCGTCGACCAGATCGACCTTCTTCATATCCAGATCGGCCAGATCAATTTTGCCCGCTTCCATCGGACCGCCAGAAACGAAGATCACCGGAATGTTCAGACGCATCGCTGCCATCATCATGCCGGGAGTAATCTTGTCACAGTTGGAGATACAAACCATCGCGTCGGCGCAATGTGCGTTGACCATGTATTCAACGCTGTCGGCGATCACTTCACGCGACGGCAGTGAATACAACATACCATCATGGCCCATTGCGATGCCGTCATCCACGGCAATGGTGTTGAATTCTTTGGCGACACCGCCTGCCTCTTCGATCTCGCGCGCCACCATCTGGCCCAGATCCTTCAGATGAACGTGGCCCGGCACAAACTGGGTGAAAGAGTTCACGACCGCGATGATCGGCTTGCCGAAATCATCATCCGTCATGCCTGTTGCACGCCAGAGGCCACGGGCCCCCGCCATGTTGCGGCCATGGGTGGAGCGCCTGGAACGATAATGCGGCATCTTGGTCTTCCTCTGGACTGCGTGTGTGCTGCGTAGCTGGGCCCTCACGGGCTCATTTACAAGGAGATGTAGCGCAGAATCTGCGAAAGAAACAATGGCGGAAACGCATGAAAATAACCCAAACGCGCGCCACAACGGATGATTAGAACTGCATGACAATGGCAAGATGGGGATTATCAAAAATCTCCTAGCAGTGCTTCAGGCGTTCCCGGAAGGGAAAGCACTTGGATCATCGCGGCGCCCGCGGTTCTATGAGGCAACGCGATGTTTCACACGATTTCCCAAAGGGCTGACTTATGACCGACCGCAGCTATTACGCCCCCACTGGTGGCCTGCCGCCGCAAACACAACTGCTGACCGATCGGGCGGTGTTTACCGACGCTTATGCAGTGATTCCAAAAGGAACGTTCAGTGATATCGTCACCTCTTTCCTGCCGTTCTGGGAAGACGCCCGTTTCTGGGTGATCGCGCGACCGATGTCCGGTTTTGCCGAAACTTTCAGCCAGTATATTGCCGAGGTTCAGCCAGGCGGCGGGTCGGATCGGCCCGAGGTGGATACAGGGGTACAATCGGTGATTTTTGTCGTTGATGGCACGGTGCAGCTGGTGCTGGATGGCGCGGTGTATGACCTTAGCGAAGGTGGCTATGCCTATATCCCTGCGGGCTGTGACTGGTCGCTGAGAAACATCAGCAAGACACCCACGCGGTTCCACTGGATCCGCAAGGCCTATCAGGCGGTTGAGGGACTGGAGAGGCCAGAGGCAATCGTCACCAACGAAAAAGACCTCCCCCCTACCCCGATGCCTGACACCGATGGCGCATGGGCCACGACACGGTTTGTGGATCCCACCGACATGCGCCACGATATGCATGTCACCATCGTGACTTTTCAGCCCGGTGGCGTCATTCCCTTTGCCGAAACCCATGTGATGGAACACGGGCTTTACGTTTTAGAGGGCAAGGCGGTTTACCGTCTGAACCAAGACTGGGTTGAGGTGGAGGCCGGTGATTTCATGTGGCTGCGCGCCTTTTGCCCGCAGGCCTGTTATGCTGGTGGACCGGGGCCGTTCCGCTATCTCCTGTACAAAGATGTAAACCGTCATATGCCGCTGGCAGCGGGGGCTTTGCCGCGGTGACAAAACTATAGCGCGGGCAAAGTCCGTACAGCCTTCTTGTCCAAAAAAGCCCCGCAAGTCACCTTGCGGGGCATCTTTATTCGCACTCGCAGAGCAGGATCACTCCTCTTCGGGCAGCACCAAGTTCAGCACGATCGCACATAGTGCAGTGGGCGCAACAGCTGACGTCATCAGCGTTTTGACTACACCGGGCAGATACTGGACAGCTGTCGGCACTAGGTTCAGCCCCAGACCCGCCGCAAGCGAGATCGCGATGATCACCATGTTGCGGCGGTTCATCTTCACCTCTGTCAGCACGTTCAGACCGGCGGAGGCCACCATGCCGAACATCACGATCACACCGCCCCCCAGAACCGGCAGCGGCATCGACGCAATCACAGCGCCGATTTTCGGCAGCAGACCACAGATGATCATGATCAGACCGGCGATGGTCACAACGTGTCGGCTCATGATGCCAGTCATGCCGACGATACCCACGTTCTGGCTGAACGAAGTGTTAGGCAGCCCGCCGAACACACCAGCGACGGCAGTGCCCAGACCGTCAGCGTAGGTTGCGCCTTGAATCTCTGCATCTGTTGCGTCACGGCCTGCGCCGGCCTTGGCGGTTGCAGATGCGTCTCCAACAGTTTCAATCGCAGATACGATCGAGACCAAGGTGACTGCTATCACGGCGCCAATGCTAAAATCGAACCCATAGGGCAGCGGCTTGATGCTGGTGAGCCATGCTGCTTTGCCGACTGCATCAAATTTGACCATGCCCATCATGATGGCCAGCACATAGCCTGCGATCAGCCCGATCAGAATGGCGGCGTTCGACAGCATGCCTTTGCTGAAAAACTTCACGGCCAGCGCCACAATGATCACCGTCAGTGCCACCGACCAGTGCATGAGCGAGCCAAAGCTTGCCGCCTCCATCTGGAACTTGGCGGCACCACCGGCGGCGTATTTGATCGCCACAGGGATCAGGTACAGACCAATGGCAAGGATCACCAGACCAGTGACCAGCGGCGGGAACAGCCAGCGCAGCTTGCCGATGAAGGCACCAAGGATGAAGTGGATCACGCCCCCGATGATACAGGCGGTCAGCGCCACGCCCAGACCTTGGGTCGCGGCCACACCGGCCAGCACACCGACGAAGGCAAAACTGGTGCCCTGCATGATCGGCAGGCGTGCGCCAACGGAGCCGATGCCCACCGTTTGGAACAACGTCGCGATACCGGCAAACAGCATCGCCATCTGGATAAGATAAATCTGTTCCGGCCCACCAAAGGCCAGACCCGCCGCACCGGCCACGATGATCGACGGGGTCACGTTAGAGGCAAACATTGCCAAAACGTGTTGTAGTCCCAGCGGCACAGCCTGTGCCAATGGGGGCGTTGCATTCGGGTCTCTATATGTCCCTGTTGTCGTTCCAGCCATGTTACAATCTCCCTGTGATTGGCTGCAGCCTGTCCGGTCTGACGCCAGACTAGACCTGTTAAGGCATTGAGATTACGGATTATCTACAGTGTAGACTGCGTCAAACCAGTGTTCTTCGAGGTTTGGCAGATCGCTGATATGGTCAATGACCACAAAACGACCAGATGCACCCAAAGGTGCCAAAACACCGTGCCAAACATTGCGGTGTATATTGATCGACTGTCCCGGCTGGCTAATGAAGGCCAGAGGCACGCCCGGTTGCCCGTCTGAATCGGCCGCGACGGTGACAATCATCGGCACGTTATCCAGCGGGATAAACGCCTGCGACCCCAGCGGATGCCGTTCCATCAGATCAAGTGTGTAGGGCAAGGCCCGCGCCTTGGCGTCAAACAGGCTGACGCCTGCGCGCCCCGGTCCAAAATCGAGAGTGGCCAAATCATGGTGGCGACCACACATGCCTTGATTGATGATTTTATCCGCATCGCCCGCGACCTCGATCACATCACCGAAGGGAGCGAACGCCACTGCCGTCAAGGGTTGCAGACGCAGGATACTCATGGCAGCAGGTCCATCAGGCGAAATTCGGCAATACGTTCGACCTGTTTGCAGGCCTCAGCAAATTCTACTTCTGTCGCATTGTCGATGCGGCGTTTGAAATTGGCCAGGATCGACGCCTTATCATGATCCCGCACCGCGATGATGAAAGGGAAACCGTGTTTTGCCACATAGGTATCATTCAGCACGGTGAACGCCTCACGCTCCTCATCTGTCAGCATGTCCAAACTGGCGGAGGCCTGTTCCGATGTACTCTCTGCCGTCAACCGTCCGGCGGCGGCCAGTTTACCCGCCAGATCGGGGTGGGCGGTCAGCACGCCGTGACGTTCGGCGTGGCTGGCGGTGCGGAACATCCGGCACAGCGCATTATGCACACCGGCGGCGCAGTCATGTGCCTTGCCCAATTCCAGACCATGGGCGCGTTCGGCAATCCAAGGGGAGTGTTCAAAGATCCCGCCGTAAACCTCAACAAACCGCTCGCGGTTCATTTCCGAGGGACGCTCAATCCGCTGATGTGGATGGACAGCGGCCCAATGGTCGGCGATGTCCAGACGGGTCGGGGTCCAAACGCCATCGAAGCCCGCGATGTAATCAAGGAACCGGATCAGCCCCGCGATCTTGCCCGGACGGCCGATCAGACGACAGTGCAAACCGATCGACATCATGCGCGGCGCACCTGCCTCACCCTCGGCATAGAGCGTGTCAAAACTGTCCTTCAGGTATTGAAAGAAATCTTCGCCCGTGACCCAACCGGGGGCCGTGGCGAAGCGCATATCGTTTACCTCCAACGTGTAAGGAAGGATCAGTTGATTCTGATCGCCCAGCTCCAACCAGTAGGGCAGATCATCGTCATAAGTGTCACTGACATACGCAAACTGCCCGGTTTCTGCCACCAGCCGCACAGTATTTGCGCTACAGCGTCCAGTGTACCAACCGCGCGGGGCCTCACCCACCACCTCTGTGTGCAGGCGGATCGCCTCGGCAATGGCTGCGCGTTCTTCGTCTTCGGGCATGTCTTTGTGTTCAACCCATTTGAGGCCATGCGATGCAATTTCCCAGCCTGCGGATTTCATCGCGGCGACCTGTTCAGGATTACGCGCCAATGCCTGTGCGACACCGTAAATGGTCACCGGAATATCACGGGTCGTGAACAGGCGGTGCAGACGCCAGAAACCGGCGCGAGCACCATATTCATATATGGATTCCATGTTCCAATGGCGCTGACCCTGCCACTGCGCCGCACCGGGAATATCAGACAGGAACGCCTCTGACGCCTGATCGCCGTGCAGCAGGCAATTTTCTCCACCCTCCTCATAGTTCAGGACAAATTGCACAGCGATCTTCGCCCCACCCGGCCATTGAGCATCGGGGGCATTGGGGCCGTAGCCACGCATGTCGCGGGGGTAGCGGGTCATTCGGGGATCTCCTGATTACTTTGGAAACCTTTATAAAAGGTTGCACGTACAAAGACTTTCTCAATTATTTTGAAACTGTTGTTTGGCCATTTGTTGTGTTGCAAGCAGCACAAAAGCCGCAAAATAAGCTGAACAGGAAAAACTGCCCGAAAAGGAGGCTGATCATGGCCGGATATCTGACAACCCACGTCCTCGACACCGCCCGTGGCTGCCCGGCGGAAGGAATTAAAATCGCGCTCTACCGTGTGTCGGGCAATTCGCACAAGAAAATCGCCGAGACTGTAACCAATGCGGACGGGCGTACCGATGCGCCTATCCTGCCTGAGGAGAAGTTTAAAACCGGCACATATGAGTTGATCTTTTTCTGCGGCGATTATCTGCGCGACACAGATCAGGTGAGCGAGGATCCGCTGTTTCTCGATCAGGTGCCGATCCGCTTCGGCATGGCCGACGCCGCAGCGCATTATCACGTGCCATTGCTGTTGAGCCCCTTCGGCTATTCCACCTATCGCGGCTCCTAAGGCCCGCTGACAACATCAACGACTTGGGACCAAACACCCCAAGGCCTTGCGACCGCCCTGCCCTTCTCGCTTCGGGGCCCGCAACACTCAGGGAGAGTATCAAATGCAAGATCTTGCGATCATGTGGGATTGGATCGGGTTCGCAGTACGCTGGCTGCATGTCATCACTGCAATGGCCTGGATCGGGTCATCGTTTTACTTCATCGCGCTGGATCTGGGTCTGCGCAAACACCCCAACCTGCCCGTCGGCGCCCATGGTGAGGAATGGCAGGTTCACGGCGGCGGATTTTACCACATCCAGAAATATCTGGTGGCCCCAGAAAATATGCCGGAGCATCTGATCTGGTTCAAATGGGAAAGCTACACCACATGGCTCAGCGGTGCGGCACTGTTGATGGTGGTCTATTGGGTCGGGGGTGAACTGTACCTGATCGACGCAGGCAAAGCGGATCTGGCGTTGTGGCAGGGTATCGTGATTTCTGCGGGTTCCTTGACGCTGGGCTGGTTGATCTATGATCGGTTGTGCAAATCGGCACTGGGGAACACGCCAACGCTGTTGATGCTGCTCTTGTTTGCAATGTTGGTGGTCATGGGCTGGGGCTACAACCAGATCTTCACCGGTCGCGCGACCATGCTGCATCTGGGTGCATTTACCGCCACGATCATGACCGCAAACGTGTTTTTCATCATCATGCCAAACCAGCGCATTGTGGTAGCTGATCTGCAGGCGGGGCGTACACCAGATGCCAAATACGGCAAAATTGCCAAATTGCGATCAACCCATAACAACTACCTGACGCTGCCGGTGGTGTTCCTGATGCTTTCGAACCACTATCCGCTGGCTTTTGCGACAGAGTATAATTGGATCATAGCGGCGCTGGTGTTCCTCATGGGGGTAACGATCCGCCATTTCTTCAACACCTCTCATGCGGGTGGTGGATATAAATGGTGGACGTGGCTGATAACGGCGATCCTGTTTATCTGTGTGATGTGGTTGTCCACCGCCCCCTTGATGCAAGACACCTATGAGCAGTCGGAGGCGCGCGCCTTGAGCGCCACTGAACTGCGCTATGCAACCGCGACACATTTTGAAGATGTGATGAATGTTATCCCCGGTCGTTGCGCCATGTGCCACGCACGGGAACCTTACTACGAGGGGATCACGCGGGCACCGAAGGGTATTGTGTTAGAAACAGAGGCGGATGTGGCCGCTGCCGCCAAACAAATCTATTTGCAAGCGGGAGTGACCCATGCAATGCCGCCTGCAAATGTCACCTACATGGAACCAGAAGAGCGGCGTTTGATCGTGCAATGGTTCCGTGAGGCTGGTGCAAGCTAAGCCTGGGTGTCACAGGCTAAAGATCGATTGTCAGCTGACAATTTCCACATGCTTTCCGGCTGACAATTTTGCAAGCTACTGATTTAGAAGGAATTTTAAGATTGTCAGCTGACAATCCCCTTGTTTTCAGTACTTTGACCCCTCACAAGACCCTATTCGGTCCCCCTGCCTTATCAACACCGCGTGGATGTTCAGCGCTGTCACTTTATGGCTCCGTGACAGATGACGCAGATAAGCCCCTGGGTTCTGAATTTGATCGAACCGTTCATGGATCGCCACCACACTCACGGCAGCTTTATGCAAGCCAAGATTATTGACGGCCTCGATCCAGACAGGCTGATCAATTCCCATCATTGGCACCAGCTGCTGTGCAATATTCGCTAGCGCTTGCCAGGATGTTAACTGCCCGGGAAAGAAGGCGCTGAGTGTTGGGCATTGAGAGACAACCTCTGCCAAAGTTATGTCTTTCTTTGCAATTAGCGAAGCAGTTCCATCCTCGGAACATTTTATCTTTGTCTGATTTTGCTTAGTCGAAGGAGTATCAGAGTCAGAGTTATATTTTTTTTCAGACTGTATGTGCCGCTCATTTTGGCTGTGGTTGACGCTCATTGTTGTGGGATTGCAGGCGGTGTTTTCTGGCGTTTTTTCGGCTCGATTGTCAGCCGTAAGGGCGGGCAGGGTGTCTGTCTCGTCTGTTGTATTCGTGAGACGTTCCTGCAATTGGCCCAGCAGATCGTGAAGGGTGTCTGCATCCGGTCTGCGGCGGAGTAAGCGGTTCATTTCGGCCAGAAATACGGTGTCTACATTGCGGTTGCATAGGTATCGGGCGCGCAGGTGCAATACCTCGGCGCGCATCATTGCCAGCCGTTGCTGTGCTTCCTCCGCGGCGTGGGCGGCCTGCATCAGTTGATCACCGTGGCGGGCGAGAGGTGAAAGGTCAAAGCCGTATGCCTGACCAACAAAGCCACCGACCCGACGGGCAAAGCGTTTGCGGTTCGGGCTGTCGTGGCGGGTGATTACGCCCAGATCCACCAGCCGCGCCAGATGACGGCGCAGGGTGCTTTCGGGCATACCATGTAGCCGTTTAGAAAGCGTCCTGTTGGCGGGGAAGACAATCGCGCTGCCAACCTCATCCGTAAGTAGTCGATGCGGGTGAAAACTGATCAGTGCGCGCAGAACCGACAAGGTCCGGTGAGACAGATCATAAAGTGCGGCGGCGGTTGTTAGCGCCTCCAGCAGCTGCCATTTGTCATGGCCGACAGCGGGTGTACCCTCGCTGTCGGATGTCGTGAAACAGTTTTGGACGGTGACATCGCCAGCCGTTTGGCCAAAGGATACCATCCGCCCCATCGTGGTTTGGGACGCTGCCTGCATTTTCAATCACGTAAGACAATAAAAGAGACGCCCCATGCACTGCATGCGGTTGACAGAACCGGAACCTGCGGGCTAACTCAGAGCTGCTAGACTTGAGAAGGGCCGTCCGGGTTGAATCCTGGGGGGCTTTTCTTTTGCCGTCTGTTTAGTGCCTCCTTACTGCTTTCTTATGTGTCGGACTTATCTTTGGTCTCTGCTGTGAAACGGGCGTGAAGCTCGTTCAGCAGGTCTTCGGCGTGGCTATCAAACCACGTGTCAAACCCGCTCGACGTGGCGGCTGACAGGGTCAGCGTGACGCCTTTGCGGGTTGTCTTGATGTCGCCCAGGGTGCCGCCTGCGCTGCTGCGTAGGGTGCGGGGTTTGGGCGCGGCTTTGGGTTTTTTCTTGGCCGTCGGGTTGGCCTGTTGAGATAGGCTTTCGGTTGTACGCTCAAAGATCGCCTCGAACCGCTCATCAGACGTGAGAAGACGAAATTCGGGCCGGTTGAGTAAAGCCATCGCATGCGATTTTACACCAGAGTTTTCAAACCGCTTTACCAGCTGCATCCAGCGATCACGGCCAATACCGGGGGCGGATCCGATTGTGCGCAGGAACTCCAGATCAAAGGCGTTGCCTACTTTCAGCATCCGGCTGACCATTGGCAGATCAATCGACAGGGCGGCAGCGATTGTCTGCCGATCATAGTCTGTTACCTCTAACTGTGCGGCAAAGCTGGCTTTTTCGATAAAGCTAAGGTCCTGACGGGAGGTGTTTTCCTGCCCCTGCGCCATCACCAGCGCGTGATCATCCAACTGACGCACCATAGCCTTGACCGGTAGACCCAGTTTGCGCAGCGCCTGCAGGCGGCGGCGGCCATAGACGATTTCATAGCGACCCTGTTTGGTCGAATGGGGGCGCAACAGAACTGGCACCTGCTGGCCATAGGTTTGCAGGCTTTCTACCAGCTGTTTCTGCGCCTGCGTGTCCAGGCCCAGCCGGTCCTCGACGCCTGCGTCATCAATCAGCGCGGTGTCGATATCCTGCACTGCGTTCTCCTGCAGCTTGGTCAGCGAGGATTGCAGCGCGCCAACTGCACCACGGGGCATCATCGCCGCGGCGCGGGGTTTCGGCCGTTCTGGTTTGTCAGCCGTCGTCGGGCTGGGGGTAGGGGAGAGGATGCCTTTGCGTGCCATTAACGCCTCCATGTCGCTTGGATCAGCGACTCTATCTCATCGTTCACCTGGTTGAGTGAATCCACTGCACGGTCGTAAGTTTGTCGGTGGAACTGGCTTCGGTCGACCTCATATATCGTCTGATGAGTGAGGCCCGCGTCTGAAATCGCCGTCGATTTTAGCATTGGGGCGACCATCACCTCCTCGCCGAACATCTGGCGCAGGAAGGACACCACCTGTTGCTGTGGTCCGTCGTTCGGCTCATAACGGTTTATGAGGAAGCGTAGGAAATCAAATTCCATCGTCGCCCCCGCATCCGAGACAACATCGAGCAGGTCGGCGCTCATCTGCAGGAACTGCGACATCGACGCGATGTCCAGCATGTTCGGCACGATGGTGATGAGCACACCAGTAGACGCACAGAGCGCCGACATGGTCAGATAGCCCAACTGCGGCGGACAATCGAAGATGATCACGTCATAATTCGCTTCTACCTCCTGCAGGGCAGTGGCCATGCGGGCGAAAAATGGAGGTTGGGTGTTGTTGAGCAGGGCCTGCGGTGTCTCGTGTTCAAATTCCTGCAACATCAGCCCACCGGGGGCCAGATCAATGCCGGCAAAATAGGTTTGCTGGATCACCTGGCTGAGGGGCAGGGGATCGTCATAGCGGATCGCGTCATAGATGGTGCCCGATTGCAGGAAGTCATATTCCGGCCTGTAGCCAAACAGCGTGGTGAGGGAGGCCTGAGGGTCGATATCCACACACAGAACGCGATATCCCAGCAGGGCCAGCCGTTGCGCGGTATGCACCGAGCTGGTGGTTTTGCCGCTGCCACCTTTGAAGTTGAGGAAGGACAGAACCTGCACCTTGTCACCTTCACGGCGGCCACGTTTATAGGCGCCGGCGGTCTTCGCCGTGGTTTCAAGGATTTCGCGGATTTGACCCAGATCTGAGGCGGAATAGTGTCTACGTCCGCCCGGTGTCATGTGGACATCGGGGATTTTGCTATCAAAATGCAGCTTGCGTAGAAAGCTGGCGGAAATGCCCAACAATTCGGCCGCTTCTCCGGCGCTGAACAGCCGCAATTCCTTGCGCGCATCAGGGGCGAAGACCTTCATCATATGGTCTTCGAGGGCCGCAGAAAGTTGTTCCGCATTTTCGCGGATTCGCTGATTGATGGTGATCATGTCGCCACGCCTGTGTATTGTGCCAGCCTGTTGCGCTGGGGTAGGGCGGTGGGTGATCTGCTGTTGGAATACCCTTTTGATATCCTTTAACTGATCTGCCTTCGTGCCTCGATCCCATTGCTCCGACCGGACGATTTTAGTAACGCTCTTTTTCGTCAGCGCTTTTATTAGCGTTACTTAAGCGAAGATGCTGAGCATTTGCAACAGATTCGGCGTGGGTGCGGGGTTCGTATGTGCTGATTTATCCACAGGTTCTGCAAAATATCTTCAGCTATTAGCTTAGAAACTACCGATAACGGATGAAAATCATGTGATTTTTCGGCCTGAATAGTCTCTATTCCGGTGAATTAGGCCCGAATGGCGCGGTGAGGTGGTGGAATGCCTGATCTGAACAGGACACGCTCGTTTCGATTCGGCGTCTATATTGCGCTGGCGCGTTGGCGTAGGGGCGAACGGTAGGCGCGCTGCACCCAAGAGGTGGGTAGGACGCGCAACAACAACCGGGCCAGAGGGAAGACCAGCTGCGGTGATAGGACCCCGTGGTTGGCGCGCATGGCGCGGTAGTACCAACCCGCTTCCACCAATCCGCGTTTCAGATCGCGGCGACGGGTGTAGAAGTTTTCGCCAAGACGCCATTGAAACAGGCAGTCGGGCAGGTTGGCGATCCTGTGACCGCGTTCTAGCATGGTGACGATCATCGCCAAATCCTCACTCAGATACGCTTGCGGATACCGGATTGCGGGATCCTCAAACACCGATCGGCGGAAGCAATAGCTGGGGTGCAGCACCGGATTGATCTTGTGCGATACGGCAGCGATCTGATCGGCATTGGTGGGGAAGGAGCGGGGGGCGATCACATTGCCCTGTTCATCAATGTCCTGCGCCTGACAGCCGACCAGTGATAGGTCAGTGTGTGTCTGCAGATAGGTGATTTGCGCTGCGAAACGGCCGGGTAAGGACACATCGTCACCATCCATGCGGAACACAAATTCCTCCCGTTCAAGGATATCGATCAGCCGGTTCAACGATCGCGCCAAACCTTGATTATAGGGATTGGCGATCACCCGATAAAACCGGTCGCGGTTCTGGTGTAGCCAACTGTCCTGCTGCGGACGCAGGGGACCATCGCAGCATAGGTAAACGCGGGGAATGAAATCGCCCATCTGCCCTTCGATTGAGGCAAGCGCAGTTTCGAAATGCCCCAGATCGTCAGTGCGATAAAGCGTCATGACCACGGCGACTGCTGGGCGGGCATATGGCGCGGTGTTTTGTGTGTCTTGCATCTGTTGTCCCCTCGTTCAGACGCGCATTGCGCGCGACCGGACAAGGCTACGTACGATACGTTACCAATTGGTTAACCAATTCCACGGATGCTGCGAGAACCTCAAAAAAGGAGCATCCGATGCCTGCACAAAATCAATTCGAAGGACGCAGCCCGACCCGTGCCGGAGGACCGGTTAATCTAGCTCAGATAACGCCTGATGATACCACTGATTTGCCGGTGGTGTCGCAGTGGATCTATATCGGTGGTGCTGGGACGCTGCGGGTTACGACCCTGGGCGGACAGACCCTAACTCTGCCGAATTTGCATGTTGGCTGGCACCTGATGGAATTGGTGCGCATCCACGCCAGTGGCACTACGGCTACTGATCTGATTGTTGGGTGGTAAGATGACAGTGGCTATTCGGGCTCTGATCGCAGGGCAGGCGGCGCGGCGCACCAGCTACGCGTCCGGCGGGATAGAACCAGTGGCAGTCTGGGACTTTTCTGTCGGTCATTTCAGTCATGGCTTCACCCTGTCACGACCTAGCGAGGCGGTGGGTTACGATGGGGCAGGGCGGTTTGTGGGCGCCGCGCCAGACGAGTTGCGCTACGACCGCCGTGGTCTTCTGCCTGCCGCCTTGTTTGAAGGTGCAGCCAGTAATCTGTTGAGCCACTCTGCCGCAGCTATCAGCAATGGTTGGGTGGGGGCAGGGGCCACGGCGGTGGATCTGTCGGGCAACGCCTTGGGACAGTTCCATGGTTGTGCCATTCAGGCGGTTGATGCGGCGTGGAACCGGTTGCAGCATGCAGCGACGCCAGCGTTGGTAAGTGGCGTGCCCTATCGGGTGACGCTGTGGTTTGCCTTCGGCACGGTGGCAAGCGGTCTGGTGGTTTTGCGCAACGATGCCACGGGCGATGAGACGCAGGTTTATCTGACGCCCGGCGTGGCCAATTCCGGCATTCAAAACGCCGGGGCGATCACAGATCTGTCGATGGTGGAGGTGGGGGTCGATCAGGCGATCCATTTAAGTTTCACCTTTGTGCCGAATTTCGATGGTGGTGTGAGTTTTGGGTTCGGTCCTGGCAGTGATGTTGCGGGGGCCGAGGTGGTGCTGTTCGCCGCCCAGATGGAGGCCGGCACCGCCGCCAGCAGCTATATCCACAGTGGCGGCAGTCCGGCGCTGCGGGCGGCGGATCAAGTCGACTGGCAGGCGCCGACTGGTATTTACGATCTGCGGTTGATGGATGGCGCAGGCGTGCAGGTCGATCAGTTGGCGGTCACGGTGGGGCCGGATTGGCAGCCGGCGCCGCATCCGTTGAGTGTGTCGCGGGTTTTGCTGTACCCGTCTGGGACACTGCCCTTGTGAGGGGGTGTATCAGCGCCACAACCTGCTGGACGAAGGCATCGTCGGTGGCCGCGCGATAGAGGTTCGGGTGATCCTCTATCCCTTCGCCGCCGACGGGGCTGACGACGGTGGGGATGTCGGCATCGATGGTTTCGAAAACCTTGATCTTCACCCCAGACCCCAACCGCAATGGCGCCGCCGCCAGATCAAGGGTGGCAAATGCGGCGGTGGGATCCTCTAGGAAGCCGGTGACATGGACATACTCGCTGCTCAACGCCTGAACCTCAGCGCTAGGATGGGCGCCGATGATCCATAGATGTGCGTGGGGATGTACCTGTCGGATACGGGGCAGCAGCACGTTGACCATGTGTTGTACTGCATCGATGTTTTCCTGTCGCGCCATATTGCCCCAATAGCCGATCCGCCCTGCGATGATGCGATCCGGACTACGTAGGGTGTTTGCGACGGTGACGGTGCCGCGGACCACTTCGGCCTTTACCTCGGCTGCTGGTTGACGACGGGTGACGGCCTGTGCGTCTTCCTCTGTTAGGGTTCGCATTTGCGCAACGCGCGGCCAGACGATGTTTTCCCATAACCGCGTGCGCGCAGCCTCTAAGCCGTAGGCGTTGCGGCGTAGCCCGTGTGTTTGTGCTGCGTGACGCGCGAACAGGTTCGACACGATGTCATGTTGGCGGAAAATCACCCGGGGCAGTGCTTTGATCGGCACCGCTGCCAGACCTTGGGCGAAATCGGCGTAGATGATATCAATCGACGGGTCGCTCAGCAGCGTCCGCATTAAGTGCCGTGCTGCCCATTTACGCGCAGCAACAAAATTCGGCCACCACGGCCAGCGCAGGGCCCCGAAGAAGCGGGCGGATTTGTCCACCCGTTGCGGTGCCAGCACTGTCACATTGGCAGGCCAACCTGTGGGTTTCGGATCCAGGCGATCCAGATCATTGATGAAGTACAGGACCTGCACGGTGTGGTAACGTTTCGCCAGTGCCTCTATCTGGCGAAAAGCTAGTTTTTGGCCAGAGGAGGTGGCAGTTGCGCTTGGCTGGAAGCCGCAGACGTAGAGAAGCGTGGCCTCTGCCTCGGGTTTTGAGAGTGGAGCTGTCTTGGCAGTGGGAGTCTGTATCATCGGATTAATGCCTTAACTAATCAGCTAGTTACCGCGTCTCGACGCAATAATAAAATGCGCAGAGCGGCGAAAATAGAAGTGTCAAAGCCGGTGGCCCGTCGCGCCAGCGCCCAGAGTGTGACGGATTGCACTGACAAGAGCCCTGACACCACCAGTGCCGCGCCCAGAACGCCGGACAGATAGATCACCATCGGCAGGCAGAGGAGCATTAACAGCAGCATCGTGGTCGAGACTTTGGCATGCAGACGCTCATGTCCGGTCATGTTCAGCAGATCGCCACAAGGTCCCGCGCCCGCGTTGAACAGGTGGCCAACAGACAGGATCAACAACAGTGGCACGTGTTGCGTTAGCTTGGGATCAAGCACCTCCAGCACTTCTGCTCCCCATAGATAGAACAGGCCAAAAGCCATAAGCGCGGGCAGAAAGGCCAGCACCACGCCGGTAGAGGCGGCGGCCTGCGCTTGTGCAGGGTCCTTTCCGTAATAGGCGCGCGACAGGACTGGGCCCAGAAACACACTGATCGCGTTATGGGCAAATGACAGCAGGCTGGCGGTGCGAGAGAGTATGAAATAGGGCGCCGCCATTTCGGGGGAGATCATCAGCGCGACAAAGAGGATATCCAGATTGCTGAGTCCGTAGTTTGCTGTGGTGGACATCCAGATCGGACGGGTCACCTGCGTTAGCGGTTTGGTGTCCAATGGCGGTGCTGCGACTGGTTGCGCAGGCACCATCATGCGGCTACGCCAGCTTTGAACGCCAGCCATTGCGCCCAGTGACAGGCCAGCCATGACCATGAAGGTGGCGAAAGGCGCGGAGGGGTTCAGCGTACTGGCGATGACCACAAGCGGAAGGAGGCCAAGGCGCCACAGTACCTCTCGGGGTGCGATGGCCCAGAACAGACCGCCAAAACTACGCACTACCGCACCGTTTAGGTCAATCAGTACGTAAAATGGCAGTAACAGCAGACCCAGGCTGACCACTGACACTGTCTGTGCGACGCCCGCTTTGGCAGTCAATCCCGAAAGGATCAGTGCGAATGCCAACAGGGCTGCCGCAACACTGATCCCGATCGTCACCCGCATCGTGCGGCGTAGGGCATAGCGGATAATGGTGGATGTTTGTGCGCCTGATGCCTCTACTTGATCCTGGGGGATAAATCGCAAGAGTGCCATCGGCAGGCCCAGCCCGCAGAGCACACCAAGAAAGGTCAAGGCGCTGATAATACTGCCCCAATAACCAAACTCGCGGGCGGGCAGCCAACGGGCCAGCACGATAATACTGGCATAGGCAAGGATGGCACTGGCGATGCGTAGTGCCACAGCGATCAGGGATTTCGACAACAGGGATTTCATGCGGTGCCTCGCAGGAATTGAGGGTCGGATGACATACGTCCGGCCGCGGCAGAAGCGGGGCAGGGTGCCAGCATCGCCAGCGGGAAAATCAGGCAGGCCCAGCCAAAGAAAGAGGTGAGGATGCCGCCGTCAATCATGGCAGCAAGCGTAAAAAGCATGATGACGAATCGTGCTCTGGCACGATCGTGAACGGTGGGTTCCCAATGGTTGGCTTCATGCGGTGGAAACAGAAAGACGCGGGCTGTCGCATAGGCGAAATAGGCAAAGAGGGGCAGGCCCAGATACATCATCAATCGCAGGGCAAGGCTCTTGGCCGTCAGCGCGTTGCCCAGGCGGATGTCATTTTGCACCTCCCAGAGGTGGGCGATATGGGCAATCTTCTCGGGGAAGAGAAACAGTTCGTTGGACCAGCCAACGCCTAGCCACGGGTTTTCTGCCACCAGCTGCAGCGCCGCCAGATTATAGGTGGTGCGGATGATGGTTGACGCATCCTCCTCCAGAGCGGTGAGGCGGACAAAGAATCCCTGTAGCACGCTGTCGCCCACAATCACCGCTGCCAGCAGCACCAGATAAGCAAGTGCCAAAGCCGACAGTCGTAGTCCGCCCGCCATCTGGCGGGAGGTAAGGATCATCACCAATGCCAGTGCCACCAGCAGGATGCCGATGATCGACAGCGTTGCCAGCGACAGCACTATCGCTGCAATTGTTGCGACAGGGCGGCGAACACCGTCCAACGGGAACACCAGCCACGGCAGGAAATAAACCACCAGCAGTTTGCCAAACTCTGCTGGCTCCTGTGCGCTGCCGTTCATCCGGCCGAAGTGTTGCAGATAGGACAGATGGCCGGTGTCGCGCGTGCCCTCGACCACTGGGTGTAGCAGATCATAGAGAGGATTGCCGACCAGATAGTGCGACACCTGTAACGCGCTGTAGCCCACCACGATCCAGAAACTGGCCACTATAGTGCGCTGAAACTGCATCCGGTCCATGTGTCGTGCCAGCGTATAAAGCGCGACCATCAGGGCAAAGATGAACAAAGGCACGATCGCCGTCACCATCGCCTTGTGCTGTGGCACCAGCCCGTAATCAAGCCCGATGTTCACGGGCACCAATAGCCGTGCCCCGTTCAGTACCGTCAACGTAGCCGCTAGCGACAGGATCATCCCGTAGCGGCGCAGCAATGCGGCCTGCGCATTGCGTCCCAAAAGTGCTGTATGTGCCTGACCGGTTATAATCTGCACCCCCAGCAGCGGAAACAGCAACAGCAGCCCCGCATTAGAATCAAACCCGCCCAATAGGCCAACATGGCCGACGGCGCAGAACGGCAGGCAGAGCAGGAACAACTTGGCTAACACGCGAGCTCTTTTCGGGCAGTTGGGATTGGCAGTACCTCCAAAGGCCGCGAAGAAGGTTAATATTTGGTTAACCACTCGATATTGCGAGGCATTTCCGCATGTCCAAAGACCTCGCCGCTGAGCAACTGATCACAGTAAGGCGCTAGAGGATGCCCGTTAGCTATGCGTGGCGACGATGATTTGGGTATCGCATTGTGCGCAGGCAGCGGCGAAGGCCGCAGGCGGGGCTTTGTCTGTGACGAATGTATCGATCTCTGGCATGCTGGCGATCTTGATCGGCGCCTTGCGGTCGAATTTGGACGCATCGGCGGCCAGAATAACCTTGTCGCTTCGGGCGATTATCGCCTGGCTGACACCCACCTCGCGGGTGTCGAAATCTAGAATGTCTCCATCAGGATGCAGCGCCGAACAGCCGATGATCGCGTAATCGAAACGGAAGCGCGACACCGCCTCACGTGCCATCGCGCCGACCAGCCCCCCGTCTGCACGGCGCAGATCGCCGCCGGTGACGACCACCTCTGCCTCTGATTCATACATCAGCTTTTGCGCGATATTTAGGTTGTTTGTCACGATCAGCAGTCCGGTGTGGCGGCGCAGTTCAGCTGCGACCGCCTCGGTTGTGGTACCGATGTTGAGGAAGACGGAACAATCGTTGGGGATGTGTTTGACGCATTCGCGGGCGATGTCGACCTTGGACGACAGGTTCAGCTCTTGCCGTTCCATATAGCCTATGTTCATCGTGGTGGAGGGCAGAACGGCACCGCCGTGCACCCGTTCCAGTTGCCCTGCCTCTGCCAGTTCGGTGAGATCGCGGCGAATCGTCTGTGGGGTGACGCCAAAGTAATCAACCAACATTTCGACGGTCACTTTGCCTTCGCGGCGGGCAATCTCGATAATTTCTGGCTTTCGCAGGGTTTGAACCATAGGGCCTCCGTCTTTCATCTGACCATAGTGGGTTCGTTTCGGTTCGCAACCGCTCTAATTTATTTTCGCTTCCGCTGTTGATAGACGCGCATATTTGCGATTCGGGTCAAACATTGGACAAGAATTTCATTTTCTTGTCATAAGCTTATGTCGATACGAACCAAAACGAACAAAATTTTCTTCCATTTGCGCTCGTTTTCTGTTCAAAAGTTGCTGTGTTCTGAGGGCTGCCAGCGGCTGCAAGAGCCGCATTGGGAGGATAGCTATGCAAACTGATTATGATCTTTTGGTCATTGGTGGCGGGATCAATGGTTGCGGGATTGCCCGTGATGCGGCGGGTCGCGGCCTGAAGGTTTGCCTTGTCGAAATGAACGATCTGGGTGGCGCGACTTCTGCGTCCTCGACTAAGCTGTTTCATGGCGGGCTGCGCTATCTGGAATATTTTGAATTCCGCCTTGTCCGCGAAGCATTGATTGAGCGTGAGGTTCTGCTCAAGGCGATGCCCCATATCTCTTGGCCGATGCGGTTTGTGCTGCCTTATCATCGCGACATGCGGTTTGATACCACCACTCCCACTTCGAAATTGCTGAGCACCATCATGCCGTGGATGAAGGGCCGCCGTCCGGCGTGGCTGATCCGGCTCGGGCTGTTCCTGTATGACAATCTGGGGGGGCGCGAGATTCTGCCGGGTACGGTCAGTCTTGATCTGAAATCGGCACCAGAAGGTGCGCCGCTGAACAAAAAATTTGAAAAGGCGTTCGAATATTCGGACTGCTGGGTCGAAGATTCGCGCCTTGTCGTGCTGAACGCCCGTGATGCCGAAGCGCGTGGTGCCAAGATTTGCACCCGCGAAAAAGTGGTCTCGGCTGATGTGGTGGATGGCATTTGGACCGTAACATCTGAAAGCCGCAACAGTGGCGCACAAACACAGCGTACCGCGCGTATGGTGGTGAATGCGGCTGGCCCTTGGGTTGGCGATGTGCTGCGCGGCACGTTGAAAAGCAACAGTTCACATGGCGTGCGTCTGGTGCGTGGCAGCCATATCGTGACCAAGAAACTGTTTGATCATGACAAGTGCTATTTCTTTCAGGGCACGGATGGGCGGATCACCTTTGCGATTCCCTATGAGACCGACTTCACCCTGATCGGCACCACTGACATGGAACATAAGGATCCATCGCAAAAGCCAGAGTGTACCGACGAAGAACGCGACTATCTGATCGACTTCATCAATCAGTATATTGCTGATCCGATTGCGGCTGATGATGTGGTCTGGACCTATTCCGGTGTGCGACCGCTTTATGATGATGGTGCTGACAGTGCGACCGCTGCCACCCGTGATTATGTGTTGAAAGTTGACAAGTCCCGCGGGGCACCTGTACTGAACGTTTTCGGTGGTAAAATAACGACTTACCGATGCCTTGCCGAAAGCGCGATGGACGAGATCGAGAAAGAAGTGCCCACCACCAAAACAGCATGGACAGCAGGGGTTTCAATGCCCGGCGGTGACTTTCCCGTGGATGGTGTGGAGGCGCTGGTGGCACAGATTCGCGATCGGTTTGCGTTTCTGGATCAGCGGTGGGCACTGCGTTTGGTGCGGGCCTATGGCACCGATGCGTGGCAGGTGTTGAAAGACGCCAGCAAGCCGGAAGATCTGGGCCGCGATTTCGGCGCGTCACTGACCGAAGCAGAGGTCAACTGGCTGATGGACCATGAATATGCACAACGTGCCGACGACGTTGTGTGGCGTCGCAGCAAGTTGGGGCTACGAATGGCAGCCGCACAAATAGAAGAATTGGATGCATGGATGACCGCGCGGGCCACGGCCGTGTCGTCGACCGCTGCTGAGTAGAGGAGGAGTTTTGGCTGATGTCGCTTGAACTGAAAGGCGTTTCAAAGGTCGTGAATGGCCAGACGCATATTTATGAAACGGACCTTACCCTTGAAAAGGGCACAATGAACGTGCTTCTCGGGCCGACCCTTTCGGGGAAGACCTCTCTTATGCGGTTGATGGCGGGTCTGGATAAACCGACATCGGGGCGTATCCTCTGGGAGGGGAAGGACGTCACGGATGTGAAGGTGCAAGATCGCCATGTGGCGATGGTCTACCAGCAGTTTATCAACTACCCCTCAATGACGGTTTACGACAATATCGCCTCGCCGTTGAAACTGATGGGCAAATCCAAGGCCGAGATTGACCGCGAAGTGCGCAAAGCTGCTGATCTGATGCAGCTGTCGCCGATGCTGGATCGTAAGCCGCTGGAATTGTCGGGCGGTCAGCAACAGCGTTGTGCGCTGGCGCGTGCACTTGTCAAAGGGGCTGGTCTGGTTCTGTTGGATGAACCGCTGGCTAACCTTGATTATAAGTTGCGCGAAGAGCTGCGGATCGAGATCCCCAAAATCTTTGAAGAGTCGGGATCGATCTTTGTCTACGCGACCACAGAACCCGAAGAAGCGCTGCTGCTGGGTGGCAACACCGCCACCCTGTGGGAAGGTCGCATCACCCAGTTCGGCCCGACCCCAGTGGTCTATCGCCAGCCGGTGAACGCAACCACGGCGCGGGTGTTCAGCGATCCGCCGATGAACTTCCTACCGGTGAGCAAAGTCGGTAGCCGTATCATGTTTGGCGACGGTCAGTCCGCTGCCGCCACCGGTGCGATGCAGGAACTGCCCGATGGCCGGTACCAGGCGGGGTTCCGTCCCAATCACGTCGAAATCCTGTCGCACGGACCCGAGTCGATGGAGTTTCACACTCAGCTGATGGTGACGGAGCTGACCGGTTCGGAAACCTTTGTGCACCTTGATCACCACGGTGATGCCTGGGTTGGCCTAATCCACGGGGTGCACGATCTGAAACTAGGCGCCCCGCTGAAAGTTTATCTGGATCCCAGCCACGTCTATATCTTCAGCGAAGACGGGGATCTTGTAACCCCTGCGTCTTACGCGCTGGCCGCGTGAGGAGAACGTAAAATGGCAAAAATCACCCTCGATAATCTGGCGCATTCCTACAATCCAAACCCTGCTTCGGAAGCGGATTTCGCGCTGAAAGAACTGAACCACGTTTGGGCCGATGGCGAAGCCTATGCGCTGCTGGGGTCTTCCGGCTGTGGCAAATCCACGTTGCTGAATATCATTTCCGGCCTGTTGATGCCCAGTCAGGGACGGATCCTGTTTGATGATGTGGACGTCACTCAGGCCAGCACAGCGGATCGCAATATTGCACAGGTGTTCCAGTTCCCCGTGGTTTATGACACCATGACCGTGCGGGATAATCTGGCGTTCCCGTTGAAAAACCGGGGGGCCAGTGCGTCCTATATCGCGCAGCGTGTGCAGCAGATCGGTGCGATGATCGGCATGGAAGCTGAACTGGACATGCGTGCCCGCGGCCTGACTGCCGATGCAAAACAAAAGATCTCTCTGGGTCGTGGCATGGTCCGTGAAGACGTGAACGCGCTGCTGTTTGATGAGCCGCTGACCGTGATCGACCCCCACATGAAGTGGGAGCTGCGCACCCAGTTGAAATCGCTGCACCACGAATTTGGCCACACGATGATCTATGTGACCCATGATCAGACAGAGGCGCTGACCTTCGCAGATAAGGTGGTGGTGATGTATGATGGTCGTGTAGTGCAGATTGGCACGCCGGAAGAGCTGTTTGAAAAACCGCAGCACACATTTGTGGGCTATTTCATCGGTTCGCCAGGGATGAACGTGATTCCTGCCAAAGTTGAACAGAATATTGCCACAGTGCATGGCGCCTCGGTGCCGCTGGCGCAGTCCTATGACGGCCTGAACGGCAAGGTGGAGCTGGGCGTGCGGCCTGAATTTGTGTCGCTGACCGAAGGCGAAGGCCTGCCGGTCAAAGTGCGCCGCGTCGAAGATGTGGGCCGCCACAAGATTGTACGCGCCGAGCTGTTCGGCAATGACATCAATATCGTAGAAGCCGAGGGCACGTCGATTTCGCCGGATATGAACCGCGTCACCTTCGATCCCCAAAAGGTCAATGTCTACGTGAATGACTGGCTCAAAGAGGGGGAGGCAGCCTGATGAACAAGACACTCAATCAAAAGGCATGGTTTCTGGTCCTGCCCGTTCTGGTGCTGGTGGCCTTTTCGGCGGTGATCCCGCTGATGACCGTGGTGAACTATTCGGTTCAGGACACTTTCGGCAACAACCAGTATTTCTGGGCCGGTCTGGAATGGTTCGGTGAACTGCTGGAGGATGACCGGATCTGGGGTGCGCTGTGGCGCCAGCTGATGTTCTCGGCGATTATTCTGTGCATTCAGGTGCCACTGGGGGTTTTTGTGGCCCTGAACATGCCCAAGAAAGGGTTCTGGGCCAGTTTCTGTCTGGTGGTGATGTCGCTGCCGCTGTTGGTTCCGTGGAACGTTGTGGGCACCATCTGGCAGATTTTTGGCCGCGTCGATATTGGCCTTTTGGGCTACACGCTGTCGTCGCTGGGCATTGACTATAACTATACGTCCGACCCTGTGGCTGCATGGATCACCATTATTGTGATGGATGTCTGGCACTGGACCTCGCTGGTGGCGCTGCTGGCCTATGCCGGTTTGCAGTCCATCCCCGATGCCTACTATCAGGCGGCCAAGATTGATCAGGCCAGCCGCTGGAACATTTTCCGCTACATTGAACTGCCGAAAATGATGGGCGTTCTGATGATCGCCATCCTGCTGCGGTTCATGGACAGCTTCATGATCTATACCGAGCCGTTTGTTGTCACCGGCGGTGGCCCCGGCAACTCCACCACGCTTCTGTCGATTGACCTGGTGAAACTGGCACTGGGGCAGTTTGATCTTGGACCCGCGGCGGCCTTTTCGATCATGTATTATCTGGTGATTTTGACCATCAGTTACGTGTTCTACACCGTCATGACCAACATGGACAAAAAGGAGGGCTGACCGATGGCCAACACCACCGCAACAACACCAGCCGCTCCGGTGCGGACAGGATCTAAACCGCGCCTGCGGGTCAAGGGATCGACCATTGTGATGGGGCTTTACCTCTTGTTCCTGATGCTGCCGATCTACTGGCTGCTGAACATGAGCCTGAAGACCAACACAGAGATCCTGAATTCGTTCTCTCTCTGGCCGCAGAACCTGACTTTTGCCAACTATGAAACGATCCTGACCGATCCGGCATGGTACATGGGCTATGTGAACTCGTTGATCTATGTGGTTCTGAACACGGTGATCAGCCTCGCCGTGGCGTTGCCGGCCGCCTACGCGTTCAGCCGTTACACCTTCCTGGGTGACAAGCACCTGTTCTTCTGGTTGCTGACCAACCGGATGGCGCCGCCTGCGGTCTTCGCGCTGCCGTTCTTCCAGCTTTATTCTTCTGTTGGGCTGTTTGACACCCATATCGCGGTTGCGCTGGCGCATTGCCTGTTCAACGTGCCGCTGGCGGTTTGGATCCTCGAAGGCTTCATGCGCGGCGTGCCCAAAGAGATCGACGAAACCGCCTATATCGACGGTTATTCTTTCGGCAAGTTCTTTATGAAGATTTTCATGCCGCTGATATCCTCAGGCATCGGCGTCGCGGCCTTCTTCTGTTTCATGTTCTCATGGGTGGAATTGCTGCTGAGCCGGACCCTGACCACCGTAGACGCCAAGCCAATCGCCGCCATCATGACCCGGACCCAAGGCGCCGCTGGCATCGATTGGGGTGTGCTGGCCGCTGCGGGTGTGCTGACGCTCGTGCCGGGGGCTTTGGTTATCTACTTCGTTCGCAACTATATCGCCAAGGGCTTCGCCCTGGGTCGCGTGTAAGTCAAAAGGAGAAACGTCATGGAATGGATGGCTTGGACCTGGCCGACGGCCCTGTTCTTCATCATCATCGCGTCGACACTTGTCGTCTTCACGATCCTGGCAATCAAATTTCCGGAAACCCCGCGTCAGGGGATTCTGGGAATGGAAACGACGAGAGGAGATCGTCTTTTCATCACACTTCTCGGCTCTGCCTTCATCAATTTGGCATGGCTGGGAATTGTCGGGGCACACCAACCTTTTGCACTGGGGGTTTGCCTTACCTACGCCATCGCGGTTTTCCGCTGGGTGTAGTGCATCGCATGCTCAATCGGGGACATTGGGGTGCACTTAAAAACTGAGTTTCCAATATAGGGAGGAAATGATGAACTTTAATCTTAAATCAAGCACAGCGATTGTGTTCGCGCTGGCCATTTCGGGGGCGCCCGCCCTTGCAGATATGGATGCTGCCAAGACATTTCTGGACACTGAAATCGGTGACCTTTCGGTTCTGAGCCGTGCCGACCAAGAAGCTGAGATGCAGTTTTTTGTTGACGCGGCCCAGCCGTATAAAGGTATGGAAATCAAGGTCGTGTCAGAAACGATCACCACCCACCAGTACGAAAGCGAAGTGCTGGCACCCGCGTTCGAAGCCATCACTGGCATCAAGGTCACCCATGACCTGATCGGTGAAGGCGACGTGGTTGAAAAGCTGCAAACACAGATGCTGTCGGGCGAAAACATCTATGACGCCTATATCAACGACAGTGACCTGATCGGCACCCATTGGCGCTATCAGCAGGTGCGCAACCTGACCGACTGGATGGCAGGCGAAGGCAAAGACGTGACCCTGCCGACGTTGGACGTTGAGGATTTCATCGGCACCAGCTTCACCACCGGTCCTGATGGCAAACTGTACCAGCTGCCGACCCAGCAGTTCGCGAACCTTTATTGGTTCCGCTACGATTGGTTCAACGATCCCAAAAACATGGCCGACTTCAAAGCGGCCTATGGCTATGATCTGGGCGTTCCTGTCAACTGGTCGGCCTATGAAGACATTGCAGAATTCTTCACCGGTCGCGATCTGAGCCACCTTGGTGTTGACGGCGACGTGTTCGGCAACATGGACTACGGCAAGAAAGACCCCAGCCTTGGCTGGCGCTACACTGATGCGTGGATGTCCATGGCTGGTATGGGCGATGCGGGTGAACCGAACGGTCTGCCGGTTGACGAATGGGGCATTCGTGTTAACGAAAACTCCCAGCCCACCGGTTCCTGTGTGGCCCGTGGTGGTGCAACGAACGCACCGGCCGCTGTTTACGCTGTGACCAAAGCGATCGAATGGCTGGAGAAGTATTCGCCGCCCGCAGCTGCTGGCATGACCTTCTCTGAGGCAGGCCCGATCCCTGCACAGGGCAACGTGGCTCAGCAGATGTTCTGGTATACCGCCTTTACCGCCGCCACGGTTGAGCCCGGTCTGCCGGTGATGAATGAAGACGGTACGCCGAAATGGCGCATGGCTCCGTCGCCGCATGGCGCCTACTGGAAAGAAGGCCAGAAGATTGGTTATCAGGACGCCGGTTCCTGGACTCTGATGAAGTCCACCCCGGTCGATCGTGCACAGGCTGCATGGCTCTACGCGCAGTTTGTTGTGTCCAAAACCGTTGACCTGAAGAAATCGGACGTGGGCCTGACCTTCATCCGTGAATCGACCATCGACAGCCAGCACTTCACCGATCGCGCCGACAAACTGGGTGGTCTGGTGGAATTCTACCGTTCGCCCGCACGCGTTCAGTGGTCGCCCACCGGCACCAACGTACCTGACTACCCCAAGCTGGCACAGCTGTGGTGGCAGAACATCGGCGATGCAATGTCCGGTGCCAAGACGCCTCAGCAGGCACTTGACGCCCTTTGCGCCGACCAAGAGCGTGTTCTGTCGCGTCTGCAGCGTGCAGGTGTCCAGGGTGATCTGGGTCCGGTCCTGAACGATGAGCAGGACGCAGACTACTGGTTTGCCCAGCCCGGTGCGCCTTATGCACCGCTGGAAAACGAGGATGAAGAGCCGATCACCGTCTCCTATGACGAGCTGATCAAATCCTGGCAGTAATCCGGGTCTCCTCCCAGGTGCGGGGCGCGTCAGTGCCTCGCACCACCTAAACAGATTTCCCAATTTTCCGACGGCCTGTTGCAGGCACAGTCGGGTCCCATTCGGGCGGTATCATAACCGTTCCCCATTTTTGCGGCCAAACGACGGAGGCATGTTCCCGATGAAATACGTATTAGCAGTTGACCAGGGCACGACCTCAACCCGCGCCATCATCTTTGACTCGGCGCTGAAACCCGTGGCGACGTCGCAAGATGAATTCGAACAACATTTCCCCCGCTCTGGCTGGGTGGAGCATAATCCTGATGACCTTTGGGCCTCTTCAGCGGGCACCTGCCGCGCGGTGATTGAACGCGCGGGCATTGATCCCAAAGACATCGCCTCTATCGGGATCACCAACCAGCGTGAAACGACAATTGTCTGGGACAAAAACACTGGCCAGCCGATCTATAACGCGATTGTCTGGCAGGACCGGCGCACGGCATCCTATTGCGACGCGCTGCGCGCAGCAGGTCATGGCAAGATGTTTTCCGATAGAACTGGCCTGCTGATTGATCCCTACTTTTCGGCAACGAAGCTGAAGTGGATCCTGGATAATGTCGATGGCGCCCGCGCCCGTGCACAACAGGGTGAGCTGCTGTTTGGTACCGTGGACAGCTTTCTGATCTGGAAGCTGACCGGCGGGGCGGTGCACGCCACCGATGCTACCAACGCAGCGCGCACCATGCTGTACGATATCCGCAAAGGCTGCTGGAGCAGCACCATCTGCGCGCTGTTTGATATTCCGATGAGCATGCTGCCAGAGGTGAAGGACTGCGCCGCCGATTTCGGCACCAGTCGCGCCGATCTGTTCGGTCGCGGCATCCCGATCTGCGGTGTGGCGGGCGATCAACAGGCAGCGACTTTGGGGCAGGCCTGTTTTAAACCCGGCATGTTGAAGGCCACTTACGGCACCGGTTGCTTTGCCCTGCTGAACACTGGCAAAGCGCCGGTGCAGTCTAACAACCGTCTGCTGACCACCATTGCCTATCAGTTGAACGGCAAGCCGACATATGCGCTGGAAGGATCAATCTTCATTGCCGGTGCGGTGGTGCAGTGGCTGCGTGACGGGTTGCGTATCATTCATGAGGCATCGGAAACGCAGGCGCTGGCGGAACAGGCAGACCCGACGCAGAACGTCGTTCTGGTGCCTGCCTTCACTGGCCTGGGTGCGCCCTATTGGGCCCCTGAATGCCGGGGCTCTGTCTTTGGTCTGACCCGAAACTCCGGCCCCCGCGAACTGGCCCGCGCCGCGCTGGAAAGCGTTGGTTATCAGACTCGTGACCTCTTGGAGGCGATGACCTCTGATATTGGCGCGCAGGCGGATCGTGCCGTGTTGCGCGTGGATGGCGGGATGAGCGCGTCGAACTGGGCGATGCAGTTTCTGGCCGATATTATCGACGGCCCTGTGGACCGACCGCAGGTGTTGGAAACCACAGCGCTTGGGGTGGCTTGGCTTGCAGGGATGCAGGTCGGGCTGATGCCTGAGCAGGATGAATTTGCCAAGCTGTGGGCGTTGGACCGTGAATTTGTCCCAACGATGGACCCCCAAACTCGCGAAGCTAAATATGGGGCGTGGAAACGTGCGGTTGACTGTACGCTGGCGTTCTAAATGGCGGCCGCGTTTCATATCAACACGCCAACGGCGGTGCAATTCGGGGCGGGTGTCGTCACCATGCTGCACAGTGTCCTACCGGATCCTGCAGGCACGGTTTTGTTGGTGCGCGGATCTTCCGAGGCGCAAGCGGCACCGGTTATCGCCGATCTTGCGGCGCAGGGTATTCCGTTGCAACAGATCGCTGTCACGGCGGAGCCAAGCGTGGCCTCCGTGAATGCTGCCTTTGCGGCCGTATCGGACACACGATTTGGTGCGATCATCGCTTGTGGTGGGGGATCCGTTCTGGATACGGCCAAAGCATTGCGCTTCTGTCTAGAATGGGGCCGCGCCTTGCCGGATAACATCGCAATGGTCGATCCGGCCGCATTGCAGCGCGATCCCGCGCTTGCCCTGATCGCAATCCCAACAACAGCCGGCACTGGGGCTGAAGTCACATCGAATGCTGTCTTGGGGGTGTGGAGGGCAGGCGGCGCCGCAAAGCTGAGCCTGCGGGGCAGGGGCCTGTTCCCCTCTGTGGCGCTGGTCGATCCGGACCTGCTGGCCACAACGCCCAAATCTGTTGCGCTGGGATCCGGCCTTGATGCCGTGACCCAGACGATTGAGGCCTATACCTCATCCTATGCCACCCCGTTTACAGCCGCGTTGAGTGAGCCCAACCTGCGCCTCGGCGCACGGGCGTTGCGGCGCATCATCGAGGGTCCGGATCCAGAGGCGTGGCAGCACATAGCCTGGGTCAGCCTTAGCAGCGGACTGGCGCTGGCCAATGGTGGCCTTGGCGCGGCGCATGGTCTGGCCGCGGTGCTGGGCGCACGTCTGAAGGCGCCGCATGGATTGCTGTGTGGTCGGTTGCTGGCACCGGTTCTGATCCAAAACCGGTCAAAGGTGCAAATCGGTTCAGACGTTTTCACCCGAATAGAAAACAGTATCGAGGCATTGGCAGAGGTGTTTCCCAAAACCGGCGGCCGAAACGAACTGTCTGGATTTGAAACATGGCTGCGCCTGCACAGGGTACCGCGGCTGTGTGACTTTGGCCTCACCCCTGCGGATTTTGCGGCTGTCGCCGAGTCTGCCGTCTATGCCTCCTCCAGCACCAAAAATGCGGTACCGTTAGAAATCCCTGATTTCATACACATTCTAGAGGCTGCCCACTGACCTGACATCCTGTAAGGGACCGCCCACCAGCCAGATCCGATCCTCAATCTCAAATGCTCCCGATTGGTGGTGCCCTATAGCCGCCGAACTCTCCCGAGGGCCTCTTTTGAGGTCTTGTTTTTATCAAAAATGTTAGCGCTAAAGGAAAGACGACATGACGACAGTAGCAATCAACGGTTTCGGCCGGATCGGACGAAATGTTCTGCGTGCCATTATCGAATCCGGTCGCACCGACCTTGAAGTGGTGGCGATCAACGACCTCGCACCGGTAGAGACAAATGCGCACCTTTTGAAATACGACAGCGTGCACGGGCGTTTTGACGCGACGGTGCGTAGCACCGCAACCAGTATTGATGTCGGTCGCGGCCCGATGCAGGTGACCGCTCTGCGCAACCCTGCGGAATTGCCGTGGTCGGGCGTTGATGTTGTGCTTGAATGCACCGGCATTTTCACCTCCAAGATGGCGTGTCAGGCCCACCTAGACAACGGATCAAAACGAGTGCTGATCTCCGCGCCCGCCAAAGAAGCGGACAAAACCATCGTCTATGGCGTCAACCATGACACGCTGACCGCTGCCGATCTGGTGGTGTCAAATGCGTCCTGCACCACCAACTGTCTGGCGCCTGTGGCCAAGGCCCTGAACGATACCGTCGGCATCACCAAGGGTTTGATGACCACAATTCACAGCTATACTGGCGATCAGCCAACGCTGGACACGATGCACAGCGACCTCTACCGCGCCCGCGCCGCCGCGATGAGCATGATCCCGACCTCCACCGGCGCCGCGAAGGCGGTTGGGCTTGTCCTGCCGGAGTTGGACGGCAAGCTGGACGGAGTTGCGATCCGTGTGCCGACGCCAAATGTTTCGGTGGTAGATCTGACGTTTGAAGCCAGCCGCAATACCTCTGTTGAAGAGATCAATGAGGCGATCCGCGCCGCCGCCAACGGCCCGCTGAAGGGTATTCTGGGCGTGACGGATGAAAAACTGGTCAGTCAGGATTTTAACCATGATCCGCAGTCGTCAATCTTTGCGACCGACCAGACCAAAGTGATGAAGGGCACCATGTGCCGTATCCTCAGCTGGTATGACAACGAATGGGGTTTTTCTAACCGGATGATAGACACAGCTGTCGCGATCGGGCGCTTAATCTGACAGCACGCCGGTGTTTGGGTGCCATTTGTGCGGATCACATAGGATCGCAATGGCACCCAACTGTAGATTTGATGCTACATCGGACTAGCGTTTAACATAATAATACTTATAAGTATTGCTGTTCCTGGTTTTTCCGCGCCTGCGATTTCTGAGATTGCACCGTATACAATGGGTTAGCAGCAGCTGGGTGCGCAATCGTACGCTCTCATGAGCGTAATTGATTTTCTCGACACTATGAGACTGCCCTGCTGGCACGGGATGGTCAAAGTCTGTAGCCTGTGCAGGCGCTGGAGACGGTTGACGCAATCGAGTGTTGTCATGTTCTCAATCCGCGGATTGGTTAGAGGTGGTCCTAGATTTTAGACCAGTTTGCAGCCGTTTTAAGATGGATCAGGGTTTCATTTAGGCTGCTATTCTCATTGGCTGTGTTTTGCTGGCATAGGCCTCATCCGGGGTCAACAAGCCGTGCGTCGAGTGTGGACGTTCGGAGTTGTCATATGTCATCCACTTTCCGATCCCGGCCCGCGCGTCGGAGGCTGTTTCAAAGGCGTTCAGATACACGCATTCATACTTCAGGGATCGCCACAGACGCTCAATCATGCGATTGTCGCGCCAGGCTCCCTTGCCATCCATGCTGATCTTGATCTTTGCGTCTGTCAGAACGTCGATCCATGCGCCGCTGGTGAACTGGCTGCCTTGGTCGCTGTTAAAGATTTCCGGCGGTCCGTACCTGGCAATCGCCTCTTTCAAAGCCTCCACGCAGAAATCCGCGTCCATGCTATTGGACAAGCGCCAGGATAAAATCTTGCGGCTGTACCAATCCATGATGGCGACCAAATACAGGAAGCCACGCCGCATCGGTATGTAGGTAATGTCTGCGCACCAGACCTGGTTGGGGCGATCAATCACCATATTGCGCAGCAGGTATGGCCAGATCTTATGCTGGGGATGCTTCTTGCTGGTATTTGGCGCCTGGTCAATCGGCACCAGCCTCATAAGTCGCATCAACCGTCGTACACGGTGCCGACTACATCGATGCCCATTCCGCTTCATGTACCTGGCCATTTGGCGCGATCCATACCACGGTGTTTCCAGAAACTGCTTGTCCCTCTCGGCAGATTTGCGTTCGCAAATCGCCTGCCGGGCAGCGGATGGCTTCCATGAACCGCAGGTTTTTCGCGCTTTCACCAACCGGCTGATAGGAAAGATGCGACCGCGAAAACTGCAACAGTTCGCACTGTTTACGAAGGCTTAACCTATGATCCCGGCTCACCATTTTTTGCCTCGCGTCCCGAGCAACTGATGCGAGGCTTCCATTGCCCGGCAGGCGCATTCGAAGAATGCTGCCGAGAGGGGGCTAAAAAATCCCGTTCCACGACCAACTGGCCGATCTTCGAGTGCAGCTTGTCGACATCAGCGGAACTAACCTGCTCGGGGGCCGAACCTCGGCGGGTAAATGCCGTCGCCATGTTCTCTATCGCTGCCCGCTTCCACGTTCCGATCTGCGTGGGGTGAACGCCATATTTCTTGGACAGTTCCGCCAGCGTCATCTCCTCGCGGATCGCTTCAAGCGCAACCTTCGCCTTGAACTCCGGAGAATGGTTCTTGCGTTTCTTCATTTTGGATCGTCACTTTCTTCATGCGATCCACCTTAACGACTGGTCCAAATTTCCGCGACCACCTCTGTGGTTTTCGGCACTGTCAATCAGACCGGCCTGCACCCTTGGATCAGCATCGTTGAAAATCAGAACCGGCTTGCCGTCACGGCCATCCCCACCGCCATCATTGCGCAAACCACCTTCCTGAATGGCCATTTCAAGAAACTTGTTCAGGCCCCGATGTTCCCGCGCCATAAATTCCGTGGCGGTCTTTTGGGCTCGTTCTCTCACTTCTTCTAAAGTCAAATCCGGATTTTCGATCCGCAAACGCATCCGTTCTGCGTCGGCCACATCATCGCCGCGAGCCTTTATTTCATCAATTCGAGCTTGGACAAAAGTCGTGTAGGCTGGGTGGCTGCCATTGTGGCTGGCTACCCCCATCCGCAATGCATCATCACCTTGCTGCAGGACGTAATTACCGTTTTGCGCATAATCTCGGTGATCATATTGAAAATCACCTGCATCGGCAGAACTGATCCGATCAAAATAGTCTTTGTTTGTTGTCCGTGTCGCGGTCGGCAGCAATTCTGTCGGCGTGACGGGGTTTTCTGCCCAAGCAACATCCGCGCCGACGAATCTTTAATCTCTGGCGAAAAAAACCAGCCCGTATCCTTGCCGGACGTTGGCTCCCCGGTACGAGTGGTTTTGAAAATTGGATTTCCCGACGAGGTATTTTTATTGAACGAATAATTAGTCATGAAAACAAATACCTATACCAAATTAAACTAAAAAATTACACTTCCGACCAGACAGAATCTGCGGCAATCCCGGTTATGCCCGCATCCTGCATCGCCTGAAAGAGCGCATCTGATACAAAGATTCTTGCAGACGGGAAAAACCGGTAATCAATCCAGGCAGTCAGCCCCCCGATGACAGATTTATGCATCCTTTGCCGATCAGGGCTTTTTTTGCCCGCATAGTTTGCTCTCTGATGTTTAAAACGCAACGGCCCTCCACCAACGGATTTGAGCCCTTCAGAACTTTCGTCAATCCCATCAACAACCTTATGCACCCACCAGATGTAATAGTTGTCATAGGGGGATCCATCCTGTTTCAGGATCTCAACCGAGAAAAACTGCCAGCCATCCTCTTTGGTCTGATGTGTTTCGATCAGCGCCTTCAGGCGCGGGCTGACCATATTGGCTTTGGCATATTGGTTATTACACCCGGGAAAGGAATCGATGAAATCTGGCAATTCCGTATCGTCTGAATTCTGAACCTTCTGTGGCAGAAAATCGGCCCGCCACGGTCGCTCTGCTGTTCGGAAATCCAGCAAACGCATGTCCATGCTTTTTTCCATATAAGCAAGTTCTTCGGCATCCAGCCAATCCTTACCCGCCTTTATTCGGGCATCATCCGCCGGGTCACAGGTATGAAGTCGAATGGAAAACTTGTACTCAAGGCTCGCATCCAGATTAACAGCCATCACGCATCCTCCTTTTTGTCACATCGGGTGCCTCTCCCTGCGACGCGCCCATCTTCTCCAGCGTTTCCTTGTCCACCAGACGGCCGATGATCGGGTGCAGGCGCAGGTCGCCCCCCTTGACCACCTGTTTGAAATTGCCCAGCACGCTGGCAGTGGTTTTGCGATCGGGCGCGATCACGTCGATCAGCCAGCTGATCTCGCCGCTGGCCCAATCCTCGGCTTTCAGGCGCAGCGGCCAGACGCCGTTGCGGATCTTGGCGTCCACCTCTTCGGACACGCTGGCCCAGATCGCCAGCCGGTCGCGAATCAGCGGATCCAGCACAAGGTGCTGCAGATCAGCCAATGTCTGATGACGATAGCGCGGCAGGGGCAGTGTCGCCTGTGATGTCATAGGACAGGGCGTAGAAGCTGTTGGTTTCTGCCCCTGCGGGCAGAGGAACGTAGAGAACGGTTCAGCACCGACTTTCTTCCCGACTTCACCTAATCCATCCAGATCTCGCCCATCTGAAAACACAACGCGAAGCCATTCTTCATAGCCTCTCAACCACCCCAACACCTTCTCCACCTCACCTTGGGTGAGCGGATCATCAGTAATTTGCAGGGTCAGGCGGGTCAGGGCATAGCCTTCGCCATAACTTGCGGCGAGGTCCGCTGGATCCACTACAAATACGCTTTTTGGATCGCTATAATCTTCAAACCCAACCCAGCGCAGCCCATCAAATTCTGTCGGAGCTCTGCCAATCTGATCCTCGATCAGGCCCTGAAATGTGCACATATCTATCCGCCCGACACGCAGGTCGCGAAACACGCTGCGCGCCAGACCCGGCCCCGGAAGCAAATCTGTAAACAATTCTTTGCATTCTCTAAATACTTCACGTGGCAACATATCATGTGCCTGAATCCCCTGGGACGTTGCGGATACCATTGTTAAATAACCTTAAATTCTTTGAAACTCTGTGAAATACATTGAAGAAAGTACAGTTTTGATAGGGCTTCCCCCTCATACATCTTTCATCGGATAGTGCTTCGGCATTTTCAGCCCCGACGCTTTGATCCGCGCAGCAAGTTCATCTGAAAAGAAAATCCACAGGTCACGCAGATATTTCTCGCGCCAGATATGGCGGTTGCCGATTTCCTCACGGGACATTGCCAGCCCTTTAAAGTCGGACCGTGATCGGGCTTTGACCACATAGTCGATATAGTCGCCAATACTGTCATCAACCGCGAGACCCGGATCGCAGTCTTCCAGCCGGAAACTGTTCAGGTGATTATGGATCACCATCCCGTAATACGGCACCGGATAAGATGTGTCTTTTGGCATGGTGATTTCAATCGGCCAAAACTGATGCACACCCGGTTCCAGCTCTTCGATGATCCCTTTCAGCGTTTCGTCAACGGCAATGAGTTTACTGTTGAGCGAAATAAGTGAGAAAAGCTCTTTGTAGGATTTCCAAGTTTTAAACACCTTCGGCTTTTCGTGGTCAGCGAGCCAACCTAGATCTTTATGAAACTTGTCGGAGAAAGGGCTTCGCAGTAAACGTGCCTCCATACCCAGCTTTGCTTTTTCGGACGCAGGCATGCTGTTTTTGTAGTACTGCTCAATACCCTCATCATACCCAACATAATCCCCATCCGGCCAATGCACGCCAAAACCATTCGGCTCAATCACACCCCATGTCATCTGCGTTCTCCTTAAGTCCTGAAACCACCCAAAATCTATTGTCGGGGATGCTTAGTTAACCTTTGCGTTCGAGCCGGTGGTCGCCGTCTGCGACGCACCCATTTTCTCCAGCATCGTATCAGCCAGCAAGCGCTTGAGCCTGGCGTTCTCGTCCTCCATCGCCTTCAGCTTCGCGACATCGGACACCTCCATGCCGCCAAACTTCGACTTGTATTTGTAGAACGTGCCCTGACTGAGGCCGTGCTTCCGGCACACCTCAGCTGTCGGCACCCCGGCTTCCTGCTCTTTGATCATCCCAATGATTTGGGCTTCCGTGAAACGGCTCTTTCGCATTCGTTTGCTCCTTCAATAGGTTGAGCAAACTCTGCATCAGAACGAGGGAAGTTTCGGGGGGCAGGTCATGCGCATTCATGCTACTTCACCTAAATCTTTAAAATAATCAATAATTATGAATTACTTGGCCTCGATATACCTACCAGGGGCGAAACCGGTAACCTTTGCTTCTTGAAATGCCTCTGTCAGTTCATCACTGATAATGCGCTGATATGAGAGTTGCGGATCAGCCCAGATATGAGCGTTGCCGATCGCGTCCTTGCTGAAAACAGCTGTGCTATTCGGATGCTTAATAATATTCAGCCCGTCCCAATAATCATTTGGCCCGGTGTACGGCGGATCGATCAGCACTGGGTGAAGCCCCTTGATACTCCTCTGGATGATCCAGATGGAATGTCCGTCATCCTTTTGGGCAGATTTTCCACTCCATTCCAATGTGATCGGATAAAATGCATGCACACCCGGCTCAAACTTTTCGACGATGTCCTTTACTTTTTCAGAAACGATCAATCCGATCTTGTTGCTCACCATATCTGCCAGTTTATAGCGGCGCCCTTTGGGTTGCAGGCGACGCGGCAAATGGGTGGGATCGATAGGACGACCGCAAATTGCGGACTGATTGCGCTCCGGGGGATTGATCCCAACAACGACACTACGATCAGGGTTGGTTATTTTTCTCGGATCACCATCCAAGAACGTAAAGTGATCAGTGTAGGTCGCAACCGTTTTTGTACTAAATACATATGGCATCAGTGCGTTCCCTTCTTGACCTGCGACGCGCCCATCTTCTCCAGCGTTTCCTTGTCCACCAGACGGCCGATGATCGGGTGCAGGCGCAGGTCGCCCCCTTTGACCACCTGTTTGAAGTTGCCCAGTACGCTGGCGGTGGTTTTACGATCGGGCGCGATCACGTCGATCAGCCAGCTGATCTCGCCGCTGGCCCAATCCTCGGCTTTCAGGCGCAGCGGCCAGACGCCGTTGCGGATCTTGGCGTCCACCTCTTCGGACACGCTGGCCCAGATCGCCAGCCGGTCGCGAATCAGCGGATCCAGCACAAGGTGCTGCAGATCAGCCAATGTCTGATGACGATAGCGCGGCAGGGGCAGTGTCGCCTGTGATGTCATAGGACAGGGCGTAGAAGCTGTTGGTTTCTGCCCCTGCGGGCAGAGGAACGTAGAGAACGGTTCAGCACCGACTTTCTTCCCGACTTCACCTAATCCATCCAGATCTCGCCCATCTGAAAACACAACGCGAAGCCATTCTTCATAGCCTCTCAACCACCCCAACACCTTCTCCTCCTCACCTTGGGTGAGCGGATCATCAGTAATTTGCAGGGTCAGGCGGGTCAGGGCATAGCCTTCGCCATAACTTGCGGCGAGGTCCGCTGGATCCACTACAAATACGCTTTTTGGATCGCTATAATCTTCAAACCCAACCCAGCGCAGCCCATCAAATTCTGTCGGAGCTCTGCCAATCTGATCCTCGATCAGGCCCAGAAATGTGCCCATATCTATCCGCCTGACACGCAGGTCGCGAAACACGCTGCGCGCCAGACCCGGCCCCGGAAGCAAATCTGTAAACAATTCTTTGCATTCACTAAAGACTTCACGTGGCAACATATCATGTGCCTGAATCCCCTGGGACGTTGCGGATGCCATTGTTAAATAACCTTAAACTCTGTGAAATACTTTTAAGAATGCGCAATATTGATGGGGCTTCCCCCTCATACATCTTTCATCGGATAGTGCTTCGGCATTTTCAGCCCCGACGCTTTGATCCGCGCAGCAAGTTCATCTGAAAAGAAAATCCACAGGTCACGCAGATATTTCTCGCGCCAGATATGGC
>NZ_JAKRGF010000011.1 GCF_022347685.1 Thalassobius sp. Cn5-15
ACACCCGATACCATCCCGAACTCGGAAGTTAAGCACCGAAGCGCCAATGGTACTGCGTCTTAAGACGTGGGAGAGTAGGTCACCGCCAAACCTAATAAACAACAACAAAATCTCTAAGCGATAAAAATATAGCGCATTCGTCACCACGGTGACACTGGCGCGGGGTGGAGCAGCCCGGTAGCTCGTCAGGCTCATAACCTGAAGGTCGCAGGTTCAAATCCTGCCCCCGCAACCAAAAATATCACAAAATCAGAAATGATAGGGCTGATCGTACTGCTAGAGGCAGCCAGTCTAGTGTCACGATCTGCCGTCCTGTGCGCCGCATATGGCTGCTTTGAGGTTCCGTGGCACCCCTTATTGAATTGAAATGCTTCATTGCCGTAGGTGTCAGTGTTATACTGACACTGACAAAGTAACGCGTTGTCAGGTTTGGCCCGTGAATTCCTTTGATATTTGCTTCCTTGATAAAAATCTCGGCGCATCAATTAAGCGTCTTGCAGATACAGTTCAGTCAGTGCAAATGGGCGAAATCTGCAGTGTCTTTTATGAACGATCTCAATGGCGCGGACGGTTTTTGGAAAACTAGTCTTATCGGTGTGGAGACGGGGGCATCGCAACCCATTTTGGAGGGAATTGGATGAAAATAATTGTAGCATATGACGGCAGTGAAGCCTCGCAACGCGCACTTGAGTTTGCAGTTAATCAAGCAAAATCATGTGAAGCGGCATTGATCATCGCCTATGTACTGGAGTGGTCGCCATACACATTTCTGACCGCAACCGAACTTGAAGAGCGTCACAAACGCCGTCAGGAAGAGCTGGAACGTGCAGAGACTGCGGTGATCAAACCGGTTCTGGATGATCTTGGTGACATCGGTGTGCCGGTAGAAACCGTCATCCGGTATGGCCACATCGCCGACACCCTGAATGACGTAGCCTCTAGCGCAGGTGCCTCACTGATTGTGGTGGGTCGTAACGGGCAGAGAGGCCTCAGCGGTCGTTTGTTCGGGTCAGTTGCCGGTACGCTGGCGCAATCCGCACCCGTCCCATGCACCATCGTGCCATAAGTCGAGAGAACAGGGATACACCATGAAAACGATGTATAAACGCGCAGCCATTGCGGCCACAGTACTGTCGACGGCGGGTTTGCCAGCTGCGGCGCAAGGTATTGATCAGAAAATCAACGAGGTTTTCGCAGCCTCCACGGGCTGGTTCGTCAGCTTCATCTTCTCGCCCTTTCCTGGCACCAATTTCCCATGGATCGTGGCGTGGCTTGTTCTGGCAGCAACTGTCTTTACGCTCTATTTCCTCTTTATCCAGCTGCGCGGCTTCCGCCACGCGATTTCGCTGGTCAAAGGGGACTATTCTGACCCCAATGATGCAGGTGAGGTCAGCCATTTCCAGGCGCTGGCGACCGCGTTGTCGGGCACAGTAGGACTGGGGAATATCGCTGGTGTGGCCGTTGCGGTCAGCATTGGTGGCCCGGGTGCTACTTTCTGGATGATCCTTGCCGGTCTGATGGGCATGGCATCGAAGTTTACTGAATGTACTCTGGGCGTGAAATATCGCAACGAGTATCCTGATGGTAGCGTGTCAGGTGGTCCGATGTACTACCTGACCAAGGGCTTTGCGGAACGGGGCCTGCCGGGGGGCAAGATCCTGGCGGTTCTGTTCTCTGTCTTCTGTATCCTTGGTGCACTGGGTGGCGGCAACATGTTCCAGGCCAACCAAGCGCATGCGCAGATCACCAACGTTGTGGGTGATTTCCCCGGGGTTATCACCGGCCTTGTCTTTGCCGCGGTTGTGTTTGCGGTGATCGTGGGCGGTCTGAAATCCATCGCACGGGTGACTGAAAAGGTCGTGCCGTTTATGGGGATCATGTATGTGATCACTGCGCTGATCATTCTGGTGATCAACTTCGACAAGATCGGTTGGGCTTTCGGTCAGATTTTTGAAGGTGCGTTTACAGGCCTTGGTGTTGCTGGCGGTATGGTCGGTGCGCTGATTCAGGGCTTTAAGCGGGCGGCGTTCTCTAACGAAGCGGGCGTTGGATCGGCGGCGATCGCTCACTCTGCTGTGCGTACCAAAGAGCCGATCACCGAAGGGTATGTGTCTCTGCTGGAGCCGTTCATCGACACCGTGGTGATCTGCACCATGACCGCGCTAGTGATCATCATCACTGGTCAGCTGGTGATTGACCCTGTGACCGGCAACTATCTGTTGAATGATGCGGGGACTGCGATTCAGACCGTTGGTGGTAACGGCGGTGTGGCGCTGACGTCGGCGGCCTTTGCCTCTGCTGTGCCGTTCTTCCAGTATATTCTGGCGCTGGCAGTGATCCTGTTCGCCTTCTCGACCATGATCTCTTGGTCCTACTACGGGCTGAAGGCTTGGACCTTCCTATTCGGGGAAAGCAACGGCGCGCAGCTGTTTTTCAAGGTGATGTTCTGCGTCTTTGTGGTCATCGGGGCCTCTGCTTCGCTGGGACCGGTTATCGACTTCTCCGATGCGGCGATCTTTGCGATGGCGGTGGTGAATGTCTTTGGTCTTTACTTCCTGATGCCGATCGTGAAGCGAGAACTGACTGGCTATCTGGCCCGTTTGAAATCGGGTGAGATCAAGAAGTTCAATTAATGGACGTCATAGAAAATACAAAGCCGGGGCAAATCACTGCCCCGGCTTTTTTGTGTGATCTTTGAACGGCCAACAGACTTAACGGCCCGCCATGGGTCGCTTACGGTGTCCACAGCTTGGTTTCAGGATAGAACTGCGACCATGCGAACCAGAAGGCCTCGTGGCTGGACACGGCCTTGCCTGCTGTGTCTGTTGCGCGCAGGCCACCTGCGACCCGCGATAGGGTCACGCCTTTATATGCCACCTGCTCACCCTGTTGCAGCGCAGCCATTGCAGTGGCGCGGGGGAAGGCGACGGGGCCTGATTTGGTCAGCACACCGATCACATCCTCCTGCACTGGTAGGCGCGGATCTACGTCGCCGACAGGGAAGATCGGGCCGTTGGCATCGCGGTTGTTGCGGAAGTCAGGATCACGGCCCAAAGCCAGACGTTCGGCCAGTACTGTGGTTTCTGGATAGGCGGCTTTCCAGCTGGCCCAGTCGGAGGTAACCACTGTGGCTTGATCCAGAACCAGACCGCGTTTTGCATGCGGGCCAGTCAGGGCGTTGCCACGGAAGGTGTCGAAGATTGAATAGGTCGTTAGGTCATACATCACCTTGTTCGAGCGGCTCAGCAGGCCAGAGGTCCGCATCACAGGGCGCTTCACACCGGCGGGCAGCTGATCGGTGAAATAGGCCTGCGCTGCACCGCAAAGCGTACAGTAAGGCAGCGCCAGATCACGGCCACCCAGCGTGTCGTTGACCATTTCGCGCACTTCCATGATCTGGCGGGGATAGGCGCGCGCCTCGCCGTTGATCACCACACCAAAAATAACGTCGTTATCGTCAAGCCAGTCCGCCTCCGCCGCAGATGTTACGGGCGGATTGTCAGCGGCGGGAATGCAGTTGCAGGCATCATCAGTGGTATCAAACGGGCGATCGTCGATCAGCACACCACCCCAAGAGACCAGTCGCCAGTCGATGTCGCCTTCGATGAAAATGCGGTCCCAACCGGGGATGATACTGGTGTAGATGCCGCGCTTGATCTCCAGATACCCGGGAGGTTCGGGGATATCCCACGCGATCAGCGGATCGGTGATGTGCCCCCACGGGTTCACAGTAATCTCTGGCAGGTTCAGAAGGTGTACACCGGTTTCTGCCAAGGAGCGGCTCAACTGGCGGTTGGTGACAAAGCGCAGTAGATCAGAGATGACCCATGCCAGACGTGGATCGCCGGATGTGCGGATCACCTCCAGCGCGGCGCTGTGGTCAGGGCCCCACTGTCCTTCGGTGATGCTGTCAACAAAGGCCAGCTGCACGGCAGCCGCCAGTTCGGCCGACAGCGCGCCTTGAGGCACCTCTGGTGCGGCGCCGAACTGTTCGATGACATGTGCTGGCATTGCGGTTTCGGCCCAAACGGCCGAGGCGGTAAAGGGCGTCGCAGTAAGCGCTGCGATCAGGGCGAGGTGGGACAGTGTGCGCATGGGGGGCCTCTTGGCTATCAATGGGGCCAGTCTGTCCGCAGGGGCGAATTGGTGCCAATCACAACGCCTCATCTCTATGTGATAAGAGAGATCAGCGATAGCTCCTGCGTCTAAGTAGGATTGGCCCCTGCGCGGGTGACTTAGAGGGCAGCGGCTGTGTTCACGGTTGCGAGTATGGCCTGCAACTGCGCGGGCAGCCAGCCGTCTCCCATCGCAATCACGCTGTCGAACGCCGCAAGCGATGTTTGGGCTTCGCCCGCACCTATTTAAGGCATTGTAGCGTTGCGTCTTTGGGGCCTGCCTCCTACTAAGGAGGAGCAAGCATATATCCCATCGAGAAAATTTTTCGGATGTCCCCTCTAAAAAGTAGAGCAGTCCCGGCGTTCTTTTGTAGGACGACGGAGACAAAACAGACACCAAACGGAGGGATGCAGACGTGGGATTGTTTCAAGATATCGCTGATCAGACTGCATACAACGTCTCTAACCCGCGTCGCCGCGGGTTCGGTCAGAAGGGTTCTTCGGACCAGAATGGTGTTGCGTCGGAGGGTGATGTGAAACGCGATTCCCTGTCCCGCTCTATTTACCGTCAACGTCAAAGCATCGGTCCTGCGCCCTTGATGGGTAAAAAGGTGCTGTGTGTCAGCGCAAAGCCGAACTGCGACGTGGAACAGATGTCGATTAGTCTGGGCGCTAATGTAATGCCAGTCTCCACGCTGGGCGAGGCAGAGCGTAGGCTGCGCGAAGCGCCACGCGAATGGGATCTGCTATTCATCATGCGTGATGGTTTGATGCCGCTGGATCATTTGGTGACTGATCTGTTGAGCCTGCGCTTTGCCTTTTCGCGGTTGCCGGTTGTGATGTTCTCTACTGCGTTTATGGCTGACGACATGACCAAGGACCGTAGCCCGATTTCAGACGCCTCTATGTGCCTGCCGATGACGCAGGGTCGCCTGAAGATGTGTGTTGAGGCTGCGATCACTAACAGCCGCACCAAAGAGTGACTGCTGTTTCACCGTGACAGGTATGTACCCGAGCTGTTGTTCGTTTTGACTTTTTTCTGGTTCGATACAGACTTGTCAGTGCTTGAGTATTTTACTAGGAAATATACAGCCAAGCGATGCCGCCAGGTTTGATCCCCTAAAACCGGAGCGTGACATGGCAGGACCAGCAGACAATCGGCATTCAAAAAATGCGGCGCGTGATATTCAGGCCTATGGTTTTGACCGTGAGGATCTGGCGTTGCTGTCGACCAGCAGACATATCTTTGATGGGCTAACTCATCCTGATCGTGGTGGGTGGAAACGGGCGCAGGTGGTTTGCGCCCAGCATTATGGTGCTGAAGCGGCCGAGCAGGTGCTGAGTGCCACCGTCGATGTGATCGAGGCGATGCGCTGTCTGCGCACCAGCGCCTTTACCTATGGCCGCGAAGACTGCGCCTGCTGCCGGTATAAACTGACCCAAGAGGAACGGCTGTTGATCGCCGCCTTTCACAACCTGCGCCGTCGCAAGAGGTCACGCAGCTTTGTGCAGGCGTTGTTGTTGGTCGAGGGCACAGATCCCGCCCGCCTGTTGGTCGCACTGGAAATGCTGGATTATTTGTTGTTTGAACTGCGCGGCGCCTGCTAGAGGACGCTGTCCTGCACCCCCGGCAAGACGCACAGCATTTCATAGAGCAGGTTCGCCGCAATCATCGCGGTGTTTCCGGCGGGATCATAGGGCGGTGACACCTCCACCAGATCGCAGCCTACCAGATTTAGGCCGCGGCAGCCCCGCACAATTTCCAGTGCTTGAATCGTGGTGAGGCCGCCCATTTCAACCGTGCCGGTGCCGGGGGCAAATGCGGGATCCAGGCTGTCTATGTCGAAACTCAGATATGCAGGGCGATCACCGATCTGTGCCCGGACCTGTTCCATCAGTGGCGCAGCGGATTTGTGCCACAGCTCTTCGGCCTGCACGACGGTAAACCCCCAATCCCGCGCGGTGTCGAAATCATCTGGCCCGTAACCGGTGCCGCGCAGCCCGATCTGAAAGGTGTTTCGTGCGTCAAGCAGCCCTTCCTCATAGGCGCGACGGAAAGGTGTGCCGTGTGCGATCGCCTCGCCAAACATGTGATCATTGATATCAGCGTGAGCATCAACGTGGATCAATGCCACTGGACCGTGTTTCTTCGCAATGGCCCGCAGCACCGGCAGGGAAAGCGTATGATCGCCTCCCATGGTCAGCGGGACAACCGGATGCTTTAGCAGACCGTCGTAAAACTCGGTGATCCGGCGCACGGCGTCCTTCAGGTCGAAGGTGTTGATCGCAACATCCCCAATATCTGCAACATTTAGTGCGTCAAACGGCGCGGCGCGGGTCCACATATTGTAGGGGCGGATCATCGCGCTTTCGCTGCGAATTTGACGCGGTCCAAACCGGGTGCCGGGGCGGTTGCTGGCACCGATATCCATCGGAATCCCCACAAAGGCCGCATCAAGCCCTGCTGCCGTGTCCTGCGTGGGCAGACGCATGAAGGTTGTCGGCCCGCCAAAGCGCGGCATCTCGTTTCCGCCAAGGGGTTGATTGAACATCTGAAACCTCATCTGCACTGACCATTTCAGTCATTAAGCACGAAGTATCCATATGAAAGATAGGAGTTTTCTAATTCGGTCGGCGATTTCAACGAAAATTTCCACACAAAAAAACCGGCTGTCGGATCCTTGAGCTCAAGGGCGATCAGCCGGTTTATCATGGTGCCCAGAAGAGGACTCGAACCTCCACGTCCATACGGACACTAGCACCTGAAGCTAGCGCGTCTACCAATTCCGCCATCTGGGCACGGGTTGGTGAGGGGCGTTCTAAGGTTACCGTAGGGGGGTGTCAACGCGATTTTTGAAGTTTTTTTTGCCGCAGGCAATCTCCTTGTGAAAAACCCCTGTAAGCGCTAGAAAAATGCAGCAAAATTTTCTTAGCCGGAGTCTGTGATATGTCGAAACTTGTGACCATTTTTGGCGGATCTGGATTTGTTGGCCGCTACATTGCCCGTCGTCTTGCGAAAGAGGGCTGGCGCGTGCGCGTGGCGGTGCGCCGCCCAAATGAGGCAATGCACGTAAAACCTTACGGTACCCCCGGTCAGGTTGAGCCTGTGCTGTGCAACATCCGCGACGAAGCCTCGGTCGCCTCTGTGATGACGGGATCGGATGCGGTTGTGAACTGTGTGGGCATTCTGGCAGAGGCGGGCAAAAACGGCTTTGATTCCGTTCAGGCCGAAGGCGCAGGCCGCGTCGCCCGTATCGCTGCCGAGCAGGATGTAAAAACCTTCGTTCATCTGTCGGCGATTGGCGCAGATGCCACTCGCAGCAGTGCCTATGCGCGCACCAAAGGTGCTGGCGAAGCGGCGGTTCAGGCGGCCTTCCCGTCTGCGGTGATTCTGCGTCCTTCGATCATCTTCGGGGCTGAAGATGACTTCTTTAACCGTTTTGCAGGCATGTTTGGTCCAGTGTTGCCGCTGGTGGGTGGTAACACTGTGTTCCAGCCGGTTTATGTTGATGACGTCGCCCGCGCCGCCGTGCTGGGTGTGGAGGGCAAGGCGCCTGCAGGTATCTATGAACTGGGTGGCCCTGATGCGAAAAGCATGAAAGGCCTGATGAAGGATATGCTGACTGTGATCCGTCGTCGTAAGCTGGTGATCAACCTGCCCTTCTTTGCGGGGTCTTTGATGGGTTGGTCGTTTGATTTGGTCAAAAAGTTGAGCTTTGGGCTGATTAAGGGGCCGATCACTGCCGATCAGGTGAAACTGCTGCGTCAGGACAATGTGGTGTCTGAGGGTGCAAAAGGGTTTGCTGATCTGGATATCACACCCGTGGCGATGGAGGCTGTGCTGCCTGATTACCTGTGGCGCTTTCGTCCGTCGGGTCAGTATCTGGCGATCAAGGAATCTGCGAAGAACCTGCGCCACGGCTAAACCTGCAATCAGCCAGAAACGACAAAGGGCGTGCCGTAGCGCGCCCTTTGTCGTTTCCCCGGTGCTGTTGGATTACTGTGTATACCCGATCCACAGCAGTATCGCGCCAAGGATGACGCGATAGATCACATAGGGTGTAAAACTGACAGAGCGTAAGAGTCGCATCATCAGCACCAGCGCCAACAGAGCGGCGACAAAGGACAGACCTGCCACAATAGCGCCGTCACGCAGGGCCTGCATATCGGCCTGGCCGGCCACTTTGGCACCCATCAAACAACCAGAGGCCACAATGGTCGGGATCGACATCAGCATCGCCAGCTTTGCCGCATCCTGTCGGTCATAACCCAACCAGCGGCCAGCGGTGATGGTGATGCCGGATCGTGACGTGCCAGGGATCAGGGCCAGCATCTGCGCCAGACCCATCCAAAGCGCGTCACGCAGGTTCCAGTCTTCGCTGAGCTTTGTCTCGCCGCCGCGCTGGTCCGCACCATAAAGGACGACGCCAAACCCCAGCATGGTCCAGCCAATGACCGTTATGGACCGCAGTTGTTCATCCAGACCGGTCAGGGCAAGAAAGAGCCCAAAGAGGATCACCGGAATTGTTGCGATCAGCAGCAGGAACGCCATGCGGCTGCCTTCGGTGTCCAGACGCCCCGTCAGCATTCGTGGCGTGCCGGCCAGGCCGATCCTGACGTCGCGCCAGAAATACAGCACCACTGCACCCAGCGTGCCCACATGTGCCGCAACGTCGATGATAGGACCCTGATCCTGCATGCCGGACAGATTCGGCAGTAGAATCAGGTGGCCAGAGGAGGAAATCGGCAAAAACTCGGTAATGCCCTGAATTAAGGCCAAAATTGCTAGATGTAGAATAGACATGTCGGGCTTTCTCGGGCTCTCAATGCCCCTTGTATAACCTATTGAGTTTGCGTCAGAAGAAGAAATATAGGTCCGGATCGGTTATAAGTAGAGTGCCTTTGGCTCAACTTTTCTGCCTTGCGGCATAAAAATCCTAAGTTTAGGTCAGCTCTTCTGACTTTTATTTCCATCAGTGCTGCCTTAAAAGGCATTTTTATACATACTCGTTCAGAAAGGCAGCGCCCGTGGCCAAGCAACCGATGCTGAAGTTTGTATCCGTCGATCGTGACATGCCGGTGAAGCGGCTGGCCGAGGAGCGGAATAAGGACTTCCAAGAAATTTACGCCGAATACGCGGATGAAAAAGCGAAAGAACAGTCGAGCCGCTGCAGTCAATGTGGTGTGCCCTATTGTCAGGCGCATTGCCCGCTACACAATAACATCCCCGACTGGCTGAACATGACTGCCACCGGTCGTCTGGAGGAGGCGTACCAGATCTCTCAGGCTACCAACTCGTTCCCGGAAATCTGTGGCCGTATCTGTCCTCAGGACCGCCTGTGCGAAGGCAACTGCGTGATCGAACAGTCGGGCCACGGTACCGTTACGATCGGGTCTGTTGAAAAATATATTACTGACACTGCGTGGGAAAACGGTTGGGTCAAGCCGATCGTTCCGGTCATGGAACGCGATCAATCTGTTGGAATCATCGGTGCGGGGCCGGGTGGTATGGCTGCTGCAGATATCCTGCGTCGCCAGGGTATTCAGGTCACCATCTATGACCGCTACGACCGCGCTGGCGGCCTGCTGACCTACGGCATCCCTGGTTTCAAGTTGGAAAAAGACGTGGTGATGCGCCGTGTTGAACAGCTTGAGAAATCCGGTGTTGAGTTCGTGCTTAATTGCAACGTGGGCGAAGACATCTCTTTTGATGCGATCCGTGGCAAACATGACGCAGTGATGATCGCCACTGGCGTTTACAAAACCCGCGATCTGTCTGGCCCGGGTTCGACCGCAACCGGCATTGAACGTGCGATCGATTACTTGACCGTGTCGAACAAGCTCAGCTTCGGTGACGACGTGGCCGAATATGAGGACGGCTCTCTGAACGCGGCGGGCAAAAAGGTTGTGGTCATTGGCGGTGGTGACACTGCAATGGACTGCGTGCGTACCGCTGTGCGTCAGGGCGCGACCTCGGTCAAATGTCTTTACCGTCGTGACCGTGCCAATATGCCCGGTTCCCAGCGCGAGGTTCAGAACGCCGAAGAAGAAGGCGTGGAGTTTGTCTGGCTGGCCGCACCGCAAGGGTTCACCGAAACTGACGGCAACGTCAGCGGCGTGATGGTGCAAAAAATGCGCCTGGGCGCACCGGATGCGTCGGGCCGCCAAGCACCTGAGGTGATCGAAGGCGCAGACTACGTCGAAGACGCCGATCTGGTGATCAAGGCGCTGGGCTTTGAGCCTGAAGATCTGCCCAAACTTTGGGGCACGGACGGTCTGGAAGTGACCCGTTGGGGCACCATCAAGGCCGAGTTCAAGACCGGCAAGACCGCTCTGGACGGTGTTTACGCTGTTGGCGACATCGTGCGCGGTGCCTCGCTGGTGGTTTGGGCGATCAAAGACGGTCGCGACAGCGCCGAGGCGATCCTGGACTATCTGAACGACGCTCAAAGCGTCGCGGCAGAGTAACCGAAACTGGATGTTGGTGCGGGACGCCCTTCGGGGCCCTCGGACCAGCACGTCTGAAACCACCCGATAGGAACGGCACAGCTTGATGAATGCTCCGGCTCAGGAACTGGTGATTACACCTTATGTGACGCAGGATGATCTGATCATCCATGCGCATCGTGGCGTGTCAGATCGTCTGGTGCTGTGCTTCACCGGCATCGGCACCGATCCAGCCAAAGTGCCGGGTGTGGAATTCGCTCGCACTGCTACGGCAGATGGGCGTGACAACGTTTTGTTCATCATTGACCCCAACCGCACATGGTTGAACGGGGACGGGTTGATCGAACAGATTGTTGAACACGCACAACGGTTCGCACAGCAGGTTGGCGCCAAAGAGATGGTCACGCTGGGTCATTCGATGGGCGGGTATTCCGCCCTGTTGATGGCCAAGTTCCTGCCGGTGAAATCTGCCGTTGGTCTGGCGCCGCAATATTCGGTTCATCCGGATGTGGCCGCCGATGATCCGCGCTGGATGGATTACCGTGAACAGATCGAAACCCACCACATCCGTGGTCTGGGTGACTATCTGACCGAGGAAACGACCTATCACGTCTTCCACGGCACCCACGGGCGGGAACGGGCGCAGCGCGATCGCTTTCCCAAGTTTCCGACGCTCTATCACATGATCATGCCACAGACGGTGCACAACGTACCGCAGCGCATGAAACGCTTTGGCATCATGGATCAGATCATCCAGCTGAGCTTTGAGAATAAGGTCCGGCAGGTGCGCCTGCTGATGGCCGATAAAATGGGCGCCTTTCGGCGCGATATGAAAAAATACCCGGCGCTTGCGCCCTCATCTGAGGTATCATCATGAAAAACCTTGAAAACTACGCCCCCCAGCAAGAGGCGCTGCGCGCCTATATGCAAGAGAACGGCATGTATCGCGATGAGTTTGAACACTCATCTTGCGGTGTAGGTCTGGTGGTATCGCTGAACGGCAAACCCAGCCGTAAAGTTGTCGAATCCGGCATCACCGCACTGAAGGCGATCTGGCACCGTGGTGCTGTCGACGCTGACGGTAAAACTGGTGACGGCGCGGGTATCCACGTGCAAATTCCTGTGCCTTTCTTTTATGACCAGATTAAACGCACTGGCCATATTCCGCATGAAAATCGCTTGGTCGCAGTGGGTCAGGTGTTCCTACCGCGTACCGATTTCGGGGCGCAGGAAAAATGCCGGACCATCGTCGAAACCGAAGTGCTGCGCATGGGGCATTACATCTACGGCTGGCGCCACGTGCCAGTGGATGTGTCCTGCCTTGGTGAAAAGGCAAACGCCACCCGCCCTGAGATCGAGCAGATCCTGATTTCCAACGCCAAGGACATCACCGAAGAAGAGTTTGAGCGCGAGCTGTACGTGATCCGCCGCCGGATCGAAAAGGCAGCAACCGCTGCAGGCATCAACGGAATGTACCTGTGTTCGCTGTCCTGCCGGTCGATCATCTACAAGGGCATGATGCTGGCCGAACAGGTCGCGGATTTCTATCCTGATCTGCAGGATGACCGCTTCGAGAGTGCCTTTGCGATCTATCATCAGCGTTATTCCACCAACACTTTCCCTGAATGGTGGTTGGCCCAGCCGTTCCGTATGTTGGCCCACAACGGTGAAATCAACACGCTGAAAGGCAACGTCAACTGGATGAAGAGCCATGAGATCCGCATGGCCTCTGGCGCCTTTGGTGATTTGGCCGAAGACATCAAACCGATCATCCCCGCAGGCTCGTCCGACTCAGCCGCACTGGATTCGGTGTTTGAGGTTCTGGTGCGCGCGGGCCGCAACGCACCGATGGCGAAAACCATGTTGGTGCCTGAATCGTGGTCGAAACAGGCCAAGGAACTGCCGCAGGCGTGGCGTGACATGTATTCCTACTGCAACTCAGTCATGGAGCCATGGGACGGTCCCGCCGCATTGGCGATGACCGATGGTCGCTGGGTGTGCGCAGGTCTTGACCGCAATGGTTTGCGCCCGATGCGTTATGTCGTGACCGGTGACGATTTGCTGATTGCAGGGTCCGAGGCGGGCATGGTTCCGACCGACGAATCCAGCGTTAAAGAGAAAGGCGCACTGGGTCCGGGCCAACTGCTGGCTGTGGATATGGAAGAGGGCAAACTCTACCACGACACCGAAATGAAGGACAAACTGGCCGCTGCACAGCCGTTCGGTGAATGGGTCGGCAAGATTACGGACCTTGAGGCTGCGCTCTCTGGTCTGACCGAAAAGCCGATGTTCGCTGGTGCAGAACTGCGCAAGCGTCAGATCGCAGCCGGTTACAGCATCGAAGAGCTGGAACAGATCCTTGCGCCGATGGCCGAAGATGGCAAAGAGGCGCTGGCCTCGATGGGCGACGATACCCCATCGGCGGTTCTGTCGAACAAGTATCGCCCACTGAGCCATTTCTTCCGTCAGAACTTCTCTCAGGTGACCAACCCGCCGATCGATAGTTTGCGCGAATATCGCGTGATGTCGCTGAAAACGCGGTTTGGCAACCTGAAGAACGTGCTGGATGAAAGCAGTGCCCAAACCGAAATTTTGGTTTTGGACAGCCCGTTTGTCGGCAACGCCCAATGGGATGAGCTGTTGCGCCAGTTCAAGGCCGAACTGGTTGAGATTGATTGCACCTTCCCTGCCGGCGCCGGCGACAGCGCCCTGCGTGTTGAGTTGGAGCGTATCCGTGGCGAGGCAGAGGATGCCGTGCGCTCAGGCGCAGGTCACATCGTGCTGACCGATCAGCATCAGGGGGAGAAGCGCGTGGCTATGCCGATGATTCTGGCCACCAGCGCCGTGCACAGTCACCTGACCCGCAAGGGCCTGCGCACCTTCTGTTCGCTGAACGTGCGTTCCGCCGAATGCGTGGATCCGCATTACTTTGCCGTGCTGATCGGCTGTGGCGCGACCGTTGTGAATGCCTATCTAGCCGAAGATTCGCTGGCCGATCGTATCGAACGCGATCTCTTGGACTGTTCCCTGACCGAAGCGGTTGCGCGTTACCGTGATGCCATTGATCAGGGCCTGCTGAAGATCATGGCCAAGATGGGTATTTCGGTCATCTCGTCCTATCGTGGTGGTCTGAACTTCGAGGCGGTGGGTCTGTCCCGCGCCATGTGTGCCGAGTTTTTCCCCGGTATGATCAGCCGTATCTCCGGCATTGGCGTGTCGGGCATCCAGAAGAAGGTAGAAGAGGTCCACAGCATGGGTTGGGGCGGTGGCCGTGACGTGTTGCCGATCGGTGGGTTCTACAAGGCACGTAAATCGGGTGAGACCCACGCCTGGGAAGCGCAGTCGATGCACATCCTGCAAACCGCTTGTAACCGCGCGTCCTTCGAGATGTGGAAACAGTATTCGGCCAAGATGCAGTCGATGCCACCGATCCACTTGCGTGACCTTCTGGCGTTCAAACCGCTGGGCAAGGCGATCGGTATCGAAGAGGTGGAAAGCATCACTGCGATCCGCAAACGCTTCGTCACGCCAGGTATGTCGCTGGGCGCACTAAGCCCCGAGGCCCACAAAACCCTGAACGTTGCGATGAACCGCATCGGTGCCAAGTCGGATTCGGGCGAAGGCGGGGAAGACCCCGCACACTTCGTTCCTGAACCCAACGGTGATAACCCGTCGGCCAAGATCAAACAGGTGGCCTCGGGCCGTTTCGGTGTGACCGCCGAATACCTGAACCAGTGTGAAGAACTGGAGATTAAGGTGGCCCAAGGTGCGAAACCGGGTGAGGGCGGCCAGCTGCCGGGCATGAAAGTGACCGACCTGATCGCGCGCCTGCGTCACTCGACCAAAGGTGTGACCCTGATTTCGCCGCCGCCGCACCACGACATCTACTCGATCGAGGATCTGGCGCAGTTGATCTATGACCTGAAACAGATCAACCCGCGCTGTAAGGTGACGGTGAAACTGGTGGCTGCCTCTGGTGTTGGTACGATTGCCGCCGGTGTTGCCAAGGCAGAGGCCGACGTGATCCTGATTTCGGGTCACAACGGTGGGACTGGCGCATCGCCTGCAACCTCGATCAAACACGCGGGGCTGCCGTGGGAAATGGGTCTGACGGAGGCGCATCAGGTTCTGGCGATGAACAATCTGCGCGATCGCGTGACCCTGCGGACCGATGGCGGTCTGCGCACTGGTCGTGACATCGTGATCGCCGCCATGATGGGGGCCGAGGAATACGGCATCGGCACTGCCGCGCTGATCGCGATGGGCTGTATCATGGTGCGTCAGTGTCAGAGCAACACCTGTCCTGTAGGCGTCTGTACGCAGGATGAAGAGCTGCGTGGCAAGTTCACTGGCAACGCCGACAAGGTGGTGAACTTGATCACTTTCTACGCGCAGGAAGTTCGCGAAATCCTTGCCTCTATCGGTGCGCGTAGCATTGAAGAGGTGATTGGTCGCGCCGATCTGCTCAGTCAGGTGAGCCGTGGCTCGGCGCATCTGGATGACCTTGACCTGAACCCGCTGTTGATCACCGTCGATGGCGCACACGAGATTGTCTATAACCGTGACAAGGACCGCAATGCGGTGCCTGACACGCTGGACGCTGAGATTGTGCGTGATGCACGCCGCTTCCTTGAAGATGGCGAAAAGATGCAGCTGTCTTATGCGGTGCAGAACACGCACCGGACCGTGGGCACCCGCACCTCCAGCCACATCGTCAAGAACTTCGGGATGCGTAACGCGCTGCAAGAGGATCACCTGACGGTCAAACTGACCGGTTCCGCCGGTCAGGCGCTGGGCGCCTTTGCCGCGCCGGGTCTGAAACTGGAAGTGTCGGGCGACGCCAACGACTATGTGGGTAAGGGTCTGTCGGGCGGCACCATTGTGGTGCGTCCCCCGATGGCCAGTCCGCTGGTCGCCGCAGACAACACCATCATCGGTAACACCGTTCTTTATGGTGCGACCGACGGCCATTTGTTCGCGGCTGGCCGCGCGGGTGAACGTTTCGCTGTCCGCAACTCGGGTGCGAAAGTGGTGATTGAGGGCTGTGGGTCCAACGGTTGTGAATATATGACCGGCGGCGTGGCGGTTATCCTCGGCTCTATCGGCGCCAACTTCGGTGCGGGTATGACCGGCGGTATGGCCTACCTCTATGACCCAGAGGGCAAGGTTGACGAACTGATGAACATGGAGACGCTGGTGACCTGCCCCGTCACCGTGGCCCATTGGGAAGCGCAGCTGAAAGGTCTGATCGAACGCCATCTGGCAGAGACCGGCAGCCAGAAGGCCGCCCGCATCCTGCAACACTGGGACACTGAGGTGAAAAACTTCACACAAGTGTGCCCGAAAGAGATGCTGGTGCACATCCCGCATCCCTTGAGTGTGGAAAAGCAGGCTGTGCCGGCTGAGTGATCATCCAGAGTGACGACATGACCATCTAAAACAGGAAAGCCGGGGCCAAGTGCACCGGCTTTCGCTTCTGGAACGGGAAAGCACCTTTCAATGCTCCGCAAATACTCATGGTGCGCGCTTGCTAGTTAACGGACAGTAAGGGATTGCCGGCTGGCCCAAGGCGCTGCAACGCAGTAAACTGCCCCTAAGCCCCTCCGTAGAGAAGGGCTGGTTTGAGGATTGTGTGGTATGGCAAAAGGCAAGAAGCAGGATGTGCAGGAGTTGGGCCTTTGGGGGCGCTTCAAGCGCATTGTTTATTTCAAGGTCCTGCGGCTCTTGGGGCGTGGGGTACGGATTGCGATGTATCTGGCTGCCCTGATGATTTTGTGGGTCGCCAGTTACAGCCTGATTAACCCGCCGACCACGATCTATATTCAGCAGGAAAAGGCGCGACTGGGATCGCTCAAGCAGACTTGGGTGCCATTGGATCAGATTGCGCCGGTGATGCAGAGGTCCGTGGTGGCAGCAGAGGATGCGAATTTCTGTGCTCACTGGGGGTTTGACATGGAGGCAATCCGCGCGGCTATCGCGGCTGGTGGGCGGCGCGGGGGATCGACGCTAACGCAGCAGGTGGTGAAAAACGCCCACCTCTGGCACGGCCGAACCTATGTCCGAAAAACGATGGAGGCGACGTTAACGCCCTTTGTCGAATTGTTCTGGTCCAAGCGGCGTATTCTTGAGGTTTATTTGAATATCGCTGAATTTGACGAGGGCGTTTTTGGCGTCGGTGCCGCCGCCCAGCATTATTTTGGCGTCGGCGCGGCAGAGCTGTCGCCGGTGCAGGCGGCGCGGTTGGCGGCGATTTTGCCGTCGCCGAAATCGCGCTCCGCCATTCGACCGGCGGAGTTTACGCGTCGGCAGGCGGCACGAATCTTGGATGGGGCAGAAACAATCCGCCGTGATGGCCGTGCGGCCTGTTTCGAGGATTGAAAACCGCCCGCCAAAAAGGCATTGAAGGGGCATTCCCCGCCCCGCAGGTAGTTCGTAAGGTGTGATCCCATGGCCAAGCTGTATCATTTTCCCTTGTCCCCTTTTTGCCGCAAGCTGCGCCTTGTGCTGGCTGAAAAGCGGATCGAGGTTGAGTTGAGCGAAGAGCGTTATTGGGAACAGGATCCCGATTTCATGCGCCGCAATCCTGCCGGTAAGGTACCAGTGCTGAAACTGGACGGCATGATGATGTCTGAAAGCACTGCCATTATCGAATATCTGGAGGAAGCCTATCCCGATCCCGCCCTCCTGCCGCGGAGCAAGCAGGCCCGGTTCGAAGCGCGGCGCATTGCGGCGTGGTTTGATGATAAATTTCATCACGAAGTCACCTCCAAGCTGCTCTATGAGCGGGTGCATAAGAAGGTGATGGGCCAAGGCTATCCTGACAGTAAGAACATCAAGGCAGGCGCTCAGCGGATCAAATACCATCTGGATTACATGGCGTGGCTGCTCGATCAGCGTCGCTGGCTGGCGGGCGATCAGATGAGCATCGCCGATTTCGCCGCTGCAGCGCATCTGTCATCGCTGGACTATATCAGCGACGTGGACTGGAACCGCCATGAGGTGGTGAAAGACTGGTATGCCAAGATTAAATCGCGGCCCGCTTTCCGCTCGATCCTAGCCGATCAGGTGCCCGGCTTTCCGCCGCCGCTGCATTATGCGGATCTGGATTTTTGATCTAGGCTAGCGATGGAGGCTTGGCCCCCTTGGCTATCGGCCAATTCCCCCAGAGTATTTCAGGGAACATTGAAATGGCTGACGGGCTGAAACAGAGACTGGTTGCGCAGGCGATTGCCGAAGGGTTCGACCTAGCGCGCATCTGTCGGCCTTGGGATGTGCCACAGGTGTCTGAACGTCTGAAGGCATTTCTGGAGGCAGGCTATCACGGCCAGATGGGATGGATGGAAGAGCGCACCCATTGGCGTAGCAATCCAGCCGCTCTTTGGCCCGAGGCGCAATCCGTTATCATGCTGGGGGAAAGCTACACGCCGCAGCATGATCCGGCAGAGGTGTTGCAGCATTCCGAATTGGGCGCGATTTCTGTTTATGCGCAGAATAAAGACTACCATGATCTGGTCAAGAAACGGCTAAAACGACTGGCGCGCTGGTTGATCGCCGAAGTGGGGGATGAGGCGCAGGTGAAGGTGTTCGTGGACACCGCGCCGGTGCCGGAAAAGCCGCTGGGGCAGGCGGCGGGACTGGGGTGGCAGGGCAAACATACCAATCTGGTCAGCCGCGATCTGGGGAGTTGGTTCTTTATTGGTTCAATCTTTACCACGGTCAAATTAGACACTGATCCAGCAGAAAGAGACCATTGTGGGTCCTGTAATGCCTGTCAGGTGGCCTGTCCGACGGATGCTTTCCCTGCACCCTATCAGTTAGATGCGCGGCGCTGCATTTCCTATCTGACGATTGAACACCACGGGCCGGTGGATGAGGATTTGCGCGCGCTGATGGGCAATCGGATCTATGGCTGCGATGATTGCCTGAACGCCTGCCCGTGGAACAAATTTGCCGTCGAAGCGCGCGAGCTGCGCTATCTGGCGCGGGATGAGTTGAAGGCACCAAGGTTGGCAGAGCTGGCGGCGCTGGATGACGCAGGCTTCCGGGCCTTTTTCAGCGGCTCCCCGATTAAGCGGATCGGGCGTAACCGGTTTGTGCGCAATGTCCTCTACGCGATCGGAAACTCCGGCGATGCGGCTTTGTTGCCAGTGGCGCGGGGGCTGACCGATGATGAGGATGACACCGTGCGCGATGCGGCGCGTTGGGCGGCGAAAAGAATTTTGTAAAGCATACTTTACATTTTGAGCAGCTTCCTTGAATGTAAAGTCGACTTTACAAATGAGGGCATTATGAAACGCTATATTCTAGAACTGTCCGTCGCCTTAATTGTCTATGGTCTGTCGTTTGTGTTGGCAGCCTATGTGCATGGATATACCGATCTGGGGCCGCATTATCCTATCCTTCTGGCGCTGTTGCCGACACCCGCGACGGTGCTGGTGGCGTGGGTGGTTTGGCGCAATCTGCGTCTGATGGATGAGATGCAACTCCGGCAGCAGCTAGAGGCGCTGGGGATAGGCTTTGCCCTGACCGCGCTGGTGACATTCAACTACGGTTTTCTAGAGGCGGTTGGCCTGCCGCGGCAAAGCGCGTTTTGGGTCTGGCCACTGATGGCGTGTTGCTGGATGCTGTCGCAGATCATTGTAAAGTTGCGCTACAGATGAGCCTGACAAATGATGTGCGCACCCTGCGCAAGGCAGCGGGTTGGACGCAGGCAGAGCTGGCTGAGCGCTGTGATGTATCACGCCAGACAATCATTGCGATTGAACGTGGCAAATATGAACCCAGCCTGTCATTGGCGTTTGTGCTTGCACGGATCTTTGACAAACCGATTGAGCATATATTCACTGAAGCGGAGGAATAGAGTGTCGGCTGCATAGTTCGACACGCACAATCGCGACAGCGGGTTGAAACAGACCTTCCCCCGCGCGGGGAACTGCCTATCTTATCAACAGATAAGAACAGGAGGGCGCTAAATGTCCAAATATGTCAAAGACCCCGCCGTCATTGCCACCCTGACCGAAGAACAGCGATGGGTGACACAGGAGAGCGGCACCGAACGCGCGGGCACTGGTGCCCTGTTGGGTAATAAAGAACCCGGGATCTACGTTGATATTGTGTCGGGAGAGCCGCTTTTTGCCTCTTCGGACAAATATGAATCGGGTTGTGGCTGGCCTAGCTTTACCAAGCCAATTGAACCTGCACATATCGCAGAATTGACGGATCGCAGTTATGGCATGGTTCGTACGGAGGTGCGGTCCGCCCATGGGGACAGCCATTTGGGCCATGTTTTTCCCGACGGCCCGCCGGATCGTGGGGGCTTGCGCTATTGCATCAACTCGGCCTCCTTGCGGTTTGTGCATCGCGATGACATGCAGGCGGAAGGATACGGTGACTACCTCAACCAAGTGGAGGATATCTGATGAACGAACGTGCAGTACTGGCTGGCGGCTGTTTCTGGGGCATGCAGGATTTGATCCGCAGGCTGCCCGGCGTTACGGGCACCCGTGTGGGCTACACCGGCGGTGATGTTGAAAACGCCACCTACAAGAACCACGGCACCCATGCCGAAGGGATCGAGATTCTGTTTGATCCAACCCAGACCAGCTATCGCAAGCTGTTGGAGTTTTTCTTCCAGATCCATGATCCGACCACGGTGAACCGTCAGGGCAATGATCTGGGGATGAGCTATCGGTCTGCCATCTACTATGTGGATGAGGATCAGAAAGCTGTGGCGCTGGACACGATTGCGGATGTGGATGCCTCTCAACTTTGGCCTGGTAAGGTGGTCACAGAGGTGGAGCCGGTCGGCGCCTTCTGGGATGCCGAGGAGGAGCATCAGGACTATCTGGAAAAGCATCCCAATGGCTACACATGCCACTTCCCTCGCGCAGACTGGGTTCTGCCGAAACGAGCGTAATTCGTCCCGAAACAGGCTCAACCCGCTGGATTAGAGACTGTGGTTGAAATAGTGGCAAACACAAAAACGGGCGCTCTACCGGGCGCCCGTTTCCGTATTCCACTTCATAACTTAGGATCAGAAGCGGAAGTTAACTTTGGCTGCGATGGTGGTCGCCTCAACATCGACGCCGCTGCCATTAAAGTCATCAACTTCGTGGTACAGAATTTCACCGCCAACCGACACTTGGTCGGTGACTCTATGCTCATAGCCTGCGCCGATGAAATAGCCGGTGTCGTCGCCCAGCGTGTCCACATCAATGCGTACCGCACCGGCGGTCCCATAGAGCAGGCCATCGCCCAGATCATACCCTGCACGGACCTTCAGGCGTGCTGCGGATTCCACATCGTTGCCACCCAGGTCAATGTCCAGACGATCATAATCAATTCCGCCACCAATAACCCAGTCGCCCAGATCGTAGTCGTAGCCAGCGGACAAGCCGTAGAAGCCGCCGTCTGCGTCAAGGGCGCCTGCCTCGATATCAGCATAGCCAAGATTCAAACCGACGTAGCCGCCAGTCCAGGGTGCTGCAACGGGTGCGAGAGAAACGGGTTCCGGCGTCGGGTCCACCGGTGCCGGATCAGCAGACCCAGCAAAGGCAGGTGCTGCGGTCAGAGTGGCGACAACACCCGTCAGAATGAGTTTGTTTAAGGTCATCCTCGTATCCTTTCAATCCAAACACTTCACGGATGCGACCCAATCGACGCGCCCCGCAGCGTTTCGTGATGACACTGAGATAGGGAAAAAACTGGTAAAGGAAACCAAGGCACAGATGAGCGGCAGATCCCTGCCTGATCTGCCCCAAGGAATGCGCCATTAAACGCCTGTTCACGGATTTTCTTCGCAATGTGAAGATGACACCCCTTTAATTCAGGCGTCCCCGTTACAGTGAGTGTAGCTGAAATGCCCGTTTCAGGCAAATAAGGTGGCGTTGGTTTCGCGCAGGGCCTTCTTCTGCACTTTGCCCATTGTGTTGCGCGGTAAGGCGTCGATTAGTAGAATTTCTTTGGGCTGTTTGAACTTCGCCAGATTGTGGGCGCAGGCCGCGGCCACCTCTTCGGCCGTTAAATCAGGGCGGCTGGGCACAACGATGGCCACCACGGCCTCGCCGAAATCGGGGTGGGGTACGCCAATCACCGCGCTTTCCTGTACACCGGGCAGATCGTCGATCAGGCTCTCAACCTCTTTGGGATAGACGTTGAAGCCGCCGGTGATGATCAGATCCTTGGCGCGGCCCACGATGGTCACGTAACCGTCACTGTCCTGTTGAGCGAGATCGCCGGTGATGAACCAGCCATCGGGGCGTAGCTCCTCGGCGGTTTTTTCAGGCATCTGCCAGTAGCCTTGGAAGACGTTGTCGCCACGCACCTCGATAATGCCGATATCGCCCTGCGGCACCTCTGCACCGTCTTTCATAATCCGCAACTCCACCCCTGGCAGTGGGAAACCAACGGTACCCGCGCGGCGTTCGCCCTCATATGGGTTTGAGGTGCTCATGTTGGTTTCGGTCATGCCATAGCGTTCAAGGATGCGGTGGCTGGTACGTGCCTGCCATTGCTCATGGGTGTCCACCAGCAAGGGGGCAGAGCCTGAGATGAACAGGCGCATATTGGCGGCATGTTTGGGTGTCAGGCGGTCGTGTTGCAAAAGACGGGTGTAGAATGTCGGCACGCCCATCAGCGCGGTGGCCTGTGGCATGGCGTTAAGGATTTCATCGGCATCAAAGCCAGACAAGAACACGGTGGAGGCACCAGACAGCAACGCCACATTGGTGGCCACAAACAGTCCGTGGGTGTGAAAGATTGGCAGTGCGTGGATCAGTACGTCATCCGCCGTGAACCGCCACAGATCAACTAGCATTTCAGAGTTGCTAGCAAGGTTTCTGTGGCTGAGCATCGCGCCCTTTGACCGGCCGGTGGTGCCCGATGTGTAAAGGATCGCTGCCAGATCATCGCCGCCACGTGGCACAGGGATGAAGGCAGTGTCTGCTTCTGGCAAATCCGCTGTCAGGCTGCCCTGACCGGCGCTGTCGAGCGTCAGAACAGTGGCGTCTTTGGCCAAGGGGGTCAGTTCATCCATACGAGAGGGATCGCAGACCAAGAGGCGCGGCGTGGCGTCGGTGAGGAAATAGTCGACCTCCGCCGCCGTATAGGCGGTGTTGAGCGGTAAGAAGATCCCACCTGCCATAACAGTTCCAAGATATAGCTGAACTGCTTCCAGCGTTTTGGCGACCTGAACCGCCACGCGGTCCCCAGGCTCTAGACCCAGTGCGATCAGCCGCTGTGCCAACGCCTGTGCGCCGGAAAACAGTTGCGCATAGGTGATATCTGGCTGATCAGGTCGGGTGGCAAAGACCTTCGCTGGGGTGGTTGCCGCGCCATGGGACAGACGGTGGATCAGGTAATTGGTATCATACATGGCGCAGTCTCGATCATTTATATGGCCGTAGTATCACGGCCACCTATGTTTCGCATGGTTTTTCCCCAAAGCAAGGCTGTAGCATGGCTATAGCTCGCGAAAGGACACGCTATGAATCCGGTCAAGGGGATTGCCCTCAAACTCTGCTCTGTGGTGATGTTCATCACTATGGCCTCGCTGATCAAAGCCACTTCACAGCATGTCCCGCCGGGGGAGGCTGTGTTCTTTCGCTCTTTCTTCGCTTTGCCGGTGATCTTTGTCTGGCTGGGGTTGCGCGGCGATCTGCGTACAGGGTTGAAGGTGAAGTCACCGATTGCGCATTTCTGGCGCGGGTTAATCGGGACTGCAGCGATGGGGCTGGGCTTTGCCGGTCTGGGGCTGCTGCCTTTGCCTGAAGTGACGGCGATCGGCTATGCGGCACCGTTGTTGACGGTTGTGTTCGCTGCGATGTTTCTGGGCGAAGAGGTGCGGGCGTTCCGAATGTTTGCGGTGGGCCTCGGCCTCTTGGGTGTTCTCATTGTGATTGAGCCGCGTTTGACCCTGTTTCAGGGTGAAACCATGCAGACGATGCAGGCGCTGGGCGTGGCGTTTACGCTGATGGGAGCGACGTTTGCAGCACTTGCTCAGATCCACATCCGCAACATGGTGCAGACTGAGCAGACATCGGCAATCGTCTTCTATTTTTCGCTGACGGCGACGGGGTTGTCGCTGCTGACGCTGCCCTTTGGGTGGGTGCTGCCCACGGGTGAGGAGGCGGCGTTGCTTATTATTGCCGGTGTGCTGGGCGGTATGGCGCAGATTTTCCTGACCTCGTCCTATCGATTCGCGGGGGCGTCAGTGGTGGCGCCGTTTGATTACGCATCGATGATTTTTGCACTGGGGATCGGCTATTTCATATTTGATGAGGTGCCGACGATGCAGATGCTGGGCGGCGCGACGCTGGTGGTGTTTGCGGGGGTGTTGATCATCCTGCGCGAACACGCGCTGGGCCTGCGCCGGTCCAAGGCACGGTCGGGTATGACCCCGCAGGGGTGAGGCTCTTTCACCGGGTCACGCAGTGAGCCGGTTCGTGCCCGATCCCGCCCCCAAGGGCGGGCACGAATTCTGGCCGATCTCAATTTGTGGAAGGTGTCGTGGTATATGGCGCTGGCACTTGTTTCAGGGCCGCCCTCGGGATCGGGCACGAACCTACCCGAAGCGTTACGACGCTAAGTCGCTCGGGCTGTCGCCCGAGCGTTTGTTTTGGGTCAGCTTACCCTGCCGCCGCCTGCTCATCTGCTTTCTGACGCAGCGCTGCGCGTTTGGTGCTGATGGAGGCGATGATCACCCCAATTGTCACCACACCGATCATCAGCGTTGATAATGCGTTGATCTGCGGGTTTACACCCAGTCGCACTGCGGACCAGATCTTCATCGGCAGGGTGGTGGCATCGGGGCCAGTGGTGAAGTTGGCGATCACCAGATCATCCAGCGACAGCGTAAACGCCAGTAGCCAGCCTGAGATGACAGCAGGCGCAATAATCGGCAGTGTCACAAGGCGGAAGCTTTCAAACGGGGTGCACCCCAGATCCAGAGCCGCCTCTTCCAGCGATTTGTCAAAACTGACAAGGCGCGAGGACACAACAACCGACACGTAGCACATAGCAAAGGTCGCATGAGCCAGAATGATCGTATGCGCGCCCATCTGGGTAAAGATCGGCTTGAACAGCAGGAACAGCGACAGGCCGGTGATCACTTCTGGCATCACCAGCGGCGCAAAGATCATGCCGGAAAACAGCGTCCGCCCCATGAATCGCCCGCCGCGCACCATCACATAGGCCGCCATCGTGCCAAGGATCGTCGCCAGCGTAGAGGAGGCAACGGCAACCTTGATGGTCACCCATGCCGCATCCAGCATCTGATCATTGCGCATCAGCTCACCGTACCATTTGGTCGAAAAGCCCGCCCAGACCGTCACCAGTTTCGAGGCGTTGAAGCTGTAGATCACCAGAATGATCATCGGCAGGTAGAGGAAGGCAAACCCCAGCGTCAGCGAGGTGGCGTTGAACCAAGTAAACCGCTTCATTATTCGGCCTCCCGCTGTTTTTGCTCGTTCCGCTGGAACAGGATGATCGGAATGATCAGGATCAGCAGCAGCACAACAGCCACCGCCGCCGCCACCGGCCAGTCACGATTAGAGAAGAACTCTTCCCACAGAACCTTGCCGATCATCAGCGTGGATGATCCGCCCAAAAGCGAGGGGATCACAAATTCACCGATCGCGGGGATAAAGACGAGGAAGCTGCCCGCGATGATGCCGCCCTTGGACAGTGGGATGGTCACCAGCCAGAAGGCTTTGAACCGTGAACAGCCCAGATCCTCAGCCGCTTCCAGCAGGCTGGCATCCAGCTTTTCCAGCGCCGAATAGATCGGCAGGATCATGAACGGCAGGTAAGTGTAAACGATGCCGATATAGACCGCGGTGTTGGTGTTGAGGATGATCAGCGGATCACTGATCAGGCCCAGCCCCATCAGCAGCTGGTTTAGCAGGCCCTCTTGGCTAAGGATGCCCATCCACGCATAAACACGGATCAGGAAGCTGGTCCAGAACGGCAGGATGATCAGCATCATCAGTGTCGCCCGCCATTCCTGCGGCGCCTGCGCCATGCCATAGGCGATGGGATAGCCGACCAGCAGCGCTAGCAGGGTCGAAATAGTGGCGATCTTCAGGCTGGAGACATAGGCCTTCCAGTAAAGGTCATCCTCTGTCAGCCAGACAAAGTTTTCCATGTCGAGCGCAGCAAAGAAGCCTTTCAACCCCTCCCAGCCCGCAGAAATATCAATCTGCGGCGTATAGGGTGGGATCGATAGCGCGGTGTCGCTGAGGGCGATTTTCAGCACGATCACAAAGGGGATCAGGAACAGCGCCAGCAGCCACAGATACGGGACGGAGATAAGGAAAAGACGCCGCATCATCAGCGCTCCAACACCGAGGCAGCGGTCAGCGTCCAGCTGAGCCAGACCTCATCTTCCCAAGAGAAGTTCCGGCGTGACAGGCGGCGGGTGTTGGTGGCCTGTGCCTTGACCATTACGCCACCGGGCAGTTCGACGTGATAGGTCGAGATGTTGCCGAGGTAGCCGATATCTATGATCTTGCCCTTCACCGCGTTGACCGCGCCTTCGGGCTTTTCTTCGGCGATGGAGATCTTTTCGGGGCGCAGGGCGACAAAGGCCTTCTGCCCTTCATTGAGCACGGCGGTGGTTTTGGCGTGGATCGGTTCCTGCCCTTCGGCCCATTTGATGTCATAGCCATCGTCGCTGGTTTTATGCGCTGCGCCTTCGATGATGTTCACATCGCCAATGAAGTCAGCGACGTAGACCGAATTCGGCTCTTCGTAAATCTTCGGCGGGGTAGAGACCTGAATGATTTTGCCGTGGTCCATCACCGCGACACGGCTGGCGACGGTCATCGCCTCTTCCTGGTCGTGGGTCACGATCACAAAGGTGGTGCCGGTCTTTTCCTGAATGTCCATCAATTCAAACTGCGTCTCTTCGCGCAGTTTCTTGTCCAGCGCGCCCAGAGGCTCATCCAGCAACAGCAGTTTCGGGGCACGAGCCAGAGACCGTGCTAGCGCCACACGCTGACGCTGACCGCCAGACACCTGATGCGGTTTGCGTCTGGAAAACTGCGTCATACGGGTCAGGCGCAGCATGTCCTCAACCCGTTCTTCGATCTGCGCTTTGGGCATTTTCATCCGGCGCAGACCAAAGGCGATGTTGTCCCAGATCGACAGGTGCGGGAACAGCGCGTAGGACTGGAACATCATGTTCACCGCCCGTTCATTTGGCGGCACCGCGGCCATGTCCTGACCGGCGATCAAAATCTGGCCTTCGGTCGGGGTTTCAAACCCTGCCAGCATCCGCATCATAGTGGTCTTGCCACAGCCCGATGGGCCCAAAAGAGCGAAGAACTCGCGCGCGTAGATATCCTGTGTCAGGTTATCAATTGCGGTGAAGCTGCCATAGCGTTTGGTCACGCCTTTGAATTGGATCAGCGGTTTTTCGGTGGGATCTTCCCACGGCGCAAATACATCTAGAGTCATACCCGTCCCAGTCGTCCTGTCAGAGGTCGGCCCGCCCTGCGTGGGGCGGACCGTTATAAATGCGGCTTAGGTGCCGGATTTCACTTTGGTCCACAGACGGGTCACAACCCGCTGAACCTTCGCCGGATAAGGCGTGGTGATGTAGAAGTTCGCCATTGTTTCTTCATCCGGGTAGATCGCCGGATCGCCGATCACATCTTCAACAAGGTGTTCCTGCGAGGCGATGTTGCCGTTGGCGTAGTAAACGTAGTTCGACGCAGCAGCCATGTTTTTGGCGTCCAGAATGAAGTTCAGGAACTTGTGCGCACCTTCGGGGTTCGGGGCGTCGACCGGAATGGCCATCTGATCAAACCACATCAGCGACCCTTCGGCGAAGGCATTGTAGGCAATTTCCACACCATTGTCGGCCTCTGCGGCGCGGTCGCGGGCCTGCAGAATGTCACCGGACCAGCCAACAGCCACACAGATGTCACCGTTTGCCAGCGCGTTGATGTATTCCGAGCTGTGGAATTTCTGGATGTGCGGGCGCACGGCGGTCAGGATTGGCTCTGCCTTGGCAATCACGTCCTTGTCGTGGCTGTCGGGGTTTTCACCCAGATATTTCAGCGTCATCGGGATGATTTCCGACGGAGCGTCGAGGAAATGCACGCCACAGGCGGCTAGTTTTTCCATGTTGTCGGGGTTTAGGACCAGCTCCATGCTGTTCAGCGGCGCGTCTTCTCCCAGGATCTCTTTGACCTTGCTGACGTTCACACCCAGACCGGTGCTGCCCCACATGTAGTTGATCGAGTAGGCGTTTTCCGGGTCATAGCCGGCAGTCACGTCCTTGATCAGATCCCAGAGGTTGCCATGGTTGGACAGTTGGTCCGTGTCCAGCTTCTGGAACGCGCCTGCAGTAATCTGGCGCTGCAGGAAAGTGCCGGTGGGCACCACCACGTCATAGCCTGACCCGCCGGCCAGCATTTTGGTTTCCAACAGCTCGTTGCTGTCGAATACGTCATAGATCAGTTTCAGGCCGGTTTCGGCTTCAAACTGCGTCAGCAGATCTTCGTCGATATAATCCGACCAGTTGTAAACCCGTACTTCATCGGCAGTGGCGGCACCCGCCAGCAAAGCGATCGCTGCGGTGGCCGTCAGGATTTGAGTCTTCATGAGGTATACTCCCTATTGAACACGGGTCTTTCTGCCCGGTATCGGAATTTGATCAATTTTTGCCGCGTCTGGCAATATGGTAATGTTTCCACGGTACCGTTAAACTCGCAAGCGAGCCAAAAGACCTGTCAGGGAGAAACACGGTATTATGGACGGCGACGCCCAGAAAGTGACCGCAGCTGAAGGCAGCGAAAAACGCCTGCCCGCGCATGAGATTGTCTATCGCACCTTGCGCGAACAGATCTTGTTTGGGGAAATCGCTCCAGGCGAACCTGTGACCATTCAGGGGCTGACCGCACGGCTGGATGCGGGCATGACACCTGTGCGGGAGGCGATCCGCCGTCTGACCGCCGAGGGGGCGCTGAAATTCCAGGGCAACCGTCGGGTCATTGTTCCCCATTTGACTGCCGACAATATCGAAGAAATTATCATTGCACGTCAATGTGTTGAGGGTGAATTGGCCGCGCGTGCCACGGACCGTATGTCCGGGGAGGCACTGGCTGCTCTGACGGTGCTGGATGCACAGTTGGATGAAGGGATCGCGCAGGGCGATCTGCAGGCCTACTTGGAATACAACTACCGCTTTCATCGGATGATCTACGATCTGGCCGAAGCGCCGATTTTGGCCGATCTGGCAGAGGGGTTGTGGCTGCGGTTTGGTCCGTCGCTTCGGGTTGTCTGCGGACGGGTCGGAACCCAGAACCTGCCGGACAAGCACAAGGATCTTCTGGCAGCCATGGCGGCGGGGGATAGCGCGGCTGCGGCGGATGCTTGCCTAGAGGATATGATGCAAGGAATGGAGCAGGTTCGCGAGATGCTTGCCTAAATTTTAGGCATAACTGATTCGATTGACATTCAATAATTTGATCATATCCTGATTTCGAGGCCGCCCGCCCCAACGTTTTTATGTGTCGAATCGCTGGGCGGCATGATTTCAGTCCGATGAGGTGTCAAATGACCGTAATCACGAATCACATGCCGACGGCAGAACTGCAGGCGCTGGATGCGGCGCACCATATGCACCCCTTTAGCACTCAGGGTGATCTGGCCAAACAGGGCGCACGGGTCATCACCCGTGCCGATGGCGTCTGGATTCAAGACAGCGAAGGCAATAAGATTATCGACGGTATGGCCGGTCTGTGGTGTGTAAATGTCGGCTATGGCCGTGACCGCCTGGCAGATGTGGCCGCGCGTCAGATGAAAGAGCTGCCCTATTATAACACCTTTTTCATGACGACCCACGTGCCGGCAATCGCGCTGAGCCAGAAACTGGCCGAACTGGCGCCGGGCGATCTGAACCATGTGTTCTACGCGGGTTCTGGTTCTGAGGCGAATGATACCAACATTCGCATGGTACGCACCTATTGGGCGCAAAAGGGCAAGCCGTCGAAAAAGGTGATCATCAGCCGCAAGAACGCTTACCACGGCTCCTCTGTCGGGTCGGCCAGTCTGGGTGGGATGACCGGAATGCACGCGCAGGGTGGCCTGCCGATTGCGGACATTCACCACATTGATCAGCCCAACTACTGGGCCGAAGGTGGTGAACAGTCGCGTGAGGAATTTGGCCTGGAGCGCGCCCGTCAGCTGGAACAGGCGATCAACGACATTGGCGAAGACAACGTCGCCGCCTTCATCGCCGAACCGGTGCAGGGCGCCGGTGGTGTGATCGTGCCGCCAGAAACCTACTGGCCTGAAATTCAACGTATTTGCGATAAATATGAGATCCTCTTGATCGCGGACGAAGTGATCTGTGGCTTTGGCCGAACCGGCAATTGGTTTGGCTCTGAAACCGTGGGTTGGCGCCCTGACATCATGACCATCGCCAAAGGCCTCAGCTCCGGCTATGCACCGATTGGTGGGTCGATCGTAAGTGATGAGGTGGCCGAGGTGATCGGTGGCTGTGAGTTTAACCACGGCTACACCTACTCCAGTCATCCCGTGGCCGCGGCCGTGGCGCTGGAAAACCTCAACATCATGCAGGAAGAGAACATCGTCGACCACGTCCAGAACGAGGTTGGCCCTTACCTGAAAGAGAAGTGGGAAGCATTGATTGACCATCCGATGGTGGGTGAGGCGAACATTGTAGGCATGATGGGTTCCATCGCACTGACCCCGCATAAAGAAAGCCGTGCGGCCTTTGCGGCGGACGCGGGCACCGTGGGCTTCATGTGTCGCGAACGCTGCTTTGCCAATAATCTGGTGATGCGTCATGTGGGCGACCGGATGATCATCTCGCCGCCGCTGGTTATGACCAAGGGTGAGGTGGATATTCTGATGGAGCGTGCGGTGAAGTCGCTGGACGAAGGTATGGCTGCCGCGAAAGATGCGGGCCTCTGGGCGCCTGCCAGCTAACGCGACAGTTCATTGCTTACTGTATCAGCCCCGCCTGTTTCGTTCGGCGGGGCTTTTTTGTGATGATTCGCCGAGATCTACAGGGAGTCAGGCCGAATTTTCCTGCGCGGATGCCTAAATTTTGATCAAATATCCGCAATTTTTTATTTTCTTTTTTCTCAGCGCAATAGCCTTCACCAAACGGTTTCTGATGTCAGGTTTGATGGTCGGAAAACGACATAATAAGCAACGCTTGCAGGGCTGCGCCCGACATGGCGATATTCGTAACCGGCGAACTTTCCCAGATGATTTCACGCCGTTTTACTTCACAAAAGCGACTCGGGGTGTCGCTTTTTTGCGCAAAAGTGCCGCGATTCGGTTGCAACGCGGCGTCACTCGCGTTTTAGTCTGATGGAACGAGCGAGAAAATCGCCGACCATAAAAGCGGGGAGTTGCTTTGCCTGACGGATCCACTAGCGATGCTTTTGTCGCGTTTGAACGCGTGCAAAAAAGTTACGACGGTGAAAACCTGGTCGTAAAAGACCTGAACCTTTCTTTGCCCAAGGGCGAATTTCTGACGATGCTTGGCCCGTCGGGTTCCGGAAAAACCACATGCCTGATGATGCTGGCCGGTTTCGAAACTGCCACCCACGGCGAAATCCTTCTTGATGGGCGTCCGATCAATAACATCCCTCCGCACAAGCGTGGTATCGGGATGGTGTTCCAGAACTACGCTCTGTTCCCTCACATGACGGTCGCTGAAAACCTCTCCTTCCCTCTGGAAGTGCGCAAAATGGGCAAGTCCGAGCGTGAAGAGAAGGTAAAGCGTGCCTTGGATATGGTGCAGATGGGGGCCTTTGGTGGTCGCCGTCCTGCACAGCTTTCTGGTGGCCAGCAGCAGCGGATCGCACTGGCGCGTGCGCTGGTGTTTGAACCTGAGCTGGTGCTGATGGATGAGCCGTTGGGCGCGTTGGACAAACAGTTGCGCGAACACATGCAGTTTGAAATCACCCGTCTGGCCCACGAACTGGGCATCACCACGGTGTACGTGACCCACGACCAGACCGAAGCGTTGACCATGTCGGACCGCGTTGCCGTGTTTGACGATGGCCGCATTCAGCAGCTGGATCCGCCAGACACCCTGTATGAAGAGCCGCAGAACAGCTTCGTTGCGCAGTTCATCGGTGAAAACAACACGCTGGAAGGTGTGGTGCAGGAAATCAACGGTGACAAATGCCTGGTCCGTCTGGACGATGGCGAAGTGATCGACGCCAAGCCGATCAACGTCAGCCAAGTGGGCGAACGCACCCGTGTGTCGATCCGTCCTGAACGGGTCGAGTTTAACAAAGAGCGCCTGCAGGAGGGCGCCCACACCCTGAAGGCCGAAGTGCTGGAATTCATCTATATGGGTGACATTTTCCGCACCCGTCTGCGGGTGGCGGGTAACGACGAGTTTGTCGTTAAAACCCGGAATGCGCCTGACCAGGTCCGCCTGAAACCCGGCGAGCAAATCGAAATCGGTTGGCTGCCAGAAGATTGCCGCGCGCTGGACGCGTGACAATAGGGACAGTCTGCCCCTTCGCCAAAGCGCGGGGGCAGAACGCACAAGGCCTGCGCCGTAACCCGTGAACGTGGGCCCACAACAATAAAACTAACGGGATCAACTCTGGGAGAATAAAGTATGAAACTCACCAAGATCTTTATGGCGTCGACCGCTCTGGCCTTTGCTGCTGGCGCTGTTGCTGCAGAAGAAATGACCATCGTGTCCTGGGGCGGCGCCTACTCCAAGTCGCAGCTGAAAGCCTACCACGAGCCCTATTCGGCCAAAACCGGCGTGACCATCATCAACGATGACAGCTCCGCCGAAGCGGTTTCGAAACTGCGCGCCATGAACGAAGCAGGCAACGTGACCTGGGATGTTGTTGACGTTGTGGCCTCTGACGCGATCCGTCTGTGTGACGAAGGTCTGGCAGAAGAGATCGATTTCAACAGCCAGCTGGCACCGGCGCCCGATGGCACCAACGCCGAAGATGACTTTGGCGCGCTGCTGGTCTCCGACTGCTTCATCCCGCAGATCGTGTATTCGACCACTTTCGGTTACCGCACCGATCTGGTTGGTGACACCCCGCCGACTGAAATCTGCGACGTGTTCGATCTGGAAGCCTACCCGGGCAAGCGTTCGCTGGAAAAGCGTCCGATCGGCAACATGGAATGGGCGCTGCTGTGTGACGGTGTGGCCAAAGACGAAATCTACGAGGTTCTGGAAACCTCCGAAGGTCAGGACCGCGCGCTGGCCAAGCTGGACACCATCAAGGACAGCGTAATCTGGTGGTCCGCTGGTGCCGACACCCCGCAGCTGCTGGCTGACGGTGAAGTCATCATGGGTTCGACCTTCAACGGTCGTCTCTTCTCGGTTATCGAAGAGCAGAACCAGCCGGTTGCCATGCTGTGGGACGCGCAGATGTTCGATCTGGACGGTTGGATCATTCCTGCCGGTCTGAGCGAAGAGCGTAAAGCCCGTGCGCTGGACTACCTGTACTTTGCCACCGACACTCAGCGTCTGGCAGATCAGGCCAAGTTCATCTCTTACGGTCCGGCCCGCGCGTCGTCCGCACCGCTGGTCAGCACCCACGCTGAACTGGGCATCGAAATGGCACCTCACATGCCGACCGATCCGGAAAACGCCAAGAACACCTTCCTCTACAACTACGAGTTCTGGGCTGACTACCGTGACGACATCGACGCCAAATTCCAGGCGTGGCTGGCAAAATAAGTCGCTGATTTTTCAGCAAGCTTAAGAGGATGGGCAGCAATGTACGGCCCATCCACACCAACACTTCCGACGGGGATACTATGAGCGATACCACCGATTCCGGCCCAATGTTGGCCGCCGACGGCACACCGCTAAAACGCAGCCTCAGCAGGGCGTTACGCCGCCAGAAGATGCGGGCCCTGATGCTGGTTGCCCCGCTGCTGATCTTCGTCCTGATTTCCTTCATTTTCCCGATTGGTTCGATGCTGTTCCGGTCGGTCGAGAATGATATTGTTGCCGACACCTTGCCGCTGACGGTGGTGGAGTTGCAGAACTGGGATGCCGACAGTGGCGAATTGCCGGATGAGGCGCTTTATGCCGCCTTTGCTGCCGATATGGTGGCGGCGATTGAGGCCAAGAACCACACTAAACTGGGCACCCGCCTGAACTATGAACAGACCGGCCTGTCGTCGCTGTTCCGTAAATCTGGCCGCAAGATGAAGCGTCTGGATCCGGCTGCAGACGCGCCGTTCAAGGACAAGATCATTGATATCGACAAGAAATGGGGCGACGTCGAAACGTGGCGCGCGATAAAAACCCATTCAGTGCGGATCACCAACGGTTACTTCCTGAACGCGGTTGATATGCGCCGCACGCCCGAAGGTGCGCAGGCGCAGCCTGAGGATAAACAGATCCTGATCACGCTGTTTCAGCGTACCCTGCTGATGTCGCTGATGATTACAGGATCCTGTATCATCCTTGCCTATCCGGTGGCGTGGATTCTGGCCAACCTGCCAGCCCGCACCGCGAACGTTCTGATGATCCTTGTGCTGCTGCCGTTCTGGACATCACTGCTGGTGCGGACTTCCGCGTGGAAGGTGATGTTGCAGCAACAGGGTGTGATCAACGAGGTTCTGGTTTGGCTGGGCATGGTTGCGGATCATTCCCGACTGGCGCTGATCAACAACCAGACAGGTACGATCATTGCGATGACCCATATCCTGCTGCCCTTCATGATCCTGCCGATGTATTCGGTGATGCAAACGATCAAACCGCACTACGTACGTGCGGCGAAATCCATGGGCGCAACCGATTGGACGGCCTTCTGGCGGGTGTACTTCCCGCAGTCGGTGCCGGGTATCGGCGCGGGCTCTATCCTCGTCTTCATTCTGGCGATTGGTTACTACATCACGCCTGAAATTGTGGGCGGCACCAAGGGTGTCTTTATCTCGAACCGGATTGCGTATCACATTTCCAGCTCGCTTAACTGGGGTCTGGCCGCTGCGCTGGGGACCATCCTGCTGGCTGTGGTTCTGATCCTTTACTGGGCCTACGATAAAATCGTCGGCATCGACAACGTGAAGCTGGGGTAACGAACATGGCTGCACTTACACCCATTTCCCGCAAACCCATGTCTCTGGTGCTGCCCACTGTGGCAGCGGCAGGGGGTGCCCTTGGCCTTTTTGTTGGCACTGCCAACGGATCCGGCCTGATGGGCGTCTTGGTCGGTGCATGTCTGGTGCTGGCGATGGCGCTGACCTTTATCAAGGTTCTGAATAACGAAGGTCTATCCAAATGGATTGCCATCGTCGTCATGGCCGCGCTTGGTTTCATCTTCGGCGGCACACCAGGGGTCATTCTGGGCGCTATCTTCGGCTGGTTGTTCCACTGGTTCATCTACTGGCTGTATGAGGGACGGTATCGCGCCCGTCTGCTGCCTTACCTGACACCGCGTCAGGTGCTGTGGCATTACGCCTTCCGGGTGCTGTGCGGGTCGATCTTTGTCTTCCTGATCACGCCGATCCTTGTTGTGATGCCACTGTCCTTTAACGCGCAGGACTTCTTTACCTTTACGCCTGAAATGCTGCGTCTGGATCCCGAAGGCTACTCGCTGAAGCATTACCGCGATTTCTTCACCAACAATGAATGGCAGCGTTCGTTCAAGAACTCGCTCATCATTGCGCCGATCGCGACAGTGATTTCGGTCAGCCTTGGCACTTTGGCGGCCATCGGCCTCAGCCAGAACCACGTGCCGTTCAAACGGGCGATCATGGCGATCCTGATTTCGCCGATGATTGTGCCGCTGATCATCTCGGCCACTGGCATGTTCTTCTTCTACAGCCAGATCGGCAACTGGATGGAAGGCACGCTGGGCCTGAACAAGACATTTGTGGGTTATGTGAAGGTGGTGCTGGCGCACGCTGTGCTGGGCATTCCGTTTGTGATTATCACTGTGACTGCAACGCTGGTGGGTTTTGACAACTCGTTGACCCGTGCGGCGGCGAATATGGGTGCGAACCCTGTGACCACCTTCTTCAAGGTGCAGATGCCGCTGATTCTGCCCGGTGTGATTTCCGGCGGTCTTTTTGCCTTCATTACCTCATTTGATGAGGTGGTTGTGGTGCTGTTCGTCGGCTCCGCCAGCCAGAAAACGCTGCCATGGCAGATGTTCACTGGACTGCGTGAACAGATCTCGCCGACCATTCTGGCAGTGGCGACGATCCTTGTTGTGATCTCGATTGCGCTGCTGACCACGGTTGAACTGTTGCGCCGACGTTCCGAACGTCTGCGCGGGATGAGCCCGGGATAACTGTCGCAGTGATACGGGTGGCTGCCTGCGGGCAGTCATTCCTCCGGCAGGAGTATTGCTGGATCATTGAAATGGCTTTGACAAAAGAAGAGGGCGGCCCCGATCAGGAGGCCGCCCTTTGTCTGTCACTTGCTTTAAGAGCGCTTAGGCGCGCACCAGTGCCTCATAGGCTTCGGAAATTTCACGGGTCAGGGTGCCGACCTCAAAGGTGTAGTCGCCGATCTGGCCCACGGGGGTAACTTCGGCGGCGGTGCCGGTCAGCCAGCATTGTTCAAAACCTTCCAGCTCTTCGGGCATGATGTGGCGTTCGTGTACGGTGATGCCGCGGTCGTTGAGCATGCCGATTACGGTGCGCCGGGTGATGCCGTCCAGGAAAGCGTCGGGTTTCGGGGTGTGCACCTCCCCGTCTTTGACGAAGAAGATGTTGGCTCCGGTCGCTTCGGCCACATAGCCGCGGTAGTCATACATCATCGCGTCTGAACAGCCTTTGTCCTCGGCCGCGTGCTTGGACATGGTGCAGATCATGTAGAGGCCGGCGGCCTTTGCTTCATGCGGGATGGTGGCGGGATCGGGGCGGCGCCATTTAGCGATGTCCAGTTTCGCGCCTTTCATTTTGGCGTCGCCGTAATAGTTGCCCCATTCCCAGGCGGCTACAGCCAGTTGAACCGGGTTCTTGCGCGAGGCAACGCCCATGTCCTCTCCGGCGCCGCGCCATGCGATGACGCGCACGTAAGCATCGGTCCAACCGTTGGCTTCCAGCACCGCGTATTTGGCGGCCTCAATCTCTTCTATCGAGTAGGGGAGTTCCATATCCAGCAACTCTGCCGAGCGCACCAGACGTTCGGAGTGCTCGACAGATTTGAAGATCTTGCCGTTGTAGCAACGCTCACCCTCAAACACAGAGGAGGCATAATGCAGCGCGTGGGTCAGAAGGTGGACGTTCGCGTCACGCCATTCCACCAGTTTACCGTTCATCCAGATCTTGCCGTCGCGATCATCATATCCGGCCATTGCCGTGCCTCCTGACTGGCTGAGTGTTTAGAAAATTGCGCTTGATGGGGCCGCAGAGGTCACATTCTTGCGTCAAAGCTGCGATTCGGTAACATTCACACCTTGGAAAGTCAACAAGACTGACTTAAGCTGCTGATAACAAGTTAGAACTATACGTTACCGTATCGTATTATTACGGTACTTATTTGAGGCCCAACCGGGGAAAAGTATGAACGACGTTGGCACGGGTGAAAACCTCCTCTTCCTGACGGATGAGCAGTTGAGGCAGGGGATTGAAGCGATGTTTTTTGCCTATCGCGGTTTTACCGCTGATCCCGATCGCATTCTGGCGGGGATGGCTTACGGGCGGGCCCACCACCGCGCGATCCACTTTATTAATCGTGCACCGGGCACCACGGTGAACAACCTTCTGATTCTTCTGGGTGTGACCAAGCAGTCGCTGAACCGCGTGCTCCGCACGCTGATCGAAGACGGGTTGGTTGAAAGCCGCGTTGGCGTCACCGACAAGCGGGAGCGCAACCTTTACCTGACAGAGGCGGGCGAGGCGCTGGAGCGCCAGCTGTCTGATGCCCAGCGGGCACGGATGCGTGCAGCCTACCGTGCGGCCGGACCGCAGGCGGTGACGGGTTTTCGTCAGGTGCTGGAGGCGATGATGGATCCTGAAATGCGACGTAAACATCACGCTCTGCGGGAGGCTGGCCAATGATTGATGTCGATGCACACCTTTTGATTGTCGATGACGATGAACGCATCCGTACCCTGTTGCAGAAGTTTTTGATGCGTAATGGCTTCCTCGTGTCAGCAGCGCGGGATGCCTCCCATGCGCGACGCCTGTTGTCGGGGCTGGATTTTGACATGATCGTCATGGATGTGATGATGCCGGGCGAAGATGGCGTGGCCCTGACGCGGGAGTTGCGCGAAACCATGGCGACGCCGATTTTGCTGCTGACGGCCAAGGGCGAAGCAACTGATCGCATCGCCGGTCTGGAGGCGGGCGCAGATGATTATCTGGCGAAACCGTTTGAACCCAAAGAGCTGTTGTTGCGCATCAACGCGATCCTGCGCCGGATGCCAGAGCCGGAGGCACAGGATGAGGTGCCGCGTGTGCTGAATTTGGGCGCTGTACGTTATGACATTGATCGGGGCGAGTTGTGGCAGGGCGATGAAATGGTCCGCCTGACCGCCACCGAAAGTCAGCTGATGAAAATCTTCTCCGCTCTGCCGGGGGAACCGATCAGTCGTGCCAAACTGGTGGAGGATCTGGGGCGCGACCGCGGACAGGCGCAGGAACGCGCTGTAGACGTGCAGATCACCCGTTTGCGGCGCAAGCTGGAAAACGATCCCAAGCAGCCGCGTTATCTGCAAACCGTGCGCGGCGCGGGCTATATGCTGGCGCCAGATTGATCAGGCTATTGGTTTGATTGGGCGCGGTGCGATCTCGACTCTGCGCTGTAGATATGGTCTGACAGCAGCGAATGATCAGATGCGAGGGAGACAGCCCGATGAGTGAAACACCGGTTGCAGAAATGAGCTTTGAACAGGCGATGCAAGAGCTGGAAAGCGTTGTCACCCGTCTGGAGCGCGGCGACGTTGCGCTGGAAGAATCTATTAGCCTTTATCAGCGTGGTGCAGAGCTGAAGAAGCGTTGCGAAGACAAGCTGAAAGAGGCTGAGGAAAAGGTTGCCGCTATCACGCTGGATGGTAACGGCCAACCCAACGGCCTGAAGCCGATCGAAGGTCTCTAAGACGTGTTTGACACCCGTTTGAAAGACGCCGCATCACATGTGCAGGCGCATCTGGACCACGTTTTGTGCGAACTGGATGATCTGCCGGTGGTGCAGGCGATGCGCTACGCTAGTGCAGGCGGTAAGCGGTTGCGCGCCTTTCTGGTGTTAGAAAGTGCGCGTTTGCACAACATTTCGCCGGATCAGGCGATCTGGGCCGCGGCGGCGGTTGAGGCGTTGCATGCCTATTCGTTGGTGCATGACGATCTGCCCTGCATGGATGATGACGACATGCGCCGTGGTCTGCCCACAGTGCATGTGAAATGGGATCAGGCCACTGCCGTTCTGGCCGGCGATGCGCTGCAGACGCTGGCGTTTGAATTGCTGGCGCGCTCTGAGGTGTCTCCTGATCCTGTTGTGCGGGCTGAACTGGTGCTAACGCTGGCACGGGCATCGGGAGCGGCAGGGATGGTCAAGGGGCAGGCGCTGGATATTGCCGCCGAAACCGCAGATCAGCCGCTGACGTTGGAACAGATTACTGAATTGCAGGCGGGTAAAACCGGTGCGCTGATTGAATGGTCTGCCATTGCAGGTGCGATTTTGGCCGGGGCGGATCCAGCTGCGCTGTCCATCTATGCGCAAAAGCTTGGTCTGGCGTTCCAGATCTGGGATGATGTGCTGGACGTCGAAGGCGATGCGGATACCGTGGGCAAGGCCGTGGGCAAAGATGCCGATGCGGGCAAAGCGACCTTTGTGTCCCTGCTTGGGCTAGAGGCTGCGAAGCAACGGGCCACCGATCTGGTGACAGAGGCCGAAGCTGCGCTAGAGTCTTACGGGCCAGAGGCAGAAGCGCTGCGCCAGGTCGCGCGCTTTGTCGTCTCGCGTCACAGCTGAAAATCCGCCGGAGCGGCCTCATGTCAGACAGACCGGAAACGCCATTTTTGGATCAGGTGCAGGTGCCTGCGGATCTGCGTGGTCGCAGTGACAAGGATCTGCGCCAGATCGCAGATGAGCTACGTTTGGAAACCATTTCCGCGGTGTCGGAAACTGGCGGCCATTTGGGCGCGGGCCTTGGGGTGGTGGAGCTGACCGTGGCGCTGCATGCGGTTTTTGACACGCCTAAGGATCGCCTGATCTGGGACGTTAGCCATCAATGCTACCCACATAAGATCCTCACGGGGCGTCGCGACCGCATCCGCACTCTACGTCAGCAGGGTGGGTTATCAGGATTCACCAAACGGGCAGAGTCTGATTTTGATCCCTTTGGTGCTGGGCACAGCTCTACCTCAATCTCGGCCGGTCTTGGTTTTGCCACTGCCCGTGATCTGGGAGTAGAGGATGTAGGCGATGTGATTGCAGTGATCGGTGATGGTGCGATGTCTGCGGGTATGGCGTTTGAGGCACTCAACAACGCAGGCGCTTTGGGCAAACGCCTGTTTGTGATCCTCAACGACAACGATATGTCCATCGCCCCACCTGTGGGCGCATTGGCGCAGCATCTGAAGGATCTGGCGCAGGATAGCGCTGAGGGTAGCGGGTTGTTTGAGGGCTTTGGCCTTGAATATGTCGGGCCGGTAGACGGGCACGATCTGCCCAAGCTGTTGTCGGTCTTGCGCCAGCAGCGGGCAGAGGCGGCAGGCCCCGTGTTGATCCATGTCCATACGCATAAGGGTAAGGGTTATCCTCCGGCAGAGGCTGCCAGCGACAAAGGGCATGCCACGGCGAAATTCCATGTGCCCACCGGATCGCAGCAGAAATCGCAGGCCCGTGCGCCCAGTTATACCAGCGTCTTTGCCGATGCATTGTTGCGTGTTGCAGCACAGGATCCGCGCATCACCGCGGTGACCGCTGCAATGCCTGATGGCACCGGTTTGGCGCAGTTCGCGGCTGCCTATCCGGATCGCTGTTTTGATGTTGGCATTGCCGAACAGCATGCGGTCACTTTCGCGGCTGGTCAGGCAGCGGCGGGGTTGCGGCCGTTCTGCGCGCTTTATTCGACCTTCTTGCAGCGTGGCTATGATCAGTTGGTGCATGACGTGGCGGTGCAGGGGCTGCCTGTACGTTTCGTCATTGATCGCGCCGGTCTGGTGGGCGCCGATGGGGCGACTCATGCGGGCAGTTTCGACATTTCATTCGTCACCAATCTGCCGGGCATGGTGGTGATGGCGGCCGCCGATGAGGCGGAGCTGATGCATATGGTTGCCACCGCCGCCCTGCATGACGCTGGCCCCATCGCTGTCCGCTATCCACGCGGAGAAGGTACAGGCATTGCGCTACCGGCTGAGACAGAGGTGCTGGAGATCGGCAAAGGTCGCGTGATCCAATCAGGTGCCCGTGTGGCGATCCTGTCTTTCGGAACCCGACTCGCCGAGGTGTTACAGGCGACCAAAGCATTGGTGCGAGAGGGCATCACACCCACCGTGGCCGATGCTCGCTTTGCCAAGCCTCTGGATGAGGAACTGATCCGTGATCTGGCCACCAACCATGAGGCGCTGATTACCATTGAGGAAGGCGCTGTTGGCGGTTTCGGCAGCCATGTCACACAGTTCCTGACAGATGCAGGCCTGTTGGATCACGGGCTGAAGTTTCGTGCCATGACTTTGCCCGATCAGTTCATTGATCAGGCCAGCCCGCAGGCGATGTATGAAATAGCCGGTCTGGACGCTGCCGCGATTGTCGCCAAGGTGCGCAGCCTGCTGTGCTAGTGTCCTGTGGTTTCTGCGGCCAATAGTGCGGCTAGTCCGCTGCGATAATCGGGGTATTTCAGCGTCACACCCAGCTCATTCTTGATCCGGTCGTTCCGCACGCGCTTTGACTCGGCATAGAAACTGCGCGCCATTGGCGTCATTTCGGCGGTTTCATAATCCACTGCTTCTGGCACCGGCAGATTTAACAGCTCTGCTGCATGGGCAATCACATCCTCTGGCGGGGCGGGATCATTGTCACACATGTTGTAGATCGCCCCCGGATTGGGGTGGTTGATTGATGCCAGCAGGATCTGCGCAATATCTTCCACATGGATGCGGCTGAACACCTGACCTGGCTTGATGATGCGCCGCGCCGTGCCATTGCGCACCTTGGCAAAGGGGCCGCGTCCGGGGCCATAAATGCCCGCAAGGCGGAAGATATGCAGCGGCAGATCAGGGATCGCCTGCCAAGCCGCCTCCGCCTCTACCCGCAATTGTCCGCGTTTGGTCGAGGGACTGAGCGGTGTTGTTTCATCCACCCAACCGCCTTGATGATCTCCATAAACCCCTGTGGTCGAGAGGTAGCCGACCCAACGATACTGTTCCGTATGGTTCTGGATCTGTGCGGCGTAGCGGTTCAGAATTGGATCGCCTTCGGCATTGGGGCCGGCGGAGATCAGGAGGTGGCTGGCGGCTGCGATATGATCGTTCAGGGCCTCATCCCACAGCACCGGTTCAACACCCGCAGCGCGCAAGGTGTCGCATTTTTCCGCCTTGCGCGTGGTACCGATCACCCGCCATCCCAGTGGCACCAGTAGATCAGCCAGCGCCGCCGCAGAATAGCCGTGGCCGAAAGAAAGCAGGGTCTTGGTCATAGGGGCCTCTCAGGTAGGATGGGGCAGGTGGTTTAGGTCTGCGGCGTTTTTCGCAATAGCGCCTCTGTCACCTCGCATCTCATGCCGTCATAAAACATCTCTACGACCTGTGCAAAGACCGGTGGTGCATCGGCGATATGGGAAAACAGCGTCGCGCAGCTGCGCAGCTTCAGCGCATCCACAGGGCCAAGGATCATGTCCGCAGGCTGGTCGAGGTGTTGCAGCATCAGTTCCATCATATGTAGCAATCTTGGCCCCAGTACGGGATGGTCAAGGTAGGCTTTGGCCTCTGCCAGCGACTCGATCCCGTAGTGCAGCGCGGTGTCAGATCGTCCTAGCCCTACCAATTGCGGATAGATGTACCACGCCCAATGGCTGGTCTTGCGGCCTTCGCTGATTTCACGCTCGGCGGAGGCATAGCTGCGCTCCTGCGCGGCAATGAAGCGGGAGAGGTCATAGTCCATGGTCAAATAGGCCCGCAGGTCAGAGAAATCGCGACCAAGATGACAATTTTTGCTGTTCTGCGAAAGGCCGCCATACCAAAGAGATTTAACGTGAGGTCTAGTTTCTGGCTGCCTCTGCTTGCGGCCATCTGTTGGCCATGCCAACGTCGGGGAAAAAGGGAACACATAATGCCCCAAGATATTCCAGATCACCTGATCGAAACCCCTGTTCTGCCCGAGGCAGAGCGTTTTTCTGACCCCGCAGCCGCCGTTGCGCGTCTGGAGGCGCTGTATCACGGATCAACCGCCTTCTTGATCGAGAAGTTCCGCGATGTGATGGCCGTTTGTGACGCGGATCGTCGTTACCGTGCCTATTATCCAGAGGTGCGGATCACCACCACCACGCATGCCAAGGTGGACAGTCGGTTAAGTTTCGGCCATCTGGCGCAACCCGGCACCTTTGCGGCGACGATCACGCGACCGGATTTGTTCCGCAACTATCTGCGCCAGCAGATCGCGCTCTTGATCAAGAACCACGGGGTCGATGTTCAGGTTGGCCTGTCTGATACTCCGATCCCGGTGCATTTTGCCGTCGCGGGGCAGGACGATATGACGGTGCCACAGGAAGGCGCGGGCAGCTTTGTTCTGCGCGATGTGTTTGATGTGCCAGACCTGGCGACGACCAACGATGACATTGTGAACGGCACCTATCAGGTGCCCGATTGTGGCACACTGCCGCTGGGCCCGTTCAGCGCGCAGCGGGTAGATTATTCGCTGGCCCGCCTCAGTCATTATACCGCCACGGATCCAGAGCATTTCCAAAATCACGTGTTGTTCACCAACTATCAGTTCTACGTTGCGGAATTTGAGGGCTATGCGCGCCAGATGCTGGCCGATCCTGATAGCGGCTACACCTCGTTCGTCGCGACCGGCAACGTCGAAATTACCGCTGCGGATCAGCCGTTGCCAGCAACTGAGAAGATGCCGCAGATGCCCACCTATCACCTGAAGCGGGCAGATGGATCAGGCATCACGTTGGTCAATATCGGGGTCGGCCCGTCAAACGCCAAAACCGCCACCGATCATATCGCCGTTCTGCGCCCCCATGCCTGGATCATGGTGGGCCACTGCGCAGGCCTACGGTCCAGTCAGAGCCTTGGGGATTTCGTGCTGGCTCACGCCTACCTGCGCGAGGACAAGGTGTTGGATGACGATCTGCCCGTCTGGGTGCCGATCCCTGCGCTGGCGGAAATCCAGATCGCGATGGAGGATGCGGTGGCCGCAGAAACCCAGTTGCGTGGCTATGACCTGAAACGGGTGATGCGCACCGGCACGGTGGCCAGTCTGGACAACCGCAACTGGGAACTGCGCGATCAGTCCGGGCCTGTGCAACGGCTCAGCCAATCGCGTGCCATTGCACTCGATATGGAGAGCGCGACCATCGCCGCAAACGGGTTTAGATTCCGAGTGCCCTACGGCACCTTGCTGTGCGTCAGCGATAAACCGCTACATGGCGAGTTGAAACTGCCTGGAATGGCCTCCGACTTCTATAAAACACAGGTTTCGCGTCATTTGCTTATTGGCATTCGGGCAATGGAAAGGCTAAGGGAGATGCCGTTGGAACGTATTCACAGCCGGAAACTGCGCAGTTTCGATGAGACTGCGTTCCTCTAGTGCCCATTAACCAGTGTTTTTTACTTGTTTCGGTGTGCTTGCAGATCACAATCCGTTGTGTTTATACGCCAGATACCGTTAACTATGCGCGATGAGGCCCAAGTGATCGGGCGAATTAAGGAGACCTAAAAAATGGCAAAACCGATGACCAAAACTCAGCTGGTCGCAGCTCTGGCCGAGGAAATGGGCGCGGAAAAGAAAACCGCAAGCGCCGCACTGGACGCAGTTGTGTCGATCATTACTAAAGAAGTATCGGGTGGCGGCGCCGTGACCCTGCCCGGCATCGGCAAAATTTACTGCCGCGAACGCCCCGAGCGTATGGTGCGCAACCCTGCCACCGGTGAGCAGATCAAGAAAGAAGCGGACAAGGTTGTGAAAATGACCATCGCGAAAGCGCTGAAAGACAGCGTGAACGCCTAAGTTCGCATCCGTCATCGAACGGATCGGAATACGGAAAGGGTCGCCTATGGGCGGCCCTTTTTGTTTGATCCCACCGCCACGTCTGGGTCTGGCTGATCGTGTTTCTCCGGCTTGTCTGCGGCGCCATGCACGTGTTAGCCGGAATGAAGGGAGTGATGATATGAAAGCAAGTCAGGGCATGAATGCAGGTGCAATCGGGTTGGGGTTGGCCTTCGCTTTTATGTGGTCTTCCGCTTTCACCTCAGCGCGGGTGATTGTGGAGTATGCACCGCCCCTTGCCTCCCTATCGCTGCGGTTTTTGGTGTCCGGCCTTTTGGGCGTGATGATCGCACGGATGCTGGGGCAGTCGTTTCGCCTGACATCTGCGCAATGGCGAGCGACGGTGATTTTCGGCATCTGTCAGAACGCGCTTTATCTGGGTCTGAATTTTGTGGCCATGCAATGGGTGGAGGCTTCGCTTGCTTCGATCATCGCGTCGACCATGCCGCTGATGGTGGCGATAGCCGGGTTTGTGGTGTTTCGTGACCGGCTGTCGCCGCTGGCTCTGGCGGGGCTGGCTCTGGGCATCATTGGCGTGGTGCTGATTATGGGGGCGCGTATTGGCGCCGGTGTGGACCTGTTGGGTGTCGCGCTATGCTTCATTGCGGCGGCGGCGCTGACTGTGGCGACACTGGCGGTGCGTGGGGCGTCATCTGGTGGCAACGTGATGATGATTGTCGGTTTACAGATGTTGATTGGATCTGTGGTTTTGGCGGTGCCTTCGGCGCTGTTTGAACCGCTGGAGGTGACGTGGAGCTGGCAGTTGCTTGTGGCCTTTGCCTATACCACGCTGGTGCCGGGGTTGGCGGCCACTTGGGTGTGGTTCACGCTGGTTAACCGCATCGGCGCGGTCAAGGCGGCGACCTTCCATTTCCTAAACCCGTTCTTTGGTGTCGCTATCGCTGCGGTGCTGTTGGGGGAACGCCTGGGCGTGACCGATGTAGTGGGCGTGGTGGTGATCGCGGCGGGCATTCTGGCGGTGCAGCTGTCGAAGCAGAAACCAGTTTAGCGGCTGAACCAATGTTCTGGCGCGGAATGCCCCATTTCTGCCGCTAGATCGCGCAGGTAGCGTTCTAGAACAGCGATCCGTTCTGCGGCAATCTGTTGACCGGTTTGGGTCAGCATCCCATCGCCCAAACGCAAGAGTTTCACCGCGAAATGATCGAGCGTCTGGGTGCCATCATCCAGTGGCCGCGTGCGGGCAAAGGGATCATCGGCGGCATAAAGTGGGCGGCCTAAACTGCCCGACACGGCAAAGCATCGCGCCAGCCCGATCGCGCCGATTGCGTCCAGCCGATCCGCATCACGCAGGATCTGCGCTTCTTCACTTTCAGGCTCTATTCCAGCGGAAAAGCTATGGGCGCAGATTGCATGCTGTGTCCTCGCGACCTCTGCCGCGCTGTAGCCTAGCGCGACCAAATGTGGCGCTGCTGCCTCTGCGGCAAGGCTAGAGGCGGCGGCGCGGTTCGGCGCATCTTTGGGTAGGTTCACCAGATCATGCAGGTAGGCACCGGCCAATAGGATCCGCAGATCGCCACCTTCAGCCGCGGCGATACGTTCACAGGTGGTCCAGACCCGATCCAGATGGGCCAGATCATGGGCGCTGTCCTGTGCCATCTCTGCCGCCGCGATGGCGCGCAGGGATTGGCGCAGCGCCTCCATCAGCCAATCTGGCCGCGGTTTTCGCCGATCTGGCCGCGGTGCAGCAGCAGATGGTCTAGGATTACACAGGCCATCATTGCCTCTGCTACCGGCACCGCGCGGATGCCCACACAGGGGTCATGGCGACCTTTGGTCACCACCTCAATCGGGGTGCCGTCCTTGCGAATTGACTGGCGTGGGGTCAGGATGGACGATGTCGGTTTCACCGCAAAGCGGACCACAACGTCCTGTCCGGTGGAAATTCCACCCAGAATGCCACCTGCATGGTTGGACGAATAGCGCGGCTGGCCATCGTTGCCCATATAGATCTCATCCGCGTTTTCGGTACCTTTTAGGCGGGCGGCGGCCATGCCTTCGCCGATCTCAACACCTTTCACGGCGTTGATCGACATCATCGCTGCAGCCAGATCGGTGTCCAGTTTGTTGTAGATCGGGGCGCCGATACCAGCAGGCATGCCACGCGCGACCACTTCGATCACTGCGCCGACGCTGTCGTGATCCTTACGCAGTTGCTGCAGATAATCTTCCCATTTCTGGGCGTCATCTGCACCTTGGGGGATCCAGAAATCGTTCTGATCAATCGCGTCCCAATCGAACTGGTCGCGGTCAATCTCAAGATCGCCCATCTGGGTCATGTAGCCCTTGATCTCCAGCCCGGGAACGATCGCTTTGATTGCCTCGCGGGCCAGACCGCCCGCTGCCACACGCGCTGCCGTTTCACGGGCAGACGAGCGTCCGCCGCCGCGATAGTCGCGGTTGCCATATTTCTGGTGATAGGTGATGTCCGCATGACCGGGGCGGAACGTCTGGGCGATGTCGCCATAATCCTTCGAGCGTTGATCGGTGTTCTCGATCATCAGTTGCACCGGCGTGCCGGTGGTTTTGCCCTCAAATACGCCAGACAGGATTTTCACCGCATCGGGCTCATTCCGCTGGGTGGTGTTTTTGTTCTGACCGGGACGGCGTTTGTCTAGCCAAACCTGTAGCATTTCGGGGGTCACGGGCACCTCTGGCGGGCAGCCGTCCACAGTGGCACCCAGCGCTGGCCCGTGGCTTTCGCCCCAGGTGGTGACACGGAAAAGATGACCGAAAGAATTCATGCTCATGTGGGCGTCCCCTTTGTTCCCATCCCCTTTAGCCCGATTGCGAGGATGGGGGAAGGGATCAATCCCGCTTTCGGCCGGTCATATGCAGCCTGTCATATGCGGCCTGTCATTCAGTCGAGCGTGCGCGCCTCGTCCACTAGCATGATCGGAATGCCATTGCGGATCGGGAAGGCCAGATTGGCGGGTTTGGAGATCAGCTCTTGCGTCTCAACATCGTAATCCAGCCGGCCGTGGGTTACGGGGCAGATCAACGCCTCTAGCATGCGGCGGTCAAAGCTGTTGGTGTCGTCACTCATTATAGGCCTCATTGAAGGATTTCTTCGTCCTGGCCACCGCGTAGCGCAAATTCGATCAGGGTGACAAGAGTTTCACGCCGTGTTGACAGGCTGGGCGCCTCAAGGAGGGCCTGTTTGTCCTCTGGCGCGAAATCTAGAATCATCGCCAGCGAGTTGATCAGCAATTCATCATCCGCCTGATCCAGGCTGCCCCAATCGGTATCCAGACCCATCTGTACCAGATAGCGTTCCAGGAGGGTGAGGAAGTCAGGTCGGTTGAAGCGGCTGTCGTGCTCTTCTGGCCCCTGATCCTTGGCGAAGCTGTCCCAGCATACCTGCGCTTGACGGTAAGGGGTGTCGCAGCGCAACTCTTCGCGCACGCGGAACCGGGACACGCCCGACAGGGTAATCATATACCGCCCATCCTCTGTCTCGGAAAACTGGGTGATGCGTCCTGCACAGCCAATTTGGTGCAGGCGGGGCGGTGTCATGCCGGTGTTGTCTGCAGGACGCTGCTGACAGGGTTGCACCATGCCGATCAGCCGCGTCGGACTGGCAAGGCATGCCTCTAGCATCGCGACATAGCGCGGCTCAAAGATATGCAGCGGAAGTCGAGCCCGAGGCAACAACAGTGCCCCGGGCAAGGGAAACACAGGTAACGTGTTTGGAAGAGTGGTCTTGGGTGTCATGCGCGTCTAGATAGGCCGCAAAACGACTCAGGCAAATATGAGCGAGCTCAACTTGCGGCGGCCGTTCAAAACCACCGGATCGTTGCCGGGCAGCGCGTCGAAAATGGTAAACAGCTGCTGTTTCGCGGCACCGTCGTTCCATTCACGATCGCGTTTGAACAGGTCCAGAAGGTGGTCTACAGCCTCTTCTATCTGACCGGCGGCGTGCAAGGCTTGCGCCAGATCGAAACGGGCCTGATGGTTGTTCTCATCTGCTGTCAGCGCGGCCTTCAATTCATCCAGCGGGCCAGAGTTTGCCGCCTGACGGGCCAATTCCAGCTGTGCAAAAGCCGCCTCAATCGGGGCCGCTGTCGAAATCTCGACGGGCACACCGTTCAGCACGGCCTCTGCCTGATCCAGCTCACCTGCTGTGATCTGGCACCGCGCCATGCCTGCGTAGGCGCTCGCGTTAGCCGGATCTTCGTCGATCACAGCGGCAAAGATCTGCGCGGCATCTTCAAACGCACCATCAGCCAGCATTTCCTCTGCCGCAGCCAGTGCGTCGTCCAGCCCGCCAGAAGCATCTCCGCCACCTGCTTCGATCGCTTTGGTGATGAAGGCATCCAGCTGCGATTGCGGCACGGCACCTTGGAACATGTCGATCGGGCGTCTTTTGACAAAGGCGACAACTGTAGGCACCGACTGCAGCGGCAGGCCCTGCTGTGCCAATGCGGCGGCCAATTGCTGGTTCTGATCTACGTCGATCTTGGCCAGTTTCACCGCACCTTTGGCTTTGGTAACCGTGGCCTCCAGCATCGGGATCAGGGTTTTGCAGGGACCACACCACGTTGCCCAGAAATCAACGATCACCGGCACCTCGTTCGAGGCCTCAATCACGTCGGCCATAAAGTTGGCTTCGGTCACGTCATAGATCAGATCGCCCGCAGGGGCTGTGTTTTGTCCAAGTTCCAGCATGGTGCTATCCCGGCTAAATTCGTGTTGTACTTTATATGGACGTATAACTCTTGTGTCTCAAGGGGCGATCAGATCGTGCCCTGAGTATCCTGATCGTCAGGTTGGCTGCAGAGGTAGTCCAACACCGGAGCAATCCAGCCCAGGCGTTCAGGAAAGCGGACGGCCAGGCGGCGCAGCGGTTGTTCATTTCGCTGCAACAGAACCAGCGTCCAGCCGCCCGCCCAGAATTTCAATTTGGCCCATTCGCCATCTGCAACCTCATCCATGCCCGCCACGCTGTCGCGGATGATCTGGCCTTTTTTGATCCTATTGATGGCATCTTCACCCAGTGTGCGCAGTGTTTCACGCGTCGAAGCGACGAGAGCAGTCGCGCTTTCTTCATCCCCTTCGGGGCCGATGGCAATGTTCAGTTCATTTGCAAACTCTTCGGCCACGTCCCGGTTGGTTTCCGCGCTCTTTGATAGGCTGACGCTTAGATCGGTGAAGGCCGCTTTTTCTTCAGCGACCCGTTCCATCGCGGCAGGGGAGGTAGAGGCTTCGGCCTGATAGGTGCCCCAATCTGGGAAGCGGTCCACGTAGAGGGCAATCTGCGCCGCGAGCCCCTGCAAATCGGTATCCGCGCCGGTGGGCAGGCAGTGTAGGAAATCGTCATTTTGGGACAGGCTGACCACGCGGCTGCCAAAGACGCCGATGGAAACCTGATTGTTTGGATCGAACGTATCCCCCAGCGCGTTTTGAAAGGCTTTTAATATGCCAGGCAGCGGCGCGTAGTTGTCGATGCTGAAACTGGTGGCAAAGCTATCTGTATAAGTCCGTAGCGCCTGCCAACCCCTTTCAGCCCGTTGCATCGCGTCAGGAAGGGGTAGATCCACACCGCCTGCCCGCACCATGTGACCTTCAACAATCTCTGTCTCAAGCGGAGCCGGACGACGTGAAGGAATTGGGGGCGTCGAGCTGCTGGTGCCCCGAGGATCATGCCACCCAAGGTAATGGAACAACGTTTCGGCGCGTTTTGTCGCGTCTGGGATGGCGGCGATTTCAGCAATTCGGGAATCATTTCGCGCGGCAGCACAATTCTCAAAGGTCAGTCCAGGTCCACTGGGATTCTCGGCCAATTGCAGTAAGGTCAGAAGTGGGCGCAGATCCAAAACATCGGAGCCTGAGATATCAAGGCGAACAAGATTACGAAGTAGGTCTATTATGCCTAAGTCCCTAACGAGTGTGTTTTGCAGGCGCAGCGTTTTTAGGTGCGTAAGACCGAACAATGCGAAGATGTTCGTGACAGATGTATTGTCGAGATCTATGCCTTCCAAAAGACCACACTGCGAAAGGCTATCGATGTTTTGCAGGGCGGCGTTGTTATTGAGCCAAATTTTTTTAAGACCGGCAGGGAATTCAGCTGAACTAACGTCTTCGATGTAGCCCGTGCTGGCATCAAGCTGTTCAAGATTTTGCAATTTTCCCAGCCTAGGTAGTCTAAACACTGAGGTCTGGCTGATATCCAACCGTTTAAGCGACACAGCTTTAGCGATTGAATGAGGAAGCTCTGTTAGAGTTTCAAAGGTCTCACGCGGGAAAGTCAGTTCTTCCCAGCCTTCTGAATGGGCCATCTCGATTAGGTCGACAGCCCGTTCATAAGCAGCTTTTGTTTCGATCATTCCACGCCCCCTCGCCGGTGATATGCTAGCAAGAGGTGGGCTTTTCAACAATCAAAAGTTGCGCGGATCACACGTCAAAGGTCGCAAAGACCGGCGCGTGATCGGATGGCTTTTCCCAGCCCCGTGCGTCGCGCAACACGCGGCTGCTGTGGGCGGCTGGGGCAATGTCGGGGGTGGCCCAGACGTGATCCAAGCGGCGGCCTTTGTCTGCGGCGTCCCAGTCGCGGGCACGGTAGGACCACCAACTGTAGAGCAGGCCTTCGGGAATATCCTGACGGGTCACATCGACCCAATCGCCTGCCTGCATCACTTGCGTCAGGTGATCAACCTCAACCGGTGTGTGGCTAACGATTTTCAGCAGCTTCTTGTGATCCCAAACGTCATCTTCTCGTGGGGCGATGTTCAGATCGCCGACCAGAATGGATTTTTCCGGCTTATTGGCGACAAAGAAATCACGCATCTCTGTCAGATAGTCCAGTTTCTGGCCGAACTTCTCATTGATCTCGCGATCTGGTTTGTCGCCGCCTGCGGGAACATAGAAATTGTGGATCGTCACCCCGTTTTCCAGCCGTCCAGCAATGTGGCGTGCGTGATCTAGGTCGGCGAAATCCTCACTGCCAGCTTCCTCTATGGGGAGCTTTGACAGGATGGCGACGCCGTTGTAGCCCTTCTGCCCGCGCGCAATCATGTGGCTGTAACCCAGCTCACGAAATGCCTCCATCGGGATTTTGTCCACCGGACTTTTGCATTCTTGCAGACAGAGGACATCAGGCCCTTCCTCTGCCATCAGTTTGCAGACAATCGGTTCACGCAGGCGGACCGAGTTGATGTTCCAGGTGGCAAGGGTGAAGGACATGGGCGGCTCCAATTCATGGTTCGCGGATAGGGGTAGCACTGCAATAGCGTCATGAACAGGGGGCGACGTGAACAGCGGGCGGTTGCTGAGTTTTTCCTTGCCAGCCGGACAGGTTTTGCATCAGCCTAAGGGGACTAATCCGTGAAAGGGATCAGCGTGGCTGTTGTGATCGGGCGCCGTCCGGGGCACCCCTACAAGAAAGTTCATGATTGGTGGCCGCCGCCCAAGGCGCGTGCCGCCTGAGGGCGGTGTTCGTCTCTACCTTTCCAACAGTTTTCCCACATGGATGGAGTTTTCCCATGACGCAGGTACAGCTATGCGCCGACACCGGTGCCGTTACCCTGACCTTTGATGATGGTGCGATTGGCACCTATCCCTTCCTCTGGCTGCGCGACAACGATCCGGCCGGATTTCATCCCGACACCCACGAACGGGTTGCGGATCTGACGGAGATTTCGCTGGATATTGCCGTTGTCGAAGCGGGTGTGAATGGCGATGCGCTGGCGCTGCGGTTTGAGGATGATGTGACAACGCGCTATCCGCTTGACTGGCTGGCTGCGCATCGTCCCGGCCATGCGCTGGCCGATCCAGCCCGTACCGGCATTCAGTGCTGGCGCGCGGATATGGTCGCCGATGCGGTGCCACGGCTGACCGCAGCGGATATTTTATCGTCTGACGATGCCTTGCGCGATTGGCTGGTGGCCACCCAGTGTAGTGGGTTGTCGCTGGTTGAAGGGCTGCCGGACGATCCAGATGCGGGCATTGAAGTGGCGCAGCGGATCGGGTTCCTGCGCGAAACCAACTTTGGCGTCACGTTTGAGGTGAAATCAAAGCCTAATCCTAACAACCTTGCCTATACGCCCATCGCCTTGCCGTTGCACACGGACCTGACCAATCAGGAACTGCCGCCCGGGTTTCAGTTCCTGCATTGCCTGGCGAATGAGGCCTCAGGCGGCGGGTCGCTGTTCAGTGATGGGTTTGCTGTGGCAGAGGATCTGCGGGCCGAAGATCCAGCGGCGTTTGATCTCCTCTCCACTATTTCTGTCCCATTTCGGTTCCACGATGGCGACACGGATATCCGGTCGCGCAAGAAGGTGATCACACTGGACGAAGACGGGAGCCTGAAGGAGATCTGCTTCAACGCGCATATTGCGGGAATTCTGGACATCGCGCCAGAAAAGATGCCCGCTTATTACCGCGCGTACCGCCGGTTTATGCAAATGAGCCGTGATCCAGCCTATCTGGTGATGTTCAAGCTGCAGGCTGGTGAAATGGCGGTGTTTGACAACCGCCGTGTCCTGCATGGGCGTGAGGCGTTTGACCCCAATACCGGCCGCCGCCATTTGCGTGGCTGTTATGTGGATCGCGGTGAGTTTGAAAGCCGTTTGCGGGTGCTGTCACGCTAAATGCGTGACAGCGATGCCTGTATAATTTGCCTGTATAACGTGCCAGCCTTCGTATAACGGTCTTATTTTCCTGTGCGTCGCAAGACCGCCAGCCCGGTTTTCAGGATGATCCTTAGGTCGGTTAGAGGGCCGCAGGCGGTCAGGTAGGAGACGTCCAGATCTACTCGTTCGTCGTAGGAAATGTCGTTGCGCCCTGAAACCTGCCACAATCCGGTGATGCCGGGTTTCTGGGCCAGGTAACAGGGTGCGTAGGTACCGTATTTGGGCAGTTCGTCCATCACGATCGGGCGCGGCCCGACAAAACTCATCTCGCCTTTCAGGACATTCCAGATCTGTGGTAACTCATCCAGACTGCTTTTGCGTAGGAACTGCCCCAACTTGTTGATGCGCGGATCATCGGTCAGTTTATGATCGCGGGCCCATTCATCAGCGGCGGCGGGGTTCTTGGCCAGATGGGCCTGCAACTGCGCCTCTGCATCGGGGACCATGGTGCGGATTTTCCAGCATTTGAACGCAATACCACTTTTCCCCACCCGCCGGTGGCCAAAGAACCCCGGCCCACCGTCCAGACGCACCATAAGCCACAGGAGGACAATGATCGGAATCAGGGTCGGCAGCATCAGAACCGCCAGGCACAGGTCCAGCGTTCGTTTGCCATAGCGGCGGTAAAGATCATCCAGTTTGACGGTCGTCGTGGCAGCGGCGATCGCGTGGGCAGGGGCACCGGCCAGCGGCACCTCTGTCTGGGCAGCATTTGCAATGCGCATTTCGAGTCCCCTTCGTAATATGCATTTTTCAGGCAAGGTTGTGACCCTCGCGGCTGTCCACTCCGCAAGAATCCATATTTCAACTTTGAGTCAAATTGCGCCGACACCTCTTAACAAAGGGTTAATAGGCATCGTGCTTACAGGGGCACTAAGCTATTTTTGCTGCAAGTGCATAAAAAAGAACCCGGGCAGAGCCCGGGCTAGTCCAACAGGGAGGTGCGCAGCGAAAGCCGGCTGCGCGGCGGCAACCAGATCAATGGCAATCTTGGAGGGAGGTAGGTGCCATTGATACTGGGTATTCAAGAACGCCGATAAACACTTAGGCTACTAATTTATAGCCGCCGGATTCGGTGATGAGAAGACGCGCATTCGTAGGGTCTGGCTCAATTTTTTGGCGCAAACGATAGATATGAGTCTCCAAAGTATGGGTTGTGACGCCGGCGTTGTAGCCCCAGACCTCATGCAGCAGCACATCGCGCGGCACCACACCATCTGCAGAACGGTAGAGGTATTTGAGGATGTTGGTCTCTTTCTCGGTCAGGCGAATCTTGCGATCGTCTTCGGTGACCAAGAGCTTCATTGACGGGCGGAAGGAATATGGGCCTAGTTGGAAAACCGCGTCTTCGCTCTGCTCGTGCTGACGTAGCTGGGCGCGGATGCGGGCCAGCAACACGGGGAAGCGGAACGGTTTGGTGACGTAATCATTGGCGCCTGCGTCCAGACCCAGAATGGTGTCTGCATCCGAATCATGTCCGGTCAGCATCAGGATCGGGCTTTTCACGCCCTGCTTGCGCATCAGTTTGCACAGCTCGCGCCCGTCGGTGTCGGGCAGGCCAACGTCCAGAATGATGAGATCGTAGAGGCCTTCTTTGACCTTGGCCATGGCTTCAACACCATTGCCCCCTTCAAAGACGTCGAAGTCTTCGGTCATGATCAGCTGTTCGCTGAGGGCTTCGCGCAGGTCCTCATCGTCATCAATTAACAGGATTTTCTTTAACTGTGCCATGAGGTCCTCCGTTCGTCCTCCGTTGTCTTGCTATTAGACATGCGATGGTCTGCGCCTCAGAACAAGATTTGCTGCATCTGTCTCACGCGGACGTGTTTTCGTCGCCGTGATTGTTTCAATCTGTTGCAAAAACGGCTAAATCAAGCCTCCAAGATAGGGAAGATCGGCCATGTCATTTGCCCCGAATGTAACAGAAATCATCGCCCGCGCCCGCGCAGACCTGCGAATGGGCGTGCCTGTTGTCCTGATGTCTGGGGGCAAAGGCGCCATTATGATGGCTGCGGAAACGCTTGATCCGCAACGATTGGCCGATTTGCGCGTCCTTGGCGGGCAACCGATTCTGGCGATTACGGCGCGACGTGCCGAAACTCTGAAGGCGCGTGCCTATGACGGCGATCTGGCCCGTGTGAGGATTCCCGATGATGCGACCTGCGCTTGGGTGCAGTCGATTGCCGATCCTGCTGATGATCTGTCAAACCCGATGAAAGGTCCGCTGCAAACCAGCCGCGAGGGTGCGGCGGATCTGAACCGTGTTGCGATTGCGCTGGCTAAATCCGCGCGTCTGCTGCCTGCGGCGGTGCTGCTTGATCAGGCCAACCCGGCGGGTTTTGCAGCTGCGAACCTGTTGACCGCGGTGCCTGCGGATCTGGCGGGTCCCATTCTGCTGGCGTCGCCGCAGCCGCATCCCGTTGTGGCCGCCCGCCTGCCGGTGGAGGCAAGCGAGGCCGGACGTTTACACATCTACCGCCCCGAAGATGGCGGTGAAGAGCATTACGCCTTTGAGGTCGGCGCGCCCGCACGGGATGAACCGGTTCTGGCGCGCCTGCATTCGGCCTGCTTCACTGGCGACGTGCTTGGCAGTCTGAAATGTGACTGCGGCCCGCAGCTGCGTGGCGCGCTGGCGCAGATGGGTGAGACTGGGGCCGGTGTCCTCCTCTATCTCAACCAAGAGGGGCGCGGCATTGGTCTGGCCAACAAGATGCGGGCTTATTCCTTGCAGGATCAGGGGTTCGACACGGTAGAGGCCAATCACCGTCTGGGCTTTGAAGATGATGAGCGCGATTTCAAACTGGGCGCAAAGATGCTGCGGTCGATGGGCTTTTCCAAGGTGCGGCTGTTGACCAATAACCCGCGCAAGATCGCGATGATGGAAAAGAACGGGATTGAGGTCGTGGATCGTGTGCCGCTGAAGGTAGGCGAAAACCGGTTCAACACCGATTATCTGGCTACCAAGGCGCAAAAGTCGGGGCATATGCTGTGACGTCGCAGGATCTGGTGCTGACCCCGCGCGGGGTGCGGTTTCTAGGGCGCTATTACCCCTGTTCTATCGGTAAGGGCGGTCTGTGCGTCAATAAACGCGAGGGCGACGGCGCAACACCTGTAGGTACGCACCGGATTGTGGGCATGCTGTATCGCGCGGATCGGGTTGCTGCGCCAAACAAGTGGGCGGTGCCGATCGGGCCGAATGATCTGTGGTCGGACGACAGCGGCGATGAAAGCTATAACCTGAAGGTGCGCGCGCCTTATGGCTTCAGCCACGAACGTCTGCGTCGTGCTGATCCTCTGTATGATGTGGTGTGGCTCACTGACTGGAATTACCCCTATGCGACGGCAGGGCAGGGATCGGCGATTTTCTTGCATCAATGGCGTAGACCGCACTATCCGACAGAGGGCTGCATCGCCTTTCGCCGTGATCATCTACTGTCGCTGTCACGGCGGATTGCCTTCGGGACGAAGGTGATTGTGGGGTGAGTTGAGGCGCGTGTCGCTTTATTTCAGGGACTAGCACGGGCGTTAGCCCGGGCCGCGCCCGACCCTCCCCACGGGAGGGCGCTTTTCTGACGTCCGACAAGACGAATGTGATATCTCGGATTGTGCACGATCGAAGGAGTGCTAGCGAATTGATGCGCCCACCCAGGGTCAGGCGCGTCCCTTATCGCGCAGTCTTTTCCGGGTCGCGACGCGATCCGGTTCGGGCCCGACTCCGCCCCCCAGGGCGGGCCTGAATTTTAAGCTTGTCAAAATTATGCAGCGCTCCGATTGCTGCGAAGTGATTGCCCAGAACAGTCCCGCCTTCGGGTTCGGGCGCGAACCTATCGTTGTGCTCAGCCTCTCCGCAGCACCCTATCCAGTGCGGCCTGCAATCGATCCTGCTCTGCAATCTGCAATCTTACAGGTACGGTCAGCACCTTCATGCGGAAACGCTCTGGCAGGCGCACGGCGTCCTTTTCCGTCGTGACCATTTGCAGGCCGCGCAGCGCTGCCTCCTTTTCCAGCCGAGCCAGCAGCGCAGGTGTCAGAGTTTGGTGATCGTCCAGACCTTCGGCCCGTACCAGATCAGCGCCAAGGTCACGAAGGGTGCGAAAGAACTTCTCTGGATGGCCGATACCAGCGAATGCCAAAACCTGCATGCCGGCGAAATCAATGCCCATCTGCAGCGGTTCCAACGCGCCGGTCAGATGCGGCAGCTTGTGCTTGCGGATCACATTGCCCCAGCGGGCGGCGAAATCTGCCTGCGCCTCTGCCCCGCCGATGGACAGGACCAAATCCGCGCGGGCCAGCCCCGCGTCCACGGGTTCACGCAAAGGGCCCGCAGGCAGGCAACGGGCGTTACCGAACCCTTTGTGGGCATCCACCACGATCAGCGACAGATCTTTGTGCAGGTCGGGGTTCTGAAACCCGTCATCCATCACGATCAGATCGGCGCCTTCTGCCTCTGCCAGTTTGGCGCCCTCAGCCCGGGATTTTGCGACCACCACGGGGGCAAAGGCCGCCATCAACAGCGGTTCATCACCGACTTCTGATGCCGTGTGCCGTATGGGATCGACAAGGATCGGGCCTTTTTCGCTGCCGCCATAACCGCGGGAGACCACGATGGGTTTCACCCCCATACCCATCAACTGCATCAACAGTGCGATTGTTGTCGGCGTTTTGCCCGTGCCGCCTGCGTTGATGTTGCCAACACAGATCACTGGCACTTTGGCGCGGTAGGCGTCGCCTTTGGCCAGACGTCGCGCGGTCAGATGGGCATAAAGCGCACCGAGTGGAGCCAGGAAAGTCGCGCGAATGCCTGCGGCCTCAGGGGCGTTGTCCCAGAAACGTGGTGGCTGCATCAGCTTGCCCCTTCCTGATCAAGTGTCCCCAGATCAAGCGCGTCGTGGATCATCTCGATCACCTCATCGGTCACTTCCGCCCCGGCAGAGCTGACATCCCAGCCCGCATGCGCCATTGCCGCCACCTGTTCGGCCGCTGACAGCGTCGCCAGCGCACTGGCCAGACTGTCTGCATCTTTTACAATCCGCGCCGCGCCTGCCGCAACAAAACGGCTGTAGGCGCTGAGGTAACGGCCCACGTTCGGACCATAAAGTATGGCTGACCCAAGTGCCGCTGGTTCATAGGGGTCACGCCCGCCGAATCCCGGTACCAGCGACGATCCCATGAAGGTGACAGGCGCTAGCCGATACCACAGGCCCATTTCGCCATAGGTGTCGGCCAAGAGGATTTGCGTGTCCTCATCGGGCTGCTGCCCTTCAGACCAAATCGCCAACCGCCACCCCCAGCGGCGCAGACGGTCTGCCATCTGTGAGCCGTCTTCGGGATTGTCGGGGACAAGGATCAGCAACTGGCGGTGCGACAGGCGCAGTGCCGCTTTGTGCGCCTGACCTATCATGCCCAATTCATCCATCTGTGCCATCGCGGCCAGCCAGACGGGGCGGTTGCCCAGCTGTTTGGCTAGGTCTTCGCGCGTTGCCTCATCACAGGTTAGGGCGCCACCGCCCTCCTGCAGAGTGCCAAGAACCCGCACGGCCTTGCGGGTGATGCCGATACGGCCCAACCGTTGCGCGGCTGCTTCATCCACCGCGATGATACGGGCAAATCGCTGCAGCAGTGTGCGACTCATATCCGGCAGCCAGCGGAATCGCGCATCTTCCAGCGCGCTGGCCTCCGCATCCAGCAGCAACAGTGGTATTTTGCGCCGCGCAGTCATCTCGATTGCAGCAGGGCGCAGATCACCGCTGGTCCACAGGCATAGGTCAGGCTGCCAATGGTCCAGAAACCGCGTCACATCCGCAGCGGTATCTTCTGGGATCACCTGCCAGTACATGTTGGATTTGAGGTGATCCGGCTGGCTGAGCCCCGGCGCGGTGGTCAGCAGCAGGTGCAGGCCAGGGCGCTGTACTTCCAATAGGGTAAAGAGCTGTATCAGAGAGGCCGCCTTTTGCAGGCTGTTGGCGTGGGCCCAGATCACCTCTCCCGCTGGGCGGGAGAGGTCAAAGCTCTGCGGGCTCGCCGCGCCGCGTCGTGCCAGTGCCATGTAAGCGGTCAGGCTGAGGGATCGAGGCATCGCGCGGTCCTTACCCTTGCGCGGACAGCAGCCGCGCTGTCAGATCTGCGTGCAGTGCCGGGCCAGCGGCAACAACGCCTTTGACCTGCGGGTGTGGGTTGTTGAATTGCAGTGCCTGTCCGTGCATGTCGGTTACGGTCGCGCCTGCCTCTGTCAGGATCAGGGCTCCGGCGGCGATGTCCCATTCCCAGCTGTTGCGTAAGGTCAGCATCGCATCAAATCGCCCCTGCGCCACAAGGCTGAGCCGGTAGGCCAGCGACGGGCGATAGACGCGTTGCACGTCAGGTACATCGCCATCCACCCACTTTTCGGGCGCGTAGTTTGGTTTCGCCGCCACGACGGAGGCGCCGGTCAGGCCGGATTGTGCTGTCACCCGAACCGGATCACCGTTGAGCGTCGCCCCCAGACCCTTTGCGGCGGCATAGAGCCTGTTTTTGGCGGGTAGGAAGACAACTGCGGCGGTCACCTGACCACCTTCAGCCACGGCAATCGAATGCGCCCAGCTTTTGGAGCCTTCGATGAAGCTGCGAGTGCCATCAATGGGGTCGATGATGAACACACGCTCCTGTGTCAGGCGCGCGGCGCTGTCATCGCTTTCTTCTGACAGCCAGCCGTAATCGGGGCGGGCCCCTCGCAATTCGCGTTCCAGGACTGCGTTGACGGCCAAATCGGCTTCGGTCACTGGCCCCTGTTCGCCGGGTTTTTCCCATGACTTTGCGTCGGGTCCGTGAAAGGTTAGCGCGGTTTCGCCCGCTAAACGGGCGGCGTGGATCAGCAGGTCAAGGTCATGCGCCGGCAAGGGTCATCCCCTCCACCAGCAGGGATGGCACAACACGGCTGAGGTGCGCGCGTGCGTCATTGGCGGGTATGATCCGCCCTAGCATGTCCAGTAAATTACCAGCGATGGTACATTCGTTCACCGGATATTGCACTTCACCGTTTTCAATCCAGAACCCGCTGGCGCCGCGCGAATAGTCACCGGTGTTTGGGTTGATCGTTGATCCGATCATTGAGGTGACCAGCAGGCCGGTGCCCATCTGTTGCAGCAAGTCGTCACGGCTTGCGCTGCCTTGGGTCAGGGCAATATTCCACGGGCTGGGCACCGGCGGGGCTGATGTGCCGCGTACTGCGTTGCCGGTAGATTGCAGACGTAGTTTGCGCGCCGTCGCCAGATCCAACGTCCAGCCGGTCAGCACGCCGTCATCTACAATCTTGCGCGTGTTGGTCGCCAGACCTTCGGCATCAAAGGGGCGCGACCCTGAGGTACGCGGGCGATGCGGGTCCTCTAGCAGATCGATGCCTTTGGGTAGTACCTGTGTGCCTTCTTTGCCGAGGAGCCACGAAGATCCTCGCGCAATCGCACTGCCGTTGGCAGCGGCCAACAGGTGGCCGATCAGCGATGAGGAAATCCGTTCATCAAACAACACGGGATAGCTGCCAGTCTGTGGCTTGCGTGCGCCGACACGTTCAACACAACGGCGTGCGGCGGTTCCCCCAATATCTTCGGGACTGCGCAGGTCCGCTTGGAAAATGCGCATGTCGCCATCGTGGTCACGTTCCATGCCAGTGCCAGTACCGGCAATGGCTACACAGCTGGTGGCGCGATCACTGCGCATATATCCACCGCCGAAGCCGTTGCTGGCGGCCAGATAAACCTCCCGTGCGCCATAGGCGGCGGAACTGGATTGCACCTGCGTCACACCTTTCACGGCCCGTGCGGCCGCTTCGGCGCGGCGTGCGTCCTCTTCCAGCGCCGCTGGGTCTGGCTCAGGGGTGGGGTCATACAGTTCCAGCGCATCCGTGTCCCAGTCACGGGCCAGCTGATCGGGATCTGCCAGACCGATATAAGGATCCTCTGGCGCCTCACGCGCCATCGCAACAGCACGTTCCGCCATCGCGGCCAGTGTTTCAGGACGGGTGTCAGAGGCCGAGACATTGGCCTGCCGCTGCCCCACAAAAACCCGCAATCCGATGTCCGTGCCCTCAGAGCGTTCCGCCTGTTCCAGCACACCACCACGCACGTCGATATTGATCGATGTGCCCGCCACCGCCATGGCATCCGCCGCATCGGCGCCTGCGTCTTTGGCTGCTGTCAGCAGGGCATGGCTCAGCTCTTTCAGGGATTGGGTCATCGGCTGCCTCTTTGTCGTCTGTCTCTTTGGATCTCTTATCCCCATGAGGTAGACCGCCGCCCGCCGTTGCGCAAGTTTTGCATCCAATTTTGCACCCCAGGGTACCGTGACGGGCGTCCTTTTCAGTGATCTTGAATTACTTCAATCTGGTCTCGTGCAGTGGGCTGTTATCGCCGTACAATGAGAAAGGCCGGGGATGACCCCGGCCAATTCAGTCTCTATTCCTGCGGAGAGGGCCTTATTGCAGGCGCATACCGTTGGCCAGAACATGACCTTCACTGTTCACCTCGATGGTGGATTTCAGGCTGTCCTCACCTTCACCGGGCACGGCGAACATGCCCATCATCATGCGGGCGCCCATCACGTCATCCTGGCCCACGAGGTTCATTGCAACCAGCGTGTCCAGCAACTTGTTCGCGCCGGTCAGGGCCAGATCAATTGCGCCCTCGGGACGTGGCATGCCGCCGAAGGTCACCAGATCGCTGTTGTCAAAGGTAAAGGCACCCGCGCCGGTTAGTTCGGCGCCAGCGGCACGGACCGTCAGGTTGTTGAGGGTTACTTCGCTCAGTTCACCGGGCGCGACGTCTTCGGTCAGGGTTTCCTTATCAAAGAGATCGGCCAGAACCTTCACTTTGCCGGTGATGTCAAAGCTGACAGTTGCCGGATCGCGCTGCAGCTGGGCATCGCGGTCAAACAGATTCCACAGGGCATCATCCATGGTGAAATCCGCCAACGTCACCGCCAGTTTCACGTTCTGCTCTGCGTCGTCCATCGCCAACGGCACCACCAGATCAAACAGGGTTTCGCCCATGCTGTAGGAAACAGGGAAGGGCAGATCGTCGGATTTTGCGGTTGCTTTGGCATCGCTGGATTTAGTGCCAAGGCGGAAGGTTTCCGCATCAAAGCTCATGGTAAACTCGCCCGAGGCGGAACTTTGGTTGCCCACAAGTGTGCCCTGATCCATCAACATGTCGAAATCCATTTCGCTACCTGCGTGGCTGAATTCCGCCTCAATCGCGAAGCCGTTTTTCATCGCGGCGGACATGTCTTCGTAGTCCACGTCTTTCGGAATCGCAGAAGACCCGCCGATGGTCACATTGCGCAGGCTGCCGTTCAGTTTCACGTAGTCGTCCGCTTGGCCCTCGGGCGCCATAGCATCCACTGTGATCAGCATCTGCTCGGCGGTCATTGTCTGTTCTGACTTCAGCAGCATGGTGCCCATGCTCAAGGTGTTGCCTTTGACGTTGATAAGTGTTGCCTTGACGGTGCCGATGTCAAGTTCGCCCTCTTCCGAGACCAGTTTGTCCAGAGCGATTTCGATCGAGGCGGCAGAAGTGTCGTATTGGACCGCCTCTGGCTCGCCGGAGGCGGTGGTTTTCAGCCCGGCGGAGTTGTAGTTGATCACGACATTGCCGCTGTCTTCGCCATCCTCGAAGGCAATGTTCATGGGGAAACTGTTGGGCATTTTGATATCAACGGTGCCGTCGCCGTTATCGATCAACTCTAATCCCGGCATGGTGATTTCTACGTTGGAGGCAGGCTGGTCCTCAATCTCGGGGACCTCACCGGTCATTTTCAGATCGGAGATTTTCAGGTCGTTGCCCTGCATGGTTTCCGTTGCTGACACGGTCAGGTCATTGGCCTGCATCTGTTGCATCCAGTTGGCCCAGACGTCTTTCGGGGTGACGTCGGCAAAGGCGGCGGGGGCGCCGATCAGCAGCGCAGCAATGGCGGTCGAGGATCGTGCGAGGGTACGTTTCATAAAATTCTGCCTTCCGTATGGAAATGATTTTTCCGATAGCTTCTGCCTTAAAGCGGGTTGGGTCAAGGCGCAGGACGGTAGACCGCGACGCTTGTTCCGTTTACCACTTGAGGTCAGTAACGGAGGTAAAGATGCCTGATTTCAATAACAAGACCGTATTGATCACTGGCGCGTCGCGCGGGATTGGTGAGGCGGCTTCCCGCTTATTTGCGGCACAAGGCGCTAATGTGGTGATGCTTGCGCGCAGTGGAGAACGGATCGCCAAGATCGCCGAAGAGATTGGTGCACTGGCCTTGGCAGGCGATGTGGCTTCTTACGGCGATATGCAGGGCGCGGTGGCACAGGCGGTGGCGCAGTTCGGTTCCCTCGACATTCTGATCAACAACGCGGGGGTGATCGAACCCATCGGCGCGCTGGGCGATGTCAGCCCTGAAGGCTGGGGCGCGGTGATTGATGTGAATCTCAAAGGTGTGTTCAACGGCATGCACGCTGCCTTGCCGCAGATGGTGGGCGCTGGTGGCGGCACGATCATCACTATTTCCTCTGGGGCTGCCCATCGCGGTTTGGAGGGGTGGAGCGCTTATTGCTCCTCTAAGGCGGGCGCAGCAATGCTGACCGAATGCGCCGATCTGGAATATCGCGGTAAGGGTGTGCGCATCATGGGGCTGTCGCCCGGCACCGTGGCCACCCAGATGCAGCGCGAGATTAAGGAAAGTGGTATTAACCCGGTGGCACAACTGGCGTGGGACGATCACATTCCCGCCGACTGGCCGGCGCGCTGTCTGATGTGGATGTGTGGCCCAGCGGGTGACGATCTGACCGGAACGGAGGTCAGCCTGCGGGATGAAACAGTCAGAAAAGCAGTGGGTCTTGTTTAAAATGATCGAAGTGATTGATCAGGGTGGCTGTCGCATTGTGACCATCAACCGTCCCGACAAGGCCAATTCCCTGACTGCGGAGATGTTGGAACGCTTGTGTGAGATCGCAGAGGGCGCCAGAGATGTGCAGGTGTTGATCCTGACTGGTGTGGGTAAGGTGTTTTCCGCCGGTGCCGACCTTGAGGCGGCGAAGGCAGGTCTGGCGACGTCCCCCTTATGGGAACGTCTGTCTGGTGCCATCGCGGCGCTGCCGGGGCTGACGATCGCGGCGCTAAATGGCACGCTGGCGGGGGGCGCGAATGGCATGGCGTTGGCCTGTGATCTGCGGATTGCGGTACCGGGGGCCAAGTTTTTTTATCCAGTGATGAAGTTGGGCTACCTGCCTCAGCCGTCTGATCCTGTACGTATGGCGGCGTTGATTGGTCCGGCACGGACCAAGCTGATCCTGATGGGCGGGCAGAAGATCTTGGCCGATGAGGCGCTGCGTTTTGGCTTGATTGATCGGATCGTTGACGGCGACGTGGTGGCCGAGGCCCGTGCAATTGCTGAGGACACACTGAACGCTGACCCTGAAACTGTCCGTGACATCAAGAAGATGTGCGAGGGAAAATCACTCGGTGCCTGATCGGGGAGCTGCTCAGGGTGACTGGCGCGAGTGGCGAGAAGAGGGCTGGCCATTTGAGGATGCGCTGGCCGCCGCCATTGATGCTTGGGATGGAAAATCCAAAGCGATGATAGCCGCAGTGCACGAGGAACTGGCAGGGGCGGATGCAGATTATCTGCCCCTGTTGGTTGATTATGTGGCCGAAGATGCCCTGTCAGATGGCGCCACATGGTTGCTTAAACATGCGCTGGAAAACGGGACACGGGCCAAGGATTTGCCGGATATTTCCGCCGCATTGGTCGCGGCGGCACATTCAACCCGTTGGCCGACGCAGTTGCATATGCTGCAAATCCTGCCAGCGCTCGACCTCTCAGGCCAACTGCGGCCTGCGGCGCAGGGCCTGGTGTTCGGGGCCTTGTCCTCTAAACGGGCCATGCTGCGTGCCTGGGCCTACACGGGCGCCGACCAGTTGGCGGCACAACATGCGGATCTGCGCATGCGGGTTATGCAGATTCTTGACCGTGCACGGAGCGAAGAAACCGCAGCCTCTGTGCAGGCCCGATTGAAACACTGTCGGTTTTAACACGTTTTGGCGTCAAACTGCGTTGCGGGGGAGAGTTGCGGGTTCTTCTCGCTTGTCCTTGTCGGGCAGGCGCGGCATGAGAGTGGGGTGTTTCAAACGGTGTCGGGGGCGATTGGCCAATGAATTTTAATATTTCCGAGCAGCCAGAGATTGTGCAGCAGGCCTATGGGGTGACGGTGCAGGTCTGGGACGTGGCGCAGGGCTGGCTGCTATCGCCTGCCGCATGGTCGCAATTCGGGCTGTTGCTGGTCGCGTGGTTCGCGGCGCGGTTTGCCAATCAACGTCTGCAGCCGTTTCTGCAGAAATGGTTAAGCCCCGAAAGCGCGCTCAGCTATCTGGATCGCGGACGTTTGTTTGTCGGACAGTTCCTGCCGCTGTTGCTGCCGCTTTTGGCCTATGTGTTCACCGGCATTGGCGAAAGTGTTGTGCGGTCACTCTTTGACAGTGGGGCGGTGATTGCCTTTGGCAAGCGGGTGTTCCTGTTCGTCGCCGTGCGCGCGATGGTGCGTGATATCATCAAGGATCCGCTCTTTGGCCTGATCGGGCGCTATGTGCTGTTGCCGATCGCTGGCGTTTATGTGCTGGGCTTAATGGATTTTGCCACTGCATGGCTGGATGGCGCGGTGGTGCCTTTGGGCAACCTGTCGTTCTCGCTCTTGGATTTGCTGCGGTTCATTGTGGTGGGTGGCATTATTTTCTGGTTGGGGCGTTGGTCAAACGATCAGTCTGCCACGTTAATCCAGAAACAAGACGCGATGCGCCCCGCTACCCGTCAGCTGGCGGTTAAGGCGGCCGAGATCGGTATTTTCGGTGTCGCCTTTCTGGTTTTTCTTAACATCATGGGAATCCCGCTGACCTCGCTGGCGGTGCTGACTGGTGCCGTCGGTGTTGGCTTAGGTTTTGGTCTGCAAAAGATCGCGTCAAACTTCATTTCGGGTGTGATCCTGCTGCTAGAAGGGCAGGCAACAGTTGGCGACTATGTCGAGTTGGACGGCGGCGAGGCGGGTACCATTGTGAAGATGACGGCCCGCGCTGCGATTCTGGAAACCTATGATGGCCGCTGGATCGTTGTCCCGAACGAGGATTTCATAACTACGCGGGTGGTGAACTACTCCGACCAAGGCAGCGCCAACCGGTATGAAGCGCCGTTTTCCGTCAGCTATGACACTGACATTAACAAGGTGCCGGACATTATCGAGGCGGCGGTGCGCAAGCTGGACTTTGTCCTGGATGATCCTGACGGGCCGGATTGCGAGTTGCGTGGATTTGGCGACAGCGGCATCGATTTTGCGGTAGAGTTCTGGGTGAATGGTATTGACGACGGGCGCAACAAATACACGCCACAGGTGCTGTTTGCCGTCTGGAACGCGCTGAAGGATGCGGGCATAGAAATTCCCTATCCCCACCGTGTGGTAGAGATCAAAGGCGGTTCGCTGACGTGAGCCGTGCTCTGATCATCGGGGGCGGACCGGCCGGATTGATGGCGGCGGATCGGCTGGCAGCGGCGGGACATTCCGTGTTGCTCGTCGATGCGAAGCCTTCGCTGGCGCGCAAGTTTCTGATGGCAGGGAAATCGGGCCTGAACCTGACGAAGGAGGAACCGTTTGAACGGTTCCTCAGCAGATATGAGGAGGCGGCAACATGGTTGCGCCCGATGCTGGAGGTATTCGGGCCTGATGAGGTGCGCGCTTGGGCCGAAGGGCTGGGGCAGGAGATGTTTACCGGATCCTCTGGTCGGGTGTTTCCCACCGTTATGAAGGCCTCGCCTCTCTTGCGCGCATGGTTGGCGCGGCTGGATGGATTCGGTGTTGAGGTGCGCACGCGCTGGCGCTGGGTAGGTTGGGATCGCACGTCGGGGGTATTCCGGTTTGACACGTCTGAGGGGGCGCAGAATCTGACGGCGGATGCGGTCGTGCTGGCCTGCGGCGGTGCCAGTTGGGCGCGGTTGGGCTCAGACGGGGCGTGGGCTGAAATGATGCCAGAGACCGTTCCGTTCCAGCCTGCCAACATGGGGTTTGGGGTCGCGTGGAGCGATCACATGCGTCCCCATTTTGGTCAGCCTTTGAAAAACATTGTGTTGAACGCCGGTGTCAAGGCGGCTCGGGCCGAATGCGTCCTGTCTGCACAGGGCATTGAGGGGGGTGGGATCTACGCCGTTTCCCGCGCTCTGCGTGAGGGGGCGCCGCTGACCCTTGATCTGGTGCCGGATCTGAGTGTGGACCAGCTGCGTGATCGCCTAAATGCCGTAAGTAAGAAGCAAAGCGCCAAGAATCGCCTGCGTAAGGGCGCGCGTCTGGATGATGCGAAACTGGCCCTTGTGATGGAGGTGGCGCGTCCATTGCCTGCCGATCTGGCACCGCTTTTGAAAAACCTGCCCGTGCCGCTGGGGCCACCACGTCCGATGGATGAGGCGATTTCAACGGCGGGCGGGTTATCGTTGACTGCGCTCGATGCGGGCTTGATGATGCGAAATGCCCCCGGTGTGTTTGCTGCTGGTGAAATGCTCGACTGGGAAGCGCCCACTGGGGGTTATCTGCTGACCGCCTGTCTGGCGACAGGGCGCTGGGCTGGTGATGCGGCGGTGAAATATCTGACGGAATAACCAAATCACTCTTTGTCCGCAGACTGTGATTTCGATCTTGTCGAGATTTTCCAGTCACACTGAATGGCAGGACCGACAGACGCAAGCCCGGTGATGTGTACCCCATAGTCTATGATAGGCTAGAGGCGGCTGCGCACTTTTGGGTTGTCGCCGGGATCTTCCGTCAGCTAACATGCTGATTCCAGAGAAAATTCATGCTTAGCGACCATAATGGTCAAGCATCACAACTCGTTGTACTGTGGATGTAAGGTGACACGAAGTTTGGTGTCTGAATTTTCATAATACCATTAGATTCTAGCAAGTTAGCCTCGCCGCGTCGACAAAAGATTGGCGCTTTTCGACAGAAAGTATGTCGCTTCACCAGATCAAACAGCGCAGATTTCAGGAAGCGCGAAACCACCCCGCCAGCGCACGGCAGACTGGGTAAAAAGAGTGATTTCGCGGAGGAGTTAGCGTTTCTCGCGGGCACCTAGGCTTTGCTTGATGACATCAATCTCGCTTTGAAGATGCGAGCCATTGTAGACGATTGACGTTTCATGGCGTGCATATCGGCCTTTTCGATCAGCGCTCAGCCAGTTGTAAGATCCAATGCAAAGACGATTGGCGTCCACGATGACAATTTTACTATGCAGTTGGCGCACCTCATGAACACGAACACCCACTTCCTGCAGCGCCGATTTTGCTGCTTCCAGCTGTGTTACGCCATCGTCGTACTTCAACTGGTTCAACAGAGGATCTACGAAGACATCGATTTCTGCCCCGCGTGCCACCGCACTTTGGAAGGCATCGAGCAACCCTGCACGTTTCATTGTTGAGGCAATGATCCATGGGCTGACGATGGTCATTTCGCGGGCTGTGGACAGGGCATCCTTTAGGAACCGGTCGTGTTCTTCTGCGTCTCTTAGTGTCGAAAGCGGGTGACTTGAATCCTGAAGATCGGAGCGCGGTTGCGCAGTAAACTCAAGCACCCCATCGCGTTGAGAGAACAGACTTTCAGCCAAGACAGATCTAGGCGTACCTTTCACCGCTGACGAAAACACATCCATATCACCAAAAACAAGGAAGCTATCTTTTGCACGAGACACGGTCACATTCAGCATACTTGGTGACATGTCGATGAAATGCCCGTCGGCGTGTTTGGAATAGACTGGTGAAAATAGGATGACCGGTCGTTCAGCCCCTTGAAGCGAGTGAACCGTGCCAACAGTCATTTTCGCGTCAATGCCTCGTTCGGCACAAGCCCGTTTGATTTCTTGCACCTGTCGTCCGAAGGGGGTGACGACACCGACTATATCTTCCAGCTTTTTGTTGTATTGGCCTTCAAGATCCTGACGATTTTCCGAGAGCCAGTCTGCAATTGTTGCGGCTTCGGTCGCATTTGCGCGGCTGCCGCCAAAACTCAAAGCCATACCATCAATATGTAGGTACCCCATTGACGGCACAGCGCGACCCTCGGAAGCACTGCCTCGCATCGGTTTGAGCGATCCTTTGTAGCAGAGTTTGTTGCTGAAATTGATGATTTCGTCATAGCAGCGCCGATGCTCGAACAGGTAAAGCCCTCGCTCTAATTCCGGGTAGGGCTCATAGACGCATGCTTGCTGGGCGAGACGCATTATACTGCCGTCAACACTACGCATGCCAGTAGCAGACAGTGTCGCCAAATCGTCCTCAGCATAGTTCTCTTTCAGAAAACCCGCGCTTTGCAGGTTGCCGATATCGACTGCTTTGGACACGGATGAGATCGGCTCAATCTGTTGGGTATCTCCAATGACTAATGCGCGCTTCGCTAGAGCGAACGAGGGTGCCGCAACCTCTGGCAAGACTTGTCCGGCTTCATCAACAATCAGCAAATCGATGAAGTCGAATAAATAGCCGGTGCCCCATTCACCGCCGGACTTGAGACCAAAGCTCATTTTGCCTGGCAAGCTCGCAAACGTGGAGACAGCACAGGGCGTCAGCATCATACGGCGGTGCCAGCGTGGTTCGATTGTTTTCCGCCCGGTCTTTCGTTGCGAGGCCACGATTTCGTCCAGGCTATCGTCCATTTCCAGAAGCCACCGTCCCTCCCAATAGTGGCAAGCCAGTCGGAAAAGATGAAAACGGGTGTGGCAATCGGCAAACCTATCGACGTCCACTGCATCAGTCACTGGAACGACCGGTGCTTTCAGATTTTCTATTGCACGCGCCCATGCTCTCTGTGCCTGATCTAGATTGTCTAGCGCAGATCGGGCTGCCTCATATCTGGTGCCGGAGGATTGAGCTGCCTCCTGTGCAACACGAACCGCATCTCGAAGGCTATGCCCAATGTTTTCAACCGAACGACTATCGGAGAAATCCAGCGTGCAGCCGATGGCTTCCAGCGCAACACGCCCTTTCATCACTCTTTTTCGAGCCACAGATGGAAGAAAGTTGAACATTGCGAGAAAGACAGATTCGTTAGCCTGATGTTTGGCCCAGCCAGATTCCCAAGCTTTGTGGCGCTCAAGCTCTGCAGCGCCGTCCTGCATAGCTTTTTCCAGCTGCAGCAAAGCTGTCTCGGCATCATCGCCCAACAGATTAGCAACTTTTGATGTTGCCTCCTCAACCCATTTCCGGGCCTTGTCCGCATCAGACAGCTTTGCAACCTCTTCTGTAATCCGCTTGTGCAAGGAAGAAACGATCTCTTTCACGTCTGGATTTTCAAGGTCAGAAAATGCCGATTTCCCTGCCTCCAGAAAAGCGTCTCTGGCGCGGGGAACATAGTCATGGCTTTCTAGTTCACTGAAGAACCGCTCAGTTTGATACCGGTGAGCAGCCTCGGCCTCTTTTGATTTTGCTGGAAGAAACAACCCGTAGCTTTTTAGGTCTGGCAACCAACGACCCGCGAATGGGCCTTCGCCTTCAGAGAAATCCTTGCCGAACGCGTCGATAATGTTTGTTACAGCCTGGTTATTGGTGGACGCAGCGACGATGACCGGTGGAGCACTTTCTTCCAGCGCTGCGCGAACCCACGCGTCTGCAATGGCTGACAAGAGCATTGTCGTCTTGCCTGTTCCAGGAGGCCCGTTGACGGCAAGCACATCGCTGGGTTTTCCCGTTGAGAGATATGAAAGAACCTGACGTTGATGATCTGCGAGCGGAAATTCATCGCTGGCGTGTCCCAGTCGATTTATGAAGTTCGCTTCCGTCTGAGGAGAAAGCTCCTTTTTGGTTGATGGCGATCCCGCAAGATTTTCTAACAGCGGCGCTTTGTGTTTTTCACCAAGCAGCGTGTCATAGAGGCTGATAACTTGCGCAATAGCTGCGGCAGCCTCACCGGAAACCTCCATAAATCCCACGCCGGCAGAGACATAATTGTCATCATCAGATGGCCACCCTGGCGAGACGGCATCGAGCATAGCACGACAGTGTTTTAGATATTGGTCCCAAACAGGGGAGTTTTCGTCAGGCGAGAAGGGCGATGCAGAAAGAAAGGCATCGAAATCTTTAACCTTGCCGAGCGAAAAAACATCGTTGGGGAGTGGCTTCAGAACGTCTCTCGCGATGACGTTTCGAGAAGGTCGAATGTTGCCGTCTCTATCGACAATCGCCTCAGTAACTACAGGTGCGACGATTTCTGGAAAACCATTGGATATAGTCGCACCGTGGGAAGTTCTCCGGGCCATGACCATCGGCCAGATTTGTACGGCTACCACCTTGGTATCCGGCTTCTGTCCCTCAAAGACTTTGCGAACCTGGTTTTTAGGCAGCAAACCTTCGCGCAGGGTGTCTTTTGACAGTTCGATGAAACCCTTCCGATCCCGCTGCCTGAAGCGACCCCGCCCCAATGCACCATCCGCCAACGACGCACGCCAATAACCTAAAGTCTCATAGAACCCACTATTCATCGCAATCTGCCAAATTCAGTGCCCGCAACGTACAAGGAGTTGGTGCGAGCTAATTGTTCAATACAACTCAAGGCATAGCCTGATTTTCTGATAGGTGACAGGCCCTTCCGGGCGGTTTTCCACCGAGCATGGGTGCCTGGAACTGCTTTTCATCAATCCACCGCTCGGTATGTCCTTGGGAGCACGCCCGGCCGCATTCATGTGGCTGTCTTTAATGTCGGAATTCCGGACACATCTACATCGCGAGAAGCATGCCACACATCATATGCGCTCTGCATTTGAATCCAGATGTCAGCACCGTTTCCAAACAGCTTGCCCAGACGGATAGCTGTTTCTGGGGTTACAGGTTTGCGTTCCCCCAAAACATCATACAAACGCTGGCGGGAGATACCGAGCAAACGAGCGATTTCCGCTTTCGGTTTCTTGGTCGTTGGCAGCAACTCTTCTCGTAGCAATTCACCGGGATGTGTTGGCGGGCGTTGCGGGTATCGTGTCATTGTCTTTTCCAATCGGGTTGCTCGACAAGTCCATAGTTGAAATCCTACTTGAGGTTCGGGCCGGGGTTCGCTTTCAGGAGATGCATCCGGGACAAAAGAGTTTTTCTATTTGGGGGGTGCGTTCGTAGATCTTGCTGAACTTGGCACCTAAGGGAAGCGGGTAGATACCTGCTTTTTCGAGCTTGGTAGCAACGTGCACCGCCTGCGTTCTTGCGGCGTATGCCATCATTCCTAACGTCACATGTTGCTGCAAAAACTCCAGCAAGTCATCTTTGGTTATCAATACCATCGGACGACGCGAACGGTGATGTCGCACCGTTTTTGCCTGAAGCATCAACTTTTCAATTAGAAGCGCGACAGTTGGACCGTTAACTCTAAGTAAGCGTTTCGCATCTTGCTTCGTGTATCCTTGATGCGCCGGAGCTTGAATCTGATCTCGCAAATCCTCCAGGTCCGCAAAACAGTCTTGTACTCCGACTGCCGTTGGTAAACTGCAAAGGGAGTTTAATGAACCGGATTGGGCGGCTTGAACGACCTCCTCGAAATAGCATTTGGCGTGTGTGCACAACTTGATCAGTAGAATATGACCAGTTGGAATATTGGAGACCACCCCCCGTGTGCTCGAATACCGAAGCCGTAAATTCATCAAGGTCGTCAGGGTGGTAGACCGGCAGCATAGTCGGAAAGTCGAACCTTGGCCTCAAAATTTGAGCGCTAGCTAAGCGTTGCAACATGGACAGGTGAACACCAATTCTCCTGGCTGCAGGTTTCGGACGAAGACACTGCGCAAATTCGTTCAATATTGGATCGTATTTTTGCGCTGAAAATTCGATGCGCTCGTGGCAACCATCCTTGCCCAAGCCCAAGCCCAAACCCAAAACCAAGCTTGTCATACGCGGATATTTCAAGCGGTGCTGCTTGGCCGCGGAGGTGATATTGTGAATTCGCCGCTTGCGACAGGTTCTGCCGAAAAGTACATCTCCCGGACCAAACGGGTAATTATTGAATGCAAGCTCAGTAACAATATCCAAAAGTTTGGCATACTTGGCACTGCCGTGATCGACACGATATAGCCACCTCGCAAATGCTCCGAAATCCGTATGAAACCCTGGTTTGGGGCTGCCTGACGCCTCTCGAACTTCCCGAAACGCAGCGGACAGCGAATTGCGCCCCCTCTTCATCGCTTCGAAGGCGCTATTCGCAGCGCGAGATATCTCCATTTGTTTTAAGTCGGAAGGATTTCGAGAAGCACCAAAACGGATGACCGTTCCCAAATTCAATGCCATGCGACAGGTCAAATCAAACTAGAGGTTGTCGCACCATGTGTCTGCTGTGATATCTCTGATGCGGCTTGCAAGATATGTTTCCCAAGCCAAGCTGTCCTTCGTCTCGTCCGCAGCTTCAGCGGAACGCCGTATGTATCCCCAGTGGTCTCGGATGCGTTGATAGAAGTCATGAGGGCATCTTGGATATTCGGCATCCGGAAGCCTGAGCATCACGGTGCGATGCACATGACAAACATGATAACCGCTGAGCAGCCATTCTAAGCGACAGTGTCGTCCGAGCTCTCCTGCTGTGTTTAGATCTTCGAGGAGACACAGGGGACATATCTTAAGCGTGCCTCTATCGAGGGATTTTCTTGTCAGATGCTGCCCGTTTATTTGGTAGGCAAGATGCCCTCGAACGCGGACTGTATCACGCTGCAGTTCTTCGAGCGAAATACCAGTCAATTCCGACATGCTGGAGAGTTCGGAATATTCGCCAACTGATACTGCTCGCCAGGAAGCATTCATATCAGCACAAAAGTCCTGGGCAAAACTGGCAGCGTTGCGTGCAGCAACCCTGCCAACAATAGAATTTGCTGGTTCGCCCGGTAAAGGGCGTACGGATAATCTTAAGCGCCTCATTTCTTCCTCCGCCGTTTAGCAGGGAGGTCGATTTGGGCAGAGGAATCTTTAATGCTCGGAAGTAACCATCGAGGGTTGATCGCCGAGTAGTTTTTGCGAACAAGGGGGTTAAGGTCGTTGGTACATCCGGTGCGGCGAAGAAATTCAGCAATGAAGTGCTGCTGGCCCAGAACGGCTTCTTTGCGACGCAAGCATATTTCAATTGCCCCGATAACGATCTCAATAAGAATACCAAACTCATTCGCAGCGGCGTGTATCAACCGACCAATAAAGTCATCGGATGTCAGCTCAGGATTGGCCTCGATACTTATTGCGGAACAGTATTGCTGAACCAAGGAGCGTACGTTTCGACCATCGTCGATTTCATCAAGCTGGCCAAAACTAATCGGTATGAATCGCCGACCAAGCTGAGGATCCAAATTCAACAGCGCCAGTAGATCAGGCAAGCCGCTCAAGACTATGCTCACTGGCCAATGTTTGTTTTGCATCAATGACTTCAGAGTGTTGACGACAGCGAGCATTTCTCTTTCGCTTTGAGATCCCATCAGATCTTGGGCCTCGTCCAGATGCAGGAACATAACCTGAAGCTCTCGCAGATGGCTTTGCACCAATTCCCAGATGATGCCCGCAGTTCTATCACGCATGAGTGGGTACCCAAGCCCGCTCAAACAAGAGATGCCTACGCCTTTCAGTGTTGCAGGCGATGGCACGAGAAAACTGGCAATGTCTGCGGTATCTGCATTGTCAGCTAGCAGTGACAGTGATGGGTGCTTTCGAAACAGATGTTCTACTGCTGTTGACTTTCCACTTCCGGAATTTCCGATGACGGCAATGCCTCGAGCTTCGGGGTGAAGGCCCTGTGCAATTTCTGCGCGCCTGCGATCTTCAAGGTTGCAAAGCGCGTCAGACAAGTCATTGAAACATTGACGCGGCATAAAACGGCTCCGCAAGCGGGCCAATTCCATATGGATTTCGTGGGACAATCGATTTGTGTTGGTCATGATTATTCTTCCAGTTTCCATTCAGGCTCGTCATCGGATCCGGTTTCAGCCTGCGTTATCGGTGGAACTCGAACGTCCGGTTCCTCGGGGCGGATGGGATCAATCTTTCGCCCGAATGGAGCGTCGGAGGCACTTTGAGGCAGGGTTTCGGGATGATTGAAAATCATGCCGGCGCAGAGGTTGTTCTCCAGGTAAGCAAGACGATCTTCCGTGTATTCCGGGTCAACGAGCCCGCCGAGCTCGCGCGCATCATCCACAATTTTGCGAATTTTTTGGATGGCACGATTGCGTTGAGGCAGAGTGAGTTCAGCTTCGGCTTCGTGCCGTTGTCGCAGTTCACGCATGACACGTGTCCAATGGGCCATGGAAAGCCCCTCTAATTCCTCACCATTCAGCGCACGTGCTTCATACCAAGTTCGATCAGTTTCGACGGAAACTGCACCAATGTTGTCAGGGTCAATACGCACCCGAACAGGCTTGCCTTTGTTGTCGCGCCGAAACTTTATGAGCTCTTTGGGTAATCCTCCCGCAAAATCGTGGTGTTCAAAAGTAGAATTTTTCCGGCAGGAATGACCGAGGAGAATTCGGATGAAGAATGCAAGATTCAGCGACGCACAAATCATGGCGATCCTGCGCCAGGCAGAGAATGGCGTGCCTGTATCTGAGCTGTGCCGCGAACATGGCATGAGCAGTGCCAGTTTTTACAAGTGGCGAGCCAAATTCG
>NZ_JAKRGF010000012.1 GCF_022347685.1 Thalassobius sp. Cn5-15
GTCTAACAATGAACAAGCTCAAAACAATGAAGAAATAAGAAAATTCAACGGCTCAACGGCGGATGATCAATTGGTTGACGGTGTGCAAAATGATCAGGGTCAAACGCTGCGTGAACGCCTCGCGAATGTGGACAAGGTCAATGGACATGCCGGTGATGACACGATCAGCACAGGACAAGGCAATGATCTGGCCGCTGGTGACATGGTCGGGGATGAATGGGCCTATGTAGACGGCAAATGGGTCTATAACCCTGCGGCTGTTCAGGTCAGCGATGTCGGTCTGCTGCGATCATATGACGATGATATTCGCACTGGTGATGGTGATGACGTGCTGCTGGGCAATGGCGGCAATGATACCCTTGCCGCGGGGCGTGGGGCTGACACGATCAATGCCGGTCGCGGTGATGATGTGGCCTACGGTGGCGATGGGAATGATCTGCTGAATCTGGAACAGGGCAACGACACGGCTGAGGGCGGGTTGGGGGCTGATACGATCAATGCTGGCGACGGCGACGATGTCGTCTATGGCGATTTGCGTGGTGGTAATATCCTGGCTGGTGATGATCAGGGGCTGACCAGTTTCTCGCAATATGGTCAGAGTGCTGGCTGGGTGATGGAGGACGAGGATGGTGTTGAAACCATTTCTCAATCCGCGAACACGGTCGCCGGGGAAAGCTACACTATCTCGTTTGAACTGGCTGCGAACCTCTCTGGTGGGCATGGCTGCGGTCAGGTTGAGGTGCTGTGGAACGGCGAAGTGGTCAGCGTGGTTGAAACCACAACGGGCGTCTATGAAACCCATCAAGTAGAGGTGACCAGCACAGGCGAAGAAGGGCAGCTAAGCTTTCGCGCAGTGCCGCCAGAGGGCGCAGTTGTCTATGACTTTAGCGGTCCGGTGGCCAGTTATGAAACCACCACTAGCCTCAATGGTCAGGAGGTTGAGGTTGCTGGTTTTGCGCCAGGGCAATCGACGCTTTATCAGGTGATTGATGGCCACCTGAAAGCCTTTGACCCAGAGGAGCGCAGCTATGTCGACGTTGGCGATGCGCCAGGGTTCAAGATCAATGCCGTTGGCTTCAACACTGAAGATGACCTGATCTACGGCGTGGCGAAATCCAATGGGGTGGATGCCCTTGGCAATTCGGTGAATAGCAACGACATCGTGATGATTGACGCTAAGGGAGATGCCTACCGCGTGGGCGATGGTTTTTACGGCGATTATGTGGGCGATTTTGACGACAGCGGCAATCTTTGGACCTTCCACAGCACGTTGGACCGGATCAGTGTCGTCGATGTGGACAACCGCGATGCCGAGGGCAATCCAGAAATCCAGCATTTCCACCTGCCGCGCGGGCTGTTCAACGACCGGACCTATGATCTGGCCTACAACAGTGAGGACGGTCATTTTTATGCAGTCGTTTCCCCCGGTCGCAATGGCGAGGCGGGTAAGGTTGTGCAGATCGACATCAGCGAGGTCGCAGGCGGCGGTCACCCGACCTTTAACGAAGTGGCAATTACTGGCACACTCTATGGCGACACGATGGAAAGCGGCATGGCCAAAGGCGCCTATGGGGCCGTCTTCGTTGATGGGGATGGCAACCTCTATTATGGGCTGAACAGCGGTGATCATGATCTGGATGCCAGCACTGATGCACAGGGGGCGATCTTCCGTGTAGAGGTGGATTGGGACACAGGTCAGGCCTATTCAGAGTTCATGTCTGAATCGCAAACGACCGGGTCCAATGACGGTACTGTGGATCCGCGATCTGCAGATGCGTTCACTGAAATCGACGCTGACTCTCCTGTGCTGCTGCGCAATCCTCAGCTGATCCAATCCGATGGCGGCAATGACGATCTGCGCGGTGGTGCTGGTAACGACCAGATGTTTGGCAATGCTGGTGATGACACCTTGCATGGTGGCGAAGGTGCTGACCGGCTGTCTGGGGACCAAGGCAATGATAATATCAGCGGTGGCACTGGTGATGACACCATGTCGGGCGGGACCGGAGACGACTCCTTACGGGGCCAAGAGGGGGCAGATGCGCTTAGCGGCGGCGAGGGGCGGGACTACATAAACGCGGGCAGTGGGGATGACACACTTTCTGGCGGTGCAGGAACGGACAAGCTGGTCGGTGGCACTGGCGCGGATACGCTGGAAGGTGGCGCAGGCAATGACCACCTTTGGGGCGGCAATTGGCGCGGGGATGGGACAACGGATACTTTTGTGGTCTCTCAGAATGCCGGTCGCGATATCATCCATGACTTTGAAGCCGATCACGACCGTATCGACCTGTCGGCATATGGGCTGGAGTTCAGCGATGTTGAGGCGGCGCTGACCGATCGTGGCTGGGCCGCCGAATTGGATCTGAGCGCACTGGCTGGTGATGGCAGTGGTGACAAGCTGCTTCTGAAATCCGTTGATGTTGACGACCTGGATGAAGGTAACTTCATTCTCTGAACCTGGGCAATATAGCCTGCTTCTTCACTGCTCTTCCCTATCCTGTGTGCCTGCGTTGCATGGCTTGGGCACCGCCAAAAATGGAGGGTGCATTGACCGCACTCCAGACCATTCACCGTGCCTTGCCACCGCTCTTGCTGTTTTCATTGATCAGCAATCTGGCGGTGCTGATCAGCCCTTTGTTCATGATGCAGGTGTTGGACCGTGTGGTCCCCAGCGGCAATACAGCGACCCTTTTGTTGCTTGGCTTGCTGGCGCTTGGGGCACTGGCGTTGCAGGCGCTGGTAGAGTGGGGGCGTGATCTGGCGCTGCGCCGCCTCGGTATATGGCTGGAGGCGTCGGGCAGTCAGCAGGCCGTCGCGCTGAGCGCCGATGTGGACAACAGATACCACGACGGTAGATCTGAAGGAGCAGAGGTCAGCCAGCGTGTTGCGCGATTGGTACAGGCGTTGCGTGGGCCGGTGGCGCAGGCCGGGCTGTCGCTGCCATGGTTGCCTGTCTTTGTATTGGTGTTGTTGTGGATACATGTTGGGTTTGTCGGCCTGCTGCTGGCTGGCGTGTTGGCGATGGTTGTGTTGGATCAGGCGATGTCGCGTTGGGCGGGGGCGCGCAACGTGCAGGCGCATCATTTGCAAAACCGCGAACAGTCTCTGTTTCGCACGGCGCCAGCGCAGGGCAGTCGGTTGGGCATGCCGGTGGCCACGGTGCATCTGCTGCAGCAAGCCCTGCAGCTGCAAGGGCAACGTCACAGTCTGATGGCCGATGTGGATCGGCATCAGGTGCTGGCATCTTCTGGCAGCAGCTTCTTACGCAGCACCGCGCAGATTATGGCGCTTGGCCTTGGCGCTTATCTGGTGACGCTGAACCAGTTAAGCGCTGGCGGTATGATTGCGGCTTCTCTGTTGCTTAGCCGGGCTTATGGCAGTTTTGAGACAGTGATGAAACAGTCCGCCCCGTTGAAGGAAGCACTGGCGGACTACCGCGCCCTGCGCAGCTATCGCCATGCTCCTGAGGGCCCGCCAATGGACACGCCGGATTTCAGCGGTGCGCTTCGCGCGGAAACCCTGACCTTTCCGCGTGGCGGCGGCGCGATGCCCTATCTCGATCGGGTTGGATTTGCCCTTGCTCCGGGGGAGTGTCTTGTCATTGTCGGCGCTGCCGGATCAGGTAAGAGCAGCCTTCTGCACGCTCTGTCCGGCCAGCGGATGGCCCCCATCGGATCGGTGTTTTATGACGAAAGCGTCCTGCGCAGTCTGTCGCCCGCGGCACTGTCGCATTGGGTGGGAACTTTGCCCCAGCGCGCGGATCTGATCGCTGGATCGCTGGCTGACAATATCGCCTGTTTCGACCCTGACCGGCAGGATGGCCAAGTGATTGCAGCGGCGACGGCGGCAGGGGTGCATGGGCTGATTGCGGCGCTGCCTGAAGGGTACGAAAGCGACCTCAGCGTGTCCCCACATTTGTTGTCTGCTGGACAGGTACAACGGGTGGCGTTGGCGCGGGCTCTCTACCGTCAGCCGCGCTATTTGTTTCTGGATGAACCCAATGCGCTCCTGGATGGGGACGGAGAGCGGGCTTTGCTACAGACGCTGCTGCGATTGAAAGCGGCGGGAACGACTATTGTGATGGTGTTGCACCGATCTGGCCTGATGGGGATGGCGGATAAGATCCTGCAGTTGGACCAGGGGCGGGTGGTTGATTTCGGGCCTCGGGCCGAGGTTCTGGCGCGTCTCAGTGGCAATCACCGGCGTTTGCGTGTGCCGCCTCTGGCCACCTCATTGCATGATCTGCGCGATTGGGTTGCGGCACAGTTCACGCGGGCTAGTGATGAACCGTTTAGTCAGAAAGCGCAGATTGTTGCGCAGGAGCTGTTTCATTTGGCGCTGGAGGTCAGTGCGTCACAATCAAGCCCACCGCAGGAGCTGGAGTTTTCGCTGAAGTTCCTTAATGACCTCGAGTGTGAGCTGCGCATGGTTGGGGATGCGTCGTTGGATCTCGGGGAAAAAATGGTAAGCGTTCGCAAATACTTGGCGGCGGGGCACGCGCCGCAGGGCGGGTTGTCGCGTGATGAACAGGCTCTGGCGGCGCTGGAACAGATAGGGCGGTCGGTGACATTGCAACGTCAGGAAGAATTTTGCGCCTATCAGGTTGCGGTTAGCGCAACTGAGGAGGGCAGCGTGCCCGCAAATATGTGGAGAGCACAGTAATGCGACCATCATCACCCTCAAACGGCACGCCCTCGTCGCTGCCACCACAGATCGGCCGGTTTCTGTTGCGCGGCTGCATTTTGGTGGTCCTGTTTCTCATTGGGTTTGCGACTTTGGCGGGGTTTGCGCCGATGGCCTCGACCTTGCAGCTTACTGGGACGGTGGTGTCGCAGCGGCCAGAGGTGTTGTTGCAGCACCGTTATGGCGGGCCGGTCGCGGCTGTCAGGGTGGTGCGTCATGATCTGGTGGCGCAGGGTGCGGAGTTGTTGCGCCTGGACACGCGTCTGGAACAACAGCAACGCGATCACTTGCTGGCGCAACAGGCTAGACTGTTGTCGGAAAACAGCGTCTTGGAGGCGCTGATCGACGGATCAACGGATGCAGATGATGGGGGGAACGTGCCCTTGCCACAGGGGCAGCCGGGGGCAGAGTATCTGCTGCAGGCGGAAATGGCGCGCATTGACCAGCGGGGAAAACGTCAGACCGTCCAGAGCCTTGGCGAACAGATTGCCCGATTGGAAGATAAGGTCGCTTTGGTCGACCAACAGCGGGCCGGCATGATTGAGCGGGCGGAACGGCACGCGCAGCTTATTGCGAAGAAACTGCAGAAACGCGACGTGGGCGACACGCTTGCGGAACAGATCCTGATGGTCGAAGCCGAGTTGCAGACAGATCGCGGTGATCTGGAGGCGTTACAGGATCGCCGTCAGCAAATCGCAACACAGGCAGATCTGGTTATGGTGAAACTGCGCGAACGGCTGATCAGTCAGCGGGCGCGCAACAAACGCCAGTTGGAGGAGGTGGGCAACACTCTGCTGTCCCTAGAAGATCGCATTGCACATGCGGTGATCCGCGCACCGATGCCGGGTATGATCACCCAACTACAGCTGGAGGCGGAGAACAGCTATGCCCAGCAGGGCAAGACATTGATTGCCTTGGCTCAACCTCTGGCACATCCGCATTTGGATCTGATGGTGCCACCGATCTATATTGATCAGTTGCAGGTGGGTATGGCTGGCCGTCTGGTGTTGCCCAGCCTGCCGCAACGGGCCATGCCGCAAATAATGGCACAGATCACCGCTATTTCGCCGCGTGCGGATCTGGATGAATATGGACAGCCGCAGGGCTACAGCGTGCGGGCCGACCTAACACCGGAGGCGGCCGCGACGTTGCAAGCGGCGCTCGCTGATCTGCGCCTGTCCGAAGATATGCCGGTCCAGCTGATCGTAGAGGTGCGGCAGGTAACACTGGCGCAATATGTGTGGCGCCCATTTGCGGCGGCACTCAGCACTGCCTTGCAGGACTGAACCGCCGACTGGATCTTAGGCAGCGTTGCTACGGTTGGGGATGAAATCGGGTTCTGCATCGTCTGCGGCCAGCAGAGCGTCGAAATCCAGAACCGGTTCTTTCTCGCGGCTGTGTTTGGTAGGATGCAGTGTGTCAGGCAGTGCCCCTTCGGACCGAGCTTGTGGCAGTTGCTCTGCGGGCTGAGCTGTGGCGACGTTGGACGCCGCTGCAGGCGCGGGCCCTGTGGTCGAAACTTTGCCAGCGGTAGCACCAGTGCCAAGATCAAAGAACTTAATCGCATCTTGTAACACCCGTGCCTGACTGGCCAGTTCTTCTGCGGTGGCGGCCAGCTGTTCCGATGCGGCGGTGTTGGTTTGCGACCCATTATCGACTTGACCAACCACAACGCCAATTTGCTCGATGCCTTTGGTGATTTCGTCATTGGCTTTGGCGATATTGGAAATCAGACCAGAGGTGGTGGTAATGCTGGGGACCAATTCGTCCATCATTTGCCGCGCTTTATCGGATGAAGAGGCCGTGACAGTGGTCAGCGCATCAATTTCCGCCGCTGCGTCCTGACTGCGTTCGGCCAGTTTGCGCACTTCGGCTGCGACGACGGCAAAGCCGCGCCCGTGTTCACCTGCGCGTGCGGCCTCCACTGCAGCATTTAACGCCAGCAGGTCCGTTTGCCGGGCAATCTCCTGAATTATGTGAATTTTTTCCACAATCTGCCCCATGTGTTTGGTGGCGTCCTGCACTACATCTGCGCCTTTGCGGGCCAGAATGGCGGAGGATGCTGCAGTGCGCTCGGTCTGATGCGCATTGTCCGCGGTGCTGGCGATGCTGGCAGAGATCTCTTCGACCGAGGCAGAGGTTTCTTCGGTCGCGGCTGATTGGTTGATCGCCACCTCCTGCAGCTGGGTTGAGGTCGAGGAAATCTGGATCGCCCCAGCAGCCACATTGGCAGCAGAGTGGGTGACATCGCCAACGGTGCGGCGTAGTTCCTGCACCATTGTCTGCAGATCAGTCAGCAAGACACCGAATTCATCCCGGCGACCGTGGGCTTCCGGTTGGGAGAGGTTCCCATTGGCCACCTCACGGCTCAATCCTGTTGCAGCCTGCAGACCATGATTCAGCGAACGCAGCATCAGGGTTGCCACCAGTGCCGAGAAGATAAGTGCCCCGACGCTGAGAGCGATCAGCTCAAAGCGCGCGATTTCATATTCATGTTGGGATTTCGCAACCTCACCGTCGAGATATGCGGTTTCCGCCTCTGAAAAATCGTGAATGTGGCGCAAGATCGCCTTGTCTAAGGTTCCTCCTTCCTGCACCAGCGTCAGCGCGGCCTTTTCTAGTTCGTTCGACTTGTAGAGACTGATCACCCGTGTGTTCACGGCCTCGATCTGCTGACGCAAGGACTTAAACTCATCCAGCACTTTCTTCTCTTTGGCGGATGCATGGGCGTAGGCGCTAGATAATAGCGCCTCCTCCTCATGTTCCAGTTTGATCAGCTCTGCCTCTATTTCAGCGTGCAGGGGACCGGGGGGAATGAGTACATAATCGCGCATCAGGTTTTGGATCCGCTCCTGTGTGATCGCCAATTCGTCCAGATCGCGTAAAGCGCGAAAATCTTCATGCACGATTTTGTCGGTGCGATCTTTCAAAATGGCCATTTCTTTCAGCGACAGCCAGCTGGTAATAATAAGAAGGGTGCACAGTAATGCATACGATGCGGCCAGTCGGCCTTTGATTGAAAATAGCATTGGGGTACTCACACGGAACAGGGTTTGGGGTCGTTAGATTACTACGCCGCTATCCAAGGCAGCGGCGCGCATATCTGCGTCATAATCAACTACGGCACGCGGACTTCCTGTTGTAGATCGCGCATAGATAGATTTCAGGTATAGTTGAGTGATATTTGTATAGATTTGAATTTAAGTTTTTGAATTCTACGAACTAATTTTTCGATAAAAAAATAAGCCCCTACCTGAAATCAGATAGGGGCTTCATCATGTTTTTAAGTGATTTTGATGCGGTTATTGTACCGTTGCGGCCTGTGGTAGGATCCATGCACCACCCTGCGGAGGGGCGGTGTTTACCTGAAGGGCACAGTGGTAGGCGCGGCTGAGGGTATCGTTGGTCATCACCTGTGCCGGTGTGCCTGTCGCGCAAATTTCACCCGCGTCAATTAACGTCACTTGGTCGGCGAACATCGCCGTCAGGTTGAGGTCATGCATCACTGCGATCACCCCACCGCCTGCGCGGGCGTAGTCCTGCGCCAGCTGCATCACCACCAGCTGATGCCCGATATCAAGGGCCGACACGGGTTCATCCAGAAACAGCCAGCGCGGCTGGCCGTCTAGCACTGGCTCCCAGATTTGTACCAGCACGCGTGCCAACTGCACGCGCTGTTTTTCGCCGCCCGAAAGGTCGTGGAAATAACGTCCCTCAAACCCCGTCAGGCCGACACGGGCCAGTGCCTGCAGGGGCAGGGCATCGGTGTTGTCGGGCTGGGTGCTGGCCAGACCAGCGGTTAGGCCAAGGCGCACTACCTCCAATACGGTGAAGGGAAAGGCAAGGTTGGCTGCCTGTGGCAGTACTGCGCGGGTCATTGCCAGCTCGTGAGGCTTCATTGCGGCGCAGTTTTTCCCGTTGATCTGCACCTGACCTGTATACGCCAATTCACCGGTGATGGCGCGCAGCAGTGTGGTCTTGCCCGATCCGTTAGGCCCGACAATTGCGGTGACGTCGCCTGCTTGTGCGGTGAAGTCGACGCCGTGCAGGATTTCTTTGCGGCCCAGTTTGACGTGGATGTCTGTGGCGGTCAGCTGCATCTTACATCTCCACCAGATTGCGGTTTTTGAGGAGGATCCACAGGAAGAACGGCCCGCCGATGGCCGCCATCACGATCCCGATGGGTAGTTCCGCAGGCGCAATGAGCACGCGCGATATTGCGTCAGCAAACAGCAGGATAATCGCGCCCAAGAGCGCGCCATTGACCAACAGACCACGGTGATCCGGCCCCTGCACCAGACGCAGCAGGTGCGGGACAACGATGCCGACAAACCCGATGCCACCGGTGATTGCAGTGGAGGCACCGATGGAGGCGGCGACGGTCATGATCGCGATGAACTTCATCTTTTGCACGTCGATGCCAAGGTGATGCGCGGCAGCCTCGCCCAAGGTCAGCGCGTTCAGTGCGCGGGCAAGGAAGGGCGCGGCGATCAGGGTGATAATGATCAGCGGGGCGGAGGCGCCAAGTTTTTCCCAGCTTGCGCCAGCCACCGATCCCATGCTCCAGAAGGTCAGATCACGCAGTTGGTTGTCATCGGCGTAGTAAATCATTAACCCCATGAAGGCGCCAATCAGCGCGCCCAATGCGATGCCTGCCAGTAGCATCGTCGCCACAGAGGTGCGCCCGCCACGGGTGGCAATCGCGTAGAGCAGAAGCGTGGTGACCCACCCCCCGACGAAGGCCGCAAAGGGCACGGTGAATTTTCCCACCGCTGCGGCGACGGCAACGGGCAGGTAGCTGCCCAGTACAATCGCCATCACCGCGCCAAAACCGGCGCCAGCGCTGACGCCGACCAGACCGGGATCGGCCAGCGGGTTGCGAAACAGCCCCTGCATCACTGCACCTGATACCGCGAGGGAGGCGCCAACCAGCACAGCAGTCAACATGCGCGGCATGCGGATGTCCCAGATGATGATCTGATCGCGCAAAGAGCCTTCGCCGATCAGGGCCGCAAGAACATCTGTCTGATCCGCCGCCCCCCAGCCAAGGCTGAGGAGCATCGCCAGCGCCAATGCCACGGCCAAAACGCCCGTCAGCAGACGCGAAAACCGGCGGCGATCGCCTGCCACGCGCGATGCGCCCGCCCGCAGGTTGGTTGCATCCGCGACGGCCATCAGTTCAGCGCCTCATCCGCGCCGTAAAGCACCTGATGTAGCTCGCTCACAAAGGCGGCTGTGCGCGGGCCAAAGCCAAGCGCGGCACCGTCGATGCTGTAAAACCCGCCGTTTGCCGCCGCCGGTGTAGGGGCCAGCGCGGGCAGGGCCAGGATTTCCTCGGCGCGGCCTTCGTGATCGGTGCGGCCGGTCATCATCAGCACCAGATCGGGCTTTGCCTCTATCACCGCCTCGTCGTTGACAAGTTTGTAGCCAACGTAATCTTCGGCCATGACATTGATGCCGCCAGCCAGTTCGATCAGCCCGTTCGCACCTGTGTCACGACCTGACACATTCAGGCGACCGCCGTCATTGGACAGCACAAACATCACGCGCTTTTTGGTTTCCACTTTGGCCACCTTGGCGGCGAGTGTTGCCAGTTCCGCCTCAACCTTACCGGCCAGTGCATCTGCCTGCGCGTCCTCGCCGATGGCGTGGCCGACGGTGCGGATCGCGTCTGTGACGGCTTCGGCGCTGAAACCGTCATGGATCAGCACGATCGGGACAGAGGCTTCGCGCAGCAGGTCCATGGTTTCCACGGGGCCGGAGGTATGGCGCGCGATGATCAGATCGGGGGCAACGGACAGAACGCCCTCAGGCGACAGGCGGCGCATGTAGCCGACGTCGGGCAGGTCGTTCACCATCGCCGGATATGTCGATGTGGTGTCGCGGGCGACAATGCGGTCCTGGGCGCCAAGGGCGAAGAGGATTTCAGTGATCGGCCCACCGACAGAGACGATGGATTTTGCCTCTGGGTAGCTGTGGTCGTGGTCATCGGCAGCGAAGGCAATGGCAGAGAGGCTAAGCGCGGTCACCGCGCCAAGGGTGAGGGAGCGGATCATGCAGAAACCTCCTCTTTCGTCAGGGTGGGCAGGTCGGCGATGATCTGATGCCACTGAGCCAGATCGTCAGAATCATTGTTCGGGTCGCGCATGCCAAAGATCTGCATGATGGTCATTCCACGGCTGTCAAAGCACTCTAGCGATACGGCTGGGCCGCGTTTGGTGGGTTTTTCGACGGCATAGACCTCGGCCACATGATCGTTGCGCAGGTGCAGGTCAAATCGGTCATCCAGCACGTTGACCCATGGCCCCATATTTTTGATGTTGTCCAGACGGCCCCAGTGGATCTGGATGTTGCCGGGGTTGCCGACAAAGAGGATGGTGCGCTGCTTGAGTTCGGACACGCGGTTGATCAAGGTCTCCACGGCTGAGATTTCCAGCGGGCGCACCCATTTTTCGCCCGCCACCAGACGGTAGGCGCCCAAACGGTTCATGCCCAGTTTCGACGTCAGCCGCATGAACTGGTGGGTGTCGGTCATCTTGCCCCATTCGTCCAGCAGGATGTCCCGTTTCGCCGGGTTCGATTTCGCCGGTTCAATTGGGGTGGCCGGGGCGACCTCGATACCTTCGGACTGGTCGGCAACGGTCAGCTCTGTGACGACTGCCTCCCATGCGTCGTGGTTTGATCCTTCGCGCATGAACACTTTGTGGACCGCGTCACCAGCGGCATCAAACACCTGCAAGGTGCGGCGCAGGCCGCGTTCGGTCTGTTGTTCAATGGCGAAACCATGCACCCAGTGTTTGGGGAAAATGCGCAGGTCAATCTCATGGCCCACAACCATCGCGGCATGGGCGCCGGAGGTGTATTTGCCATAGGTGCCAACGCGTTCATGCACGGCCGAGATGTTGCGCGTCAGTGCCATCACTTCGCCCAGTTTGCTGACAGCGGGCATCAGCTGATCGGGATGGGGATTGATGCGGGTGATCACCTCGCCTTCACGTGCGCCAAGGTGGGCGGCGACCAGTTCGGCCTCGGAGATGCCCAGCTGATCCGCCAGATCGCGGTCACGCATTTTGGGATTGTCGCGTTTGGCCTGACGAATGTCAGCGGGATTTGGTTTCTGGGTCATCGGACTACCTCTGAGGCTGTGTGTGGGAAAAGGCCGCCAGTCGGGCCAGATCCCGAAAATAGGAAAGGGGTGGCCCGCAAGTGGGGCCACCCGAAAGGATCCAAAGTGAGGATCAGAAGGTTTTCGCCAAGGTGAACTTGATGTTGCGGCCCTTGGCGTTGCGGTTCGGGCTGGTCAGGAAGGGACGGTAGGTCTCATCAAACAGGTTTTCGATGCCCAGACGCAGTTCCGTACCTTCCAGTGCGCCATTGTCAGGCTTGTAGCCAACCGACAGGGCATAGGTGGTCCAATCCTCCGAAGGTGCGGTCGCACCGCTGGTGGAGGTGGTGCGGCTGTGGGCAAAGGCATGTTTCGCCTCAACCGCAACATCCAGCTGTTCATCGAGGAATTTCTTACCAAGTGTCAGCTGTACGGTGTCCGCAGGGGTGTAGTTGAACGGAGCAGCGGTGCCGTTGATGTTGCCACGGGTCCGTGCGGCAGCAAAGTCGGCGTAGAACAGGTCGCTGGCGTAGTTCAGTTCCAGTTCAACACCTTCCAGATCGGTTTCATCGATACCGGAGTAGCTGGTGCCATCCCAGATCTCAGTGCGGAAGGCGGTCAGCTTGGCTTGCAGGTGGTCGCCTTCCATCACAACATCGGTGCCATCGTAGGATGCACCCAGTTCAAAAGTGGTGGCTTTTTCCGACTTCTCGCGGTTTGTGGTCGAACGCAGATCGTCAAGGATCGGCAGGTTCTCGTTGTAGGCAGCGCTACCGAAGACCGCGAATTCATCGGTCACAGCATATCGAGCCGACAGGGCACCGGTCCATGCATTTGCATCGTAGGTGGTGCCATCAGGCAGACCCAAAGAGGTGCGGCAGGAGGTCGGGCCGAAGCACTGCTGCATGTCGATGTTGTTTTGCGATTCCAGCTCTTGGCTTTCGTAGCGCAGCTGCGGGGTCAGGGTCAGCTTGTCGCCGATTTCCATCTTGTCCGCGATGTAGAAGCTGACACTGCGGTCAAAACCACCAGGGGCAGAGGCGTCGTTGCGGCCGGCATAGGTGCCAGACAGCAGTTCGGCAGAACGTTCACGGCGCTTCACCTCGATGCCGGTGGTGAATTCGTGATCAACCGCACCGGTGACAAAACGGGCAACGTTTTCCAGACGCAGGCCAAGGCTTTCGGTTTCGTGGTCGGCGTTGAAGATGCCGCTGGTCAGCGTCTCATGCGCGATCTTCAGCTTTTCGAACTTGTGGTACAGGAAGACCTCAAGGTCGATCAGGTTGTTGTCTACCGGATCATAGTTCAGCGACAGATAGGTCGTCCGGTCTTCGGTGTCGCGGTCTACGGTGACGCCATTCCAATCTGGATCTTGTGCGTTATAGGGCACATCGGTTTCAGGCAGGACGGTGCGTGTGTGGCCGAAAGTCAGCGTTGCGTCGTCGGTCAGTTTATAGTTCAGCTTTACCAGACCCGAGGGACCTTCGAAATCGGTGTTGCGGCGGGTTTCACCGTCACCATCTTCGCTTTCGCCTACATCGCGGTAACCAAAGAACGCCAGCGCATCAAAGCGGTCGTTCGGTGCAAAAGACAGGATGGTTGTCGACAGCAGGCCATCACCGTTGCTCTCATACCCGAACTTCTGCCGCAGCGAGAAGGTGTCGCCGTCTTGCAGGAAGTCGGTCGCATCCTTGGTTTCCGCTTCGATGGTGCCACCGAATGCACCGGAGGAGTAGCGGAAGCTTTCGGACGGGCCGCGGGTTACAGCAACCTCGCGGAACAGCTCAGGTTCCAGCGCCAGCAGCGAGCCATTGCGGTAAATCTCTTCTGCGCCGGAAGCAACACCGTCAACAACAACGGCGACTTTACCGTCGGTGCCATAAAAACCTGCCTGGCCGCCAAGGCCACGGATGTTGACAGCCGAACCCTGCGGCAGGGAGCCGTTGATCAGGTTCACGTTCGGGACAGAATCCAGCAGCTCACCAAAAGAGGTGGCCTGACGTGCCTCAATCTCTTCTTGATCGATCACGGTCTTGGAGGTGGCGGTGTCTGTCTGCACGCCGCGGCGGCTGGCATTCAGTTGGATCGCGTCCAGCTGGATGACGTCGTCGCTCTCTTGGTTAATGTCTTGTGCCAGAACGGCACCCGAAAGGGCGGGTAGGGCGGTCAAGCCGGCAACGGCCACCGCAATGGTAGAATTACGCTTCATAGTCCCCTCAATGCGTTTGAGATCCCTGCGCAGGCAGAGCGCAGAATCGGTCTAGCTGGCTATGAAGCGTGCTGGTGTGCAGTGGCGCTTCTATTTGCTCGATAAAATTTGTCAAGAATTGGAGCGGCGCTTTTAGAGGTTGATATGGCGAAAAGCACATAAGCGGCCCGAATGGGCCGCTTATGGTAGTATTTGATCTTTGATTATGTAGCCTTATAGGTGTTTTATCTTCTGCATGAACTCTTTGATCGCAGCGTTAGTGTTGGCGGCTGCATCATCTACCGAGAACATCTGATTCATCACATCCGCCGCCGCTTTGGCCGCCACGGTAGAGCTTTCTTCGACCCCGATGATGTTGCGTGACACGTTATCGACGCGGTTCGATAGATCTGCCATCGAGTTTGACATCTCCAGCGTCACACCGCCTTGCTGTTCGGCGGCAGAGGACATGTTGGCCGCCTGCGCCTGCACTGCGGCCACTGCCTCGGAGATGTCGTTCATCGCCATCACGTTGTTTTCCACCCCAGAGGTTACCGCCTCAATCTCCGTTCTGATTTGGACGGTGGATTCTGCGGTCTGTTCGGCCAATTTGCGTACCTCCTCTGCGACCACGGCAAAACCGCGGCCTGCCTCACCTGCGCGCGCGGCCTCAACCGCGGCGTTCAGCGCCAAGAGGTCGGTCTGGGAGGTGATGCCATTGATGAAGCTAACCACGTTGGAAATCCGCGCAGTTGCGGCCTCTAGTTCTTGCAGGGTGGCGGTAGCGTGTTCGGCCTTAGTGTTGGCGTCCAGCGACAGATTCGAGGTGCGGCTGACCCCGCCAGCGATTTCCTGAATGGAAGCGGACATCTGTTCCACAGCTGAGGCTGTGCCCGATACCTTATCCGCCGCAGCGATGGAGTTTTCTTTGACCAATGCCCCCTGCGCGCTGGCCTCTTCTGCCATCGAGGCAAGGGATTCCGCCGCAGCCTTGGAACGGTTGGCAGCCTCTGTCAGCGTGTCCATCGAGGTGATCACCATGTTCTGGAAATCAGCGGTCAGCCTGCGGATGGGGCGTAGTAGCGAGGTGCCGAGGATCAGGCCCACTGTCACAATCGCCGCAACCATAATGCCAAAAATCATCATGGTCTGATGAACGGCAGCATCCGCGCCGGCCAGCGCCTCTGCTGTGTGAACGCTGGTGACCAGATACCAATCGACACTTTGCAGGTTGAGTTTGCCGTAAGCGCTGAAACTTTCGGCGCCCTTGTGGTCACCGCCGCGCCGGAACCCGCTGTCTGCGGCCAGTGCGGCGTCGATGACCTGACCATCGACTTCATCGCCGACCGTCAGTTCAGTAGACAGTGGTGGCGCGGCGCGCAGTCGTTTGTTGGCGCCTATCAGCAGGGATTCTGCGGTGTCAAACCCCTTTAGCGGGGCACCAATGATGGCGTTGATGCGATCAATCGGTGCCTGAAAGGCGATGATGCCGGTCAGCTTGCCGTTCTGTTGCAGTGGCTGCAGCAAAAACGCGGCATCTGCACCGTAGGAGGGTTCATAAGGTTCAAAATCCACAAAGATCGGAGTCCGAGTGTCACCTTTCAGGATGGTGCTGACCCCTTGGCCAAAGCCGGAGCCGCTATAGGGACCAGTGAGGAAAGAGGTGCCATAGTCGACCTCTTTGAACACGGAATAGACAACGCGCCCTTCAACAGGATCCAGCAGGAAGATATCGTAGAAGCCGAACTGTTCCTGTGTTTCTTTGAAATAGGGATGATATTCGGCGTGAAGCTCGCTGTAGCGGCTGCCGTCGGCGGCATCTTGCAGGTTTTGCTTCTCACCTATCTTTTCCGGATTGCCAGAGATGTAGAGACGCTGCAACTGGCGGGCCAGCGGGTCTAGTTCCTGCCAACGGGCCAGATCTGCGTCACTGACACCCGGGGTGTTTTCGCCCTGATATTTATACCGCGCGTCCAGAGGTGGCAGGTCTGCCGCGATGTCGTTGCGATTGGCAAGACCGCGTGCGGCGTAAGTGAAATCTGTCACGGCCGAAAGCACAGTGCCATTGCTGGCCATGGTTTTTGCGATCCCGCTGAGAGATTTAAAATAATCTTCAATCGCGGTACGCTTCAGCTCAAACGCGCCTTCGACAGCGCTGGTCGCAGAGGCTTCGGACAGCCCATAGACGCGTTTGATGTTCAGATAGGTTAGCACCGCAGCAGGGGTGAGTCCGAGGATCAGCAGGGCAGCCAGGATCTTCGTTCTAAATCTCATTACTCGTTACCTTTCAGTACAGGCGATAAATTACCTGCATCGCCTTTTGGAATGGGGCGCGGCAGGGGAAATGTCGAAAAACCGATGTTCTTCAGGTAGATGAACGGTGCTTAATCAGGCAGTTTTAGAAGTTTTGGCTAGAATGAATTCAATCATATATTGCAATCGTGCCGCGATTATGGAGGATCTTCGCGCTTTACTTGTTCTGCTTGGCGAAAACTGCATAAAAAACGTGCGCTGAAATCAGCGCACGTTTTTAGATGTTCTCGTTAAAACTGCAGGCAGAAATTAATTTTGCGCTGGTGCAGGTTTGCGCCCACGCGGGCGCCGCCGCTTGGCGCTGGCTGGCTGGTCGGATTGGGGGCGATCAGATTGCGAACGCTCAGATTGGGACCGGCCCTTTGCTTTGTTGTCGCCACGGCCGCGACGGTTGCCCCCGCCGTTGCCAGCATTGCCGCCACAGCCTGTACCACCATTGCCACGACCACCGCGACGGCGGTTGCTGCCGGATTTCTTCGGCGCCTCTGTTGGCAGGAAGGGCGTGCCGGAGGCCACGGGGATCTCCAGCTTCATTACTTTTTGGATGTCGCGCAGCTGTTCGGCCTCATCCGCAGTGCAGAAGGCAATCGCTTCGCCCTCACGGCCTGCACGGGCGGTGCGGCCAATACGGTGGACGTAGTTATCCGGCGTGTCGGGCAGATCGTAGTTGATCACATAGGCGACGCCCGGAATATCGATGCCACGCGCTGCGACATCGGTGGCAACCAAAACCTTGATGCTGCCATCGCGGAAGCCTTTGATGGCGCGGTCGCGTTGGTTCTGGCTCTTGTTACCGTGGATCGAGGCGGCGTTGTAGCCATCACGCACCAGCGACTTCATCAGCTTTTCCGCGCCCCATTTGGTGCGGGCGAACACCAGCGTCAGCACGTTCAGATCACGCGACAGGATGTCGCGCAGCAGTTTGGGTTTGGTGTCACGGTCAAGGAAATGCACCGATTGCGTGACCTTATCCGCCGCCTTACCGGGGGGCGAGACCTGCACGCGGCGGGGATTGTTCAGATAGGCCTGCGACAGCTCTTCCATCTGTTTGGGCATGGTGGCCGAAAACAGCATGGTCTGGCGCGGGGTGCCCAGTCTGGGCGCGATTTTGCGCAACGCATGGATAAAGCCCATGTCCAGCATCTGATCCGCCTCATCCAATACCAGATGGCGGGTTTTAGACAGATCGACTGCACCGCGATCCATTAGGTCAATCAGACGGCCGGGGGTGGCTACCAGAATGTCTGTGCCCCGGTTTAGCACCGCGATCTGGCGGTTGATCGATTGGCCCCCTACGACGGTGCGTACGTGGATATTGGTGTGCTGGGCCAGCATGTTGAGGTTGTCAGCGATCTGGTTTACCAGTTCGCGCGTTGGGGCCAGCACCAGCGCTTTCACCGTCTTGGGGGCCGCTTTGGCGGGATCATTCAGCAGCTGTTCCATCAGCGGCAGGCCAAAGGCCAGCGTTTTCCCCGTGCCGGTCTGGGCCAGCCCCAGAACGTCGTGGCCTTCCAGTGCCAGCGGGATCGCCTGGTTCTGGATTGGGGTGGGTTGGGTCAAACCGGCCTTGGCCAGCGCCTTGTTCAGTGCCGGGCTTAGGCCCAGCATGTCGAAATCAAACAAATCATATCCTTTCGCGCTGAGCCTTCTGAGGCACGCAGCGCAGGGGGGCCGCGTGAGGCGCGGCAGCACGAGGTTTCACACAACACCGATGGTCCCGGCGCCACATGCGGCGGGCGGTTCTGCGTCAAGAACCCTGCGTGATGGGGAACTAAAGGTAGGGTCACTGGGGCCGGATGCGGATCGTCATGCATCAGCCGGCTGGTCACGCGACAGCGCAGTGATCGCCTGCATATGACGCTGGCGCAAGGGAAAGTCAAGGAGCGCAGGGCGAAACGCCCCGCGACGCAGCGGCGTCGGTCAGTAATCGCGTTCGATGAACAGGCCGATTCCGGTATCCCCATCCGATCCCAACCGCCCTCGGGCGGTGATTGAGGGGCTGATTTGTAGGTTCAGATCGATGCGGGTGTTGCCGGCCGTGTCGGCGGTTACTTCTGTATAGATGTTGTCGCTGATGTATTTGCCAACACGGGCCTGTGCGCTGCCATCCTCGGCGGTGGTGACGTCCAGATCATCCAGTGCCAACCCCTGACGCACCCCGTTGCCAAAACCACCCGATTGGCCAGAGAGCGTGGCAATCGCGCTGGCCAGCCGCACGGCCTGCAGCGGCGAAATCGATGTCAGATCGCGCCCGAAGAGCAGCAGCGAAAGCACTTCATCCTCTGGCAATTCCGGCGAAGAGGTAAAGCGCAGGCTGGGGGCGCTGGCGTTGCCTTCGATGGTGATCAGGGCGATTACCGCCTCAGCCGTGGTTTCGGCGACAAAGCGTATGAAGGGATCAAAAGCGCCCTGCAGTTGGATCAGACCCTCGGTCAGGGTCAACCGGTTGCCCAGGATATCCAGTCGCCCGCGGATCAGTTCAAACTGTCCCTCTGGAATGACCTGATGGGTGGTGCCTGAAAGCTGCAGGCGACCGCCCAACTCTGCGTCCAGTCCGCGTCCGCGCACAAACACCCGATCTGGCGCACTAAGCGAGATGTCGATGGCAATCGCTGGCCCCTTTGGGCCTGCCTGTGTCTCCAGCAATCCTGCCCAGCGGCGCAGGCGACGCACGTCGGCAGGCTCATTGACGTGTTTTAGCCCCGGCAGACTGGCAAAGCGTGGCGCTGCGTTGGCGGGAATGCGCAGCTCTGTCGGACCCAGTTCCATTGTGCCGGTGATCGCCCCGCTTCCCTGTGCCAAGGCACCGTTGATGCTCAGCGCACCAGAGATGGAACTGCTGTAAAGGCTGGGATCCTCGGCCACAAAATCGCGCAGCGTCAGGGTGATATCGCTGTTAAGCGCAGGCGAAAGGTCCATCCCGCCCGTCACTGCGGCACTGCCGCCCAATGCAGGTTTCGCGTTGAGGTTCAGCGTGGCGCGACCACCGCTAAGGTTTGCCTGACCGGTTATCTCTTCAATCGACTGGCGCAATGTTGGCAGTGACAAGCGAGCCCCGCTGGTGCGGATTTGACCGCTCAGCGATTGGAGGCGCGGCGGCCCGTCAAGGCGCAGCGCCAACTGTGCATTGCCTTGCAGGTTGCGTGGTTGGATCAATGGGTTGAGCAGCCCCAGCGGGAATACACCGTCTGTGCTGAGTGACGCAGTGGTGAAATCCTGCGCAACGGTGCCGTTGGTCGCCAGACGTGTGTTACCCGGTCCCTGATGGCGGGTCGCGATGCGCCATTGACCGCCGCGCAGTTCTGCACGGCCTTCGCTTTCGATGGCTCCACCGACGCCCGCACCCAGCCGGGCCAGATCGCGCAGGCGCGCTGTGTAGCGGATATCGGCGGTGGCATCCGTATTCTGTACGCCAGTCAGGGCAACGGTCAGTTCCGGCGTGGTCAGGTCCAACTGGCGCAGAAAGATCGGCTTGCCCGGATCCTTCTTGGCCGAGGCGGTGAGGCTCGCACGCCCCGCTATCAGCGCATCCAGTTGTGGATTTGCGATGGCAAGGTTTTGCGATGTCACGTCGGCGATGAGGTCAAACTGCTGGAGTTTGGGCTGGCTGCTGCCGCTAAGTGCGAGTGTCACCCCACCTGATACGGGTGGCAGATCCGGAAGGGCCTGACGCAATACGGTGGCGTATGGTTTCAGATCGCGCAGAGCCGCGCTTGCGGTGCCGCTGAGGGTGACGCTTTCTTCAGTGAGGTCGCTGAGGGTGAGCTGCGCGGTGAGAGTACTATCACGCGGACCGCTGAAGTCCGTGTTGACCTGCCAAATTTGCGCTGTTTCTTCGGTGTCGCCTTGCTTTGCAGTGAGCGTCAGGCTTGCGCCACCTTGCAGGCCGGGATCAAGTGTACTGGCATCTTGCAGCACGACGTCCAGTTCAGCGCGACTGCCTTGGGATTTGATCTGCGCGCTGGCGTTCATATTGGCGCTGGGCGCTGACAGGATGAGCTGCGATAGGTTCAGGCCTGCGCTATCGCGGCGAACCTTCATATCCAGCTGCGTACGATCAGCCAGTAGCGAATCCAATGTTGGTAGGCCAAGGCCAAGATCCTGCGTTTCACCTGCGATGGTCAGGTCAAACCCGCCATTAAGTGGCGTGATTGGTCCTTTGATGCGCAGATCGCCGCGGCCTTCCAGATCGCTGCCGCTGAGCCCCTCAAACCGGTTGAGGTCCGCAGCCTTGAGCTGCAGATCTGGCGTCACGGTCAGCGGCTGACCTGCGCCCGCGTGAATGCGCACCCCGCCGTTTACCCCGTAGTCCACGCCGCTGAGGGACAGGTTCGATAAGGTAAAGCCCGTCGCTTGATCACCTGTGAATCGTCCCGCACCACGCAAAGTCGGACCAATGGCGGTTTGCAGCGCAGGGTCGGTTGCGGTGATCCCCTCGGCTGCAATTTGGAACGTCCCGGCAACCGCGGCGGCGTTGATCTGTCCTTCGCCGGTCAACTGTGCAGTTGCCAATGATAGTGCGGGCGTTTGCAACTGGGTGAGCGTTGCATCCAGCGCCCAGTTTGGTCCGCGTGTCGCATCGTGGGTGATTTGGAACGCGGCCTTTGCCACACGGGTGTCAGCGCCGGGCAGGGGTAACAATACGCTATCGTATGGTTTGCCTGTCGGTGGCTGCATCTGACCGCTGAGATCAATGAGCCGTGGCCAACCGTTCTCCAGCGTGACCTTGCCACCTAGGTTTAGCGCATCGCTGCGCAGGCTAAGGTGGTCCAGCCGAAGGGTTGCACCCTGCTTTATTCCCGAAACTTGCACGGCGGTGTCGGGGCCAAAGAAGGCACGATACTCCGGTGCAAACAGCGGTGTCAGATCACCGCCAAGATCGGCCTCAAACCGTTGTACATCCGCCGTCTTTGGATCCTGTTGCAGGGACAGCGATCCGCCAACGCGCTGCGCCCCGTCGGTGCTGAGGCGGGTGGTGGCGTTGAAATCTGATAGCGGCCCTGCGCCGTTCAGGGCCAGCGTCAGCGCGGGGCTGTCGGGCAATCCCAGCGTCTGACTGATCAGCCCGCCTGCGCCTTCGTTTAGCAAAAGATCCAGCGTAAGGTGGCGGCTGGCGTTGTCAAAACTGCCCTGCAGATCGAAGTGGCCCGTGATGGTATCGCGCCTGTCTAGCCGCAGGCGCCCCTGTGCAGCGCCATCTGCCAGTGTCAGTGCACCGTCCAGTTGCATGACTGTAGCCTGCCCCAGAACATCCGCACCAATCGATGCCTCGCGGATGCCAAGACTGCCGATGTTGACCGAAACGGGAAGCTCTGGCAGGGCAAAGGCTGTGGTCTCTGGGCTTGGTGCACTTGGGGGTGTGACCGGAAGGCGCGGCAGATGCAGGCGGTCTGCGTTCAGGCTGTTGACCTCCAAAGCGCCGCGCAACAAGGCGCTGCGGGTCCAGTCCAGTTCAACCCCCTCAAGACGCAGCCAAACACCAGTGTCATCGGAAATGCTGAGGCTGTCCAACTCAGCCTTTGAGGAGAGCGCGCCGCGAAAACCCGTGATCTCGACGTTGCGGCCAGCCTGTGACAGCGTGTCTTCCAGCAGGGTTTCCAGATAGCTGCCGTCCTCTGCCGTATCCTGCGCCCAGCCTTGTGGCAACGGTGTCAGCGCGACGATGACGGCAACACAGCAGCTGAGGGCCGATAAACGGGTTTGATGTCGCCAGATCTGTCGCATCAGAACGCCTGCCCAATCCCGATGTAAAACTGAGTACCGGATCCTGTATTGCCCGATACTGGCACGCCGACATCAAAGCGGATCGGCCCGACAGAGGTGTCATAGCGCAGCCCCAGACCGGCACCTGCGTGCCATGCGCCGTCCTCAAAGGCGCTGCCAGCCCCGATAAAGCCTGCATCGGCAAAGCCCACCAGCCCCAGCCGCCTGCGCAGTTCGGCACGAATTTCACCGGACAGACCGATGAAACTGCGACCGCCGCTTTCCTCTGTGCCGTTGGTGACGCCAAGTGACTGAAAAGGTTGGCCGCGCACGGTGCCACCGCCGCCCGACTGGAACAACAGATCCGGCGAGGTGCCCGCCAACGAGGAGCCTGCGACCGATCCCAGCTGCACCCGTGCGGCGGCGATCACCCGGCCATCCATCAGAGGTTCGTAACGGCGGCCATCCACAACAAACTGGGTGCCACTTTCGCTGCCATCCAGACCCAGATAGGGGGTTGCGATGGTTTCCAAAAACTGGCCTTTCTGCGGGTTCAGCGTGTCATCCCGGCGGTCCCAGCTAAAGCGCACAGGCGTGGACAAGAGGGTAAAGCGGCGGTTCCCGAAAGCGTCATTTGTCTGCGCACGTGAAAAGCGCAGTTGCGCCTCAGCGACGACATTGTCGGTCAGATAGCGGGTGGCACCGATGCTCATGTCAATCTGGTCCAGATCAAATAGCGGTTCCTGTTCAGACCGCAGGTCCAGCGTTGCAAAGGCGGTTGTGTCGGCGCCGAAACTGGCGGGGCGATCAATGCGCACACCAAGGGCATAGTCCACTTCACCACCATCTAGTGCGAGGTCGCGCACCTCGCCCTCAACCCGCAGCCGTTCGGCCCCGCCGAGGAGGTTGCGGTGCATCCAGAATCCGCTGAGCTGCAGACCAGATTGTGTGGAAACCTCTACACCGGCACCAAAGCGGCGCGGGCGGGATTCAACCAGCGCGGCCTCAATATCCAATGTTGCCTCCGGGCCCAGCTCCTCTGCCTCGTTCAGCGCGACAGAACTGAAGACGCCACTGCGGCGCAGGCGGGTTGCGGCGCGCTCCACCTCGGCGGGATTAAAGGGGGCGCCGGTGGGCAGGCCAGCGATTTCGGTGATCCTGCCGCCTCGCAAATTGGCACTGCCGCTGTGGCGCAACTCACCGAAGGTGACAGATGGACCAGGAGCGATCCGCAAAAGCGCATCCAGACGGGCGGCGGCGTGATCTGCGGTGACATCCTGTGTGGTAATGCGGGCCTTGGCGTGACCGGCAGCGCGCCAAGCATTGATGGCGTCATTGGCCGCGCGGCCGATGGTGTCTGCGCGGGCAGGTGCGCCGGTGCGGAAGCGTTTGGGCAATTCTGTACCCGGCGCCAGCGGGCTAAGGTCGGCGCGGCCGAACTTGAACCGTTTGCCGGGCTCAACATTCACGGTCACCTCGTGAATCTGGTTCGGCGCACTGCCCGGTGCGATCAGCGCAGCCTCTTGTCCGTCAATGCGGATGGAGATCACACCGGAATAATAGCCGTTGGCATATAGCACCTCCGTCAGGCGGCGGTAATCGGCCAGCGCGGCGGCCAAGGTGTCTTGCGGCTCTGTCAGGTCTTCGCGTTCGTTCTGGCGCAACAGTGATCCCGCCCGCAAGCGTCCGCGCAGCGTGTCCTGTGTGCCGTCAGGCACAGAAAACCGTAGACTGTCCATTGCATCAGCAGACTGGACATTCAGCGACAGGCCAAGGGTAAGCACGCAGGCAAAGACGCGCACAGGACGATGATAGGGCTTTCGGGACAAGGGATAGCTACCGTAGCGACAAAACAAATCACGCGGTCAGGCCGCGTGCGATCACGCTAAAGGTAATTGTGAGGCAGAACCACGTTCTAACGGAAAATAAGCAGAAAAATGCCGGATTCGCAACGATGCCTGTGCCTTTGGGGTAGGGCCGGTTCAATGTTCGGCCCTACCTGCAACGTTTCAGTTGCTCTGACCTGGTGGTTGCTGCGAACCTTATTTCAGGCAGTCGGTGATTGCGTCAGCCAGTGATTTGATGATGGCTGGATAGCGTGCCGCACCTTCGGATTGGTCGACGCCAAGGGGGTCCATTTGTGCGGTCTGGATATCAACGCCATCAAACACCGTCGCGATCAGATTGGCGTTCAGCTGCGGTTCGGAGAACGCACAGGTGATGCCATTTTCACGCACCGCGTGCTGGATCTCCGCCACGCGCGCGGGACTGGGGGAGGCACCATCGCCAAGGCTGATCGCGCCAACCGCCTGCAGGTGGAAACGGCTCTCAAAATACTGATAGGCGTCATGGAATACGACGAACGGCTTGCCTTCGACCGGTTCCAGTTTGGCGTGAACCTGCGTGATCACATCGGCCAGTTCAGCCTGACCTGCAGCGGCATTGGCGCGGTAGATTTCGGCGTTTTCTGGATCCAGCTTGCTCAGTTCTGCGGCGATTACGCCCAGCCATACACGACCATTTTCCGGGTCTAGCCATGCGTGGGGGTCAACACCTTCGTGGGCGTGATCGTGGTGGTCGTCATGGCCGTGATCATCATGAGCTTCTTCTTTGTGCCCATGTTCTTCGTGATCATGCTCTTCGTGATCTTTATGCGCGTCCTTTTCATGGCCATGATCATCATGACCGTGCTCGTCGTGCCCGTGCTCTTTATCTTTGTGATTCCCGTGATCATCATGCGCATGCTCTTCGTGATCATGCGTGTCATGGTCTTTGTCATCATGACCGTCATGATCGTGCTCTTCGTGGCCATTCTCGTCGTCGCCGAATACCACGGTTTCACGGAATTCATGCAGAATGGTGCCTTCTGCCTCGAGCAGTTCCAGATGTGCGGCGCCACCGGCCAGCGTCTCCAGCGGGTCATGCAGCCACGGTGTCAGGGGTTCACCCAGCCAAACCACCAGACCGGCGCGTTCCAGCGCTACGGCCTGCGAGGGGCGCAGGCTGTAAAAATGCGGTGAGCTGCCGGGATCGACCAGCAGCTCCGGCTGGCCCAGATCGCCCATCACCTGTGAAACCAGCGCATGCACGGGCGCGATGTCAGTGACGACCATAGGCACCTCTGCCACGGCGGTGCTGGCCGCAAGGCATGCGGCAGAAGAAAGGGTGAACCGGAACAGGGACTTCGCCATCGGAGGATCCTTTGTTATCTTATAACATATCTTGAGAATGGGCTTGTAGAGTGTATAACATAACATTACAAGTCCTTTGATCTAGAGAGGATTGATCATGTCCAGTGATGCGCAACCCGCAGATCCCGCAAAGAGCTTCCAGCCCCATAATCACGCCCACTGCGTAGCCGACACCGTCGCCGCATTGGAGGCATACTGCAGTGATAATGGGCTGAAACTGACGCCGGTGCGCCGACGCGTGGCGGAAATCCTTTTGGCTGAACATCGTGCGATGGGGGCTTATGAAATCCTTGATGTACTGCGTGCCGAAGGGTTGGGATCGCAGCCGCCGGTGGCTTACCGCGCACTGGATTTTCTCAGCACCCATGGGTTTGTGCATAAGGTCGAACGTTTGAACGCCTTTGTGGCCTGTACCCATCCGGGCGCGGATCACAGTCCGGCTTTCCTGATCTGTCGCTCCTGCAACAAGGTCGCCGAGGCAGAGGCGCCCGGCACCGAAGGCCAACTGGGCCAGGCCGCCGCCGCTGTCGGGTTTCAGATTGAACAGGCGGTGGTCGAAGTCGAAGGGCTCTGCCCGGATTGCAACGACGGAGACTGACATGACCCGCTTGATCGAGATTGAAGGCGCCGCTGTCCATCAGGGTGCGGTGGTCGCCTTGCGTGACGTTGATTTCCACATTGACCGTGGGGAGATTGTGACCGTAGTGGGGCCCAATGGGTCGGGTAAGTCCACCCTGATGAAAACAGTGATTGGTGCGTTGAAGCCTATTTCCGGTCGCGTTGCCCGCGCGCCCGGTCTGCGCATCGGCTATGTCCCGCAAAGTCTGCAGATCGACCCGACGCTGCCCATCACGGTGGCGCGGTTCCTTGGCCTGCCGCGGCGTTTGCCGCGCAAGACGACCTGTGCCGTCTTGGAACAGGCGGGGGTGCCGGATTTGGCGGACCGCCAGATGGCGGCGCTGTCTGGTGGGCAGTTCCAGCGTGTCCTGCTGGCGCGGGCGATGCTGGAAAAACCGGATTTGCTGATTTTGGATGAAGCGACGCAAGGCTTGGACCAACCGGGCTCCGCCGCGTTCTATCGTCAGATCGAAGAAATCCGTCAGCAAGAGGGCTGCGCGGTGCTGATGGTCAGTCATGAGCTGCATGTTGTCATGGCCGCCTCGGATCGGGTGATTTGCCTGAACGGCCATGTTTGTTGCCACGGGACGCCTGAAATTGTCGCCTCTGCGCCAGAATACCGCGCGCTGTTTGGGTCCGGCACTGGTGGGGCGCTGGCGCTTTACCGCCATGACCACGATCATTCGCATGATAGCGAAGGCAATTGTCTGCACGATCATGACTGTGGCCATGAGGACAGGCATAACCATACGCACGCGCATGGTGTGGCTGTAAAACATGAAGAGGCTCACTGATGGATCTGCTCGATAGTTTTATGATGCGCGCCATGCTGGCCGGTATCGGCGTAATGATCGCCGCTGCCCCTTTGGGCTGTTTCGTGGTCTGGCGGCGCATGGCTTACTTCGGCGACGCAACCGCGCATGCAGCCATTCTGGGGGTTGCGATTGCGCTGGGCTTTGAAATTTCGATCTTTGTCGGGGTGTTGGGCATGTCGCTGGCGATGGCAGTGACGGTCAGCACCCTGACTGGGCGTGGCTATGCGATGGACACACTTTTGGGGGTAGTTAGTCATTCGGCGCTGGCGTTTGGTTTGGTGGCGGTGTCATTCCTGCAGGGCGTGCGCATTGATCTGATGGCCTATCTGTTTGGCGATATTCTGGCGGTTAGCCGTGGGGATCTGGCGGTGATCTGGGGCGGGGCCTTGCTGGTTTTGGCGCTGGTTTGCTGGCGCTGGTCTGCGCTGCTGATGTCAACGCTGAACCCTGACATGGCCTATGCCAGCGGTATTGATCCCAAACGTGAACAGCTGGTGTTGACCGTGGCACTGGCGGTTGTGGTTGCGGTGGCGATCAAAGTGGTGGGAGTGGTGCTGATCGCGGCCTTGCTGATTGTCCCTGCGGCTTCGGCGCGACCTCTGGTCAAAACGCCTGAGACAATGGCGGTTTTGGCGGCGATGATTGGCGTGGCCTCAGTCCTTGGCGGACTGCAGGGGGCGCTGGTGTTGGATACGCCCGCAGGGCCAAGCATCGTCTGCGTTGCCGCGATGATCTTTCTTGCCGTCTCTGTAGGTGGCGGTGTGCGGGGTGTACTGCGCGGAAAGTGATGTGCTTTCCGTCGCTTCTTGCTGGATCAGAAAGGGTTTACGGTAACAGTTGTAGCCAAGCCCAGACTGTTAGGATACTGGCCGCCGTCCCGATCAGGACAGACGATGCGGCAACCTTCTGCCCGACCCCATAGATTGAGGCAAAGAGGTAGGTGTTGATGCCCGGTGCCATCGCCGCCGTCACCACGGCTGAACGAAGCGCCGCATCGCTCAGTCCCAGCACAGTGCCCAGGGTGATCACCAGCGCAGGATGTACGATCAGCGACATAGCCAAGACATAGCCCATCAGCCGCAGATCCCCGTCCAGCCTATAGCGTACCAACACACCGCCCAACCCGAACAGCGCCGCAGGCAGGGCGGTTCGCGCGATTAGATCCAGCGCTACCTGCGCTGGTTCCGGCATCACCAATCCGGTGAGATTTACGATGAACCCCAGCGCCAGCGCCACCACCAGCGCGTTTCTGAACATTGCGTTGCCGATGTTCAGGGCAGTACGCCCCATGCCCTGACCGCCGCCATTGGCACGTCCGCGCACCACTTCCATCACTGTGATACCTAGGAAATAGCAAAACGGCGCGTGGATCGACACGATGGCGAAATTCGACGCCAGCGCTTCCATTCCATAGGCGCGTTCGGTAATGGCCAGTCCCAGAAGGACCGAGTTCGAGAACAGTCCGATAAAGCCGATTGCAACGCTGTCCATCGCATTACGCTTGAACAGGAACCGTGTGCCCAGCATCGCAAGGGCAAAGCTGGTGCCAGCGCCAACGTAGAAAGAGGTGAGAAGTCGCCAGTCAAAGCTCTGGCTCAGATCCAGACGGGCGATTGCGGTGAACAACAGACAGGGGATGGCAAAGTTCTGGGTGTACTTCATCAAGCCGTCGATCTGTTCACGGCTCATATAGCCGCTACGGGTGCCCCCGTAGCCCACCCCGATCACGAGGAAGACCGGCAGGATGATGTTGAACAGATCTTGCATGGCTCAGGGGCTTTTCATGTTTGGCCCTCGCGCGGGCGGTGCCGCCGGTGTTAATCAGCTAATGTGATGATCATGCCGTCATAGGCGGCGTTGATGTGTTCGGGTGTCTCTGCCTCTACAGTGGCGTAGTCCAGATCCACATGCATGTTGGTCAAGATGCCGCGCCTGGGCTGCATACGTTCAAACCATTCCAACGCTGCATCATAGTGCAGGTGGGTCGGGTGCGGCGTGCGGCGTAGGGCGTCCAGAACCCAGACATCCAGATCCTTAAGGTGATGCACCACAGTCTCATCAATCTTGGCCACATCAGGCAGGTATGCCAGCCCACCGATACGGAACCCCAGCGCGTCAATGCTGCCGTGATTGACCGAAAACGGCGTGAAAGTGATTGGACCACCGTCGCCTTCAATCACCACATCACCATCGATGGTGTGCATGTCGAGGATCGGGGGGTAAGAGCTTCCTTCGGGTTGCACGAAGGCGTAGCCGAAACGGTCAAACAGGTTCTTCTGCGTTGGTGCATCGGCCCAGACGGGCAGGCGCGCACGCATGTTGAACACCACCATGCGTAGATCATCCAGACCATGCACGTGATCGGCATGGGCATGGGTCCACAGCACGGCGTCCAATTCACCGATGCCCGCATCCAGCAGCTGTTGGCGCATATCGGGCGTCGTGTCGATCAGCACGCGGGTTATGCCGTCGTCGGTCACGCGTTCCACCAGCATCGAACAGCGACGGCGGGTGTTTTTGGGGTTTTCGGGGTCACAATCCCCCCAGATGCCGCCCAGTCGCGGTACTCCGCCCGACGATCCACAGCCAAGTATGGTGAAGCGCAACTGAGCCATCAGGCGGCTACCTCATAGGCTGCGGCTTTCCAGAACAGCCGGTTGAAGTTTTCCTGCGTGCGTGCAGCGAAATCGGCGTAAGCCATGCCAAACACCTCGGCCCCCAGCTGCGCGGTATGGATACTATAGCCCGGTTCATTGCGTTTGCCGCGGAAGGGTTTTGGTGCCAGATAGGGACTATCCGTTTCCACCAGAATGCGGTCCACAGGCGCGGCTGCGAAGATGTCGCGCACGTCCTGCGATTTGGGGAAGGTGGCGATGCCGGACATCGACAGGTAGAACCCCAGATCCAGTACGGATTTCGCCAGCTCAGGGCCCGAGCAATAGCAGTGCATCACGCAGGAATAGGCACCGTTGCGGTATTCCGAGGATAGAATATCTGCCATGTCCTCATCTGCTGCGCGGGCATGGATGATCAGCGGTAGCTTGGTCTGGCGTGCGGCCTCGATATGTACAAGCAGACTCTCTTTTTGAATCTCTGCGCTGTCGGCGGTGTAGTGGTAGTCCAGACCACTTTCACCAATGCCGACGAATTTCGGATGTGCGGCCAGTTTGACCAGTTCCTCGACCGTGACCAATGGTACTTCTGCGGCGGACATCGGGTGGGTGCCTGCGGCGTAGAACACCGGTTCATAGGCCTCTGCGATGGCGCGCACGCGCGGCTCGGCCTCCAGTTTGGTGCAGATGGTGACCATGCGGGTCACGCCCGCCTCAACCGCGCGGGCAACGATCAGGTCGCGCTCTTCGTCGAAGTCGGGAAAGTCGAGATGACAGTGGCTGTCGGTGATCTGGATGGTCTGGGTCATTTATCGTCTCTGCCTGTCGCCTGAAACTGTGCCCTTAGGCGGATGCGGTTTTTTGTATCTTAAAAATCGTATCTAGGATGAGCGCGGCAGGGTCAAGATTGACAGACCGGCCATGTCTGCTGCGCGCGCCGACCTCTTGCGCCAGCTCGGCCCATGCGCGGGCCTTCGCAGGGTGAGGGCATAGGCGGGCGATCAGTTCTGCCTCGCCCCGCGCTACCTCGACCGTCGGCGGCATGCCGAGGGCGCCGAAACGGGCCAGCCGTGACAGCAGCAGGTCATTGAGAGCAAACAACAGGTCCAGCTTGGCTTCTGCGCCACGGGCGGTGGCGCTTTCGGCCAGTTGCAATGCGCGACCACGGTCCAGACGGGGCAGGGTTGCGTAGAGATCCACCAGCGATTGATAAATGCCAAGGCCGTTGAGGCTGGTCAGGCGGATCGCCTCACCGACCGATCCGGCGGACAGTTCGGCCAGTGCGGCGGGCTGTTCCATTTCATGCACATCTGCCTGCGACAGGGCCCGTTCCATCGCTTCTTGGTTCAGCGGGGCCAGCCGTAATTCGCGACAGCGCGATCGGATCGTCGGCAGCAGGCGCGACGGCTGGTGGCAGATCAGCAGCATGGTTGTGTTTGCGGGGGGTTCCTCCAGCACCTTCAACAGCGCATTGGCGGCGGAGACGTTCATTTCATCCGCTGCATCCACAATGACCACGCGCCGCCCGCCATCTGCGGCCGACAGCGCGAAGAAGTTTTTTAGCTTGCGCACCTCGCCGACGAGGATTTCGGCGGCCAGCTTGTCGCCTTTGTCATTCGGACCACGGCGCAACAGAAAAAGGCCCGGTTCCGACATCGCCTGAATGCGGGCGTTCACGGGGTGGTCTTCGGGACTTGCAAGGTTGGTTGGCTTTTCCGGTGCCCCAAACAGGCCCGCGCCCTGATCTATGGGCTGGGTCAGCAGAAACCGTGCGATTTGCCAGGCCAGCGTGGCCTTGCCGATGCCCTTGGGACCGGTGATCAGCCAGCCGTGGTGCAGGCGGCCGGAATTGAAAGCCTGCAGAAATTCGGTCTGCGCAGCGTCTTGTCCATACAGGTGATGGGTTTCACGCGGATGCGGCGCGCCCTCTACGCGGTCAGGATCTGGCAGGTTCACCTCGGCCACGTATCACGCCTCTGCCAATTTGGTGTTTACAGCCGCCAGAATGTCGGCAGCAACGCCGTCCATTTCCTGCGCGCCGTTGATGATGCGGAACCGGTCCGTGAATTCATCAGCCAGGGCCAGAAAACCCGCCCGCATCTGCCGCTGCAGATCCGCGCCAAAGCTTTCAAAGCGTTCCTCCACCCCCTGACGGGACAGGGCGCGGGACAGGCCCACCTCCGGATCCATGTCGATGAGGATGGTCAGATCCGGTTCGCGCCCGATCATCAGGTCATGCAGTTGATCAACCGTGCCCCGCAGGTCCCCACGGCTGAGGCCCTGATACATCCGTGTGCTGTCGGCAAATCGGTCGCAGATTACCACCTTGCCAGCGGCCAGCGCAGGCAGGATGGTGCGTTCCAGATGATCGCGACGGGCTGCTGTGAACAACAGGATCTCTGTCTCTGCCGACCAGCGGTCAGCGTCGCCCTGCAGCACAAGTGCGCGGATTTCCTCTGCCCCCGGCGATCCGCCCGGTTCACGGGTCAGCACCACCTCACGCCCCTGCGTTTCCAGTGCGGCGACAAGGCGGAGGCATTGGGTCGATTTCCCCGATCCGTCGATGCCTTCAAAACTGATGAACATGCCTTTTGGGGCGCTGTTTGATGTGGTGGTGGTCACGATGCCCCCTCAGGGCCTTGTTCCAGACGCCGCAGCAGGGTGGTTGCGGCTGTGGTGACGCGGGTCAGGAAACCACCTGCGGCCACAGCGCGATCTGCCACCAGCGGGAAGGAAAGCGGTTCCAACCCTTCAGGGGTGATGATCAGTTGCGCCAACTCTTGACCTTCGGCAATCGGGGCTTCGATCGGGCCTTGATACACCACCTCGGCGGCAACCTTTTCACTGTCGAGCGCGGGTAAGAGGGCAGAGACATCCGCCGCAGGTGTCAGTCCGACGCTGGGCGCATCGCCCATCCAGACATCGGCGTTCATGATCACCTCCCCCTGTTTGACCACATCACGCAGCACAAACTGGCGGAAGGACCAGTTGACGATGGTTTCCGCCTCTTTGGCGCGTGCCCTGGCGGTTTCCAGACCGGAGATGACAAAAACCACCCGGCGGTCGCCCTGTAGGGAAGAACCAACAAGGCCATAACCTGCCTCTTGGGTGTGGCCTGTTTTCAGCCCATCGGCACCAATACCCAGACCCAACAGCGGGTTACGGTTGCGAGTGTTTTGCGGCGCGCGGCCGTCGAAGGCAAATTCGCGTTCGGCAAACAGCGGGTAATATTGTGGGAAATCCTCGATCAAGCGGGTGCCCAGAAGAGCCAGATCGCGCATCGACATGCGGTGACCAACAGCGGGCCAGCCGTTGGAATTGGCGAAGGTCGAATTGGTCATGCCCATTTTCTGCGCCCGCTGGGTCATATAGCGGGCAAAGCCTGCTTCGGTCCCGTCGGGGCTCAGCGCCTCGGCAATCACGGCGCAGGCGTCGTTGCCAGAGAGGACAATGATCCCTCGGATCAGATCCTCCACTCGCACGCGGTCGGTGGTGTCCAGAAACATGGTGGAACCGCCATAGTTCATCGCGTGCTCAGAGACCGGTAGCTTTTCATCCAGATTGAGACGTCCGTCGCGCAGCGCTTCGAAGGCGATATAGAGCGTCATTAGTTTGGACATCGATGCCGGCGGTAGCGGCACGTCGGCGTTTTTGTTCAGTAGAACTGTCCCGGTTTTGAGATCCACCACATAGGCGGATTTGGCCTGTGTATCAAACGCATGGGCGCCGGTCGCCATGAGCGCGGCGGCCAGAACACCGGTTGCGGATTTACGTAGCAGGGGGATCATGGATCAACCTCCGTTAATCAGGATGCGAGTGGCAGCCAAGCCCCGAAGGGATCAGTTGCGCACCGCGTATGCGTCGGTGAAACCTTTGGCCTTGATCTTATCCAGCAGGCTGCTGCGCTGGGCACTGGATTGGGCGGGACCGACCAGAACACGCCAGTAGGTTTTGCCCTTCAGACTGGCCTCTTTGACCAGCGACGGCATGCCAGCCGCTTCCATCTGGTTGGCGGCCTTTTCAGCGTTCGCTTTAACCGAGAAGATGCCAAGCTGTAGGAACGGTTTCTCCAGGCTGGACGTTTTCGGTTTCGGCGCAGGTTTCACGGCCGGTTTCGGTGCGGCAACGGCCGCAGGTTTGGCGGCAGCTGCGTTGTCAATCGCAGCCGCAGCCGAGGCGATCGGATCGAGTGCGGTTTCTTCAATCGGTTTGGCGGCAGCCGCCACCTGATCTGCGGGCGGGGTGACAGGTGCCTCTGTCGGCACTTCTTCGCGGCGCAGGGCGGTGACGTTTAATTGCACTGGCTGACCGGCCAGCATCGACAGCGCTGCGGCGGCATCGGATGAGGTCTGGAAACGCGGCCCTGGATTGGCGCGTTCACGGCGGAACAGGGCGCCGATGACGAATTTACCGTTTGCTTCATTGCGGATGATCACCCGCTCAGGCTCGCTGACATCGGGATGAGCGACCCAGACCCCGCCCAGCGACGGGCGACCGTCCCAAAGGCCTGCTTCGGTCTGCTGGAACACATCCGGCGCCTCGATGTCGCGTTCAACAAGGGTGACCGTGTCCGCCGCCTCTTCGCGCGGCGCTGAAGGAAAGAGGGACCCGTTTGCACCTTCTTCGCAGGCGCTAAGGGTAAATGCAGCGCCCAAAACAATCAGTCCAGCTGCGCTGCGGGCTTTGACGCGGGCCAAGGGGCTGCGCCGTGCTGTTTTGTCGATCATGTCTCTTGCCTCTGTCCTTCGCTCAATCCGCTGCGTCGGTTTAGACCGATCTGTCCTGCCTGCTGAGCGGCCACATATGGCGAACCTTAGCCGCATGTTAGTGTCAAGAAAACCCACAAGCCCGCGACCCAAGCGACAATCGGCAATTTTCCCCGCATGTTGGCCGGTTTGGGTGCTACGTCATGTACGGCAACGATACGATTTTGATGCATTGAGAGAGGTCGATGCGCGTTGTCAGCGTCACAGTTTGTTAATGTGACCGTATTTAGTGTGGAAATCAGTCTTTCAGAATCAATTCGTTATCGTTAAGTCCGTCTGCGTCGGAGGAGTGGCAGAGTGGTTGAATGCACCGGTCTTGAAAACCGACGTAGGTGAAAGTCTACCGTGGGTTCGAATCCCACCTCCTCCGCCACTTACGAACAAAAGTGGGAACTGTGGAAGCGATCGCTTCGCCGCTCACTATGGCTCGCTCTAATTGTGACCTGCGACCCAAAATCGTAATCTGATCAACACCTACTTTGATCTCGTCAATGATCGCCCGAAGGAATCCCGCTTTCCTGCTATTGATGGCTCCGCAAGGGCCTCTGGATCCCGGAAACAAACGCTGAGACCTTTTGGTGGCTGACGCGAGCTTCAGGTGCGAGTTCAGCGGCAACCTGATCCCGTTCTTTTTGGGCGCGCAGGTGATGTTCCTTCGCTGACAGGAATCTTTGCTTGAAGTCTTCTTCAGCAAGGTCCACCAGCCCGTGCTGGATCATGTCGTACAAGGCGTCGAGGCTCTTCTTGGCCGCTTGCACTTCGGCGTCACGAGTTGCCAGCCGCTCCGCTTGATCCTCTTCGGCTTTCTCTTGGCGTGTGCGCAATGGGTCGAGAAGTGCATTCGCTTTCTCGGAAGTAAGCAGATCTTCTCGAACATGCTGAAGAACCAGTTCGTCAAGTGCGCCCATGGGTACACGGTGAGCTTGGCAACCTGACTTGCCCGTACGCATATGATTGGAACAGGAGTAGTAGCGATAGCGACCACCCTTTCCTGTTTGCGTGGTCATCCCATTGCCGCAATGCGGACCCGTTAGGAGGACATCGCCGGTCACGACTCTCGGCGGGGTCTTCTTTGGATTCCTGGCTTCAAGGAAGTCGCGCAACTGCAGGAATTCATCTTCGGATACGATGGTCGGCACCCGCAACGGGATTTCCACACCTCCATTTTCACCGCTGCGGAATGTAAACTCGCCAGTATATGTCCGATCGGTAAGGTGACGATGAACACCGCTCACGCCCCATTTATTGCCTCTTCTCGTGCGATACCCTCTCTCATTGAGCCAGCATGCGATTGCCTTGATGCCCATGGGGCCGGAGGACCCGTCACCCTTGAGAGCAAGATCGAACATGCGACGCACCACGCTTGCATCGCGTTCATCAATCACCAAACCTTTTTTCCGGGTCTTTCCGCGCCGTTCTACTTCCACGATTTTGTACCCGAAGGGCGTGTTGCCGCCGTTCCAGAAACCTTGCAGGGCGTTTTCGTGGAGGCTTCGCCTGACATGTTTTGCTGTCTCCAGTGATTGATATTCATCGAAAATAGCCAGAATGCGCCGCATCAAATTGCCTTCAGGGCTTTCATCGGTTTGCTGAGTCAGGCTGACCACACGCACACCGCGCTTGGCCAACGATCTGATGTAGAGTTCGCCGACGACCTGATCCCGGAAAAAACGGCTGTAGGAGTGGACGACAATAAGTTCACACTCAAGTCCGCCATAAAGGATGGCATCGACCATGGCTTGAAAGCCTGGCCGCTTGTCGGTTGTGCCACTCTTGGCGTCTTTGAACTCACCGACGATGCTGTAAGCGCTATGCTTGCAATATGCCTTGAGCTGTTTGCGTTGATCTGGAATGGAAAGATCTTTTTGGGCCTGCTTGCCTGTCGAAACTCTCAGATAAATTACGGCGCGGCTGCCTGGTGAGGCGACAAACTGCTTTTGCACGGCAATACCCTTCCATGGAATCGCGTTCGAGGCGAAAAATGTGTGCTGGATCGGCTCCAACAATAGCCAGTGTAAGAATCAAGGTTCAAGCGAATGTTCGCGTTTGTTCCTGTTGAGCCCTTAGCGCTGGATGCATTTTCTTGGTGCATTTCAATTTGAACGCACCAAGAAAAAGCTCCAGGCTCAGTGCTCCAACGCGCGCGTGCGTTGGCCGAAATTACTAAATCCGAAGAGCAAAAACATAAAAAAACAGCTTGTTGTGGGGCTTGAACGGCTTGTAGCCTGAGGCCAACTAACTGGCGCACAACGGCGATGCCAATGTGTCCATCTCTTGAGCAGGGTTCTCCCTGCACTGGGGCCTGCCGATCGGTCGGTCTCATTAGTCAACTGCGAACCGGCTTCGGCTGGAACGCCAAAGCTATGGAGATGAGACACAATGTCTGAATACACACATGATCTGTCGAAAGACGCGCTTTCGGCGGGCGCGAGTACACAGAAAAGCCGTTTCAGGGAAACGTCCCGGTTTTTTGTCGTGAACGAGCTCAAGTCGGTTCGGTTCGTGACAGAAGAGGAGATCCGCGCGCTCGAAACCTTTTACCAAAAGGATATGAGTGATCTGCTGAATGATAAGAAGGGGGGACGTAAATGAGTTTTCCCTTCGGTCAAGACTTCCCTGGTACCCAGCTTAACGCGATCCTTTACGCCAGAGTGTCATCAGCCGAGCAGGCTAAATCGGATCTATCCATTCCTGATCAGATGGAGAGCATGCGAAAACACTGTCGACAGGCGGGGATCACTGTCTCGCACGAGTTCTCTGATGCCCGTTCCGGACGTTCATTGGATGGGCGTTCTTTGGGGGAGATATTGGACATAATCAAGTCCGGTACTGTGACCATCAATCTGCTGATCGTGCATTCTTTCAGTCGTTTGGCACGGGAATCCTACGAAGCTGAATGGCTTTGGCGAGAGCTGGAAAAACTCGGTGTGCAGATCGTCAGCATTACGCAGCCCATCGAAGATTCACCTACAGGTGGCCTGCTTCGCCAAATGATCAATGTGTTCGATGAATATACATCGAACGAAATCGCCAAGCATGTCACGAGAACCATGAAGTTCAATGCCGAGCACGGCTTCTGGAATGGGGGTTTGCCGCCCTTTGGCTACGTCTCGGCTGTCGCCGGTATGCGCGGGAAGAAGGTAAAGAAAAAACTGGCGGTAGACCCTAACGAAGCTGAGGACGTGCGGCTGATCTTCACATTATATCTCGACGGTGACGGCAAAACCGGCCCCATGGGCGTCAAGAAAGTAGCGCAATGGATGAACTCTCATGGTCATTCTCGGAGAGGGAGGAACTGGACCACGGGTCAACTTCACCGGCTCCTGACCGATGCAGTATATGTAGGGGATTACCTCTTTGGGAAGAAGAAGCCAAAGGATTCACAGGTCATCGTGAAGGTGCCAGCGATTATAGATGCTCCTACCTTCGACAGGGTCCAAGCGCGACTGCGCGAACACCATCCAATCCTTAAGGCCCCCCGACAAGTCAGTAGCCCGGTCCTGCTCACCGACACAGCCCGCTGTGGCCACTGCGGGGGCAGCATGGTTTTGGCGACTGGAAAGAGTAACCGGTATCGATACTACACCTGCAGCAATCACAAGCGAAAAGGCAAATCTGTGTGCCAGGGACAAAATGTACCGATGGAGGAACTCGACAACATCGTGACTGATGCGCTGATCCTGGCACTCGATGATACCGAGCGAAGCCAAGCTGTGCTCGAGGCGCTGAATCAGCGGATGGATGCTCGGGACGTTGACGAAAAGTCACGAACAGCCGAGCTTCGGCGCGTTCTGAAAGACAAAGAACAGGCTGTGACTCGCCTTTTTCAGGGTGTCGAGAAGGGGCTGTTCGACCTCGACGACGAACTGTTCCAGGTGCAATACCAAACCGCCCGTTCAGAGCGGGATATTATAAAAGCTAAGATCGAGGCCCTGACCCGAAACCGGAGTATGCGCATGCAGATGTCCCCGGAGAAGGTGGCCCAGTTTGGCCACTTCCTCAGCGAGGTGCTGTTGGCTGGTCCCGTTGGTTTTCGAAAAAGATACATCCAAGCGTTTCTGGACAGTGTCGTGGTAAAAGATCGCGTGATCAACATCATTGCTCGTGAAAACAGTGCGCGGATCAGCATCGACTGCGGCAAAAGCCCGGAAAAGCTGATGTGAGATGATCGAACCTTAAGGGGTTTTGTTGTGAACCCCATGAAGGTTTCGCTCAATCACATCCTTATAGCGCCAGAAAGGAGAGAGACGGCGCTCTTGATAGAAGGCCACCAGTTGTTGGTGCGCCATAGGCACAGGAGAAATTTATGTGCTCAACCATTCCTCGTTCCCTCGTTGAACTCCAGGAGTATGCCCGCTTTCACTATGAGGGTCTTCAGAATGCAGCGCTTTTGCTTGCCGGGCCGTTTGCCCTCAAGCGTGTTCAATCGCTGTTGGACGATATCCTCAGTTCCCGAACAATCACTCGGCGGCTGCAGGTGGGCATCGTCGATATTCACAAGCTGCTGTCGCTTTATCATGGGCACGATCCGGATCGTATTGAAGCCGCGTATTTTGCTGAGATCGATTTTTGCGACCCCTTCATCGAAGATATCTGCCTGTTGACCGAGGCACTTACGGATATTCTTTATCGGCTCGAACTCGATCCTGGTCAGCCTTTGGCTGAATACCTGATGGTTGCCTGACGCAGGCACGGGCCAGCTGCGTTTTCGGCTGGCTTCTTGAGGGCAGGTCTTACGCCTGACCAATTGCGAAAGGAGTATCTATGTTCGAGCAAACTTTGGAAGAATTGGCATTCAATTGCCTGCGTGTCGGTCGGCAACTCGCCAATGCCTGTGAGCAGGCCGACATATCAGTCCCGGACGAAATGGTTCGGGACTTCCATCATCTGATGGAACGCCTCCACGAAGGCGAGATCCTGTGCATAAAGGAGCTTCAGTCACTCGAAGAGCTTTGTGTTCTGATCCGAGATGCCATGAACCGGCTGCGGCCCGGATTTGGTGACCAGGAGTTCACCCGCTTTTCGGATGCACATGACATCATGGATCGTGAGCTGAGGCACCTGCATCATGCGATGGTCTGCTATGTAGAGTTGGCCTACCAGCACAGCCTGGTGCAGGATCGACTGACAGCCATTCGTTGGATGCGCTTCAAAGAACGACAGGCGCGTTCGTCCGCCAGTTGACTGGTCTGCTCTGTCAAACAGGCAGTGATTTCAACAAAACCCTCTCTTGAAGCATGTTGTCCCGACCACTCGGGCAGCTGCGTCAAGATATTTGCTATAGATGAGGTACATAAATGTCAGACGAAATTCGTTACGCTGTGATTTACGCACGATCGGCCACAGAAACCCCTGCTGGTATCCAGGCTCAAATTTCGGAGTGCAAAGACAGAGCCGATGGTTCTGGGCTCCAAGTTGAGAGAATATTTCAAGACATAGGAAGCGGCGTAGAAGGCGACCGACCTGGCCTCCAGAGCATGATGGATTTCCTGAAGTCACGGCAAGGCCAGAAGATGGTTGTAGTCACTGCTGGGCTCAGCAGAATTGCACGATGCGTTGATCTGAGCCGGAAAATACGAGCTGAATTCGCCAACAGGAACGCAGTGTGTTGGTATGTTAATGCTCCCATCGATCAGCAGAATCTGATCGATTAGTTTCAGGGCTTTTTCGATCACTTCAATTCAGAGCCGACTGCCTTCAGGCGACCCAGGAAACCGCAAGGTAAAAACAGTCTAATTGACCTGCCCAGGGCCCAACCTGGGCTGGCCCTCCAGGTCTGCACAGTCCCTGATTGCGAATGGCTGCCCCTGCCAATAGCTTGGGCGCCAACAAGAAATAGAGAAAACGTGATTCCATGCTGACAGGCGCCATCCGCACTCAAATCGACCAAATCTGGAACGCCTTCTGGTCAGGGGGCGTGTCCAACCCGCTCTCGGTGATCGAGCAGCTGACCTTCCTGTTGTTCATCAAACGCTTGGACGAGCTTCATACCCGCGAGGAAAGCAAGGCAGAGACCCTTGGTGTCGAGATGGAGCGCAGGATTTTTCCCGAAGGGACGTTCAAATACAAACTGACGGATGATCCCGACCTGGATGACTACGAAGACCGCCCCTACAACGATCTGCGTTGGTCCCGGTTCAAGAACTTCGAGTCCCGCGAGATGTTCCGGATCGTGGACAAGCATGTTTTCCCCTTCATGGGCTCGCTTGGCCAAAAGGGCTCCTCCTTTGGCGCCCACATGGAAGGTGCGCGTCTGGGTATTCCGAGCGCTAAACTCCTCGATAAGGTGGTCCGGATGCTCGACGAGATCGACATGGACGACCGCGACACCAAGGGCGACGTCTATGAATACATGCTCGGCAAGATCGCCAGTGCTGGGCAAAACGGCCAATTCCGCACCCCCCGGCACATCATCCAGCTGATGGTCCATCTGATGGCGCCAAAGCCTGAGGATGTGATCTGTGACCCAGCGGCGGGTACTTGCGGCTTCCTGGTCGCAGCCGGTGAATATCTTCGGGATACCTATCCTCAGATGCTGCGAAACAAGGAACAGCGCGCGCATTTCCACAATGGCATGTTCCATGGTTTCGACTTCGACACCACCATGCTGCGGATTGGGGCGATGAACATGACCCTCCACGGGGTCGACAACCCGGATGTATCCTATAGGGACAGCCTGGCTGAGGAGAAGGGCAGCGATAAGGAAGCCTATTCGCTGATCCTGGCAAACCCGCCCTTTGCGGGCTCGCTGGACTATGACACTACCGCGAAGGACCTTCTGAAGGTGGTGAAGACCAAAAAGACCGAACTGCTGTTTGTGGCGCTCTTCCTGCGCCTGCTGCGCACCGGTGGTCGGGCCGCGGTGGTTGTGCCGGATGGCGTGCTGTTCGGCTCTTCCAAGGCCCACAGAGACATTCGCAAGATGTTGGTCGAGGATCACAAGCTCGAGGCCATCATCAAGCTGCCCTCGGGCGTGTTCCGGCCCTATGCCGGGGTTTCCTGCGCTATCGTGATCTTCACCAAGACCACTATCGGCGGCACGGAAAACGTCTGGTTCTATGATATGGCGGCGGATGGGTTCAGCTTGGATGACAAGCGCACGTCGCTGTTGGATGACGACAAGCTGGGCGTTCAGGCGCAGTTGTCAGAAGATGAGCACACCAAGAACAACCTGCCGGACATTCTGGCGCGATGGGAAAACTTGGATGGCGAGGCAGAGCGTCCCCGTACGGCACAGAGCTTCATGGTGCCCAAAGAGGATATCATTGCCACCGGTAGCTGGGACCTGTCCCTGAATCGCTACAAGGAGATAGAGCACGAAGAGGTCGAGCATCAGGCTCCTGCCGAGATCATCGCGGAGTTGCGAGAAATCGAAAGGGAAATTTCAGAAGGGCTGGAAACGCTCAAGGGGATGCTGGGATGATTACGCGCAATGTCGTGCGCGCTGCTTTTCCAGTGCAGCCGTTAGGTGAAGTCGTCGAATTTCTGGATCACATGCGGAGACCTGTAAAGCAAACCGATCGGATAGAGGGAGATTACCCGTACTTTGGGGCAAACGGACAACAAGGTACCATCGACGGATACATTTTCGACGAACCTCTGGTTTTGGTAGCGGAGGACGGTGGCCATTTTGCAAATCCTGATAGAGGAATAGCCTACCAAATTGAGGGCAAATCGTGGGTCAACAACCATGCTCATGTCTTGCGTCCCAAGCCTTGCGTGGACATTTCGTTTCTGACCAGGGTGCTCGAAAATTACGATCTGTCGCCCTACATTTCCGGCACAACGCGGGCGAAGCTAACAAAGGGGCAGGCCGCGAAGATCGAAATCCCACTACCCACACTGGAGGAGCAGAAGCGGATAGCGGGGATTCTGGATCAGGCGGACGCCCTGCGCCGTCTCCGCACCCGCGCCCTCGACAAGCTAAATACTCTCGGCCAGGCGATCTTTCATGAGATGTTTGGGGATCCTGGTTCCAATCCGTACGGGTGGGATGTTGGCTGCATCGGTGACCTACTTGAGGAAGCAAAGTATGGGACATCATCGAAGGCCAATGCAGAAGGAAATGGTTTGCCGATCCTTCGCATGGGAAATGTCACATACGATGGGCGCATTGATCTAACAGACCTGAAACACATTGAACTGTCTGAACGAGATTTCGAGAAGTACACAACGAAGCGTGGAGACCTGCTTTTCAACCGCACCAACAGTAAGGAACTGGTTGGAAAGTCGGCGGTTGTAAAGCAGGAGGAGCCGCTGGCCATTGCTGGATATTTGGTGCGTGCCAGAGCAAATGCTAACGGGAACACCGACTACATCAGCGGTTATCTGAATAGTCCTCACGGTAAGGCAACGCTGATGGGGATGTGCAAGAACATTGTTGGAATGGCTAATATCAACGCCAAAGAATTTCAAAGGATCAAAATTGCTCTGCCACCTAAAGACCTACAGGATCAGTACGCCAATAGGATAGACAAGCTGGAACCCCAGGGGGAAAGGTTATTGTCGGCTGTCGCCAAAGCAGGTGAACTCTTCTTTTCGTTGCAACATCGAGCTTTCCGGGGAGAACTCTTACGTGCGCGGCGAGTTTTGCGGAGTTCGAGCCGAAATTCTCGATGAGATTTTCCTACCGCTCCAGGATCTGGAAGACGTTGATGATTCTCTGTTCCTGGATGTCTTACGCGATACGGTATCAGCGCCAAAGGCGCCTGTTGCACCCGTGCCATTAAGTCTCAATGAAGAAGGTCAAATTTACCTTCCAGGAGATATAGAGGCATTCGACGCCTACAAGCAGGCTCTTGCCCGGTATCAGGAACAAAAGGAGGCATTTAATGATGCTTCCTCGCAAGAAGATCTTGCATGGGAGTATCTGCGTAGCTTTTACCTCGACCCTGAAACGTCCGAGGCACAGCTTGTCAAAGCTCTGGAGGGTGCCTTTGAAGTTGTTGACGATTTTGGAGGAGGCGAGCTTTCAAATGCCTTCTTTGGCAACGTCGAAGCTTTCATGGAGAAATATAGTCTTCGATATGATCTTCGTAGGCCCTTCAGTTTGCACCCGACACTGCCTGGCATCTTCTCGCGCCTCGTGTCTAACCTTCGAGATGCTACGGCGTCGGATCCTGATCTCGCTGAACTGATGCATGAATTCGAGGAGAGCGTACGAGACCTCAAGTCAGAAAGAACACCGCGAAAAATCAAGCAGTGCATTTCAGCCCAGTTCAACATCCTGGAGGCCTTGCTTCAGAAGTATCCGGATGTCGCTGAGCACAATCGAAAGGTCGATGCGCACAACGCAACAGCAAGTCGCAGTAAGCAGAGGAAGCATATCAACACTTTTGGGGCAATGTGCGCAAAGGCCGATGTTTGTCCACATGATGAGGTCCTGAATTCTGCCAAGTCGATCTACAAGTTCGCATCCGATTATCCTGGTCTGCGTCATGGAGGTACACCCGCCAGCAGAAAGCGCGAAATCGATATGCGGGACATGGTGGCGATGACCGTTGTCCTGGCCGGTTTCACACCATACCTGACCGATCTTTTGAACGCGGATGCCATCTTTGCGGAGTGATTGATGCTGGAACCAGAACCGCATTCCCTTTCGGTTCCTGGACCCATGTTGGAACGCGGCTTCCGACTTTACGTGTGACGGCAGCAGGTCGGCTCAGCCACTTTGCTCTAAGTTGGGCGGACTGGGGAAGAGAGTAGAGGAAGGATGACTGATGGATGATAGAGCGCGGATGTACGAAATTAACAAGATTCTGAAGATGCACGGTATTGAACACGGCAAGCGAGAGGCAGCCTTTGGCCTCCTCTGGATCGTATTGCATCCTGAATCAAAATCGACATTAACCAGGACCATGTGTGACGATGGAAGCATCCTCAGATTTCAGCGCTGGACACTATCTAACAATGGACGGGACAGCGAAATGAAGGTCGAACTCTCATGATCTGTCCCCCCGCGAAATCCCTCACCATGATGTAGAGTCTGCCACCCCTGGAAACCTGATATGCGTATTCTGCAAAACGGTGTGCTGGTGCCTGGTTTCAGAGAGCGATGTGAAAGACGACACTTTTTCAAAATGCGAGCTACGTGGATTTGGCAATCATCGTCGCAATGGTGGTTGTGACCTTGGTGAGCCATAGGATCCTGTGCCATTTGCTGAACACAGCAGGAAGGGATTTCGACGACGATCCGGCGCTAATCGACCATTGGGATTTCTCCTTCTATGGATCAATTTTTCCGAGGTGGATGACTTTGAGGCGCACTGACCAAGACGGGATGTCGTCGCTGCCCTGGAAAAGAAACTCGCCGATACGTTGAAAAGTGTCGATTATGATGTTCTGAATAAAGTGCATTGCAGGAGGCCGCTCGATGAGTCGTCATGGAAAAAGTGAAAGAGCATTTCTGCCAGGAATTTCCTGATCTTAAGAACGGTATTTGAGACATTATTCATGAAAGCAACTGACGCAAACCTCTTAGCCTTCATTAACGCGGCCCCACAGTTTGTGATTCCGATCTACCAGCGCACATATTCTTGGACAGAGAAAGAATGCCGACAGCTCTGGGATGATATCCTGCGTGCGGGGCGAAGCGACCATATCCCGGTCCATTTTCTGGGGTCAGTGGTGTACATTGAGGAAAGCCTTTCGAACGCATCCAGCCGGGCACCATTGCTGGTCATTGATGGTCAGCAACGGCTGACGTCGGTTTCTCTTCTGCTTGCTGCGCTTGCGAATGCGCTTGGTGACAGCGAACCTGTTGACGGTTTCTCCAGGAAGAAAATCCGAAACCGATACTTGATGGATCCGGATGAGACTGGCGAAAGGCAGTTCAAGTTGTTGCTTTCCAAGACTGACCGGACAACCCTGAATTCGGTTGTTGCCGGCGATGAATTTCCCGAACCGGCGTCGTATCGTGTGAAGGAGAACTTTCGACTGTTTTCGGATTGGTTGTCTGGGGACAACACGGTGGTGGCTGATATATGTGCAGGTCTGGCGAAGCTCATGATTGTCGATGTCGCCCTGAGCCGCGAACACGACAATCCTCAGCTGATTTTTGAAAGCATGAACTCGACAGGAAAGGAGCTGTCTCAGGCTGATCTCATCAGGAATTTCATCCTTATGGGGCTTGAACCAAAACTGCAAACCCGACTCTACGAACAGTATTGGCGCAAGATGGAAGAGGGGTTTGGGCAAATCGCCTACGCCAGCCACTTTGACAGCTTCATGCGTCACTATTTGGCCGTGGCCACCGGGAACCTGCCTCGCCGAGATGATGTCTACGAAGCATTCAAAGACTACTCGCGCCGCAAATCTGCGGAAGGCAAAGTGACAGAAGACCTTGTTCAGGAATTGCGAAAATTCGCTCGCTTTTATTGTGCGATTGCGTTGGGACAGGAGGCAGACCAAAAGCTCAATACGGCATTCAAGGACCTTCGTGAGCTTCGTGTGGATGTTTCATACCCATTTCTATTGGAAGTCTATGCCGACTTCGAAGATGGGCTGCTGGATGGCGAAGATTTTCACAAGATTGTTCGCTTGATCGAGTCGTATGTCTTCCGGAGAGCCGTCTGTGCGGTGCCAACAAACTCCCTGAACAAGACTTTTGCCACTTTCAGCAGGTCATTGAAAAAGGACCGGTATCTTGAAAGTGTGATGGCTCATTTCATGAACATGAAGTCCTATCGCAGGTTTCCACGAGACGAAGAATTTGCGTCGCGCTTGATAGAACGAGATTTGTACAATTTCCGGAGCAGATCCTACTGGCTACGCCGCTTCGAAAACTATGGCCGCAAGGAACGTGTTCACGTTGATGACTACACCATCGAACACATCCTTCCGCAGAACGATAACCTTTCTCCGGCTTGGCGCAGTTCACTCGGTGCAGATTGGAAATCAGTCCAGGAAAAATGGTTGCATACCATCGGCAACTTAACCTTGACGGGCTACAATTCAGAGATGAGCGATAGGCCATTCCAAGAAAAGCGGGACATGGAAGGCGGCTTCAAAGAAAGTCCACTTCGTGTGAACAAAGGCTTGGCCGGAATAGATTTTTGGAATGAAGCTGCCATCCTGGACCGCGCTAAACGCATGGTCCAGCACGCTGTCGTCGTTTGGACGGCACCCGAGCTGTCTCCCTCAATTCTTGAAAGTTACCAAAGCCAGCCCGAGAAATCGGAGAAGTATTCCATAGAAGATCACCCGAACTTGGCGGGAGGAGTAATCCGAGATCTATTCGAAGGATTTAGGCGAGAAGTGACAGCCCTGGATCCATGCGTGTCGGAAGAGTTCCTGAAGCTCTACGTCGCCTACAAAGCGGAAACCAATTTTGTTGATGTCGTCCCGCAGGCCAAAGCTCTGAGGATTTCACTTAACATCGATTTGCCTGATCTGAATGATCCACACAATTTGGCGATGGATGTCTCAAGTGTCGGGCGGTGGGGAAACGGAAACACAGAGGTCAAAATGACATGCCTTGAGCAACTGCCATACGTGATTGGCTTGGTTCGCCAATCACTCGATCGGCAACTTGGAGAGGGTTCGGCGATATGAGCCAGTTTCGCTTTCTTGAAGCAGAATTTACCCAGTTGTTCGAGCTGTCCGGCAAGGCTGAAACGGCCGCACTTTCGGATCCTCGTGGCTCCTGTTTCTGGGCGCGGCTGACGCTTGAAACCGCCATGAAATGGCTCTACCGCCGGGATCCTGCATTGAGAAAGCCCTACAATGCTACTCTTGCAGCATTGATTGCCGAACCAAGCCTTGCAGCTCTGACTGGGCCAGGAATTGTCACCAAAGCGCGGTACATCAAAGATCAGGGCAACCGAGCGGCCCACGACAGCGGAAAAAAGATCAGCTCCCAGGATGCTGCTTCGACTGTCAGAGAGTTGTTCCATGTCTGTTACTGGATTGCGCGGACCTACTCCCAGGGTGCGAAACCAGACCCAGCTCTGAAATTCGATGCTGGGAAGCTGGAAAAAACGCTGACAATCACGGCGAGCACTGTTCGACAGATTAAGGAACTTGGTGACAAGCACGCAGCGGCCCAGAAAGCTCTGGAGGATGCCGAAGAAGCCCGTAGAGCCTCGGAGGAAGGGCGGAAGGCTCTTGAGGAGGAGCTGGCCTCCCTGAGGGCTGAGGTCGCTGCTGCACGTGCAGCCAATCAGGCAGTTCCTGATCCTCATGATTATGACGAAGCCGCAACAAGGGATGCTTTCATCGACCTTCTTCTCTCGGAAGCAGGCTGGCCTCTCGACCAGGAACGTGACCGTGAGTTTCCAGTTCTTGGCATGCCAAACCAATCTGGCAAAGGATTTGTTGACTACGTGCTATGGGGCGATGATGGAAGGCCCTTGGCGGTTGTTGAAGCGAAGAGGACCAGGAAAGACAGTCGAATTGGGCAACAGCAGGCAAAACTTTATGCAGATTGCCTTGAGAAGATGTATGGTCAGCGTCCGGCTATTTTTACGACGAACGGGTATGAGCACTGGTTCTGGGATGACAAAATGTACCCGCCTCGACAGGTGTCGGGTTTCCTGAAGAAAGACGAGCTGGTCCTTCTTCAGCAACGGCGTGCGACCAGGAAAAACCTCGGGAAGATCGCTGTAGACGAGGATATCGCAGGCCGTTTTTACCAGCAGCGGGCCATACGTCGCGTCGGGGAGGCCTTCGAAAAAGACCGGCAACGCAAGGCCCTTCTGGTCATGGCTACCGGCAGCGGAAAGACCCGGACAGTCATCGCCTTGATTGACCAGCTTATGCGCGCGAACTGGGTGCGTAGGGTGTTGTTCCTTGCGGATCGGGTGGCTCTGGTCAAACAAGCTCATGGCGCTTTCAAGACCCATTTGCCTTCTGCACCAAGCGCGAACCTCTTGGAGCGCCATGATCCTTCAAAAAACGATCACGCCGGCGCGCGCGTGATGCTTTCGACCTATCCGACCATGATGGGATTGATCGATGAGGTGAAAGGGGGCGAAAAACGCTTCGGACCAGGGCATTTCGACCTGATCGTCATCGATGAAGCCCACCGCTCAGTTTACCGGAAGTACCGAGCGATTTTTGAGTACTTCGATAGTCTGTTGGTTGGGCTTACTGCTACCCCAAGGGACGAGATTGATCGGGATACATACTCACTCTTCCAGCTTGAGCGGGGAGTTCCTACGGATGCATATGATCTGGATGATGCGGTATCCGACGGTTACCTTGTCCCACCTAAATCAATTTCTGTTCCCTTGAAGTTCCAGAGAAGCGGCATTTCTTACGACGAACTTTCCGAAGAAGAAAAAGACGAGTGGGACAACCTTGAGTGGGACGAGGAAGGGAATGTTCCCGACCACGTTGATGCCGGAGATTTGAACGAATGGCTGTTCAACAAAGATACCGTGGACAAGGTCCTGGAGCACCTGATGGTCAATGGTATCAAAGTTTCCGGTGGGGATCGGCTCGGAAAAACTATTGTCTTTGCCAAGAGCAGCAAGCATGCCCAGTTTCTCGTCGAAAGGTTCAATGCCAATTACCCGCACTACCAGGGAAAATTTGCCCAGCTTATAGACTATAGCGTTCCCTATGCTCAGTCTTTGATTGACGATTTTTCCGAGGCTGAGAAAAACCCAAGCATCGCCGTTTCAGTCGACATGATGGACACCGGTATCGATGTTCCTGAAGTGTTAAACCTCGTATTCTTCAAGATTGTTCGCTCCAAGACGAAGTTCTGGCAGATGGTTGGCCGAGGTACACGCTTGTGTCCGGACTTGTTCGGGCCAGGGGAGGACAAGCAGGAATTTCTGATTTTTGACTTTTGCCAGAACCTGGAATTTTTCCGCGAAAACCCGAAGGCGATGGACGCAGCGGTGGCAAGACCAATCGGAGAACGTTTGTTCACAGCAAGGGTCGACCTGATAGGCGAAATTCAGGACCAGGACGAGCCGCACGAAGAGCTTGTTTCCGAGTTGAAATCCCGGTTGTCGGAAGAAGTACGGGGCATGAACACGGAAAATTTCCTGGTGCGCGCCAAAAGGCGTGCCGTCGAGGAATTCCAGAATTCAGAAAATTGGGAGCATCTCAGTTTCGACGATCGGATGACGCTCTGCGACGATGTCGCTGGGCTGCCAAGTTCTTTTGAGGATGATGGGCTACCCGCTAAACAGTTCGATTTGTTGCTTCTCAATGCCCAACTTATGCTTCTGCGTGCGGACACAGGGTTTGCCCGCCTCCAGGACCGGATTGTCAAGTTTGCGGCATCCTTGGCGACGCTGCCCAATGTACCTGCGGTTTCTCGGGAGATGGAGCTCATCCTGGAAATTCAGACGGATGAATTTTGGGTCGATGTAACCGTTGAGATTCTGGAAGACATCCGGAGACGACTTCGCCTGCTTGCAGACCTTATCAAACCCCAGGAACGCAAAATCGTCATCACGGACTTTGAGGACGAAATTGGGCGAGGCGATCAAATCGATTTGCCTGATGTCGGCAGCGGTTTTGACAAGGCTCGCTTCAAGATGAAGGTGCGGCGGTTCATCGAAGAACACTCCGATCATGTAGCTCTTCAACGGATCAGGAGAGCGATCCCAGTGACGGAACAGGATCTCAGTGAACTTGAGGGAATGCTTGTTGAGTTGGGAGTGGCAGAAGAAAGCCACTTGGAAGAGATTCGAACCGATACCGGTTTGGCGAACTTCTTGAGGTCTTTGACTGGACTGGATCGCTCAGCAGCCAAGGCAGCATTTTCCGAGTTTTCTGCTAACCATCAACTCAATGGGGACCAGGCCGAGTTCATTGATCTGCTGATCGATTTCCTGTGTGAAAATGGGTCCGTCGATCCTAAGCTCTTCTACGACAGCCCGTTCACGGATCTTGACGATATGGGAATTGCAGGCGTTTTTTCCGTGTCTCAGGTGAAGGAAATTATCGGGATTGTGCGCGCCATCAACCAAGCGGACGCGGCATAGTCGACGATGTGCAAAAAAGCTCAAAAAACACGGACGTGCAGTTCGGAATTGCAGAAGATGCAACCTCGATCACTCAACGAACCATGGGTTTCTTCAAGATCAGTTAGAACTGGGAGCCATAGGAAAGAGTAATGTCATTTTTTTCATCTTTGGGTTGCGCAGTGAAACGGTGATCACTACATTTTTTACAAATTTCTTGAAGGGGTTAGTGCATGCAGTTGTCGTCTTTTCGGATTCAAAATTTTCGTTCCATCGCAGATAGTGGCGAAATCATGGCGTCTCGAATTACTGCTCTTCTGGGGCGGAATGAGAGCGGGAAAACCAACCTACTTCGGGCACTGGCGAGTTTGAAGCCGCCTGAGGGGATCTCGGAACTGTCTAAAATTAAGGATTTTCCGCGAAATCGGCGCCTAAGTGAATGTACACCTGACACACCTGTGGTGGAGACCAGTTGGGAACTCACGGAGCAAGAGTGGAACCTTTTGCAGGGAATCTGGCCGCGCGCAAAGGCTGGAGAGCCTGTCCGTGTTGGCCGCAATTACGCCAAGGGAAGATGGGTAAGTATTCCTGCGAACCCTATCGAATTCGATCAGAAGCACATTTCTTCGGTCGTCAAAAAAACTTCGTTGGCCGCCAAGGCAGTTGCAGACAAGCTGGAGGAGGGCGCCAAGTTGTCTCTTGTAGCTGCGGCTGACGCATTCGCGGAACAGTCTGCACCTGGAGATTGCGCCAAAACATGGGCTTCTGCATTGAAGTCCGCAACTGAGGCACTTGGCATTGCTTTGGCAGCTGCTGATGCAGAGCTTTCAGAAAAGCAGGATGACGCATTGTCGAGCCTTGCAGATCTTGCCGAACAGATCCTGAATGATGAAACCGCGCACCAGTCTGCAAGAAACTGGGTAGGTCAACATCTTCCCACCTTCGTGTATCTTGCTGATTATCCTGAGATCGAAGGGCACCAAGATATTTCCGCATTTCTTCAGCGGAAACAACAAGACCAACAAACGGATGCGGACATCAATTTCGAAAAGATGTGCAGAGTTGCCGACCTTGATCCGGAGCGCCTGCAAGAGTTGGTGAACTCGAACACCGAGGAGCGCAACCAGCTGGCGAACCGTGCAAGTGCCGTCATTTCTGGCGAACTTCAGAGCCTTTGGACCGATAGAAAGCTCAAGGTCCGCTTCAATCCAGATGGCAATCACTTGGAAACCATGGTCTCCGAGGTAACCGATAACTATGACGTTGAGGTCAACCTTGATGAGCGCAGTAGAGGTTTCCAGTGGTTCTTCGGTTTCTACATGATCTTCTCGGCCGACACTCAGGGCGGCGAAAAAGACGGCGCCATTTTGTTGCTCGATGAGCCAGGCCTCTATCTTCACGCCAAATCTCAAGGGGATCTGCTGCGACACTTGGAAAATGATTTCAAGAACCAGATCCTCTATACGACGCATTCGCCCTTTATGGTACCGACGCACCATCTCGACTGGGTGCGCACCGTAAATATCAGCGTCGACAAGGGCACGTCGGTTACGAACGATCCCACTGGAGATGCTCGTACGTTGTTTCCTTTACAAGCCGCGCTTGGATACGATCTGGCGCAAAGCCTTTTTCTTGGCGGTGCCAATCTGGTAGTTGAGGGCGTCACCGACTATTGGCTGTTGTCAGCAGCATCTGAATACCTTTCCGAGATTGGTGGCGTTGGGCTCGATTCCAGGCTCACTCTGACACCCGCAGGAGGTGCACAAAAGATCCCATACATGGTCTCTTTGCTCGTCTCTGAAAACCTCGACGTCATAGTTCTCCTTGATCATGAAAAGGATGCCGCAGCGACCAAGAATGGCTTGATCAAAGGCAAACTACTTAGAGATCAGAACGTCGTGTCGATCGCTGATGCATTCCTGGAAGAGAGCCGTCCGAATGAGGCAGACGTAGAGGATCTTCTGGATGCTGCAGTATATGAGGCCCTCGTTAGGGAAAGCTACGAGAAGGAACTTCAAGGAAAAACTCTGAAAATCAACGAGCGGATCCCTCGCTTGGCGAAACGAATGGAACAAGCCTTCCAGGAAGTTGGCCTGGAATTCAACAAAACCCGCCCCATGCGGCTCTTCCTAAGAAAAATGGGAACTGATCCGGGTGCCGTAATGACCGACGGTGCAAAGGATAGAATTGGAAGGCTATTCACCGCCACAAATGAGCGTTTTGAGCGACATGTCGCACGTGATGGTCAGCCGTTCGACTAAAGCCTTGTGAAATTAGGTATACCTTCTTCATTTTTCGATGCACCGAGTTCCTTCGGTTGAAGAAAGTAGGCGTGCGTTGCCGTGTTTTGAGGTTCGGTCCTGGAACGGTAGAACCTCAAAGATCACTTCGTTCCATTTGAACGTCCACGAACCACGTACAGCCAAGCCTTGTCCACCGCATTGAGAGCCTGTTTGTGGCTCACACCAGTCTTTTCTTGTACAATCCCAATAACCTCCTTTCTGGGAAAGGTGTTTTCGCTCTTTGTCCTGAGCCTCCCCAACTGAACTGGTCCGCCCCTATGTTTAGGAAACGGAGGACCAAGAATGGCAAACAAGCGACCGAAGCCGGAAGAGATAGTTTCGAAGTTACGGCAAGTTGAGGTGTTGATGGGGC
>NZ_JAKRGF010000013.1 GCF_022347685.1 Thalassobius sp. Cn5-15
TTCACCCCAAAACGACTGGGGGTCGTTCACGGATGCGGCATACATCTCCTGATATTTTTCGGCGTTGATATGCGCCTTGGCGTCAAAATCGGCGGGCACCGGATATACGGCGTCTGACATAGTGGGCTCTCCTCCCTGGATCCCTTAAGCGCACAGGCCCGCCTCTGGCGAGGCGGGCGAGGTGCGTGATTTTGTGGTCCTTAAAGGGCGGCCTTAAATTGCAAGGTATTCCTCCCGCAGTTCTTTGTTCTGCAATACCTCTGCGGCCGATCCGTCATAGACCACGTTTCCAGTATCAAGGATCACGGATCTGTCTGCAAGTTCAAGAGCGCGGACCGCATTTTGTTCCACAATTACTGTGGTGATGCCCTGTTCCTTGATCTTGCGCAGGGTGCGTTCAATCTCGTCCACGATCACCGGCGCCAGACCTTCATAAGGTTCGTCCAAGAGCAGAACCTTAATGTCACGCGCCAACGCCCGCGCAATCGCCAGCATCTGCTGTTCACCACCCGACAGCGTGACACCCTCCTGCTGGCGGCGTTCGCCGAGACGGGGGAACAACTCATAAAGGCGTTCCAGAGACCAGCCGATCGGCGGGGCGATCTGTGCCAGTTTCAGGTTTTCTTCTACCGTCAGGCCGGGGATGATGCGGCGATCTTCGGGCACCAGTGCGAGACCAGCGCGCGCCGCCTCGTGCGAGGCCATAAGGTGCAGCGGTTGGTGGTCCAGCCAGACCTCTCCACGCTTGATCTCTGGATCATCCAGACGGGCGATGGCGCGCAGAGTCGACGTCTTGCCCGCGCCGTTACGGCCCAGCAAGGCAAGAATTTCGCCTTCGTGTACGTTAAAATCAACACCCTGCACGATGTAGCTTTCGCCGTAGTAGGCGTGCAGATCCCAGATCGACAGAAAAGCAGGGGCGGTTTCGGCGAGGTTGTGACCTTTGGAAAAGTCGGGTTTTACGTTCATGTCCTGCCCTCCTTATGCGGTTTCGCCCAGGTAGGCTTCGCGTACCTTGGGATTGCCTTTGATGTTTTCGGGATCGTCTTCCACCAGCGGGGTGCCTTGCGCCAGAACGGTGATCCGGTTGGCGAGGGAGAACACAACATGCATATCGTGTTCGATGATGGCTATGGTGATGTCCCGCTGGTCCGAGATCTGTTTGAGCAGATCAATGGTGTTGTTGGTGTCCGCCCGCGCCATACCGGCGGTGGGTTCATCAAGCAGTAACAGCCGCGGTTCTTGTGCCAGACACATACCGATTTCCAACCGGCGTTTGTCACCGCGTGACATGGAGGCGGCGTGCATGCCGTACTTATCCGCCATGTTCATTTCTTCCAGCATGTGGTCGGCGGCATCGACGATCTCACGCTCGCGCATCATGTCCTTGATCGCATGCATGCGGAACGCGCCGTCCCGTTTGGCAAAGATCGGGATCATCATGTTTTCCCGCACGGTCAGGTCGCCGAAGATTTCGGGCGTCTGGAACACGCGGGAAATACCCATCTGGTTAATCTCATAGGGTTTGCGCCCCAGCACCGACTGGCCGTTGAACATCACCGATCCGGTGTCGGGGATCAGTTTGCCGACCAGGCAGTTCAGCAGGGTGGATTTGCCCGCCCCGTTGGGGCCGATGATGGCGTGAACCGAGTTCTCTTTGACACTCAGGTTCACATCCCCCAGCGCCTGCAACCCGCCGAAACGTTTGTTGACGCCTTTGACTTCTAGGATACCCATGTTTGTATCTCCTCCTCAGGCTTATTCGGCAGGTTCGGGCTTGGCCGACCCATCGGTGTTGTTGGGTTCTTTCTTGCGGCTCAGGCGGGCGCCGATGCGCTTGCCCAGTTCCACAAGACCGCCGGGCACAAAGATGATCACAAGCATGAAGATCACGCCGGTGGTGATGTGCCACTGTTTGCCCACGAACAGATTGGTGATCGCGATGAAGAAGTCCGACATTCCATCCGGCATGAAGGAGAACCAGCTCTCCAGCACGCTTTTGTTGATCTTGGACAGGATGTTTTCCATGTACTTCAACAGACCGGACCCCAGGACTGGACCAATCAGCGTGCCCGCGCCACCAAGGATGGTCATGATCACAACTTCACCGGATGCGGTCCAGAACATACGTTCCGCGCCCACCTGCGTGTCCATCGCGACGAGCAGACCACCTGCCAGACCCGCATACATGCCCGAGATGACGAAAGCCGCCAGCGTGTAGGGTTTGGGGTTCAGGCCAGTGTAGTTCAGGCGATGCTGGTTCGATTTGACCGAGCGCAGCATCATGCCAAAGGGTGACCGGAAGATGCGGATCGACATATAGAATGCGGCCAGCATCGCGAACGCTGCAATATAGTAGCCCGCGTTAAAAGTGAAAGACCAGGCGCCCACGTTCATCTTGTGGCTGGCGCCCATTTCCAGACCGAACAGGTGTGCTTTGGGTGTTGCGCCCTCTGCCAGTGCAGCATCCAGAATGCGCGGATCGCTCACTTTCGGCTGCAGGCCGGTTTCACCACCGGTCAGAACGCCGCCGAACAACTGCCCAAACAGATCCGAATAGGCCAGCTGATACATCATCATCGCAAACGCCAGCGTCAGGATGGAAAAATAGATGCCAGACCGGCGCAGTGAAATCCAACCGACGAGGAAGCTGATCAGCCCGGCCACGATGACCGAAATGATGATCGCTGGAATGACGTTCATGGTCAGCAGCTTCATCATCCAGATGGCCGCATAGGATCCGACGCCCAGAAAGGCGGCGTGACCAAAGGAAAGATATCCGGTAAGGCCAAAGAGGATGTTGAACCCGATGGCAAAGATACCAAAGATCACAAAGCGTTGCATCAGGTCGGGATAGCCCGCGTTGAACTGTGCAAGTGCCGATCCTTCGGGAAAGGGGTTCAGGATGAAGGGGGCGAACAGCGCCAGAATTGCGACGATGATCAGCAAGGTGGTGTCTTGTTTATTCAAGCCAAACATAGATCAGTCCTCCATCACGCCTTTGCGACCCATCAGGCCACGGGGACGTGTCAACAGAATGATAATGGCGACCAGGTAGATGATGACCTGGTTGATACCGGGTATGAAGGCGATGACCTCGCGCATGGAGGCAAAGCTTTCGAGGATGCCCAGCAGGAAACCTGCCGCAACCGCACCGGGTAGCGACCCCATGCCACCGACAACCACCACAACGAAGCTGAGGACAAGGAAGTCCATGCCCATGTGATAGTTCGGGGCGTTGATCGGCCCATACATCACACCCGCCAGACCGGCCACCGCTGCGGCAAGGCCGAACATGATGGTGAACCGTTTGTCGATGTCGATGCCCAGTAGGCCGACGGTTTCACGATCTGCCATACCCGCGCGGACAACCATGCCAAAGGTGGTGAATTGCAGGAAGGCAAAGACCGCACCGATGATGAGCGCCGCAAAGCAGAAGTAGACCAGACGCCAGTAGGGGTAGATGATGATATTGGGATCAAAGCCCAGCATTGCGCCGAAATCGAACGAGCCCTTGAAAGCCGCAGGCGCGGGTGTCGGGATCGGGTTGGCGCCGTAGTAATATTTGATGATCTCTTGCAGAACGATCGCCAGACCGAAGGTCACCAGGATCTGATCCGCATGGGGACGCTTGTAGAAATGCTTGATCAGCCCGCGTTCCATGATGAATCCGATGATGATCATCACCGGAATGGCAAAAAAGATCGCCAGCGGCACGGACCAGTCGATGATGGATGCACCGGCGCTTTCGCCAAAGATGTCATAGACATAAGGCACTTGGATTTTGGCCGGATTGCCAAGGAAATCGGTTTTGGTCGGGTCAATGACCGTGTGGCTGAGCGTCAGGATCTTGTTCAGCGTCACAGCACAGAAAGCGCCGATCATGAACAGCGCCCCGTGGGCAAAGTTCACCACGCCCAATGTGCCAAAGATAAGTGTAAGTCCCAGCGCGATCAGCGCATAGGCCGAGCCTTTGTCGAGCCCGTTCAGGATCTGGAGGATTATAGCGTCCATTGTCCCACCCTTGTGTCGGAGTGCGGAGTAGCCTCCACAGCGGGAGGCAGGCAGTCATTTCAAGAAGGTGGAGGATGGGGGAGGGCCCCATCCTCCGGGTCGGCCTTAGGCGCCGCCGTTACAGGCGCCCAGGTTGCCGCCAAAGATCGAGGCGTCATATTCGACCTGACCACGCGGGGTGATCTCGACGATTTCCAAGAGGTCAAACTCGGATGTTGGGTTCTCTTTACCCTTCACAACCAGCACGTCTTTGAAACACTGGTGGTCAGAGCCGCGATAGAGCGTCTTGCCATTGCCCAGACCGTCGAACTCAAAGTCTTCCAGCGCGGCAGAGACACCACAGGGATTGAAGGTGCCAGCCCGCTGACAGGCGTCTGCATAAAGCAGGGTCTGTACATAGCAGGTGTGCGCGGCCTGCGACGGCGGGAAGCCGTACTTGGTGCCGAAGGAGCGTACAAAGGCCTGAGAGCCTTCGTCCTGCAGCGACCAGTGCCAGTTCGCAGAACCAAAGATGCCCTTGATGTTAGCACCTGCGCCACGCGCCATCAGACGCGAGAACAGAGGAACAATGATTTCGAAGTTATGGCCGTTCACCTGTTTTTCACGCAGGCCGAACTGTACCGCGTTGGTGAGCGAGTTCACCATGTTGCCGCCGTAGTGGTTCAGAACCAGAACGTCCGCACCCGATTGTAGAACCGGCGCGATATAGGATGAGAAGTCAGTCTGCGTCAGCGGGGTTTTCACCGCGGCCACAGTTTCCCAGCCCATTGCCTCGGTCGAGGTACGTACCGCTTCTTCGGTGGTATAGCCCCAGTTGTAGTCAGCGGTCAGGTGATAAGCCTTGCGGTCCTTGCCGTAGTTGTTGGCCAGGATCGGTGCCAGTGCTGCGCCCGACATGTAGGAGTTGAAGAAGTGGCGGAAACCATTGGCCCGCTTATCTTTACCCGTGGTGTCGTTGGAGTGGGTCAGGCCAGCCATGAAGATCACGCCTGCCTCTTGGCAAAGAGCCTGAACCGCAACCGCAACACCCGAAGACGAACCGCCGGTGATCATCACCGCGCCGTCTTTTTCGATCATCGACTTGGCCGATGCGCGGGCGGCATCAGATTTGGTCTGGGTGTCACCGGTCACATATTCGACCTTCTTGCCCAGAATGCCGGTGCCGTCCAGCGCCTTGGACGAGAAGGTGCTCAGCATACCGCCGTCGCCACCGCCGTTGATGTGCTCAACCGCCAGCTCATAGGCGCGCAGTTCATCGGCACCTTCGTCAGCGTAGGGGCCAGATTGCGGCACGTTGAAGCCAAGGGTTACTGTGCTACCAGTGGGTTCGTTGGTGTAGGCGGCAGCCGATTGTGCTGTGAAGATGGTGGGTACGGCCAGTCCGGCACCGGCAACGGCTCCCGACTTCAGCACGCCACGACGAGACATGTTGGTCTTGGTCATATATTCCTCCCGTTTTATAAAGTGTGGCGCCGCCTCCTCTTGCGTCACCACGGGCACAATTGTGCAAATCTATTATCGGCGGCGGTTGGAAAATTTCGCAATAACGTGCATTTGCGTAATATTTTTTTTGTAAATTTTTGCACCGTGCAATAGCATACTTTGTAAAGAAGTTTTTCTGCGTCGCAGAAGCGGGTTGATTTCACGGAGAAAACAAAATGCCGCAGGGGCAACTTACCGGAACGCGGATCCGCGAGCGTCGGATCATGCAGGGGCTGCGGCAGGCCGAATTGGCGCAAAAGGCGGGTATTTCCGCCTCTTACCTCAACCTGATTGAACATAACAGACGCAGAATCGGCGGCAAATTGCTGTTGTCTCTGGCCGAGGTGTTGAACGTCGAACCCTCGCTTCTGTCCGAAGGGGCAGAGGCGGCGATGATCGCCACCCTGGGCGAAGCGCGCGCGGCAGATCCCGATGCCGCACCGGTGGAGGAAACGCCAGAAGCTTTCGCTGGCCGCTACCCCGGCTGGGCCGAGTTGCTGACCCGTCGGCATCGCCGCGTGCTGGAACTGGAACGCACGGTCGAGGTGCTGAACGACCGGCTGACCCATGATCCCTATCTGGCGGCAGCTTTGCATGAGGTGCTGTCAACGGTGACGGCGATCCGATCAACTGCTGGTATTCTGGCGGATACGCCGGAACTGGAGCCGGAATGGCGGGATCGCTTTTATCGCAACCTCAATGAAGATGCGGCGCGTCTGGCGGATGGGGCGCAGGGTCTGGTCGCCTATCTGGATCAAGGCGGCGAGGCAGAGGGCGGCGTCACCTCTCCGCAAGAAGAGCTCGAAGCCTTTTTAAATGACAGCCGCTATCACATTGCGGCATTGGAACGGGCCACAGATGCGGGCGCGGCGATTGAAACACTGCTGGAGCGGGCATCGGTTCTGCAGACCGCGTCAGGGCGCGGGTTCGCCCGTGCGCACCTGCAACGCTATGCACAGGACGCCCGTGATATGCCGTTGGCGGATGTGCTGGCCTGTGTACATGAGATGGGCGTGGATCCCGCTGCGGTGGCGCGCAATTTCAGCGTTAGCCTGCCGCGCGCCATGCAGCGGTTGGCGGATCTGCCTTCTGGGCCCATCAACGGTGAAGGGGGACAGGAACTGCCCGCCATCGGTCTGGTCAGTTGCGATGCCTCTGGCACCTTGATTTTTCGTAAGCCTGTTGATGGGTTCTCCTTGCCGCGATTTGGGGCGGCCTGTCCAAAATGGCCATTGTTTCAGGCACTTTCGCGGCCGATGGTGCCGCTGCATCATCTGGTGCAGCAGGACCAGCGCGGCGAGGCGAGCTTTGACGCCTATGCGGTGGCAGAGCCTACAAATACCCCAGATTTCGACACCCCTCCGCTGTTTCAGGCCCACATGCTGATCGTCGCCCGTACGCCGGGGCAGGGGGGCGGTGTGGCGGCAGCTCAGGTCAAAACGGCGGCGCCGGTTGTGCCAGTCGGGATCAGCTGTCGTATCTGTCCGGTGCAGGATTGTGCGCCCCGCCGCGAGCCTTCTATCCTGTCGGATGGGTTTTGACTTAGCCCGCCAAAACCGCGATAGTGATCTGCGGGAGATAGAGGCGTGACACGGGGGAGTGTCGGGTGCGCTGTCTGCACAGAGGGGGAAGCCATGGGCAAAAATGTCCTGATCATCGAGGATGAGCCAAACATCATCGAGGCAATATCGTTTATATTGTCCCGTGACGGCTGGGATGTGGCAACCCATTCCAACGGCCATGACGCGGTAGATGTGGTGCGCAGCAAGCAGCCCGATCTGTTGATCCTGGACGTTATGCTGCCGGGCAAATCTGGCTACGACATTCTGACTGAATTGCGGGCCGAACAGGGCACCGCAGATCTGCCGGTGCTGATGCTGACCGCACGCGGTCAGAACAAGGACCGTGAACTGGCAACCCGCTTGGGTGCCAGCCGGTTCATGACCAAACCCTTTTCCAATGCCGAAGTGTTGGAGGCCCTGCGCGAGTTGGTGAGCAACTGATGCGCAAAGCTTCGCCCCTGTTTTTAGAACGTCGCAGCTACCGCTTGCGCCGCCTGATGGATGCCGCGCGGTTGATGCCGTTTCTTGGTGCATTGCTGTTTGCGGTGCCGCTCCTTTGGGGGGCGAATGATACTGGCGGGGTCAGCAGTTCGCGGGCAATGCTCTACATATTTGCGGTGTGGGCCGGGATGTCTGGTCTGACCTTTGTGTTGTCGTTGTTTTTGAATATGCGCAGCGAAGAACCACCGCAGGGACCGCAGTTGCCGCCCCAGTCTGAGGGAGGATTATCGGACGGGGCATTGTCGGATCGGGCATTATCGGGCAGTAACATTACGGACGGGGGCGTGTAGATGGGGTCGCTCAACACATTGGTGGCGGTCTGCGCAACCTATGTGGCGCTGTTGTTTCTGGTCGCCTTTCTGGCAGAACGCGCGGCGATCCGTGGACGAGCACGCTGGCTGCGTTCGCCGTTGGTCTACACTCTGTCGCTGTCGATTTATTGTACTGGCTGGACTTTTTACGGGGCGGTTGGTTTTGCCGCACGGTCAGGGTTGGAGTTTCTGACCATCTATATCGGCCCGACACTGGTGATGATGGGGTGGTGGTGGGGCCTGCGCAAGCTGGTGCGCATCGGGCGCACCCAGCGGATCACCTCTGTGGCGGACCTAGTGTCATCGCGCTACGGTAAATCCCCTTTGCTGGCGGTCTTTGTCACCCTGATCGCAGTCGCGGGGACTACGCCCTATATTGCCCTGCAATTGCAATCGGTTGTGCTGTCTTTTTCCAGTTTCTCTTGCGAGGCACCAAGTGGGGGTACGCTGGCGATTGACCGCAATGCCACAGCGCTATGGGTGGCGGCAGGGCTGGCGGTGTTTACCATTCTCTTCGGCACCCGCAATCTGGATGCGAACGAGCGTCACCACGGCGTGGTGATGGCCATCGCGGTGGAGGCGGTGGTGAAGCTGGTGGCCCTACTGGCGGTGGGCATTTTTGTGGTCTGGGGTCTTGGTGGCGGAATTGGTCAGACGCTGGCGCGTATTGATGCGTCCGACATTGGACAGTGGCAGGTTGCGAACGGGCGCTGGGCGGCGCTGATTATGCTGTCGGCGGCGGCCTTCCTGACCCTGCCGCGGATGTTTCAGGTGCTGGTTGTCGAAAACGAGGATGAGAGTCATCTGCGCACCGCAGCCTGGGCTTTCCCGACCTATCTGATGCTGATGAGTCTCTTTGTCCTGCCGATCGCCGCCGTTGGGCTGGACGTGATGCCGCAGGATGCAAACCCGGATCAGTTCGTGCTGACGCTGCCGCTGTCTCAGGGACGCGAGGGGTTGGCGGTGCTGTCCTTTATCGGCGGGTTTTCCTCGGCGACCTCGATGGTGATTGTCGCTTCTCTGGCGCTGGCCACGATGGTGTCAAATCACATTGTTATGCCGATCTGGCTGCGGTTGGCGGCAGGTGGGGCGATGATTTCGGGGGACGTGCGCCATGTGGTGCTGCTGTCGCGGCGGTTGTCGATCGCCGGTGTGCTGGGGCTGGGCTATCTTTACTTCTATATCTCGGGCGGCGGTGTTGCGCTGGCCTCGATCGGGCTGGTGTCCTTTGCCGGTGTGGCGCAGGTGCTGCCGGCGTTGATGGGGGGCGTGTTCTGGCGCGGGGCGAACCGCCTGGGCGCAGTGGCGGGGCTGTCTGTGGGCTTTGTTATCTGGGCCTATACGATGTTCCTGCCCAGTTTTGGGCCCGGTGCGATCCTACCGTTGTCAGTGTTTGAGCAGGGGCCGTGGGGTCTCAGCTGGCTGCACCCTCAGGCGCTCTTTGGCATCACCGGACTAGATCCTGTTGTGCACTCGGTCCTCTGGTCGATAAGTGCAAACACGGCGGTATTTGTCGTGGTTTCCCTGCTGACATTCCCCAACCCGATGGAGCGGCTGCAAGGGGCGCAGTTTGTGAATGTGTTCCAGCACACCGGCAATCCCCAAGGATGGTCTGGTGGCATCGCCCAATCCGAAGATCTGATGGTTATGGCGCAGCGCATCCTTGGCCCGCGCGAGGCGCAGATGCTGTTCCGCCGCGCCGCTGCGGCGCAGGGGATTTCGGGCTATCTGCCTGACCCGACGCCAGAATTCCTACAGCTATTGGAGCGTGAGATGTCGGGGTCCGTGGGCGCGGCAACCGCCCATGCGATGGTCAGTCAGATCATGGGTCGCGCGACTGTATCGGTTGAGGATCTGCTGGCGGTGGCCGATGAAACCGCGCAGATGATGGAACATCAGATCCAGCTGGAAGCCAAATCAGCCGAACTGACCCGCACTGCCCGCCAGCTGCGTGGGGCGAATGAAAAGCTGACCCAGCTGTCAGTACAGAAAGATGCCTTCCTCAGCCAGATCAGCCATGAATTGCGCACGCCGATGACCTCTATCCGCGCCTTTTCAGAGATCCTGCGCGATGGTGACGGGCTGCCCCCCGAACAGCTGAGAAAATACGCGAATATCATTCACCAAGAGGCGATCCGCCTGACCCGCTTGCTGGACGATTTGCTGGATTTGTCGGTGCTGGAAAACGGACAGGTGAGTTTGAATGTGCAGGTCGGGTCCATCGCGTCGTTGATGGAGCACGCCGTCGCCTCCACTGGGGTGGAAGGTAAAGGGCTGCGTATCCACCGTCACGGGCTGGAGCGTGACCTGATGGTGGAAACGGATCTGGATCGTCTGTCGCAGGTCTTTATTAATCTGGTGGCCAATGCCCATAAATACTGCGACGCGCCCGAACCTCTGCTGACCATTCGCTTGGTAGAGCGGGACAATCATCTGGTGGTGGACTTCACCGACAATGGATCAGGCGTGCCACGCGATAAACAAGAGCTGATCTTTGAGAAATTTGCCCGTGTCAGCGACCAAAAGGCTGGTGGTGCGGGGCTGGGGCTGGCGATCTGCCGCGAGATAATGGCGCGGTTGGGTGGGGCGATCACTTACCTGCCGGGGCAGGGGGGGGCGTCGTTTCGTGTGACCCTGCCAATGCGGATGCGTCAGGCGGCGGAATGATCGCCGCCTGATGGGTTAGCTGCCCTGCGTCGTCGGGCTATTAAACACGGGGGCGCGCTTTTCCAGAAAGGCCGCCATTCCTTCGATCTGCGCAGGCAGACCGTAGAGGGCATGATACATCTGCCGCTCCATCCGCACGCCCATCTCCAGCGTGGTTTGTTCGGCAGCGTTCACGCATTTGCGTCCCATTTCGACAATATCGGCAGGGTAGCTGGCGATGGTTTGTGCCACCTCCCATGCGGTGTCCATCAGATCCTCTGGCGCCAGGACGCGGCTGATCAGGCCGATCTCTTTGGCTTCCTGTGCGTCGATCATCCGGCCTGTCAGGATCAGATCCATCGCCATCGCACGCCCCACCAGACGGGTCAGACGCTGGGTGCCGCCGATGCCGGGGATGCAGCCGATCTTGACCTCAGGTTGGCCGAACTTCGCCTTCTCAGACGCCAGCAGGACATCACACATCATCGCCACCTCACAGCCACCGCCAAGGGCGAAACCGTTGATCGCGGCGACCTTGGGAATCGGCAGCGCGGCAAAGCGGTCCCAGTCTGCGAAAAACGCACTCTCTGTCATGCTGACATAGGTCTGTGCCGACAATTCTGCAATATCGGCCCCTGCGGCAAAGGCACGGCCCGCGCCGGTGAGGATCAGGCAGCCAATGGCAGTGTCTGCGGCGAAGGTGCTGGCGGCTGCCAGCACCTCCTGCATCACGGTGGTGTTGAGCGCGTTCAACTGATCTGGCCGGTTGAAGCGGATAAGGCCAACGCGGCCGCGCACCTCTGTTTCAATGGTTTGATAGGTCATGATCACCCCCCCTCAGCTGTCCCAGATCGCGCCATAGGCGGGGATGCCCAACGCTTCCATGTCGTGCACCACTTTGCGGGTGAGTTTTTGGTTGGAAATCACGATCACCGCTTCGGCACCGCTTTCGCGCACGGCCTGCAGCGCCAGCGTGCTGAGGTCGGGTTTGCCTTGGGTTACTGTGTCCCATATCACCGGATTTTCGGTTGATCCTTCGATTTCATCCACCAAGGCGTCACCATAGGTTTCGCGTGGCGAGCGGGTGGACCAGACCAGCTTGTTGGGCACCTCACCCTTCAGCAGGTGGGGCAGGATCGGGCCAATGCCGGATCCGGTGCCGATATAGACCACCTTTTTGAACAAAACCTCAATACGGGCCACCCCGCTGGTGGTGATGCCTTTGACCCAGACCTTGCTGGGTGGGGTGTCGATGAAACGGCCAGTCCAGTCGCCAGCGCGCGAAATGGCCAGTCGGTAGCCCGGTTCATGGGGCGACGGGATGTTGGCAAAGGCGTGGTACTCACCGAACGGCGTCAGGCTGATCGCGTTCGACGACCCGGCAAAGGGCGTGTCGCCATAGTTAAACTTCGCCAGAACTGCGTGGTTCGACGGTTTCTCAATCTCCACATCCACCTTTTTCAGCGTCAGCCAAGGTGACACGATGGACAGGGTGATCAGGCACAGCATCCAGAACGCGGGGGTTGTTGCCAGATCCTGCCCCATGTCACGGGTGATTGACACGGTCTGTGCCCAAAACAGGCCCAGCACGGTCCAGCCCGCGAAACGGTGGATTTTCTCAAAAGCGTTGTGAAATTTCGCCCGCACCGGTCCGATGGCGGAGGCAATCATCAGAACCAGCAACGTGACCATCGCGGCAGAGAGGCCAAGCGTTACATCAGACGGCAGTGCAGCACCTGACAGGCGGTTTGTGACAATGCCAAACAGCAGGAAGCCAAACCAGAGGGTGCCCGCAACGGTGCCACCCGAATGCAGCCCGCCAAAGTGGAACACTTTGCCTGCGCCCCAGCGCATCCACAGAGGTGCAGAGGTGGGTAGGCGCGTGGCCAGCCAGAACAGGGCGTTCACCACCCGCTGCTGACGGATCAGAATGCCCAGCGACAGGTTGATCAGCGCCATATCGGCGATGGCCGGAAGGTGAAATGCGCCAAAGCTGCCCCAACGGCCTGTTTGCAGGCCAAGAATAAAGACGGAGAGGTTCACAATCGCCACCAGTGCCGCCAGACGGCGGTATTCCATCAGTGCGGGGTGACGGGTGATGCGGCGCCACTTGGGCGCGGCGGCGTCAAAGGATCGGGTTTCGGTGGTCATTGGGTCGCATCCGTCATGTTGGTGGGGGTGTTTCCTGCAAGGTGCTGTTCTGCCATCTGCAACAGCAGGCGCTTGTCAAGTTTGCCGCGCGGGGTGCGGGGCAGGGTGGCAAGGGGCAGGATCAGCTCAGGGCTGCAGTAGTAGGCCAGACGCGCTTTCACCTCTGCCGCCGCTTTCTTCGGGCAGGCTGTTGCGGGGGAGATGAAGCTGACCAGCGTGCGGTTGTCGTATTTCAACGTCACGGCTTGGGCGCAGCAGTCGGATTGCTCCAACGCTGTTGAGACGCCGTCCAATTCCACCCGAAAACCGCGGATCTTTACCAGATCATCGACGCGGCCGAAATGCTCCAGCTCGCCCGTATCGGTCCAGCGACCCAGATCGCGGGTGTTGAACATCATATGACCGGGGCGGAAGGGATCGGGCCGGTAGCGATCAGCGGTCAGGTCAGGGTTCGCCAGATAGCCCAGTGTGACACAGTCGCCACCGGCCCACATTACGCCCTTGGCACCGATGGGCAGAGGCATCAGATCCTCATCCAGAACATAGACCGTGTTGTTGGGGGTGGGACGCCCGATAGACAGCACGGCCTTGTCGGGGTGGTGCGGTTCTGCGGTGTTGATGATGGTGGTTTCGGTTGGACCACAGGAATTGTGGAAGGTGCAGAAGGACGACCACAGATCGGCCAGCGGGCGCGGACATGGCTCACCTGCGACGGCGGCGACCTTCACCTGCTGGCAGCGGCTGGCATCCAGCGAGTTGAGGATCGAGGGGGTGGAGATCAGCACATCCACCTTCTCGGCGGTTTCCTGAATGCTCTTGCCGCGAATGACCAGAGTGGCACCATTGGCCAGCGCGCCGAGTGTTTCCCAAGCGGCCATGTCAAAGGCGATGGACAGGATCTGCCCCACCTTTCGGCCCGGGCGCATGCCCATGTCACCGGGGGCGGTCAGCAGAATGTTGGCAAGGTTCTTGTGCGTGACCTGTACGCCATTGGGCACACCCGTGGTGCCGGAGGTGAATAGCAGGATCGCGCGATCGTCGGGTGCGGGGGCGTAGGTGTCCCGCGCAGGCAGGCTGTCGTCAAGTGCGGGGTCATACATAACCGGATCAATGCTGATCAGGGTTTGCTGTGGCGTGACGGGCACATCATCTGCCAGGTCAGATAGGGTCAGGATCACCGTCGCTTCGGTGATGCCTGCCACATGGCGCAGCACCTCAGGAGGGGCGACGCCAACGTGCTGTGGGGCATAGGCAGCGCCCAGTTTCATTGTGGCGACAATCCCTACCAGCATTTCCAGCGATCGGCGCAGGTAGAGGCAGACCACATCGCCACGCGCCACGCCATAGCTGCGCATCACATTGGCCAGTCGGTTCGACGCCGCATCCAGCGCGCTATAGGTGATCTCCTCGCTGCCACAGGTCGCGGCAATAGCGTTTGGCTGCATGCGCATCTGGTGCAGGATGGCATTGATTATGGTGGGGAAACGTGGCGTTTCGGCTGGACCCCAGCCGAAGCGGTAGAACCGGTCCCGATCTGCGGCGCAGAGCAAAGCGAGGGGATCTTGTTGCGGTGTGTGGGAAAGAGAGTGGGGTTTGATGCCTTTTAGGGAAATTGCTGCAATATCTTGCATGTCATCCTCCGAGTTGACGATGCGGCAAGCTTCTAATGGGAAATTTTCCCATTTAAAGTCACGTATCATCAAAAAGTCTCACGAAGACGTTGGATGCGCAGGGGTGATGTGTTTGATAAAGACCACTGAGTCTCGGAACAGGAAGCCATGAGTGACAGCCCCCAAGATCCGTTTGAAAAGGCACTGGCAGCGCTGCTTGCGCCTTTGTCACGGGCGATGATGGCACGTGGGGTCACTTATGGATCGGCGGCAGAGGCGCTGAAGCGCGCGATGTTGCAAGCGGTGCTGGATCAGCTGGCTGCAGAGGGTGGCAATGGCCGTATCAGCGACAGCAAAATCAGCCTGATGACAGGTTTGCACCGTAAAGACGTGAAGCGTTTGCGCGGCGACAACGCCCAATGCGAGGTCAAGCGCACTATGTCTGCGGCCGCGATGGTGATCAGCTATTGGGCCACCGCGCCGGATTATCTGGATGACAAGTGCTGCCCTCGCCACTTGACCCGCGCCGGGGATGAGACGGGCCCCGGTTTTGACGGTCTGGTGCGCCAAGCCCGCATTGATATGGCGCCGGGCACGGTTCTGCAGGTGCTGATAGAACAGGGCGCTGTCGCAGAGGCGGCAGCGGGTGTCTATTGCCTGAAGGCGCACAGCCTGCTGCCAGCTGGCGGCGGCGCCGAACAGGTCGCGGCTTATGAGGCGACGCTCAGCGCGCATTTGGCAGCGGCGACCGACAACCTGTTGGCCCCGCCCGAAGGCCCGCGCCATTTTGACCGCGCGGTGCGCTATTCACACCTTTCAGAGGCGTCGGTGGAACATCTGCGCAAGATGTCCGCAGCCAAGGCACAGGCCCTGCTAGAAGAAATCAACGCCGAGGCGCGCAAACTGCAAGACGCGGATGAAGCCGCCCAAAGTGACACAGACCCCAAACGTCGCTTTGTCCTAGGCACCTATATTCTGCCGGCCCCGTCGGCAGCCAAGACCCCGAGTACCCCGGAGGATACGGAATGATGACCCGATTTGCGCGCTTTTGCCAAGGCTGCGCTGATCTGATGACAGGTCGCAAGATAGATCTGAGCACCGGTCTGGTCGCAGGGCTGGTGCTGGGGGGAGCGCTGAGTGTGACCGGATGGGCCGTGACAGGGTCTGCCGTGGTGGCGCAATCGACCGAAACCACCCAAGGCAATGACGAGCGCGAGGGCGGCATTATCGGCACCGGTGTGACCGGTTATGATCTGGTTCGTTCCGAGGTGGCGGGGCAGGGCACGGACCTGCGCGTTGGCGTTTACGGCACCATTACCGCGCTGGGCAGCATCTATGTGAACGGCCACCATATCGCCCTTGACAAAGAGCTGACGGTGCGTGGCTCTCCGGTTGTGGAGCAGGCGGCAGATTTGCGTACTGGGCATACGGTAGCGGTTGTTGTCGGGCGTGTAGATCCGCCTGCTGTTCATGCCGCGCGTGATAGTGCGGCTGTACACTGGCAGGCGTTGGATATCCGTCATGTCATGCCTCTGGTTGGTCCGGTGCAGGCCATCGATGTCGAAGGCATCACAGTCATGGGCACGCGCGTTGCGCTGCCTGAAGGGGGAGAGGCGCCAAAGGTCGGGACATGGGTTGCGGTCAGCGGTTTGTGGCAATCTGGCGCTCTGGGCGATAAGGTGATTGCGTCGCGTCTGGACGTGCTGCCCGCCGGTGTTGATCGCAGGGCCCGCATCAGCGGCAGTTTCGAAGGTCTCAAACCTGACGGTAGCCTGTGGATCGGCGGCACGCAGATCACCGGCATCATGCCACAACATCTGAGCGAAGGGATGCGCCTGCGGATCACCGGTACACCGGTTGAAGGGGGGCTTCAGGCCAGTCAGATCGAGGCCGGATTGTTCGGCGCAGAGGTCGGCGTGCAACATGTGGAGGGGTATTATTCCGCCCCCGCAGCGGATGGGCGCTACACGGTTCTGGGCAGCGGATTGATCGCCTATACTGAACGGCCGCAGATGATTGTCACCAGTCAGCGCGTGTTGCGCTGTGGGCAGGGGCAGTCGCTGATTGGTGCAGGTCTTCTCCCGGAAGCGCTGGGCGACGGGTTCCAAGGCTGCTGAGGTTGGGCGTTTAGCCCGCGGCGAGCATACGGCCCAGTATGGTCGCCGCCTCACTGCGCAACACATCGGCCAGAACCTCACTGCCCGGGCGAGGGGTGGGAAGATTCGGCTGGATCAGCGCGATGTCGCGCTGGGCGTTGCGGTGGGCGATCTGGATCAGCTTTACATCGGTGCCGCGATGGCGTTCGGTCGCGGCGTAGATGCTGGGCAAAATGGCAATGCCCGCGCCAGTGGCGGCCATCAGGCGGATTGCATCCAGACTGGTGCCCTCATATTCATCCGACACCCGCCCCCCTGCGGTGGCTGCCAGACCTGCCACGATATGGCTCAGCCTGTGTCCGGTGCCAAGTGTCAGCAGTGTCTGTCCCGTCAGCGCCGTAAGCGGCAACGTCTCTCCCGGATCCTGCGCCAGAGGGTGATCCTGCGCCAGTGCTGCCCAGAGGTGTTCGGTAAACAGTGCGGCGGCTGATGTGCCCGGATGATCCTCTGGGGTAGAGATCACCATGTCCAGCCGCCCGCTGCGCAATCCTTCGTCCAATTCGCGGGTGTTCTCCTCGCGTACGATCAGGCGGAAATGGGGATGCTCATGGTGCAGACGTCGCACCACGCCGGGCAGGAGGTATGGCCCGATCGAGGGAAGAACGCCCAGCCTCAGACGTCCTTGAAAAATCCCATCCCCCCGCGCAGCGGCACGCAAGTCTTTCAGATCATGCAAGATCTGTCGCGCACGCCGTACGACCTCTTCGCCTGCGGGGGTGATTTTCGCTCCGGCGCGGCCACGTTGAAACAGGGGCGTGTCCAAATCCGCCTCCACCTCTGATAATTGGGCCGAGAGGCTGGGTTGCGACACGTTGAGCCGCGCCGCCGCCAGACTGATTTTGCCGGTTTCTGCAATGGCGATGATGTATTCCAGCTGGCGAAGTGTTGGACGCATTGCATAACCTGAAACTATATTTATTAGATGAAACATATATTTGAATCTATGTAAGGATCAAGGGATACCCAGTCGAACGAAACCCTAAACCGCAGAGCGAGGCCGCGTATGGCAAACGGAACTTTAAAACCCTCCGGGCAGCGTGCGTGGATCTGGGTGCGTGCTGCAGCGGCGCTGGCGCTGGTGGCGCTGATCCTCAGCTTGATCTGGGCGGCCATGGGGCCGGACGGGTCACGATGGGCGTTCAAGCTGTTGATAGCAAAGGTGGCCTTTGCCTTGGCGATGGCGGTTAGCGTGCTGTTGGGTGCATTGGTGATCGCGCCGACGGATGCGTTGAAGGCCACGCGCGGGCGATGGGTGCGCTGGCTGTTCGCGGTTGGGGCCTGTGGTGGTTTTGGCTTGATGATCGCTACCAGCTGACTGCCTGCCTTCGGGCACACACTTAGATACTTCTCAAAAAGGTAACGACGATGGACCTGTCCCTCACCGCTTTGGTGGGCAATCTTCTTGCGCCCACAGTTTTATTTTTCATCCTTGGCCTGATTGCCGCTGTTGCGCGCAGCGATCTGTCGATCCCCGACGGGGCGGCCAAGATCATGTCGATCTATCTGCTGATGGCCATCGGTTTCAAAGGCGGGGCCGCCGTCGGGCAGGAGGGTGTCAGTGGGCACCTAATCGGCGCACTGATTGCGGGGGGTGTTTTGTCCTTTGTGCTGCCGTTTGTGGCCTTTGTGCTGCTGCGGGGCATGACGCGGCTCGACAACTTGAACGCGGCGGCGGTGGCTGGGCATTACGGGTCCATCTCGATCGTGACTTTCGTGACTGCTGTCAGCCTGCTGGAGGCACGCGGCCTCAGTTCCGAAGGTTACATGGTCGCGGTGGCCGCAGTGATGGAGGTGCCCGCGATCATGTCTGCCCTGTGGCTGGCAGCGCGGCGCGGCGGCGTTGCTGTGGTGGATTGTTCGCTGCTGAAACACATCCTGGGCAATGGGTCGATTGTTTTGTTGATCGGCGCCTTCACCATCGGCGCAATCACGGGACAAGAGGGGCTGGCGGATCTGGAACCTTTCATTGTGGTGCCCTTCACAGGTGTTCTGGCGTTGTTTTTGCTGGATATGGGCTTGTCGGCAGGGCGCAGCCTACTGCAAAACCGGCAAGAGATTTCTGCGGGTGTCCTGATCTTCGGCATGGTGATGCCGCTGGTCGGCAGCCTGTTTGGCCTAGGCGCCGCTGTGCTGGTGGGACTGTCCACGGGTGGGGTGTTTTTGATGATGGTCCTGAGCGCGTCGGCCTCTTACATCGCAGTGCCTGCCGCGATGCGATTGGCTTTGCCGCAGGCGAAATCGGGGATCTACCTGTCGCTGGCGCTCGGTGTGACCTTTCCGTTTAATCTGACGGTGGGTATGCCAGTCTATTTCCTGCTGGCGACATTGGTCTGACACGCCAGCATATGGCGACGCCCCGACACGATACGATGGGGCGTTGCCGCATTGACTTTTCGCGTGACGCTGCGGGAATTCCGGTATAGAGCGCCCGCAGCGATTTCGCGCCAGCCTGACCGCCGCGCCAGATTTCCAGTTTTCGTTGTTCTTTGCGTTGCACCTGCAGGGTGAAAGCGCGGCCTTCTGCCACCTGACTGGTAGAGGGCATGATCCGCGAAAAGAGGGGTGCGGCAGGGATTTGAGTCTGTGTGCGTATCGAAAAACGAAAGCCAAAGCGAGGGAGAGTGCGGTGGCTGACACACATCTGAATGCGGGTGAACGCCCGGATCTTACCGGGCTGGACCCGGCGCTATATAATGAAGATCAGCTGCCCACCACAGCCGCTGAGCGTAATTGGAGCTGGGTCTCCATTGCTGCTTTGTGGGTGGGTATGGTGGTCTGCATCCCTGCCTATCTGTTGGCATCCTACCTGATTGACGCGGGCATGAGCTGGGATCAGGCGGTGGCAACTATCCTTCTGGCCAACGCGATCGTTCTGATTCCGATGGTTCTGGTCGGTCACGCAGGCACCAAATACGGCATTCCGTTCCCGGTTCTGCTGCGGTCTTCCTTTGGGCCTGCAGGGGCCAAAATCCCTGCCGTCGCGCGCGGTATTGTGGCCTGTGGCTGGTTCGGCATTCAGACTTGGGTTGGCGGTTCGGCGATCTATGTGATCCTGAACACCCTGATGGGGGGGGCTCTGGCTTCTGATCCGCTGCCTATTCTGGGTATTTCGGCAGGTGAATTTGTCTGTTTTGTCGCCTTCTGGGCGCTGCATGTCTATTTCATCAAAAACGGGACTGAGGCGATCCGCTGGCTGGAAACCTACGCGGCGCCTTTTCTGCTGGCGATGGGGCTGGCGCTGCTTTACTGGGCCTATGCCAACGCGGGCGGCTTCGGTGCAATGCTGTCCACGCCCAGTGCGTTTGACGTTGGTCAGCCGCGAGAGGGCGAGTTCTGGCAGGTCTTCTGGCCCAGTCTGACGGGCATGATCGGGTTCTGGGCCACCTTGGCACTGAATATCCCCGATTTCACCCGTCACGCACGCAGCCAGAAGGATCAGTTCATTGGCCAGCTTATCGGCTTGCCGCTCCCGATGGCGCTGTTTGCCTTTATCGCCTCTGCCGTGACATCGGCCACTGTGGTGATCTATGGCGAAGCGATCTGGGATCCGATCCAACTGGCGGAACGGATGGGCGGTGCATCGATCCTGATCGCGCTGTTTGCGCTGATTGTGGCGACGCTGACCACCAACCTTGCCGCCAACGTCGTGGCACCAGCGCACGGGTTTGCTAACCTTGCCCCCAGCAAAATAAACCTGAAACGCGGTGGTTATATCACCGCAGGCATCGGTCTGGTCATGTTCCCGTGGGTTCTGGTGAACCACATCGTTGGCTGGCTCTTGGCCTATTCGGCGCTGCTTGGACCGATTGCGGGTATCATGTTGGCGGATTACTACCTGCTGCGCAAAACCCGTCTGCAGGTGGCGGATTTGTTCAAATCCGATGGAATCTATGCGGGCCGCAATGGCACCAACTGGGCCGGTGTACTTGCCCTGATTATCGGCATCCTGCCGAACGTGCCGGGGTTCCTTGTGGGTGTTGGACTGTCTGATGGGACCTCAGATTTCTTTGCCACCATTTATACCTATGCGTGGTTTGTTGGCCTGTTCGTGTCTGGCGGTGCCTATCTGTTGTTGTCGCGCCTGATGGCGCGCCGCGTTTCGCAAAGCGCTTAAATTTGACGTAAGGGCAGGGCGATCAAGAGGCGTCCTGCCCTTTCTGTATTCTTACGGTATTTTACGCCGATGCTTCGTTGCACCGTGAGTTTTTCCTGAAAAATCCGTTGTTTCCCCCTCAGACAGCCGGTTCTTTGGTCGTTGAAGAGACATGGCACAAACGCACAGGGGGGATCCGGTGCGTAGGCCAACTGACCCGTACGGAGCATGGGGTATGGCTGCAAAATTGATAGGTGCGTTGATCACGACGGCTGTTGTTGCTGTCGGATCGTACCATTTCTGGTATGAACTGGGGGATATGGTCTGGCCCAGTCGTGATGTGATCGTCGCTGAAATCACCTTGGACAACCGTTGCGATTTTCGCGATTACGTCTTTGTGGTGCGGGATCTGAACACCGGTAAATATGCCACGTTCCACGGTGGGCGGGCAAAGCTGCGCACGGTGGAGCGCAATCGTGTGGCGGTGGAGTTTGCGCCGAAATACCGCGATGTTGACTATCACTCGGTGGCTAGGCCAGTGCGCAAGAATATGACGATGATCACCAACTGCGGTCGCCCGCGGCCCTTCAGCAATGTAAGCTGGTTCGGCTGACGGTCAGTCCGCTAGCGGTGCAGGATGCGCACTTTCTGATCAGAAGACACCAGCCAGACGCGGCGGATATCCTCTAGCGCGCCCATCGCCTGTTCGATAGCCTCCAGTGACATCAGTACAAAGGCGGTTGAGGCCCCGTCCGCGATCGCCGCTCTGTCCGCTTCTACCGCGACCCAGGCCCATTCGGCGGATTTTGTCATTGTTTTGGGATGCAGGATGTGGCTGTGCCCGCGCAACAGCCGTGCGTCAGGGTGCGATATGCTGAGCGCACTGTCGTTTAGGGTGATGTGATGGGTGCCATCGGGCAAGGGCTGTGACAGGGTAATCTGTGCCGGTCCGCCGATCACCGCCAGTTCACCCAGTTCTATCACGGCCCGCTGAATGCCCAGTTCGCGCAGGCAGCGCGTCAGCATATCTGTTGCAAATCCTTGTGCGACACCGTTGAAGCTCAGCTTTTGTCCGGTTTCCAGTGTCACTGTGTTGGCTGCGACGTCGACATGTTTCCAGCCAATGCTCTGGCGCGCCTGCTGCGGTGCGTGGCCCTGAAACAGGGCATTCCAAAGCGGCTGGATGGTCGGATCAAACACACCACCCGTGGCCACGTGTAACTGTGTCGAGAGGGCACAGAGGTCCAGAAAGCGTCTGTCGGGATTGTGCAACGCACCGTTGGCATTCAACTGTCGCAACAGGCTGGACGGATCATAGAGGTCGAACAGCGATTGGATGGCTGCAAGCGTCATCGTGGTGTGCTGCAGTGCGGCTTCTGCTTCCAGCTGCGGACCATCCAGCTTCAAAGCCACGTCAGTGCCAAGCGCGGCACCCTGCCATCGTGTCGGTGTGGTACACCATGGCATGTTGACGTGTTGCACATTCGGGTTTGGGGGAACTGCAGGGGTCATTGCACTCTCCGGTCAGGCTGGGTTTGGCCGCGCGGTCACTGCAAGAGGGGGGCTGTGCTGCTTGGCTGGAACTTGGTGGAGGAGCATAACACCAAAAGCGAATATTGATAGGTATTTTGCACGTTTTTGGCGTGGTGTCGGGCGGGCATGTAAAGAGGCGATGCGCCTTGTGGTGGTGGTCAGAAAACCAGACCAGTTGGGGCGGTTGCCTTTCCAATGCACAGGTTCTGCAAAGTTGCCCGGCGATATTTCATCGCGGTCGCGTTGCAAGAAGCGCTGATCAATTGGTTTGGTTTTAAAGAGTTATGCTGCGTTTCGTGTAAAAATTTACAAATATCACAATTTTCTGGAAATCAATTTACAAAAAAAATGAGCCAAATTAATATTTTATTACAAAATTTTCAGTATCACGTATCTTATCCGTCAACGCACTTGGCTGTTTTTCGGGAGTGGAGGCCCGAATTTTAGCCCGCAAAGCGCAAGGGAGGAGATACGCATGTCGCTTGACCAAGCAAATGAAACCCAGACTCCATCTGTGGTCCCCGTTTCCGAAAAGTTCGCCAAAACCGCGCACATAGATGCGGCTAAATATGAGGCGCTTTATGAAGCCTCGATCAGTGACCCCCAGTCGTTTTGGGGTGAG
>NZ_JAKRGF010000014.1 GCF_022347685.1 Thalassobius sp. Cn5-15
TACAACACAAAAAGGCCCCACAGTGCATTGGGCTACAAACCACCAGCTCCCGAAACCATCATACCGATGGATCAGAGGCCAACGATGCACTAACAATCAAACTGGACCAGTCAGATGAGGCTGCTCACTGCTTCGAATATGAAGCTGAGTAATCAGCTTGGTGACAGTATGCTGAAACGGAGCATATTCGATCTGATCAATTGCAATCCCTTGGTATGCAGACAGGGCATTAATTCCAAGAGCATCCGCTGCTCCAAGAGTTTGGCTTATATAGGTTTGAAGGTCAAAGTCGCTCACATCGCTCGGAGCTATCTGCTCTAGATCAGCACGGAATCGCGCTTCAAGAAAGATAAATGCAGCTTCTGGGTCAGAAGGAAGCTCATCAAAATAATCTGTCATAAATTACCCAATCAAAGATGCAGCCCAGCATACATCTGCTGATGCAAAACGCGGATAACGGCGATCCCGTCACCAGCCCGCATAAAGAATACAAAGTGTTTACCCACTGCATATTTTAGATAACTGTCGCGCACATCAACAACGCGACCTTGCTTCAATCCCGCCGCCAATGCATCGCAAGTATCGCGAATGTCATCGGTGTAGTGGTCTGCCTGATCCATTCCCCACATTTCTGCGGTGTAGTCCCAGATTCCATCAATGTCCGCGAGAGCTGCGGGTGAAAATGTGACGCGGCTCATGAAGGAGCGTTGCCGAACTCTGCCCGCTTACGTGCTTTGAAGTCTTCAAAATCGAACGGCTGCGGTTCGCCGGACTGCTCGCCCGCAATCAAGGCATCCCGCAATACTTTCACCTTGTTTTCGTGCTCTTCCAGCAAGCGCAATCCTGCCCGCACTACATCACTGGCCGAACCGTAGCGGCCAGATTGAACCTGTGTGTCGATGAAACCCGCAAAGTGATCGCCAAGCGACATAGATGTGTTTTTTGCCATGAAGAGCCTCCTATGAGGAGGATATACCAAATTTTGGTATTTTTCAAGTCCACTCAATTACTCAAAAACTCAATGGGTCGGCCATTGTCGACAATCCATGCTAGGCGATATACTAGCTCAAAAGAACCAAAAGTGTCGGGTCTCATTATGTTGAAGTTTCTTGCAATGTTTGGATGTGTAGCATGTCTATCTACGCAACTTTCTGCTCAATCTGTTCAACAGAATGGCACAGGAAATGTTGTCGGGAATAATAACAACGTCACAATCAATACACGCATCTCAAACTCAGATCGCACCTTCCTTTTCAAAGAAAATATCGAACTATTTTGGAATGAGTGGTGGGGCACACTTGTCGGTGAGAAGTCAACTGGCACGCTAACTTTAGTTATCGAAGGAGAGGGGAAAACAGTCCAGCTAATTGGGATACTGTACATGAACTGCTCTAACGGCAAAGCGAGCTGGGAGTTGATCAAGAACTGGGCAAACGGTGATCCGAACGATCCAAACGCGGTCAATGAAGTACCGACAGAAGTTTACAGCAACGCGAACTTGGTCTTTTGCCACCGATGAGAAACCTCATGAACGGATACACTAAAATAATGGTAGCTTCAGTCGGGCTGGTGGCGAGTCTGATAACAATTTACCTTTTCATCACACAACCTGACACAGAACGCGACCAAACAATCATACAGCAAATAGGTTCTGGGAACGCCGTAGGCAACGGGAACACTGTTACCTTGGGTAACTGACCTTGAACAAGTCGGCGATATCTCGCAGCGCACGGCGTTCTTCGTCGCGCATGCGGATCACCTCGGCTTTTTGATCCGGTGAAAGGGCAGGCGGGTGGCCACCGATGCGGCCACGTTTGCGGGCTGCGGCCAAACCTTCGCGGGTGCGCTCTGCAATCCGGCGGCGCTCAAAATGGGCGATGGATGCAAAAACGTGAAAGATCAGCTCTCCGGCGGGCGTTGTCGTGTCGATATCCTCGGCCAAGGAACGGAAACCCGCGCCGCGCTCTTTGATGGCGTCCACGATGTCGAGAAGATCGCGCAGGGAACGGGCGAGGCGATCATACTTCGTCACCACCACCACGTCGCCGTCACGGAGCTGATCGAGCAGGCGTTTCAGCTCTGGCCGCTTGGCCGTCGCGCCGCTGATCGTTTCAGAGAACACGCGCCCCGCGCCCGCCTCTTTCAAGGCGTCAAGCTGAGCGTCTAGATTCTGGTCTGCGGTGGACACACGGGCATAGCCAATAATCATGCCAAAATCGTACCAAAACCCTATATATTTTGGAACAGGTTTTTGGCACGGCTAAGCCCTTGATCCACCGTGGCAGGGTAGGGGGATGACAAAAACCACCGATATTGTCCATTGCAATACCTATCCCCCTGAAAAGTCTTCAACGGCATCACGGACTTTCTGGAACACCCCTTCAAGCTCGTCAATTTGAACACCGCCAAAAGCGAGCCGCAACGCCTGCGGCACGGCAACCGTTGTTGCAAAAGGCTCTGCGCCGGAGGCTGAAACACCAAGCTCCTTGAGGCGCGTGACTACCGGTACGGCCCGAACACCCTTTTCCAGTGGCAACCAAGCGAAACCAGCGTTGCGATGTCCGAGAACTGCCAATCCATCAAGAGCAGCCCTGCAAATCTGCTAGCGCTCCGCCCCATCCTGCTTTCGAGCTTCTTCGGATTTTGCGAGCGTACCGTCTTCCACCCAACCTGTGACCAAGCCGGAAATTATGGCCGGGACATTCCAGGTCGTCGCTCTGATCGCTTCAAGCAACCGGTCGATATGTGGCGCCGGGGCAACCACGTAGCCCAATCGCAACCCCGTCGCGATGCTTTTTGAGAAACCGCCCACATAGATCGTTCGCTCCGGCGCGAGTGAAAACAGGCTTGGCCGCAGGTTCGGCTCCAGAAAAGCATAAGCCGCATCCTCGATGATCAGAAGATCATGCTGGACTTGTCACGTTTAAGTTCCGATCCTTTTGCTCTTTTATGCAGCCTTCCGTTCGAAGGCCAAGGGGCTTTTGTAGCCCAAAGCTGAGTGTTTTCTGCGCGGATTGTAGAAACCATTGATGTATTGGAACACCGCTGCCTCTGCCTGCCTTCTTGTTTGCCAAGTTTGCCGCCAGATGAGCTCAGCCTTCAACGTCTTGAAGAAGGTTTCTGTCACGGCGTTATCCCAGCAGTTTCCTTTGCCTGACATTGACACCTGGAAACCATGTCTTCGCAAAACCTTCAGGTAATCATGCGCACAATATTGGCTGCCGCGATCGGTATGGTGAATGCATCCCTTTGGCGGCCTGCGAAGGTTTATGGCCATTTGTAGTGCCTGGATCGCCAAGTCCTTCTTCAGCCTATTACTGACTGCCCAGCCAATAACACGCCGGGAATACAGATCGATAATCACAGCCAAATACAGCCAACCTTCTCGCGTCCAAATATATGTGATGTCGCCAGCCCATTTTTGGTTTGGCCCAGTTGCCGCAAAATCCTGATCCAACAGATTAGGCGCCACATTCAGATTGTGAACACTGTCTGTGGTGGCCTTACATTTATGGGTTCTGAATACTTGGATGCCGTTTTGGGACATCAAACGGCCAACCCGACGATGTCCAACCGCAAACCCAAGCTCTTTCAGCTCTTCAGTCATTCTCGGCCTGCCGTAGCTGCCAAGCGAAAGACGGTGCTGTTCGCGGATATGTGCCAGCAAAATCATGTCATCCCGCTGAGGTTGGCTCATTGGGCGGCATCGCCAGGCCCGCAGCCCACGCGATGTTACCTTCAAAACGCGACACAAAACTTCGACGGGAAAGGCCTTCTTCATCTTGTCAATAAACGCAAATCTCATTGTTTTTGACTCGCGAAGAAGGCCGTCGCTTTTTTTAAGATTTCGCGCTCCTGTTTCAGAACCGCATTTTCTTTGCGAAGCCGTTCAACCTCGCGCACGAGATCTGCGTCAGGAAGGGACGCGTCTTCAGTGTCCTGTGCGACTTTGATGCACTTGTTCAGCGTCGAAACGCCCATCCCTAAATCAGACGCAACCTGACGACGCGTCAGGCCACTGGTCAATGCTATGCGCACCGCATCGCGCTTGAATTCTTCGCTGTGTCCGTTTGCCATGTCCGTTCTCCTTTTCGGCAAAATACCAAGTCAAAGGAACGGAACAAATCCGTCGCAAGTCCAAGTCGGGGCAGGGGGCTACTCCCACATCCCGACAAACTGCTTCTCGTTGAACCTGGCATAGATGGCCGTGTTGTTGATCGAAGTATGGCCCAGGTAGATTTGCACCGCTCGGATATCATAGCCGTTGTTGATCATATAGAAGCCACAGCCATGCCTCAGCATGTGCGGGTTGATGCGGGGCAGGGCGGCTGAATGGCTGCATTGCTCCAGAAGCTTGTTGACGGTGCTGCGGGCGAGGGGGCTTCTGCGCTCGGATACAAAGAGCCAAGGAAGCTCGCTCTCACGCTCTCGAAGGTAACGCCTGAGAAGCCTCAGCTCGTCACCGGCAATCGGGTGCATCCCGTCGATCCCGTTCTTGGATCGCTTCACGAATACCGTGGCCTGGTCCAGATTCAGCTGCTCAAGCTTGATGTGGCAGAGCTCCGACACGCGCAGGCCGTGACGGTAGAGCATCAAAATAATCAGCTCATTGCGAGCCGGGTTCCTGGTCTTTCGTGCTGCCTTGCGCAGGGCCTCGACCTCACTGGCCGTGACCCAGTTTTTCACCTTGTTCATGAAGCTTTCTACAAAATATAAGCTGGCGTCCTGTCTGAGCCTTCCAGAAAGCCTAACAAAATAGGGCAGGGGGCAACAGAACTTTCAACATTATATTTATTTTGTAGAGTATTTCAAATCGCGTCATATCCAAACTCAATTAGCCCCCGAGGGTCTGGAGGGTTGAACGGGAACGATTTTAGTTCAATTCAGAATTGTAGGTGGTATAGTTGGCTTAAGGTCATATTCCTATCAGGTTTCTGAATGAAAAAAACACTCTATATATTAGTATTTGCTGGATTTTTTCTAGTGCTCTGGCTCTCAAAGTACTTCGCTGCTGGGGACAAAGTAGGGTCAGAAATTCAGACGATGGAATCCTCTATTTTCTCTGAAGTGGCCCTGATACGTAACCCCGGCGTTGAGGATGTTTTTCTATATTTGGTTTTTCCGTCAGGCGAAGCATCCAATAACTTTGATGAGGGCTTGGCGCATTATGTCGAGCACCTTGCATGGCTGAGTACCTTTGGTGGCGGTCAAAACGAACGAATGCGTCATTCCAATGCTTGGACGAACCATTTCAGTACTGGATATTGGCAAAAGACTGTTGATGATGATCTACACCGCGCCTTGCGAACCCTGATGGCAGTGTCCGAACCTTTTGACGTAAAAGTTGATTTCGCCTTAGAAGAGCGGGATATCGTTTTGAGGGAATATGACTATCGAGTTGCTGAACGCCCACTCATTCAGGTGTATCGCGATATGGACCGCGCTCTTTATGGCGAAGGAGCTTTGGCGCGATCTGTGATAGGGGAGCCCGAAGTTATCGCAGATTACTCATTGGACGCCGCTGCCTCTCTTCATAAGCAAAGCCACGCTTTATCGGATGCAACTCTTTTGGTCTACGGGGGTGTCAGCGAAGCTCGACTAGAAGCTGCCTTAGCAGCTTTGTCTGTTAACAATGTGCATACGCTTTCCGCCGATCCTCGTTCAATTCGGTTGGTTGAAGATGGCGTTGTTCAAGATCGGATTGCTATCTCACTCTCCGAGCTGAGTGACGACACCTTTTTGTATCGCAAACTGGTTCCACTGGATGTGTGTGAAACATCGGCTGGTTGTGCTGTTTTAGCTCAGTTGGCAGAAAACGCGCTCGGCTCTTCGTTGCCAGGAGGGCTGGCTGGACCGCTTCGATATGACCAGTTTGTGACACGAAGCTTCTCGCTCGATATCACTGTTATCGGAGAGAAGTACGTTGAACTGTCCTTCATCGGGCATCCTGATGCCAATATTTCATTGGATGGGCTGGAAAACGTATTTCGCGCGGCTCTTCACGGCACTTTGGAAAACGGCTTGCCACAAGAGACGTTTGACCGAGTTGCATCACGCCTTGCAGGCCAATTTGATAGCGTTTTGGAACGTGATCGGCCTGGCTACAATCGCGACCTGGTGCTTGATCAGCTGATGTCCGCGACACCCGTATTTACACTGGAAGATCAAATAAATGCGGTTGCGAGTGTTCGCCTAAAAGATGTAAATGAATTTCTAAAATCCCTGTTAGTCGATGGGCGCGAAGTCACGCGTCTTGTCAGCGTCGAAAGGTAATTTGAGTATGAAGAAATTTCTGTTTTTAGCCGCTTTAGTGGCATTGGTGGGAGCCTGCAAAAAAGATGCAAGTCGAGAGATTGTCTTGACAGAAACCCCCGATGGGCGACCGTTTCATTTTATGCCCATCTATGAAGATGATGTGACGGACATCACGATCACAATTGCTTGGCCAATGAGTTGGGCTTTCAGCGCGGATCGAAACCCAGCAGTTCCCTATGTTGCTGCCGAGGCTATCTTGAGTGGAGGCACTGGTGAACTTGCACCGCAGGATGTGCTGGAGCTATTTAACGACAAAAATTCGCGTGGCCAGCTTTATGTCCGTGCAGATCACGCGATTGGTGAGGTGAGTTTCCCGAAAGAGCACATTGATGATGTTGTTTCCATTGCCAGTGAGATGCTTACATCGCCCCAGTTTGATCAAGCCTGGGTGGATCGGATCAAGCAAGGGTTCTTGGCAAATCAGACCCAATCTCAAGCGCAAACTGCTCATCAAATGTGGGCTCTCGCTCGGTTAGCAGTTCTGGGTGAGACGCCGCTCAACGATTTTCTGAGCCTGCCAAATATCCCCGTAATCTCAGATGTGAGTGTAGACGATCTGAGTCGATGGCACGCTGAAACACTTGTGTAGAACGGAGTCACCATTGCGGTGACTGGTGCGATCAGTCGAAGTGATGCCGGGAAAGCCGTAGACCAATTACTTGCTGGTTTGCCGGAAGGGCAAGCACAAGCAGCTCCTAATATCGATACGAGTTTTGAACCAAGGACTGTCCTGCTGCATCTTCCCGATGCTGAGAAAACAACCCTCGGCCTTCTCGGGCAATTACCACCCACGGCTGAAGGTGGCGATCTAACGGACTTGCTTGCTTTGAGCTTTTTCGGGCGCTCTGGAAGTGGACCGCTCTTTGATGCCGTTCGTACTGAATTGCGGGCAAGCTATGGTTTTCAGGCGGGCTTCACGAATTATGACCGCGCCACTCGCATCATGTTCATAGCGGGAGAGGTGGAAACCGAGAAATTGGCAGAGGCTGCCGATTTAGTTCGCACAACATACGAGGCTTTTCGCGCGGCACCTGATCTAACGGGCCTTGATGACTTGCGGCGAGGTATGGCGGAGGGAACGGAGCGGAACGTATTATATGTAGATGTTGCTGCCAGAACGATGCTGGAACTGGCGTTGGATGATCGCAGCCCGGGCGATGCACCCCGATTGGGAGAGCTATTGGAAAGTGTGACTGCGCAAGACGTACAAGAGCGTCTCGCATCTGTCTTTCCGTCCGGCGACGATCTTATCGTTGTCGCCGCGAGCCCAGATGCTTCGGCCCTCCCAGGGGCATGCGTCATCACGAAATTTGAGCAGGTTGTACAGTGTCCGTAGACAATAACGGGCGCGAGATACCGCTCTCTTGGTTCACACGATCTTTATGGAAATACACGCCGCTCTACATAGAGCTGGTGTTTCTCGCGATCTGCCTGCGCCTGATCGGCCTTGTTGAGCCTTTTATCTTTCAGGTTATCATTGACCGCATCCTTCCGTTTCAGCGGGAGGCGTCCCTAATCGTGGTTGTGGCGATATTCGCGGCTGTGAGCCTGTTTCAGATGGGCTTTGAAGTGCTGTCGAGCCTTCTCGGGATTCTGACAGCAAATAAAGTCACGCGCGAGTTTGGTTCGCGCATATTCGACCACCTGTTCAAACTGCCCTTCAACCACTTCCGCAAGTGGTCGGTGGGCGAAACCATGGCGCGGGTCAGTGAGACAGATACAATCCGTAACTTTCTGGTCGGCACAACCACAGGTGTGCTCCTCGATCTGCTCTTTGTCGTCATCTATATCGGGGTCCTGTTATCTCTTTCCGTACCCCTGACAATGATCGTATTCATTGCCCTGCCATTGCAGGCTTTGGTCTACTTTGCGTTCGGTCCCTTCCTACGCCAACGGTTGCGCGTCCAGTTTGACGCTGGCGCAAAACATCAAACTCAGATGGTTGAAAATATTTCAGGCATCGCCGCTGTAAAGGCGCTGAGTGCAGAAGGTAAGATGCTAGAACGGCTTGACCAAACCTTGGGTAATCCCCCCATTTTTAATGGGGCTCAGCCATAGAATTCATGCGGCTGTTTTCAGTTTCATAGCTGGAGTGATCCCGCCGATGGCCATGTTGGGCCGGTCGTTTTTGTAAGTCCAGAGCCAGTTT
>NZ_JAKRGF010000015.1 GCF_022347685.1 Thalassobius sp. Cn5-15
TTTTTATCGCTTAGAGATTTTGTTGTTGTTTATTAGGTTTGGCGGTGACCTACTCTCCCACGTCTTAAGACGCAGTACCATTGGCGCTTCGGTGCTTAACTTCCGAGTTCGGGATGGTATCGGGTGTTTCACTCGTGCTATGACCACCAAACCGAATAAGCAACAACGGGCATTTTTAGCCCTTATCAACATGTTGTCTAAGTCGAGTACACTTTGGTGTATGCTCTTGAGTATCAGTTTAAGTCAGTCTTACTTTTACTGGATCAAATCAAGCCTATCGGACCATTAGTACCAGTCAACTGAATGCGTTACCGCACTTACATCTCTGGCCTATCGACGTGGTGGTCTACCACGGTCCTCAGGGATACCTTGTTTTGAGGGGGGCTTCCCGCTTAGATGCCTTCAGCGGTTATCCTTTCCGTTCATAGCTACCCAGCACTACCGTTGGCACGATAACTGGTCCACCAGTGGAACGTTCACCCCGGTCCTCTCGTACTAGGGGCAACTCCTCTCAAGTATCCTACACCCACGGCAGATAGGGACCGAACTGTCTCACGACGTTCTAAACCCAGCTCACGTACCTCTTTAAATGGCGAACAGCCATACCCTTGGGACCTGCTCCAGCCCCAGGATGAGATGAGCCGACATCGAGGTGCCAAACACTGCCGTCGATATGGACTCTTGGGCAGTATCAGCCTGTTATCCCCGGCGTACCTTTTATCCGTTGAGCGATGGCCCTTCCACGCGGGACCACCGGATCACTATGGCCGTCTTTCGACTCTGCTCGACTTGTCAGTCTTGCAGTCAGGCTGGCTTCTGCCATTGCACTCAACGAGCGATTTCCGACCGCTCTGAGCCAACCTTCGCGCGCCTCCGTTACTCTTTAGGAGGCGACCGCCCCAGTCAAACTACCCGCCACGCAGGGTCCCGGATCCGGATAACGGACCGCGGTTAGACATCAAGCAGAATAAGGGTGGTATCTCAAGGGAGGCTCCACCAGGACTGGCGTCCTGGTTTCAAAGCCCACCACCTATCCTGCACATATTGTGCCTGATGCCAGTGCGAAGCTGTAGTAAAGGTGCACGGGGTCTTTCCGTCTAACCGCGGGAAGCCTGCATCTTGACAGGCAATTCAATTTCGCTGAGTCGATGTTGGAGACAGCGGGGAAGTCGTTACGCCATTCGTGCAGGTCGGAACTTACCCGACAAGGAATTTCGCTACCTTAGGACCGTTATAGTTACGGCCGCCGTTTACCGGGGCTTCAATTCGACGCTCTCACATCTCCTTTTAACCTTCCGGCACCGGGCAGGCGTCAGACCCTATACGTCGTCTTGCGACTTCGCAGAGCCCTGTGTTTTTAGTAAACAGTCGCCACCCCCTGGTTTGTGCCCCCAGCCTCTAGTTGCCTAGAAACTGGGCCTCCTTCTCGCGAACTTACGGAGGTATTTTGCCGAGTTCCTTCAACATCGTTCTCTCAAGCGCCTTGGTATTCTCTACCAGTCCACCTGTGTCGGTTTAGGGTACGGTCTTAAAGAGGGGCTATTTCCAGGGACCACTCAGCAGCCCAGACAATCCGTTAAGCCTGAACTACCTCTGTGATCCGTCACCACCTCACGGCCTAGGAATATTAACCTAGTTCCCATCGACTACGCCTTTCGGCCTCGCCTTAGGGGCCGGCTTACCCTGCTCAGATTAGCTTTAAGCAGGAACCCTTGGACTTTCGGCGACAGGGTCTCTCACCCTGTTTGTCGCTACTCATGTCATCATTCTCGCTAGTGATCTCTCCACCGGATGGCTCACGCCCCGGCTTCACAGAAAGCTCCTTGCGTCTAATGCCTTGCGAACAAGGCTAAAGACGCATGGAACTATGTCACACTACGCTCTGCTACCATGCACTATGTGCATCCTCAGCTTCGGCTCATGGCTTGAGCCCCGTTACATCTTCGCCGCAGGACAACTTATTTAGACCAGTGAGCTGTTACGCTATCTTTAAAGGATGGCTGCTTCTAAGCCAACCTCCTGGTTGTTTTGGTCGTCCCACCTGCTTTCCCACTTAGCCATGAATTAGGGGCCTTAGCTGGAGGTCAGGGTTGTTTCCCTCTCCACGACGGACGTTAGCATCCGCCGTGTGTCTGCCATCTAGTACTCCCGGGTATTCGGAGTTTGGTTAGGATCAGTAAGCCTGTGGGGCCCCATTACCCATCCAGTGCTCTACCCCCCGGGGTATTCGGATGACGCTCTACCTAAATAGATTTCGCAGAGAACCAGCTATCTCCGAGTTTGATTGGCCTTTCACCCCTAGGCACAACTCATCCCGACCTTTTTCAACAGGTGTGGGTTCGGCCCTCCAGTAAGTGTTACCTTACCTTCAGCCTGGTCATGCCTAGATCACTCGGTTTCGGGTCTGATCCCACGAACTCATGCGCCCTATTAAGACTCGCTTTCGCTGCGCCTACACCTAACGGCTTAAGCTTGCTCGTGAGACCAAGTCGATGACCCATTATACAAAAGGTACGCCGTCAGCTCGCAAGGAGCCTCCGACTGATTGTAGGCGTTCGGTTTCAGGTACTGTTTCACTCCCCTCGTCGGGGTGCTTTTCACCTTTCCCTCACGGTACTGGTTCACTATCGGTCAGTAAGGAGTACTTAGCCTTCGAAGGTGGTCCTCCGATGTTCAGACAGGATTTCACGTGTCCCGCCCTACTTAATACGTCCTATCGAGCTTCCCATACGGGACTGTCACCCACTATGGTCAATCTTTCCAGATTGTTCTGGTCACTCTCAAGGCTCGGCTGGTCCCCGTTCGCTCGCCGCTACTAGGGGAGTATCTATTGATTTCCTTTCCTCCGGGTACTTAGATGTTTCAGTTCCCCGGGTTCGCTCTTAAAACCCTATGTATTCAGGTATTAAGTACTTGGTTTACCCGGTTATTGATTAGCCGGAGCTAACAATAACAGAGTATCAAGTGGGTTGCCCCATTCGGAGATCTTGGGATCAAAGCCTATTCTCGGCTCCCCCAAGCTTATCGCAGAGTATCACGTCCTTCATCGCCTCTTACTGCCAAGGCATTCACCAAACGCCCTTCTCGCGCTTGATTTGATCCAGAAAGAGTAAGACTTCTTTGTGTGCTACCGCGCGGAGCGCTACTTGAGCACGAAGACTTTCACATCCGGGCTGGTTCGACCGGATGCTCACTTTCTGATCAAAAGCATACTATTTTCCCGCTCCTTACCCGAAAGACTGCGCTGCCGATGTCGGTCGGCCCCACGCAGAAGGTAAGGAACAATGCATAAACTCTCGTTTATGCGGGTTAGTGTACTTGACTTGGACAACTCTGTTCGTTTCAGAAGGGATACGTTGCATAAAGATCGAGGAAACAATCTCTATCACGCCTTCCCCGAAGGGAACCAACTGAGATCATCCGCTTACTTACGGTGATCAAACAGGTTGTTGATATTTTCTCTCTAAACGATGTCATGTTCCGCATCCCCGAAGGGAAGTGGAAGCGTGTCCGATTGGACGGTGAAGAACCGCAGGTGCGATGCTTAACGATCTAATCGAACGCTCTTATGTGGTACTGAAGACAAATGGTGGAGCCTAGCGGGATCGAACCGCTGACCTCCTGAATGCAAATCAGGCGCTCTCCCAGCTGAGCTAAGGCCCCATCAAAACCCCGACAGGGATATTGGTGGGTCGAGGAGGACTTGAACCTCCGACCTCACGCTTATCAGGCGTGCGCTCTAACCACCTGAGCTACCGACCCAGTCCAGACCGGTAGGTCTGATGTCTTCCTGAAGAGATATGAGGACGGCCTGGTCCTGATATGTGATCAACGTGACTTGTTGATCTTTTGCTAAGTGTATCACGAGGAAGAGCAAGCTCTTCTTGCTAGATACATCCTTAGAAAGGAGGTGATCCAGCCCCAGGTTCCCCTAGGGCTACCTTGTTACGACTTCACCCCAGTCGCTGAGCTCACCGTGGTCCGCTGCCTCCTCGAAAGGTTGGCGCACGGCCTTCGGGTAAACCCAACTCCCATGGTGTGACGGGCGGTGTGTACAAGGCCCGGGAACGTATTCACCGCGTCATGCTGTTACGCGATTACTAGCGATTCCGACTTCATGCCGTCGAGTTGCAGACGACAATCCGAACTGAGACAGTTTTTTGGGATTAACCCATTGTCACTGCCATTGTAGCACGTGTGTAGCCCAACCCGTAAGGGCCATGAGGACTTGACGTCATCCACACCTTCCTCCCGCTTATCACGGGCAGTTTCCTTAGAGTTCCCGGCCGAACCGCTGGTAACTAAGGATGTGGGTTGCGCTCGTTGCCGGACTTAACCGAACATCTCACGACACGAGCTGACGACAGCCATGCAGCACCTGTCACTGCGTCCCCGAAGGGAACCATCCATCTCTGGATGTAGCACAGGATGTCAAGGGTTGGTAAGGTTCTGCGCGTTGCTTCGAATTAAACCACATGCTCCACCGCTTGTGCGGGCCCCCGTCAATTCCTTTGAGTTTTAATCTTGCGACCGTACTCCCCAGGCGGAATGCTTAATCCGTTAGGTGTGTCACCGAATAGCATGCTACCCGACGACTGGCATTCATCGTTTACGGTGTGGACTACCAGGGTATCTAATCCTGTTTGCTCCCCACACTTTCGCACCTCAGCGTCAGTATCGAGCCAGTGAGCCGCCTTCGCCACTGGTGTTCCTCCGAATATCTACGAATTTCACCTCTACACTCGGAATTCCACTCACCTCTCTCGAACTCAAGACTAGCAGTATTAAAGGCAGTTCCGGGGTTGAGCCCCGGGATTTCACCTCTAACTTACTAATCCGCCTACGCGCGCTTTACGCCCAGTAATTCCGAACAACGCTAACCCCCTCCGTATTACCGCGGCTGCTGGCACGGAGTTAGCCGGGGTTTCTTTACCAGATACTGTCATTATCATCTCTGGCGAAAGAGCTTTACGACCCTAAGGCCTTCATCACTCACGCGGCATGGCTGGATCAGGCTTGCGCCCATTGTCCAAGATTCCCCACTGCTGCCTCCCGTAGGAGTCTGGGCCGTGTCTCAGTCCCAGTGTTGCTGATCATCCTCTAAAACCAGCTATAGATCGTAGACTTGGTAGGCCATTACCCCACCAACTATCTAATCTAACGCGGGCTAATCCGTCACCGATGAATCTTTCCCCCGAAGGGCGTATAAGGTATTACTCTCCGTTTCCAGAGGCTATTCCTTAGTGTCGGGTATATTCCCACGCGTTACTAACCCGTCCGCCGCTCACCCCGAAGGGCGCGCTCGACTTGCATGTGTTAGGCCTGCCGCCAGCGTTCGTTCTGAGCCAGGATCAAACTCTCAAGTTGAAAGCAACTTGCGTTGCTATCCTTGACGTTCGAACCTCTGCACATACTGTTTTTCCAATTGACTTGGAAATGGTCCAACCGGCTGGTCGGACCGTTCTCTGTTTGTGACATCAGTACCAAAAGATACCGAAAGCCGACAAACAGTGAAGCTGACTATCCATCATCGAACCGAAGCTCTAGGTAGTTGACATATGTGCAGTCATTCATTCATCGAATGAACCAAACCGCCCACATATCTCTTCAGATACCATCAATGTCAAAGAGCGTGGCAACAAACAAAGTCATCACCAGAGACAAAAACCAACCGACTGCGCTAAATATTTCTAGCGCCGCCCGCTCATCAATGCCTCATTTTCTTCACTTCCGAACCCTCCAGAGTACCCTCCGTAGCCCCGTCCGCTGCCCCGTTGTGCGCCTCAGCGCCGCCGGTGAAGGGGGTTCTAAGGTGATTGCAGAAGAGCCGCAAGCGGTTTTTAAAGAAAAAACA
>NZ_JAKRGF010000016.1 GCF_022347685.1 Thalassobius sp. Cn5-15
CACGGTCGACGTCTTGACTGGATCCAACCTTACACCAAGGTTAAGAACACCAGTTTTGAACCTGGGCAGGTGTCGATCAAATGGTTTGAGGATGGCACGCTGAATGTTGCGGCGAACTGTATTGACCGCCATCTGGACACCCGGGGTGATCAGACGGCGATCATCTTTGAGCCGGACAACCCCGATGAGGCGGCGCAGCACATCACCTACAAGCAGCTGCACACCAGCGTTTGCCGTATGGCCAACGTGCTTGAGGAACTGGGGGTGCGCAAAGGCGACCGTGTGGTCATCTACCTGCCGATGATCCCTGAGGCGGCCTATGCTATGCTGGCCTGTGCCCGTATCGGCGCCATTCACTCTATCGTGTTTGCAGGCTTCAGCCCGGATGCGCTGGCGGCGCGTGTGAATGGCTGTGATGCCAAGGTGTTGATCACTGCCGACACTGCGCCGCGTGGCGGCCGCAAGACCCCGTTGAAATCCAACGCGGATGCGGCGCTCTTGCACACCAAGGACACGGTGAAATGTCTGGTGGTCAAACGCACCGGCGATCAGACCACGTGGATTGATGGTCGTGACTTTGACTACAACGAAATGGCTCTGGAGGCGAACGACTACTGCCGCCCGGCAGAGATGAACGCCGAAGATCCGCTGTTCATCCTCTATACCTCCGGTTCCACCGGTCAGCCCAAAGGTGTTGTGCACAGCTCTGGCGGCTATCTGGCCTATGCGTCGATGACCCATGAATATGTCTTTGACTATCATGAGGGCGATATCTTCTGGTGCACTGCAGACGTCGGCTGGGTCACCGGTCACAGCTATATTGTCTATGGCCCGTTGGCCAATGGCGCGACCACGCTGATGTTTGAAGGTGTGCCGACCTACCCTGACGCAGGCCGGTTTTGGGCGGTTTGTGAAAAGCACAAGGTGAACCAGTTCTACACCGCCCCCACCGCGATCCGCGCGCTGATGGGACAGGGCAACGAGTTTGTCGAAAAATACGACCTCAGCGATCTGAAGGTGCTGGGCACCGTTGGTGAGCCGATCAACCCTGAGGCGTGGAATTGGTACAACGAGCAGGTCGGGAAGGGCAAATGCCCCATCGTTGATACCTGGTGGCAGACAGAAACCGGCGGTCACATGATGACGCCGTTGCCCGGTGCCCACGCATTGAAACCGGGGTCGGCGATGAAGCCGTTCTTTGGCATCAAACCGGTGGTTCTGGACCCGCAGTCGGGTGAGGAAATCCACGACATCCCGACCGAAGGCGTGCTGTGCATTGCTGACAGCTGGCCCAGCCAGATGCGCACCGTTTGGGGCGATCATGACCGGTTCGAGAAGACGTATTTCTCTGACTACAAAGGCTACTACTTCGCCGGTGATGGTTGTCGTCGTGACGAGGATGGGGATTACTGGATCACCGGACGTGTGGACGATGTGATCAACGTGTCTGGCCACCGCATGGGCACCGCCGAGGTGGAAAGCGCGCTGGTGGCGCACTCCAAAGTCGCTGAGGCCGCCGTGGTGGGCTATCCTCACGACATCAAGGGCCAGGGCATCTATTGCTATGTCACCCTGATGAACGGTGAGGAACCTAGCGAAGAGTTGCGCAAAGAGCTGCGCACCTGGGTCCGCACCGAAATCGGCCCCATCGCCGCGCCGGATCTGATCCAGTGGGCGCCCGGCCTGCCGAAAACCCGTTCCGGCAAGATCATGCGCCGCATCCTGCGCAAAATTGCCGAAGATGACTTTGGCGCACTTGG
>NZ_JAKRGF010000017.1 GCF_022347685.1 Thalassobius sp. Cn5-15
TGCCAGCCTCCTGCCAGTCTCCTCCCCCCACGCAAAAAGGGCGCCCCTAGGGACGCCCTTTTCTATTCTATCGCTAAATCGCTAACCTGAATTAGGCCAGGATTTTGGATACAACACCGGAACCAACGGTGCGACCACCTTCACGGATGGCGAAGCGCAGGCCTTCTTCCATCGCGATCGGGGCGATCAGCTCGGCCGACAGTTTCAGGTTGTCGCCGGGCATAACCATCTCGGTGCCCTCGGGCAGGATGCAGGTACCGGTTACGTCAGTGGTACGGAAGTAGAACTGCGGACGGTAGTTCGCGAAGAACGGAGTGTGACGGCCGCCTTCTTCTTTGGTCAGGATGTAGACCTCAGCTTCGAACTTGGTATGCGGGTTAACCGAACCCGGAGCACACAGAACCTGGCCACGCTCAACCGAGTCACGGTCAACACCACGCAGCAGGGCGCCGATGTTGTCGCCTGCTTCACCGCGGTCCAGCAGCTTGCGGAACATTTCAACACCGGTACAGGTGGTTTTCGAGGTGTCTTTGATGCCGACGATTTCGATCTCGTCACCAACGTTGATCACGCCACGCTCAACACGACCGGTTACAACAGTACCACGACCCGAGATCGAGAATACGTCTTCGATCGGCATCAGGAACGGCATGTCAACCGCACGCTCAGGCTGCGGGATGTACTCATCAACAGCGGCCATCAGCTCTTTGATTTTCTCTTCGCCGATTTCAGGCTTGTTGCCTTCCATCGCCGCCAGAGCGGAACCTGCGATGATCGGGATATCATCACCCGGGTAGTCATACTCGGACAGCAGCTCGCGGACTTCCATTTCCACCAGCTCCAGCAGCTCTTCGTCGTCTACCTGATCAACTTTGTTCAGGAAAACAACCATCTTCGGGATGCCAACCTGGCGGCCCAGCAGGATGTGCTCACGGGTCTGCGGCATCGGGCCGTCAGCTGCGTTCACAACCAGGATCGCGCCGTCCATCTGCGCGGCACCGGTGATCATGTTTTTCACGTAGTCAGCGTGGCCGGGGCAGTCAACGTGTGCGTAGTGACGGCTCTCGGTCTCATACTCAACGTGTGCGGTCGAGATGGTGATGCCGCGGGCTTTCTCTTCAGGCGCACCGTCAATCTGGTCGTATGCCTGAAAGTCACCAAAGTATTTGGTGATTGCTGCGGTCAGCGTGGTTTTGCCGTGGTCAACGTGGCCGATGGTGCCGATGTTAACGTGCGGTTTGGAACGCTCAAACTTTTCCTTTGCCAT
>NZ_JAKRGF010000001.1 GCF_022347685.1 Thalassobius sp. Cn5-15
CCGAAATCGGCCCCATCGCCGCGCCGGATCTGATCCAGTGGGCGCCCGGCCTGCCGAAAACCCGTTCCGGCAAGATCATGCGCCGCATCCTGCGCAAAATTGCCGAAGATGACTTTGGCGCACTTGGCGACACATCAACGCTGGCAGATCCAAGCGTCGTGGAGGAACTCATCAAAAACCGCATGAACCGGATGGATGACAGGGGGTAAGCGCGATGGATATTGCAGTTCAAACAACCCCTGCTGTCCTGATCCTGCTGGGCCCTCCGGGGGCCGGCAAGGGGACACAGGCCCGCATGCTGGAAGAGAAATTCGGGCTGGTGCAACTGTCCACCGGTGATCTGCTGCGCGATGCTGTGGCACGTCAAACCGATGCAGGTATGCGCGCCAAGGCGGCGATGGACAGCGGCGGATTGGTCAGCGACGACATCGTGATTGCCATCCTGCGGGACCGTCTTGCACAGGATGATTGCGCCAAGGGCGTGATCCTTGATGGTTTCCCGCGCACCACGGTTCAGGCAGAGGCGCTGGATACGCTGCTGGGGGAAACCGGCCAGCGCATCAATGCCGCCATCAGCCTGGAGGTGGATGATGCGGCGATGGTGGAACGTGTCTCTGGTCGTTACACATGTGGCGGCTGCGGTGAAGGCTATCATGACAGTTTCAAGCAGCCGAAAACGGCAGGTGTTTGTGACAAATGTGGTGGCAGCGATTTCAAACGTCGCGCCGATGACAATGCCGAAACCGTCGGTGCCCGTCTGGAGGCGTACCATGCCCAGACCGCGCCGCTGATCACCTATTATGACGCGAAAAGCGCCCTGCAACGCATTGATGCGATGGGGGATATCAGCGCTATCGCCAAAGGACTTGCCGCGATCGTCGAGGGGGCGACCGCGTAAGACACCTGCGCCGTGTCCGGCGCAGTGGAGGAGAGGAGGACCGCAATGGCGGAACAAACGACAACATCATCAAGCGCGCAGGCGTCTGACCAGAACTACTGGTCGGCCAACCTGCGTATCATTTTCATCAGCCTGATCATCTGGGCGCTGGTGTCCTTCGGATTCGGCATTCTGCTGCGTCCGATGCTGGCGGGTATCACCGTTGGCGGCACAGATCTGGGGTTCTGGTTTGCACAGCAAGGCAGCATTCTGGTCTTCTTGGCGCTGATCTTCAACTACGCCTGGCGCATGAACAAACTCGACCGTGAATACGGCGTGGAAGAGGACTAAGGCTTATGGATCAGTTTACCATCAACCTGCTGTTTGTGGGCGCCTCCTTTGCGCTTTACATCGGCATCGCGATCTGGGCCCGCGCGGGTTCCACATCTGAATTCTACGCCGCCGGCCGCGGCGTTCATCCTGTAACCAACGGTATGGCCACTGCGGCTGACTGGATGTCGGCAGCCTCGTTCATTTCGATGGCGGGTCTGATTGCGTTCACCGGCTACGACAACTCTACCTTCCTGATGGGGTGGACCGGCGGTTACGTTTTGCTGGCACTGTTGCTGGCGCCTTACCTGCGTAAATTTGGCAAGTTCACCGTGTCCGAGTTTATCGGCGACCGTTTCTACAGCCAGACTGCCCGTATCGTTGCGGTGATCTGCCTGATCGTTGCCTCCACCACCTACGTGATCGGTCAGATGACTGGTGTGGGCGTGGCCTTTGGTCGTTTCCTTGAGGTGTCTAACACTGCCGGTCTGCTGATCGGTGCCTGTGTGGTATTCGCCTATGCAGTGTTCGGCGGCATGAAAGGTGTGACTTACACGCAGGTTGCGCAGTACGTCGTTCTGATTATGGCCTACACCATCCCAGCGATCTTTATCTCGCTGCAGCTGACCGGCAACCCGATTCCGGGTCTGGGTCTGTTTGGTGATCACGCCGCATCCGGCGAGCCGCTTTTGCAGAAGCTGGACGCGATCGTGAAGGAACTGGGCTTCAACGAATACACCACTCACCATTCCGACACCTTCAACATGGTGCTGTTCACCCTGTCGCTGATGATCGGTACTGCGGGTCTGCCCCACGTGATCATGCGCTTCTTCACCGTTCCCAAAGTGTCTGATGCACGTTGGTCCGCTGGCTGGGCGCTGGTGTTCATTGCGCTGCTGTACCTGACGGCCCCGGCTGTTGGTGCGATGGCGCGTCTGAACATCACCGAAATGATGTGGCCGAACGGCGCATCGGGCGAGCCTGTGTCTGTTGAAACCATTGGGTCCGAACAGCAGTACAACTGGATGGCCACTTGGGAAAAAACCGGCCTTCTGGGGTGGGAAGACAAAAACGGCGACGGCAAAATTGCCTACTTCAATGACAAGGATGCTGACACCGTTGCCAAGATGGAGGCCGCAGGCTGGGGTTCGCAGAACGAACTGACCAAGTTCAACCGCGACATCCTGGTTCTGGCCAATCCCGAAATTGCTAACCTGCCGGGTTGGGTGATCGGTCTGGTCGCCGCTGGTGGTCTGGCAGCAGCGCTGTCCACCGCAGCCGGTCTGTTGCTGGCGATTTCGTCTGCTGTATCGCATGACCTGATCAAAGGCTCGATCAACCCGCAGATCAGCGAAAAAGGCGAGCTGCTGTCGGCGCGTATCGCGATGGCTGTTGCAATTGCTGTGGCGACCTATCTGGGCCTGAACCCTCCGGGCTTTGCCGCGCAAACTGTTGCTCTGGCCTTTGGTCTGGCGGCGGCGTCGATCTTCCCTGCACTGATGATGGGGATCTTCTCGAAGAAGATCAACAACACTGGCGCAGTGGCAGGTATGCTGGCCGGTCTGGTTGTGACCCTGATCTACATCTTCCTGCACAAGGGTTGGTTCTTCATCCCCGGCACCAACAGCTTCACCGATGCTGATCCGCTGCTGGGTACTGTGAAATCCACCTCCTTCGGGGCCATCGGCGCTGCAATTAACTTCGCGGTTGCTTACATCGTCACCGGCATGACCAAGGAGCTGCCGCAGGACATCAAAGATCTGGTCGAAAGCGTGCGAATCCCTCGCGGTGCCGGCGCTGCACAGGATCACTGATCCCCGAGAATGGGCGCAATCCCTCCCGTGGGCGCCCGTTCAAACTGCATCCCGCCTGAGACATCTGGGCGGGATGCTTTTTTGATTGACGCGGTCTGCCTGTTGCGCCGCGCTTTATTAATGAGAAATCCGACCGTTGTTGTTATGCGTCAAAGCACAGGGGGTAAAACCCTGCTAAGGCTTTGAAACCCTGATTGGAGAGCCGCATGACACAATCCCCGACCGCCGCCCCTTTGGCTGCCCTGCAAGAGGTTTCTGCATTGTCACCGGCTGATTTGCATCGTTTCCTAACCTCGCTACATCCTTATGACACCATGTCGGCAGAGGCGCTGGCGCCGTTGCTGGATGCATTTGAATGGCATCGCTTTGCTGCTGGTGAACAGATTTACCAGCGCGGTGAACAACAGATTGGCCTCTACGTGATCCACAAGGGTCAGGTGGAGGTGCGCGATGCCAATGACGTGCCGCTGTCGCTCTTGTCGGTGCGAAACTCTTTCGGTGAACGTGGTCTTTTGCGCGACGGGCTGGCACAAACCTCTGCCCGTGCGCTGGAAGATACCACTTGTCTGATCCTGCCTGCCGCTGAATTTGCCGCACTGATCGCAGGTAATGAACAGGCGCGCCGTTTCTTTGATCGTTCGCGCCAGCGGGTCCAGAAGGATGATCTGGCCTCCACCAGGGTGGCGGATCTGATGACCCGCAACCCGGTTTCTTGCGCCCCTGATGTGACCTTGCAGGCGGCGGCACATTTGATCCGTGAGAAGCGGATTTCGTCCCTTTGTGTGGTGGAGGACGTGCACCTCATCGGCATTGTCACCGTACGCGATATGGCTGGTGTTCTGGCTGATGCGCTGCCGCTGGACACGCCAGTGGCCGAGGTGATGACCCGCGACCCGCTGACACTGGCACCAACCGCGATCGGATCGGATGTTCTGCATGCGATGATGGAACGTCGCATCGGCCACATCCCGATTTGCGAAAGCGGCGCGTTGGTCGGCATGGTCAGCCAGACCGACCTGACCCGTTTTCAGGCTGTCAGCTCTGCTGAACTGGTGTCAGAGATCGCCCATGCCGATACGGCAGAGGACATGGCCGAAGTGACCGCACGTATCCCCCAGCTGCTGGTGCAACTGGTTGGTGCAGGCAACCGCCATGAGGTGGTGACGCGGCTGATTACCGATGTGGCTGACACAGCCACCCGTCGTCTGCTGTCGCTGGCCGAGGAAAAGCTGGGCCCGCCGCCGGTGCCCTATCTGTGGCTGGCCTGTGGCAGTCAGGGACGCCAGGAGCAAACCGGCGTTAGCGATCAGGACAATTGCCTGATCCTGCATGACGATGTGCGTGAGGATCAGATGGGCTATTTCGCTGATCTGGCGCAGTTTGTCTGCGATGGCCTCAACACCTGCGGCTATGTTTATTGCCCCGGTGATATGATGGCGACCAACCCGCGCTGGTGTCAGCCGCAACGCGTCTGGCGCAGCTATTTTGACCGCTGGATCAGCAGTCCCGATAATGAGGCGCAGATGCTGGCATCGGTCATGTTTGATTTGCGGCCCATCGGTGGGGCGACCGCCCTGTTTGAGGATATGCAAGAGGATACACTGGCGCGGGCGGCAAAAAACTCGATCTTTGTGGCACATATGGTTGGCAATTCGCTGAAACACACGCCGCCGTTGGGTCTGTTGCGCGGCTTTGCCACCATCCGGTCGGGCGAACATAAGAACACGCTGGATATGAAACACAACGGCGTGGTGCCTGTGGTGGATCTGGGCCGTGTTTACGCGCTGCAGGGGCAGATTGATCAGGCCAACACCCGCGCCCGTCTGGAACAGGCGGCGGGGGCAGGGGGGCTGTCGCCATCTGGCGCGCGCGATTTGCTGGATGCCTATGATTTGATCGCGGAAAACCGCCTCAGCCATCAGGCACGTCAGATCCAGCGCGGTGAAGCGCCGGACAACTATATGGCGCCATCAGAGCTGTCGGATCTGGAGCGTAGCCATCTGCGCAACGCTTTTGTGGTTATCAAATCGCTGCAATCGGTGCTGGGACATGGACGTGGGGCGTTGAGTTAAATCCGGGGCTGCGGTCCAGGAAAGGAACGAAAGTGCATGATTAAGGAGGGAAAATCATGTTTCTGGAATTGATCGCCACCTTTGTGGCAGGTCTGGCAGCGGCCGGGGGGATGCTGCTGCTGAACAAGATCCTGCGCGGCCGCCTGCCGCGTTGGTTGACCCCTGTTATGGCGGGTTTGGTGATGATCATCACTACCATCAGCAGTGAGTACAGCTGGTATGATCGCACCGTTTCAACCCTACCAGAAGGGCTTGTGGTTGCTAAAAAAGTAGAAAACCGTGCTTTTTATCGCCCTTGGACCTATCCTTTTCCATATGTCAGCCGTTTTATGGCTGTGGATACCCAATCGGTACGGACCCACGCTGCTTTCGAAGGTCAAAACATGGTGGATCTTGCGTTTTTCGGCCGCTGGCAACCGGTGCAACTGCGCCCGGTACTGGTGGACTGCACCCATGCGCGACAGGCGGCACTGGGGGCGGATGCGGCTTTCTCCGAGGCGGGTGAGATTGAAAATGTGACATGGGTAGACTTGGATCGGGGCGAGGGCCTCTATCAGATTGTCTGCGAAGGGAAACGGTAATGCTAGAGAACCTCAGCCTCCGCCTCAGAGTATTTTTGTTTTTTGCCCTGATGGGGCTGGGGGGAATGGTCTTGTTTGGTCTCGCCCTCTATTTCGGGTTCGAGACGGCGCAGAGCGGTGATCTGACGAGTGCTTTTTTACAGGCGGGTATCATCGCTGGCTTTGGGCTGTTGGGCATTGTGATGGGCATCTGGCTGCTGTTTGATGAAAACGTCGCCAAGCCAATTGAACGCGTCGCGGCACGGATGCGGGCTGGCGCCCATGCCGGGGTGAACCACCACATGGACATGGAGGCGGCCAAATACCTTGGCGATCTGGGACCCGCGGCGGAGGCGGTAACGCGCCAGTTGATCGAAGCGTCGATGAACACCGCGGGGGCCATCGCCACCAAAACCCAGAAACTGGAGCTGGAGAAGGAGCGCCTGACCAAACTGCTGACGGAAATCCCGCTGGCGATGATCCTTGTAAACTCCAACCATCAGATCGTTCTTTATGATGGGCAGGCGGCTGCGGTCTTGGCGCAGATCCAGACCCCGCGCCTGAACACTGATATTTTTGACTATTTCGATCGCAAGGCGGTAGAGGCCGCGTGGGAAACCCTGATGCAGACCGGCGAAGAGGTTAGCTTTCGCGCGCTGGGGGCAGCCAAACGGCAGAACTTTGAAATCCGGATGAAGCCTTTGGACAGCGGCACCGGTTATATGTTGATCATTGAATCCTCAGAGGTGGTGCTGGCGCCGGATGCGTCGCGCCCGCTGATCTATGATTTTGGCCTGTTGGAACAAAACGGCGGCACATCGGTGGATGATCTGAAACTGTCGGAGCTGACCTACTGTGTCTTTGACACTGAAACCACTGGCTTGTTGCCCCACAAGGATGAGGTGGTGCAAATTGGGGCCGTGCGCGTGGTGCGTAATTCGATCGTTGTGGGCGAAGAGATGTCATCGCTGGTGAATCCGCAGGTGCCGATCCCATCCGTGGCCACCAACGTGCATGGCATCACCGATGCGATGGTCGCTGCTGCGCCGTCGATTGAGGATGCAACGCGCGAGTTCCATGATTTCGCCCGCTCGACCGTGCTGGTAGCGCATAACGCACCCTTTGATATGGCGTTCATGCACCGTTACGGCAAACGGGTGAACCTTGATTGGCCACATCCCGTGTTGGATACGGTTTTGGCTTCGGCCGTGGTGTTTGGTGCCAGTGAGGAACACACCGTTGATGCGCTGTGTTATCGTCTGGGCGTGGAAATCCCGCCGTCGCAGCGCCATACGGCTCTGGGCGATGCACGGGCCACTGCAGAGGTGCTGTGCCGCCTGATCCCGATGCTGGAAGCGCGGGGCATCGAAACCTTCGGCGATCTGTTGACTCAAACCCGCAAACACGGCCGTATTTTGAAGGATCTCAACTGATCCAAAAGGATGTGTAGGGTGGCGCAAAAGCGTGGTTTCCCAGTTTTTGCACCACCGGCGCTGAAATACCGCCACATTTCACCGTTCTACTATCTGACAGAGCCAGCCCCAAAGCTACCCCCCCAAGGCTCCTCAGGATGAGTGGAAAGGACACGCCATGTTTCAGTTTGCTGCTTCCAGCTTTCAGCCCCGCCACGGTCGGTTGTTTGAACTGATCCGCCAGCAGAACCTGCAGGACCGCCGCCGCCGACTGAGTGAGGACGCGGTGTGCGAAACCACAGCGGACCGGATTATCCGCGTGGCTCAGGCAAGCGTCCTGCCGGCTCCCGGCTGGCAGAAGACCGCGCTTTGATCCCTATTCTCTGACTATGATGAAAGGCGGCCCCGCGGGCCGCTTTTTCTTTTGGCAAAGATCTTTGTTTCACGCCTGTTTTACGCCGAGGGCTGGAAAAGGCGGCAGGGGTGGATTATCAGGCGGCATTGGATTTTTTGGAGACCCGTGATGCCCAGCGATATGCCACAGCCCAGCTTTGTACTGGTGCGCCCGCAGATGGGAGAAAACATCGGTGCGGCGGCACGTGCGATGTGGAACTTTGGCCTCGACCGGATGCGCATTGTTGATCCGCGTGACGGCTGGCCGAACCAGCGCGCGGTTGCGCTGGCCTCTGGTGCGGGGCGTCTCTTGGATGAGGCGGGTGTGCATGCCACCGTGGCTGAGGCGCTGGATGATTGCACCTTTGTCTTTGCCACCACCGCCCGTGGTCGCGGCATGACCAAACCAGTTTATAGCCCCGAGGCCGCGATGGAGCTAGCGCGTCAGAAGATTGCTGCTGGTGAAAAGGTTGCCGTCATGTTCGGCCCCGAACGGTCGGGTCTGGAAAATGAGGATGTGGCGCGGGCCAACGCCATCATAACCGTGCCGGTGAACCCAGAGTTCTTTAGCCTGAACCTTGCCCAATGTGTGCTGTTGACCGCCTATGAATTCCGCCGTCAGTCGGTCGATATCGAAGGTGAACGAGTTGAGATGGCAGGGTCTGAGTGGGCGAGCACCATAGAGGTGGAGAAGCTGGCCGAACACTATGAAGACCGCTTGGAAGAGGCCGGGTTCTTCTTCCCGCCGGAAAAGGCCGAAGGGATGAAGGTCAACCTGCGAAACCTGTGGTCGCGTATGCGGCTGACCCGGTCAGATACGCAGATGCTGCACGGCGTCATGCGCCAGATGGTGCGCTGGAAAGAGCGCAGCGGCGATAAATAACCGCTGCCCGCAACCCTAGCCAAGACAAGTGGTCGCACAGGCATTGCCCTGCGCCCCATATACCCCATATCCTGCGCCGGAACCGGAGGGTGGAATGAGCCAGAAACGCAATATCTTTGAAGAGGTTGGTGAGCAAAGCGCCAGCAAACCCGCGCCCAAGGGCGGCATGATTGATCAAGGACGCGGCGGCGCGCGGCGCGGCATTCGCGCCTGGTTGATGGTGCTGTTTGCGATGGTCGTTGTGATGATCGTGGTGGGCGGTCTGACCCGTTTGACCGACAGCGGGTTGTCGATCACCGAATGGCGCCCCGTGACCGGTGCAATCCCACCTCTGTCCGAGGCGGACTGGCAGTCCGAGTTTGATAAATACAAACAGATCGACCAGTGGGCGATTGATAACCAGTGGATGACGCTGGATGATTTCAAATTCATCTACTGGTGGGAATGGGGCCATCGCCAGATCGGTCGCGTGATTGGTTTGGTCTGGGCTGTTGGCTTCTTCGGCTTTCTCGCCGCGCGAAAGATCCCCGTGGGCTGGACCGGACGACTGGCCTTTATCGGCGGCCTGGGCGGATTGCAGGGGGCTGTGGGCTGGTGGATGGTCGCCTCTGGCGTCACCTCGGGTGAGGGGGTGACAACGGTTGCCTCCTACCGTTTGGCCACCCATCTGGGTTTGGCCTTTCTGATCCTTGGCTGTATTGCATGGTACGTGATGCTCTTGGGGCGTGAAGAGCGGGAGTTGATGCAGGCACGTCGGCAAAAGGAAAAGCGCCAGTTCGGCGTCGCCACCGGCTGGCTGCATCTGACCGCTCTGCAAATCCTGATCGGTGCGTTGGTCGCCGGTATTGACGCCGGGCGCAGCTACAATGACTGGCCGCTGATGGCGGGGCAGTTCTTCCCGTCTGAATCCTTTGACATTGAACCGCTGTGGCGCAATTTCTTTGAGAATCCGGCATTGGTGCAGTTCATTCACCGTATCGTCGGCTATTTGCTGTTGGGTTATAGCGTGATGGCGTGGATGCGTGGGCGCAAATCTGCTCATTCAGCGACGCGTGCGGCTTTCACCGCCGCTTTCATTGCGGTTGTGGCGCAAATCGTGCTGGGTATCTACACTGTTGTGACCGCCGCACCCTGGAACATCGCGATTGTGCATCAGGTGTTTGGCATCCTTGTCTTTGTGTTGATCCTGCGGGCACGGTTCTTGTCGGCGCATCCGATTGTCGCCTCTCTGCGCGGGTGATCCGGGCAAACCTTTGGAGTGATGGAATGAGTAACTTTGAAAATCTGATGTCTTACGCACGCGACACGGCCGCTCTGGGGCAGGTTGCCGGGCGTCTGGGTTGGGATCAGGAAACAGTGATGCCGCGCGGCGCAACAGATCAGCGAGCCGAGGAGATGGCCGCGATGGAAAAGGTGCTGCATGCGCGGCGCACAGATCCCAAGGTTGGTGAATGGCTGGCGGCCATTGATCCCGCTACGCTGGATGAGGTGGGCCAAGCCCAGGTGCGTGAGATTTCCCGTGCCTTTGATCGCGCCAGTAAGGTGCCCGCCGATCTGGCAGTGGAGATCGCCAAAGTCACCAGCAAAGCCCAAGGGCAATGGGCACAGGCGCGCGCAGATGAAGATGTCGCGGCCTTCCTGCCTGTGCTGGAGCAGGTCGTTGCATTGAAACGCCGTGAGGGTGAGGCGCTGGCTGCAGGTGGTAACGTCTATGACGCGATGGTGGATGACTACGAACAGAACATGACGGGCGGTGAGCTGGCCGCAATGTTTGACACCATGCGTCCCCGTCTGGTTGCCCTGCGTGAGGCCGCACTGGCGGCTGAGGCACCGCAGAAACTGTCCGGCCATTTTGACGCCGCCAAACAGATGCAGCTGACCGAGAAGCTGGCGCTGGCCTTTGGTTACAACCTGACCCATGGCCGCATTGATAAGGCTGTGCACCCGTTCTCCTCCGGTTCAGGTCATGATGTGCGTATCACCACCCGCACCAATGAGCTGGATCCGTTCAATTGTTTCTATTCCACCATCCATGAGGTGGGGCATGCCTGCTACGAGCAGAACATCGATGATGCCTACCTACTGACGCCGATCGGCGGTGGGGTGTCGATGGGGGTGCATGAAAGTCAGAGTCGGATCTATGAAAACCAGCTGGGTCGCTCCGCCGCTTTCTCTGGCTGGGTTTATAGCCAGATGCGCGATGTGTTCGGGGACTTCGGGATCGCCAGCGCAGAGGAATTCTACCGCACCGTGAACCGCGTCAGCGACGGCTACATTCGCACAGAGGCGGATGAGGTGCAGTATAATCTGCATGTCATGCTGCGGTTCGACCTGGAACGCGCATTGATGCTGGGCGACCTGTCGGTGAATGATCTGGAGGCTGCGTGGAACGACCGGTTCAAGGCGGACTTTGGCTATGCCGTCGACAAACCCTCGAACGGGTGTTTGCAGGATGTGCACTGGTCGGTGGGGCTGTTTGGCTATTTCCCAACCTATTCCTTGGGCAATGTTTACGCGGGTTGCTTGCATCAGGCGTTGCGTCAGGCGGTGCCGGATCTGGATGCGCAGCTGGCAGTGGGGGACACTGCGGCGGCAACCGGTTGGTTGCAAGAGACCCTGCAACGTCACGGCAGTCTTTATGCGCCGCGTGATGTGGTGCGTCGCGCCAGCGGGATGGAACCGTCGGCAGAACCGCTGCTGGAGTATCTGGAGGCGAAGTTCAAAGGCATCTATGGCCTTTGACCCTACGCAAGCGTATGGAATTCAGCGGCGTCCCTTTGGGGCGCCGTTTTCTTTTCCGGGTCACGAAGTGAACCGGTTCGTGCCCGCCCCCAGGGCGGGTACGAAACTGCAACCGATTGGCAACGCAGACCGTTGCGATTGTTGAACTGAATTCGCGTGACTTAGGCCCGCCTTGGGATTGGTCACGCACCTTCCGTTTCACATCAAAAAGCCGCCCCGAAGGGCGGCTTTCAAGCTTTAGGATGCCTTTCAGATCAGCTCTCCGCCTGATCCTCTGCGCCGTCCTCATCGTCCTGCTCCACCACGCGGGCGACGGACACAACCGTCTCTCCCTTGCCAGTGTTGAACACCCGCACCCCACCAGCAGAGCGGGAGCGGAAGGAAATGCCATCCACAGGCACACGGATCGACTGCCCCTTGGAGGTCGCCAGCATCACCTGATCGTCCATTTCAACGGGGAAGGAGGCAATCAGTGCACCGCCGCGCATGGCCTTATCCATCGCTGCAACCCCAAGGCCGCCGCGCCCGCGCACAGGGTAGTCGTGACTGGAGCTTAGCTTGCCCGCGCCGCCTTCGGTGATGGTCAGGATCAGGTTTTCGACTGCCGACATTTCGGCGTAGCGTTCCTGAGACAGCTCACCCGCAGGCACGTCATCCTCATCACCACCTTCGGCATCGTCCGTCAGACCAGCGACCGCACGGCGCATTTTCAGATAGGCAGCGCGTTCCTCGGATGTGGCGTCGAAATGGCGGATCACCGACATCGACACGACCTCATCATCACCGTTTAGCTTGATGCCGCGCACACCTACTGATGCACGCGAGTTGAACACGCGCACCTCCGTGGTGGGGAAGCGGATCGCGCGGCCTGAATTGGTGACCAGCATCACATCGTCATCCTCGGAACAGATGCGGGCGTTGATCAGGCGGGTGTCGGCATGATCCTCTTCGAACTTCATTGCGATCTTGCCGTTTGATTTCACATTGGTGAAATCAGACAGCCGGTTGCGACGCACGGTGCCGGCTGATGTGGCGAAAACCACCTGCAGGTCGTTCCACTCATCCTCGGCCCGATCCACAGGCATGATCGCGGCAATCGACACACCGGTTGGGATCGGCAGGATGTTCACAATCGCCTTGCCCTTCGCGGTACGGCCACCCAGCGGCAGACGCCATGTCTTCAGCTTGTAGGCCATGCCATCGGTGGTGAAGAACAGCAGCTGCGTGTGGGTATTCGCAACAAAGAGGTTGGTGACAACATCCTCTTCCTTGGTCTGCATACCGCTGAGCCCCTTGCCACCGCGTTTTTGGGCGCGGAAATCGGCCAGTGGGGTGCGTTTGATGTAGCCGCCAGAGGTGACGGTGACGACCATATCCTCGCGCTCAATCAGATCCTCATCATCCATGTCACCGGACCAATCGACGATTTCGGTACGGCGGGGGACAGCGAATTGTTCCTTCACCTCAGCCAGTTCGGCGTTGATGATTGACAGGATGCGTTCGCGGGATGCCAGAATTTCCAGACATTCACGGATTTTTTCGGCCAGCTGTTGCAGTTCATCCGTGACTTCTTTGACGCCGATCTGGGTCAGACGTTGCAGGCGCAGTTCCAGAATGGCGCGGGCCTGAGTTTCGGACAGGTTATAGGTGCCGTCCTCATTCATCTTGTGGGTTGGATCGTCGATTAGCTGGATGTACTCCGCAATGTCATGGGCGGGCCAGCGGCGGGTCATCAGCTTTTCACGCGCCTCTGCTGCATCCGCGGAAGATCGGATGGTTGCAACAACTTCGTCCACGTTGGACACGGCCACTGCCAGACCACACAGGATGTGACTGCGCTCACGCGCTTTGCGCAGTTCAAAGGCGGTGCGGCGGGCCACCACATCTTCGCGGAAGTCAAGGAAACAGGTCAGGAACCGACGCAGGGTCAGTTGTTCGGGGCGGCCGCCGTTCAGGGCCAGCATGTTGCAGCCGAAAGATGTCTGCATGGGGGTGAAGCGGAACAGTTGGTTCAGCACCACATCAGGGGTGGCGTCACGCTTCAGCTCGATCACCACGCGCACACCGTTGCGGTCGGATTCATCCTGCACATGCGCCACGCCTTCGATGCGTTTTTCACGCACCTGTTCGGCGATCTTTTCGATCATCGAGGACTTGTTCACCTGATAGGGGATCTCGTCCACAACGATGGCATACCGATCCTTGCGGATCTCCTCGACGCGGGTTTTAGCGCGGGTGATGACACTGCCGCGACCTTCAAGGTAGGCTTTGCGCGCGCCAGACCGGCCCAGCATGATGCCACCAGTGGGGAAGTCAGGACCGGGCACGTATTGGATGAGCTGTTCACTGCTGAGGTCGGGATCCTCGATCAATGCCTGGCAGGCATCAATCACTTCGCCAAGATTATGCGGCGGAATGTTGGTGGCCATACCTACGGCAATACCACCTGCGCCGTTGACCAGCATGTTGGGAAAACGGGCGGGCAGAACCGTGGGCTCACGGTCCTTGCCATCGTAGTTGTCCTGAAAATCAACTGTCTCTTTTTCGATGTCGGCCAGCACGAAGGCTGCGGGTTTGTCCATCCGCACTTCGGTGTAACGCATCGCCGCCGGGTTGTCCCCGTCCATCGAGCCGAAGTTGCCCTGACCATCAAGCAGAGGCAGCGACATAGAGAAGTCCTGCGCCATCCGCACCAGCGCGTCATAGATCGCGCTGTCGCCGTGGGGGTGGTATTTACCCATCACGTCGCCAACGGGGCGGGCGGACTTGCGATAGGCCTTTTCGTGGGTGTTTCCGGTTTCATGCATCGCATACAAAATGCGGCGGTGAACCGGTTTCAGGCCATCGCGCAGATCGGGAATCGCCCGGCTGACGATCACGCTCATCGCGTAATCGAGGTAAGAATTGCGCATTTCATCAGTGATGGACACGCTGGGGCCGTCAAACGCCATGCGCTCGCGCGGGGTTTCTTCTTCGTTTTCAGGTGTTTGGGGCGTATCGCTCACGTGTCTGCCACTTTGCTTGTTTTGTCTATATTTTGTTGTCCTGACTATAACAGAGGCAGGATGTGGGCTGCAATGCTTGTGTCAAATGGGCTTGTATGGGGGATGGGCAGATTTGCGGGAAATTCCCACTATGAACGGGGCGCAGAGACGGCACTGTCACAAACAGCACATGCGCGTGAATGCACTTAAGCAGGGGTTTCCTTTGGTCTATTGTGCGATCATACAGGGTTTGCGTTGAAATTCCGTTAACCTGTGCCTTGAAAGGCGCTAACATCGTACATAATTTGATGTTAAGCTGATAAACATTACGCGAAGCCGTAAACATAAAACGAGTTGGAATAAGGATCATGAGCAACTACGCAAACCTCCCGGCGCCGAGCCCAGAAGGTGGCCTTAACCGCTACATGCAGGAAATCCGCAAATTTCCCATGCTGGAGCCGGAGGAAGAGTACATGCTGGCAAAACGCTGGGTGGAGGAGCAAGATAGCGCCTCGGCCCACAAGATGGTAACGTCGCACCTGCGCCTCGCGGCGAAGATCGCGATGGGCTATCGCGGCTACGGCCTGCCGCAGGGCGAAGTGATCTCTGAGGCGAACGTTGGCTTGATGCAGGCTGTGAAACGCTTTGATCCTGAAAAGGGCTTCCGTCTTGCGACCTATGCGATGTGGTGGATCCGTGCCTCGATTCAGGAATATATCCTGCGGTCTTGGTCTTTGGTGAAGCTGGGTACCACGTCGGCACAGAAGAAACTGTTCTTTAACCTGCGCAAAGCCAAGGCGCGTATCGGCGCGTTGGAAGAGGGAGATCTGCGTCCGGAAAATGTCGCGCAGATCGCCCACGATCTGGGGGTGAGTGAGGACGAAGTTGTCTCAATGAACCGTCGGATGTCCGGTGGTGATGCATCGCTCAACGCCCAAGTGGGTGCCGAAGGCGAAGGCAGTATGCAATGGCAGGATTGGCTGGAAGACGAAGACGCCGATCAGGCCGGTGACTATGCCGAACGGGATGAGCTGGAAGCACGCCGTGAACTGTTGTCTGAGGCGATGGATGTTCTGAACGAGCGTGAGCGTGATATTCTGGTGCAGCGTCGTCTGGCGGATGAAAATGTCACGCTGGAAGACCTGTCGACGCAATATGACGTCAGCCGCGAACGCATTCGCCAGATCGAAGTGCGCGCGTTTGAGAAGCTGCAAAAACGTATGCGTGATCTTGCATCGGAGCGTGGCATGTTGGCCAGTCGCTGACACGCTGCATCAAGCTGCATCAATAAGTTGATAAAATCCTCTGCTGGTTGAAAATCGCAGAGGATTTTTCATTGTTTGGACACGAAAATCGAATTTAAACACCCGAAAGACGATAGGTGAAACTCTCTTTCGCCTATCTATTCTTCTGACATGTTGCGCTTTGTATCTTGTTGGATACGCTCTTTTTAGTTGTGACTAGTTGGAGATTAATTTTGCAAAACGCGAAAAACGCCAGCTTGCCAGAAGGAGAACCGCAAGCTGTAGCTAAGTATATTCCCCCGCATGTCCCCCGCAAAGAGGAGGGCACGTTGCGGCGTGCTTCTGTTTTATGAGACGCGCGATTGTGCACCTGCCGCCGCAGAAGGCGGCGTTGGCGCATCCACGTGCCCCTGGGGTGGTGGGTGACATTTGTCAGGTGCTGCAACGCTGCGGCCTGGAACCGGATTTCGATACCAAATTTGATATCGCGGCGGGCGTCGACCTGGACCCGGATGTCTTTCACATCCTGCATGCCAGTAATTGCGTAAAAGCGATGCCGCGTGTCTATCCAAATGCGATCTATGCTGCGGCAGCGCCATTGCGGCAATTCTGGTATCTGGATCCGATGGGCGTCTCTGCCTATAGCTCGATCGCGGCAGATGAATTCATACCGTCAGCTTTGCCCGCGGATCGGGTTCAGACCTTCTTTGAACGGCTGCAGCGCCGTTTTGTCCGTGATGGGGTTTCCAAAATGCCCCAATCGCAAGAGCGCCGCGATTTCGGCAATGGCCATTTCGCTGTGTTCCTGAAAAGAGCCGGTCGCGACTATGCGGGTTGCACGGCAAACGAGGTGGAGATCGTGCAGGAGCTGCGCCGTCAGTTCCCGCAGACCCGCGTACTGGTCAACCGGAATCCAGCTGGCGGTGATGCCGAAACCGTTCAGGCGCTGACCGCGCTGGCGGCCGAAGATGCGGCGTTGCGGCTGGTCGATGCCAATGTGCACGATGTACTGGAGGGCGCGCGTGCCTGTATCAGCATTGCCGCTGCCGTAAGTGTCGAAGCGATGCTGCACCGTGTCCCTGCGGTGGTTTTTGCCCGCACGCTGTTTCATCACAATGTAACAACCCTGTCCGATGCCGCCGCCCTGCGTCCCGCGTTGGACGAACTGGCCGCTGAAGGCCCGCGCCCGGATGCAGAATATCTATTCTGGCTGTTGCGACAGAACTGTCTGGACCTGTCTGGTAAGGGCTGGAAGGACAAGGCGCAGAAACAGATTGAAACTGCGCTGCAAGACTGCGGTGTCTTGGTGGGCTGAGGGTGCCGTTTCGGGCCTGTATTTGGGCCTGTAATGTCTTGGCTCATAACGCCATACGCTTGCGAAGGGTGGCCCGTCGGGCCGCCCTGTTTACCGTTTGGATTTGCCAAATGCGGGCAGGCTGGGTCATAGTGAATGCCTCTGGCGACAGACATCAAGAGGATTGTATATGGCAGGTGGCTGGGCGCGCGATGGCGCGGTAGAGGAACAGATAGAAGCCTCGATCAGGGATGAATTGGCGCGGCTAAAATCCCAACGGGCCGAACCGCAGGGCGAAAGCCTGCGCTATTGCGCTGAATGCGAGGAAGAAATTCCAGAGGCCCGCCGTCTGGCTCGTCCCGGTGTGAAACTATGTATCGACTGCCAGCAGGACCGTGACAGCGCCTACAAGATGCGCGGCGGCATCAATCGGCGTGGCTCCAAGGACAGTCAGCTGAAATGAGGCTTGCATGACAGCGCGGTTGTGCAATAGCCTTTTCCCACATTCAGGAACCGCCAAATGAGGGAGGGTTGTATGCACATCAGACGCTATCACGACCGCACCCGCGGACCGGTCCTTGCCCTGCAAATCCGTTTGCAGGGCTGATCAAAGACAGGGTTTCTAAACGGTCCGCTGCTGGGGCAGCGGTGATGTAACACGTCTTTCGATTTGCCCAAATTGCAGCCGATGTGCTGCTGATCTGCGCATGAAAGACCTGAATTATGTCTCTGATTTCCTTAAATAAGGCTGCTGTGACCTTTGCCGCCCCGCTATTTCGCGACCTCTCTCTTACTCTCAACAAAGGCGATCGTCTGGCGCTGATCGCCGCCAATGGACGCGGCAAATCCACGGCTCTTGCGGCCCTTGCCGGTGATTTGGACCTGACAAGTGGCACGCGTACCACAGCGCGGGGTCTGCGCTGTGCCTTGGTCACGCAACATGTGCCGGCTGACCTCTTGCCGCTTAGTCTCTATGACGCGGCACTGTCTGCGCTTGATCCGACGATGGCGGAGTATGAAGGCTGGCGTGTGGAGGTTGCGCTGGCGGATCTGCTGGTGCCGTTTGACGTCTGGCATCGTCCTCTGTCAGAGTTGTCCGGCGGCTGGCAGCGCGTCGCCCTTTTAGCGCGCGCTTGGGTGACGGAACCGGACGTTTTGTTACTGGATGAGCCGACCAACCATCTGGATCTGCAACGCATTGGTATTCTGCAAAATTGGTTGGGCACTGTGGCGCGTCAAGCGGCCTGTGTGATCGTCAGCCATGACCGCGCTTTTCTGCAGGCGGTGTGCAATCGTTGCCTGTTCCTGCGATCAGAGGGATCACAGGACTATACGCTGCCGTATGGCGCTGCGCGTGCGGCATTGGATCAGCACGATCAAGCGTTGGCGCGGCAGTATGACAATGACATGGCCAAAGCGCAGCAGCTGCGCCGTCAGGCGGCGAAGCTGAAGAACACAGGTATCAACGCAGGATCGGATCTGTTGTTGACCAAAACCAAGCAACTCAGCGCCCGCGCCGATCAGTTGGAAGGGGCGGCGCGGCCCGCCTATCAGGATCGCAGTGCAGGTCGCATCCGGCTGGACAGTTCGACCATCGGCAGTCGGGCACTGGTGACGATTGAGCCGCAAGAGGTAAATAAGCCCGACGGAACCCAATTGTTCAGGCTGCCACAGCTTTGGATCAATCGCGGTGATCGGGTGGTTTTACTGGGCGAAAACGGTGCGGGAAAGACGACGTTTTTCACCCAGATTGTGCAGGCCATTCGCACGCCTGCAACCCCTATCCGTATCGCGCCATCAGTGGGGGCAGGTGTGTCAACGCAGGCCCTCGATCAATTGGCGCAGTTCCGCACGCCGATGCAGGCGGTGACGCACAGCACGAATATCGGCGACGATGCGGCGCGGCGTAGTTTGGCAGGGGCGGGAATCGCCCATCAACAGCAGGACCGCGGACTCAAAGAGCTGTCTGGTGGGCAGCGGGCGCGGCTGGCAATGCTGCTGTTGCGGCTGTCGCAGCCAAGCCTCTACCTGTTAGATGAGCCGACGAACCATCTGGATATCGAGGGGCAGGAGGCGCTGGAAGTTGAGTTGCAGGCACCGGATTTGACCGCGCTGATCGTCAGCCATGACCGATGTTTCGTGCGTACTGTGGGTACGCGATTCTGGCAGATTGTTCCGCACCCCACACGCGCAGACGCCCCTGGAACCCTGCGTGAGGTCGGGGATCCAGAGGCGTTCTTTACCGCTCAGATGGCGGCAGGGTCGGGCACTTAGGCGTCCAGAACAGATGGCCAGTTGGCTTCGGCTTTGGCGATGTTGCCGGGGACGTCTTGCAGCCAGACTTTCTGCACCGATTTTGAGAAGTTGAGGTACAGTTTGCCGTCTACAATGCGCCATGCCTCTGGCACGGTGGGGGCGGTGGCGCCTTTGGAGACCGCATAGGCGCAGTAGCCACCGAATTGCGGCGCATAAGCTGCGGGATTGGCGGCGAAGGCGTCGCGGTTTTCCACGCTGGCGAACTGCCATGTGGCGCCTTTCCAGTCATGGGTGATCGACGGTTTGCCTGTCACCGGCTTTCCTTCGGTGAAATAGGCCACCACGTCGGACCCATCCACGGCAATGCCGCCTTCGGTGTAAATTTCAGGTGTGCGGGCAAGCGCGGCGGTTGGCAGGCCAAGGCTGGCGGCAGCCGCGGCTGCAGGCAGGGCGAAAAGGAAAGTACGGCGGGGCAAGGTCATGATGTCGGTCTCCGGTCTGGTTATGACATCAATGTGGAGGAGGGGGCGCCGCAACGCTAGCGCCCTCACGTGGCTGTGAAGCGGTGTCAGTCATCAACGTTGGATGTTACAGAAAATCATGCGGAAAACGGTACGCAGTGGTCCGCGCGTGGGGGTCAGCGCCCCAATTCTTTCATCCCGCGCTCGATACCTTCAAGCGTCATCGGCACCATTCGGTCCTCAAAGATATCGCGGATCATCTGGATCGACTGGGTGTAAGGCCAATGGGTTTCCGGTGTCGGGTTGATCCAGACGTGGTCAGGCCACTGCTGGCGGGCACGTTCCAGCCATGTCTGACCGGCCTCTTCGTTCCAGTGCTCATTTGCGCCACCGGCATAGGCGATTTCATACGGTGACATAGAGGCGTCGCCGACAAAGATACATTTGTAATCCGACCCATAGGTGTGCAGCACGTCCCATGTCAGGGTTTGCTGATCCCAGCGGCGGCTGTTGTCTTTCCACACTCCTTCATAGAGGCAGTTGTGGAAGTAGAAGTGTTCCATGTGCTTAAATTCGGACTTGGCTGCGGAAAACAGCTCTTCCAGCACTTTGATATGGGGATCCATCGACCCGCCGATGTCCAGAAACAACAAAACCTTCACCGCGTTTCGCTTTTCAGGCCGTGTCTGCACATCCAGATAGCCGTGCTCTGCGGTGGCACGGATGGTGCCGTCCAGATCCAGCTCGTCATTAGCGCCGTCGCGCGCCCAGTTGCGCAGGCGTTTCAGCGCCACCTTGATATTGCGGGTGCCCAGTTCGACATCGCCATCAAGGTTGCGAAATTCGCGTTTGTCCCAGACCTTGACCGCGCGTTGATGGCGGCTTTCTTTCTGACCGATGCGCACGCCTTCGGGGTTGTAGCCGTATGCGCCAAAGGGCGAGGTGCCAGCGGTGCCGATCCATTTGTTGCCGCCCTGATGACGGCCTTCTTGTTCTTTCAGGCGCTCTTTCAGGGTTTCCATCAGCTTGTCGAAGCCGCCCATGGCCTCAATCTCGGCCTTCTCTTCTTCGCTTAGGTGCTTTTCTGCCAGCTTTTCCAGCCAGTCGCCTGGGATGTCCACGGCATTCAGCACATCGCCCAGCTGTATGTTTTCCAGCCCTGAAAAGGTAGCGGAAAAGGCGCGGTCGAATTTGTCGAGGTTGCGTTCATCCTTCACCATTGCAACACGGGCAAGGTAGTAGAACCCGTCCACATCATAGGTTACCACCCCTGCCTTCATTGCCTCCAGAAAGGCGAGGTATTCGCGCAAAGAGACAGGAATGCCCGCTTTGCGAAGGTTCTCAAAGAAGGGCAGGAACATCGCAACTTCCCCTTACACAGCAGCGCGGTGGATAAGGATGGTGATGAACAACCCGATGATGGAAAACAGGATCGCATAGGCCGCCGCGTATTGCAGTATGTCCTTGGTCTGGCCCTTGCGCCGTTTCGCCAGCGTTGCCCCGAAAAGAAGCCCCAGAACCAGTCCTGCAATTACGATCATAAGCGCCCGTTTCCTCTGTTGAGCGGGTTTAATGTCGCAATTTCCTGCGCCTTGGCCCGCACTGCCGCGTCTGAGCCAAATCCGTATCGTGCCCAGCCCAGACTGTCCAGCCTGACCAAGCGCGCTTCGGCCGTCAGGCCTTTGAGATCCAGCGCCTCTGCACGTAGCAGCAGAAGGGTCGAAAGCAAGGCCGCATTTTCGTGTTGGCGCACCACAGACAGGTGCGGATCAATCAGATCCAGCGCTGCCTGTGCCTGACCGTTGTGCAGGGCATAGGCGGCAAGATGTTGTGCCACTTGGGCGCGGTGTAATCCAGTGTCAGGGGTCTTGGCATAGTAGCGCTGCGCCGCCAAATAGTGGCTGAGCGAATAGTCCGGATCCTGATACTGCGTGACCCGTGCCAGTGCATAATGGGCATAGGCGCGGCGATGATCCTGCCACCCCTCTGCTGCGGCGATTGTAACAGCGCGTTGGGCGTGATCGCGTCGGGTGGTGGGGCTGATACCGGGGCCAAGGGCGCCGTGGATCGCATCAATCCAGTTGCGCGGGGTGTCGGGGCGGAAATGCGCGCCCTCACTGCGGCCGCCCGGATTCAGGCGCTTCAGAATGTTGGGTAGACGTTGGGCGACCTGCGCTTGTGTCATGCCGGTGCGCAATTCTGGCGCGTAGATCGCGCGCAGCACCAGCATGTCATATCCGGTCAGCACCGTATGAATGTTATCATCGTTAAACACGCTGTCAGGCAGGCGGTAGAGGTCGTTGAGCGGTCCCAAGGCCTGCGCCAGTTCTTCGTGTAGGCAGTCACGCATTTCTTGCGGGGGGGCATCGGCGGGGATAAAGATTGCCAGCCGCTGGCGCGATTGCAGCTGCCGCCAATCTGTGCGCGGGCTGCGTTTTGCGCGGCCAAACTCTGCAAGGCTGGACACATTGGGCGCAACAAAACACGCTGCTGCGGGCAGGTGACGACGAATCTGCGCGTGCGGTACCGCTTCAATTGTAATGTTGGCTGGGGTGTCGCCCGAGGTGACGCGCTTGATGTTGATCCCGGCCTCCCGGCGCAGACGAGTCAGCAGTTTGTCCAGTTCCATAGACAGGCTGACAGAGGTTTGACCTGCAAGGCGCACCGAAACCGGTCCCTCAACACGGGTGAAATGAGTCAGCGGAGCACCGGATTCCAATTTAAACGCCAGATCAATGATATCGCGCGCCAATTCGTTGTTCGAGACGCTGGGCCGGGCCGCAGGCAGGCTGCGGAATGTTTTCATCGGGGGAAGCATGGGCGCCGCAGCGGTCGCAGCCCGACTGGGCTGTTCAACGGTTGCGGGCGCCATGCAGGCCCCCAGGCCCAGACAAAGCGGGACGATAGACAGAAAACGGATCATGCAGCGATACCCCTAACAGGCCAGACCAAGGCCCAACTCATTACCAACTTACACCGTGCAGGCAGCATAACGGCACTCTCTTACGCACTAAATAGCAAACACTAAAATCTGTCGTCACGACTTTGCCGGGACAGTGTCAAACTAGAGGAGGTTTGGGGCAGAAATGCGGCTTTGGGGCGCTGGTTTGGAAACAATGAAAAGGGTTTGTTTACCAGTTTTGCGTCCCACGGCTGATTGGCACAAAACTTAGACAGGTCATAGATCGGGGCGTAAAATGCAAAGCGCCCCGTCAGGTGAGTAGGGCGCTTTGCGTTTTTTGCAGGGCTGTTTAGCGCTGACCACGCGCCATGAAGGCGAGGCGCTCAAACAGATGCACGTCCTGTTCGTTTTTCAGCAATGCGCCATGCAGTTTGGGGAGCGCATTGGCGCCATCACGACGCAGATCCTCTGCGTCCAGATCCTCTGCCAGCAAAAGCTTCAGCCAATCCAGAACCTCAGAGGTCGAAGGTTTCTTCTTCAGGCCACGGGTTTCGCGGATCTCATAGAACTGGGTTAGTGCGGTCGTCAGCAGCTGTTCCTTGACGCCGGGGTGATGGACCTCAACGATTTTGCGCATGGTGTCGGCGTCAGGGAACGAAATGTAGTGGAAGAAGCAGCGGCGCAGGAAAGCGTCAGGCAGTTCTTTTTCGTTGTTCGAGGTGATGATGATCACTGGCCGGTTTTTGGCCGCGACTGTTTCGCCGGTCTCGTAGACGTGGAACGCCATCTTATCCAGTTCCTGCAACAGATCGTTTGGGAATTCGATATCGGCCTTATCGATTTCATCAATCAGCAGGACCACTTTCTTGTCGGCTTCAAACGCCTGCCAGAGCTTGCCCTTCTTGATGTAGTTTTTCACATCATGCACACGCTCATCACCCAGCTGGCTGTCACGCAAACGGCTGACCGCATCGTATTCATAAAGGCCCTGTTGCGCCTTGGTGGTGGATTTGATGTTCCACTCGATCATCTCCAGACCCAATGCGCTGGCGACCTGTTTGGCCAGCTCGGTTTTGCCTGTCCCCGGTTCGCCCTTCACCAGCAGCGGTCGTTCCAGTGTGACGGCGGCGTTTACGGCAACGGTCAGGTCTTCGGTTGCCACATAGGCATCGGTTCCTTGGAATTTCATCCGGTCTGTTCCATCTTTGCTACTTCAGCGTTTCGCGTTGCGGCGACACTAGCGCCATGGCGGGGCCACTTCAATCTGGGGCGTTAAATGACGTGACATTCTCCCGCCTTTCAGTTAGACCGCGCATCGGGAGGCGCCATATGTCAAAGGATATCGCGTTGGCAAAGTTTGGCCTTGATGAGGGAATTGAGATGAAGGCGGAAACCTTTATTTCCGATGATTACCGTCCTGCAGAGGACGAACCATTTATGAATGACAAGCAGCTTGAGTATTTTCGGCGCAAGCTGCTGAATTGGAAAGCGGAACTGTTATCAGACACCCGCGACACGATCGAAGGTTTGCAGGATGGCACCCGCAACATCCCTGATGTTGCAGACCGCGCCAGCGAAGAAACGGATCGTGCACTGGAACTGCGCACCCGTGACCGTCAGCGCAAGCTGGTTGCCAAAATCGATTCCGCCCTGCGCCGGATCGACGAAGGTGAATACGGTTACTGCGACGTGACCGGTGAACCGATTAGCCTGAAACGCCTTGATGCACGGCCCATCGCCACGATGAGCCTTGAGGCACAGGAACGTCACGAACGCCGTGAAAAGGTACATCGCGACGATTGAGCTGACTTAAAGGCGGCAGGATATGATCTTGCACCGCGCGGCCCTGCAGATCCGGCAGGGTGCCAGGCACACAGATTGTAAACGCCGGGGCGTGGCCTCGGCGTTTGGCATTTCAAGGTGAAAACGATGAGCCTTCTGGGCATGAAAATTGTGGTGATCGGCGGTGGCATCGGCGGTCTGGCGGCGGCCCGCGCCTGTGCGTTGCGCGGTGCCTCGGTCACATTGCTGGAACAGGCCGACGCGATCCGCGAGGTGGGCGCCGGACTGCAGATCAGCCCGAACGGTTTTGCGGTTCTGCGCGGCCTTGGTCTGGGCGATGCATTGGCGCGCGACTCGGTGCAGGGGCAGGCAGTGTCTCTGCGTGACTACCAAAAGGGCGAAGTGCTGCGTCTGGACCTCACGCGGCTGGACGATCAACGCTACTTTTTTGTGCACCGCGCGGATTTGATCAACATTTTGGCTCAGGGTGCGCGCGACGCAGGGGTGAAAATCCGGCTGCTGCAAAAGGTGAAAACCGTGCATCCTGGGACTGTGGATCAGCCTGCGCGGGTGTGTTTCGCCACCCCCAGCCATCTGGAAGCAGACCTGATTATCGGCGCCGACGGTCTGCACTCCGTCGTGCGTCCGGTGTTGAACGGGGCTGACACACCCTTCTTCACCGGCCAAACTGCGTGGCGCGCAACCGTGCCCAACACGATGGGACGTGGTCCTGAGGCATGGCTGCATATGGCGCCCGGTCGTCATCTGGTCAGCTACCCGTTGCGCGGTGGTAAGTTGTTGAACCTTGTTGCCGTTCAGGAACGCACAGATTGGTCCGATGAGGGCTGGTCACACAAGGATGACCCCGAAAACCTGCGCAGTGCGTTTGCGGATTTCGGGCCAGAGGCGCAACAAATGCTGGCCGCGGTGGACGACGTTCACCTCTGGGGGCTGTTCCGCCATCCGGTGGCGCCGGTCTGGCAGCAGGGCAACTGTGCCCTTGTCGGCGATGCGGCTCATCCGACCCTGCCGTTTCTCGCCCAAGGCGCCTCTATGGCGCTGGAGGATGCGTGGGCTTTGGCGGATGAACTGGCCGCGTCAGAGGATGTGCCAGCCGCATTGGCGGCCTATCAGGCCCGCCGCCAGCCGCGTGCAACCAAGGTGATCAACGCCGCCAGCGGTAACGCTTGGAAGTACCACCTGCGCTTCCCACCTTTGCGTTTTGCGGCCCACACCGCGCTGCGTTTGGCGGGGCGTTTTGCACCTGACAAGATGCTGCGCCAGTTTGACTGGCTCTATACCTATGACGAAACCGCACGCGGCGGATCATTGTAGTTTTGTTAAGTATTTCCGAACACTGAAACCCTCTCAATGTTCCTTAAATACACAACGTAGCCGCCACGCTGATATTGAAAAAGCCGCCGAGGGGATCCCTTGGGCGGCCTTTATTTATGCACTGACAGAGGGGCTTAGTCCTCCATCGCCTCCAGTTCATCGATCATAGAGGAGATCATGCTGAGGCCCTTGTCCCAGAAGGTCGGGTCAGATGCATCGAGACCGAAGGGCGCCAGCAGGTCTTTGTGGTGTTTTGACCCGCCTGCTTTCAGCATGTCGAAATACTTGTCCTGGAAGCCTTCGGGGTTTTCTTCGTAGACCGCGTAAAGCGCATTCACCAGACCGTCGCCGAAGGCATAGGCATAGACGTAGAAAGGCGAATGCACGAAGTGCGGAATATAGGCCCAGAAGGTTTCATAACCTTCCATGAAATCAAACGCATCGCCCAGGCTTTCGGCCTGCACCGACATCCACAGATCGTTGATGTCATCAGGGGTCAGCTCGCCCTCGCGACGGGCAGCGTGCAGTTTGCATTCAAAATCATAGAACGCGATCTGGCGCACCACGGTGTTGATCATATCCTCGACCTTACCGGCCAGCAGAATCTTACGCTCTTCCTTGGTCTCTGCCTTTTCCAGCATCTTGCGGAAGGTCAGCATTTCCCCGAACACGGACGCGGTTTCTGCCAGCGTAAGCGGGGTGGAGGAGAGCATTTCGCCTTGTTCGGCCGCCAACACCTGATGCACACCGTGGCCCAGTTCGTGTGCCAGCGTCATCACGTCGCGCGGTTTGCCGAGGTAGTTCAGCATCACGTAAGGGTGCACCTCGGTCACGGTGGGGTGGGCAAAGGCGCCGGGCGCTTTGCCGGGTTTCACGCCTGCATCAATCCAGCCCTTGGTGAAGAAGGGTTCCGCGATATTGCCCATGCGGGGGTCAAAGGCATTATATGCCTCCATCACTGTGTTGGTCGCGGCGGACCAGTCTACGATCTTGGTGCTTTCCATCGGCAGGGGCGCGTTGCGGTCCCAGACCTGCATGCGCTCAAGGCCCAGCCATTTCCGCTTCAGCTCATAATAGCGGTGGCTGAGTTTCGGGTAGGCCTCCACAACAGCGTTGCGCAGCGCTTCGACCACCTCGGGCTCCACATGGTTCGACAGGTGGCGGCTTGTTTGGGCGGTGGGCATGTTGCGCCAGCGATCGACGATCTCTTTTTCCTTGGCCAGCGTGTTGTGTACACGGGCAAAGGTCTTGATGTTGGCGCCAAAGACAGTGGCCAGTTCGCGCGCCGCCGCTTCGCGTTTGCTGCGGTCTTGTTCGGTGAGGTAGTTCAGCGTGCCTTCGATATTGTGCGGCTCACCGTCCACCTCAAAGCCGAGGCCAGCGATGGTTTCGTCAAACAGCTTCTCCCACGCATCACCGGTGACCGAAAGGTCGTGCAGGAATTTTTCCAGCTCATCAGACAGTTGATAGGGCTTCATCGCGCGGATGCGGTCAAAGACGGGACGGTAGCGGGCCAGATCTGCGTTTTCCGCGAGCATGGCCTCCAGCGCGTCGTCTTCGATCCTATTCAGTTCCAGCGTGTAGAACACCAAAGGCGTGGTGAAGTTGGTGATCGCTTCCTGACAGTCGGACATGAACTTGGCGCGGTCGGCATCCACGGTCATCTGGTAGTAACGAAGGCCTGCGTAGGACATGACGCGGCCGGCTTTGGTGCTGATCATCTCGTTGCGCTGTACGCATTCCAACAGGCCCGCGGCATCCAGATCCGCCAGCTTGCCCTCATAGTCAGCGGCAAAAGCGGCGCATTCTTCTGCCAGCCAGTCCAGATCAGCCTGCAGTTCGGGTGCTTCGGGGGAAGGGTAGAGGTCGCTCAGATCCCAGACGGGCAGATCCCCCAGATCATTGGCGCCGGTGTCGGCGGTCACGTCACGTAGGGGGAAGGGAAGTTGAAACATGGGGAACCTCTTGGTGTCTGATGCACCAGACATATGCCGCTGGGCGTGGCGCCTCAAGAGGGGGGCACGTTATTGTGCATCGTGATTTGCAAGGCAGCCGTTGTTTTCCATTGCTTTCAGGTAATGGGTGATGATGGCTTTTGCGATCGGGGTGCGGATGTCGGTGCCTTCCATCAAGACCTCATGTTCGCCTTTGGGCACGATCACCAGTTCACCGTTTGACCATCTGGCCATGCGGTCGCGGATGCGCTGGGGGGAAACGATGCGTTCATTAGCGCCCAGATAGGTCAGGCAGGGCTGCGGCGGCGACGGCATGCGTGACAGTTGGCGCATTTCAGTCAACGCTTCATAGAGCCAGTTGAGACTGGGGCCGCCCAGTGACAGGCCGGGTTCGGCGCGCAGCTGGTCTCCCATCAGGTCCCACATCTCACGGTCAAGGGTCAGTGTGTTGTCGTCAAAGGGCGCATCCAGCACATAAGGCGTGGGGGCGGTGTTCGGGGCCATTTGGCCCGACAGGCCCAATGGGCGGCTCAGCCAGCTGGTCGCCCAGGCAAAGGGACGCAGGGCCGGTGCCAATTCGATGCCCCACATCGGCCCACTGAAACTGGCGGCAATCACCGGCAGCCCGTTGAGCATTGCCCGCAATCCAATGCAGCCGCCCATAGAGTGGCCGTGTAGCAGATAGGGTTCGGGCAGTTTCAGATCGCGCGCCGCCTTGAGTGTGGCCTGAACATCCAGTTGGAAATCGGCAAAGCGGCCAACATGGCCGGTCAGTGGTTGATCCAGCAGTCGGTCCGCAATGCCCTGACCGCGCCAGTCCACCGACAGCGTGGCAAAGCCATACGCGGCAAAATCTGCCGCAGTGGGGGCGTATTTTTCGATATATTCGGTGCGGCCGGGAAATAAGAGCACGGTGCCGCGCGGGGCGCCCTCATGATGGTTCGGATCGGGGCGCCACAGGCCGACGCGGATGCGCACCCCGTCTTCGGCAGTAGCCCACCAAGCTTCCCCAACGGGAAAATCAGCGATGATAGAGCCGAAAAACGGGGCTTTTTGCATCAGCGTCGTGCTTTCTTTGTCGCGGTTTTAGGCGAAGGCAGAGGCCAACGCCATTGCCTGACCCATATCACCGTCGATGGTCAGCTTGCCGCTCATGAAGGCGGAAGTGGGGTTCAGGTCACCGCTCATCATCGCTTCAAAGGTGTCGGCATCTGCGGTCATTGTGACGTCTGCGTCTTCTTCGCTGGCGCGTACGCCGTCGCTGTCAACGACGATAGACATCACGCCTTCGACGACAAATTTGGCCGAACCAGAGAAATCGGCGCCGGCCATTTTTTCGGTCAGGGCGGCTACTGCTGCGTCTACTACATCGCTCATGGGGAAGTCCTTTTTATATCGATCCGGTCTCCTCTCCGGATCTTCGGGTTGTCTTTTGCCGAACGGGGCAGTTGATCTCCCCGGGGCAGGTTACACGTCGGTGCACTATGGTCACTGAACGGAACAGTCCCAAGGGTATCGTTGCGGCAAGCATGACGTTATTTGTGTTTACGTCATCGACTAATGGGTCAAACGAAGTCCCGTCAGAGCAGGGAGTGCTTTAAAATTCAACGCCATAATGCAGATCACGGGCGTGGTTACAACTGTCATGACCGATATATGCTGCTGCTTTTAGGAAGATGGCTATTCTCTTGCGCTGATCGCTCTTGCAAAGTACCTCAAAGAACGTTGTAGAGAGGCGCAGCCTTGCCCTGCGACTGCACCGCCCCTAGATCAAAGCCACCTCAGATATCAGGGACAGACCATGCCCCCAAATTCCCGGATCACGGCGGTCCTAGGGCCCACCAACACCGGTAAGACCCACTACGCCATTGAACGCATGCTCGCCTATCGCACCGGCATCATCGGTCTGCCGCTGCGCCTGCTTGCGCGGGAGGTCTATGATAAGATCGTTGCCGCCCGCGGTCCGTCGGTTGTGGCGCTGGTGACCGGTGAGGAGCGTATTGTGCCTGATCGCGCTCAGTACTGGGTCTGCACGGTCGAGGCGATGCCAGAGGGGATGGGCTGTGATTTCCTCGCGGTGGATGAAATCCAGCTCTGTGGGGACCCTGAGCGGGGGCATGTGTTCACTGACCGATTGCTACGTTCGCGTGGCACGCAGGAAACGGTTTTCCTCGGCTCTGATTCGATGCGTTCGGCGATCGCGGCACTGGTTCCGGGGGTGCATTTCATGCGCCGTGAACGGATGAGCCAGCTGGAATACACCGGCTCGCGCAAAATTTCGCGCATGAAACCGCGCTCTGCTGTGGTTGGATTCTCGGTAGATGATGTCTACGCGTTCGCTGAATTGATCCGCCGTCAGAAGGGCGGCGCGGCGGTGGTGATGGGCGCGCTTAGCCCGCGGACACGCAACGCGCAGGTAGAGTTATATCAGAACGGCGATGTGGATTTTCTGGTGGCAACGGATGCCATTGGCATGGGCCTGAACCTTGATATCAGCCATGTCGCCTTTTCCTCCACAGTGAAATTTGATGGCCGCCGGATGCGGATGTTGATGCCAAATGAACTGGCGCAAATCGCCGGCCGTGCGGGCCGTGGCATGTCTGATGGCACCTTTGGCGTCACTGGCGAAGCAGAATTGCTGGACGAAGGTGTGGCGCAGGCGATCATGGATCACCGCTTTGCGCCGGTGCGCAAACTCCAATGGCGGAACGCTCGTTTGCAGTTCGGCACCCCCGATGCGCTGATCCGTTCGCTAGAGGTCGCGCCCGATCATGAGATGTTGGTGCGGTCCCGCGATGCAGATGACCTGCTCGCGCTAAAATCGCTATCGGCAGAGGCAGAGGTGGCCGCGCGCGCCAGCGACGGCCCCTCGGTCAAATTGCTGTGGGACGTCTGTCGCGTGCCCGATTTCCGCGGCATCAGCCACAGCGAACACACGCAGCTGTTGGAAACCATTTTTGGCTACCTGCATGAAAAAGGCAGGGTGCCGAATGAGTGGATGGCGCGGCAGGTTCTGCGCATTGATCGCACTGATGGTGACATTGACACATTATCGAAACGTCTCTCATTTATCCGCACGTGGACCTATGTCGCACAAAGATCCGGCTGGGTAGATGACGAAAGTCATTGGCGTGGCGAAACGCGCGCTGTAGAAGACCGATTGTCGGATGCGCTGCACGAGCGTCTGACCCAAAGATTTGTGGACCGGCGCACATCCGTGCTTTTGCGCCGGCTCAAGCAGAAGGAGGCCCTTTTGGCCGAAGTAAACGATAAAGGTGAAGTGACCGTCGAAGGCGAATTCGTCGGTCGTCTGGAAGGGTTCCGTTTCCGTCAGGATCAGGACGCCAGCGGACAGGAGGCCAAGACGCTGCGTCAGGCCAGCCTGCAGGCGCTCGCGCCGCATTTCTCGCTGCGCGCAGACCGGTTCTACAACGCCCCCGATACCGAGATTGATTTCACCGAACAGGGTGGCCTGATGTGGGGCACTGAGGCGGTTGGTAAACTGGTTGCCGGTAGCGACCCGCTGAAGCCGACAGTCGCCGCCTTTGTGGACGATGAGGCAGGCGCTGATGTGGCGCAGAAGGTGGAACGCCGCCTGCAGCACTTTATCGACCGCAAGATCGCCGCACTGTTTGATCCGTTGCTGGCGCTGGGCCGCGACGAAGAACTGTCAGGTTTGGCCCGTGGCTTTGCCTTTCAGATGGTTGAAAACCTCGGCGTGATCCCGCGCGCGCAGGTGGCTGACGATGTGAAAGCACTGGATCAGGACGCCCGTGGTGCGCTGCGCAAACATGGCATCCGCTTTGGTCAGTTCACCATCTTTATGCCCTTGATGCTGAAACCGGCGCCGACCCGTCTGCGTCTGGTTCTGTGGGCGCTGGCCAAAGGTCTGGATGTTTTCCCCGAAGCACCGCCCCCCGGTCTGGTCACTGTGCCCACCGATGCAGGCGCCCCCGCAGGGGCCGACACCATGTCGGGCTATCGTGCGGCTGGCGAACGGTCGATCCGTATCGATATGCTGGAACGCCTGGCCGATATGCTGCGCGTCGAAGACAGCCGTGGCGGCTTTGAAGCTAAGGCGGACATGCTGTCTATCACCGGTATGACACTGGAACAGTTCGCCGACCTGATGCAGGGGTTGGGTTACGCTGCTGAACGTGGTGAACGCGCTAAGGTAAAGGCTGCACCGGTTGTTGACGCCGCTGCCGAAGCTGCAGAAGCACCGGCAGAAGCTGCTGATGCACCCGCCGAGGAGGTATCGGTAGAAGCCGTAGCCGAAGTGACTGAAGCCGCTGAGCCTGCTGCAGAAAACGCAGAAACCGCTGAAGCGGCAGAGCCTGAGGTAGAAGTGTTCTTCACTTTCACCTGGGGCGCGCGTCGCAATCAGGGTGGCAACCGTGGCCGTGGCCGCAACGAGCGCGGCGGTGATCGCGGTGGCGAACGTGGTGAACGCAAAGGTGGCGGCAAGCCGCGTGGTAAGGGCGGCAAACCCCGAGGTGACGGCAAAGGACGTGGTGCCCCGAAAGGTGCCAAATCCTACGAGGCCCGTCCGCCGAAAAAGGAAAAGGCAATCGACCCCGATAACCCCTTCGCCGCAGCCCTGATGGGTCTGAAAAAAGGCTGATGGGTTTGGCGATCCGCCAAAGCAAATATAAGGGCGGGGGCGCCGCATGAGCGATGCCCCCACCCACACTTCAGCCGCGAAACAGCGCCTTGATAAATGGCTCTGGCATGCGCGGTTTTACAAAACCCGCGGGCTGGCATCGAAAATGGTTTCAGCAGGTCATGTGCGGGTCAATTCCGACAAAGCATCCAAACCGGCGCATTCTGTGAAACCGGGAGATGTCCTGACCTTTCCGCAAGGTGATCAGATTCGCGTTGTGCGGATCGAAAGGATCGGCGCACGTCGCGGCCCAGCCCCCGAAGCGCAAACACTGTACACGGATTTGACCGAACCGCAGGAGAAGGTTCCGCGTAGCCCGAAATTTGAGGGCAAAGGGCGCCCAACAAAACGTGACCGGCGAATGATCGACCTTGATCGTCAGCGAGGCTTGAATGATTCCTCGCAGTGAATTAGCTAATGCGACAAGCCAAAAGCCAGAGAGAAAGCCATGACTTACGTCGTTACAGACAATTGCATCGCCTGCAAATACACCGACTGCGTCGAAGTATGTCCGGTGGATTGTTTTTACGAAGGTGAAAACACGCTGGTGATCCACCCCGATGAATGTATCGACTGTGGCGTCTGTGAACCGGAATGTCCAGCGGATGCGATCCGTCCTGACACCGAGCCGGATATGGAAAAATGGGTCGAGTTTAACCGTAAATACGCGGAGCTGTGGCCTGTGATCATCGAAAAGAAAGATCCGATGCCGGGCTACGAAGAGAAAGACGGCGAGCCGAACAAGCTTGAGAAGTACTTCTCCGAAGCACCGGGCGAAGGCAGTTAAGCTCAAGGAATAGGTGATTCGGCCTTGGGTGGCGGAGGCGGCCCGATTTGGTCGAAACCGACAGAATCTGCCTGTATTCTGTGCGATATACAGCTTTCTGGTCGTTTGGGGCGCTTTCGAGGCGCCCTAAATTATGGTATATTACAGTTACATGACGAAGACTGCCTTATGGCGCTTCACACCCTGATGTTTGCGGTGTGGCGTCGATTTTTGTGACAATAGCTGACTGACGGGCGTACAGAATGTACCTCGGCTGGTCTTTTTGTCTCTAAAACAAGGCATCCTTGCGGAGAAGGATTGCATGAGCAAAGCGAAGAAATCTGAATTTAGCCCGAACGACTTTGTCGTTTACCCAGCACATGGGGTGGGCCAGATCGTGTCGATCGAGGAACAGGAAATCGCCGGCATCGCGCTGGAACTGTTCGTGATCTCGTTCGAAAAAGACAAGATGACCCTACGGGTTCCGACCCACAAAGCCACTGAAATCGGCATGCGGTCGCTGTCCAGCCCCGATGTCGTCTCGCAGGCGATGAAAACCCTGAAGGGCAAGGCTAAGGTCAAACGCGCGATGTGGTCGCGCCGCGCTCAGGAGTATGAGCAGAAGATCAACTCGGGCGACCTGATCGCCATTGCGGAAGTGGTGCGGGATCTGCACCGCACCGACGATCAGCGTGAGCAGAGCTATTCCGAACGGCAGCTCTATGAAGCGGCGTTGGAACGCCTGACCCGTGAAGTCGCCGCCGTTTCCGGCAGCGATGAGGTTCAAGCCGCTCAGAAGGTCGGCGAAGTACTGGTATCGCGTGCAGCCTAACCGTCTGTTATGCTATGCTTAATTAGGAAGGCCGCGCCTGTGAAAGGCGCGGCTTTTTTATGTCTGGCTTTCTTGTGTTTGGGGGCTGCCTGTCAGAGTGCAAAGAGAGCGATGAACATGAAGACCTCGCTACTCTGTTGCGTCGCGCCCAACACATCGCCGGTCTGCCCGCCGATTTTGGCCCGCGCGATCAAGGCTGCCGTGCTTGCAGCCAGCAGGGTTGCCGGCAGTGCGATCCAGATATTTGCGCCCAGGGTCAGGCTGGCGACCGCGATGGCGATGGCAGCAGCAATGCCTGCAGTTAACGCATCAGGACGCCCCTGCGAATGGCTGAGGCCAGTGTCGCGCGCGTGGGGCAGGGCGGCCATCACCGCGCTCATCGCGGCGCGACTGAGCGTGGCGATGGCCACAAGCGCCCAAATCGCACCAGCGTCCAGCAGCTGGGTCAGCCCCCACCAGCGCAAACCAAAGCAGAGGATCAGCGCCAGCACCCCATAGGTGCCGATTTGGCTATCTTTCATAATCTCTAGCCGACGTTCCCGCGTCCAGCCGCCCCAGAATCCGTCAGCGCAGTCAGCCAAACCGTCTTCGTGCATCGCACCAGTGATCAGCACGCTGAGAGAGAGAATCAACAAGGCGGTAAGCTGGGAATCGATTCCCGTAATTACCGCAATAGTAGCAGCGACAGATGCAATACAACCGATTAACACACCCGTAAGAGGATAGGCCCATGCGGCACGCGCCCCACGCTTGAACCACGTCCTATCCAAAGGTATAGGAATCCTGCTAAGCAGCGCCAAAGAAACGCCAATATCGCTTAATGCTAGGCGACGGCTGTCGTTTTCTGTCATAACTGTTCTCATTCTGAACCTTGTCCGACACTAACATTAGGGTAAGTATCCGGCTAGGGATCAGCGATTGGTTTGGGGTGGATATGAGTCATATTTTTCAATCACTTGACGAGTTTCGGGGTGTTCTGTCAAGCTTGCCCGCCGCGCACGACAATGTGCGTCAGGATGCAACGGACCGTAATCAGCAATTGACCAAGCCGCCGGGCGCACTGGGGCGTCTGGAGGATGTGGCGATCTGGTTTGCTGCATGGCAAGGCAATGCAAAGCCGCATCTGCGCTTCCCGCAGGTGCTGATTTTTGCGGGAAACCACGGGGTGACCGCGCAGGGGGTTTCAGCCTTTCCGGCGGAAGTGACGGAGCAGATGGTTCTGAACTTTCAGCATGGTGGTGCGGCGATCAACCAGCTGTGCAAGATTTTTGGCGCGCAGATGTCTGTGCATGCGCTGTCGCTGGACGCGCCGACTGCTGATTTCACCCAAACTGCCGCAATGACCGAAGCAGAACTGTTGGAAGCGCTACAGGCAGGTTGGAGCGCGGTGAACAAGAACGCAGATCTCTTGGTCACCGGCGAGATGGGCATTGGCAACACCACGCCTGCCTCTGCGCTCTGTGCGGCGCTGTTCGGGGGCGATGCGGCCACCTGGACCGGACGCGGTACGGGGGTGGATGACGCTGGTCTGGAAAATAAAACCCGCGTGGTGGCCGAAGGTTTGGCGTTGCATGGCGATCAGGGCGACGGGCTGGAAATGCTGCGTCGTCTGGGTGGTCGCGAACTGGCGGCAATGGCCGGTGCAATTGCGCGGGCGCGGGTAGAACGCATTCCGGTGTTGCTGGACGGGTTCATCTGTTGTGCAGCAGCTGCGAGCTTGCAGGCGGTGAATCCTTCTGCATTGGATCACACGGTGGCAGGGCACGTCAGCGCTGAGGGCGCGCACCCGATGTTGCTGGACCGCTTGGGTAAAGAGCCGCTGCTGTCGCTGGGCCTGCGTCTGGGCGAAGGATCCGGTGCGGCGCTGGCGATTGGTGTGCTGCAAGGCGCCATTGCCTGTCATTCCGGCATGGCCACCTTTGCCGAGGCGGGGGTGTCTGACGGCTGATCTGATCCGTATAATGGACATCAATAGGGGCGTCTCATCATAGAGGCGCCCCTTTGTTGTTCTAGGAGTGGTGCGGGAGGCGGGCGTTAGCCTTTCGCTTTGTCCTCTACAGCGTCTTCGCTGCGTTGCGCTTCCAGTTGGGTCAGAAGGGCGGTTTCCAGCTCTTTCTCCAGCTCTTTGGCGCGTTTGATATAAGCCGCATTGTCAGAGGATCGGACATCAGGGCGCCACAGCTGGGCTAGCTCGCGGATCGCCATCCGGTCGTGCTGGTAGAACACCCGTTCGGCTTCGGCGGCTTCATACTCGTTCAGGCCGATGTTCTCCAGCGCGTAGCGACCAGCACGCAGCGCACTGTCGAAGGTTTCGCGCACGATGTCATTGGCACCAGCCTGATACAGTTCAAACACATGGGTGCGGTCACGGGCGCGGGCGACAATGTGCAGGTCAGGTCGTTCACGCCGCGCAAAAGCCACCAGCCGGGTTGCCGCTGCACGATCATCAAGGGTTACAGCCAACACGCTGGCCTCTTTCAGGCCTGCAGCGTGCAGCAGTTCCGGACGGGTCGGATCGCCGAAAAAACCCTTGAAACCAAAGTTGCGCATCAGTTGGATGGTTTCCAGATCATTGTCCAAAACGACTGTTTTAAAGCCACTAGATTGCACCAAACGGTTCACAATTTGTCCAAAACGTCCAATTCCAGCAATAATCACGGGACCCTGCTCGTTGATCTCATCTGCCTCATGATGTTCGCCCTCTTTCATTGATTTGGACAGGAGATCATAGATGATGAACAACAGCGGTGTTGCCAGCATCGACAGCGCCACCACCAGCGACAGCGTATCGGCCAGCGGTCCCGGCAGAACCTGTTGCTGGCGCGAGAAGGAGAGGAGGACAAAGCCAAACTCCCCCGCTTGGGCCAGTGACAGGGTGAACAGCCAGCGGGCGCGGCCACGGATTTTGAACAGGTGACTGAGGAGGTAGAGGATCGTGCCTTTGATCAGCAGCACCGCCAGCGTCAGTCCCAGAATATCCCCGGGCGCGTCAAAAAACCGGTTGAAGTCTATTCCCGCGCCCACAGTGATGAAGAACAGCCCCAGCAGCAGTCCTTTGAAAGGCTCGATGTCGCTTTCCAGCTCGTGGCGGAATTCGCTGTTGGCCAGAACCACACCAGCAAGGAAAGTGCCGAGCGCTGGCGACAGGCCGACAGCGGTCATAATTGCCGCGATGCCCAGCACGATCAGCAACGCCAATGCAGTGTACATTTCACGCAAGCGGGCGTGATGGATGAAAGCAAAGACTGGCCGCGTCAGAAAGATGCCTGCCAGTACCACAGCAGCAACAGCGCCCAGCGTGACCAGCGTGACGCCCCAACCCGGCAGACCCTCAACCAGTGACACACCACCCGGCGCACCGGCATGGCCACCACTGCCCGCCCCCTGCACATCACCAGAGGGCGCCAGCGCCAGCAGCGGCAACAACGCCAGCATCGGGATCACTGCAATATCCTGCGTCAGCAACACCGAAAATGTAGATCGCCCGCCGCCAGTCTGCATTAACCCTTTTTCCGAAAGAGTCTGTAGCACAATTGCGGTGGACGATAGAGCGAAGATCATGCCGACAGCCAGTGCAGGCTGCCAGGGCAGCCCCAGCGCCATCGACAATGCAGTCATCGCACCCATAGTAAGGGTGATCTGCAAGCCCCCGAGACCAATAAGCCGGTGTCGCATCGCCCATAGAGCGCGCGGGTCCAGCTCCAGCCCGATGATGAACAGCATCATCACGACACCAAATTCGGCGAAGGTCTGCAGGTCCTGCGTTTCAGACCCCACCAGCCCCAGAACAGGGCCGATGATGATGCCTGCGCTCAGGTATCCCAGAACGGATCCCAAACCGAGGCGTGCCGCCAATGGCACGGCAATCACGGCGGCGATCAGGTAGATAGAGGCGGAGAAAAGGAAATCTTGCATGCGTCTCGGTTGGTTGCGGGCTGGGTGCCTGTGGGATTTTGTGTGCGGGAACTGGGCCGTTCCGGGGTGGTCAGGGTTCGGGGCGTTTATGGCGCGTGAGGGTGTCAGATCTGTAACGGTGGTGCCGTGACATCACATCCTGAGCCGTCTGCAAGAACCGATCCATCTCGAGGCAACACCAGTGCATAGAACGCGCCTGCGCTCTAGCGATGGATCCGCTATGCGCCAAGGGGTCGGCAAAGGATGGATTGGCCCGTGAAAAACAGGTCCATTACATGTGAGGATACCGTAGAAATTCGATGCTGCAAGGGGTTTGGCAGATCGACACCAGTACACAGGCCTGTTGTGGCAAAGAGGCCTGCTTGTTGATCATTTCGCGGTGCAGGTGGGGGCGTTAGCCCTTGGGCATTTTCAGAACCACTGTGCGTCCCGAACGGGTGTAGTGCAGGGCGTCCTTGTCAATCGCCTTCACCCGACCACCATCCAGACGGTCGCCGACACTTACGGTTTTCACACGCCCGTTTTTCATCCGCACCAGTGCTTTGCGCGCGCCGGATTTGCCGGTGACACCGATCAGGTTCACTTTGCGCAGGTTCAGCTGGTTTTTCACTGTCGCCTGACGCGCGACCGAGGCAGAAGAGGGGAGTTGCGGCTGTGACCGCGCGGCAGAGGCGACCTGCGTGCCAGTAGCGACCGAAGTGTCGAGGTTTTTGGGGCGCAGTTTTGGTTTCAGTGAGGTGGCCCCAACGGAACTGGCCACCGCATCGTTGATGGCGTCTCGGGTTTCCCCGCTCAGATCCACTAGCGGCTGTGACGCGCTGTTGAGCAAGTCCAGATTATTTGCGGCACCAGCGTTGGCCAGCGCCACGGTTGCGGCCAGATTCTCGGGCCGTAGTTTGGGTCTCAGGTCGGCCAATTCATTTCGGGTGCGCCCGCCCAACTGGCTGCGCTCGTTTTCTTCAATCAGACCTTCGGGCCGTGCTTTAGGGCGAACCTTGGCACGACGAGACAGTTCTTCGGGACTGATTGCGCCCGTTGTAGTGGCCGCAGGGGATGTGCGTTCCGGCAGGTTGCGCGGTCGCAGCGGCGGCGGACCTGCGAAAATCAGGATGCCGTCGGGGGTCAACGCCCCCTCTGCGGTGGCGGTGACCAATCCGCGTTGATCAAAAGAGAAGGTGGTGCCCGCCGCTGCTGGCAGCGATTGCGCTGGCGGTGTGATGTCAGAGCGCACGCGATTTGCATCGGGCAGTGCGACCGCATCGAAGGCAGACACGCTGGGGTCAATTGAGGCAATGTAAAGATCATCCAGCGCTGTGGTTTGCGGTGCTGCAGGCGTTTGCGGTGCCTCTTGCCAGATGCCACTGGCCGCATAGCGTTCGGCGCTAGAGATGTCTACGGTCGCGCCGGAGGTGTCTGATGTGTCAGGTGTTTCGGGCGCAGACTCTGCGGTGTTATCTGCCGGTGCTTCCGGTTCATACTGCAGTTCCGGCGGCAGATCGGTGACCTCGGATGTGTCCGGCGCTGCGCTGATCGCGGTGCCCTCTACGGCCGGTAATGGCGATTCTACTTCGGATGATTTTGTAATATTTTCAGCGGTTTCTGGTGTGTTGTTGCCGTCAAGTGCAACGGTGCCACTGCCGTTTTCCCCAAGGAAGGACCAGCCGAAGACACCGACAAAACCAAGGAGCAACAGCGCCATCAACGACAGGCCCAGATAGCGCGGTTTACCACCGACCTGCTGGCTGTCCTGTGTCGCGAAAACGCTGTTTGCGATTGCATCAGGCTGGGGGGCGGGAGTGTCTGCTGTCGCATCCTGCGGCGTGTTGGTCTTTGCTAGCGCTGTCGCAGGCATCTCCTCTGCGGCCATCGCCAGATCGGCCGCACTGGCTGCAAGGCTGGCGGCCACGGCCAGCGGATCGGTCGGCTGGGCCTCGGCGCTTTTTTCGTCGCTGTCTTCGGCAACCGCGGGAGGGGGCGCCGCAGCAGGGGCTGCTACGCCAGCTGCCTGTTGATCCGGGCGCAGGGTCAGTTTGCGCACACCTTCAAACACCGTCGCGTCGCGGCTGACGCCATTCAGCGCTGGGGCGTTGTTATCTTCACGCGGGGCACGAACACTGGCGAAGGCAAACCCGTTCGCAGGCTGGGCTGCTGTCGCTGCGTCGTTCTGCGGCGCCTCGTCTGTTTGTCCAATTTCCTCATCGTCAGGTCCGTCTGGGGCGGTGGCGAAGAGGTCAGCGGCGGGCGGCAGACCGTTTGTCACCGTTTGCGTTTCGCTATCCTGCCTTTCACCATCCGCTGTATCAGCGATTTCCAGTTCTTCGGCAGAAAGAGGAACGGCAGGGCCCAGCTCATCCTCAATATTCAGCGCCATTTGCGCATAATCAGTGGCTTGCGTGGGCTCAGTGACTGTCGCGCTCTCTGCCGCGCTGTCAGTCACGTTGGCGGGGGCATCCATCAACTCAACAGCCGGAGCGCTGATTGCCTCGATCGGTGCGGGTGTTTCTGGGGCAGGGGGTGGTGTGATCACTGGGCCGATCACAGTCGTCGCTTCAACATCCGGCTCCACCGCGCCGCCCAGCAGTTGGGCTGCGGCATCGGTCGGGCCAAAGAACGGCTCCCCGGGGAAGTCTCCAGTCGATTGAGCGGTGAAGCTCACCGGATTAAAGGCGTGCTCTTGCGCAAAAACTTCAGCCTCTGCCAGCGTCTCTTTGGCGACGGCAGCGATGTGTAGCAGGCTGCCTTTGGCCTGCCAGTCGATGGCCAGATCCTGCAGCGGATAAGGCGTTGTACCATCCAGAGCGTTTTCTGCCGCCATCCTGTACTGCGACGGGCGAAGGCCCTGCAGGGGGATTTCAATAAATTTGACCTGATTTTCCGGCAAGATCAGCTTGGTCGTCAGCCCATCATCGCCCAGCCCTTCGGCCTGAGCACGCAGATTGGTGATCGCAGCGCTGAGATCGGCATCCTCAAAGGACGCATGGCCTACGGCGCGCCAGCCATCAGGCGCACGGTAAAGCAGGTCAATGCCTTCAAACGAAAGCGATAATGCAAAATTCGGCTTCATGGGATTGGCTTACCACTTCAACGTTTGCTGGGGGAGGGGTTTTGCGGCTTTGTTCAGAATAAAGCAGCTTATTGCCGAGGGGAAGATAAGCTGCACACTCTCCCTTGTGATCACGGGCGCCTCAGCCCAAGTATGCAGGCAGATTGTCTGAGGAGAAGACTATGCAATTTATTCCCCAAATCTACGCCTCCGCGTTGGCATTTGCGCTGACAATGACGCCAGTTTCGGCTGAAGTGCTGCGCCAGATCACCGTGACCGGAGAAGGCGTGGTTGCAGCGGCGCCGGATATGGCGACCCTGACATTGGGCGTGCGCGAACGGCACAACGATCCGCAGGCTGCGATGGCAAGCGCTACAGAAGCGGCGCAGGCGGTTGTGGCACGGCTGAAAGAGATGGGGATTGAAGGCGCGGATTTGCAGACCTCGAACCTGTCACTGCAACGGCTGGAAAGCTATGGGTCCAATAACCAGCGCCGTTTTGATGGCTATGAAGTGTCAAACACCCTGCGCGTTCATGTGCGTGATTTGGCCCAGGTGGGGCCGGTACTAAGCGCTGTGGTCGCGGATGGCGCAAATAATTTCAATGGCTTGCAGTTTTCTGTGTCGGAACCTCGCCCACTGGAGGATGCGGCCCGCAAGGCGGCAGTGAAGGATGCATTGGCCAAGGCTGCACTTTATGCTGAGGCGGCGGGCGTTGGTCTGGGCGATGTGATTTCGATCTCGACCGGTGTGCAGCATGGCGCCCCAATACCGATGATGCGTATGGAGATGTCGGCGATGGCGGATATGCCGGTTGAGGCTGGTGAGGTGCAGATGAGCCAAAGCGTGACATTGGTGATTGAGCTGGAGTGAGTCAGCTCTGTCAATGAATGCAAAAAGGCCGGACGCAGGTCCGGCCTTTTCAGGTTCCAACGCGGCTCAACTTAGGCCGAGGCGGTCAGCGCCTGTTCCAGATCTGCGATCAGATCTTCGGCGTTTTCAATCCCGATGGAGATCCGCACGATGTTCGGGCCTGCGCCTGCGGCGATCTGTTGTTCTTCTGTCAACTGACGGTGGGTGGTCGAGGCGGGGTGGATGACCAGCGAACGGGTGTCGCCAAGATTGGCCACGTGGCTGAACAGGTTCAGGGTTTCTACGAACTTCACGCAGGAATCATAGCCACCTTTGAGGGCCACGGTGAACAGACCACCTGTGCCTTTCGGGCAGATTTCCTGCGCGCGTGCCTTATAGGGGGAGCTGTCGAGGCCAGCATAGGTCACGGCCTCAATATGGTCGTTGTTTTCCAGCCAGCCCGCGATCTTCAGAGCGTTTTCGCAGTGGCGTTCCATCCGCAGCGACAGGGTTTCGATGCCCATCAGCGTGTAGTGCGCCGCTTGCGGGTTCAGCGTCATGCCCAGATCGCGCAGACCGATGGCAATGCCGTGGAAAGTGAAGGCCAGCGGGCCGAAGGTCTCTTGGAACTTCAGGCCGTGGTAGGCGGGTTCTGGTTCGGACAGTGATGGGAATTTGCCGCTGGCCGCCCAGTCAAATTTGCCCGAGTCGACAACCACGCCACCGGTGACAGAACCGTTGCCGGTCAGATATTTGGTCATCGAATGCACCACCAGCGTGGCGCCGTGGGCAATCGGGTTGCACAGATAGGGCGTGGCCGAGGTGTTATCAACGATCAGCGGCAGGCCTACTTTGTTGGCAATCGCGGCGATGCCGGGCAAGTCGGTCACATAGCCACCCGGGTTGGCGACCGATTCACAGAAAATCGCGCGGGTGCCGTCATCTACAGCGGCCTCAACCGCGGCTTGATCTTCGAAATCGACGAATTTGGCCGACCAACCGAAGCGTTTGATGGTCTGGCTGAATTGGGTGATAGAACCGCCATAAAGACGGGTGGAGACCACAACGTTGTTGCCCGGCTGCATCAAGGGGAACAGCGCCATCAGCTGCGCGGCGTGGCCGGACGAACAGCATACCGCGCCAACGCCGCCTTCCAGCGTTGCAATACGTTCCTGCAAAACCGCAACGGTGGGGTTGGTCAGACGGGAGTAGATATAGCCAACCTCCTGCAGGTTAAACAGGGCGGCAGCGTGATCGGCATCACGGAACACATAGGCGGTGGTCTGGTAGATCGGCGTCTGGCGGGCACCAGTGGCGGGATCGGGACGCGCGCCTGCGTGGATTTGCAGGGTGTCGAAGCCATAGTTGGGGGCGTCGGTCATGCGATGTTCCTCCTCTAGAACGGTTGGATCTTTGCCCTCAGGGATAGGCGATCACGGAATGGTGAACAACTGTGGCGGGGGGGTCGCCGCAAAGATACGGAAAATGATCCGTTTTCCGGCGGAATTCTGGACCAGAATTCTGCGCCGGCATTATTCGGGTGGTCTATCACCTATCGCACCCAAAGGTTGTGATTCTTCAATCGCTTACGAATCCGGATCTCTTTGGCTGGCAGGTCGTCCTGATCAAACAGCCCGCGCGCCTTGTTGCCCTTGTTCTGGAAAATGAACCGCTTCATCGGATCATAGTCTTTCAACACCCGTTTCACCGGATGGGGGGTGGTGATGTCGTGCAGGAAATCAATCACCGCATCGCTCTCACGGGCAAAAAGTAGCGCCATAAACCGATAGTGGCAGCTGACCGATCCATCCAGCATGCCCTCAGGCAGTGCGCCGCGTCCGCCGCCAAGCGCATGGATCACCAAGGGCAGCACGATCTGATCTAGCCACGGGTTCAGTGGCTGACAGACCAACGTGGCGGGAGGATCATTGCGGATGCTGGTGGCATATTCAGCGAAGAGCGCGCCAAATTCATGTGGGCAGGAGCCGAAGAAGTAGCCGGCATTGAAGTAAAGATAGCGGCGCCAATATTCGTCCGGCTGATCCATATCCAGCGAACTGTCAAAATCCAGATCGAAGCGATCATAGAGCGATTTCCAGATCTCGGTATAGCCGGGACCATAGAGTTCCATCACTGGCCAAGTGCCTTCGACCCGTTCAGACGCACCGGGGCGGTTGAAATCAAACGGCACGGTTGAAAGGTTGTCCAGGATCAGCGTGTCGGTGTCGAAAAATACAAACGGCTTCCCTTTTGGCAGGGCCATCAGCGCCTCGATCTTGTTGCCATAGGGGTAGTCGGCGCCAAAATGCACCGAGGGGAAGCGAATGATTTCGGCGCCGAACCCTTCCAGTAAATCGATGATGCGGGGATCATCAATCATCGGATCACTTGGCCATTTCGGGCCTGCCTCTGGCACCGCGACGAAAAAACGACCCTGAAAATCTGGATTGGTTTTATGGAAGGACGCAGCGAACAGCACTGCCTCATATTGCAGACGGCCCGCATGGGCGACGATCACCAGATTGAAAGACGTTTCCGCAGCGGCACTGCGTGGATTGGATTTAGCCATCGTTAAACTGCCTCAAACAAAAGGGATCGTGTTTCACTGTCATTGTTTTCAGACACTATAGTGGCAGGGCGCGTGTCAAGACAGGGTGGAATGAAGGTTTTTGCCCGATTGGCGTTTGTTGCGATCTGCGCGCGATGGTTGGGGTTGATGTGGCTAATGACGCGCATGCCGCTAAAGGTATCAGCGTTCATACCGTATTTTACCCTAAGATATCTGCTTCGAGTTGAAAGTTGGCCCCGCCTTCAACACGCAACTGTCCGCGTCTATGCCAGCCATGCTTTCTTCATTGTCCAATTTTGTGCCTGTGTGCGTCCAAGAGTACTACTCAGAAAGCTGAGGTTTAAATGCGAATTACGCTTGTCAAAAAACTCTATCTTGCCTTCGCTACGATATTGTTCATCCTGTGCGGCAGTCTGTTTGTGGCAAACACTGCCCTGCAATCGTCTAATCAAACAACACAGAAAATCGGTACAACCGATTCCACCAAATACCTCTACACCAAAGATCTTTTGCTGATGACGCAGCAGATCCGCCTGAATTTGGCGGATATTTTGATCGAATGGCATGGGGATGCGTCGGATGATCCAAAGAGAATTCCGGCGCTTCAGGACGATCTGGAAAAACAGGCCTTCCTAGCGTCCTATGTCACGGGAGAGTTGAAGGGTATGGCCACTGAAAGTGAGGCTGAGATTCTCAGTGGGCTAGAGGCCAAAATTCAGCAATTTCTGACCGAGAGCCAAAAGGCCGTCACACTGTCGCAGCAGGATCCGGCGCAGGCCAAAGAGATTTATCACACCCAGCTGAAAGCGATCATCGAAGAGGCGACCGGACTGGCGACGAAACTGCAGGGGCTTTATGCGGCCAGCCTGTCTGCATCGCTGGTTGCGTCTGATGCGGCCTATCAGGCGACGCGGGACAAATTGATTGTCACAACAGTCATTGCCGTTCTGATTTCTCTCTCTTTTGCCATTTACATTTCGCGTGGCGTGTCGCGGGGGATGCGCAAGGCCGTGGACTTAACGCATCAAATTGCTTCTGGTGATCTGACCCAGAGTCAGCGTGTGGCCGACAAATGTGAAATCACCGCATTGCAGGGGGCGCAGCAAGATATGGTTGTGCAGCTGCGCGACACAATTGGGCGGGTCAGTGCCGCTGCATCCGGTCTGAAGGCGGGATCAAATGAGGTTGCCACCACCTCTGACGCATTGTCCAATGGTGCCAACATTCAGGCAGCTTCGACCGAAGAGGTGTCAGAGGCAGTCGAAGAAATGAAGGCCAATATCTCGGCCAACGCGGATAGCGCCAGCCGGACCGAACAGATCGCCCGCAAGGCGGTCGCGGATGCCCGCTCCTCTAGTGAGGCGGTGATTGACGCGGCCAATGCGGTAAAAACCATCGGTGAGCGCATCGGCATTCTTCAGGAAATTGCCCGTCAGACGGATCTCTTGGCACTGAATGCTGCGGTAGAGGCGGCGCGGGCTGGCGAAAACGGCAGAGGTTTTGCCGTGGTGGCGACAGAGGTGCGCAAATTGGCAGAAAGCTCGCAGCAGGCTGCAGGCGAGATCAGTGCGCTTTCAGCGGAAACGGTAAAAGCTGCAATTGATGCAGGTAAGATGCTGGAGCAGCTGGTGCCCGATATCGAAGAGACCTCGCAGCTTATCACTGATATTTCAGCAAACACGCGAGAGCTGAGCATTGGGTCGAACCAGATCAGCGAAGCGGTGCATCGTTTGGATCATGTGACGCAGGAAAACAAAGAGGCGGCAGAACAGCTGTCGTCGGCGGCAACCGCTTTTTCCGATCAGACGGCGGACTTGTTTGACACCACCTCCTTCTTCAAGATCACGGACACCGGGGAGGGGGCGGATGTTGCGTTCACAGACGTCACCGCTGAACCAGTGGCCGATGAGCAGACTGTTGATCTTTCGGACGATGATCAGGCGGATTTCATTCGGGCAGAGGGTCAGGCGACGCCCCGCGCCGCATAGAATCGCGTGGCGCCTGAGAAAATGTAAAACGCCCCGAATACGCGGGGTGTTTTTTGAGGGGCCGGGAATCACCTGTGCGATTCTCCTGTGTCTGCGGGGCGGTGGCCGGGGGACTACGCTTTGATTCTCCACGCCGATTAGGGGGCTAGGTTTGCCTGCGAGGCTGATCGGGCGTTTGATGAGGTGGGGCAGCTTGGTCGTGACGCCGTTGGATCATCTGCGCTCCAGCGGATGCAATGCGGGGGGAACAGATCTGTCCAGTGTATTTTGTCCGAACAGAATAAGGATGTAGCGGGGATTTGCAGTGAACTGGGGGTGTTGGTTTTTGGGGTGATTGTAGAAATCATATAGAAAACAGCATCTTGTGCTGTGTTCTTACCATCTTTCTGAGGAGGAAGATGGTGGGCGACCTTGGAATCGAACCAAGCGTGCGTCTCCGCGAGGGAGTTACAGTCCCCTGCCACACCTTGCGGCCTGTCGCCCACTTACCAGTCGGCGCTGCCGTCTGGTGAGGGGGTGTTTACGGCGGTCCGCAGGGGGCGTCAACCAGAAAATATCTTGCAGCCGGCACTTCTGCATCGCATTAAGCGCGGCAACCAATGCGGAAAGGTTTTGGGGTATGAAAAAGCCAAAATGGGTGGTCGCCAAAGAACAGACCAAGAAAGCAACAGCGGCAGAAACGGTCTGGCTGTTCGGTCTGCATGCGGTGCGTGATGCGCTACAAAATCCGGCGCGCCAGAAGTTGCGGCTGATCGTGACCAAAAACGCCAGCGATAAACTGGCCGACGCGATCGCCGAATCCGGCATGGCGCCAGAACTGGTCGATCCGCGCAAATTCAACGCCCCCCTTGATCCGCAATCCGTGCACCAGGGCGCTGCCCTTGAGGTAAAGCCGCTGGATTGGGGTAAGTTGGATCATGTTTGCGCTGGTGAACCGGATCTGGTGCCGCGTGTTGTGATGCTGGACCGTGTAACCGATCCCCATAACGTTGGCGCGATTCTGCGGTCTGCCGAGGTGTTCGGCGCCTGTGCGGTTGTTGGCACCCGCCATCATTCAGCACCTGAAACCGGTGCTCTGGCCAAAACCGCCAGCGGTGCACTGGAACGTCAACCCTACCTGCGTATCCGCAATCTGGCCGACGGCATGGAAGAGCTGCGCAACATGGGCTACCTGATTTTGGGCCTGGATGGTGAAGCAGAGGAAACCATTGATCAGGCCGTTGAAGGCAATCGTGATCGCCCCATCGCGCTGGTCATGGGGGCCGAAGGTCCAGGTCTGCGTCAGAAGACCAAGGAAACCTGTGACAAGCTGGTGAAAATCGATTTCGCCCGCGGATTTGGCTCTCTTAACGTTTCAAACGCCGCTGCTGTGGCACTTTATGCAGCGAAACCTTGATTTCACCACAACCAAGACCTTGTGTTTGTGGGCAGAGATCATAAATCTGCCCACATGGCTCATTCACGTAAAATCGCCACCTGCTGCTATTGCGGCCTGCGTTCAGAATTGCTGATCGAGGATTACACCATTTCTCTCAGCTGTGCCTCTTGTGGCGCGCCCTTGCAGCAGATGAAAAGCCTGCCCATTGATAGCGGCCAGATTAAGGGCCGCAAGAAGGACAAAAAGGGCAAGAAATCCAAGAAAGACAAAGTGATCTACGCCGACCCTTACGCGCAGGCGCGTCCGGCGAAGTATCTGCCGCACCCCAGCCGCAAGACCAAGAAACGCAAACCCTGGGGCACCCGTCTGTTCAAAGAGGTGTTTGATGTGGTTGAGGATATTTTCGACTGATCCGTGCTGACGGCAGTGTCACATGTTCTTGAGCAGCCGTTTAAATGTCGACGCCAGTGCCTAGATAGAAGTTCATGAGGCGCGGTTTGGAACCCCCCGCCTCACTACACTGTCCCTCGTTCCGCACTGGCGCCCAACTTGGTTTGGGCGCTTTTTTCTTGTTGGCATCTTTGTTTTGCGGCGGTTGCGCTGCTAGAACGATGGGTATGAGCGAAGAATATAGTGACGACTTCCTGAAAACGATTCTGCGGCGCACCAAACGGGTGGCGGTTGTGGGGGTGTCCGCGAATACGGTGCGCCCCAGCTACTATGTGGCGCGTTACCTGTCGCTGAAGGGCTATGATGTGGTGCCGATCAATCCCGGTCAGGCGGGCAAGGTGCTGTTTGGCAAAAAGGTGGTTGCTTCGCTGGCAGATGTAGAGGGGCCGGTGGATATGATCGACATTTTCCGCCGCTCGGAACATGTGCCGCCGATTGTGGACGAAGCGCTTGAACGCTTTCCGATGCTGCAGACGGTGTGGATGCAGATTGGCGTCGAAAGCGCCGAGGCCGCAGAACAGGCCCGTGCCCGTGGCGTGGACGTGGTGATGAACCGCTGCCCGAAGATCGAATATCAACGTCTGTTTGGCGAATTGCGCATGGGTGGCTTTGCCACCGGCGTGATTTCCTCAAAACTCTGATCTTTGCGCAGGGCAGGGGCTTTCTTGCGCCAGATGCCCGTGTGAAATCTGTTGCAGATTTCGATCACCGATTTGGTTTACTTGGCCCGTGACGCTTTTTCGGCAATGCCGGATTGGCCCTGACGGCGCGCCAGTTCTGCCATCACATCCGACAGCGCCACGTCGCGCGATTGCAGCATGACGAGGAGGTGAAACAACACATCCGCCGCCTCAGAGGTCAGTCCAGCCTTATCGTCCTTTACCGCCTCGATGATGGCCTCTACGGCCTCTTCACCGAATTTCTCGGCACATTTTTCTGGCCCCTTGGCCAAGAGTTTTGCGGTCCAGCTGCTGTCAGGATCGGCTTGCGCACGTTTCGCAATCACGGCGGCGAGGTCGTCGAGGGTCATGCTTCAATCCTCATCTCAATCCCTGCTGCGGCCATGTGTTCTTTGGCCTCGCGGATGGTGTAATCACCGAAATGGAAGATCGACGCCGCCAGCACCGCACTGGCGCCACCCTTGGCCACGCCCTCAACCAGATGGTCCAGATTGCCCACCCCGCCAGACGCGATCACCGGAATGTCCACCGCATCTGAAATTGCACGGGTGAGCGGCAGGTTGAACCCTGCCTTGGTGCCATCACGATCCATCGAGGTCAGCAGGATCTCCCCCGCGCCTTTCTGTTCCACCAGTTTGGCAAATTCCACGGCATCAATGGGGTTTCCATTGCCGTCCAGCGCCGCTTTGCGCCCGCCGTGGGTGAAGATGCCCCATTTGTTCGGGATGCCGTCTGCGTCATGGCCGATGGTTTTGGCATCAATCGCCACCACAATGCACTGGCTGCCGAACTGATCTGCGGCCTCGGCCACCACATCAGGGTTTGCGACGGCGGCAGAGTTGAAGCTGACCTTGTCGGCGCCCGCCAAAAGCAGATTGCGCACATCCTGCACCGTGCGCACACCGCCGCCTACGGTCAGCGGCACATAGCACTGTTCAGCAGTGCGCTGGACCATGTCATACATAGTGCCACGGTTTTCATGGGTCGCGTGAATGTCGAGAAAGCAAATCTCATCCGCGCCCGCCGCATCATAGGCTTTGGCAGATTCAACCGGATCGCCTGCATCGCGCAGACCGACGAAGTTCACACCCTTAACCACGCGACCATCAGCCACGTCCAGACAGGGGATGATGCGGGTTTTCAGCATCTTGGCATCCTCTTTCGCGCACCTGCGCCTTTGCCCAATGCATAAGGGGCAGGGGCAAGGGATGCAATCAGGATCGCGGGCCGCGGAGGATCTCAGGCAGTGGCCTGTGCCAGCCGGCGGATTGAATTGCGCATGATCAGCACGTGAAACGGCATCACCAGTTGCAGATAGATCTGTCCCATACGGTTGTGCGGATGCACCCAGGTCGACATATAAATCCGCCCCTGATCGCGCAGGATGGCGATACGGAAATCAAGGTGTTTGTCATCGGTGCCCAAAATCACCTCATCTGCGCTGTCGTGGGTCACCGGAAACAGGTTGTCCCCCTCTGCCGATGTCTCGGTCTTCAGCCCCAAAGGCTTCACCAAGATATTGCGCAGGTTCAACAGCACTTTGGCCCAAGAGGGCATCGTCAGCGCTTGGCTGGCGGCATCCTGTGGTGCCATGTCGGATGGGCAGCTGTAGCAATCTATGAAATCCCCGTCGCGGTGATGTTGCCAGAGGGCAGATTGCGCGGGCAGTTTGGTTTGAACAAAAAGCATATTGGACATGGGGGCAGGCATGGGCCGATTCCTCGGGACAGCTGACAGACGGCATCACTAACCATGAAAGCACGGGTCCCACCTAGTAGACGCAATGCCGCAGGTGCAAAGGTTGCCTTCTGTCGCGGCCTTCATCGTTCTCCAATATCTATCGTATTGCGCCCGTCAACATGGGGTCTCAACGTTAGCATGGACAAAGAGCGTATAGACGCTGACCAGAGCCCCAAGTTTCAAAATGCTCTTTATCCATGCGATTTCAGCAGTGCAGTCGTTCGTCTCGCGTGCGGCGAATGACAGCTTCGAGCCCAAAGTCTCAGATGCTGCGCAACGCTTGAATGTCTGGTTCTGACGCGAGCGGAGTATGTTGCGAACGGTGGTCTTATCTTTTCTTTACCAATTGTGAATAGAACCTGTCTCGCACGCACTCGGAGGTTCCATGCAACACAGTTTCAGTGATTTCCTCCAGCATGGTGGCGACAGCCAGTACAGAATAGCGCAGCGACATGGTCGTCTGGTTGGCTACCGCTTGGGATTGTCGCTCAAATCCACTTTCCCAGACTACTCCACTTTGCGGGCCGGTTTCAGCGAACGCCTCGATCAAGTGATTGCTGAAAACACCCTGATGCTGCTGAACGCGCTGACGCCGCCTGACTCAGTGCCAACTGTTTCGGCATCCGATTTGCGAGATGTGTCCGATGCAAAGACCGAAGCGCTCAACGCGTGGGACGCGCGGCTTGAGAGCATATTCAACGAATATCAAAACCACCCGCAACGGCTCAGACCGCTTCGTGCGTCCATGGAAGAACGCCTTTTGCGCGCTTTTGCAGGACTGATTAATCAGCTTCGGCAGGAAGAACTTGGCATTGAGGGGTATATTTGGCGCTCGCAGGAAGATGCCAAGGTTCGCGATAGCCATGCAGAATATCACGATCAGATATTTCGTTGGGAGGATCCCCCGGCGGGCGGGCATCCCGGCGAAGCACATAACTGTAGGTGCTTTGCGGAACCGATTGCGCCAACACCTCAAAGCAACGTAGTTCTAGCCGACTTCGACGGCAGCGGTCCCCCACAAGACCTTTCAGTCCATGAAGCAGGTGGGGGCCACACCATAGGCCTGCATGTTGGAAAGAGCGAAGCCTTCCTAATCGGATCGGTTAGCACTCCACGAGGCAAAACGCTTTTCGTAAGCCAATATCGCTGGCGACATGGGACTTTCCCGTCACTTGAAGCAGCTGAAAAGCTAACGAACTCCAATCTTGCGAGAAACTTGGACGTTGTGAACGAGGTCGCAAGTGGGCGATTGCGTAGAGCCTTCATAACAAGTGATTTTGGATCAATAACAGGCTTTGAGGCATATTGAACGACTCAGCGTGCTTCATCCCCGATACGGCTCCGGCGGACATTTGGCGTGGGAACCGTTATTGAACACGCCCCGGACATGCCGCATGGGTTTATCATTATCACATCCTATCCAAGGATTGACTAAAATGACGCCGCCGAAATCATTCTACGACTTCACTTTGCAGTTTCATCAAGACTTAGATGTCGTTCATCCTGCTTGGGCCGACACCCCCGACGGGCGCAACCAAATCTATGAAGACTTTCGACAAGGCTATGGCGATCAAGCCGTGCGGGAATTAGTCACGTACTGCGAAATACTCTTAGCGGACGACGAAACTGATCTCGGTTCACTTTGGTTCAAAGAATCCAAGGCTGACTGGGTTATTCCAGACGAGGGCGTTCGTTTTCTCTTTCGAGACTTTTTGGGCTGGGCGGCTTCACTATCTTAGGCCGCTTTTCGACGAAGAAATTCTCATAGCCGACATTGGGGCAAACGCAGCGAATTCACACTTTGCCCCGCGACTCGCCTCTTCATGCGGCATGCAGCGAAAGTCGTCTCATACCAGAGCGGCCCTTGGGACAAGTCGTGGCGAAGACATCAGGATAGCCTAGAGAGGACCTCTCGGAGTGTTGCTGCAGCGCATGCAGCACGAAATTGGACCTGTCCCGGAATTGTTCTGCTCCGTTGATTTGGCATTTTGCTAAAAGGTAGAAGTGGCATTGCGGATCCTCAGCCTAGAATTGTGCTCTCCAAGGAGTTCGTAATTTCTCCTAAGAGAGCGCATTTCCACTTTTGATTGACTGAAAACCAAACCGCCAAATGTTTGGTGTTTTTTTAATCAAAGGAGACAGGGATGTCTGGATACTCACAACAAGAATTGGATGAAATGGCGGCCGAATTTGCGGCGATGGACGCCGAATTTGCAGAGATGGGCCTTGAGGAAATGGACAGCGAGCTGTCTGAGGCCTTTGCTGAATTGGACACTGAGCTGGAAGCCGCAGGGCTTGGTTCTCTGGGATTTGAAGCTGGTTCGCTGTCTGAGCTGGCAGACAATGACTTTGACGAAGCTTTCATTGGTAAGTTCCTGCGGAACAAGGCAAAGAAGCTGATCGCGAACATTGTGCGTTTGGTGCGTCAGTACGGCGATTGCGCGAAATGTGTGCCCAAAGTGGTTGAAGCGGTCGCGTATTTCAAAACGAAACAATACGCCTCCGCCATTCGTGCGGCCTATGACGCCTACCTTTGTATTCGGTCTTGCACACGCAACTAAGCGCACTTTGCGCGGCGCCGCTCATGATTTAGGCGCCGCCAACTTTGGTCCAGGAGGAATTTATGAACGGCTCATTGAACCGAACAGATCTCGAAGAAATCGATGCATTTTTTGAAGAGTTTTCTGGTGTGGGACCTGAGGCAGGTGAAGTCTCAATCGACACTTTGATTGACCAGTTGGAAGCCAGCTTTGAAACCGTCGAAATCTTGACGGCAAGCCCCGACACACCCGCAGAGCAAAGCGATTTGAATGAACGGGTAGAGGCGCTGGCGCAACAGCTGGACGCCATTGCGACGGAACTTGCACAGATCCACCAACAGCTCAAAGCGGAGGGATAGAATGACAGAGGTCACATCAAAGTCTGCTGGCCCAGAAAAGAAAAAATACCTTATTGGCAAGCCAGACATCACACCGGCACATCTTGACGAGGTCGATCTGGAACGATTGAGCCTTGAAATTGCGCATCGTACGCAAGCGGATTTCGGAACCGCGTCCCTTGAGGGGGGCGATGATCAAGGGCAATTCACGATGGAATTGTTGCGCGATCCTGAAACCAATACGCTTCATACTCTCTCCGTGGAACTGACAGAGCAGCACGTTCACGAGTTGCAAGAGCGCCATCAATCTGCGTTGATTATTGAGCAAGACGAAGAGCTCTTCCTGCAAACACATTCTGGTTTGCAGGAAATGAGCCAGCATCCTGTTTTTGCGCCTGCGAACGCAAAGGAATTGAAGGTTTCGATCAAAGTCGTGGATCAATCCGGTGTCGCGGTACCGGGGGCGCGTGTCGACCTGATGGGAGAGGTCTGGTCTGATCAACAGGTGACCAATACCCAAGGTAACGTCACCCTGCGTCTGTTTGGCGAGACCTTGGACAGCCTCGAAGAGTTGAGGATAAAACCAGCGATTGGGTTCTGGAGTAAGATCATCTTGGATCCCAATCTGGCACTTAAGGACAACATAGTCACGCTGAGTGCTTTGCCAGCATCCTTAAATACACCTCAGTCGGAACTCTGGGGAAACAAAGCGGTTGGAAACGTTGCAATGCCCGCGGGTAATCGCATTCGTGTTGCGGTCATCGACAGTGGTTTTGCCGATGGGCATCCGGATGTTTCAGCGGCTGGCGGGCGCGGTTTTGCCGTTGATGGTAACCCTGACGAGGATTGGAAGCTTGATGACAGCGGCCACGGCACCCATGTCGCGGGGACTATCGGCGCTCTTAACAATGCTATTGGTATGCGCGGCGTGGCTGAGCCGGTCGATATTTTCCCACTGCGGGTGTTTCCAAAGGCAAGCTTTTCAAAACTGATTGCGGCCATTGATACCGCGATCGAACTGAATGTCGATGTGGTTAATATGTCTTTGGGGGGCACTAAGGAGTCTCAGCTTCTGCGTCAGCGCATGCAGGCGGCACGCAATGCAGGTATCCTACTGGTTGCTGCGGCCGGCAACAGTGGAGGGCCTGTCATGTACCCTGCCGCTTATCCTGAAGTTATGGCTGTTGCGGCGATTGGCAAAGTTGGTAGTTTTCCTGCGGACAGCTTTCATAGTCGGCATGTGACGCCCCACAAAAGTCAGGATGGCCAATACTTCTCTGCGGCCTTTACATGCTATGGTCCCGAAATTGATGTCTGTGGTCCAGGCGTGGCGATTATATCCACGCTGCCCGGTCCCGGCTTTGGCAGTTATGATGGAACATCAATGGCATCGCCGCACGTTGCAGGGGTTGCCGCGGCTCTTCTGTCACTGTCACCTGCCATTCAGGGCATGGCGCGCAATGCCGCGCGCTCGCAAGCGCTGTTTGATGCGGTATTGAACCAATGTCAGTCTTTAGGATTACCGGCCGAGCGGCAAGGCAGTGGGCTACCCGTTCTTCGTGCAGCATCTACGCCACCACCCCCATCACCATCGGCGGATGAAAGCTGGGATGCGGTGTCCGACCTTATTCGACGGGCTCTGGAAGCGGCGCGGGCAATCAAAGAGAACGGGTAAAACGGACTGCGATCAATCATCACAGAGGTTGATCGCAGTTGATGTATGTATCGATGAAATAGCGTTGGGCACGTGCTTCTCCATAGATAACTGAAATATCAGCGTTTTCGTCACATATATAATTTCGGCTCTGTCCATCCTGTTTTTACAGCAGCAATGGCCAGAGCCGTTCTATTTTGAGCACCTGTTTTGCGCATGATGGATTTCAGATCTCCCTTCACTGTTGTCAGAGGGAGGTCTAGGCACATAGCAATTTGTTTGTTCTGCTGACCGGTCAACAGCTGTGACAGAACGTTTTGTTCTCGATAGGTCAGTTTCGAGCGCAGGGCTTCTGCGGTTGTCGTTGGAGCTTTTTGTTTTGTGAGTTTTTGCAACATATCAACCGCATCATCCGGTAGGATGCGCTGACCTTGAGACGCCAGCATCAAATATTGTGTGACGGCTTCGATCGGTACGTTTGACGGCAAGCAGCCTACACAGCCTGTGCGAAAGGCGCGTTCCATAACATCCAAGTTAATCGACGGCAGGATCAGAAGAGATTTGAGCTTGGGCCTTTGATGATGCAGTTTTAGTAGCTCTGATACAAAACGATCATTCAACTCAGCCAGTTCAAAGACAGCCAGATCTAGTTGTTTTTCTGGGTGGCGCATTCGCAGCTCAGACACAGAGCAAGCATGAACTTTCACTTCGATGTGTTCGAAGTCCATTGCCGCCATGAATGCATGTGTAAAAAATGTGTTTTGTGAAATCAGAGCAATTCTATGCATTGTTTCCCACCCAGTTGGTCAATGCTGTTTACCCGTGCCCTTGTTAGCCCAACGTCAGGTGGACAACAAAAAAACAATTCAAAAGAGTGTTTTTCCTGAATCGATTCGTGTTTCAGGGCGACCTTTTGAAACCCCCATTCAATGTGTCACCAGCCAATTTAACGCCGCTGTATCGAAATAATTAACGTTTCACTAACGGTGGCTGTTTCATGATGATTCTGCATTTGAAAGGGGTAAGGTGTTCCAATTTTCATGACTCAAGGTTTTGAATATAAAACATTTTCCTCAGCATGCAGAAACTCTCTCTACTTCGAGGGCAGTGGTATAACAGCCAGTGGATCTGCATGCGTAGCACCTGTTCGTAAAACCAAGTCCTTTTCAAATGCACCTGTTCCCAAGCAAGATGCCAGTATGAGCACAACCGCTGCGAATAAGGCCAAGCTCTTTTTACTGGGCCCATTTGCGCTGCACGATGCAGCGGGCAAGAACTGCACGCCTAAAGGTAAAAAGGCTCAGGCGCTGATCGCGATGATTGCTCTGGCACCCCGACGTCAGAGAACGCGGGTTTGGCTGCGCGACAAACTCTGGAGCGAAAGTGACGAGCGCAAATCAGCGACCAGCTTGCGTCAAGTTGTTTTTGAACTCAGACGTGATCTTGGCTGGGCCTTCGATGCCATTTTTGACTTAGACCGACATTCTATCAGCTTTAAGCCCGGAGCCGTTTGGATCGATTATGATGCGTTGCAAGCTGATTTACACCTCTTGGAGACTCTCAATATTTCTTCTGACACCGATCTTCTGGAAGGGATTGATGTCAAAGATGAGGAATTTGAAGACTGGTTGTTGTTAGAGCGTCAGATCTGGCAAGAAAAATCAGAGTGCTATTTTTCCAGAGCCAGCGAGATCACTGAAATACCGCCGCAGAAGTCAGAGGTGTTTCGTCCGGCAGATGTATTGCCAGAGCCCCTGGCACGGTTTTCGATAGGTGTGCTGCCAAATATCGAACAGGGCTGCGACCAAACGACGGCCCACATTGCCGATTTCGTACTGGAAGGCATCGCGAAAAATGCAGCCGAATTGCATCGGATCGATCTGTATGACTTCCGGGATATGCAAATCCCGTCTGAAAGTATTGTCGGCGGGAATGAGGCCGACTTTTTAATGCGGGTGCGTGTTTTACAAATCCGCGCATCTATAACGATCACTTTTTTTCTCTATCATGCCGATCGCATGTCTTTGGCTTGGAGCCAGTCGATTCAGGCAGACATTGAAGATGTGCTGAGTTTTGACAGCTATGTACTCGCCGGGTTTGTGTCTCAGAACGTGGACCGGATGTCCAAGACGTTAACAACCCATCGCCGTGTGATGCGGGATGCAGACGCAGCGCGTGATCTGACTGGTTATACTGCCCTCAACATGATGTTTCGTCTGGACGATGAGGCTTTGAATAATGCCGAGAAGCTGCTGATTAAACATCAAACGGGCGCTGATGAAGCCTTGTTTGCGGCGCTACAAACCTACGCCGCCTCTTTCAAGATCGGTGAAAACCTAGGGCATTTGGATTTAGCCACAGCGTCGGATACGGCGCAACTGGCACGCCATGCTTTGAATCAAAATCCATTCAACGCGATCTCTCTGGCCTGTTTGGGGCACACAATGGGCTATGTGTTTCAAGATCATGCACTAGGCGCCGAGCTTCTAGAGCGTGCGCTGAACTTGAACCCAAATCAGGCTTTTGTTTGGGACCATTATGCGCTCAATAAGCTGTATTCCGGGGATTATGATGCAGCACATGATGCGGCCAAGCGGGCGGTCTATTTGGGCAGTTTCAGCCCGATGTGCTTTAGCTATGAAACCACATTGGCGATGACGTCTACGATGCTGGGGCAGCATGGGCCAGCGATCCAGTCTAGTCGGAGTGCACTCCTCAAGCAGCCACGATTTGGGGCGGCGCTGCGGTATTTGCTCGTGAGTCTGACTGCGACGGGGCAAGACGAGGCGGCTGAGGGAACGTATAAAGACATTTTGAAATTTGATGCGGCCTTTGCCGATGATGAGATCCGTAAAGCGCGGTTCCGTATCGCGGACCCGAAATTGGAAACTCAAATTCTAAATAAAATAAGCAACTTCAAATAATAGGACACAATATGATTGACCACGATATCCTTTCCAAACATCGATTTACGGTCACGTCCACTGGATTGGTTTTGGATGATGAGGCGGAAAACCCTGTTGCGGACCCTGCGGTGGGTGCTGCGGCTGGGTCGGCGCTTTCGTTGAATCGGAATAGAAACCGAAATCGGAATCGCAACAGGAACCGCAACCGCAACAGGAACCGAAATCGCAACAGGAACCGCAATAGAAACCGCAACCGGTCCTTGGATGTGGTCGCCAGCGGTGGAATGCTGGAACCCTGGCGGGAGCGCGAGAAATTATACGCTCTGCTTGCGGAATGGAACAACCTGCCGGTACCTTTACCACCATCCCCTGAACAGCTCAGGATTGAGGCAGTCGAATTGCTGCGCAAGCAAGTGTTGCTGCAAACAACAGATCAAAGCCGCCGCATTGATGAAATTTTTCGGGAAGCTGATATTGAGCTTTCGGGGTATTTACGCCCTTTGGGCATTGAGTCTTTGGGTGGATACGAAGCTACGGAAAGTTTATTTTATCTGATCCTCGCGCTCACAGATGAGATCGGTTTGCGCTATAAAGCGCGCTACAATGTGTTGCGCCCAAATCAGGTAGAGCCACGGCTGAGACCTATTTTGGCCAACCCAGCACACCAATCTTATCCATCCAATCATGCGTTCCAATCATTTTCGATTGCCTTTTTGTTCTCGCGCATGCTTCCGGAACATCCGGGAAGCTCGGAACTGTTCAACAGCGCGCGACGCATTGCAGAGAACCGAGAATGGGCTGGATTGCATTATGCCTCTGATACTGAGGCGGGCTATCAACTGGCCCGGATGATTGCCCCTGTTTTGGAAAAAGTAATTAAAGATCAAATGCTTGCTGCTTTGGAGGAGTGGATTTAATGAATACAATTTCTGCAAACCTAACCGGTAACGCGCTTTACCCAAACTACGATGCGCTTTGGCACCTCCATGCAATGGGTATTCTTGATCAGGGCAACGAACCTAAAGGGTGGTCGCTCTCTAAGCCTCAGAAACCAACCCGCGTTGCGGTGATTGATACCTCTGCAGCGATTGAGCATCCTAATCTGCAAGAGGCTATCAACAAAGAATTATCGCTTGATTTGTTTTCAGCGCGTTTGGGGTCATTTCCGTATCGTGGTGAGGGCAAGACCCCGATCGATAATCTAGATCTAAATTGGTCAACGAATATAGCTGACGGCTTGCCGCGTACTGTTCGGCTTTTAGCCGAATTTGTTGATCGGCTCTCACATGGATCCCCGGCGCATTTCTCCGGTGTACAGCCCTGCACGGATCCTGCGTTTTCAAATCATGGCACGAGTATCGCCGGACTGGTTGGTGCACGCGCGTGTATGGCAGAGCAAAAATTGCCAAATGGTTCAACGGCGCCTCTGCCATTGCCGTATTGCGGAGTCGATCCGATGTGCGAAATCGTTCAGATTTCCACGAACTTCGATCCCGATCCGGAAAGCTTGCTGCTTGCTTTTCTCTATGCGGATTTGATCGACGCAGATGTGGTTCTGTTTCCTCGGAATATTGCCGATCCAACGCGTACCGTTCCAGAGCTTGGGGATGAACTTGTTTCAGGCGCGCCGCTTGGTGATGCAATACAACAGATTGCGCCACGGGCGGAGAAAGCCGAGCTTTGGTCTGAGCTTTCGGAGTTGATGGTCACCGTATCCCAGCATCGCCCCGTGGTCTGCGCCGCAGGGAATGCGAATGAAGACAATGCCATTTACCCAGCCAATCTGGCCAGTGAGCACAATGGGATTGTGTCCGTGGGTGCGTTGAATGCCAAGGGCGTGCGCTGCAGCTATTCTGTAAGCCGCAACGTAACGGTCCTGGCGCCAAGTGGCGATGCAGAAGTGTTTGACCGAACGCAGGTCCGGCTAGACGAACAGAACCCGAATTACGATCCGACTGGCGTGCCGACACCAAACGACAATCATCTGTATTCTAGCTTTGATTTGATCAGCACGGATGTACCGGGAAAAGCCGGGTATTCTGGCAGCCCCTTTGACAAGACGCCCACCGATGGCTCTCTGCGAGAGTTTGGTTCTTATTATTCGCGGTTTAGTGGGACCTCGGCGTCTTCTGCATTGGTTGCCGGTTTCCTTTCGTTGGCAAAATCGACCAATGCATTACAAGCAAAGAGTGGTATTGAGGCCAAGGCGTGGTTGCTTGCCAAGAGCGAGGAGATCACTGCGGATGGCGAAACGTTTTTGATGCCTGTTTGGTCGGGAGCGGCCGTTTTTCCAGATAGCTCAACTGAAGTATCTTAATTGGAAAAGCGACGTTGTCTGATTATTTCATTGCCAAAGTGCAAGATGATGAAAGCATTTGAGAAGCTGGTTCGTTCTGGCGTGCATTGAATGAGAACGTTCTCAGCAACTGGCTGGCTGGCATCATGCATGCCGCCAGCTTATCCACGACCTGCAAGGGGGCCTGATGGGCAAAGCCCTCCCTGAAGCAAAAACCGGCCCCCGAAGGCGCCGGTTTGTCACATCTTCTTAGCCTTAGGCGGGTCTCAGCCCTTCAGCACATTCAGTGCCTCGCCTAGATCAATCGCGCCATCATATAGCGCACGGCCAGAAATCGCACCGTCCAGCGCCGCGCCGCAGGCCTTCAGGTTGCGCAGATCGTCAAGCGAGCTGACCCCCCCCGAGGCAATCACCGGAATAGATACGGCGTTGGCCAGATCGGCCGTGGCCTGCACATTCGGGCCCTGCATAGCGCCGTCGCGGTTGATGTCGGTGTAGATGATCGCGGCCACACCTGCATCCTCGAAGGATTTTGCCAGATCTGTGACCATCACATCGGTCTCTTCCGCCCAGCCTTTGGTGGCGACACGGCCGTTGCGCGCATCAATGCCCACGGCGACCTTGCCCGGGAAAGCCTTGGCTGCTTCGCGGACCAGATCAGGGTTTTCTACTGCCACGGTGCCAAGGATCACGCGCGCCAGCCCCTTGTCCAGCCAGCGTTCAATGGTGGCCATATCGCGGGTGCCGCCGCCCAGTTGTGCGGGCACTTTGCACTGTTTCAGGATCTCCTCCACCGGTGCGGCGTTGACCGGCTCACCGGCGAAGGCGCCGTTCAGGTCCACAAGATGCAGCCATTCACAGCCAGCCTCGACAAATTCCAGCGCCTGTGCAGCGGGGTTGTCGTTGAACACGGTGGCTTGGTCCATTTCGCCTTTGTACAGGCGCACGGCATTGCCATCCTTGAGGTCGATCGCGGGGTAGAGGATCATCGGTGGTCCCTTTCAGAAATTGCCCCCGCCTTGTGCCCCCTGACCGGCGAAAAAGCAACGGCGCGCTGCCCCCTGACCCTATGTAAGTCTTGATCGGAATCGCGTCCCACGTTCACAGTGACCCTGTTTAGGGAGGAAACACGATGAAAAAGATGATTTTGGCCGCCGCTTTGACCATTGCGGGCGCGGCTGGGGCTTATGCTGATCCTGTTGAAGGCGTCTGGAAAACCGAGGAAGACGCAGGTGCTTACGCGCATGTGACCATGTCCAAATGCGGTGAGCAGATCTGTGGTGTGATCAGCAGCGCCTTCGATGCCAATGGCGCCGTCACCAGCCCTAATGTCGGCAAGAAGATTGTCTGGGACATGAACCCTGAAGGCAGCGGATCCTACAAAGGTGGCAAGATCTGGCAGCCGTCGACCGGCAAGATCTTCAAATCGAAAATGGCCCTGTCGGGGAACAGCCTGAAGGTTTCGGGCTGTGTTGGTCCGTTCTGCAAAAAACAAACCTGGAGCCGCGTGCAGTAATCACAGGCGTTAAGGTAAAAGAAACGCAGCATTCGTCACCGGATGCTGCGTTTTTGTTGGTCGAAAGGCCGGGCTGACCGAGTGACACTCAGGGTTTCCAGTTGAGGAAGTTCGCGATCAGACGCAGGCCAGTTTTCTGGCTTTTCTCAGGGTGAAACTGCATGCCCAACATGTTTTCGCGGCCCACAATTGCCGTGATCGGTCCGGCGTAATCCACATGGGCCAGCAGATGTGCAGGGTTGGCGACCTTCATGTGATAGCTGTGCACGAAATAGGCGTGATCGCCAGTCTTGATGCCATCAAACACCGGGTGGGGCGTGTCAATCACCAGATCGTTCCAGCCCATGTGTGGCACCTTCAGGCTGGGGTCAGCAGGGCTGATTTTGTCCACGTCGCCGCCGATCCAGTCAAAGCCTGCGGTTTCCTGATATTCCAGGCCACGCGTCGCCAGCATCTGCATGCCGATGCAAATGCCAAGGAAGGGTTGGCCGCCTTTGATCACCACCTCTTCCATTGCCTCAAACACACCGCGATGGTCAAAAAGCGCCTGACGGCAGGCCGGAAAGGCGCCGTCGCCGGGCAGAAGGATACGATCGGCTTTGCGGATCGTGTCAGGATCAGAGGTGACGACAACATCGCCCGCATTCGTTTCAGACGCCATGCGCTGAAAGGCCTTTTCGGCGGAATGCAGGTTGCCGCTTTCGTAATCTACAATCGCTGTCAGCATGGGGTAGGCCTTCTTTCGGGGAGCCAGAGGTCTGGCGAACTTAGATAGGTGGGGCAGGGGAAGGGGGCGCTGCCCCTTTTGGCTCATCAAAGATGCCCAAAGTATCCCCGGCACATTTTCAGACCAGTGAATATACGCACGGCACGAGGCCTTTCAATGATCCTCAAATACTCAAAACAGATCAAAGCGCGCCTTTGGTTGATGGGATCGCATCGGCCTTGCGCGGGTCGGTCTCTACAGCTGTGCGCAGGGCGCGGGCGACGGATTTGAAGGCGGCTTCGGCCACATGGTGGGCATTAAAGCCGTGGATCTGATCAACGTGCAGGGTGATGCCGCCATGAGTACTGAGCGCCTGAAAGAACTCGCGCACCAGTTCGGTGTCGAACGTGCCGATTTTCTGCGCTGCAAACGCGACGTTCCAGATCAAGTAGGGGCGTGCAGAGAGATCGAGCGCGCAGCGGACCTGAGCGTCGTCCATTGCCAGATGGCAATCTGCGTAGCGGTTAATGCCCTTTTTGTCGCCCAGTGCGGCGGTCAGTGCCTGACCGATGGCAATGCCGGTGTCCTCAACAGTGTGGTGGTCATCGATGTGGTAATCACCCTTGGCGCGCACAGTCATGTCGATCAGAGAGTGACGCGACAGCTGGTCCAGCATATGGTCAAAGAAACCCACGCCAGTCTGGTTGTCGTACTGGCCAGTGCCGTCGAGGTTGATCTTGACCGTGATTTCGGTTTCTGCCGTCTGGCGGGTGATGGTTGCGGTCCGCATCTGGGCCTCCGTTAGCTATCGCGCTGCTTATAAGTCGCGGCGCGGCGCAATGAAAGCCTGCTGCGACGGTGGGCGCCAACTTGGGGGCAACCGTTGCGCCTGAGACGCGTGCGCTCAACCGATTTTGTGTTTGGTGCCGCCGCCGTTCAGACGGTTAAGGGATTTTGCCATCAGGTCGGGCAGCTGTTCGATGCGACGGCTGACCTCCACCGTGTCTTTGCCTTTGGCTGCCAGTTCGATGTTGACCAGCATTTCTTGCAGTGGGATCGCACCAAAGACGGCCGCGCTGGAGGCAAACTTGTGACAACGCTCCGCCACCTCTGGCAGCGGCTGTTCATGCTCGACCAGCCATTCCAGCAGGTCCTGCAGCTCTTCGCGCATCTGGGTCAGCAGCATATCATAGGCTTCACCAACGCTTTCACGCAGGGCTTTGTTCACTTCCATGTCGACCAGTTGACGCATCCGGTTCAGCCGCAACAGCGTAGGGCAGGTGTCATTGTTCGCCGCCGCCGCATGGTCGCGGATGATCCGCTGCAGATCGGGACGGAGCAGTGGTTTGGGCAGCACATCCTGCATGCCAAGCCCCAGAAATTCGGTCACGTTTTCCGGCATTACGTGGGCGGTCAGCGCAACGATTGGGCTTTTGGCCGAGGGGCCCTGACCCGCGCGGATTGCACGTGTCGCTTCGCGCCCATCTAGGACCGGCATGGAGATGTCCATCAGGATGAGGTCAAACTCTTCCTCGCTGGCCTTTTCGACGCCGGATTGGCCATTGTGCGCCTCTTCGACCAGATGGCCTTCACGGATCAGCATGGCGCGGACCACATCGCGGTTGATCTGGTTGTCCTCGACCACCAGAACTTTCAGCATATCGGTGGTGTTCTGATCCACCGCATCCTCAACCTGTGGCGCGGGGGGCGTCTCGGCTTCGGGCGCGTCACACTGCAGCATGGGCAGACGAAGGGTGAAGGTGGTGCCTTCGCCAAGGGTGCTTTCAACGCTGATACTGCCGCCTAGCGCTTCGCTGATGCGGCGCACGATGCCGAGGCCCAGACCGGTGCCCTCGGTTTTGCGCGCGAAACTGTCGTCTTGGGTAAAGAAATCCTCGAACACGCGATCCAAAGCGGTTTCCGCAATGCCGATACCGTCGTCCTTGATGTGAATGACCACATCGTCCTGACCCGCCTTGCAGCGCACATCCACCACGATAGAGCCGTGTTCAGTGAATTTGGCCGCGTTCGACAACAAATTCAGCAGCATCTGCTGCACCCGGCCGGGATCGGTCTGCACCCAGCCCAGATCAGGGCCGGAATGGATCAGGGTCAGCGAATTGCCGTTGTCCTCCGCAGGTGGGCGCATGCTTTCGACCGCGCTGTCGATGATTTCGCGCAGGCGGGTCGGGCGGTATTGCACCAACGGTTTGCCGTCTTCGCAGCGGGCGATGTCTAGCACATCATTCACATGACCCAGGAGAATATCACTGGAGCTTTCCATATGTGTCAGATAGCCCTGCTGTTCCTCGGTCAGCTGGGTTTCGCGAAGGAGCGACATGTTGCCAAGGATGCCGTTCATCGGTGTGCGGATCTCATGGCTCATTACTGCCAGAAAGCGCGATTTTGCCTTCTCGCCAGCGCGGGCCTGATCGCGGGCCTCTATCAGGTCACGTTCGGCGCGCACGCGGTAAGAGATGTCGCGCACAAAGGCGATGTACATCAGGTGGCCATGCGTCTCGCTCTTTTGCAGGGCCATTTCAATCGGGAAGTGGCTGCCGTCGGCGCGCATCGCTTCCATCCGCACGCGGCCTTTGCCAACCATATGAAAGCCACCGCCATGGCTGACACGGTGCATGCCGCGATTGTGTGCGTCACGATGTTCTGGCGGCACCAAGAGGGTGGCAACATTTTGGCCCACGGCCTCTTGGTGGGAGAAGCCGAAGGTTTCGGTTGCGGCAGCGTTGAATTCTTCGATGACGCCGTCGGCGTCGCAGACGATCACCGCGTCAAGGGAACTGGCCATCACCGCATGCGTGCGTTCCCCTGCCGCGATCAGGGAAATGCGGCGCGCTTCAGATTGGCGGCGCAATTGATTGAAATAAAATGCTAAAAGAACCAGAGAGGTGGTCAAGATGAAGCCGATAACTCCCATGACCGTCAGTGTGGTCGATAGCGCCAGCTGGTCGTGATCCAGAAGAACGTCCAGATTGGTTTGACCTGCCGCTGCCATCGAACGCACATGCGGCGCCATTGCGACAGCGTGGTTTTCCATCTCGGGCAGGGCGGCGCGCAGGACGTTGTCGGGACTGCGCACGGCGGCGGCGCTGGCCCCAAGGTGGTTTGCCACCGCGTTGATTGCATCCTCAAATCCGGGGGCGGCGCGCAGGGGCTCATAGATCACGCCGTAGCGCAGATCGTCGATACGGTTTTGCAGAATGTCAAATTCGCGCCGCATGGTGACATAGTTGCTCCCAGATCCAAACGCGGCCTGCCGCACGGCGTATTGGTAGGACAGGAACTCCACCTCGGCCTCGTTCAGGGACCATTCTATGTCCTCGATGGTGGACTGGCGCAGCTGGCGGACGTCTTTGATTACCTTCAGCGTCAGCGCGGTCATCAAAATCAGCCCGATCAGCGACAAAAGCCCCAGCAAACGGGGATTGCCGATCACTCGCTGGGCGCTGGTGGGGCGTACGGCGTAAAGCTCTTCGTCGCTGAAATGTTTTGGCTTGGGGTTCGGTGGACCAAAGGCACGCGCCAGGCGGGCCAGCCAAGCAGGGCGGGGGACGGGTTTGGTGATATGCGGATCGATAGACACGGGCGCGACTTTCGCTGCAGTAGAACACAAACAAGTACAGATGGCTCCATTCGCAAAACCCGTGCCAAACGCCTGTGCTGCCCTCAGGCGGCCTGACGTCGAAACTGGAGTCAAACTGGACCCTGCGGCGATCCATGGTGCAGGTGCTCTCGGTGCCTTTGCAGACTACGGGGGGCTGTACCTGAATGCCGCAGGGTCAAGGATAGCCTGTTTTGCCCTTAATTTCTGCGCTGCAAAAGGCGGTCAGGGGGCGCATTTGGATGGATGTGACCTTACCAAGGCAGAAATTTGGGGGCGGTGGACCTCTTTGGTCTGGGTGCCCCCCAAAAAGAGAGCGGTGGTCAATGCTGCTGTGCAGCGGACGCAGAGGCTTGCCAAATTGCGACTCATCCTCCTAGGCTGACTGTACCGCAGGTTGTTGGTGACACGATCGGTTCCGCGTGTTCGGGGCTGGATTTTTTGGCACTGGTTCTTTCTTGGCGGTGACCTAGCTCAATACTCAGCCAGATGCAGCCTCTTGCTGCAGAAACGAAGGACATCACGACATGCAGCTTTCTGACACCCGCGAGATCAAGGCTGATCGCGAAACAGTTTGGACGGGGCTCTTGTCGGCGGAGGTGCTGGGCGCCTGTGTGCCCGGTTGCAAAGAGATGACCGGCAGCGCCGCTGATGGGTTTGAGGCCACAGTGGTGCAGAAGGTTGGGCCCGTGAAGGCAACCTTTAAGGGCGGCGTAACGCTGTCCGATATTGTCGAAGGTCAATCGCTCACTCTGACAGGTGAGGGCAAGGGAGGCGCCGCAGGCTTTGCCAAGGGTGCGGCAAAGGTTATGCTGGAGGATGGGCCAGACGGTGGAACCCGCCTGATCTATGAGGTCGAAGCCAAGGTGGGCGGTAAGCTGGCCCAACTGGGCAGTCGTATCATTGATGGATTTGCCAAAAAGATGGCGGATCAGTTTTTCCAGACCTTTCAGGAGGCGGTTGAAGAGCCTGAAGAAGGTGAGGATGCGGCGGAGGAGGTCGCAGAAGACACCCATAAGAAAGGGTGGTTCAAGAAAATGCTGGGCTAAAGCAGCCCGGTCATAACGCAAGTACCGAAATGCACATTGCAATGCTTTAGGGAGGGCACAATGACGAAACTGACGATGACCGTGAACGGTCGATCCGTGTCAGGAGAGGTTGAGGGCCGCACGCTCTTGTCCACGTTCCTGCGCGAAAATCTGGGGCTGACCGGCACCCATGTGGGGTGTGACACCAGCCAATGCGGCGCCTGCACGGTGCATGTGAACGGGCTGGCAGTGAAATCCTGCACCATGTTCGCACAAGAAGCCGCAGGCGCAGATGTCGCCACCATCGAAGGACAGGCCGCAGCAGACGGCACGCTGAACCGCATCCAACAGGCGTTTCAGGATTACCACGGTCTGCAATGCGGGTTCTGCACGCCCGGCATGGTGATGGCGGCAGCGGCGTTGTTGAAAGACACCCCCAAACCCACCGAGGCCGAGGTGCGCCACCATCTGGAAGGCAACATCTGCCGCTGCACCGGTTATCACAACATCGTCCGCGCCATTATGGCGGCCTCAGGCCAGGACGTGGCGCCGGTGGCGGCGGAATAACCCTAAAACCAAGATCCGCTGCGCCATGTGGCGCGGTTTCATTGAGTATTTTCAGATCATTGAAAGGGAAGGGCAGGAGGAGGCCCGACCGTTTCTAGGGAGGATAATATGCCAAAGGATCAAGGCATTGGCGCGAGCAGCAAGCGGCGCGAAGACGTCAGGTTTCTGACCGGAACCGGCAACTACACAGATGACATTAATCTGATGAACCAAACCTATGCGCATTTCCTGCGCTCTGATGTGGCGCATGGTGTGATCAACGGGATCGACACTGCGGCGGCAGAGGCGATGGAAGGTGTGGTTCGGGTCTTCACTGCGAAGGATTTCGAAGGCGTCGGCGGCATTCCCTGCGGCTGGCAGGTGACAGACCGTCATGGGGAGCCCATGCAAGAGCCGAAGCATCCGGTTCTGGCCGAGGGCAAGGTGCGTCATGTGGGCGATCCGATCGCGGTGGTTATCGCTGAGTCGCCGGAACTGGCCCGCGACGCTGCAGAGGCGATCGATGTTGACATCACCGAACTGCCCGCAGTGATCGATATGAAGGCAGCCGTGGCCGATGGTGCCACGAAGGTGCATGACGATCTGACCTCAAACCTTTGCTATGACTGGGGTTTTGTGGAGGAAAATCGCGAGGCGGTGGATCAGGCGATCCAAAATGCCGCCCATGTCACCACGCTGGAACTGGTGAACAACCGTCTGGTTGCCAACCCGATGGAGCCGCGTGTGGCGGTTGGCGATTACAACCGCGCCAATGATGAGCACACGCTTTACACCACCTCGCAAAACCCGCATGTGATCCGCCTGTTGATGGGGGCCTTTGTGCTGGGTATTCCTGAACACAAACTGCGCGTTGTGGCGCCTGATGTGGGCGGGGGCTTTGGGACCAAGATCTTCCACTACGCGGAAGAGGCCTTTGTTACCTTCGCAGCCAAGGCGATCAATCGTCCGGTCAAATGGACTGCCTCACGGTCGGAGGCGTTTATTTCCGATGCCCATGGCCGGGATCACGTGACCAAGATCGAACTGGCGCTGGATGCAGAGCATAAATTTGTCGCTCTGCGCACCGACACCTATGCCAATATGGGCGCGTATTTGTCGACTTTCGCACCTTCGGTCCCCACGTGGTTGCACGGCACCTTGATGGCGGGGAACTATATCACGCCTTTGGTTTATGTGAACGTGAAGGCGGTCTTTACCAACACCGTGCCAGTGGATGCCTATCGCGGTGCCGGTCGGCCTGAGGCGACGTTCCAATTGGAACGCGTTGTGGATAAGGCTGCGCGCGAATTGGGCATGGATCCGGCAGAGCTGCGGCGGCTGAACTTTATTAAACCCGAACAGTTCCCCTATGACACACCCGTTGCCGTCACCTATGACACCGGCAACTACCACGCGACGCTGGACAAGGCGCTGGCGCTGACTGATTACGCCAGTTTTGACGCCCGCGCGGCAGAGAGTAAGGCGCGCGGCAAGCTACGCGGCTTCGGCATTGCGCACTATATCGAAGCGTGCGGCATTGCGCCTTCTAACCTTGTTGGGCAGTTGGGTGCGCGTGCGGGTCTTTATGAATCGGCCACGGTACGGGTCAATGCCACCGGGTCCATCGCGGTGATGACCGGCAGCCACAGTCATGGGCAGGGGCATGAAACGACCTTTGCTCAGGTGGTGGCGGATATGATCGGCATTGACGAAGCCCAGGTTGATATCGTCCACGGCGATACTGCGCGAACCCCGATGGGCATGGGCACCTACGGCTCCCGCTCTATCGCGGTGGGCGGATCGGCGATGGTGCGTGCGGCTGAAAAGGTCATCAACAAGGCCAAGAAAATCGCCGCTCACCTGATGGAAGCCGCAGATGCGGATATTGAGCTGAAGGATGGACAGTTTTCGGTCGCGGGCACGGATAAATCCGTGGCCTGGGGCGACGTCTGTCTGGCCGCATACGTGCCGCACAACTACCCGCTGGAAGAGATCGAGCCGGGGCTTGAGGAAACCGCGTTCTATGATCCGGCAAACTTCACCTATCCCTCCGGTGCTTACTTCTGCGAGGTAGAGGTGGACCCCGGCACTGGCAAGGTAGAGATCGTGGGGTTCACCGCTGCAGATGATTTCGGCAATGTTATCAACCCAATGATCGTCGAAGGTCAGGTACATGGTGGTGTCGCTCAAGGTATCGGTCAGGCGATGCTGGAAAGCTGCGTCTATGACGACAACGGCCAGCTGCTCAGCGGGTCCTATATGGATTACGCCATGCCACGGGCCAGTGACCTGCCAATGTTTGAGGTGGATCATTCCTGTCAGACACCCTGTACGCACAACCCTCTTGGGGTGAAAGGCTGTGGTGAAGCAGGTGCAATCGGTTCGCCCCCCGCATTGGTCAACGCAGTGATCGATGCCCTGCACCGTGGTGGCTACCCTGTAGACCATATCGATATGCCGCTGTCGCCATCGCGTGTGTGGAACGCGATGCAGTCGGTCAAGTGAGAGAGGACAGTCAGAATGTATAACTTTGACTTTGAACAGCCTGCGAACATCGAAGAGGCGGTTGCCGCCCTGAAGGATGAAGACGCACTGGCATTGTCCGGTGGCCAAACTCTCATCCCGTCGATGAAACAACGCCTGAATGCGCCAACGAAACTGGTCAGCCTGACCGCGATTGATGCGCTGAAGGGTGTGTGCCCTGACGGCGGTCAAATCGCCATTGGTGCCGCAACAACCCACGCCACAGTCGCGGCAGAGGCGACGGATTATCCTGCGCTGGCCGCTCTGGCTGGTGGCATTGGCGATCCGGCGGTGCGCAACCGCGGTACCATTGGGGGATCACTGGCCAACAATGATCCGGCCGCGTGCTATCCGGCGGCGGTGTTGGCGTCAGGGGCAACCGTCGTAACCAACGCGCGCGAAATCGCGGCGGATGCATTTTTTGACGGCATGTTCACCACTGCGCTGCAGGAGGGGGAGATCATCACCGATGTCCGCTTTCCCATTCCCGAAAAGGCCAGCTATCAGAAGTTCGAACAACCCGCTTCGCGCTTCGCATTGACCGGTGTCTTTGTTGCCAAATATCGCGATGGCGTGCGTGTCGCAGTCACTGGCGCATCCGAGGATGGCGTGATGCGCTGGGCAGAGGCAGAGGCGGCGCTTGGGACGACCTTCTCCGCAGCGGCGCTGGATGATCTGTCTGTCAGTGCTGATGGGTTGATCCACGACCTGCATGGCACACCAGCGTATCGGGCCAATTTGATCAAGGTTTTGGCCCAGCGAGCGGTCGAGGCAGCCCTGTAAACACAACGCTGTAAATATGGCGATTTGATGAATCGGCCACACAGACGTAAAATTATTATCACAGGTTAACCCCCGGCTCTTGTCGCTGGGGGTTTTCATCTCCTAATCAGCGCGATCGTACACGCTATTTGGAGCACCAAACAATGATCATCGAAATCTGGCAGAGTTTCCGCCGCACCCCTCTGTGGGTTCAGATCTGGGTTGGCCTGATCCTGATACCTATGAACCTTCTGCCGCTGGCCTTTCTGGATCAACCGAACGCCGGCCTGATCGCAGCCCTGTCCATCGGTGGAATGCTGCCCAACATGCTGATTATGGCGCTGGATCGCGGTATCTCCAAGGCGATGTCTATCTCGCACCTGCTCTTCTGGATCCCACTTGTTGTGATCGTGTCCAAAGAGCTGGCCATGGGAGAGCTCACCCCAGTTTATACTGCATTTTTGGGCATTCTGCTGATGGTGGACCTGGTGTCGCTGGGGCTGGACATCCCTGAGAGTATTAAGTGGCTGCGTGGTGAGCGCGCGATCGCCTGAGGGCAGGTCAATCCACAGGTTTGCGGGCGATCAGGTCAATCAGCGCTGACATGCCGGAATGACCGCGCCCTTCCTGTACCTCACGCTCATAGTCGTTGAGTGTTACAATGTCCCAGCCTGCGAAGGCGGCGCGCAGCATTTCAGGCGTGTAGAGGTTTTCGACAAACGGCGGCCCGCCGGTGCCGTGTTCTAGCTGTTTCGGTGTGTAGCCGTGCAACATGACGATGCCACCGGGTTTGGTCGCCTCTTTCATGCGCTCGAGCTGCAGCGCGCGCTCCTCGGGGCCGACAAACTGGATAAAGATGCCCGCAACGATGTCAAACTGCGCCTCTGGCCAAGGGTCGCGCAAGATATCGCATTGTTGAAAGGTGACATCGACGGCACGCTCATCCGCCAGCATCTCTGCCCGAGCGATGGCAGTGGGGGCAAACTCCAGCGCCGTCACCTCAAGGCCGCGTTCCGCCATAAAGACCGAATTACGCCCCTCACCATCGGCGACAGCCAGTGCGGTCTGACCTGCGACCAGATGATCTAAATGATCGCGCAGAAACTGCGCCGGCGCGGTGCCGAATAGGTAATCGTTTGTGCCTGAGTAGCGTTGTTCCCACATGTGCCTCATCCTTTCGGTGCGTGGTCCTGATAAATGCGGTCGTGCGCAGGCAATCAAGGGGCCGCAATAAAAAACGCCCCCGCAACTGTGGCAGGGGCGTTTTTAAATGCGTCTGATCCGGATCAGGCTTACTTGTTCAGCGGGCCGATCATCATGATCATTTGGCGGCCTTCCATCTTGGGCATGTTTTCAACCTTGCCCAATTCTTTGATGTCTTCGGCAACTCGCAGTAGCAACTCACGGCCCAAGTTCTGGTGCGCCATTTCACGGCCACGGAAACGCAGGGTGACCTTCACCTTGTCGCCTTTTTCCAGGAACTTGATCACGTTACGCATCTTGACCTCATAGTCGTGCGTATCGGTGTTGGGGCGGAATTTCACCTCCTTCACCTCGATGATCTTCTGCTTTTTACGGGCCTCGGATTCCCGTTTCTGCTGTTCGTACTTGAACTTACCATAGTCCATGATTTTGCAGACGGGAGGCTTCGCGTTCGGCGAGATTTCCACCAGGTCTAGGCCTGCCTCTTCGGCCATTGCCATGGCTTTGGCGGGCGAGACAACGCCGACATTTTCACCTTCTGCTCCAATCAGGCGCACTTCGGTGGCGCGGATGCGCTCGTTGGTGCGTGGGCCGGTGTCGCGTGTCGGGGGCGCGTTATGAGGTCTGCGGGCTATGGGTTCAATCCTTCAATCGTTGGCAAATTTGCGGGAGCAAACTTATCCCCGTCGCGACCAGTCTTCAAGCGGCAATAATGAAACTAGGGGGCAAATCTGTGTCTTTTCCCCCTAGAATGTCCCCGGGCGATGCGCTTTTTACAGGGCAATTCACAGGGCGGGTCATGCCGCTGCATTATATAAGGATTGATGTGATGAAATTTGTGATTGGTGTGGTGGTTGCTGCGGTTGCAGTTGTTGCGGGGTATTTGGCGCTGACCAGCCCGAACGACGAACAGGTGGCCGAAGTGCCTTCAGCAGAAGAGATTGCCGTTGAGGTGCAGGAAATTGCTGAAGAGGCGCCGCAGACCGCAGTGGACGAGGCTGTAGAAGCGGTACAAACCGCCGCAGAAGACGCCGTAGAAGGTGCCGCAGAGGCCGTTCAAGAGGTGGCAGAGACCGCCGTAGAAGGCGCACAGGAAGCTGCAGAGGCAGTGGCGGAAACTGTGACCGAAACCGTGACAGAGACCGTGGGTGAGGTTGCAGGCGACGTTGCCAGCGCCGCTGGTGAAGCCGCGACCGATGCCGTCAGTGATAGCCTGGCCGCTGTGAAGGGTGTGGTTGAAGGCGCGGGTGAGGTTGCCAGCGATGTGGCTGGTGATGCTGTTGAAGCGGTAACTGAAAATGCTGTTGTTGATGCGGCTAAGGATATGACCGGTGCGGTGACAGAAAAAGCGGTTGCTGTTGGGTCCAGTGCGGCAGAATTGTTTACTGTCGAAGGTTTTGATTTCGATAAAGCATCCGATTTCATCGCTGACTCGGAACTGAATGCGCTGGCACAGGTTGCCCTGACCAAAGGTCTGGAAACGGCCCGCGACAACCCGGAAATGCTGTCGGTTGCGCTTGAAAAAGCACGCATGCAGCTGGGCCTGTAATACCGCAACCATTCTGTTCGGTATCAAATCGCTGCCGCGTCCCATTGGGGCGCGGTTTTTGTTTCACAATCCATCTGCGCACTGGATCAGCTGGCATCCCGCCAAAGAAAAACCGCACCCGAAAGGATGCGGTTTTCGATGTTGCAGCGATCCCGACAGGTGATCAGTCGAGGAAGGCTTTCTCAACCACGAAATGCGCAGGCTTGGAGTTGGCGCCTTCTTCCAGACCGTAGGTGTTTTCAAACAGGTCTTTCAGTTCCAGGTTAAACGCCAGATTGCCACAGATCATCGCGCGGTCGCTTTCAGGGTTCAGCGGCGGTACACCCAGATCGGCAAACGCTTCACCAGAACGCATCAGGTCGGTGATCCGGCCCATCTTGGCGCTCTCTTCGCGGGTTGTGGTGGGGTAGTATTTGATCTTCTTCCAGAAGCCTTCACCAATCACCTCGTTCAGCAGTTCGTCGTCCTTCAGGCCTTCGATCAGTTCACGACCATAGGTCAGCTCACCCGCTTCGCGGCAGGTGTGGGTGATGATCACCTCATCATAGTCCTCATAGGTCTGCGGTTCGCGCAGCAGCGAAGCGAAGGGCGCAAAGCCGGTGCCGGTGGCAAAGAACCAAATGCGTTTGCCGGGGAGCAGTGCGTCATGCACCAGCGTGCCGACTGGTTTCGGGCGCAGGATGATTTCGTCGCCCACTTTGATGTGCTGCAGCTTAGAGGTCAGCGGGCCGTCCTGTACCTTGATCGAGTAGAACTCCATCTCTTCATCCCACGACGGAGAGGCGATGGAATAGGCACGCAGCAGCGGCTTTTGTTTGCCAGTCTTGGGATTCACATCGCCCATCAGACCGATCATCACAAACTCACCAGATCGGAAGCGCAGTGACGCCGGGCGTGTGCAGCGGAAAGAGAACAGGCGGTCGGTCCAATGCTTGACCTCGGTTACAGTCTGGGCATCGGGGAGGGCGGGCGCCTTGGGCGCTTTTACGTCAGCAGCTTCGGTCACGGTTGATGTCTCTGTCATATGCGGTTTAGCCGATATTTAAACCGGCATCCTTTATCTATCTTTGATCCATGTCAGATGAAAGGCAGGATCAGATGGGGTCAGGCAACCGTCGCGGGCAGGGGCAGCATGCAGGTGACATGCGGCCAGCTGGCGGGTTGCCTGCTATTTAACCTGTGCGCAGGCGATTTTGGTAGTCGTTTGCCCGCCAGTCAGCGCGGAAGTTCCATTCGCCTTCGGGCTGACGCGCGGCCAGTTCGTCGCTGATTTCCACCTCGTCAAAGCCGCTGCGGCGGGCCATGGCGTATTGGTCGGAAATCACGTGACCTTTGGCACGCAGACGACCGGTGTAGCCCAGCAGGCGCAGGTGACGGGCGATGGTGAAACCGCGGCCATCAGCAAAGCTGGGGAAATCCACACGGACCAGCTGGATCGAATTCAGACGGTCCTGCAGCAGGGTGGGATCATCATCTGACGCCAGATCCACTGCAATTGCGTTTTCAGACTCTTCCAGTGCTGCAATCGGACCAACCCAGTCATCGTTGGCAAAGCCTTTATCGCTTACGATCACGCTCATTGTTGCGCTCCAATTCTTACCATTTTGCCGTCCACCATGTGGATTCCGCATTCTTCTTTTTCACTGCCGCGCCAGCGGCCTGCACGTTCATCTTCGCCCGGTTTCACCTTCGAGGTACAGGGCCGGCAGCCGATCGACGGGTAACCTTGGGCGATCAGCGGGTGCTTGGGCAGGCGGTTGTTGATCAGGTAGTCCTGAACGTCCTGCTTTTCCCAATGCGCCAGCGGGTTCACCTTGATACGCTTATCCTCTTCGTTCTCAAAGAACTCAAGGGCGGCGCGGCTGCCTGCCTGAAACCGTTTACGTCCTGTGATCCACGCGTCAAACCCGCCAAGAGCCTTTTCCAAAGGCCGGGTTTTACGCAGATCGCAGCACGCGTCAGTGTCGCGTAGGTGCAATGCGCCAAAAGGGTCCTGTTCGGCCACCTCCCCGGCGTCGGCGTGGATCACGCGCACATCGGTGAGGCCCAGTTTTTCTGCCACATCACGCTGATAGTCCAGCGTTTCAGGGAACAGCATCTGGGTGTCAATGAACAGCACCGGCGTGGTGGGGTCCACCATCGCCACAAGGTGCAGCAACACGACGCTTTCAGCGCCAAAAGACGAAACCATAGCGATGCGACCCACCTGCGGGTCTGTCATCGCCCGTTTTAACACCGCGCTGGCCGCATGGTGCTGATAGCGCTGGTTCAGGTGTTCAACCCGTTCCGAAACGCGTTGCAGGGGGGCCTCAAGCGGCATTTTTCTTCGCGGCCTCCGGATAGAGCGCGGCTTTAAACGGATCCGGACCCAGACGACGGTAGGCGTCGAGGAAGGTTTCGTTTTCATCTTCGCGCTGCGCGAGATAGGTGGTGATGATGGTCTCAATCGCCGTCACAACCTGATCATAGGCGAAACCGGGGCCGACACGCTGACCGATCACCGCATCCTCAGTGCCGTCACCACCCAGCGTGATCTGGTAGTTTTCGACGCCAGCACGGTCGAGGCCAAGGATACCGATGTGTCCCACGTGGTGATGACCACAGGCGTTGATGCAGCCCGAGATTTTGATCTTCAGCGGGCCGATCTCATGCTCCAGCTTCAGCTCCTCGAAGCGTTCTGCAATCTCTTGCGCAACGGGGATCGAGCGGGCGGTTGCCAGCGCGCAGTAATCCATGCCGGGGCAGGCGATGATATCGCTGATCAGACCGATGTTGGCGGTGGCCAGACCGGCCTCTTTCAGTGCGGCGTGTACGCGGGGCAGGTCTGCCTTGTGTACATGCGGCAGGATCACGTTCTGCTCGTGGCTGATACGCAGTTCGCCGTGACCGTATTTCTCGGCCAGATCGGCCATGACGCGCATCTGATCGCTGGTCGCGTCGCCGGGCGTTTGGCCATGCGCCTTGATCGAGATCGATGCGATGGCATAGCCGTCCGCTTTGTGTGCTGACAGGTTGGTGTCAGCCCAGGCGCGGAATACCGGATCGTTGGCGTAGGCCTGATCATAGGGTGCGACGTCTTTGCTGACAAACTCGGGCGCAGCAAAATGCGCCTCAATTGATTTCAGCATCTCTTGATCAACCCCCGCAAACAGCGGACGGATCGCGGCAAACCTTTCCTCAACACGGGCGCGCACCTCATCCAGACCGTTTTCATTCACGGTGATCTTGATGCGGGCCTTGTACTTGTTATCACGGCGTCCCAATGTGTTGTAGACCGACACAATCGCCTCGAGGTAGGGCAGCAGGTCCGCCTGCGGCAGGAACTCATTGATGACCTTGCCCACAACCGGCGTGCGGCCCAGACCGCCACCCACGATCACCTCATAGCCTGCAACACCGTCGCGCTCCACCATGCGCAGACCGATGTCATGGGCACGGGTCACAGCGCGGTCGTTTGGGGAACCGGTGATGGCGATTTTGAACTTACGCGGCAGGAACTGGAATTCCGGGTGATCGGTGGACCACTGACGGATCAGTTCAGCCACAGGACGCGGATCGGCGATTTCATCAGCAGCGGCACCGGCGAAATGGTCGGCGGTCACGTTGCGGATGGTGTTGCCCGAGGTTTGGATCGCGTGCAGGTTCACTTCTGCCAGACTGTCGAGGATATCCGGCACGTCCGGCAGTTTCGGCCAATTGTACTGGATATTCTGGCGGGTGGTGAAGTGGCCATAGCCCTTGTCCCACTTGTCCGCAACCAGTGCCAGCTGACGCATCTGGTCGCTGGACAGGGTGCCATAAGGGATCGCCACGCGCAGCATATAGGCGTGCAGCTGCAGATAAAGGCCGTTCATCAGGCGCAACGGTTTGAACTCATCCTCAGTGAGGGCGCCGGAGATGCGGCGTTCCACCTGTGCGCGAAACTGGGCGTTGCGCTGTGCCAGAAAGGCATCGTCGAAGTCGTTATAGCGATACATTAGTGCACCTCTGCCTGTTTGCCGTGAAAGTAGTTGGACGGGCCAGTACGGCGGAAGTCCTCACGGAAGTGGGTGGGTTCGGGGCCTTGTTCGCCCGGCTTTACGTCTGCCAGATAGGCACCGACGATGACGTCTTGTTGACGCGATGCTTCGATCAGACGGACCTCGGCATGGGCCTGGTCTTCCAGTACCTCAGCCTCACACATTTCGCGCGACCAGCTGTCCTGGGCGGTGAAATATACGACATCGCCTTCCAAAAGGGCGTTCGCGGTGATGACTTTGGGTGTGAAGGGACGGGGCATCTGCCTTCTCCTTAAGTTGACTTGGTCTGTATATAGAAAAAAATCCCCTCATTACGCTATTGGCCGGAACAAATAAGGACTTTATCCAGAGCGTCAGATCAAATACGAATACGCTGTTCTAAAAAATCAGGTGGGACCGAAATGACAGTTCGCTTGGATCAGACCGATCGCAAAATCCTGGCAGAGTTGCAGAGTGATGCAGGTCAATCGCTGGATGAAATCGCCCGTAAGGTGGGGTCTTCCAAGACGCCGGTGTGGAATCGCATTCGCAAGATGCGCGAAGCGGGCGTTCTGGGTCAGCAGACTGTGGTTCTGGATGCGGAAAAACTGGGTTTTGATGCCTGTTTCTTTGTGCTGATCCGTACCTCAGAACATGAGGCAGAATGGCAGCAGAAATTCCTGACCGCGCTGCAAAACCGCCCCGAGGTGCAGGAAGCGCACCGTCTGGCCGGTGACATCGACTATATCCTGAAGGTGCGGGTGCAGAACGCGCGGGCCTATGACGAATTTTATCAGGCGCTGATTTCCGAAGTGAAGGTGCATAACGTCACCGCGCTGTTGTCGATGGAAGAGATTAAATCAACGACGGAGTTGCCGCTGTGAGTGATGCGAAACCAGTCGTGACGATTGAGTACTGCACCGGCTGCAACTGGCTACTGCGCGCTGGCTGGATGGCGCAGGAGTTGTTGCAAAGCTTTGGTGAGGATCTGGGCGGCGTGACCTTGGTGCCGGGCTATGGTGGCACCTATGAGGTGCGGGTGGATGGGCATCTGCTTTGGGAACGCAAACGCGACGGCGGGTTTCCAGAGGCCAAGGAGCTGAAAAAGCGCCTGCGCGATCAGATCGACCCCGAACGGGATATGGGGCATCTGGATCGGTAACCTGTCGCCTGAGACACCGCGCTTACTATTAAGCGCCCGCCCAACAGGCACTGTTGGGCCGCGCCGAACCGCCCCCACGGGGCGGCGCGATTGCGCCTCCCCTCGGTTCGGGGCTAAGGTTCAAACCGTGGAATGTCTCAGGGTAGGAGGCAGTTCGTCTTTGGTTTCAATACGTCACCCGCAACCCGCTCAGCCCGTGAAAATGGTAGACATCCCCGTACTGTGGCGCACCGTCCAGTTTCAGACCAGGCAGCCGTTCAAACAGGATCGGCAGCGCGATCTTCAACTCCAGCCGTGCCAGTGGCGCGCCGACGCAGAAATGCACACCACTGCCGAAGGCCACATTGGTGGCGACGGGACGGGCAGGATTGAACACCTCTGGATCATCCCACTTACCCGGATCACGGTTTGCCGCCCCTAACAGAAGCGCCACCTGATCGCCGCGCTTAAACGTATGGCCTGCCACCTCTACCTCTTCATAGGCGTAGCGAGTGAACATATGTAACGGCGGATCGAAACGCAGCGATTCCTCGATGGTGCCGTCAATCGCCGCGTTCGATAGGACATCCAGCGGGGTTTTCTGTTCCAGCAGTGTCTTCACCGCGATGCCCAGCGAATGCACCGTCGCCTCATGGCCTGCATTCAACAGTAGAATACAGGTGGTGATCAGCTCATCCGTGCTCAGCTTCTCGCCACCTTCTTCGGCCTCAATCAGGCTGGTGATCAGATCATCACCCGGCTCACTGCGACGTTGGTCGATGTAGCGGATCATAAAGTTCCGAAACGCGGTCGAGGCGCGCATCGCCGCATCTTCAATCGCACGCGTGCGACGGGCCTGATACATCGCCACCATCGCATTGGACCACGCCAACAGATCATCCGCCATGGTCTCCGGCACGCCCAAGAGACGGCAGATCACCACGACCGGGACGCGGGTGCAATAAGCTTCCAGCAGGTCACATCCCTCCACAGGGAGGTCGTCAATCAATTGATGGCACAGCGCCTCAATCTCTGGCCCCATCGCTGCAATCCGGCGCGAGGTGAACGCGCGCAGCACCAGCGAACGCAGGCGTTTGTGGCGCGGTCCGTCCAGCTCCAGCATCGAATGCGCCTCAATATCATAGAAAGGACGCAGACGATCGGGGATTTCGGAGGCAAATTCTGGCGGGCATTCGCGACCGAACCGGCGATCCTTGAACAGCATCATCACCACCGCATAGGACGTTGCGCAGATCAGGTTATAATCCTCCCAGAAGACCAGCGGCCCTGCATCACGGGCGCGGTCATAAAAAGGGTAGGGGTTTTGCACAAAGTCGGGATCGGTTGGCGATTGGCTGATGTGTTTCATGACGTGTTGCTAGTCCAAGCCCTCTGGCCTTTGCAAGCCTGTGCGGGCTAAGTTCGCCGCATGAAACTGATTTCCAATCCTTTCGCCCTGCGCCGGTGGCTGATCATTGTGTTGTTCCTGCTGGCTGTCGTGGCCATTTCGGGTGGGGTTTGGCGCTATGGCTATGTGCAGGCGTTGGGGCAATTGGCGCAGCGCGGGCGTGTCGATCTGGCGCTGGCGACGGACCGGTTGACGGGGCAGTTGCAGCAATACCAACAGCTGGCCGTCCTGACCGCCGATCATCCGGTGGTGCGCGATGTGCTGGCTGGCGCGGGGCCTGAACGGGCAGAACAGCTGTTGTTGAAAGCGGCCGATAAAACCGCCGCGCTGGATCTGGTGGTGGTGGATCCGAACGGCTTTGTGATCGTTTCTGCCAACAATTTAACTGCACGTAATTTGTCGGATCGCGCCCACTGGCGCCGAGCGCTTCAGGGGGCGATGGGCGAAGAACACGGTGTCATCAACGCCACCGGCCAGCGTACTTATTCGTTTGCTGCGCCTGTTTTCAGTGCGGATAATGCGGACAAGGGCAAGGTGCAGGGCGCTCTTATCGTGGTCGCTAACATTGATCGGATCGAGGAAGAATGGCGGGGGGCGCGGCCTTCTATCTTTTTCACCAATACGGGTACAGACACAGGCGCAGGTACAGGCGGCGAGGTTTTTATCACCAACCGCTCTGAACTTCTTTACTGGCGGCGGCAGGCGGATGGGCAATTGATCCCCAACACTGGCGTCAGCACCTCTTTCGGGGCGCGCAACGTCGGCGGGTATGAATTGTGGTTGACCGATTGGTCGGCCTATGTGCCCGCGCGTGGCCTGCATCTGGAACAGGATCTGCCTGCGATTGCTATGCGGGCGGAGGCCTTGATTGATGTGGATCCTGCCCGCCGTCTGGCAGGGTTGCAGGCGGCGGTGGTGGCGGCGGTTTTTCTGACCTTCGGGGCGCTGACGTTGATTGCCACCACACGGCGCGATGCGCTGGCGCAGGCCAACGCTGTCTTGGAAGATCGCGTTGCTGCCCGCACCAAAGAATTGTCGCAAGCCAATGACAGCCTGCGCGGTGAAGTGTCCGAACGGATCGCGGCAGAAGGGGCGTTGAAAAAGGCGCAGGATGATCTGGTGCAGGCGGGTAAATTGTCGGCGCTGGGCCAGATGTCCGCAGGGATCAGTCATGAGCTGAACCAGCCCTTGATGGCCATCCGTCAATATGCCGAAAACGGCAGTGCCTTTATGGAACGTGGTCGGCCGGAGCGGGCGGAGGAAAACCTGTCGCGCATTGCCGACATGGCCGCGCGCATGGCGCGGATCATCAAAAACCTGCGCGCCTTTGCCCGCAATGAGAGTGAACCTGTCGGGCAGATCGATTTGCTGCACGTGGTGAACACTGCAGTAGAGTTGACAGAGGCGCGGCTGAAGGCGGATGAGGTGACGCTCAACTGGGATGCAGGCGCTACGGACAGCCCTCTGTGGGTCCGCGCCGGTGATGTACGGCTGACGCAGGTACTGGTGAACCTGATCAACAATGCCGCCGATGCGATGCTGGATCAGTCCGAGCGGCGGGTGGATATCGAAATCACAGCACAGCCGCGCCCAACCATTACGGTGCGCGATATCGGTCCCGGACTGAAAGAGCCTGACAAAGTTTTTGAGCCGTTTTATTCCACCAAAACGGTCGGCAGTTCCGAAGGGATGGGGCTGGGGCTGTCGATCTCTTATGGTTTGGTGCAAAGCTTTGGCGGCAGGATCCGGGGCAGCAATGGCGCAACGGGGGCGATGTTCACGGTAGAGCTGGAGCCGTGGGGTGAAGGGAATACAGGATGACAGAAGCCACAACCATTCGCCGCGTACTGGTGGTCGACGACGATGCTGCGGTGCGCGATGCACTGGCACAAACGCTGGAACTGGCAGATCTGGACCCGCTGCCGGTGGGGTCCTTTATCGAGGCGAAAGATCACATCGCCGCCGATTTTGCCGGTGTGGTGTTGTCGGACATCCGCATGCCGGGGCGTGACGGGTTTCACCTGTTGACGCACACCCAGACGATTGATGCGGAATTGCCGGTGATCTTGCTGACGGGCGAAGGCGATATTCCGATGGCGGTGCAGGCGATGCGGCAGGGGGCATTTGGTTTTCTGGAAAAACCCTGCGCCACCGCCGATCTGTTGGCGGCATTGGAGCGGGCGTTAAAAACCCGTGAAATGGTACTGGAAAACCGCCGGATGAAGGCGCAGTTGGAAACCGGTGATGCGGCGGCGCGGATGATCTACGGTCAATCCGATCTGTCAGAGGGCTTGCGCAACCGTGCCCGTCTGGCAGCACGGGCTGGCACGGATGTGCTGGTCAGCGGAGCGCCGGGGTCAGGTATCTATAAGGTGGCAGAGGTCATTCACCTGACCTCCGCGCAGGCCAAAGGCCCGTTTGTGAAACGTGCAGCCCCCACGCTGGACCGTGCAGCGTTGAGTGATGTGGTGGCGGCGGCGCAGGGCGGGACATTGTTCCTTGATGATTTGGGCGGTCTGGCGCTGGACGTGCAAAGCGCCCTGATCGAGGCGCTGGAGGAGGGCGATTTGCGCCTCATTGGCGGCACCACGCAGGATCTGAGCGCCGCGGTAGAGGCGGGTCATCTATTGGCGGATCTCTATTACCGGATTGAGGTGATGAAAGTGCGGGTGCCGTCGCTGAAGGAAAGGCCCGAAGATATTCCAGTGCTGTTTAGACGTTACGTGGCACAGGCGGCGGAACAATCGGGATTACTGGCGCCTGAAGTGTCCTCAGACCTTTTGGCGGATTTGATGGCCCGCGATTGGCCCGGCAATGCCCGCGCATTGATGAGTGCTGCGATGCGTTTTGTCCTTGGGGAGGAAACCGGCACAGGCGAGGACAGTGTCGATCTGGGGCTGGCCGAACAGATGGCGCGGGTGGAACGATCGCTGTTGATCGCCGCCCTGCGTCGGGCGGAGGGACGCGCCAGCGCGGCGGCCAAGGCGTTGAAGCTACCGCGCAAGACTTTCTATGACAAACTGGCCCGATACGGCCTGAAACCGGAACAGTTTCGCGCCGAGGGCTAATCAGCCTGACAGTCAGCATACAGTCACCATAAATTTCGATCATCCCAAGGGTGTGTCGGGCTTTGTCTCTGTCTATCGGCGGTTTTCTTCCTATCTGTGTTACAGTGCCATAATCATCTTTGTGATTTCGCTGTCATCCGTGATGTTGGCGCTCTTTCCGACTGCAACGCTTTTCACTGGCGCGCTGTGCCCGTGCCGTATGCTTGCAGGCGGAGGGGCGTAAATGTGAGAGAGGTGAGCAAATGAAACAAATGATAAAAACAGCAGCGTTGTCCGGCGGTATTATCCTGGCAGCGACCTTGACGGCAGCTGTCGGCGTTCAGGCTGAATGGGCAAAGCCCAAGGTTTTTTCTAGTGGATCCCAATTGGTGTTTTCGGATTCACAATGGGAGAATATCCGTATTTATGACAACTGCAGCATGAAGCGTAAAATCCGGATGTCCAAACGTCTGGAGAAAGCAGAGCAAGCAGATGGCCGCCGCTATCTACGCTTTACTTTGCGCGATGGGGACAAGGGCGCCTGCGGCGCAGATAATAAGCCCAATGATATGTCGCCGTTCCGTGAGCGGGTGGAGTTGAAGCAAAAGGAAATCCTTGCCCGCAATGCCCGGTATAGCGCCAGCTTTGATGTGCGCTTTATGGACGGATTTGATGGTCATCGCGAAACCTTTTGGCAGCTGCACAGTTGGGATAGATCATGCAAATCGAAACCGCCGATGCGGTTCATGTTCCGCGACGGTTTGTTGTCGATGCAGCCACTATTGGATGGCAAATACAAAGCACCGGCGCCAACAGCCATTCATCTGGACGAGTTGAAGGGCCGTTGGCAGCGGTTCCGGGTGGAGTTTGACACCGCTGACAGGGGGATGATGCAGCTGTTTGTCAATGATACATTGGTTGCGGACACGCCCTTTGAAATGGCCGACTGCGCTGTGCCGCATATGAAGTTCGGCATCTACCGTCATGCAGCCGCAGAGGGGACAGAGAACCCGACATCGGTTGTTGATTTCTCCTATCTCAAGGTGCAGCGGTTGAAGTAATACCAACGGATCTGTGCGGATTTTCGCACAAACACGGATTAAGGCTGTGCGGGAAACCGCACAGCTTTTTTGTTTTTGGGGTATTCGGCGGCTGCGCGGGAATAAAAAGCCGTTTTTTGACAGTACTTTGAACGAAAATATCCCGCCCCGCTCACTTTTCCTTGAGACAAGACTGTCGATTGGAAATTCTAGCCCCGTCGCACCCGGAGGGGGTGCTTACGACTTCAGATGATCTCTCGGGAGGAGATACAATGAAATATTTTACCACCGCTGCGGCCGCGCTGGCCCTGTCTGTTTCTGCTTCGGCTGTGTTTGCAGCAGGCGCCTGTGATGACGGTGAAATCGTCATCAAGTTCAGCCACGTCACCAACACCGACAAGCACCCCAAAGGCATCGCGGCATCGCTGCTTGAAAAGCGTGTGAACGAGGAAATGAACGGCAAGGCCTGCCTTGAAGTGTTCCCGAACTCGACCCTTTACAACGACAACCAGGTTCTGGAAGCCATGCTGCAGGGCGACGTGCAGCTGGCCGCGCCGTCGCTGTCGAAGTTCGAGCAGTTCACCAAACAATTCCGCATTTTCGATCTGCCGTTCATGTTTAAGAACGTCGACGCAGTTGATGAATTCCAGAACTCCGCCAACGGTCAGGCGATGAAGGAATCGATGACACGTCGTGGTCTGCTGGGTCTGGCGTTCTGGCACAACGGCATGAAGCAGATGTCGGCGAACAAGCCGCTGGAACTGCCCACCGATGCATCTGGCCTGAAATTCCGCGTTCAGAACTCCGAAGTGCTGAAAGCGCAGATGGCGGCGCTGGGCGGCAGCCCGCAGCCGATGGCCTTCTCCGAAGTATACGGCGCGCTGCAAACCGGCGTTGTGGACGGTCAGGAAAACACCTGGTCCAACATCTACGGCAAGAAGTTCTTCGAGGTGCAGGACGGCGTGACCGAAACCAACCACGGCATTCTGGACTATCTGGTTGTGACCTCGACCGATTTCTGGGACTCGCTGCCGGATGATGTGCGCGACCAGCTGGCCACCATCATCTCTGAGGTGACCGAGGTACGTAACGCAGAATCCACCGTTGTGAACGCAGCGGCGAAACAGTCGGTGATTGACGCAGGCGGCACCGTGCGTGCGCTGAGCGATGACCAGCGCGCTGTTTGGGTCGAAGCGATGAAGCCGGTTTGGGAACAGTTCAAAGGTGACGTTGGCGAAGACAACATCGCAGCAGCCCAAGCGATCAACGCCAAACACTAAGCGTTAGCAACAATCTGAAAACCCGGTCCGCAGGTATCGGGCCGGGTTTTCTATATCCGAAATTCCGAAGGAAGGGGCGGGACATGTCGGGACATTACACACCCAAATCCGCATTTTCGCGGTTTGTGCACGAGTTTGAGGAAACCTTTATCGCGATCATTCTGGGGCTGATGACCATCATCACCTTTATCAACGTGATCCTGCGCTATGGGTTTAACACCGGTTTGATCTGGGGGCTGGAGGCAACGGCGTTTTTGTTTGCCTGGCTGGTTCTCTTTGGCATGAGCTACGCGGTGAAAGTGACCGCGCATCTTGGCGTGGATGCGGTGCTGAATGCAGTGCCGTCGCGCGTGCGCCGTATTATGGGGCTGATCACTGTGGCGATCTGCATCGCCTATGCGTTCCTGCTGCTGAAAGGCGCATGGGACTATTGGGCACCGTTTGCGGGCTTTGATGCCACCACGGGGCGCTGGTTTCCTACCGGTTTTGCCAACAGCCGTGATCAGGCCTGGTATGAGGTCGGCGACATCTACATGGTCGACTGGCTGCGCTTTATCGAGCCGATTTTCAACGCGGGCGAAGCTTATGAGAAGCTGCCGCGTTTCATTCCCTACGTGATGCTGCCCATTGGTGCTGCGCTGTTGTTTTTCCGTGTGCTTCAGGCCTCTTGGCGCCTGATCAGCGGTCAGCAGGACAGCCTGATCGTCAGCCACGAAGCCGAAGACGCGGTCGAAGATGTCCGCCACCACAACGCTGAGGACTGAGTCAGATGGAAGTTCTTGTTCTCTTTTCTATGATCGTCGGCCTGTTGCTGATCGGTGTTCCGATCGCCATTTCGCTGGGTTTTTCGTCGATCATTTTCTTGCTGGTTCTGTCCGACACCTCACTGGCGTCAATCGCACAGACCATGTTTCAGGCGATGGCGGGGCATTATACCCTGCTGGCGATCCCGTTCTTCATCCTTGCCTCCAGCTTTATGTCGACCGGTGGCGTGGCGAAACGGATCATCCGCTTTTCGATCGCCATTGTCGGCCACTTCCCCGGTGGTCTGGCCATTGCGGGCGTCTTTGCCTGTATGCTGTTTGCAGCGCTGTCGGGGTCGTCGCCTGCAACGGTTGTCGCGATCGGGTCGATCGTAATCGCGGGCATGCGTCAGGTTGGCTATTCCAAAGACTTCGCCGCTGGTGTGATTGCCAACGCGGGCACGCTGGGCATCCTGATCCCGCCGTCCATCGTGATGGTTGTTTACGCTTCGGCGGTTGAGGTGTCCGTTGGCCGGATGTTCCTTGCAGGTGTGATCCCCGGTCTGATGGCAGGGTCGATGTTGATGATCACCATCTATGTGATCGCCCGTATCCGCAACCTGCCCAAAGGTGACTGGCAGGGCTGGGGTGAGGTCTTTGCCTCTGGCATGGACGCGATCTGGGGGCTGTTCCTGATCGTAATCATTCTGGGCGGCATCTACGGTGGTATCTTCACCCCGACCGAAGCGGCTGCTGTGGCCGCGGTCTATGCCTTCCTGATCTCCAGCTTTGTTTACCGCGACATGGGACCGCTCAGCCGTCCTGAGGGGCAGGCAAACCTGACGCTGTTGCAGAAACCGCTTGCGCTGATTACCGCGTTTTTCCACCGCGACACCAAGAACACCCTGTTCGAGGCAGGCAAGCTGACAGTCACGCTGATGTTTATCATCGCCAATGCGCTGATCCTGAAGCACGTGCTGACCGATGAACAGATCCCGCAGCAGCTGGCCAGCGCTATGCTGGACGCAGGTCTGGGGCCGGTGATGTTCCTGGTGATCGTGAACGTGATCCTGCTGATCGGCGGTCAGTTTATGGAGCCATCGGGCCTCTTGGTCATCGTGGCACCGCTGGTGTTCCCGATCGCGATTGAACTGGGCATCGACCCGATTCATCTGGGCATCATCATGGTGGTGAACATGGAAATCGGTATGATCACCCCGCCGGTTGGTCTGAACCTCTTCGTCACCTCTGGCGTTGCTGGCATGCCGATGATGCGGGTGGTGAAGGCGGCGCTGCCGTTCCTTGCGGTGCTCTTCGTCTTCCTGATTATGGTGACCTATATCCCTGCGATCTCGACCTTCCTGCCCAACCATTTCATGGGACCGGAAATCATTACCAAATGATCTTGGTCGATATGACAGAAACGAAAACGGCGCCCTGTGTGGCGCCGTTTTTATTAAGTCGTTGGGGATCATTGAAAGGACGGTTGTTGCCTTTCTCAGGCCGTTCAACTGGCCTCTAGCGCGGTGATAATGCCGCTGAAATCCTCAGCCTTCAGGCTGGCGCCACCAACCAGTGCGCCGTCGACGTTGGAAACGGCAAAAATCTCTTCGGCGTTCGTCGGCTTCACCGAACCACCGTAAAGCAGGCGGATTTTATCGGCGAAATCGGCGCCGAAGCGGGCGGTCAGCTCAGCACGGATGAAATCATGGACTTCCGCTATTTCTGCCAGCGTGGGAATCTTGCCAGTGCCGATGGCCCAAACTGGCTCATAGGCGACAACCAGCGTGTCAGCCGCCGCGTCAGCGGGGATGGAGCCGGCGAGCTGTGCTTTGATCACGTTGAGGGTTTCGCCACCCTCGCGCTGTGCCAGCGTTTCGCCGATGCAGACCACGGCGATCAGGCCTGCGGCCTGCACGGTTGTGGTTTTGGCGGCAACCAGCGCGTCCTCTTCGCCGTGGTCCTCGCGCCGTTCAGAATGGCCAAGGATCACCGCACCGGCACCCGAGTCTCCCAGCATTTCAGCAGAAATATCACCGGTGTGGGCGCCAGAGGTTGCCGTGTGGCAATCCTGGCCGCCAATCATCAGGGGGGTGCCGGCGGTTGCGGTTGCAGCCGCGCCAACCAGCGTGGCGGGGGGGCAGATCAGCAGATCAACGGTCGGGGCAGGGTGGCGGTTGATCAGATCGTTCAATACCTCGATCTGGGCAGAAAGCCCGTTCATTTTCCAGTTCCCGGCAGCCAGTTTGCGACGCATAGATATTCCCCTCAACAACAGTTTCTTTTGGTTCACCACGCGTTTTTCACAGGCGCGTGAACAGTGCTGTCAGTTGCACCAACTGGCAGGTCCAAGGCAAGGGCCGAGGGCGCTAACAATGGGGTATTTCTATAGGGACTGCGTTACATCCCGGCAAATTTGATGGATTCGCCGCAGCCACAGGCCTCTGTTACATTGGGGTTATTGAATTTGAACCCCGCTTCCAGCAGCGAAACCTCATAGTCGATCTCGGTCCCGAAGAGGAACATCTGCGCCATCGGCGCGATCATCACGCGGGCGCCGTCCTGTTCGACGATCTCATCGTTGGGGTCGATGGTTTCGGCGTAATCCATGGTGTATTCCATGCCTGCACAACCGCCCTTTTTGACGCCGATGCGCAGCCCCTGATGGCCGTCTTTTTCCATCAGTTTGGCGATCTGTGCCGCCGCTTTCGGGGTCAGGGTGACAGCCTGTTTGCCGGGGATCGAGAACATGGATGGGGTCCTTCGGGGTGGTTCGCGCGTTTATCTGATCTTTATGTAGGTGGAATGATCTGCGATCTCAAGCATCTCGGCCAGATCAGAGCTGGCTGAGCAATGCTTTCACCGCAATTGCGACCACCAGCGCCCAGCCGAAACTGAACAATGTGCCGATGATCACATATTCTGTTGCCTTGCGATCACCAGACACGGTGCCAAAGCGCAGGATGGACTTTGCTGCCACCAGAAAGCCGATGCCGCCCAGTTCTCCAAGCAGCACAAGCAGGTAAATCAGCCCCCGTTCCAACACCCCGATGCGTTGACCGGCTCCGGGCAGGCCGCTCTCTGCTGTTTGGCTCATTGCGGTATCATAGGGTTTCATCATCAGCGCGGTGGCAAAGCCGCCAGCGCGGGTGGCCAACACGGCGCCTGCGATCAGGATCATGGTAGATGGCAGGGTATTAGGGGCGGGGAGGGGCGGTGCCTGCATCGCCCAAAAGCCAGTTTGCCACAAATCCGGTGCAATCCATGCCACGGTGGCCAGTATGATGAGGTGTGCGCCCTGATCGGTCAGAAAGCCCGCCAGCCCGCTGAAGTCGCCATAGGTTTTGATCGCGTCGATGGCGAAATGCGTTGCTGCCAGTGCCAAAAGAGGCCATGCGGTGACGTGCCCGAGACAGAGCTGTGCGGTGATCAGCACCACCAGCCCATGCAGTATCAGCACAGGGAACTGCCGTTTTCGTGCTGCCATCCAATTGGTCTGCAATACAAAATCCGCCAGAACATGGGCCAGCAGCAGGGCGGCGAAGGTTTCAATCATCTGCGCGCTCCGCGTGTTCAGCCTGTTTAACGAGGGGGAGAGTTTCAATCATCTGCAACGCCTCTGACAAGGTGGGATACCCCGCGGCCCAGAGCGCTTTGTTCACCGACTGCCGGCTGACACCCAGCGTTGCGGCAATATCAGCACGCTTGGGGGCATGGGGCGGCAGTTGCAGACACAGGCTGCGGGCCTGTGCAACTGTCCAGCTTTGGACAATGTGATCGGCCAGCACTGTTGCGGCGCCCAATGCGCCGCCGCCCCAATGCAGAGTGCTGTCGCCTTTCATGGCCTCCAACTGGCGCCCAGAGGTGACATAGACCGGGCCGCGCGAGGTGTTGGGGTTATCATCCTGCGGCCAGTCATCTGTTCCCGCAGCAATGGCAATGCGGCTGTCATGTGATTTGCCCAGCGCGCGCAGCGCGGCGCGCAGCATCAGCGCTGCACGTAATCCCAGCGGGGCAGGGGACAGCGCCATTTGCCAGCCATCGCCACCGCGTACGGCAAAGCTGACGCGGCAGTTGGGCCAGTTTGCGATTTGTTGCGCGGTCTCTTCCAGACACGCCATCGCCGCCTGCTGTTGATCCGTACTGAGCGTGGTGGAGGCGATTAGGTCGCCGGTTAGAACGGCAATTTCTGGTCTCTCGGTTTGCATGTGTTCAAAGAAGCTATATTTGACTTCTTTTGTCAATAGAACCTTATTGGGGGTTCTTTGTGAAGGGGAGGGATGGCGTAAATGCAAAAGGCAGACGCTGTGGCCTGCCTTCTCATGCTATAATGTCGATGTGGTTTACATAAAGCCCAGCTCAAGGCGGGCTTCATCGCTCATCATTTCCATACCCCACGGCGGTTCCCACGTCAGGTCTACCTCAACATGCTGAATGCCATCAAGCGGTTCAATCGCGTCTACAATCCAGCCGGGCATGTCGCCCGCCACCGGACATCCCGGCGCGGTCAGTGTCATGATTACCGAAACGCGGTTATCATCGGAAATCTGGATCGTATAGATCAAACCCAGGTCGTAGATGTTCACCGGAATTTCGGGGTCATACACGGTGCGGCAGGCCTCTACGACCTTGTCATACATCGGGTGAGAGACGCTGGAAGGCGCGATCAGCGGGGTGCCTTCAAGCGGTTCAGCATTATCGTTCATGGCGTTCGTCCATTTTAACCTGAGCGAAGATATAAGGTTTGCCGCCCCCAAGGTCCAGTGCCAAGGCGGCGGCACTATATCGGTTAGTCGTTGATGTCGTGATCAAAGACTTTGGCTTTCGCACCGCGAAAGCCAAAAACGCGGCGCATGAAGAACCAGCTAATCAGCGACAACACTGCAAAAGCGACCGCCAGTTGTGGCACGCTCAGGCTGGTCCATGCCGCCAAGGGCGCGGTCAGCGCCGCGCCTGCGGCGAAGCCGACAAAGATCGAGCCGGGCAAGAACACCTCTGCCGTCGCCAACGCAAGCCCGAGTATCAGCCAGACCCACCAGATGCTGAACAGATCCATCACTTGCCCCCTTTCAGCAGTTTGAAGGCATCGCCAAACGCCTCCACCGCGTGGGCGGGCAACACGATGGTTTGTTTGCCCTCACCGGCACCAAGCGCATTGAGCGCCTCCACCTGTTTCAGCGCCACCTGATACTGCGCAGCCTCCAGCCCGTTTTCGGCAATCGCTTTGGCGACCACACCGGTTGCATAGGCCTCGGCGTCGGCCTGAATGCGGCGGGCTTTGGCGCTTTGCTCGGCTGCATACAGCTCGGCATCGGCGGAGAGTTCTACAGCGCGCTTTTCCCCCTCTGCCTCGGTCACTTGGGCGCGGCGGGCGCGTTCGGCGTTCAGCTGTTGCAGCATTGCGTCGCGGGTCGCTTGATCAAGGTTCACGTCCAGAATTTCGGCGCGTGTCACTTCGATCCCCCAGTCATCCACGGCATCCTCTACCAGCGATTGGATTTGGTTGATCAACTGGGCGCGGTTCGATTGCACCTCGTCCAGATCCATCTTGCCGATTTCGGCCCGCACGATACCGGCCACAGTGGTGGAAATGGCGCCATCGACATCGCGGATGCGGTAGACAGTCTTTTCCGGTTCCAGAATGCGGTAAAAGACCGAGGTGTCGATTTGCACCAGCACGTTGTCTTTGGTGATCGCATCTTGGCTGGCGTTCGGCAATTGTCGTTCAAGAATCGAGATTTGATGCGCCACCTTATCCAGAAACGGCACGATCAAGTTGATGCCCGGCCCAAGCACCGCGTGCAGGCGGCCGAAGCGTTCCACGACGAATTTCTGCGATTGAGGGACTATGCGTACCCCTTTGAAAATGATCGAGATAATGAATCCAGCGATCAGCAGCCAGATGATGGTCATTGGATTGTTGGCCAGAATATCAAAGAAAATGTCCATATTTACTGTCCCAAACTATGTTTAACAGATTTTTTGTGCCCTCTAGATAGGCATTTCGGCCTTTGCCTTCTAGTGGCAAAGGAGTAAGCAACGCCGGATGCGCCGGTATCGGCAGGATGCGCAAGAGATGAGATGTGGTATGGAAAAGACGTTTTCTTTTGAAAAGCTGGGTCAGGATGGCAAGGCCCGTACCGGGGTCATTCATACAACGCGCGGGGATATTCGCACGCCCGCCTTTATGCCGGTGGGCACCGCCGCCACGGTGAAGGCCATGATGCCAGAAAGCGTTGCAGCCACTGGCGCCGATATTCTGTTGGGCAACACCTACCACCTGATGCTGCGTCCCACGGCCGAACGCATTGACCGGCTGGGTGGCCTGCACAAGTTTATGAACTGGGACAAACCGATCCTGACCGACTCGGGCGGGTTTCAGGTGATGTCGTTGTCCGATTTGCGCAAGCTGACGGAAAAAGGCGTGACCTTTAAATCCCACATCGACGGGTCCCGTCATGAGCTGACGCCGGAACGGTCGATGGAAATCCAGCGCCTGCTGGGATCCGACATTGTGATGTGTTTTGACGAATGCCCCGCACTGCCTGCGGATCGTGATGCAATTGCCAAATCCATGCGTTTGTCGATGCGGTGGGCCGATCGGTCGCGTGAGGCGTTTGGGGATCGTCCGGGGCATGCGTTGTTCGGCATTCAGCAGGGCGGTTTGGAACAGGATTTCCGTCAGGAAAGCGCTGAAGCACTGCGTAACATTGGTTTTGATGGTTACGCGGTGGGCGGTCTGGCTGTGGGCGAGGGGCAGGAGGCGATGTTTGGCTGCCTGGATTTCGCGCCCGACATGTTGCCAGAGGACAAGCCGCGCTACCTGATGGGGGTAGGCAAGCCTGACGATATCGTCGGCGCCGTGGCGCGTGGTATTGATATGATGGATTGCGTTCTACCCTCACGCTCTGGCCGCACGGGGCAGGCGTTTACCCGTCATGGCGTGGTCAATATCAAGAACGTCCGCCACAAGGACGACCCGCGCCCGCTGGATGAAAACTGCACCTGTCCGGCCTGTAGCAACTACTCTCGCGCCTATCTGCATCATGTCTATCGCAGTCAGGAAATGATTTCCGGCATGCTGCTGACCTGGCACAATCTGCATTACTTCCAAGAGTTGATGCAGGGCATGCGTGATGCGATTGCCGCGGGCCGTTTTGAGGCGTTCCAGAAAACCTTCCACGAAACACGCGCAAATGGGGATATCGAACGCCTTTGATCGCGCGATGCATGTGAACATGTTGAACAGCCGTCTGTCCACGCAGGCGGCTGTTTTTTGTGAAAGAGAAGTGGCGCGCAAAATGTCGCAGCCCCTATAAGGTGTATTTGGGAGTCAAATTCCAACCCGCTGAAAAGCATAAGGTTTTTTGCATATCTTTGGATCATCCAACTGATGCCAAAGAACTTTTTTCCGAAATGCCGTATTTTTCCGTCTAAAAGCCGACCCCAAGCCGCCGTTTTCGAGACTGAGAATAACAGTTGTCCTGATGGCAGGTTTGGTCGCCCGCTGCCGGAAGACGCGCCACCCGATCGGGTGCACGAAGGACCCCCTACAGCGGCCGATAGAATGGAAAAACCCATGAACCGGATTCCAACCGACCCTTTCACCGTGGACCATGATGAAATTAAACCTGTTGAGCAAAAGGCCGCCAAACCCGCGACAGGTCTGCGTTCGGTGCCTGAGGTCAACGTAGAAGAACCCTTTGCCATCGAAGACTTGTTCTTCTCGCGCACAGACAAGCGCGGGGTGATTGAGGCTTATAACGAGGTCTTCGTGCGCATCGCCGGTTTCGGTGGCAGTGAACTGCAGGGTGCGCCCCACAACATCATCCGCCATTCTGACATGCCGAAGGCGGTGTTCTGGTTGCTGTGGAACGGATTGAAAAACGGCACTCCTGTTGGCGCCTATGTGAAAAACAAGACCAAATCAGGCAAATACTACTGGGTTTTCGCTATTGCCTCGCCACTTGGTAACGGTGATTTCCTGTCGGTGCGTTTGAAACCGACGAGCCCGCTTTTGGGGGTTGTATCTGACCTTTACGGTGAAATTCTGCACGCCGAAAAGTCAGAGGCCCTCAGCCCTGAAGACAGCGCCAATCGCATGATGGGCCGCATTCAGGAACTGGGGTTCCAGACCTATGCGATGTTCCAGGCTCACGCCCTGTTCGAAGAGTTCGAAGCGCGTCGCAAGACCATGGGCACAAAACAGTTTTCCGATTTGTCCAACATCCACACGATTTCGGAAAACGCATCGCACTTGCGCCATGAGATTGCTTTGCTGTCGACCCGTTTCGACGAGGCCGCGTTGCTGATCGCCAACATGAAGATCTTTGCTGCCAAGCTGCCCGAAGGTCGTTCCACCATCAACGAGATCGCCAAAAATTATGATCTGATGCTGCGTGATATTCGTAATCACTTGAAAACACTAGATATCCAAGAAAGCTTCGACGGCATCTGGGAAGCGTCGCGCGATCAGAATTCTTTCTTCATGCTGTGCACCTCGCACCTGCTCGAAGAGATGTGCAAAAACTTCAAGGATGAGGGCTGTCTGGGTGGTAAAACCAGCAAAGAGGATGAGACCCATGTCCTCAACAAGTTGCGCAACACGTATAACACCAAATCCATTTCGGCCGTGGTGCACGGCATACAGTCGACAATGGTGATCCAGCGCCGCGTAGATTTCCTGCGGCGGATGATCCTTGGTCTGTCGACCATCCGTATTGCCTGTCGGGTCGAAGCAGGGACGCTGCGCGATACGGCCAAGGGCCTAGATAACATTGTGGCGCGTCTTGATGACTTCCACGATGAGATCGAAGAGCAGCTGGAAAAAATCCAAGGCGCGGTCAACGCCATTCTGAAAGGGGTGGACCGGTCTATCTTGGGCGAATCTGAATAATTGCGGTCCTGCACCCCCTAGAATTTTAGGGGAATGACCATGTTTGGCCCAAAAATTGCGCCTGTGTTTCGAACAAATCGGGGCACAGGCGATTTCGCGCCTTGCTCATCCCTGCCGCTCACGGCACATTGAATTTTCGGGAAGTGACCATGCGGTTGAAATCGGGGTTTCACCCCCCACATTGAATCGCAGGAAACGGAGAAGGCCGAGGCTGCCAAAAATGGGGCCAGCGCCTTCTTGCTAAGAACAAGGAAACCCTATGCAAGAGCCACTCAACGCATCCTATCCAGTCCTGCCGCTGCGCGACATCGTGGTATTTCCCCACATGATCGTGCCGCTGTTTGTCGGCCGTGAAAAATCGGTCCGCGCGCTGGAAGAGGTGATGCAGGACGATAAGCAGATTCTGCTGTCCAGTCAGGTTGATCCCGCAGAGGACGATCCCCAGACCGATGGCATCTATGAAAATGGCGTGCTGGCCAATGTGCTGCAGCTGCTGAAGCTGCCCGATGGCACCGTGAAGGTGCTTGTCGAAGGTCAGGCACGTGTGAAAATCACCGAATACCTTGAAAACGATGACTTCTTTGAGGCCAGCGCGGAATACCTCGAAGAGGCTCTCGGTGACGAGGCCACGATTGAGGCGCTGCTGCGCACCGTCGGCGCGGAGTTTGAGCGTTACGCCAAGGTCAAGAAAAACATCCCCGAAGAGGCGCTGGTCACCGTGTCGGAAACTTCCGATCCTGCGAAGCTTGCCGATTTGGTTGCCGGTCATCTGGGCATTGAGGTGGCGCAGAAACAGGAACTGCTGGAGACCCTGTCTGTCAGCGAACGCCTGGAGAAGGTCTACGGGTTGATGCAGGGCGAAATGTCCGTTCTGCAGGTCGAGAAGAAGATCAAAACCCGCGTGAAATCCCAGATGGAGCGCACCCAGCGTGAATACTACCTGAATGAGCAGATGAAAGCCATTCAGAAAGAGCTGGGCGATGGTGAAGACGGGTCCAACGAAATCAGCGAACTGGAAGAGAAAATCTCCAAGCTGAAGCTGTCCAAAGAGGCCAAAGAAAAGGTCGATGGCGAGCTGAAGAAACTGAAATCAATGTCCCCGATGAGCGCCGAGGCGACCGTTGTGCGCAACTACCTTGACTGGATCCTGTCGATCCCGTGGGGCGTGAAATCGCGCGTCAAAAAGGATCTGGGTCGCGCACAGGACATTCTGGACAAGGATCACTATGGCCTTGAAAAGGTCAAAGAGCGGATTGTTGAATATCTGGCGGTGCAACAGCGTAGCCAGAAGCTGAAAGGTCCGATCCTGTGTCTTGTTGGGCCTCCGGGCGTTGGTAAAACCTCGCTTGGAAAATCTGTGGCCAAGGCGACGGGCCGTGAATTTATCCGCATCTCCCTTGGTGGTGTGCGGGACGAATCCGAAATCCGTGGCCACCGTCGCACTTACATCGGCTCCATGCCGGGTAAAATTATTCAGGCGCTGAAAAAGGCGAAAACCACCAACCCGCTGATCCTGTTGGATGAGATCGACAAAATGGGTCAGGACTTCCGTGGTGATCCGGCATCTGCGATGCTGGAAGTGCTGGACCCTGAACAGAACGGTACGTTCGTGGACCACTATCTTGAGGTGGAATATGACCTGTCGAACGTCATGTTCCTGACCACCTCGAACAGTTACAACATGCCAGGGCCGCTTTTGGACCGGATGGAGATTATTCCGCTGGCAGGCTATACTGAAGACGAAAAGCTGGAGATCGCCAAACAGCATCTGGTGCCCAAGCAGATCAAAAACCACGGTCTGAAAAAGGGCGAATTCGAGGTCGCTGACAGCGCCCTGACCGAAGTTGTGCGTCACTACACCCGCGAAGCGGGTGTGCGGAACATGGAACGCGAGGTTGGCAAGATCGCCCGTAAAGCGATCACCAAGATCGTGAAGGGGGAAGCAGAAACCATCAAGGTGGATGCAGACAACATCGATGATTTCCTCGGCGTGAAAAAATTCCGCTACGGTCTGGCCGAGAAAGAGGATCAAATCGGTGTTGTGACTGGTCTGGCCTATACCTCGGTCGGTGGTGACTTGCTGCACATCGAAGCGCTGAAATTGCCAGGCAAGGGGCGGATGAAGACCACAGGCAAGCTGGGCGACGTGATGAAGGAATCCATCGATGCGGCGTCCTCTTACGTGCGTTCGGTCGCACCTCAGATCGGGGTGAAGCCGCCGCAATTTGAAAAGTGGGACATTCACGTCCACGTTCCCGATGGTGCCACGCCCAAAGACGGCCCCTCGGCGGGCTTGGCAATGGTGACCTCCATCGTGTCCGTGCTGACAGGTATTCCGGTGCGCAAGGACATTGCGATGACCGGTGAGGTTTCTTTGCGCGGCAACGCCATGCCGATTGGCGGGTTGAAGGAAAAACTGCTGGCCGCGCTGCGTGGCGGGATCAAAACTGTTCTCATTCCCGAAGAGAACGAAAAAGATCTGGCAGATATTCCCGACAACGTGAAGGCAGGTCTGGACATCATCCCGGTCACCCATGTGACCGAGGTGTTGAAGCTGGCGCTGACCGACACGCCCGAGGCCATCGAATGGGACGAAGCCGCGGAAGAGGCCGCCGCAGCGGCGTTGAAAGCGTCCAGCGGGGCAGGGGCCACCGCGCATTAACCATCCACAATAGATTACACGCAAACACCCCCGGATCCGTCCGGGGGTGTTTGTTTATAGGCACATGGTTTTGGAATTATTGCCGTTTTCGACCCAAATCCGGCGGGTGCACTGGATTAATGGCGTGATTTGTTGCTATTATCGAAACAATAACACTCATAAATGGGGCGCAGGAACACATGGCACGTAGTACGACCACCAAAACGACTACCCGCAAAACCGCCGCGAAACCCGCCAGCACACCGGCGAAAACCGCAGCCAAATCCACCACCAAATCCACCACCAAAGCAACCGCAAAGGTACCGTTGCCGCGCACCCGTAAAAAGGCGACGCCAGCAACCGCAGCGGCTGATGCGCCGGAAGCCGTCGTGGTTACGGAAACCAAACCCGTTTCCAGTCAGGAAGAGATGAAAAAGCCTGAGCTGATCGACATGATTGTCGAAAAAACGGGTGTTAAAAAGCGTGACGTCAAACCGGCCATCGAAGCGGCGCTGGATATTCTGGGCGAAGCACTGGCAGAGGGGCGCGAGTTGAACCTGCAACCCTTCGGCAAGGTGCGCATTAACCGCCTGAAAGAGCTGTCTGGCGCCCGCGTTATGAACCTGAAGGTGCGGCAGAAAATAAAGATTGAAGAAGATGTAAAAGACCCCCTTGCGGAACCCGCCGAGTGAGTCTAAAAGCCGCTCTACCGGGTGATTAGCTCAGTTGGTAGAGCGCTTCGTTTACACCGAAGATGTCGGGAGTTCGAGTCTCTCATCACCCACCATTTTTCCCTTAAATCTCTGATCTGGCGCAAATAATTTTCTGCGAATTGGGCTGCCTTTTTGTCCGGTCGCGCGTCGGGGCGGGGATGGCTGCTGGGTCAGTCTTGTGTGTGCCCTGATGTAGTGGCCTGTAAATTTTTCGCGTCCAAAGTGACCGTGCGATCTGCCAATCGGGCCAGCAACCCCTGATCATGGCTGACCACCAGCAGGGCTGCGCCGTGATCGGCGGCCTGTCGCAGCAGCGTGCTGACATGCTGGATTGAAGGGCTGTCCAGCGCACTGGTGGGTTCGTCGGCGACGATCAAGGCGGGTCGGGTGATGGTGGCGCGGGCAATGGCGACGCGCTGGCATTGACCAAGTGATAATTCCGCAGGACGGGCATGGGGGTCTACCAGCTCCAGTCCAACCGACTGCATCGCTTCTGCCGCGCGGGCTTTTAGTTGCTGTTTACTCAGCCTTGGCTGGCCGCGGGCGGTGAGCGGTTCACTGATGGACCGCCAGATCGGCCAATGGGGCACCAGACTGGCAAGTGGGCCCTGAAAGACCGGTAGAATGGCGCCGGGGCGCTGCAGAATAGGATCCCGCCAGATGGTGCCGGTGCTGGGGGTCTCCAACCCCATGACCAGTCGTAGCAAGGTGGATTTTCCCGACCCTGACGGGCCTTGCAGTCCGACAATTTCGCCTGCGCCGATGCTGAGGTTTGTTGCCGGTAACGCCTGAATGCGACCACGTTTGTAGCTGACACCTGCGGCCTCCAGCCGGATCAACGGTGAGGGGGAGGTGGCTTTGCGGCGGGGGGGCAACGGAGCGAGGGCCGCGAGCAATCGCTTGGTCGCCGGATGGCGGGGGCGGCTGCGCAGGTCTGATGGCGTGGCGACCTCAACCAGTTCGCCCTGATCCAGCACCCCGATACGATCCGCGTTTCGCAGAACCAGATCTATGTCATGGCTGATCAGTAGGATGGCCGACCCGGCGCTTTTTAGCGCCTGAATCACCGATTGGGCGCGGTCTGCATCCAATGCGCTGGTAGGTTCATCGGCAACCAGAATAGGCGGTGTGAGCGCAGTTGCGGCGCTGATTGCGGCGCGTTGCAGCATGCCACCGCTCCAGGTGTGGGGAGGGGCATGGATCCGCACGGCCGCCTCCGGCACGCCAAGGCGGTCAAGCCGCGCGACAATCTCTGCCCAACGGACGGGCAGGCCGTGGCAGCGCCAGGCTTCGGCTACATGATCTCCTACGGGGCGCAGGGGATCGCAGCTGACCCAAGGATTCTGCGCCACAAACCCGATCTTGTGACCGCGTATGCGGCGCCAATCCGCCTTGCTGGCTTGTGCCATATCGACGCCATCCAGTTGCAGGCTGCCGCCAATTCTGCTGCCTCCGCCGTGCAGTCCCAGAAGGGCACGGGCGATGGTGGATTTTCCGGTGCCAGAGCCGCCCAAAAGTGCAAAGCATTCTCCCGCGGCTACCGAAAAGCTGACGTTGCGCACCGGCATGCTGCCGTTGGGATAGCGAACCGAAAGCCCGCTGCACGACAGGGCGGGTTTTGCGAGCGATGTCATGACTGTTCGTCCTTTGCGCCTGCGACGTCGCGCAGGGCATTGCCGATCAGGTTGGCGCTCAACACAGACAGGAAGATCAAGCCCGCCGGCGCGATGAGCAGCCAGAGTGCCACGGTAAAGTATAGCCGTGCCTCAGATAGCATAGCCCCCCATTCCGCGTGTGGCGGCTGTACCCCCAGTCCAAGAAAAGAAAACCCAGAGATCGCGCCGATCATCCCGCCAAGCGCCAGACTGGCAACAATGCCCAGCTGCAGGGCCACATCCGGCAGAATATGGCCGCAAATGATACGCCAGTTCGGCACACCGGCAAGGCGGGCGGCGATCACATGTGGCTGATGGCGCGCGTTCAGCGAAAGCGATCGCGCGAGCCGTGCATACCACGCCCAATCGGCGATGATCAGCGCCAGCAGCAGATTCAGGAAACCCGGCCCCAGAATGCCTAAAACGGCAAAGGCCAGCACCAGTCCCGGCAGGGTCATCGCGATATCGGCGGTGCGCATCAGCACGGTGTCAACAACGCCGCCCAGCAGCCCGGCGGTGGTGCCGATGAGCAGCCCGATCACAAACACCGCCGCCAGGACCAGTGTCGCCGCGCCCAGTGATCTGTGGGCGGCGTCCAGACTGCGGCTGAACATATCGCGCCCCGTTGCATCGGTGCCAAAGGGATGGGCCAACTGTGGTGGTTTCAGCGCGTTGATGTAGTTTGGCTGGTTGGGATCCGCTGGAGTCCAGACCGCGCCGACCATCGCAAAGAGGCACAGCGCAAGGCCAAGGATCAGCCCCAGCCGCCCACTGCGGTGGTGCCACAGTTTCGCCAGCAGGCGCCGCGGCACTTGGCGGGGCAGGGGGGCGGGGCGGGTTAAGGTGAACGAGGTGGTCATTTCGATGGGTCCCTCAATCGCGGGTCCAGCAGGATGGCCGCCAGATCAACCAGTAGGGCGGCGGCCACATATGACAGGGCTGCGATCAGCACATAGGCCTGAATCACTGGATAGTTGCGGGCTGAGAGTGCTTCGAGAACGTAGGCACCAAGGCCCGGCCAGGTAAAAATCGCTTCGATCAACGGGGCGCCGCCAATCAGCGCGCCGATGCTGACGCCAATGGCAGTCAGAAAGGGGAGGATCGCATTGGGCAGCGCATGGCGCAGCAGGATGCGCCCTTCTGATGCACCACGGGTGCGGGCCACGTCGGCATAGCCGCTGGCCATCGCCTGCAGCAGACCTGCGCGCAACAGTTGCGTCCAGCTGGCGGCACGGTCCAGCCCGATGATAAAGGCAGGGATCAGCGCCGCCTGCCATGTCACATCTGCCAGAACCTGCCCCATCTGAAAGCCGACAATCAGAAAAGTCAGGGCCAGTAGCGCAAACACAAAGGTTGGGAAGGCCGCACCGATCTGGGTGTAGATGCGGATCAGGTGATCCGGCCAGCGATCACGAAATCCGGCGGCGATCAGTGCAAAGCTTAGCGAAAACACAATCGAAAACCCCAGCGCCAATCCCAGTAGGATCAGCGTTGCGGGCAAACGTTCCAAAATTTCCTGTGTGACAGAGGCCTGACTGGTAAAGCTGAGGCCGAAGTCGCCCTGCATTACATTGCCAAGCCAGTTGATAAACTGCACCGGCATCGGATCATAAAGGCCCAGTTCCACCCGGGTGGCCTCAATCTCGGCCGGCGTGGGCGTTTCGACGCCCCGCGCCAACAGAACGCGGTTCGCAGGATCGCCCGGTGCAAGTGGCAACAGGGCAAAGACGATGACACAGGCCGCCAGTGCGGTCAGCGCAGCCTGTCCCAGCCGTATCAACGCGGCGAACATCAGTCCGCCGCGCCGTTTTATTTGATCAGAACTGATCACTTGTTCGGGGCCGTGTCCCATTTGATGTGGTTCCAGGCCACAGCGGGGACGTAGTTGGACCATGCGTCGCTGACCAGCGCACGTTCTTTCAGGATGGTCAGGTTGAAGATGTAGGGATCGTCTTCGGCCACGATCATCTGGATTTTGCGCAGCATCTCGTTGCGGGCCTCTTCGTCCACGGTGACGTCCAGTTTTTCGATCAGCGCCTGCGCCTCTGCGTTGCAGTAGCCGCCGTAGTTGCGATCCCCCCCACAGGCCACATAGCGGTTCAGGAAACCACTGACCGATCCGACGGTGGCGGTGCCGGTGGCCGACAGGGCAATGTCCCATTCCACCAGATCGTTCATCGCCGCCTCACGTACACTGTCGACGGATACCACTTCGGAAGCGATGCCAACTGCGGATAGATAGGTCTGCATCGCGCTGGACAGCGGCGCCAAATCGGGCTGCTGCGGATAGATCATGATGGTGACCGAAAGGGTTTCACCGTCCTTGGTACGGGTGTCGCCCGATCGGACCCAACCAGCATCGTCCAGCAGCGTGTTCGCGGCGGCCATATCATATTTGTAGTTCTTCAGCGCGTAGGCGAAGTTGGGGTTATAAAGGCCGGTCGCCGGTGCCTTGGCGCCATGAAAGACGGAATTGGCAATCTCTTCATAGTTCATCGCCAGCATGGCTGCGCGGCGTACTGCTTTTTCCTCAAACGTCCCGTTGGTCACATCCATAAAGCCGACAAAACCACCGGTGGACAGCGGTCCCAGTGCCAGATTGAGGTTCGGCGTTGCTTTGAACACTGGCGCGGCGGCGATGGGCGGGTAAAGGGCAATGTCCACCTCACCGTTCTGCACCGCGAGGATGCGGGCATTGGCGTCAGAGACAAAGCGCAGCTCAACCCCTTCCATCACCGGTTTACCCTGCCAGTAGTCCTCATAGCGTTCGGCGATCATTTTCTGATCGTCGAGGCTGATCAGTTTGAACGGACCGGTGTGAATGCCCGCGCCTTCCAGTTTCTCAAAGTCATCGCCCGCGGCCAGAACCGTTTCGACGTCGATGATCATCAGGCGGCTTTCATGGGCCAGAATGTTGGGCAGTTCGGGGGTTGGAACGCCGGTGTTCACGGTGATCTCACGCGGGCCAGTCTTTTCAAACGTGGCCTCGGCTGGCACCACCGCCTGTGTGCCAGAGCTGTTTTCGCGGAAATAGGCGATGGAGGCCAGCACCGCGTCCACATCCATCGCTTTGCCGTTCTGGAAGGTGACGCCATCGCGGATGGTGATCACCCAGGTGGTGTCATCTTTGCGGGTCAGACTCTCGGCCAGCCAGGGCGTGATGTCGCCGTTGGGCTGGAATTTCATCAGCAATTCACCTTGACCAAATTCCTGCATCCAGAAACCTTGCTTGACCGGATCCATGCTGCGGATCTGAAAGCTGGTGGCCATGTTGATGATCTTGTCCTCTGCCAATGCAGGGGCGGCGGTCAGGGCAGGCAGTGCGGCCATTACCAGAGCGCTGGACAGCATCAGTGATTTCAATGTCATACGAGTAACTCCTTTTGGGATTTGGGTATTTGAGGGGAAGGGGCGTGGTCTGAAACGGTGTTTTCTGTTGCGGTCTCTGCTGCGTCGCGCACGGCGCGCGCGGTGTGAAAACGCAGGTCATCGGCGCTGCCGCCTGCAACCAGCACTTCACGGACAAAGCGGCGAGTGGCGGCCACGTCAGGCAAGCGGTACCAATGCCCTTGCGGGTATAGCGCCAGCACGGGACCTTTGTTGCAGGGGTAAATGCAGCCGGTGCGGGTGGTCAGGCAACGGTCCGAAACACCTGCCGCGACCAGTTCCTCTTTCAGCATATGGGTGAAAGAGGCGGCGCCGTGAACCGCGCAGCGCGGGCCAGTGCAGACCAGCAGATGAAAATCGAAGTCCGGCGGCATGTTCCAGCCGGGTTTGCCCAGTCGTGGCTTAACCGTTGCGATCGGTTTTGCTGTGTCTGGCTGGGCCAGCAGGCTGGCGGCATGGGCCATCAGGGCGGCGGGATCGCGGGCAGGGTCGGGCCCCATGGCCAGATGGGTGTCTGCGTTTTCGCCCCGCGTGCGCCAATCCGCCAGGACGCCGGGGATCCATGTCAGCAGGCTTTCAGGGAAGGGATAGCCAAAGGGCTGCACCTTGATCCGGCGATGCCCTTCGGCACGCATCTCATCAAGCGCGTTGATCAGGCTGGGTCCTGTTTCTTCCAGCCGGATCAGTCGCGTCGGCTGTGAGGTTGCGGCGGCCACCGCGTCCTGCATGCGTGTCAGCGCACCCTTGCTGAGCGTATAGGCCGAAACAACAAACAGGACCGCCCCGGCGGCGGATGTGTCTGCGGTGTCTATCTGGTGTGTTTGGGTGTCATCTGTCTGCATCGTCCCCTCCGCACTAACGCGTGCGGGTGTGCAGGAACGGTCATGTTACAGGCCAGCCCTAAGACTGTTTCACAAACTGGATCACAGATTGCACTATGGGTCTCACATAGGGACCTTGCCAGTATTACCATCATCATTTCCCCCCGGAACACCCCGCCCGGATCAGTTTCAACATCAGCGCTGAAGCGCCTTTGATGGCAGGTCTCCTGACTTGCGGGTCAACATGGATCTGCGCCTTCCCGGATCAGTTGATCCAGTGGCCTCTGGCAGTCCACTACCGCTTACAGTTGCGGGGGCAGTCACGGAATTGGCGCCTCTAGGCTTTTCCTCACCGTGTTCCCTATTAAGCCTCAGAGAATGCAGATCCCTAAGGCACCATCTGGGGCTGTGTTTGCAGAAAGTAGAATTAAACCGCAAGTGTTTTTTGTCATGTGTACATTGGGCATGACAGTGGTGCGCCGCGTTTCAGCCCGGATCCGGCGGTGTGGTTGGTTGTGTGCTCAGGCAGGCGAAACCGTTCTCCCGACCGATGTTCAGTGGTGTCTTGGTCCAGGCTAAGGCATTGGAAGTATGATCAAAACGGGCGGCTGTTTTTGTGATCTATGTAGTGTAACATCCGGAAACTGGGGCAAAAACCTACGGACTCATTTTTTGTCACGAAAATGCAAAACACCTCTTGCACCTCTCATGGGCATTATATAAACTCCGCCTCACGGGTGATTAGCTCAGTTGGTAGAGCGCTTCGTTTACACCGAAGATGTCGGGAGTTCGAGTCTCTCATCACCCACCATCCTTCCTCAAAATATGTTAAAAGCACCCCCACCTCTCACGGCTATCGCGGTTAGATCTTCGCGGTCTTTTGCGCTATGGCGGGCTGACGGCGGATTGCTATGAGCATGATCGTTGCGGCGCGTGGACTGAATGCGCGAATGCTGACTGATAACGCCTAGGCGCTAACTTTAATGTGATCTTTCGTTCTATGGTGTTGCATGCTACTGCAAAGTGCAGTGTGAAAAGGCGATTGAGGCCATCCGCACGCGCATCGATACTCAAAAACGCGAAAGATCCAATGAATAAAATTCTGGCCGCTTTTCTGGCCCTTTCAACCGTCGCGCAGCCCCTCTATGCCAACACCAGCGCGGCGGAGATTCCGTCGGGTGACGCTCTGGTGGAACTGGTTTTGGGCAAGCATGTTTCCCCCGAAAACGGGCCCAAGGGCCAGATCGCGTCGTTCCTTGAAGGCGGCGTATTCAAGCAGCGTTCCCCCAGCGGATCAGCGCGCGAGTTCAACTGGCGCGTTGATGGTCGCCAGATCTGTCTGGGCGTGGGTGATCAGGGCGAGTGCTTTGAGGTTATCTCGGCCGGTGGGGACCACATCACGTTGAAGGCGTTGGTTGGTAACCGTAAGGAAAACATCAAGAAAATGATGTTTGTGACCGCTGACGGGGAGCCGATCGGCAAAGTGGTTGTGCCGAACACTGGCGCTGCGCTCAACTTGGTTGGGCGTGTGATCACGGTCGAAGAGGTCAACGCACCCTCCAGCATGAAAGGCAACAAAACTGTATTTGCCTTCACCTCCGCGGACGAAGTGGATATGTCCTTCGTTGATGCCAGCGGCGATCCGGTTCTGGGTGGGGGGCTGGACGATGTGTTGCCCTATACAACAAGCGGCGACACTCTGTGTCTGGTGATCGGCGAAAACCGTGAACGCTGCGTTCAGATGATGATCAAAGGAAGTGATGTGCGTCTGGTTCCGATCAAAAAGGGCGTTCTGCAAGAAGATGACGCCATGATTGGCATGATCAAGTAAATGCTGTTTTCGGTATTTAGGCCCGCATCTTTTTAGTTCGGGTGAAGCGCCTCGGATCGCATATGATCCGGGGCGTTTTTATTTGGTGATTTGGCGCCACCTCTGCATTCCTGCACACCCCCTGTCATCCGCATGGCATTTATGAATCGATTGGATCGCTTATCTTTCCTTCATCAGGAGGTGCTACAAGATGAGCTGGAATCCCTTATTCGACACAACCGTTCCCATTGGTGATCAGGTTGATCAACTGGAGACGCTGATTGTTCCCCGCGCGCGCGACCTTGGTGGCTTTGAGGTGCGTCGCGCTCTGCCGCACGCACGGCGGCAAATGGTCGGGCCGTTCATCTTTTTTGACCAGATGGGACCGGCTGAATTTCTGACAGGGCAGGGCGTTGATGTGCGCCCACACCCTCATATTGGTCTCGGCACGGTGACCTACCTTTATCAGGGGCGACTGCACCATCGGGATTCGCTAGGCACCGATCAGTGGATTGAACCTGGTGCCGTGAACTGGATGAAGGCGGGCTATGGCATCACCCATTCCGAACGCACCGATGAGGGGATGCGCGATGTGCCCTTCAATATGTTCGGTATCCAGACATGGCTGGCCCTGCCAGAGGGGCATGAAGATGACGCGCCGCTGTTTCATCATAGTCCAAAAGCGGATCTGCCCATTCTGGAAGGTGAGGGTAAGAAAATGCGCCTGATTTTGGGCCGCGCCTACGGCGTCGAGGCGCCCGTGCCGATGCCGTTTGAGGTGTTTTATGGCGATGCTAAACTGGAAGCGGGCGCGCAGATGCCATTACCGGATGATCATGAGGATCGCGCGGTCTATGTAATTGATGGCAGCGTTTCGCAAGGCGGGCAAAGCTACGAGGCGGGTCAAATGCTGATCTTCCGCCCTGGTGACGCGATTTCGATAAAGGCAGGGGAGGCCGGTGCACGGATCCTGATTCTGGGCGGTGAAACCCTGTCTGGCCCGCGTCATATCTGGTGGAATTTCGTTGCCTCCAGCAAGGAAAGGATTGAGGCCGCAAAAGAAGCCTGGCGGGCAGGGGACTGGGCGCATGGGCGATTCCAGTTGCCTGCGGGCGACGACCGCGAATTTATCCCATTGCCTGCGCGCTAACCGCTGTCCCTGACAGGTAAATAACTGATGGGGCGAAAGTTTTTTCCGCCCCATTTCCCAATGAAAAAAGGCGCTGCAGTGGGTGCGCGAAACTTTTGTGTTTTTTGTGTCATGATCCGCTTGACCTCCCCCGTGGCTCAGCATAAACACCCCACACGCTCAAGACGATGAGCGAACAGTGAGCGGTTGTAGCTCAGTTGGTTAGAGTACCGGCCTGTCACGCCGGGGGTCGCGGGTTCGAGTCCCGTCAACCGCGCCACCACTGTTCAATTCGTCGGAGTGCCAGATTGCGCGGTTGTAGCTCAGTTGGTTAGAGTACCGGCCTGTCACGCCGGGGGTCGCGGGTTCGAGCCCCGTCAACCGCGCCACTTCTCCTTCGGGAGAAACAAAACACCCTTCGGGGTGTTTTTGTGTTCTTAGGGCTCTCTCCATGTGGTGGGACATGAACGTGGTGGGGTATTAAATGGGCCTGTTACCCCGGCCCTGTCTGCTGCCGAACTGCTTAGGATTTATCGTAATGATATCCTAGGCTTGCCTCTTGCTCTAGATCCAGCTTCGACAGCATATAGGCGCGGTCCTCTGGTGACAGGACGACTGGCGTTTCGCCACGTTCTTCTAATGACACAGACAAGTTGAACCGGTTGCCAAGGCGGCGATTGACTGGTTTGAAGAACGGGCGCCGCATCGACAGATCAAGGTTGGTTTTCACCCACTCGATGAAGGCTTCGGGGTCGTTCTGCACCGTTTCCGCACGCACCAGCAGTATGTTGCAATCGCGGTTCAGCATGCCCAGCAGCGTGGCCATTTTCACGTTGCGCAGATCAAACAGGTTCTCAAACGCGCGGCCAGTGATGGGGTGGCGGTCAAATTGTAATTCCAGCCCCTCAGTCTGGCCTGTCATCTCGCCCACCACTTCTTCGAAATCCGCTTCGCGGTCGACGATCCCGCGCCACTGAGAGCGCAGGAAGGTACCGAAAGTGTAGGCTTGGTTCTGCGGGTCCAGATGCCATGGACGTTTGTGCATCGACAGCGCCCAGGGTTCGGCATTGCGCACCACGGCGACCATCAGAAAATCGCGCGGGATCGCCACCATATGAGGTGCGGCATGTTTCCAGCCCAGCGATTCCGTGCGCACGATGTTGAGGTTTTTGTCGATCAACTTGCGCACCAGATTGGTTGCTGACGCGCGTTCGCCAAAGACCTGAAAATGCGTCAGTGGCACGTCATGTGCGCGTTGGAAAAACAGGCCGGTTTCCCGAAAGCTATCAGGGATCATCTGCGCAAACTCCTCAATCAAATCAGGGCTGTGCGTCGCCCTGTTGCGGTGATCATATTTTATTTCTCAAATTGCATCAAACGGGTTAGACCTTGGGGTCATAAAGGTCGCGCCTGTGCGGCAAATATATCGGGTAGAGAGTATGCAATCGACAGCCGCCATCGTCACCATGGTGCGGGACGACCATTTTTTTCTGAAAGCATGGCTGCGCCACTACGGCCCAATTTTTGGCCGCGAAAACCTATACATCATCAATCACGGCCGTGGTCGCGGGGTGGAAGAGCTGGCCGAAGGCTGCAACATCATCGGTATTCCGGGTGACCCTCATAAAAACTTCGATATGAAGCGTTGGCGGCTGCTCAATAACCTCGTGATGGGCCTGCGCAGCTACTACAATCATGTGATCGTCGGCGATGTGGACGAACTGGTGGTGATTGATCCCGAAGAGGGTAAAAATCTGCTGGAGTATCTGGAAGAGCAACCGATCCGGCGTGTGTTGACGCCGCTAGGGTTGGAGGTGATCCACCGCATTGATGAAGAACCGGACGCGATCACCGATAAAATCCTCGGTCCCCGCCGCCACGTCCGTCTGGCGCCGCATTATTCCAAACCTTGTGTGATCTCCGCCGGGACTAAAATCGCCCGTGGGGGACATTTCACTCAGTACGGTAAACTGTTTACGCCCGACTGCCTTTACCTGATGCACCTGAAGTTCTGCGACTTCCCCGAATACTCGGCGGCGATGGATCGTCGCAATGCCGTGACGGGTGAGATCGGTGATGATGTGAAAGAGATTTCCATCGGCCGCCACTGGTTCGCCGAAGCCCGTGGCGAGGATCGTGCAACCTTTGAGGCATTTGCAGATCTGGAAATGGTCGATGGGTTCGATATGCGCCTTTACCGGCGCAAGATGCAGCGCACGTTCGGTCCGCGTGGCGACACTGGTTTTTACAACTTCGCCCGTCCAGATTATCAGCTGCAATTCAAACTGCCAGAACGCTTTTCCGGTATTTTCTAGGCGTTCCGCGTGCTGCAGGGCGGCGACGAAGGGGCAGTTATGAAGGGGGCAGCGCCCCCTTCCTTTCGTTTCGGAGGATTATTTTGCCAGTGCATCCATAATCCGGGCCCAGCTGCGGATGCCTTTGTGAAAGCTTTTCATGTCATACTTCTCATTAGGGGAGTGGATGGCATCATCGTCGTTGGCGTAGCCCACCAGCATAGAATCAAGACCCAGCACGCTGTTGAAGTAGCCCACCACCGGGATCGATCCGCCCATGCCGGTGAATACCGCTTCGCGTTCCCACTCATCCGACAGGGCGCCGCGGGCAGCCTCGAACTCTGGCCGGTCGAGGTTCATCACTGAGGCAGGCGAGCCTTCCATATCGTTGTCCCAGGTGACGGTGATGTCGGTGGACAGCCGCTCCTCGACGTGCTTGCGGATTTTGTCGCGCAGCGCGTCGGGGTCCATATCGCCAACCAGTCGACAGGTGATTTTACAGTGGGCTTTCGACGGCAGAACGGTTTTTGAACCGACACCGTTATAGCCCCCCCACAGACCGTTCACTTCCAGCGTCGGGCGCGACCATTGTTGTTCCAGCGTTGAATAGGCCTTTTCGCCATGCGCCTTGCTATAGCCGACGGAGTTCAGATATTCGGCCTCATCAAAACCGCAGTTTTCCCATTGGCGCAGCTGGTCGGCGGGCACTTCGTGCACACCTTCATAGAAGCCATCCACAGCCACTGCGCCGGTTTCATCGTCGTAGAAGCTGGCGATGATGCGGGACATTTCCCGCAAGGGGTTCAGGCCGGGGCCGCCGTAGTGGCCGGAATGCAGGTCGATGCGTGGGCCGGTCAGGGTGAACTCATCTTTTAGCATGCCGCGCAGTTGCGACGCGATCGACGGCACGCCACGCGACACCATAGAGGTGTCACAAACCAGCGCCAGATCCGCCTGTAGCTCTTCTTTGTTTGCCTCAAGGAAAGGGATCAGCGAGGGGGATCCGCTTTCTTCCTCACCTTCAAAGAAGAAGGTGATGCGGCAGGGCAGGGTGCCATGCACCGATTTCCATGCCCGACACGCCTCAACAAATGTCATCAACTGGCCCTTGTCGTCCGACGATCCGCGGCCGCGGATCACGGTGCCATTCGGTGTCTCTTCCAGACGCGGCTCAAACGGCGGGGTGTCCCACAGGTCCAATGGGTCCACCGGCTGCACGTCATAGTGGCCATAAAACAGCACATGTGGCGCCCCTTCGGGGGCGTCGTTGATATGACCCACCACCATCGGGTGGCCGGGGGTGGCACGTTTTTCGGCGTCAACGCCCAGCGATTTCAGGTCGGCAACCAGCCAGTCGGCAGCGCTGTCACAGTCCGCCTTATAGGCCGGATCGGTGGAGATGGAGGGGATTCGCAACAGCGCCATCAGGCGGTCGGTTGCGGTTGTGATCTCTGCGTCGATCTTCTCCAGAACGGGGGTAAGGGCCATTCCAGCGTCTCCTTTTCTTGGTATTTTGTGGCTGTGTCAGTGCCGAATTCGTTTGTGGGCAAGGTAACAGCGCATTTGGGCTTGTCCACCTAGATGCTTGATGCAAATCAAAGATAAAAGGAGCGTCAATTTGTTACCTTTTATGAAGATCGCCGCTGCAGTATGTGCTACTGCACTTTTAAATATGTTCAGAAACTGGTCGTTGGTGATGAAAACCTAGGCCTGTTATACGAACCGCCGAGCCAGAATAAGGACGAGCCAAGTGGACTATACTGCGAAACTTGATGACGCGCTGAACAAGCTGCACGAAGAAGGTCGTTATCGGACGTTCATTGATATTGAACGTGAGAAGGGTAATTTCCCGCATGCAGTCTGGACCCGTCCTGATGGCGAAAAGCAGCCCGTCACCGTCTGGTGTGGCAATGACTATCTGGGCATGGGGCAGCATCCGGTTGTTCTAAACGCAATGCATGAGGCGATTGATGCCACCGGCGCAGGCTCTGGCGGCACCCGCAACATTTCTGGCACCACGGTTTATCACAAACGGCTGGAGGCCGAACTGGCGGATCTGCATGGCAAAGAGGCGGCACTTTTGTTCACCTCTGCCTACATCGCCAATGATGCGACCCTGTCGACACTGCCGAAACTGTTCCCGGGTCTGATCATCTATTCGGATGAGTTGAACCACGCCTCGATGATCGAAGGTGTGCGCCGTAATGGCGGGGCCAAACGCGTGTTCCGTCACAATGACGTGGCGCACCTGCGTGAATTGCTGGCAGCTGATGATCCTGCCGCGCCGAAGCTGATTGCCTTCGAATCGGTGTATTCGATGGACGGCGATTTCGGCCCGATCGAAGACATCTGCGATCTGGCAGATGAATTCGGCGCCCTGACCTATATTGATGAGGTGCACGCCGTGGGCATGTACGGCCCCCGGGGGGGCGGTGTGACCGAACGTGATAATCTGGCGCATCGCATCGACATCATCAACGGCACACTGGCCAAGGCTTATGGCGTGATGGGCGGCTATATCGCAGCTTCGGAAAAGATGTGTGATGCGATCCGCTCCTACGCGCCGGGCTTTATCTTTACCACCTCGCTGCCGCCTGCGGTTGCTGCGGGCGCTGCGGCATCGGTTGCCTTCCTGAAGGAAGATCAGGCGTTGCGTGAACAGCACCAGACCCAAGCAAAGATCCTGAAGCTGCGTCTGAAGGGCATGGGGCTGCCGATCATTGACCACGGCAGTCACATTGTGCCGGTCATTGTCGGCAATCCGGTGCATACCAAGAAAATGAGCGACATGCTGCTGGAAGAGTTTGGCATCTATGTACAGCCGATCAACTATCCCACTGTACCGCGTGGCACAGAACGCCTGAGATTCACTCCCTCGCCGGTGCATGGCCGGAAGGAAATGGACAAGCTGGTGCGCGCAATGGACGAACTTTGGTCGCACTGTGCGCTGAATCGTGCCGATCTGAGTGCCTAATTCTATATCTGGTGGTTTAATCCTTGCCATGTGCTAGGCTGAGAGAAACAAAGAGCACGGGTCGAATCGTGACATATCTTAGGGCGAATCGCTGATAGGGCAGTGGGGATGATCAGGCGGAAAGCACCAAAAACACCGGCGCAGGATGTCGAACAGCCGAAAGGCTTCGACGATTTTGAGCGCAAGCTTGGCGACATGATGCGTGGCGAACGTGCCACCATGGGTAAGTCGCTGCTTGATGTGCAACAAGAGCTGCGCATCAAGGCCTGTTATATTTCCGCTATCGAAAACTGCGATCCGTCGTCGTTTGACACGCCCGGTTTCATCGCGGGCTACGTTCGTTCTTATGCGCGTTACCTCGGCCTTGATCCCGACGAGACCTTTGCAATGTTCTGTGCCGAAAGCGGCTTCAGCACCGCCCACGGCATGTCCGCTGCCGCCTCCGGTCTGCCGCGCAGAGAAGCGTCGGCGGTGATTGCACCGGCTGCGACCGATCCCTTCCAATCCCCCAACATGCCCTTTGCCCCTGCGCCAAGCGGCTTCTTCGCCACTATTGAGCCGGGGGCCATTGGCTCGTCTCTGGTGCTGTTGGCGGTTATCTGCGGCCTTGGCTACGGCGGTTGGTCTGTTTTGAATGAAATCCAGCGGGTGCAATTCGCCCCGGTGGAGCAGAGCCCGAATGTTCTGGCTGATCTGGACCCTGCCGGCAGCGCTGCTGACACGGGCGAGGGGGCGGTTGTGGCAGGGTCCTTTACCGCGCCGGTCGAAGGATTGGATCGCCTTTACCGTCCTCAGGCGCTTGAGGTTCCGGTTCTGGCGGCCCGGGATGCGCCGATTTCGACATTGGATCCGGCCGCTGTGGGCAGTTTCCTGCCGCCTGAGCCGGATATTGACTTTGGTTCCATCGCGGCAGCGCCGGAACTGGCTGTGCCGCAGGTGGTCGAAGACGCTGCACCCGGTGTGCAGATGGTTGCCGTGCGTCCTGCATGGGTACGGGTACGTGCCGCGGATGGCAGCGTGATCTTTGAGGGTATCATGGAACCGGGTCAAACCTGGCCCGTACCTCAGACCGAGGAAGCGCCCTCGCTGCGCGTAGGGGAAAGCGGTGCGATCTATTTCAAAGTGAACGGCCAGCACTATGGCCCTGCGGGCGCGCGGGGCACTGTTACGTCTAATCTGGCACTGTCGGTGGACCACCTGACCGCGACCTACAGCGTGGCTGATCTGGACAACAATCAGGAGCTGGCCAGCGCGGTTGCAGCGCTGCAGTAACAGCGCCGATTGCGACATAGCCGAATATCGAAAAGGCAGCCCCCGGGCTGCCTTTGTCGTTTCAAAGGGGCTGTTGGAACGCGCCCTTATTGTTCTGCCCGCAGGGCGGCGATCATGTCTTGCATGCCATTCAGCGGAACGTAGCCGCGCAGCAGTTGGTCCTGGACCACAAAGGTAGGCGTGCCGGAAATCGCCAGCGCACCGGCCAGTTGGCGGTTATCAGCGATCAGCTGTGCCACGCGCGGATCCTCCATCGCGCCCAGAATGGCGTCACCGTCCAGATCGAGTTTTCCCGCCAATTTCACCAGAGACCCTTCGGTGATCTTGCCACGATACTCCATCAGCGCATCGTTTAACTGGCCATAGGCTTCGTCACCGGCCACCAACTGGCTGGCGATGGCAAAGCGCGACGCCAGCAGCGACTCTTCACCCAGAATGGGGAACTCTTTGACGATGAACCGGATGTTCTGATCACCGGCGATCAGCTCTTTCACCTCGGCGTGGGCCTTTTTGCAGTAGCCGCAGCGATAATCGAGGAACTCGACCATCACGATGTCACCTTCGGGATTGCCCGTTTCCCAGGCACGCTCATCTTCAAACAGCATCGGCGCGACGCGGGCGATGGTGTTCTGGTCACGTTGCGCCTCAAACTCGGCCTGACGGTCCTGATATATCTCATAAGCTTCGACGATCACCTGCGGGTTCTCCAGCAGGTAGCTGCGCACAGCCGCGCCAAAGGCCTGCTGTTCTGCCGCGTCCATTTCTGACAGGTCCAGTGCCTGCGCGGGCACAGTCATGGCGGGCAGGGCGAGGGTGGCCAGCGTCAACGCACCAGCAAGGAGTTTCTTCATGATTATTTCCTCTTTGAAATCTTGGCCTGTTTCTCAGCCTGAGAGAGCACATCCTGAGCCCGACGCCAAGGGGCAGAGCCGCGTGGCAGAAGGCCGCTGGCCCGTTTGGAATGAATAAGCGCGCTTTTGAAATCGCCGCGCAGGGCGTAGCGTTCCGCCGTGACCAGTGACGCATGGCCGGGTTGACCCAGTTGCGCATAGGCCGTGCCCATATCACGCAAAACGCCACTGTTGCGGAAATCCTTCTGCCGCGCACGCTCCAGCACGGTCAGTGCCGATTTGTGCTGCCCTGCCAGAAGCAGCGCGCGACCCTGACCACCAAGGATCAAGGCATCACGTGGCGCCAGTTTCGCCGCCCGCCCATAAGCGTTAACCGCGGTGCTGATCTGGCGGTTTTCCAGCAGGATCTGACCGCGCAGTTCATGCAGATACGGATCATTTGGACGTTTGGCGATCGCCTGATTGATGTGGCTGAGCGCTTTTTGGGTTTGCGAATTGCGGTGATAGGCGATGGCCTGTCGCATCAGACGAATATCGGCACTGGTGCTGTCTTTGGCGCGGCGCAGGGTCCAGCTGGGGGCGCGTTGAAAGGCGGACAGTTTGCCCTGTGCGCGGGCAAACCAATAGTCCGCCGTGCTGCTGTCGGCGGGTTTGCCCTGCACCCCCGCGGCCAGCGCCTTCACTGCGCGCAGGCGGTCGCGGCTCAGGGGGTGTGTGCGGGCATAAGGGTCTTGGCGATGTTCGCTCAACAACTCCTGACCGCGAAACAACTCCAGCACCTCGGCAAAGGCGTGCGGGTCAACACGGGCAGAAGCGAGATAGCGAATGGCGCTGGCATCGGCAGAGCTTTCTTCGGCGCGGGTGTGGGATTTGAACAGGCGGTCGGCTGTGCTTTGGCTGCCAATGGCAATGCCACCGGCTGCCGACGGATCAGCCCCCGCCGCGGCAGCGGCCACCGCCAGCGCAACACCCAGTGCGGCCGCAGATCGCGAACTGCGTGCAGCCTGTGGGCGGCGGGCCAGATGACCGTTGGCAATATGCGCCGCCTCATGGGCGATCACCGCCTGCAGCGCGGCAGCAGATTTCAGTTTCATGATCAGGCCCGAATGCAGGAAGATATGGCGCGTATCGACCACAAAGGCGTTGAGGCTGGGATCCTGAATGACCAGCACCTTCACCGTGCCAGAGGGCAAACCCGCCGCATCCAGCACTGGTTTGGCTAGCACAGATAGTCCATTTTCAATATCCGGATCACGCAGCAGCGTCACAGCCCGAGCCGCCATCGGCTGTAGGGCCAGAATGATCACCATTGCGACGATATGGATACATCGGGTCATTGACGCCCCTCCTGTTTCGCGCTCAAAAGGCGCGTCGTTATGCGCAGAATGGGAGATAGTGATGCGGAACTCAAGACGCTCTGAGGTTGATCCCTTCATTGTGATGGATGTGATGGAAGCCGCTCATGCTGCAGAGGCCGCAGGCCGTGATATTGTGCATATGGAAGTGGGTCAGCCCGGTACCGCCGCGCCCGCAGCCGCCCGTGCCGCGCTGACCCGCGCGATGGCGACGGACAGTCTGGGCTATACCGGCGGTCTGGGCCTGCCCGCGTTGCGCAAACGCATCGCGCAGATGTATGGCGAATGGTATAACGTCGATCTGGACTGGAACCGCGTGGTGATCACGCCGGGCTCTTCTGGCGCATTTACCCTTGCCTTTTCGGCGCTGTTTGACAGTGGCGATCGTGTTGGTATCGGCGCGCCGGGCTATCCCTCCTATCGTCAGATCCTCAAGGCGCTGGGGATGACGCCGGTGGATTTACCCAGTGCACCGGAAAACCGGCTGCAACCGGTGCCGGCGGATTTTGCGGATATGGAGCTGAACGGCCTTCTGGTCGCATCCCCCGCTAACCCCACAGGCACGATGCTGGATTACGCCGCGATGGAGCGCTTGATGCTGGGGGCATACGCACATGGGGCTTCTTTCATCTCGGATGAGATTTATCATGGTATTGAATATGAGGCGAAGGCCGTCACCGCCCTTGAGGTGAGTGATGAGTGTTATGTCATCAACTCATTTTCAAAGTATTTCTCGATGACCGGCTGGCGCTGTGGCTGGATGGTGGTGCCCCAAGATCAGGTGCGCATTGTTGAACGTCTGGCGCAGAATCTGTTCATCTGTTCCCCGCACGCCAGCCAGATCGTTGCCCTGCATGCAATGGATTGTGAGGAGGAACTGGAGGCAAACATGGCCGTCTATCGCCGCAATCGCCAACTGATGCTGGAGGGGTTGCCCAAGGCCGGTTTCACCAAGATCGCGCCGCCGGACGGGGCGTTCTTTATCTATGCTGATGTTAGCGATCTGACCAACGACAGCCGTGCCTTTGCCTCTCAGATTTTGGAGAAGGCGGGCGTTGCAGTCACGCCGGGTCTGGATTTCGACCCAGTGCGCGGGGGTGGGACGCTGCGGTTTTCCTATGCGCGGGAAACTGCGCAGATCGAGGAGGGGCTGGCGCGCCTGCAACGCTTCATGGCAGAGCGGGGCGCCTGAGACGCCTGTTGGATTCGGGTATGTATCAGATCATTGAAAGGAGCCGGTGCTGTGGTGCGCTGGCTCTTCGCTTTTCGTGGTGGCTGCTTTAGGGTTTCGACAACAACCAAACGGGGGCGAATCCGGTGTGCAGGCTGATCAAAATTTTGGCGATGGTGTTTTGGGGCACGCTTGGGGCGCTGACGCCTGCGGCAGCGCAGGACCTCAGCGGTCTGGCGCGGGTTGAGGTGGGGGCGTCGCAGGTGCGAGACACTTGGGGCGGGGGTGTAGAACTGCGCCTTGGCCTGACGCAAGGCGTGCCGTTTCGGGTTTACACGCTGGCCGAACCTGCCCGTCTGGTTCTGGATTTCCGTGAGGTTGACTGGCGCGGTGTGACGGAAACGGCATTGCTGAATTCTGATAGTGTGTCCGCTCTGCGGTTTGGCGGGGTGCGGCCCGGGTGGTCGCGTATGGTGGTGGATCTGGTGACGCCCTTGACCGTTGAGACGGTGGAGATGGTGACAGAGCCAGAGACAGCCCGCGCCAATCTGGTGGTGGCACTGACCCCTGCGGAAGTGGCGGATTTTGCTGCGAAGTCCGGTGCCCCCTATGATCCGCGCTGGGATCTGCCACCGGTGACCGCGCGTGCGAAGGTCACGGGGCTGCCCGGCGATGGCCCGCTGCGAGTGATGCTGGATCCCGGTCACGGGGGGATTGATCCCGGGGCTGAACGGCAGGGGTATGCGGAAAAGGATCTGATGCTGGCTTTTGCGCTGGAACTCAAAGAAACTCTTTTGAGATCAGGTGGTTTTGAGGTGTTCTTGACGCGCGAAGAAGACCGTTTTGTCAGTCTGGAACGCCGCGTGGCGATGGCGCATGCGGTTGGGGCACATGTGTTTCTGTCGCTGCATGCCGATGCGCTGGCCGAGGGGCAGGCGTTGGGCGCGACCTTCTATCTGCTGTCTGATGAGGCATCAGATGCGGCCTCGGCCAAATTGGCAGAGCGGCACAATCGCTCTGACATCCTGTCAGGCGTTGATCTGACCGGACAGGATGATGTGGTGGCGGATGTGCTGTTGGATCTGGCGCGGCAGGAAACCGCGCCGCGGGCGGACCGGTTGGCGCGGTCGATGATTTCGGGGTTGCGTGGCGTTGGTGCGCCGCTTAACCGTCGTCCGCTGCGTCGGGCCGGCTTTTCGGTGCTGAAGGCGGCGGATATTCCGTCTGTCTTGTTAGAAATCGGCTTCATGTCCAGTGAACGGGATTTGCAAAACATTACAAACAAACAGTGGCGTATCAATGCTGCCGCCGGTGTGCGCGACGCGCTTCAGGCCTGGGCACGCGATGATGCGGCGCAATCGCGGCTGGTACGCCAGTAACCCGTCCAGCGCCGCATCGCCACTGACGCCCTAACGTTAGTGGGCAAAAGCTGGCTGAGGCGGCATCATTACGCCTTCTTGTTTTGACGCCCTTTGTGGGGACGATTATAGAGTGCGCCTAACACGCGATCACCAAGACCGATCCCAAGATAAGGACGCCACCAGTGCTGAGGTTCATTTTTTCCTTCTTCGGGGGGATTTTTTCCCTGATCACGCTGGGCATCGCCGTGGCGGCGTTGAGCATCGGCTCGATCTTCTACATCTATGGCCGTGACCTGCCCAGCCATGAGGCATTGGCGCAATACACTCCGCCGACCATCAGCCGGATCTATTCAGGTGAAGGGCGGATGATAGACGAATTTGCCAAAGAACGCCGTCTGTTTACCCCAGCAGAAGAGATCCCCGATCTGGTGAAGTTCGCGTTTATCTCTGCCGAGGATAAAAACTTCTACACCCATCAGGGCTACGACGCCCGTGGTATCGTGGCCGCGATGGTTGAGGCCGTGCGGTCGCGCGGGCAATCCGTGCGGGGGGCATCGACAATCACCCAGCAGGTGATGAAAAACTTCCTCCTTGGCGGTGAACGCAAGATTGAGCGCAAGATCAAAGAGATCATCCTGGCCACGCGGGTGGAGGATACGCTCAGCAAAGACAAAATCCTTGAACTCTACCTGAACGAAATTTTCCTTGGTCAGAACTCTTACGGAGTGACAGCGGCGGCGCAGACCTATTTCAACAAGACACTGGGTGAATTATCCCCGCATGAGGCGGCAACCCTTGCCTCGATGCCCAAAGCGCCGGGCAAGTTCCATCCGGTCCGCAACAAGGAACGGGTGCTGTCGCGCCGCAACTTCGTGCTGAAGGAAATGGCCGAAAACGGCTACATCACCCAAGCGGCCTACGAGGGAGAGCGGGAATTGCCGCTGCGTTCGGTCCAGAACGGGGATTTTGACAGCTTTAAGTCGGCTCTGCCGCCCCGCGATTATTTCACGGATGAAATTCGTCGTCAGTTGAGCAGCGATTTTGGCGAAGAACAGTTCTTCTCTGGCGGGATGAGCGTGCGGGCAACTGTGGAGCCGTCGATGCAGGTGATTGCTGCCGAGGCGTTGCGCCGTGGACTGGAAGATTATGACCGTGGCCGCGGAGTTTGGCGTGGCACTGGTGTGACCATTGCGGTCGATCAACTGGGCGATGAGGACAGCTGGCGCGCTGCACTGGCCAAGGCGTCTGTGCCCCGTGATATCACTCTGGCCGGCAAGTGGCGTCCTGCTGTGGTGTTGGCAGCCGGTGAAAAAGATATGCGCATTGGCATCGAAGGTGTGGATGAGGACGCAGATGGCCACTGGATCACCGCTAAGGACGTGACCTGGGCCAGCCCGCGTTTGTCAAACGGCAAGGTGGGGCGCAAGGCGAAGGTTGCCAGCGATCTGTTGAGCGTCGGGGATGTGGTGCTGGTGCGTGCGATGACCAAGGACAGCGATGGCAGCTTCATCCGCTGGACCTTGCGGCAAGTGCCGGAAATTCAGGGCGGGTTCATGGCGATGGACGTCAATACCGGCCGTGTAATCGCCATGCAGGGCGGTTTCAGCTACCAGCATTCGGTGTTCAATCGCGCCACGCAGGCCCGTCGTCAGCCCGGTTCCAGCTTCAAACCCTTTGTTTATGCAGCTGCGCTGGACAGTGGCTATTCGCCAGCGACGATCGTGATCGACGCCCCGATTGAGGTGAACACCCCACAGGGTCTTTGGCGGCCGAAAAACTCCTCTAACAAGTTCTATGGCCCGACGCCGCTGCGCACAGGCATCGAACAGTCGCGGAACCTGATGACGATCCGTCTGGCCCAAGAGGTCGGCATGGACGTGATCGCGGATTACGCCGAACGCTTTGGTGTTTATGACAACATGGGACAGTTTCTGGCCAACTCGCTGGGGGCTGATGAAACCACACTGTTCAAGATTGTGGCCGCCTATGCGATGTTTGCCAACGGCGGTGAACGGGTGGAACCGACGCTGGTGGACCGTATTCAGGACCGCTACGGCCGCACGATCTATCGCCACGACCAGCGCGACTGTCTGAACTGTGCGGATGCCAATTTGCCCGAGGGCAAGGCGCCGCGCATCTTCAGCAACCGCGAGCGGGTGATGGATCAGACCACGGCCTATCAGCTGACGTCGATGATGAAGGGTGTTGTCGATCGCGGCACCGCCACAAACATCCGTGTTGGCGTGCCGATCGCGGGCAAGACAGGGACCACCAACGATTCCCGCGATGTGTGGTTTGTGGGCTTTTCTTCGAACATCGTGGCAGGGTGCTACATGGGCCATGACAACCCGCGTCCACTGGGCCGTGGCTCCTATGGCGGCACAATGTGTGGCCCGGTGTTCAACGAGTTTATGAAAGAAGCTGTGAAGAAATACGGTGGCGGCGCCTTCAAGGTGCCGGAAGGTGGTCAGTTCATCAAAATCCACCGTTTCACCGGCGAACGTCTGGCTGATGATGCCAGCGGCGAACATGTTGTGGCTGAATTCTTCCGCGAGGGCGAAGAGCCGATCTTTGGCGTGACCTTTGACGGTGGCTTTGCCATGGGGTCGAACCTGCCGTTGTTTAACGACGGCGCGGAGCAGGGGCAGGAGGTCACCACCTCGACAGGCCGCACCACGGTAGTGGGGCCGAAGGCCAGTTTTGGCGCGGTGTCTTCCGGTGGATTGTACTAACCGGCGGCTGATCCGGTCTTAACATTTGAAACGCTCTGCGCGGATGCGCGGGGCGTTTTTGATTGGGGCGGTGCGCCTTGAGTGCGGCCGTGGTTGGCGCGGGCTTCTGGGCGCTTGTATCACAGGCGCGGCCTTGGTATCACGCAGCACTGTAAAGAGATAAGCAGGATTGCACCATGCGCGCCGAAATTCAGAACACTGTTTCCGAGATTGAGAAATCCCTGGCGTTGCTGCGGCAGCGGATGGACTATGAAACCGCGCAATACCGCATGGAAGAGTTCAACGCCCGCGTTGAAGATCCGACCCTGTGGGATGATCCTGAAAACGCCCAGAAGCTGATGCGCGAGCGTCAGACATTGCTGGATGCGATCAAGACCCATGACGACATGCAGCAGGATCTGGCTGATAATATCGAGCTGATCGAGCTGGGTGAAATGGAAGAAGATGATGAGGTCATCGCAGACGCCGAAGGCGCGCTGAAATCATTGGTCGCGCGGGCCGCTGAGAAAGAGCTGGAAGCGCTCCTCAACGGGGAAGCGGACAGCAACGACACCTTCCTCGAGATCAACTCGGGCGCGGGCGGCACCGAAAGCTGCGACTGGGCCTCGATGCTGGCGCGGATGTATGTCCGCTGGGCCGAAAAGAAGGGCTATAAGGTTGAACTGCAGTCGATGACCGCGGGTGAAGAGGCGGGCATCAAATCCGCCGCCTACAAAATCACCGGCCACAACGCTTATGGTTGGCTGAAATCAGAATCCGGTGTCCATCGTCTGGTGCGTATTTCGCCCTATGACTCGGCTGCGAAGCGCCATACCTCGTTCAGCTCCGTCTGGGTCTATCCGGTGGTGGACGACAACATCGAGATTGACGTGAACCCTTCGGATATCCGCGTGGACACCTACCGGTCGTCCGGTGCCGGTGGTCAGCACGTGAACACCACCGACTCCGCTGTGCGGATCACCCACATCCCGACCGGTATTGTTGTGACTTCATCCGAGAAATCGCAGCACCAGAACCGCGATATCGCGATGAAGGCACTGAAGTCGCGTCTGTATCAACAAGAGTTGGACCGCCGCAACGCTGCCATCAACGAGGCGCATGAAAACAAGGGGGATGCGGGCTGGGGCAACCAGATCCGATCCTATGTTTTGCAGCCCTACCAAATGGTCAAAGACCTGCGCACCAGCCATGAAACAAGCGACACCAAAGGTGTGCTGGACGGCGATCTGGATGGTTTCATGGCGGCCACACTGGCGATGGATGTATCGGGCAAAAGCCGCGCGGATGCGCAGGCAGAGGACTAAAAGCCTTCGCGCTCACTTAGAATTTGCGACAGGCGGTTCCTTCTGGGGCCGCCTTTTTGCTGTGCTGGCGGCTGCATGAGGTGTGGCGGCTAAACCATTATCGCGCTTTGGTCGTTTACTTGTGGGGATTGCCAGCTTTGTGTGTTTCGGCAATCCTTGTTGTGTGAAGGTCGGAGTAGGTGATGGATATTCTGGATTGCGATGCGTTGGAACTGTCCGCGCTCCTCGACGGGCGGGAGTTGAGCGCGGTTGAGCTGATGCGGGTCACGCTGGAACGGATCACTGCGGTCAATGGTGATGTGAACGCGATTGTGGCCCTGCGTGACGGCGATCGCCTGTTGGATGAAGCGCGCGCAATGGATCAGACCGAACGGCGCGGCTGGCTGCATGGTATTCCGCTGGCGGTGAAGGATCTGGCCAATGTCGAAGGGATCGTGACCTCCATGGGCTCGCCCTTGATGGCGGGCAAGGTGGCAGGTCAGGACAGTGTTTTTGCCGAACGGATGCGTCGGGCGGGCGCGCTGTTCATCGGCAAGACCAATACGCCAGAATTTGGTTTGGGCAGTCACACGTTTAACGAGGTCTATGGCGCGACGAAGAACCCCTATGACATGACACGGTCTGCAGGCGGTTCGTCGGGCGGCGCGGCGGCGGCATTGGCGTCGCGGATGGTCTGTGTGGCGGATGGGTCTGACATGATGGGCAGCCTGCGAAATCCGGCCGCCTGGAACAACATCTACGGCTTCCGTCCCAGTTTCGGTCGTGTCCCCGGCGATCCAGAGGGGGAGGTGTTTTTACAGCAGCTGTCCACCAACGGCCCAATGGGGCGATCGCCCGCCGATGTTGCCGCGTTGTTAGAGGTCATGACGGGTTGGGACATTCGTCAGCCGCACGGGCTGTTGCCGCAGATGTTTCTGGATCGCATCCGCACCAACGTAAATGGCTTGCGCATCGGCTGGCTATCGGACTGGGGTGGGGCTTACCCGATGGAGGCAGGCGTTCTGGACACCTGCGAAAGCGCTTTGGGTGTCTTTGAACAGCTGGGATGCGAGGTGGTTGAAATGCCCGCGCCGTTTGAAGCGGCGAAGCTGTGGAGCGCCTGGTGTACACTACGGTCCTGGTCCATTGCGGGGATGTTGGGGCCGCTTCATGCCAATCTGGCCAGTCGTCAGAAGTTGAAAGAAGAGGCGCTATGGGAGGTGGAGCGCGGCAAGGCCCTCAGCGCGATGGCGGTGCATCGCGCTTCTGTTGTGCGCTCGGACTGGTTCCGCCGCGCGGTGGAACTGTTTGCAGAGGTGGATATTTTGATGCTGCCGTCGGCGCAGGTCTGGCCCTTTGCCGTAGGCGATCGCTATCCGACAGAAATTGCAGGGCACGCGATGGACACCTATCATCGCTGGATGGAAATTGTGGTGCCGGTCAGCCTGCTGGGCCTGCCAGCGATGTCGATCCCTGCGGGCTTTGGGCAAAATGGCCTGCCGATGGGGATGCAGCTGATCGGTCCGCCGCGTGGGGATCTGCGGGTGCTGCAAATTGCCCAAGCCTGGCATGAGGCAACGAACTGGCCCGGCAAACACCCGCCGCGCCCCGCCCATAGCCTGCGTTTGCATTAATCTGCGCCTCCGTCGCGGTTTTGGCCCCAGTTGGGGACGTGACGGAGAAAGTGGCTAGGCAACGGCATTACATCTGCTAACCTACCCTTGAGGAGAAAGACCAAGCCTATCGCAAGGTTGAGGGAGGATTTGCATGACGGAGGCGGCAGAACAGTACGCAGCCGCGCACCAAGCGCACCACACAGATGACACGAATAACGGCCTGGAGCATGGCGTGCCCGAGTTCGGAGCGGTCACTTTCGCTGTGCTGTCGCAGGCACTGGCGCGCGGGTGGCGCGATTTTATGCGGGCGCCGGTGTTTGGGGTGATCTTTGCCTCTGTCTATGTGTTGCTGGGCATTTTTATGGTCTGGCTCACACGATGGAGCGGTCACAGCTACTGGTTGGTGTTTGCCGCCGCAGGCTTTCCGTTGATCGGGCCGTTCACCGCCGTCGGGCTTTATGAGGTCAGCCGCCGGTTGGAACGAAACGAAATCCTGAGCATGAGGCGTATTTTCGGCGTCATCCTATTGCAGAGTCAGCGCCAGCTGCCGTCCATCTGCGCGATCATCATCTTTATGTTTCTGTTCTGGTTCTTCCTGGCCCATATGATCTTTGCGGTCTTTATGGGGACGGTGACGATGACCAATGTGTCCACCTCGTTTGAGGTGTATCTGACCACCAACGGCCTTTCGATGTTGGCGGTGGGCACTGTGGTGGGCGCCGGATTTGCGCTGTTGTTGTTCATGATCACGGTGGTGTCGCTGCCGATGCTACTGGACCGTGAGGTGGACTATGTCTCTGCGATGATCGGATCGTTCCAGCTGGTGCAGGAAAACTTCCTGCCGATGATCCTTTGGGCTGGGCTTGTTGCGGTGCTGACTTTTGTGGCAATGCTGCCAGTCTTCATGGGGCTGTTCATTGTGCTGCCGCTTCTGGGGCATGCGACATGGCACCTCTATGATATCCTGCTGCAAAGCGGTGCGGAGGAGGCGGGCTAAAGGTTGCCCGCCAATGTGCAGCTACGGTTCATCTCAATCGTCACCCCAGCTTGGCGGCCTCTGCCGCCAGCGCCCTGATCCCCGCCCAGTCACCTGCGGCCACCATTGCCTTTGGCGCGACCCAACTGCCGCCCACGCAGGCGGTGTTGGTCAGCGACAGGTAGTCCATCGCATTATCCGGGCTGACGCCGCCGGTGGGGCAGAACAGGATCTGCGGCAGCGGTGCACCGATCGCCTTCAATGCAGGTGCGCCACCGTTTGCCTCAGCCGGGAAAAACTTCTGCACGCGGTAGCCGCGTTCCAGTAGCCTCATCGCTTCGCTTGACGTGGCTGCGCCGGGCAGCAGCGGCAGGCCGATCTCTTCGCAGGCGCTCAGCAGCGCATCGGTCGCACCGGGGGAGACGGCGAATTGCGCACCCGCCTCTTTTGCCGCCTCTGCATCGGCGCGGGTCAGAACGGTGCCTGCGCCAACGATGCCGCCATCCACGCTGGCCATTTCGCGGATCACATCCAATGCGGCGGGGGTGCGCAGCGTCACCTCCAGCACCGGCAGGCCACCTGCGACCAGTGCACGGGCCAGATCAGCGGCATAGTTCGCAGTCTCGACCACCAGAACAGGGATCACAGGCGCGGTGCGGCAGAGGTGTTCGGTGAAAGTGCTGGCTGCTTCGGGTGTCATAACTCTTGATCCTCTTATTCAGACAACAACGCCTGCGCCGTCTTCGGCATTACCGACCAACTGGCGGAAGGGGGCGAACAATTCGCGCCCGATGCCGTGGCCATTGTTACTGAGGTCCGGCGCGCGGGCAGGGCGATCCTCAAAACCTGCGGTCAGGTTATCAAGGGTTCCCGCCGTCGCATCCACACGGATCAGATCGCCATCCTGCACCCTGCTGAGCGGACCGGCGCCCAGGGCTTCGGGGCTGACATGAATGGCGGCGGGCACCTTTCCGGAGGCACCGGACATGCGCCCGTCAGTGACCAGCGCTACTTTTAGTCCGCGATCGAGGAGGACAGCGAGGGTCGGCGTCAGATTGTGAAGTTCGGGCATGCCATTGGCGCTGGGACCTTGGAAACGGACAACAACAACGGTGTCTTCGGTAAATTCACCTTTTTGAAACGCTGCCTTAACCGCTGCCTGATCTTCAAACACCCGCGCCTTAGCCTCTACCACATGCAGGTCAGGCGCGACGGCCGACACTTTCATAATGCCGCGTCCCAGATTGCCCTGCAGCTGCTTTAGCCCCCCCGAGGGCTTGAAGGGATCGCTGGCAGGGCGCAGGATCTTGGCGTTCAGACTGTCACGGGGGCCGGGTTCATAGGCCACCCGCCCGTCATGCAGCTTTGGTTCCTGCGTATAGCGGTTCAACCCGTCACCCGCAGTGGTTTTCACATCCTCATGCAGCAGCCCGGCCTCTAGCAGCTGTCCGATCATATATCCCAGACCACCAGCGGCGTGGAAGTGGTTCACATCCGCCAGACCGTTTGGATAGACCTTTGCCAAGAGGGGCGTTGCGCTGGACAGTTCGTCGAAATCCTCCAGCGTCAACAAAACGCCCGCCGCCCGCGCCATCGCGGGCAAATGCAGGACAAGGTTCGTGGATCCCCCCGTCGCCATCAGACCCACAATGCCGTTCACAAAGGCCCGTTCATCAAGGATCTGCGACACCGGACGGTAGTCATTTCCCAGCGCGGTATTGGCCAGGGCGGCCTCTGTGCCTGCAACAGTCAGCGCATCGCGCAGCGGTGTGTTGGGATTGACGAAAGAAGCGCCGGGCAGGTGTAACCCCATAAATTCCATTAGCATCTGGTTGGAGTTTGCAGTGCCGTAGAATGTGCAGGTGCCGGGGCCGTGGTAGCTGGCCATCTCGGCCTTCATCAGCTCATCTCGGCTCACGTTGCCTTGGGCAAATTCCTTGCGCACGCGGGCTTTTTCATCATTCGGCAGACCGGACGTCATCGGTCCCGCAGGGAGGAAAACACCAGGAATATAACCAAAGGTGGCGGCACCGATGATCAGACCCGGCACGATCTTGTCACAGACGCCCAGATAGAGTGCGGTGTCAAAAGTGTTGTGGCTCAGTGCCACACCGGTGGCCAACGCAATCACGTCGCGGGAAAACAGCGACAGTTCCATTCCCACCTGTCCCTGCGTGACGCCATCGCACATTGCAGGCACGCCGCCTGCCACCTGCGCGGTGGCACCGTTTTCACGCGCGGTGGCGCGGATCAGATCGGGGAAGCGTTCAAAGGGCTGATGCGCCGACAGCATGTCATTATAGGCGGTGACAATGCCAATGTTGGGCGTGCGCCCGTCGGCCAGCCGCGCCTGATCATCGCCCATTGCGGCATAGGCGTGGGCCTGATTGCCGCAAGTCAAATGGGCACGGCGCGTGCCTTCCTCCGCCGCCTGTGCCATGCGTGACAGATAGGTTGTGCGGCTCTGCTGGCTGCGTTCACGGATACGGTCTGTGACCCTTGCGACGGTATCGTTCAGCTGGGGCATGGGATCCTCTTGCTTCCTTGGCGCGTCTGGGCACTGCGCACCGTTGCGGAAGATATGTCATGTTAGCGTTAACAATTCAACCATTCATACAGAAAAATAATCTCACCCGTACGGGCCCAATCTGTCGGCATGATCTGGATACGAAAACACCCAGCGAAGGTCTAGAAGGTGCCCCATTTGCGCCTGAATTGCCTGTCAATTTTTAGACAAATCACAACAAAGGGCAGGGGACGCCCTGAGGAGTAGGCAGATGAAAAACTTTGGACTCGCAGCACTGATTGCTTTTGGTTTTGGCCTTTCGGCCTGTGCCACTGTGGATACCGCCAGCCGGAACGCACCGATTGACCTGCCGCAACTGGCAGCACCTGTCACACAAAGCGTGACCGTTGCAGACTACAACATCAAAGTATCGCGCGAACTGCGCGTGTCCGAGGCAAACGTGTATTACCCCCTTGGCGATATTGTCTGGCGCGGTGAACCGATCGGCGATCGCCATGCACAGGTTGCGCGCATCTTCCAATCCTCGGTGCAGCGCGTTCAGGCTGATACTGTGGATGGCGCCCTGCCGGTGATCGTTGATATCGACGTCAAACGCTTCCACGGTATGACCGAAAAAACCCGTTATACCGTTGGCGGAGTGCATTCGATCACCTTTGATATGACCGTGCGCAATCCCACAACCGGCGCCATCCTTGTGCCCCCCCGTGAGATCAGTGCCGACCTGCGTGGTTTTGGCGGCAGTAAGGCCATTCAGGCCGAGCATCAGGGCCGCGGTCAAAAGGTCCGCATCACCCGCCATCTGGCCAATGTGATCCAGCAGGAACTGACCCAGCCGGGTTCGGTGCAGTCGCAGATCACCGAACTGGTGAACGGGCTGGAAGTGAACATCGTCCCCGCTGGCGAGGACGCAGTGCGCCTTTGAAGAGGACACAGGACCAACAGGTCTTTCGCAATAGATCAAACACAGGTAAGAGGGCGCCATGACAGCGCCCTCTTATTCCGTGATCCGCCTTAAACCCAAAGCCAATGCCCGCGCCATTCGCCGCGGCTTCCCTTGGGTTTATGACAATGAACTTGTAACCGACCGCCGCACCAAAAAACTGGCGGCAGGCTCTCTTGCCGTATTGGAAGAGTCTGATCACACCCCCTTGGGTCTGGTGGCGGTGAACCCCAACTCAAAGATTTTCGGTCGTATGCTGGACCGCAATCCAAATGCGGTGATTGATCAGTCGTGGTTTGCCACCCGTATCGGCAAGGCGCTGGATATGCGATCCCGCCTTTACGCCGATCCATTCTACCGCCTTGTGCATGCAGAGGCCGACGGCCTGCCGGGCGTGATCATTGACCGCTTTGGCGAAACTGCCGTGGTGCAACCAAACGCCGCCTGGGCCGATGCGCATTTTGACGCGCTGGAGGCGGCGCTGATCGCCACCACTGGCGTCAAAAACGTGATCAAGAACGCTTCGGGCCGCGCCCGTAGCCTTGAGGGGCTGGATGATGTCACTGCGACCACCACCGGCACCGCCCCTGATGCGCCGGTACAGGTGCCGATGAACGGCGCGATCTATATGGCCGACCTGACGGGCGGTCAAAAAACTGGTCTGTTTTTTGACCAGCGTCCGAACCATGCCTTTGCCGCATCCCTGTCGCGCGATGCCAAGGTGTTGGATGTGTTTTCTCATGTTGGCGGGTTCTCTCTGGCAGCCCTTGCTGGTGGCGCCGCCTCGGCGCTGGCGGTGGATGGATCCGCTGCCGCGCTGGAACTGGCTGAGGCTGGTGCGAAGGCGGCAGGGTTTGACGACCGCTTTGCCACGCGCAAAGGCGATGCGTTTGACACCCTCTCCAAACTGGGGGAAGAGGGCGAAACCTTTGACGTGGTGATCTGTGACCCACCTGCGTTTGCCCCGAACAAACAAGCGCTGGAGGCAGGCCTGCGCGCCTATGAACGTATCGCCCGTCTGGCGGCACCATTGGTGCGGCAGGGCGGCTATCTGGGCCTGTGTTCCTGTTCCCATGCCGCAGATGTGAACAAGTTCCGTGTCGCCTGTCTGCGCGGCCTTGGTCGTGCGGGGCGCGCGTCGCAGCTGTTGCATTCGGGCTTTGCCGGGCCGGATCACCCGCTGATGCCGCAACTGGCAGAAAGCGGCTACCTGAAATCGCTGTTCTTCCGCCTCTGACCGCGCATGAAGGTTCTGCTGGACACCTGCGTGATCTACCCCACCGTGATGCGGGAGGTGCTGCTTGGTGCCGCACGTGCGGGGCTGTTCACGCCGCTCTGGTCAGATCGGATTTTAGAGGAATGGGCGCGTGCTGCGCGCAAACTGGGCCCCGAGGGTGAGGCGCAGGCGCGGGGGGAGGCCGCGCTTCTCTCCGCGGCATGGCCCAAGGCAGCGGTGACATGGCCGCCCTCGCTAGAGGATCGCCTGTATCTGCCCGATCCCGCTGATACACATGTTCTGGCCGCTGCAATCTCTGGATCTGCGGACCTGCTGATCACCATGAATGCCAAGGACTTCCCGCGTCACATTCTGGCCGAAGAGGGGCTGGCGCGACAGGACCCTGATGGCTTCCTGCATGGTTTAACTCAGGCGCATCCGGGTATTATGGCCGATGTGGTCGAACAGGTCCGCGAAACCGCCGAACGCCTGTCGGGGGAGCCGTGGGCAACCCGCGCCCTGATGAAAAAGGCGCGGCTGCCTCGGCTGGGCAAAGCGCTGGGATAATACATTATCTGCGCCTTCCAATACTCTGAAGGAAATAGAAAAAGATCGCTTAAGCCTCAACGCCCCATTTCGCTTCTAGCGCTTCGATCGCCTTGATCCGCTCTGTGGTCTTGGGATGGCTTAGCAGCCACGCGGGGGTGCCGTTGCCAGCGCCTTTGGTCAGCACCTCCAGCTTCTGAAACAGGGATTTCTGACCTGCAGTGCCAATGCCCGATTTGGTCAGCAGGGCGGCGGCGTATTCATCGGCCTCATATTCATCACTGCGCGACAGCCGGGCGGCAAGGAGTGTGGTCAGCGTGTTGGCAATCATTGCGCCGACACCGGGGATGAAGCGTGACAAAACCATCGCCAAGGCGGTGCGCAGGGCGTTCTGGCCGGAAAAATCAATCATCCGGCGGCGCGAATGGCCCAGAGCCACATGGCCCAACTCATGGGCGATCACACTGGCCAGCTCTTCGCCGGTAACCTCGCCGTTCTGAAATTTGCGATAAAATCCACGGGTGATGAAAATCCGTCCGTCCGGTGCGGCCAGACCGTTTACCGGATCGATCTCATAGATGTGCACCTTGATGCGGTCCAGCTCCAGCGCTGCGGCCATACGATCGGTCAGCAGGCGCATCTTGGGATCCATCAGCTCGGTCGATTGTTCGTTCAGTTCCCGCGCAGTGCGCCACGCGGAAAAGCGGTACATCGCCAAGGCATAGAGGATGGCAAGGAGGATCGGGGCAAATTTCAACATACCCCAGATATGGGGCGAGGGCGGGCTTCAGGCAAGAGCGGAGTGCGCCCTACAAACGCAAAGAGCGGCCCCGAAAGGCCGCCCTTGGTCACGCGATGTCAGCGAACATCAGCCTTCCAGATGCGGGCGCAGTTGTTCCAGCATATAGCCTGCCTCGGCCGCAGTGCCGAGGATGTCATCTGCCGACGCCTTGCCAGCCTGACTGAGCGCCCAGACAACTGTGCAGCGGGTGCCAGAGGCGCAGTAGGCCAGAACCGGACCGTCGGCTGCGGCATCGACCATTGCAAACTGTTTGGCCACGTTTTCAGGTGTCATGGTCTGGTGGGTCAACTCCAGCACCTCAAATTCAATGCCTGCCGCCGCGGCGGCCTCGGCCATGGCTGCGGCCTGATGGCTGGGCGGGTTTTCGGCATCGGGGCGGTTGCAGATCACCTTGCTAAAGCCAGCCGCCTTGATGGCGGGCAGGTCGGAGGGGTTGATCTGCGGCGATACGCTATAGCGGGGGGTGATTTGACGAATATCCATGCGCTCAGCCTTATTCTGCCGGAACCGCGCTGTCCAGTGTTTGGCGCACGCGCGGTGCAATCGCCATGCCTGCCACCATCGCCAGCACAAAGATCACGCCGCCTGAGCCACCATAAGACAGCGACGCAATCGCTGGGCCAGGGCACAGGCCAGCCAGTCCCCAACCGGCCCCAAACATAACAGAGCCAAGGACGAGGTTGCGGCCCAGCTTCGGCTCGGGTGGGGTGGGGAAAGCGCCGCCAACCAGTGGCGTGCGGCCCGGAACCAGCAACCACGCGACCGTCATCGGCAGGATTGCCCCCCCCATCACAAAGGCCAGCGTCGGGTCCCAGTCACCAAAGATATCCAGCCAGCCCTGAACCTTGGTGGTGTCGGTCATGCCGGATAGGTAGAGGCCAGTGCCAAACAGCCCACCGGCAATAAATGAAAAGAGCAGGCGCATCAGATCACCCCCAGAATGTGACGGAACAAAATGACGGTCAGGCCGCCCGCCATGATGTAGAACACGGTGGCCACAATGCCGCGCAGCGACAGGCGCGAGATACCGCAAACCCCATGACCAGAGGTGCAGCCATTGGCCATGCGGGTGCCAACGCCGACCAAAAGACCGGCGGCGATGATCACCAGCCAGTTGTCGGTGATATGGGTATCAACAGTGCCCACGAACGGGATCAGCAGCACCGGCAGGGCAAAGACGCCGATCAGAAACGTCAGTCTTTCTGCGCCAGACGACCAGCCAGTGCGATCGACCAATCCGCCGATTATGCCACTGGCGCCCATGATGCGGCCGTTGGCCAAGAGGTAGACCGCCCCGCCAAGGCCGATGACGATACCGCCGATCAGCCCCCAGATCCAATCTGCGGGAAGTGAGCTTAACATCGCGTTTCCTTTCTGGATGTTATTTTGTTTTACGGCCCCTGCACAGTTCGCATGTGATACAGAGGGCGCGCAGGGTCGGTGCAAATTTGCCCCGAGCCTGCGGGTGAGTGGCGTTAGACTCTTACAGCTTGTTCACCGGAACCTTCAGGAAGACGTCGCCCTGTTCATCCGGCTCCGGCATCTGACCGGCGCGCATGTTCACCTGTAGCGACGGGATGATCAGTTTCGGCATCGCCAGTTGCGCATCGCGTTCATCGCGCATCTTGACGAACTCGTCCTGCGCGGCGCCGGCACCGACGTGGATGTTGCGCGCCTTCTGTTCGCCGACGGTGGTTTCCCACGCATAATCCTCACGCCCCGGTGCCTTGTAATCGTGGCCGACGAAAATCCGAGTGTCGTCGGGAAGGGCAAGGATCTTCTGAATCGACTGATAGAGAACTTGGGACGAGCCGCCGGGGAAGTCGCAGCGCGCGGTGCCAAAGTCAGGCATGAACAGCGTGTCGCCGACAAAGGCGGCATCGCCCACCACATAGGTCAGACAGGCAGGCGTGTGACCGGGGGTGTGCAGCACGTCCAGACGCATCTGCCCGATGTGGATGCTGTCGCCTTCGACAAACAGTTTGTCAAATTGGCTGCCGTCGCGCTGAAACTGGGTGCCTTCGTTGAAAACTTTACCGAAGGTGTCCTGCACAATCTTGATCTGATCACCAATACCGATCTTGCCACCCAGCCGTTCCTGTAGATAAGGGGCGGCGCTTAGGTGGTCGGCGTGGACGTGGGTTTCTAGCAGCCACTGCACCTCCAGCCCTTCACGTTCGACAAAAGCGATGACGGCATCTGCTGAGGCAGTGTCGGTGCGGCCAGAGGCATAATCAAAATCCAGCACACTGTCGATCACCGCCGCTGCGGTGCCGGCTGGGTCGCGCACGACATAGGAAATGGTGTTGGTGGCGTCGTCGAAAAAGGCGGTGACAGCGGGTGTCATGGCATGGCGTCCTTATGCGTGGTCCTGTTCGTTGGAAAATATATATTAAATTGCGAATGTGTTTCAAGCCCTGCTTTGCTGCATGACGGCTGTTGATATGTATCAAGGCGTCATATCGGGGGATGCGTCATAATAATAAAGGGCAAGATACTCCTTGTCCGAATAAGAAGGACATACGCTATGACCCCGCTTGAAACCCGCCGTGACCAGTTGCTTTGCCGTCTTGGTGAACTGGACAGTCGTTTGCACAAAATCGAAGACTCGCTCGACAAACCTCATTCCAAGGATTGGGATGAAGCTGCGGTGGAGCGTGAAGGCGATGAGGTGCGCGAAGGCCTGGGCCACGCCGGTCAGGAGGAGATCCGCCGCATCCGTGCCGCCCTGAAACGCGTGCGTGAGGGTGAATATGGCTATTGCGTGCGCTGCGGTGACGAAGTGGCGACAGAACGTCTGGACCTGTTACCCGACACCCCATTTTGTGCGGGCTGCGCCGCCAGCCACTAGCCTTGGCGGCAAACAGGCCTGTTTTCAAAGCGCGGCGATGAGGGGCGCGTCGCACCTGTGCCAAACAGGCCGGGCAAATATGGGAAAACACTGGCCAGCGCACAAAAGAGCGGTAAGATTGCACCACAGGCCAGCACGCACTGGCCTTTTCATGGGAGGAAGACATGAAATACACCGTAGACACACTGCTGACAGGCGGAGATGCCCCGCTGTCTGATGTTCTGGCCACGACGCCTGCACGCGATATCCGCAGCCTTGTTCAGGATCTGCGCACGCTGGCGATCCGGCTGGAGACAGGGATGCGCGCGCGCGCTGGCACAGCATCCGCCAGTACCACGCAGGCCGATGATCTGGACGAAGACTATTTCGACAATATGCCGGTTTGAGGCATTTGTCTGATCGGGGGTCTGCCTCAGCCGAGGAAGATCCCCATCACCACCATCATCAGCCCAAAGACTGACAACAAGAGGGCCGCCATGTTGAGCGGCACGATCTTTTTCAACGCATCGCGCATCTCTTCATCGTTAAGGCCCGCTTTTTTCGCGCCGGCCACTTTCAGGATGCACCAGAACAGGCCGAACAGCCCTGCAACTGCCAACGCGGCGCCACTCCAAATTAACCAAGTCATGCTCTCGCGGTCCTTCCCTCAGCAGATGTTGGCGATGGCCTAGCCGATCCCATGCGCCTTGGCAACGTGGCGCATTTTCGCAGGCGTGGGCCGCCTGCACCCTGCTGCCCCTTGCGGGGGCGACACAGGGGCGCTAGGGAAGGGCAAAGCAAATGGAGATGAGCGCCATGGAAGAACAAGACTACAAACAAGACAAAGACTCCAGCTACCGCGTCACTGCGGACGAACTGCGCCAGTTCATCGAACGGTTCGAGCGTCTGGAGATGGAAAAGAAAGACATCGCCGATCACCAGAAAGAGGTGATGGCCGAAGCCAAAGGTCGCGGCTACGACACCAAGGTGATGCGCAAACTGATCGCCCTGCGCAAACGCGACAAGGACGACATCGCCGAAGAAGAAGCGGTGATGGAAATGTACAAAGAAGCGCTGGGCATGGTCTAAGCCTGCATGGCCTGATCAGATCTGATCTTGCCCCCCAGCCATAGTCTCGAAAGCCGTCCCATTGCGGGGCGGCTTTCTTCTTTCATGCAGGCGTAGCCTAGAGCCCCGCCAGCCACTCCTTCACTGCGGTGCCGATCTCATCCGGGCTGTCTTCTTGGATGAAGTGGCTGCCGGCCACGGTCACTTCAGACAGGTTGGGGAAGCTGCGGACATAGTCGCGTACGGGACCGGCGATCAGTGCGCCGGGTTCAGCGTTCACGAACAGTTTGGGCAGTGGCGTTTCGCATAGCCATGCGGAATAGGCGCCGACAATCTCTGCCACATCCGCTGGCGTGCCCTCGATCGGGATCTGGCGCGGCCATGTCAGGGTGGGGCGACGATCCTCACCCTTGTTCAGGAAGGGGCGGCGGTATTCGGCCATTTCTTCCTCGCTCAGATCGCGCAGGATGGACCCGGGCAGGATCGCCGCGACGAAGGTGTTGTTCTCTAGGATCATCTCTTCCCCTGCGGGGGAGCGCATGGCCTCAAAAATCGGACGCGCTGCGGCGGGGAAGGCGTCCCAGCTGGGCACAGGTGCGACGATCCCCTCCATAAAGGCGATACCTTTGACGCGGTCGGTATAGGTATGCGCCCAGTGAAACCCAAGGGCAGAGCCCCAGTCGTGAATAACCAGCGTCACGTTATCATGCACGCCCAGCTGATCCAGCAGGGCGTAGAGGTAGTCGCGATGCTGCAAGAAGGTGTAGCTGCCTGGCCCACTCTTTTCCAGTTTGTCGCTATCCCCCATGCCAATCAGATCCGGCGCAATCAGACGGCCCATCCCACTCAGGTGCGGCATGACATTGCGCCACAGGTAGGACGAGGTCGGGTTGCCATGAAGAAAGACGATCGGGTCGCCTGTGCCGGCCTCAATATAGGCCATCTGTTTGCCGTGGACGGTGGCGAATTTCTTGCAGTTGCGGAAATCTGTAGGCATGGGGCGGCATCCTTGGATGGATTGGACATGACGTTTCCGGCTGCACCGCAGGGTGGAAAGCGGCAAGGCGCTGGAAGGATCATTCCAGAGTAAAAGAGCCAAAACAAGTGCGCAGGCAGACGACGATTGCTACGAATATATGGGCTTCAATACTCACCACCGCGTCAGCCCCTGTATGTCATCAGCCAACGCATGCCCTTAGCTGGAACGCTCAGCGATGGGCAGAAGGGGGCGTCACATTTGTGCGCATGAGGGTCAGTAGGGGGCGCCCTGCAATGATTGTGAGCTTGGTTTTCATCTGTTGATCTGTGCTGGTCGACAATAGTGGCAGAGCGAACCTGTGGCACTGGCAAAGGAAAGTGGCACGTGATCAGGCGTTGGCACCCGCCGACCGGTCTTGGCCCGTAGTATAATCGCTTTCGACTTGCCCCTGCCACCGCTTCTGCCCATTTTGGCGCCTATGACCTTCCTGCCTGATCACCCGCTGCCCAAAGGGGCGTTCCGTTTCATCGCGCTGGACGTGGAAACCGCCAACCGTAACCGTGGCAGCATCAGCCAGATCGGTCTGGCCTGTGTGGGTCTTGACGGGGGGATGCAGACGTTTGCCACCTATATCGACCCGCGCGAGGATTTTGCCGCTTTCAATATCCAGCTTACCGGCATCAATGCCGAAACCGTACGCGGTGCGCCCACCTTTGCGCAGGCTTGGGCGCGCCTCTTACCGTTTCTGCGTGGCGAATTGATCATTCAGCATAGTGGTTTTGACGAAAAGGCAATCAATGAAGCCTGCACGCTGGCGGGGCTGCCTGTGCCACGGCTGATCTGGGCCGACAGTGTGAAAATCGCCCGCAAGGCCTTCCCAGAGTTTCGTGGGAATGGCGGTCACGGCTTGGGTCATCTGAAAGAGGCGCTGGGCCTTGAGTTTCACCACCATGATGCAGGCGAGGATGCACGCGCCGCAGCGGAGGTGGTTCTGCTGGCAGAGGAGCGGTTGCAACACTCGGTGGAGGCAATCACCGGCAAACGCGCCGATGCGCAACTGTCGCTGAATATCTAGCGTTGCCGGTGGCGTGGTGTTGTCGCAGGGCTAAACCTCAAGGCTCAACCAGTGTTACGCCTTGGATGCGCGAGATGTCATAGACGTCTTCGTCGTAAATCTCACTCAACGTGTCCAGCATGCTGTCATTCCAGCCGGGCAGGTCGATCTCTTCTTCCAGCTCGTCATCCAGCGCGAATTTGTCGAGGAAGGCAGCGATCACGCGGCGCTTCTGGATTTCATTCATATTGGGATGCTGTTTCAGATAGGCGCGGAAGCGTTTCATGCCTTCACCGCTCATGATTTCTGTCAACAGATCAAACCCGCCCACAATCTTTTCGTTATGTTCCAACCCCGCCATGTCACGCACCAGTTGCGCCCACAGCAGCGGGGTGTCCTCATTGCACCAGACATGGATCTGCGCCTCTGGCACATGGCTGCGCAGGCGGTTGATCAACTCGCTCCAGCGCAGGTGCCGGGGATCTGCGCCGCCCATGAAGTCCAGAAAATCCGGCGTTGGCGCCTGTGCAAAAACCGCCGGTAGAAAGGTTGCCGGATTGCGGATCGCCAGAAACAGTTCGACCTGATCGTGCTGAAACAACGTGCAGAATCGGGCCAGCCGCACCTCTGCACCGGGGTAGATCACCCCCTTGTTGATCGCCACCTTAGGCACAGAGAAGAAGTTTTCGTTGGAAAACAGAATGCGGTCGGGATCATCCGCACCCTCTAAAATGTCATGCAGCAGTCTGTCATGCGCATCCTCGGCCAGTGGGCCCTGATCCATCGTCTGCAACAGATCACGAATCAAGCGGCGATAGGCGGTCGGGCGCGGCACGCTGATGCCACGTTTGTGGAAAGCATCGCGGTTCTTCAGCAGACAACGGACCAGTCGTTCGTCGTCGGTATTGTGGGCGCCAGCGTGTAGGACGACGTGCATCGATTTCCTCAAATACTGTCAGCGGGGTCACGGCAGGGTGCCGCAGTAGGGTTTGATGACGCAGTATAAGGTCTTTTCTGGACAGATAAACTGCTTTCAGGCAAAGGGGGCGGCATGACCGACAGCACTGCTCATTCCTCGCGCCCGTCGCCCTCCGCCGCCCCCAAATGTCGTTCGTTCTGGCGGATGAACCCGTGGTCGCTGGGCGCGGCGCTGATTGCGGCGCTGGTGTTGATGCCGATTGTGGCGGTGGTGTGGATTGCCTTTAACCCCACCGACAATATCTGGCCGCACCTAATTTCCACTACGCTGCCACGCTACATGCGCACGACGCTGGCGCTGATGATCTGTGTCGGTGCGCTGGCCGGTGTGATGGGCACCGTGACCGCATGGCTGATTTCGCGCTACCGCTTTCCGCTGTCTGGCTGGCTGGAATGGCTGCTACTTTTGCCACTGGCGATCCCGGCCTATGTGGGAGCCTATGCGCTGGTTGATCTGCTGGAATACGCAGGTCCGGTACAAACATGGCTGCGCGGGCTAATGGGGTGGAAGACCTCGCGTGACTACTGGTTCCCTGAAATTCGCAGCTTCGGCGCGGCGGTGATTGTGCTGGGTGCTGCGCTTTACCCCTATGTTTACCTCTTGGCGCGCCAAGCGTTCCGCGAGCAATCCGCCGCAACCGAGGAGGTGGCGCGTTCGCTCGGCTCAAACGCTTGGGGACGGTTTTTCCGTGTTGGTCTGCCGCTGGCGCGTCCGGCGATTGCCGCTGGAATGGCGATCGCGATGATGGAAACTGTGAATGATTTCGGCACCGTGGATTATTTTGCCGTGCAGACCCTGACCACTGGTATTTTCACCGTCTGGCTGGAAAGCAACAACGCAGGCGGTGCAGCGCAGCTGGCGTCTGTGGTGCTGGTTCTGGTGATCTTCTTGGTCACGATGGAAAAGGTCAGCCGCCGCAAGACCCGGTTCTTTGCCATGTCCGGCCGCCACCGTTCGGTTACGCCTGTGGCTTTGTCGGGCGCGGTGGGCTGGGGAGCGATGGCGCTCTGCGCTCTGCCGTTCCTGATCGGCTTTGCCATGCCTGTTGGGGTGATTTTGCACCATGCATTGCGCAATGCAGAGGTGTGGCAGGACCCAGCCCTTTATGCCGCACTTTGGAACACGCTGTATGTCGGTGGCATCGCGGCGGTGCTGACGGTGCTGGCGGCGGTCTTTATGGTTTACGGCGTGCGCTTGTCGGGCCGCAGCCTGCCGCGTCTGTTGTTGCCGGTCACCACCATTGGCTACGCGGCCCCCGGTGCGGTGCTGGGCGTTGGGATCCTGATCCCGCTGGCGGCCTTTGACAACTGGATGGCTGATCTGATCGAGGCCGCAACCGGCGTAGACATCGGGCTGGTGCTGACGGGATCAGCGGTGGCGCTGATCTTTGCCTATGGTGTGCGTTTCTTTGCCATTGCGCAGGGGGCTGCGGATGCGGCGATGGGGCGGGTGTCGCCCAGCCTGCCGATGGCGGCACGGTCGCTGGGCCGCACCAAAGGACAGGTGCTGCGTCAGATCTATGCGCCGCTGATCCGCGGCTCTGTCGGGTCGGCACTGCTATTGGTGTTTGTGGATGCGGTGAAGGAACTGCCCGCCACGCTGTTGCTGCGCCCGTTCAATTTCGACACGTTGGCGACACGAGTGCATGAACAGGCGTCACTGGAAAACCTCGGCGATGCGTCACCTGCGGCGATTCTGGTGGTGCTGGTGGGGCTGGCCGCGGTGGCGATGCTGGCGCGGGCCAATCGCTGATCACCGGTGTTTAAACTGACACTCTGATCCGATGCCCCAAGCCGCTATAGGTTCAGCTTATGGTGAGATAAAGCCCTTGAATGCTCTCACGAATTTGTGCCCAGAAAAGAGGCATGCATTGTCGTTAGCGCCTTTAATGTCGCGAACCGTCGCGCTACGTTGCGTCACTTAGGGGGTCGTATTTCTACGACTCGCAGTCGCTTGGAACACAGCATCAACACCTTTCTGTCACGCCTTGTCGCGCGGCATGGCCCGTTAGTTGCAGTTCCTCAGCAATGTGCCCAGCAGTGTTTTCTGTTCGGGGCTTCTAGCAAAGGACAAACGTGATGGGACGTTTTCTCGTTTTTTCAATCGTCGTGGCGCTGACGGCGCTGTCACTCTTGGCGGCGATCTTCAATGTGTGGTTCCTGCTGCCGTTCCTGTTTTTTGCCTTCCTGAGTATTCTTGGGGTGCATGATCTGATGCAGGCGCGCCATGCGGTGCTGCGCAACTATCCGGTCATCGGCCATATGCGGTTCCTGTTCGAAGGGATCCGCCCCGAGATTCGCCAATACCTGATCGAAAGCGATCAGGACGAAGAACCATTTTCGCGCGATGCCCGTTCGCTGATTTACCAACGCGCCAAAGGGGTCGAGGATAAACGCGCCTTTGGCACCCGCCAGCGCGTTTATGATTCAGGCTATCAGTGGATCACGCACTCGGTCGCACCTAAGGACATCAAGGATGAGGATTTCCGCATCACCGTCGGCGGGCCGGAATGCAAACAGCCCTATGAGGCGTCGATCTACAACATCTCTGGCATGAGTTTTGGCGCGCTATCGCCGAATGCCATTCTGGCGCTGAACACCGGTGCAAAGAAGGGCGGCTTTGCCCATACCACCGGCGAAGGCGGAATCAGTCGGTACCACAAAGAAGGTGGCGGCGATCTGATTTATCAGATCGGGTCGGGCTATTTCGGTTGCCGCACTGAAGAAGGGCGCTTTGACCCTGATAAATTCACCAAGGTTGTGGCCAACCCGCAAGTGAAGATGATCGAGGTGAAGCTCAGTCAGGGCGCCAAACCGGGTCACGGCGGCGTTCTGCCCGCGGCCAAGATCACGCCAGAGATTGCCGAGGCACGCGATGTCCCGATGGGCAAGGACTGCGTGTCGCCCGCGCGTCACCCCGAATTTGAAACCCCGATTGAGCTGTGTCAGTTCATCGCCCGCCTGCGCGATCTGTCCGGGGGCAAGCCGGTGGGGTTGAAGATGTGTATCGGCCACCGTCGGGAATTTATGTGTCTGGTGAAGGCGATGCTGGAAACAGATATTGTGCCCGATTTTATCGTGATCGACGGCAAAGAGGGCGGGACAGGTGCCGCGCCAGTGGAATTTGCTGATCACCTCGGCATGCCGCTGACAGAGGGTCTGACGTTTGCCCACAACACCCTGCGCGGGGTGAACCTGCGCCACCGCCTGAAAATCGGCGCCTCGGGTAAGATCGTGTCAGCCTTTGATCTGGCCCGTATCATTGCGCTGGGGGCAGATTGGGCGAATTCGGCCCGTGGCTACATGTTCTCTATCGGCTGTATTCAGGCGCAGGCTTGCCACACCAACCACTGTCCCGTGGGTGTCGCCACGCAGGATCCGCTACGGGCACGGGCGCTGAACGTGCCGACGAAATCGGAACGGGTCTACCGTTTCCACAAAAACACCATGCATGCGCTGGCCGAAATGACCGGTGCGGCGGGTCTGGAACATCCCAGTGAATTTCTGCCCCACCACCTGCTGATCCGCGAAAAGGACGGCGATATGAAGACAGGCCATGAGGTTTATCCCTACCTGCCGCAGGGCTTCCTGTTGCGGAACGAGGATGTGGGCGGTGGCTACATGAAGCGCTGGGAACGCGCCCGCGCCGAAAGCTTCGCGCCGGTGGATTACATCCCGTGAGGATTTTGCGAGTTTAAGACATCAGAACGCCCGCCAATCGGTGGGCGTTTTTTTTGGGCGCGAGGCGCGCCTGACCTTGGGGAGGCGCTTGAAAACCTTTGTGACTTGAAAGGGCGCTCAACAAGAAATGTCTTGCGTTAGTAGTAATGACATCGCAAATGCGCCTTCCCGGGGGGAAGGTCAGGCGCGGCTCGGGCTGACGCCCGAGCTATTTTATCTCACCCTGCTGCAGTTCGATCACTTGGCTCAGCTTGCCGGTGTCGCGGCTGTAGATCAGCACGCGGTCATCTTCTGTCACCACCGCCTGCCAGCGCTTGGTCTGGGTGTAGGCCTCGGCGCGCACACCGTCGGGCAGCACCAGCGTTTCAGGGAAATCCAAGGATTTATCGTTGAAGCGGATGACAATCACCGCGATCAGCACTAAAAGCCCGACAATCATCGTGCCCGTCAGCCCTGTGACCAACAGGCGCAGGACCTTCAGGTCTGCCGGCAGCTCTGCCGCGGGTGTCTCGTTTGTCTCTGGCTCTTGGGGGTTATCCATGTCGCTCACGCAGCTTTCCGTCACCATTCAGGCGGACCCGCCCAAACGCCTTGATAAGGCGCTTTCGCGTGATGTGCCAGCCGAAGCTTCGCTGTCACGCACCCGTCTGGCGAAACTGATGGCTGATGGGATGGTCACCCGCAGTGGTGAGGCGCTGACAGATCCCAAAGGCCGTGTGGCAGAGGGGGACGTGATCGAGATCCGCATTCCTCAGGCCGAGGACAGCCATATCGGTCCCGAAGACATCCCGCTGGAGGTGATTTTTGAGGATGACGATCTGATCGTCATCAATAAACCTGTCGGGATGGTGGTGCACCCGGCCCCTGGCACGCCGTCGGGCACTCTGGTCAATGCGTTGCTGCATCACTGTGGGGACACGCTGTCGGGTGTGGGGGGATCAAAACGTCCGGGCATTGTGCACCGGATCGACAAGGACACCAGCGGCCTGTTGGTGGTGGCAAAATCTGACAAGGCCCACCACGGTCTGGCGGCGCAGTTTGAAAAACACACCGTGGAACGGTATTATCAGGCGGTCTGCTACGGTGTGCCGGATGCGAATGACCCGCGCGTGCGCGGCGTCAAAGGTGTGAACTTTGAGCCGGGAAATATCATGAAAATCACCACCCAGCTGGCGCGGCATAAAACCGACCGCCAGCGTCAGGCGGTGTTGTTTGAAGGCGGGCGTCACGCCGTGACCCGCGTGCGCATTGTCGAGGCGTTTGGAACCCCAGAGGTCGCGGCTCTGGTCGAATGCTGGCTGGAAACCGGCCGCACCCACCAGATCCGCGTGCATCTGTCCCATGCAGGCCATTCGCTGATTGGTGATCAGACCTATGGTGGGCGGCGCAAACTGTCGGAAAAGACGCTGGGCATTCGTGGTGTCACCGCGGCCAAAGATTTCCCCCGTCAGGCGCTGCATGCGGCTGTGTTGGGCTTTGTGCATCCGGTGACCAGTGAGGAAATGCGCTTTGAAGCGCCGCTGCCCAGTGACATGAGCAAACTGATCGAGGCAATGCGGGCTGGCCCGAAGGGCTGAAGCGTTTGAAGGAAATAGAGGCTAAGGGGAGATCCTTAGCCGACAAAACCGAAATCTTTCAGCCCGTCCAGCACGAACTGCACTGACAGTGCCGCCAGCAGCATGCCCAACAGGCGGGTCACAACAGTGATGCCTGTCTTGCCCAATGCGGTTTCCAGCAGTTCTGCGCTGTAAAACAGCACCAGCGTGATGATCAGCACCAGAGACATGATGGTCAGCGTCGACACCAGACCGGCCCAACCGGGGATCTGACCAGACAGCAGGATCACCGTGGCAATCGCACCGGGCCCAGAAATCAGCGGCATGGCGAGGGGGAAGACCGAAGGATCATCGGTATGATCATCCTCTTCGGCCTGCTCTGCCTGATCCTCCCGCCGTTTGGTGCGGCGTTGAAATAGCATGTCCAGCGCGGTCAGGAACAACAGTATGCCACCGGCAATGCGGAACGCAGGCATCGATATACCGACAAAGCCCAGAACCGCCTCACCCCCAAGAGCAAAGAGCGACAGCAGCGTGCCGGCAATCAAACAGGCGCGCAGCCCGATGGCGCGGCGTTTGGCGCGTGGCATCCCGTGGGTCAGCGCGATGAAGATCGGCGCCAGACCGATCGGGTCCATGATCACAAACAGGGTGACAAAACCGGTGATGAAAAAGGCGCTGTCCATAAGTGTCCTCAAAGGCCGATGGGCGGGGTTCGACGAAGATGACGTAAGGGAGGTGCAGATGCAAAGGCAAAATGCCCCAGCGACCTAACCCAACCTTTATCCCTGCGTCTCTGCTGCCTCCAGCCGTTCCAGTGCTTCCATCCACAGCTCCTCGGCGCGGTCCATCGCATCCTTCAGTTCGGCGTATTTCTTCTGCAACATGACAGCTTCGTCTTTACGATCAGTAAACAACGACGGGTCGGCCAGCCGCTCCTGCAGTTTTGCTTCCATCGCCTGTAGCTTCTCGATCCGCTCTTCGCCTTTACGGGCCTCTGCGCGCAGGGCTAGGATTTGATCGCGGTTGGCGCGTTTGGGGGCTACGGGTTTGGGCTTTTCGGCCTTAGGCGGGGTGTCTGCGGCCAGCAGCATCTTGCGATAGGCCTGCAGATCCTCCTCATAAGGGGTCACAGCACCGTCTTTGACCAGCCACAGGCGATCCGCGACCATCGACAGCAGATGCATATCGTGGCTGACCAGCACCACCGCACCGCCATAGGCGCTGAGCGCCTCCACCAACGCCTCACGGCTCTCGATATCCAGGTGGTTGGTCGGTTCATCAAGGATCAACAGCTGCGGCGCGGGCAGGGTGGCCAGCAGCAGCGACAGCCGCGCCTTTTGTCCGCCAGACAGACGCCCGACCTCGGTTTCTGCCTGTTCGGCCATCAGGCCAAAGCCCGCCAGTTTCGCCCGCAACTTGCTGGGATGTTGCCCCGGAAGTTCCCGTTGCAGGTGCTGCAGCGGCGTTTCATCGACGTGCAGTTCATCCACCTGATGCTGGGCAAAAAAGCCGATGCGCAGCTTGCCGGATCGGTTGATCCCGCCCTCCAGCACCTCCAGCCGGTCAGACAGCAGCTTGGCCAGTGTGGATTTGCCCTGACCGTTTTTGCCCAACAGCGCGATCCGGTCGTCCTGATCAATGCGCAGGTTCAGCCGCCGCAGCACTGGCGTGCCATCATAGCCGACGCTGGCATCCTGTGTGGAAATAATCGGCGGTGACAGGGGTTCGGGGTCGGGGAAGGTAAAGACCGTGCGCGCCGCATCTTCGGGTGCGCGGATGGTTTCCATCTTTTCCAGCATCTTCACCCGGCTTTGCGCCTGTTTGGCCTTGCTGGCTTTGGCCTTGAAGCGATCGACGAAGCTTTGCAAATGGGCGCGCTGCGCCTCTTGTTTCTTGGCGGCAGCGGATTGTACCGCACGCTGCGCTGCACGCTGCGCGGCGAATTGATCATAGGGGCCAGTGTAATAGGTCAGCTGGCGCCCCTCCAGATGCAGGATCGACCCGACTGCGCGATTGAGAAGGTCGCGATCGTGGCTGATGATCAGCACCGTATGGGGATATTTCGTCAGGTAGTTTTCCAGCCACAACGCCCCCTCAAGGTCGAGGTAGTTGGTTGGTTCATCCAGCAGCAAGAGGTCAGGTTCGGCAAACAGCACCGCAGCCAGCGCCACCCGCATCCGCCAGCCACCAGAAAAGGCCGAACACGGCATGCGCTGCTCGTCCGCATCAAAGCCAAGGCCGCGCAGGATGTTGCTGGCGCGCGCCTCTGCCGACCAGGCGTCAATATCGGCCAGCCGCGTCTGCACCTCAGCGATGCGGGCAGGATCGGTGGCGGTTTCTGCCTCTGCCATCAGGGCGGCGCGTTCGGTGTCGGCGGCCAGAACCGTGTCGATCAGCGACACCTCATTGCCCGGCACCTCCTGTGCAACACCGCCGATGCGCGCCCGCGAGGGCAGGTCAATCGATCCGCCATCCAGATGCAGATCGCCGCGTATCAGTTTGAAAAGCGTTGTTTTCCCCGCCCCATTGCGGCCAATCAGGCCGACCTTATGGCCGGTGGGAATTGTGGCGCTGGCCCCTTCAAACAGGGGGCGGCCTTCGATGGAATAGCTGATGTCTTGGATCCGTAGCATAAAGGGCCAAGTGCCAGAGAGAGACGGCCAAGTCAATCTGTGCAGGGCTGTGCAGAGATGCGCAAATTGGGCAGAGAAAGTGATATCAGACAACTCAAAACGCGCCGTCGGCCTGTTTGATGTGTTTTACTGCTTTTGAGTGTGTGTCGCCCCTTGCACCGCCCCAATCTGGCGCATAGCAGAAATAGAGCGCATCCTCAGCCTAACCGATTTTCACCATAGCCAGGGTGGTGTGCCCTTTCAAAGGATCCGGACCAAGAATGTCGCCAAGCCTCCGCAAACCGCATCTGTTGACGCTGATCCTGCTGACCTCTCTGTCGGTGATGTCGCTCAACATCCTGCTGCCCTCGCTGGGGGGGATCGCGGCGGATTTTGGTGTCAGCTACACGTTTGCGTCGTTGTCTGTTTCTGGGTTCCTGCTGGTTTCGGCGGTTTTGCAGATGATAATGGGGCCGCTGTCTGATCGTTTCGGGCGCCGTCCGGTGGTGTTGTGGGGGACGGCAGTGTTTTCGTTGGCCTCCCTTGGCTGTGCGCTGGCTGGCGATATCTGGACCTTTCTGCTGTTCCGTTTGGGACAGGGGGGCATTGTGGCGGGCATGGTGTTGTCCCGCGCGGTGGTCCGCGATGTCTACCCGCCGCAGGAGGCTGCCCGTCGCATTGCCCAGATTGGGGCCGCGATTGCACTGGCACCGCTGCTGGCACCGGCGCTGGGGGGCGTTTTGGACAGTTTCTTTGGCTGGCGGTCGGTGTTTTATCTGCTGGCGCTTGTGGGGGCGGGTGTCTTTGCGCTCAGCTGGTATGATCTGACAGAGACGAACATCAGCCGACAGGCCAGTTTCGCAGCGCAGTTTCGCGCCTATCCTCAGCTGCTGCGCTCTGGTGCGTTCTGGGCCTATAGCGGCATTCTGGTGTTCGCATTGGGCGGTTTTTACGCCTACCTCGTCGGTGCGCCGGTGGTGGGCGAAGGCATCTTTGGCATGAACACCACGATGGTGGGCTTGCTGATGGGGGCCACGGCAGTTGGGTTTTTACTGGGCAGTTTGGTCAACGCGCGGCTGGCGGCCTGGATCGGTGCGTGGCGGATGATGCTATTGGGGCGCTGCCTGTCGTTGCTGGGCTGTCTCAGCGCAGCGGCGCTGCTGGCGTTCTGGGTGGTGCATCCGTGTGTGATTTTTCTGGGCGCGATCTGCCTTGGTCTTGGCAATGGGCTGACCTTGCCGGGGGCCAATGTGGGCGTGATGAACGTGGCGCCGCATCTGGCCGGTTCTGCCTCTGGCCTGTCTGGCGCGTTGGGCGTTGTGGTGGGGGCGGTTCTGACGCCTGTGGTGTCGACGCTGTCGGATGGGCCTGATGGGGCGGCTATGCTGATGCTGTCGATGGCCGCCTGTGGTGCGGTGGCGCTGATCTGCACGCTGCTGATCCCGCGCGCCGCGCGCCAATAACGCAGTTGTGCGCATCCGCTTGACCTTTGGGCACCATCAAGCGGCGCCTCAGGCAATCAACAGGCTTTTCAAACGCCTGCCGCCGTGTTAGCAGGCGCGAGAATTGAATTGGCCGGACGTGGTGTCTGGTCTTTGACCTTTGAGGATATCCCGATGGCTGTACAGCGCACTTTCTCGATCATCAAACCCGACGCAACCAAACGCAACCTGACCGGCGCGATCAACGCCAAACTGGAAGCCGCTGGCCTGCGCATCGTCGCCCAGAAGCGCATCCACCTGACCAAAGCCCAAGCTGGCGTTTTCTACGCTGTGCACGCTGAGCGTCCCTTCTACGACGAACTGTGCGAATTCATGGCGTCTGAGCCGATCGTTGTTCAGGTTCTGGAAGGCGAAGACGCCATCGCGAAAAACCGCGAAGTTATGGGCGCAACCAACCCTGCCGAAGCGGCCGAAGGCACCATCCGTAAAGAGTTCGCCCTGTCGATCGGCGAAAACTCGGTTCACGGTTCCGACGCAGCCGAAACCGCAGCAGTTGAAATCGCATACTTCTTCTCCGGTCTGGAACTGGTAGGCTAAGCCACCGACCCAATCGGTTGATGAAATCTAGGACGCCCGTGGCCTGATGGTTGCGGGCGTTTTTCTTTGGCATGACAGGGGTAAACAGGGAACTTGCGGTCTTTCCTAGCGCCTGCGCTATCGCTACCCTCAGACCCAGGTTTGAGGAGGGCTAGCAATGAACAAAGTGGCACTGGTAACGGGCGCAGCACGCGGTATCGGGTTGGAAACAGCGCGGCAGTTTCTGGCAGGCGGCTGGTCGGTGGCGCTGATCGATTGGGATGCTGAGGAAGTGCAGACAGCGGTTGCAGACCTCGGCCCGCAGGCGGCGGCGTTTGTCTGTGATGTGGGTGACCCAGAGGCGGTGCAGGCGATGATTGCGGCGGTGCTGGCGCGGTTCGGGCGGTTGGATGCGCTGGTCAATAACGCAGGTGTGGCAGAGTTTGGCCCGATTGAAGCGTGCGATTTCGCCATGTGGAAACGGGTGATGGGGACAAATCTTGATGGTGTGTTCCTGTGCACTCAGGCGGCCATGCCTGCGCTGAAGGAAACACGGGGCGCGGTGGTGAATATCGGGTCTATTTCGGGCCTGCGGGCCTCCACCCTCAGGGTGGCCTATGGCACCTCCAAGGCGGCTGTTATTCAATTGACAAAACAGCAGGCGGCGGAGCTGGGCGAATATGGCATTCGCGCCAATTGTGTCTGTCCGGGGCCGGTGCGTACCAAATTGGCAATGGCCGTGCATAGCCCTGAAATCATTGCCGCCTATCACGATGCCATCCCCCTCAACCGCTATGGTAGCGAGGGCGAGATCGCCGGTGTGATCACCTTCCTTTGTAGTGAGGCGGCCGGTTACGTGACCGGTCAGGTGATCGCGGCTGATGGCGGGTTTGACTCCACCGGTGTTGGCCTGCCGGCGCTGCGCACCTGATGGGCGCACCACTGTCTATCCCCAACGTGATGGCGCGGCGGTTGTGGCTCGACAGCAACCTGTTGCTGGCGCCGCCCACAGGGTCGCTTGACCTGCCGGATATGATTGCCCGCCTTGGATTCGTCCAACTGGACACGGTGCAGGTGGTAGCGCGGGCGCATCATCATATCCTGTGGTCGCGAAATCAGTCCTACCGTGAGACGATGTTTGACCCGCTGTTGGCCCGTGACCGTGCTGTGTTTGAACATTTCACCCATGATGCTTCGGTTTTGCCGATGCAGTTCCTGCCTTATTGGCAGCGCCAGTTCCGCCGCAAGGCCGAACAGATGGGCAAGGCGGGCTGGTGGAAGGGGCTGCCAGATGAAGCCGCGCGGGCAGAGATCAAGGCGCGGATCGCCCGCGAGGGCGCGCTGTCGACACATGCGTTTCAGTCCGGTCCCAAATCCAAAGACCACGCATGGGCCAAGAAACCCCATAAAATGGCGCTGGATTACATGTGGTATGCGGGCGAACTGGCGACATGCTACCGGCAGAATTTCACCAAGTTTTATAACCTGCCCGAACGGGTATTCCCCGATACCCTGCGCAGCCAGAAGGTATCGGACCCCGATCAGATCAACTGGCTGTGTCAAGCAGCGCTCAGGCGTCTGAGCTTTGCCACGCTGGCCGAGGTGCAGCGGTTCTGGGACGCGATGAGCATGGCAGAATGCCGTAACTGGGCAGCGGATGCGGACCTGATAGAGGTGGAGGTGGAGACCGCCAATGGCAGTCGCTACAGCGCCGTGGCCAGTGCCGATCTGGAGGATCGGATGGCGGAACTGGCGGACCGGCCTGCGCCGGGGCAGCGGATGCGGATCCTCAATCCCTTTGATCCCGCAATCCGTGACCGCGACCGGTTAGAGCGACTGTTTGGCATGCAGTATCGGGTGGAAATGTTCGTGCCTGCGGCCAAGCGACAGTATGGCTATTACGTTTACCCGCTGCTGGAGGGCACACGCTTTGTTGGTCGCGTTGAGGTCAGTGCCGACCGCAAGGCCGGGGTGCTGCGTCTGGGGCAACTGTGGCTGGAGAAAGGGCAGCGGTGGGGGGCAGGCCGTCAGGCGCGGCTGCAGGCAGAGCTGCGCCGATTTGCGCGTCTGGCAGACTGTGTCTATGCGCCAGCGGGCTCAGAGCTGTTAAGCTGAGCCAGACTAGCGTTTCACCGGATGGCTGAGGTCAGGCAGCGAGATATTGGCGACCTGCTCGGCAATCGGATCGGTGGACAGCGGGTGCAATTGCGCATCATAGGCCTCTTCGCCCTGAAAGGTCTCCCATTCACCACCACGGAACACTTCCAGCCCGCTGAAGTTCGATTTGTAGCCCATCTTGGCACTGCCCGGCACCCAGTAGCCCAGATAGACGTGGGGCAGGCCCGCCTCGCGCGAAATTTCAATATGATCGAGGATCACATAGGTCCCCAGAGAGTCTGCGCGCCGTTCCGGGTCATAGAAAGAATAAACCATAGAGGTGCCGTCATCCAACAGATCCGTCAGGCAGACAGCCACCAGTTTGCCGCTGTCGCGGTCCACATATTCGATGACACGGGTGCGGATCGGGGTTTCTTCGACCATGGCGGCAAATTCGAACACATCCATATCAGCCATGCCGCCATCGGAATGACGGCTGTCCAGATAGCGGCGGAACAGGTCAAATTGTTCCTCCGTCGCCCAGGCGGATGTGGTGCGTCGCTCTAGATAATTGTTGCGGCGCAGGGTGCGACGCTGGGATTTGTTGGGGTTAAACGCGCTCACATCAATCCGCGCCGACAGACAGGCGGAACAATCGGTGCAGGACGGACGATAGAGGACGTTTTGCGACCGGCGAAAACCCTGTTTTGACAGGCTATCGTTCAGCTTCGTCGCGCTGTCCCCTTGCAAGGCAGTGAACAGTTTCCGTTCCATTCGGTCCGCCAGATAGGGGCAGGACTGGGGCGCGGTTACGTAAAACTGGGGCGCAAGGGGTAAAGTATGTCTCATACACTCAAAACAATATCGCGGTCGGATTTCGAAAGCCTAGCAGTCAAAATCACGCAGGTCGAGTGTTGATCTCATCCTTTACCCGGCACGCCTAAGCGCCTCGCGCCTTGTTGATCGCGACTGTTCCCAAGAGATGGTCTGTCAAACCTTGACCGCGTGCAGTGGTCAGCATCAAAACGATAGACACAACCTGCAACAGCGTCAGCGCGAACGAAACGCTCAAGCCAAAGGTATGCAGAAAGGCCATCATCAGGGTGAAACGTTCGCCGTTGGCCTGGCGGAATTCTATCGCAAAGACCCGCATGCCCAGCGTCGCCGATCCCCCCGCCAGCGTCACCACACGGTAGGCAAAGCCCACAATCAGCATCAGAAACGGAAAGAAGAACAGGCCGGTGAATGCGGTGAACGGCACAACCAGTATGGTGATCAGCGCGATCATGACAGTGTCCAGCACCCAGGCAAAGAAACGCTTCATTGCCACGTCGCTGTAAAACTCGGGTTGGGTTTCGGGATCGGGCAGGGACCATAGGGGCGTGTTCATTGCAGGGTTCATTGGGGGACCGTCAGATTTGAAAAAGGTAAGGGCAGATTTTTAGGAAAAAACCGGGGCCGGTCTGGGAGAGACCGGCCCACGATAACCTGAGGCATCTTAGGCGTCAGTATATAACGTTCAGGCAGTGTCACCGTCACGGGTGTCAGGTGTCTCGGCAGCAGGTGTTGCGGCGGTTTTGGCACGATCATCCATAAACTGGTCGAATTCTGCCTTGTCTTTGGCATCGCGCAGGCGCTGCAGGAAGGTCTCGAACGCTTCTTGTTCCTGTTCCAGACGGGCCAGCGTGTCTGCCTTATAGGCGTCAAAGGCGCTGTTGCCGCTGGAACGGGTGGCGTAGCCGTAATGTGCGGTGTTGCGGTGGCGGCTGTGGCGGCAGGATTTCTTGAACATTTGCTTACTCCAGATCATGTAGAACAATAGGGCGAGACCAACCGGCCAGAAAAAGATGAACCCCAGAACCATCGCGGCGATCCAGGCGCCTTTGCCCTTGTTGTCCAGCCAGTTTTCGGCACGGGCCAGCCAACCGATCGGGGCGGTTTCGCGGGGGGAATAGGCTGCGGTTGTCATCACTTTCTCCATGTGTTGCGTTGCGGGGGCAGCGTGTGTGCTGCGGCAGTATGTTAATGCCTTTCACATTAAATAGATTGGGATTGCGGGTGCGTCCTGCAAGGGGTGATGTAAATCTTTTTTACATTTATGTGATTGAGGCTGTGAAATCAGCCAGTTGCGCACCCGTGAGGGGGCCTAACATTTGCGAGTCCAACGCAAAAATGTGGTGTGGCGTGCCCGCCGCAGCCCAAATCGCTTCAAAGTCCAGCAAACGCGGGTCCAGAAAGGCACGGATCGGGTTCAGATGTCCCACAGGCGCCACGCCCCCGATGGCAAACCCCGTCTGCGTGCGGATCAATGCCGCATCCGCTTTGCCCAATGGCTCACCGGCAAGGACACTGGCCTTGTCCGTGCAAACCTGATTGCCACCAGCGGTCAGGAACAGCAACGCCTCACCGCTGTCTGCGCCGCGAAAGATGATGGATTTGGCGATTTGGTCCAGATGACAGCCCGCCGCCTCCGCCGCCTGGGCGGCGGTGCGGGCCAGACCCAGTTCCTTGATCTCGACGCGCACACCGGCGTCTTCCAGCGCGCGTTTGACGCGTTTCATGCTTTTGCTCATGGATGGCCCCATTTGTTGATCTGACGGGTGATGCGGCGCGTGAAAAGGGTGAGGCGCGCCTCGGTGATGGTTTCAGCCCCGTAAAGCGATAGCATCCGGAACTGCGCTTTGGGGGCGCAGGGTTTCAATAGTCCCCATTTCAGCACCCGATATAAGGGGCGGCGGAGCACCAGCCGGTCGATCCACGCTGGCCCCCCCAGCGTGGTGATCACCAAAACTTGTTGCAACTGCATCAGACGTGGATGCAGGGCGCCGGTCGCAGCATCGACGTCAAACGCCACACCGGGCAGGAATGACCGGTCTACCCACCCCTTTAATTTCGCCGGCATGCCCGACCACCACGTGGGGAAGATCATCACCAGCGCCTCAATCCCCTGCAGCTCAGCAGTGTCAACATACGGGGGCGTATGATACGCGTCCTTCTCCGCCGCGCTGAGGCAGGGATCATAGCCTTCCGCATAAAGGTCACTCAGGATCACGTCATGGCCACGCGCCCGCAGGTACGCCACCGTATGGTCGGCCAGATGTGCCGATAGGCTGCCTCTAGAGGGGTGACAAAGAACACAGAGGGTTTTCATCGCCTTATACCTCGCTCGTTTTTCCAGATTTAACGTTTCAGCGTGTAGGTGATCAAGGGGCAGCCATCACAGCTGCTGCGCTTTGTCCCCTTGACGGACAGGGGGCGCCGTGGCCATCTGATCCTATGACTTTTGCCGCACGTATCACCCGCCAACCTGTTGCTTTTGATCCCGAACTTGGCGCAGAGGCGCTGGCCCAGCTGCCTGACATGGGATCTGAGGTTAACGCGCTCTTCCATGCTGTTGCGGGCTGTTCCCCCTATCTGAAAGGGCTGATGGCGCGAGAGGGAGAATGGATCTCGGCCGCAATGGCGGACCCAGAAGCGGCAGTGGCCGCAGAACATGCCATCTTGCGCGAAACGGCGCCGGATCAGCTGCCGGATGCGCTGCGGCGTGGCAAGCGGCGGATCGCGCTCCTGTCTGGCGTGGCAGATTGCGGTGGCGTCTGGCAGTTGGAGCAGGTCACAGGGGCGTTGACCGACTACGCTGACCTTGCGGTGCATCTGGCTCTGCGCGCCACCATTGGGGCCGAGATTAAGCGCGGCAAATTGCCCGGCGCAGTACCCGAGGACGCTGAGCGTGCGGGCGGCATGGTGGCCTTGGCAATGGGTAAAATGGGCGCGGGGGAGTTGAACTATTCCTCCGATGTGGATCTGATCTGCCTCTTTGATGAAACGCAGTTTGATCGCGACGATTATCACGATGCCCGCGCCTCTTTTGTGCGGGCCACGCGTCGGATGTCGACGATGCTGTCGGACCTGACCGCCGAAGGCTATGTCTTTCGAACCGACCTGCGCCTGCGCCCCGATCCTGCGGTGACGCCAGTGTGCATGGCCATGGCGGCCGCTGAAACCTATTACGAAAGCTTGGGGCGCACGTGGGAGCGCGCGGCCTATATCAAAGCGCGTCCCTGCGCCGGCGACCTGGAGGCAGGCGCGCGTTTCCTGCACACGCTGCGCCCGTTTGTCTGGCGCAAACACCTAGATTTCGCCGCCATTCAGGACGCCCACGATATGCGCTTGCGCATCCGCGAACACAAAGGTCTGGGCGGTGCGCTGGATCTGGCGGGTCACAACATGAAGCTGGGCCGTGGCGGTATCCGCGAGATCGAATTTTTCACCCAGACCCGCCAGTTGATCGCCGGTGGTCGTGACACCGATCTGCGGGTGCGTGGCACTGTACCGGGGCTGTCTGTGCTGGCAGACAAAGGCTGGATCACGCCCGAAGCGGCGGAGAAACTGACCAACCACTACCGGTTCCACCGCACCGTCGAACACCGTGTGCAGATGGTTAATGATGCCCAAACCCACGCGCTGCCGACATCACCGGAAAACATGCAGCGTCTGGCCTGTTTCCTAGGTCGTGACCGCGCCGATCTGGAGGTGGAACTGCGTCAGCGGCTTGAAGAAGTGCATGGCCTGACAGAAGAATTCTTTGCCCCCGACGCCGCTGATCCCCGCGCGATCGAGGAAGAAGTGCGCTTTGATCCAGAAGTGATCCGCCGCTGGGCCAGCTATCCCGCTTTCCGCAGTTCTCGCGCGGTGGAGATTTTTGAACGGATCAAGCCACGCCTGTTTGGCCAACTGCAACGGTCCGCCAAGCCGGAGGAGGCGCTGATCGCGCTCGATGGGTTCCTGTCGGGCCTGCCTGCTGGCGTGCAACTGTTGTCCCTGTTTGAGGCCAATCCGCAGCTTATTGACCTCTTGGTCGATATTGTCGGCACCTCGCCGTCGCTGGCCACCTATATCTCGCGCAACTCCGGCGTTTTTGATGCAGTCATTGGCGGGTCGTTCTTTGCCGATTGGCCCGGCCGCGCAGCGCTCACCGAGGAGTTGGTCGCAAGGCTGGCGGCCGATCCTGATTATGAACACAAACTTGACCAGACCCGCCGCTGGTCCAAGGAATGGCGGTTCCGCATCGGTGTGCATCACCTGCGTGGGCTGATCAGCGGCGATGAGGCGGCCGAGCAATACGCCGAACTGGCAGAGGCAACGCTGGCGGCGCTCTTCCCTGCAGTATTGACGCAGTTTGCGCTGAAACACGGGGATCAGCCGGGGCGCGGTGCGACGATCCTTGGCATGGGGTCGCTGGGCGCAGGGCGGCTTAACGCCAATTCGGACCTTGACCTGATTGTGGTGTATGATGCCGACGGGGTGGAGTTTTCCGAGGGCCGTAAACCCTTGGCGGCGCGGACATATTACGCGAAACTGACACAGGCGATGGTTACAGCGGTAACCGCGCAGATGCCGCAGGGGCGTCTTTACGAGATCGATATGCGCCTGCGCCCCTCGGGCACGCAGGGTCCGGTGGCAACCTCGCTCACATCGTTCCGCGATTATCAGATGGGGGAGGCCTGGACATGGGAACACCTCGCTCTCAGCCGCGCCCGTGCCGTTGCCGGATCAACGGAGGTCGCGGATGACGTAGAGGCAGTGCGCCGTGACGTGCTAGGTCTGTCGCGCGAAATAGGAACACTCTTTAGCGACGTGTCAGACATGCGCGACCGGATCGCGGCGGCAAAGGGACCAGCAGGTCCGTGGGATGCCAAGGTGGGTGCGGGGCGTTTGCAGGACATCGAGCTGCTCTCGCAAGCGCTGGTGCTGGCAACGCAGGCAGATACGCGATCAACCCGCGACGGGCTGGTTGCGGCGGCCGCCACGGGCGTTTTGGGGGATGAGGAAAAGGAACGGCTGCTCATGGCCCATGATCTGTGTTGGACGGTGCAGATGGTGAACAAACTGATCAGCAACACCCGGCTTGATCCACAGGACATGGGCGAAGGCGGGCGCGAAATGCTGCTGCGCGAGGCGTCAGAGCCGACGCTGGACGTGCTGGAAGCACGGCTGGTTGAGGTCACGGCAGAGGCCGCAGCGGTGATAGAGACTGTTTTGCAGCGAAATATAGTGGCAGAAGGAGCCATGTGATGAGCAACGCAAACCCCTCCGATCCGCTGGATCACAAAGGTCTGATCCGCGAAGCTTACCGTATCGAAGGTCTGACGCAGGATGAAGCGCGCTCCATTTTCCTTGATTGGGCGCTGAACCTGCCGTTGGGCCATGATCAACACGCGGCCGCAGCGGACCTGCTGGCCCGTTATGGTGCCGATCAGCCCGACAATCCGATGACCGCGGTTCTCGAAGAGGCCAAAGCCCCCACAGGCCGGGCCAAACGTCGCGGCGGCTGGCGTGCGCGTCGTGACGATGAGGTTACGGGGTAGGTCACTCGCTGCCAAACCAAAGATTTGGCAGCGCCCGAACCGCCTCCGTTTTGCCGAAGGCAAACCGCCAGTTCGACGGCGTGGGCGTTTCGCTTTGCCCCTTGGGTCGGGCGCTAGAAAGACTGAGAAGAAGCCGTTCGAGGCACATTATAGTTATCCGACATGATAAGGGCCGCGTGATGCGGCCCTTGTCATGTCTGCGATCGTGTTAAACCTCACGCGCCGCGTGACAGGGCGGCGACGCCGGTGCGGGCGATTTCGACCAGACCCAGCGGTTGCATCAGGGCAGCGAAGGCTTCGATCTTGTCGGGTGCGCCGGTCATTTCAAAGACGAAACTCGTCAGGGTCGAGTCGACCACATTGGCGCGGAAAATCTCGGCCAGACGCAGTGCTTCGATGCGTTTTTCGCCTTCGCCGTCAACTTTGATCAGCGCCAGTTCACGTTCCACAACCGGGCCTTCAACGGTTAGGTCGTGGACGTCATGCACGGGCACGATGCGGCCCAGCTGCGCTTTGATCTGTTCGATCACCTGCGGGGTGCCGGTGGTGGCGATGGTGATGCGGCTGAGATGACCTTCGTGATCAATCTCGGCCACGGTGAGGCTTTCGATGTTGTAGCCACGGGCCGAAAACAGGCCGATCACGCGGGCCAGAACCCCTGGCTCGTTGTCTACCAGAATGGCCAGCGTGTGACGTTCCTTCACGTCCGAAAAGTTCGGGCGCAGGTTATAGGCGGAGTGGCTCGTGGAGCCTTTTTTGATGTGTAGAGCAGCCATTTTTCTATCTCTCAAATCTTGTGCATCTGCAATTCAGTAATGGAGGGATCGGGGGCAGAGACCGCCCCCGAGGCCGTTCATCACACCAGAACCGCGCCGCCGGACTGGATCACGCCCTGGGTTTCTGCATTGCCCAAGAGCATTTCGTTATGGGCCTTGCCCGATGGGATCATCGGGAAGCAGTTTTCGTGCTTCTCTACCAGACAGTCAAAGATCACCGGCCCGTCATATTGGATCATCTCCATGATCGCGTCGTCCAGATCAGCAGGGTCGGAACACTGGATGCCCTTACAGCCAAACGCCTCTGCCAGTTTCACGAAATCAGGCAGCGATTCCGACCAGCTGTGGCTGTAGCGTTCGCCGTGCAGCAGTTCCTGCCACTGACGCACCATGCCCAGACGTTCATTGTTCAGGATGAATTGTTTCACCGGCAGGCGGAACTGCATTGCGGTGCCCATTTCCTGCATGTTCATCAACCACGATGCTTCGCCCGCCACGTTAATCACCAGACTGTCCTGATGCGCCATTTGCGCACCAATAGAGGCGGGGATGCCATAGCCCATGGTGCCCAGACCACCCGAGGTCATCCAGCGGTTCGGATCCTCAAACCCAAGGTATTGTGCCGCCCACATCTGGTGCTGCCCCACCTCGGTGGTGACATAGCGGTCCATGTCCTTGGTCAGCGCCTCCAGCCGTGCCAGCGCGTACTGCGGCTTGATGGTGCTGCCTTCCTGCGTGTAGGCAAGACAGTTCACCGCTTTCCAGTCCTCAATCTGTTTCATCCAAGATGCAACGGCCGCTTTGTTGGTTTTGCGACCGCGGGCTTTCCAGACCTTCAGAATGTCTTCCAGAACGTGGCCCACGTCGCCAACGATCGGAATGTCCACACGGATCACCTTGTTGATCGACGACGGATCAATATCGATGTGTGCCTTGGTCGAGTTGGGGCTGAACGCATCCAGACGGCCGGTGATCCGGTCATCAAAACGCGCACCGACGTTGATCATCAGATCGCAGCCGTGCATCGCCATGTTGGCCTCATACAGGCCGTGCATGCCCAGCATGCCCAGCCACCCCTTACCAGACGCCGGATAGGCGCCCAGACCCATCAGCGTCGAGGTGATGGGGAAACCGGTGCCATCCACCAGTTCGCGCAGCAGCTGGCTGGCCGCCGGGCCAGAGTTGATGACGCCACCACCGGTGTAAAATACCGGGCGCTCGGCCTTCTCGATGGCGTCCACCAGCATCTCGATTTCGGCCATGTCACCTTTCAGCTTGGGCTGATAGTGGCTGACTTCAACCTTCTGCGGCGGGGTGTATTCGCCGTCGGCAAACTGTACATCCTTCGGAATGTCGATCAGCACCGGGCCCGGACGGCCCGAGGTGGCAACATGAAACGCCTCATGCAGGGTGCCCGACAGTTTGTCGGTGTTTTTCACCAGCCAGTTGTGCTTGGTGCAGGACCGCGTGATGCCAACAGTGTCGGCTTCTTGGAACGCGTCCGAACCAATCATGAAGGTTGGCACCTGACCCGTCAGAACCACAATCGGGATTGAATCCAGCAGCGCGTCGGTCAGGCCGGTCACCGCGTTGGTTGCACCGGGGCCAGAGGTCACAAGGCACACGCCAGGTTTGCCGGTCGAACGCGCATAGCCTTCCGCCGCATGCACCGCGCCCTGTTCGTGACGCACGAGGACGTGCTTGATATCGTTTTGCTGAAAGATCTCATCATAAATCGGTAGCACTGCGCCCCCGGGGTATCCGAATACGACATCCACACCCTGATCTTTGAGGGCCTGGACTACCATTTTCGCTCCGGTCATCTGACGTGTCATGTTTTTGCTCCGTTTACGACGTCAACTTTACAGCTGCCAAGAAAAAGCCCCCGACTTTCGTTCGGGGGCGCATGGGGTTTCCTTATGGTGTCCGTTACCGGCCCATGCGCCAATGTTCTACAATGACCACTAGGGTGTTCATGTTGAAATGACCTTTCTTGGTGCTTGGCATGGTTTTATTGGCCTGCTGAGGGGGCGTCAACCGTTAAAGAAACGTAAAACGCCCGTTTTTGGGCGAAATTCTTTGCGATAGTTGCGCTGTATGGGTTGTGATGTGAAATTTTCGGAAAAAATCGTAGTGACGTTGGGTGTTTTCCGCCAAATCTCCTTCGAAAATAACGACGCAGCAGGTCGGGGATGGGGGCAGCGTCGGTGAACGGTGATGGGGATCGGCTGATCCGCTGGCCTTGGTTAACAGGTGCGCCGTTGTCGCTGCGGGGCTGGATGATACCCTCCTGATCACTGGCAGCAGAGCGCACGAGCGCTTGCTCCATTCCTGTGCGGCAATCCACCCTGCGCACGCTGCCCTAGCAGCTTGTTCACTTCTGCCTGCCAGTCTCCCCCCACGGTAAGGGGACAGACAGCAGATGAACCAAGCCAACACAGACCAGACCGCGCCGCAGGTGGACAGCCCGCTTGATGCGCAACTCGCCGAGGTGGCCACGACATTGGCCGACCTCAAGGATGACATGAAAGCGATGCAATACCGCATTCGCCTCGATGATGACGGGGCGGTGCGGGACAACCTGCGCCTGATCAGTGATCTGCGCAACTGGTTGAAAATCGCCTTTGAGCTGGAGGCAAAATTCCATGACCGAGAACACACACGCGCCGGACAGGCAGCCGCCTACAGCGTCGATTTCGACCACGCCCGCGATCAGATCCGCTGCCGGTTGGATCGGTTGCGCCGATGCGGCCCTGCAAAACGCCTTCCTTGATGAGCTGAGCGAGGAAGAAATCCTCGCATTGCCCTATCTGTTTGAGTTCTGGGCGCTGGATCATCAGCTGCCGCCTGCGGGTGACTGGCGCGCGTGGGTGATCCTGGGGGGGCGCGGCGCGGGCAAGACACGCGCTGGTGCCGAATGGGTGCGCGCACAGGTCGAAGGGGCGCGGCCTTTGGACAAGGGGCGCTGTCAGCGCCTCGCCATCGTGGGCGAAACACTGGATCAGGCACGCGAAGTGATGGTCTTTGGCGACAGCGGCATCCTGGCCTGTTCACCTCCCGATCGCCGCCCCGACTGGATCGCCAGCCGCCGCCTGTTGCGCTGGCCAAATGGGGCGGAGGCGCAGATTTTCTCTGCCCATGATCCTGAATCCCTCCGTGGCCCGCAGTTTGACGGCGCTTGGGTCGATGAGCTGGCCAAATGGCCGAAGGCGCAGGACACATGGGACATGCTGCAATTTTGCCTGCGTCTGGGCGATCAGCCGCAGGTGTGCGTCACCACGACGCCGCGCAATGTGCCGGTGCTAAAGGACCTCTTGCGCCGCGATAGCACCGTTGTCACCCACGCCGCCACCTCGGCCAACCGCGCCAATCTGGCCGACAGTTTCCTGGAGGAGGTAGAGGCACGCTATGCAGGCACCCGTCTGGGCCGTCAGGAACTGGCCGGCGAGCTGCTGGAGGAGGAAGAGGGCGCGCTGTGGTCCATCGGGGGGCTTGAACGGCTGCAGGTCGAACAGGTGCCGGATCTGGACCGCATTGTCGTTGCCGTTGATCCGGCAGTGACCGCCACCGATCGTTCGGACACCTGCGGGATCATCGTGGTCGGCGCGGTGCTGCGTGGGCCTGTACAGGACTGGCGCGCTTATGTGCTCGATGACGCGAGCTGCCCCGCCGCCAGCCCCAGCGAATGGGCCGGCCAAGCGGTGGCGATGATGCGCAATTGGGACGCCGACCGTCTGGTGGCAGAGGTCAATCAGGGCGGCGATCTGGTGGAAAGCGTTGTGCGTCAGATCGACCCCAGCGTGCCGTTCACCAAATGCCACGCCAGCCGGTCAAAAGCGGCCCGCGCTGAACCGGTAGCTGCTCTTTATGAACAGGGACGGGTGTTTCATGCCCGCGGCCTTGGCCTGTTGGAGGATCAGATGTGCGCCATGACCACCCGTGGCTACATGGGCGCGGGCAGTCCTGACCGCGTCGATGCGCTGGTCTGGGCACTGACGCATCTGCTGCTGGAGCCGTTGCGCAATCAGCGTCAGCCGCAGCTGCGTGCGCTCTAGTGAACGGTTGTTAACCAATTGCCCGCACATTGATCCCAACAGCGAAACGCACATCCGAAACACACCAAACAAGCCGACCCGCAGGAGCGATGATCATGGTCTTTTCCTTCTTTAAATCCACCGCATCTGCCCCCGCAGCGGGCCCCGTTCCGACAACAGCACCCCAAACCCGCGCCGCACCCGTGCCGCATGTGAAGGCCAGCGCCGCAGGCCGTCTGATGGCTCCCCAAGGGCAAGTCCGCACGTCCCCCCGTGCCACGTGGAGTGCCCGCGACGGCGCGACGCTGGCCCGCAACGGATTTCAGGGTAATCCGGTCGGCTTTCGCTGTGTGAAGCTGATTGCCGAGGCCGCGGCCTCACTGCCGCTGATTCTGCAGGACCGCAAGCAACGCTTTGAGGTGCACGAATTGCTGACCCTCCTGCGCCGCCCCAATCCCGTGCAGGGCAAGGCGGAGTTGCTGGAAGCGCTTTATGCGCAGATCCTTCTCAGTGGTGACGGCTATCTGGAACTGGTTAGCCGTGATGGCAGCCCGGTAGAGCTCTATGTTTTGCGCTCTGACCGCATGGCGTTGGTGCCCGGCGCCGATGGCTGGCCTTTGGCTTACGACTACAGCGTTAACGGGCGCAAACACCGTTTTGATATGCAGGGCGAGGTGCCGCCGATCTGTCACATCCGCACCTTTCATCCGCTGGATGATCATTACGGCATGTCGCCGCTGCAGGCTGCCGGGCAGGCGCTGGATGTGCATAATTCCGCCTCGCGCTGGTCAAAGGCGCTGCTCGACAATGCTGCGCGGCCTTCCGGGGCCTTGGTCTATCAGGGTGTCGACGGGCAGGGCGGCCTCAGCCCCGATCAATATGACCGGCTGCAATCGGAAATGGCCACCTACCATCAGGGCGCGGGCAATGCAGGCCGGCCGATGCTGCTCGAAGGGGGGCTGGATTGGAAACCAATGGGCCTGTCGCCCTCGGATATGGAATTTCAGAAGACGAAAGACAGCGCCGCCCGTGAAATCGCGCTGGCCTTCGGGGTGCCGCCGATGCTCTTGGGCATTCCGGGCGATGCCACTTACGCGAATTATCAAGAGGCCAACCGCGCGTTTTACCGCCTGACTGTGCTGCCCTTGGTGCAGAAGGTCTGCGGTCGGCTGGCGACCTTTCTCGGTCAGCACAGCGACGTGGCGCTGGATCTCCGTGTGGATTTGGATCAGGTGCCAGCTCTTGCCGGTGAACGGGATGCACAATGGCAACGGGTCAACGACGCAGCGTTTCTGAGTGACGCAGAAAAACGCCGCCTTCTGGGGCTGCCGGAATTGGGCGTGGCCGAGGGGGCTGCGCCGGACAAACCCGCCGGACAAACGCCATGAGCAATGAGCGCCGCTTTGAACCGTTTGAATGCGCGCCGGGCTTGCGGCTGGAGGCGCATGAGGCGCTCACCGAGTTGCACGTGACCGCGTTGCAGGATCGTCTGACCCGCCTGGAGGCGGCAATGGAACGGCTGGAACGCCGGTTGTGGCTCACCGTCTACGGTGTTGTGGCAATGATATTGGCCGAAGCGGCGCAATCGCTTCTGGGCCTCAACTGAAAGGGGATGATAAAAATGCTGGAACATAAATTTACGCAACATAGTAACACCTTAGTGGTCGAAGATGAGGGCGTGATCAGCGGCTATGCCAGCCTGTTTGATCATGCCGATCAGGGGGGTGATCTGGTGCGCCCAGGCGCATTTGCCGCGTCGCTCAAACGGCTGGCTGCGGCGGGCAGTGCGGTCAAAATGCTTTGGCAGCACGATCCCGCCCAACCCATCGGAATTTGGGACGACATCCGCGAGGACGCCCGCGGCCTATGGGTCAAGGGACGGCTGTTGCCCGGCGTTGCCCGCGCCCGTGAGGCACAAGCCTTGATCGCGGCGGGCGCCATTGACGGGCTGTCGATCGGCTACCGCACCGAACGCGCCAGCAAGGCCGCAGATGGCACCCGTCACCTGCAACAGCTTGACCTTTGGGAAGTGTCGCTGGTGACCTTCCCGATGCTGCCCACCGCCCGTCTGAACCTGACCGGCAAGGGCCGCGACCCCGATACACTCGCTATGCTCTGCACCGCGCTGCGACAGGCTGGGGCAGAGATGCACCCCGACTAAAAGACACCAAACCGACACCGCAGAAAGGATGATCAGATGACCGAGGCCCCCCCTCGGACCGGCGTAGCTATGCCGCCGGTTCAGACAGAACCCCACCCCGAACTCCAGACCAATGTCAAAGCGGCAATGGCTGAATTTATGAACGGTTTCAGCGCTTTCCGCGCTGATGTTGAGAAACGTTTTGCTCGTCAGGAACAACGCATGAAACAGACAGAACAAAAATCCCACAACCCCACACGTCCTCACCTCAGCGCCGCGATGACACCTGAGGTGCCGCATCAGAAAGCCTTCAACGCTTACCTGCGTTTCGGTGATGACGATGGCTTGCGCGGACTGGAACTGGAGGGCAAGGCGCTTTCCACTGCGGTCAACAGCGACGGCGGCTATCTGGTCGACCCCGTCACTTCGGATAGTGTGCAATCGGTGCTGTCCGGCGCCGCTTCGATCCGCCAGATCGCCAATGTGGTGACTGTGGAGGCCACCTCTTACGACGTGCTGGTTGATCATGGCGAATTGGGTCACGGCTGGGCCAATGAGGTGGACGCCACATCTGAGACCACAACGCCGACGATCGACCGTATCGCCATCCCGCTGCACGAGCTGTCTGCTCTGCCAAAAGCCAGCCAGCGCCTGCTGGATGACGCGGCCTTTGATATCGAAGGCTGGTTGGCCGGCCGTATTGGCGAAAAATTTGCCCGCGCCGAGGCTGCGGCCTTCGTCAGCGGGGATGGCATCGACAAACCCACTGGTTTCCTTACCCATGCGACGGCGCATAACGACAGCTGGACCTGGGGCGGTCTGGGCTATGTGAATTCAGGCTCCGAGAGCGGCTTTAGCGGGCCGGAGGTGCTGATTGATCTGGTCTATGCCCTTGGTGCTGAATACCGCGCGGGTGCCAGTTTTGTGATGAACTCGCAAACCGCAGGCATGGTGCGCAAATTGAAGGACGCCGATGGCCGCTTCTTGTGGTCGGATGGTCTGGCAGCGGGTGAACCTGCGCGCCTGTTGGGCTATCCGGTGGTGATTGCCGAGGACATGCCAGACATCGCCGCAAACAGCTACGCGATTGCCTTTGGCAACTTTGGTGTTGGCTATACCGTGGCGGAACGCCCCGATCTGCGCATTCTGCGCGATCCTTTCAGCGCCAAGCCGCATGTGCTGTTTTATGCCACCAAACGGGTGGGCGGCGATGTCAGCGACTTTGCCGCGATCAAGCTGCTGCGCTTCTCCAACAGCTAAGGCGCACAGTTGACCGTTTGCGCGGCCCCATGTCTGGGCCGCGCCCTAAACCCAACACCCAACCAACAGCGGAGAGCACCAAGATGCTGCACACCATGACGCTGCAAGACATCACCCCCGTCGCGCCCGAAGCCCTGCCGATGGCAGAGCTGCGCGATCATCTGCGGCTGGGCAGTGGCTTTGCCACCTCGGACCTGCAGGACGATCTGTTGATAGGGTTCCTGCGCGCTGCATTGGCCGCGATTGAGGCCCGCACCGGCAAGGCCATACTGACCCGAATGGTTCAGCTGCGCCTCAGCACATGGGGCGATCCCTGTCAGCAGGCGTTGCCGCTGGCGCCTGTGCAATCTGTTGCCCGCCTGACGCTGACGGATCCCGACGGTGACGCAGAGGAGGTGGATCCGTCGCGCTATCACCTGATTGCCGACAGTCACCGCCCCCGCCTGATTCCACGCGGTTCCACCCTGCCGCTGATCCCCGCAGGCGGCGAGGCAGAGGTTCAGCTGAGCGTCGGCTTTGGCGACTGGCAGGCGGTGCCACCGGATCTGGCGCAGGCGGTGCTGATGCTGGCGGCGCATTATTATGAATACCGCGATGACATCGGCCTCAGTTCTGGCTGCATGCCCTTTGGCGTCACCGCTTTGATCGAACGACACCGTGACCTGCGGATTGGCGGTGCGTCATGAAGCGCACTGTGAAGCCGCCGCCTCACCGGAACCGCCAGCTGATCCTTGAGGCACCTCTTCAAACCGCTGATGGTGCAGGGGGATTTATCACCACATGGCAGGCCCTTGGCGTCTTGTGGGGGGCAGTTGCGCTGCGCTCTGGCCGCGAGGGCGCGGGCCTGTCGCAGACCCGCCTGCGCATCACGCTCAGGGCCGCGCCGGTGGGATCCGCGATGCGTCCCGCCCCGAACCAACGCCTGCGTGAAGGTACGCGCCTCTACCTCATTGACAGCGTGCATGAAAGCGACGCTGGCGCACGCTACCTCACCTGCCTGGCTCATGAAGAGGTGGTGACATGACCTATGCCCTCGCTGCGGCGCTGCAACAGGCGGTTTTTGATCGTCTCAGCAATGATGCAGACCTGCTGACACTGGTGGATGGTGTCTATGACGCGCTGCCCGCAGGCACGGCGCCGGATCGTTACGTGCAGATCGGGGCTGAGAAGGTCACGCCCCGCTCAGACAAAAGCGGCACCGGCGCACGGCATGAGCTGCAACTGCTGATCGTCGGGCAGGATACAGGCTTTCTGCCCGTCAAACTGGCGGCGGTGCGCATCAGTGATCTGTTGCAGGACACGCCCCTGTCGCTCACCCGTGGTCACCTGCTGCGGCTGTGGTTCCTAAGCGCAGAGGCGCGCCGTGATCGCAGCGACAACAGTCGTCAAATCATCCTGCGTTTTGCTGCGCAAACCTATGATGAATAACATTAAAAAGGAGTGTCGCTATGGTAGCGCAAATGGGTAAGGATCTGTTGATCAAGGTTGATCTGACCGGTGATGGTCAGTTTGAAACACTCGCCGGGCTGCGTGCCACACGCATGTCGTTTAATGCAGAAAGCGTCGATGTTACCAGTCTGGACAGTGCGGGTGGCTGGCGCGAACTGCTGGCGGGTGCGGGCGTGCGTTCTGCCGCGATTACCGGGGCGGGGATCTTCAAGGATGCGGCGACGGATGAGCGGGCGCGTCAGATCTTCTTCGATGCGGAGATGCCAGATTTTCAGGTGGTCATCCCCCATTTCGGCATTGTCGAGGGGCCGTTCCAGCTGACTGCGATTGATTATGCCGGCAGTCATGATGGGGAGGCGACATATGAAATGTCGCTGGCCTCCGCGGGCGCGCTGACCTTTACGGCGGCGGTCTGATGTCAGCGGCTATGGCAGGCGCAACTGAGGGCGCAAACCCCTATGCCGGTGAGGTGACGCTGGTGCTGAACGGTCAACCTCTGGCGCTGAAACTCACCCTTGGCGCCTTGGCCGAATTGGAGGCGTCACTGGGGGCGGACACGCTGATTGCACTGGTCGAACGGTTTGAAACCGGGGCTTTTTCCAGCCGTGACGTGCTGGCGCTGCTGCTCGCGGGGCTACGCGGTGGTGGTTGGCAGGGCAACGCGGCAGATCTGGCGTCTGCTGACATCAACGGCGGTCCGCTCGCTGCTGCCCGCATTGCGGCGACGCTGTTGTTGCGGGCGTTCAGCCTGCCGGAACAGGCACCATGAGCGGGGGTTTTGACTGGCCCGCTCTGCTGCGGGCGGGCCTTTACCAGCTGCAGCTGCGGCCCGATCAGTTCTGGGCGCTGACGCCGATAGAGCTGTCTTTGATGTTGGGCCATGCGCCCGATGGACCCAGCAAAATGACCCGCAACACGTTGCAAGACCTGATCGCCACATACCCCGATGCCAATCCACAGGAGGGATCAATATGACCCCTGATGATATTGAAAATATGGATACTTTGTTGGAATCGCTATCGCGTCAGATGAGCGAAAATGCCAGCCTCACAGGCCAGTTTTCCGCAGAACTTGCCCGTATGCAGGGCAGTTTGCGCCAAACCTCGGCCGAGATGGCGCAGCTGGAACGCGGTATGTCGCGGGGGCTGCGCCGTGCTTTTGACAGCGTGGTTTTTGATGGCGCACGGCTGTCGGAGGCGCTGGGGCAACTGGCGCAGTCGATCTCCAACACTGTTTATGCGACGGCGATGAAACCGGTGACTGATCACTTCGGCAAGCTCTTGGCGCAGGGCGTCGGATCCATCGTGCCCTTTGCCAACGGTGGTGCATTTTCGCAAGGCCGCGTCATGCCTTTTGCCAAGGGGGGCGTTGTCTCTGGCGCCACGCCCTTTGCCATGCGCGGCGGGATGGGCGTGATGGGGGAAGCAGGGCCAGAGGCGATCCTGCCGCTGACCCGCGGTCGCGATGGGCGCCTTGGTGTGCAGATGTCCGGCGGCGGCACGGCGCCCACGGTGGTGATGAATATCACCACGCCGGATGCCGCTTCGTTCCAACGCTCGCGCAGTCAGGTCGCTGCAAAGATGTCTGCGGCGCTGTCGCGGGCTTCGCGCATCAGCTAAAGAGGATAAGCCTATGAATTTTCACGAAGAGCGCTTTCCAGAAACCCTCAGCTTCGGTGCGATAGGCGGGCCGGAACGGCGTACGGATGTGGTGACACTCACCAACGGGTTTGAAGAGAGAAACACCCCCTGGGCCCATTCGCGACGGCGTTATGATGCGGGGTTGGGCCTGCGATCGCTGGACGATGTGGCGGCATTGGTGGCGTTTTTTGAGGCCCGCCAAGGTCAGCTCTTCGGCTTTCGATGGAAGGATTGGGGGGACTATAAATCTGCGCTGCCGTCCGCCGATCTAACGCCAGTGGATCAGGTTCTGGGGACGGGCGATGGCACCGCACGACGCTTTCAATTGGCCAAGACCTACCGATCAGGCGACCACAGCTATTTGCGTCCGATCACCAAACCGGTGGCGGGCACGGTTGTTGTTGCGGTTGATGGCGTGACCATGCGCGAAGGGGCGCAGTTCGATCTGGATGTGGCGACCGGCATTGTCACCCTCAATGAGGCTCCGAACGCCGGGGCCGAGGTCACGGCGGGATTTGAATTTGACGTGCCTGTGCGTTTTGACACCGATCATATCCGCGCCTCGGTCGCGTCGTTTCAGGCGGGCGATGTGCCCGATGTGCCAGTGGTGGAGGTACGGGTCTGATGCAGTTACCGGATCATATGGCAGATCACCTCAGCACAGGCGTCACCACGCTGTGCCGCTGCTGGCGTGTTATCCGCCGTGACGGGGTCACGTTGGGCTTTACCGATCACGATCGCGCCTTGCGCTTTGGCGGGGTGACCTTTCTGGCTGACACTGGCCTTAGCGCCAGTACCTTGCAACAGGCCACGGGCCTGTCGATTGACAATGCCGAGGCTCTGGGTGGTTTAAGTGCCGCGCAGGTCAGTGACGCGGATATTGAGGCGGGGCGCTATGATGGTGCCGCCGTTACCTGCTGGTTGGTCAACTGGACGGATGTCAGTCAGCGTGCAGTGCTGTTTCAGGGGCATTTTGGCGATCTGGAACGCGCTGGCGGCGCCTTTCGGGTGGAGTTGCGCGGGCTGACCGATCAGCTGAACACGCCGCTCGGGCGCAGCTTTATTGCGCCATGCGCGGCCGTGCTGGGAGATCAGCGCTGTCGGTTCGATACGGCGGCGGCGGGGTATTCGGTGACGGCTGCGGTGAGGGAGGTGGAGAGTGGCAGTGCTCTGCGCTTTGCGCCGCTTAACGGATTTGAAGCGGGGTGGTTTCAGCGAGGCCACCTGCGGGTTGTTACCGGCGCAGCGGCAGGCGCCTTGGTTGCCGTGAAGGGGGATGAGGCTGAAGAGGGGGGGCGGCTGATCACCCTGTGGGAGCCGTTGAAAGGCGGGCTTCAGTCTGGTGATCAGGTGACGCTGACCGCAGGCTGCGACAAGGCGTTTCAGACCTGTCGGTTGAAGTTTAATAACGTGCTGAATTACCAAGGTTTCCCCGATATGCCCGGTGATGACTGGCTGATGGCGCATCCCGCGCAGGCGGGGCAGAACAGCGGCGGCTCACGGCGATGAGCGCGCCAGTGCCTGAGCGGATCCTCACCGCTGCGCGCGGCTGGATCGGCACGCCCTATCGCCATCAGGCCAGCGCGCGGGGGGCGGGGTGCGATTGTCTGGGCCTCATTCGTGGTCTGTGGCGCGAGGTGTTGGGTGCGGAGCCTGAAGTGCCCCCAGCCTACAGCCGTGACTGGGATGAGGCGACAGGGGCAGAGGCGCTGTGGCAGGCTGCGGCCCGTCATTTGATCGTGAAACCGCTTGAGACGGCGGCGGTTGGTGATGTGGTGCTGTTTCGCATGCGCCGGGGCGCGGTGGCAAAGCATTTAGGCGTGCAATCCGCCCACACCCCACATGCTAAATTTATTCATGCCTACAGCGGTCATGGCGTCGTCGAAACTATGCTGACTGCGCCCTGGCAACGCCGGATTGTAGCGCGGTTTCAATGGCCTGCACTGATTACTAACGAAACCTGAAGGGGGACTGCACATGGCAACCATTCTCTTATCTGCGGCGGGGGCGGCTGTTGGCGGCGCATTGGGCGGCACGGCCTTTGGTCTCTCTTCGCTTGTTGTGGGCCGTGCCATCGGGGCCACCTTGGGCCGCGCGATTGATCAGCGTCTGATGGGGGGCAGTCAAACGGTAGAAAACGGCCGCATCGACCAACTGCGCCTCACCCGCGCGTCCGAAGGAACGATGATACCGCAGGTCTATGGCCGAATACGGATCGGCGGTTCCGTCATTTGGGCCAGTCAGTTCAGCGAACATGTCACCACCAATCGCGGCGGCAAAGGCAGCCCGCGGCCAACGGTGCGCAGTTATAGCTACAGCGTCAGTCTGGCCCTGGCACTGTGCGAGGGGGTGATCGGCGGCATTGCCCGCATCTGGGCTGATGGGGTGGAGATTTCCCCACACGATCTGACAGTGCGGGTCTACAATGGGACCGATGACCAATTGCCCGACCCCTTGATCGAGGCCGTAGAGGGATCCGGCCAGGTGCCAGCCTATCGCGGCACCGCCTATGTGGTGATTGAGGATCTGGATCTATCCGCCTTCGGCAACCGCGTACCGCAGCTGAACTTCGAGGTGCTGCGCCCTGACTTCACCTATGATGATAGTGCGGATGCGGAGCCTGCGCATGCTGTTCAGGCCGTCGCGTTGATGCCTGGCAGCGGTGAATATGCTCTGGCAACAGAGCGCGCGGTGATTGCGGATGGACCGGCGCGAAAGCGGGTGGCGAATGTGAATTCAGTGAATGGGCAGAGTGACATAGAAGCCTCCCTTGATCTTCTGGCGGTTGAGTTGCCGGAGGTATCCGCCACCTCGCTGATTGTCAGCTGGTTCGGCGATGATCTGCGTGCCGGCCACTGTCGCTTGCGTCCGATGGTCGAGGGGCCGACGGGGGATGCCGACGGCATGCCTTGGGGGGTCAGTGGCATCAGTCGGGGGGCGGCAGAGGTGGTGCCGCAGGAGGAGGGTCGTGCGATCTATGGCGGCACGCCCTGCGATGCGTCGGTCCTCCAAGGTATTGCCGCGTTGAAGGCCGCAGGTCAGGCGGTGATGTTTTACCCCTTCATCCTGATGACGCAGATGCAGGGCAATGATCTGCCCAATCCATGGACGGGCAACACCGGCCAACCGCATTTGCCGTGGCGCGGACGCATTACCGGCGATCCCACGCAGGCCGCTGGCGATGTGGCGCAGTTTGTTGGCACTGCGCAGGCCAGCGATTTCACCGTGATAGACGGACAGGTCCGTTATAATGGCCCAGCCGAGTGGTCCTACAGCCGTTTCATCCTGCACAACGCGGCGCTGTGTGCGGCGGCGGGGGGCGTTGATAGCTTCTGCATTGGATCGGAAATGCGCAGTCTGACGCAGTTGCGCGGGTCTGACGGCAGTTTTCCTTTCGTCGCCGCCTTGCGCAGGCTTGCGGCTGAGGCGCGCATGCTGCTCGGGCCTGAGGTGAAGCTTGGCTATGCGGCGGATTGGTCGGAATACTTCGGGTTTCAGCCGCAGGATGGATCGGGGGATGTGCTGTTTCACCTCGATCCCCTGTGGGCGGATGACAACATCGACTTTATCGGTATCGACAACTACCTGCCGCTGTCGGACTGGCGCGAGGGTGCGGATCACGTGGATGCCCATTGGGGCGCGATTCACAACGTTGATTACCTGCGTGCCAATATCGAAGGTGGGGAGATGTTTGACTGGTACTACGCCAGCCCCGCCGCCCGTGACGTGCAGGACCGCAGTCCGATCACTGATGGCGCCTATGGGGAGAATTGGGTGTACCGCGCCAAGGATCTGCGCGGTTGGTGGTCTAACGCGCATCACGAGCGCGTGGGGGGCGTGCGACAGGCTCAGCCCACTGACTGGGTGCCGCAGTCAAAACCGATCTGGTTTACCGAGTTGGGCTGCGCCGCCATCGACAAAGGCAGCAACCAACCGAACAAGTTTCTGGATCCGAAATCATCCGAGTCTGCGCTGCCCTATTTCTCCACCGGTGGGCGCGATGATCTGATGCAAATGCAGTACCTGCGCGCGATGCTTGGCTATTGGTCTGATCCTGCGCATAACCCGGTGTCCGATGAATATGGTGCGCCGATGCTGGATATGTCGCGCGCCTTTGTCTGGGCGTGGGACACGCGGCCCTATCCGGTTTTTCCGCGTCATCTGGACCTGTGGTCGGATGGCGACAATTACGCGCGCGGGCATTGGCTGAACGGGCGCGGTGCCAACCGATCGCTTGCGTCTGTGGTGCGCGAGATGTGTTTTGAGGCGGGGCTGACGCGGATCGAGACATCTGCGCTGCATGGCGTGGTGCGGGGCTATTTGCGCGATCACTTGGGCGACGGGCGTGCAGCGTTGCAGCCGTTGATGTTGCAACACGGCTTTGACGCGGTGGAGCGGGACGGCGTTCTGACCTTCCGCAATCGCGGTGCTGAGGTGCAGTTTGCGCTGAGCGAGGCCCAACTGGCCCGCAACGAGGCGCTGGAGGGCAGTGCCGAAAAATCGCGTGCAGGCAATAGCGAGATGGCTGGCCGCCTGCGTCTGCGTTTCGTCACCGCAGGAGCGGATTATGAGGTGGCCGCTGAAGAAAGCGTTCTGCCGGATGAGGCGACGCAAGCCGTTGCGGCGTCAGAGCTGCCCCTGTCGCTGACCCGGGCCGAGGGACGCCACACGGTCGAACGCTGGCTGGCAGAAGCGCGGTTGTCCCGTGGTCGTTTGCGCCTGTCTTTGCCCCCCTCAAGGCTGGAGATCGGGGCAGGGGATGTCTTGTCCTATGAGGGGGCCAGCTACCGGGTGGAGCAGGTGGAATACGGCGCCGAACAGCTGATTGAGGCGGTGGAGGTGGACCCGACGCTTTATGCGCCCTTGCCGTTGGAGGATGCGCTGGTGCCGCCCGCGCCCTTTGCGGCGCCAGTGCCGGTTCTGCCGTTGTTTCTGGACCTGCCTTTGCTGCGCGGGGATGAGGTGCCACATGCGCCCCATCTGGCGGTCACCGGCGATCCGTGGCCCGGTACGGTGGCGGCATATCATAGTGGTCAGGATGCAGATTATACGCTGCTTGCGGAGGTCTCACAGCGCAGCACGGTGGGTGTTCTGACTGCGCCGCTCGCGCGCGGACCGGTGGGGTTATGGGATCATAGCGCGCTGATGCAGCTGGATCTGCTGAGCGGTCATCTGGAGGCGCGGTCGCCAGCCGAGGTGTTGGCCGGAGGCAATGTGGTGGCGATCGGCGACGGTACGCCGGATGGTTGGGAGGTGGCGCAGTTCACCAATGCAAATCTGGTGGCGACAGGCGAATTTGGCCCACGCTATCACCTGCGCGGGCTGTTGCGTGGGCAACAGGGAACCGAGGTGGAGATGCCGCAAATTTGGCCGGTGGGAAGCTATGTCGTGCTGTTGGACGGCACAGCGCAGCAGTTGGGGCTGGCGGCGAACACCCGTGGGCTGGCACAGCATTTCCGTATTGGTCCGGCGCGGCGGGGCTATGATGATCCCAGCTTCGTGCATGCGGTCCATGCCTTTGCGGGGCGTGGACTGCGCCCCCTTGCACCGGTGCATCTGAGCGCCGAGGCCGCGGGCGGCGATCTGACGCTACGCTGGATCCGCCGCACACGGATTGATGGCGACAGCTGGGAAGCGCTGGACGTGCCTCTGGGTGAGGAGCGGGAGCAGTATCTGCTGCGGGTTCTGGAGGGGGGCACGGTGCTGCGCGAGGTGGTGGTTGAGGCGCCTGAGTGGATTTATACGGTGGCCGATCAGGCGGCGGATGGCGGAATTGCGGGACGTGTGGTGGAGGTGCGGCAGATCTCGGCTAGTTATGGCGCAGGGGCGGCGGCGCGTGTTGCGTGGGGGTGAGAGGCCAGATTGGCGGAGTCTGTGGTGCGCCTGACCTTGGGAAGGCAAAACATGTGCTGCAGTGGTGTCTGCTGAGGCCTCTCAGCCCAAGTAACATCAGCAAATAGAGGACACACGGCTTCCCAGGGGGGCACGGGCTTTGCCCGCGTTGTGTTCTTTATTGAGGCCGACGCCGCCCGTTCTGCGTGTGATACCCCCCGTCACGGATTTGCATTTTGCCAATCCGTTCTATCTGCTATATTCACCGTACTCTTACGAGCACAAGGATGGCAGAACACATGGCCGAAACCCGTAAAATCCTGACCCAGGTTGATCCCGTCTGGTCGCAGATCCGACAGGAAGCCGAGGTCGCCATTGCCGAAGAGCCGCTGTTTGGCGGTCTGATCCACTCCAGTATTCTGCACCATGACAGCGTCGAAGCAGCGCTGGCCTATCGCGTTGCGGTAAAACTCGCCTCTGCCGAGATGTCGGAGCAGTTGATCCGCGAGATTGCAGATGCCGCCTATGCCGCCGACCCGTCACTGTCGATGGCGGCGCGTGCGGATCTGGTGGCGGTGCGTGAACGCGACCCCGCCTGTCACCGCTATCTGCAGCCGATGATGTTCTTCAAGGGATTTCAGGCCCTTCAGGCCTATCGCATCGGCCATTGGCTGTGGAACGCGGGCCGCAAGGATATGGCCTATTTCTTCCAGATGCGGGTGTCAGAGATGTTCGGCATCGACATTCACCCCGCCGCCCGGATCGGCAAGGGGATCATGATCGACCACGCCCATTCCATTGTCATCGGGGAAACCGCTGTGGTGGGCGACAACGTGTCGATGCTGCATTCGGTGACGCTGGGCGGCACCGGCAAGGAAGAAGAGGACCGCCACCCGAAAATTGGCAATGGCGTGCTGATCGGCGCAGGGGCCAAGGTGCTGGGCAACATCAAGGTTGGTGATTGCTCCCGCATCGCGGCTGGGTCTGTTGTCCTGCATGAGGTGCCGTGCAAGAGCACCGTGGCTGGTGTGCCGGCCAAAGTGGTGGGCGAAGCGGGCTGTTCGCAGCCCTCGGTCAGTATGGATCAGCTGCTGGGACAGTAAGCGCTGGCTGTGAATTGAGATTTGGACCCCCGTGGCGGAGACGCTGCGGGGTTTGTTTTTAGGAGACATCTCCGGATCGCGCCCGACCCCGTCCCCGTCTTGTCGGAGACAAACCTGCGGTTTGATGGGTGGGCGCGATTTGCGTCTGCTGGACATGCTGAAACGTCGGTGCGTTATTGATCGTAAATCGCGTGTTTTAAGCCGCCCTCGGGGCCGGGCGCGATCCGGCGCAACAAAAAAGCCCCGATTCTCATCGGGGCTTTCTTAGCGCACTCGGCCTGCAGCTTACGCCAGCATGGTCAGCGGATTTTCAAGGTTCTCGACAATCGCCGCCAGCAGGTTCGCGCCCACGGCGCCGTCGATGACGCGGTGGTCAACCGACATGGTGACCGACATCACGGTCGCCACGGTCAGTTCGCCGTCCTCACCCACAACGGGTTTCTTCACGCCCGCGCCCACCGCCAGAATGCCTGCGTGGGGTGGGTTCACGATGGCGTCGAAATTGTCGATGCCAAACATCCCGAGGTTAGAGATCGCAAAGCTGCCGCCCTGATATTCATGCGGTGCCAGTTTGCGGTCACGGGCGCGGGACGCCAGATCCTTCATCTCGCCGGAAAGCGCAGAAAGTGATTTCATATCAGCGTCTTGCAGAACAGGGGTGAACAAGCCGCCCTCAATTGCCACGGCGACGGCCACGTCGGATGCTTTCATCTGCAACACGCGATCACCGGCCCAGACGGCGTTCGCCTCGGGCACGGCTTGCAGCGCGTTCGCAACAGCCTTGATGATGAAATCGTTGACCGACAGTTTCACGCCGCGCGCGTCCAGCTGTTTGTTCAACTGGCTGCGGAATTTCAGCAGCGCGTCCAGTTTGATGTCACGCCGCAGGTAGAAATGCGGGATGGTTTGCTTGGCCTCGGACAGGCGGGCGGCGATGGTTTTGCGCATGCCATCCAGCGTGACCTCTTCGTAATCGCGACCGTCGTACATTTTGACCACAGCCTCGGTCGACGGACCGGTGGGCGCGGCTGCCGGTGCGGCTGTTTTGGCCGGTGCGGCGGCTGCGGCTGCGGCTGCGGGCGCAGGCGCTGGTGCGGCAGTGGCGCCTTCGACGTCGGCCTTCACGATGCGGCCACGGGGGCCGGACCCGGTCAGGGTCGCCAGATCAAGGCCCTTGTCCGCCGCAATGCGACGCGCCAGAGGCGAGGCAAAGATGCGGGTGCCATCTGTTGCGGTGGCGGCCGCAGGGGCGGGGGCAGCAGCGGGAGCTGCCGCTTCGACGGCGACTGGAGCCGCCTCAGCCGCAGCTGCGGCAGGGGCCGCAGGCGCGCTGGATCCGATGTCATCTGCGCTTTCACCGTCTTCGAGCAGCACCGCGATCACCGTGTTGACCGCCACCCCTTCGGAGCCTTCGGCGATGACGATCTTGCCAACAACGCCTTCGTCGACGGCTTCAAACTCCATCGTGGCTTTGTCGGTTTCAATCTCGGCGATCAGATCACCGGAGGACACGGTGTCCCCTTCTTTGACCAGCCATTTGGCCAGCGTGCCTTCCTCCATTGTGGGGGAGAGGGCGGGCATGAGGATTTCAATAGGCATGTTTCAAACTCCTCAGCGATAGGTCACTTGTTTCACGGCGGCGATCACCTCGTCGGTGGTGATCAGCGCGTGACGTTCAAGGTTGGCGGCGTAGGGCATGGGAACATCCTTGCCGGTGCAGTTGATCACTGGGGCATCCAGATAATCGAACGCGCGTTCCATGATGGTGGCCGACAGGTGGTTGCCGATGGAGGCGACAGGGAAACCTTCCTCGATCGTGACGCAACGGTTTGTTTTCATGACCGAATTCAGCACGGTGTCATAGTCGATCGGGCGCAGGGTGCGCAGGTCGATCACCTCGGCCGAGATACCTTCCTCGGCCAGTTTGTCCGCCGCTTCCAGTGCGTATTGCATGCCGATGCCGAAGGACACCAGCGTCACGTCAGAGCCTTCGCGCCAGATGCGGGCCTTGCCAAAGGGCACGGTGAAATCATCCATCTCGGGCACGTCGAACGAGCGGCCGTAGAGGATTTCGTTTTCAAGGAAGATCACCGGGTTGTTGTCACGGATCGCGGTTTTCATCAGACCTTTGGCGTCGGCGGCCGAATAGGGCATCGCGACCTTCAGGCCGGGGATCTGCGCGTACCATGCGGCGTAGTCCTGGCTGTGCTGCGCGCCGACGCGGGCGGCGGCGCCGTTCGGGCCACGGAACACCATCGGCGCCCCCATCTGACCGCCGGACATATAGAGCGTCTTGGCGGCGGAGTTGATGATCTGGTCAATCGCCTGCATGGCGAAGTTGAAGGTCATGAACTCGACAATCGGGCGCAGGCCGCCGAAGGCTGCGCCAGTGGCGATACCGGCAAAACCGTGTTCGGTGATCGGGGTGTCGATCACCCGTTTGGATCCGAATTCGTCCAAGAGACCCTGCGACACCTTATAGGCGCCCTGATATTCAGCGACCTCTTCGCCCATGAGGAAGACGTTTTCATCGCCGCGCATTTCCTCTGCCATAGCGTCACGGATCGCTTCGCGTACGGTCTGTTGTTTCATCGGCGTGCCTGCGGGCCAGTCCGGCGTCAGGTCGGCGGGTTGCGCGATGGGGGCTGCTGGGGCGGCAGGTGCGGGCGCTGCGGCCGGTGCGGGTGCGGCCTCGGCCACGGGGGCAGTGGCGGGTGCTGCGATGTCATCAGCGCTTTCGCCTTCTTCGATCAGCACGGCGATGGGGGTGTTTACCTTCACGCCTTCGCTGCCTTCTGCAATCAGGATCTTGCCGATCACGCCTTCGTCTACCGCTTCAAATTCCATGGTGGCTTTGTCGGTTTCAATCTCGGCCAGAATATCGCCGGAGTTGACGGTGTCGCCTTCTTTGACCAGCCATTTGGCCAGCGTGCCCTCCTCCATCGTGGGGGACAGGGCGGGCATCAGGATTTCGGTTGCCATTATCTGTGTCTCCTCAACGAATTAGGCGTAAATGTCGGTCCACAGCTCTTCGAGCGCGGGTTCCGGGCTGGTCTTGGCGAATTCTGCGGAGGCGTTGACGATCGCTTTGATCTCTTTGTCGATCGCTTTCAGATCATCCTCTGTCGCGTGTTTGCCGGTCAGCAGCATGTCACGGACCTGTTCGATCGGGTCGCGTTCGTCGCGCATTTTCTGCACTTCTTCGCGGGTGCGGTATTTCGCCGGGTCCGACATGGAGTGGCCACGGTAGCGGTAGGTTTTGACCTCTAGGATATAGGGGCCGTTGCCCGCGCGGCAGTGGGCGACAGCTTTCTCAGAGGCCGCTTTCACCGCCAGCACGTCCATGCCATCGACGATTTCACCGGGAATGCCAAAGGGTTCGCCACGGGTGTAGATGTCGGCGGTGGAGGTGGAACGCGCCTGCGCGGTGCCCATGGCGTACTGGTTGTTTTCGATGACGAAGATCACCGGCAGATCCCAGATAGCGGCCATGTTGAAGGTTTCATAGACCTGACCCTGGTTCGCCGCGCCATCGCCGAAGTAGGCGAAGGTCACATTGTCATTGCCACGGTATTTGTCGGAAAACGCCAGACCAGCACCCAAGGGCACCTGTGCCCCAACGATGCCGTGGCCGCCATAGAAATGTTTCTCTTTCGAGAACATGTGCATGGAGCCGCCTTTGCCCTTGGAATATCCGCCTTCGCGCCCCGTCAGCTCGGCCATTACGCCGTTCGGGTCCATGCCACAGGCCAGCATATGGCCGTGATCGCGGTAGGAGGTGATACGCTTGTCGCCTTCTTTGGCCGCAGCCTCAAGGCCGACAACAACCGCTTCCTGACCGATGTAGAGGTGACAGAAGCCACCGATCAGACCCATGCCGTACAATTGACCTGCCTTTTCCTCGAATCGGCGGATCAGCAGCATGTCGCGGTAGTAGCCTTTCAGCTCGTCAGCAGAAACGTTTGGTTTCTTTGTGCTTTTTCTAGCAGCCATCGTGGCGGGCTCCCCCTAATAGCTAAATAGTTTAGTGTTAAACTACTTCATAAAGTATTTTCTGCGCTGTGGCGAGGATTAATGTGTCGCAACGGAACTTTGGCAGAAAGGCGCTTTCTGACAACGGTAAAAATGACGGTATTTTTAGGGAAGGCCGCAGTTAGCGGATGACAATTTCGTCGCTGCGCATCAGGCCCAGCACGTCGCGTGCCTGTTCGTCCAGCAGGTCAAGATCAAGGTAATCGTCAGACAGGCGGCGGGTCAGGTTTTCCATGCGGGCGACTTCTGTCTCTAGTACGGCAAGTTCACGCTGCAGAGTTTCGCTTTCGGCGATGATCTCGGCCCGGCGGAACACACCTGAATCCCCCTGCACGGCGGCAAAGGTGAAATAGGAACCGGCCAAAAAGGCCAGAGCAAAGTAGATCCAAATGCCAATACTGCGTCGCTTGCTGCGCTGCATTCTGCTGCCTCTCTTACCCGCACATGCGGTGATCCACCTCTGACGGGTGGTGGCAGAACTATGCCACAGGTGATTCGGCCTGTGTATCCCCCTAGCCAAAAGAGAGTGGTGTTTTCTGTGGAAAACTACGGTTTTGTTGTTGAAAAGCGACGGATCGCGGGGGGTGGGATCCGCAAAAGAGGGCTGCGTTAAGGTTTGTCACGTGGATCAAGGCGCAACTGCAGGAAGATGAGGTCCAGCCACTGGCCGAATTTCTGCCCGACCTCGGGCATCTGGGCGGTGATCTGAAAGCCGAGGGATTGATGCAATTTGATCGAGGCCTCGTTGCCAGCGGTGATACCCGCCACCATGATATGCAGGTCTTTGGCGCGGGCGTGATTGATGAGCGCCTGCATCAACTGCCGCCCGACACCGCGCCCACGCTGGCCGTCGCGCACATAGACGGAATGCTCCACCGTTTCGCGAAACCCGTCAAAAGGCCGCCATGGCCCGTAAGAGGCGTAGCCAATGACCTGACCGTCGCTTTCGGCGACCAGCACCGGCAGACCGTCCGCCTGCCGCACCTCCATCCATGCGGCGCGGTTGGCGGCATCGACTGTGTCGTTGTTGAGGATCGCCACGGTGTTCAGCACCGCATGATTATAAATCTCCGCGATCAAAGCGGCGTCAGCGGGCAGGGCGGGGCGGATGATCATGGCTGGCACTCGGCGTTGTGGTCTTCGACGGGGAGTCTGCGGGGTCAGAGGCAGAAGTCAACGCGGGACGATTGCGGTGGGCGATGGAATGGGGTGTTACGTTTTGGTTGGGCTTTGTGGGGTTAGGAAAGCTTGATTCCTGTCAGTTTTGTGTCCCAGGGTTTTGGTGTGTCCCTTTGGTTTCGAGCAAATCTGTCAGAAAAAGACTATTTTAATAATTATATGTTTGATCTTAATTTCCCCAAGCCCTCCGAAAAAGAACAAACACTTGACCGGAATCGCATAGGGTGAATTCCTTGAAAAATTATTAATTCAAAAGGGGAATAGAAGATGGCATTCGATCCTATGAATCCGTTTGGTACATTTTCGATGCGCGCATCGATTGTTTGGAGGTATCGTCTGTTTGGGATCATACCCGGCGGTTTTGGTGCTTTGATGGCTCTGCTATCCGTCCAAGACTATTGGCTGACCTCGTCCGATACGCTGACATTTGTTGTGTTGATTGGTTACGCTGTACTAGCCTTTCTTTTGATACCTTATGCGGTCTACGCGATTGAAAAGTCGCTCGGATTCCTGATGGGGGGGAATATGTTGGTCTTTGAGGGGCATATTTTTATTCTTCTTAAGTTGGTGAAGTATGCACTAGCGGGTTTCTTCTTACCGGTTTTGGCACCCATTGGTTTGATCTACGTCCGAAACGAAAACATGTTTGCGCTTGGACAAATGGAAGCCCAAGAAATGATGGCGCAACGCGAAGAACTTGAGCGCCAAGCAGCAGCTGAAGCGGCTGAGGTCGCGCGTAAAGAGGAAATCCGAGAAGAAGCGAAAAAGCTGATGCAAGAGATGAAGGATGCCGAGAAAGAGTGACGCACTCAATAACTGCTTGGTGTTCTGCTCCGTCAGGATCGGCTTGAACATGTTGAAGATCTTAATAAAAAAGGCGCCCCCATTCGGAGGCGCCTTTCTTAATTCGTGTCGCTTGAGATTTAGCCTGCAACCGAAGCGTCGTAGATCGACTGGACCGATGCGTTCAGGGCGGCGTCGAATTCATCGTCGCTTTGCTGGGCCGACAGGCTTTCGGTCAGCGCGCGCGAGAACGACGCGATCATGCCGGTGTTGGCGGCCAGACGGCTGTTGGCTTCGTCACGCTCATAGCCACCGGACAGGGCGACCATGCGCAGGACGCGGGGGTGGTCGGCCAGCGGTTTGTAGGTGTTGGCGGCCTCGGGCAGGGTCAGTTTCAGCATCACTTGCTGATCGTCCGCCAGCGCGTCCAGTTGCGCCTTGATCTCGGCCAGCAGGATGTCCTCGGCTTCGGCTTTGTCGGCGATGGTGATGGTGACCTCAGGTTCGATGATCGGCATCAGGCCCGCGGCGAGGATCTGTTTGCCGATCTCAAACTGCTGGGCAACAACGGCTTTGATGCCTTCGGGCGAGGCGGCGTTGATGACCGAACGCATTTTCGTGCCGTAGATGCCTTTGGATACGGCTTTGGCCAGCAGAGCGTCCAGTTCGGGCATCGGCTTCAGGATTTGCACGCCGTCTTGCTCATCCGCCAGACCTTTGTCGACCTTCAGGAAGGGCACAACCTGGCAGTCTTCCCACAGGTAGGTGGCGGTGGGTTTGCCGTCGATGTCGCCGTCCATGGTGCGTTCAAACAGGATCGCGCCCAGCACGCGGTCGCCATTGAAGGCCGCGGATTTGATGATGCGGGCGCGCATGTCGTGGATGATGCCGAACATCTCTTCTTCGGAGGAATAGGCATCTTCGGTCACGCCGTAGAGGCGCAGCGCCTTCGGGGTGGAGCCGCCGGATTGGTCCAGAGCCGCGATAAAGCCGTTGCCGGTGCCGATCAGTTCACTTTGGGTCTGGTTGGTCATAGGTGTGGTCCTGCGTATAAATTAGGTGGTCTGTTGGGTGCGCGCGCCCCATATGTCTGCGCTGCAAATAAGCGAGGCGTGCCGGACTGGCAATCTTGGTGGCGCTAACGATGGGAAAGTTTCAGGCCACTGTGGTAAGTCAATGCGTTAAACAACGCGGTTCCTAGCAGAATGCCCTGAAAATGTCGCGGGTTTTGTCGGGGGATAGGCGGGTGACGTGCGGGTGGGGCGGCAAGGATCCGCGCCCACCTGTTCGACGTCTTGCGCATAGCCCTGCCGCTTAGCCCTGCAGCGCGGCAACGCCGGGCAGGGTTTTGCCCTCCATCCATTCAAGGAAGGCACCGCCTGCGGTGGAGATGTAGGTGAAATCCGCTGCCGCGCCTGCTTGGTTCAGGGCTGCAACTGTGTCACCGCCGCCCGCCACGGAGGTCAGGGTGCCAGCCTTGGACAGCGTGGCCGCTTTTTGCGCGGCGGCGTTGGTGGCTGTATCAAACGGTTCGATCTCAAACGCGCCCAGCGGGCCGTTCCAGATCAGGGTTTTCGCGCCGTCCAGAATGGTTGCGATTTTTTCGACAGCAGCAGGGCCAGCATCCAGGATCATCTGATCCGCAGGGCAGGCGTCATTGGCGACAACGGTGTTTTCGGCGTTCGCTTTGAACTCACCGGCCACAACCACGTCGGCGGGCAGCACGATGTCACAGCCGGCGGCGGAGGCTTTGGTCAGGATGTCCGACGCGGTGTCGGTCATGTCGTGTTCGCATAGGGATTTGCCCACATCGATGCCTTGGGCGGCAAGGAAGGTGTTGGCCATGCCGCCACCGATCACCAGATGGTCGACCTTTTCCACCAGATTGCCCAAGAGCTCCAGCTTGGTGGACACTTTGGCGCCGCCAACAACAGCCACAACCGGGCGCACCGGCTGACCCAGCGCGCCTTCCAGAGCCTCCAGTTCAGCCTGCATCAAACGGCCAGCGCAGGCGGGCATATGGTGGGCCAGACCCTCGGTCGAGGCGTGCGCACGGTGGGCAGCGGAAAACGCGTCCGAGCAGAACACATCGCCCAGCTTCGCCAGACGGGCGGCAAAATCCGGGTCATTCTTTTCCTCACCGGGGTGGAAGCGGATATTCTCCAAGAGCGCCACTTCGGCGGCTTCAACTTCGGCGGTCGGGGTTTCGGCGCCTTCCAGCGTTTCGATGAAGGCAACAGAACGGCCAAGGGCCTCTTCAAGCGCAGGCAGGGCCACACGCAGCGACATGTCCAGCACAACCTTGCCCTTGGGGCGACCAAAGTGGGCGATCAGCAGCGGTTTGCCACCCTTTGCCAGAATATCATTCACAGTGGGCACGATCCGTTCGATGCGGGTCGCGTCGGTCACGATACCATCGGCCACCGGCACGTTGATATCCACGCGCACCAGCACGCGTTTGCCGTTAAGATCCATATCGTCGAGGGTTTTCCAGGCCATGTCCCGTGCTCCAAATACAAAAATATGCCAAGCTGTCGGCGCGGTTCATGGCGCGGTATCGCCGTCAGGTCAACCTCATGCGGTTCAATTGGGTTGGCAATTGGCGGCAGGCAGCATAGATATCAGACAAGTTTTGACCAACAGGAGGCCCAGATGGCCGAGTATAAAGATCCCGAAAACACCATCCTGATGGAACTGAAGGGTGGCACCGTTGTTATCGAGCTGCTGCCCGACGTTGCCCCCAAACACGTTGAGCGGATGAAAGAGCTGGCGCGCGCAGGTAAATACGACAACGTCGCCTTCCACCGTGTGATCGACGGTTTCATGGCCCAGACCGGCGACGTTCAGCACGCCAACATGGAAACAGACTACAACCCCGGCCGCGCAGGCACCGGTGGGTCCGATCTGCCTGATCTGCCTGCCGAATTTTCCAAGATCCCGCACGCCCGTGGCTCGCTTGGTGCGGCACGTTCGATGAACCCGAACTCCGCCAACTCGCAGTTCTTCATCAACTTCAGCGACAACAACTTCCTGAACGGTCAATACACCGTTTACGGTCAGGTCACCTCTGGCATGGAACATGTTGACGCGATCGTGCGTGGTGAACCGCCCGCGAACCCTGACCGCATGATCAGCGTGAAGGTTGCCGCCGATGCATAAGGCACTGGCAGCAGCACTGGTTCTGGTAGCAGGCCCCGTCGCCGCTGCCGGTATCACCATCGAGGTTGAGGGTGAGGCCAAGGGCACCATCGCCATTGATCTGTTCGAAGATGTGGCGCCCGGTCACGTCGCCCAGATCACTGAACTGGCAACCGAGGGCGCCTATGACAACGTGGTCTTCCACCGCGTGATCGAGGGCTTCATGGCACAAACTGGTGATGTGGAATTTGGCGTGATGGGGGGCGATATGCGTCTGGCCGGTCGCGGCGGATCTGAACGTCCTGATCTGAAGGCAGAGTTTTCGGATCAAAGCTTCGAACGTGGCGTGGTCGGCATGGCCCGCAGCCAGAGCCCGGATTCGGCGAACTCTCAGTTCTTCATCATGTTTGCACCAGCACCGCACCTGAACGGCCAATACACCGTTGTGGGTGAAGTGACCGCAGGCATGGATGTGGTCGATGCCATCAAGCGCGGCGCGGGCCGTGGTGGTGCCGTTCTGGGCCAGCCGGATGTGATGAAAAAGGTCACTGTGACAGAGTAAGCTGTTTGCAGCTGTGAAAAGACGAAACCCCGATGCGCCTGCGTCGGGGTTTTGTTTTGCGCAGGCATCACATCCCCGTGGGGGCGCTTCCCAGAACCGGCAACCTCCGCCACAGTCGGACTGAGGAGGATCCCCCATGAAACGCCTACTGACTGCCCTGACTGTTACCCTCGGCCTGACGCTGCCTGCGGCCGCAGACCCCAGTTTCTGGCGCTATGAATGGCCGAGGACCAATTTCGATAACACCACTGTGGAGAACTGGGCGCAGATCCTGTCGGGTGGTCCGTCCAAAGATGGCATTCCGGCGATTGATGATCCGCAGTTCATGGCGCAGGGCGAAGACACCACGCTGGCACCAAGGGAAAGCGTGATTACTGTTGCGCTGGACGGGCAGCCTGCGCGCGCCTATCCGCTGCGCTATCTGATGTGGCATGAGATCGTGAATGACCGCATCGGTGACACGCCCGTCGCGGTGACTTACTGCCCCTTGTGCAATTCGGCCATCGTGTTCGATCGCCGCGTGGCTGAGGGCGAGCTGACATTTGGTGTCTCGGGTAAACTGCGCCATTCGGATATGGTGATGTATGACCGCGAAACGGAAAGCTGGTGGCAACAGGCGCTTGGCACCGCCATCGTTGGCGACCTGACGGGGCGGGAGCTGACACAACTGCCGGTCTGGATGGAAAGCTGGTCCGCCTTCCGCACCGCGCATCCTGATGGTCTGGTGATGGCAGAACCTGATTTCCCCCGCGCCTATGGGCAAAACCCGTATCGCAGCTACGACAGCTCTCATCGCCCATTCCTCTATAGCGGTGAAAACCCACCTCACGGCATCGCGCCCCTGATGCGGGTGGTGCGGGTTGGCGACGCGGCATGGACCTTTGACCGGCTGCGTGATGAGGGGGCGGTGACGGAAAATGGCGTCACGATCAGCTGGGAGGATGAACAGGCTTCCGCCCTCGACACCGCCGCCATTGGACAGGGCCGCGCGGTTGGCGCGATCCGCGTGCGCGACGGGCAGGGCAGGGATGTGGCCCATGATGTGATGTTCGCCTTTGCCTTTCATGCGTTTTGGCCAGATGGCAGATGGATGGTGAACTGAGTGTTTGAAGACTATTGAAAAGCGGCTTCTGTGTATCTCAAATATCCCGGGGGATGAATTTGCGCAGCAAAGAAGGGGGCTGCGCCCCTTTACCCGTTATCCCCGTCCACGACATTTCCATTGCGCGCCGCCGCCCGCGCCGCTATCACACCCATATGAACACAATGACCTGCACCATTATCTGCGGCATTATTACCTGCTGAGGTTGCTCAGGCGGGTTGTTCTTTATCTTCCAAACATCGGTTGATCTTGCTAAGCCCGCTGACAGCGAAGATGGGTGCCTGTGAGGACGCTATGACTGAGATTAAACTGCACAATTCCAAGACCCGGTCGAAAGAGGTCTTTACCCCGATCGACCCCGAAAACGTGCGGATGTATGTCTGTGGCCCCACGGTCTATGACCGCGCCCATCTGGGCAATGCGCGGCCCGTCATCGTCTTTGACACGCTCTACCGTCTGCTGCGTCACGTCTATGGTGCGGAACACGTGACTTATGCGCGTAACTTTACCGATGTGGATGACAAGATCAACGCAACCGCGCTGGCCCGCAAAGAGGCAGGCGCGGCAGGCACGCTGGAAGAGCTGGTCACCGAACGGTCCAATGAGACGATTGATTGGTATCTGAAAGACATGGGCGCGCTTGGCGCGATTGAGCCCAACCACATGCCGCGGGCCACAGAATATATCGCGCAGATGATCGCGATGATCGAGGATCTGATCGCCAAGGGGCATGCCTATGCCGCCGAAGGTCACGTGCTGTTTTCGGTCGAAAGCTATAGCGCGTATGGCGCCCTGTCGGGCCGGTCCGTTGATGACATGATCGCCGGCGCGCGGGTTGAGGTGGCGCCTTACAAGAAGAACGCGATGGATTTTGTGTTGTGGAAACCCTCCACCGATGATCTGCCCGGTTGGGACAGCCCGTGGGGCCGGGGGCGCCCGGGCTGGCACATTGAATGTTCGGCCATGTCCTATGAGCTGCTGGGTGCGTCCTTCGACATTCACGGCGGCGGCAACGACCTGCAGTTCCCGCACCATGAAAATGAGATCGCGCAAAGCTGCTGTGCCCACCCGCATGGCGATTTTGCCCGGTTCTGGATGCACAATGAGATGCTGCAGGTTGAGGGCAAGAAGATGTCCAAATCGCTGGGCAACTTCTTCACCGTGCGCGATCTCTTGGATCAGGGCGTGGCCGGTGAGGTGATCCGCTTTGTCTTTCTGTCGACGCACTACGGTAAGCCGATGGACTGGACCGAGAAGAAGCGCGCCGAGGCGGAGGCAACGCTGTTGAAATGGCGCCGCTTGGTCGAGGGTGTCCCGGCATCCGCACCGTCTGAAGAGGTGGTTGCTGCGCTGGCAGATGATCTGAACACCGCTGGGGCCATTACCGAACTGCACCGGATTGCGGGCGCAGGCGATGCGGGGATGTTGAAAGCATCGGCTGCGTTGTTGGGGCTGCTCTCGGATGAGATGGGCGATTGGGTCAGCAGCGGTGACGTGGATTTGAGTGGTTTGGCTGATAAGCTGGCAGGTCTACGCGCGACCGCAATGGAAACCAAAGACTTCGCCCCTGTGGATGCGCTGAAATCGGCGTTGATGGCGGCCGGTGTCGAAGTGCGGATGAGTAAGGCTGGGGTGGAACTGCTGCCCGGTGCCGGATTTGACGCAGCGAAGCTGGAAGGGCTTTAAACCGAACGCTGATTGCAAGAACCCGCCCGGGCTTGTCCGGGCAGCGCCCGACCCGCCCCCATGGGCGGGCGCTTCACGCCCACCCCGGGCCGGGCGCTGCCCGAACAAGCTAAAGAGCCAGACACATGAGCAAAGAACGCCTTTACATCTACGACACCACATTGCGCGATGGACAGCAGACGCAGGGGGTGCAGTTTTCCACCGCGGAAAAGCACCAGATCGCGCAGGCGCTGGATGAATTGGGGGTGGACTACATCGAAGGTGGTTGGCCCGGTGCAAACCCCACTGACAGCGAGTTTTTTGAAGACAAGCCGAAGCTGAAGGCGCACTTTACTGCCTTTGGCATGACCAAACGCGCCGGCCGGTCTGCTGAAAACGATGAGGTTCTGGCGGGTGTGATGAACGCGGGCACATCCTCAGTCTGTTTGGTGGGCAAGAGCCATGACTTCCACGTGGAAACCGCGCTGGGGATCACGCTGGCGGAGAACACCGAAAACATCGCGCGTTCGATCGAACATATCGTGAAGGCAGAGCGTGAGGCGCTGTTTGACGCCGAGCACTTCTTTGACGGTTACAAGGCCAATCCTGAATACGCACTGGAGGCGATCCATGCCGCCTATACCGCGGGCGCGCGTTGGGTGGTGCTGTGTGACACCAATGGCGGTACATTGCCACAAGAGGTAGGCGATATCGTCCGTGCAGTTATTGCATCGGGCATTCCCGGCGATCACGTGGCAATCCACACCCATAATGACACCGAAAATGCCGTTGCGGGATCCTTGGCCGCCGTCGATGCGGGGGCACGGCAGATCCAAGGCACGCTGAACGGCTTGGGAGAGCGTTGCGGAAATGCCAATCTGACCACGCTGATCGCCACGCTGTTGCTGAAGGAACCTTATGCCAGTCAGTTTGACATCGGCATCACCCGTGAGGCGTTGACCGGTCTGGTGAAGGCGTCGCGCCTGTTGGATGATATCCTTAATCGCGTGCCGCATCGGCAGGCGGCCTATGTGGGCGCTTCGGCTTTTGCGCATAAATCGGGGCTGCATGCCAGTGCGATCCTCAAAGATCCCTCAACCTACGAACATATTGACCCCGCCAGCGTCGGCAACGCGCGGATCATTCCGATGTCCAATCAGGCCGGTCAATCCAACCTGCGCCGCCGTCTGACGGATGCGGGTATCGCGGTTGAGGCAGATAATCCTGCATTGGGGCGTATCCTTGAGGTGATCAAAACGCGCGAGGCGGAAGGTTACACCTACGATAGCGCACAGGCGAGTTTTGAGCTGCTGGCGCGTCAGGAACTGGGCGAACTGCCTGCGTTTTTTGAGGTGAAGCGCTACAAGGTCACCGTCGAGCGGCGCAAGAACAAGTATAACGAGATGGTTTCCCTGTCCGAGGCCGTGGTCGTTGTGAAAGTGGACGGGGAAAAGAAACTCTCCGTCTCGGAATCTTTGGACGACACTGGCAGCGATCGTGGTCCGGTAAACGCATTGGCCAAAGCGCTGGCGAAGGATCTGGGGCGCTATTCTGAGGCGCTGGCCGATATGCGTCTGGTTGATTTCAAGGTGCGGATCACCCAAGGCGGAACCGAGGCTGTGACGCGCGTCATCATCGACAGTGAGGATGGTGAGGGGCAGCGGTGGTCTACCGTTGGTGTCTCGGCCAACATCGTTGATGCGTCGTTTGATGCGCTGCTGGATGCGATCAACTGGAAACTCCTGCGCTGCGAGGCGGGTTAAGCGATGGCCGAGGCGGATTTCATCGCTTGCGCCGATCTGGTGCTGCGCGGCGATCCTGATCGGTTTATGGCCGTCATGGCTGCACCTGTGGCAACGCGCGATCTGCTGTTTGCGCTTTATGCGGCGAATGTGGAGATTGCGCGCGCCCCTTGGGTGACGCAGGAAGAGATGATTGCAGAAATGCGCCTGCAATGGTGGCGCGATGCCTTTGAGGCGCTGGGGCAGGGCAAGCGTCCGCGCGGGTCAGAGGTGACGGCGGCCTTGGCTGAGGTGTTGCCAGCGGATCAGGCTGGGTTGATGGATCAACTGTGTGCGGCGCGGCGCTGGGACATCTACAAGGATCCCTTTGAGGACGCTGCGGATTTTGAAAGCTATTTGCAGGACACCTCGTCCAACCTGTTGCAGGTGGCGGTGAATACGCTTGGTGGTGGGGATGCGTCTGTGGTGCGTGATCTGGGCTATGCGCAGGGGCTGGCCAATTTCCTGCGTGCCATTCCCGCGCTGGAACAGTCAGGCCGTGTGCCATTGCTGGACGGTCGGCCAGAGGCGGTGCAAGCCTTGGCCGCCGGGGGGCTGGAACGGCTGGCGCGGGCGCGGCGGCGGCGCGGCGATATTCACCGCGATGCGGCGCCGGTGCTCTTGGCCGGTTGGTTGGCTGGTCCGGTGCTGAAACGCGTGGTGGAAAACCCGATGGCGGTTCTGGAGGAGGCACTGCTGCCGTCAGAGGCGGCGAAGCGGTTTGGCCTGATGTGGCGCAGTGTCAGCGGGCGTTGGTGAGGTGCGCGAAGGGCTGCGCCTGATTGTGAGGAGCCAACGCGTGCTGCGTTTCATCTAGCTCTCTCACGCCAGCTCATCCTTGGGTTGGAACATCAGCCAGATCAGCGCGCCACCGGCCAGCATCAGGAAGGGTGCCATGGCGATATTGACCGCAGCCCAGCCCACGGCCGCCTCGCCGCCAGAACAGTTCATCAAACCGCCGGACGCCAGTGATGCCAGTGTCACACCACCGAACACCAGCAGGTCGTTGAGGCCCTGCATGCGGCCGCGTTCCTCTACCGTATGCGATGCCGCCAGCAGCGAGGTCGCACCGATAAAGCCAAAGTTCCAGCCGATGCCCAATAGCACCAGCGCGATGAAGAAGTTTTCCAGTTCCACCCCTTGCAGGGCGACAACACCGGCACCGGCAAGGATGACAAGACCTGCGGCGATGATCTTCTGTGTGCCGAAACGGGCAATCAGGTGACCGGTGAAGAAGCTGGGAATATACATCGCCAACACGTGCGCTGTAACGATATCGGCGGCATTATCCTGATCGAACCCACAGCCCACAACCGCCAACGGGGTGGAGGTCATTACAAGGTTCATCAGCGCATAAGAGACCATGCCACAGATCACCGCCACGGCGATCACCGGCGTGGTGATCAGCTGCCAGCGCGTGCGACCCTGCGGTGCATCGGCACTGGGTTTCGGTGGGGTGGGGATGTCGAGAAACAGGAACAACAGCGATCCGATCAGGTTGATCGCAATAATCGCCACATAGGCGCCAAGGAAGGGCACGACATAGGCGTCTGACGTCAGTTTCACCAGCTGCGGGCCGATGATCGCGGCGGCCAGACCACCTGCCATCACGTAGGAAATCGCCTTGGGCCGGTAGGCATCCGATGCGGTGTCTGCGGCAGCAAAGCGGTAGAACCCATGCGCCGACATATAGGTGCCGGTGAGGAAACTGCCGACCAGAAACAGCGGAAAGGATGAGATTGACAGCGCATAGGCGCCGACCGCTGCGCCCGCCGCGCCAAATCCGGTGCCCATCATGAAGCCAATACGGCGACCAAACCGTTGCATCACCGCCGCCACGGGGGTGGCCGATAGCATCGAGGACAGCACAATCATGGTGATCGGCAGGGTGGCGAAACAGATGTTTGACGCCAGACTCTGCCCCGCGAGCCCACCAATGGTGAACAGCATCGGCATCTGCGCGCCCAAAAGGGCCTGCGCCAGCACAAGGATAACGACATTGCGCTTGGCCTTGCGGTTATCTTCGGGAGCAGATTGGTCGGGTGATGTGGTCGCGGTACTCATGCAGGTTTGCTAAACCCTATACCGCAACGCCGCAAGCGTCGTGACGTCGCTGTGGTCCCTACGGTGCTGCGACTGACCTGTGCAAAAGTGCACATTTTGGAATATTTAAGGTGGCTGCCATCAGGCCCGCTATCAGGTCGCGTATCAGGCTTTGTCAATCACGTGACCGAAGGACCCATAGACACTTCCGTCGATCAGGCCCATGTCGGGCAGAGCGTTACCCTCGGCATCTTGGGCTGTGAACAGCGGCGTTCCTTCGGCTTTCAGCGTGGTGGCATAGTGAAACTCATGCGCTTTCCACGTGCCCTGCAGCGGTCCTTCGGTTGCTGAAAGTTCGCGGTACCCAAGGTGAAGTTTTCGTTGGGCAAAAGAAGTTTCCAACCGCAACAGACCCGCCATTTGGTGACGGGTGCCCTCGGCATCAATCAGCCCCTCGCCCAGTGTCATGTAGCCGCCACATTCACCATAAATTACAGTGTCTTGTGCGGCTTTTCTGAGGCTGTTGAGGAAGGTCGTGTTGCTGGCCAGGCGGCCCGCGTGCAGTTCTGGATAACCGCCGGGCAGGTACAGGAAATCACAAGACGGCACCGCCTCATCCGCCAGCGGGGAGAAGGCCGTGACCTCCGCCCCTGCAGCGTGCCAGTCCGCCAGCAGATGCGGATAGGAAAACGCATAGGCCTGATCGCGTGCTACCGCGATGCGTTGCGCGGGCGGGATCATGCGCGGCGGTGTTTGCGGCAGGGAAGCCCTTTGCGGTGTCGGCGCCATCAGCGCCATCAGCGCCTCTTGATCCAGACTATCCGCCAAAGCATCGGCCGCCGCCTCAAGGAAACTCTCCAGATCCGAGCGCTCCCCAGCCTGCACTAGGCCAAGGTGGCGCGAGGGCATCACCAGCGCCTTGTTCCGGCGCATTGCCGCCAGCACCGGCAGGCCAAGGGGGGCCAGCGCACGGCGCAGCATTGCCTCATGACGATCAGATCCCACGTTGTTCAGGATCACCGCACCAACGCGCACGGCGCTGTCAAAACGGGCAAATCCCGCGACCAACGGCGCGACGGATCCGGCCATACGACCCGCATCCAACACCAGCACCACGGGCAGTGAAAACAGACGGGCCAGATCGGCCACCGCGCCCTTGCCCTGCGGCGGGGCACCGTCAAACAGGCCCATCGCACCCTCAACGATTAAAGCGCTGTCTTCGCCTGCAGCAAGGCTGCGCAAACGACCCGGTGTCATCGCCCAGGCGTCAAGGTTCAGGCAAGGCGCGCCGGATGCGGCCTCGTGAAACTTGGGATCAATGTAGTCAGGACCGGATTTAGCACCACGCACGTTGATGCCTTGCCGCGCCAGCAGACGCAGCAGTGCGAGAGTCAGCGTGGTTTTGCCCGCGCCAGAGGAGGGCGCGGCGATGATCAGGCCTTTTCCCGCGACGTTGGGGCCAGCGATACTTTGGCCCGCGATATCCGGCGCAGCGCTCACGCCTCTTCTGCGGGGCGGCCGCGGCCCAGCGGGTCCAGATTGCGCGGCACTTCGCCTGCGGTCAGCGCCTGCCAGTCCAGCACCTGCCGCATCAGCACCGATCGGCCAATGCACAGGATCGCGGGCGGTTTCAGGCCCGATGCCTTGATGTCAGCGGACATGCTGCCCAGCGTGGTTTCCAGCACCTGCTGATCCTCTGTCGTGGCGGAACAGACGACCGCGCAGGGTTCATCGGCGGGGCGACCGGCGGCCAGCAGTTCACCGGCGATGCGATCCACATGTTTCATGCCCATGTAGATGACCAGCACCTGCGCCCCCTCGGCGATCGCCTTCCAGTTCAGCGACGACGGGGTGTCGCCGGTCTGATCGTGACCGGTGATGAAGGTCACCGACTGGTTCACGTCGCGGTGGGTCACTGGAATGCCCGCATAGGCCAGCCCGCCGATACCGGCGCTGATGCCAGGAATGATACGTACGTTGATGCCCTGTTGGACCAGCGTCTGCGCCTCTTCGCCGCCGCGACCAAAGACAAAGGGATCGCCACCCTTGAGGCGCAGCACGCGTTTGCCTTCTTTGGCCAGATCCACCAGCCGCAGCGAGATGTCGCGCTGTTTCGCCGACGGTTTGCCGCCGCGTTTGCCCGCGTAGATATGTTCCGCCTGTGGCGCCCACCGCAGCACGGTTTCCTGCACCAGTGCGTCATAGATCACCACATCCGCCTGTTGCAGCGCGTTGATTGCGTGCAGGGTCAGCAGCCCCGGATCACCGGGGCCCGCGCCACAAAGCCAGACCCAGCCAGGTTCCATGGTGGGCCAATCATACTGCGGGAGGGTGAGTGAATCTGTCATGCGCCCTATATGCCCGCAAGCGCGCCGTTGGTGAAGTCCGTAAACGACATATTGGCGGCGCTAACGTCGCGCTTTATAGTCCGGCCAAAGGAAGGCGCGAATGAGCAGGAAACCTCAGAAAGATCCCAAAGAGTTGCGCCGTGGCTGGACCACCGGCGCCTGCGCCACGGCGGCCACTCGTGCCGCGCTGAAAATGCTATGGGGTGAAGCGGTGCCAGCCCGTGTGCGCATCACCCTGCCACGCGGCGAGCGGCCGGAGTTTGAGGTGGTCAATGCCCGCCGGGGCGACGGCTGGGCCGAGGCGGGGATTATCAAGGACGCAGGCGATGATCCCGATGTGACTCACGGCACGCTGATTCTGGCGCGGGTGGAGGCATCCGACGGTGGCGTGGTCTTCGTCGGCGGGCAGGGCGTGGGGCAGGTGACAAAACCCGGCTTGCCGATCCCCCCCGGTGAACCCGCGATCAATCCCGTGCCGCGACAGATGATGACCCAGACTGTCGAAGAGGTCGCTGCACGTTTAGGCCGTGCGCCTGATATCCAGATCACCGTGTCTGTGCCTGCGGGCGAGGAACTGGCGAAGAAGACATGGAACCCGCGACTGGGCATCGTTGGCGGTCTGTCGATCCTTGGCACCACGGGGATTGTGCGGCCCTTTAGCTGTGCGGCCTGGATCGCGTCCATCCATCGCGGCGTGGATGTGGCACGGGCCGAGGGTTTGGGCCATGTGGCGGGCTGTACTGGGGCGACGTCTGAAAAGGTGGTGCAGGGGCTTTACGGCCTGCCTGACCACGCGATGCTGGATATGGGCGATTTTTCTGGCGGGTTGTTGAAATATGTGGCCAAACATCCGGTCCCGCATATCACCATCGGTGGCGGCATTGGCAAGATCACCAAACTGGCCCAAGGGGCGCGGGATCTGCATTCGGGGCGTTCTCAGGTGGATTTTCAAATGCTGGCCAACTGGCTGGATAATCCTGATCTGGCCAACTGCAATACGGCGCTGCAAGCCTATACAATCACAGGAAAACCCATGGCAGATCTGATCGCTGAAAAGGCGCTGGTGCAGGTGCGTGCCATGCTGCCCGATGAGGTCGGCGCAGACATCGTGATCATTGATCGTGCGGGCAACCTTTTGTCGCGCACCGCTGCGCCCGCAGGTGGCGCATGACGATCCTTCTGTTGGCGGGCACGGGCGAAGGGCGCAAGCTGGCCGAAGGGCTGGCGGCGGCAGATGTGCCGGTGATTGCCTCGCTCGCCGGGGTGACGGAGGCGCCGAAACCCTTGCCAGTGCCAACCCGCGTGGGCGGTTTTGGCGGCGAGGCGGCATTTGGTGCGTACCTGCGGGAGACTGCAATTACGGCCATTTTGGACGCCACGCATCCTTTCGCCAGTGCCATGTCGCACCGCGCGGCCAAGGTCGCGGCCGAGATGTCTTTGCCCTACTGCCAACTGCTGCGCCCTGCGTGGGTTCCCGAAGCGGGGGAGTTCTGGACCTGTGTGGCCTCACCAACTGCAGCCGTGACGCGGATCGCGGCGGGGGCGAAGGTGTTTCTGGCTACAGGCCGTAAGTCGTTGCCGGATTTCATGGGATCGGAGTCCATGGGGCTGTCGCATTGTGACGTGACGCTGCGGGTCGTTGATCCGGTCGCAGGTGACTTTCCCCTGCCACAAGGCCGCTATCTGGTCGCCCGCCCGCCGTTTTCTGAAGCGGATGAGCGGGAGGTGTTTGAACGCCTGCGCATCGACACGCTGGTCGTCAAAAACGCCGGTGGCCGTTTTGGTCGGGCGAAACTGGCGGCAGCGCGGGCGCTGGGTATTCGGGTGATCATGATCGACCGGCCAACGCAGCCCGAGGGGTTGAAGGTGGATACGGTCGCGGCGGCACTCGACTGGGCGATTGCACAAAGGAGCACGTCGTGAGCGTCGGGCGTATTATTGAAACGGACGCCTGCGTGGCGGAAGGGGTTCAATGGCTGTGCCAGAACGACCCGCGTATGGCGGTGGCCTATCAGGCGACGGGCCCCTTACCATTGCGCCGTAAACCGGACGGGTTTGGCGAGTTGTTGTCCGCGATCGTCAGCCAGCAGGTCAGCGTGGCCTCGGCCAATGCGATCTGGAAACGCTTGCAGGAGGCAGGGTGCACCAGCCCTGCGGGCGTGTTGGCCTACAGCTTTGACGAGTTGCGCGCCCTCGGCCTGTCACAGCAAAAAGCACGTTATGCGCTGGCGCTGGCCGAGGCGGGGATTGATTACGATGGGCTGCGATCTGCACCGGATGCAACGGTGATTGAAACGCTGACTGCCGTCAAAGGCATCGGTGTCTGGACGGCAGAGATCTACGCGATGTTCTCACTTGGCCGCGCAGATGTCTTTGCCCCCGGTGATCTGGCGCTGCAGGTGGCGGCGCAGCATCTCTATGGGATGGAGGCGCGGCCCAAAGAGCGAGAGCTGCGCAGGCTAAGCGAAAATTGGCGGCCATGGCGCGCCGTTGCAGCGCGTCAGCTCTTTGCCTATTACAGGCATGTCAAACAACGGGAAGGTATCAGATGACACGTGTATTGCAGGCAGGCCGTAAAGAGGCCAAATCAGGGGTGACACGGTCGGTCGTGGTCTTTCTGCACGGCTATGGCGCCAATGGGGCTGACCTGTTGGGGTTGGCCGATCCGCTGGCCGATCATCTGCCAGACACGTTGTTCATCGCGCCCGATGCGCCGGAAAACTGCGCCGGTGCACCTATGGGATACCAGTGGTTTCCGATCCCGTGGATCGATGGATCATCTGAGGAAGAGGCAGAGCGGGGCTTGATGCAGGCCTCGGAAGATCTGAACGCTTTCCTTGATGCGTTGCTGGTCGATGAGGATCTGCTGCCGGAACAGATGGTGCTGTTCGGCTTTTCCCAAGGCACGATGATGTCGCTGCAGGTGGCGCCGCGTCGTGAGGATGAGATTGCGGGCATCGTCGCGTTTTCCGGCCGTCTGCTGGCGCCGGAACTCTTGAAGGATGAGGCGGTGAGCAAACCGCCGATCCTCTTGGTGCATGGTGATCAGGACGACGTGGTGCCGCCGCAGTCCCTGCCTGAGGCGGCAGAGGCGCTGGATGAGGCTGGGTTCAAAGAGGTTTATGCCCACATCATGAAGGGCACCGCGCATGGTATCGCGCCCGATGGTCTGTCGGTGGCGCTGGCGTTTATGCGCGACAAACTGGGGCTTTAAGGGCGGTCGCGACAGGGGGCCCTTTGCCCCCTGCTTGGCCTGCGGCCAAGTCCGCCGCAGCAGTCAGCAGCATTGAAAGACTGGGGTTAGAGGCCGACCATTCGGCGGATGTCAGCGGGGCTGGCGCCATCTGCGCGGTATTTGGCGATGGCGCGCGCATCATCACGTTTGGCCAGTCGTTTGCCCGTCGCGTCGCGGATCAGGCGGTGATGATGGTAGCAGGGTGTTGGGAGGCCCAGCAGCTGTTGCAGCAGCACGTGGATTTGCGTGGCCTCAGAAATGTCTTGGCCGCGCACCACATGGGTGATGTTCTGATGCGCGTCATCCAGGATGACGGAGAGGTGGTACGATCCCAGAAAATCGCGCCTTGACAGGATGATATCACCCACAGTTGAGATGAGGTCTGGGGTGGGGGTGATCACGGTCTGCGGGTGCGCGCCGGTCTCTTCATAGCTGATCGTATCTGTGTTCAGGGTCGCTATTGCGCGCGCCATGTCGAGGCGTAACGCGGCGCTTTCGGGCATTTTTTCCGGGCGTGGTTTGTTACGGCAGGTGCCGGGGTAGATCAGGCCGTCGGGACCAAAGGCGGGGTCGCCCCCTTCCTGCGGGGCGGTGAGCGCGGATTGGATATCGCGCCGCGTGCAATCACAGGCGTAGAGCAAGCCGCGTTCCCACAGGCGTTCCAGTGCCGCGTGGTAGGCTGGCAGACGGTCGGATTGGCGCAAAGGTGCCGCGTCCCATGTGAGGCCAAGCCAGCGGATGTCTTCATAGATCTGATCTTCCCACTGTGCGCGCGCACGGGTGCGATCAATATCCTCAATCCGCAATAGAAACCGTCCGCCTGCCGCGCGGGCCATGTCATGGGCTAAGAGGGCAGAATAAGCGTGACCCAGATGCAATGGCCCTGTGGGGCTGGGGGCGAACCGGGTCACGAAGGGCATTAGACTTGCCCGCTGTCCTGTGTATCCAGCCACTCTTGGAACACCTGCTTGGCGCGGTCTGTGTAGGCTTTGTAGCGGTCTTTGCGGCCGCGACGGCCACCCTTCAGGCCTTCGACAGGACGGAATAGGCCGAAGTTCACGTTCATCGGTTGAAACGTCTTGGCCTCGGCCCCGCCGGTGATGTGGTGGATCAGGGCGCCCATGGCGCTGTCCTGCGGGGCTGTTGGCAGATCCTGCCCGAGGATCTCTGCTGCGGCGAGGCGACCAGCCAAGAGGCCCATCGCGGCGCTTTCCACATAGCCCTCAACCCCGGTGACCTGCCCGGCGAAGCGGATGCTGCCGCCCGTTCCCAGACGCGATTTCAGGCGCATCTGATCATCCAGCAAGGTGGGCGAATTCAGGAAGGTGTTGCGGTGGATGCCGCCCAGGCGGGCGAAACTGGCATCTTCCAGTGCCGGGATCATTTTGAACACTTCGGTCTGGGCGCCGTATTTCATCTTGGTCTGGAAACCAACGATGTTGAACAATGTCCCCAGTGCGTTGTCGCGGCGCAGCTGCACCACGGCGTAGGGTTTGTTTTCGGGATCATGCGGGTTGGTCAGGCCAACCGGTTTCATCGGGCCAAAACGCAGCGTGTCGTGGCCGCGTTCTGCCATCACCTCGATCGGCAGGCAGCCGTCAAAATAGGTCGCGGTTTCGCCATCATGAAATTCGGTCTTCTCCGCCGCCATTAGGGCCGCGATGAAGGCGTCATACTGATCCTTGGTCATCGGGCAGTTGAGGTAGGCTTTCTGCTCTTCCTCTGTCTCACCCTTGTCGTAGCGCGACTGCATCCATGCCACGTCCATGTTGATCGTATCTGCATAGACAATCGGCGCGATGGCATCAAAGAAGGCCAGACGTTCGGATCCTGTTTCCGCCTGAATGGCCGCGCCCAGCTTGGCCGAGGTCAGCGGGCCGGTGGCGATGATCCAATGCCCTTCGCTGGGCAGCTCTGTCACTTCGCCATATTCAACGTTGATATTGGGGTGATCCAGCAGCGCCTGCGTGACGCTTTCAGCGAAGGGATCGCGGTCAACGGCCAATGCGCCACCCGCAGGCAGGCGGTGTTTCGCGGCCATCTGCATGATCAGCCCGTTGGCGGCGCGCATTTCCCAATGCAACAGCCCCACCGCATTTTGTTCATGGTCGTCCGAGCGGAAGGAGTTTGAACACACCATCTCCCCGAACGATCCCGTCTGATGCGCAAAGGTTTCCACCTCCGGGCGCATCTCATGCAGGATCACTTCGACACCCATGTTTGCAGCCTGCCAGGCCGCTTCCGATCCGGCGAGGCCGCCGCCGACGATATGCAGTTTTTTATCCATGGCCGCGATGTAGGGCAGATTGACCGTTTTGGAAAGAGCTGAGAAATGCGAACGCGTGGTTTACGGCTGATCCATCGGCAGCCCCGACGGCACGCTGTCCGGCACCCCAAGGCGCCCCTCAAGCGATGCCTCATCCGTCAGCGCGCCCAAGAAGGCGAGGATGGCGCGCATCTGGGCCTCTTCCAGATCAATGCCGGGCAGTTCGATGGCAGCGGCAATGTCCAGCAGTTCGACCTCATCATCAAGCGCGGCAAAATCGTTGAGGGGCAGGGGGTGCAGGCGGGCCTGTGTGCGATCATAGGTCAGCAGGCTGTCCACTGGTCCCATATGATGCAGCAGCATTGCCTCAAGGTCGGCGAAGGCCCCGGCGTGACCGTAGGGCGCGGTTTCGGTGATGTTGCGCAAGGATGGCGTGCGGAAGCGGTAGAAATCAACCAGCTGCCCCGTGACCATGTGACGACCAGTGTCGCTATAAGGCACCTCACCTCCCTTGCCGGGACCAATCTGCGGCGTGCCGATGGCGTGGAAGTCCTGATCCGTCTGCAACAGGCCGGCGTGACAGCCCGAACATCCTGCCTGCCCATAAAACAGTGCCATGCCTTTCTGCGCCTCTTGGCTCATCGCCGTGTCATCGCCCGCCAGATAACGATCAAAGGGGCTGTTCACCGCGCGGAATTCATAGGCGATGAATGCGGCGATGGCGTTGGCGATGTCGGGCATGGCGATGGCGCGCTCGCCCTGTAGGGCGGTGAAGCGTTCGCGGTATTCTGGGATCGCCGCCACCCGCGCGGCCAGTAACGCCCATGCCGTGAACGGGTCATTATTATGTACCGCGTCGGCGACGGGGTTTTCGCCCTCTTGTCCTGCCATTTCCTCCGGTGACAGGATCGGCAGCATTGCCTGTGCCGCCAGCACGCTATCCACCGCCCCGGGCAGCGGGCGGTCGGGGGGCATCTGGAACCCGAACGGGGCCGAGGCGTCGGTTGCGACCCGGCCATCATGAAACATCACGGTGATGTCGCTGGCGCCAAGGTTCCATAGCGCGGGCGCATTGCGCGGAATGCGCCCCGGTACGGTTTCGCCGTCGCGCAGACGACGATCAGGGCCCAGGCCGATGCCGCCATCGCCGATCGACAGTGACATGTCGTCAGAGGTGCCAAGGCTGGGATGGTGGCAGGTGACGCAGGCGACAGTGCGGTTGCCCGACAGTACGGGATCATAAAACAGCTTCTGCCCCAAAAGTACCTGCGCCAGATCTGGTTCGGGAAAGGTTGCGTGGGTCGCCGCGGCCGGTAGATCTAACAGATCCCGTTCGACTGCGTCTTCGGCCAGTGAGAGTGTGGCCGTGAGAGATGTGACGCCAAAAGCGGCGACCCAGGCTCGCATGATCAAGGGGCCGTGATTTGGCCCACAATTAGGCAATAGCAGGCGGAATTGCGGCAGCAAAGTGGTCACTTGGAAAAAATCCACATGGAATTTGGAAACAATTGCCTCAATTTGCGCGAGATCAGCCGCGAAGGTAACGGCGGTGCGCAAGTGAACCTATTGATCCCATTCAGGTTTACGTTTCTCAAGGAAGGCCTCAATGCCTGCCTCTGTCTGGTGGTGCAGCATGTTTTCAACCATCACATCGCCCGTGTAATCGTAGGCGTTGCTGAGGCCCATCTCCAACTGTTTATAAAAGGCTTCTTTGCCAATCTTCACTGCGGCGCCCAGTTTTTCGGCAACAAGCTGGGCCAGCGCCTCTGTTTCTGCGTGCAGATCCTCGGGCGCCACCGCGCGGTTGATCAGGCCCAGGCTCTCCGCCCTCTCGGCGCTTATGAACTGACCGGTGGTCAGCATCTCAAACGCCTGTTTGCGCGGGATATTGCGGCTCAGGGCGACCATTGGCGTCGAACAGAACAGCCCGATGTTCACCCCGTTGACGCCAAAGCGCGTGCCGCTGGCGGCGATGGCCATGTCGCAGCTGGCGACCATCTGGCAGCCTGCGGCGGTGGCAATGCCCTGCACCTCGGCAATCACTGGCTGGGGCAGGCGCTGGATGGTTTGCATCATGGTGGCGCAGCGGTTGAACAGATCCTTGAAATAAGCGCGGCCCCCATCGGCGTCTGCACGGGCGGCGGTCATCTGTTTCAGGTCGTGTCCTGCGCAAAATGCCTTGCCTGCACCGGATAGGATGACAGCGCGAATGCTGCTGTCGCTGGCCAGTTCGTCAAACGCCGATTGCAGGGCGGTCAGCATCTCATCGCTGAGAGGATTTAGTTTCTCTGGCTGGTTCAGTGTCAGTCGCGCCACCGCACCGCTGTCGCTACGTTTTAAAATCGCCATCTTGCCCTCCTCCTCAGGTTGGCTCAATCCTAGCCTGTATGAATGAGGGAGGCCAGAGGAGGAGTGTTATGTCCTTGGAAATGAATGCCGCAGAGCTGGAGGAGTTTATCGCGAAGGTGTTTCCCCAGATCAAAGATGATTTTGTCATTGAGGAGCTGGAGGAGATGCGCATCAAGGTGCGGCTGAAGGTGCAGGACAAACATCTGCGCCCCGGTGGCACCGTGTCGGGTCCGTCGATGTTTGGGCTTGCGGATGTGGCGGTGTATTTTGCCATCATGGCGATGATCGGACCCAAAGCGCTGGCGGTGACAACGTCTTCGTCGCTGGACTTTATGCGCAAACCTGTGGCGCATGCGGATCTGCTGGCCGAATGTCGCCTGCTGAAGCTGGGCAAGGTGCTGGCGGTGGGGGATGTTCTGTTGTTTTCCGACGGGATGGAGGCGCCGGTGGCGCGCGCCTCGATGACTTATTCGATCCCGCCACGCTAAGGGCTTGATCGGCAAAAGAAAAGGGGCCGGGGAAGGATCCCCCGGCCCAAGTGGTGTTCCAGCATGGACGGGGAATGTCATGCACGCCAGAACGGGCGACGGGCCTCCGTATAAGCCGCGTCACGTGACAGGCCGACATCCGCGAGTATGTGATCGGGCAGCGCACGAAGCGCTTTGCGCGTATGATGGCGGCGATGCCAATGTGTCAGGGTAATGGCGAAGCTCAGTGCGAGCTGCGCCGCAAGTGGCGCAGTTTGTCCAAGATCATAGGTGATCACGTCATAGACGGTCGATGTTCTTGCGTCTGGCATTGAATTGCTCCCAATTGTATTGACACAATATAGCAATCTGGCTACAAGTATATTGATACAAAATCACAGCACAATCCGTCTAGGAAAACATTGTTATGGGTACAAATTGGTTGCCAGATCTGTCGAATGCCGGTCGATCTAAGTACAAAGCGCTGGCCAATGCGATCCGAGATGGCGTTGCGGTTGGCGACCTGCGCAGTGGCGAGAAGCTGTTGCCTGTGCGTGAGCTGGCCTACCAGCTGTCGGTTACGCCGGGCACAGTGGCGCGGGCCTATTCCGTGCTGACGGAGGAGGGCGTGTTGAGCGCTGGCGTGGGGCGCGGCACCTTTGTGGCCGAAACCACGACACGCAGCGATCCGTCTTACGACTGGCCCCAAATCCTCAGCCTGCGCAGCCCGCTGTTGCCGGACATGGGGCAGGGCGAATTGATCCGCGACGCGATGCGCAAAACGGCGGACACTATCGGCGCCCGCGATCTGCTGAGTTATCCGACCCGCGCGATGGATCTGCCGCTGCGCCGGGCCTTGCGACGGTGGATGTCGGATCTGCCTGTCGGGGCCTTCACAGCGGAGGAGCTGGTGCTGACTCACGGCGCGCAGAACGCGCTGTTGATGGTGATGCAAACTGTGCTGAAGGGACCCGATCCGGTGATCGCGGTGGAGGAACTGACCTATACGGGGTTCCGCCGCGCCGCTGCGCTGTGCAATGCCCGCGCTGTGGCGGTGCGCACCGATGAAGAGGGGCCTGTGGTTGCCGATCTGGAACGGTTGGTGCGTGAAGAGGGGGTGCAGCTGTTCTGCACCTCGTCCGAAGTCAGCAATCCCACCGTGCGCTTTACCTCTGCCCGCCGTCGCCAGGAGGTGGCGCAGCTGGCGCGGCGCCTTGGGCTGCATATTGTGGATGATGACTGCTACTCGATCGGCAATCATCAGGCGGAAAGCTACTACTCGCTATTGCCTGAACGGGGCTGGTACGTGTCCTCCCTATCCAAGGCGCTGACACCTGCGCTGCGGGTGGGTTACGTCGTGCCGCCGAAGGAGTATGTTGCTGATCTGGAACGCACGGCGCATTTCAACTCGTTCGGCTTGTCGCCTGTGCTCAGCGATCTGGCGCTACACTTTATGGAGGATCCGCGCATGCTGACGGTTGCGGCCAAGGTCCGGGCGCGGATCAGTGAACTGGTGCGTACCGCGGTGAATCACCTTGGCGCCTACGACCTGAGTTGGAATGAGGATGTGCCGCTGCTGTGGTTGCGCCTGCCTGAGGGGTGGCGTACTGCCAGTTTCCTGCATGCTGCGGAAAGCAGTGGCGTTCTGTTGCGCAGCGCAGAGGATTTCGCCCTGCGTGATGGTCGCGCGCCGCATGCGGTGCGGATTGCGGTGAATGGTATGGTTGATCAAGAGAGGTTTGAAGCAGGTATTCTGCGTCTGGCCGAGTTGCTGGACAATCCGCAGGAAGAAATCGGCGTCTGATCGCCGGCTAGGTGGTGGATAAATGCGGGGTATTTTAATACCTATTTTATAACCATCTGATTTTGCTTGTTAAAAACTGCATTGCTGCAGTTGACCCGAATTTCAGGGGCTGTATAAACCCGCAATCGAATTCGGAAATCGGGCGTGGCCCTGTTTCCTTCACTGAACAAGGGTACTCCCGCGATGAAAACCTTCTCTGCTACTCCGGCAGACATCGACAAGAAATGGATCATCATCGACGCCGAAGGCGTGGTGCTGGGCCGTCTTGCTTCGATCGTCGCCATGCGTCTGCGTGGCAAGCACAAGCCGTCCTTCACTCCTCACATGGATATGGGCGACAACGTGATTGTCATCAACGCTGACAAGATCCAACTGTCCGGCAACAAGCGTGCCGACAAAAAATATTACTGGCACACTGGCCACCCGGGCGGCATCAAGCACCGCACCGCCGGTCAGATCCTGGAAGGCGCCTATCCTGAGCGCGTCGTAACCGCAGCCGTCAAGCGCATGCTGCCGGGCAACCGCCTGTCGCGCAAGCAGATGACCAACCTGCGCGTTTACGCTGGTGCAGAGCACCCGCACGAAGCCCAGAGCCCTGAAGTTGTGGACGTGAAGTCCATGAACTCCAAGAACACCCGGAGCTAATGAGATGACCGATCAAATCAATTCGCTCGAAGAGCTGGGTGCAGTTGCAGGCGACGCCGCAGCAGTGACCGAAGTAGAAGTAAACCGTGAGCCGGTTCGTGACGAACTGGGCCGCGCCTACGCAACCGGCAAGCGTAAAGACGCTGTAGCCCGTGTATGGATCAAACCGGGTTCCGGTAAAGTATCCGTAAACGGCCGCGACATGAGCGTGTACTTTGCACGCCCTGTTCTGCAGCTGATCCTGCGTCAGCCGTTCGAAGTTGCTGGCGTTGAAGGTGAGTTTGACGTTGTTGCCACCGTTAAAGGCGGCGGCCTGACCGGCCAGGCGGGCGCGGTTAAGCACGGCATCTCCAAAGCTCTGCAGCTGTACGAACCGTCGCTGCGCGGTGCGCTGAAAGCGGCCGGCTTCCTGACCCGTGACTCGCGCGTTGTTGAACGTAAGAAATACGGTAAGCGTAAAGCACGTCGTTCCTTCCAGTTCTCGAAGCGTTAATTCGTTTCTCTGGAATTTGGTTCAAAGGGTCGCCTTCGGGCGGCCCTTTTTCGTTTTGAAGCGCGGAAACTTTTACGCGAATTGTATTTTATTTAGGTGTTAACCATCTCTTTACCCTGATCTGAGAGTGTATGGCGGTTCCTGGCGCTGAACGTCCAAAGGTGGAGGGTGTGGGGTGATGCGGTTGCCGTCTGCAAAATCACTGCGTCTTTACGCTGTACTGTCGGTTGTGCCTGCGGCGCTGTTGGCTGCATGGGCGCTGCTGGCGGGGCAGGGGCAGCATGTGCTGGCACACGGGCCTTTGCTGGCGAAACATCAAGGTACGGCCTGCGCCAGTTGCCATATCCCGGCGCCGGGCAGTACGCGTCAGCAGATACAGGCGGAATTGCGATATCTCACGGGGCTGCGGGCGACGCCGGTGGATTTTGGCTATCAGCCGGTGCAATCGGCGCAATGTTTGACCTGTCACGAACGGGCCAATGACCGCCACCCGATCTATCGTTTTCGCGAACCCCGATTTCGTGATGCAGCGCAGGTGGTGGAGGCGACCAGTTGCATGGGGTGTCATTCGGAACATGGCACGGTGAAAATCAGCAGCGGCACCACCTTTTGCGCTGCCTGTCATCAGGATCTGAAGCTGAAGGCAGATCCGATAGATGTGCCTCATATCACATTGATTAAACAGGAAAACTGGGGGAGCTGTATGACCTGTCACGACTTTCACGGCAATCATCGTTATGATGTGCCGAACCGGATGGCGGATGCGCTGCCGCTGGGATCCTTGCGCAGCTATGTGAGCGGCGGCGCTGATCCTTATGGCGGTTTCAAGCAGGTCCGCGGGCAAATGCCATGAGTGGTCTGCGTGTGTATTCTGGGGTGATGGCGGGGTTTGCCTGTCTGGGGGTGTACCTTTTTGCCGCCGCACCGCCGCCCCTGCCGGAGGCAACGCAGGTGGCGCAATCGGGCTGCACCCGCCCCGTTGCGCAGCTGTTTGACAGTGTGAACGCGATCAATCAAGCCGCGCGGGATGTCTATACCCGCGATATCGTTGGTCCCGGATTGAAGGCGGGGTTGAAGTTCGACGAGGAGTGGCAACACCCCACAGTGGAGGCGGGGCCGCTCCCCGCGTTATTCCTGCGCCTCACCGCCGCCAAGCTGGAGGCGATGCCCATTCGCCTTGGCCTTTATCTGGGATCTGATGCGCCGATCAACAAATCGAACCTGTTCAGCGATGCGCAATTGCAGCAGTTTGTCAGCGTAAAGGCCAGCCGCACCCCGGTTTTTGCAGCGGAGGAGGGCATTGGTCAGATCGCTATGTATCCCGATATTGCCGCCGCGCAGCCCTGTGTCAGCTGTCATAATGATCATGCCGACAGCCCTAAGGTGGACTGGAAACTCAACGATGTGATGGGGGCGACCACATGGCTTTACCCGCGGGCCGATGTGCCTGCGGAGGAGTATCTTGAGGCGGTGGAGGCGACGTTTCACGCCGTGGCGCTGGCCTACGGGGACTATCTGGACAAGGCGCAGGGCTTTGCCACACCGGTGCGCTTTGGCGATGCATGGCCTGTGGTTGGGCAGGCACAGCTGGTTTTGCCGGATCGGGCCCATTTTTTGACACGTGTCCGCAAGGAGGCAGCGGCGGCGTTGGCAGTTGGGTTGCTGCCGGATCAGAACGGAGACGCGCCATGCACAGAATGATCAAGACATTGCGCCGTGTGCCCTATGCAGGGGGTATTCTGTTTTCGCTGATCTGTGTGCAGGCGGCGCTATTGGGGATGGTTAATCTGCCGCTGCGGCTGAACCTGCCGCGATTTGATGTGCAGGTCGTGACCGGCTGCGCGCTACTGGCCTGCCTGTCCGTGCAATGGGTGTTGTTTGCCAAAAGGGTGCTGCGCCAAAACCGCAACATGCGCCAGCATCTGGTGCTGCATCGGTGGTCTGGGGTGACGGTGACGCTGCTCTTTGCCGCCCATGCGATCCGCATGGGGCACTTGTGGATGTCCCTCCTGACGGTGGTGTTTTTTCTGGTCGCCCTGACCGGCGTGTTGAACCGTGAAGTGCTGGGATACCGGTCCAACCTGATCTACCTGATCTGGCTGACCTGTCATATCGGGTTGTCAGCGGCCCTGTGGCCGCTGATCGGTGTTCATATCTGGGTGGCGCTGGCCTATCAGTAGGCTAGCGCATAGATCTGTTTTACCCTTGCAGAAGGCCTTCGGCTTCAACCTGCGCCCACATTTCTTCCCAGACTTTTTTCATCCGGCCTTTGTGCTTCACTGCTTTCGCGGCCTCCACATTTGCCATCATGCCATCGCCTTTGACGATGATCAGACCGGCCATGCCCATTGCCGTGTGGGGCGTACATTTGTAGCCATAGACGCCGGGTACGGTCAGGGTCAGGTCAAAATCCTTGCTGATCTTGCTTTTCCACGGCTCCACGCCCTCGGGGATCATGCCTTTGATGGATTCACTGTTGTGACCCTTATGGACCGAGGCAAAACGCACGGTGTCGCCTGCCTCGACCACTTGGATCAGCGGCTTGAAGATCATGCGACGTTTCTTGTCGTCGGGATCTTTGTTCAACATATCAACGGTATAGGTCTGCTGTGCCAGTGCGGGGCCTGCAACCAGCATGGCGGCACCGGCCAGAATGATCTGACGGCGATTGAGTTCGAATGTCATTGGGTGTGTCCTTGCCAACATTCATCGGGGCGATGAACATAATTTCCGGCGGTCTGCCCGTCCCATGCAGCGCAGGGGTGGGGTTGGATGGCTTATAGTGATGCCTAAACCCTTGGATTTGCCGGGGCAATGCGACCAGCGAGCGCAGGGGCGTAGCGCAGATCCGGATTTAAAAATCGGGATCAATCAGCCCAAGACCACGCAAGTAAATTCCGATGCCGCTTTCCAGCAGGGCGTCGGCCTCAAAGGGCGATTGGGTGCCGGGGGAGTTGCGTGCAAACAGCTCTACCACGCCGTGACTCATCGCCCAGATATGGGCGGAAAACATTGCGGCAGGGGGGCGTTTGTCAGCCGGAATATGTTGGGATAGATCGGTGGCTGCCTTTTCCATCACACCCCGCGCACGGGTGGCGATCAGCGCCAGTTCCGGTGTGCGGTTGACGGAGATTCCGCTTTCAAACATCGCGATATAGTGGCCGGGATGTTTGCGCGCAAAGGCCATATAGGCACGGCCGGTTGCCGCAAACGCGGCCAAGGCAGAGGGTTGGCCGCTGTCATAGGCAAATTGCATTACATCGGCAAAAATCTCATAGCCCTGACGCGCGGCTTCGGCGATCAGGTCCTCGCGGCCGGCGAAATGGCGGTAGACCGCCGCTGGCGTGACACCAGCGGTTTTCGCTGCCTCCGACAGGGTGAAACCGGTGGGGCCTTTTTGTTCGATCAACTGCAAGGCTGCATCGACCAGCGCCTGCCGCAGGTTTCCGTGATGATAGCCGCGTTTAGACATGGATGATCAGACGTCCCATATCTCTGGGCCTCCGCAGATGGATGGATCGGGCGTGTCGAGTTTGGCCGCGTCTTTGTAGGTGTAGTCGATGGCGGACAATACATGGCGGATTGCGGCGAGGCGCGCGCGCTTTTTGTCATCTGTGCGCAGGATTGTCCACGGGGCCGCCGTGCAATGGCTGCGGGTCAGGGTTTCATCAATAGCGGCGCTATAGTCGTCCCAGCGCTTCAGCCCCTCGACATCAATCCAGCTGAGTTTCCATTGTTTCAGCGGATCGCGTTCGCGCGCCAGAAAGCGGCGCAGTTGTTCGCCGCGCCCGACATTGAGCCAGAACTTGAACACCAGGATCCCGTCATCGACCAGCATTTGTTCAAATGGCGTGACCTGGGCAAAAAATCTTTCGCGCTCAGTCGCTTCGCAGAACCCAAAGACATGTTCCACAACGCCACGATTGTACCAGCTGCGGTCGAAAAAGGTGATCTCTCCGGCGCTGGGAAGGTGGTCGATGTAGCGTTGGAAATACCACTGGCTTTGTTCGGCATCGCTGGGTTTGGAGAGGGCGACAACATTGGCGCCGCGCGGGTTCAGATTTTCGCGGAACCGTTTGATGGTGCCGCCCTTGCCAGCAGCGTCGCGCCCTTCAAAGACGATGGCAATGCGGGCGCCGCTGTCACGCGCCCAGGATTGCAGTTTGACCAGTTCGATCTGCAGCGCGGCCATGTCACGGGCGTAGTCTTTGCGCCGCATCTCACGTTTGTAGGGATAGCTGGGCGACAGGATGTCGTCCTTGTCAGCCTGCGCGATGGCCTCGCGAAGATCACGCGGGGCGGTGTTGTGGTAAAAGGCGCTGATCGCCCCGTCAAAAGGTAAGTCCATTAGGGGCCTCCTGCGCTGATAACCTACGGGTATTATGGGTGGAATTTACGCGCTGCGCAATCCGGCGCGGCGGGCGGCGCGGTGAATGGCGCCCATGACATCTTCGCGCGCGATATGATGTGGCATGTGGCCAACACGGGGGATCAGTGTCAGGCTGGAGGTGCCGACCTTGTGCGACAGGGGCAGGGCGTGGATTTCCATTGGCACAATGTCGTCGTCTTCGCCGTGCACGATTTCCGTCGGGGTGGTGATCGAGGAATAGAGCGGCTCCAGTGCCGACAGCTCGCGCGCGAGATTGACCCGATGCATGGCATTCACCCGCAGTGCATTGCGGCGCAGGCTGAGGCGGGCACCAATGTGGCTGAGGTAGCCCAGTGGCGGGCGCTGAGGGGCGAAAATTTCACCCAGCTCCCGCTCGATCAGACTGTCAGGGACAAAGGCCGTCATCAGTGGCGCGGAAAACTGCGACATGACCGGATTAGAATTCAGCCAGTAATATATCGGCATTGCGCTGTCGAAGGGCAGAGCGGGCGCGCTGACGGTGACAAGCGCTGCCAAACGGTTGGGAAAGCGCACGGCCCAAGCGAGCGCAACCGCGCCGCCATAGGAATGGCCAACCACAATAGGCATCGGTGCGCCAAGTGCGCCAGCGGCCTTTTTCAGCACCCTTGCCTGTTCCACAACGGAGTTGTCAGAGGGCAGCACATCACTATAGCCCATGCCAGGGCGATCCATGACCAGCACGCGATAGCTGCTGGACAGGCGATCGGCCAGCGATAGGGTAAAGTCACGCGTATTGCCCGAAAGCCCGTGGATCAGCACCAGATCGGGGCCGCTGTCGCCCTTGATCACCACATGCAGCTTGCGCCCGTCCACCTCAATGAACTGACCTTCAGGCGGATGGTTTTGCACCGCCTCCTTCTCTGCCGTGGTGGCGCGGATATGCACCCAGCCAGTGAGGCCCGCAAGCATCGTCAGAAGGTAGGTCAGCGCATCGGTCACTGGGGTTTGACCCGCCCGTCCGACCCGTCCTTGATGCCGATATCGGCCATGTCAAAGGGTGTGGTCTGATAGATCTGGTTGATCCAGTTGCCGTAAAGCAGATGCGCGTGGCTGCGCCAGCGGTTCTGCGGGTCGTTGGTGGGATCATCGTCCGGGTAGTAGTTCATCGGCACGTTGATCGCACTGCCCGCAGCGACGTCGCGGTCATATTCTTCCTTCAGGGTGCCGCTGTCATATTCAAAGTGGTTGAAAATATAGAGCGCGCGGTGACCTGGATCTTCGACCAGACAGGGGCCAACCTCTTCACTGCCCAGAAGGGTGGTGAGGGCGGGGACCGCATCCACCTCTGCCTGATGGATTTCGGTCCAGCGGCTGACGGGGATCACGCAGTCATCGGAAAAGCCGCGCAGGTAAGGCGAGGCCGGCGCGCGGTTCTGGTGGCGGAAACAGCCGAACGCCTTGTGGTCCAGCATGTATTTTTTCACGCCGTGGAAATAATTGATCATGGCCATGCCACCCCAGCAGACGCCGAAGGTGGACTGTACATGCGTCTGGGTCCAGTCAAAGATCTGCTTCAACTCGCCCCAGTAATCCACATCATCAAACGGCAGGTGTTCAATCGGCGCGCCGGTGATGATCAGCCCGTCAAACTTGTCGCCGGAGGCCAGCACATCTGAGAACGGACGGTAGAAGCTGGCCATGTGTTCGGCAGCCGTGTTGCGGGTTTTGTGATCGCTCATCCGGATCAGCGTCAATTCAATCTGCAACGGCGTGGCGCCGATCAGACGGGCGAATTGATTTTCCGTCTGGATCTTCTTCGGCATCAGGTTGAGGAGGCCGATTTTCAGCGGTCGAATGTCCTGCCGTGTGGCCCGATCATCCGACATCACCATCACGCCTTCGCGCGATAGCACGTCATAGGCGGGTAGGTCGGCGGGCAGTTTAATCGGCATTTTATCCGGGCTCCTCTTTGGGGATTATTGGGGTCAGTTCACGCAGCGTGCCAAATGGGGCGCGGTGCAAAGGGGGCGTTGGGTAATAAGGCGCGGACCCTATGCGGGGTTTGCACTACGCTCAAGGGCGATCGCGATCAACTTATCGAAATCATCGGCGGTCTTCACCTGAGCCACCTCATCCATATGCAGTGTTATGCCCCAATTGCGCGCCATCGCTTCATACCGGGGCTGACGGTGGGCCAGTGCCTGCGCGTAGGCCCAGCGGATGAATTCATCGGGATCAACCTGTTCTTCGTGCATCTGGAACAGGTTCAGATATTCGTTCCACACCCGATCGAGGAAGGCAGGCTGATAGGACATCGGTTTCGGCGCTTTGTCGAAACGGTGGATCAGCTCATCGGTGTGATCCTCGCTGCCTTTTAGCCAGATCAGCAGGGTGTTGTTGGCCAGCGCTTTCAGGATCGGGTCATTGGCGTCCTCTGGATCGACCCATTCGCAGATCGACCCGCCAGTGTCGCAGATGAAATGCGGATAACCATAAAGCGCCTCTGCCCGTTCGATGAAATAGCCAGTGTCATTCAGTGCTTTCACCTCGGCCTGACGGAACTGTTCCTGACGGCGGGTGTATTCGGCATAGGACAGCCCGCCCTTGTCGGGGGTGCCGGGTTTGCCCAGATAAGCAGCCACGGGGGTGAGGTTTTCAAAGGTGATGTTCGATCCGATATAAATCGAATCCGACATCAGCAGTTCGCGCAGAAACGGCACCTTCATCGCCTCACGCTTGGCGTTATCGGCGATATATTCACCCATGTAGTGCGTGCCGATGCGGTAATCGATTGAGTAGTGGAACCAGTCGCCCTGATCACGCAGCAGGTTTGACAGGTAGGTCTTGCCAAGGCCAGACATACCAAAGAACAAAATCCGTTTATGCGGCGCATCGCGCCAGTCCTGTGCACTACGATAAATCATGACATTCCTTCACTTCCTGATCGTTCCTAGACAGCGGGTGGGAAGGCGTCAACGGTTGTGGCGCTGAACATAGAAAAACCGGGCAATGTCGGCATTGCCCGGTTTGATTCACAACCGTCTGATCGGGATCAGAAGCGGTGGGTCAGCTGCAGGCCAACGGCGTTTGCAGTGTTGTCGGTGAACTCGCCCGAGACGGGGGCGCGGGTGGTCGCATCACCCAGCCAAACGCGGCGCACACCAAGGGTGAGGTTGGTTTTCTCGGTCAGGCTGTAGCGTGCGGCGATGGTCAGCGAGGTGAACCCATCGGTCGGGCCGAGGTTGCCTGTCAGATCATCTGTGCTCTTCTCGTAACCTGCAACGGCGCTGAGGGACAGTTTGTCGTTCAGACGACGGCCCAGACCCAGAGTGTAGGACACGGTGTTGCTGTCATAAGAGGCCAGATTTGCACCCAGAGTTTGCGGGGTGATGTCGAACACGGTCCATTCAACCCAGCGGGCAGACGCCAGCAGCAAGGTGCCCGGCGCGATACCTGTCTGGAAGTCGAAGTTCACTGACTTCGGCTTGCGAATTTCCAGATCGGTGTTGAACACCGTGCCGGTGCCGAACTGTTCTTCGACGTTGAAATCGTGCTTGATCTCAGAGTTGAAAGTCAGGGCAGCGCGCAGTGCGATATCTGGAATTTCGTAGGTTGCACCAACAAGGAAACCATAGTCGGTCTGCGTGTCTGTGTTCAGACGATAGATGCCGCCACGTGTGGGCAGGCCGGTGATTTCACCTTCGGTACGCAGGGCGCGGACACCACCGTGAACGGCAACGTTGTCATTGATGCGGTAGCGCAGAACAGCGGTGATCGCATTTGAGTCAACGGTTGCGGTTGTGCCAGCCAGCGGATAGCCGGTGCCGGTCGGGTAGGACACGTCTGAACCGAAGGGTTGGTCAAACAAAATACCCAGCGAGATTTTGTCATTCAGCTGCTGTTTGTAGCCGATAGCGACCTGAGTGTAATCTTCTGTGATATTGCCGGTTCCAAGAGCGCCACCGCCGACCGAGCCAGAGACGTTGGGGCTGATCGAACCAAAGCGCAGATCGACCACATTGCCCTCTTCGAACATGAATGAGATGCCCTGACCGGTCCGGTCGATACCACCTGCGTGCACGGCGCCAGCCGTGAGAGTCGCTACCGCGACCCCTGCCAAAAACTTGTTCATGCATTCCTCCCCTGCATGGTAGATTTGTCTTATGTGCATAGCCAAGCAGAAATCCGCCTGTCAATGTGACCCTAGCGTAAACTCGGCCCAGAGCGTGCTTCCAGCCCTTGAAGGTTGATTTTTGCTACCGTGACAATTCTGCACGGATGTTGAGGGAATTTGCGGCGAAAATGACCAAAGCGCCGACCAGAACCCAGAGGTCCAGCGCCTCGCCGTAAACGAGAAGGCCCAGTACAGCGATCAACGGAAGGCGCAGGAAATCTACCGGCATCACCACGCTGGCAGGGGCCAGTTTAAGGGCTGTTGTCATGCAGAAATGTGCCACCAATCCCGCCAGCGCAATCAGCGCCAGCCAAGGCAAGTGAGCGGTGGAGGGCAGGGTGATATCCCCATCGTAACCCGCCGTTATCAATCCTAAAAGTGCCTGCATGAGGGTGAGATAGAAGAGGATGCAGGTTATGGTTTCGGTTCGTGTCAAGCGGCGGGTGAACACCGCCGATCCGGCAAACCCGATGGCTGCCAGCGCGGCAGCGATTTGCCCGACGGACAGCGTGTCGGCTGTAGGGCGCGCGACGATCAGGATGCCGATGAACCCCAGCCCCCCTGCGACGGCACGGGGTGTTGTGATCTTCTCTCCCAGCAGCAGTGCCGAAAGCAAAATTGCCCAGAGAGGCGAGGTGAACTCCAGCGCGAAAACTTGTGCAAGCGGGATGATCGGCAAGGCGTAAAACCACAGGTTCTGGCCGGTAAAATGGCACAGGTTGCGCAGAAAGTGCAGGCCGAGGTTGCGGCGGGTGATCTCCCGCAGATGGCCGGTTGCTCCGGCAACGCTTAGCACCACGACCACACCGATTATGCTGCGGTACAACATGATCTCGAACGTATCCAGATCCAGACTGATCGCGCGGCCCGCAATGGCCATGGACGAGAAAGAGACAATCGCGCCGCTCATCCAGAGGGCGGCCTGAAGCGTGCGGTTCAAACCTCGGAAATCTCATATTCACGCGGCAATCCCGCAGTGACCTTTGCCCAGACGCTGGCCGCGCCCCGCGCCTGATGGGCGTCAAATGCGGCACGGTCGGAAAACAGTTCATCCACTTCAAATCGCCCACCGCTGCCTTCGGTGACCTCAAAACGCAGGCAGCCGGGTTCGGCGCGGGTCAGCCGGATATGGTCGGGCAGCGCAGCGCGCACCGCCTCCAGTCGCTCTGGCGGGCAGATCATCGCGCCTGTCAGGTGGATGTGTTTGTGACTCATGACTCACTCCTTCCGCTGCACCATCGCGGGCAGGTGTCTTTGCCGCAAGTGTTTTGTGCGCGACAAAGAAAAACGGCGACCCCGAAAGAGGCCGCCGTTCAGAAAGTTCAGATCGCGGGATCACTCCAGCTCGATGGTGCCCGGCGGTTTCGAGGTGACGTCATAGAAGACGCGATTGACGCCTTTCACCTCGTTGATGATACGGGTCATCGTTTCGCCCAGGAAATCGTGGCTGAACGGATAGTAATCCGCAGTCATACCGTCGACCGAGGTCACAGCGCGCAGGCCCACGGCGTAATCGTAGGTGCGGCCATCCCCCATCACACCCACGGTGCGCATCGGCAGGATGGCGGCAAAGGCTTGCCAGATCTCGTCATACAGACCGTGTTTGCGAATCTGGTCGATGTAAACCGCATCTGCTTCGCGCAGTATGTCCAGCTTGTCGCGGGTGATTTCACCAGGGCAGCGGATCGCCAGACCCGGTCCGGGGAAGGGGTGGCGGCCAATGAAGCTGGCGGGCAGGCCCAGTTCGCGACCCAGTACGCGGACCTCATCCTTGAACAATCCACGCAGCGGTTCGACCAGTTTCAGGCCCATTTTCTCGGGCAGGCCGCCGACGTTGTGGTGCGATTTGATGGTAACCGAGGGGCCGCCGGAGAAGCTGACCGATTCAATCACATCAGGATAGAGTGTGCCTTGGGCAAGGAATTCGGCACCTTCGATCTGGTCGGCGTATTTCTGGAACACGTCGATGAACAGCTTGCCAATGATCTTGCGCTTGGTCTCTGGATCGCTGACACCCTCCAACTCACCAAGGAACAGGTCGCTTTCGTCGGCGTGGATCAGGTTCAGGTTGTAGTTGTCGCGGAACATCGCGACGACTTCCGCCGCCTCATTCTTGCGCAGCAGGCCATGGTCCACAAACACACAGGTCAGCTGATCGCCGATCGCTTCGTGCAGCAGGATGCCGGTGACAGAGCTGTCAACGCCCCCAGACAGGGCGCAGATGACTTTCTTGTCGCCGACCTGTGCGCGGATGTCTTCGATCATTTCCTGACGGTAGGCGCCCATGGTCCAGTCGCCAGAGAAACCCGCCAGTTTGACGAAGTTTTCATAAAGCGTCGCACCTTTGGGGGTGTGGTGCACCTCGGGGTGGAACTGAACCGCATAGAAATGACGTTTGGTATCGGCGGTGATCGCGAAAGGCGCGTTGGGCGAGGTGCCGTAGACCTCAAAGCCGGGTGCGATTTCGCTGACGTGATCGCCGTGGCTCATCCAGACCTGTTCGTCACCCTCCGCGAACCAGCCATCCAGAATGTCCAGCTGACTTTGCGGGGTGACAAAGGCACGACCAAATTCGGCGGTGCCGTGGCCGCTTTCGACCTTGCCGCCCAGCTGGTGCATCATCACCTGCTGACCATAGCAGATGCCAAGGATCGGCACGCCGAGATCAAAGATTCCTTCCGGTGCGCGCGGACTGCCCTCGCGGGTGACGCTGTCCGGCCCTCCGGAGAAGATCACAGCCTTGGGCGCCATGTCGCGCACAAAGTCGATGGTGACCTTCTGATAGGGGTGGATTTCGCAATAGACGTTCAACTCGCGCAGGCGACGCGCAATCAGCTGCGTGACCTGGCTGCCAAAGTCGATGATAAGAAGGCGGTCGTGTGATGTCTGGGTCATGTTTGCCTAGTAGGCAAGCCAGCCCCGTTTCGCAAGAGCCTGTTGCGGCAAAGGTGCGGAAAAACCGACGCGGGATGACGGTTGGGCGCAGGGTGGCTCGGGCTTTGCTGAGCGCGTATTGCGCGCCCTTTATATGTTTGCGGCGTGTCGATACGGTGAATGCGGCGGGGTGCGTCCAAAAGCGACGCTTCTTATGCCGCAATGCGGCGTCTGACGCTGGGGCAAATGCTGGCTTGCCATAAATACGGATGGTTTATGTCGCTTTTGGGTTTCAGGTGACGTTCCCGACAAGAAATCATACCAGCCCCCACGTTAGGCTGAACGGGAAACAGTTATTCAGAACTTGAGGGGGGCAAAATGTCCGAAGCAGGATCGCGCAGACGCGCAAGAGGTGGCGGCGGTGCAGCACGCCGTGCAGAGCGTAGCGCAGTATCGTTTGAAACCGCCAAGTATATCGAGCGGAATATCCCTAACTTCGAGGTTCTGACCGAAGAGGCGCTGGAGATCATCGAAGCAAACGCGGAAACCATCCTCGAAGAGGTTGGTGTCAACTTCGTGAATAACCCTGTTGCGCTGGACCGCTGGCGCGACGCGGGTGCTGACGTTGACGGCGAACGTGTGCGGATCCCGCGTGGGCTGGCCCGCCAGCTGTGTTCGACCGCCCCCAAGCAGTTCACCCAGCACGCCCGTAACCCCCAGCGTAACGTTGTCATTGGTGGCAAGAACCTTGTTCTGGCGCCGATCTATGGCCCGCCCTTTGTGCATGACGCCAAAAAGGGCCGTCGCTACGCTACGATGGAAGATTTCCGTAACTTCGTGAAGCTGGGCTACATGTCCAAATGGCTGCACCACTCGGGCGGGACCGTTTGTGAACCCACCGACATCGCGGTGAACAAGCGTCACCTCGACATGCTGCAGGCCCACATGACCCTGTCGGACAAGCCGTTCATGGGCTCGGTCACCGAACCCAGCCGTGCGCAAGACAGCGTTGAAATGTGCGAGATCCTGTTCGGCAAAGATTTCGTGCAGGAAAACACCGTGATGACCTCGCTCATCAACATCAACTCGCCGATGACTTTCGACGATGTGATGATGGGCGCGCTGGAAGTCTACGCACAGAACAATCAGGCCTGTATCATCTCGCCCTTCATCGTGGGCGGTGCCATGGCGCCGGTATCGGTTGCTGGTACGCTGACGCAGGTTCTGGCCGAAACACTGGCCGGTATCGCCTACAGCCAGTTGATCCGTAAGGGTGCGCCGGTGATCATGGGGGCCTTCGTCTCCTCGATCGATATGAACTCGGGCGCACCGACCTTCGGCACCCCTGAGGCCAGCCAAGTGACCTACGGCGTTGGCCAGCTGGCCCGTCGTCTGGGGCTGCCTTACCGTTCGGCTGGATCCTTCTGTGGTTCCAAACTGCCCGATGCGCAGGCGGCCTATGAAACCGCAAACAGCCTGAACATGGGTCTGCTGGCTGGTGTGAACTTCATGTTGCACTCCTGCGGTTGGCTGGAAGGTGGTCTGGCGGCGTCTTATGAAAAATTCGTCATGGACGCGGACCAACTGGGGGCGCTGCACAAGATGGCCGAAGGCGTTGCAATCGACACCAACGCGCAAGCGATGGATGCGATCCGCGAAGTGGGCCCCGGTGGTCACTACCTTGGCTGTGCGCACACGCAGGCAAACTTCAAAACCGCGTTCTGGCGTTCGGAACTGCTGGATTACAAACCGTTTGAAACCTGGGCCGATGAAGGCAGCCGTGACACCATGGCACTGGCCGGTGAACGGGTTGAAAAGATGCTGAACGACTATCAGCAGCCTGCACTTGATCCAGCGATCAACGAAGCGCTGAACAGCTTCGTGGTCAAGAAAAAGGAATCGATGCCTGACGTGATCGGCTAAGACTGACAGTCACATCGATACCAAAACCAAAGGCGCACCTTGCATCAGGGTGCGCCTTTTCCATTGGGGCAAGCCTCTGAAAACGTGGGAGCTGTTAACGCTGTTTTCGGCTGTTTCAGTGTGCCGCCGCGCGAGGGGATTCGCCCGTTTTGACCGGTTTCGGGTGCAATATCATCGCCTTGAAAGGTGTTGCGCATCCAATAGCTGCGCACGGCGCTTTTCCGCCTTGTTCATACTTTAGCAATCAAGATTGAAGCACGCCCCGGCCGTTAACGAATGCCTAACCGCTTCGCTGAAGGGTCTGGGGCGCAGCTGCACGGGGGCAGAGAACCCAAGGGGCAGCACCCATCTAAGGAGGTTAAAGAGAATGCAATTGAACGCGCCATCACCGACTCGTCCGCATGGGGCAGCCGACCCCGAAGCGGGTGACATACCTGATTGGGTGCCGCCGTCCGCGCGTCTTTATCTGGCGCATGTGGAGCACGGCCAGCCAATGCGCCGTCTGGCGCGCCTGTCGGGCTGCCATGCCTCAACCGTGATGCGTCAGATTCGTAAACTGGAATCCCAGCGTGATGATGTGCTGGTCGATTTGGCCCTGCAGCGTCTGGGCACCAAGCACCCGTTCAAAGAGGAGGCCGTCATGCGTCAACCCCAGCTCACCGATGGTGCAGATGCCAAGACAGCCCGCAAGGGGCAGGCGTTTTTTGCAGAGGCGCAGCCGTTGCTCAGCGGTCTGGCGCAGAAAGGGCAGGTGTTGGCGGTGGCCTCTGACATGGAAAAGGCGGTGCTGGTTGATGCAAGCGGTGTGCGCAAATCTGTGGTCGATCGCGCGTTGGCCGAGGCGCTGGCGCTACGGGGGTGGATCGAATGCGCCCAGCCGGGGCGGGTGTCACGTTATACGCTCAGTGCGGAGGGGCGCCGTCAGTTGACGCTCAATGCGGCCACGGGGCCTGCCGGTTTTGCCGAGGCGCAGGCAGGGTTTCGTACGATGGCACAGGGCGCGTCGTCCCGTCCGCAACCGAGGTCGCCCTATCAGGATCTGCGACAGGATCTGCGACAGGGGGAACGGGTGGCGCACGCGGAAACCCCGCTGGCGCTGTTGGCTCGGCGACGGGATAAGTCCGGCCAGTTGTTTCTGGGGCCGCGCATGGTCGCGGCCGGTGAACGATTGCGGGAGGATTTTGAACTGGCCTCTCTGCGGGCCGAGGATGAGGCGCTGTGGAACCCGCTGGCCGGCGGCGACGCCCAGCCGGATGATCAACCCGCAATTGCGGCTGCACGGGTGCGGATCGTTCGCGCGTTAGACGCGCTGGGGCCGGGGTTGGCGGATGTGGCGCTGCGCTGTTGCTGTTATCTGGAGGGTCTGGAAGCTGCTGAACGCCACATGGGATGGTCCGCCCGCTCCGCCAAAATCGTGTTGCGCATCGCTCTGGAGCGTCTGCATCAGCACTACGTGGACGAAGGCGAGGGGGGCGCGCTGATCGGCTAGACGTTGATCAGCCAGCTTACCCTATAAGGCGCGATCGGCATCAATCCGAAGGGACACAAATCCGAAGGGGCAAAGACGATAACGCTCACAAGCTGTTCAATACTGGACGGTCACCTTCGGGAGCGCCCTGAAGGAGCGCGTCCGCCTTTGATCCGTTGCAAGCGACCAGCGCTGTGGCCGCGCAAAAAGAAACCCCGCGACGGCAGGCCAGTCGCGGGGGTCTGAAGTCTGTCAAAGGGGGCAGGGCTTACTCTGCCGCAACCTCTGCGCCTGCTTCCAGATGCTTCAGCAGGTTCTCGGGCGAGCTTTCGCCGTAGGGGTCTTCACCGTGGTTGTCGCTCAGGCCGGGCTCTTCGAACCATGCCTCAACCTGACCGTCGTTGATGATCGCCGCATAGCGCCAGGAGCGCATGCCGAAGCCGAGGTTATCCTTGGCGACCAGCATGCCAGCCTTGCGGGTGAACTCACCGGACCCATCGGGGATCACTTTGACGTTTTTGATGCCCTGACCTTCGGCCCATTTGTTCATCACGAAGCTATCGTTGACCGACATGCAGTAGATCTCTTCGATGCCCAGTTCGTTGAACTTGGCAAAGTTGTCTTCAAAGCCCGGCAACTGATAGGTGGAACAGGTGGGGGTGAAGGCACCCGGCAGCGAGAAAAGGATCACGCGCTTGCCAGAGAAGTAGTCATCGCTGGACATGTCCTGCCAACGGAACGGGTTCGGGCCACCAACGGATTCGTCACGAACACGGGTGCGGAAGGTAACTGCGGGTACTTTTTGGCCTGCTTGCATCGGTCTATCCTCGATTAAGGTCACAACTCTGACGCTTCTTTATAACGATTCCAAACTTGGGGCTAGAGCGCAATTTCGCCGCACTGCAGAAATATGATTTTTATTAAAATATGATTAATAAGTAAGCGTTTGCTGCACTGCAATTGGCCTGATTTCTGCAATGCAAAAGAGGCGGGATTAACCCTCATAGCGTCGCATTTCATCTGTTTATTGAGAGGTATGCACTGGGCGCATAGCTTGCATCTGGGAATGGTGCTTTTCGTATCGCAACGTTATAGTAAGGAAATCAGACAGGTGAATATCAGGATAGCTTCCGTGCGCGATCTCAAGATTCCTCAGCAGCGGCACCCCGAAAAGGCCCACCGGCCCGACAATGCCCAGCCAAAGAAACCCAGTTGGATCCGCGTTAAGGCGCCGGTGTCCGACGGGTATAAAGAAACCCACAAGATCATGCGCGAAAACAAACTGGTCACAGTTTGTGAAGAGGCGGGATGTCCCAACGCAGGTGAATGCTGGTCGCAGGGCCACGCGACCATGATGATCATGGGCGATATCTGTACCCGCGGCTGCACCTTCTGCAACATCGCCACTGGCAAACCCGATGGTTTGGACGCGTTTGAGCCGGGCCGCGTTGCTATGGCGGTGCAGAAACTGGGGCTTAACCACGTTGTGATCACCTCTGTTGACCGGGACGATCTGAAAGATGGCGGTGCGGAACATTTCGCCCAGACCATCCGCGCGGTGCGTCATCGGTCACCGAAAACCACGATTGAAATTCTGACCCCCGACTTTCTAAAAGCCGCTCCTGGCGCCTTGGAAACCGTGGTCGCAGCCAAGCCCGACGTTTTCAACCACAACCTTGAAACCGTTCCGGGCCTCTACCTCGAAGTGCGCCCTGGCGCGCGTTATTTCCACTCGCTGCGCCTGTTGCAGCGGGTGAAGGAACTGGACCCAACGATCTTTACCAAATCCGGCATTATGGTGGGGCTTGGGGAAAAGGCTCCTGAAGTACGGCAAGTGATGGACGACATGCGCGCTGCGGACATCGACTTCCTCACCATCGGCCAGTATCTGCAGCCGACCCCGAAACACCACGCGGTGGACCGTTTCGTGCATCCTGATGAGTTCAAAGCCTATGAGAAAGCCGCCTATGGCAAGGGCTTCCTCATGGTCTCCGCCACTCCGCTGACCCGTTCGTCCTATCACGCAGGCGATGACTTTGCCCAATTGCGCGAGGCGCGGTTGAAAAAACTGGGGCAGGCATAAGGTTGTCATCCTGACAGACCGAAAAACACACCCAAAAGCCGCCCCGGTATCAAGACCCGGTATCAGGAGCGGCTTTTCCTATTTCAGTGCTGTGATGCGGTCGCTTAGACCTCATCTTCCTCAACAAAACGCACCTTGCCAATGAAAGGCAGGTTGCGGTTGCGTTGGGCGTAATCGATGCCGTAGCCGACGACAAATTCATCTGGAATCTCAAAGCCGATCCAGTCGGCCTTTACGTCCGCCTCACGGCGCGACGGTTTGTCCAGCAGCGCAATGGTGCGCAGTTTGCGCGGGCTGCGACCTTTGAGCAGGCGCAGGACATGGGTCAGGGTGAAGCCGGTATCAACGATGTCTTCCACCACCAGCACATCACGGCCTTCAACCTCGCCCCGAATATCTTTCAGGATGCGCACCTCACGGGAACTTTCCATATCGTTACCGTAGGACGACGCTTCAAGGAAATCGACCTCCACCGGCAGGCCCAATTCACGCACGATATCGGCGATAAACACAAAGCTACCACGCAGAAGACCAACAACAATAAGTTTGTCGGTGCTGCCAAATTCAAATTCAATCTCACGCGCAAGGGATTCGATCCGGGCGGCGATTTGCTTGGCTGAGATCATTTCGTCGATAACATAAGGACGCTTGGACATGAGACCCTCTTGCAATTTCGCCGCCACTCTACGAAATGAACCTGTGAGATACCATGTGAAAAGATGGAAAAGACCGCGAAATGCCGACACATTCCGAAACACGCCAGATGCCCTATACGGCCCAGCAGATGTATGACCTTGTGGCGGATGTGGCGACCTATCCCAAGTTCTTGCCATGGTGCGCCGCCGCCCGCATCCGCAAGGTAACGCCGCAAGGCAACGGGACAGATGTGATGGAGGCGGATCTGGTCATTTCCTTCAAGGTGTTTCGTGAACGGTTCGGAAGCCGCGTGGTGCTCTCGCCTGAGGGCAAGCGGATTGACACCGAATATCTGGACGGCCCGTTCAAATATATGAAAAGCTACTGGCATTTCACGGACCGCGAGGACGGGCAGTGCGATGTGTCTTTCTTTGTGGATTTCGAGTTTAAGAATGCCGTTCTGCAGGGCATCATCGGCGTGGTGTTCAATGAGGCAATGCAGCGCATCGTGCGTGCCTTCGAAAGCCGCGCGGCGACGCTCTACGCTTGATCTTGGAACACAGGGCGCGATGCCGCTGACGGATTTCTGGCGCTTCGCGGTCTTTTCCTGCCTAACACGGATGGGATAGCCTGCGGTTGCAGGGGGATCCGGTGATGCGCAGCTTTACCCAAAAACTGGCGGAATTTGCCACGACAACGGCGTTTGAGGACATCAGCGCTGAGGCGCGGTCAATGGTGCAACTGTCGTTGATCGACTGGGCGGCCTGTGCGCGGGCGGGCCTTGGCGATCCGGTTGCGGCGATCTTGCGCGCTCAGGCGATGGAGGAGGGCGGCGCGCCCCAGGCAGGTTTGGTTGGTGGCGGGGCGGTGCCCGCACGGATGGCTGCGTTAGCGAACGGCACCATCGGTCGGGCCGCCGAATTTGACGATCTGTGTCTGGGCACGGGCATTCATCCCTCCGCCAGTGTTGTGCCCGCGGCGTTGGCGGTGGCGCAGAAAACGGGGGCGGATGCCCGATCTTTTCAAACGGCCTGCGCGGTTGGGATGGAGGGGGCAATGCGTATGGGCATGTGGCTGACAGCCTCTGCGTCAGGGGGGGAAACGGCGTACCCTCCGTTTGATCTGACAGGGATTTCGGGGGGTGTCGGCGCTGTGCTGGCCGCGGCGCATCTGTTGCAACTGACCGCCGCTGACACTCAATTCGCGCTGGCTTTGGTTATGGACCGTGCGCGCGGGGCCGCTGTGGAGGCTGGTGCAATGGGGCCAGCCTATGACGCGGGCCTTGCTGCCAGCTATGGGGTTGAGGCCGCAGGATTGGCCGCGCAGGGGGGGCAGTTGCGCAGCCTGCATTGAATGCTGTGCCAACGGCGCCCCCCTCTGCCCCGAATGCTCTGGCCAGTTTGGGTGCGATCTGGATGGTCGCGGGGATCAGTCATCGGTTTCACGCTTGTGATCAAGGGATCCAGCCGGCACTGCTGGCGTTGCAGGACCTGCTGCCACTGCGCGCAGAGGATTTGCGCGTGATCGAGGTCGTTGTGCATCCGCGTCGGGTGCGGGGATGTGCGGATGCTGCGCCGATGACCGGCTCGAGCGCACGCTATTCTATTGCCACGGTCTTAGCGATGGCGATCCTTGGTTATGACACCACGCAACCAGCCCGGTTCAGCGATGCCACCTGCGCCGATCCAGCGGTACAGGCCCTGCGCGCCAAAGTGCGCGTTCGTGTTGACCCCACGACCAGCGAAACGGCGGCCCGCCTCAGGGTGCAAAGCCGCAAGGGCCTGTTTGAGGCGTCCCATGACATGATTGCGCCTCTGGACCTTGCGCAGCGTAAGGCGCAGGTCTTGCGCAAGGCAGGGGCGCTGGTGGGGGACGAGAGAGCTGCCGCGCTTTGGCTGGCAGTTGACGGGCTGCAATCCCCCGATAATTTTGCGGCCCTCCTGACCTAAAGGTTTACGGTTCGACGTCTGCGGGCCATCTGTGCGATTTCGGGCGGCACATGTCCCGCCCCACCCATTTTTCCTGTCTCCTACCTCCCGAAGGATATATCGCGACTATATCCTTTCTAGGTCCGTGCCAGCGGTTCGAGAGGGCGCATTTTAGCACCATCCGGCAAAAGGCCGCGCCGTCCCCGCCGGAACGGCCTATGCGCCTTAGGACCATCGAGAGGGCGGACCATACTTTATCTCAATTGAGGCGATAAAGGCGGATATCTATATTCGTTTGTAGAGAGCACGAGCACACAATCGCATAAGCGACAAACGAGAAAGAGAAACACCATGACCCAGATGACCGTTCTGAACACCGCTGAGATCATCAACAACAGCATCGTTGCACATTACGTTCTGGGTCATCAGCTGCGCGCCGCTGCTATCGACGGCAACCGCAGCCTGCCGGTGCGCGCCTATAAGAACGCCGAGAAATGTGGTCTGGGTAAACTGATCTCCTTCCTGAAAGACAACGCACAGATGACCACCCGCGCCAAAGAAGTTGACGCGCTGCACCTTGACCTGCACGACGCCGCCTGCGGAGTTGCGGCGCTGATCGCCACCGGCAATTTCGACGCGGCGATTGATGAACTGGCCACTGGCTACTACGCCGATGCAGCTGCGGCCCTGACCAAGGCACTGTCGCACTGGAAAGTTGAGATTTCGTAAACGCCACAAACTTTCTCGGCTCTCTCAACCGAAAAGCGCCCCCGGATCGGAGGGCGCTTTTGTTTTGCTCAACGGCGCTGGCGTTAGGGGAATATTCATAAAAGGCGCATAAAATCTGTCGGGCAGGTGCGTTACGGTCCCGTATTAATACTGACAGGTAAAGGAGGAAGGGGCAGTTCAAAGGTCAGCTGTGAAGTCAGCCAACGAAAAAGGCGCCCCGAAACGGGACGCCCTTGGAACTCTCACTGAGCGGTCGCTTAGCCCTGCGCAGCAGGGGCTGCAGGGGCGGGGACAGTTTTGCCGCCGGACAGGGGATCGTCCTGACGCTGAACCGAGCCTTCGAAATGTGCGCCGCTTTCGATGGCGATGGTTTTGTGAATGATGTCGCCTTCGACCCGGGCGGTCGAGGTCAGGCGGACCTTGAGGCCGCGCACGCGGCCCACGATGCGGCCATTGATCACCACGTCGTCTGCGACGATCTCGCCCTTGATGGTGGCGGTTTCGCCGACAGTCAGCAGGTGCGCGCGGATGTCGCCTTCGACGGTGCCTTCGACCTGAATGTCACCGGTGGTTTTCAAGTTGCCGGTGATGTGCAGGTCAGAGGACAGGACCGATGCGGCAGGCTTGGCCTTTGCCGGGGTCGGTTTGAAGTCAGGCTTGGGCGCGGCCGGGATGGCCTCAAGCGCTGCCGATTTCGGAGTTTCGGTGGCCTTGGGGCCGGGTTCGTTGATTTTGCTCTTAGAAAACATCGTTTGCCGCCTTGATATACGTCATGGGGTTTTGGGGTTTGCCACCTACGCGCACCTCGTAGTGGAGATGGGTCCCGGTTGAACGTCCGGTATTCCCCATATCACCGATACGATCCCCGCGCGAGACCCTTTGGCCGACCTTCACGCGAATTTTCGACAAATGAGCGTAGCGGGTTTCGATGCCGAAGGCATGTTGGATTTTAATCAACCGTCCGTAGCCCGAGGACCAGCCGGCATGGATGATGACGCCATCGGCGGTGGAATAAATCGGGGTGCCGCGGGGGCCAGCGAAGTCAGCGCCCTTGTGCAGGCGGCGACCGCCGGTTTTCGGGTCACGACGATAGCCGAAACCACTGGTGAAGCGCACCGTGTCCTTCACCGGTTTGGCAAAGGGTGCCTTGGAGGCGGCGATACGGTAGAGGTTTAGCTGATCCAGCTGACGCAGGATGCGGTTTGCGCGCAGTTCATCCAGTGAGGGTTCTTCGCCCTTGGTGGAAAATGACAGAGGCACCAGCGGGCCGCCCTGACCAGCGTGGTTCGCACGGACCTGACTGATCAGGCTTTTGGTCGACAGGCCAGCGGCGCGGAACATTTTGTCCAGTGGTTTGACGGAAATGGTCATCGCATCTTCAAGCTGGCGGAAGATCTGGTCGTTCTGATCCTCCATCAGTTTGATTTGGAACTGCAGATCTTCGGCATCGCGCAGCGCCTGCTGCGCGTCGGCCAGAATCTGGTCGCGCTCCTGTGCGGTGTTGGCCAGAGCCGCGACCATGAAGTCCAGCGTTTCGTCATGGCCCTGCGGCGCAGCACCGGAGGTGTCGGCATCGGTTATCTGTTGCAGCACCGCCAGACGACCGCGGGCTTGGTCGCGTTCACCCATCGCGTCGCGCAGGTTGGCTTGAATGACTTCAATGCCGGTTTCCAGTTCGGCGCGCGAAATTTCGGAGGCCAGCAGTTTGCTCTGCATGTCAGAGATTTGTTCCAGCGCCAGATTGAACCGTGCCTGTGCGGCGATTGCTTCGGCTTCGCGGGTGTCGCGTTCTGCGGCCAGCTGGTTCAGTCTGTTTTCATAGGAGCGTTGATCGCGTTTGGCCTGTTCGCGGAAGTTGCCAGCGCCAATATTATCCATCAGCAGGATTGCTGTCGCCACAATCGCCCAGGCGACCACTGTGGCGCTGCCAGCGAAGCCGATCAGCTGCGTCATCGGGCGCAGACGAATAAAGCGTGTGTCGCTGTCAGAACGCAGGAAAACCCTACGTTCCGGAAACCAGGTTTCCAGCATAGCATTGATGCGAATAGCGAGACGTGTTCTCACGTAGCCGTCCTTTGTATGTCCCCACTCGTCGATGGTCCGTTTCTATGGCGGATCCACCGGAGTGGTGTTTACCAGCCCCATGAGCCAAGGCAACATTTTTAGCAAATGGTCGCTGGAATAGTGGTTGTTTTCCGCCTAGTTGGCGAAAAATTGCCGATATTCTGCGGGTGTTGCAGACAAGGGGGCAGACAGGGGGGGCAGACAGCGGACAGCGCTGCACAGTCAGGCGCCGCGCTGCTTTTGCGGGGTTTGGTCGGCCAGCGGCCAGTAGAAATCTGGCGGCAGGCCAGCCTCGGCGCGTTTTTCCTCATTGAACGGTGGCTTCAGCGCGCCGTGAAAATAGGTGCGCACCAGGCGGTGGAATTCGTCTTTGGGATCCAGATCGTGCCGACCGCAGAGGAAGTGGAACCATTTTGACCCGTAGGCCACATGGCCCACTTCTTCGGCGTAGATCACTTCTAGGGCTTCGATGGTTGCGCTCTCTTTGGCTTTCTTGAAAATCTCGATCATGCCGGGTGTTACATCGAGGCCGCGGGCCTCCAGCACCATTGGCACCACGGCAAGGCGGCCCATGATGTCATCCACCGTGTCCTCTGCCGCGCGCCACATGCCAGCGTGGGCCGGCATGGCGCCATAGTGGCTGCCCATCGCTTCAAGACAGTCGCATACCATATTGAAATGCTTTGATTCTTCATCTGCGGATTTTACCCAGTCATCGTAAAATCCCAGCGGCATTTTGACATGTCCGAAACGGGCAATGATGTCCCAGTGCAGATCCACCGCGTTCAATTCGATATGCGCCACCGCGTGTAGGATCGCTTTGCGTCCCTCAGGGCTGCCGGGGCGGCGGCGGGGCACGTCGCGGGGATCCAGCAGTTCGGGTTTTTCAGGACGGGCGGGGCGCAAAGGCGGTTCGGCCTGACCCACTGGCAGCGGCGTGCCAGCGCTGCGGGCGGCAAACCAATCGGCTGCATATTGATGCGATAGCGCGGTTTTTTTACGGCCATCGGCGGTGGTTAGAACCTCCACCGCCATCTGGGTTAGGGTTTTCTGTGTCATATGAGGCGCCCCCAAACGTCATGGTTCGGGGGCGCTTTTCTCATAGTGCTTTGACCGCGTCCAGCACCTCTTCGACGTGGCCTTTAACCTTCACTTTACGCCATTCGCGCACAATGGTGCCGTCCCCCGCGATCAGGAAGGTAGAGCGTTCGATGCCCATGAATTTCTTGCCGTACATGGATTTTTCTTTCCAGACGCCGAAATCCTCGCAGACTGTGCTATCCTCGTCAGACAGCAAAGATATGCCGAGGGCCTTCTTCTCGCGGAATTTTGCATGGCTGGTAAGGCTGTCTTTGGATATGCCGAAGACCTGAGCGCCCAGTGCTTCAAACTCGGCTTTGTGCGCAGTGAAATCCTGTGCTTCGGTGGTGCAGCCGGGGGTGTTGTCACGGGGGTAGAAGAACAGAACAACCGGTGCTGGACGCAAGGCTGACAGGGTCACAGAATCGCCGCCGTCCTGCGGCAAAGTGAAATCAGGGGCAGATGTGTGTGTCACAGACGTGTCCTTATGCGAGGAGTTGATTTGAAGTGGTTCGACACACGGTATAGTCCTAAGACGGACAGAATAAAGGGCGCATGGGTAAAATGCCGCTGCGAAAGGTCGATGGTCTATTTAGGGGCTGGCGACGCGGATCATGGTGGCGCGGACTGGTTCCGTCCTGAACAAGAAGAGCAGGAGCGCAGGCGGTGAAACCCGCACAGGATCAAGAGACAGATCAAGAGGCAAATCAAGAGGCTGAGATGTCGGGGGCTGTTGCTTCTGAGGTTTCGGAATTGGCGGGCGGTGAGCCGGCCAACAGCACGGATGCGCCTGCTGACCCGTCTGACGCCGCCGGTGCGTCAGAGCCCGCGCCGCGTCGTCGTCGGGTGTGGCGGATCTGTTTCTGGTCGCTGGGCTGTACCAGTGGTTTTGCCCTGCTATTTGCGGCCCTTGTGTTCTGGCTGATTGGTCGTGAGATGGACGTGCCGGATTGGGTGCATACGCGGCTGGAGGCGCGTCTGTCGCAGATGCTACCTGCGGGTCAGGTGCGGTTTGATGATCTGAAGGTCGAGCTGGGCACGGGTATCCGTCCGCGCGTCACGCTGCATGGGGTGGAAATTGACGATGATCAGGGGCGCCAGATGGTGCTGCTGGATGCGTTGACGGTGCGGTTGGCAACGGATCCGCTGTTTGACGGCCAGCTGCGACTGGGGCGTTTGCAGGTGTCGGGCGCAGAAATGGTGATACGCCGCCTCAGCGATGGGTCGTTTGACATTGCGTTTGGCAATGCCGTGCCCGCCGTCGGCACGGGCGCCAGTCCAGCAGAGATTGTCGCCGAAATAGACAACTGGCTGCAAAGCGATGAATTGCGCCATGTGCAATCGGTTATCGCTGACGGTGTGATCCTGCGCTATGAGGATGCCCGTGTGGGGCGTGCCTGGACTGTGGATGGCGGTCGTGTGGATCTGACCCGTGACGGCGATGATCTGCGCCTGCGCGGTGATCTGTCGGTGCTGGGCGGACATGAATATGTGACCACAATTGAAACCACTTTCGATAGTCGCATTGGGGAAACTGCCGCACGCTTTGGCATGCTGTTTGAGGATATGGCAGGGCCGGACATTGCCTTGCAGTCGGCGGCGGTGGCGTGGTTGGGTGCGGTGCAGGCGCCGATCTCTGGCGCGTTGCGCGGATCGTTGAACGAAGATGGCAGTCTGGGCGCGATCAGCGGCACCTTGCAAACCGCCGGTGGCGCGATTCAGCCCAGCCCACAGGCTAAGCCAGTGCCGTTTCGCTCGGCCCGCAGCTACTTCACCTATGATCCTGCCGGTCAGATCCTGCGGTTCGATGATCTGGCAGTGGACAGCGACTGGATCGCGTTAGAGGCAGACGGTCAGGCGACACTGCGCGGTATGGAGGGTGGTCTGCCGCAAGGGTTTGAGGGGCAGTTCCGCCTCAGCAAACTGTCGGCAGCACCCGAAGACTACTTGGCCGATCCCATCGCGGTGGATCAGGCATTGATGAGTTTCCAGCTGGATCTGGATCCCTTCGCCCTGACATTGGGCGAACTGGCGCTGACGGCCGAAGGTCAAACCATTGTCGCACAGGGCCGCGCAGAAGTAGGGCAGGCTGGTTGGGCGCTGTCACTGTCGGCGCAGGCGCAGACGCTGGATGTGCCGGCGCTGTTGCGGATGTGGCCCGAAACGCTGAAGCCCAAGTCGCGCACTTGGGTGGCGGAAAATATCTATGAGACCACGGTGACCAACGGCCATTTCGCCTTTCGCAAACCAGCGGATGGCGACGCACAGACCTATGCCAGCTTTGAATTTGCCGACACGCGTCTGCGCTACAGCCGCAAACTGCCGGTGGTCGAACAGGCGCATGGGCACGCGGTCCTAGAGGGCAACCGATTCACTGCCGTGGCTGACGGTGGCTATCTGACCCCGCCAAAGGGGGGACAGATTGATGTCACCGGCACCAGTTTTGTGATCCCTGACATTCGCATCAAACCTGCGCCCGCGGAGGTGAGCCTTGCCGCCAGCGGCAAGCTGCGCGCGGCGCTATCGCTGTTGAATCTGCCGCCTTTGTCGGTGCTGGATAAGGCCGGGCGGGATCTGGATCTGGCGTCGGGCGAAGTGGTGGCGCGGGGGGAATTGCGGATGCCCCTGCGTAAGAAGTTGCCGCCAGACTTGCTGCGCTTTCAGGTGGCGGCGGTGCTGTCGGATGTGGCCAGCACCACATTGGTGAAGGATCGCCAGTTGCGCGCCGATCGTCTGGAGCTGCGTGCGGACAATGACCGTATGGTGATCACCGGCCCCGGCACGCTGGAAGGGGTGCCTTTTGATGCGGTTTATGAAAGCAGCCTGAAAAAGGCAGATCGTGGCAAGGCGCAGCTGACCGGTTCGATCGAAATCAGCAATCGCGCGTTAGATGCATTTAACATCGACCTGCCCAAAGGCACGTTGCGCGGCGTTGGGCGTGGTCAGATGGATGTGACCCTGCAAAAGGGCCGCCCGCCTGAATTCCAGCTGACCTCTGATCTGGCAGGTGTCGGCCTGTCGCTGCCGCCGCTTTACTGGTCCCTGCCGCAATCGCGCAACGGATCGCTGACTGTGGCCGGACGGCTGAGCAAACCTGCCCAGATCAACACCCTCAGCCTTGAGGCGGCGGGGTTGCGGGCGCGCGGCGCACTGTCGCTGCGGCCTGATGGCGGGATGAAAGAACTGACCTTGTCCCAGTTGCAGGCAGGGCGCTGGCTGGACGCCAAGGTGACGCTAAAAGGGCGCGGCAAGGGTAAAACGCCGGAGGTGCTGCTGCAGGGGGGCACCGTTGATCTGCGACATGTGCCCAAAGCAGGAGAGCGGGCCACTCAACGGCAGGCCAGTGCATCGGGCGCGGTGACGCCTCTTAGTGGTGGTTTGGATCAGCTGCGCATATCTGACAGTCTGCGGCTGACAAACCTCGCCGGTCAGTTTCTGGCTGGTCGCGGCCTCAACGGGGATTTCACCGCGCAGGTCAACGGGCAGGCACCGGTGAATGGCACTGTTTACAGCGCGGGCAGTCGCAGCGCCTATGAATTGCGCAGCCCCGATGCGGGCGCGGTGTTCAAGGCGGCGGGGCTAATGAAACAGGCCCGCGGCGGTGAAATGATCCTGCGCCTGACAGAGGTCGATACCCCCGGTCACTATGACGGTGAGCTGAACGTCACGGGCACCCGCGTCATTGAGGTGCCGGTGTTGGCCAGCCTGCTGCATGCGGTCAGCGTTGTGGGGCTGGTCGAACAGATGGCGGCGGGCGGCATCCTTTTTTCCAATGTTGAGGCGCGGTTCCGCCTGACACCGGATCGCCTGATCCTCAGCCGTGCATCGGCGGTTGGTGCCTCTATGGGGCTGTCGATTGACGGCTATTACGACCTGAAGGAGCGGCAGATGGATTTTCAGGGCGTGCTGTCACCGGTCTATATGGTGAACGGCATCGGGTCGCTGTTGACGCGCAAGGGGGAGGGGCTGATCGGCTTTAACTATTTGTTGCGCGGCAGGGGGGATGATCCGCGGGTCATTGTCAATCCGCTGTCGCTCTTTACGCCCGGCATGTTCCGGGAGATTTTCCGTCGCCCGCCGCCAAAGGTTGACCAATAGGCCGCGTCGTTTACATAGGCCGCTGCCAGAGCAACCGCGTAAGTGATGTGAACCTATGAAACTCGCTGATTTTGATTTCGACCTGCCCGAGGAATTGATTGCCACCCGTCCGGCCAAACCTCGCTCCTCTGCGCGGATGCTGGTCTGTCAGGGGCAGGCGATCAGTGATCACCACGCGATTGACCTGCCGCAGTTCCTGCGTCCCGGTGACCGGCTGGTGCTGAATGACACCAAGGTGATCCCCGCGCGCCTTTTCGGTCAGCGTCCCCGTATGGGCGAGTTGGGGGAAACGCGGGCCAAAATGGACGTGACGCTTTTGGAACCCCGGGCTGATGGCGCATGGGCGGCACTGCTGAAACCACTGAAGAAAATCCGTGAGGGCGAGGTGATCGAATTTTCGCCAGCTCTTTCTGCGACGCTGGAAGGCAAGGCAGACGGTCAGGCGCATTTGCGGTTCAATTTGACGGGTGATGATTTTGACGCGGCTCTGGCCGAGGCAGGCGCGATGCCGCTGCCGCCATACATCGCGGCCAAACGTCCTGCGGATCAGCAGGACAAAGAGGATTATCAGACCCTATGGGCCAAACACACCGGCGCGGTTGCCGCGCCCACCGCATCGCTCCATTTCGATGAGGCGCTGATGCAGGCCTTGGCTGCGCGTGGCGTTGAGGTGACGCATGTGACGCTGCATGTCGGCGCGGGCACCTTCCTGCCGGTGAAGGTCGAGGATGTCACAACCCACAAAATGCACGCCGAATGGGGGCAAGTGACAGCGGCTGCTGCGGCAGAAATCGCGGCGACCAAAGCGGCGGGCGGTCGGGTGATCCCTGTCGGCACCACCGCCCTGCGCCTGATCGAAAGTGCAGGCCGGTCTGGCGCGATTGAACCGTGGGAAGGGGAGACGGATATTTTCATCTACCCAGGGTTCACGTTCAACGTCACCGATGCGCTGATGACCAATTTTCATTTGCCGAAATCAACGCTGTTGATGTTGGTGTCCGCCCTGATGGGGAAAGATGTGATGGACAGCGTCTATAAACATGCGGTGGCGGATGGTTATCGCTTTTTCTCATATGGCGATGCGTCGCTGCTGATCCCCGAAGGGTGATATTGGGGCGTCATCCGTCGTCTTGCGCTGCGCCGCCTGCGCAGGTGCAGGAGGTTAACAAACCATTGCGCCCATATGTGTGGCAAACACGCCGCAGTGCAGCGCGATTGTGCCGGCGCGCGCCCCAATGACGTGAAAACGACCCGGCCAAAGTCGTTTTCATCAGTTTTTCCGATTTTGCAGTAAGCTAGTCAGCGAATCTGTTTGAAACCCCAGCACATTGCGATGTGCGCAATCGGGATTAACCTGATGATCCAGATCCTTTCCAGCGCCTGGGCGCTGTTCCTTGGCCTTATGCTCTTGATGGTTGGCAACGGCCTTCAGGGGACGCTTTTGGGTGTGCGCGGCGATATCGAGGGGTTTTCGACCCTAGAAATGTCGATGGTGATGTCGGCCTATTTCATTGGCTTCCTTGGTGGATCGCGGATGGCGCCGGAGATGATCCGCCGTGTGGGGCATGTGCGGGTCTTTGCGGCGCTGGCATCGATGATTTCGGCGGTGCTGATCCTTTATCCGGCGCTGGTGCATCCGGCGACTTGGATTTTGGGGCGTGTGGTCATCGGGTTCTGTTTTTCGGGCGTGTATGTGACCACCGAGAGCTGGATCAACAACGCGGCCAGCAATGAAAACCGTGGCAAGGCGCTGTCGCTATACATGATCGTGCAGACCTTCGGCATCGTGGCGGCACAGGGCCTGCTGCTGGTTGCGGATCCGTCGGGGTATGAGCTGTTTATCATCATCTCTGTCCTCGTTTCCGTGTCCTTTGCGCCCATTTTGCTGTCCATCAGTCCAACACCTGCGTTTGGCTCGGCGAAACCCTTGTCAATCAAAGAGTTGCTGAAGGTGTCACCGCTGGGTTGTGTGGGTATGTTCCTGCTGGGCGGTGTGTTCGCAGCACAGTTCGGTATGGCGGCTGTTTACGGCGGCGCAGCGGGATTGACGGTGCCACAAATCTCGATCTTTGTGGCAGCGTTCTATGTGGGCGCGGTGCTGTTGCAATACCCATTGGGCTGGATTTCGGACCGCATGGATCGACGTTTGTTGATCGCGATTGTGGCCGGCCTGGGCGGTGTGGGCGGTGTGATCGGCATCTTCAGCAACAACGCGTTTGAGGTGCTTCTGGTTGCGGCCTTTGTTGTCGGTGGCATGGTGAACCCGCTTTATTCGTTGTTGGTGGCTTATACCAACGACTTCCTCGATCCAGACGATATGGCCGCCGCCTCTGGTGGTTTGGTGTTTATCAACGGGGTGGGTGCGATTCTGGGGCCGCTGATCACGGGTTGGCTGATGGGCGTTGTGGGGCCTGAGGGGTATTTCGTGTTGATCGCGGTGCTGCTGTTTGCCACCGGTGCTTATGCGATTTACCGGATGACCCAGCGCGCAGCGATCCCGACCGAGGACACAACCAGCTATCAACCGGTTATGGCATCGGCCACGCCGGTCGCGGTGGAGTTTGCCCGTGAATACGCCATCGAGAGTGCCAGCGAGGACGACGATACTGTGAGCGCAAACACTTAAAATTAATACAAACCGTTGTAAAAGTTGACTGTCCCTCAGCGGCTGTTCGTGATTAACGTTGCGTTACGAACAGCTCTGTAGACAGGAGGCGGGCATGGCTGGAACAATGACAAAAACCAAAAAACAGACGTCGCTGAACATCAAATGCACCCCCGAAGAGGTGCTGACCTTCTGGCTGGATGAAGTGGGCGAAAAGAGCTGGTATCTCAGCGATGCTGAGCTGGACGCCAAAATCACGGCACGCTTTGGTGAAGCATGGCAGGCTGCGCGGGCAGGGCGGTTCGGCATGTGGCTGACCTATCCCAGCGGCGCGCTGGCCTATATCATTTTGCTGGATCAGTTTCCGCGCAATATGTTCCGTGGCAGTGGGCAGGCCTTTGCCACCGATGCCAAGGCGCTGGCGGCGGCAAAGATCGCGATTGATCATCACTGGGACATGAAGATCGACGCACCTGCGCGCCAGTTCTTCTACCTGCCGCTGATGCATTCGGAAAACCTTTGTGATCAGGAACGTTGTGTGCGGATGATGAAGGAACGTATGCCGCAACAAGGTGGCAGCAATCTGCTGCACGCCAAGGCGCACCGTAAGGTGATCCGTGATTTCGGTCGTTTCCCTTACCGCAATGCGGCGCTTGGCCGTCACAACACACCGCATGAACGCGCTTTCCTGGCCGAGAGTGGTTATGGCGATGTGGTGCGCGAGTTGCAGGGGGCTGCAGCGGCCGCAGTATGATCTGCACGCCATCTGGGACGGGCTTGATGTAAAATTCTGACTGTTTAACAACAGCTTGCCCCCGCAGTGCGCAACAATGCGCTGCGGGGGCTTTTGGTTTGTTGTGACGTTACGGAAAATAGTTTAATATCAAACTAAATCAGGAATCGGAGGGGCTGATGGCTTCCAAATCGTTTGACGTCGTGGTGATCGGGGCTGGTCCCGGTGGGTATGTGGCTGCCATTCGTGCGGCGCAGCTGGGTCTGTCTGTGGCCTGTGTAGAGCGGGAGCATCTGGGCGGCATCTGCCTGAACTGGGGCTGTATTCCTACCAAGGCGCTGCTGCGTTCAGCCGAGGTTTACCACCAGTTTGAACGTGCAAAAGAATTTGGCCTGACCGCGGATAAATTCAGCTTTGATCTGGATGCGATTGTTGATCGCTCCCGCAAGGTGGCCGCGCAGATGAACGGCGGCATCAAGGGCCTGTTCAAAAAGAACAAAATCACCTCCATCATGGGGGAGGCGACGATTGTGTCGAAGGGCAAGGTTTCGGTTAAAACCGACAAAGGTGTGGAAGAGTTGACCGCTCCCAGCATCATTGTCGCGACCGGCGCCCGCGCGCGCGAATTGCCGGGTCTGGAGGCCGACGGTGATCTGGTCTGGACCTATCGCCACGCGTTGAAACCGGTGCGGATGCCGAAGAAATTGCTGGTCATCGGATCGGGCGCCATCGGCATCGAATTTGCCAGTTTCTACAACACTTTGGGTGCTGACACGACAGTGGTTGAGGTGATGGATCGCGTGCTGCCTGTGGAAGATAAGGACATCAGCGCCTTCGCAAAGAAACAGTTCGTGAAGCAGGGTATGAACATCATGGAGAAAGCCATGGTGAAACAGCTGGATCGCACCCCCGGAAAGGGCGTTGTTGCCCATATTGAGGTCGGTGGTAAGATTGAGAAGCACGAATATGACACGGTGATTTCCGCCGTTGGCATCGTTGGCAACACCGAAGGTCTGGGCCTGGAGGCACTGGGTGTGCAAATCGACCGTACCCATGTGATCACCGATGAATATTGCCGCACCGGTGTTGATGGCGTTTACGCCATTGGCGATATCGCCGGCGCGCCGTGGTTGGCGCACAAGGCCAGCCACGAAGGTGTCATGGTCGCCGAACTGATCGCCGGTCAGAAGGTTCACCCGATCAAACCGGGGTCGATCGCGGGCTGCACTTATTGTCATCCGCAGGTTGCCTCCGTCGGGATGACAGAGGAAAAGGCGAAAGACGCGGGCTACAAGATTAAGGTTGGCAAGTTTCCCTTTATTGGCAATGGCAAGGCTGTGGCAATGGGGGAGGCGGAAGGTTTGGTCAAAACCATCTTTGACGAGAAAACCGGCGAATTGCTGGGCGCCCATATGGTCGGCGCTGAGGTGACGGAGATGATCCAAGGATATGTCATCTCGCGCCAGCTGGAAACCACCGAAGAAGACCTGATGCACACCGTCTTCCCGCATCCGACTATGTCGGAAATGATGCATGAAAGCGTGCTGGCGGCCTATGACCGGGCGCTGCATATCTGATTTCGGACGGGAACCTGCAAAAGTGAAAGCCGGGCGAATTTGCCCGGCTTTTTCGTACCTTGTGTGATTCAGGTCACCGCAATGGTGCCACCTGCTGCGACCCAATCATCCAGACTGCCAATCACATGCACATCGCCATAGCCCATCGCGCCCAGCATCCGACAGGCGTTTTGTGCTCGCCCGCCCGATCCACAGTAAAGCGCAATGGTGGTGTCATAGCGGAAACGATGATCATACAGCGGATCGCGCGGATCGGCTGCGGACCGTAGCCGTCCCAACGGCACATGCATCGCGCCCTTTGCCTTGCCCGTGCGGGCCAGTTCGTCGGGTTCGCGCACGTCAATAATCAATGCACCCCCTGAAATAGCTCGTTGCACGGCATCTTCGGCCTGAAAGTAGGGGGACGGGGCTTGGCGAAACATAAACATTCTGTCGGGTCCTTTGTGCGGTCTTACGCGGGTCGATCGGGCGTTGTTTAATTAGGCCAACACACGGCCGCACATACTCCTCTTAAGGAATGAAAACGACCTAAAGACGTGTGGTTTTAGCGACTGCAGCCAAAAGCGCGGATGCGCGTTCTGCCTATACTCGCTGCAAGTTATTAATGTTCCCTTAATGTTCGCAATTTTTGGTTGGAGACTCGGCGCGTAGCGACTATCTGTTAACGGCAACGGTCAACCGATGGCGCAGGCGCAGGGACAAGTGATGGCGGATCTGAAGAAAATTGAAGTGCGCGGCGCACGCGAACACAACCTGAAAAGCATCGACGTGGATATTCCGCGCGATGAACTGGTGGTGATTACCGGCCTGTCTGGGTCTGGAAAATCCTCGCTGGCGTTTGATACGATCTATGCCGAAGGCCAGCGACGCTATGTCGAAAGCCTCAGCGCTTATGCCCGCCAATTCCTTGATATGATGGAAAAACCTGATGTGGATCACATCAGTGGTCTGAGCCCTGCGATTTCTATCGAGCAGAAGACCACCTCGAAAAACCCGCGCTCTACCGTCGGAACGGTGACCGAGATTTATGACTATATGCGGTTGTTGTTCGCACGTGTTGGCACCCCCTACAGCCCGGCCACCGGCCTGCCGATTGAGGCGCAGCAGGTGCAGGATATGGTGGACCGGGTGATGACGATGGAGTCGGGCACACGCGCCTATCTTCTGGCCCCGATCGTGCGCGACCGGAAGGGTGAGTATAAGAAAGAGTTTCTGGAACTGCGCAAACAGGGGTTCCAGCGGGTGAAGGTGGACGGTGAATTCCATGATCTCGACACCCCGCCGACGCTGGACAAGAAGTTTCGCCATGACATCGACGTGGTGGTTGACCGTCTGGTGGTGAAGGAAGGGCTGGAAACCCGTCTGGCCGACAGTTTCCGCACCGCGCTGGATCTGGCAGACGGGATTGCCGTGCTGGAAACCGCGCCGAAGGAGGGCGATCCGGAACGCATCACTTTCAGTGAAAACTTCGCCTGCCCGGAAAGCGGGTTCACGATTTCTGAAATTGAGCCGCGCCTGTTTTCCTTTAACGCACCATTTGGGGCTTGCCCGAAATGTGACGGTCTGGGGATGGAGCTGTTCTTTGATGAACGCCTCGTGGTGCCAGATCAGAACCTGAAGATTTACGATGGTGCGCTGGCGCCCTGGCGCAAGGGAAAATCGCCCTATTTCCTGCAAACGATTGAGGCGATCGCCGCGCACTACGGCTTTGATAAGAATGACAAATGGAAGGATTTGCCGAAGAAGGTTCAGCAGGTTTTCCTTTATGGGTCCGGTAAGGAAGAGATCCCGTTTCGCTATGATGAGGGGGGGCGTGTTTATCAGGTGACACGCACCTTTGAGGGGGTGATCCCCAACATGGAACGCCGCTACCGCGAGACGGATTCGAACTGGGTCCGCGAAGAGTTTGAGCGCTACCAGAACAACCGGGCCTGCGGTGCCTGTGGCGGCTATCGCCTGAACCCAGAGGCACTGGCGGTCAAACTTGGCCCTGCTGATGGGGAGGCCGCGCCACTGTTGCATGTGGGGCAAGTGGTGCAGATGTCGATCCGCGAGGCCTATGACTGGTGCCGCACTGTGCCGGACCATCTGACCGATCAGAAAAACGCCATCGCCGGGGCGATCCTGAAGGAAATCCGCGAACGTTTGGGCTTCCTGAACAATGTGGGTCTGGAATATCTGTCGCTCAGCCGGAACTCCGGCACTTTGTCGGGGGGCGAAAGCCAGCGGATCCGTCTGGCCAGCCAGATCGGATCGGGCCTGACGGGGGTGCTGTATGTGCTGGATGAACCCTCTATCGGTCTGCACCAGCGTGACAATGACCGTCTGTTGGATACGCTGAAAAACCTGCGTGATCAGGGCAATACGGTGATTGTGGTCGAACATGATGAGGAAGCGATCCGTGAGGCGGACTATGTCTTCGACATCGGGCCGGGGGCGGGTGTGCATGGCGGCCAGATCGTGTCGCAGGGCACGCCGGAACAGATTGCAGCAGACCCCGCATCGTTGACCGGTCAATATCTGACCGGCGCGCGCGAAATTGCGGTCCCCGCGGAGTGGCGAGAGGGCAATGGAAAACATGTCACCGTGGTGAAGGCCACCGGCAACAACCTGCAGGACGTGACGGCGAAGTTTCCGCTGGGCAAGTTTGTCTGTGTCACCGGCGTGTCCGGCGGTGGGAAATCGACGCTGACGATTGAAACGCTGTTTAAAACCGCCTCTATGCGGCTGAACGGCGCCCGCCAGACGCCCGCGCCCTGTGACACCATCAAAGGGTTGGAACATCTGGATAAGGTGATCGACATTGATCAGCGCCCCATCGGGCGCACGCCACGATCGAACCCTGCGACCTACACGGGCGCCTTTACCCCGATCCGCGAATGGTTCGCTGGTCTGCCAGAGGCCAAGACGCGAGGTTACAAACCCGGTCGGTTCAGTTTCAACGTCAAAGGTGGACGGTGTGAGGCCTGTCAGGGCGACGGGGTCATCAAGATTGAAATGCACTTCTTGCCGGATGTCTATGTGACCTGCGAAACCTGCAACGGTGCGCGTTATAATCGCGAAACGCTGGAGGTGAAGTTTAAGGGTAAGAGTATCGCGGATGTCCTTGATATGACTGTCGAAGATGCGCAGGAGTTCTTTCAGGCGGTGCCGTCGATACGCGATAAGATGGACGCGCTAATGCGGGTTGGTCTTGGCTATATCAAGGTGGGTCAGCAGGCGACCACGCTGTCAGGCGGTGAGGCACAGCGGGTGAAGCTGTCGAAAGAGCTGGCGAAACGCTCCACCGGTCGAACGCTCTATATCCTTGATGAACCGACAACCGGCCTGCATTTTGAGGATGTGCGTAAACTGCTTGAGGTGCTGCACGAGTTGGTTGATCAGGGCAACACTGTTGTTGTGATCGAGCATAACCTCGATGTGGTGAAAACGGCGGACCACATTATCGATATCGGCCCAGAGGGTGGCGATGGTGGTGGCCGTATTGTGGCCGAAGGTACGCCGGAACAGGTGGCGGAGGTGGCAGAGAGCCACACAGGCCGCTACCTGAAGCCGATGTTGCCCGGTGGTAAGGTTGCTGCGGAATGAGTGAACAAATCCTCCGCCCCGCTTTGGCGGCATTGGCCGTGACAGTGCATGAGGGGCGGGTTTTGTTGGTGCGGCGCAGAAATGACCCTGATCGCGGCATATGGGGCTACCCCGGCGGTCATGTTGAGAGCGGTGAAACCGCGGCCGCGGCGGCTGTGCGCGAACTGCAGGAGGAAACGGCCGTTACGGCGGAGGCTGTGGCAACCTTGGGGGGACTGGATCTGATCGGTCACCACGCAGATGGCAGTGTTAAGCATCACTATTATCTGGTCGCGGTGGAATGTCGGTATTGTGCGGGTAGACCAGTTGCCGATGATGACGTTGATCAGGCGGTTTGGGTGCCCGTGGCTGACGTGCTGGAGCATAAAATAGCGCTGAGCGATCATGTGGATGATCTGCTGCGTCAGGTGCTGGACAGATAAATCACGAAAAGGGCGCCGGAAGGCGCCCTTGGTCGTTTGGAGTTTTAGCGGGTTATTTCTTCATCGGGCAGGTGTTGATGCCGATAATGGAATAGAGCGGGCAGGTACCAAACAGGCCTGTAATCAGTGGGATTACCCCGATCCACATCCAAATGCCGTATCCCATGATCGCCCCAAGGGTCAGTAGAGCACCCAGTGCGATCCGCAGGATTTTATCCACCCCGCCAACATTGTTTGCAAACATAGCCGTCTCCTTATCTGTCTGTTGAGTATAAAATATAATACATATTGAATGTATTATATGATCTAAATCAATTCAGACAGCCGGTGGCAGGGCTGATTTTGCGGTCACACATGCGTGAGACGGTGGCGCATTCAACGGCGCCCGCGCCCCTCAAACCGTGGCAACATGGCGGAGAAGTCTTTGCCCAGGCCATCCTCTGCCTCGACAAACTGTTCATAAAGCGCACGGGCCAGTTCACCCATTGGGGTGTCGGCGTCGGCGCTTTCTGCTGCTTGCTGGCTCAGGCGCAGATCCTTCAGCATCAGTTCTGCCGCAAAGCCGGGAGTATAACCGTTGTCTGCGGGCGATTGCGGTCCCACACCGGGGGCAGGGCAGTAGGCGTTCATTGTCCAGCTGTAGCCCGACGAGGTGGAGACCACGTCAAACATCTTGCCGCGGTCCAGCCCCAGTTTGTCCGCAAGTGCGAAGGCTTCGCAGGTGGCGACCATCGTGACGCCAAGGATCATGTTGTTGCAGATCTTGGCCGCCTGACCAGCGCCCGCATCGCCGCAATGCACGGCCTTTTGCCCCATGATGTCAAACAGCGGCTTTACCGTGTCAAACGCATCCGCGCCGCCGCCTACCATAAAGGTCAGTGTGCCGCCTGCGGCCCCACCAACGCCGCCCGACACGGGGGCATCCAGTGCCCCCATTCCTGCCGAGGCCGCCTGTGCGGCAACTGCGCGCGCGCTGTCCACGTCAACGGTCGAACAGTCACACAGCACCGCGCCTGCACGCATCGCGGGGATCACATCACCAGCAACCGCGCGCAGAATTTGACCGTTCGGCAGCATGGTGACCACCACATCGGCAGCCTCAGCGGCTGCGGTGGCTGTTTCCGCTTTGCTCACGCCTTCGGGCATTGGGGCAGCCAGGTCGAAGCCTGCAACATCATGGCCCGCAGCAGCCAGATTGGCGGCCATCGGCCCCCCCATATTGCCCAGGCCAATAAATGCGATTTTCATGGTGGTCCTCCTCAGATCTTCAGCGCGTCAGCGCCAAGTGGCATCAGCATCTGTGTCACCTCAAGTGAGGGAACAGCGTCTATTTGCCGGTGTTTCCATGTGGGATTGCGGTCCTTGTCGATGATCTGAGCGCGCACGCCTTCCAGAAAATCGCCCTGATCCATCGAACGGTAGGTGAATCGGAACTCCTGCTCCAGCGCCTTTTTGATGTCATCGCTCAGGCGGGCGCGGTGCACCAATTCAATCGTGCATCCGGCAGAAAGGGGGGAGACGCGGCCAAGCACTTTCAGCGTTTTGGCGGCAAATTCGCTGTCTGTCGCTTTCAGCACTGCCAGGATATCTGACAGGCTGTCACCGGCAAAACAGGCGTCAATCTCTGCTTGCTGGCTGGCCAGAGGGCTGCTGGGCACGGGATGGGCGGCACGGTCAATTGCGGTCCAGTCGCCGGTTTCAATCAAGGTAGCGGTCAGTGCCGGCCAGCGGTCTTCGGGGATGTAGTAATCGGCGAAACCAGCGTGGATCGCATCTGCGGCACCAATCCGGCCACCAGTGGCGCCCAGGTATTCGCCGATGCGCCCCGGTGCGCGGGCAAGGATCAGCGTGCCGCCCACATCGGGGATCAGGCCAATACCGGTTTCGGGCATCGCGATCTGCGTCGTGTCACCGACCACGCGGTGGGATCCGTGACAACCTACACCAACGCCGCCGCCCATGGTGAACCCCTGCATCAGGCTGGCCACCGGTTTGGGGAAACTGAACAGTTTGGCATTCATCCGGTATTCATCGCGCCAGAAGGTGCGGGGGCCGTCGTATTTGCCCTTGATCCCCGCCTCATACATGGCGGCAATGTCACCACCGGCGCAAAAGGCGCGGTCGCCTTCGGCGTCGATCAGCACCATTTTGACCGCATCGTTTTCAGCCCAGTCATCCAGCGCCTGTTCCAGCGCCAGCGACATGTCGTGGCTCAGCGCATTCAGTGCCTTGGGACGGGTGAAAGTGATGCGGCCGATCTGGCCTTCTATACGGGTGCGTATGTCGTTCATATTGTCCGGTCTTATGCGTTTTCGGCCAAGAGGTGACGCGCTACAATCAGGCGCATGATTTCATTGGTGCCTTCAAGGATTTCATGGACGCGCAGATCGCGCACGGTTTTTTCAACGCCGTAGTCCGCCAGATAGCCGTAGCCCCCGTGCAGCTGCAGGCACTGGTTGGCGACCTTCGATCCGGCCTCGGTCACGAAACGCTTTGCCATTGCGCAGAACTTGCTGGCGTCGGGGGCGTTATTGTCCAGCTTCCACGCCGCTTGTCGCAGGAAGGTGCGCGCCGCCTGTAGCTCAATTTCCATATCAGCCAGACGGAATTGCAACGCCTGAAACTGGTCAATGGTTTTGCCGAAAGCTTTGCGTTCGCTCATATATTGCAGGGTCTGGGTCAGCGCCGATTGCGCCGCGCCCAGCGAACAGGCGGCGATATTGAGGCGTCCGCCATCAAGACCGGCCATCGCGTATTTGAAACCGTCGCCTTCAGTGCCAACCAGGTTAGTGGCGGGGATTTTACAGTCATCAAACTGCACCTGACGGGTGGGTTGGCTTTTCCACCCCATTTTGTCCTCTAGCCCGCCGAAGGACAGGCCGGGGGTGCCATCCTCCACATAGACGGTGGAGATACCGCGCGCGCTGTCATCGCCAGTGCGCACCATGACGATATAGCCATCCGAATAGCCGCCACCAGAAATGAACGCCTTGGTCCCGTTCAGCGTATAGCCTTCGTTGGTTTTTTCCGCGCGTGTTTTCAGCGCTGCGGCGTCAGAGCCGGATCCCGGTTCTGTCAGGCAGTAGCTCAACACCTTTTGCATGCTCAGCGCTGGTGCCAGCACCGTTTCACGCAGGTGATCGTCGGCGAAAGTGTCGACCATTTTGGCACACATATTGTGGATCGACAGAAACGCGGCCACAGACGGGCAGGCCATCGAGAGCCCCTCGAAAATCAGCGTAGCGTCCAAACGGCCAAGACCGGATCCACCGGACTCTTCGGACACATAGATGCCCCCCAGTCCCAGCGCGCCCAGCTCTGGCCACAGTTCTTTGGGGATGGTGCCATCCTTTTCCCACTGGCGGGCATAGGGCGCGATATGTTCCTCGCCAAAGCCCTTGGCCATATCAAAAATCGCAGTCTGTTCCTCTGTCAGCGCAAAATCCACCACCTGTCCTCCCGTCGCTGGTGATTGCCCGCGGACCCCTCTGCGAATTGCAATCGGGGTGCGGGTTATTTGAACATACGTTTAATTAACAAATCCTACACAACTGTTTCAAGAGGGAGGAAAAGCACCGTGCACAAGCGATGAAATAGCGTCTGGATCGCGCTCCAACAGGGCGGCGGCAGCGTCGGTGGTTTCTACGACACTAATGGTCAGAGTATCGAAGTGCGCCCACAGGCGTTTCAGGTCCTCTGCCACCGACAGCGCCAGTTTGGTCGGCGCGTAAAAGACCACATGATTTTGGCTTGGGGTTGCCTGTTGCTGCGTCATGACCTTGTTCTGCACCGCAAGCACCGATTGAAATTCAATCTGAGTCAGGGTGATGCGCGACAGATCATGCAGGTGGTTGCGGTTCGGTCGGTAGTCTGGATGTTTCAGATACTGGCGCAGTGTGGAGAGGGCTTCATCAATGATAACAGCGCCTTCGATGCGCATGTAAACCAGATCAAGATCCGGTTCGATACTGTAAGCGATGGGCAAGTGTTTGGGCCTTGTGTGAATGTGTCTTGGGTATGCGGCGTAGGTCGGTCCGGCGCAACAGCGTGCGTTCGGGCGCATTTGCGCTGCTGATCGGGGGGCATCGGGCGGGCTGCTGGAAAAAACCGTGCGGGACTCAGAATGGCATTCAGATCCATTTTTGGGCACGAAACTGTGGCGTGCGGGGGAAGGCATGGATCAGCTTGGAAGTTCTGCAACCTTCTGGGGCAGCGAGGTTAGGGTCAGTCCCAGCATCGCGATGGCTTGTGCCTCGCTGGTGGCGTTGGTGGCGGTCACTGTGGGGTGAGGTTGCCACAGCGCAATGCAAGGTTTGATCAGGTTGGTCAGCGGCAGGCTGGGGGCCAGATAGATGATCTTGCGCGGTGTGTCGCCTGCGCCCAGCACCCGATCCAGAGAGGGCTGCAGCGTCACGCGTTTGGCCATGTCGATGGTGCCATCCGTTGCCCCGCGCAGATCACAAAGCAAATTCTGACCTTCACGTGCGTCAGGGTGTGTGGCGTAGATTTGCAATGCTTCGCTATAGTCCGCTTCGGTCACGATATCGCTGAAATAGAACAGAGCAAGGTTTTCGGGCAGTAAGATCTTGAGGCTGACGGTCATCTCAAAAGTCCCCGTGGTCAGAGTGGTTTTGCCGAAAGATTGGCTGCTTTTGACCGCAGTGGCAGGGCGCTGGAACCAGATTAACCGGATCGGACCGACGCTGTTTTCTGGCGTGTCTGCGGGACAGGGCAACTGGCTGTCGTATGGCGTTAGGTGGGGTCTGTTCTGGGGTCTGATGGGGCCGTTTCAGAGGGGCGATATGCACCCTGGGGTTGAGTGGAATCTGATGTGCGCTCAGATGCTTAGTGGGCATGGAAGACATAGAGTTGGGTGTAATCCATGGCAGCGACCTGTCGGCACCGGCCTGTTCGCGAAAGCAACAGCGCGCGCCAACGGAGTACACGTATATGTCGTGTGGTATGCTCAACTTTTAATGTATCCTTGTCTGCACATATCCACAGCCTGCGGGGTAAGTTTCGATAAATCAAGAAATTTTGAACAAGTTTTTTTGAAAATCGAAAATAAAAAGAGGCATGTGGTGATCCACATGCCTCTTTCGTTCAGGTTGATTGGCCCTTTAGTCCATCGCCTTGAAGGCAAACTCGCCACCTTCTTTGATGCCAGAGAACCAGCGCGCGGTGACCGTTTTGGTTTTGGTATAAAACCGCAGCGCATCAGGACCGTATTGGTTGAGGTCGCCAAAGGCCGACTTTTTCCAGCCGCCAAAGGTAAAGTAGCTGAGCGGCACCGGAATGGGGAAGTTGATACCAACCATGCCGACGTTCACCCGATTGGCAAAATCACGTGCGGTGTCGCCATCTGCGGTGAAGATCGAGGTGCCGTTGCCGTAATCATTGTCGATGATCAGGTTCAGCGCGTCCTCGTAGCTGTCCATGCGGACCTGAGACAGAACAGGACCAAAGATTTCCTCTTTGTAGATGTCCATGTCGGCGGTCACATTGTCGAAATAGGTCGGGCCAACGTAGTGGCCGTTTTCATAGCCCTGCAGGCTGAAGCCACGACCATCGGTGACCAGATCCGCACCCTGTTCCACGCCAGAGGAGATCAGGCCGTTGATGCGGTCCTTGGCTTGTGCGGTGATGACGGGGCCGTAATCTACGTCCTCTTCGGAGGTGTATGGACCAACCTTCAGCGCCTCGATGCGGGGCACCAGCCGTTCGCGAAGGGCGTCAGCCGTTTCCTGCCCCACAGGCACCGCAACCGAGATCGCCATGCAGCGTTCGCCAGCGGCGCCGAACCCTGCACCGACCAATGCGTCGGCGGCTTTGTCCAGATCGGCGTCGGGCATGATGATCATGTGGTTTTTGGCACCACCGAAACACTGGGCACGTTTGCCGTTGGTGGCAGCGCGGCCATAGATGTATTGCGCAATCGGCGTAGAACCGACGAAGCCCACAGCCTGAATGGTTTCATTGTCAAGGATCGCGTCAACCGCTTCTTTGTCGCCGTTCACAACCTGCAGCACGCCATCGGGCAGGCCTGCCTCTTTCAGCAGTTCAGCCAGACGCAACGAGGTGGAGGGGCAGCGCTCTGATGGTTTCAGAACCATTGCGTTGCCGGACACCAGCGCCGGCGCCATTTTCCACAGCGGGATCATGGCGGGGAAGTTAAACGGTGTGATGCCCGCAACCACGCCCAGCGGCTGGCGCATGGAGTAAAGGTCGATACCGGGGCCGCCGTCGTTCATGAACTCGCCCTTCAGCATGTGCGGTGCACCCATGCAGACTTCGACCACTTCCAGACCACGTTGCACGTCACCGCGCGCATCTGGCAGTGTCTTGCCGTGTTCGCGGCTGACCAGTTCGGCCAGTTCGTCCATGTGTTCGTTGATCAGGTCGCCAAACTTCATCATCACACGGGCACGACGCTGCGGGTTGGTGGCAGCCCATGCAGGCTGTGCGGCGGCGGCTTTGGCGATGATTTCGTCCATCTCTGCCACGCTTGCCAGCGGCACGCGGCTGGCGGCTTCGCCAGTTGCGGGGTTGCTGTTTTCGGTAAAGCGGCCGGATGTGCCCGGGACCAGCTGGCCGTCGACGTAGTTCATGATTTCCTGCATGGAAAACCCTCCTGATGACTTTGCGCTCAGCATAGTATTGCAAAAAACGCACGAAAAGACGAAAGATACCAAAACGGATTTGCGAAAACGCAAACCATACGACAGCGTAGGGCAAAGGATGTTTTATAGACCCGCGCCAAAACGTCAAAACGACAGGAGAGAAGGGCGGATGACACCGAATTGGGATGATATGAAGGTGTTTCTGGCCGTCGCACGGCTGGAAAGCCTATCGGCGGCAGGGCGTGATCTGAAGGTGGATCCGGCGACAGTGGGGCGCCGCATCGCGCGGTTTGAGGAACAGATGGGGGCGCCGCTCTTTGCGAAATCGCCGCAGGGCTATGCATTGACCGATGCAGGCCAGCGCCTGTTGGTTCATGCCGAACGTGCCGAACAGGCGATGACCGGCGCAGTTGAGGAACTGGCCGGGCAATCGGGCAACCTTTCGGGGACGATCCGCATCGGGGCACCTGATGGCTGTGCGAATTTCCTATTGCCGAGGGTTTGCGCCAAAATTGCCGAGGCAAACCCCGACCTCAACATCCAGATTGTTGCCTTGCCGCGCCTGTTCAACCTGTCAAAGCGCGAGGCGGATATGGCCATCGGTGTCAGCGCGCCAGAGGCCTCAACCCGTCTAACGGTGCAGAAAATCACCGACTACAAGCTCTACCTGGCGGCGGCGCGGGGTTACCTTATGAAGCATCCGCGTATCCAGTCGCTGAAGGATCTGAAAGACCACCAGATGGTGGGATACATTCCAGACATGATCTTTGACAAGGAATTGGATTACCTTGGCGAACTGGGGATCGGCCATGTCAATATGGCGTCGAACTCTGTCTCGGTGCAGTTTAACGCTTTGCGCGCGGGGGCAGGCATCGGCGTGGTGCATGGTTTTGTGCTGTCCAACGCGCCGCGTCTGCGCAAGGTGCTGGGGGATGAGGTCAGCCTGACCCGTAGTTTTTACCTGATCCGCCACGCCGATGATCGCCGTCTGGAACGGATGAACCGGTTTGCTGATGCGTTAAGCGAAGGTCTGCGGGCCGAAGTGGCGCGGCTGGAAAGCAGTATCCCTGACTGATGCCCGTGACGAGCCTATGGTAGAATGAACCACCCGCGCTGACTTGACACTCGCTGTTTGCTGGTCAACCCTGAAGGGGTAGATCATATGTATGGAGGAGAGTGTGCATGCTGGTTAATCAAATTCTGAAGGCAAAAGGCGATACTGGGGTTGTCACTGTGAAACCCGGAACTGGCGTGGCAGAGGTTGCGCAGATTCTGGCGGAACGGCGCATCGGGGGTGTTGTTGTGTCGTCAGATGGAAAATCGGCAGAGGGCATTATCTCGGAACGTGATATCGTGCGGGCACTCGCGGTGCGCGGGCCCGATTGTATGCAGGAATGCGTTGATGACATGATGACACGCAAACCTGTGTGTGGCGCGCGCAGTGACAGTGCCGATGACGTGATGAAACGGATGAGCGAAGGCCGCTTTCGTCACATGCCGATCATGGAAGATGGCGCATTGGTCGGTATCGTGACGATCGGCGATGTTGTGGCGGCCCGCCTCGAAGAGCTGTCAATGGAACGCAATGCCCTCGAAGGCATGATTATGGGCCACTGACCCCTGTCAGCCCACCAATGACCAAGAACCGCTCATGCCCCGCAAATGGGGCGTGATGCAGCTTTTGATAGTGCAGCGTTCCGCCAGCAGATTTCCGCAATGCAGCATTTGTGCTTGCATTTCGCCGCGCAATAATATTGCGTGCCCGCGAGAGGAAATTGCGCGAAGAGCCTGTTCGCGCCAGTGAGGGGGGAATTCTCCATGCGTATTGGCCTTTATCCCGGTACTTTTGACCCGGTTACTTTGGGGCATTTGGATATCATCCGCCGTTCGGCCACGATGGTTGACCGTCTGGTGATCGGGGTTGCGATCAACCGCGACAAGGGGCCGCTGTTTTCACTGGAAGAACGGGTGGCCATGATCGAAGAGGCGACACGCGACATCGCCACTGAAGTAGGCATTGAAATTGTCGTACATCCTTTTGAAAACCTGCTGATCCACTGCGCCCGCGACGTTGGTGCGCAGGTGATTATCCGCGGTCTGCGTGCTGTTACTGATTTTGAATATGAATACCAGATGGTTGGCATGAACCGTGCAATGGACGCCTCGGTAGAGACGGTGTTTCTGATGGCCGAGGCCCGGCATCAGGCGATCGCCTCTAAACTGGTAAAAGAAATCGCGCGACTGGACGGCGATATTTCCCGTTTTGTAACCCCTGAGGTGCGGGAAAAGCTGCTGGACAAATTACATAGGTAAGAACATGGCCAAACAGGACACCGACGCACCGGACATTGTAGAGACACTCTTTACCATTCCGGTGCAGCGGTTGATCTTGTGGCTGTCACTGGCCGCTGGCGCGATGGTGCTGATCATCTTGATCTGGGCGATGACCCATAATCGCTATGTGGTGACGGTTGATGTGCGCGGCATGGATGCCCCGCGCCTGTGTTGGGAAGAGAGCGAGGGCGGCCTGTTCAGCGGCGCCCGAGAGGCCAAGCGGTCACGCGCTCCGCGCCGCAGTTATCTGGGTTATTGCGGTGGGGTGCTGACCACCCACGGCGCTTTTGCGCTGCCGCATACCCATCCGCGCCCCTGGGTCGGCCAGAGCCGTGCAGAAATCTACGATCGGCTGAAACGCAGCTGTCGCTACGATCTGGTGGTGACCGCCGAAAAACGGCCCAGTCGCCGCGATGCGGGCAAATCCCGCCGCAACCCGCCGGTGATCCGCCGGGTGATGATGACCTATCCCTGCTAAATCCTCAGCGATGCTGAACGATCGCTGCTGATGGCCCTCGCTGGGGGCAGTTTGCCTGTGTTTGTGTGTTTTCTTTGACTTCTGGCCGTCTGCGCTTAGGCTTATCATGTTAACGAATGCCGCCAAGAAAGTGGATTACGCGCCAAAAATATAACGCCACTTTCCCACACCCAGCCAGCGACAGCCAGCGAGGAAACAAAACATGACCCAAGCCCCGATCATCGCCGCCAAGAAACCGACCAAGGTCGAACTGGAGGCAGGTAAGGATTATTTCTGGTGTCGATGTGGGCAGTCGAAATCACAGCCTTTCTGTGATGGCTCTCATCGCGGCACAGGTCTGTCACCGCAGAAGTTTACCGCTGAAAAGGACGGCGCGGCGATGCTGTGCCAGTGCAAGGCCAGCGCCAATGCACCTTTCTGTGATGGGTCGCACGCGCGCCTTGGCGATTTACAGGCCGGTGATCCTGCTCCGGAGCCGAAATCAGACATCCCGCAGGCGACCCCGACGCCCGAAGAGCCCACCGTCGCCCGCATTCATGCGCTGGCGCGGGATGGGTTGTCGAAGTTGGGCCATCACGGCGAAATGGGATCTATGGGCATCCCGCGTAAAGATCTGCCGCATTGGGATGATATCCAGATCCTGCCTGCGCAGATGGCCCGCAAGCCGCTGCTGGATGACGTCCCGGTGGCGACCGAGGTGGTGATCGGCCCCCGCGCTGCGAAACCGCTGGTGTTGGATATCCCGCTTTTTGTCTCTGACATGAGTTACGGGGCCCTGTCGGAGGAGGCGAAAACCGCTCTTGCCCGCGGGGCAGAGGCGGCAGGCACTGGCATCTGTTCCGGCGAAGGCGGCATGCTGCCCGAGGAACAGGCCGCCAACAGCCGGTATTTCTATGAACTTGCTTCGGCCCAGTTTGGTTGGTCGCTGGATCATGTGGCCAAGGTACAGGCGTTTCACTTCAAGGGCGGGCAGGGGGCCAAAACCGGCACCGGCGGCCATCTGCCCGGTGAAAAGGTGCAGGGCAAAATCGCTGAAGTGCGCGGGCTGGCCCAAGGGCAGGATGCCATTTCACCTGCGACTTTCGTGGATTTGCATCGGCCTGAGGATTTTAAACGCCTCGCCGATCAGGTGCGCGAACGCTCGGGCGGGATCCCGATTGGGTTCAAACTGTCGGCCAATCATATTGAGGATGACATCGACTTCGCCCTTGCGGCCTCGGCCGATTATATCATCCTTGATGGGCGCGGCGGTGGCACCGGCGCGGCGCCGCTGATCTTTCGCGACCACATTTCAGTGCCCACCATTGCTGCGCTGGCGCGGGCGCGTCGCCATCTGGATGCGCGCACCGGGCGCGAGGTGACGCTGGTGATCACCGGTGGTCTGCGTGTTGCAGAGGATTTTGCCAAGGCGCTGGCGCTGGGGGCGGATGCGGTTGCGGTGTCTAACGCTGCAATGCAGGCGGTGGGCTGTATCGCGGCGCGGATGTGCAATTCCAATAACTGTCCCGTCGGTGTCGCCACCCAGAAGCCAGAGCTGCGCAAGCGGTTGGATGTGCAGCGCGGGGCGGATCAACTGGAACGCTACTTTGGGGCCTCGGTGGAGTTGATGCAGGTTTTGGCGCGGGCCTGCGGCCATGACAGCCTGTCCGGTTTCAGCCCGCGTGACATCACCAGCTGGAAACGAGAGGTTGCCGATCTGAGCGGTATCCGCTTTGCTGGCGTTGGTTGAGGAGCAACGGGTAGGGGAATTATGACCGACGACACCAGTATCCAAGAGGATCAGACAGACGTCGCTGTGCGCCGGGCACGGGGTGAATTCGTGCGCGGACTGAGCGGGTTCCGGCACGCCATTGGCGATGCGGAATTTCCGCCAGAGGCGGGGCGGTATCATCTGTTCGTTGCGCTCAATTGCCCGTGGTGTCACCGTGTGACGCTGACCCGTGCGGTTCTGGGATTGCAGGACAGTATCACGATGGACGTGGCCTTCCCCAACCGCACAGGGGACGATGATCCTGCGGGCCCTAACCTGTGGGAATTCGCCCCCCATCGTGTCGCCAGCCTGACCGACACGCGCCTGTCAGACTGTACCGAAGAAACGGCAACCGGCGAGAGCCTGCGTCTGGCCAAGGCGATTTACCAGCGCGAAGGGTCGCAGGAACAATCGCTCCCCGTTCTTTATGACAAGCACGCAGGCCGTATCGTCAACAATGAAAGTGCCGAAATCATCCGTATGCTGGACGCCCACGCGGCCGCGCTGGGATCAACCAATGCCCAGCGTCCACAGCTGTGGCCGGCAGATGCCGGCCTGCGTGATCAGATCAGGCACTTGAATGACAGGATCTACACCACCATCAACAACGGCGCTTATAAGGCGGGGTTTTCATCTGATCAGGGAGTTTACGCACAGGCTTTCACCGCTTATTTTGACACGCTGGCATGGCTGGAGGATCTGTTGTCGGACGGGCGGGCCTATCTGACGGGGGACGCTTTTAGCGAAGCGGACCTGCGTCTGTTCCCCACGCTTTACCGTCATGATCCGGTTTATCATTTGCGAATGAAACTGAACGGGGCGCGGATCCTTGACTACCCACATCTGTGGCGCTGGTTGTGTCGGGTCTATGCCTTGTCTGGTGTGGCTGGGGCAGGATCGCTGATTCATTGTCGACAGGGTTATTTCGGGCGTACATGGAACGGGACCATCCCACTGGGGCCTCTGACCCCGATGTCCTATCCGCAGGCTTACCTTCATCCCGAACTGGCGGGATGATGCAGGCCCGGCCAGATCAGTTCTGGAACATCGCGCTGGCCCATTCGGACAGGAATGATCGCCGTTTCAGCTGATCCAGAAACACCAACAGGCCGGGACCAACCTGTATCCGGTTGAGCGATGGATCAACGCGGTCAAGGTCCAGCGCTGGATGCGTCAGTGGGATGGCGGATGATCCATGGGACGCGGCCAGCAGATGATCGATAAACCGCCGCGACAATTCGGGTGATGGCGCGTTGCGGGTGATGAGGGCTGTGCGCAACATCACGGTGGTGAAATCCTCGGGCAGGATAATCGCAAATTCGTCCCTGTCGTCGCGATTGATCGCGTAGCTGCCCAGCACGTTGTAGGCAATCAGCAGCTCGCCCGATTTCACCGCATCAATCATATGCGACGAACAACAATAAAGCCGCGCATCAAGCCCCCCCATTACCTCTGTCAGGCGCCAATAAACCTCGGACGCGCGGGCGTCCTGCGTGGCAAAGAGATAGCCCAGCCCAGACTGACGCACATCATAGGTGCCAGTGCGACCGCGAAACACCTCAGGGTGCTGGCGCAACAGATTGATCAGATCGTTGCGGGTCTGCGGGAGAGGTAAACCATTCAGGCCGGTTGTCGACACCACAATGGCTGCCGGTTCTTGGGTAAAGGCAAACAGCATATCGTTCCAAACCGCCCAAGGCGGCAGGGTGCTGGTGACCTCCGATAGGTGCGGGCTGGCCCAGCCGTCATTGGCCAGTTTCGTCTGCAGGTCCATCGCACTGGAAATGACCACATCAAACCCTGCGCCCTCATCGACAATGGCGCGCTGCACTTCGGTGGAGCCGGCGACGGTATAGTGAATGGCGCTGTCAGGTTCAGCGCTGAGGAAAGAGGTGATCATCGGCGCGATAAAGGCGATATCGGCGGTCGAGATGATGCGCAGCACCTGAGCACTGTCTTCAGGACCGAACCAGGCCTCTTCTTCTGCCTCAAACGCCAGGGTCCCCGCGGGGAACCAACTGACCGCGATCAGCAGGATAAGGGAAAGAGCAAACTGACGCATGCGCCACCTCCTTGACTGTTGGCGATCTGCAACCTGCCACCGTGGGCCTCTACCACCTCTTTGGCAATGGTCAGGCCCAGACCGGATCCGACGATGGCCTGTGTATTGGCACCGCGGGCAAAGCGTTTGGGCAGCAGACCCAGATCCGCGTCGCCAAAACCGGGGCCCGTGTCTGATACGCTGACCCTAGCGTATTGACCATTGTCCAGAGACATCCGCTTCAGGGTGACATCCACATCCGCGCCAGCGGGGGCGTATTTCACGGCATTGTCCAGCAGGTTGTGCAACGCGTTTTGCACCAGAATAGGGTCCCCCATGATAAACGCAGCATCCGTGTCCGTTGCGTTGCCGAACGCTGTGTCTAATGCGGCTTTGCCTAATGCAGTTTTACCTGTCGCGGTGAGGGTGATGTCCTTCAGCTCTGTTGTCGGGCGCATTCGCTCTACCGTATCGGCGACCAGACGGTGCAGGTTGATCTCTTCTCCGGTCAGTTGATCCAGTCGGAAAGTTACCATCGCATGATCCAGCAGCTGACCAGCGGTGCGTGAGCTGTCGTCGATTGCGCGGATCATATCCCTCACTGCTTTGCGGGTCTCAGGATCTGTTGACGTGCGCTCTACCACCTCGGCCTTGGTGCGGACAACCGCCAGAGGTGTGCGCACACGATGCGCGGCCTCAGCGATGAAATCCTCGGATCGCAACAAGGACTGTTTCAGCCGCCGCATGAAGGAATTGAGTGACGACACCAATGGCACCATTTCTGACGGTACAGGCGCGGCCACGGGGCGCAGATCTTTCGGCCCGCGTCGCGACACAGAGGCGGTCAGCCGGTCCAGGGGGCGGATCGCACTGCGGGCGATGATCCCTGCGAGAATGACAGATAGTAAGAAAAAACCCGCCCCAATCGCCATGGCACTGCGCGAAATGCGCGCCAGCGCTTGTTTTTGTCCCGACAGTGTCTGCGCCACCGATACCTCCAGAAACCGCTGGCCCTGATCGGTGGAAACGCGCCGCCGCACAGTGGCAAGACGCACCTCTTCACCCAGAAAGGGGGTGGATAAATAGGCGGGCGTGTTGGGCGCGTCACGCCCCGCAGCGGCACTGGGCAGATCGGCATAACCGCTGAGAAAGACGCGTTCCAATCGAATGGCGTAAAACACCCGCTCATCCGACAGGCTGTCCAGCATCGACAGGGCGGAATAGGGCAGGTCGATGCTGATCTCGCCATTGCTGAGCCGGGCGCTGTCTAGAATAGACAAGGCAGACGCGGTCAGCACATTGTCCTGACTGTCCTGCGCCACCTGACGCGCCACAGATTGCACCACGAAATAGACCACCACCGCCAGAAGTGCCGCACTGGCCAAAAGCGACATCAGAAGCCTGCGCCTCAGTGATCCATGCGCGACCGGTGTCCTCATGTGACCTCCAGCTTGTAGCCGAGGCCGCGCAGGGTGGTGATCCTTACGCTGGATCCTTCCAGATGGCGCCGCAGACGGGCGATGTAGACCTCAATTGCGTTGTCGGTGACGTCCTCATCATATGAAAACAATCGCTCTACCAGCGTAGATTTGGAAAAAACATGCCCCGGTGTCTGGGCCAGAACCTCAAACAGGCGCAACTCCCGTGGGCGCAGCTGGATGTCCTGATCGGGCAATTTCAACGTGCCAGAGAGCGAATCAAACCTCAGATCCCCAAGTCGCAGCAGGTTCTGCGCCACCCCACCACGGCGTCGCATCACCGCCCGGCAACGCGCTTCCAGTTCGGAAAAATCGACCGGCTTGACCATGTAATCATCCGCGCCCAGATCCAAAAGCGTGACCCGATCCGTCACCTCTGAGCGGGCGGTTAACACAATAACTGGCGTGCTCCCCGTCTGTTGGCGGTGGCGCGACAAAAAGGTTCTCCCATCCCCATCCGGAAGCATAATATCCAGCAATATCAAATCATAAGAGGTTGTTGCTGTGAAATCACTTGCGGTCTGAATATCAGGTGCATGATCCACCACATGGCCATCCAGCATCAGCCGCTCGACCACCGCTGCGGCCAGTTCTGTGTTGTCTTCGACCAAGAGGAACCGCATGGCGCGTACTTTCTTTTTTGTGCAAGTTTTTTAGTCGTGTCAGCTTTGTGTCAGCTTAAATTGTCAGCCTCTCTCGAGATGAGCGGCAAGCGCCGCCATTGTCAAATGGGAGGAAACAACATGACATTCAGTTTCGGCCGTCAGGCCATTCTTGCGGCTGCCACGGTACTGGGCCTGTCGGGCGCGGCGCTGGCAGATGGGCACAAGGTCGTCGACAGCATCCACTTCCTGATCCCCGGCGGCGCAGGCGGCGGCTGGGATGGCACCGCGCGCGGCACAGGTGAGGCGCTGACTGCGGCGGGCTTGGTCGGCAATGCGTCCTATGAAAACATGTCGGGCGGCGGCGGCGGTAAAGCCATCGGTTATCTGATCGAAAATGCCGACAGCCAGCACGGCACCTTGATGGTCAACTCGACCCCAATCGTGATCCGCTCGCTCACCGGTGTGTTTCCGCATAACTTCCGCGATTTGACGTTGGTGTCGGGAACTATCGGGGATTACGCCGCCATCGTTGTGGGCAAAGACAGTGCTCTGAACACAATGGATGACTTGCTGGCCGCCTTTGACGCAGATGCCTCGGGCACCGCGATCGGCGGTGGCTCCGTGCCCGGCGGTATGGATCATCTGGTGGCCGCAATGGTGATGGAAGCGGCAGGCAAAGATGCACTGACGGTGAAATACATTCCCTATGACGCTGGCGGCAAAGCGATGGCAGCTCTGCTGTCCGGTGAAATTGCAGCACTTTCCACTGGTTTCTCCGAAGCAGTGGCGTTGGCGGACGCGGGTGAGGTGAAAATCCTTGGCGTGACTGCAGATGAACGCGTAGCGGCCTATGACGCCCCGACGATGAAGGAACAGGGCATCGACACCACTTTTGTCAACTGGCGTGGCTTCTTCGCCGCCCCCGGTCTGCCTGAAGACAAACTGTCCATGTATCAGACCGCAATTGCCAAGATGTACGACACCCCTGAATGGGAAGCTGTGCGTGCACGCAACGGCTGGGTCAATATCCATAATTCCGGCGACGAATTCAAAACTTTCCTGGAAGGACAGGAGAAGGTCATTGGCGATCTGATGAAGAAGCTCGGCTTCCTCTAAGGCGCCATTAGCACACGCCGGTGCGAGGGGCGCTGCCCCTCGCGCTCCCCGAGGTATTTTCTGCAAGAGGAAGGGGAGAGCACAGCGGCCCTCCCCAAAACGGAAGGAAAGACCTTCCCCTTGCGCGGTCATCGGCTCCTCAGCCTGTACCGTGGCACGAGCTTAACTCCAAAGTGGTTAAGAAACTCTTTCCTCTTGCGGAAAATACCTTGGGGTGAATTGGGCCGAAGGCTCAAGAGGGGCAAGGCCCCTGCGTCTCATATCACTCTGTCCAACAAGGTCAAAAGGAGGCACCAGATGGCGCTGGACCGCTGGGTATCATTCATCATTTTGTGTGCGGCACTGGGCTATGGCTATGCTGCGTTTTTTACCATGGATGCGGGGTTGCCGCCGTTCATGCAACGCAACCCGATCTGGCCCAGCACTTTTCCAAAGGTGCTGTCCGTGCTGGCGATTATCACTGCGCTGGTGATTTTGCTGGGGCTGGAGAAATCTGGCGAGACCGGCAAAGAGCCGGAAATCGATTATCGCCGCCTGGGAGATTATCAACTGGGTCAAGCGCTGACTTTGCTGGGCTTGATGGTGGGCTATGCGCTGTTGCTGCGGCCGGCGGGGTTTCTGCTCTCGACCTTTGCTTTCCTGTGTTGCGGCGCCTTCATCTTGGGGGAGCGCAAGTTTTACATTCTGCTGCCGGTGGCAGGGTTTGCGGCCTTTGTTGTCTGGTATCTGGTTGATGAGGTGCTGGGGATTTTCCTGCGCCCGTGGCCATTTTTTGTGTGAGGGGGATGTGAGATGATTGAAGGACTTCTCATCGGGCTTAGCGCTGCCTTTTCCATCCAGAATTTGGCGATGGTGGTTGCTGGCTGTCTGATTGGCACCTTTATCGGCATGTTGCCGGGACTGGGGCCGATGTCGATCATTGCTATTATGATCCCTGTGGCGATCACCATCGGGGATCCGTCTGCTGCGATCATTCTGTTGGCGGGGGTATATTACGGCGCGATCTTTGGCGGATCGACTTCTTCTATCCTGTTGAACGCGCCGGGGGTGGCGGGGACCGTGGCGTCCAGCTTTGATGGTTATCCGATGGCGCGCAGGGGGCAGGCAGGTAAGGCATTGACCGTTGCCGCTATTGCTTCCTTCGCTGGCGGTAGCATTGGGGCACTGTTGCTGATGATCTTTGCACCAATGCTGTCAAGGGTGGCCTTGCTGTTTCATTCGGCGGAATATTTCGCCCTGATGGTTGTGGGCCTTTCGGCGATTGCGGCCTTTGCTGGCACGGGCAATGTGGCGAAGGCTGTGTTGATGACGCTTTTGGGGCTGATCATGGCCACGGTGGGAGAAGGGGCGCTGTTTAACATGCCACGTTTCACCATGGGGTTGATGGATCTGCAATCGGGTTTCAGTTTCATCACCCTTGCGATGGCGATGTTTGCCCTGCCGGAGGCATTGTTTCTGGTGTTGAACCCCGCGCGATCCGTGCAAGGTAGCAGTGGCAAAATCGAAAATCTGCGCATCACCCGTGAAGAGGGGCGCCAGATTGCGCCGGTCATCGGCCGCCAGTCGGTGCAGGGTTTCTTTATCGGTGTGCTGCCGGGGGCGGGGGCGACGATTGCGTCGTTTCTTGGCTATGCGGTGGAACGCAACATCGCCAGTAAGGAAGAACAGGCGGAGTTTGGGAAAGGTGCGATTAAGGGCTTGGCGGCCCCTGAAACGGCCAATAACGCCGCTTGCACCGGATCGTTCGTGCCGCTGTTGACGCTGGGCATTCCGGGATCGGGCACCACCGCGATCCTGTTGGGGGCGTTGATTGCGCTGAACGTCACGCCGGGGCCACGGTTGATGATTGATGAGCCGCAGATCTTCTGGGCGGTGATCATTTCGATGTACATTGGCAATCTGGTTCTGCTGGTGCTGAACCTGCCGCTGATCCCCTATATCGCCAAAGTGCTGACCATCCCGCGCAATTACCTGATCCCGTTCATTCTGTTTTTCACCCTGATGGGCAGCTACATCGGGCAAAATAACGCAACTGAACTTTTGATCCTTGTGGGGATGGGCGTCTGTGCCATGGTGTTGAAGTTTGCAGATTACCCGCTGGCGCCGCTGCTGATCGGATTTATTCTGGGCGGTATGTTGGAAGATAACTTCTCTCGCTCGATGCAGCTTTATGATGGGATCGGCTTTATTGTGGAGCGTCCTATGACCCTTGGCCTGTTGGCGATTGCGGCCCTGTTGGTGATTGTGCCCAGCTACCGCGCCCGTCGCGCTAAGGCACGCGCTGCTGGGGTGGCCGAGGGAGACTGACCTACGTGAAGACCTGTGCTGGCAGTGGTGATGGCCCTGCTGGCACAGGTGTCGGCCTGCCTGTGGTGAGGTTTCGAAAATTTATGTAAGGTATGGCAGACAGTGCGCCAGTTTGTTCGAACACTTTGGTTGACGAATTGGAAAACTGGCACAAGGTTCTGGCAGAGCATGAACACCAATCGCGAGGGCCGCGTCCATGAGACGCCTCGCACCTGTTTCATTGCAGTCTGTACCCGCGGAATGCTCTCGGCTTGAAACTTAGCCTTCGGGGCGCGCGCTATCGGCTTGTATTAAGTCCGTTATTAAGTCCGTGGTTTTGCCGCAGAACCCGCCACAAGACCATATGGCCTTTGAGCAAGAGTTCTAGGATGCGTCGGATCGGGTCGAAAAAGCACTCAGTCTAGAGGGTAGCCTGCTCCATTATTGTGCATGAGAAGGAAGGCTGATGCCATGCGGATGCCCTGTGCAATCGCATTGATGCGGAAACCCTAAAGCAATCAATCTGCCTCATTTCAAATACGGCTCGCTGGCTCCATAGGCGCGCCGGTCAAACCAGCAGACGCTTCTGCGTCCTCATGGGATCCGGATATCTATGAGCGGAAAGTCCGGTCGCCTTCGAAAGGAAAGTGACCTGAACGAGCAGTTGAAGCGGCACAAAATTCGACATGTCCAGTATGCTCAGGGCCTTTGCAAAATACGTGGAAGACTTGCATCAAACACGGAAAGGATCACAGAGCGCGCTATTTCATCCCTGTTACGTTATGCTTTTTATTCCCCGATCTGCACAGACATGCAGTACGTGAAACTGTTACAGCTGTGCGGGCACATAGATCATGCCAACTTGATTCTATTCAGGACCGTTTGTTTCACACAGATCAAGCACATTGAGCGCTACGAGGGGAAAATAAGTATGCCCAGCAATGTCGAACCGAGCATTCGCCAGCTCAGAGCACTCGAGGCGGTTGCGCGTACAGGTAGTTTTACCGCAGCGGCAGAAGAACTCGGTGTGTCTCAGCCCACAGTTTCAAACCTGATTGTCGCCCTTGAGCGCCAAACCGAGTGCCGGTTTTTGCGGCGGGGCAGCAAGGGCATCGAGACAACCGAGATGTTCGAGAAACTGCGTCCACAGATCAAGGCTCTGTTGGCCCTGAAATCCGAGGTCGACCTGGAGATTGGTAACCGAAAGGGTCTGAAATCCGGAAGCTTTTGGGTCGGCTATTCAACTTATCAGATCGCCATGCCGCCTATCGCTAAGTTCATTCAAACATACCCTGGCGTGACGTTGAACGCGCGCGCGATGGCAAGCTTGGACCTTCTGCCATTGCTGCGTGCCGGTGATCTGGATGTGGCCTTTGTGACCGCCTGTGACGCGATAGATGATTTGTTTTGCCGGAAAGTCGCCTCCTTTCGGGTTGGCATTGTGGCACGTCGGGACGGGCCGCTGGCCGGGGTGGAACGCCTGACATGGAAAGAGGTTGCGAACCTCAGGCTTATTCAACGTGAGCCAAATGCTGGTACACGTCAGATATTTGAAAGCGCGGCAGCCAGATCAGGGATCGTGCCCGATACAGTTTTGGGTCTGGGGTCCTGGGGGTCAATAACATCGCTCGTACGCGCTGGGGTGGGCGAGGGCGTCGGATTCGAATCAGAATTGATGGTCACAGACAAGGATCTGATGTTCATACCAATTGATGACAAAAATCTGGGTGCGCATCAGTTTCTCGTTGCATTGCCTGCTATGGCAGGATCGTCAGCGGTCAGTAACTTCTATGAAATAACACAAAAAACTCTTGACGGTATGGATGGCTAAGCCAAACATAGCCTAAACCTATTTTTTGCCAGTAATTATTAAACTGTTACATTTCATGCGTAAATGATCGTCAAACAAACCTGGAGGTTGTCATGTCGATCCGTCTTATCTTGATGTCCACTGCCGCAACGATGATTGCGGTCCCTGCGCTGGCAAATTGCCCAGTCGCAACCGTCGCGGAGCCAATGGGGCTGAAACCCGCATTCCCGCAGCAGCTGGAACTGACTGAGCTGCAATCGGGCGCATCTTGCACCCTTGAATTCTCGGAAAACCCTGCGATTGCCGAACTGAATGGCAAAATCCTTGGCAATGCTGATCTTGCTGCTGTTGCAGACCGCCTGCCGGCCGAGCCTTTGGTTTTGATGCCTTATGAGAGCATCGGCCAGTATGGTGGCGCAATCACCGGCATCTCGAAAGCGACAGAGTCGGGCACATCAGACCTTTTGTCCGTACGCCACGTAAACTTTGTGCGTTATGCGGATGACCTGCAAACGGTTGTTCCCAACATCGCCAAAGCGTGGGAGTGGAACGAAGATAAGACCGTTCTGACAATCACACTGCGCGAAGGCCACAAGTGGTCGGACGGCGCGCCCTTCACCGCCGAAGACGTTGCCTTCTGGTACAATGATCTGCTGCTGAACACCGACATTCTGGAAAAAACCCCGGATCGCTGGCTGTTCGCAGGCGAGCCGATCAAGGTTGAGGCGGTCGATGATGTGACCGTGCGCATGTCCTTCCCGGTGCCGACGCCGGGCATTCTGAACCGCTTTGCAGTCGACTACGGCCAGCCGTTCCAGCCCAAGCATTTCCTGGGTCAGTTTATGCCCAAATACAACGAAAATGCTGACGCGCTGGCGCAGGAATACGGTTTCGCCAACGGTGCCGAAGCGGTTGATTTCTACTACGGTGGTTCGGACTGGAAAGACGTGCCTTCGCCGCTGCTGAAAGATGCCGACAAGGCCGCGGCCATTGGGCGCGCGGTTGTGCCGACCCTGGAAAGCTACATCGTTGTAGAAGAAACCTCGGAAGGCCGTAAACTGGTGGCGAACCCCTATTTCCACCAAGTCGACACTGCAGGTAACCAGCTGCCCTATATCAACGAAATCGTTGAGAGCTATGTCAGCGACAAGGAAGTTCAGAACCTCAAGGTCATGAACGGTGAGGTTGTCTGGAAACAGCAGGCGATCTTCCTGGAAGACTTCCCGCTGCTGAAAGAGAACGAAGCCAAGGGCGGCTACACGATCCAGTTCGCTCCGACTCTGGGCGAAAACGTGTTCTTCTCGTTCAACCGTACCCATAACGACGAGGTTCTGCGCAAAATCTTCAACGACGTGCGCTTTAACCGTGCCATGTCGCTGGCAATGAACCGCGATGAAATCAACGAGATTGTTTATCTGGGTCAGGGCACACCGCTGCAGGGTGTTCCGGCAGAACCCAAGACGGTTTCTTTCATCTCGGATGACATCCTGAACAAAGACATCGCCTATGATGTCGAGGGTGCCAAGGCCCTTCTTGCTGAAATGGGTCTGAGCGATAGCGATGGCGACGGGACGCTTGAGCGCCCGGATGGTAAGCCGCTGGTTATTCGTCTGGTGTACTCCTCGCAGGGTGTGCCGGTGAAAATGATGGAACTGGTGCGCGACTACTGGACCGCAGTGGGCGTCCGCGTTGACCTGAAAGAGGTGACCTCGGATGAATACCGCGCAGCTGGCAACAATAACGATCTGGATCTGACGACCTGGAAATATGATGGCAATACCGGTCCGACCATCTCGCAGGATGTGACCGTTTTCGTGCCGCCCTTTGGTGATTTCTTCAACCCGGGCACCGGCGCGAAATGGGCCACATGGAAACAGACCGATGGCGCGGAAGGCATTGAGCCCCCGGCGGATATCAAAAAGCTGTGGGATCTGAGCGAACAGTTCATTCAGGTTGAGTTCGGCTCGGATGCCAGCAATGAAATCGGTGCGGAAATCGTTAAGATCCACACAGATAACATGCTGAAGATCGGCACCGTCGGTGACATCGTTTCCCCCTTCCTGTGGCGCAACGATCTGCAGAACGTCAAACCCATCAAGTCGAAAACCTATGACTTCTACTGGGCCTACCCCTACCGCCCCTCGCAGTGGTGGCTGGAACAGTAACCACCATAAAGGTTTGACATTTTATTCCGGGGCGTTTGCAGCAGACGCCCCGGTGTTTGCAGTCCACGCTGCAATTTTGGGACAGATGTATGCTAAGATTCACCGCCGAACGACTCATAGGAATGGCCATTACGATGCTTCTGGTATCGATGATGGTATTCCTTATCATGGAAATCCCGCCGGGAGATTACGCCGATCGCTATGCGTTTCGGAAATACTCGGGCACCGGGGTCAACGTGACAGAAGCTGATGTGCAGGCCATCCGCCAAGAGCTGGGCTTGGATAAACCGATGCTTCTGCGTTATTTCGACTGGATTGGCGGCATCGTTCTGCGCTGGGATTTCGGGCAGGCATTTGCATTTGAAACCTCTGTGACCAAGGTGATCGGCGACAAGGTTTGGCTGACCGCGGGTATTCTGTTTGCGACGCTGATCCTGACCTATCTGATTTCAATCCCGGTTGGGATTTATGCGGCCGTGCGACGCGGCTCGGCCATTGACTACGGGTTGACTATTTTCTCATATCTGGGCCTCGCGCTGCCGAACTTTCTATTGGCACTGGTGATGCTTTATTTTGCCAACCGGTGGTTTGGGGCGGATATTGGCGGGTTGTTCTCGGCCCAGTATCAGGACGCTCCCTGGAGCATGGCCAAGGTCTGGGACATGCTGAAACACCTCTGGTTGCCCGCGGTGGTGCTGGCCTGGTCGGCCGTGGCCTATCAAATCCAGACTGTGCGCGCGACCATGTCCGATGAGCTGAACAAGCTGTCCGTCACCGCAGCCCGTGCACGCGGCGTGCCCGAGCGCAAGTTGCTGATCAAATACCCGGCCCGGCTGGCGATTAACCCGGTCGTCTCGACCATCGGGTTCGACGTGAACCGGATCTTCTCGGAATTGCCGATCGTAGCGGTGGTTCTGGGGCTGACTGAACTGGGCGAGTTGCTGCTGAAAGCGTATCTCGACCTCGATATGAACGTGGCTGGTGCGATCCTGTTGATGCTGACCTTTGCCATCGTCTTTATGAATTTCCTTTCCGATCTGCTGCTGGCGTGGCTGGATCCACGCATCAAGTTGGGGGCGTGACATGACCGATATGACAGATCCCGAAATGACCCCGGCCCAGCGTCGGGCCGCAGAAAAAGAACGTCAGCAGCTGCTGAAGTACTATTCGGCTTCGCAATGGACCCTGATCTGGTGGCGCTTCAAGAAGCACCGGGCTGCGATGTATGCGTCGATTGTGCTGGGGGTGATGGCGCTGACCGGACTGTTTGCCGAAATCGTGGCCCCTTATGGCCCCGTGACGCGCGACACATCATATATCGAAGGTCCGCCGCAAATTCCCCGGTTCTGCGACGACAACGGCTGTTCTATCGTGCCCTTCATCAACGGCACCAAAACCGAACGTGATCCGGTGACCCTACGGGCCATCTCAGTGCCTGATCCTGACGTGCGTAACTATTTGGGACTGTTCGTAAAAGGCGACGAGGTTAAGGTTCTTGGCTTTATCCCAACCGACCGCCATTTGATCGGATTGCAGAACCCGGATGCGAAAATTCACTTCTGGGGGACAGATGATCTGGGACGTGACGTGTTTTCGCGTACCGTTTACGCGACGCGCACATCGCTTTCAATTGGTGTGATCGGGGTGCTGATCTCCTTTGTGCTGGCACTGATCATCGGTGGGATCGCCGGGTATTTTAGCGGTATCATCGACAACGTGATCCAGCGCGTGACCGAGGTGATCCGGGTTGTGCCCATTATCCCGCTGTACATGGGACTGGCCGCTGCCATGCCCAAAGAGTGGTCGACCACTCAGGTCTATTTCGCGATGACACTGATCCTGGGCCTGTTCGGCTGGCCGACACTGGCGCGGCGTATCCGGTCGCAGCTTCTGTCCATCCGTAACGAGGACTACGTGGTCGCGGCGCGACTTGCCGGCGCGCGTCCAAAGCGCATTATTGGCCAGCACATGCTGCCCAGCTTCACCAGCTTCATCATTGTCGATCTGGTGATTTCGTTCCCTTACATGATCCTGTCTGAAACCGCGCTGTCCTTCGTAGGTCTGGGCCTGCGCCCACCATCAGTTTCTTGGGGTGTGCTGTTGCAACAGGCGCAATCGGTCCGCGCGATCGAACAAACTCCTTGGTTGTTCATTCCCGCCGTGTTCGTGGTGGTGGCCGTCCTGGCCTTTACTGTAATCGGTGACGGTCTGCGCGATGCAGCCGATCCTTATGCGGAGGCGAAGTGATGGGAAACATACTCGACGTCAAGAACCTGACCCTGAATTTCCGCACGGATGAGGGCCTGATCCAGCCAGTTCGTAATGTTTCTTTCTCGTTGGAAAAGGGCAAGACGCTGGGCATTGTTGGCGAAAGTGGTTCGGGCAAATCCGTATCGACCAAGGCGATTATGCAATTGCTGCCGGGGACCGCCAGCATCGCTGAAGAATCCCAGATCAACTATGTGATGAAAGATGGACAATCCATCGACCTGGCCAAAGTGCGTGCGCGTGACCCGCGTATGGGCGTGGTGCGCGGCGGCGAGATTGGGATGATCTTTCAGGAACCAATGGCCAGCTTTTCGCCGATCTACACCATCGGCAACCAGATCATGGAAGCGATCCGACTACATCGTGGCCTTAACAAACGGCAGGCACGTGAGCTGGCGATCGAGATGTTGGACAAAGTGGGCCTTACCAACCCGTCTGTGCGCGTCGATCAGTTCCCACATGAGATGTCAGGCGGTATGCGGCAACGCGCGATGATCGCGCTGGCCTTGTCGGCCGGTCCGCAACTTCTGATCGCGGATGAGCCAACAACCGCGCTGGACGTGACGATTCAGGCACAGGTTCTGCAATTGATGCGCGACCTGCAATCCGAGCTTGGGATGAGCATGATCTTCATCACCCATGATCTGGGAGTTGTCGCTCAGGTCGCCGATGATATTGCGGTGATGTACAAAGGCGAGATTGTCGAGCGCGGTACTGTGCGCGAAGTCATCAATAACCCGCAACAGGCCTATACCCAGCGTTTGCTGGACGCGGTTCCACGGCTGGACAAGGTTGTCCCGCCTGCGCCGTTGAAGAAGGCCAGAAAGCTGATGGACGTCACCAATCTGGGCGTTGAGTTTGAGTTGCGCAACAAGAAGCTGTTCCGCACTGAGGTTGAGACGGTCCGTGCGGTGAGTGACATTACCTTCGACATCCTGAAAGGTGAGACGGTAGGGCTGGTCGGCGAAAGTGGATCGGGCAAAACCACCGTTGGGCGCGCGATGCTGCGCGCCATTGATCCCAGCGAAGGCGAGGTGATCTTTCACCGGAAAAACAAGGGTGACATTGACCTCGCTCACGCATCCGAAGCGGAACTGCGCGAGGTGCGCAGCAAGATCAACATGGCGTTCCATGAACGACCAGTCCAGTTGCACAATCTGGGTGGCAAGTTGCTACGCAACTTCCGTCCGGAAATGAGCCTCGTCTTTCAAGACCCGTATTCTTCCTTGAACCCGCGAATGACGGTGCGGGACATCATTGCCGAACCGCTGGTGGCCTCGGGGTTGATGAAAGACAGGGAGCAGATTGACGAACGGGTGCGCGAAATCGCGGCGCGTTGCAAGATTGATCTGGAGCATCTGCGCCGTTTCCCACATGCGTTTTCCGGTGGCCAGAGGCAGCGGATCTGTATTGCGCGCGCGTTGGTGTCCAAGCCCAAGTTTGTTGTCTGTGATGAATGCGTTTCGGCGCTGGATGTGTCGATTCAGGCTGAGATCGTCGCGCTGTTGAAGGACGTGCAGGCCGAACTGGGGGTCAGCTTCCTGTTCATCGCCCATGACTTGGCGGTGGTCGCGCAGATATCGCACCGGGTCGCGGTTATGTATCGAGGAAGGTTCATGGAATATGGCCCGACCGACAAGATCTTTTTCAATCCGCAACATCCTTATACCAAAGCGTTGCTGTCCGCCGTGCCACATCCCGATCCCGACATTGAATTCAAGCCGACCGGTATTGAGGGCGGCATGATCCATCCCGTCGCCTCCTCAAGCCCGGACGGGGTGTCGTTGCGCATCCCGGATCAGCCCTCCGATGAGCCGATCCAACTGGTGGAAGTGGATGAGGGGCACTTCGTTGCCTGCCATCTGGATCAGCAGGCGACCGTGCAAAGAACTAAGTCGCTGGAACCCGCTTAACCGGCGGAAATACCCTTGCGGGAGCCACAGGAAAACTGTAGCCCCGCCATAGCTCAAAGCTATGTTGTAGAAACCTTCATATAGAAGATGAATGGCATGACTGATCAAACCCAAAAATTACCAAAACCGCATCTCGGCGAACCGTATCTTTTGACTCCCGGGCCGCTGACAACGTCACTGCCCGTGAAAGAGGCGATGCTGCGTGATTGGGGCAGTTGGGATGGCGATTTTCGCGCCATGACTGCCGAAATGCGCCGCCGCCTGCTGGATATTCTGGGGCCGGAGAAAGGCCGCTATGACTGTGTGCCGATGCAGGGCAGCGGTTCATATGTTGTCGAAGCGATGTTGGGTAGCTTTGTCCCCAAAGATGGCAAGGTTCTGGTGTTGTGCAACGGCGCCTATGGTAAACGCGCAGTGCAGACTCTGGGCTATCTTGGCCGCGATTGTGCAGTGATCGACATGGGGGACTATCTGCCTCCGCGTGGGGATCAGGTGGCAGACGCCCTGCAGGCCGACCCCGCCATCACGCATGTGCTGGCCATTCACTGCGAAACCAGCTCAGGCATCCTCAACCCGCTCCAAGAGATCTCGGATGCGACGCAGGCCGCTGGCCGCAAGCTGCTGGTTGATTCCATGTCGGCCTTCGGTGCTGTCCCGCTTGAGCCGCATGTGATCCCGTTTCAGGCGATGGTCAGCTCGGCCAACAAATGCATTGAGGGCGTGCCGGGCTTTGGCTTTGTGATTGCAGAAACAGATGCGATCAAGGCCGCGGAAGGCAACAGCCATTCGTTGAGCCTGGATGTTCACGCGCAATGGGCCGCGATGGAGAAGACAGGTCAATGGCGCTTTACCCCGCCCACGCATGTGGTTGCGTCGTTCATCGAAGCGCTGCGCGCGCATGAGGCGGAGGGCGGCGTTGCCGCACGGGGCGCGCGGTATCTGGAAAACCGAAAGACGTTGGTCAAAGGGATGCGTGCACTGGGCTTCGTCACTTTGCTGGACGAGGAGTGGCTGTCGCCGATCATCACCACCTTCTTCTGCCCAGATCACCCCCGTTTTGCGTTCCCGGATTTCTATGATCGTATGAAAGCGCGCGGATTTATCCTGTATCCCGGCAAACTCACGGCGGCTGAAAGCTTCCGGGTTGGCCATATCGGGCAGGTCGATGCACATGTGATGCAAGCGGTTGTTGACACGGCAGCTGACGTGCTGCGGGACATGGGGGTCGACAATGCCAGCCCTTCGGATGACACCCTCAAACAGAAACAGGCCGAACCTGCCTGACGAAAGGAAAGACAATGAGCAAATTTAAAGCCGCCGTGTTTGATTGGGCGGGGACAATGGTCGATTTTGGCTCCTTCGCACCGATGGGTGTGTTTGTGCAGGTCTTCGCCAAGTTCGGAATCGAAACCACGATCGAACAGGCCCGCGCACCGATGGGCGCGCCCAAATGGGATCACATCCGCTCCATGATGGATATGCCCGAAATCGCGGCCCAGTGGGAAGCGAAATACGGTAATGCGCCAACTGATCAGGACGTCGACAAGGTCTATGAGATCTTTGTGCCGATGAACGAAAGCGTCGCTGCCGACTACGCGGAACTGGTTCCGGGTGGCAAGGCTGCGATTGATGATCTGCGGTCCATGGGCCTGAAGATCGGATCGACCACGGGTTACACACGTTCGATCATGGAAAATGTCCTGCCGGTTGCCGCCGCTCAGGGCTATGAGCCGGACAATCTGATCTGTGCCGACGACCTGCCCGAAGGCCGACCGGGCCCGCTTGGAATGTATAAATGCATGGTTGATCTGGTGGCCTATCCACCTGCGGCAATCGTCAAAGTCGATGATACCGAACCGGGCATCAAGGAAGGCGTCGCTGCTGGCTGCCTGACTGTGGGCGTATCTATGTCCGGCAATGCGGTTGGCAAGACACCGGAAGAACTGGCTCAGCTGTCCGCAGACGAGATTGACTCGCTGCGCCAGCATGCGACCAAGATCCTGAAGGACGCCGGTGCGGACTATGTGATCGACACGGTTGCCGATCTGCCCGCGCTGATCCGTGAACTGGACGGCGCAGAGGACTGATCCCATGCTCAAGGAGGCTCCGCGCAATTTTCTATTCATCGTCATCGATCAATTCCGCGCGGACCTTCTGACGGGCGCTTTGGGGCGGAATGTGCCTTTACCCAACATGCGCGCTCTGGCTGCGCGATCGGTGCATTTCCGCAACCACCATACAGTTGTCGTGCCCTGCGGTCCTGCACGTGCGAGTCTGCTAACGGGCCAGCACGCGATGAACCACGGATCGGTTCAAAACGGTATTCCGCTACGGCGCGATATGCCCAACCTTGCAACCGCGCTGCGTACCATCGGGCGAGAGCTGTTGTTGTTCGGCTATACGGACACGCAGCCTGACCCCAGAGGTCTGCACCCGAATGACCCTGCGCATCTGTCCTATACAGGGCCGATTGCGGGGATCACCGAGGTCACCGAGATGCGCGAGGAAGCGTGGGAGTGGCTCGCCCATCTCAGATCGCGTGGCTATGACGTGCCGGATGCGGGGGGCGACCTCACTGCGCTCTACAGGCCTCAGAACGATACCCTCGGAGGGCCGGCGCTCTATGATGCGCAGGACAGTGATACCGCGTATCTGACTGATCGGGTATTGGCGCATCTGGATGTGCGCAAGTCACAGCCATGGTCTGCTATGGTCACCTATATCCGGCCGCATCCTCCGTTCGTTGCTCCGGCGCCCTATAACGATTTGATCAAGCCGCAGGATATCCCACCGCCAGTTGAGGCGGGCTTTGAGCATCCGTTTTTTGAAGCCTATCATTCCGGCCCTAGCGGAACGGATATGTTCTGGGGGTTCGATGGTCAGCAAAGTGCCATAACACCCGAACAGATCGCTCTCTGCCGGGCCACCTATCTGGGGCTTGCCGCAGAGGTTGATCATCATATTGGCCGACTTTTTGAGTGGTTGCGAAATGCGGGGCAGATGGACGACACGCTGATCGTGTTGACTGCCGATCACGGAGAGATGCTGGGTGATCTTGGCCTTTGGGGAAAACAGACCCCGTTCCGCGCCGCATCCCATGTGCCCTTAATGATCGGGCATCCGGATCTTGAGCCCGAAGAGATCGACGCATTGACCCAATCCATTGATGTCGCCCCTACGGTTCTGTCGGCGCTTGGTGCCGCTCCGCCGTTCGAGATGCAGGGCAGCAACCTCTTGGCACCTGACCAGCCCTACGGGCAGGCTGCTATGGTCGAGCTTGAGCTTGGATCCGAAAGCGGCCAGGGACGTTTCGAAACCGCTTGGCAGTGCCCATCTGATCATTGCCGCGCCCTCGCGTTCGAGAAAGACGGATACCGGCTTGCGCATTTCGCGACGGATATCGAACCGATGCTGTTTGACGTCGAAAAAGATCCGAACTGCACCCAGAATTTGGCTTCAGGAGAGCAAACCAGAACACATCGGCTCCAAGCTGAGGCACTTTCATACAGAATGAGAAAAAGCCGTTCAGCACAGTTTTGAAAGCCAATCAGCCAGGTTTTATCAGGCGCCCCGCCATTGCAGTTTCCCAATGACGTCTTATGAGGTTGAAATTTTCTGAGTGGCAACTGTAGGGCACCGTGAGAAACGCGCGCCAGACGTTTGAGGATCTGTCTGAGGGGCGGATTATTGTGGACATGCACGAGGTGCGGTCGCGCTTTGGTGACCGCGGCGCAGGCCGGGTGGCGATTTTCTGAATTCACTGAAAAATGCAGCTTGGGGATAACGTTCCTCAGGCTGCTGGTTTGAGGCGGCAGAATGTGCATGGATATCCTTTAGACATCCTTCATCAATCGCAGCGCGTCATAGATTGCTGCGTGGGTGTTGCGCGCACTGACCGCATCGCCAATGCGAAACAGCTGGAAAGTACCCTCGGCGTTGCGTACGACCTGTTGCGGCTGTCCATCGATCAACGCGTCATAGTCCACCGCGCCCAGATTGCGCGACAGCGGTTTCAGATCAAAGTAAAGATCCGCGAGCGGCAGGGTGCCATAGTTCACCACCACTTGATCATAGTGCTGGTCCTGCCGATGGTCGCTGTAGTCGGTGCCGATCGTGGCGCGCAGCTGATTGCCATTGCGGGCAACCCCCAGCAAACGACGGGCGACCGTGAAGGTCACATCGCTTTTCTGTAGTGCCCGCATGTAAGGCACCAGATTCATTCCCATGATATCGGGGGCAAACGTGCGGTCCGGCGTCATGACCTCGACCCGCGCGCCGGCCTCAGCGGCGACTTCGGCAGCCATCAGGGCAGGGTGGTCGCCACTTTCATCGTAGATCAGGGTGTTTTGTGCTGGTTTCACGTCGCCCGCGATCAGATCCCAAGCGGTGATGACCTGATCCTGTTCCGTGCCACTTTCAAATAGCTCCGTATTCGGTATGCCGCCTGTCGCCACAATCACCACATCGGGAGAGAGGGCGGTGATGTCCTCTGCTTCTGCCCATGTATTAAAGCGAAATTCCACATCCCGCGCCGCGCATTGCACCATGCGCCAGTCGATGATGCTGATCATCTCGCGCCGCCGCTTTGACTGCGCGGTCAGACGCACCTGCCCACCGGGGTCTGGCTGTGCCTCAAACACCGTGACATCATGGCCGCGTTCTGCTGCAACGCGCGCTGCCTCTAACCCCGCGGGGCCGGCGCCGATGATGACCACTTTTTTACGTGTCTCTGCGGGGGGGATCTCATGCGGCATGGTCAATTCGCGACCTGTGGCGGCGTTGTGAATGCACAGCGCTTCGCCCGCCTGATAGATGCGATCCAGACAATAGGTGGCGCCGACGCAGGGGCGAATGTCCTCCTCTCGTCCCTCAACGATCTTCTTCACGATATGCGGGTCGGCCATATGTGCCCGCGTCATTCCCACCATGTCCAGCAAACCGGCCGAGATTGCATGCCGCGCGGTGGCCACATCGGGGATCTTGGCGGCGTGGAATGTGGGCAGGCCGGTCGCTTTTTTCACCTCGCCAGCGAAATCCAGATGCGGCGCGTTTTTCATTCCTTGCACGGGGATCACATCTGTCATCGCAGGATCCGTGTGGATGCGGCCGCGGATCACGTTGAGGAAGTCGATCTGCCCGCTGTCTGCCAGCCGCTTTGAAATCTCGATCCCCTCGCTGGCGGTGATGCCGCCTGCTTCCGCCTCATCCGCCGTGTAGCGGGCACCAATGATGAAGTCGTTGCCGACACGGTTGCGCATCGCATCAATCACCGCCATTGGCAGCGCCATGCGGCTATCAAGCGTCGCGCCGCCAAAAGGTCCGTCCAGATCATTTGTCAACGGCGACCAGAACTGATCGAGCAGGTGGCCGTAAATCTGCACCTCAATTCCGTCCATACCGCCTGCCTTCATCCGCTCTGCAGCATCGGCGAAATCGCTGATGATGCGGTCGATATCCCAATCCTCAGCCAGTTTCGGAAACGCCCGATGTGCTGGTTCACGGTGTTTCGAGGACGAGACAGAGGGCAGCCAGTCCCCCTTGTTCCAACCCGTGCGCCGACCCAGATGGGTCAGCTGGATCATCACCGCACAGCCGTGTTCGTGGCAGGCATCCGTCAGGCGTTGGATATGAGGCACCACATCATCGCGGTAAGCGAGGATATTGTTAAAGACCGGCGGGCTGTCGCGGCTGACGGCGGCGGATCCTGCGGTCATCGCCAGCGCCACGCCCGCCCTCGCGCGTTCGGCGTGATAGGCGGCGTAGCGCTCTTTTGGCATGCCGTCTTCGGGATAGGCGGGTTCATGCGCGGTGGTCATAATGCGGTTGCGCAGTGTCAGGTGTTTCAGCTGATAGGGTTGCAGCAGCGGGTCTTGGGTCATTTCTGGCGTCTCTGCTCTCGCGGGTGGCTGGTCAATGAAAGGTTAATACGGATGCATAGGGTGTGAATACGGTGGCGTATGGCGTGGCTAGTGCCACGCGTCCGGCATCGATGCCTTTTTCTGCTCGATAAAGGCCATGATCTCCTGATCTTTGGCGATATCCAATGGCGGCGCTTCATAGTCACGCAGCACTTGTTTCCATTGGGCATTGGCGCGGGCGCTGGCGTCAATACGGCCTGTCTCGTCCCATGTCTCAAAGGGTTGGTCGTCGTTGAAACCACTGTCCCAATAGGCGGTTTTATAATGGCGCAGCGTGTGATCGGTGCCAAAGAGGTGTTCGCCTGGCCCGAACTGCGCCAGCGCGTCAAACCCCAGGCTGTCCTCATCGATGACAAGCCCGCGCATATAGGCATGCAACGCGCCGCACATATCGAGGTCCATCATGAACTTCTCATAAGACATCGACAGCAGCCCATCGAGGAAACCAGCCGAATGCAGAATGTAATTCGCCCCCCCTTGCACCGCTGACATCATCGACATCATTGCCTGCTGCATCGCCTGCCCATCTGGCATTTTGGAGGTGGAGAAGTTGCCCGCACAGCGCAGTGGCAGCCTATAGCGTCGTGCCAGTTGCCCCATCACCAGTGATCCCAGCGCGGGTTCTGGTGTTCCAAAGGTCGGCGAGCCAGTCCGCAGCGCCATCGACGACAGGAACCCTGCCATCACCACGGGGGCGCCGGGCCGCGTCAGTTGCGCTAATGCGCAGGACGACAGGGTTTCCGCCAGACATTGCGCGATGGAACCTGCCATTGTCAGCGGCGATACCGCCCCGCCCAGCAAGAAGGGCAGGTGGATCGACCCCTGGTTCGCCGCCGCATAGGCGCGGATGCCTGCGGATGTCACGCCGTCCAGCACGAGGGGCGATGTCGTGTTGAAATTGCCAATGATGACGCAGTTCTGATCGACAAAATCCGCGCCGAACAGAATGCGGCACATATGAATACTGTCTTCGGCCCGTTCAGGCGCGGTGATAGAGCCGAGGAAGGGGCGGTCAGAGTAGCGAATATGAGCCTGCACCATATCCAGATGGCGTTTGTTCACCGCGATATCGGTGGGTTCGCAAATGGTGCCGCCAGAATGGTGCAGCCACGGCGAGGATTGCGCCAGTTTGACGAAGTTTTGGAAATCCTTAATGGTGCCGTACCGCCGCCCCTGATCCAGGTCCATCACAAAGGGACTGCCATAGGCTGGGGCCAGCACCATTGCATCACCGCCGATTTGCACGTTGTTTGCAGGATTACGGGCGTGTTGAATGAATGTCGCGGGTGCGGTTTGCAGAATGTCACGGATCATGCCGCGCGGGAAGCGTATGCGCCAGACCTGTGCGCTGTCCTCACGCACCTCCGCACCGGCCTCTTTGAACAGGCGCATGGCTTCTGCGTCCTCGCGCAGCTCAATCCCGATCTCTGCCAGAATACGGTCGGCGGTGTCCTCGATCTGTTCCAGCGCGCCGTCATTCAGCAGATCATAGGTTGGAATGCCCCGCGTTATATAAGGTACACGCAGATGCGGATTGGCACCGGGGGCGATGGTGCCGCGACCGGACTTGCGGCGTGCGGCACGACTGGAGCGTTGGGCGATGGTCACAAGCTTCCTCCTTGCTGATGGCGGGGAGTTGGGGCGCTATTGAGGCCCTCTTGACAGTAGCGTCCACAGAATCGACATATATGTCAAGTTACTTGTATATGCCTCTGCTTTTTGTTAGCCACAGGGCATGGAACCTGTTCATCCCACGCCTGACCTCATTCGTTCTGATCGCCCTGATCGCCAGTCAGAGGCAGATTGGCTGCAGGCGGCCTATGAGTTGCTGACCGAAGCAGGGGTAGACGCGGTAAAAATCATGCCGCTGGCCAAACGACTGGGCGTGTCGCGCACCTCCTTCTACTGGCACTTCAAGGATCGCGATGCGCTGCTGGAAGCGATGGTCAAACGGTGGGAGCAGAAAAACACGGGCAACCTGATTGCCCGCACTGAGGCCTACGCCGAAAGCATCGCCGAAGCGGTGTTTAATCTCTTCGACTGCTGGATTGATGACGACCTGTTCGATGCACCACTTGATTTGGCTATCCGTAATTGGGCGCGTAATGATGCGGATCTGGGCCAGCGCGTAGATCAGGCGGATTCGTGCCGCAAAGAGGCGTTGAAGGCGATGTTTCTGCGGTTCGGTTTTGACGCAACCCAATCAGAGGTCCGCGCGCTTACCGTTTTATATGCGCAGGTCGGCTATATCTCGATGCAGATCGAAGAGGATCGCGAAGGCCGGATTGCCCGTATGCCCGATTATATCGAGGCCTATTGCGGTCAGCGCCCGACCGAGCGTGAATGCCGCCGTTTTCAGGCCCGCCACCCCTGAACAGTCGTCGACAGTCCCCCCCTTTGACGGGGCGAAACCGCAGCCCGCCCGCCTACCGCTCCCCGACGCACGGCGTTTTGACAGCATTTGCCCGCCAAACCTGCCTGCCGACATGATTTGAGGCTTGAAACCGCGCGTTCTGAGCCGTAGTAAGACGCAAATTTCATCAGGCGACCGTGCGGGTGGCCTGTCACCCTTGTGAGGAAACAAATGCAAGTTACCGAAACCCTGAACGAAGGCCTGAAGCGCGGTTACGAAATCGTTGTTCCGGCTGCTGAGCTGGACGCAAAGGTCAACGAGAAGCTGGTCGAAGCCCAGCCCGAAGTCGAAATGAAAGGCTTCCGCAAGGGCAAGGTGCCCATGGCACTGCTGAAAAAGCAGTTTGGTCAGCGTCTGCTGGGCGAAGCAATGCAGGAAACCATCGACGGTGCGATGAACAAGCACTTCGAAGACAGCGGCGACCGCCCTGCGATGCAGCCGGCTGTTGAAATGGTTGACGGCGAAAACTGGAAAGAGGGCGACGACGTCAAAGTCACCATGTCCTATGAGGCTCTGCCCGAGATCCCCGAAGTAGACTTCGGCGGTATCGCGCTGGAGCGTCTGGTTGTGAAAGCCGAAGCCGAAGCCGTAGACGAAGCGCTGGCATCGCTGGCCGAAACCGCGCAAGATTTCGAAGCACGCGCCGAAGGCGAAGCTGCCGAAGACGGCGACCAGGTTGTGTTTGACTTCCTCGGCAAAGTAGACGGCGAAGCCTTCGACGGCGGTGCCGCCGAAGACTACCCGCTGGTTCTGGGTTCCGGTTCTTTCATCCCCGGCTTCGAAGAGCAGCTGGTAGGCTCCAAAGCGGGTGAAGAAAAAGACGTAAACGTCTCCTTCCCTGAAGAGTACGGTGCAGAAAAGCTGGCCGGCAAAGCCGCTGTGTTTGAGTGCAAGATCAAAGAAGTGAAAGCCCCGAAAGCGGCTGAGATCGACGATGAGCTGGCCAAAAAATTCGGTGCCGAAGATCTGGAAGGTCTGAAAGCCCAGGTGTCCGAGCGTCTGGAAGCGGAATACGCTGGTGCTTCGCGCGCTGTGCTGAAGCGCGGCCTGCTGGATCAGCTGGACGGTCTGGTCTCCTTTGACCTGCCGCCGTCGCTGGTTGAAGCTGAGGCAAGCCAGATTGCACATCAGCTGTGGCACGAGGAAAATCCTGAGGTTGAAGGCCACGATCACGACAAGATCGAGCCGACCGAAGAGCACAACAAACTGGCCGAACGCCGCGTGCGTCTGGGCCTCTTGCTGGCAGAACTGGGTCAGAAAGCCGAGGTTGAGGTGTCTGACGCCGAAATGACCCAAGCGATCATGAACCAGGCACGTCAGTACCCGGGCCAAGAGCGTCAGTTCTTTGAATTTGTTCAGCAGAACCAGCAAATGCAACAGCAACTGCGTGCGCCGCTGTTCGAAGACAAGGTTGTTGATCACATCGTTGAAGGTGCCAAAGTCACCGACAAAGAGATCAGCAAAGACGATCTGCAGAAAGCTGTCGAAGCGCTGGAAGACGAATAAGTCTCTGCTGTTTGATGACGTTAGAAAGGCCATCCTTTGGGGTGGCCTTTTTCTGTGTGCATTCGTGATCGCGGCGGGGTCACTGGCAAATTGACATTTGCCTATGAACCTGTTCCAAGGCGGCCAAGCGAGACATTGCATATCGGGGACTTCTGCTATGACTGCCACCAAACGTATCGTCATCTCCAGCGACCACGCTGATATTGAGCTGCGTAAAAACATCGCCAAACACGTCGCCGCTAAGGGCTACGCGGTGGATGACATCGGTCCGATGACAACCGAAAGCACACATTACCCAATCCACGGCCAAGCCGCGGCAGAAAAAATCGCAACCGGTGAAGCGGATCTGGGCATCATCGTCTGCGGTACCGGTCAGGGCATCATGATGTCGGCCAACAAGGTTCCGGGTATCCGTTGCGGCGTGTGCTCAGATGTGTTCTCGGCCAAGATGATCCGTGCGCATAACAACGCACAGATGCTGTCGCTTGGTGCGCGTGTGGTTGGCGAAGGTCTGGCATTGGAAATCGTTGACGCCTTCCTTGAGGCAGAGTTCGAAGGTGGCCGTCATGCTACCCGTGTGGACATGATTGAGGGTTAAGTGACCGATCTATGATCGACCTTTGGGCCGAAGGATGAGAGGCACCCTGTGGGGTGCCTTTTTTATGGGGTCTTTTCGCAAGGCGGGCACCACACAACGGCGGAGTTACTTCGTCCTCCCATTTTCCCTGCCTTCTACCTCCCGAAGGATATATCGCGACTATATCCTTTCTAGGTCCGTGCCAGCGGTTCGAGAGGGCGCATTTTAGCACCATCCGGCAAAAGGCCGCGCCGTCCCCGCCGGAACGGCCTATGCGCCTTAGGACCATCGAGAGGGCGGACCATACTTTATCTCAATTGAGGCGATAAAGGCGGATATCTATATTCGTTTGTAGAGAGCACGAGCACACAATCGCATAAGCGACAAACGAGAAAGAGAAACACCATGACCCAGATGACCGTTCTGAACACCGCTGAGATCATCAACAACAGCATCGTTGCGCATTACGTTCTGGGTCATCAGCTGCGCGCCGCTGCCATCGACGGCAACCGCAGCCTGCCGGTGCGCGCCTATAAGAACGCCGAGAAATGTGGTCTGGGCAAACTGATCTCCTTCCTGAAAGACAACGCACAGATGACCACCCGCGCCAAAGAAGTTGACGCGCTGCACCTTGACCTGCACGACGCCGCCTGCGGAGTTGCGGCGCTGATCGCCACCGGCAATTTCGACGCGGCGATTGATGAACTGGCCACTGGCTACTACGCCGATGCAGCTGCGGCCCTGACCAAGGCACTGTCGCACTGGAAAGTTGAGATTTCGTAAACGCCACAAACTTTCTCGGCTCTCTCAACCGAAAAGCGCCCCCGGATCGGAGGGCGCTTTTGTTTTGCTCAACGGCGCTGGCGTTAGGGGAATATTCATAAAAGGCGCGTAGAACCTGTCGGGCAATCTGCAGAATGGGAAGCGCTGGTTCGCGAGGAAACTGAACTGAGCAAACGGAACTGAGGAGACGCGATAGAGGAAAGTTAAATGTCTGAAGGGTATCGCTGGCATGTCGTGAGGAAGAGAGCGCCACACTCTTTGCCAAAAGCAAAACGGGCCGTGAAAGGCCCGTCCGCTGTAAATATATCTGATCGCCTTAAGAGGAGTGATCGTATGCGCGTTCACCGTGGACAGTGAGGTCCAGACCGTTCACCTCTGTCTCCAGATCCACCCGCAGGGGGAAGATCAGGGCGACCAGTTTGGCCAGCACCACAGACGCCACAAGTGTGAAGGCGCCGACGATGGCAAGGCTGCCCAGCTGCGCCATCCAGCTGCCCGCGCCAAACGCAGCGATCATGATGGTGCCGAAGATGCCGCCAACGCCATGGACCGCGAAGACATCCAGCGTATCGTCAATACGCAGCTTGTTGCGCACGAGGTTCACAGCCTCTTGGCACAGAACCCCTGCGACGGCACCAATGATCAGCGCTTCAACAGGACCAACAAAACCGGAGGCTGGTGTGATCGACGCCAGACCCGCAATAGTGCCGGTGACCAGACCGACGAGCGAGGCCTTGCCGTGTTTTTTATATTCCCACGCCAGCCAGGTCAGCGAGGCGGTCGCGGCAGAGATATGCGTCACGGTCAGCGCCATCGCAGCACCACCGTCAGCCGCCAGTTGCGATCCGCCATTGAAGCCAAACCAACCGACCCACAACATCGCGGCGCCGATCATTACATAGCCGGGATTGTGCGGCGGGGTGGTTTGGTGTTTGCGCGCGCCCAGCATGACAGCCAGAACCAGTGCGGCGATGCCTGCGGTTTCATGGACCACGATACCACCGGCAAAGTCCTTGACGCCGGTGTCGCCAAAGATGCCCCCGTCAGCCAGAAAGCCGCCGCCCCAGATCCAGTGGGTCACCGGCGCATAGACCAGAACCATCCATAAGGCTGAGAAGGTCAGCACAAAGGCAAAACCGATGCGTTCCACATAGGCCCCTACGATCAGCGCTGGTGTGATGATCGCAAAGGTCATCTGGAACGCAAAGAACAGTACCTCTGGCAAGTTGCCCGAGAGCGTGTCAGCGGTGACCCCATTCAGGAAGGACTTGCCGAACCCACCCCAGTAGGCATTGCCGTCGCCAAAAGCGATGGAGTAGCCGACCGCAAACCACAACACGCTCATCAAGCAGGCGATGGCGTAGCAGTGCATAAAGACGCTGAGTACATTGCGTGCCCGCACCAGGCCGCCGTAAAACAGCGCCAGTCCAGGCAGTGTCATGAACAGCACCAGTGCTGTCGCGACGATGATCCAGGCGGTATCCGCTCCGTTCATATCTGTGATCCTCTCTTCCTGATTTCGGGGAGGCATCTCAGAACGGGCGCAAAAGAAAACAGCAAAGACATAAAAAACAGATGAAAAAACATCCGTTTTGCAAAGCGATTATTTATTGGGCGATAAAAATGGCGACTAGGTTAAATTTTAGTCACGCCGTAGTTGCCGCATTTTTCAGCAAGGTGAGTGCTTTTTCAGCGGCTGCATCGCGGACTTTGGCGCGGCCCAATGCCCCAAACTCAACCGTTTCGCTCACTGGTGCGGTGGATTCACTGGCGATGGCAAAGCACACGCGGCCCTCTGGCTTATGCTCTGATCCACCGGGGCCGGCGATGCCGGTGATCGCGACTGCGACCTGTGCGTCTGAATGGCGCAGGGCGCCTACGGCCATCTCGCGGGCGACCTCTTCGGACACCGCGCCAAACGTTTTGAGTGTTTCACCTGAAACGCCCAGCATCTGTTGTTTGGCGGCGTTGCTATAGGTGACGAAGCCGCGATCGACGACGGCGGAGGAACCGGCAATATCCGTAAGCCTGGCCATAACCATGCCGCCGGTGCAGCTTTCGGCCGATGCCACCCTCCAGCCACGTGCTTTCAGCGCGCTCAGAACCTCTGTCGCCAGTGTCACGGTCAAATCCCCAGAACCCCATGGCTGATCCATGCACCCAGCATGACAACAATAGCGGCAAAGATGCCAGCGATCACATCATCCAGCATCACACCCAACGCATCGCCACGACGGTCTGCCCACCCCACAGGGCCGGGTTTCAGGATGTCAAAGGCGCGGAATGCGACAAAGGCGGTGACCCAGCCCGGCCACAGCGCCAACATGCCTGCGCCAGAATGGCTGATGCCGATAAACACTGGTACCAGCGCGATCCACTGGCCCGCGACCTCATCAATCACGATTTCGGACGGGTCGTGATCATCCTTGCCGCGTGTCTCTTTGATTGTGGCCCACCAGCCGATGGCAAAAACCGCCGGAATGGCGAGGAGGAAACCAACAAGGCCAAAGATCCAGTAGATCGCCGCCGCCGCGGGCAGGGCGGCCAGCGACCCCCAGGTGCCGGGGGCAGGGCGCAACAGGCCAGAGTAGAAGAATGTGGCGATCAGATTGGTCATCGCATGGGCCTTATCTTGTCGTTTGAGGGGCGCGTGGTTTGAGGTGTTGCGAACCCTCCCTGCATAAGCGCACAGGGCGCAAAGGGCAATCTTCCGCTCTATTCCGGCGCGAATGCACAAAAATTAAGCAGTTGACTTTTGTGTGGCTAAAAACGTAGCGGCAAGCGTTGAAACCCTCATATTCTCTGGTCTAGCCAGAATATAGCGCACAAGGATTAAGCGATTATGCCGCTCAGGCTTGCAGACAAAACCATCACCGCTCCGGTTTTCTTGGCCCCGCTGGCCGGAATCACTGACCTGCCGTTTCGCGATCTGGTGTCGCAGTTCGGTGCAGGTCTGGTGGTCAGTGAAATGGTCGCCAGTCAGGAAATGGTCCAGGCCAAACCGGGTGTGCGCGAACGGGCTGAGCTTGGCTTTGAGAAGGTGAATACGGCCGTGCAGTTGGCAGGCCGAGAGGCATCGTGGATGGCGCTGGCCGCCAAGATGGTCGAAGACAACGGTGCCCAGATCATCGACATCAATATGGGCTGTCCGGCGAAAAAGGTGGTGAACGGCTATTCAGGCTCTGCGTTGTTGAAGGATCTGGATCACGCGCTGACCTTGATTGAGGCAGTGGTGGAGGCGGTCGATCTGCCGGTTACGCTGAAAACACGGCTGGGATGGGATGACACGCTGCTGAATGCGCCGGAATTGGCGCAGCGGGCGGAAAATGCCGGTATTCAGCTGATCACCATTCACGGCCGCACCCGCTGTCAGTTCTATAAAGGCAGTGCGGATTGGTCCGCGATCAATCGGGTGAAAGAGGCGGTTAGTATTCCAGTGATCGCCAATGGCGACATCTGTTCGCCACAGGACGCTACCACGGCGCTGGAGCGTTCCGGCGCGGATGGGGTGATGATTGGGCGCGGAGCGCAGGGGCGGCCTTGGCTCCTGGCGCAGGTGGCGGCTAATCTTTATGGCCGCAAAGCACCTGAGGTGCCGACGGGCCAGACGCTCGTCGAGATGATCATTGGCCATTACGAGGCGATGCTGGCGTTTTACGGCACCGATCTGGGCTTGCGCGTCGCTCGCAAACATCTGGGTTGGTACATGGATGAGGCGGGCACCTCTGCCATGAAACGCCGCACGCTTCTGACCGCGAAGGAACCTGCAGCAGTGATCGACCTGCTGCCTGATGCAATTCTGAATCCCGAAGAGGTGGCCGCATGACCCAACCCGTTTCCGCCGGGCCTGATGTGACGATGGACGCAAGCCTCTGGTCCTCGTTGCCGATTCCGGGGGTGTTGATTGATCCCGACGACAATATCGCCGACATCAATTCCGCCGCAGAGGGGTTTTTGAACACCTCGACGAAATCCATTCGCGGTGAACCTGTCTGGGACCGGATCACTGTTGATGCTCCGCTGGAGGAGGCGTTCGAACGCGCCCGTCACAGCAATTCGCCGCTGTTTGTGAATGACGTTGATGTGGGCACCGGCAGCCGCGCGCCATTGCATTGTAATCTGCAGATCGCACCGCTGCAGGGGCGCGCGGGATATATGATTTTCCTCATCAGCCCGCGGGAGTTGGCGGGGCGCATGACGCAGAGCAATTCGGTGAAATCCGCTGCTAAATCCGCTATCGGCATGGCGGAAATGCTGGCGCATGAGATCAAGAACCCGCTCGCGGGTATCACGGGTGCAGCGCAGCTGTTGTCGATGAATCTGCGCCCTGAGGATCTGGAGCTGACCGACCTGATCGTGGAGGAAAGCCGCCGCATCGTGAAACTGCTGGAGCAGGTGGAGCAGTTTGGCAACCTGTCGGAACCCGAACGTGAAGAGGTCAATATTCACGACGTTCTGGATCGCGCCCGTCGGTCCGCCCTGTTGGGCTTTGGCGCGCATATGAACATCATCGAGCAATACGACCCCTCGCTGCCGATGGCACTGGGGGATCCGGATCAGTTGCTGCAGGTGATCCTCAATCTGGTGAAAAACGCATCCGAAGCGGCGGATAAGTCGGGTGGCACCATACGGTTGCGCACGTTTTACGAACATTCTTTCCGTCTGCGCCGCGCTGATGGCACCGGCCAGTCTCTGCCGTTGCAGGTGGAAATCAGCGATGACGGCCCCGGTCTGCCCGAAGACATCAAGGGCGATATTTTCGATCCTTTCGTATCGGGGCGCGAAAACGGCACAGGTCTGGGTCTGGCGCTGGTGAGCAAGATCATATCCGACCATGGCGGCTGGATCGCGGTGGAGTCTGTCCCCGGTCGTACGGTCTTTAAAATTTCTCTGCCGATGGCAGAGGCGCCCAAGCGGCGTGCAAAAAAGGAGAGCTAAAACATGGATGGCACCGTTCTTGTCGCGGACGACGATCGCACGATCCGCACCGTTTTGACCCAAGCGCTGACGCGCGCAGGCTGTAAGGTGCACGCCACCTCGTCGCTGACCACGCTGATGCGCTGGGTTGGGGAGGGCAAGGGGGATGTCGTAATCTCGGACGTGGTGATGCCGGACGGGAACGGTCTAGAGATGCTGCCAAAGATCGCGCAGGACCGCCCCGGTCTGCCGGTGATTGTCATCTCGGCGCAAAACACCATCATGACGGCCATTCAGGCTGCTGAGGCAGAGGCTTACGATTATCTGCCCAAACCTTTCGATCTGCCCGATCTGATGAAACGCACCGCCAAAGCACTGGAGCAGCATCAGCGTGCCGCCCCCGCCGCCGCGCGGGTGGAGGAGGCAGATCGTCCTGATGAGTTGCCTCTGGTGGGGCGCACGCCTGCGATGCAGGCGCTTTACCGTCTCGTTGCGCGGGTGATGAATACTGACCTGCCAGTTCTGATCGCGGGTGAAAGTGGAACAGGCAAGTCACTGATTGCGCGGGCAATTCATGATTTTTCGGACCGTCGGACCTTGCCGTTTGTGACCATCACCGCCTCTGATCTGCAGGACATCGAAGGTCCTGCGCGGGTTTTGGCGCGGGTCAAAGGTGGCACTGTTCTGATTGACGAAATAGGCGACGTCGATGCCGAGGTGCAGGCGCGCATTGTGCGGATGATCGACAATCCCGGCGAACACGTGCCGCGGTTTATGGCCACCAGTCAGACTGACCTGACCGAGGCGCTGGATCGTGGGGAGATCCGCCAGGATCTTTACTATCGCCTCAGTGGGGCAACGCTGATGGTGCCGTCCTTGCGCGAACGGGTGGAGGATATTCCGCTCTTGGCCGAACACTTCCTGTTGCGCGCTGAACGCGACGGCCAGCCCTCGCGCCGCCTGTCAGGGGATGCGGTGGAGCTGATGCGCAGCTATAGCTGGCCCGGCAACGTGCGTCAGCTGGAGCATGCGGTGCGTCGTCTGGTGCTGACGTCACGCGCGGATGAAATCACCCGCGCTGAGGTGGAGTTGGTGCTGGGCAATCAGCCAGAGATGGAGCCGGTGCTAGGGGGAGGGGACACGGAAAAACTGTCGGCCTCTGTCGCGCGTCATCTGCGGCGCTATTTCGATCTGCATGGCGCGATGTTGCCGCCAGCCGGTCTGTATGCGCGAATCCTCAGGGAGGTTGAGCTGCCGCTGATTGAGATTGCGCTAGAAGCAACAGGTGGCAACCAAGCCAAATGTGCCGATCTGTTGGGGATCAACCGCAATACGTTGCGCAAGAAAATCACCGATTTGGATATTAACGTGACACGTCGCCGGAAATTGATGTAAAATCGCAACAATGGCGTGACGGATTGATCTGATTTTTCGGCTCCGTCCCCATATAAAGTGGTTTGGTGTCAGCAATGGCCCATCAATTTGAGGACGCAGGCGTGGCCTTTCAGGCACAGCAAAAACGTGCGCACAGCCGGTCGTGGGCGAAAATCAGCCGATTGCGACGTCAGCGGAAGGTGCAGAACATCGCAACCTTCTGTCTGGTTGTGTTGGCGCCAATTCTGGTGGTGGCAACCTATCTGGTTTTGGGACCGCTGGATCAGGGGGGATCATCCTTTTCCCTCCGGCTTATCCTGCTTGCGGATTTTGTCTATGCTCTGCTTGTCGCCGCGTTGGTCTTGCAACGTATCGCGGCGCTGATTTCGGCGCGCCGGGCCAAATCAGCGGGTTCAAAACTGCATCTGAGGCTCACCGGCGCATTTGCATTTTTGGCCCTTATCCCAACTGTTTCCGTGGCGATTTTTGCAGCTTTGACGGTGAATGTTGGCCTTGAGGGTTGGTTTTCGGACCGTGTCCGGCAGGTGGTGGGCTCCTCTCTCGCCGCGGCGGAAGCCTATGAGGAAGAACATCGCCGCGACCTTACTGCGGACACCTTGGCGCTGGCCGCACATATCGATCGGGCGCGGCGCAAGTCATTCTTTATCACCGATGGGGACGTGCGGGTGGTTCTGACACAAGGGCAAAGTCAGGTTCAGCGCGGACTGAAAGAAGCCTATGTTGTTGATGGAACAGGCGAAATCCGGGCCCGTGGGGATCGCAGTTACCTGTTTGATTTTGAAGAGCCCACATCGGACCAGCTGCAACGCGCCAGCGAGGATGGGGTGCAGATCATCGCCGATTGGCCCAATAACGAATTCCGTGCGCTGGTACGCCTGAACGCCTTCGTGGACCGGTTCCTTTACGTCAGTCGTGAGGTGGACGGTTCGCTCCTCGGGCTGTTGGATGATACCAAACAGACAGCGCAGTTTTACCAACAATTGGAAAGCGAACGCGGGCGGGTACTGTTTGAATTCGGTCTGATTTATCTTGGGTTTGCGATGATCCTGATCCTCGCCGCGATCTGGCTGGGCCTGTGGTTTGCGGAACGCCTGTCTGGCCCGGTTGGACGTCTGGCGGGGGCGGCACAGCGTGTCGGTGGCGGCGATCTGGACGTAAGGGTCGTTGAACAGGAAGGCGATGATGAGATCGCTATGCTGGGGCGCTATTTCAACCAGATGACCCGGCAGCTGAAGGCACAGCGTCAGGAGCTGTTGGAAAACACTGAACAGGTGGAACGCCGCCGTCGCTTGTTTGACTCGGTCCTCAGTTCCGTCACGTCAGGCGTTGTTGGTCTGGATGAAGAGGGGCGTGTGACCTTCGTGAACCGGTCCGCTGAACGGTTACTGGACTGGAAGGGGGAAGAACACGCCGCCGTGGCGCTGGCCGTTGCAGTGCCGGAGTTTGCTGCGCTGTTTGATCGTCTGACCGACGAAGGCATGGGCGCTGTGCAGGGCGAGATCAAGGTGACGCGTAACGGGCGGCTGGAAAACCTGTTGGTACGAATGGCCACCCGTCAGGCCGAAGATGGCGCGCTCGAAGGCTACGTTGTGGCTTTTGATGATGTCAGCGATCTGGTTGCTGCGCAGCGGATGGCCGCCTGGGGCGATGTGGCCCGTCGGATTGCCCATGAGATTAAGAACCCGCTCACCCCGATCCAATTGTCTGCAGAACGTATCAAGCGTAAATTCGGGCGTCAGCTGGATCAGGAAAACGCTGATAGTCTGGCGCAGCTGACAGAGGTTATTGTCCGACAGACCAACGACTTGCGCCGCATTGTGGATGAGTTTTCCAAATTTGCCCGTATGCCGGAACCTGATCGTCGGTCGGAGGATTTGGTGAAGCTGGTGCGCGACGCGGTGGTGTTGCAGCAGGCGGGCCAGCCGGACGTGACGTTTGATGTCGACCTGCCGGATCAGGTGATGAACGCCAATCTGGACGCCACAATGATTTCGCAGGCGCTTACAAATCTGATTAAAAACGCCGGCGAAGCAATTGAAAGCTATAACAAAAACCATAGGGGCGATGAGGTTCAGGGGGAAATTCGTGTTGCATTGATCCGTGAAGGACGCAGCGCGACTTTGCGAATTAGTGACAATGGCATCGGCCTGCCCGAAGACCGCGCGCGCCTGTTTGAACCCTATGTTACCACCCGCAGCGAAGGCACCGGACTGGGCCTTCCGATTGTGAAAAAAATTCTTGAAGAACATGGCGGTACGTTGTCTCTTGAGGACGCGCCGGCATTTGAAGATACCACCCGATTTGGCGCCATGGCCGTTGTGCGGCTGCTTTTGACCGATCCGGTCGAGGCGAAAAGTGCTGAAGTGCAAGTAAAAGACGTGAGGCAGTGAGTGATGAGCGATATTCTGATTGTTGACGACGAAAAAGACATTCGCGAGTTGATTTCAGATATTCTGGAAGATGAAGGCTTTAGCACCCGTCTTGCAGGTAATTCTGACGATGCCATGCGCGAAATTACTGACGATCAACCGGGGTTGATCATTCTGGATATCTGGCTGAAGGACAGCCAGATGGACGGGATCGACATACTGAAAGCGGTGAAGCGGGATTACCCAGATGTGCCGGTGGTGATCATCTCGGGTCACGGGAACATCGAAATTGCCGTCGCGGCGATTAAACAGGGTGCCTATGACTTCATCGAGAAGCCGTTCAATATCGACCAGCTTTTGGTGGTGATCCGCCGTGCGATGGAAACTTCGCGTCTGCGTCGTGAAAATCTCGCGCTCAAGCGCAAGGACGGCGGCGAGGCTGAGATGATCGGCGACACCGCCGCTTTCCGTGCGTTGATCGGCCAGTTGGACAAGGTGACGAAATCCAACGGTCGGGTGATGCTGTCCGGGCCCTCGGGTGTGGGCAAGGAGGTGGCTGCCCGCTACATTCATGCGCAGTCTAACCGCGCCGGTGCGCCCTTTGTGACTGTGGCCTGCGCCACAATTGAACCAGAACGCATCGAAGAGGTACTGTTTGGTCGCGAAAGCGCGGAGCGTGGTGTGGAGCCGGGCCTGTTGGAACGGGCAGATGGCGGCATTATCTTCTTTGATGAAGTGGCGGATATGCCGTTGGGATCACAGTCCAAGATCCTGCGTGTGCTGGTGGATCAGCAGTTCCAGCGTGTAGGCGGCGCTGACAAGGTGAAGGTGGATCTGCGCGTTATATCCTCCACCAGTCGCGATCTGGAGGCAGAGATTGCCAGTGGCACCTTCCGCGAGGAACTGTATCACCGGTTAAATGTGGTGCCGATTGCGGTGCCGTCTCTGGAAGAGCGGCGCGAGGATATTCCCACCCTGGCGGGGCATTTCATTGAGATGTTCAATCAATCGCAGGGACTGCCGCTGCGCGAGCTGTCACAGGATGCGGTGGCCCTGATGCAGACGATGCGCTGGCCGGGCAACGTGCGCCAGCTGCGCAACCTTATCGAACGAGTGCTTATCCTTGGTGATGGTAGCGGCCCGATCGAGGCGCGCGAGCTGCCGGATTCGGGCGAGGGGGCGGCACCCTCGGATCAGGTGGTCTTGACCGGTACGCTGGCCACCCTGCCATTGCGCGAGGCGCGTGAGGTGTTTGAACGGGAATACCTGCTGACGCAGATCAACCGTTTCGGTGGAAATATCAGCCGCACCGCCAGTTTTGTCGGGATGGAACGATCTGCCCTGCACCGCAAGCTAAAATCGCTGGGCGTCGTCACCTCGACCAAAGCTGGCGCACGGGTGGCGTCAGTGGACAAAGAAGCCGCTGAGGCGGAATAAGCGACATTCGATATCTAAGGTGAACAGGCGCCCATGAGTTCGCGGGCGCCTGCTTCTATGTAAACGTCGTAGGCTTATTGCGGCGTTGCGACCTGCGATTTGCCGCTTTGACCGCGGTAGATACAGGCGTTCGGCGCAATGCCGGTCATCCGCGCGGGCACGGCGACAGGCTGACCGCGTTCACATCGGGGCAGGGTGACCTCATTGTAGCCTTTGTTCAGCATGCACTGTTCTTTGACACGCACACGCAACCGTTCATTCACATCCACCGTGTAGGGTTCTGGATCGGTCCAGTAGTGATCGGTGATGCAACGGTCCTTGTGGTCGCAGATCTTGCGTTCGCGTTTCACCGGCGGGTGATAACGGATTTCGGTGGCAACCGGTGCCTCCCGAAGCGCCCGTACCTCGCAACGTACAAGATCACGGTCGCGATCCTCGATGGTTTTTCCGGGCTGATGGTAGACGGTGTAGTTACAGCCGCTGAGGACCGCGCCACATAGGGCGAGCCATGCGAATCGTTGCATATTTGCCTCCTTTGTTCGCTTCCAGCGTGTCCCTCGCGGCGCTGTAAGGCAATATCATGGGGCTTGATAGGCGATAACATCCCAGCGCAGGCGCGGGTGGACAATTCAATTGACCCCCCGTGCGCGCCATGCGATGCAGAGTGCTGGATTACGGGGCGCTGGATTGCAGGGGAACATCTGATGAAGGTCATCATCTGCGGGGCAGGGCAGGTTGGCTGGCAAATTGCCCGTCATCTGTCCGGTGAAAAAAACGACGTTACCGTGGTGGATAACAACGCGGATCTGGTGCGTCGTGCCACTGATACGCTGGATGTGCAGGGGATTGCGGGCTTTGCCTCTTATCCTGATGTGCTGGACCGCGCGGGTGCGCGCGATGCGGATATGATCATCGCCGCCACCCATTCCGATGAGGTCAACATGGTGACCTGTCAGGTGGCGCACTCGGTCTTCGCCATTCCGCGCAAAATCGCGCGCCTGCGTTCGCAAAGCTATCTGACGGCGATCTACTCTGACCTCTACCGGCGCGACCACATGCCGATTGATGTGGTGATCAGCCCCGAACGCGAAGTGGCAGAGGCGGCGCTACAGCGGATCGCCTCGCCCTCGGCCTTTGACACGGAAACCTTCCTGTCTGGCAGGGCGCATCTGATGGGCATCAGTATTGAGGACGGTTGCCCGGTGATCAACACACCGCTGCGTCAGTTGAATGATCTGTTTTCCACCCTGCGCACCATCGTGGTGGGAATCCGCCGCGACGGCCGCCTGTTTGCGCCGGAACCGGACGACCAGATATTCGTCGGCGATGAATGCTATGTCTTCACCGTGAACGAAGACATCAATCGCACGATGGAAATCTTTGGCAAAGAGACCAAGAAGCAGGAACGCGTGGTGATCATCGGCGGTGGCAATGTGGGGCTGGCCGTGGCCCGTTCGCTGGAGGCACGCACCGAACGTGTGCGCGCCAAGGTGATCGAGCGCAGCCGTAAGGTCGCCGAAAAAGACGCTGATATCCTTGAGAAAACTATTGTACTGCATGGTGACGGGCTGGATGTGGCCCTGTTGTCAGAGGCCAATGTTGACCGCGCCGATGCCGTGCTGTGCCTGACGGACGACGATAAAACCAACATGCTGGCCGCTGTGCGCGCCAAGGCCGAGGGCTGCCCGATGGCCATCGCGCTGATCAATGACCCGACCTTGGTGCCGATGATGGCGCCTTTGGGCATTGATGCCTATGTGAACCCGCGCGCCACCACCGTGAGTTCGATCCTGCGCCATGTGCGTCACGGCAAGGTGCGCAGTGTCTATTCCATCGGCGACGCCGAGGCCGAGATGATCGAGGCAGAGGTTCTATCCACCTCACCCATTGCCGGCCGCAAGATCCGCGATATCGAATTTCCCGAAGGTGTTCTGGTGGGCGGCGTGTTGAAAGGCGACAAGGTGGTCAAACCGCTGGCCGATACGCGGGTGGATGATGGCGACGTGATTGCGCTGTTCTCCCTTGCTTCTGATGTGCCAGAGGTGGAACGGTTGCTGCAGGTCTCGATTGACTTCTTCTAGGATGTGAGGGTGGCCTGATGTGGGCACGGATTATCCGCCAGCCTCTGTTTCTGTTGCTGATGGGCCTCTCGGCGCTGGCTATGCTGGTGCCCGCGGCGCATGGCTTTGTGCTGGGGCGCGCGTTTGAGGGGCGGGCGTTTCTCTACTCTGCGTTGCTGGGTGTTCTGGCTGTGGTGCTGGTGTCGATCGCGCGCGATGGTGTGCAGCGGCGCCGTGGTGCGATGGGCGACCTCTTGGCGCTGTTTGCCGCGATGGCGGTGTTGCCGCTGTTTCTGGCGCTGCCCTTCTATGAGGCGCTGCGCACCACCTCGTTCCTCAATGCCTATGCCGAAATGGTGTCATCCCTGACCACCACAGGCGCGGCATTTTTTCCGGCGGATCGCCTCAGCGACACGCTGCATCTGTGGCGCGGCATGGTCGGCTGGATGGGCGGCGCGCTGATCTGGGTGGCTGCGGCAGCTATTCTGGCGCCGTTGAACCTTGGCGGGTTTGAGGTCACCGCCTCCGCCGAGCCGGGGCAAAGTGATCAGTTGCACGGCCGTCATGAACGCATCGACCCGCAACGCCGTATCATTCGCGCGGCCAAAGCGCTGTTGCCGATCTATGCCGGTCTGACCTTTGCCCTGTGGCTGATGCTGATGGTGATTGGCGACCGACCGCTGGTCAGTATGATCCATGCGATGTCGATCATGGCTTCCAGCGGGATCACACCGCTTGCCTCCACCAGTGAGGCGCAATCTGGTGTTCCCGGAGAGGCGATCTCCGCGTTGTTCATGCTGTTTGCTCTGTCGCGGCTGACGTTTTCTGCGGACACGATCACCACCTCCAGGCGCAGCCTTCACGAAGATCCCGAGTTCCGTTTGGGCATGTTCATCGTGATCGCGGTGCCACTGGTTCTGTTTCTGCGTCATTGGGTGGCGTCCTATTCCGCGGATGAAGAGCAAAGCCTGCTACTGGCCCTGCGTGCCCTTTGGGGCGGTGTTTTCACCACGCTGTCCTTCCTGACCACCACCGGTTTTGAAAGCGTCGAATGGGAAACTGCGCGCAACTGGTCGGGCCTGCCGACGCCGGGTCTGATGCTGCTGGGGCTTGCGATGATGGGCGGCGGGGTTGCGACCACTGCGGGCGGGGTCAAACTGCTGCGGGTCTGGGCGCTTTACCTCAATGGATTACGGGAAATGGACCGCTTGGTGCACCCTTCATCCGTGGGGCGCGCGCAGGGGATGTCGCGGCGCATCCGTCGGCAGGGGGCGTTTATTGCGTGGATCTTCTTTATGATGTTTGCCCTGTCGATGGCGCTGTTCACCATGGTCTTTGCCGGTTTCGGTTCTGACCTTGAAACTGCGCTGACACTGGCGATTGCGGGCCTGTCGACCACCGGGCCCTTGGTGCAAATCGCGACGGATGAGGCGGTAAACCTTGTGACACTGGCACCAATGGCCAAACTTGCCTTCGCGGCGGCGATGGTTTTGGGGCGGTTGGAAATGCTGGCCTTTGTCGCGCTGTTCACCGGCCAGTTTTTGCGCCGTTGAAGGCGGCGCTGGTCACCCAATCGCCACACTGCGGCCTCTCAGCCACGGATAGGGTGAATTTTGGGCTGGAAACTCCGCCGCGCCCGCGACATAGTGGCAAAGCTAGATAACAGGGACGCCGGAAAGCGGCGCAATAATAAAAGGTAACCATACATGGCTTCCGATAAACAGAACCTGCAAGACGCCTTTCTCAATCACACTCGGAAAACCAAAATCCCGGTCACTATCTTCCTGATCAACGGCGTAAAGCTGCAGGGTGTGATCACTTGGTTTGACAATTTCTGTGTGCTCCTGCGCCGTGACGGCCAGTCGCAGCTTGTTTACAAACACGCTATTTCGACCATCATGCCGGCACAACCCATCAACCTTTACGATGGTGAAGAGTCCTAATTGGAAACGCATGAACGGATCGCGACCCGCGCCTGGGTTCTGCATCCCGATCTGAAATCCGACAAGAACCGTCGCGCAGCGGAGTATGCCTTGGATGAGGCGATCTCGCTTGCGGCGGCTTTGCCCGATCTGGAGGTGGTAGGATCCACCAAGGTGCCGCTGCCCCGCGCGCATCCGGGCTACCTTTTTGGGTCCGGCAAGATTGAGGAGCTGAAGCAGCTGCTGAAGGCAAATGAGGTGGAGCTGGTGCTGATCGACGGCCCCGTGACCCCGGTGCAGCAGCGCAATCTTGAAAAGGCGTGGAAGGTCAAACTGCTGGACCGTACCGGCCTTATTCTTGAGATCTTCTCGGACCGCGCCCGCACACGCGAAGGCGTGTTGCAGGTGGAAATGGCTGCTTTGTCCTATCAACGCACTCGATTGGTGCGGGCCTGGACCCACCTTGAACGTCAGCGTGGCGGCCTTGGCTTTGTTGGGGGGCCCGGTGAAACCCAGATTGAGGCCGACCGCCGTGCGATTGACGAACAGTTGGTGCGCCTGCGCCGTCAGCTGGACAAGGTGGTGAAAACCCGCGAATTGCATCGCGCCGCACGTGCGAAGGTGCCGTTTCCGGTGGTTGCGCTCGTTGGCTATACCAACGCTGGAAAATCGACGCTGTTCAATCACTTAACCGGCGCTGATGTGATGGCCAAAGACATGCTGTTCGCCACGCTTGACCCGACGATGCGCCGCGTGGATCTGCCTGACAACGGGCCAGAGGTGATCATGTCTGACACCGTTGGTTTCATCTCTGACCTGCCGACCGAACTGGTGGCGTCGTTCCGTGCAACATTGGAAGAGGTGCTCAGCGCCAACCTGATCCTGCACGTGCGTGACATTTCTCATTCGGAAACCGAAGGTCAGGCGAAAAATGTTCTGTCGATCATGGAGTCACTCGGCGTGGGCAAGGATACGCCCGTGCTAGAGGTCTGGAACAAGATCGACCTCTTGGATGACGACAACCGCGCCACGCTGCAGGAGCGCGCAGATCGTGAAGAGGACATCTTCGCCATCTCGGCCATCACGGGGGAAGGGCAGACGAAGCTGCTGGACGCGGTGAAGGCAAAGCTGGCATCCGAAACCCATGAAAGCCAGATCAGCCTGACCTTTGCCGAAGGGCGCAAGCGCGCATGGCTGTTCCAAGAAGATCTGGTGCTAGAGGAAGAGCAAACCGAAACCGGTTTCGACCTCACCGTGCGCTGGACGGCGCGGCAGGAAAAACGCTTCCGCGATCTCTGAGACGCACAGTAATACGCATTCAAAACGCGCGAGGCTCACCTTGCGCGTTTTCTGTGTCAATTGACGTAAAGTTTATTCTCCGTTTCCACAATATCCTTGGGGAAGCGCGTAACAGCCGGGGGCGAAGCCCCCTCTACCCGTTGATGAAGCCTATTGCGCGGTTGAGTGCGCCTGAAACCATTTCCAGGTGTCGTCGGCGATTTTGGGTCCGATTTCGTAAAACCAATGGGTGTGGTTTGGGATCAGGTGCAGTTCTGTGCGATGACCCGCACGTGCGTAACGCTGACCGGCCTCTTTGGCCGCAGCGGCGTTGAATATATGATCGCGCCCACCAAGGTAGAGGCGCAGCGGTGGGCCATGCTTGGCGTCGCGGATCATTGTCGCTTGCGGGTGGCCGGCATGGGTCGCGACCGCCTGCCAGGGCCCGCGGATCTGATTGGCCATCGTCAATGCAACCTGACCGCCTTGCGAATGGCCGAACAGATAGATCCGGTCAGGGTCGATCGCGCGCGTTGCGCTTATGTCAGCGATCAATTGCTGAAACGTATCCCCCTTCAGCGCAGACAAGAAGTGCTGTGGATCATCACGTGTATCTGGTGCAAGGAGGGCCAGATCGTGTTGGCGTGCTGTCGGCAGCCACATATCCAGAACCGACAGGGGGGATCGCCCGGTCCCTGCAAACAGTAGGACGAGCGGTGCAGGATCGTCGCCTGCGGGCAGGACGGCCTGCCAGCGGACCGCGCCGCTTCTGCCTGATGTGGCGGCGTCTGTTACCGTGGGGCTGGGGCTGTAATCATAGGTTTCCGGCACCTTCGGGGTCAGGGCACGGCGGTTCACCGTGACAAAGGTGTTGGCGCTGACAGGCGATTGTGCCATCGGCTGCAGGTGCAGCGCCGGATCGGACAGAACGGAGTCACTCGCGGCAGTGTGCGTGCTGTCCGGTGGGGCGATCATCAGGCTGGCTGAGTTGATGATATAGAGGCTGATTACGGTCAGAAATCCTGAAATAAGCCCAAAGAAAAAGCGCATTTTCACCCGTCCGTTTCCCTTTAAGAAATGCTTGATCACATCTTATTGGGGAAATCGGGCGGAACGATGGCTCATCATCGCTTTGACAAAAATTGCCGTGCTCAGCGCGGCATGGCATCTAGAAATGCTTTCACCCTTGGGGTGACCCAATCCAGCAGTATCGGCGCGCCGTAGCCAATTTTGCCGCCAACTTTTTCACGGAAAGTGTCATAGGTTACGTTGTATTTCGCCCAGCTGCCCCCGTTGGAGGCAAGGTTCTGGTTCGGTGCCTGAAAGCGGTCCAGAGATTTGGCAAACACCGCGTCAGGCGTCTCATTGGCTTCAAACTCCTGCCAGATGGCCAGCATCTCAGCACCTTGAGCGTCGGGCAGCAGGCCAAAGATGCGGCGGGCGGCTTCCAGTTCCTCCGCCTCTTTGGCGCTGGCGTCGTAGTCGCCAAAGATGGGATGATCACCTGCGTCAATCTCCACCAGATCGTGCAGCAGCAGCATCGTAATCACGCGGTCCACATTGATTGGATGCGGCGCATGTTCGGCAAGGACCAGTGCGTAAAGCGCCAGATGCCAGCTGTGTTCGGCGGAGTTTTCAAAACGCGATCCGCCAGAGATGTAAGTGGCGCGATACACCGGCTTCAGGCGGTCGCACTCGTTGAGGAAGGCAATGCGTTTGGCCACATCACCCGTTGGCGCTGGGGTGGTGTCCAATGCGGCGCGGACATGGGCAAACATTTCTGGCCAGTCAATGTGCAGGTTTCTGGCGCGACCCTGCGCCAGATTATCCTCCACCACCTGCACATGATCGGGCAGGGGGACGGCGGGCGCTGCGGCCTGTAGCATCGGCTGGACATGATCCATTCGTTTCGCTCCCCGCGCAGCGGCGGTGCTGCCGGCCTCAAACTCATCCCAAAGCGTGCGCATTTCGGCCGCCTGATCCGCAGGCAGCAGGCCAAACAGGCGCGTTGCGGCTGCCGCCTCTGCCTGAGCCACAGCATCTGCATCATGGTCCAGATGGATGGGGTGATCGCCTGCGTCGATTTCTACCAGATCGTGCAGCAGGATCATTTTGATCGCTTTGGACCGATCTGCCGGATCGCTCAGTTCAGGGATGTCCATCACCAGCGCATAGAGTGCGACATGCCAGCTGTGCTCGGCGGAATTTTCCGGTCGTGACAGATCCTGAAGTGCCGACTGACGGTCCACCTGTTTCAGTTTGCAGGCCTCATTCAGGAAGGCCATCTGGGCATCAAGCTGGGGGGTGTCTGTCATGATTTTTGGATCCATTTTGGAATGTAAGTGACTGCAATGGAAATGATAATTCCGACAAGAGTCAGGAAGGTCAGCGCGTAGATGCCGCCCGTGCCCGTGGGGTCACAGCCGTGTTCTGATCCAGGCGGCAACAGAGTGAATAGCGAAAAGGCCGCAAACACCGCATAGGCGATCAGCAAGGGCTGTCGCGGATGGTGCAGCCAGAATGTGGCAAAGGCGATGCCTGCGCCGAAATGCAGAATAAACAGCAGCGGGTGACCAAAGGGCGGTGTGACGGTTTCGAGGATCACCGGCATCAGCTCTCCCTGCGCCCAGATCGGGGGCAGTGGCGGACGGTCAGTGCCCACATGGGCGAAGCAGTGGAACCAGTCCCGTTCACCGAGCGCTAGCAGAAAAGACAGGCCAAAACCTGTTAGCAGGAAAAGAAAAAGGGCCTGCGAGGCCCTCATCCTTTTTGCGCTTTCTGCCCAGATTCTTTCTGATCTGCCAGAAACCCTTTGAGCTTGTCCTGCAGGAACCCGCGGGCGCGTTTTTCGGCCAATCGCACGCGGACGGCGGTCATGAACGCCTCTTGCGTGGTCTGTGATGAGGCCCCCAGTTGTTTGGAGACCTCCTCAATCAGCCTGTCATCGCCCATCGCCTCGGCCGCCTCAATGGTGTCCTTGGCCAGCGCGTCTGCCAGATCCTCAGCGACGGTCATTAGCGGGTGTTCTCCGTCAGGCGGCGTTTCACGTAGTCGTTGACGCTGCCGACCATGGTATCCATATGTTCGGGACGTTCGTAGAAATGGCCCGCCCCCTCGATCTGTTCGTGGGTGATGGTGATGCCTTTTTGTTCGTGCAACTTGCCCACCAGCGTTTCAGTGTCCGAAGGCGGCGCCACGCGGTCGGCGGTGCCATTGATGATCAGGCCCGAAGATGGGCAGGGTGCCAGGAACGAAAAGTCGTACATATTCGCAGGCGGCGAAACAGAGATGAAGCCGGTGATTTCCGGACGCCGCATCAACAGCTGCATGCCGATCCAAGCGCCAAAGCTGAAACCCGCGACCCAGCAATGTTTGGAGTTGGAGTTCATCGACTGCAGATAGTCCAGCGCCGAAGCCGCATCAGACAGTTCGCCCACGCCCTGATCATATTCACCCTGGCTGCGCCCGACGCCACGGAAATTGAACCGCAACACGGTAAAACCCATGTTATAAAAGGCGTAATGAAGGTTGTAGACAACCTTATTGTTCATGGTGCCGCCAAACTGCGGATGCGGGTGCAGGACGATGGCGATGGGTGCGTCGCGGTCTTTCTGCGGGTGATAACGGCCTTCTAGGCGGCCTTCCGGACCGGGAAAAATGACCTCGGGCATGTGTCGCCTGTCTCCTCTAGCGTGTTTGCACGTCTTTATGCGTGGATGCGACGGGTTATTCTTGACGAATTCCGTTGCTAACTTTAGAACAATTCTAAATCGCTGCCTCTTGAAGTGGGCGGCTGCTAGCGAGATAAGCCCTGCAAGCCCTATCGTCAATCTTGTTCGCGAAGGAACCTAAGTCGTGAAACTAAGTACAAAAGGTCGTTACGCCATGGTGGCGCTTGCAGACATCGCGCTGCAACCCGCTGGCACGCTGGTTTCGCTTGGTGAAATCTCCAAACGTCAGGATATTTCACTGCCTTATCTGGAGCAGTTGTTTGTAAAGCTGCGCCGTGCGGGACTGGTGGAATCTGTGCGTGGTCCGGGGGGCGGTTACCGCCTGTCGAAATCCACACATGAGATCCGCGTGGTTGAGGTGCTGTCAGCGGTGGATGAGACCGTTGATGCGATGCACAAGGGGGCTGGGGCCTCTGGCGCGTTGTCTGGTTCCAAGGCGCAGTCTGTAACCAACCGCCTGTGGCAAAGTCTGTCGGCGCATGTCTACGTTTTCCTGCATCAGGCGCGGCTGTCGGATGTGATCAGCAATGGTCTGGCACCCTGTCCTGCGGTGCCGGATCTCTTTGCCGTGGTGGATGAGGATTAAGGCGTGATGCGCACCTATCTGGACCATAATGCTACCACCCCGCTGCGTGCAGAGGCGCGCGAAGCGATGATTGCCGCGATGGACACATTCGGCAATCCGTCTTCTGTGCATGGGGAAGGCCGTGCTGCCAAATCGCTGGTGGAAAAAGCGCGGGCGCAGGTGGCATCGGCCCTTGGGGCGGATGGGGCGGATGTTATCTTTACCTCTTCGGCGACCGAGGCGGCGGCACTGTTTTGCGCCGGGCGTGGGTTTGTCGGGTCTGATCTGGAACATGATGCAGTGGCGTCGTGGATCACGCCAGATCTGACGGTGGATCAGACCGGTGTTGCGACCGTGACAGATCCTGCCAATACCGTGTTGCAACTGGCGAATTCTGAAACCGGCGTTTTGCAATCCCTGCCTGACGGGCTGGCAATGTCGGATATGACGCAGGCCTTCGGCAAAGTGGCGCTGGCGTTCAACTGGTCCGGTGCAACAGCTGCGATCATTTCAGCGCACAAGTTGGGTGGCCCCAAGGGCATCGGTGCGCTGGTGATCAAACGCGGCACCGATGTGTCTGCACAACTGAAAGGCGGCGGACAGGAAATGGGCCGTCGTGCCGGCACTGAAAATCTGATCGGCATCGCGGGTTTCGGCGCTGCAGCAGAGGCGGCGGCGCATGATCTGGCAGGCGGCAAATGGGAGGAGGTTGCGCGCCTGCGTGATTTGCTGGAAGCGACCATTGCAGCCGCCGCACCTGATACTATTTTTGTGGGACAGGGTGGTGAGCGCCTCCCCAATACCAGCTGTTTCGCCACGCCCGGATGGAAGGGCGAAACGCAGGTGATGCAGATGGATCTGGCAGGCTTTGCCATCAGCGCAGGATCGGCCTGCAGCTCTGGCAAGGTGCGCGCCAGCAAGGTTTTGACCGCCATGGGATATGGCGAAGACGTCGCCAGTTCCGCGATCCGTGTATCGCTGGGGCTGGAGACGACAGGGGATGACGTTTTGCGCTTTGCGAAGGCTTGGCTGCAAAAACAACAGAAATTCCACGCCCGCGCGGCGTGATAGGGACGCGAACAGGAGAATAGACATGGCTGCTTTGGATAATCCCAACGGGATGGATCAGGTCAAGGAAGGTGTCGATCAGGAAACCGTAGATGCCGTACGCGAAGTGGGCGGCGCCTATAAGTACGGTTGGGAAACCGAGATCGAGATGGAATATGCCCCCAAAGGGCTGAATACCGACATCGTTAAATTGATCTCGGAAAAGAACGACGAACCCGAATGGATGACCGAATGGCGTCTGCAGGCGTTCGAGCGTTGGGGCCAGATGGATGAACCTGACTGGGCGATGGTGAACTACCCTGAAATCGACTTTCAGGATCAGTATTACTATGCCCGCCCAAAATCCATGGAAGAAAAGCCCAAGTCGCTGGATGATGTGGACCCCAAACTCTTGGAAACCTATTCCAAGCTGGGTATCCCGCTGAAGGAACAGATGATCCTTGCCGGTGTTGAAGGTGCTGAGGATGCGCCGTCTGAGGGCCGCAAGGTTGCGGTGGACGCGGTGTTTGACTCCGTTTCTGTCGGCACCACCTTTCAGGCGGAACTGGAAAAGGCAGGCGTTATCTTCTGCTCCATCTCCGAGGCGATCAAAAAGCACCCTGAGTTGGTCAAGAAATACCTCGGCACCGTGGTGCCGATGACGGATAACTTCTACGCGACGCTGAACACTGCCGTGTTCTCGGACGGGTCGTTCGTCTACATCCCGCCGGGCGTACGGTGTCCAATGGAGCTGTCCACCTACTTCCGTATTAACGCGGAAAACACCGGTCAGTTTGAACGCACCCTGATCATCGCAGACAAGGGCAGCTATGTGTCCTATCTGGAAGGCTGCACCGCGCCCCAGCGTGACACCGCACAGCTGCACGCCGCTGTGGTGGAAATCATCGTCGAAGAAGACGCCGAAGTGAAATATTCTACCGTTCAGAACTGGTACCCCGGTGATGAAAACGGCAAGGGCGGCATCTACAACTTCGTCACCAAACGCGCCGACTGCCGTGGCGCCCGCTCCAAGGTGATGTGGACGCAGGTAGAAACCGGGTCTGCTGTGACGTGGAAATATCCCTCCTGCATCCTGCGTGGTGACGACAGCCAGGGCGAGTTCTACTCGATCGCGATTGCCAACAACATGCAGCAGGCCGACACTGGCACGAAAATGGTGCACTTGGGCAAAAACACCAAGTCGCGGATCGTGTCCAAAGGCATCTCGGCCGGTAAGGCGCAGAACACCTACCGTGGTCTGGTGTCGATGCACCCCAAAGCCAAGGATGGCCGCAACTACACCCAGTGTGACAGCCTGCTGATCGGCGACAAATGCGGCGCCCATACGGTTCCGTATATTGAGGTCAAGAACAACTCGGCCCGTGTGGAACACGAAGCAACCACCTCGAAGGTGGATGACGAACAGCTGTTCTACTGCCGCCAGCGTGGCATGGACGAAGAAGAGGCCGTGGCGCTGGTTGTAAACGGCTTCTGTAAGGAAGTGCTGCAAGCCCTGCCGATGGAGTTCGCAATGGAAGCCCAGCAACTGGTTGCCATCTCTCTGGAAGGGTCCGTGGGGTAAAGAACCCTTGGGGGTCTGAACCAGCGCAAGGAAATCGTGCAAACGAAAAGGGGACGCAGATGATCGTCACAACCACAAACTCGATCGAAGGACGCAAGGTTGCCGAATACCGCGGCATCGTTGTGGGTGAGGCGATCGTCGGCGCCAACATCGTGCGGGATTTCTTTGCGGGCATCACCGATATCGTCGGTGGCCGGTCCGGCGCCTATGAAAGCAAGCTGCAGGATGCCCGCGACACGGCCCTGCGCGAGCTGGAAGAGCGCGCGGCGGTCAAAGGCGCCAATGCCGTCATCGGCGTTGACCTCGACTACGAAGTGGTGGGCGAGTCGATGATGATGGTCTCGGCGTCTGGCACAGCAGTGGTGCTGGACTGATGCTGCGGGGCCTCTTGTCTGCAACCACCACCGGGCTGTTCTGTTCTGGTTTTGCGTTTTTCGTCAGCCAGATTGCCCCCATGCTCAACAACTCACAAATTCTGGCGACCAGTTTCGTCAGCGGCTTTCTTGGGTCTGTTGTGGCCCAAATGATCATCAGAAAATAACCGCCTGCGCGAGGCGATACGAGGAATAGAAAATGTTGGAAATCAAAAACCTGCAGGTCAAACTTGAAGAAGAAGACAAGCAGATCATCAAAGGTCTGGACCTGACCGTCGAAACTGGCAAGGTGCACGCGATCATGGGCCCGAACGGGTCGGGTAAATCCACCCTGTCCTATGTGCTGTCGGGCAAAGACGGCTATGAGGTCACCGGTGGTGAAGCTCTGCTGGACGGCGAAGACATTCTGGATCTGGAACCCGAAGAGCGCGCTGCCGCTGGCCTGTTTCTGGCGTTCCAATACCCGGTGGAAATTCCCGGCGTAGGCAACATGACCTTCCTGCGCACCGCTGTGAACGCTCAGCGCAAAGCGCGCGGCGAGGAAGAAATGTCCTCGACCGAGTTCCTGAAGGTGGTCCGCGAGAAAGCCAAAACCCTGAAGATCGACGCCGACATGCTAAAGCGTCCGGTGAACGTCGGCTTTTCGGGGGGTGAGAAGAAGCGGAACGAGATTCTGCAGATGGCCATGCTGGAACCCAAGATGTGCATCTTGGACGAAACCGACTCTGGCCTTGATGTGGATGCGATGAAACTGGTGGCCGAAGGCGTGAACGCCCTGCGTGCCGAAGGTCGTTCCTTCCTTGTGATCACCCATTACCAGCGCCTGCTGGACCACATTAAACCCGATGTTGTTCACATTCTGGCCAACGGTCGTATCGTCAAAACCGGCGGCCCCGAGCTGGCGCTGGAAGTTGAGAAAAACGGCTACGCCGACATTCTGGCGGAGGTGGCATAATGGCGCTGCCGCAAACCAAACTGGACGCAACTGACGCACGCCTGAATGCGCTGTCGCTGCCTGCGGGCCCCGCGTGGCTGGTTGAGGCGCGTGAAACCGCGCTGGCGCGTGTGCGGGCGATGGGCCTGCCGTCGCGCCGCGATGAATACTGGAAATACACCCGTCCTGACACGCTGGTGCAGGCTGATCCCGTGCCCGCCGCGCTGTTTGACGGCGCAGAGGCACCGGTGTTTGACGGCATTGATGCGCTGCACGTTGTCTTCGTTGATGGTGCGTTTGACGCCGATGCCAGTGATGATCTGACAGGCGAAGGTCTGGAAATCACCCGTTTGGCCGATGCGCCGGACATTCACTGGGCCAAGGATCTGTACGGTCGGCTGGAAACCAACGGCCAAACCCCCGTTGAACGTCCGCTGGCCGCATTGAACAGCGCCTTTGCCACCGATGGTGTGCTGATCCGCGTCACCGCCGCGGTCGCGCGTCCTGTGAACATCAGCTACTACCACCGCGCCGAAACCTCGGACGCGACGCTACACCACGTGGTGAAGTTGGAAGAGGGCGCATCGCTGACTCTGCTCGAAAACGGTGCAGGCGCGGCGCGCCTGAACACCGTGCTGGAGGTTGAGGTGGCTGATAACGCCAGCTTCAACCACGTGCGGGCGCAGGGCCGTGATCATGAACGTCGTGCGGCAACGCATATCTTTACCCGTCTGGGCACTGAAAGCGCGTTCAAATCCTTCACCCTGACCGCAAACGGTGTCATGACTCGCAACGAATGCGTGATCGAGCTGACCGGCGATGATGCCATCGCGCATGTCGCGGGTGCCTGCATGGGCGACGGCAAGGATTTCCACCACGACGACACCGTGTTCATCACCCATGACGCCCTGCGCTGCGAAAGCCGTCAGGTGTTCAAAAAGGTGCTGCGCAACGGTGCAACCGGCGTGTTTCAGGGCAAGATCCTGGTAAAGGAAGGCGCGCAGAAAACAGACGGTTATCAGATCAGCCAGTCGATGCTCTTGGACGATGACAGCCAGTTCCTCGCCAAGCCCGAGCTGGAAATTTACGCCGACGACGTGGCTTGTTCGCATGGCTCCACCACCGGTGCAATTGATGAAACAGCGCTGTTTTATCTGCAATCGCGTGGTGTGCCGACGGATCAGGCAACGGACCTGTTGGTTCTGGCCTTCCTCGCCGAAGCGGTGGAAGAGATCGAAGCCGAAGAGCTGCGTGATGAAATCACTGCACGCCTGCAAGGCTGGCTGGAGCGTCGTCGCGCCTGATGTCTGTAACCCGCGATATCGTGGCCACCTACCGGGGGCCGGGCCGAGTATTGGCCCGGCGTCTGGCGATGGGGGAACGCGAAGACCGCGCCTTGGCCGTTGCGATGGCCGGGTGCTTTATTGTGTTCGTGGCCCAATGGCCGCGTTTGGCCCGTGAGGCTCATCTGAGCGGCGAAGAGCTGAACATGCTCCTTGGCTCCACGCTGCTGGCGTGGGTGTTCATGATGCCGCTGTTTCTGTACGTGATGGCGTGGATTGTGCATCTGGTGGCGCGTGCTGCCCGTGGCAAGGCCAGTGCCTTTGGCTCTCGTTTGGCGTTGTTCTGGGCGCTCCTCGCCTCCAGCCCATTGGTGTTGCTGCACGGGATGGTTTCGGGCTTTATCGGGCCGTCTGCAGCACAGGATGCTGTGGGGGCGCTATGGCTTGGCGTGTTTGCATGGTTCTGGCTAGGTGGTCTGATGAAAATTCACTGGGGTCAGAAAGGCGGGGAGGCGTCACAGTGATTGACGTGATTAAGAAACTGTTGATCGAGTCGCTGCGCAACCCGCGCGCAGCGGCCCCCAAGGTCTTGGCCCTGCCGTTGAATATGCAGGTCTGGGGGCTGGTTCTGGGGTTGGTGATTGTGTCAAACGCGGTGATCTATGGGCTGTTCCTGTCGTTTCAGTCGCCGCTTGGCATCCTGCCTCAGATCACCAACAACCCTGTCGGCTATGCGCTGGCGACTGGCGGTATGTTTGCGGCGCTGGTACTGCTCTTTGACTGGATCGGCCGGATGATGGGCGGACGTGGCGATCTGCGCACCAGCCTGGTTGTGGTGACCTGGCTGCAGGCGCTGCAGTTGATTGTTCTGACCGCGCTCAGCTTTCTGGGGCTGGTCTTGGGGGGGGTGGCGTCGCTGGTCAGTTTGGCATTTTCGATCTATTTCTTCTGGATGCTGATGTGTTTCCTGAATGCGGCACATCAGTTTAACTCTCTCGGGCGTAGCTTCACTCTGATGTTGCTTGGCCATTTCGGCGCTGCCTTCGCGCTGTCTTTCCTGCTGGTTCTGACCGGCTTTTCTCCTGTAGGACCTGTCTGATGTACGATGTCACAAAAATCCGTGCCGACTTCCCGATCCTGTCGCGTGAGGTGAACGGCAAACCGCTGACCTATCTGGACAACGGCGCCTCGGCTCAGAAACCGCAGGTGGTGATTGACGCAATCACCAAGGCTTACGCTGAAGAATATTCCAATGTTCACCGTGGCTTGCACTATCTTTCTAATCTAGCAACAGAGAAGTATGAGGGTGTGCGCGGCATCATCGCCCGTTTTCTGGGGGTGCGTGATGAGGATGAGATTGTCCTCAACTCCGGCACCACCGAGGGCATCAACATGGTCGCCTACGGCTGGGCGATGCCACGGATGCAGGCCGGGGATGAGATCATCCTGTCCGTCATGGAACACCACGCCAACATCGTGCCGTGGCATTTCCTGCGCGAACGTCAGGGTGTGGTGATCAAATGGGTGGACACCGACGCTTCAGGCAATCTGGATCCGCAGAAGGTGCTGGATGCCATCACGCCCAAGACGAAGCTGATCGCCGTCACCCAATGTTCCAACGTTTTGGGCACTGTGGTGGACGTTAAGGCAATCTGCGACGGCGCGCGCGCCAAGGGCGTGCCAGTGCTCGTCGATGGCTCGCAAGGCGCAGTGCATATGCCCGTCAACGTCGAGGACATCGGCTGTGATTTCTACGCCATCACCGGTCACAAGCTTTACGGCCCATCAGGGTCCGGCGCGATCTATGTAAAGAAGGAACGCATGGCCGAAATGCGCCCCTTCCTCGGCGGTGGCGACATGATCAAAGAGGTCTCCAAAGAGGCGGTGATCTACAACGATCCGCCGATGAAGTTTGAGGCTGGAACCCCCGGCATCGTGCAGACCATCGGTCTGGGCGTTGCGCTGGACTACATGATGGATGTGGGTATGGAGGCGATTGCCGCGCATGAGGCGGATTTGGCATCCTATGCCAGTGAACGCCTCAGCGGTCTGAACTGGTTGCACCTGCAGGGCAGGGCGCAGGGTAAGGCGGCGATCTTCTCCTTCACCATGGCGGGGGCAGCGCATGCGCATGACATCTCCACCATTCTGGACAAAAAGGGCGTTGCTGTGCGTGCGGGTCATCATTGCGCTGGTCCGTTGATGGAACATTTGGGGGTCTCCGCCACCTGCCGCGCCTCTTTTGCGATGTATAACACCCGTGCAGAGATCGACACGTTGGTCGATGCGCTGGAACTGGCGAACGACCTGTTCGGTTAAGCCTGAACACCCTTCTGATCCGGCGGCAAAAAAACCTGCCGCCGGACCGCGTTACCGATTGCACCCTGATTTGCCTTGCGGTAATCAGACTTCAGGCACCCATAGCTCAGCTGGATAGAGCGCTGCCCTCCGAAGGCAGAGGCCTCAGGTTCGAATCCTGATGGGTGCGCCATTTCCTTCTGTTCTTGAATATCTCCGCGGCTTTCCCACCTCAGGTAAACCTTAGTTTAGATGCTATAGCGTTAAGCGATATATTCATGCTTTTGGTATCACATTTTTACTATTCATATTCCGCATCTCTCTTGACTAAGATACGCATAGATATGGTAAAAACGCCGTGCCTGACTGGTCCTGTGGCGGGAATTTTAGTCTGGGTTTAGTGCGTATTTGTTCCATATTCGGACATTGAAGTGGCTGCTTTATTTTACATCGCCCATGACCTCGACACCGTTCTGGTGCGCTATACAGGCCACCATATCGCGGCGGATGTGGACAAGGTTTATGACGAACTGGAGCGCAATACGGAATGCAGTCATTGCGTGCGCTTTTATGTTGACCTGTCAGGTGTGACGTCCCACGCATTGAACCGCGAGGACCTGATCAGCCTCAATGCCCGGGTGACGGAGTGTGCCGCCTCGCGCACCATCACAGAACCGCATCCGCTGCTGTTGGCGTATTACGCGCCTACGTTACCGGCGCAACAGGTCGGGCGGGCCTGCACTGGGCGTTGGAACCTGCATCCTGATTTGGTGTGTATGACATCGGCTCTGCGGAAAGACTGCGCGACCTTTTTGCATGTTGATCTGGCATCGCTTCAGGCGGCGGAAAGGTCAGTGTTTTACAGCCTGTAGCCAATAGCCTGTAACCACAGGCCAAAAGAAAACCCGCCGGGATGAGGCGGGTTTTACAGGTCTGGATGGCGGTAAGTAGTGTGTCGGGCGTCGTTTACCGACCCCAAGTGCGCACAGTGCCGCAATCCATGTGTACGAAGTTCGAACGCGAATAACGCCCAACACCGCCCGCGCGGCACACAGCGGCCGCCTTGGCCATCTGCGCGACGGAGCGCGACTGCAGGCGCAGGTCAGCAGCCTGACCCTTCATATGGAGCGAGTTCTTCGCAACGCCGCCGGATTTCGATCGCAGCATCGCGTTGGTGCGCGGCGAGCGGTAGCCCGACAGCAGCATGTAGGGTTCATTCACATCCATGAGGTTGTGAGCGGCGGCCATAATATCAATGTTGCGGCGGTCGATGTTGATCACATCATTGGTACGCCAGTCGCGCATGAAGTGGTTCACTTCTTTTAGCGCGTCTTTGATGTAGTCGCCTTCGATCCAGTAGATCATATCAAGGTTCTCGCCAGTCCGGCCAGAGTACATGCGGATGCGGCGAATATCACCGGAGCCGCGCAGGAACCCTGCGGCCTTGGAGAAAGTTGGTGCTGCGGTTACTGTGGTTGCCGCAAACGCGCCGAGGAGCGCCCGCCGCGTCAAAGTAATATTGGTCATGTTAGCGCCCGTCCTGTCGCTTACCTGTGTTGCCCGCGATGTTACGCGGAACCTGCCATCTCATCCCCAGATGCAGGTGCCATATTACATACAAGTTTCGTTCCACCAAGCCGCATTTGACCGCTTTAGTTTTGACAAACGGTTTTCGGCGGTTTTTTGCGCAAATTTTTGTGAACGGCATTTGCCAGTAAGAGCGTTTATGCTGGGAAAAAACGGGACACGGCCAATTTTTTGACCACACTGCAACCCTGCCGCAACAGCGACAGCTAGAGTGGTGTTAAACGCATGTTTTTATGATTTGTGAATGGACAGTGTCGCGAAAACAGGCCAAGGACGGCCTTAGATAAAGTGAATTAGTAAAGAAAGACGCGCGCATGTTTTCCGGACACCGTTTTGATTTTCTGACTTTTGACTCTTCGTCGAATTCTGTCGTTTCGCGGCGGCCTCGTCGACTAACACACCTATTCGCGGGTGTCGTTGCTGCCTCATTTTTCGCGTTTCAGGCGCCTGTTGCGGCGCAAGCGCAGGTGACGGCCTTCAAACAGGCGGTGGCCGAAGGTGCCTCTGACGATCGCGAACTGGCGCGGTTTTATCGCGAAAATGGCTTTTCTGCCGTGTGGACCGGTGAAGGCGACGCGCATCTGGCCCGTCGTCAGGCGCTGCTGGCAACGCTGGCGAATGTGGCCAGCCATGGCTTACCTCAGGCGCGGTATGACGTGGATGGTTTGATTGCGAAGATGCGCGCAGCACAGACGCCGCGCGATCTGGGCTTGGTGGATGTGGCCCTGTCCAAGGCATATCTGGCCTATGCCCGCGATGTGGAATACGGCGTGCTGGAACCGCAGAAGGTCAACAAAGAGATCGTGCGCAAACCGCTCAGCCGTGACGGGGCGGCGTATATGGCAGATCTCCTTGACGGCAAGCCACGCGCGGTGATGAACGCGCTCGCACCGAACACACCGCAATATCCGCGCTTGCGCAAAGAGATGTTGCGCCTGCAAGCGGTGATCGAACGTGGCGGTTGGGGTGCGACCGTGCCCGGCAAGAAGCTGGAGCCGGGTGATAAGGGCGCATCGGTTGTCAAACTGCGTGACCGCCTGATTGCGCTGGGGTATTTGAACCGGTCTGCTTCCCGCAGCTATGACAGCCGCATTCAGGCGGCGGTACAGCAGTTTCAGGCCGACCACGGTCTGGAACAGGATGGCGTTGCCGGTGCCACCACCTTGAAAGAGTTGAATGTCTCTGCAGAAAAGCGTCTGCAGTCGGTGCTGGTTGCGATGGAGCGGGAACGCTGGACCAACTTTGAACGTGGCGAACGTCACGTCTGGGTAAACCTCACGGATTACACCGCCAAGATCATGGATAACGGCAAGGTTACCTTCGAGACCCGTTCCGTCATCGGTGCCCGCGATTCCGACCGTCGCAGCCCCGAGTTCAGCGATGAGATGGAGCATATGGTGATCAACCCCACCTGGAACGTGCCCCGGTCTATCGCGGTGAAAGAATATCTGCCGCAGCTGCAACGTAACCCCAATGCGGTGGCGCATCTGCGTCTGGTCGATGCGTCTGGTCGTGTTGTCAGCCGCAACGGTGCGGACTTTACCAAATACACCGCGCGCAGTTTCCCGTTTAACATCAAACAGCCCCCCTCCAGCCGTAACGCGTTGGGTCTGGTGAAGTTTATGTTCCCGAACCGCCACAACATTTACCTGCACGACACGCCGCAAAAGGCGCTGTTTGCGCGTGAAACACGGGCCTACAGCCACGGCTGTATCCGTCTGGCGCAACCGTTTGAGTTTGGCTATGCGCTGCTGGCCAAACAATCGAGCGAACCGAAAAAGGTGTTCCACCGCTATCTGGACACCGGCCGCGAAAGCCACGTGGATCTGGAACAGCACGTTCCGGTGCATATTGTTTATCGTACCGCTGTGGTGCCTGCCAAAGGTCGTGCCAACTATCGCCGCGACACCTATGGCCGCGATGCGCAAATCTGGAACGCTTTGCAGTCGGCAGGGGTGGAACTGGGCGCCATTCAAAGTTAAGTCTCTTGCCCAACGGTTATCCGAGGGCAGGACATGAGCATTACAGTCAAAGACATTGCAGCATCGCTGGGGGCGGAGGCCTTTGGCGATGTTTCTATTTCCATCACCGGTGTGGCGGAGCCTGCGATGGCGGGGGCGTCTGATCTTGCGCTGGCGATGAAACCTGCCTTTGCCAAAGGGCTGCCTGACGGTCAGGCGCAGGTGGCGATGCTGTGGGCGGGGGCTGATTGGCAGGCGCTGGGACTTAAGGCTGCCATTGTTGCACCGCGCCCGCGCTTTGCGATGGCGGGGCTGTCGGCGATGATGGACGCAGGGCAGGGATATGCTGCAGGCATCCACCCTTCGGCCATTGTCGATGTCCGTGCCAAACTGGGCGCCGACGTCACCATTGGCCCGCTGGCGGTTATCTCTGCCGGTGCGGTGATCGGCGATGGGTCTGTTATCGGCCCGCAGTGTTTCATCGGCGCGGATGCCTCGCTGGGGCAGGGCTGCTTCCTGCGCGAGGGCGTGAAAATCGGTGCGCGTGTGACCATCGGTGACCGCTTCATTGCTCAGCCCGGTGCGACGGTTGGCGGCGATGGGTTTTCCTTCGTGACGCCAGAGGTGTCAAACGTCGAACAGATGCGTGACACCTTGGGCGACGCGGGTGAGGCCAAGGCGCAAAGCTATGCGCGGATCCACTCCCTCGGCTCTGTCAGTGTCGGTGACGACGTCGAAATCGGTGCCAACGCCTGTATCGACTGCGGCACCGTGCGCGATACCCGCGTCGGCAATGGGGTGAAAATCGACAACCTCGCCCAGATCGGTCACAATGTTGAGGTCGGTAATGACACATTGATCTGCGCGCAGGTCGGTATCGCCGGATCGACACGTATCGGTCACAATGTGGTGTTAGGCGGTCAAACCGGGGTCAGCGACAACATCTTTATCGGCGACCACGTGATCACTGGCGGTGCCACCAAGGTGCTGGCCAATGTGCCTGCGGGGCGTGTCATGCTGGGCTATCCGGCGATGAAGATGGAGACACATGTCGAAGCCTACAAGGGCCTGCGCCGCTTGCCCCGATTGTTCCGCGATGTGGCCGCGTTGAAGAAAGCGGTTTTAAATGCGGACGGGAATGACTAAATCATCCTCAGTGAGAGGGAAGGGGACTTGAGCATGAGCATCAAGGAACAGGTAATCGCCATCATCGCCGAGCAGGCCGTTCTGGAACCATCCGACGTGTCCGAAGACAGCACGCTGGAAGATCTGGGAATCGACAGTCTCGGCCTCGTGGAAAGCATCTTCGCCATCGAAGAGGCCTTTGATATTTCGGTGCCGTTCAACGCAAACGAGCCGGAGCAGAGCGATTTTGACATCTCCTCTGTCGCCTCGATCATCAAAGGGATCGAACAGCTGGTGGTTGAGCAAAAGAAATGACCCGCGCAATGAACCGTGTTGTGATCACTGGTGCAGGCACGATCAATGCGCTTGGCGCCTCTGTGCCTGCCACGCTGGAAGCCATGAGCGAAGGCCGTTGTGGCATTGGCGAGTTGGAGTTTCAGGATGTTGACCGTCTGGCGATCAAGATCGGCGGACAGGTCAAAGGCTATGACTCTGAAACACGGTTTAACCGTCAACAACTGGCGCTTTATGACCGGTTCACCCAATTCACTCTGATCGCCGCGCGCGAGGCGCTGGCGCAGTCGGGTTTGGTGTTTTCCGGTGATCTGGCGGCCACCTCCGGTGTGATCCTTGGCAATTCGGGCGGCGGGATGACCACACTCGATGCCAATTACCGCACGGTTTATGAGGACGGAAAAAATCGCGTGCACCCGTTCGTGGTGCCGAAATTGATGAACAACGCCGCCGCCAGCCATGTGTCGATGGAGTTTAACCTCAAAGGTCCCAGTTTCACCGTGGCCACCGCGTGTGCCAGTTCGAACCATGCAATGGCGCAGGCCTTTAACATGGTGCGCTCTGGGATGTCCAAGGCGATGGTGACCGGCGGTTCTGAATCTATGCTGTGTTTTGGCGGTGTGAAGGCCTGGGAAGGTCTGCGCGTGATGTCAAAGGACGCCTGCCGCCCGTTCAGTGCCAACCGTAATGGTATGGTACAAGGCGAAGGCGCGGCGATTTTTGTGTTTGAGGAATACGAACATGCCAAAGCGCGCGGCGCTGACATTCTGGCAGAGGTGGCGGGGTTTGCCATGTCCTCTGACGCCAGTGATATCGTCATGCCGTCCAAACAGGGCGCGGCGCGGGCGATTTCCGGGGCCTTGCGGGATGCGGGCATCAACGCCGATCAGGTTGGCTATATCAACGCCCATGGCACCGGCACGGCGGCGAATGACAAAACGGAATGTGCTGCAGTGGCTGATGTATTCGGGGCGCATGCGGATCAGTTGATGATTTCGTCGACCAAAGCGATGCACGGCCACCTTATCGGCGGCACCGGCGCGGTCGAGTTGCTGGCCTGTATCATGGCGCTGCGCGACGGGGTGATTGCCCCCACCATTGGCTATGAGGAGGCTGATCCCGAGTGCGCGCTGGATGTGGTCCCGAATGAAGCGCGGGAGGCGCAGGTAGACTATGTGCTGTCCAATGCCTTTGCCTTTGGCGGGCTGAACGCGGTTCTGGCGCTGAAACGCGCCTGATCGACACGCAGTGTTCGAAATAAAAAGGCCGCGTTGGAGACATCCCAACGCGGCCTTTCTTTTGCAACTGTGCTGGCCTTAGCGCTGCAGTGTTGCCGTTACTTTGTCGTAGCCGGCGGTGAAACCGCTAAGTGACATTTTCAGGTCAACGCGCTGATCGGGCGCGACGAAAGGCACCAGTGAGACAATCGCGCTGGCACCGCGCTTGTAGGCGTCAATGTCCTGTTGGGTCAGGCCGATACGGGCGTAGCAGCCCTGCGGGTCACAGACAGAGAACGGGTAACGCTGTGGCACATTGGCATCGACAAGGATAGTCAGCTGCGCCGTCAGCAGGGTTTCCAGCGGCACTGCGACCAGTGCACCAGCGACAGCCTGACCACCCGGAGGCAGACGGAAGATGCGCATGTTGGCGACCTGATTGCCTTCGGCACCATACAGCGGCTGCAGCAGCTGGCATGGCTCTTGTTCCTGACCGGTGCGGTAGCATTCCAGCTGCCAGTCGCCGCTTTCTTCGCGGATATAGGACTGCGGCTGTGTCGGAGTGCCAGTGTTCAGGCCGGCGCCTTGTTGCGCGTCGGGAGCGGGGGTGGAATCGGTATTGGGTTGCGTCGCCTCCGCCGCAGTATCTGCACTGCTGGCGTCGGTCGTGGCGTCCTGTGCGAAAGCCGCTGCACCACAGGTGAGCGCGGCGATCAATGAGAGGGATTTCGACAACTTGTTCATGGAGGTATCAACCCGTTTTTTGCTTATCCATAGCCCGTGTAACATGGGCCTTCGGCCTTCGTAAGCATGTAATATTGGCAGGCCGTCGGGCAACAGCGAAAACCCGCCGCTGATGTTCACAGTCAGGTGATGTGGTTGATGAGCGATGCCGGGTAACAATTTGAAAATAAATAAAGAAAAAGGGGCCATAAGCGGCCCCTAATTCAATTTTTGCTCCCCGTCGGACTGGCCGACTTAGTCATTAAAGGGACGCTAGGATGTTTGCCTGTTCGGGTCAACAGTTCCCGTCATATTTTTTTGAAAAAAGGTGCCGCCCTGTATTTTACAGGGCGGCCAGTCTGACAGGGAGGAAGTCATCCACCCGCGATGGACATGGCGGATGGATAAGGCCACTATAGCGCGACAAACTTAATGAATTCCTTATGCACCGCACGCATGTGCAGTGCGCAGATGACAGGGGCCTCAGGTGGATCAGAAACTCTTTATCGGTGGCGGTGGTGAGAACTACGGTGAACAACAATTTCTGTCGTTGAAATACGCAAACCGCCACGGGCTGATCGCAGGCGCTACCGGCACCGGCAAAACCGTGACCCTGCAGATCATGGCCGAAGGGTTCTCGGCCGCCGGCGTGCCGGTGTTCATGGCGGATGTGAAGGGCGATCTGGCCGGTCTTGCCAAAGCCGGGCGTGCGGATTTCAAACTGCATCAGGCCTTTAGCGATCGCGCGGCGAAAATCGGGTTTCAGGGGTACTCCTACGCGGGTTTCCCCGTCACCTTCTGGGATATGTTTGGCCAGCAGGGCCATCCAGTGCGCACTACGGTCGCCGATATGGGGCCACTTTTGCTGTCGCGTTTGTTGGAGTTGAGTGAAGCGCAGGAAGGTGTGCTGAACATTGCCTTCCGTATCGCCGATGAACAGGGGCTAGCACTGTTGGACCTGAAGGATCTGCAGGCGATGCTGGTCTGGCTGGGTGAAAACCGCGCCGATGTGGCGCTGCGCTACGGCAATATCGCTACCGCCTCGATCGGGGCGATTCAGCGGCGGCTGCTGGTCTTGGAAAATCAGGGGGCAACGCAGCTCTTTGGTGAACCTGCGCTGGATCTGGGCGATCTGATGCGCTGTGACCCTGACGGGCGCGGGCAGATCAATATTCTGGCCGCGGATCAACTGATGGGATCACCGCGTCTTTATGCGACCTTCTTGCTGTGGCTGTTGTCAGAGCTGTTTGAGACCCTGCCAGAGGTGGGCGATCCCGATAAACCCAGGCTGGTTTTCTTCTTTGATGAGGCCCACCTGCTGTTTGAGGATGCCCCTAAAGCATTGGTTGACAAGGTGGAACAGGTGGCGCGCCTGATCCGGTCCAAGGGCGTTGGCGTCTATTTCGTCACCCAAAACCCTGATGACGTGCCAGAGGATATTCTGGGGCAGCTGGGCAACCGCGTACAACACGCGCTGCGCGCCTTTACCGCACGGGACCGCAAAGCATTGCGCATGGCGGCTGAAACCTACCGCGACAACCCCCGTTTTGACACAGAGGACGCAATCCGTGAGGTCGGTGTGGGGGAGGCGGTAACGTCTTTTCTGGCCAAGAAAGGGGTGCCGGGCATGGTCGAACGCACCCTGATCCGTCCGCCATCCTCACAATTGGGACCAATCACCAAGGCAGAGAGGGCAGGGCTTATGGCGGCCTCTGCGCTTGCAGGAAAATACGACATGGCCCAAGACCGTGAGAGCGCATATGAGATATTGACGAAACGCGCCGAACAGGCGGCTCTTGCGGCAGAACAAGCTGAAGAGAAAGAAGAACAGGCTGAGGTGGCTGAACGCGCATATCGCTCCGCGCGGCGCTACAGCGGATCGCGTGTGGGCCGTTCCTCGGCCCGCGTGACCCGCAGCAGGGCGCAGGGCGACACCATCGGCAGCGCTCTTGGCAAAGCACTGGTGAAAGAGCTGCGCGGCACCACGGGGCGCCGGTTGGTGCGTGGCATTCTTGGTGGGTTGTTTAAGGGACGTTAGGCGTCCCGCCACTCACCCGGCTGCAACTGCCCCAGATGCCAATCACCGATGCGTACGCGGATCAGTCGCAACGTTGGAAACCCCGCTGCGGCGGTCATTCGGCGGACCTGGCGATTGCGTCCTTCGGAAATCGTCAATTGCAGCCAGCTGTCAGGAATGCTCTTGCGCACTCGGATGGGCGGTACACGTTCCCAGACGTCTGGTGCTCTCAGCCGTTCAGCACGGGCTGGGCGGGTCATGCCGTCCTTCAACTCTATCCCCTTGGCCAGACGCGCTAGCGCTTCATCGGTGATGTTTCCCTCAACCTGCGCCCAGTAGGTCTTGGACATCTTGTGGCGGGGATTGGAAATCTTCGCTTGCAGCTTGCCATTGTCGGTCAGCACCATCAGGCCTTCGCTGTCGCGATCCAGACGCCCTGCCGGATAGACCTGCGGCACGTTGATGAAATCAGACAAAGTCGCACGCTTGCTGCCTTCGCTGCCACGATCCGTGAACTGCGACAGCACATCAAAGGGCTTGTTAAACAGGATCACCCGCGTCACGCCGCGCCCCTTTCAATGTTCCAAAATACGCCCGCCGGAGGTATGCCGCGATGGCGGCACCCTGTGCGGGGATCAGGTGTTGCCGGATCTGGTGAAGCGCGCCGCGTCCGCCGCAGCACGACGGATGGCGTTGGATTTATGCACGGTTTCCATAAACTCTGCTTCAGGATCACTGTCATAAACCACGCCGCCACCGGCCTGAATGTAAAGTTTCTGATCCTTCACAATTGCTGTACGCAGGGCGATGCACATGTCCATGTCGCCTCCAGCACTGAAATAGCCGAGGCCACCGCCATAAATGCCGCGCTTTTCCGGTTCCAACTCATCGATGATCTGCATCGCACGCACTTTCGGCGCGCCGGACACAGTGCCTGCCGGCATACCGGCGAAGTAGGCATCAACCGCATCCTTGCCCTCATCCAATTCACCCACCACGTTGGACACAATATGCATCACATGGCTGTAGCGTTCGATGATAAACTCCTCTGTGGGTTTCACAGTGCCGATTTTCGCCACCCTTCCCACGTCGTTGCGGCCCAGATCCAGCAGCATCAGATGCTCCGCCAGCTCTTTCTGATCGGCCAGCAGATCGGCCTCCAGCGCCTTATCTTCTGCCGGTGTAGCACCACGGGGGCGAGTGCCGGCGATGGGGCGAATGGTAACCTCGTTGTCAAAGACGCGCACCAGAATTTCCGGGCTGGCGCCAATCACCTGAAAGCCGCCGAAGTTGAAATAAAACATGAAAGGCGACGGATTGGTCCGGCGCAGTGAACGGTAAAGCGCGAAAGGCGGCAGGGTGAAGTCCTGCGTCCAGCGCTGGCTGGGCACCACCTGAAAGATGTCACCGGCGCGGATATAGTCCTTGGCCTTTTCAACGGCGGCCAGATAAGCGTCTTTGGCAAAGTTTGACTGCGGCGGTGCAACCTCATCCGCCTCACCCAGATCGCGGCTGGCCTGTGGCATGGCGCGTTCCATATCACGAACGGCATCCATCACCCGTTCTGCCGCCTGCGCATAGGCCGCGCGGGCGGATTGACCTTCATTGGTCCAGACAGGGGACACAACGGTGACGTCGCCTTTGACCCCGTCCAGCACCGCGACCACCGACGGGCGCATCATCACCGCATCGGGCACGCCCAGAGGATCAGGATTCACGTCGGGCAGATGTTCGACCAGACGGATGGTGTCATAGCCCAGATACCCGAACAGGCCTGCGGCAGCGGCAGGCAGATCGTCGGGCAGGTCAATCTTGCTCTCGGCAATCAGCGCGCGCAGATTGTCCAGCGGGTTACCGGTCTGATCCTCAAACGCTTCGCCGTCGAAACGAGCGGTGCGGTTGATCTGCGATTGTTCGCCATGACAGCGCCAGATCACATCAGGTTTCATGCCGACGATCGAAAAGCGCCCTCGCACCTCGCCGCCGGTCACAGATTCCAGTACAAAGGCGTCTTTCTGTGCGCCCGTCATCTTCAACATCAACGACACCGGCGTGTCGAGGTCTGCGGCAAGACGCGCGTAAACAACCTGATTTTCACCGGCCTCATAGGCACGGGCGAAATCATCATAGGAGGGAATAAGATCCACCGTTCGTTTTCCTTTGCGATCCCGCTTAGCGGAAGTTTGCATGAACCGCATTGATTGCGGTCTGATCCAGATAGATGCCAGCAGCGTCCTGAATAGCGCGCGCATAAGCGGCGTAGAGGTCATCAGACAGACCCGCATCGCCCTGCTGCGCCAGAATGTTGCGGAAACCGACCACTTCGGCGTTGTCCAGATCGGGGCCGTTCACCGCCCCAAGGCTGACAATGCTTACAGTACCATCTGCGTCCGCCACCACAGCCGCATCCCCGGCAGTCATCGCAAAGACCTGGTTGATCAGCGCCTCAGGGGCATCTGTGATGAAGTCAGAGCGCATAATGTCCGTTTCCGCGCGTGCGGTCAGCCCCAATTCGTCCATGCCGGTGCCGGATTTCACTTGCTCTAGCAACTCCTCGGCCTTGGCGGAAAGCGCCTTGGCGGTTTGCGCGGACCGCCATGCGGCGGTCGCTTCGGCACGCACACTGTCCAGCGGTTGCACGGCGGCGGCGACATTTTCGTCAAAGCGCAGGGCGACAATGCCGCCATCGTCCAGGCGGATGATTTCGGGATAGTCGCTGGCCGTCACCGACGTTGCGGCCTCGCGGAAGGCGCCATAGCCTGCGATTGGTTCTTCGCTGGCGTCATGCCAGTCGATGCTGGCCAATTTTGCGCCGCCTTCACCGTCCAGCTCTTCTAGCGTCGCGCCACCAGCCAAAAGGTTGTCGATGTCTTCGGATACACGTTCGATCTGGCGGCGGGCAGCCCCGGCTGCCAGATCGGCGTGCAATTCGTCACGCGCCTGTTCCAGCGTGGTCTCTGACCCCAGAAGAATGCCGTTTATGCGGAACAGCGCCGGGCCAAGCGAGGTTTCCACCGGTCCCACAACGCCCGTGCCCGGTGCGGCAAAGACCTCCTCAGCCGCGCTGCCAAGGCTGGCGGCTGTGGCATCGCCCAGATCCACATCGGCCAGATCCAGACCACGGTCGGCCACCAGTGTTTCAAAGTTTTTTTCGCCCGCATCAAGCGCTGCACGCGCAGCTTCGGCGCTGGCAGCATCGGAATAGATCAGGCGTTCGACCAGACGGCGCTCAGGGACGAGGTATTGATCAATCCGCTCTTCATAAAGAGATTTGATCTGGGCCTCATCCACCTCGATGCCAGCCACCAGGTCATCAGGCGACAGCCAGATGTAGGTCAGGCGCTTCTTGGCGGGGGTGGTGAACTGATCGACGTTTTCGCTGTGAAACGCGGTCAGCTGCGCCTCTGTCGGTGCGGCGATCTGCGCGCTGAGGTGCGTGGTGTTGAGCAGCGCCCAAGTGAAATCGCGGCGTTCACCCGCGTAGTTGATCAGTGTGTTGGCATAGGTCGAAGGCATTGGCGTGCCGGTGACAACCGCGCCTTGCAGCAGTGCGCGCACGGTGTCGGCGCGCATCTGGCCTTCAAACTCGATTTCAGACAGGCCCGCCTGTTGCAGCGCAAAGCGATAGCTGTCGCGGTCAAAACCATTCGCGCTCTGGAAGGTGGGAATGGCGAGGATCTGTTTGCTCAATGTCTCATCACCGATCGACAGGCCCAGTTTCGCTGCTTCATTGTCCAGCGATGCCTGACCCACCAAACGGGCCAGAACCGCACGGTCGATACCGGCAGAGAGGACCTGATTGAACGGCATCGCGGAACCGGCCTGTGCCTCGATCGCGCGGATGTCCTGTTGCAGGGCGCGGGCGTAATCGTTGACGTCGATATCTTCATCGCCGACCGATCCCACGCGGGTGATATTGCCCGACAGGTTGGTGGCGCCAAAGCCGCCAAGCCCCACGATCAACAGGCCCATGATGCCCCACATGAAGGTTTTGGAAGTCTTGCCGCTGGCCATGTTCAGTCCTCAATATATCGTCAGCCGCCGCAGGGTCTGGCCCACGGCGCAAATTTAGCTGTTCGCGAATGTTTAGGCCGAAGCCCGCAGCGCCGCAAGGTCTGCCAGTGATGCAAGGCGCTGAAACAGCGTTGCAATGCCGGTGCGGTCCACATTGGCAAAGGCAATGCGCAGCTGTCGGGCGCCTGCGGGGTCGTCTTTGGGCATGAACATGGTTCCGGGCAGGGCCAGAACGCCAATGTCGCGCACCATCTGTTTCGCAAGCGCGTCAGACGCGATGGCGAAGGGATGTTCCATATAGGCAAAATAGGCCCCGCAGCCGAGGAGCTTCCACCCTTGGGTCGCCAGCACACCAAAGCCATCCTCAATCGCAGCGCGCCGGTCGAGGATTTCAAGGCGCTCGCCTGCCAGCCAATCGCCAAGGTTCTGCATGCCCCAAAGGGCCGCGTGTTGGGCCAGTTGGTTGGGGCAGATGGTGACGGTGTCGATAAACTTTTCCATTTCGGCCAAGCGTGCGGGGCTGGCGACGACTGCCCCAACACGGTGACCGGTCAGGCGGTAGGATTTGGAGAAGGAATAGAGCTGGATCACCGTGCTCTGCCAATCGCTTTCCTCAAACAGCCCATGCGGCGCACCTGTCTGTGCGTGGAAATCGCGATAGGTTTCATCAATGATCAATGCCAGATCATGGTCGCGCGCCAGATCGCGGAAGGCTGCGATCAGATCAGCGGGATATTCTACACCACAGGGGTTGTTCGGGCTGACCAGGACAATGGCCCGGGTGCGGTCAGTGATCTTGGCTGCGGCCTCAGCCACATCGGGCAGCATCCCGTCACCGCAAGCAAGGGGCACTGTGGCCACGCCCTGCATATCGAGCCACATTTGATGATTGAAATACCATGGGGTTGGCAGGATTACCTCATCCCCTTCGGCACATAGAGAAATGATCGCGGCACAAAAGGCCTGATTGCAGCCAGAGGTGATGGCGACCTGATCTGCGCTGACCTGTCCTTTGTAGGTCTTGCTGACGGATCGTGCCAATTCAGCGCGTAATTCCGGCAGGCCAAGGTCAGGGCCATATAGATGCGCCTCTGGCAGGTTCAGTGCGGTGTCTGCAATCGCTTGTCGCAGCGCGGGCGGCGGGGGATCAACGGGTGCGGCCTGTGAGACATTGATCAGCGGGCGGCTGTCAGGAAATATCACGCCATCCAGCCAACGCCGCGCCTCCATCACGGGGGGGGCAAAGGTGGTGGTGGTGCGCGCGGTGCTCATCTGTCTGTCCTCATCTGTGCAAGAGCGAGGATATTCAGTTAAGGGGCGGGAGCAAGATGGAAAAACCACGGTGTGGGTAATGTGAGGTAAGGACGGAGGAGGGCGCTGTTTTTGCGATCGCTATAGGCGTTGCAGTTCAGAACAGCGCAAAGAAAAAGGCGCCTCCGGTGGGGCGCCTTTTGTGAATGTCGCGATCAATCGGTGCCGCGGTAGGGTTCGACGTATTGCAGTGCCATGTCCCAGGGGAAGAAGATCCAGGTGTCCTGGCTGACCTCGGTGATGAAGGTTTCGACCTGCGGGCGGCCTTGGGGTTTGGCGTAGACAGTGGCGAAATGCGCCTTGGGATACATCTGGCGCACCAGTTCCAGCGTTTTGCCGCTGTCCACCAGATCGTCGATGATCAGAATGCCTTCGCCGTCGCCCATCAGGTCTTCGCTCGGCGCTTTCAGCACCTCGGCCACGCCTTGGGCCTGATGGTGGTAGGATTTCACGCTGATGGTGTCGACGGTGCGGATGTCCAGTTCGCGTGCGATGATCATCGCCGGCGCCATACCGCCACGGGTGATCGCAACGATGCCACGCCACGCACCATCATCAGGCCCCTGACCGTCCAGACGCCAAGCCAGTGCACGGCTGTCGCGGTGGATCTGGTCCCAGCTGATGTGAAACCCTTTTTCGTGTGGCAGACGATCGGTCATGGCTTCCCTCATACGGAGTGGTGGGCGGTTGCGCCGCTGTTTGTGATTAGCCACGGGCGATACCGTGGCCTGCAGGGCAACGCAAGGAAAAGCGGGTTCTACGGTGTAAAAACCGCTTTCGGTAGTTCATCTGCACCCAAATTCCTGCCTGATTTCCTGAACACGCGCACGGCTGGCCGAGGTGCTCTGGCCGCAGTGATTTTCGCACGGGACGCCATCATTGTCGCCATCGGCGCGGGCGTAACCGCAAACGCACCATTGATAGACTGCATCGCGACAGCTTCGGACGCGGCTGCAGGTTTTGCCACAGCTGTAGGATTGTGCACTTTGATAAGGTTGAAAGGGGAGGGTACTCGCGCTTTGTGTGGCCCAAACAGGGGCCCCAAACAGGCAGGCAAGCATCGCAGCAGAAATGAGGCGCGGCATTTCGGTCTTCTTCTTGGTCTTTAAATGCCATTTCAGATATACTGCGCGAGACAGGGGCGCAATGCACACTTTTTGCGCGATCAGCGATTGATCAGAAGTGTCACGCCCAACACACCTACGGTCGCACTGCAGACGCGATCGACCACGGATTTTGCCCTGAGGTAGGCGGCGCGCGCCTGCGGGGTTGTGAAGATCAACACGAAACCGGTGTAAACGATAATCTCTATCCCGTAGACCACGCCAAGGATTGCTGCCTGACTGCGGAAGCTCAGCGGATCAGGAAAGATGGTGACAAAAACAGCTGAATAATAAAGCGCCGCTTTCGGATTGGCGAAATTGGTTAACAATCCGCCGCTGAACCCATGCATCACATTGCGCGATGACACATCAGCCACCGGCCTGTCCGCGCCGCGCCAGATTTGCAGCGCCATCCAGATCAGATAGCTCGCGCCGATCAGCTTCATTGCGGAAAACAGCCACGGCAGCGCGGTAAAGATCAGTGAAAGTCCGGCAAAGGCAAACCCGGCCCAGATCGTCGCCGCCAGCGCCAGACCCGCGCCGAAGCGCAGCCCGATACCACGTCCGTGGGCAAAGCTTTGCTGCATAAGCGACATAACTGCCGGACCTGGGCTAAGCAGCGCCACCAGTTGCGATGCCATCAGCAACCAGATCTGATTCAGAGCAAGGTCCATCATATGAGGATTTCCTATACTTTTCTTCTGCGGCGGCCGTAGCTTTTGACGCAGAATGTCGTCATGTGTTTGACTTTGCTGTGCGGACTACCAAATGTGCGGTCAAAGCGGCGTTTAGGGGATGCTGCGAAACCTCGCAACCCCCAGAAGCGCGGGCAGAGGTTTATTGAGACGGGCAGGGACCCGGAAAGGACAGAATATGGTAGACCGAAGCGGGATTTTTGCGGGCGATGATCCGTTCCAGATTGCACGCGACTGGCTGGCCGAAGCCGAGGCCAGCGAACCCAATGATCCAAACGCCATTGCCCTGTCGACGGTGGATCAGGACGGATTGCCCAATGCCCGTATGGTGCTGCTGAAGGAGGTGGAGGCAGATGCCTTTGTTTTCTACACAAACTACGACAGCACCAAGGCGGAAGAGATTGAGCAGGCAGGTAAAGCCGCCTTTGTGATGCATTGGAAGTCGCTGCGTCGACAAATCCGCGTGCGCGGTATCGTTAGTCGTGAAGATGGTGCGCAGGCGGATGCCTACTACAAATCCCGCTCTCTGAAGTCTAGGTTGGGCGCCTGGGCGTCTAAACAGTCTAAGCCATTGGATTCGCGCGCAACCTTAATGGGTGAGGTTGCAAAAGTTACAGCCCAGCATGGTCCAAATCCTACCCGCCCCCCCTTTTGGGGAGGTTTCAGAATCACACCGGTTGAGATTGAGTTCTGGGCGGATGGGGCATTTAGACTGCATGACCGCTTTGTGTGGCGGCGCGAAACAATGAATAAAAACTGGACAATACAACGCCTCAGCCCATGAATTTCACGTGACGCGAAATGCAATTAGTTGAAAGGTTTTCAACTTTTGCCTTGCAAGAATGATGGACGTGTCACATGAAATGATGTGGGGATGACGATCATGTAGGTATCGGGAACAGTGATGACTGAACGTGAAGGGGCCCGTAGGGTCACCGGCTTGGTGAAATGGTTTGATCCGGTCAAAGGATTCGGATTTGTTGTGGCCGATGAGGGAGGGCCCGATATTTTGCTGCACGCCAATGTGCTGCGAAATTTTGGGCAGAGCTCGGTCGCGGATGGGGCGAAGATTGAATTGGACGTGCAAAACACGGACCGTGGCATTCAGGCGATTGAGGTTTTTTTAATCGAACCGCCTGCGGCTGAGGAAAGTGCGACGCTGGCGGATTTCGAGGACATTGATCCTGCGGTTATTCAAGCTGCCACTCTGGAACCCGCACGGGTGAAATGGTTCGATAAAGGCAAAGGGTTTGGTTTTGCCAATATCTTTGGTCGCGACGAAGACGTGTTTGTGCATGTTGAGGTGTTGCGCCGATCAGGCCTTGCCGATCTGCAACCGGGAGAGGCCGTGGGGCTGCGCGCCATTGATGGTAAGCGCGGGCGGATGGCCACTGAGGTCTGCGCCTGGGAAGCGGCGCTGAAAGATGACTGATCTGCGGATCATACGGCCGTTCCTGAAAGGAGCGGCCGTTTCGTTATGTGCGGCCTGCATCGCGCTGGCGGGCGCCGCGCGCGCACAGGCCGAGAGCTGCGCTGAGGGACATATCGACCTACGCGGTGATTTCGGACAGGTGCGCTATCAGATCGAATTGGCGGATGAACCTCATGAGCGCGAGCGCGGCCTGATGTTCCGCGAAGAGATGGCGCAAAGCGCTGGCATGCTTTTTGTGTATGAACGTGAACAACGCGCAGTCTTCTGGATGCGCAACACCTACCTGCCGCTGGATCTGATTTTCGCCGATGGGCAAGGTGTGGTGCAGCATGTCCACGAAAACGCGGTGCCGTTGGATGAAACCCTGATTCCTGGCGGTGATGCTATTCAGTTTGTTCTGGAGGTGAACGCAGGTCAGGCAGCGCGTCTGGGGCTGAAAGCGGGGGCTGAAATGCGCCATCCTTCGATCAAAAACGCCCAATGGACCTGCGACGCGGGCCAGTGATTGCGCCTGATCCGTCTGGCCGTTTCAGTTTTCTGCGAAAACTGCTGCCCAAATGTCATTTTCGACTTTTCAATCCGATCATCAGCCGTTAGACCGCACCCACGGTCCGGGGCGTAGCGCAGTCTGGTAGCGCACCTGTTTTGGGTACAGGGGGTCGTGAGTTCGAATCTCGCCGCCCCGACCACTTCCTCCACTATGATTAGCGAATAGCTGGCGCACAGCCATGTGTTTGCGATGATTTTACGGAATCTGATGCGGAATCAATTGGGGCGGTTGACCGGCCGTCTGGGTGTTTTTTGCACAATAAATAATCACCCCATCAGTCCTGCAAAATCCGCGCCAAGCGCGGTCGCGCCAAGTGTGAAAAATCGCCAGATCAAAGCCATTTGGCAGGCGCTGCTCACTTTTCTCAATGGTGGCAGGCGATAAGGGTTTCGTCAAAAAAACAACGTGTATTCAGAATCGCAGTCGTTGTTGGATGACCTGCTGCACGACCTCCTCGTCAAGTTCAAAAATTATAAAATAGTCGTTGACCGTTTGTGTTTACTTACGTCACCTTGTGGGGGTCAGCGTCGATTGCCACTAGATGTAGTTAATATTTTGTTGTTATCGAATGCCGGGGGCAGATTTAGAAATTTCGGAACGCGGTCTAATTGCCGGCTCCTGATCTTCCACGCATCCTGAAAATTCCAGGGATGCGCCGGGGTGAGATGTGTGCGGTCAACTGCTGACACGAATTTTATAAAGGCACCCGCCCAAGTCAGGACAGCACCATAGGGCAGGGCGCCGTCAAAGCAGGCACAGACGGGGCAGCGTTGCGATGCAGATTGAACGGAAATTCACCACCGCCGGACAGGACGCCTACGCGGCGCTGGCGTTCACGACGACCACCTCGGAAATCCGCAACCCAGACGGAACCGTGGTTTTTCATTTGGCCGATGTCGAAGTGCCGGAAAGCTGGTCGCAGGTGGCGTCTGACGTGATTGCGCAGAAATATTTTCGTAAGGCAGGGGTTCCCACCGCGCTGAAAAAGGTCAAAGAGGCAGGTGTGCCAGAGTTCCTCTGGCGTTCAGTGCCCGCGGACAAAGACACAGATCTGGGCGGGGAGATATCCGCGAAACAGGTGTTTGATCGTCTGGCGGGCGCATGGGCATATTGGGGCTGGAAAGGCGGTTATTTCAGCTCGGAGGAGGACGCGCGCAGTTACTATGATGAAATGCGTTTCATGCTTGCAACTCAACGCGCTGCACCCAATTCCCCGCAGTGGTTCAACACCGGCCTGCACTGGGCCTATGGCATTGATGGTCCGGGGCAGGGCCATCACTATGTCGATTACAAAACAGGCAAACTGACCAAGTCGAAATCCGCCTATGAACATCCACAGCCCCACGCGTGCTTTATCCAGTCCGTTTCTGACGATCTGGTGAACGAGGGAGGCATCATGGACCTTTGGGTGCGTGAGGCGCGGCTGTTCAAGTACGGGTCGGGGACTGGCACCAATTTCTCCTCACTGCGGGCCGAGGGTGAACGGCTCGCAGGTGGTGGCCAGTCCTCCGGCCTTATGGGGTTCCTGAAGATTGGGGACCGGGCAGCTGGTGCGATCAAATCAGGTGGCACCACGCGGCGGGCGGCAAAGATGGTGATCTGCGACGTAGATCACCCCGATATTGAGAAGTTCGTAAACTGGAAAGTGACCGAAGAGCAGAAAGTCGCCTCGATCGTTGCCGGTTCCAAAATGCACGAGGCAAAGCTGAACGCGATTTTCGCCGCGATCGGCGCATGGCACGGGGCGATCGAGGATGCTACAGACCCCAAGACAAATGCAGGCCTGAAGGCGGCAGTGCGGGACGCGAAAAAAGTGGCGATCCCTGAAACCTATGTGAAACGCGTGTTGGACTACGCGCGTCAGGGCTATGATCGCATTGAGTTTCCAACATATGATACCGACTGGGACAGCGAGGCTTACGCGTCGGTTTCTGGTCAGAACTCCAACAACTCCGTTCGGGTGACAGATGCGTTTTTGCGCGCCGTGAGGGCGGATAAGGATTGGGCGCTCCTGAACCGTACCGACGGCAAGGTCGCCAAAACCGTGAAGGCGCGCGAATTATGGGAAGACATCGGCCACGCCGCATGGGCCTGCGCCGATCCGGGCATTCAGTTTCATGACACGGTCAACGCCTGGCACACCTGTCCAGAGGACGGTGAGATTCGCGGGTCAAACCCTTGTTCCGAATACATGTTCCTTGATGACACCGCGTGCAATCTGGCATCGATGAACCTGCTGACCTTCTACAAAGATGGCGTGTTTCAGGTTGATGACTACATGCATGCCACGCGCCTGTGGACAATCACGCTGGAAATCTCCGTCACCATGGCGCAGTTCCCGTCGAAAGAGATTGCACAGCGGTCCTATGATTTCCGTACCTTGGGGCTGGGCTATGCCAACATCGGCGGTCTGCTGATGAATATGGGGCTGGGCTATGACAGCGATCAGGGCCGCGCGATGGGCGCCGCACTCACTGCGATCATGACCGGCGTGTCCTATGCGACCTCTGCCGAAATGGCGGGGGAATTGGGCAGCTTTGCAGGCTATGCAAAGAATAAAGATCAGATGCTGCGGGTCATTCGCAATCACCGCACAGCAGCATATGGTGCGACAGAGGGCTATGAGGCGCTGGCGGTCAAGCCCGTGGCGCTGGATCTTGCAAACGTGCCGGATCAGCGTCTGGGCGAACTGTCGATGCAGGTTTGGGACCGCGCGCTGGAACTGGGTGAGCAGAACGGTTATCGCAACGCGCAGGTGTCTGTCATTGCCCCCACCGGTACTATCGGTCTGGTGATGGATTGCGATACCACGGGGATTGAGCCGGACTTTGCATTGGTAAAGTTCAAAAAACTGGCTGGTGGCGGTTATTTCAAGATCATCAACCGTTCGGTACCCAAGGCGCTGGAAAATCTAGGCTATTCCGCGTCGGAGATCGAACAGATCATTGCCTATGCGGTGGGCCATGGCAGTATGGGCAATGCGCCGGGCGTCAATCATACAGCCCTCCTCGGTCATGGGTTCACTGCCGCAGAGGTGGAAAAGGTCGAGGCTGCATTGGCCAGCGCCTTTGATATCCGGTTCGTGTTCAATCAATACACATTGGGCGAGGCCTTCTGCCGCGATACGCTGGGCATTCCGGCAGATCGTTTGGTGGATCCGTCTTTTGATCTGCTGCGACATCTCGGCTTTAGCCGTGCGGATATCGAGGCGGCGAATGACCATGTTTGTGGCACCATGACGCTGGAAGGTGCCCCGCACCTGAAGGAAGAACACTACCACATCTTCGACTGTGCAAACCCCTGCGGTAAAAAGGGCAAACGCTATCTCTCTGTGAACAGCCACATCACCATGATGGCTGCGGCGCAAAGCTTCATCTCGGGCGCGATTTCCAAGACGATCAACATGCCCAATGATGCTACGATTGAGGACTGCAAGGCCGCCTATGAGCTGAGCTGGTCCTTGGGCATCAAAGCAAACGCGCTGTATCGTGATGGCTCGAAACTCAGCCAGCCTTTGGCGGCGGCATTGATTGAGGGGGATGAAGAGGCAGCAGAGACTCTGGAAACGGGCACCCCACAGGAAAAGGCGCAAGTGCTGGCTGAAAAGATCGTCGAGAAGGTCGTCATTAAGGAACTGGTGCGAAGCCACCGCGAAAAGATGCCGGAGCGGCGCAAAGGCTACACGCAAAAGGCCGTGGTCGGCGGGCACAAGGTGTATCTCCGTACGGGGGAGTATAGTGACGGCGCGTTGGGTGAGATTTTCATCGACATGCACAAGGAAGGGGCCGGTTTCCGTGCGATGATGAACAACTTTGCCATCGCAGTGTCCGTGGGCCTGCAATATGGCGTCCCGCTGGAGGAGTTTGTCGACGCCTTCACCTTCACCAAATTTGAGCCGTCGGGCATCGTGCAGGGCAACGACTCGATCAAAAACGCCACATCGATCCTTGATTACATCTTCCGCGAGCTGGCTGTCAGCTATCTGGATCGCACTGATCTGGCGCATGTGAAACCGCAGGGGGCGACTTTCGACGATATCGGGCGCGGTGCCGAAGAGGGTCTGAGCAACGTTGAAGAGTTAAGCGACACTGCGGCGACCAAATCATTGGAAATGTTGAAACAAATCAGCTCCACTGGATATCTGCGCAAACGGATGCCACAGGATTTGATGGGGCTGCAAGTGCCGGAAACCAGCGCGGATATTGCGGTCGCACCGCCAGCGGTGGCACCAGCGGTCGATGCGCGGTCCAAGGCAAAGATGCAAGGCTATGAGGGCGAAGCCTGCGGTGATTGTGGCAACTACACGCTGGTGCGCAATGGCACCTGCATGAAGTGCAACACCTGCGGCGCAACATCTGGGTGTAGTTAACAACAGAATTCCGGGGCGGGTGCGCCTGCCCCTGATGCGGAATGGGCATACAGGCAAAACAGTATCGGGCAGTAAACTACATGCCCATTTCGCAAAACTGGCCCCCCTCGTGGGGGCCTTTTCTTTGTGCGCTCGGGTGTGTCAGGCGGGGGGAATTAAAAGAATACCGTAAAACTCCGTTGTTTTAGGTGTGAGCTGATGCAACTCAGGAGAGTTCGATGAAAATTGAAGCGATTGATGAATTTCAGGCTGAGTTGGTTGCTGCCTCATCAGAGGCGGCGCAGAGCGAACCGGACACGGCCATCCATGAGATCGCGCAGCGTATCGGATCGCTGTCGATCTCGCTGGCCTCTGCGGGCGGTGAAATCAGCGACACCAGCGCACGCGTGGTTTCAGAAGCGGAGGTTTTTCAAGGGCTTGCAGAGAAAACGTCACAGCTTACTGCACAGGGGCAATCAGTTCTTGAAAGTGCCAATTCGGCGGTAGCCATGTCAGAACAGGCAGAGGCGACGGTTTGTGATACCTCAAAACGCCTTGGATCTATGGTTGTGGATGTGAAGGGGCTGATTGACCGGGTTCAGACCATTTTCGAACGCCTGTCGCAGCTGGAGGGGAGCCTGCAGCGCGTTGCCACTGTGTCGACTGAGGTTGATAATATCTCGCGGAAAACCAATCTCTTGTCGCTTAACGCCTCGATTGAGGCAGCGCGCGCCGGTCGGCACGGACGTGGCTTTATGGTGGTTGCACAGGAGGTGAAGGATCTGTCGAACCTGACCAGTGAGGCGACCGGTGAAATCCATGACACGATCGGAGAGCTGGGCAAGGACTTGCGCAACTTGATAGAGGATGCAGAGCAGGCCGTGTCTAGCGCCAACTGCATTCGTCAGCAAACCAATGGAATCGGGGCTGAGATTGAGGAGATACCGCAAACTTTGGCGCGGATGGCGGCATCGCAGCGTGATATCTTGACCGCGAGTGAAGAGATAACCAATGTAACCGATGAGGTTGGCCAGACCATTCAGGCGCTGACGCAGGATGTGACCACCAGTGCCAGTAGTCTGCGGGATGCACAATCGGCAATGGCAGACATCACCGAAGATGCAGAAACCATCACGGGCATGGTGTCTCGTATGGGTGTGGAAACCGTTGATACCCCCTATATCCGTGCGGTGAAAGAGGCCGCAGAGGAGATATCGGGCCTGTTTTCTGATGCGGTGGCGTCCGGCCGCATGTCGTTGGTTGATTTCATGGACACCACCTATACGCCAATCCCGAACACCAATCCGGCGCAGGTTATGGCGCGTTTTACCCCCTATATGGACAGTGTTCTGCCGCCCATACTGGAACGTATGCTGAAGCTGTCAGAAGATGTGGTGTTCTGTGCCGCGCTGAACCGTGATGGCTATCTGCCCACCCACAATAAACAGTTTTCCTTGCCGCAGATCGAGGGAGAGGTGGAGTTTAACAGCGCCTTCAGCCGCAATCGTCGCATCTTTGATGATCGCGTCGGTCTGGCAGCTGGGCAATCGACCAAACCGTTTCTGATGCAGGCCTATCGCCGCGATATGGGCAATGGAAACTTCACCATGATGAAGGATCTATCGGTCCCGATCTACATCGACGGGACCCATTGGGGCGGTTTGCGATTGGGCTACAAGGCATAATCTGGATGTAATCTGCTACCTCACGCGCGACGCAGAAACGCCAACATCCACAGGCCTGCAATGGCGAAGGATGCCACCGCATTCCAGCTGGCCATCGACAGACCGAACAACTCCCAGCTGACCTGATCGCACATGACGATACCGGCGCCTTCCGTGGACAAGAGGCTGCCCATATCCAGCCCCGCGCCCCCACCGGTGCAGCTGTCGGGGCCTTCCCACCAATCGCGCTCGACACCGGTATGATAGACGGCCAGCCCGCCTGTGGTTGCCGCCGCCAGTGCGCCAAGGACAGAAAAGGCGCGCATTCCGCCCAGCATCAAGGCTGTGCAGCCAAAGGCGATTGCCGCTGCATGGGGCCAGCGTTGCCACAGGCACATTTCGCAGGGCGGATAGCCCAGAAACTGGAACATGAACGCCCCCCCCAACAAGGTGATGGAGCCAAGGGTCGCAAGGGCAACCAGCGTGCGTTGATCAGGTAGAATGGTCATAGGAACTTCACCAGATAGAAACCGCCGATCAGGATTGCCAGAAACAGCGTAAACATCAAGCCCAGACGACGCTCGATGAATTCACGGATCGGCGCACCGAACTTCCACAGCAGACCGGCAACGATAAAGAAACGCAGGGCGCGTGCGATGATTGAGGTGATAATAAAGGTGCTCAGCGGCATCGCGGTCCAGCCGGACATGATGGTGATCACCTTGAACGGGAAGGGCGTGATGCCCGCACCCAGGACTGCCCAGAAGCCAACGCCGTTGAATCGGGTCCTGAATTCTTCCATCGAATCGGCTTTGCCCATCGCTTCCAGCACCGGGCGCCCCAGCTCTTCGTAGAAAAACGCGCCGATGCCGTACCCCAGTAGGCCCCCTAGAACAGATCCCGCCAATGCGGTCAGCGCAATCAGCCAAGCTTTGGTCGGGCGTGCCAGCACCATCGGGATCATCAGAACATCCGGTGGAATCGGAAAGACCGAGGCTTCGATAAAGGCAATAAAGAACAATACCCAGATGGCCCGGGGGTGATCTGCCAGCGACATTGTCCAATCATAAAGTTTCTTAATCATACCTGCCTCGCGCTTTGCCCCTTTACGCCACGACTGGGCAAGGGGGTCAACAGCCATTCGCCCTGATGTGGCAGCGCAATCGGTTGTGACAGACGCCTGTTGGCGGATCCGCGCCGTAAATGGTTGGGCTGTCTGAAACATCAGACAAAAATATGCGCTCGAGGCGCGCTTTCGTACTGGACGCGGGGCGGGCAGGCGGGTAAATCATCCAAACGTTGCCCAAGTGGCGGAATGGTAGACGCAGGGGATTCAAAATCCCCCGCCGCGAGGCGTGCCGGTTCGAGTCCGGCCTTGGGTACCAATAAAATCAGGGGCTTGCGACCACGTGTCGTGAGCCCCTGTTTTGTTTTGGGGCTCTGCATTGGGCTGTTTGCGGCGATCAGTGTGTTGTGGGGTCAACATAACAAAACCCCGCCTCAAAGGACGGGGTTTCGAAAATCTCATCATGCGGGCGCGCGGGCGCCAATCAGGCGTTGGCTTCGCGGATTTTGTCCGCTGCGTCTTTCGAGTAGGTCACGTCATTTGTGTCAAACAGCGTGTCCAGCTCACCCGACAGGGTCATTTCGGTGATTATGTCACACCCACCGACAAATTCGCCCTTCACGTAAAGCTGCGGGATGGTGGGCCAGTCGGAATAATCCTTGATGCCCTGACGCACAGCGTCATCGGCCAGAACGTTCACGTCGGTGTAATCCACACCCATGTAGTTCAGCACGCCAGCCACGCGGCTGGAAAAGCCACACTGCGGCATGTCTTTGGTGCCTTTCATGAACAGCACAACGTCGTTGCCCTTCACGGTTTCATCAATTGCGGTCTGTGCGTCGCTCATTTTGCGTTTCCTTTGATAGGATCTCGTCCAGTTGTCCAACATATATGATGGACGGTGTGATTTGCCAATGCGGGGATTGGGGTGTGCGGTGCGCGAAAACTAAGGGGCGCAGAGGGGCGGATGTGTCCTCAGGTCGTGTCGCTTTTGGCGCTCTTGTCGCTGGCATCGCTGTGCGCGTGGGTTTTGGGTACGAACATGCGGGCATAAGCCGCCTGATCCTTTGGTACTTTCCAGGTGCGCACGGATCCGCCCCCCATGCCCGACTGATAATCAGATCGCAACGTGTGATGATCAGGATCGCTATCCTCATCCACCATCGGGGAACTGTCGCGGTTTACCCACGCCAGCAGCGCCAGCATCGCCGCACCCGCAAGGATCAGGATGGGGATCAGGCCAGTTGTCAGCAGCTCCATCATCGTTTTGATCCTTTGTTGCGGCGATCTATCGCGTCACTGGCGCGAAGGTTTACTCCGGTGCTTTGGTGGTCAGCGCCAGAGCGTGCAAATCGCCGTTGGGGCCGTCCATCTTGCCCTTCAGCGCGGCATAGACCGAACGCTGCTGCTGGACGCGGTTTTTCCCACGGAAGCTTTCGTCAACGATCATCGCCGACATGTGCTTGCCATCGGTGCCTTCTACCACGATCTGGGTGGCGTTCGGGAACGCCTCGCGCAGCATGTCTTCCAGTTCCTGTGCATATACGGCCATCGGGCCCTCCGGGTGTTCTTGGATCTTGGGTGAAATTTAGGGCGCGCGGCGGGTGGGTGCAAGCCGATCAAGCGTCTTGCGTCGTAAAAGCATATTTGAGGCTCACAATAAACAGCCAGACTGTGCTTAGAAGCCACAAAAGAGCTGCTATTTTCATCCCGTACTCAATCAGGGCCTCAAACCAAATAGGTTTGATGATGTTGTTGTCCTGAAGTTCCCAAGCGCCGGCCGCACAGTGCGTTTCGTTTAATGCTCGTAGGAAAAGATCTCCTCCAAAAAGCAAAATGATGCCGGATGTTATTGCGACACAAGGGATCGCCGCTTTGTGCGGTGAGATCATCAGTACCCATTTCAGAATGGCGAAGCCGGGAAGGTGTGTGAGAGCGCAGATTCCGATCGCAAAAAACAGTACTTTTGCGATTGTGGTCGGGTAGTCTGGGTAGCAAAAGCTGTCGTGAAGCCCAAACCCTGCAATAACGAGGTAGAGCACCAATAGATAAGCAGCCCCAAGTTGGAGTACCAAGTAACCAAATGGTGCGAGGCGGCGTAACAGGATCATAAATGCCTAATAAGCTAATGAATTTATATAATTATTGAGGATACCTTGGCGAAGGTGCAAGTTAAATCTGTTAAAGGTAGCCCGCCAGAGACTGCAAATACCGCGGCACATCGGCCAGCGCCTCTTGCACTTCCGGCTCTTCGAAATCGTGGATCGAGGTGTCTTCCTCTGGGCACATCGCTGCCATCAGCGCGCGTCCCTCGGCCAGTGCGGCGGGCGGGATCGGCAGTTTTGCAGCCTCACTCAGTAGCAGGAGCGCTTCATGAATTGGGCGGATCACCCGCAGGGCATAGGCCATGTGGTAGATCAGATCGGGGTCATCATGCCAGGTTTCATCGGGAAACAGTTCCCGCGTGATGCGCTGGCCGGCACCGGCACAGGAATAGGCGGTGCAGCCGGTAAAGCCTTTGATTTTCAGGTCCTTGTGGATGGTGCAGCGAAAATCGGGGCCAAGGTTGGGGCAGGGCGTGTCCGCCTCTTTGACGATGGCGAAATCCTCATCCCCATCAAAAGGATAAGCCACGCAGCAGATCGCTGCGCAGCTTTCACAGTTTTCAGTGAGCACCGGCAATTTCAGGTGCTCATCCGCCATGGGATCAGCCAACAGCCGCTTCAAAGCTGGTGCGGAACTGTTCAGACAGCTCTGCCAGCGGCGCGTCAGAGCCGCCCAGTTTCACGCAGTCACCGCCGAACTTGCCGACAAATTCGACGTGAACGCCAGCCTTTGCCGCTTCGCCCATCAGCCATTCCGCCTGATCGAAGTTGCAGGCCACCAGATAGCGTGCTTGATCTTCACCAAACAACAGCGCTTGATCGGTGACGTCAATCTGCACGCCAACCTCACCGGCCTCTGCCATTTCAAACGCGGCCAGCGCCAGGCCGCCATCGGCGAGGTCAGAACAGGCGCGGATGTATTCGGCATTGGCACGGATGAAATCACCGTTACGCTTTTCAGCCGCCAGATCCACGTGGGGTGCATCGCCCTCTTCGCGGTTGAACACTTCGGCCAGCAGGGCGGATTGACCCAAATGGCCCTTGGTTTCACCCACCAGCAGGGCAACGTGGCCTTCGCGGGCGCAATCAATGATCGCGTGGTCCGGTTGATCGATCAGGCCCACAGCGCAGATGGTCGGGGTCGGCAGGATCGCCTGACCGTCGGTTTCGTTGTATAGTGACACGTTGCCCGAAACGATCGGTACATCCAGTGCGGCAACCGCTTCGCCGATGCCTTTGATCGCGCCGACGAACTGGCCCATGATTTCGGGCTTTTCGGGGTTGCCGAAGTTCAGGTTGTCGGTGGTCGCCAGCGGTTTGGCGCCCACGGCGGTCAGGTTGCGGTAGGCTTCGGCGACGGCCTGTTTGCCACCCTCAACAGGGTTGGCACGCACATAGCGCGGTGTCACGTCAGAGGTGAAGGCCAGCGATTTTTCGGTGCCATGCACACGCACGATACCCGCACCAACGCCCGGCGCCTGAACGGTGTCGGCCATCACTTGCGAGTCATATTGCTGATACACCCACTGTTTGCCCGCATAGTTCGGCGAAGAAATCAGCGCCTTCAGACCGTCAATCGGATCAACGGCAGCGATTTCGCCCAGTTCTGCGTCCACTTCGGTTTCCACCCACGGGCGGTCATATTCCGGCGCGCGGCCCGATAGCGGCGACAGCGGCAGGTCTGCCTTCACTTCGCCGTTGTGCAGGATCAGGAAACGGTCTTCGGCGATGGTTTCACCAACGATGGCGAAATCCAGATCCCATTTTTCAAAGACGGCGCGCGCCTCTGCTTCCAGATCCGGTTTCAGAACCATCAGCATGCGTTCCTGAGATTCCGACAGCATCATTTCATAGGCTGTCATGTTCTCTTCGCGCTGGGGCACATCTTCGAGGTTCAGTTTGACGCCCAGCTTGCCCTTATCGCCCATTTCAACGGCCGAACAGGTCAGACCCGCCGCGCCCATATCCTGGATCGAGATCACAGCGCCGGTCTGCATCAGTTCCAGCGTTGCTTCCATCAGGCGTTTTTCGGTAAAGGGGTCGCCAACCTGAACGGTGGGACGTTTTTCCTCGATGGTGTCGTCAAATTCTGCCGATGCCATAGTGGCGCCGCCCACACCGTCACGGCCGGTCTTGGCGCCAAGGTACACAACCGGCATGCCAACGCCCGACGCTGCGGAATAGAAGATTTTGTCCGCATCGGCCAGACCTGCGGCGAACGCGTTCACCAGACAGTTGCCGTTATAGGCGGGGTGGAAACGCACCTCGCCGCCGACGGTCGGAACGCCGAAGCAGTTGCCGTAGCCGCCAACGCCTTCAACAACACCGTGCACCAGCTGGCGCGTCTTGGGGTGTGCGGTTTCACCAAACGACAGCGAATTCATCGCGGCAATCGGACGTGCACCCATGGTGAAGACATCGCGCAAAATGCCGCCAACCCCGGTGGCTGCGCCCTGATAGGGTTCGATGTAGGATGGGTGGTTGTGGCTTTCCATCTTGAAGATGACCGCCTGACCGTCGCCAATATCGACAACACCTGCGTTTTCGCCGGGGCCACAGATCACCTGCGGGCCATCGGTGGGCAGGGTGCGCAGCCATTTCTTGGAGGATTTGTAGGAGCAGTGTTCGTTCCACATAGCCGAGAAGATGCCCAGCTCGGTAAAGGTCGGCTCCCTCCCGATGATCTCTAGGATGCGCTCGTATTCGTCGGGCTTCAGCCCGTGCGCTTCGATCAGTTCGGGGGTCAGGCTCGGGTCTTGCATATCCGGTCACTCTCCAGCAGGCGCTTGTTGCGCGCTTCTTAAGGCGGTTTTCGGATTTGGGGAAGGGGGCAAAGCGGCTGAAACCGCTCTTTTGCGACATGTGTGTGACGCTGCTACCTGATGGCGGTCGCGCGTGCGGCTTTCAATTGGTCCCAAATACGCTCATCAGAGGCAGGGTTTTGCCGCGAAGCGCACCGGGGAGGTGGCGAAAATACTTAGCGTCAAACAGGGTTATTGACCTGTGTTTATTGGCCAAAAAAAAGGCCGAGCACTAAGCTCGGCCAAAGTCCAACAGGGAGGTATGAAAGTGACGAGAAATTCATCGTCGTCACCGTCGAATGCTGAAATAGGCATCGAAAGTGAATCCCGCAAGTCCCATATTGCCGCAGGGAAATCATGTCTGTTATGCGGTTTTTGCATACCCCTGAATATGTTAGGTTTCCCTAAGGATAAGTTACTGATCTCTCATCTGTTTGCGGTAGGCGATAATCTCTTCCTGAACGAAGTCGCGGAAGGCGGAGATACGCTTGGAGTGCCGTAGTTCTTCGGGGTAGGCAAGGTAAACGGGCACTTCGACCGACTGAACATCAGGCAGCACGCGCACCAGATTCGGGAAATCCTGCGTCAGGTAGTTGGGCAGAACCCCAATCCCCAGATGGTTTGCCACCGCCTGCAGGACGCCAAAGTAGTTGTTCACCATCAGCGTCGATTTCACATCATAGGTCATCAGGTGACCCACAAGGTTCGAACTGGCACCAACCTGCGGTGCGTTGGTATTCTGGCAAACCAGACGGTGTTCGCCGATATCCTCGATCGAGGCGGGCATGCCATTGCGTTCCAGATATTCCTTCGAGGCAAAAAGCTGCATGCGCACCGCCATCAGGCGTTTGCGGATTAGATCCGCCTGACTGGGTTCCTTCATGCGAATGGCAACGTCTGCCTCACGCATCGGCAGGTCCAGCACGCGTTCTTCCAGCATCAGTTCGATGTTCAGATCAGGGTATTGCTCATAAAGCTTCGGCAGGCGCGGTGCCAGCCACAGGGTGCCGAGGCCAATGGTGGTGGTGACACGCAGCTGGCCGAACACTTCTTCTTCGCTGTCACGGATGCGGGCAGCGGCGGCGTCCAGCCGTTTGGTCATGGCGCGGGTGGCGTCAAACAACAATTCGCCCTGTTCGGTCAGGATCAGCCCGCGCGCGTGGCGGTGGAAGAGGGTGGCGTTCAGGCTTTCCTCCAGTGCCCGCACCTGGCGCGACACGGCTGATTGCGACAGATGTAATACGTCGCCTGCATGGGTCAGGCTGCCTGCATCAGCAACCGCATGAAAAATTCTTAACTTGTCCCAATCCATTCCGAACACTTCCCGATTTGCGCGGTCCTGATACACTATACGATCGGAACCTTAACCCGCTTTCACGATATTTCGAATGGAAAAGACTAAGTTTTTTCTTGTAGGTCATAAATTATGACCTAATGTAAGTTTATATTCTAGCAAGCATGTAGTGTTGGGAGGCGCAAACATGACCAGCGAGAAAGTGACACTGAACGACCGCTTCGACCTGACAAAGGCACAGGTTCTACTCAATGGGACACAAGCCCTTGTACGTCTGATGTTGACCCAGCAGGCGCGGGATAAGGCGGCGGGGCTTAATACGGCAGGTTACGTTACCGGTTATCGTGGGTCTCCTTTGGGGGCCGTTGATCTGCAGATGCAAAGGGCAGAGGCGCAGCTGAGTGCGGCAAATGTCAAATTTCACGAAGGCCTGAATGAGGATCTGGCCGCCACGGCATTGTGGGGCGCGCAGCAGGCGGAACTGCGCGGCGAGGGGAAGTATGACGGCGTTTTCGGTCTGTGGTATGGCAAGGGGCCGGGGGTAGACCGATCCGGCGACGTGATGCGCCACGCCAATATGGCGGGCACGTCGAAACACGGCGGTGTTTTGATGGCGATGGGCGATGATCACACCGGGGAAAGCTCCACCGTGTTGCACCAGTCTGAATGGGCGATGGTGGATGCATATATGCCGGTTGTTAGCCCTGCGGGGGTTCAGGAAATCCTCGACTACGGCGTCTATGGCTATGGATTGTCACGGTTTTCCGGCCTTTGGGTCGGGCTGAAAACCATGAAGGACACGGTAGAGGCCACAGGCGTCATCGACGGTGCTATTGACCGAATGCAGCTGGTAACACCTGATTTCGCCATGCCCGCTGGTGGTCTCAACATCTGTCTGGGGGATACTCCCGCAGATCAAGAAGCGCGGATGATCGACTACAAACGCTTCGCTGCCGAAGCTTACAGTCACGCCAACAAGATCGACCAACGCAAATGGGGTAAGGCGGGGGCCAAGATCGGATTTGTCGCTGCCGGTAAGAACTGGCTGGATCTGGAGCACGCGCTACGGCTCTTGAACATTGATGAGGCCGAAGCCGAGCGTCTGGGCCTGACGACCTACAAGGTGGGTCAGACTTTCCCGCTGGATATGAAAGGCTTCCACGACTGGGCTGAAGGCTTGGACCTGATCGTGATTGTCGAAGAAAAGCGCAAACTGATCGAAGTGCAAGTCAAAGAGGCGATCTTTGACGATCGGCGTGGGCGGCGCGTTTACGGCTGGTACAAAGGCGGCGCTGGCATGATGGGGCGCGAAGAGCTGTTTCCGACCCGTGGTGCGCTGGACCCGATCTGGATTGCTGAAAAACTAGGCAATATTCTGATTGAAGAGGGGCGCGGCACCGAAGGCGTCAAGGCTGGCATGACCGCGCTGAGCGAGGCACGGCGCAATGACAACGCCGAAGAATTGGCTACCCGATTGCCCTATTTCTGTTCCGGCTGTCCGCATAACTCATCGACCAAAGTGCCAGAAGGCAGCCGTGCCTATGCGGGCATTGGCTGTCATTATATGGTGCAGTGGATGGACCGCGACACCTCTGGCTTCACCCATATGGGGGCCGAGGGCGCGAACTGGATCGGCGAAGCACCGTTTTCTAACACCGGCCATGTGTTCCAGAACCTTGGCGATGGTACCTATAACCACTCCGGTGTAATGGCGATCCGTGCGGCATTGGCCTCGGATGTCAATATCACTTACAAGATCCTATATAATGACGCGGTTGCCATGACAGGAGGTCAGGCAAATGAGGGCGGGTTGACCGCCTACCGCATCGTGGACGAGTTGCAGGCGATGGGCGTGGCCGAGATCGCTGTGGTCTATGATGAGAAGGAAGACGTCGACCTTGCGGCCTTCCCATCTTCTGTCCGTACTCACGAGCGATCGGAAATGGAGCAGGTTCAGAAAAAATTTCGTGACATCAAAGGTGTGTCGGCGATTGTTTATGTGCAAACCTGCGCTGCTGAAAAACGCCGCCGCCGTAAACGCGGGTTGTTTCCTGATCCCGATCAGCGGATTTTTATCAACACCGACATCTGCGAAGGCTGTGGCGACTGTGGCGTGCAATCGAATTGCGTCTCCATCGTACCGGTGGAAACGGAACTGGGCCGCAAACGGGCGATTGATCAATCCAGCTGCAACAAAGACTTCTCCTGCGTTAATGGCTTTTGTCCCAGCTTCGTCACCGTAAGCGGCGGCACCTTGAAAAAGGCGGCGACGAAGGCGTTGGACCTGCCGGATATGGTCGCGCCTACGCTGCCGACGATTGATGGCACCTATAATGTGGTGATCACTGGCGTTGGTGGCACCGGCGTTGTCACCATCGGCGCGGTCTTGGCGCAGGCCGCACAGATTGATGGCAAGGGTGCGGGGATGATGGAAATGGCAGGCCTCGCTCAAAAAGGTGGCGCGGTGCACATCCATTGCCGTATCGCAAACCAGCCCGACGACATCAGCGCTGTGCGTGTCGCAACCGGTGAATGTGATGCGCTGATCGGCGGCGATCTGGTGGTGTCTGCAGGGGCCAAAACACTGGGCCTGACGCGCACGGGTCGCACCGGCGCGGTCGTGAATAACCACGATATTATCACCGGTGATTTCACCCGTGACACGGAATTCCACATTCCCAGTGATCGCTTGCAGCTACAGGTTCAGGCACGGTTTCAGGATCGCGTGCAGCTGTTTGATGCGTCGGAACTGGCGCGCATCACCTTGGGGGATTCCATCTTCTCCAACATGATGCTGTTGGGGACGGCGTGGCAGCGGGGGCTGTTGCCGCTGAGTCATGATGCGATTGTGCAGGCGGTGACGCTGAACGGTGCCGCTGTCGAACGCAACTTGCGTGCCTTTGAGATCGGGCGGTGGGTCGCACTGCATCCCGCAGAGGCGGAGGCGCTCATTGCGCCGTCAACAGTCGTTGAACTGCCCAAGTCGCTGGAAGACCGCATCACCTACCGTGCCGATCATCTGGTGGCTTATCAAGGCAAGAAGCTGGCGCGCAAATACCGCAAGATGCTGGAGCGGTTTGAGGATATCGAACTGCGCGAAGCGGTGGCAGAAGGCTATCATAAACTGCTGGCCTACAAGGATGAATATGAGGTTGCACGCCTGTTGTTGCAGTCACAGCAAAAGGCGTCGGAGGTGTTTGATGGCGATATCTCCCTTACCTATCATCTGGCCCCGCCCAGCCTCACCGGCGACGGTACAGAGGACGGACGCCCAGCGAAGAAGACCTTCGGGCCTTCCATGAAACGCTGGTTCCGCCTGTTGGCGCGAATGAAAGGTCTGCGGGGCACCGTACTGGATCCCTTCGGTCGTACAGCGGAACGCCAGATGGAGCGGGCGCTGATTGCGCAGTATGAGGACGACATGGCCAAATTGATCCCGCTGATCACCCCATCGACCCGCGATGCGGCGATTGCGCTTGCCCGTCTGCCGTTGCAAATCCGTGGTTTCGGTCCCGTGAAGGCGGCAAACGAAGCCAAAGCGGCGAAAGAGCGTGAGGCGCTATGGTCGGTGATCCGCGCCGGTGGTCCAGAGATGGAGGCGGCAGCGGAATGAGTATCGCCGTCGATGCGGCGGATGTAACAGCGGGGTGAAGTTTTCGCCCGTTAAAGCGTGAGGCGCGGCATCTTCTTGATCCACGTCCCACGCCGCTGTTAGATCAAACGTCTACATGTTTCACTATGAAGGCCGCAGACTTTATGCCCGCCAAACGTCACATCGCGCGCGACATCTCTTATGCCTATTCCGCCCAGACCCGTGGCGGCCGCGCGGTGATCCGCACGGTTGAAAATATGACCGGCCGTCTGCAGATGATAAAACGCGCGGCGGGTTATGATCAGGAGGTGGCGGCCGGTGCTGATTTCTGGCAGGTCATGGTGGAACGGTATGGTCTGTCGCTGGATGTGGTGGGCGGCAGTCTGGACAATATCCCCGAAACAGGCCCACTGATCCTGATCGCAAACCACCCCTACGGCATTCTGGACGGGCTGATGATGGGGCACATCCTGTCACAGCGCCGCGCCGGTGACTTTCGCATTCTGGCGCACCGCGTGTTTCGCAAGTCCGAGGATTTGAACAAGGTGATCCTGCCCATCGCCTTTGATGACACCCGCGAGGCGGTGACGCAGAATCTTGCAACCCGCAAAGAGGCGGCGCGTTATCTGGGGCAGGGCGGAGCCATCGGCATTTTCCCCGGCGGTACGGTCAGCACCTCGGCAACGCCGTTTTCACGGCCTATGGACCCCTCCTGGCGCAACTTCACTGCGCGGATGGTTGCAAAATCCGGCGCCACTGTGGTGCCTGTGTTCTTTGCTGGGCAGACCTCGCGTTTGTTCCAGATCGCCAGCCACATGCACTACACACTGCGCATGTCGCTGTTGATCAAGGAATTTGCCAAACGTGTCGACACACCGGTGCAGACGGTGATTGGGCAGCCGATCGCGCCGGACCAGATTGCGCAGCATGCCGGTGACGCAAATGCATTGATGGCATTTCTACGTCGCGCCACCTATGATCTGTCGCCGGCACCACTGAACCCAGATGTGTTGGGGTTCGAGTTTGAGGAAAAACACAAAACGGCGGCGCAGCGCCGGACCTGAGGGTCGGTAACGCGACCGTCACCGCCTCCCTTGTTTCGCCGCATTGCCTAAGCCCCAGCCAATGCGCTATGCACGGATGCAAAGCAGTGCGTATGTGTTTTGCGCAAAGATGCCTCACACGCAGGTCGCCAGGACAGAAGGGCAGATAAAGATGGCAGTTGGTATTTTTGATTCAGGCCTGGGTGGCCTTACCGTTCTGGATGCGGTCAGCAAGCGACTGCCGGACGTGCCTTTCGTGTACTACGGTGACAATGCCCATGCGCCCTACGGTGTGCGCGATGCCAACAACGTTTATGATCTGACCACGCAGGCGGTGGAGCGCATGTGGGACGAAGGCTGCGATCTGGTGGTTCTGGCCTGCAACACCGCTTCCGCTGCCGCGCTGCGCCGGATGCAGGAGGGGTGGATCCCAGAAAACAAAAGGGTGCTGGGCGTTTTTGTGCCCCTGATTGAGGCGCTGACTGAACGCAAATGGGGCGATAACTCCCCTCCGCGTGAGGTCGAGGTGCAGCATGTGGCGCTCTTTGCGACACCTGCGACGGTGGCCAGCCGTGCATTTCAGCGTGAGTTGGCGTTTCGTGCGATTGGCGTGGACGTAGAGGCGCAGGCCTGCGGGGGGGTCGTCGATGCGATTGAGGATGGCGATATGATCCTCGCGGATGCACTGGTGCGCAGCCATGTGGATGCGCTGAAACGCAAGATGCCCGATCCACAGGCGGCTATTCTGGGATGCACGCACTATCCTTTGATGCATGATCAGTTTCAGGATGCATTGGGCGCGGATGTAAAGGTTTACAGTCAGGCCAATCTGGTTGCGGAAAGTCTGGCCGACTATCTGGGGCGTCATCCCGCAATGGTTGGGGCAGGAACGGAAAGTAAATTCCTGACCTCTGGCAATCCCGCTACGGTGTCGACCCGTGCAACGCAATTCCTGCGCCGCGAGATCAAGTTTCAGGCGGCCTAAGCCCGTTTGACCCTGATCAAAGCCGTCGCTGTTCAGATCCGGCATTTTATGTCGCAGGCGCGGGGGCTTTTGATCCTGTCGCCAAAGACCTAAATAGTTAACCACTAGAACAGACGCGCGCGAAGGAGCCAGCAGAATGAAGGGCCTGAAGAAGAAACGCAGGGTGCAGGTGATTGCTGTTGCAGCGATTGCACTGACAGTTTCCACCGGTCTGATCGGCTATGCGATGCGTGATGGCATCAATTTCTTCCGTTCCCCGTCAGAGGTGTTGGCCAGCCCACCAATCGCCTCTGAAACCTTTCGCATTGGCGGCTTGGTCGAAGAGGGGTCCCTTATGCGCGGTCAAGGGGAAGCGATCACCTTTAATGTGACCGACGGCAACGGCGTTGTAGCGGTCAGCTTTACCGGCGTTTTGCCTGACCTTTTTGAGGAGAATCAGGGCATGATCGGCACCGGAAAATACATCAATGGTGTCTTTGAAGCGCATGAAATTCTTGCCAAACATGATGAAACTTACATGCCGAAAGAGGTGGTGGATGCGCTGAAGGAACAGGGCGTCTATGTGGAACCTGAGGCGTAACATCAGCCCCCACCGCACGCAGCTTTACCGCCGCTTTAACCACACAGCCCCCAGTTTGAGAGCGCACTCAATCTGGGGGTTTCTATGCTGGACGTCAAACAAATCGCCAAGGATATCGTCGCCCGCGAGGGGGGGTATGTGAATGATCCCGATGATCCGGGGGGGATGACCAAACACGGGGTGACGCTGGGCACTCTGCGCAGGCTGGGGCTTGATTTGGATAGTGATGGCGACGTGGACGGTAGCGATCTGCGCCGCATCACTAAATCCCGTGCGGTCGAGATTTATCTGGATCATTACTACGCGCGCCCGCGCATTGACCAATTGCCAATGGTCATTCAGGCCAGCGTATTTGATATGTATGTGAACGCGGGCGCTAATGCGGTGAAGATCCTGCAGCGGCTGCTCAGTCAAATGGGCCAGACGGTCAGCGTCGATGGCGCCATCGGTCCGCAAACCATCGCTGCCGCGGAGGCCGCAGCCAAGATCGCACCGCAGCATCTGGCGGATGCCTATGGCATTGCGCGGCGCAATTATTACTTCCGTCTGGGGGATCAACGACCACAGTCGCGCAAATTTGCCCGCACGCGTACAGGGCAAAAAGGTGGCTGGATCAAACGCGCGGAGGAGTTCATTGACCACCGTTATCACCTGACCGACGCAGAGTTCCAGCAACGGGTGGCGGCATGGGTGTGATCTCTCATCTTCTCAACGCGCTTTTCGGTGGTGGCCTGTCAGAGGTGCGGCGTACGGTGGAGGTGTTTCGCGAGAACGCTGAAGCGGGGGCAGAGCGCGGCCATGATCTGCAACGTGCTGCGCTGGAACAGCTGACGCAGGAATTTACCCGTGATCAACGCGGGGTGTTTGATCGGATCATGGATGGGCTGAACCGCCTGCCGCGTCCCGGTCTGGCGCTCGGCACGCTGGGGTTGTTCATCGCGGCGATGGTCGACCCGGTGTGGTTTGCGGCGCGGATGCAGGGGATTTCACTGGTTCCGGAACCACTGTGGTGGCTCTTGGGCGTGATCGTCAGTTTCTATTTCGGCGCCCGTCATCAAGCCAAAGCGCAGGCGTTTCAGGTCCAACTGGGCCACAGCATGGCACGTCTGCCGCAGGTCATTGCGCAGATTGACACGCTGGAGGGGCAGGTCAAAAGGGCAGCGCCGCCGCCGCAACAGGTTGACGACCAAAATCCCGCGCTGACAGCATGGCTCCAGGTCGCAAAGGGCGCCCGTTGAACAGCGCCCAGCCCCGCGACAATGTGAACCCGTGGTTCTGCCGATTGCGATTGGCCGACTGCGCAGATCGCGATATATGAACCCCATGTTTACAGAGCTCGGTCACTTCGCCCTCATCCTAGCCTTTCTGGTCGCCATCGTGCAGGCCACTGTTCCCCTTATCGGTGCCGCGAAGCGCTGGCCCGGTTGGATGGCTATCGCGGAACCTGCTGCCAATGCGCAGTTCCTGCTGACGTCCTTTGCCTTCGTGGCGTTGACATATGCCTTTGTCACCTCCGACTTCTCGGTGGAGTTGGTGGTGTTGAATTCTCACTCGCTCAAGCCGATGCTCTACAAAGTGTCGGGCGTCTGGGGCAACCATGAGGGCTCTATGCTACTGTGGGTGCTGATCCTGACACTGTTTGGCGCCTGTGCCAGTTGGTTTGGCGGCAACCTGCCGCCCACTTTGCGGGCGCGGGTTCTGGCGGTGCAGTCGGCGATTTCGGTAGCCTTCTTTGCCTTTATCCTGTTTACCTCGAACCCGTTCCTGCGCCTGATGGCACCGCCGTTGGATGGCCAAGATCTGAACCCGCTGTTGCAGGACCCCGGTTTGGCCTTCCACCCGCCGTTCCTGTATTTGGGCTATGTGGGCCTGTCGATGACCTTCTCCTTCGCTGTTGCCGCGTTGATCGAGGGGCGCGTGGACGCGGCTTGGGGCCGTTGGGTGCGGCCTTGGACACTGGCAGCGTGGCTGTTTTTGACCATCGGCATCGCCTTGGGCAGCTGGTGGGCCTATTATGAACTGGGCTGGGGCGGTTTCTGGTTCTGGGATCCGGTGGAAAACGCATCCTTCATGCCGTGGCTGATCTCGGCCGCACTGCTGCATTCTGCCATCGTGGTGGAAAAGCGTGAGGCGCTGAAAAGCTGGACCATCCTTTTGGCGATCATGGCCTTCGGTTTCTCGCTGATCGGGACGTTCATTGTGCGCTCTGGCGTCATCACTTCGGTCCATGCCTTTGCAAATGACCCTGAACGCGGTGTGTTCATCCTCGCGATCCTTGCCGTCTTCATGGGCGGTGCGCTGACGCTTTACGCCGCGCGCGCCAGTGTGATGGAGGCGAAGGGCGTCTTTTCCGTGGTCAGCCGTGAAAGCGCGCTGGTGATCAACAACGTCCTGCTGGCTGTCAGCTGTTTTGTGGTCTTCATCGGCACGATCTGGCCTTTGGTGGCGGAATTGGGCATGGGACGCAAACTGTCTGTGGGTGCGCCGTTCTTTAACATGGCGTTCACGCCCTTCATGGTGATCCTTGCGCTCTTGTTGCCACTGGGGTCGATCATGCCGTGGAAACGGGCGCAGATTGCGCGCAGCTTCAAACCGCTGGTGCCAGCGCTGGTGTTGTCGCTGGCGATTATGGGGCTGGCCTATGCGATGCAATCGGGTCGATCGTTGTTTGGTCCCATAGGCATGTTCCTTGGCACATGGCTGGTGTTCGGGGCTGGTGTTGATCTGTGGCAACGGGCCGGGCGCAAGGACAAGCTGTCCCGCCTGCGTCGCCTGCCGCGCGCCGATTGGGGCAAGGCCGTGGCCCACGCGGGTCTGGGTATTGTGTTCCTCGGCATCTCGGGCCTGATGGCGTGGGAGCAGGAGGATATTCGTATCGTCCAGATCGGGGAGGAGTTTGAGATTGCAGGCTTTACCTTAACCCTGAATCAGGTGCAGGAGGTCGAAGGCCCAAACTACCTGTCCACCAAAGGCTGGGTCACGATCCGCAAGCAGGATCGGGTGATTTCCGTGGTTCATCCTGAAAAACGCATCTACCCAATCGCCCAGATGCCAACGACGGAGGCAGGGATCAACAACGGGTTCCTGCGTGATGTCTATGTGGTCCTTGGTGATGAACAGCAGGGCGGTGGCTATGCGGTGCGCAGCTACTATAAACCGTTGGCGAACTGGATCTGGGGTGGGTCTATCCTGATGGGCTTTGGTGGGTTGCTTAGCCTCACCGATCGCCGCCACCGCGTTGCTGCTGGCGCGCGGAAAGTGAAACCTGCCGGAGTACCTGCAGAATGACCCGTCTCCAGAAACACTGTGCGCTGAAAACCCTCGCGCTGGCCGCAACTCTGCTGCTGGCGCCGATGGCTGCCCAAGCTGTCCAACCTGATGAAATTTTGCCCGACCCGGCAATGGAACAGCGGGCGCGTGATATCTCTAAGGATCTGCGCTGTCTGGTGTGTCGTAATGAGAACATCGACGATTCAAATGCCGAACTGGCCCGTGATCTGCGCCTTTTGGTGCGTGAACGACTGGTCGAGGGCGACAGCAACGATCAGGTTATCGACTATGTGGTGGATCGCTATGGGGAATACGTGCTGCTGAACCCAACGACGCAGGGTGGAAACTGGATCCTCTGGGCTGCAGGGCCGATCATGTTGGTCATTGGTCTCGGGATCGCGATCAGCTTCACCCGTCGCCGTGCCTCGCAGGAGGAGATCGTGGTGCAGGCCCTGTCAGAAGACGAAGAGGCGCGTCTGCGCGAAATCCTCAAAGATTAAGTAATCTACATCTTGCAATCCCTTCAAATTGAACCAATCTTCGACTCATCCGCATGCGGCAGAGAAGGGTACCGTCATGAGTTATGAGACCATAAAACTGGACATCTCTGCCAATGGCGTAGCGATCCTGACGCTGAACCAACCCGATAGCGGCAACACCCTGACCAGTCTGATGCGGGCAGAGGTGACTGATGCCGCCCGTCAGGCTGAGGCAGCTGCGCGTGTTCTGGTCATCACAGGCTCAGGCGCGGTGTTCTGTTCCGGTCAGGATCTGAGCGATCGGGAAAATCTGGACAACCTTGATCTGGAACGCACCCTGCGTGATGAATACGGCCCAATGCTGAAGGCGATCTATGACTGCCGCATCCCGACGCTGGCAGCCGTCAACGGGTTGGCTGCGGGCGGGGGGGCTAATCTGGCGCTCGCCGCAGATGTGGTGATCGCCAAAGACTGCGCCAGTTTCCAGCAACCGTTTTCCCGCATCGGTCTGATCCCCGACGCTGGCGGCACCTATTGGATGACCCGAAACATGGGGCAGGCCAAGGCGATGGGCGCTGCCCTGTTTGGGGAGCTGATCAGTGCCACGCAGGCAGATCAATGGGGTCTGATTTGGGAGGCGGTACCTGATGAGGCGTTCACCTCAGCGGTGAAAGCACGGGCGCTGCAATTGGCCAAAGGGCCGACGCTGGCCTACAAACACATGAAGCGTGCGATCCGCGAAAGCTGGTCCAACGACCTGCAGACACAGTTGGAAAACGAGGCGCGCCATCAGGGGCGTGTCGGCAAAAGCCGCGATTTCAAAGAGGGCGTCGTTGCTTTCCTCGAAGGACGGTCACCGCATTTTGAAGGTCGCTGACCGCGGAGAAAACACCCGTCTGACCTGCGCCGATAGGGATCACTTTACATCCGAATATTGTCCCGCTGTGCGTGTGTGGTTTTTAGACCTATACTTTAGTGCCGTTTACACTGAATATATTCTCTCTGGACTATTTGACCGTGTAAATGGGGTGTGTGTTATGGCCGCTAGTTATCACGTTTATAATGATCAAAATTTGCTGTACGTGCGTTACGATGGCCATCATTCAACACGACAGTTAAACGATCTGGTGCCGTATTACAGTTTGGACCCGTATGTGCATTCTGGCTTGCGGATTGTGGTGGATTGTGCGCGGTTGAACAGTGCAAAGGTCGATCTGAAGGAACGACGCAAGCAGATGGTCGTCCTTTACGATTTGCTGAAATATCCGGGGGAAGCGTTGAATGTGACGTATTTCTGCCCGAACGCAGTGGGACAAGATCTGAGCAAGGTACAAGAAGCCCTCTGGGACGAATTTGAAGACGTCCAACTGATGGTGGCAAAGACGGTCGATGATCTTGCAGAGGTGCTGCGAGAACCTACTGATTTTCTGTATGCAATGCTGGGCCTGAACACCTGATCGACATCTGCCAATCAGGCATGGCGTCATCCTGTTTCTGGATACCTAGAAATCTCACATGAAAAGGGCCGCCCGGAGGCAGCCCTATATCTTGTCCCGTTGTGAATACCGCTTAGCGGGTTTCAACGTCGGTGTAGTCGCGCAGCGTTTCACCAAGGTACAGCTGACGCGGACGACCGATTTTGTTCTGAGGGTCGCCAATCATCTCTTTCCACTGGCTGACCCAGCCAACGGTGCGCGACAGCGCGAAGATCGGGGTGAACATCGAGGTCGGGAAGCCCAGTGCCTCGAAGATGATGCCCGAATAGAAATCAACGTTCGGGAACAGCTTCTTCTCGACGAAGTAGGGATCTTCCAGCGCAATTTTTTCCAGTTCTTTGGCAACCTGCAGCAGCGGGTTGTTTTCAACGCCCAGCAGTTCAAGAACTTCATCGGCGCTTTCTTTCAGAACTTTGGCGCGCGGATCGGTGTTTTTGTACACACGGTGGCCAAAGCCCATCAGACGGAACGGATCGTTCTTGTCTTTGGCACGCTCGATGAATTCAGGAATGCGGTCAACCGAACCGATTTCCTTCAGCATTTCCAGACACGCCTGGTTCGCGCCACCATGTGCCGGTCCCCAGAGACAGGCGATGCCTGCTGCGATACAGGCGAACGGGTTGGCACCGGAGGACGACGCCAGACGCACGGTAGAGGTTGACGCGTTTTGTTCGTGGTCTGCATGCAGGGTAAAGATGCGGTCCATCGCACGGGACACGATCGGGTTCACCTCATACTGTTCCGCCGGAACAGAGAAGCACATGTGCAGGAAGTTGGACGCGTAATCCAGATCGTTGCGCGGATATACGAAGGGCTGACCGATCGAGTATTTGTAAGCCATTGCAGCAATGGTCGGCATTTTCGCGATCAGACGGTGCGATGCGATCTCACGCTGGGCGGGGTCATTGATATCTGTGCTGTCGTGGTAGAACGCAGCCATGGCGCCGACCACACCGACCATGATCGCCATCGGGTGCGCGTCACGACGGAAACCACGGAAGAAGTTATGCATCTGCTCGTGGATCATCGTGTGACGGGTGATGGTGGTCTCAAACTCTTCCAGCTGCGCGGCGGTCGGCAGCGCACCGTAAAGCAGCAGATAGCATACTTCGAGGTAATGAGACTGACCGGCCAGCTGGTCGATCGGGTAGCCACGGTGCAGCAGCTCGCCTTTGCCGCCATCGATGTAGGTGATGGTGCTGTCACAGGACGCAGTGGAGGTGAAGCCCGGATCGTAAGTAAACACACCGCCCTGGGCATAGAGCTTGCGAATGTCGATCACATCGGGGCCAGCAGTGGGGCTGAACATTGGCAGCTCCAGTGTTTTCCCGTCAAACGTCAGCGTGGCGCTTTTGGTCGATTCCGTCATGGTGTTCCCTTCATCAGATGGCACAACGTGCCCCTGCAGGGGCACGCGGCGTGGCTGTTTTATATTGGCCGCGGTGTTTCAAGTTCTGGGCCATGTCGGCCCGAGCTTAAGCGGCAGCGTCGGTCAGACGGGCAAGGGTTTCGTCCTGCCCGAGGACCAGCATCATGTCAAAGACGCTAGGTGTTGCTGCGCGCCCAGCAAGGGCGGCGCGCAATGGTCCGGCCAGCTTGCCGAACTTCATCCCCTGCGCTTCTGCAAACTGGTTGGCTACAGCCTCCAGTTCGTCACGTTCCCAGCTAACATTTTGCAAATGCGGCGTCAATTGCTTCAGTATACCACGGGATACATCATCGAGGTGTTTGGCCGCTTTTTCCTCTACGTCAATTGGGCGCGAAACCAGCGCAAATGACGATTTTTCAATCAGTTGTGGGAAAGTTTTGGCGCCAGTCTTGGTGCAGTAGAGCGCCTTACGTAGAACTACGTTCTGCGCATCAGACAGTGCGTCTTTGCCGATTGCCGCCAGAAAGTCCTGCAATTCTTGATGCAGTGCAGCATCATCCGTTGCTGCAATGTGCTGCCCACACAGGTTTTCCAATTTTTTGAAGTCGAAGCGCGCTGGCGATTTACCGATACCGTCAAAGCCGAACCAGTCTTGAGCCTGCGCATCAGTAAAATATTCGTCATCACCGTGGCTCCAGCCCAGACGGGCCAGATAATTGCGCATGCCAGCCGCCGGATATCCCATCGCCTGATATTCCTCGACGCCCAACGCGCCGTGACGTTTGGACAGTTTTTTGCCGTCGCCACCGTGGATCAGCGGGATATGGCCCCAGACCGGCACGTCCCAGCCCATTGCCTCGTAGATCATCATCTGACGTGCGGCGTTGTTCAGGTGGTCATCGCCGCGGATCACATGCGTCACACCCATATCGTGATCATCCACCACAACCGCCAACATATAGACCGGCGTGCCGTCCGAGCGCAGCAGAACCATATCATCCAGTTGGTCGTTCTTGATCGTCACGTCGCCCTGCACCTGATCGCGGATCACAGTGGCGCCGTCCTGCGGGGCTTTGATGCGCACCACGTAAGGCGCGTCAGGGTGGGTGTCTTCCGCGGCATCGCGCCAGGGCGACCGGTAATGGGTCGATTTGCCAGCGGCGCGCGCCTCCTCACGGAAGGACTGGATGTCGTCCTGCGTGGCGAAACATTTATAGGCCTTGCCCTCTGCCAGCAGTTGATGCGCCACCTCGGCGTGGCGGTCGGCGCGTTCGAATTGGCTGATCACCTCACCATCGTGGTCCAGCCCCAGCCATTCCAGGCCCTTCAGGATCGCCGCCGTCGCCTCCGGCGAGGAGCGTTCGCGGTCCGTATCCTCAATCCGCAGCAGGAACTTGCCGCCCTGACCGCGGGCAAAAAGCCAGTTGAACAGCGCGGTGCGTGCGCCGCCGATATGCAGGAAGCCGGTGGGCGAAGGGGCGAAACGGGTCACGACATTGGAAGACATGCGGGCATTAACCTTTCGGTAAGCAAGTTATGCGAAGTTTGCGCCTGTCTAACTAGGCGATGCTTGGGGGGCAAGGCTTGGCGCGCGTTCTAGGTTTCTTCGCCGTTGCTTGGGCTGGGATTGAGGCAGGGTTGCTGATGCAGCGCGGCCATCTGTTCAGTTGGGCGCCGGTGTGTTTCGCCACTGGTATCGGCGGCTATTTCTCATTGAGGTTTGAACCGGACCTGACGTGGCTGGGGGGGGCTGTGCTGTTCATGGGGCTGGCGCTATTCGTGCGGCGCTGGGTGCCGTTGGCTTTGGCACCGTTTTTCCTGGGTGTGGCGCTGGTTGCACTTGGGGTGTTGTTCGCCAGTGCGCGGGCCCATTACGTTGCCGGACCGGTCCTTGATGGGCGCTATTACGGGGCGATTGAGGGGCGGGTTCTGGCGCTCGACCAATCTGCCTCCGGCGCGGTTCGCCTCACCTTAAGCGATGTGGAACTGGCGGGCCGTTTGGCCCCCGCGCCAACGCGGGTGCGCGTGGCGCTTCATGCAAAGATTGCGGGCCATACCCCACAAATCGGCCAGCGGGTCATGTTGACCGGCCACCTCAGCCCGCCGCCCCGCGCGGTCGAGCCGGGCGGGTTCGATTTTCGCCGCCATGCGTGGTTTCAGCGTCTCGGCGCAATTGGATATACGCGCAGTCCGGTGGTCTTGTTGCAGCCAGGGCAGGGCCCCTTGGTATCCCGCCTGCGACAGATGTTCGGCGCGCGCATCCGCGCAGCATTGCCCGGTGATACGGGGGCGGTTGCTGTCGCGCTGATCACTGGCGATCGATCGGCCCTGCCAGAGGCGCGGGTGGAGGATTTGCGTCGCTCAAACCTGGCGCATCTCTTGGCTATTTCCGGTCTGCATATGGGACTGGTCAGCGGATTTGTTTTCTGGCTGATCCGGATACTGCTGTCGTGTCACGCGTGGATCGCACTGCGTTGGCCGATCAAAAAACTGTCCGCAGGCGCGGCCCTTTTTGCCGCCGCCGGATACCTTGCCCTCTCCGGCGGCGCGATCGCGACGGAGCGAGCGTTCATCATGGTGGCGATGGCACTGCTTGCGGTGATGCTGGACCACCGCGCCTTGACGTTAAGAGCCGTGGCGCTGGCGGCCTTGGTGGTCTTGATCTTGCGGCCAGAGGCGTTGGTCAGCCCGGGATTTCAAATGTCCTTTGCGGCGACAACATCACTGGTTGTGGTGTTCTCAATGTTGCGCGGGGCGGCGGTGATGCGCGTGCCTGTGTTGGGTGGGGCGCTGTCGCTGTTTCTGTCCTCAGCTGTGGCGGGACTGGCGACCGCGCCAATTGCGGCGGCGCATTTCAATATGGTGTCTCAACTAGGCTTGATCGCGAATTTAACCACTGTGCCATTGATGGGGCTTTTTGTGATGCCTGCGGCCGTGCTTGCCGTGTTTGCGATGCCTTTCGGCATGGAGGCGATGCCGCTCTGGGCGATGGGCGCAGGCATTGATTGGATTTTGGCCGTGGCACAACGGGTCGCGGATCACCCGCTTGCTGTGCGCTATGTTGCGAGTCCCGTGGCAGGTGTACTGCCTGTTCTGAGCTTTGGCGGTTTGTTCGTATGTCTTTGGCGTGGCGGGGCGCGATGGCTGGGATTGTTGCCTGTGGCCTGTGCTTTCGGAATTTGGGCACAAGGCACGCGCCCTGATATACTGATCGCAGACCAAGGCGCCTTGGTTGGTGTGATGACTGATGCAGGCAGGGCCTTATCAGCATCACGCGGAGCGGGCTTCATCGCAGAGGTCTGGCTGGAAAACGACGGCAGTCCGCGCCCACAGGTCGAAGCTGCTGCACTTTGGCCGGATCGGGTGACAATTGGAGAGGGGGAGTTGTTTGCAACAAAGGGAAAACGGGCAGCTCAACGCATTGAGTGCAAGACTGATGATTGGATGATCAGCGATCAGTGGCTGAAGGTCGCTCTCCCCTGCAGGGTTTGGGACGCAGCTGCGCTGTCCGCCACTGGCAGCGTTGCCATCTATGACCTGAAAACCCAGCCGTTCATTGTGACAGATCGGGCGGTTAGCGGAGAACGGCTGTGGTCACGCTGGCCCAACGTCGGTCGCTAGCGCACATCAATAACTGCGGATAAGACCGACCAATCGGCCCTGTACCTTTACCATATCCGACGGCAGGGTACGGGTTTTATAGGCCGGGTTCGCAGCTTCCAGCGCGATGGAGCTGCCTTTGCGGCGCAGGGTTTTCAGCGTGGCTTCCTGATCTTCGACCAGTGCGACAACGATATCGCCATCGTTTGCGGTCCGTGTTTCGCGGATGATCACCACGTCACCATCATTGATGCCCGCGTTGATCATCGAGTCGCCACGCACCTCCAATGCATAGTGCTCACCGCCAGACGATAACATGGAGCCAGGCACAGCGATATTATGGCTGACTTCGCTAATCGCCTCGATTGGGACACCGGCGGCGATACGGCCCATCACGGGCAGTTCTAAGGCATGCAGGTCGTTAAGCAGGCTGGATGCAGGCGCCTCAGGGGATGCTGTGTTGTCGTCCTCAACCACTTTCGGGCGCACCGCTGCGCTGTCACCGCCCATGCTATCGGGCAGCTTCACGATTTCAATCGCGCGGGCGCGGTGGGCGAGGCGGCGGATGAATCCCCGTTCTTCAAGCGCGGTGATCAGACGATGGATGCCAGATTTAGACCGCAGATCCAGCGCCTCCTTCATTTCATCAAACGATGGAGGCACGCCGTCGTGTTGCACGCGACTGTGAATGAACTGTAGCAAATCCAGTTGTTTTTTCGTCAACATATACCGCACCCTTCGCCTGATGGTTTGGGTTTGTTCTACTCATGTTCTCGTTTTGTGTCAAGCGGTCAGAATGAGCGGTTGTCTAAAATTCGATGTATTCCACCGTTGACCCAGCGGATTTCGCGTCCGAATTTGGTGGGCACACCACCAGTGCGTTCGCTGCCGCCAAAACCGAAAGGAGGGAGCTGTCCTGACGATCAAATACTGTGATGTTACCGTTCGCCACATGGCCCCGCATGTAATGTTCACGCGGGCCGTTTGAGCGCAGATCTGCGGTGAGCGTTGCGGTTTTACGCGGCTGAGATTCGGCCGGCAAACCCTGCATTGCGCGCACGACAGGTTGTAAGAAGATCGCTCCGCAAACCATTGCGGATACAGGGTTTCCCGGCAAGCCAACCATCATCGCGCCACCGTGATCAGCGGCCATTTGGCCCGCCATCAGCGGTTTGCCTGGACGCATGGCGATTTTGTAGAAGCTGCGTTCAGTGCCGAGGTCTGCCAAAACTGGTGCAACAAGATCGTGATCGCCGACGGAGGCCCCGCCGATGGTAATCACCAGATCAGCACCCTGCGCCAGTTCAAAGGCCATTTTCAGGCTGTCCACGTCATCGCGGGCGATCGGCAGGATGCGGCAGTGCGCGCCGTGTTGGTCCAGCATCGCCTTAAGGCCAAAGGTGTTGGAAGCGATGATTTGATCCGGCCCCGGTGTCTCACCCGGCATGACCAATTCGTTGCCGGTGGAGATCAGCGCCACATCAGGGCGTTTGGCGACGGGGACCTCTGCGATGTTCATCGCCGCCAAGATGGCAATGTCCGCGGGGGTGAGGATGCGCGGCGCGCTCAACACAGTGCCTTTGGTGAAATCGCCGCCTGCGGGGCGAATATTGTCGTTTGCGCCTGGGTCTCGCGCAATTGTGAAAGTATCTGCGCTTCGATCCACATCCTCTTGGATTACGACGAAAAAATCGCCATCAGGTAGCGGCGCGCCGGTGAAAATTCGGATGGCTTCACCCGCCCCGATGGTGCCATCAAAACGCTGCCCAGCGGCCGCCTCGCCAACCACGGTGAAGGAGGCGGCGATGGCAACCTCATCGCGGTGCACCGCATAGCCGTCCATCGCAGAAGCGGCGAAGGGCGGTTGAGTGCGCTTGGCCGCGACATCTTCTGCCAAAACGCGTCCCGCGGCCTGCACCAGCGGTAGGGTTTCGCTGCCCAAACGAGGTGTCAGCGCGAATAGATGGGCAAGGGCGTCGGCGACAGGGATCATGACGAGGTCATTCCGCGATGTAGCGGCCAGATTTGCCGCCGTCTTTCAGCGTTACATGAATTCCACCAATTTCCATCGCCTTATCAACGGCTTTGATCATGTCGTACACCGTGAGTGATGCGGTGGAGACCGCGGTCAATGCCTCCATTTCGACGCCCGTTTGGCCAGTGGTTTTCACCGTTGCCTCCACCCGCACGCCGGGTAGATCGGGGTCAAGGGTCAGGTCGACGGACACTTTCGTCACCGGCAGGGGGTGGCACAATGGGATGAGGTCAGGCGTCTTCTTGGCCCCCATGATGCCGGCCAGACGGGCTACCCCCAGCACGTCACCTTTTTTCGCGGTGCCATTGGCGATCATCTGATATGTCGCGTCCGCCATGCGGATCCAGCCCGCCGCGGTGGCGATCCGGCTGGTCACGGCCTTGTCGGAAACATCGACCATATGGGCGTCGCCCTTGGCGTCAAAATGGGTGAGGCCAGGCATGCTTACATCCCCGACGCAGTCAAAGGGTTCGCCAGCAGGCGACGGGTGGCGCTGGCGACGTCGTCGTTGCGCATCAGGCTTTCGCCAATCAGGAAGGTGCGGGCGCCGAAACGGGCCATGTCGGCCAGATCTTCGGGGGTGTTGAGGCCGCTTTCACTGACCAGCATCCGATCTGCGGGCACCAGTTTTGACAGCTGGCGGGTGGTGTCCAGCGTGGTTTCAAAGGTTTTCAAATTGCGGTTGTTGATGCCGATGAGATTCGATTTCAGTAGCGTGGCGCGCTCCAGCTCATCGGCGTCATGCACTTCGATCAGGGCGTCCATGCCCCAGTCAAACGCCGCAGTTTCCAGTTCTGCCGCCTGCGTATCAGAGACGGAGGCCATGATGATCAGGATGCAGTCGGCGCCAAGCGCACGGGCCTCGGCCACCTGATAGGTGTCATACATGAAATCCTTACGCAGAACCGGCAGGCTCACCGCATTGCGGGCGGCGACCAGAAAGTCTTTGGCACCCTGAAAAGAGGGGGTGTCGGTCAGCACGGACAGGCAGGTTGCGCCGCCGTCTTCATAGGCCTTTGCCAATTCAGGAGGATTGAAGTCCTCACGGATTAAACCCTTGGAAGGGCTGGCTTTCTTCACTTCGGCAATCAGGCCGTAGCCCTGTCTGTTGGCCTTTGCCAGTGCCTCTCCAAAGGGGCGCACGGGTGAGGCGGCGCGGGCCTCTGCCTCGACCTCTGCCAGCGGTTTGGCCGCTTTGTCGGAGGCGACTTCTTCTAGCTTGTAGGCTTTGATTTTGTCCAGAACGGTTCCGGTGCTCATATCGGCGTTTTCCTTCAAGCTGTGGTAAGGGCGGCCAGTTTCTCAACCGCCTGCATGGCTTTGCTGCTGTCGATGCTTTCAGCAGCAATTTCAACACCTTCTTTGAGGGTGCTCACCTTATCCGCAACGATCAGCGCGGCGGCAGAATTCAGCAGAACCGCGTCACGGTAGGCACCCTTTTCACCGGCCAGCAATGCGCGCATTGCAATAGCGTTTTCTGTGGGGGATCCGCCAAGGATGTCGCGCAGGCGATGCACGGGCAGGCCGGCATCCTCCGGATGGACCTCCAGCGGGGTGATTGTGCCCTGATCCAACACGGCAACCTGTGTGGTGCCGGTGATGGTCAGTTCATCCGTGCCGTCTGATCCGTGCACCAGCCAGGCTTTTTCGCTGCCCAGATCCAGCAGTGTTTCTGCCATCGGGAAAATCAGATCCAGCGCAAAGGCGCCGGTCAGCTGGCGTTTCACGCCGGCAGGGTTGGTCAGCGGGCCAAGGATATTGAAAATCGTCTTGCAGCCCAGCTCCTGACGCACCGGCATCACGTGTTTCATCACTGGATGGTGCATCGGTGCCATCATGAAGCCGATGCCCGCCTGCGAAATGGCACGTTCGACCACATCAGGCTGCACCATCACATCGATGCCCAGCTCGCTCAGCGCGTCAGCTGCGCCGGATTTAGAACTGAGGTTGCGGTTGCCGTGTTTGGCAACCGGCACACCTGTGCCCGCCACAACAAAAGCGGCCGCGGTGGAGATATTCAGCGTGCCGATGCCGTCACCGCCAGTGCCGACGATGTCAATCGCGCCTTCGGGCGCGGTCACGGGCACACATTTGGCGCGCATCTGTGCGGCGGCTGCGGCGTATTCGGCCACTGATTCACCACGGGCACGCATGGACATCAACAGACCGCTGATTTGCGCGGGGGTTGCAGCGCCCTCGAACATGATCTCAAACGCCATATCGGCCTGTGCACGGCTGAGCGGGCCTTCTGAGGCGGCGAAAATCAGCGGTTTGATTTGCGAAGCACTGTCAGTCATTTTCATGCCGGGGCCTTCATGATGTCGAGGAAGTTCTGCAGCAGTTTATGCCCATACTCTGACGCAATCGATTCCGGGTGGAATTGCACGCCCTGAATGGGCAGGTCGCGGTGCTGCAGGCCCATGATGGTGCCATCTTCCAGCGCGGCAGTGATTTCCAGACACTCTGGCAGGGTTTCGCGTTCTACCACCAGCGAGTGGTAGCGCGTCGCCTCAAACGGGCTGGGCAGACCTTTGAACAGGCCGAGGTTGTCGTGGTGCATTGTGCCCATCTTGCCATGTACAATCTCATGGCAGCGCACCACGTTCCCGCCGAAGGCCTGACCGATGGTCTGATGGCCCAGACACACCCCCATCAAGGGGGTTCTGGTTTCCGCCGCCGCCTCTGTCAGCGCCAGACAGATGCCCGCCTGATCAGGGTCACAGGGGCCAGGCGACAAGAGGATGCCGGTGGGATTCATGCCCATCGCCTCTTGCACGTCCAGTGCGTCATTGCGTTTGACCACCACTTCGGCGCCCAATTCGCCCAAGTAATGAACCAGATTATAGGTAAAACTGTCGTAATTATCGATCAGAAGCAGCATCGCGCCCATCTTTGTTCTTGGCAGGGGCTGGTGTGCCCCCTCAGTCGCGGTATACTTGTTCAGGCTTGCGCCCCAGCGTCAAGGGGGGCAGGGGCGTCAAAGGGTCGGAAAACGACCTAATCGCAGATCATGAGGGGGCAGACGTGGCACGGGGCACGATTGGTGGATTTCTCTTGGGCACAGTGGTGGCCTTGGGTGGGGTTGCAACAGTATCGGTGATGCAGACGCTCAATGCGCCGCTGCCGGAAAATGCAAATATCAACGCAAATCTAAGTGCGCCGACAGAGGTGCCAGCGGCAGATCCTGTAATGGAAAAACCGTTGGAACCCGGTACGGCGCAGCAAGAGGACAGCGCGCCTGAGGGCGTGTCTGAAGCTGTTCTGGAAACCGGGCCAGCGGTTGCTGATGAAACGCCCGACAAGCCAGATGGCGATACCGCAGAAGCACCAGCCGCTGAGGTCGCCGCAGTTGAGGACGCTCCGGCTCAGACGGGCGTACCTGCGGCGCCTGAAGTTTCGGTGAATGCCGATGCCGCGCCAGAAACATCCGCAGATGATCCGCAGCGTCCCGATCCCACCGCTACAGAGGTGCCGGAGGCCGAGGCACCACCCGCTGAAATGGCCGCGCCGGATGCGCCTGAGGCGTCAGCAGACACCGCGCCCGCAATCACAAACATCCCGCGTCCCGAGGTAGGAACACAGCGAGAGCCTGCTGTGATTGTTGAGATCCCAGAGGATGAGGCTCCCGTACGGCCAGAGGCCAGTGCGCTGCCCAAGGTTGGCGAAACAGTAGAGGTCACGCCGCGTATCGGCACCCCGGCCACCCGTCTGACAGATGACGACGCGCTGGAAGGGGGCGCTGCACCTGTTGAAGAAATGGCGGATGTGCCGCCGTTGCAGAAATACGCTGTTCCCTTTGCAAACCCTGACAACAAACCGCTGATGTCGATTATCCTGCTGGATCGTGGCGACACCGCGCTGGGAGTGGAGGCGCTGTCTGCCTTCCCTTATCCGTTGAGCTTTGCCGTGGATGTCACCAGCCCCGAAGCGCTGGCGCGGATGGAAACCTACCGCGCGGCTGGCTTTGAGGTTCTGGCGCTGAGCGATATTCCTGTGGGTGCAACGGCGGCCGATACCGAAACCCTACTGCGCGCTGGTTTGCGTGAATTGCCGGAGGTGGTCGCCGTGATGGAAGGCGATGACACCGGTCTGCAATCGGATAAAGCCGTGTCGGATCAGGTCAGCGCCGTTTTGCAGGAAAGCGGCCACGGCGCAGTCTTTTTTGCCAAGGGCCTTAACACAGCGCAAAAGCTGGCGCGCAAAAACGGCGTCGCGTCCGCCTCTGTCTTCCGTGATTTTGATGGCAATGGGCAAAGCGCGGCGGTGATGCGCCGTTTCCTTGATCAGGCGGCGTTCAAGGCGCGTCAACAGCCCGAGGGTGTTGTTATGGTTGGCCGGTTGCAGCCAGAAACGATTTCTGCGCTGCTCCTTTGGGGGTTGCAGGATCGCGCATCGCGCGTTGCGCTGGCGCCTGTTTCGGCGTTGTTGAGATAAACGATAGACTGGTCGGCCCAACACAAAAGGCCTCCCGCAATGGGAGGCCTTTTTCGTTTCGTGTGGTGTTTTTACTTCTCGGGGATCAGACCGCGTGGGCTGAACCTTAGCACCAACAGCAGGACAACCCCCATCGTCATCAGGCGCATATAGGCGACGCCGCCTTGCAGGTGTTCTTTCACGGGATTGCCATCGGCCAAACCAGAGGTCAGCACCCCAATCAGCCACGCCCCCATCGGTTCTACCTGAATCCACAGGAAGTAGATCAGGAACCCCCCAAGAACTGCACCGAAGTTGTTGCCGGACCCGCCAACGATGACCATCAGCCAGATCAGGAAGGTAAAGCGCAGCGGTTGATAAGTGCCGGGTGTCAGCTGGCCGTCCAGCGTCGTCATCATCGCGCCCGCAATGCCACAGATGGCAGAGCCAAGGATGAAGATTTGCAGATGCCGTTTCGTCACATCCTTGCCCATCGCCTGCGCTGCAACCTCATTGTCGCGAATGGCGCGCATCATTCGGCCCCATGGGGATTTTAACGCCGCCTGCGCCATCACCAACAAGAGGATCAGCACAACCGCAAACAGCCCCGCGTAAAGCGTTTTGACCCAAAGGGTGGAGGCGGTGGTGGCATCCAGACCAAGCCCCGCAGCGCGGTCTACAAAGCTGGCGCTGTCCTGCAGCGTCACCTCATAAGGCACCGGCCGCGGCAGGCCGGACACGTTTTTAACGCCGCGGGCCAGCCAGTCCTCATTTTTCATGATGGCAATGATAATTTCGGCAATGCCCAACGTCGCAATGGCGAGGTAATCGGATCGCAGACCAAGGGCGGTTTTGCCGATGATCCACGCCGCACCCGCCGCCAGTAGTCCGCCCACGGGCCATGCCAGCAGAACAAACAGATCCGCCTGACGCACGGAACTGTCGCGCGCGGCCGCCAGCCAGTTCAAACCACCAAGGTTGCCGTTGGTCGCGGGATTGATCGCCTCGACCGCTGCGACGCCGGGATCGAACACAGCACGGTAGACGAAGAAGCCGACCAGCAAGATCGCCAGAACGCCAATGTTGCGTATGCGGCCTGCAGGCAGTTTGGCGTAGGCCAGAATGGCCGCCACGATGGTCGCCGCGCCCAGCACCAGGGCCAGTAGAATCTGGAAACCGCCAGCGGTCCACGCGCCTTCAACCGGTTTGGCGCCGATTAGCACGGTGGCCAGACCACCAAGGGCGACAAACCCCATGACACCCACGTTGAACAGTCCGGCAAAGCCCCATTGCAGGTTCACCCCCAGTGCCATGATCGCACTGATCAGTGCCATGTTCAGGATGGTGAGCGAGGCGTTCCAACTCTGCATCATGCCGGTTGCAATGAACAGACCGGCGACGAGGGCAAAGAGGGCGATGTTTTTTGTTGTCTCGCTCATACCGATTTTCCTTTGAACAGACCGGTCGGCTTGAACAGCAGGACGATCACAAGGATCGCAAAGCTGACAGCGAATTTATAGTCGGTGGAAATCAACTGCATCAGACTGGAGGGTTCCAGATTTTCCGGCAGTAAATACTTCAGCACTTTTTTCCATGCGTAGGTAATCGTCACCTCGGAAAAAGCGATGACAAAACCGCCAGCGATGGCGCCCAGCGGATTGCCAAGGCCACCCACAATAGCGGCGGCAAAGATCGGCAGCAGCAGCTGGAAATAGGTGAAGGGTTTGAACGTCTTGTCCAGACCGTAAAGGGTGCCCGCCACAGTGGCCAGCGCGGCAACGATCAGCCATGTATACAGAACAACACGTTCGGGGTTGATACCGGACAACAGCGCCAGATCCTCGTTATCGGAATAGGCACGCATGGATTTTCCGGTGCGGGTACGGTTCAGGAACCAGAACAACAGTGTCACCACGACCAAGGCGGTCACAACGGTGATGCCTTGGGTGGTGCGGATCGCCAGACCTTCGGACAGGCCGGTCAACTGTTTAAACTCACGTACAGAGATGATGAAACGCTCACCATCGGCAAAGCGCTGATCGTTGGGTCCGATGATGAAACGCACCAGACCGTTCATGATGAACATCACGCCCATCGACACGATGACCAGCACGACAGGCTTGGCCTTTTGCTGGCGATAGAACCGATAGACCGCGCGGTCAGTAAACAGCACCAGCAGCATACAGCCAAGAATGCCAAAGGGCAGCGCCAATAGCGCAGTGGGCAGCGGGCCAAGGCTGATGCCCCAGCTCTGAAACAGGTAGGTCACCAGCACAACAATCATTGTGCCAAAGGCCATGGTGTCACCATGGGCAAAGTTTGAAAAGCGCAGGATGCCGTAGATCAGCGTCACGCCAAGCGCGCCAAGCGCCAGCTGGCTGCCATAAGCAACGGCCGGGATCAGCACAAAGTTGGACAGCACCACAAGGGCGTTCAGGAAGTCCATGGTTTAACCCCCTAGGAAAGATTGGCGCACTTCCGGATCAGCCAGCAGGTCCTTGCCGGTTCCGGTGTGGGCGTTGCGGCCGGTGACAAGGACATAGCCTTTGTCTGCGATCTCAAGCGCTTGGCGGGCGTTCTGTTCCACCATCAGGATAGAAATACCCGTGCGCGCCACCTCGATGATGCGGTCAAACAGCTCGTCCATCACGATGGGGGAAACGCCTGCGGTCGGCTCATCCAGCAGCAGCACCTTGGGCTGGGTCATCAGCGCGCGGCCCACGGCCACCTGCTGACGCTGACCGCCGGACAATTCACCCGCCGCCTGATTGCGTTTTTCCTTCAGGATCGGGAACAGGTCGTAGATCTGCGCGATGGTGTCGCGGAAATCGTCCCTGCGGATGAAGGCACCCATCTCAAGGTTTTCCTCCACCGTCATCGAGGTGAAGATGTTCGATGTCTGCGGTACAAACCCCATGCCAGCCGCCACACGGGCCTGCGGGGTCAGGTCGGTGATGTCACGCCCGTCCAGACGGACCGATCCCTGACGCAGGTTCAGCATGCCAAAGGTGGCCTTCATCGCGGTGGATTTGCCCGCGCCGTTGGGGCCGACGATGACGGCGATTTCACCCTTGTTCACCGCGATGGTGCAATCGTGCAGAATGTCGGGGCCGGATTTGCCATAGCCGCCGGTCATTCCGTCGCCGATCAGGAACGCGTTTTCGGTACTCATGCGCCCACTTTGTCCTTGTTTTTCAGGCCGGTGCCCAGATAGGCCTCGATCACCTGTTCGTTCGCCTTGATCTCGGCCAGGGTGCCCTCGGCCAGAACCTTGCCTTCGGCCATGCAGATGACCGGATTGCAGAGGCGTTCGATGAAATCCATATCGTGTTCAATCACCACAAAGGTGTAACCACGTTCTTCGTTCAACTGCTTGATCGCGTCTGCAATCGTGTAAAGCAGGGTGCGGTTCACACCAGCGCCCACCTCATCCAGAAACACGATCTTGGCGTCCACCATCATAGTGCGCCCCAGTTCCAGCAGTTTTTTCTGGCCGCCGGAAATTTCGCCCGCCTTCAGGTCGGCAATGTGGCTGATGGTCAGGAATTCCAGCACCTCATCGGCTTTGGCGCGCAGGGCGCGTTCCTCATCGGCGATGCGTTTGCGGCCAAACCATGTGTTCCACAGTGTTTCGCCCGACTGGCCACCCGGCACCATCATCAGGTTTTCGCGGCAGGTCATCGAATAAAACTCATGCGCAATCTGAAAGGTCCGCAGTAGGCCCTTGTGGAACAGTTCATGTGGCGCCAGACCAGTGATGTCTTCGCCATCCATCAGGATACGGCCCGAAGTCGGCGGCAACACGCCCGCAATGGTGTTGAACAAAGTGGTCTTGCCCGCCCCATTCGGGCCGATCAGCCCGGTGATGGAGCCTGTCTCAATGGTGAGTGACGCGCCATTTACCGCGCGAAATCCCCCGAAATGCTTATGGACGTCTTCTACGACGATCATCAGCGTCCCCCGTCTTGGTGCGTTTTGCACCGTTGTTGATATAGCACAGCCCGGCACAGTGGCCGGGCTGACTGGGATTACAAGAAAGTGATCGGATTAACGGAACTTAACCGTTTCGATCTTGCCACCTTTGAGTTCGATTTCGCGGTAGCCACCGGCTGCTTCGCCGGGGCCGATCAACTCCACAGCGGTCGCACCAACGTAGTCGATGTCACCACCAGCAGCCAGAATTTCCAGACCTTTGGCCAGTTCACCGGCGCCGATTTTTTCACCCGGTGCGTTTGCGACCATTTCGATCTTGGATTTGTATTCACCCGGCTCAACCGAACCTGCCGCCTGCATGGCCAGCAGGATCAGCGCGGCTGCGTCGTAACTTTCGCCGATATAGGGGCCGGTTACGTCTTCGCCTGTTGCGGCAACCTTGTCTTTTACCATGGTGCTATCGGCAGCGTCGCTGCCGGGCGTGGTCCCGATGGAACCGTCGATTTCGCTGCCGAATTTCTCTTCCAGACCGGCACCGATCATCCCATCAGGCAGTACGAAGGTATCAAAGGCACCGGTGTCCAGTGCTGCGCGGATAACGCCGGGGCCACCCTGGTCAACGTAGCCCGCAACAACCAGTGCGTCGCCACCAGCCGCTGCCAGTGCGCCCACTTCGGCAGAATAGTCAGCCTTACCGTCTTCGTGCGCGGTGGTGCTGGTGATGGTGCCACCGTTTGCAACGAAATATTTGGCAAAACTGTCGGACAGGCCCTTGCCGTAGTCGTTGTTGGTGTAGGTTACGGCGACTTCTTCGATGCCGCGCTCTTTCAGAACCTCAGCCAGAACCTGACCCTGACGTTCATCAGAAGGGGCGGTGCGGAAGAACAGGCCGTCATCTTCGGCCGACGACAGTGCGGGCGAGGTTGCGGAAGGTGAAATCATCACAACGCCGTTCGGCAGCGCAACGTTCGACAGAACCGCGCCGGTTACGCCGGAACAGTCGGCCCCCATGATGCCCTTGACGCCATCGGATGTGACCAGACGTTCTGCAGCCGCCGCAGCGGCACCGGAATCGACACAGGTCGAGTCGGCGCGTACAGGCATGACCTTCTTGCCGCCCAGCAGCTTGCCACTTTCGCTGACCTCTGTCATTGCCAGTTCTGCGCCGGCCGCCATTGCAGGCGTCAGCGATTCAATCGGGCCGGTGAAACCCAGCATGATGCCCAGCTTAACGCTGTGGTCATCTGCCATCGCGCCGCCGGCCATAAGTGCGGTCGCGGCCGACGCCATCAAAAACTTTTTCATGATCTTCTCCCAAGTTGGCAGTCTAATGCTGGAGTCGACACTATCCCTGCGATTCAGAAAAGAAAAGCGCGGAGAGACGGGAAAATACCGTAAAAATAAGGGATATAGCATGCCTTTTGGTCGCAAGGCCGTCCGAGGATGTCGGTTCTGCTGCATGGGGTGCACGAGGAGTCGCAAACATGCGGTGCTCTATCTTAAGGCAGCGCAGAAAGTGTGCTATCATAGGTCTATTATTTGTAGACAATTTTTCCATGGTTCCCGATCCGACGCAGCTAAAGGCGAGGAGGTCGCTATGCCAGGTCGAAGATCTCAAAGGGCCGAAACCCTGACCCGTCGCAGTCTGTTGCGGGGCTGCGCTGCTGGCGCTGCGACGTTGTCGTTCGGGCTGCCCAGCGCAGGGCAGGCGGAGGCGGTGCGTTACCGTATTGATCAGATTGCCGAAGGGTTTGATGTACCGTGGTCGCTGGCCTTTCTGCCGGATGGCGCCATGCTGGTCACAGAGCGCGATGGTCGGCTGCTGCGGATTTCCCCTGAGGGCGACGTGACTGCGATCAGCGGTTTGCCGGCGGTGGCAGCGATCGGACAGGGTGGGTTGCTGGATGTGGTCGTCGCGCCGGATTATGCGCAATCAAACCTGATTTACCTCAGCTATAGCCGCCATATGGCAGGTGGGGCCGGTGTTGCGATCAGTCGCGCCACACTGCGGCCCAAGGCGACAAAACTGCAAGGCTTGCAGCAGATTTTCAGCGATTTTCGCGGCAGCGATACCGGTCGCCATTTTGGCGGACGTTTGGTTTTGCAGGGTCGGGATTACCTTTTCCTGACCATCGGCGATATGGGTGTGCGTGATGTGGCACAGGATGTTGGATCGCTCTGGGGCAAAGTGCTGCGTTTGACACAAGAGGGCCGGGTGCCGGATGGCAATCCGTTCAACATGCGTCGTAAGGGACGGCAAGAAATCTGGAGCCTTGGCCATCGCAACCCGCAAGGGGCGGCGCTGGACGACAGCGGTCAGCTGTGGACGTCGGAACATGGCGCCCGTGGCGGTGATGAGGTCAACCGGATTGAGGCCGGTGCGAATTACGGCTGGCCGGTGATTTCCTATGGTCGTCATTACAGTGGCCGCAAGATCGGCGAGGGCACTGCAAAGCGTGGCATGCAGCAGCCACAATATTACTGGGATCCCTCCATAGCGCCCTCTGGTTTGGCGATCAATCGCGGGGAGATGTTCCCCGAATGGCGCGGAGATTTGTTTGTCGGATCATTGAAGCTGGATCATATCGCCCGCCTCAGTGGTCGCGGTCGTGGACAGGTGGGCGGCGTGTTTGGGGGGGCGTTTGGCAGCGCGGATGCAGGATTTTCCGAGGCACGCATCCAGACACCGGAAACCAACCGTGTGCGCGATGTGCGCGTCGGCCCTGATGGGGCGTTGTGGTTTCTGAGCGAGGGGAACGGCGCGCTCTATCGTTTGTCGCGCCGCTGATCTGTTTTCTTAGCCAATAGCGTGTGATCAGATCACTCTGGCGTACGAACGGTCTGGCTGCCGCGTTCGCGGTAGGGGGTGGTGTTGTAATGTGACCGGTAGCATTTGGAGAAATGAGAAGGCGAAGCAAAGCCGCAGGCCAGCGCCACGTTGATCACACTCATATCCGTCTGCATCAACAGATTGCGCGCCTTTTGCAGGCGCAGTTCCATATAATATCGCTTCGGGCTGCGATTCAGGTAGCGGCGGAACAGGCGTTCCAGCTGACGCGTGGACATGCCAACCTCTTTGGCCAGCAGGGAGGGGCTGATCGGCTCTTCCATGTTGGCTTCCATCATCTGGATGACCTGTGACAGTTTCGGATGGCGTACGCCGATCCGCGTCGGCACTGACAGGCGCAGCGGGTCCTGATCAGTGCGGATTGACGAATATATCAACTGGTCGGCTACCGCGTTCGCCAGCTCTTCACCGTGGTCAGAAGCGATCAGTGACAGCATCAGGTCAAGCGAAGCCGTGCCGCCCGCCGCTGTCATCCGGTTGCCGGAAATCACGAAAACCGATTTGGTCAGCTCAACATCGACAAACTCCTCCTCGAAGCTGTCCTGATGTTCCCAGTGAATTGTCGCCCGCTTGCCATCCAACAAGCCAGCATGCGCGAGGCTGTAGGCGCCGGTGCAGAGGCTGCCGACCACAATGCCCTTGCGCGCCTCGCGGCGCAGCCATGAAACCAACCGCTTGGAGGTGTTCTGGCGCACATTCACGCCGCCACACAGCAGCAGCCGGTCATCCCGCCCCAATTCACCCAAGTCGTTGTCCAGATTGAACGCCACGCCAGCCGAAGAGGTAACGCTTTCTCCGCCTTCGCCCTGCAATTCCCAGGAATACAGCTCCTTGCCGGCCGTATAGTTGGCGATCCGCAAGCAATCCAAGGCCGAGGCAAAGGGCAGCAGCGTAAACTGTTCCAGCAGCACAAAGACAACCTTGATCGGGGTGTCACCTTCGCTGCGGCCGGCACGGGCGGGGCGGGTTGTTTCCATTTAGACGTCCTTGGAATGGGTGATCTGGTGTGCGATGCTTATATGTGGCGCCCGATCGAAGAAACGACGCCACGTAACAGCATAGCTTAGACAGACCCTTGATGTCACACAATAGTACAGATGAACGATGATGTTCAGGACTGTATTTTTCGCCTCTTAACCGTGATTTGCGCGCGTTTCCAGCAGAGATTTCATATAAATTTCATATCTGTTTTGGGCGCTGTTTTTCATGGCCTCCATCGTCGATTGCAGCTATAGAACCGCAACGCCTAAATACCCGACCGGAGGATCGCATGAACGACTGGCAAAAATCCAACTGGCGCGGCAAACCGCGTATTCAGATGCCTGATTACACGGATCAAGCCGCTTTGAATGCCGTTGAAGGGCAGTTGTCGAACTATCCGCCGCTGGTTTTTGCCGGTGAGGCCCGCAAACTGAAGTCACAGCTGGCCGCCGCGTCACGCGGCGAAGCATTTCTGCTACAGGGTGGCGATTGCGCCGAGAGCTTTGAACAGTTTTCCGCCAACGGGATTCGCGACACTTTCAAAGTAATGCTGCAGATGGCGATGGTGCTGACCTATGGCGCCAAGGTGCCGGTGGTAAAGGTTGGGCGCATGGCCGGTCAGTTCGCCAAGCCGCGTTCGGCCCCGACAGAAACCATCGATGGCGTGGAACTGCCCAGCTACCGTGGTGACATCATCAACGAGCTGGACTTCACCTCCGAGGCCCGTATTCCTGATCCTAAGAAAATGCTGCAGGCCTACACACAGGCCGCTGCAACGCTGAACCTGTTGCGCGCGTTTTCAACCGGCGGCTATGCGGATGTGCATCAGGTGCACAAATGGACGCTGGGTTTCACTGAGGGCGAAAACGCCGCCAAATATCGCGATATGGCCAACCGCATCAGCGACACGCTGGACTTTATGCGGGCTGCAGGTGTTGACAGCGATATGGCGCACACGCTGCAAACCGTGGATTTCTACACCAGCCATGAATCGCTGCTGCTGGAGTATGAAGAGGCGCTGACGCGTGAAGACTCGACTTCTGGCAAGTGGCTGGCGGGGTCTGGCCATATGATCTGGATCGGCGACCGTACTCGTCAGCCCGACGGCGCGCACGTTGAATTTGCCCGTGGTGTACTGAACCCGATCGGTCTGAAATGTGGCCCGACCACCACAGCCGAGGATCTGAAGGTTCTGATGGCCAAGCTGAACCCTGAAAACGAGGCAGGTCGCCTGACCCTGATCGCCCGTTTCGGTGCCGGTCAGGTCGCTGATCACTTGCCGCGCCTGATCAAAGCGGTTGAGGAAGAGGGTGCCAACGTGCTTTGGACCTGTGACGCGATGCACGGCAACACCATCAAATCCGCCACAGGTTATAAAACCCGCCCATTCCAATCGGTTCTGACGGAGGTGCAGGAATTCTTCCAGATCCATCGCGCCGAAGGAACCGTGCCGGGTGGTGTGCATTTCGAGATGACCGGGCAGGATGTCACCGAATGCACCGGCGGCGTGCGTGCTGTGACCGAAGAGGATCTGTCAGCCCGCTACCACACAGCATGTGACCCGCGCCTGAACGCCAGCCAATCGCTGGAACTGGCTTTCCTCGTGGCCGAAGAACTGTCCACGCTGCGTCAGGAAAAGCAGGCAAAGGCCAGCTAAGCGCGCAACGGTGATTTGCAAAAATGATCCAAAGCGCCCCGGTCTCTCCGGGGCGTTTTTCATTTTTGAGCGCGCTAGGTTTTCGGTTTTGTCTCGCTCACCAGTCGCAGATGGCTGGGGCGTTTAGATGCGTCGCGCGTGGTGGCATGACCGAAGGGCAGGGGGCCTTCGGCGAAACCTTCAGGCGTTGGGTCGGCAGACGTGGCAGTATTTGTCTTATAAGGTGCGGGCAATGGCGGCGGCAAAATGCTGGCTGTTTCCAGCATCCGCAGCCGGTGCGACACCAGTTGCAACGAACGCGGTGCAGCCCCCACAGAACCGCGGTAACTGATCCCGCCCAGAAGGCGCGTTGTGTAGCCCTGATCATCCAGCAACGGCCAGAGCGCCAGCCGTCCCTCCAGCGCAGGCTTGCCGGGGCCACGGGTGGCGCTGACCTCCGCCTGTAAAAGCGCGGGTTGGGTGCAGACCGCCTCGCATAAGGTGTTGAGTTCGCCTTGGTGGCGATTGGAAAACAGAGCGGTGGGGGGCATTCCGCGCACCTCCATTCCCATCAGATCGTTCAGCGCATGTCCTGCCAAACGCAGGCGGAACATGCCCTCCTCTAGCCGTTCAAGGATAAAACTGTTTGCCAGCGCGCCGACAATACCGCGTGGGTCAATATCGGCACGCGCAGGCAAGCCTGCGGTGCCCCGATCGGCCCGTCGTTTGGCGTGCCAATAGGCGTCCAGCTCCGCCAGTTCGGGGAAGTGTCCTGAGTTCAAAAAAGGTGTCATCTCTAGCACGTTCCCCCGATCTGTCGCTGCGCCCTGCGCTGCTGCTTTGCTCATGTTAAACATTCTGCGACCCTAATCCGTTACGCCCATTATATGTCCCCCAGTCTGCGCAGCGGATCAGGTGTCAGCCTCATCGCTGATGGTGGTTAAAGAATCCTTAACGCAGCAAAGGTTACTGATGAGTTAACCTGTCACAGTTTTCTGCAAATTTGCGCTAAATCCGGTGGGCTGGTTAATCGCGGCCATAATGGCGCGCCACAGTGGTACAGATAAATACTGCCTGCTGCCGCAATCCTCTTGCCCGACCTCGCGCAACAGGGCCATAACGGGCGCGAAACAGAAGGAGATCGCAAGTGCTGCAGTCGATGACGGGATTTGCCTCAGGCAAGGGCGCTCTGGCGCCGCACAGCTGGACGTGGGAACTGCGGTCAGTAAACGCCAAAGGTCTGGATCTGCGCCTGCGGGTGCCTGACTGGATCGAGGGATTGGAGACCGCTCTGCGCGGCCAGCTTGGGACTGCCTTGGGCCGTGGCAATGTCACGCTGTCGCTGCGAATCCAACGTGAGGAAACCGGCAGCGTGCAAGTGCTGAACGCGTCCGTTCTGGACAGCACGCTGATCGCGTTATCCCAGATCACCGCTCGCGCCGCCGCACAGGGTGTGGAACTCGCCCCAATGACGGCTGCTGATTTGATGGCCCAACGTGGCGTAATGGAACAGGCCAGTAGCGAGGATGAGACAAAGGCGCTCTCTGCCGCGTTGCTGGCAGAATTTCCGGCGATCCTGCAGGCTTTCACGGACATGCGCGCCACCGAAGGCAGGGCGCTGCATCAGGTGCTGACCCGCGCGGTGGATGAGATTGAGACGCTGACCGATCAGGCAGAGGCTGCGATTGGCGACCGCAAGGTTGCGATGGAGGATGTGCTGCGCAGCGCCCTGACCCGCGTAATGCAAAATGTGGACACGATGGATGAAGACCGTCTGGCGCAGGAGATGGCGCTGATCGCGGTGAAATCCGACGTGACCGAAGAATTGGATCGTCTGCGCGCGCACATCGCAGCGGCGCGTGATCTGTTAAATGTAACAAAACCCGTTGGCCGCAAGCTGGACTTCCTCATGCAGGAGTTCAACCGCGAAGCCAACACGCTGTGTTCTAAATCCCAGAACACTGCGCTGACACGCATTGGTCTGGACCTGAAAACGGTGATCGATCAGATGCGTGAACAAGTCCAAAATGTGGAGTAACCCAAAATGACTGCCCCCGAGGCCACCCAAAACCGCCGCGGCCTGCTGATTATCCTGTCTTCACCCTCTGGTGCAGGCAAATCCACCCTGACGCGTCACCTGCGCGAGTGGGATCCGACGATCCGTTTCTCGGTATCCGCCACCACCCGTCAGCCGCGTCCGGGCGAAGAGGACGGGGTGCATTACCACTTCCTGACCGAAGATCACTTCAAGCGTGATGTGGCGGACGGCGAAATGCTGGAACATGCCCATGTTTTCGGTAATTTCTACGGCTCCCCCAAGGGGCCGGTGCAGGCCGCGATTGAAGCGGGCGAAGATGTGCTGTTTGACATCGACTGGCAGGGCGCACAGCAAATTTGCCAGTCCTCGCTGGCGCCGCACACGCTGTCGATCTTTATCCTGCCGCCGTCGATCAAGGAACTGCACCGTCGTCTGGTCAATCGAGGTCAGGACAGCGAAGAGGTGATCGCCAAGCGGATGCAGAAAAGCTGGGACGAGATCAGTCATTGGGGCAGTTATGATTATGTGCTGGTCAATGATGATCTGGAAAAGACTGCAGAGGATCTGAAAACCATCGTCGCCGCCACCCGCCTGCGCCGGTTGCAGCAACCTGCGTTGATGGAACATGTGCGCAGTCTTCAGGCCGAATTTGAGGATTTGCAATGACACTCTACGCTCTTGATGGCCTTGCGCCGCGTCTGGCTGAGGATGGCGATGTCTGGATTGCGCCGGATGCCAATGTGATTGGCAATGTAGTGGTCGAAAGCGGTGCATCGGTCTGGTTCGGCTGCACTATTCGTGGTGACAATGAGGAAATCCGCATTGGTCAGGGCAGCAACGTGCAGGAAAACACGGTGATGCACACCGATCCCGGTTGTCCGCTGACCATCGGGCAGAACTGTACCATCGGGCACAAGGCGATGCTGCATGGCTGCGTCATTGGCGATAACTCCCTGATCGGAATGGGGGCGACGGTGCTGAATGGCGCCAAAATCGGTAAAAACTGCCTGATCGGTGCGGGTGCGCTGATCACCGAAGGCAAAGAGATCCCCGATGGCTCGCTGGTTATGGGCGCGCCGGGCAAGGTGGTGCGCCAGTTGGACGAAGCCGCCATTGCGGGCCTCACGCGGTCTGCGCTGCACTATCAGAACAACATGCGCCGGTTCCGCGCAGGTCTGAAACCCATCTGAACCTTCTCTGCCCCTCATAAAGGCCTATTTCTCATGCGACCATCGGATCAAATCACTGCAGCGCATTCCCTTCTTGCGGCGTTACCGCAACCGGCGCTGCTGATCGTCGGCACTGACCGGATCCTTAGTGCCAATGACAAGGTTGAGGCGCTGCTGGGAGAGGGGTTGTCTGGGCGGCACCTTATCACGGTGATCCGGCAGCCGTCCGTTTTGGAAGCCATTGAACGCTGCGAGCAGACCCGTGCCAAGCAACAGGCGCGCTATCTGGGCCAGGACGTGCGCAATGAACTGACTTACCGAGTCACCTGCGGTTATGTGGACATGCGGGAAATCCGTGGGGTTCTGGTCAGTTTCGAGGATATTAGCCAAGCAGAGGCGATGGGCCAGATGCGCCGTGATTTCGTCGCCAACGTCAGCCATGAACTGCGCACGCCGCTGACCGCGCTGATGGGGTTTATCGAAACCCTGCAAGGGCCGGCAGCTGCGGATGCGGGCGCGCGGGACCGCTTCTTGTCAATCATGTCGAATGAGGCCAGCCGAATGAACCGTCTGGTCAGTGATCTGTTATCGCTGAGCCAAGTGGTGGCAGAGGCGCGACTGCGGCCGTCGCAACAGCTGGACCTGAACATGCTGCTGGTTGAAACGCTGAACGGACTGGGGCCAGTTCTGGAGGAGGCGAATGTTACAATTGACCGACAGCTGCCAGATGGCCCCGTGATCGTTCCCGGCGATCATGATCAGCTGCGGCAGGTGTTCACCAACCTGCTGGAGAACGCCATTAAATATGGCGGCCGCGACAACACTGTCACCCTGCGCCTTTCACAGAACCCGCGCGACCCGGTTCTGCGGGGGGCAGGCGTGCGGGTGGATGTGATTGATCGTGGTCCGGGCATTGAGGCGGTGCATCTGCCGCGTCTCACCGAACGGTTTTACCGCATCGACAGCCACCGCTCCCGTGAAATGGGGGGCACCGGTCTGGGGCTGGCGATTGTGAAACACATCGTTAATCGCCATCGCGGTCGTTTAAAAATTCAAAGTGTGGAGGGGCAGGGCAGCACCTTCTCCGTATTGCTGCCGCTGGATCTATGATCCGGCAATAGTACGTCAGGCCGTCGGATGGCATAATTCCCCCGTTTCAGCACGGCAATCACGTCATCGTCACAGTTTCGAGATTCGAATTTCAGTGTCATTGTTACAAACCCCCTACGAAAGGGTGTGTGTCCTGCGCTTTTCACGGCAGTGTGTCACAACAACTAACCTGATTTGTCTATTTATTTCAGTTTGCGTCCATCTCGACGCGCAAATAATGCATAATGCTAATAAAAATTTATGCAATAAAAACAATATTTTGGTTATTTTATTTGGCTTTGTATGACAGTGGCCCCGGAAAAGGGCGACCTCTGTCATACAGCTGTTACACAAGCGTCACAAAAGCATCGCGCAAGACGCTTAGATGCGTTTCAGAGGTCGTCGTGGGGACGACCCAGAGACTGAAATCAGGAGAGTTTTTCATGTCGTTCGTGAAACTGACCGCCTCGACCCTGGCCATCGCGGCCGTATCCGCAACCGCCGCTGCCGCCCGTGATCAGGTACAGGTAGCCGGTTCGTCCACCGTTCTGCCCTATGCGTCGATCGTAGCAGAAGCCTTTGGCGAAAACTTCGACTTCCCGACCCCGGTTGTTGAATCGGGCGGATCCTCCGCTGGCCTGAAGCGTTTCTGCGAAGGCGTTGGCGAAAACACCGTCGACGTTGCAAACGCATCGCGCAAAATCAAAGACAAAGAAGTTAAAGCCTGTGCCGAAAACGGTGTCACCGACATCATCGAAGTGCGCATCGGCTACGACGGCATCGTATTTGCTTCTGACATTCAGGGTGAAACCTTTGAATTCACCCCGACCGATTGGTTCCTGGCCCTGTCCGATAAGGTTCTGGTTGATGGCGCACTGGTTGCCAACCCGAACAAAACCTGGGCCGACGTAAACGCCAGCTACCCTGCACAGAATCTGGCCGCGTACATCCCCGGCACCAAGCACGGCACCCGTGAAGTGTTCGAAGACAAAGTCATTCTGGCTGGCTGTGAAGCCACTGGCGCCTTCGATGCCTTCCTCGCTGGTGCTGAAGGCGACACCGACAAGGCCAAGCACAAAGCCGCTGAGAAAGCCTGTATCGCTCTGCGTACCGACGGCGTATCGGTCGACATCGACGGTGACTACACCGAAACCCTGGCCTCCATCGAAAGCAACAAAGACGGCATCGGCGTCTTCGGTCTGTCCTTCTACGAGAACAACACCGACAAGCTGAAAGTTGCCACCATGTCGGGTATCGTTCCTTCGACTGAATCGATCGCAACTGGCGAATACCCGGTATCGCGCCCGCTGTTCTTCTACGTGAAGAAAGCCCACATCGGTGTCATCCCCGGCCTGAAAGAATACGCAGAATTCTTCATCGCTGATGAGATCGCAGGCTCCGACGGCCCGCTGGCAGAATACGGTCTGGTTGCCGACCCCGAGCTGGCCGACACGCAAGGCGCGGTCGCTGACGAAAAAACTCTGGGCATGTAATCACAGCCCCCAGATCGGTTCCAAGGGATCGATAAGAAAACGGGGGCTGCGTTTCGACGCAGCCCCCAAGATGTTTCAACCTCTACAATCGGAGAGATCATGCCTGTTTCGTGGCTTGTCTTACTGCTGATCGGACTATCGGTGATCGGCTACATCCTCGGGCGCCAGCGGGCGCTTGCTTCGGCGGGCGGCGATAGCCGGGCGCTGCATTCTCTTCCGAATTTCTATGGCATGAATGTCGCGATGAGCGCTCTGGTGCCTGCAGCGCTGATCTTTGGCGTCTGGATGCTGGTACAGCCCAGTCTGATCAATGGTTCGGTATCGGGCAGCATCCCTGCCAGCGCAATCACCGAAGGATCCAGCCTGGATCTGGTGATGAGCGACGTGAAGCGTGTCGCGGAGGGTATTGATTTTGCAGTCACTTCCGGCGCTATGAGTGCCGCAGATGCAAAATCGCTGGACGCTGCAACCACCGACGTGCGTACGGTGCTGGCCGAGGTTGGTGTCGCCCTTGGCAGCGACGTTCGTCCTGAAATTTTGCAGGCTGCGCAGGACTACCGCGCCATGACCGCAACCGGCACAACAGGGATGACGATCATCGTCCTGCTGGCCGCAGTGGCGGGTTTTGCCATCTCTTACAGCAAGACAAATCTACATTACCGCGCCCGCAACGTCGTAGAGCGCGGCATTCTGGCGCTGCTGATTGGGGCCGCATCACTGGCGATCCTGACCACTGTGGGCATCGTGTTTTCGATGCTGTTTGAAACGGTAAACTTCTTCGGCCTGCACGACTGGAAAGATTTCTTCTTTGGCACCGTCTGGGCGCCGAACTTCCGCGGTGACTCGGAGTTGGCAATTCTGCCTCTTTTGTGGGGCACGCTGTATATCTCGGTCGTAGCGCTGCTGGTTGCGGTGCCGATCGGGTTGTTTGCTGCGATCTACCTGTCAGAATATGCGTCAAAGCCCGTGCGTGGCTTTGCCAAACCGCTCTTGGAAATCCTCGCCGGTATTCCGACCATCGTCTACGGTCTGTTTGCGCTGGTGACCTTTGGTCCCTTCCTCCTCAGCATGTTTGGCGAAGGTGGCAGCTTTGGGGTGAACTGGATGTCTGACGCGCGTTCGGTTGCGACCGCTGGTATCGTTATGGGGATCATGTTGATCCCATTCGTCAGCTCGCTCAGCGATGACATCATCAATGCCGTGCCGCAGGCGATGCGCGACGGATCCTATGGTCTGGGTGCAACGAAATCGGAAACCATCCGTCAGGTGGTTCTGCCCGCCGCACTGCCTGGCATCGTTGGCGCAATCCTGCTGGCGGCCAGCCGTGCAATTGGCGAAACCATGATCGTGGTACTGGGGGCAGGGGCCATCGCGCGCCTTGCCGTTAACCCGCTGGAGGCACTGACCACCATCACCACCCGTATCGTCAGCCAGCTGACCGGCGACGGCGATTTTGCATCGCCCGAAACGCTGGTGGCCTTTGCCCTTGGCCTGACGCTTTTTGTTTTGACCCTGGGTCTTAATGTCCTCGCGCTCTACATTGTGCGCAAATACCGGGAACAGTACGAATGACCGACATTTCGCAAACCCCGTCTACGCCACCGAAAACCTCGATCCATAAAACGGATGCGCGAACCAAGAGACGCAACGCCGCCGAACGCCGGTTCAAGGCCTACGGTATCGCGGCAATCACCGCCGGTCTGCTGGTTCTGGTCGTGCTGGTTGGCACCATCCTGAACAACGGTCTGGGGGCGTTTCAACAGACCTTCGTGTCGCTGAACGTCGAGTTGAGCGAGGCCAAGCTGGACAAAAAAGGCAACCGTAATCTTGAGGACGTCAAGAAGGTCTCTACGTTCGGCTATGCGCCGTTGTTGAAGACTGCCTTTGAGACCAAGATCGAAGAACTGGGTCTGGAAACAGAGCTGAAGTCCAAAGACATGGCCGCGATCCTGTCGAAATCTGCGGCCGCTGAGTTGCGCGATTTCGTACTGGACGACGTGAGCCGTATTGGCACCACGGTAGAGTTTACCTTTCTGGCCAACAGCCGCGTTGACGGCTACCTGAAAGGCCGCGTCACCCGCGAAAGCATCGCGAATGACAAAAAGATTTCTGCCGCGCAGCTGGATTTTGTCGATCAGATGGTTGCCGCTGGCGTGGTCGAGAAACGCTTTAACGCCGATTTCATCTTTGGCGCGGATGCCTCGGACCAACGGCCAGAGGCCGCAGGCATCGGCGTGTCGATGATGGGCAGCTTCTTTATGATGCTGGTGGTTCTGGCGCTGGCGCTGCCCATCGGTGTTGCCGCCTCTATCTACCTAGAAGAATTTGCACCGAAAAACTGGATCACGGACCTGATCGAGGTAAACATTTCGAACCTCGCCGCAGTGCCGTCTATCGTGTTTGGTATTCTGGGTCTGGCCGTGTTCATCAACTACATGCACCTGCCACAATCAGCACCGCTGGTCGGTGGTCTGGTGCTGACGCTGATGACCCTGCCAACGATCATCATTTCCACCCGCGCCTCGCTGAAGGCTGTGCCGCCGTCGATCCGTGACGCCGCACTGGGTCTGGGCGCGTCGAAAATGCAATCGGTATTCCACCACGTTCTGCCGCTGGCCGCACCGGGGATCCTGACCGGCACCATCATTGGTCTGGCACAGGCCTTGGGCGAAACTGCGCCTCTGCTGTTGATCGGGATGATCGGTTTTATTGCCTCGAATGCGCCCGACAGCATCAGCGCTGGCTTGCTGTCGCCGAACTCTGCCATGCCGGCCCAGATCTACGAATGGGCCAAACGCGCCGAACCGGCGTTCTATGAACGCGCCTGGGGCGGCATCATCATCCTATTGATTTTCCTTGTGACCATGAACACGATTGCGGTGATCCTGCGCCGTCGGTTCGAACGTCGCTGGTAATACGTGCGAGAAAGGGATCTTCGCCATGTATGACTCACCTGCTCTGGAGGCCGCATTGGACCAGAAAGAAAACAAAATCGCCGCCAAAGACGTACAGGTCTTTTACGGGGATACCCACGCGATCAAGGATGTCTCTGTCGACATTCCGGAAAAAACGGTCACCGCCTTCATCGGCCCGTCTGGCTGTGGCAAGTCGACCTTCCTGCGTTGCCTGAACCGGATGAACGACACCATTGATATCTGCCGCGTGAAGGGCGACATCCTGCTGGATGGCGAAGACATCTACGACAAGCGCGTCGATCCGGTGCAACTGCGCGCCAAGGTGGGTATGGTGTTCCAGAAACCGAACCCGTTCCCCAAGTCGATTTACGACAACATTGCCTATGGCCCCCGTATCCACGGCCTGGCTAAAACCAAGGCGGATCTGGATGAAATCGTAGAGAAATCCCTACGTCGCGGGGCGATCTGGGATGAGGTAAAGGATCGTCTGCATGCGCCGGGCACCGGTCTTTCTGGTGGTCAGCAGCAGCGTCTGTGCATCGCCCGTGCTGTCGCCACCCAGCCTGAGGTTCTGTTGATGGACGAACCATGTTCCGCGCTGGACCCGATCGCAACCGCACAGGTCGAAGAGTTGATCGACGAGCTGCGCCACAAATTTGCGGTGGTGATCGTCACCCACTCCATGCAGCAGGCGGCGCGCGTCAGTCAGAAAACCGCCTTCTTCCACCTCGGAAATCTGGTTGAATTTGGCGACACAGGTCAGATTTTCACCAATCCGGTGGATCCGCGCACGGAAAGCTACATCACCGGCCGTATCGGTTAAGGACTAGTATCATGAACAGCGAAAACATTATGGACGAAAGCCACATCGTCTCCGCCTTTGACCGCGATCTGGAAACCATTCAGGCGCAGATCATGAAGATGGGCGGTCTGGTCGAAGAGGCGATCCTGAAAGCTGCACAAAGCTTGAACGACCGCGACGAAGAGGCGGCTGAAAAGGTGCGCAACGGCGACAGGGCCATTGATGCACTGGAAAATCAAATCAACGAGGCAGCCGCGCAGGTGATCGCGCTGCGCTCGCCCGCCGCGTCTGACCTGCGGGTCGTTTTGTCGGTGATGAAAATCTCCGGCAACCTTGAACGTATCGGGGACTACGCGAAAAACATGGCCAAACGGACCGGCGTTCTGGTGCAGATGGCCCCGATTAACGACAGCCACGCAGCGATCCGCCGCATGGCGCGTGAGGTCCAGCTGATGCTGAAGGACGCGCTGGACGCCTATATCCAACGTGACGCTGATCTGGCCCGGGATGTGATTCAGCGCGACGAAGAAGTGGATCAGATGTACAACGCGTTGTTCCGCGAATTCCTGACCTTCATGATGGAGGATCCGCGCAATATCACCGCCTGTATGCACCTGCATTTCATCGCCAAAAACACCGAACGCATGGGCGACCATGTGACCGCGATTGCTGAACAGGTGGTCTATCTGGTTGAAGGCACGCTGCCCGAGGATGGCCGCCCGAAGGGCGATAAAACCTCGCTTGATGCGGAATTGGGTGAGGTCTAAGCCATGACTGCCAGTCAACCAACCGTTCTGGTGGTCGAGGATGAACCGGCACAGCGTGAGGTGCTGGCCTACAACCTTGAAGCTGAAGGTTTCCGTGTGGTGAAGGCCGAAAACGGCGAGGAGGCATTGATGTCGGTGGCCGAGGAGAGCCCTGACATCATCGTTCTGGACTGGATGATGCCCTCTGTGTCTGGGATTGAGGTCTGTCGCCAGCTGAAAACCCGCAATGAAACGCGCAACATTCCGATCATCATGCTGTCTGCCCGCTCTGAGGAAGTGGACAAGGTGCGTGGTCTGGAAACTGGCGCCGACGACTATGTGGTCAAACCCTATTCGCTGGTCGAACTGATGGCGCGTGTGCGTGCGCAGCTGCGCCGTACGCGTCCGGCCACTGTGGGCGAACGTCTGGAATATGATGACATCATTCTGGATGCCGAGACCCACCGCGTGACCCGCGCTGGCAACGCGCTAAAGCTTGGCCCGACCGAGTTTCGCCTGTTGTCCACCTTCATGGAAAAACCGGGCCGCGTCTGGAGTCGTGAACAGTTGTTGGACCGGGTCTGGGGCCGCGATATCTACGTCGATACCCGCACCGTGGATGTCCACATCGGCCGGTTGCGCAAGGCGCTGACCAAGACAGGCGGCAACGATCCGCTGCGCACAGTGCGTGGCGCAGGCTACGCACTCGGCTAGAGGTAAGGGCAGGGGACTTACCTCTCTTGTCTCATGATAAAATGGCATAAGGCTGCGGTATTCCCGCAGCCTTCTTTTTATCTGGGCAGGGCGTCTTCATCCTCTGCCTGCGTCGCCAACCACTCACAAAAAGTCCGCAGCGCCGGATCGCGGGAGTGTTCTACTGGCCAGACCAGATAATAGGATCCCAGCGACCGCGTCGCCGCGCCATAGGCATGCACCAACCGACCCTGTGCCAGATCCTGCGCCACCAGATAATCCGGCAGCAATGCGACCCCCAAACCATGAATGGCGGCCTGCGTGATTGTAGAAAACTGATCGTAGAGCGTGCCTGCAATGGCTGTTTCCTCAACCCCGTAGCTGGCAAACCACTGCGCCCAGGCATCGGGACGGGTTTCGATGTGAAGAAGGGGCAGGGACAGCAGATCGCGGGGGTGTGCCACCACCTCACCCGCAAGCAAGGATGGCGCGCAGACTGGCACAACATGTTCCGGTTTCAGCAGTAGCGCCTCACAGCCCGGCAGTTCTCCGGCGCCGAAATGTAGAGCTGCATCAAAGGGTTCATCCGCAAAGCTAAATGATTTGATCCGCGTCGACATGTTGATCGTGATCTCTGGGTGCAGCTTGGCAAATTCTGCCAGTCGCGGCACCAGCCAGCGCATACCGAAGGTCGGCAAAATGGCAAGATTCAGCGATCCGCTATCGGGGTTGACCTGCACTTTGAGCGAGGATTTGGCGATGATGTTTAATGCTTCCCGCAGGCTAGCGGCATATTCACTGGCCGCTGGCGTCAACTTCATCTGTTTGCGGTCGCGAATGATCAACGTGGTGCCCAGCTGCGTTTCCAATGCTTGTAATTGACGGCTGACCGCGCTTTGTGTTTGCGATAGCTCGTCGGCGACGGCCGTTGCACTTCCCAGACGGTCCAGCGCCTCCAGCGCACGCAATGATGCAATCGAGGGTAAATAACGGCGAGCTGTGAGGTGCTGGTTACTCATGTATGACTTTTCCTCATGACATAATGCCAAACACTTGTTGTTATCTGAGAAAAACACTGTGTAACCAAGAGGAAATTGATCAAAATACTCATGAAGTGGAGTTCCAAATGACCGACCGCCCTGCATTGCGCGCCAAAGATGCCCCTGATCTTTCGGCTTTTGATTGGGCTGATCCGTTCAAACTGGACCAGCAGCTGACCGAAGATGAACGCATGATCCGCGACAGCGCGGCGGCCTATTGTCAGGAAAAACTGCAACCGCGTGTTCTGTCTGCCTTTGAGAACGAAGAGACTGATCCAGAGATCTTCCGTGAAATGGGGGCTATGGGGCTCTTGGGGTCTACAATTCCCGAGGAATACGGTGGGATCGCCGCCGGTTACGTGGCTTACGGTCTGGTGGCCCGTGAAGTAGAGCGTGTGGACAGCGGTTACCGCTCGATGATGTCCGTGCAAAGCTCTCTGGTGATGTATCCGATTTATGCCTACGGCAGCGAAGAACAGCGCAAGAAATATCTGCCCAAACTGGCATCCGGTGAATGGATCGGCTGTTTTGGCCTCACGGAGCCTGACGCCGGCTCTGATCCTGCTGGTATGAAAACCCGCGCTGTGAAAACTGACGGCGGCTATGTGCTGAACGGGTCCAAAATGTGGATCTCCAATAGTCCGATCGCGGACGTTTTTGTCGTCTGGGCGAAGTCCGAGGCGCACGGTGGCAAAATCCGCGGTTTCGTTCTGGAAAAAGGTGCCAAAGGCCTGAGCGCCCCCAAGATCGGCAATAAAATGTCGCTGCGCGCCTCGATTACTGGTGAGATCGTATTGGACAACGTTGAGGTTGGTGAAGACGCGCTGCTGCCGCATGTTGAAGGTCTGAAAGGTCCGTTCGGCTGTCTGAACCGCGCTCGCTACGGCATCAGCTGGGGCGCACTGGGGGCAGCTGAATTCTGCTGGCACGCGGCGCGCCAATACGGTCTGGATCGTCACCAGTTCAAAAAGCCGCTGGCCCAAACCCAGCTGTTCCAGAAGAAACTGGCTGACATGCAGACCGAGATTGCACTGGGCCTACAGGCCAGCCTGCAAGTGGGCCGCTTGATGGACCGCGCCGAAGCTGCGCCGGAGATGATTTCCATCGTCAAACGCAATAACTGCGGTAAGGCGCTGGAAATCGCACGCCACGCCCGTGATATGCACGGCGGCAATGGTATCAGCCTGGAGTTCGGTGTGATCCGCCACATGGTGAACCTTGAAACCGTGAACACCTACGAGGGCGCCCATGACGTCCACGCGCTGATCCTTGGGCGCGCACAAACCGGTTTGCAGGCGTTCTTCTGATCCATGCTGTGATTTGAGCTTCGAAAACGGGCGCTGCGGCGTCCGTTTTTGTGTGAGGTGTCAACGTGAAACCTGCGTTGTGATGGCGTCCGGATCCCAAACACAGGTCGCCCGTGGCACCAGATTTTCAGCGGTGGGCTGGGTCTGACGATATTCTGCACGTTTAATGTGGCCATATTGACGGCAGGCGAGACTGGATTGGAAGCCGGGTTCGCGCCAGATTTCGGTACAGCTTTGTGGCCCATCGGTGATTGGGGTACATAATATAAACACCAGGGTGTAAAGCATTGACCAATATCCCATTTTGTCGCTTGGGCGTTGATACCATCCATCAACTTACTTTGCGCAACGGCGCGGTAAAATCGCTTTATGGATTGGTCATATGCTTAAAGTATAAACAAGTGGTTAAAATTCTTCATGCACTGTGGGTGGAGGTGAATTTTATGTTCTGATAGCGACTTTTGGCATGCACAGCCCGAAAATAGCACAGATCCAGTTAGGGTATGATCTAGCAACCAAGTTCGTATAAATATCTCATAATTGGTATTATGTTAAATATACACTACCCATGTGATGGACGCAGACCGATTTGTGCAACATCGTCTCGACATTCTCTGATAGAAAGCTGTAGCATACTCTCTAGGGGCCTGCGAAATTTCGGCGCGGACTCTGGGGATGTGATTACTTGAGGTTGGTATGCAAACGAGCAAATACCTCCTGGCTCTGACCAATGCGCAATCCATTGAAGAGCTGTGGGACATGCATACGCGCAAGATGGCGAGTTATGGGTTTGATCGTTTGATCTATGGCTTTACCCATTTCCGCACATCAACATCGTTGGGCGATCCGGATGACTTTATTGTTTTGACCAATCATGATGCGTCGTTTCTGGAAGAATTTTTGGGCAAAGGTCTGTACTTCAACGGACCGATGTTTCGATGGGCGCTAGATAATGAAGGCGCTGCCAGTTGGCGGATGATGACGGATATGATTGACCAGAACGTGCTGACTGACAGTGAGCGCAAGGTCTTCGAGTTTAACAAAAAAATGCAGATTACTGCGGGCTATTCGATCAGCTTCCGCTCTATCTCTCCACGGGCTAAGGGGGCGATTGCGCTGACTGCGCGGCCGGGTTTGGATCAGGATGAAGTGGATGCGATCTGGGCCGAACATGGCGATGATATTCTGGTGATGAATAACCTCTGCCATCTGAAGATAATGACCCTGCCCTACGCGCGTCCGAACCAGACGCTGACCCGTCGGCAGCGCGAAGCGTTACAATGGGTCGGTGACGGGAAAACCACACAGGATATTGCGTTGTTGATGGGGTTGACGCCGGCGACGGTGGAAAAACACCTGCGTTTGGCGCGGGATTCCTTGAAAGTTGAGACCACGGCGCAAGCAGTTTTGAAGGCCTCGCTACAAAACCAGATGTTCGTGGTTGAGGCATGATATCGTTGCGCACCATGTCTGGCTGGTATGGAAGGTGGTTAACGTAAAGGTGCGCCTTATCCTCCTGAGAATATACGGTATTTTCATTCTATAATTGCGAGCAAATAAAGATTAACAGCCTGAGACTGAGCGCAAGGTACGGAAATCCCTACTTTCACTTAATGACGAAAAAGTGCATTCTACCAACAGTTCCGTGAGTGGTTAATTAATGGGACCAAGGGTTGGAAACGTTGGATATTAGACGTGAATGACCCGGCCAGCTTGCTGGTTGCTGCTCTGTATACTTATTGGTCGTATGCAGTTGGCGTATCGGAAGCTCCCCAGCTCATCCCCAATCGTCCTTGGGGGGCAGCCGGTTTAATAGAGGCGGCGTCGCTTTATAAGCGGCGCCGTTTTCTTTTATCGCGGTCGTTTCTTCAAGCCGTTTGGTGAAGCGGAACCTGTACCCGCCCTTCCCTGCACCCTGCCCCAAAATGAAAACGCCCCGCGCGATTGCGCAGGGCGTCTGTCGTAAAGATTCTGAAATCAGTGTTGATCTCAGGTCTGTCGGGCCAAATTAGGCACCCTTGACAGCTGCGGCCACTTCGGCTGCGAAATCTTCTTCTTTTTTCTCGATGCCTTCGCCCACTTCCAGACGCACGAAGCCGAGGATCTCAGCGCCAGCTTCTGCAGCCGCTTTTTCAACGGTCAGATCGGGGTTCACAACGAACGCCTGACCCAGCAGGGTGCTTTCGGCGATGTATTTTTTCATGCGGCCAACGATCATTTTTTCGATCACGGCGTCGGGCTTGCCCGATTCCTTGGCGATGTCGATCTGAACCTGACGCTCTTTTTCAACAGCGGCCGGATCCAGGTCTGCTTCGCCCAAGCCCAGCGGGGCTGCGGCTGCGATGTGCATTGCAACCTGCTTGCCGAACGCTTCGTCGCCACCTTTCAGGGCAACCAGAACACCGATCTGGCCCAGGCCAGCGGTGGCTGCGTTGTGCACGTAGGAGGCAACAATATCGCCTTCAACAGATGCCATGCGGCGCAGCGACATGTTTTCGCCAATGGTAGCGATTTTGTCGGTGATGGTGTCAGCAACGGTTTTGCCGCCCATGTCCGCACCAGCCAGTGCTTCAACGTCGGAAACGTTGATGGCTGCGGCTGCGATGCCTTTTACCATTTCTTGGAAATCAGCGTTTTTCGCAACGAAATCGGTTTCCGAGTTCACCTCAACGGCAACACCCTTGCCACCTTCTACCGACAGGCCAACCAGACCTTCAGCGGCGGTACGGCCGGATTTTTTGGCGGCTTTCGCCAGACCTTTGGTGCGCAGCCAGTCAACCGCTGCTTCCATATCGCCATCGGTTTCGGTCAGCGCTTTTTTCGCGTCCATCATGCCTGCGCCGGTCGAGTCGCGCAGTTCTTTCACCATCTTTGCAGTGATCGCCATGGGAGAATCTCCTTAGGTATAAAATGAAATGTCCGGGGGCGGCTTTAGCCGCGCCCCGTGTCACTGTGATGACGAAGCTTACGCTTCGGCGCCTGCTTCGGCGGCAACTTCTTCGACCATGGCCTCTTCCAGAGCGCCCAGGTCAACGCCAGCGGCGTCCATCTGTGCCGACATGCCGTCCAGAGCAGCGCGGCTCATCAGGTCGGTGTAAAGAGCGATCGCGCGGGCCGCGTCGTCGTTGCCGGGAATGATGTAGTCAACGCCTGCGGGCGAGCAGTTGGTGTCCACAACAGCCACAACCGGGATGCCCAGTTTGTTGGCTTCAGCGATGGCCAGCGACTCTTTCTTTACGTCGATGACGAACAGCAGGTCAGGAACGCCGCCCATGTCACGGATACCACCGAGCGAAGCCTGCAGCTTGCCCTGGTCGCGTTCCATGTTCAGGCGCTCTTTCTTAGTCAGGCCTTCGGCGCCCGATGCCAGCTTCTCGTCGATCTCTTTCAGACGGTTGATCGACTGGGAAACGGTCTGCCAGTTGGTCAGCGTGCCGCCCAGCCAACGGTGGTTCATGTAGTACTGCGCGCATTTTTCTGCGGCTTCAGCAATCGGGCCCGCGGCCTGACGCTTGGTGCCTACGAACAGAACGCGGCCGCCTTTGGCAACGGTGTCACGTACAACTTTCAGAGCCTGATCCAGCAGCGGAACGGTCTGGGTCAGATCCATGATGTGGATGCCATTGCGCGAGCCGTAGATGTACTCGCCCATGCGGGGGTTCCAACGCTGGGTCTGGTGACCAAAGTGAACGCCGGCTTCCAGCAGCTGGCGCAGAGTGAATTCGGGAAGAGCCATGTCTAGTTCCTTTCCGGTTTATGCCTAAGCGGGGCTTTCAAGGGCATTCGCCCAACCGGCGGACCTGTGCAGGATGTCTCCCTGCAAGGCCCAACCCCGCCTGTGAAGTGACGCGCGTATAAACCGGCTTGGCGGCATTGGCAATTCCAAATGGCCAGAAAATGACCGGAAACCGCAAATTAATCGCGCTGTTGCCGGGTGCGGCCCCTTTGGTCCGGTCTAGGCACCCTAGAAAAACCCGCTTGAGGCCATCGGAAATCTCTCTATGGTGTGACGCTTCGCCTGCTGACTGATACAACAGATCCAACAGTCAAACCAGCGGAAAGGGTGCGGGTGCTTTGCCCACGACCCTTAGCGTGAACCCCTACTGTCAAGGTGACAACAGGCATGGATCAATCAACAGAAAACAAACAGGAAATCCTGTGCATCGGCTCCGTCCTATGGGATGTTGTGGGTCGGGCAACAATTGCAATGCGCACGGGCTCTGATGTGCCTGGCCGCATCCAACGCATTCCCGGTGGGGTTGCGATGAATATTGCGATGGCATTGAGACGGTTCGGGCTGGCGCCCTCTGCTCTCACCGCCATCGGTACCGACCCCGAGGGTGAGGAATTGATGGCTGCCTGCACCCGTCTGGGTGTGGACACCACCCACGCTTATCGTTCGCCCGATCTGCCGACCGATCAATATATGGCGATCGAGGGCGCCAATGGCCTGATCGCTGCCATTGCGGATGCCCATTCGCTGGAAGCGGCGGGGGCGCGTATCCTGACGCCATTGCGCGACGGGCCGCTCGGCACCACCGAGGTCCCGTATGAGGGAACCATTGCGCTGGACGGCAATCTGACCCACGCGCTGCTGGAAGAGATCGCAACCGATCCTGCCTTTGCGCGTGCCGATTTGCGCGTCGCGCCCGCATCGCCGGGCAAAGCAGAGCGGCTGTTGCCGTTCCTGCGTCATGGTCGGGCAACGCTTTATGTGAATCTCGAAGAGGCGGGGCTGCTGTGCCAGCAGTCGTTTGATGCCTCCGACGAGGCTGCGGGCGCACTGGTTGCCCGCGGTGCCAAACGCGCCTTGGTCACCAATGGTGCGAAATCCTGCAGCGATGGCAGTGCCGAGGGCGTCATAACCGCCAGTCCGCCAGAGGTGCTGGTCACCCGCATCACCGGCGCGGGTGATACCTTTATGGCCGCTCACATGGCCGCTGAAATCAACGGTGCATCCCGTGACGTGGCCCTGACCCGTGCATTGGAAGCTGCCGCAATATACGTATCCGGAGAACTCCCCTCATGAGCAGAAAACAGGCTCTGACCCCGACCTTTTCACCTGAAGTTGCCGACGCATTGGCCACCGGTCAGCCGGTGGTGGCGCTGGAAAGCACCATCATCACCCACGGCATGCCCTACCCCCAAAACCTGCAAACCGCCCGCATGGTCGAAGAGGAAATCCGCAAAGCCGGTGCCGTCCCTGCGACAATTGCTGTGCTAAACGGTGTGCTGCATGCGGGCCTGACCGATGAGCAGCTAGAGGATCTGGCGCAAGCCAAAGACGTCGCCAAAATCAGCCGTGCTGACATGCCGGTGATCATGGCTGAGAACCGCACAGGTGCCACCACAGTTGCCGCAACAATGATCGCCGCACATCTGGCAGGCATTCATGTATTCGCCACTGGTGGCATTGGCGGCGTGCATAAGGGCGCTGAGGACAGCTTTGACATCTCCGCCGATCTGATGGAATTGGCTGCCACCCCCGTGACTGTTGTGGCAGCGGGTGCAAAGGCCATTCTGGATGTGCCCAAAACGTTGGAAGTGCTGGAAACTCAAGGGGTTCCAGTGATTACTTACGGTCAGGATAGTTTTCCTGCGTTCTGGTCGGCCACTTCACCGTTGGTTTCTCCATTGCGACTGGACGATGCGGCGGCAATCGCCAAAGCTCAAAAAATGCGCACTAAGCTGGGCCTGCCCGGCGGGCAATTGATCGCCAACCCCATTCCGGCTGAGGAAGAGATTTCGCAGGCAGAAATGAACCCGATCATCGAGCAGGCCACCGCAGAGGCCGACGCGCAGGGCATTACCGGCAAGGCGGTCACGCCCTTCCTGTTGCAGCGGATTTATGAGTTAACAGAGGGTCGCTCGTTGATCGCAAACATCGCCTTGGTGCTAAACAACGCACGTCTGGGGGCGGAAATCGCCAAAGAAATGCGTTAAACGCACATAAAATCAAAGTTTTCCCCCGTGATGCGTAATCCTTCATTGTGATAACGGGGGAAAATTCCTAACTAGTCGGAAGCATCTGAAATAATCGCGACCCGACTGTGTTATGACCACGCCTTCTGACGAAAACACTCCCCTTGTCCGCAAGCCCAGCATTTTTGCGCGGCTGCGATCGTCCTTTCTGACGGGTATTGTGGTGATTGCACCAGTGGCGCTAACGATCTGGTTTCTTTGGACGTTTGCAGGTTGGGTTGACAGTTTTGTACTGCCGTTGGTGCCTGATCAGTTCAAGCCGCAGCCCTACCTTGGTGTCAATCTGCGCGGTGTCGGGATTGTCTTCTTTTTGCTGTTCACAGTGATTGTCGGCTGGATCGCAAAGGGCCTGATGGGCCGGTCGCTGATCCGGTTCGGCGAAGGCATCGTCAATCGCATGCCGATCGTGCGGTCGATTTATTCTGGCGTCAAACAGATTGCCGAAACCGTGTTCGCCCAGTCCGAACGCAGCTTTGAGCGCGCGTGTCTGATCGAATATCCACGCAAGGGAATCTGGGCCATCGGCTTCGTCTCTACCCCCGCGAAGGGAGAGATCATGCAGCGTGCCGGTGGTGAGGATGACGATCTGCTCAGCGTCTTCGTTCCGACCACGCCAAACCCCACCTCAGGCTTTCTGCTGTATTTTCCGCGCAAAGATGTGATGGAATTGGAAATGAGCGTGGAGGATGCGGCGAAGCTGGTAATTTCCGCCGGTCTGGTCTATCCGAATGAAAAAGATCCAAGTCAAATCGCAAAGGATTGATTTATAACATCTAATCCGGAACGATATGGCTGTACATCTGCGCCAGATCGACGGTCGATTGGGTGTTTAAGTCGTCCTTATGTGCAGTAAGGAATTGCTTGGCCGCGATCTGGCCAGCCTCTTTCAGCTGCTTCAGAACAGACGGGATCGGCCAGCTTTTGGTCGCAACAGACAGGCTGTTCATCAGCTCATCATCTGCGATCATATGCACCTTCACATCCCGCATATCGTTTGACTGCAGCGTGCCCTGTGCGATCAGGCGCTGCACGAAAGCCACAGCGCGCAGTTCACTCAGCAGCGACGCATTGAAGCTTATCTCATTGATACGGTTGCTAATTTGGCGCGGGGTGATCGGCAACTCATTGCGCCGCAACGGGTTGATGTTGATGATCACCACATCCTCTGGCAGCGCACGATCAAACAGTGGCCACAGTGCAGGGTTTCCAGTGTAACCACCATCCCAATAGGCTTCCTTGGTGCCGGTCTTGGGGTCGACCATCTCCACCGCCTGGAACAGTGTCGGCAGGCAGGCCGAGGCCAAAAGCGCATCTGTCGAAATCTCTGTCCCGCGGAACACGCGTGCCTTGCCGGTGCGCACATTGGTGGCACAGACAAACAACGCCGGACCCTCGTCCGCACAGACCAAATCGTAACTCAGCTGATCCACAGTGCCGCGCAGAGGATGGCTGTAAAGCGGGCCCATTGCGTAGGGCGATGTCATGCTTTGCAGCATGTCCATTGCCATAAAGGGCCAGCTCAATTCCATCCCATGCGACACCCACCCGGGCGGCAAGGCCCCAAGCCACAGATCAAGGCCAGGCAGGTTGCTGCCCCCCAACTGGTCCCAGAACCAATCCAGCATACGGATCGCGCCGTCGCGCCCATCCTGCAGCAGTCCCGCTTTCAACGCCGCGCCATTCATCGCACCAGCAGAGGTGCCTGTGATACCCGCGATCTCTACATCTTCATCCTGAAGGATTGTGTCGAGCACACCCCACGTGAACGCGCCATGCGCACCACCGCCCTGAAGGGCCAGATTGATCCGTTTCATATCTGTGCCCTCCGCAGGCGGTCCATTAAAGCGCGGTCCAGCCACCATCGACAGACAGCGTCGTGCCAGTCATCTGCGCCGCCGCATCCGAACACAGGAACACACAGGTGCCACCCAGTTGTTCGACCGTGGCCATTTCCTTCGACGGCTGGCGTTCCAGCAGCATCTCCAGCACTTCTTCGCGGCTCTTGCCGTATTTCTCCATCGTGTCGGGGATCTGTGATTCCACCAGTGGCGTGGACACATAGCCCGGACAGATGGCGTTGCAGGTGATCGGCTCCCGCGCGGTTTCAAGGGCTGTCACCTTGGTCAGACCCACAACCCCATGTTTCGCCGCCACATAGGCCGATTTGAACGGCGAGGCGGTCAGGCCGTGGGCCGATGCGATATTGATCACCCTGCCCCAGCCAGCGGCGCGCATGCCCGGCAACGCAGCGGCTGTGGTGTGAAAGGCAGAAGACATGTTGATTGCGATAATTGCATCCCATTTTTCGACCGGGAAACTATCGATCGGCTCCACATGCTGAATGCCTGCATTGTTGACCAAGATATCGCAGGCTCCGGCCTTTTCAATCAGCGCGCGACACTCGTCAGCTTTGGACATATCGGCCTTGATATAGCGGGCTTCTACGCCGAATTCTTTTGCAATATCAGCAGCTAATGCGTGGTCTTCATCGCGATCAGTGAAGGAGTTCAGAACCACATTCGCCCCTGCCCGCGCGAGTTCGCGCACCACACCTAGACCGATGCCTGAGTTTGACCCTGTAACGACCGCAGTTTCTTTCGATAATTTCACTTTTGTCCCACCTTTTGCTCTGGCCTTTACTTTGCGCATAAAGCATACCCCATGCTCAGCACTGCGGCGAGTCAGCATAACTACGATGATTCGATCAACCGGATCGCAATGGGATTCGGAGATGAGAATCAGGAGTGAAAGCGGTGCTCAATCGCCCTGCGGTTGGTGCAAGGAGGACGTGCGCAAGGCACGCAATCCCCAGCAAAATATCGCTTATCGGTAAGGCTGCGGCCAAAAAAAAACGCCGGCACAAGGCCGGCGTAAAGTTATTGAGGCAGGTTTCATACAGGCAAGAAACCTATCGAGCAGTGCATCCTTTATAAGCAATCCCGCGCCGGGTTCCAAGCTAAAAATTGAAATGATCAAAAAGCCGCTTTAGGCTAAGCCTACAGAAAATAAGGCAGAGTAGGATTGTTGCCAGAATGCGACCAGTGATTTTCCCCCGAACAAAATGGCTGAGTGCCGTGACGGCACTTGTTTTATTGGGCTCTGCGGCTCAGGCTGAACCACAACATGGCATCGCGATGTATGGTGATCCCGCCCTGCCCGCGGATTTCACCGCGCTGCCATATGTGAATGCCAACGCTCCCAAAGGTGGCCGCTTCGTCGAAGGCAATACCGGTGGATTTGATTCACTGAACCCTTACGTACGCAAAGGAACGGTGCCGTGGCAGCTGCGCTTCTTTACATCTGAATCGCTGATGGGGCGCAGCTGGGATGAACCTTTCACCCTCTATGGGCTGCTGGCCGAAACCATTGAGGTTCCCGAAGATCGCTCTTGGGTCGAGTTTACGCTGCGCGAGGAAGCGCAGTTCAGCGATGGCACGCCGATGACGGTCGAGGACGTGATATGGTCCTATGAAACGCTGGGGACCATAGGCCATCCGCGCTACCACGGGTTCTGGAAGAAGATCGACAAGATCGAACAGACTGGTGAACGCAAGGTGCGTATCACCTTCAATGTCGAGGATCGCGAGTTGGCGTTGATCGCCGGTCTGCGCCCGATTTTGAAAAAGGCTCAGTGGCAGGATAAGGCACTGACAGAGGGCACGCTGCAGGATGTGCCTGTGACCTCTGCCCCCTATGTGGTCGATAGCTACGAGGCGGGGCGCTACGTGTCGCTGAAACGTAATCCGGACTATTGGGGCAAAGATTTGAACTTTCGCCGTGGGACCGGCAATTTTGACGAGCTGCGCATCGAATTTTTCGGCGATCAGGCGGTGCTGTTTGAGGCATTCAAAGCCGGTGAAATGAACTTCTACCGCGAAGGCAATGCCGAAAAATGGGCCAGTCAGTACGACTTCCCTGCGGTGGCCAGCGGTGACGTCGTGAAATCAGAGGTTCAGCATCAACGTCCCAGTGGCATGGTCGGCTATGTGATGAACAGCCGTCGCCCGCAGTTTGCTGACTGGCGCGTGCGTCAGGCGATGATCACTGCGTTCAATTTCCCCTATGTGAACGACACGGTGACCGGCGGTCGTCAGTCACGCATTCCTTCTTACTTCTCCAACTCTCACCTTGGTGCCCAGCCTGGCGAAGCAACTGGCAAAGTTCTGGCAGTGTTGGAACCGTTCAAGGACCAGCTGCTGCCCGGCACACTTGAGGGCATCACCCTGCCCGCAGGTGATACCAGTCCGCGCAATCGCAAAGACGTGCGCGCCGCGATGGACCTGTTTGAACAGGCCGGCTGGACTGTGCAGGATGGTGTGATGAAGGATGCAGGCGGTGCACCCTTCACCTTTGAAACCGTGATCCGTCAGGGCGACAAAGAAGCTCAGACGATTATGGAAATTTACCGCAGCTCCCTTGATCGCCTTGGCATCACGATGGAGATCGCGCAGGTTGACAACGCTCAGTTTGCCGAACGTCGCGACAGACAGGATTTCGACATGATGCCCTACGTGCGCTATCTGTCGCTAAGCCCCGGCAACGAACAGAACCTTTACTGGGGATCAGCGCAGGCGGATATCGAAGGGTCGCGCAACCTGATGGGGATAAAATCCCCCGCCATCGACGCCACCATCACCGCCATGCTGACCGCACAGTCCAGCGACGATTTCACCGCAGCCACCCGCGCGCTGGACCGTCAGTTGATGGCTGGACGCTATGTGATCCCGCTCTGGGCTGGTGGTCCAGCGCGTTTGGCGCATCGCAAGAACTTGCACTTCCCGCAAAACACCCCAATTTACGGGGATCGCATCGGCTGGACTCCCGACGTCTGGTGGCATGAGGAGTAAGTGAGATGAAAAAACTGTTCGTTATCGCAACCCTGACTCTACTCGCAAGCTGCGCCACAATTGATGGCATAGGACAGGACATTTCCGGTGGGTCGCGCCGGGTGCAAAGCTGGCTGTAAGTCACTGAGATAAAAGAAAGCCGCGCCAGTTGGGGCGCGGCTTTCACATTTTTACGCTCCCGCCGGGAGTGTTTGAGACGTCTTGAGGGCGCCTTCGAAGCCCCCTACACCAAAGAAGTGACCCAAAGGATCGTCGCATCCTCAGGGCTGAGCGAAATCACGTTGTGCCCCATCGTGGCGTCATAATAGGCGCTGTCGCCGCGCTTCATCTCTACCGGCTCATAAAATTCTGTGTAAAGCCGCACCACGCCGGTCAGCACATACAGGAACTCTTCGCCGTCGTGGCGGACCCAGCCGTCAAACTCATCCATCGACCGTGCGCGCACGCGGGCGCGGTAGGGCAGCATCTGCTTCTTGGTCAGGCTGCCGCCCAGCATTTCGTGTTCATAGGTGGTGGTGGCTTGACCGCTGCCCTCGTCAAAGCGGGTGATCGCCATGCGCCCGTTTACCTTTTCACGCTGTGGCGGGGTGAACAGCTGCGGCACCGAAATTTCTAGGCCAGAGGCCAGCTTTTTGAGCGCCTCATAGGTCGGGGACATCAGGCCGTTTTCGATTTTGGACAGAGTGGATCGTGCCAGACCGGCCTGAGTTGCGGCCTGTTCCAGTGTCAGGCCGCGGGATTTGCGCAATTCGCGCACACGGCTCGGCAGATCCAGTGGTTCGGGACTGTCCTGCGTGCCATTTTCACGGGCAATACGAACGATGGAGCCTTGCGGTTTCTGATCAGTCATGGCGCATCTCTTACGCCGCAACGCCGCTTCTTGCAACACGTGCAGCCACCGCGTATCCAAAGGATATGAAAGCAATCTTTGACATGGGTGGTTTTACACCCTGCCCTGCGCCCTTCAATCTGGCCGCGCATGTCCTGACGAAGGCCGATGAAAACGCAGATAAAACCGCGCTAAGTGTGATTTCAACCACTGGCGCTGACAGCTGGTCTTATCGGCGGTTGAAACAGGCGGTTTTGGGCGTCGGAACTGGCCTGTTGCGGCGCGGCCACCAGCCCGGTGACATCCTGCTGATGCGGCTGGGCAATACGGTGGATTTTCCGATCGCCTATCTGGGCGCGATTGCTGTCGGGCTGGTGCCAGTCCCGACATCCGCCATGCTGACCACGCCCGAGGTGGCCAGGATGATTGCACAGCTGCGCCCGCGGGCGGTGCTGCGTGATCCGGCAGTCGCCTGTCCTGAATTGACGGATCTGGGGTGTGATGAGGTCTGCACCCGCGATCTGGATATGATGCATACCTTGCCTGCGGCGCGGTTTCACATGGGCGATCCGAACCGGTTGGCCTATCTGATCTATACCTCTGGTACATCAGGGCAGCCGCGCGCAGTGATGCATGCGCACCGCGCTATCTGGGCGCGGCAGATGATGCATCAGGGATGGTATGGATTGCGCGCTGACGACCGTTTGCTACATGCGGGTGCGTTCAACTGGACCTTTACGCTGGGCACCGGATTGATGGATCCATGGACCGCTGGCGCCACTGCACTGATTCCTGCAGCAGATGTATCGATATCGGCTTTACCCGGTCTTCTGGCACAGCATGAAGCAACGCTTTTTGCAGCGGCTCCAGGGGTTTATCGCAAAATTCTTCAGGACCACACCACGCTTGATCTGCCGTCATTGCGTCACGGACTGGCCGCCGGTGAAAAACTATCCGCAGCGATCCGCCAGCATTGGGCGCAGGCCACAGGCGGCAAGCCAATCTTTGAGGCTTATGGCATGTCGGAATGTTCCACACCGATTTCGGCCTGCCCCGACTATCCTGCCACCGAGGGGGCGCTGGGTCGACCTCAAACCGGCCGCATCCTGTCTCTTAGGAATGAGGATGGACCTGTAAAGATAGGTGAAGATGGAGTTATTTCCATTCATAAATCCGATCCCGGCCTGATGCTGGGCTACTTCGAAGCCCCGGACGCCACCGCGCGCCGCTTTGACGGAGATTGGTTTTTGACCGGCGACCATGGCGTTATGGATGTGTCGGGTCAGATCCACTACACAGGCCGCGCCGACGATATGATGAATGCTGGCGGTTATCGCGTCTCCCCACTGGAGGTAGAGGCGGCGCTGCATGGGGTGCCCGGTGTCAATGCGCTGGCAGTGACCGATGTCGAGGTAAAGGCGGACGCGTGCCTTATAGTTGGCTTTTACACTGCCAATGAACCCCTTGATCCCGAAACACTTTCCGGATTTGCACAAACGCGCTTGGCGCGCTATAAACAGCCCCGTGTTTGGGTGCATGTTGATGCTATGCCAACCAATCCGAACGGCAAATTATCACGCCAGAAGTTGAAAGAACTTTACCATCGCAACATCTGAATAAGCGCAGGCGCAGACCCTTTGTGCGGGGATTGTGGTTTTCTTGGGCGTGATTTAGCGGTATCAGCCAGTTTCGACCAAAAGGAGCAGCAGGATGAGCGCAGTTGAAAACATGGAGCAGGCGGTAAAGCTGGACATTTTGTCCGATCCCATCTGTCCATGGTGCTATATCGGCAAGACCTATCTGGATCGCGCGCTGCAACAGCGCCCCGGCCATCCCTTTGTGATCGAATGGCACCCTTTCCAGCTGAACCCCGATATGCCCGCCGCAGGCATGGATCGCCGCGCCTATCTGGAAGGCAAGTTCGGCGGTCAGAAAGGTGCCGTACAGGCCTATATGCCGGTGCATCAGCACGCCGAAAATGCAGGGATCGAAATCAACCTTGAAGGTATCAAAACCACGCCCAACACTCTCAACGCTCATCGGCTCATCCACTGGGCGGGCCTAGAGGGCAAGCAGACCCCGATCGTTTCTGCCTTGTTTCAAGCCTACTTTGTTGATGGCCGCGACATTGGCGATATTGAGGTGCTGGCGGATGTGGCCGACGCCGAAGGCATGGACGCCGCCGTGGTGCGCCGCCTATTGCAGGGGGCCTCTGATGATGCTGAGATCCAAGAGCGTGACAAAGCCGCGCGTCAGATGGGCGTCACCTCTGTCCCGACCTTTATCATCGCCAGCCAACACGCTGTGCCCGGCGCTCAGGCCACCGATCTGTGGCTGAAAGTGATTGATGAAATCATCGAAAACCATCAACAGGCCCAAGCTGACGCCTGACGTCAGTTCGGGTTCTGGCCTCATCGACGTCATTTGCTGCACGGCGTGCGTACCGTAATAGTGCGGATGGTGTATTACGATGCGCTGCGCTACCTTAAATGCGCATTCCCGCTCCGCCTGATGTCTGTGCGCATTCTCGCATCCTGTCAGGCGCGGCGCTGATTTTGAAAGCGAACTCATGTCGAACCCCAACCGCCTGTCCCGTGCGGAGTTTATTGCGCTCTTGGCAATGCTTTTTGCCACGGTGGCGTTTTCAATCGATTCTATGTTGCCCGCCTTGCCGGAGATTGGTCGTGCGCTGAGCCCGCAAGACGTCAATCAGGCGCAATTGGTGCTGACCTCTTTTGTGTTCGGCATGGGTGTGGGCACGTTTTTCACCGGTCCTCTATCCGATAGCTTCGGCCGAAAGAGAGTGATTTTTTGGGGGGCTGTCCTCTATATCATAGCCTCTGCGGTGGCGATTTTTACGCAAGGGCTGGAATTGCTGTTGGTCGCCCGTGTGGTTCAGGGGGTCGGCGCGGCGGCACCACGGGTTGTCGGGTTGGCGATTGTGCGTGACCTTTATTCGGGACGCGATATGGCGCGGATCATGAGCTTTGTGATGATGATCTTTACCATTGTGCCGGCCGTCGCCCCGCTGCTGGGGGCAGGTGTGATTGCGTTGGTCGGATGGCGCGGGATCTTTGGCTCGTTCATTCTGTTTTCAACCCTTGCTACCGGCTGGTTGATGATACGCCAGCCGGAGTCGCTGCCGGTAGACAATCGTCGTCCTTTCCGTCTTGGCCGGATCACTGCTGCAGTGCGCGAGATGATGGGGCATCGCACAGTGCGCTTGGCGATCATGGTGCAAACGCTTTGTTTTTCCACGCTGTTCATGGCGATCAGCCTGATCCACCCGATTTTCGAGGTGGTCTTTCACCGCGCTGACAGTTTTCCCTTGTGGTTTGCGCTGGTTGCGCTGGCCTCTGGCTCTGCCAGCCTGCTCAACGCCTCGCTGGTGATGCGGTTGGGCATGCGGCGGATGGTAAGCGCGGCGATTGCGGGGCAGTTGGTCCTGTCGCTTGCGATGTCGCTGATCTGGATGGGGTCCGGCGCGGCGGCTGCGACGCCGTGGATGTTCTATGTCTTTGTGATCTGGATCACCTCCGTGTTTTTCAATGCCGGTCTGACCATGGGCAATCTGACAACGATCATGCTGGAGCCGTTGGGCCATATCGCCGGCACCGCTGCCTCTGTTTCGGGCGGGCTGGCAACGGTGGTTTCTGCGGCCATCGCGGCCCCTGTGGGGTTGACGTTCAACGGCACGCCCCTGCCCCTGACACTGGGCGTCATGACGGCCATGGCAGTGGCACTCATCGGGATGTTGGCGATGCCGCGCTATGACGCAGAGGCAGAAGCGGCGACACCTTGAGGTGTTACCGTAATCTCCCGGCGCTGGATTTTCCTCACGCCGCAGGCTAGAGCGTCAGATATGGCTGATTTTCCGAACCAAAACCCACAGAAACATGGCGTCCTTGCGGACGTTCAGGGCTTCTTGTTTGGCACCACGATGGCGTCGTTTGCGATGGTCCTGCTGACTCATCTGGGCCTTGTGACGGGGCAGACCGCTGGTTTGGCGGTGTTGCTGTCTTATTTGACGGGATATGGGTTTGGCCCGATATTTTTTGTGGTGAACCTGCCGTTTTATTGGCTCGCACTCAAACGGATGGGCTGGATATTTACCGCCAAGACCTTTGCCGCAATTGCGGTGATGTCAGTGACGACTGAACTGCTGCCGAGCTACATCAGCTTTGATACGGTGAACCCAGTTGTCGGCGCAGTGCTGGTTGGCATGCTGTCAGGCATGGCGCTGCTTGCACTGTTTCGGCATGGCGCGTCGTTGGGTGGCGTGGGGATCTTGGCGCTTTACCTGCAGGACAAAACCGGATTTCGCGCGGGTTACACGCAGCTTCTGTTTGATGTTGGCGTCTTTGCCGCAGCCTTCTTTGTGATTGACGTGCCGTTGGTTCTCTACTCGCTTCTTGGGGCGGTGGTGCTGAACCTCAATATTGCGGTGAACCACCGCAAAGACTGGTATATCGCCAGCTAACGCTTGAGACATGTGATGCCCAAAATCTACCTGATCCTCCTCCTTGCTGTGCTGGCAGAAACCATCGGGACCTCCGCCCTACAGGCCAGTCAGCAGTTCACGCGACTGGTGCCATCGGTTCTGGTGGTGCTGGGGTATGGCGTCAGTTTCTGGCTACTGTCCCTGACGCTGAAGACGCTGCCTGTTGGGATCGTCTATGCGCTGTGGAGCGGCTTGGGTATCGTGCTGATCGCCATCATCGGCTATCTGGTTTTTGGCCAGAAACTCGATTGGCCCGCCGTATTTGGGATTGCGATGATCCTGTGCGGCATCGTGGTGATTAACCTGTTTTCCAAAGCGTCCGGGCATTAAGCCGACCAACCGGCCGTCACCAACCATTCTCAAATCACAGCTGCTGCCTCTCCTTATCAGACAGTCAACAGCAGGCGCGCCGAGCTGAGGGCCAGGCGCGCCCTTTCAGCCTTACCCCAAAGCGCGCAGACGTTTGATCAGGCTCGATGTGTCCCAACGACCGCCGCCCAGTGCCTGCACATCCTTGTAATACTGATCCACCTGTGCGGTGACAGGCAGTGAGGCGCCAATCTCGTCCGCAGTGTCCAGACAGATGCCCAGATCCTTGCGCATCCAATCAACGGCAAAACCGTGCTCAAATTCATCATCCGCCATGGTGCCGACTCGGTTCACCATCTGCCAGCTGCCAGCGGCGCCGCCGCCGATCACCTCAACCACCGCGCGGGGATCAAGGCCTGCTTTTTCAGCAAAGTTCAGGCCTTCAGAGAGCGCTTGAACCAGACCAGCGATACAAATCTGATTGACCATCTTGGTTTTCTGTCCTGCACCGCTATCACCCAGACGGTTGCACAGTTTAGCATAAGAACCGATTATCGGCTCTGCACGTTCATAATCCGTCTGATCGCCACCACACATCACGACCAACTGGCCGTTTTCCGCCCCTGCCTGACCGCCAGACACCGGCGCATCGACAAAGGCCACGCCCTGCCCTTTGGCCATCGCAAACAGCTCTGCCGTGACCTTGGCCGAAACAGTGGTGTGATCCACAAAAACACTGCCCGCAGCCATACCAGCAAAAGCGCCATCATCCCCAACACAGACAGAGCGCAGATCGTCATCATTGCCGACGCAGGCCATGACAAATTCCGCGCCCTCCGCCGCCTCGCGCGGGGTCAGCGCCATTGCGCCGCCGTGTTCAGCGACCCAAGCGTCAGCTTTGGCAGCGGTACGGTTGTAAACGGTGACCTCATGGCCCGCTTTCACCAGATGCCCCGCCATCGGGTAGCCCATCACGCCCAGTCCCAAAAACGCCACTTTTGCCATCTCACACCTCGTTCTTGCTGCGGTTCATGTTTGTCTTTCCTCTGGTTTGTGGCTAGCTAGCGGTGAAAAGGCAAGTGTGAACAGGATAGCGGTATGGGTTTGATCTTTCGGTGGCTGATGCGACTGGCTGGAACGATGATTGCGGTCATCGTGGTGACCATGCTGGGGATCTACTATCTGGCGTCCCGGTCCCTGCCGGAATACGACAAGGATCTGACTGTCGCAGGACTTGAGGCACCGCTGGAGATCGTGCGCGACAACGCCAATGTGCCGCATATTCTGGGGGCCTCAGATGCGGATGTGTTCTTTGGCCTTGGCTATGCGCATGCACAGGACCGCTTGTGGCAGATGATGACCCTGCGCCGCACCGTGCAGGGCCGCCTGTCGGAGGTGTTCGGCACCCGCACAGTGACCATCGACACTGTTATGCGCAGCCTTGACCTCTATCCGCTGGCGCAGGCGGCGGTGGCGCATCAGGATGCGCGTACGCAGATGGCGCTGGAAGCCTACGCTCGCGGTGTGAATGCCCGACTAGAAGAGATCAACCAAAACGCCCTTGGCCGTGGCGCGCCAGAGATGTTCCTGTTCAAGATGCCGATTGCCCCGTGGCAGCCTGCAGACAGCGTAGCGATGATCAAGCTTATGGCCCTGCGGATGAGCACACAGGTCGACACAGAAGTGCTGCGCGCGCAAACATCGCTACTGCTGGAGGAGGCGCGCCTGTCTGATATCCTGCCCGATGCCCCCGGCGCGGGCACTGCAACCCTGCCACGCTATGCGGATCTGATGCAGGGGCAGCCCCCGCAACTGGCCGCACAGCCGGACAGTGAACGCGACCCCCTGTCGCCTTACAATGATGCGATTTTTGCTGGTGCGTCTAATGCTTGGGCTGCTTCCGGCAGCCGGTCTGCCGCTGGGGGTACGCTACTGGCCAGCGATCCGCATATGGGATTTTCAGCGCCGGGTCCGTGGTATCTGGCACGGCTGGAATTGCAAAGCGGCGGCGTGATCGGCGCCACCATTCCGGGCATTCCCGCAGTGATGCTGGGCCGGTCTGCCGATCTCGGCTGGGGGATCACCGCTGCCTATATGGACAATCAGGACCTTTATATCGAGGAACTGAACCCCGAAAACCCCGATGAGTACCGCACGCCTGACGGGTTCAAGCCGTTCCGCACCCGCACCTCGATCCTGCAAGTCGCAGACGCCAAGCCGATTACCCTGACGCTGCGCTGGACCGAAAATGGCCCGGTTCTGCCATCGCACTTTCAGAACGTTGGTGCGGTGACGCCCAAAGGCCATGTGGCGACACTCAACTGGACCGCGCTGCGCGCCGAAGATCGAAGCGCCAGCGCCGCCGTCAACCTGATGAGTGCTCATAGCGCGACAGAAGCCTTGGCCGCGGGCGCCGATATGGTTGCGCCCGCGCTCAATCTGGTGCTGGTTGACGACACGCAGATCGCGATGAAAACGCTGGGTAAGATGCCCCGCCGTCAGGCCGCCCATCAGTCCAGGGGCCGCATGCCCAGCCCCGGCTGGCGAAGGGAAAACCGCTGGCAGGGCGACAATTCGTATGCGGCCAACCCTGAATTCAGCAATCCCATCGGCGGCATTCTGGGCAATACGAACAACAAAATCGTTGATCGCCCCTTCCCCCTTCACGTCAGCTTTGACTGGGGCGACACGCAACGCATCCAACGCTGGACCCGCCTGATGCAGGGGCGTCAGGTCCACACCCGCGACAGCTTCATCGAAACACAGTTGGACACCGTCAGCCCCGCCGCGCGCACGCTGTTGCCGCTGATCGGCGCGGACCTTTGGTTCACCGGTGAAGCCGCCCCCGATGGCACGCCCGAACGCCAGCGCCAGCGCGCCCTTAGCCTGCTGGCCGACTGGAATGGGGAAATGAACGAACACCTGCCAGAGCCGCTGATCTACACCGCCTGGGTGCGTGCGCTGCAAGATAGGTTGATCCGCGATGATCTGGGGCCATTGGCCGACCGCTTCACCCATGTAGAGCCGCTGTTCATCGAACGGGTGTTTCGCGATGTGGATGGTGCAGGCACATGGTGCGACGTGATCCAATCCGCCCCGGTGGAGAGCTGTTCTGACATGGCCCGTCTGGCACTAGATGACGCACTGTTGTGGATTGATGAGGCTTACGGCCTGTCGTTGGAAAGCCTGCAATGGGGCGAGGCGCATGAAGCTCTGCATGTTCATCCTGTTCTGGGGGGCGTGCCGTTTCTGCGTCACTTTGTGAATATTCGTCAGCCCACTTCAGGCGGCGACCAGACCTTGATGCGCGGACTGTCAGCAGGCACGCCGGATCGTCCCTTTGCCAACGTGCACGGGGCGGGCTATCGCGGAGTTTATGATTTCGCAGATCCTGACAGTTCGGTTTTTGTCACCGCCACCGGCCAATCCGGCCACTTCCTGTCGCGGTATTATGATGATCTGGGTGAACTGTGGCGGCGCGGCGAATATATCCCAATGTCGCTTGACACCGGACTGGCCCGCGCGGCCGCCGTCGGGGTGACAGTGTTGCGGCCTGCGCAGTAATATCCATGGGGGCTGCCCCCGGCCCTTACGTGCCTCACCCAGGATATATTGATACGAAGAAGGCGGCCGCTGAAGATGCGCGCCGCCTTTTTAATGGTCCTCAAATATGCCCGCTATGCCCGCCGGGCATAGCTCTCATTACCCCTTCGCTTTGGCTTTCAGGCGCTTCTTTTCCTCGATCACTTTAGCGGCCAGATCGCGGGCGATAGCAAAGGCGCCTTTAATCTTGTCGCCGTCTGATTTCCAGTCACGGCGCACCACGATTTTATTGTCTTTGACCTTGGCCAGACCGTTTTGCGCCTGAATATATTCCACCAGCCCTTGGGGTGAGGCAAATTTGTCGTTGTGAAACTGGATCGTTGCGCCTTTGGGGCCGCCGTCCAATTTGGCGATACCGGCCCTTTTGCACATTTCTTTGATGCGTACGATCAGCATCAGGGTGTTCACCTCTTTCGGCAATTTGCCAAATCGGTCGATCAGTTCGGCAGCAAATCCTTCGAGTTCAACTTTGCCGGACAAGCTACTGAGGCGACGGTAAAGGCCAAGGCGCACATCCAGATCCGGCACATAGGTATCAGGGATCAGAACGGGCACGCCCAGATTGATCTGCGGCGCCCATTGGTCGTCACTGTCGTTAAGCCCCTCCAGCTCACCCGCTTTGATCTTGGCAATCGCTTCTTCCAGCATCGACTGGTAGAGTTCATAGCCCACATCACGCATCTGGCCGGACTGCTCTTCGCCCAGCAGATTCCCTGCCCCGCGAATGTCGAGGTCTTGCGAAGCCAGCGTGAACCCTGCCCCCAACGTGTCGAGTGATCCCAGAACGCGCAGACGCTTTTCTGCTGTGGCGGTCAATTTTTGGCGCGGCTTGGTGGTCAGGTAAGCATAGGCGCGGGTTTTCGAACGACCGACGCGACCACGGATCTGGTAAAGCTGCGCCAATCCGAACATATCAGCGCGGTGCACGACCATGGTGTTGGCGGTGGGAATGTCGAGGCCGCTTTCCACAATCGTAGTCGCCAGCAGCACATCATATTTGCCGTCATAAAAGGCGTTCATGCGGTCATCAAGTTCCCCCGCCGCCATCTGGCCGTGCGCGGTGACATAGCTGACCTCTGGCACCTGTGTGCGCAGAAACTCTTCAATCTCCGGCAGATCCGACAAGCGCGGCACGACGAAGAAACTCTGCCCGCCACGATAGTGTTCGCGCAGCAATGCTTCACGCACGGTGACGCCGTCAAATTCGCTAACGTATGTGCGGATCGACAGGCGGTCCACAGGCGGCGTGCCGATGATCGACAAATCACGCACACCGGACAGTGACAGTTGCAGCGTGCGCGGGATCGGCGTCGCAGTCAGGGTCAGCACATGGATGTCGCTGCGCAGCTGTTTCAGCCGTTCCTTGTGGGCGACGCCGAAATGCTGTTCCTCGTCTATGATCAACAGACCGAGGTTCTTGAACTTGATGTTCTTCGCCAAGAGCGCATGGGTGCCGACCACCACATCCACCGTGCCGCGCGACATGCCATCACGGGTTAGCGATGCTTCTTTGCCGGTCACAAATCGTGACAGCGAGCGCACCTCTAATGGGAAGCCGCGGAAGCGGTCGGCGAAGCTTTTGTAATGTTGTCGTGCCAACAGCGTTGTGGGCGCCACAATCGCCACTTGCATGCCGGACATTGCCGCGATGAAGGCGGCGCGCATCGCCACCTCGGTCTTGCCGAAACCCACATCGCCACAAATCAGGCGGTCCATCGGACGGCCCGAGGTCAAATCGCCCAGCACATCCTCAATCGCATTCAACTGATCGTCGGTTTCCTGATAAGGAAAGCGGGCGCTGAACGCCTCCCACGCGTGGTGCTGCGGTTCCAGAATGGGCGCTTTGCGCAGTTCGCGCTCTGCCGCGACGCGGATCAGACGATCTGCCATTTCGCGGATGCGTTCTTTCAGCTTGGCTTTCTTGGCCTGCCATGCGCCGCCACCCAGACGGTCCAGAAGTCCCTCATCATGGCCGTATTTTGTCAGCAGTTCGATGTTTTCGACCGGCAGGTACAGCTTGGCCGCCTCTGCGTATTCAAGAAGGATACATTCATGCGCTGCGCCTGCCGCACGCACGACCTCAAGGCCACGGTATCGGCCGATGCCATGGTCCACATGCACCACCAGGTCGCCCGGTGTCAGCGATTGCGTTTCGGTCAGGAAATTTTCAGCACGGCGTTTCTTTTGCGGTTTACGGATCAAACGGTCGCCCAACACGTCCTGTTCGGAAATCACCGTCATATCCGGCGTTTCAAACCCGTGTTCCAGAGGCCAGACCGCCAGATGCAGCCCATGTTTGCCGATACCGCGCACATCCCGCACGGACACCGCGCCGATCAGGTCCTCATCCTCCAAGAGACCTTCCAGACGTTCGCGCGCGCCTTCGGAATAGGAGGCAACCAGCACGGGACCCTTTTCCATACGGGTGCGTATGTGATCGGCCAGCGCCTCAAACAGGTTGACGTTTTCCAACTGCCGTTCCGGAGAGAAGTTGCGCCCAATGCGCCCGCCAGCATCCGCTACACCGGGGCCAGAGGCCTGTGCCAGCGGGTGCAGCTGGATCAGGCGGCGGCCAGTCACCGCGGCCTCCCAGCTTGCATCATCCAGATACATCAACGCCGGGGGGATCGGTTTATAAACACTGTCCATACGCCCCTTCTGCGTCATCGCATGACGGCGGGTTTCATACTGGTCCTCGATGCTCTCATACCGGCTGAGACGCGCGGGCGTCACCTGATCATCCATGCTGATACTGGCGTCGGGGAGGTAGTCAAACAGCATTTCCAGACGTTCATGGAAGAACGGCAGCCAGTGTTCGATGCCCTGATGCTTGCGCCCTGCGCTCACCGCCTCGTAGAGCGGATCGTCAGTACGGGCGGCCCCAAACTCGATGCGATAATTCTGGCGGAATCGGCGGATCGCGGCGTCGTCCAGAATGACCTCCGACACGGGCGCCAGTTCGATCACATCCAGTTTCTCGATCGTGCGCTGGCTGACCGGATCAAACCGGCGGGCGCCGTCCAGCACATCGCCAAACAAATCCAGACGCACCGGCCCACTGTCCCCGGGGGGGAAGATATCAATGATGCCGCCTCGCACGGCATAATCTCCCGGCTCCATCACTGTGGGCGACTGGGTGAATCCCATGCGGACAAGGAAACTGCGCAGCGCCCCCTCATCCACCTGACCGTCCACACGGGCGGTAAACGCCGCCTCACGCAGGACATCGCGCGCAGGAACCCGTTGCATCGCCGCACTGATCGTGGTCAGCAGCACAAACTGTTTCGGCGCGCCATGCACCAGCGCCGCCAATGTCGCCATACGGGCCGCGGAAATATCCGCGTTGGGGCTGACGCGGTCATAGGGCAGGCAATCCCAGCCGGGAAACAGCAGCACCGGCATGTCCGGGGCAAAAAACCGCAATGCCGCCTGCATCGCCGCCATCCGTTTGTCATCGCGGGCCACATGCACCACGGGCTGACCGGATTTGGCGATCTCTTTCAAAATCAGCTGAGCGTCATAGCCTTCGGGCGCGCCGCCCAAAGTTAGGGTATGTGGGTGCAGGGTCTTGGGGTTAGCCATCGGTGGGCTCGATCACTTCTACTTTGAACAGGTCGTTGTCGAGGTGGCGGACCAGATTAACATAGATCCCCCAGACAGAGGTGACAAAGATCGACACCATGCCAATCGCCTGAATTGTCATACGCAGACGGGTCAGCACCTTGCGCAGATCTGCGCCGCGCAGCTTCTCACCCTCAATCCGCGCAGCGGCGCGATGGGACAGGTACCCCACAAGGGTCATCGGCGTCCCCAGTAGTGCCAGAGCCTGTGCAAATTCAATATCATAGCCCCACCCAAGGATCAGCAGAGAGGACAGGATAAAGCTGGTCAGAACCGTCATCCAAGTGCCCGCAACATTGGTCACATAGAGCCGGCGGCGCACAAAACCATAGGCGATCTGTTCCAGATCCGCCTGCCCTGCCTCTGGGTCGCGGGTGGCGCGTGTCACCATGTCATAGGGCACGCCCAGAACCCAATGACTGGCTGTTGACCACATAACGGCCAGCGCGATCCAGAACCACAGGTTGGAAAAGGACCTAAGGTCCATCATTTCATTCAGATAGGTGTACCAGTTCAAATTCTCGGTCCCAAAAAGAGCTTCTGCCCTCAATACTGCGCACGCGCGGCAATTCCTACCCTTGAGGTAGAGGAAATTCCGTGCCACCCATAGGCAAACGCCGCACGCCGCCTGTTTGCGTATTCTGCGTGCTGTCAGAATGTTAGGCCCTGACGATTTGGGCCAGAAGAAAGGTTCCACTGATGTCTCTTACTGGTCTTGCCCCCTTCCCCGCTGCGCGCCATCGTCGTCTGCGCCGTTCCAGTCAGATCCGTGATCTGGTGCAGGAAAACACCCTGACAGTGAAGGATATGATCTGGCCTGTCTTTATCCGTGATGGTGAAGGCATCGAGGAGCCGGTGGCCTCAATGCCCGGCGTGATCCGTCGGTCCGTTGACAAGATCGTCGAGGCCGCGCGGGAGGGGGCAGATCTGGGTATTCCGGTGATCTGCCTGTTTCCCTACACCGACCCTGCGCTGAAAACGAAGGGCTGTGAAGAGGCATGGAACCCCGACAACCTGACCAACCGCGCCACCCGCGCGATCCGGGATGCGGGTATTGATATTGCGATCATGTCAGACGTTGCGCTGGATCCTTATAACATCGACGGCCACGATGGATTTGTCTGTGATGGCAAGATCTTAAACGACGAAACGGTTGCGGCGCTGGTGAAGCAGGCGCTGTCTCAGGCGGAGGCAGGCGTCGATATCATCGGTCCCTCGGACATGATGGACGGCCGCATCGGCGCGTTGCGTCAGGCGTTGGAGGCGGAAGGCCATCAGGATGTAACCCTGATGTCCTATTCGGCAAAATATGCCAGCGGTTTCTACGGGCCCTTCCGCGACGCGGTGGGCGCCAGCGGCAACCTGAAGGGCAATAAAAGCACCTATCAGATGAACCCGGCCAATACCGACGAGGCGCTGCGCATGATCGCCCGGGATCTGTCAGAGGGGGCGGATATGGTGATGGTCAAACCCGGCATGCCATACCTAGACATCTGTCGCCGGGTGAAGGATCAGTTTGCCGCGCCTACCTTTGCCTATCAGGTGTCCGGTGAATATGCGATGATTCAGGCCGCGGTGCAAAACGGCTGGCTCGATGGGCAGAAGGTGATGATGGAAAGCCTGATGTGCTTTAAACGCGCGGGCTGTGACGGCATCCTAACCTATTTCGCGCCAGAAGCGGCGCGCCTTCTGCAAGAGCTTTAAGTCTACCAAAGGCAGAGACTGTTAAGCGGCGCCTTGCGCATGACGCAACTGTCAACGCAAACCGCGTGACAGTGGTCTGTGTGCCTTATATACTGCTGTGTAGAAATCTGGGCGACAGACCCGAAAACAGTGGGCGCCGACGCAAATGCCGGCGCTTTGGCAAACAGGCAACGAACTATAGAGACGGGCAATCTCATGACAAACTTCACCCGACGTGGCTTTTCGCTGGCGCTTGCCGGTGCGGGCCTGACCGCTGCGTGCAGCAACGGCGTAGGCGCCAATGGCGCCCCGAAAATCGACGCGCGCGTCGATAAAACCCTGAACTACCTCTACTCGCGCTATCCCAACACCCGCGATCTGGCGGAAAAATCGAACGGTCAACTGGTCATGCCACTGATCACCGAGGCCGGGTTTGGGATTGGCGGCGGCTACGGCCGTGGCGCGCTGCGTGTGGACGGTGTAACGGTCGACTATTACTCGGCCACCAAAGGCAGCTTTGGCCTGCAGATCGGCGCACAACAGTTTGCGCATGTGCTCTTTTTCATGACCGAACAGTCGCTGATGCGCTTCCGTCATTCGTCGGGCTGGGCGGCAGGTGCGGATGTAGAATACGCACTGAACGATCAGGGCGGCAACCTGCGCGCCGACACCACCACAGCGACCTCGCCGGTTGTGGCGCTGATTTTTGGTCAGGCGGGTCTGATGGCAGGTGCGACGCTGGAAGGTGTGAAATACACCCGCATCATTCCCTGACCACTAGACGCTTGTAAAAGAAAACGCGCCTCCTTTGGGGCGCGTTTTTCGTATCAGCTTTCAGCCTTAATTGCCTGTTTCAGCTTTCTTTTCCCAGCGACCACTTTCCTCGGACCAATACTGTGCTGCACAGCCTGCGCCGGTCAGTGCCTTCCATTGATGTCGGGCGTGATCAACGGCCATTTCATCCAGACCGTCAAACAGGATACAGACACGGTCCAGGGCCTCTACCTCTTCTGCTGTAACCAGCGCGCCACCCACTGACATCAGGCAGCTGGCATCGTTGGCCTCAGCCATCACATCACATCCCAAAAGCACAGGCTGTTGATTGTCATGACCTCCCCCCGCCAGCCCATGCGGAAGGAAGCTGTCTTCTGCCCCCTTCCACAAGGCCAAATCGAGCGCTTGCATCATTCCCTCATCCTGCCCGCGCACCACAACGCGCCACCCTGCCTGTAGGGATTTCCCCAGCAGCATCGGCAAGGTTTGCGCCAGCGGAGCGCGTGTCAGGTGATAGAAATATGCAGCGCCCATAGTGGTTTAGACCTCGAACTTATCTGCAACCAGTCGGTTCAACGCCAAAACGCCCCAACCGGTGGATCCTTTGGGTGCATAGGCGGTTTCCGCCTTCACGCTGGCCACACCGGCGATGTCGAGGTGCATCCAAGGCGTGCCGTCTTTGATGAAGCGTTGCAGGAACTGCGCTGCGGTGATCGAGCCACCAGCACGGGTGCCGACGTTTTTCATATCCGCGATCGCTGATTTCAGTTGATCGTCATAGGCCTGCCCCATCGGCATACGCCATGCACCTTCGCCCTCGGCCTCAGCGGCCTTCAGGAAGCCTTTGCACAGGTCATCATCATTGGAGAAGACGCCGGCGTTTTCATGGCCCAGACCGATGATGATCGCACCTGTGAGGGTGGCCAGATCAATAACGCCTGCGGGGTTAAACCGGTCTTGGGCGTACCACAGCACATCGGCCAGAACCAAACGCCCTTCGGCGTCGGTGTTGATCACCTCGATGGTGTCGCCCTTCATGGATTTGACCACATCTCCCGGACGGGTGGCGTTACCGGACGGCATGTTTTCCACGAGGCCGACCAGCCCCACAACGTTTGCCTTGGCCTTCCGCAGCGCCAGCGACTTCATCGCGCCAGCCACAACACCGGCGCCGCCCATATCCATGGTCATATCTTCCATGCCGCCTGCGGGTTTCAGGCTGATGCCGCCAGTGTCAAAGACCACACCTTTACCGACCAGCGCCAGCGGGGCTGCATCTGCATCGCCACCTTTCCACTGCATCACCACGACCTTGGACGGGCTGTCGCTGCCCTGACCGACGCACAACAGGCTGCCCATGCCCAGTTCGGCCAGCTTGTCCTCTTCCAGCACCTCAACCTCAAGGCCCAGCGATTTCAGTTCAACCAAGCGGTTGGCAAATTCGGTGGTGGTCAGAACATTCGCCGGTTCCGAAGTCAGGTCGCGGGTAAAGAACACACCTTCGGCCATCGCAAGCAGCGGGCCTGCGGCCTTGGACGCTTCCTCAGGTTTGGTGCAGGCGATGCGGGCATCAGCGTTCACTTCGGCCTCTGCCGATTTGTGATCCGTGAAGCTGTAGGCGCGCAAGCTCAGTCCAAGCGCGATCTGTTCCACATGACGCACATTGCCCGCCGCTAGCAGCAACGCCGCTTTGCCTTTGGCACGCGCCAGCGCAACCCCTGCCTTACGTGCATCCTCCACGCTGGCACGGCGTGACAGCTTCACCACATCCAGTGCTTCAGCCGCCAGACCAACCGGATAAGCCAGAGTGATCACCTGCCCCTGTTTGGCCTTCTCAAACTGTTCTGCCTCCGCCAGTCGCGCCAGCGCGCCACGGGTCAGTTTATTCAGGCGACGGCCTGCCGGATCCAGTTTGCCCTCGTCGTCGAGGATCACGGCAACGCGCCCTTCAACGGTGGCAAAAGCGTCCAGATCGGTGGCCTCAAACGTCACGGAAATCGGTGTGGTCATGGGATGCTCTCTCACGGTGAATATAGTTGGTGTTTCACACAGACTTAGCGTTCCTCCGCCGACAATGCCAGATAGCAGTTTTCCCCGCCGTAGAGTTACAGTAGTGTCCGCCGCAAGTGATTGATGCCGTTGGGGGGCCAAGTGTCGAGATTCGACAGATATATGCTGTCGCAGCTGATGGTGCTGTTTGGCTTCTTTGCGCTGGTTCTGGTGTCGATCTATTGGATCAACTCCGCTGTTCGTCTGTTTGACCGGCTGATCGGCGATGGCCAGTCGGCGCTGGTGTTTCTGGAATTCACTGCTCTTACTCTGCCGAATGTGATCCGGCTGGTGTTACCCATGTCAGTTTTTGCCGCTGCTGTGTATGTAACCAACCGGCTCAGCAATGAATCCGAACTGGTGGTGATGCAGGCAACCGGTTTCAGCCCATGGCGCCTGGCGCGGCCGGTGGTGTACTATGGGCTGATCATTGGCCTGCTGATGTCACTGCTGACGCATATTCTGGTGCCGATAAGTGGCGGTCAGATGCGCGAACGCGAGGCTGAGATTTCGCGCAATGTGACTGCGCGGCTGTTGACGGAAGGCACGTTCCTGCATCCGGTTGAAGGCATCACCTTCTATATCCGTCAGATCGATCTAGATGGCACGCTGAACGATGTGTTCCTGTCCGATCGTCGTGATCCGACACGGGCGCTGAGCTATACCGCCCGCGAAGCCTATCTCATTCAGGACAAAGGCGCGGTGAAGCTGGTCATGGTCGATGGTCTGGCGCAGAATTACACCGCCACTGGCGAACGTCTGTTCACCACCACCTTCGACGATTTCGCCTATGACATCAGCGGTGCCCTTGGCGCCGCAGAAGACAAGCCGCCCGCCGTGCGCCATCGTCCAACATGGGATCTGTTGCCCGGCACCGGCGGAGTTGATCGCGCTGTGGCAGAAACCGGACGCAGCCGCGCCTATGTGGTGGAACAGCTGCACTTCCGCGTCAATCAGGCCTTTCTCTGCGTCGCCGCTGCGCTGATCGGGTTTTCCACGCTCCTCTTGGGACAGTTTTCGCGGTTTGGCGTCTGGCGGCAGATTGTCGGTGCGCTGGTGCTGCTGGTGGTCGTTAAACTGGTCGAAGGACTGGCGACCGATGTTGTGCGCGGGGATGCCAGCCTATGGCCAATGGTTTACGCGCCCTCGCTGGTGGGCTTCTTGATGGCTGCGGTGATCCTCCATATCGCTGCACGCCCAAAGGCGCGTCGTCGCCTCAGACAGCAGGAACAGGCAACAAAGGGGCAAAGCGCATGAAGCTGGATTTTTACTTTGCCCGCAAATTTGCCGTGCTGTTTGCCGGCATCTTTGGTGTTTTTTTCCTGTTGATGACACTGATTGATCTGGTGGAACAGATCAGTCGCTTTTCCGCGCGCGGGGTATCGTTTGCAAATATCGCTGAACTGACCCTGCTGAACGCGCCCAAAGGGCTTTATGATATCTTTCCGCTGGTGATGATCCTGACCACGATCAGCCTGTTCCTTGGGCTGGCGCGGTCGTCGGAATTGGTGGTGGCGCGCGCCAGCGGTCGTTCGGCGTTGCGCAGCCTGCTGTCACCGCTTCTGGTGGCCACTTTGATCGGGGTCATTGCGGTTGCGGTGTTTAATCCCATCGTTGCCGCCACCTCCAAGCGTTATGAAATCCTCTATGAGAGCTATTCCAGCGGCAATGCGCAGGTCTTTTCGATCAGCGGCGAAGGCCTGTGGCTGCGTCAGGGCGACGAAGACGGACAGGCCGTTATCCGCGCCAGCCGCGCCGATCCCGCCGGATCGGTGTTTTATGACGTGACCTTCCTGACCTATAGCGCGACCGGTGGCCCCATCAGCCGAATTGAGGCAGAGGCCGCAACGTTGGAACGTGGCGCATGGGTGATGCGCAACGCCAAACGCTGGACTCTGGGCGATCAAAACCCAGAATCAACCGCAGAGCAGCTGGCAGAGCTGACCCTGCCATCCAACCTCACGCAGGAACGGATTCGCGACAGTTTCGGTCAGCCCAGCACAATCTCGATCTGGGATCTGCCGTCCTATATCGGTCAGTTGGAAGAGGCTGGATTTTCCGCCCGCCGCCACGCGGTTTGGTTGCAGCGCGAACTGGCGCGACCGCTGTTTTTGGTGGCGATGGTGATGATCGCTTCGGCCTTTACCATGCGCCACAGCCGGTTCGGTCGCACCGGTCTGGCGGTTCTGGCGTCGATCATGTTGGGCTTCACGCTTTACTATATTCGTAACTTTGCCCAAATCCTTGGGGAAAATGGACAAATCAGCATCTATCTTGCCGCTTGGGCACCGCCTGTTGCGTCGGTGATGCTTGCACTTGGCCTGCTTTTGCATATGGAGGACGGATGACGCCGCGCCTTCGACATATTAAGCCTATGACATCCACTTTGCTGAAGTCCACCTGTATGGTGCTGGCCCTGGCCGCACCAATCGCAGCAGGGTTGCCGACACATAGCTTTGCCCAAACAGTCCCTGCGCCCACCGAAGAGGCAGCGGCGCAGCCCGCGACTCTTGTGGCGGACAAGCTGGAGGTGCAGGGCCGTGACCTGCTGATCGCCAGTGGTAACGTCGAGGTGTTTCATCAGGGACGCCGCCTGAAAGCCGCTGAAATTCGCTATGACCGGCGCGAGGACCGGCTGGAACTGACCGGGCCAATCACGCTTGATGATGGTGAGGGGGCGGTGATCATGGCGGATGCGGGTGCGTTGGACAACCGTCTGGAAAATGGCCTGTTGCTCGGTGCGCGAATGGTATTGGACCAGAAGGTGCAACTCGCGGCCAACCAGATCAGCCGCGTTGGCGGACGGTATACCCAGCTCTACAAGGTGGCGGCCACATCGTGCCGCGTCTGTGAAACAGGTCGTCCGCCGCTGTGGCAGATCCGCGCCAAACGCACGACGCATGACACAGAGGCGCAACAGCTCTATTTCGACCACGCGCAGCTGCGCGTTTTGGATGTACCGATCTTCTGGCTGCCGCGCCTGCGCCTGCCTGACCCGACGCTTGATCGCGCCACTGGCTTCTTGATCCCTTCACTGCGCCAGAACAGCCAATTGGGACTGGGCGTCCGCCTGCCCTATTTCATCCGTATCGGCGATCACAGCGACCTGACCGTGACGCCCTATCTCTCAAACAACACCCGCACGCTGGAACTGCGTTACCGGCAAGCGTTCCACAGCGGTGACATCGATTTTACCGGTGCTCTGTCCGACGACACGCTGGAAACGGGCGTGCGTGGCTACCTGTTTGGTGCGGGTCAGTTTGACCTGCCCAACGACTTCAAGCTGGATTTGCAGATCGAGGCCGTGACGGACGAAGCCTATCTGCTGGATTACGATTTCTCTTCCAAGGACCGGCTGCGTTCAGAGGTGGCGATCAGCCGCGTGCGGCGCGATGAATATATCAACACACGTCTGACTAGCTATCAGTCCCTGCGTGAGGGAGAGATCAATTCGCAGATCCCCTCTGTTGTCGCAGAAGGGCAATACGAAAAGGTGATCCGTCCTGCCTCCGCCATTGGCGGCCACCTGACGCTAGAGGCTCAGGTGGCTGCTTACCATCGTTATTCGGATCTGGATCAACTGGGGCGCGACGTGACTCGTGCCAATCTGTCAGCGCAATGGCGCCGTGACTGGACGCTGCCTTATGGTCTGCGGGCCAGCTATATGCTGGGCGCACGTGCAGACAGTTTCGCCGTGGCGCAGGACAGCACCACACCGGACACCCAGACGCAACTGCATCCTGAAACGCAGGCAATCCTGCGCTGGCCGTGGCAGGCACAGACCGGCCGTGGCGTGACGCATCTGCTGGAACCGCTTGCAATGATCGGCTGGACCGGTGGCCGCAACGACAACATCCCGAACGAGGACAGCACCCGCGCCGAGTTTGACGAAGGCAACCTGCTGAACCTGTCGCGGTTCAGTGGGGAAAGCCGCCGCGAGCGCGGCCAACAGGTGGGGTATGGTCTGCGCTGGGTACGGCAGTCTGCCAAGTGGTCGTCGGACCTGACCGTTGGACAGATCCACCGCAGCGCGCGCGAAGAGGATTTCTCTGTCACTTCGGGGCTGTCGGGCCGGACATCTGACCTGCTGGTTGCTGCCCACCTGCGCAGCGCCAACGGATTTGACCTCAGCGCCCGCACGCTGTTTGATAGCGATCTCAGCGCCAACAAGGCAGAGGCGCGGCTGAACTGGCAGAGCAAAGACGCGGGCCTTTCGGCCTCTTACGTCTGGTTGGGCCGCGATACTGTCGAACAGCGTGCGGATGTGATTTCCGAATGGGTGCTAGACGGACGCTACCGTTTTGCTCAACATTGGATTGCCTCTACCGAATGGCGCTATGATGTTGCGGGCGACAGTCTGGACGAAGCGAGCCTGGGCCTGAACTATCGTAACGAATGTGTGGACCTCAATCTTTCCCTCTCGCGCCGGTTTACCTCTTCGACTAATGTGGACGCGTCGACCTCGATCGATTTCACCGTGAACCTGACTGGGTTCTCCAGCGGCAAAACCGATCGCAGTTACACGCGCAGTTGCAGGAATTAACGCATGATGAATAAAACCCGTCAGACTTTGATCGCCGCCTTGACCGCTGGCGCCATGATGGGGGCCGCAGCGCCCGCTGTTGCACAGGGTTTGTTTGCACCTGTTGTGAAGGTCGACAATCAGGTTGTCACCCGATTTGAACTGCAACAGCGCATCGCCTTTTTGCGGGTATTGAACACCCCCGGCGATCTCAACGCCCTGGCCCGCCAGCAGTTGATCGAGGACCGGCTGAAAACTCAGGCCGCGCGCGCTGTTGGTTTAGAACTGCCAGAGGATGCTGTCACACAGGGCGTTGCCGAGTTTGCCGCCCGCGCCAATCTGACCTCAGCTGAGTTTCTGCGCCTTGCCGCACAGGATGGTGTGGCGAAGGAAACGGTTTTCGACTTCGTTCGCACTGGCCAGATCTGGCGCGAACTGGTGCGTGCCCGTTTCGGCCGTCGTGTGTCTGTCACGGACGATGATATCGACCGCGCAATTGCCGCACTGGGATCTGAAACCTCGCTGCAGGTGCTGCTGTCAGAGGTGATCATTCCGCTACAACAAGGCTATGAGGCCCGTATCACTGAAATTGCTGAAGGTGTGGCAAAAATAAACAGTTTCAACGGCTTCACTGAGGCTGCGCAGCGTTTCTCTGCCGCGCCAACCCGTGAAAACGGCGGCAGGCTGGAATGGCTGCCGATCTCGCAGTTGCCCGCGCCTTTGCGTCCGGTCCTTCTGGGGCTGGAACCTGGGGAAACCACCCAAGTGATCCCTATGCAGGGTGCTCTGGCGGTGTTCCAACTGCGCGCTGTGGCAGAAAGCCCCTACCGCGCACCAAAGATTGCTGCAGTAGAATACGCCACACTGACCCTGCCCGGTGGCCGCACGGACGCAAACTTGGCCGAGGCGGCGCGCATTGCCAGCGCGGTGGACAGCTGTGATGACCTCTATGGGGAAAACTACGGCAAAGACGCGTCCCTACTGTCTGTCACCAGCGCCGCGCCGGAGGATATTCCCGGCGCTCTGGCGATCGAACTGGCCAAATTGGATGCAGGCGAAACGTCGGCCAATCTATCGACCGATACAGGTGACGTACAGCTGGTGACCCTCTGCGGCCGCTCGCCCGTCCTTGGCCAAGAGGCCAGCCGCGAAGAGGTCACCAACCGCCTGCGCGCGCAGCAGTTGGAAAGCTTCGCCAACGGATATCTGGCAGAGTTGCGGTCGAACGCGCGGATCGTCTCAAAATGAGGCAGCCCATCGCGCTGACCTGTGGCGAACCTGCAGGTATCGGCCCGGAACTGGCCGTGGCCGCATGGCGCGCGCTGCGCGAGGAACTGCCGTTCTTTCTGATCGGTGATCCGTCCCATCTGCCAAAGGATGCGCCGACTGTTGATATCGCTGCGCCGAACCAGGCCATCGCCGCCATGCCCCGTGGTCTACCCGTGTTGCGTCACAATTTCGCCGCGCCTGCGGTGGCTGGTCAGCCCGATCCTGCGAATGCCCAAGGGGTGATCGACGTGATCGCCCGTGGCGTTGAATTGGTGCAGTCGGGTGAGGCTTCTGCGCTTTGCACGCTGCCGATCCATAAAAAGGCACTGCAGGACGGCGCGGATTTTGCCTATCCCGGTCACACTGAATACCTCGCCGCTTTGGCAGGTGTGGACCAGGTGGTGATGATGCTGGCCTGTGACGCATTGCGCGTGGTGCCTGCCACCATTCACATCGCCTTGTCGGAGGTGCCAAAAACGCTGACCGCCGATGGCTTGCGCCGCACGATCGAAATCACCCACGCGGGCCTTAAACGCGATTATGGTATCGCGACGCCGCGCATTGCCGTTGCCGGGCTCAACCCGCATGCAGGCGAAGGCGGCGCAATGGGGGATGAGGAATTGCGCTGGATCACCCCGCTGATTGAGCAAATGCGCACTGAGGGCTACGATCTGCGCGGCCCTGCATCTGCCGACACGATGTTTCACGCCCGTGCGCGTGCAGGCTATGATGTGGCGGTCTGCATGTACCACGACCAAGCGTTGATTCCGATCAAGACCATCGGCTTTGACGAAGGCGTCAACATCACGCTGGGCCTGCCGTTCATCCGCACGTCCCCTGATCACGGCACCGCTTTTGATATTGCAGGTCAAGGACTTGCCAATCCATCTTCAACCATTCACGCCCTGCGTCAGGCCGCCCGTATGGCCGCGGCCCGCTTGGGCGAACCGTCATAAGGACGCTATCATATGAGCGGCATCGATTCCCTGCCTCCGCTGAAACAGGTGATTGACACCCACGGCATCGCGGCAAAGAAATCGCTGGGTCAGAACTTCCTACTTGATCTGAACCTGACCTCCAAGATTGCCCGCCTTGCAGGCGAACGGGCTGGTGATCTACAGGCATGCGACGTGCTAGAGGTTGGCCCCGGCCCCGGCGGTCTGACCCGTGGCCTGTTGGCTGAAGGTGCGCGCAAAGTTCTGGCGATCGAGAAAGACAGCCGCTGTATGGCCGCGCTGGCTGAGATCAGCGAAGCCTATCCGGGTAAGCTGCAGGTGATCAACGCAGATGCGCTGGAAATCAATCCGCTGGAACATCTGACCCCACCGATCCGCATCGCCGCCAACCTGCCTTATAACGTGGGCACTGAACTGCTGGTGCGCTGGCTGACGCCAAAGGAATGGCCACCGTTCTGGACATCACTGACGTTGATGTTCCAGCGCGAAGTTGCGGAACGCATCGTCGCCCAGCCGGGCTCGAAGGCCTACGGCCGCCTTGCCATCCTCGCCCAATGGCGCACTGACGCACGCATCGTTCTGGGTCTGCCGCCAGAGGCGTTTAATCCCCCGCCGAAAGTGCATTCTGCGGTGGTGAACCTCACCGCCCTACCCGCGCCACGGTTTGAGGCGGATGCCAAAACATTGGAAATGGTGGTAGCAAAAGCGTTCAACCAACGCCGCAAAATGCTGCGCGCCGCGCTGAAGGGTCTGACGCCGGATCTGGAGGATCGGTTGATCGCGTCGGGTATCAAACCCACAGATCGCGCCGAAACCGTGGGACTGGAACAGTTCTGCGCCCTGGCCCGCAATATCCGCGCCTGATTTCAGCGCGGATTTGAGTATTTCAGGAACGTTGAAAGGCGTTTTCACCCCTGCGTGTAGAACCCGCGCACGGTTTGTTCCAACGTGCCAATCGCCATGTCTGACAAGGCGGCGCGATCCTCTGGTTCGGCGGTATTGATCATCACCAGTAGCGACAGCGCCAGTCGGAACACATAGATCACCTGCTCTGCCGTGAAGCTATAAGACGTCATTTGCGGCAAATGCGCCAGCACCGCCTCGACCACGCCAACTTCGTGACGGCCTTCTATGGCGCGGATTTCTTTACTGAGGAAATGCGCTTTGGTCAGCTCTACCGCCAGTGCGTGGGCGTCCTCATCATGGGTTTCTAGATGGCGACGAAACAGTTCCGCGACGAATGTCGCGGGGTCGATCGGGTGCTTTGCCTCCGCTACCGCTGCGAGGTTCAACGCCACCTCATCCGCCAGCCACATGTGGTAGAGCTGGTGTAAAATTTCATGTTTTTCAGGGAAATAGCGGTAGATAGTGCTGATATTACAGCCGGCTTCTGACGCTACATGATTGGTGGTGAAGTTTTCCACACCACGATCAATAAGCACACGTTGGGCCGCGGTCAGAATTTCGGCCACCTTGGCCTGAGAACGGGTCTGTTTGGGGTCACGACGCATGGCTTCTATATGACTGATCTGGTGGTCAGGGTCCAGAAAATCACGCGTCCTAAAAAGTAAGTATTTACTTGGCTATTGGAATCGCGCAGGTTGACCGTTCAGAGATATGCAAAGGACACCTCATGTCACAGTTCCCCCTTAAACCCGTTGATCAGGCTTTCCTGCGTCAAGACCTGATGGGAACCAACGTCGAAAACAGCTATTCTGGCGCACGCAGCTTTATGCGACGCAAATTCAGCCGTGATCTGACCGGTGTGGATGCTGTGGTGACGGGCATTCCCTTTGACTGCGCGGTGTCCAACCGCCCCGGAACACGGTTCGGGCCTGAAGCGATCCGTCGTGCATCGTCGCAACTGGCCTGGGGACCGATCTGGCCTTGGGGATTTGATCCGTTTGAAACACTTGCGGTTACGGATTACGGCGATTGCGCAATTGATTTTGCCCGTCCTGCATTATTTGAAGAAACCGTGCGCACCCATATGGCGCCTATTGTCGACAGCGGCGCCTTTGCCTTGGCGTTGGGGGGCGATCACTATGTCACCTACCCGCTGCTGCAGGCGCAGGCGGCGAAACATGGGCCTTTGGCGCTGGTGCATTTCGACGCTCACCGCGACGTGGAACAATCTGACGAGCGTCGTCAGGATCATGGCGAAATGTTCCGCTACGCGATTGAGGATGGGCTGATCGATCCGACCCGTTCGGTGCAGATCGGCATTCGCAGCTGCTATGAGGGCGAGGAAAGCTATGGCATGACAATCCTGCAGGCCGATCAGGTGCATGAGATGTCTGCTGCCGAGGTGGCGCAGGCGGTGAAGAACGCGGTCGGCGATGCCAAGGCCTACCTTAGTTTTGACATCGACTGTCTGGATCCTGCCTTTGCCCCCGGTACGGGCACGCCGGTTCCCGGCGGCCTCAGCAGTCATCAGGGGCTATCTATTCTGCGCAAGCTGGAAGGCATTCATCTGGTTGCGGCGGATATTGTTGAGGTGTCGCCACCTTATGACCATGCTGAAATCACCGCGTTGGTGGCCGCCACAATCGGCACCGAAATCCTGTGCCTGAAAGCGGCGGCTCAGCGGGCCTGACAGGCCGCGTTGGCAGACCAAGAAAAAGCCTCCCAAAGGGGAGGCTTTTTCGTTTTTGAACCTTAAGCGTTTATCATTCTGCCGCTTCAGAGGCGTCGGGACTGGATTTGGGCGTGTCGCCTTCACCACCCTCTGCCGGAACTGCATCCGCCTTGGGCTTGCGCGGACGGCGGGGTTTGCTGGCACGCTTCGGCTTTTCGGATTTGTTTTCCGGCGTTTCCACCAGACTGCTTTCACTGTCGCCGCCCTCTGCTTCAGCAGCGGGCGCGCCGTCCAGAAGGTCAGGCTGTTCGCCAGTGCCGACTGCGGCAGATTCGCGTTCCTGACGGGCCGCACGTTCACGGTCACGCTCTGCCTGACGTTCGCGGTTTTGCTGTTCCTGCTGTTCGCGGCGCGCATCCTGTTCTTTCTGCGCTTGGCTCAGCAGGCGCAGATAGTGTTCAGCGTGCTGCTGAAAGTTTTCGGTCGCAACGCGATCGTTTGCCAGCTGCGCATCACGGGCCAACTGGTTGTATTTGTCGATAATCTGTTGCGGCGTCCCGCGCACCTTGCCCTCTGGGCCGGAGCTGTCAAAGACCCGGTTTACAATGTTTCCAACCGACCGATTGTTGTTGCGGTTCGATTTGGACCGAGAACGGGATTTCGAAGATCTCATGTTACTGCTGTCCAGCCTTAAAATTTCAACATGTCGGGTCCGCTTCACGCCTCTTGCGCTCTTGTACCTACCGGGGTCCGACATTTGTGGCTTGGCGTCGAGGGGGAGCGTTGAAGCATCCATCTTCTCGACATCCCCTGCGTAGCGGTGAAGGCGGCGTCTGACAAGTCCCCAGTGCGAAAAATCGCCAAAAGAGATGCTTTTTTGCCAAGCGACGGGGGGGTTAACAGGCTTTGGCGGCTCATTTTAGCCGATATTGCGTCCCCGAACGACACGGTCGCGCCCATCCATATCCGGCAGGATCTGTACGTCAATCAGTCCCGCATCGGCAAAGATCTGCGCCACATCCGGCCCCTGTTTCCAGCCGATTTCCACCAGAATGCAACCACGCGCCGTCAGGTGGTGCCGCGCGCCTTTGGCAAGGATACGGTAAGGAGACAGCCCATCACCGCCTGGCGTCAGCGCAAGATGGGGGTCATGGTCCAGAACCTCTGGGCTTAATTCCGCCATCTCAGCGTCCGAGATATAAGGTGGGTTTGAAGTAATCAGATCAAACTGCCCCGTCACCCGCGCGAACCAATCCGATTGTATCAGCGTCAAACGATCCTTTAAGCCCAGTGCGTCAGCGTTCTGCATCGCCACAGACAAAGCCTCAGGGCTGATATCGCAAGCAACGCCAGCAGTTTCGGGCCATTCAGCCAGTAGGGTCAGCGGAATGCAGCCAGTGCCGGTGCCGAGATCGAGGAGACGCTGTGGCGCTGGCAGGTCCAGCGCGGCGGCAATCAGGCTCTCTGTTTCCGGTCGCGGATCCAGAACGTGATCAGTTACGATGAAGGACCGACCCCAAAACAGACGCTCACCGATGATCCTTGACACCGGTCGATGGACGACACGCTGGTTTATAACTTCCTCAAACCTTGCGGCGAGATCATCACTGACCTCCTCCGGTCCCATTAGCACCAGCTGGTCGCGGGCAACCCCCAAAACATGGGCTAGCAAGGGCCGTGCATCGCCTGCGTCAATCCCAGCATGGCGCAGGCGACGGCCAGCGGCAACCAGCAGCGCCTGAACCGTGCTCATGCGTCCATCTCTGCCAGCAAGGCGGCCTGATGATCGGCGGTCAGTGCATCAATGACCTCATCCAGATCGCCCTGCATGACCTGTTCCAGTTTGTAGAGCGTCAGGTTGATGCGGTGATCGGTCATCCGCCCTTGAGGGAAGTTATAGGTGCGAATGCGCTCGGATCGGTCGCCCGATCCAACCTGCGATTTTCGGTCGGCAGAGCGTTCGCTATCAATACGCTGTCGCTCCATATCATACAGACGCGTTTTCAGAACCTGCATCGCAATCTCTCGGTTACGGTGCTGGGATTTTTCGGAACTCGTGACCACGATGCCACTGGGCAGGTGGGTGATCCGCACGGCGGAGTCGGTGGTGTTCACGTGCTGCCCGCCGGCACCAGAGGACCGCATGGTGTCGATGCGGATGTCGTTCGCATCGATCTGAATATCCACATCCTCTGCCTCTGGCAGAACAGCCACTGTTGCGGCAGACGTGTGAATACGCCCGCCGCTTTCAGTTTCCGGCACGCGTTGCACACGGTGCACGCCGCTTTCGTATTTCAAACGGGCAAAAACGCCCTCGCCCTTCACATGGGCGGTGACCTCTTTGATGCCGCCCAGCTCTGTCTCGGACAGTTCAATCACCTTGAACGACCAGCCCCGCGCCTCTGAATAACGTTGATACATCCGCAGCAGATCACCAGCGAACAGCGCCGCCTCATCACCACCGGTGCCGGGGCGGATTTCGATCATCGCAGGGCGCGCATCCGCCGCATCCTTGGGCAATAGCGCCAGTTGCAGCGCCTCTTCGGCGGCAGGCAGGGCCGCCTTGAGCGCGGGCAGCTCTTCCTCTGCCAGCTCCTTCATATCCGGATCGTCCAACATCTGTTCTGCCTCTTCGAGGTCGGCAAGCAGCTGTTTATAAGCGACGATTTGTTCCACCACAGGACGCAACTCTGCATATTCGCGCCCTAGCGCGGCGATATCGCCGCCGCCTTCGGCCATCTGTGCCTCGATATAGCCGAAACGGCCGGTGATCTGTTCTAGTCGGTCCAGTGAAATCATAGGGCTGGTGTTTCGTATTCTGACAATTTGGTCAAGGGTGCGGGATATGATAGGATGGCGGCATGCGACAGTTTCAGGACATCATTGTGCCCTCGGGTGTTGTGGCGGTGTTGGCAACCGTGTTGATCGGGGCCGCTCCCCGCGCGGCGCTGGCACAATCAAGCCCGGTGAACGCGGTAAAATCCGGCATCGATAATTTTGGAAACATCAAAACGGTAGAGTGTTATTGCACAGACCGCATGCGTACACGGTTTGAACTGGGTCAGCGGATCTGCATGGAGGTCGATGGCCGCAGCTTTACGGCGGAATGTCAGATCTCGGTCAATGTGCCGATGTGGCGCGAAGTGGGCGAAGGATGTGAGACCTCCGCCCTGCCCCTGATGTCTGAGCCGGACAAGTCGATGAACTAAGCGCTTATTGCGCCGCGGCCAGCCATGCGGCAACGCGTTTGCCATTCACACCCAGATCAGATTTGCCAAAGCGCAGACGGGCATGGATCGCGACACCGTTTTCGCGTACCTCAACCGTGGTCAAATCAGGAAACCCCCACAGGAGGCTGCGGGTCACATAGGTGATACGGCCCTCTTGCACCGAACCAGCCAGAACCGATGTCCGCTCCCAGCCCTGCGCCACCTGATGCAGCGAGGCGAGCGACACATCCGCAATACGGATCACGCCGCCGTCGAAATCCTGATCCGCGTCGCCTTCGACCGTTGTGTGCCAGACGTCAACTGCAATAGGTGCAAGACGTACATAGACCATAAGGCCCGCGATCACCGCGAGCATAAAAATCAACCATTTCATTGCATTCCCTTTCTCGGTCGGAGCGCCCTTGCCCCCCATAAACGATTGAAAGCGTGTTAGAACAGGCGTTCCGCGGCGTCCTCAGACGATATGCCTCAGGCAGGCCGCGGCCTAAGCAGGCTGCGCAGTTTCCACCAAACGGGCAAAGAACGACGCACCGATCGGGCTGATTTCATCATTGAAGTCATATTTGCTGTTGTGGACCGCCGGGCCTTCGCCGGCGCCAAGGAACAGATAAGCGCCTGGCCGCGCTTCCAACATATACGAAAAGTCCTCGGCGCCCATGCCGCGGCTGATATCATCAATCACATTGTCCGCGCCGACCACTTCACGCGCCACATCCGCAGCAAAACTGGTGTTTTCGGCCTTGTTCACCGTAGCCGGATACCAGATTTCGTAGTCCAGCTTGGCCTCGACTCCATAGGCGGGACCTAAGCCATCACAAATCTCTTGCATCCGCTGCATCACCATCGCCTGCACCGCCTTGTCAAAGGTGCGCACGGTGCCGTTGATATAGGCGCTCTCTGGAATGATATTTTCAGCAGACCCTGTGTGAATCTGCGTGACCGAAATCACCAGATCGTTCAGCGCATAATGGTTGCGGCTGCTGATCGTCTGGATCGCCTGCACAACCCCCACGGCAGCAACCACCGGATCCTTGGTTTCATCGGGATGGGCACCGTGGCCACCAACGCCCGTAATGTTAATGTGAAAGGTGTCAACGGCGGCCATGATCGGACCAGGCGTGGTCTGAAATTCGCCAAACGTCTCGCCCGGGGCGTTGTGGATGCCATAAACCTGCTGGATCCCGAACCGGTCCATCGCTCCTTCATCTACCATGACGCCACCGCCACCGCCGTCCTCCTCTGCAGGCTGAAAGATCAGTGCAACTGTGCCGGTGAAGTTTTTGGTTTCATTCAAATATTTTGCCGCACCTAACAGCATCGTAGTATGACCGTCATGGCCGCAGGCGTGCATCTTGCCCGCCACTTTCGACGCATACGGCAGGCCTGTTTCCTCGTCCATCGGCAGGGCATCCATATCAGCACGCAATCCGATGACTGGACCATTGCCGTCATGCACAGATTCTTTGGCTCCCTTGCCACGGATCAGTGCGACAATACCAGTTTTAGCGATGCCGGTATGAATTTCGGTCACACCGAATTCCCGTAGCTTGCTTTCAACAAAGGCGGCGGTTTCAAAGCAGTCAAAGCCCAGTTCTGGGTTTTCATGCAAATGACGGCGCCATGCGGTCATCTCTTCGGCGTAGGCGGCGATGCGGTTGATCACAGGCATCTTGGCGGTTCCTTCATTAGGTGGTTAGTGATGGTCTAGCGTGGAAATGTGTGAATGCAAATGCCGCAGGATGACGGGGTTAATCGCTGGCACGCAACGCGGGCTTCCCCTCTTGGCGCACAGGCCGTAGGGTGGCCCCAACATATCAGCCAAGAGAGTGCCCAGATGACCAAGACCCGAGATGATGCGCTGATCCATTCCCCAAACGGCGGCATGCCGCGCCTGTTGGAGATTATGCGTGCACTGCGGGATCCCGACAGTGGCTGCCCGTGGGACATCGAACAGACATTCGCCACCATCGCACCTTATACGATTGAAGAAGCCTATGAAGTGGCTGACGCAATTGAGCGCAAGGAATGGGGGGAGTTGAAGGGAGAACTGGGTGATCTGTTGTTTCAATCTGTTTTCCACGCGCAGATGGCCGAAGAGGCGGGCTTGTTTACCTTTGATCAGGTGGCTGACACGATGTCGGACAAAATGGTTGCCCGCCATCCGCATGTCTTCGGCGATGAAAGTCGTGAAAAATCGGCAGATCAGCAAGTGAGTGATTGGGAAACGATCAAGGCCGCGGAGCGTGCTGGCAAAGCACAGAAGGGCGCATTGGACAGTGTTGCTGTTGGACTGCCTGCCCTGCTGCGCGCGGTGAAGCTGCAAAAACGCGCCGCGCGCGTAGGCTTTGACTGGCCCGATGCTGGCGCGGTGATCGACAAGATCGCAGAGGAAACGCAGGAGTTGGTAGAGGCCCGCGACACTCTGACCCAAGTGGAGGTGGAGGAGGAATTTGGCGATCTGCTGTTTGTTATCGCCAATCTCGCGCGTCATCTGAACGTCGAACCGGAGGCCGCGCTGCGGGCCGCAAACAACAAGTTTATCCGCCGTTTTGAAGGCGTTGAGGCGAAACTGGCTGCGCTCGGCAAACGTCCAGAGGACAGTTCTCTGGCGGAAATGGATGCTTTATGGGATGCCGTGAAGGTGGATGAGCGTTCTGCTGCCGGAAAATCCTGATATTTTAATTCAGGTATTGACGACGCGGCTGCAGTGACCCAGTTATTTCGCCAATCATAATTGCACCTTCAAAGAGGCCCTCATGCTGACCAAGAAAACCCTGTTGCCGCTGGTTCCCCTTGCCATCGCTGCCACCTCCGCTCAGGCTGAAGGTGAGGTGAACGTGTATTCCTATCGCCAGCCTGAACTGATCAAACCGCTGACCGATGCCTTCACCGAAGAAACCGGTATCAAGGTCAACGTCGCTTATCTGAAAAAAGGGATGGTCGAACGCCTGCAGGCCGAAGGTGATCGCTCGCCCGCAGATTTGGTCTTTACCGTTGATATTTCGCGCTTGGCTGCGGTTGTGAACGCCGGGGTGACCCAGCCCGTCACCTCTGACGTGTTGTCGGCAAACGTGCCCGACATCTACCACGACCCCGAAGGTCACTGGTGGGGCCTGACCACCCGCGCGCGTATCGTGTACGCATCGAAGGATCGGGTCGCCGAAGGTGAGATCACCACCTACGAAGATCTGGCCGACCCAAAGTGGAAAGGCCGCATCTGCACCCGGTCTGGCACTCATCCTTACACCATCGCGCTGGCTTCCGCCGTACTGCATCACCACGGTGAAGAAGCCGCCAAAACCTGGCTGGAAGGTGTGAAAGCCAATCTGGCGCGCAAACCGCAGGGCAACGACCGCGCACAGGTCAAGGCGATCTGGTCCGGCGAATGCGATATCTCACTGGGCAACACCTACTACATGGGCAAGATGTTGAAGGACCCCGATCAAAAGGCGTGGGCCGAAAGTGTGAAGATCACCTTCCCCACCTTTGAAAACGCAGGCACCCACGTGAATATTTCAGGCGTTGCAATGACCAAGGCGGCGCCGAACCGTGACAACGCGCTGAAGATGATGGAATTCCTTACCTCGCAAAAGGCGCAGGAAGTCTACGCCGACGCAAACTTTGAATACCCGATCGCACCCGGATCGGAGGCAAACGAACTGGTCCAAAGCTGGGGGGCATTCACCCCTGACAGCGTCAACCTGATGGATCTGGCAGCACAGCGCGCCACCGCGCTGAAGCTGGTGGAACAGGTCGATTTCGACAACTGATCCGCCTGGCGAATGTATACGCCGCGATCAACACTGTATTAAGAAACAGGCCTCGCGGGGCCTGTTTTTCGTTAAGCTCTTCTGCTTAGATGTTTAATCCCTTTGCGCCTTGCACGCGATAAAGGCTTCTGCGTAGGGTGAGGCCAACAGATTATAACGGCCAGCAGGCCAATAGGTATACGGATTATAGATTATGGCGTCGCAAGATAATGCACAGGCCGCCGCCGCGCGTGCGGACGAAATTCGGCGTGAGGCGCTGGCGCAGCTCGCCTCCCCGCAAAAAACCTACAAAGCCCGCGCTGCAGTGATTGAACTGGGCGAACTGGCCGACACCTTCCCCGAGTTGGAAAAAGACCTCCCCTTCCTTCAGGCACGCATTCTGGCCACTCTGGCACGCGGTGGCCGCGTCAGGCAGGCACAAAAACCACTCTTTCGGCTGTTTCGCGCGTCACTGGAATGCGCAAAACCTGAGGTGTATCAACAGTTCGAGAAGGTCTTGAAGTACATCTGCGACAGAGACGGTCAACTGGACGGTCTGCATTTCCACCGCAGCTTCAGTGAATTGGACCACGATACGATCTGGGCTGACATTGGCGCGGGGATTGAAAAGTTGCGGGCGCACGGCTATGAGGCGTTCTTAAACTCCGGAACCTTGTTGGGAGCCTATCGCGACAAGAAACTGATTTCCTACGATGATGATGTGGATCTGGGCCTCTGCTTTGAGGCGGACAGTGCCGAAGATGCAGCGGAGAAATGGTTTGCCTTGACGGCTGACCTGGCCGAAGCAGGACTGCTGAGTGGGGAACAGACCCGGAACCCCGCCACACGCAAACTGAAATCGGACGGCCCTTATAACATCGACCTGTTCCCTGCGTGGAACCAGAACGGGCGGTTTCACATTTACCCCTATTGCGCCGGTGATCTGGCGACCGACAGTTTCCTGCCGACCCAAATCTGCGAAACCACAGGCCTGCCCATTCCAAACCGCCCCGATGAGGTGCTGGCGCAAAACTATGGCGAGGGCTGGGCGCAGCCGGACCCGGGATTTGTGTTCCGCTGGGGGCTGGCAAACCGCCAGTTCAAGGCCTTCCGCGAGCGGTTGGAGGCCTTGGAGGCGGACTAAAATCGGCCAACCTCGGCATTCGGCTTGATTGCGCCACCGTCTGCGCGGAAAATGGCGCATTTTCCGTGACCTACTGCGACCAGCGCAGCTAGACATCCCTGTATTTTGCCGCCACTCTGCCGTTCACGCAACGGAGGCAGCAGATGGCGGCGCAGAAAATCATCATTGATACCGATCCCGGACAGGACGACGCGGTCGCTATCCTTTTGGCGCTTGCCAGCCCGGAAGAAATTGAGGTGCTGGGCATCACAGCGGTTGCGGGCAACGTGCCGCTGGCGCTGACAGAAAGCAACGCGCGCCGAATCTGCGAACTGGCCGGACGGCCTGACGTAAAGGTGTTTGCCGGCTGCGATCACCCTATGGGCCGCGTATTGGTAACCGCGGAACATGTGCATGGGGAAACCGGCCTGAACGGCCCCACGCTTCCCGATCCAACTATGCCTCTACAGGATCAGCACGGCGTTGATTTCATCATTGAAACGCTCCGCTCAGAACCCATTGGCACGGTAACACTATGCCCGCTGGGACCGCTGACCAACATCGCCACCGCGTTTGAACGCGCGCCGGACATTGTCGAGCGGGTGAAGCAGATCGTATTGATGGGGGGCGCTTACTTTGAGGTTGGCAACATCACCCCCGCAGCCGAATTTAACATTTACGTCGATCCACAAGCGGCTGATATCGTGTTTAAATCCGGTGCTAATATTGTCGTGATGCCACTGGACGTGACCCACAAAGCGCTGGTCACAACGTCGCGCAACGACGCTTTCCGCGCTGTTGGCAATCGCGTCGGCATCGCGGTGGCAGAGATGACCGATTTTTTCGAACGCTTTGATAAGGAAAAATACGGCTCCGAAGGGGCGCCGTTGCATGATCCCTGCGTCACGGCGTATCTGATCAATCCCGACCTGTTCTCCGGTCGCCATATCAACGTGTCGATCGAAACCCAATCCGAACTGACCATGGGCATGACCGTTGCCGATTGGTGGGGCGTCACCGACCGCGCGCCCAACGCGTTGTTTATGGGCGATATTGACGCTGATGGTTTCTTCACCCTGTTGCGAGATCGGATGGCCCGCTTATGACTGCGCTGCGACTGGCGCGGCCGGATGATCTGCCTAAGTTGCTGCCGCTGGTTGAGGCTTTTCATGAGCACATCGGCGCCCCAACAAAGACTGATCACTGTGAATCTGCGCTTTCCCCCCTGCTAGAAGGCAACCCGCTGGGCGTGGTCTACCTGATCGGACCGCGCATCGCGCCGATTGGTTATATCGTAATCAGCTTTGGCTGGTCCGTGGAATATGGCGGTATGATTGGCACCGTGGATCAGGTGTTTCTGCGCCCGTCCGTGCGCGGGCGCGGGATTGGTCATGAAGTGTTAAGCGAACTGCCAAAAGCGCTGGCTGATGCAGGGCTAAAGGCGATGAATGTCCAGATCCCCTTCGATGATGAAGCCGCACAACGATTTTACAGCCGCCTGCATTTCAAGCAGCGCAACGGGATTATTACTCTGACACGCGAAGGCTAAACGTCGCTTTTGCGATTGCCTTCGGGCGGACGCACGTTACCTTCGCTCCATGACACTACAGATCCCCTTTCAGAACAGCTACGGCACCCTGCCGGATCGTTTTTACACCCGCCAGACAGCAGAGCCGGTGCGCGCACCCGAGTTGCTGGCCTTTAATGAAGGCTTGGCTGCCGATCTGGGCATTACAGCAGGATTACCTGAGGAGATGGCGCAGGTGTTTGGCGGTAACAAAGTGCCGGAGGGTGCCGATCCGCTCGCGCAGATTTATGCGGGCCACCAGTTCGGCGGGTTCTCTCCGCAACTGGGGGATGGTCGTGCGCTGCTGCTGGGCGAAGTGTTGAAGACTAACGGTCAACGCGTTGATATTCAAATGAAAGGGTCGGGGCGCACGCCCTATTCCCGCAACGGCGATGGGCGCGCGTGGCTGGGTCCGGTGCTGCGGGAATATCTGCTGAGTGAGGCGTTTCATGCCCTCGGCATCCCTACAACCCGCGCGTTGGCGGCCGTCGCTACTGGCGAACGCGTGCAGCGTGAAACCGGCCTGCCCGGTGCGGTGCTCACGCGTGTGGCAAGCAGCCATATCCGCGTGGGTACTTTCCAATATTTTTACGCGCGCCGGGATCTGGAGGGGTTGCAAGCGCTGTATGACTACACCCGCGATCGCCATTATCCGCAGGCTGAAACGCCTCATGACTTGCTGCGAGCGGTGATCGCACGACAGATCAAACTGGTGGTACAATGGATGGGCGTCGGGTTCATTCATGGGGTGATGAACACCGACAACACGACCTTGTCGGGTGAAACAATCGACTTCGGCCCGGCAGCGTTTATGGATAAATTTCATCCAGTTACCGTCTATAGCTCTATCGACCATCAGGGGCGCTATTCCTATGACAATCAGGTAAACATCATCTGCTGGAACATGGCGCAACTGGCGTCCTGTCTGGTTCCCTTGATGTCCGACGGCGACGCAGCGGTTGCTGCGTTCACCGAAATCGTAAATACCATGCCCGAGCAGATCCGCACTGAGTGGTTGCGGGCGTTTGGGCAGAAAATCGGCATTGCCTCGGCCACGACTGAGGATGAACCGCTGATTGGCGACCTACTGCGCCTGATGACACAGCAAGAGGCAGATTTCACCAATACTTTCCGTGCTTTGTCAGAAGATGCGGAGATCAAGAACGTCAGCGATCCCGCCGCCTTCGCTGTCTGGCGGGCACGCTGGCGGCAACGTATCGCGGCAGAGGATGCGCCGCAGGACCTGATGTGTCGGGTGAACCCTGCTGTGATCCCACGCAATCATCGGGTGGAGCATATGATCACGGCAGCTGTTGACGGCGATATGGAGCCATTTCACCGGTTAATGCGTGTATTGTCGAAACCCTATGCCCTGGCCGTGGCAGACGCTGATCTCACCGCGCCACCACAGCCTAACGAGGTGGTTAAAGCGACCTTCTGCGGGACCTGACACTCAAGGCGTTAGTCTTTGAAACGATTACGCAAACGGCGCGGGAAAAGCCGCGGATTGTTGCGCACAAATTCCTCAATCACCGCCGCCAGACCGCGCCGGCGGTTTTGATATTTCAAATAGGCCCAACCTGCGCTTGCACCGATCAGTGCGCCCGCGGCGTCAACGATTAGATCGCCCATCGTGTCCATCAGGCCGGATTTCTGCATATTAAGGCCAAAGAGCTGATCCATGCCAAATTCGAACACTTCCCAAAACGCACCGATAGCTATTGCAAAACAGAACGCGAAAAACGCCATAGCAATGGGGGGTGCAGCATAGGCATCGCCTTGAAACATCATGAAAATCAACACGAAACCGATCAAGCCGAACCCAACTGCGCTGCTGCCGTGCATGACCACATCCCACCACCAGAAAGCTTCGTAGAAATCAAACACCTCGCCCAGAAACAGCGTCCCTCCGACAAAGGCGACAATGGCTGCGATGAAACTTGGCGGCACCTTGATATCGGCCCAGCGGGCGACAAACAGTGGCGCCAGTGACACCGCCAGCGTGCCAAAGGACACAAAAGCAACCGACCACCGCCCCGCAAGTAGCGACACTGCGCCAAAAAGCGCCAATAGCGTCCAGATCGCGCGCGCCAACAATGTTTGTTCGCTAAACAGGGTTCACTCTCCGTCGGTGATGACTATCTTGGGTCTATGACAGCTGCCTCAGTATCGCCTTTCCGCGTCGCCAGTTACAACCTGCAAAAATGCGTCGGTCTTGACCTGCGTCGCAGACCAGGCCGCAGCCTTAAGGTGATCGAGGCGCTTGGCGCCGATCTGGTTGTGCTACAAGAGGCGGACAAGCGCCTACCGCCCCGTCCTGCCGCGCTCCCTCATGGTCTGGTCGAGGCACACGGCTGGCAGGTTCTGCCGTTTGGGCAGGTGGGCGGGTCTTTGGGCTGGCATGGCAATGCCATGCTGGCACAGCCCGGTATCACTGTCTTGCACACTGATCATATTGATCTGCCGGGGTTGGAGCCGCGCGGCGCGATCTGCGCCGATCTGGACACGCGATCCGGCCCCTTGCGCGTGGTCGGCACCCATCTGGGCCTGATCCGCCGCCACCGCCTGCTGCAACTGGCAGCGATCCGTCGCCATCTGGACACGCTCGCGCCGATGCGCACGTTGATTGCGGGCGATTTCAACGAGTGGGGCAATGAGCAACCGCTTTCGGCTCAGTTGGGAAATATGCAGGTGCTGGCCACGCCCGCCAGTTATCCCGCGCCGCGCCCAATCGCGGGGCTAGATCGTTTTGCGTTATCGCCGGATCTAACAGTTGTGAGCGCAGGCGTGCATCGGCAGCGCCCTGCGCGCATCGCTTCTGACCACCTGCCGGTCTGGCTGGATCTGGTGGCGTGAAGGAGATGCGAAAGTGATGTTCGCAAGGCCTGATCTTTGCGCATTGGCCCTCTTGCACCCTGCCCCACAGCCCGCTATCAGCGCAGCCCGAATCCAGCTGTGGCCAACCACACGTCTAGCGGTTAAATAGGAACCATTGACACGCCAAGCACAAAGCAGGCGACCAGAGGACAGACATGAGCGAAACGATCATCTCACGCTGCGAAGCCATGGGCCTGCGGATGACCGATCAACGCCGTACGATTGCGGCCGTGCTGGAAACCTCTGCCGATCATCCTGACGTCGAAGAGCTATATGCCCGCGCCTCCGCCCATGATCCGCGCATTTCTATCGCAACGGTCTATCGGACGGTAAAACTGTTCGAAGAAGCAGGCATTCTGGACAAACACGAATTCGGCGACGGTCGCGCCCGCTATGAAAGTGCCGAGCGCGAACATCACGACCACCTGATTGACTTGCAAAGCGGCGAGGTTATCGAATTCTGCGACCCCGAGATCGAGGCGCTGCAGGAAAAGATCGCTGAAAAGCTGGGTTACCACCTGAAGGGACATAAGCTGGAACTTTACGGCGTGCCGATTAAGAAGGCATGAGCGGCGGGCGGGTTTACCGTGACTTCCGGTGCTTGCCCTGCAGAAGCGGGCACACTAACACAGTCTAGATCCCGCGAACAAAGGCCAGTCCATGAACAACCTGCAAAGCATCATCCTTATGGTGGTTTCGATGCTGTTTTTTGCCATCGAAGACCTGTTTTTGAAACAGCTCACCGCGGTGATGCCTGTCGGTCAGGTGATCGCACTATTGGGCGCTGGCGGTGCGTTTATGTTCGGCCTGATGGCGCGGCGCAAAGGCGAACAGCTGTTCCCCCGCGGCGCCGGTACCGCGGTTCTATATTGGCGCACCGCTGCCGAAGGATTGGGGTCTATCTTTATCGTTGGCGCGTTGGCGCTGGTGCCGCTGACCACCTTTTCCACCGTGTTTCAGGCCAGCCCGCTGGTGATCACACTGGGCGCCGCATTGTTTCTGGGCGAAACCGTGGGCTGGCGGCGCTGGTCGGCGATTGCGGTTGGTTTCCTTGGCGTGTTGTTGATCATCCGACCGGGCACCACGGCCTTTGATCCGGCCACGCTGTTGGTGTTGGGGGCGGTGGTGATGATTTCGGTGCGCGACGTGATTTCTCGGCGGTTGCCGAAGGATACGCCATCCACTGTGGTGTCGTTTCAGGGCTTCGGGTCGCTGGTGATTTCCGGCCCACTCTTGATGCTGGGCCTGGGCGACCTCCCGGTGATGGTCAGCAGCCATAACTGGGGCATCATGGCGTTAACAGTATCGGTCGGCATGGCGGGATATTATGCCATCGTGATGGCCACACGGATTGGCGATGCTTCAGCGCTCGCGCCGTTTCGCTACAGCCGGATGGTATTTTCGATGACACTGGGCATTTTGATTTTGGGAGAGAGGCCAGAAATGATGACCTATGTTGGTGCCGCACTGATCATCGGGTCCGGTTTTTACACCTATATCCGCGAACGACGTTTGTTGCGCCGTGCGGCGCCTACGGCGTAAACGCCGCTAATTTTTGATCAAACCCACATGAATCCCGCGCCCGCAACAGCGTTTGACCCGCAGGTTTCCGATCCGGCACTCTTTTTCACTCCTGTCTGGCGCAAACATCGCGCTTAGCCCTTTTCCCTTAGGGATCATCCCTCTAAAAGCCTCTGTAATACAGCCAAAACCGTCTACCGAGACAGAGGAACCTGCCCCATGAGCATCATCATCGACATTCACGCCCGCGAAATCCTTGACAGCCGGGGCAACCCCACTGTCGAAGTGGACGTGATCCTAGAAGACGGCACCATGGGCCGCGCAGCTGTGCCCTCGGGCGCGTCGACTGGTGCGCATGAAGCGGTAGAAAAGCGTGACGGTGACAAGGCACGTTACCTCGGCAAAGGTGTGCTGGAAGCCGTTGCCGCCGTAAACGGTGAAATCGCCGAAGAGCTGGTCGGCATGGATGTCACCGAACAGGTGGCCATCGACCAGGCGATGATCGATCTGGATGGCACGCCGAACAAGGCCCGTCTGGGCGCGAACGCCATCCTCGGCGTATCGCTGGCCTGCGCCAAGGCAGCGGCGGATTTCACCGCACAGCCGCTTTACCGCTACATCGGCGGCACCTCTGCCCGTGTTCTGCCGGTTCCGATGATGAACATCATCAACGGTGGTGAGCACGCCGATAACCCAATCGACATTCAGGAATTCATGATCATGCCGGTTTCGGCAGCCAACGTGAAAGAGGCGATCCGCATGGGCGCCGAAGTGTTCCACTGCCTGAAAAAAGAGCTGTCCGCCGCAGGCTACAACACCGGTATCGGTGACGAAGGTGGTTTTGCGCCCGCGCTGGAAAGCACCCGCAAAGCGCTGGATTTCGTTGGCATCGCGGTAGAGAAAGCCGGTTACAAACTGGGCGAAGACATTTTCCTGGCGCTCGATTGTGCTTCGACCGAATACTACGTCGATGGCAAGTACGAGATGAAGGGCGAAGGCGCCTCGCTGACTTCGGAAGAGAACGCGCAATATCTGGCAGATCTGTGCAACGATTACCCGATCATCTCGATCGAGGATGGCATGGCCGAAGACGACTGGGCTGGCTGGAAACTGCTGACTGACAAAATCGGCGATAAGGTGCAGCTGGTGGGTGACGACCTGTTCGTAACGAACCCCGCCCGTCTGTCCGATGGCATCGCGCAGGGCGTTGCCAACTCCATGTTGGTAAAAGTGAACCAGATCGGGTCGCTGACTGAAACGCTGAAGGCCGTCGATATGGCCCACCGCGCGCGCTACACCAACGTCATGTCGCACCGTTCCGGTGAGACCGAGGACGCGACCATCGCTGACCTCGCCGTGGCGACCAACTGTGGTCAGATCAAAACCGGCTCGTTGTCGCGTTCCGACCGTCTGGCGAAATACAACCAGCTGATCCGTATTGAAGAGCTGCTGGGTGAAACCGCCGAATACGCAGGTCGTTCGATCCTGAAGTAAGCGGTTGCTGCTGCGAGCGAATTGGAAAGGGCGGGCTGAAAACTCGCCCTTTCTTTATGAAAAGATATGATCAGAGACAGCACATTTAATTGAAGCCCGGCCCAACAGGAACTGTTGGGCCGCGCCATTCCGTCCCACAGGGCGGCGCTAGCTCATGAAACTTCAGCATTCTCTGATCATTTCTGAAACCTATAAATGAAGACACTATGCGAGCCCCCAGCCCCGAAAACGCCTTCCAATCCACTCATGCGAACTTGCTGATCACCAGCTTTCAACGCCACCTAGGTCGTCCACTGGCCCCAAACCCCGAGGCGCTCTATCACGACGACGCCGTGGTCCTCAGCCATGACGGCGCCGCTGATCCGGTGCTGACCTATGGCAACCTCACCGCGCAGCGGCTTTGGGGGATGGGCTGGGATCAGCTAACAAAACTCCCCTCGCGCCTCACAGCGGAACCTGCGCACCGGGCGCAGCGCGATGCGATGTTTGCCGAAATGCGCGCCAAAGGGTTCATCGAAAATTACAGCGGCGTACGGATCAGCGCCACAGGCCAGCGGTTTGAAATTCAAAATGCAATTATTTGGCCGCTGATCAGCGAAAATGGTACGATACGCGGTGAGGCGGCGACCTTCACCGACTGGCGCATGCTGTAGCGGCCAATCAATGCACTGTGCCAGTGTGCGGTTGTTAAAGCCGCTCTGGCGAGAGCATTACAACATTCATGCGCGCGTGTCGTCGTGCAGGTCTTCGGTCAAACTCTCGACCACGACGGCGGCGCGGGGCGAGGGGCGAGTATGAATAAGGCCCTTGGGATTGCCGCGCAGTACTGGCACTGATCAGTGCCAGCACCAACAATTGCGATCTTCTGCGCCATGTCGTACTCCTGCGTTTTAGTCCGTTGAACGCTGCAGGTTATCTATGAACGCGCAAGAACTTATCGACCATTTGCAACTGGAACCGCACCCCGAGGGTGGGCATTATCGCCAGACATGGGCAGCCGATACCGCAGGCGGCACAAGAGCGGCCGGAACCTCGATCTATTTCCTGTTGCGTGAAGGCGAATATAGCCATTGGCACCGCGTGGTCGATGCAGCGGAGATCTGGCATTTCTACGCCGGCGCGCCGCTGGTCCTGTCGATGGCCGCAACTGAGGCTGGACCGGCACAGGATCACCTGCTGGGCACGGATTTTACCGCGGGTCAGGCACCTCAGATCATCGTTCCTGTGAATCATTGGCAAGCGGCGCGCAGCACGGGTGCCTATACGTTGGTCGGCTGTACCGTGTCGCCGGGGTTCCTGTTTGATAAGTTTGTGCTGGCCGCGCCGGGGTTTGACATTCCACGCGGCTAACCTCTGCGGATCTGTGACAGTGATCTGCGCAGACTAGCTGCGCAGACTAGCTGCGCAGATAATCCAGCAACATTCGGGTGGAGGCATCCTTGCCCTCCGCCTCGGCTTCGCCGTTCAGGATTGGTTCCAGATCGCTAGCCAGCTCCTTGCCCAACTCAACGCCCCATTGGTCAAAAGAGTTGATACCCAATACCACGCCTTCGACGAACACTCGATGTTCGTAAAGCGCCAAAATTTGTCCCAGCACAAAGGGAGTGAGTTGCTCATATACCAGCATGGTCGACGGCCGGTTGCCCTCAAACACGCGATGACGGGCCAGACGATCGCGCGCCTCTTCGGGCACATCGGACCTGTTCAGGCCTGCCCTTGCACTGGCAAAGGTACGCCCGTTCATCAACGCCTCTGCCTGTGCCAGACAGTTGGCGACCAGCAGGCGGTGATGATGGGCATAGCCAACCTCATGCCCCCGTTTCGCCACCATAAATTCGCAAGGCACCACTGCAGTTCCCTGATGGATCAGTTGGAAAAACGCATGTTGACCGTTGGTCCCCGGTTCGCCCCAAACGACGGGACCGCTGGTCGTTTCCAGCGCATCCCCCTGCATGGAGACACTTTTACCGTTGCTCTCCATCTCAAGCTGCTGGAGGTAGGCTGGCAACCTTTCTAGCCGTTGCTCATAGGGGATCACCGCGCGGGTGGCATAGCCCATGCCCTGATGGTGCCATATGCCGACAAGCGCCAGCATCACGGGTAGGTTACGGTCCAGCGGCGCTTTGCGGAAATGATCATCCATCGACCGCGCTCCGGCCAGAAAGTCTGCAAAATTCTCCGCACCTATGGACAATGCCAGCGACAGGCCAATCGGTCCCCAGACCGAATAGCGCCCTCCCACCCAATCCTCAAACCCGAAGGCGCGCTCAGCGGGAATGCCAAACTCAGTGGTTGCTTCTTCATCGCTGGACAGTGCGACAAACTGATCGGTTGGCCTCTTCACCACTGTCGCCATCCAATTGCGCGCGGAACGGGCATTGGTCATCGTTTCGGACGTGGTGAAGGTTTTCGATGCCACAATCACCAGCGTGGTTTCCGGATTAAGCGGCGCCAGCGTATCCGCCAGATGCGCCCCATCAACGTTCGAGACAAAATGGCAGCACGGCCCATCGCCATAAGGCGTCAGCGCCCGCACCGCCATAAGTGGGCCAAGGTCGGATCCGCCGATGCCGATGTTGACCACATCGGTGATGCGTCCGCCCTGCCCCTGAAAATCGCCGCAACGCACTGCGCGGACAAATTCGGCCATTCGGTCGCGGGTGGCACGTACCGCTGGGACGATGTTTTCGCCGTCTAGCTTAACAACCGTGCCGTAAGCCGCGCGTAGAGCGGTGTGTAGCGCCGCGCGGCCTTCGGTTTCGTTGATACGTTCGCCTTCAAACATCGCATCGCGGCGCCCCGCAACATTCGCATCGCGCGCGGTCTCCAGCAGGAAAGCGCGGATGTTCGCGTCAATGTTGGTCTTGGAATAGTCAAACAGCAGACCATCCGCGTGAACGGAAAAATCCTGCGCCCGGCCCGGATCCAGAAAGAGATCCTTAATTTGACGCGTTTCGCTTTGCGCTACATGTGCGGCAAGCCGCTGCAAATCCATCTGATTGCGTCCTTAGTTCAATATCTTACGGCGCCCAATGGACAACCGCCTTGTCTAATATGGCGCGCACTGGAGCTTCCTCAGCTGGCAGGGTCTGGGCCCGTTCTAATGCGGCCTTTTTGTCGTCACCGGTGATGACAATATGCAAACGCAATGCGTCACGCAGCACCGGAGCAGACAGGCTAATGCGCTGTTCCGGCACACCATCTACACGCATCGGTATCAGAGTTGGCGCATGTAAATCCAGTGCCAGACGTAAATTATCGCCGCGCGGGAATAACGATGCAGTGTGCATGTCGTCACCCATCCCCAATAGAGCCACGGAAATAGGCAGTTTGGCGCGAATATCCGGCTCCTGTGCAGCGATCATTGCCTCAGCCGAAGGAGAGCCATCATAAAACGGAATAAAGTTTGCCGCCTCAGCAGGGCCTACCAACAACCGTTTCCGCAGCAATGCGGCATTAGACCGTGGATGATCTGTGGGAACCCAGCGTTCATCACTCAGCATGACGTCAACACGGTCCCACCCCAGATCCACAGCACAAAGATCATCGAAGATCGGGCCTGGCGTTGTGCCCCCCGGCACCACAAGTGTGGCACGGGGGGCATGATGCAGCGCCTCAACCAGTTCGTTGGCGATTTTATCTGCCAGATCAATCGCCAGCATGTCGCGGTCTGCATATTCCACAAAGCTCATTGTCATTCGCGGATCTCCCTCCAGCGACGTCCATCACGGTGCATCAGTGCCAGCGCATCATCGGGACCAGAACTGCCAGTATCATAGGCCAGCGGCTGATCGCCCCGTTCAGTCCAGCCTTGTATGATCGGATCGGTCCAGGCCCAGGCTGCTTCGACCTCGTCGCCGCGCATAAACAGCGTCTGGTTGCCACGGATCACATCCATGATCAGCCGCTCATAGGCATCGGCAGCGGCCTCTGAATCCGGTCCCAGCGCCTCGGAAAACGTCATGTCCAGGGGCACGTCAATCAGGCGCATACCGCCCGGTCCCGGCTCTTTGATCGTGACATCCAGATCAATGCCTTCGTTCGGTTGCAGGCGGATCGACAGGGTGTTGCGATGCCGGCCTGCGTCCTCGTCAAAGATAGAGTGCGGCGTTTCCTTGAACACGACGGCAATTTCACTTGCCCGCGCCTTCAGCCGTTTGCCAGTTCGCAAATAAAACGGCGTCGCCGCCCAACGCCAATTTGACACATGTAGCTTCATCGCGACAAAGCTTTCGGTGGTAGAAGCGCTATTTTCAACATCCTCCAAATACCCGGCACGATCACCTGCAAGCAGATATTGACCGCGCACGATATCCTGCGGCTCAACCGGATCCAAAGCGCGGATCACCTTTAACTTTTCATCGCGCACGGCGTCGGGATCAAATTTCGCTGGCGGCTCCATCGCTATCAGACACAAAAGCTGCATCAGGTGGTTTTGTACCATGTCGCGCGTGGCACCAGAACGGTCATAGTAATCGCCTCGCCCCTGCACCCCGACAGTTTCCGCTACGGTGATCTGGATGTGGTCGATGTACTGGCTGTTCCACAGCGGTTCAAACAGCATATTGCCGAACCGGATCGCCATCAGGTTCTGCACCGTTTCTTTGCCAAGATAGTGGTCGATCCGGTAGATCTGACTTTCATCGAAATGCACGGCCAGTGATTGGTTCAGCGCGCGCGCAGTTTCCAGATCACGACCGAAAGGCTTTTCCACCACGATACGGGTATCGGGATCGACCATGCCGTGCAGCTGCAACCGTTCCGCCAGCGCCCCAAACAGGCTGGGCCCAACGGAAAAGTAGAAAGCCCGCACCATATCTGGGCGCATGTGACCTGCAAGAGCGTCCCACCCCGCCTCTCCGACGGCATCGACCTGTTCGTAACTTAATCCTCTCAGGAAATCCGTCAGACATTTCTGATCCATCTCACCGTCGTGAAATTCCGCCAGCGCTTCGGCCACCAGCTGGCGGTATGCATCATCATCCAGCTCTGAACGCGCCGCGCCGATGATTTTAGACCCCTCAGGGATCTGGCCCGCAAGGAAACGGCGAAACAGCGCTGGCAGGATTTTACGTCGTGCCAGATCGCCAGTGCCGCCGAAGATCACCAGATCAAACGGATCTACCGGAATTACACGCGAAACCATATTCGTGTCCCTTATCTCAATTGCGGAAATCAGGGGGTGCCCCCTATTAACCGAAGCATATGTTAGCGCTATCAAGACCCTAGTAGCGGATCGTCGCCACCTAGTCTAGCACCCAAATCACAGCACAGACCAGCTATCACAAAACTGTCAGGAAATTATGACGCCCTTCCCTCACTGCAACGCGGCAGCTAAGGTGCTATTAATCGAACGGATGAGGACGAGATGAAGGATTCCCAACAGCTTACCGCCAATGTTGGCAAGTTCATCGACCCGCGTACCACTGCCGATGGGCAGGTGCGCGCAACGGTACCACTGTCAAACGCGGAAACCCTGTGGTTCAACACCGGCACCCTGTGCAACATTACCTGCGAAAACTGCTATATCCTGTCGTCGCCCAAAAACGACGCGCTGGTCTATCTAACCGTTGCGGAGGTTGAAGATTATCTCAACCAGTTGGAAGTGCGGAAATGGAACGTGCGCGAAATTGCCTTTACCGGCGGGGAGCCGTTCATGAACCCCGATATGCTGGCCATGACAGAGGCATCGCTGAAACGCGGCTATGAGGTGCTGATCCTCACCAACGCTATGCAGCCGATGCAGCGCAAGCGTGTCAGCGAAGGCCTGGTTGCCTTGAATGAGGCCTATCCCGGCAAGATCACCCTGCGCATCTCTCTCGATCACTGGGATATGGAGGCGCATGATGCCGAACGTGGCAAAGGCGCCTTTAATCGCTCGCTCATCGGGATGGATTTCCTGCGCGACAACGACATCCAGATGGCAGTCGCAGGCCGTGCCCTGTGGCACGAAAGCGACGCCGCCGCGCGCGCAGGCTACGCCGCAATCTTTGAGGCCCACGGTTATAACATCGACGCCCAGAACCCAGGTCAGTGCGTGCTGTTTCCAGAAATGGACATGGCGGCAGAGGTGCCTGAAATCACAGAAAGCTGCTGGGGTATTCTGAACAAAACACCTGACAGTGTAATGTGTGCCTCATCGCGCATGGTGGTGAAGCGCAAGGGCGCGGACAAGCCCGCGGTTCTTAGCTGTACCCTGCTGCCCTATGACGAACAGTTTGAAATGGGCCACACGCTGGAAGAGGCAGAGGCAGACGTTGCCCTCAACCACCCCCACTGTGCGAAGTTCTGCGTCCTTGGTGGCGCCAGCTGTTCCGCTTGATCCTGATAGGTGGGCAATATGCCCACCTACCTTGTTGTCTTTCAGGCAAAACCATCCGCCCTGCACACCCGCTTGCCGCGCAGTCGCCAGATATAGAACCCTCCCCAACTTGCAAACCTTGCGAAAACCACATCGATCACAATGATGTGTCGGCGAAAATTGGCGCCAATTTTCGCGTCCGCCTCACGGGATCGCGCAGGATATGTCATCGCACAGATCAGCGAAAATCACCGATAAAATTACACCGCGGCAATCATGTGCAGACTTATTTAGCATGAAGCTGCAAAGACTGTTTTCCAACGCAATTCGGCGTGAGCCGTTGTGACGGATCTGTGAGTTTATTTTTCTGAATTTAGCCCCAGTTTGAATAGTGTCAGCACGGCAAGCTGGCAGGACCGACAGAACAGATCACCGCCCCTGATCGCACACCAAAGACTTAGGAGAAATTAGAGATGAAACGCATTGTAACCGCCTCCGCAGCAGCCCTGATTACTTTGTCTGGTGCTGCATTTGCAGCGACTGACGTGAGCGGCTTTGAGGCCTCGCAGATCCGCCAGTACGCCCCTGAAATCAACCTGTCCCTCGTTTCCCCCGACGCTGTGAAAAGCGCGGCACAGGCGATTGATGATCTGGATGATGACGAAGCAAGCTATGCCGCGATCCAGAACGCTGTGCGTCACGAACTGAACAAAGGCCAATAACTTCGTCGCGCTAAACCGATAGGATTTGACCCTTTGAATATGCAGGCCGGCCCCTTTGGGCCGGCTTTTCAATGCGTGTCACTTTCAGCTTCGCCCGGTCGCTACGCTGACCGTGCCACCGCCGACCAGCGCTGAAACACCTGTCGTCTCTGGCCCTGATGTAGACAAGCCCCGCGCCACGCGGATCGCAAGGTAGGCAAAGGCTTGCGCTTCCAGCATATCGCCGTCCAGGCCCACATCCTCCACCGGTCGCACAGGGCAATCAATACCCGCCTGCAGCATCTGCATCATCACCGGATTATGCCGCCCGCCACCTGTCACCAACACCTGCGATGGCGGACTGGGGCAGTGATCCAGCCCCAGCATCACGGCGGTCGCAGACATGCCAGTCATCGTAGCCGCCGCATCCGCATCATCCAATTCGCGTACCAGATCCAACATGTCAGCGAAAGCATCGCGGTCCAGCGATTTGGGCGGGATTTTGGGGAAATAGACGTCATCCAAAAACAGCTCTAACGCGCCATCCACCACTTCGCCTTGCGCCGCAAGGGCACCGTTATGGTCATAGGACAGTCCGCGCCGCTCCTGCATTAAATCGTTGAGCGGCGCATTTGCCGGGCCAGTGTCAAACGCCAAGAGCGCCCCCGCCTCCTCTGGGCCCGATTTGCGCGGATCGATCCATGTGATATTGCCCACACCGCCCATATTGAGAAAGCACAAAGGCTCCGTCGCGCCGATCCATTTGGCGCAGGCAAAATGGAAAAACGGCGCCAGCGGTGCGCCCTGACCGCCAAGCTGCACATCCGCGCTGCGGAAATCCCACGCGACCGGTACGCCTAACCGATCCGCCAAAGCCGCGCCATCGCCCGCCTGATGGGTTCCTCGTCCGCCCGGATCATGGGCCAGCGTCTGGCCGTGAAACCCGATCAGCTCGGCCCCCTCAAAACCGCCCAGCACCTCTGCATGGGCACGCTCGACCAATTTTGCGACAGCCGCAACGCCATCCTCACCCGGCCAGTGGCCAAGGCCTGCACGCAAAACCGCCTGTTCTTCCGCCGAATAAGGTCGGTAGGCCGTATCACCAAACGCTTCAATCACATGACCGTCGCTGAGCAGCATCGCCGCATCCACACCGTCCAAGGATGTGCCTGACATCGCCCCCAGCGCCCAAATCGCGCCCTGATCCGTCGCTTTCTTCATGCCTGCCCCAAATCTTGCCCCACAAACACCACCTGCGGGGGCAAAACACATCTTTCCCCCCAGTTGGTTGCAGCTTATACACTGGCTGGCAAAGCTGTAAGGGACAAAAGCAATGACCTACCACCCCAAATCGGAATTCATGCGCGTCATGATGGAGCGCGGCTTCATCGCGGACTGCACCGATTATCAAGCACTGGATGACGCGCTCTGCGCTGGGGTGGTGCCCACCTATATCGGCTATGACGCTACAGCGAAATCACTGCACGTCGGTCACTTGCTGAACATCATGATGCTGCGCTGGCTGCAAAAGACCGGCCACAAACCGATCACCCTGATGGGTGGCGGCACCACCAAGGTGGGCGATCCGTCCTTCCGCGCCGATGAACGTCCGCTGCTGACGGCGGATGCGATTGACGCCAACATCGACGGCATGAAGCAGGTGTTTGCCAAATACCTCAGCTACGGCGATGGCGACACCGACGCGGTGATGCTGAACAACGCCGAATGGCTGGACAACCTCAACTACCTTGAGTTCCTGCGCGACATTGGCCGCCACTTCTCGGTCAACCGGATGCTGTCGTTTGAATCGGTGAAATCGCGTCTGGACCGTGAACAATCGCTGAGCTTCCTTGAATTCAACTACATGATCCTGCAGGCCTATGACTTCCTTGAACTGAACCGCCGCTACGGCTGCATGTTGCAGATGGGTGGGTCGGACCAATGGGGCAACATCGTGAACGGCATCGATCTGACCCGTCGCGTGTTGGAGAATGAGATTTACGGCCTCACCTCGCCGCTGCTGACCACCTCGGACGGGCGCAAAATGGGCAAATCCCAGGGCGGCGCGATCTGGCTGAACGGTGATATGCTCTCGCCCTACGAATTCTGGCAGTTCTGGCGCAACACCACCGATGCGGACGTTGGCCGCTTCCTGAAACTCTACACCGAACTGCCGGTGGACGAATGCGACCGCCTCGGCGCGCTGGAAGGTCAGGAGATTAACGACGCCAAGGTGATCCTGGCCAACGCCGTCACCACCCTGTGCCACGGGGCCGAAGCCGCTGCTGCAGCGGAGGCCACAGCGCGCGAAGTGTTTGAAAAGGGCGGCGTGGGCGACGACCTGCCAACGCTGGAACTGAGCGCCGATGAACTGGGCGACGGCATGTCCATCGTGCAGCTGATCGTGAAAACCGGGCTGGCCAAATCCGGCAAAGACGCCAAACGCCTTATCAAGGAAAACGGCGCCAAGCTGGATGATGAAAACCTGACCGACGCCGGCCTGATGGTGGACGCCGCGAAGCTGGCGCAGCCGATCAAGCTGTCCGCAGGCAAAAAACGCCACGCGCTGGTGAAACTGGCCGACTAAGCGCCGGAGAGGCTGAGAATTGAGAACGCCCGCACCTTGGCTGGTGCGGGCGTTTTTTGTTGGGTGCTGCGACAATGGTATGGCGGGCGAAGCTCGATTTCGCTGCGGCTGCGCCAATGTCCGCTGCCTGATGCATACGTTAGGAAACTCTACGTACGCGATTATATAGGTTTCGATTCATATCTTTGACAAAGCGTTGATGCTTGAAGCCATGTTTAATCAGTAATGCTTTTGAAGCAGCGTTATCGGGCTGGGCAAACGCCGTGACACTCTCGGCTTTGACATGCCGATCAGAATAGTCGAGAGCCGCTTGACATAGCTCCGTCGCATACCCGTTTCCCCAGCTTGTCGGATCAAAGTAGTATCCAAGTTCGATACCCCAGCCGGGGTCGAAAGGATCATCATACAGTCCGCCCCAGCCAATTATCTTACCTGTTGCCTTGAGACGCACTGTCCAAGGCGCGAAGCCGTCGCGCCTGCGTCGCCGTTCATGCACTGCAATACGTTTTCGGCATTCACGGATATTTGCATCGCAATGTGTGTGCCGCATTGCCGCCTGATCGCCTAGAAACTGAAAAAGTTCGGGCACTTCCGACAGTCTCGGACGACAAAGGTTTAGACGGCTTGTTTCAAGATAGTTGAGCATATTCAAGAAGAGTAGATGAGTGACACGATAAGCAGACGTTCATTTACTACGCAGCATCTGTCAATGAGTGCTGGAAGCGGCCGCTAGTAACCACCGAATACCCTCCCTACTCCGCCGCCGGCAGCTTCAGCGCCTTTGCCTCAGCGCGGCTCAACTGTGCGCCTTGCTTTCGCTTCAACAACTCCCCCCGCGCCTTTTCATACTGCGGATCTTGCCAGAACATCAGGCAGCCGTTGCAGCCGCGGCCGCAGCAGCCTTCGACGCCGACGCGGTTGGTTTTGTGGCGGCGTTCTTCGCCACCCTCACCGATGGCATCAACCAGTTTGTCGCGCGACCGCTCATAAGCTTTGGGGCGGTCGGTGCCGGACGCTTCGATCCCCTGCACCACCTTATCCAGCTTGATCCGCGCCCATTGTTCATCCGTCAGCGCGCGTTCCTTGCGCATCACGGTGTATTCGGGGAACTGGGCGCGCAGCCAATCGGTGTCCTCATGATCAAACAGCGCAAAGGGCACCCGCATGACGGTTTTGGTGGATCCGTGGATCACATCCTTCACCGCGCCGGTTTTAGCCTCTTCAAACGCATACATCCGCAACAGAACCGTTTCCCGCGCGATGGGAGAGACAAACTCCAGCACGTCGCCCGGCTCCAGCTTGTTCTTCACCTCGATCAGAAACGCGTCGTCTTCGACACCCACAACCACACCGGCATATTCCCACTGCGCGATGGCGGCGGTGTGTTCATAGCCGTGGGCGTAGTTGGTCAACCGCCCGTCGTGGAAAGCCAGCGTGTAGCCCCGGTTGCCGACAGTTTCCAGCTCCTCCATGTAAGGTTTCGGATCCCAATTTTCGGGATCGTCGTAATAGGCGTCAATCGCCATGCGATAGGCGCGGGCGACGATAGCGCAGTAGTATTCGGATTTGCCGCGCCCTTCGACCTTCAGGCAGTCAACGCCGATTTTCAGATAGTCGTCCAGCTTCGGCATGATACACAGATCGCGGGAGTTCATGATGTAGCTGCCGCGACCGTCTTCTTCGATCGGCATCAGTTCCCCCGGACGGCAGCCCTCTTCTAGCAGAAATTCAAACATATCAGCGTTTTCGGGGGTGATGTTCAGGTCTTCGACCGTGCCATCCTTCAGCCGCATCCGCACGCCGTAATTCCAGCGGCAGGAGTTGGCGCAGTTGCCCTGGTTCGCGCCGCGTTCGGCCATGAAATTGCTGAGCAGGCAGCGGCCGGAATAGGTCATGCACATGGCGCCATGCACAAACGCCTCTAGCTTCACATCGGGGCAGTGTTCGCGAATTTCGGCCAGTTCGGGATAGGACACCTCACGCGCCAGAACCACCAGCGCGGCGCCTTGATCCTTCCAGAAATCAACCGACAGCCAGGAACAGACATTTGCCTGCGTCGAGATGTGCAGCGGGATTTCCGGTGCGTGTTTTTTCACATAGGTGAACACGCCGGGATCCGCGATGATCAGCCCGTCCGGTTGCACGCGGCGGATGGTCTGGATGTATTCATCCAGTTTCGGGATGTCCTTGTTGTGGCTGAACAGGTTCAGCGTCAGATAGGCGCGTTTGCCGTGGGCGTGGCAGAACTCCACCCCCTCAATCACCTCTTCAAGCGAGAACTGCGATTTGGTGCGCAGGCTCATATCCGGCGTACCCAGATAGACAGCATCGGCGCCGTACAAAATCGCCATCTTCAACTTGCGCAGATTGCCCGCAGGCATCAACAATTCCGAACGTCGCATCCCTAGCCATCCTTGGTGATCAGCATCCAAGGGGGCCTATTGCCGCAAAACGGGACCGGAAAAAAGATGTGGTTTATATGTGCCTTTGGGCGCGTTAGCCTTTCAGCTGCAGCGCCTCGTCCAACACGTCGCGTACAACGTTTAGGTCAACGTCTTTGGTCACAAACGCCTCACCAATGCCGCGCGCCATGATAAAGTTGATACGGCCAGCAACCACCTTTTTGTCCTGCCCCATCAAGGCGATCAGTGTATCTGCGTCCGGCAGGTCGCCGGGGATGTCTTTCAGATCCGCCTTCATTCCCATCCGGCTGAGGTGTTCGCGCACACGGCTTGGCGCCTCTTGGCTGCACAAACCCAGACGGGAGGAGACCTCAAAGGCCAGCGCACAGCCGATGGCGACACCTTCGCCGTGGAGCAGACGGTCAGAATATCCTGTCGCCGCCTCCAGCGCGTGGCAGAAGGTATGGCCGAGGTTCAAGAGTGCACGGTCGCCTTGTTCGGTCTCATCCCGGGCGACGATATCGGCCTTCATCTCGACCGATCGTTTGACGGCATAGATGCGTTTGGCCATGTCACCCGCGGCTGCGTCTTCGGCGTTAGCCTCCAGCCAGTCAAAAAACGCCGCATCACCCAACAGACCGTATTTCACCACTTCGCCGTAACCGGCCAGAAAATCGCGCTTGGTCAGGGTGCCCAGAACCTCGGTATCGGCCAGAACCAGCGATGGCTGGTGAAAGGCACCGATCAGGTTTTTGCCCTGTGGTGCGTTGATGCCGGTTTTGCCACCAACCGAACTGTCCACCTGCGCCAAAAGGCTGGTCGGGATCTGCACGAACCGCACGCCACGGCGCAGGCTGGCAGCGGCAAAGCCCACCAGATCGCCGATCACCCCACCACCGAATGCGATGATGATGTCGTTACGCTCGACCTTCTCGGCCAGCAACCATTCTACGGTGCGTTCAAAATGCGGCCAACTTTTTGTGGACTCTCCGGCGGGCAAGGTCATCGACACCATGTCAATGCCTTCCGCCGCCAAACCGCTGCGCAGGGCATCCAGATGCCGCGCGGCGACGTTTTCGTCGCTGACCACGGCCACACGCGGGCGGTTCAGCAAGGAGGCGATCAGCGCGCCCGCCTCGGCCAGCAGGCCGGGACCGACCAGAACGTCATAGGCGCGATCGCCCAGCGGGACGTGAACGGTTTCCACAGCGGGGTTCAGGGTCATTTCATACACTCCAGTACATCTTGGCGGGTCACTAAGGCGTCAACCACCTTGTCGCAGGTTGTTTCAATGGAATAGCTCGGCTCGACCGGAACCTTCAGATCGGCCAATGCGTATACAGGTGCGCGGGCGGCGTAAATTTCACTCAAAGTGGCAAAGGGATCTGCGGTGCGCAGCAGCGGACGGGTGTCTTTATGTTTGACCCGATTCCACAGCAATTGCAGGTCCGCCTGCAGGCAAACAGCAACCCCTTCGGCGGCAATTGCATCGCGGTTGCGCTCGGACAGAAAGGCGCCACCACCAGTGGACAGCACACACGGTTCCTCGCCCAACAGGCGCTCAATCACTTGGCTTTCCTTCTCGCGAAAGAACGCCTCGCCATCGCGGGCAAAAATTTCGGCGATTTCCATGTTGGCAGCGGCGACAATTTCTGCGTCTGAATCACGGAAAGGTACACCAACTTTGGCAGACAACGCCTTGCCCACTGCGGTTTTTCCCGCGCCCATCATGCCCACAAGCACAACCGTTTTCTTCAGTTTCCACGCCATGTCGCCCCCGCCTTTCGGCCAACCTCTGCCGTTTTTTACTTTTGATGACTGAATGACGTGATCTTGGCGAAATTGCCAGTTATAAGTGAAAGAAAATCACAAACAGAGAGCAGCAGGACTATGGGGCGTCTGATCAAATGGCTTTTTCTTCTGGTGGTGGCTGCGGCACTAGCACTTGTGGCCTATGCCTATATAGGACCGTGGCTTGGAGCTGACTTCTCTCCGCAGCAGCAGGAAATCCGCGAAAACGTGGTGTTGGATGCAGGCTAAGACCGGGATGCGGTTTAAATTGCGGCACAGGCAGCACGATAGGAACCGGTTGCAGCGCGGTGCCTCAGCGCTTGTGTTGGGGATCTGCACGACGCTGCCTGCCATCGCTCAAGCGCCCTTGTCGGCGATCGACTGGCTGAACGATCCGGTCACCGCACCTGTTGTTGATCCGACTCACACTCTGGAACCACCAGTCAGCACCGGTGCGCTAGCGCCCAATGTCAGCGTGACCACGCTGGGTGCATCCACAGCAGAGGCGGTTGGCCTTCTGTCGTCACGCGTCACAGGCCTGCCCGCGGACCTTTGGCAGCATTCTGACGCTCAAGGGTTGAACGCACTGTTGACCAAGCAGCAGCTGACCACCCTGCCCGCCATTCAGGCCCTGTTCTACACACTCCTTCTGGCGGAAGCAGAGGCGCCCTTTGCCGCCACGGATAAGGCGTCGTTTCTAAACGGACGTCTAGATGCGCTGCTGTCTTTGGGCGCGGTCGAAGCGGTGCAGGCATTGCTGGATCGCGCAGGCACCACCACGCCGGATCGCTTTGCCCGTTGGTTTGATGCCACCTTGCTGACCGGCGATGAGGATCGCGCCTGCGAAGCGTTGCGCGATGCCCCCAACCTCAGCCCATCCTATGCTGCGCGGGTCTATTGCACCGCACGACGTGGCGATTGGACCACTGCAGCCCTGACGCTGTCGACCGGCACGGTTCTGGGTCTGATCACACCACAGGAGCGGGCGCTGCTGGATCTGTTTCTGGATCCAGAACTGTTCGAAGGCGCGCCGCTTCCTCATCCGCCAGTACGTCCCAGCCCGCTGATCTTCCGCCTGCAGGAAGCGGTGGGAGAACCACTGCCCACCGCACCGTTGCCGCGTGCCTTTGCGGTATCTGATCTGCGTGGCACTTCCGGGTGGAAGGCCCGGATTGAGGCGGCCGAGCGTTTGGCGCAAACCGGCGCGTTGGCGCCAAACCGGCTGCACGGGATTTATTCCGAACGCTTGCCAGCAGCATCCGGCGGATTGTGGGACCGTGTCGATGCCGTACAGCGGTTTGATCTGGCGCTGAAGGCCCGTGATCCTGCCGCCATCGCCACCACCCTGCCCCGCGCGGTTCAGGCCATGCGCGTTGCGCAGTTGGAGGTGGCGTTTGCCAAAATTTACGCCAAAGATCTGATGACCGTGCCGCTGACCGGCGCAGCGGCGGACCTGGCTTATCACACAGCACTCTTGTCGCCTCACTATGAGGTTGCAGCGCAGCAACTGGGTGCTGACCGGCCGCAATCGGCCTTCCTCACGGCACTGGCCAAGGGGCAACCGGCCAGCGTCCCCACCCATCATCCGGTGGAACGTAAAATCATCGAAGGGTTCAACAGCACCGCCCTGCCACCTCTGTTTGCGACCGAGATCGCAGAGCGGCGTCTGGGCGAAGTGATCCTGCAAGCCATGCGCCTTTATCAACGTGCCATTGCTGGTGAGCTGGCAGAGCTGCCCCGCGCCCTTGCCACCTTCCGAGCGCTTGGACTGGAAGATACTGCGCGACAGGCCGCTTTGCAGTTCTTGCTGTTGGAACGGGCAGGCACATGACGCAGCCGCCAAAAAACGCAGAAGCGCTGGCCGACATGTCTCGCTGGATCGCCACCTTTCTTGAGGCGCAGGCGGCAGAATTGGGCGCTGCGCAGAACACGCTGGCGGCCTATGGTCGTGACCTCAGCGATTTTCGCGATTGGCTCAACCGTGCGCGCCTCACATACGACAGCGCACAGCGCGACGATATCGAAGGTTACCTGATCGATTGCGACGCACAAGGTCTGTCGCAAGCCACCCGCGCGCGCCGCCTGTCGGCGATCAAACAACTTTACCGTTTTGCCTTTGACGAAGGTTGGCGCGACAGCAATCCAGCGATCCAGATCACTGGACCGGGGCGCAACAAACGTCTGCCCAAAACGCTCAGCCAACAGGATGTAGAGGCCCTGCTTGCCGCCGCCCGCCATCCTGACCAGACGGAGGCAACGCGCCTGCGTAACACCTGCCTGATGGAACTGCTCTACGCCACCGGCATGCGGGTCAGCGAATTGGTGTCACTGCCGGTGAATGCCTGTCGTGGCGATCCGCGTATCCTGCTGATCAAGGGCAAAGGCGACAAGGAACGGATCGTGCCGCTGTCGCCGCCCGCCCGCAGCGCATTGGCCGTGTGGTTGGCACACCGCGACGAGGCGGAGGAGATCGCGCGCATCGAAAAAGGCGCCCTTGCCAGTCCGTTTCTGTTTCCCAGCCGCGGCAAACAGGGCCACCTGACGCGCCACAGGTTCTTTCAGATGATCAAGGGTTTCTGCGCCACGGCCGGCGTCCCACCGGCCGATGTGACACCACACACGCTGCGTCATGCCTTTGCCACGCATCTACTGGCCAATGGCGCCGACTTGCGGGTGATCCAGACGCTGTTGGGCCATGCTGATCTGGCCACGACAGAGATCTATACTCATGTTCAGGAAGAACGCCTAAAGCAGCTGGTTTTGGATCATCACCCGCTGGCCAAGCCTGCACGCGACGCGGATGGCACATCCTGAAAACGGCGTGATCCCCGCCCCTTGATCCGCACACCGCTGCACCCCATAACCAGTTAAACATCTTTTGCACAGGCGCTTGCCCTCGACCGCAAGGCCGTATCTGGACCGCAATATGGACACTGACTTGATAACCGATGGCCTGACGCATGGCATAACCTTTGACACCGCCTTCTGGAGCACTGCGGGGGCTATCCTGTTCCTGCTGGTCATGTCTGGCTTCTTCTCCGGCTCTGAAACCGCGCTGACGGCAGCGTCGCGCGGCAAACTGCGCAGTCAGTCGGACAAAGGATCGCGCGGCGCGGCGCGCGCCTTGCGCATCACAGAGGATAGTGAGCGACTGATCGGATCTGTCCTCTTGGGCAACAACCTGGTCAACATCCTGGCCACCTCACTGGCGACCGCACTTTTCACGCGCCTCTTTGGCGAAAGCGGTGTGGCGCTGGCCACGCTGGTCATGACCCTCCTTGTCTTGGTCTTTGCCGAAGTGCTGCCCAAAACCTACGCCATCACCAACCCAGAGGCCGCAGCAGCCAAGGCATCGCCGATCATCGCTGTCATCATCACCGTCTTTTCCCCCATCGTCAGCGCAGTGCGCTGGTTGGTGCGCGGGGTGCTGCGGGTGTTTGGTGTGCAGACCGATCCCGACAGTCATATTCTGGCAGTGCGCGAAGAAATCGCCGGGGCGCTGCAACTGGGCCGTTCCGAAGGTGTGGTGGAAAAAGAGGACCGCGATCGGATCCTTGGCGCACTGGATCTGGGCGACCGCGCGGTGGATGAGATCATGCTGCACCGCAGTCAGATCGAAATGATCAACGCCGATGATGACCCAGAGGTCATCGTCGCCCAATGTATGGACAGCCCCCACACCCGCCTGCCCCTGTGGCGCAAGGATCCCGACAACATCATCGGTGTTGTCCACGCTAAGGAACTGCTGCGCGCCATCCACAAACGCGCCTTTGGCGCCGAGGCAGAGGGGCTGAAGGATTTCGACATCTGTTCTGTGGCCATCCCGCCCTATTTTGTACCTGACACCACAACGCTGGACGATCAGATGCGCCAGTTCCTGCGCCGTCGCGCCCATTTCGCGCTGGTGGTGGATGAATATGGCTCCCTCGAAGGCTTGATTACGCTCGAAGACATTCTTGAAGAAATCGTGGGTGAGATCACCGATGAATACGACGATGAGGACGAGCGTCAGGTCCACAAAACCAAGGACGGTCAGTTCATGGTTGAAGGTGCGATGACCATCCGCGACCTCAACCGTGCACTCGAATGGAACCTGCCGGATGAAGAGGCCAACACAATCGCCGGTCTGGTTATTCACGAGTCGCAGATGATCCCCACCGTGGGTCAGGTCTTCTCCTTCCACGGGTTCCGCTTTCGCGTGATCGAGCGCAAAGACAACCGTGTCACCCGTCTGAAAATCGGCAAGCTATGAGTGTGATGTGATCCACGGCGCGATCCTGATACTGGCCGCTGGCGCCTCCTCGCGTATGGGGCGGGACGCTTCAGGCACGCCGCGCGACAAGCTGGCAGAGGATGTGGATGGCGCACCACTGTTGACACGCACGGCTAAGGCTGCGCTGGCGACGGGTTGGGACGTCTATGCCTGTGTGCCGCATCTCGCCCATGCGCGGGTCTCGTTATTGCCGGATGAGGTGACCGCGATTCCAGTGCCCGACGCTGCAGAAGGTATGGGCGCATCGCTGAGATCTGGCATGATTTGCATTCGCCAAAGCACTGATAATGTGTTGATATTACCCGCCGACATGCCTGATCTATCGGCCACCAATCTGCGCACAATCATCGCCGCACACCGCCGTGATCAAATCACCCGCGGTGCAAGCGCCACTGGGCAGGCAGGCCATCCGGTAATTTTTCCCGCCCGCTGTTTTAACGCGCTAGTGCGGCTGCACGGCGACGAAGGCGCGCGGCGTGTGGTGAAAGGGTTTGATGGACGGGTTGAACTGGTCAAGCTACCAGAGGACCACGCGCTAACGGATCTGGACACGCCTGAGGCATGGGTCGCATGGCGGGCACAGCGCTAGGGTCAGGCGAACAGAACGGCCGCCTCATGACGGCTGAGCGTCGGACGCGCGGCACTATAACCTTTCGCTTCGACCGCCAGTTCAGGGAATAGCTTGAACAGTTCCTCCCGTTGCGGCGCATCAAGGCCTGCGAGCGTGTAATCGCCGGGCTGGAAGCTTTCACTCCATGCGCCATCGCCCAACACCAATTGGTGCTGATCAAACATCAGATGCACATAGGTGACCGGCTCCGCCTTGCCACGGCATATGCCATCCAGACAGGTCAGTTGCACTGCAGGCACCAGCACCTCTTCCTCACCGAACCAGAGGGCAGCCTTGTGATCACGCACCAACATCCGGTGTTGTGGCGACACGGTCAGGTCGCGACTGGGACGATCCATGCCAAATGCGCCTTGACGGATATGGACCGGACGCAAATCGGGCATCGCTGCGACCTCAGCGGCGGAAAGACAGCGCGATCCGATCCAGCGAATGGGCTGGAATCCCGCGTCGCGGGTCATCACCATATCGCCCACCTGCAGATCAGCGGCGCGGCGTTCGCCCTCGCGGGTCAGGATCATAGTATCGGCGGTGAAACAGGGCACGTGATGCACCGTTTCAATCTCAGAGAAGTAGAGGCGTGCGCCATTGCCCCAAGCAACCGTGCCCGCTTCGCCATCATCGGGATCATAAGTGATAGTGGCGGGACCGATGATTTTCAGGTGATCTCCTGCACTTTCGCCGTCCTCACCGCCGGTGATGGTCATCTCTACATCGGTGGCCAGTGTGTCATATTGCACCCCAAAGGTATCATCGCCCGATCCACCGAAGGCAGAATCGCCATCCCCAACGGAAAAGACGTCATTGCCGCCCTCGCCCAAAATCCAGCTGTATCCGCCGCCGCCAACTATGGTATCATCACCTTCGCCGCCATACATCAGATCATCGCCAAGCCCGCCAACCAGCAGGTCGTTGCCTTCACCGGCGCGAATTTCGTCGTTGCCTTCGCCGCCGCGCAGGGTGTCGTGGCCCAGACCGCCATAGATCGTATCAGCGCCGTCGCCAGCGTTGACCACGTCGTTACCATCGCCCGCCTCGATCCGGTCATCGTTGGGGCCTGCACCTGCCGCGTCATTGTCACCGCCATCGACCACATCACCGTCATTGTCGCCGGTGTAATCCACGTCAATCACGTCATCGCCGTCAGTGCCGCGCACCACACCATCGCTGCCGGGGATCACCACCTCCATCGCCGGTAGGCCCATCGCCTCCAGCATCGCGGATCCGGTGATCTGATCGGGGGTGATACCGGTCAGGGTGATACTTTCAGTCTTGGGGAAGACCAACATCAAACTGCCGTCAGGCGCTACCTGCAGGCGGACATCGCCAGCGTCGAGCGGATCGCCCACCTCGTCTGTCATGGCCGAGAGATCAAAGCGGTCATAGACGGTGTAGCTGCCATCGGAATTTTCCACCGGAAGGCGGAATCCCTGCACCGCATCCTGACCGCCATAATCAGCCAGCCGCACGGTGTCGTTGCCGGACCCCAAGCGCAGATTTTCCACATCTTCAAAGGTGGCGGTATAGATTCCATCGCTCAGGCTGCCCCAGCCTTCGACGTTGTGGCTGAGGTCAATCACCAGATCATCGGTGATCGCGGTGAGGTCAAGGACGTCACCAGACACCTCATCAATACCTTCCATCTCGATGGTATCATTACCGAAATCATTTTCCAGGCGAATGGTGTCATCACCGTAGCCTGACCAGATAAAGTCGTTGCCAGTGCCGCCTTCCATCCATTCGTTGCCGAAGGATCCACGCATCCAGTCATTGCCCGCACCGCCGAACATCGTGTCCGACCCGCGGTCGCCATTCATCCAGTCGTCGCCATCGCCACCGATGATATAATCGGCGCCATCATAGGCCTGAATGCTATCATCGCCGCGGCCACCATAAATGTGGTCGTCACCGATTCCTGCGCGCACGGTGTCATCACCCGCGCCGCCTAAGATGGTGTCGTTGCCCTCACCAGTGAGGATGCTGTCATTGCCATGACCGCCATAGACTACATCGTCGCCAAACCCGGCAAAGACGCTATCGTTGCCTGCACCCGCGTAGATCACATCATCATCCGAGCCGTCCGCTGCATCACCGGAATCGCGGCGGTCGCCATCGGCGTCAGGGGCTAGATCAAAGCCGATTTCATCATCGCCTGCGGTGCCATGAATCTGATATGGCTGATCTTCGCCGCCGGTATAGGCCTGCTCAGCCGCCTCGAGTGAGAAACGCCCTCCAGTGAAAATGACGCCGCGCAGATCGATGGGCATTTCACGCGCGGTCAGGTCGCTGTTCGGTGCCAGAAAGGTGCTGGTCAGCGCCGGGGCGTCGGCATCATCTGTTGTAAAACCGCTAAGGTCCAGATTGATAAAGGCGTGGGTCATACTGTGGTTTGTTGTCGAAACCGTCGCGGTACCACTGTAAGAATATTGAGGCGTGTCAGACTGGTAGTCAGCATAACTGGCGTAGACGGTTACGCCGGTCACTGTCGTCGCATCGGAGAATGTGCCGTCATCTTCGGCATCTTCTACTTGCCACACCAGAACTTGACCCGGCGCAAACACTGCAGAGCCAGCAAGAACCTCCTGATCCCCATGACCGCCGCGCAGGACGGCGTCGTTCAGTACGTCATTGCCATATGTGAAGAAGGTGCCGTTCATTGATGCACCCGCCATGCACCCTCAGACCCGCAAACGCCAAAGCACACCGCAACACAGCATGTTGCGGGGACATCCCCAACAAAACTGACGGAAGCGGTGTCAAATCGACCGGCCACGGCACTCACTAAAAACGGGTTCATTCTTACACTCTACTACGGCAACAAGGCTACTGGTTTAAGCACTGGCCCTGAATATTGACGCAATTTGTCAAAATCTGGACAGGTTCTGGGCCGTTTCGCGCAATTGCCGATTTGAGCTGTGGTCACCACAGCCCAAGTCATGTGGCGCCGTTTCTTTGGCACCACAAACAAAAACGCGACCCACCCAAAGGGGGGATCGCGTTGCATTAAATAATGAGACCTTAACGTTTAAGCGTCAGGATCTGCGCCTCGTGCTTTTTCAGCGACCGACGGGCGGCGTGGTAATTATCCAGCCCTTCTTTGCCCTTCAACTCTGGGAAGAGGGTCAGGATCTCTTCGCGCTGTTCACGGCCGATCCCCTTCAGGGTGTAATCCCCGGGGTGGAAGCTTTCGGTCCAGGCGCCATCGGACAGCACAACCTCATGCTGATCAAACATAAAGTGGATGTAGGTGGTGCCCACAACGTTCACTTTATGAATGCCGTCAAGGCCGATCAAATGCTTGGCCGATGCCAGCACTTCTGTCTCGTTAAAATAGAGAGAGACTTTCTCGTTGGTGACCAGAACGCGGTGGTTCGGGCTGACAATCATGTCGCGTTCAGGCAACCCACCGCCGAGGGAGCCACGACGGATCAGCACCGGCTGCAGCTTGGGCTGGCGCGCCAGATCAATGCCGTTCATGCGCTTGTGGCCTACCCAGCGGATTTCCTGAATACCGTTGTCGCGGGTGATAATCTTGTCACCCTCTTTCAGATCCTCAACGCGACGCTGACCTTGCGACGTGGCGATCAGACTGCCGGGGGTGAAGCAGGGCACGATATCTTCGATATTGGTGAAGGTCGCAGTGCCGGTCACGCCGCCATCGCTGTCCAGAAACTCGACCCGACCATCAAAGCCATTGCCGTCGCTGTCGGTCACCAAATCCACCAGACGGAACGGGCCCGAGCCGCTAAGATCCAGCGTGTCAAAGTCATCACCGGCAGAGCCGCCTTCAATCACGTCGCCAGCGTTGGCACCAATGATCATATCACGGTCCGCGCCGCCGCTGATACTGTCGATACCGCGACCACCTACCAGTGTGTCACCACCGTCACCACCCAGCAGGGTGTCATCACCGGTGCCGCCGTAAATCTCATCCTCATCAATCTGGCCGTCCAGCAGGTCATTGCCGGTGCCACCGAAGATGGTATCGTCATCATCCGCACCATAAACGGTGTCGTTGCCAGACCCGCCATAGATCAGATCCCGACCGTTGTCTGGGACCAGATCGCGGTCATCAGGAATGTTTACCGCGTCAGGCACATCCGGCGTCAGGCCACCATAGATCAGGTCATGACCTGATCCGCCATCAATGGTATCGGACCCCTCGCCCCCAATGATGGTGTCGCGACCACGGCCGCCTTCGATCTCATCCGCGTCGATACCGCCGTCGATCAGGTCAGCGCCATCGCCACCCAGAATGGTGTCCGCATCATCACCGGTGCGAATGGTGTCCGCGCCATCGCCGCCATCCACGAAATCGCGATCATTTTCAGGATCTTCGTCTGCAGGGTAGAGGCCAGGATACCCCAGATCCGGCAGCGCGCCGTCCAGCGCACCGGGGCCAGATACGATCAGGTCAGATCCATCCTCACCAAAGATGCTGTCTGCGCCGTCACCGCCTGTTACATCATCATTCCCCTCACCGGCATAAACGGTATCATCCCCATCACCGGCACGGATAATGTCATCCTGCGCGCCGTTTTCGGGGAAAATATTGTCAGAGGCGTCAACGAAATCGCCGTCATTGTCACCGTCATAGGACAGATCTATCAGATCATCATCCTCGGTGCCCCAGACGATGCCATCACGTTCCGATTCATTGTCGATCGTGGAATAATGCACATCGCTGACGAAAGCACGCTGCGCGCCGTCGCCGCCATTGCTGTAGTGGATTTCCAGACGCGCGACCGGACCGGCCACCTCAACCAGAGCCGAGGCCGCTTCGTCGGTGCGCGACAGGCTGTTACCAGTGCCGGTCAGGGCGTCCCCTGCCCCTGTCACCGCCCCGCCGGGCGTCAGGGTGACATCAATCCGATTGCCTTCAGCGTCATAGGCGATGACCTCAATCCCATCGACATGAGCGCCGCTGGTGCCGTAGGGATCACGGCCCATATCAATGTCATTCAGACGAAAGCTGAGGTTCTGAACACTATCGCCATAACGGCTGTCGCTCGATGAAAAATCCATCGTGACAACAGAGGTGGCGCTCGCGCCGGCCCCATCGCCACCATCCCCCAGCAGCTTCAGATGGGAGTTTGCATCAAACGGTTCTCCCTCACCCACAAACCCGTCGAGGTTCATGATGTAGGCCTCTGCCCCATCATCAATACCTTGATAGCTCACCGTCACATCGACACCACCGGTGTCCACTGTCGTAGATGTTGCAAGTGCGCTGTTAAATGCCCCCAGCAGGGACCAGTCCAGTACCAGATCCGCCATTTTCAGCTCTCTCTCAAATCTGCGCGGGACCGCTATGGCAGCTTCCGGCGCTGACCAACCTCCGAAAAGATTGGCCGCAATCAACCAAATTAAGCAACGCTATCAGGTGTATACGGGCACATCTTCACACTCCCGCAGCCAGCAGCCACAGGTGCCATCAAAGGGTGCGGCGCGGCAGATGCACCTGCCCCCTGACAGTGTCCCGCATTCATAGAATGCATCACAGTTTTCATTGGCCGCCCCCGCAGCCAGCAGACGTCGCCCCCCAGTTGGGCTCATACATACATACTTAAGTAACCGCCCCAGACAAAGGGATGGCGCCGAATTTGCCGCCAAATTTTCGTCTAACTTCGTCAAAAAAGCGCGAGCGATTGCTGACAAGGCGTGAACATTATCTCTTAGATCAGGATAATTTTGCCTATATCTTGCGTTCTAAAGTGGTCATCACCGCAGTTTAAGGGGAATAACTCAAACATTTTCCACCCAAGGCTGCTTGATTGTGCAACATATGGAAACGACGACTACCACTTTGGTCGCGTCAATTTTTTGTTCCGCCCAAGGACAAAAAAAAGGCGATTGTCGCAGATTTCAGGCCAATACGACGAAAATCAACGGGATTGTCGCCGCGACTAACCCAGCCTACTTGTGCATAGGGTCTATAAAAAACGAATCAACTGCACTGCAAAGACCCAAAGCATGCACGTTTCAATCCGTCTTTTTATCTGCAAAAAATGCAGACCTGTACATACTTCTTTGCATTCAGCGAATGTCTGATCACCTCAGCAAGGAAAGGTCAACGTGCGGCAAGTCGCCTCTCTGTCTTCAGGTATTTGCAGATATCGGCAGGCAACTCAGGACTGTCGAGCGCATAAAGCCCGCAGTCTTTCATGGCCGCGCGCAGCCCGGTGCCCGCCGCCAATGGACGCCAGACCGCAGGTGAAACAAAGACCGACTGCGCGGCATTCGACGATACGGCCATCACCTTGCCTTGCAGATCGCCGCTCACAGGCTGCGGTTCAGCGCGCAGGATCGTTTCACAAAGCGCCCCATTTGGGTTGAGGGTTTTCTCTACCACAAAAAGATGTCCGCGCGCGGCAGTCATAAGTCCGTAGTATCCAGCCTTGCGAAACCGCTTTCTATTTCGCACCGGAGTGCGCAGGATCCCACGGGTTTGCAACACGCCGCCGTCCAGCCACACCCCCATCAGGCCGCGCACGACGCTATAACCCCAAGATGGGGATATATAATGACTGTGGTAAAACCCCTGAAACTGATCCGTCCGTCGTTGATCGCTGCGAAACGCCTCAAAGATCATATCACGGGGATCGCGTCGCCGCGCCTTGTGTCGGGCAGCAAGCAATGTACGGAACTGATCTGGCGGCAAAAACAGCTCTGCTTCGGTAACTCGGAAAAATGCTGCAATCTTACCAAGGTTGTTCGCGGATGGCAGCGCCTCCCCCTTGAGATAGCGCACAAATTGAGGACGGTTGATACCGATGTCGCGGCACACCTGCGAAACGGACCGGTGTGCTGCACAACACAGGGATAGGTTTGCAGAAAAACACTGTTTCTTAATCGTCATCATACCAATTTTTACTGTCACCACACCAACTTGCGCGACAAGGCGCAACATTTATTAAAAACTTCAACGGTTTACAGCGCTGCAATGTTTATGCCAGACAGCCGAAAATTTGCCAGAAATGTAAATCGAGCGCAGACTTGAACGTATGAACACGCGCCGGATTTCACAGGCTCTGGCGAAAATGTGACATGACCTTTCCGCAAATTGGCCACATTCACAGGTATAAAACGCAGGGACTGGTTGCCGTTAACACATGGGACGCGGCCCGATTCAGGTTGAGAATTTTGAAATTTCGGACCCATGTTGGTCCACGAACTTAGGAGTGTAGCGATGTCCGGTGGTAGCGGGAGCGGAAGTGGTGGTTGGCGTGGTCGTGGTGGCTCTGGTTCCGGCAGCGGTTCCGGCGGTGGCGGCGGTGTGACACCTGGTGGTGGCTCCGGTTCTGGCAGCGGCTCCGGTTCTGGCGGTGGCAACGGTGGTGGCGGCCTGACCCCATTAGAGGTCGGCCCCGACGGCGTTGTGCGCGGCGGCGAAACCAACGAAAATATCTTCCCCGGCTTCACTGACGGTGATGGCGACCGCGTCGACAGCGGTGATGCCCGCCTGCCGACCGAAAGTGGCAACGATGACATCATCTATGCCAACGGCGGCAACGACACGGTCAACGCAAACGCTGGCAATGACTACATTGATGCCGGCACTGGTGACGATGAAGTGCATGGTGGCGAAGGCCATGATGTCATTGCCGGTAACGCCGGTGACGACGTTCTGGAGGCCGATGAAGGTGACGACACAGTCTTTGGCGGCAGCGGTGACGACCTGATCAACGCGGACATTGGCGATGACGTGATCTATGGCGACGGCAATGGCCAGCCTGCGCAGAACGGCAACCTGATCAGCAATGGTGACTTCTCTAACGGCAGGACCGGCTGGCAGGTCATTGACGGCAACAATGATGACCTCGATCCGAGCTTTACATACGGTAGTGCCAACCTGAACAGCGGCCGCGCTGCCGCAGGCGATGGAATTGAGCAGACCTTCGCCACCAACGTGGGGTCTGAACACACCGTTTCGCTGGATCTGTTTGAAAACAACAACGGGGCCGCACACCATGGTTTCCGTATCGATGTTCTGGATCAGGACGGCAACGTCATCTCTTCCGAGAGTGTCGCAGTTCAAAACGACACGGTGGAACATGTGCAGTTTACCTTCACTGCGACCACCCCGAACACCACCCTGCGGATCATTAATATCAGCGCGGCGGGTTCGCATGAAACCAGCGATGGCAAGGTCGACAACGTCTCGGTTGTGGAAACCCCCGTTGTTGCAGGCGATGACACCATCGACGGCGGTGAAGGCAACGATCTGATCTATGCAGGCGGCGGTAACGATGTTGTTTCCGGCGGTGCCCACAACGACACCATCTATGGCGGTGACGGGAATGACAGTATCAACGCAGGATCTGGCAACGACAAAGTTGATGCCGGTGACGGCAACGACACAGTTGATGGCGGTTTTGGCACCGACACTATGGATGGCGGCGACGGCATTGATACGGTGGATTATAGCACATCGTTCGGTTCTGATGGAGAATACGTTGAACTGGACCTGCAAGCAGGTACCGGTATCCTGAACGGCAACGTCAACTTGACCGAAAGCGTGACTAATTTCGAAAACGCAATCGGTTCGGGCGGCACAGATAACATTTCCGGCACCTCTGGCGCCAACAGCCTAGAAGGCCGCGGTGGCAACGATACGCTGGACGGTCGCGGTGGCGATGACATTCTGTTGTCTGGCAATGACGACGATCTGGTGATCGGCGGTCAGGGCATTGACTATCAGGATGGTGGCGCAGGCAACGACACGGTCTCTTTTGATGGTGCAAACGGAAACGGCATTTCGCATGTCCACTACAATATGTCCGCCGGCTACGCGCAACTGGTCAATTTCAACAATGTGGTCGTCGGTACCGAAACCACGATCAACTTTGAAAATGCCATCGGCTCCAGCGGCAACGATTGGTTAGTTGGTGATGATGGAGAGAACCAGTTCGAAGGCCGGGATGGCAACGACTTGGTCCAAGGCCGTGGCGGCGACGACACTATCTTGGGCGAAATCGGGAACGATGTTCTACTGGGCGACCAGGGTGATGACAGTATTGACGGTGGGGTTGGCCACGACCGCTTATCCGGCGGCGCAGATCACGACACATTGCTGGGTGGCGAAGGCAACGACACCTTACAAGGCGATGACGGCAACGATAGCATCAACGGTGGGTCTGGCGACGACAGCATGGCTGGCGGCTCTGGCAATGACACCTTCTACGGTGGCACCGGCAGCGACACCATCGAAGGCGGCAGCGGCGACGACACCTATCTGGCCGACACCAAAGTGGATGAATACATTCATGCCATCATCGACGACGAAGGCGATGGCACGGTTCAGGAATTCCGCGGTGGCACCATCGATCAGGTGGATGACGTCGAACACTATGTGGCCGATGAAACCAGCTATGACGACCGTATCACCCTGTCCACCACAGTAACCGATCGTTCCACCATCCAAGGCATCGACAGTGATGTGACCGGTGTGTTCACTCCGGCGAATGGCGACGCGCCGATCAGCTTTGGTGGCGATGGTGAGCCGCGTCTGTCCGACATTCTGGCAGATCCGTTCAACGCAGGCCGCGTGACCATTACCGGCGGCGATGAAGCGGGTAGCATCGGGAACATCTCGTTTGAAAACTTCGAGATCATCGACTTTGACATCGTCTGTTTCACCAAGGACACCCAAATCCTGACCGCCGGCGGCTATCGTCCTGTGCAGGATCTGAAGGCCGGTGATATGGTGATGACCGTCGATCAGGGTTTCCAGCCGATCAAATGGGTGGGCAACCGCACCGTGCCTGCACATGGCAAGTTCGCGCCGGTGCGCATTGAGGCGGGTGTGCTGGGCAATGACGCCCCGCTGACAGTGTCACAACAGCACCGTATGCTGCTGAGCAGTGCGCAGGCTGAACTGATGTTTGGTGAAGAAGAGGTTCTGGTGCCAGCCAAAGCGCTGATCAATGATCAGACGGTACGTCTGATGCCCGGCGAAGAGGTGACCTACTATCACGTCATGTTCGACAAGCACCAGTTGGTCTATGCAAACGGCGCCGCCTCTGAAAGCTTCTACCCCGGCGAGGCCGCGATGAATGGTGTCGAGGCCGAAGCACAGGAAGAGATTTTCTCTCTCTTCCCCGAGTTGCGCCACGAGGTGAAACCTTTCGGCGAAATGGCGCGTCCGAGCCTCAGCGTCAAAGAAGGGCAGCTACTGCAATAAGCAACGCACCAACCCCATAAACACCGGCAGGATAGCAATTCTGCCGGTGTTTCTTTAAGGTGTTTCTTTAACCCGTATGCATTGCTTCATCTTTGCAGCTATAGTTCCCTATGACCCGTACCGCGCATCACACCGCCCCCCCCCATGACGCCAAGGCCGAAGATCCAGAAACGGTCACCGAAGTGTCCGGTGTATCTGTCGATCTGGTGGTCAGTGTGGTTGAGGACACACTGGGCGAAACGGTGACCAAGGTCACCTGCCCCGGTGGCCGCGACCGCGCCATCTTCCGCGTCTATACGGACACGCAATCCGTGATCGCCTCGCGGCGTGACTACGCCAACGGCGCCAAGCGCGAAGCACGTATTCTGGAACATCTGGCCCCGCTCACCGATCATTTTCCGCAGATCCTTGCCAATCGCGATGACATTCTGGTGCAGACCGATATGGGCGATGTGACGTTGGCGCAGGACATGCGCAAAACAGACACGGCAGGTCGGATCGACCTGATGGATCGCGCGATTTCGTCGGTCTTTGGTTATCAGATGGACATTGGTCACCCTTTCCCGCAGGCAGAGGTGCCGGTACTCTTTGAACACCGTAAAGAGCTGGGGTATTTCGTAGATGGCCCGTGGCGCACCGCGGGTGTGTTTGGCGTGCGCTTACCAAACTACGATCGCAACGCTGTCGCTGCTCATTTCCTGCCCTCAAACGCATGTTTCCTCAAATGGGACAACCGCTTTGCCAATGCGGCACTGTCACCGAAGGGCGCAGTCGGATGGTTCGACTTTGAAGACAGCTGTCTGGGCGCAGGCTACGAGGATCTGGCGTGGCTGGCGGCGGATGAGTTCCCTGCCCTGTCTTTTGACAAGATCTACCCGCTGTTTGATCGCCAGATCCGTGACTATCACGGCATCGCCGGTGACATGATCCTGCGCCGGTTCCATATCATGACAACCTTGCTGATCAGCCTGCGCACCCGCCGCATCGGCCGTCACCTCAGCAAAAAAGGCAAATGGTACACGCTGGACGAGATCTATCGTTCTGACCGCGTTGGCGCACATCCCAGCATGATGCAGGCGCTGCTCAAACGCGGCAAGGCCTTTGCTGCGCTAGAACGCGAAACAAAGCCGCTGGTGGTGATGTTTGAAGATATTGAGGCCCGACTGGCCGGCGCGAAAAGCCACTAAAGCGACAATCCGTCTGCGGACCTGCTGCGGAATAAATAAGGCCCCGATAACATCAGGGCCTTTTTCATTTGTTCAGATACGAAGCAAGATCAGTTCTGAACCTTGTCGGCGATGTCGCCGGCCAGAGCTTCGGCGCGAGCGGCCAGTTCGGCCATAGTGTCATGAACGTTCTGCGGGATCACCGGCACCTCTACCCGTTCAGGTTCTGGCGCGGGGGCGGATTTCAGCGCCTCCAGTTCTTCAATCTTGGCAGCCAGCTGCGCCTCAACCTCGACCAGCTTGTCCTGCACACCGGCGGTTTTGTCGGCCAGCATCAAACCCGCCATCAACAGCATCCGTGCCTCTGGCAGGCGGCCGATCTGTTGCGACAGAACGCTTGCCTCATCATTCAGCATTTTCGCCGCCGCCTGCAGGAAGTGTTCTTCGCCCTCCTGGCAAGACACCTCAAAAGTGCGGCCGCCAATGTTAATCTGTACCTCAGGCATCGGTTGCTTCCTCTTCTTGGCCTGCGACGACTTGGCCCGTCGCCTCTGCGTCAGCCTCTTCTTGAGCGGCAACAATTTGGTCGGCATCAGCGGTCTGACCCTCAACCGGATCTGCGACTTCATCCGCACTCTGAGCTGCAAGCTCTTCTGCTGGCGCCTCGGCGCGGGTGATCAGCGGATCAAGCGCTGCGGCAATCGCGGCAGCTTCCGCTGCTTCGGCCTGACGATCAGCTTTCAGCGCGGCCAGCTCAGCGGCCAGGCCTTTGTTGACGGCAGTCCCATCGCTGATACCAGCCTCATGCGCCTCGCGCAGTTCGGTATTGCTGGCACGCAACTGATCGCAGCTTTCGCGCAGCGCCCGCAAAGCACCATCCATTTCCGCCAATGCAGATTTCAGGTCAACCTGCGCCAGCTCCGCCTCAGCATCCTTTTTGTCCAGTTTCAGACGCAGCGCCTTCAGCCGTTCTTCCAACTGCTGGTTGGCCATCTTTTCATCCCCCAGCGCCTGTTCAAGCGCGGCGGTGTCGGGACCATTGTCAGGCTCTGCCTCAGTAGCCCCTACCCCTGACGGACGCGCTACCAGCACATCCACATCCCGCGCGATCTGATCCAAAGCGGCGGAAATACGACGTTCAAATTCGCTGATATCACTCATGCGCCTTTGCCTCTTCTTCTTGTTGGGCGTCCATTTCATCCGCATTGCGAATCAAATTGGCGCCGGTTTGGCCACAGAATACTTAATAGAGGCGGAAAATGCGTCCCCCAAGCGGTTTTTGGCCTAACGCGGCGCTTGATATTCACCCACGGGCTGGTATGAGCAGCGCTAACGAAGCCCTGATCAAAGGAAGCCCCCCGTGGATATCTCTGCTCTGCGTTCTGCCCACCCGGATCACTGGTCCAAAGCCGCAGCCATCCGGACCCTCACACTGGATGCAATCCGCGCCGCCAACTCTGGCCACTCTGGCATGCCGATGGGCATGGCCGATGTTGCCACTGTTCTTTATGAAAAGCACCTGAAGTTTGACGCCAAGGCGCCAAACTGGCCCGACCGCGACCGGTTCATTCTGTCGGCTGGCCACGGTTCCATGCTGCTGTATTCGCTGCTGCACCTGACCGGCTATGAGGACATGACCCTGGAAGAGATCAAAAACTTCCGTCAGTGGGGCGCACGCACCGCAGGTCACCCCGAATTCGGTCACGCCGGTGGCATCGAAACCACCACAGGCCCGCTGGGCCAGGGCATCGCCACCGCCGTGGGTTTCGCCATGGCAGAGGAAATTCTGCGGGGCCAGTACGGCAAGAAGATCGTTGATCACCACACTTATGTGATCGCCGGCGACGGCTGCCTGATGGAAGGTATCAGCCAGGAAGCGCTGGGTCTGGCCGGCCGTCATGAGCTGTCCAAGCTGATCGTGTTCTGGGACAACAACAACATCACCATTGATGGCACCGTTGATCTGTCCTGCCGCATCGATCAGGTTCAGCGCTTCAAATCCGCCAACTGGCACGTTCAGGAAATCGACGGTCACGATCCCGAAGCGATCGACGCGGCGATTGTTGCGGCGAAAAAGGCGGGAAAACCGTCGATGATCGCCTGCAAAACGCACATCGCACTGGGCTCTGCCGCGCAAGACACCTCCAAGGGTCACGGCGCACTGACCGACGAACAGCTGATTGCTGACACAAAAGCAGCCTACGGCTGGGACCACGCCCCGTTCGAAATCCCCGCCGACATCAAATCCGCATGGGAAGCCATCGGTGCCCGCGGCGCAGAAGAGCGCGCTGCATGGGACGCACGTCTGGCGTCGATTTCCGAGCGTAAGCAGGCCGAATTTGCCCGCATTTTTGAGCGCGAAGCGCCCAAGCGTCTGGCGCCCACCATCCGGGCCCTGAAAAAACAGATGAGCGAAGACCAGCCTAAACTGGCCACCCGTGCATCATCCGAAAAAGTACTGGCCGCAGTGAACCCGGTGATGTCCGAAACCGTTGGCGGCTCTGCCGACCTGACCGGTTCCAACAACACCAAAACTGGCGATCTGGGCATTTTCGACACCGACAACCGCAAGGGTCGTTATGTCTACTGGGGCATCCGTGAACACGGTATGGCGGCTGCGATGAACGGCATGGCGCTGCATGGTGGCATCCGCCCCTACGGCGGCACCTTCATGGCCTTCACCGACTACGCGCGTCCAGCGATGCGTCTGGCCGCGCTGATGCAGATCCCGTCGGTCTTTGTCATGACCCACGATTCTATTGGTCTGGGCGAAGATGGCCCGACCCACCAGCCGGTGGAACATGTCGCCATCAGCCGCGCGACCCCGAACACCTATGTGTTCCGTCCCGCCGACACCATTGAAACCGCCGAAAGCTGGGAAATTGCACTGACCGCGCAAAAGACCCCGTCGGTTCTGTCGCTGACCCGTCAGGGCGTGCCCACTGTGCGCACCAAACACACCACCAAGAACCTGACTGCCCAAGGCGGCTATGTTCTGGCCGACAGCGAAGGCAAACGTCAGGCGATCCTGATCGCTACAGGGTCTGAGGTGGAGATTGCTCTGGCCGCCCGCGACATCCTGCAGGCCGAAGGCATCGGCACCCGCGTCGTTTCCATGCCCTGCATGGAACTGTTCGACGCACAGGACGAAGCCTACCGCAAACGCGTCTTGCCCGCTGGCCCCGTGCGTGTGGGCGTCGAAGCTGGCGTGCGCGACGGTGGCTGGGACAAATACCTGCTGGGCAACCGTGGCCGCGAAACCAAGGCGGCGTTTGTCGGCATGGAAGGCTTCGGCGCCTCTGCTCCGGCAAATGTTCTGTACGAAAAATTCGGCATCACTGCCGAAGCTGTGGCCGAAAAGGTCAAAGCTCTGCTGGGCTAAGCCCGGCGCAGAATGCCAGACCAATCAATAAAAAGGGCGCCCAGATTTGGGCGCCCTTCTTGGTTTCCAGGGGCCGCGCGATCAGAACGGCGAACCGGTGCAGTTTTCCAGTTCTGCCGTGGTCATCGCGGTGCCATTGATGGTCAGCCCCTCGCCCACAGCATTGGCCAATGCGGTGCCTGTGAACGAACCGGTGAAGGCCGCGCAGTCACCGGGGGTGTTGGTCACCGTGATCGCACCAGTCGCATCCACCACCGGACCAAAGAAGTTCACCCCAGAGTTGGCCGCGTTCTCCACCGACACGTTGGTGAAATCGACATTCACGACCGGTCCACCGTTGAACCCGAAATTGTCCCCCAAAAGGTGCACACCATGGGTGCCCACGTTAGAGATCGCGACGTTTTCGAAACTGACATTATGCACCGGGTTGAGGAAGATTCCTGCCCGCGACGCGCCGTCAATGGTGATGTTGCTAAAGGTCATATCGGGGTCAATGACCGAAGCATCAAAGCCCAGACCGTTGACAAACATAAGCCCGTTGACCCCGCCCTCAAGGGTTGCATTGTTCATGCGGGTGGTTCCGCCGGACTGAATCACCACCAGATCCATCTCACGCGCTTGGGCGCTGTTGTCGATGGTGATGTTTTCCATCTCCAGATTGTCGACCGCCACCGCCAGAATGGCTTCGCGGCGGCTGTTGGTGACCGCTACATTGCGCAGGCTGATGTCTGTTGCTGCGGTGGCAATGGTGTAGTCAAAGTTCTCCTCCGCAACCTCGGAGCCGAGGAAGAAGCCATAGGTCACATCCGTCATCGTGATGTCTTCGAACTGCGCATTGCGCAGTCCGACAGCATTCACCGCCGAATTGGGCACCGAACTGGGCGAAAAGATCGAAAATTCACACAGGCTGTTGTTTTCACAGATCGGCATGTCCGTAAAACTGGCATTGCGCAGGCTGAAGCCATCGCTGTCGCGCAGCAAAACACCGTTTTCACCGGCCCGCGCCACGGCGAGGCCATCCACCGCAACAGAGCTGCTGCCTGAAATCGACACCGCATTGCCGCCAACATCAGACACCGACAGGCCGGTCAATCGCGCGCCGGTGACCTGCGAGAACTGCACGCCGTCACCACTGGTGCCGCTGACGCCAACGCGATCGGCCCAGATATTGCTGACACCTGCGGCTTGCAACCCAACGCTGCCCCCCGACAGGCTAACGCCAGCAACACCGCTACCGTCGGCAAATTGCACCGCTACAACACCGTCCCCGACGGTCAAGGAGGCCTCTGACGCCTCATTGTGCAGCACCATTTCTGTGCCACTGACCGCACGCAGCGTCACGCCAGCGCCACCGCCCACAACTGCCTGACCAGACGCCAGGGTCACCCCGCCAGCCTCGTCAAAATCACCCGAAGCAAAGACCAGCGAGTCTGCCCCCGCATCAGTCACCGCCTGCGCCAGACCACTGTCAGACACACGGGTAAACCGGCGCAGCTCACGCCCGTTCATACTGACCGCTTCGGCGTCGCCATAAGCGCCCTGCTGGGTGGTCACGTGGCGGCGGCGAATCACATCTTGGGTCAGCGTGCCTGCCAGCGCTTGCCCCTGGGCCGCACCGGTACCCGTACCACCCCCCAGCGGGATCGACAGCGAAACATAGGCGGTGGCATCCGTATTGCCCGACACCCGTTCCCCCAGCAGGCCCGCGCGCAGATGTGCACCCGGCACCTGCGTCAAAGGCGCATCCAGCCGCACTTCTGCCCGCACAGTTGCACCGCGCAGGACGGCGCTATCATCGTGGTCAAACACATAGCCGCCCCCAAACAGCCCCATAGAACCACCACCAAGCGCGGCAAAACTGACTCGCGGGCCCAGTTCAAAATCAATGCCGCGCATTGCCAAACTGCGCCCGCCAAGGAAGCGGATGGTTCCGTCCGCTTCGCTTAAGCGGTCAAAACCACTGTTGCGCCGCGACGTCTTGCCCACCGGCAGGTAGGCATTCGCGCGGGCTTCAAAACTGTCGCTCAGCGCATCGGCCGACAGGCCCAACTGGGTAAACCGTTTGCCGTTGCGATCCTTGCTGCGCTCGGCGAAACCGCCAAGGCCCAGCACCCAATCGCCATTGACCTGGCGACGGTGCATCAGTCCAGCGCTCCAGCTTTCACTGTTATCCGTGCCGCGCTGCCAGTTCAGCTGCACCAAATTCGCGCGCCCATCTGTGACCGCAAACGGGAAGCGCAGGGCAACACCGCCCTGCCCCTCGGTGCCAAGGTTCACCTGTAGGTCCGCGGCCTGAAGGCAGGTCGCGCCCAAGAGTAAAGACAGCCCAGAGGCTGCCAATCGTAGTGTCTTCATGAGAGTATTCCGTTAAATCTGCACCCTGCTTGCAACGCTGGCGTGGGATTTACAGCTTTGTTATGACGCCGCAGCCTTGTGATGCAAGGCATAGGAGCCATGCAGAAAACGCATGGCAGGAGCGCACCCCCGCCTCACCCCGATTTGGAATTCGGGAAAACATCAGAACATCAAAATCGTCTTTCAATATTCTGAAAATACTCAAATTATCCCTTAGTGTGCTGCGGGCGAATTGCCCGAAATCAACCCGATCAGCGGGCTGATCACGCGGGTCACCAGCGGGATCAGCAACAAGCCGTAGATCAACCCCAACACGCCATCCGCCAGTGCCGTCACAGCCCACTCGACGAACCCGTGCATGTTCTCAGCCGCACCATCAGCGGCAGCGACGGCGAGGTTATGAATGTCTTTATAGGGATGTGGCATGCCCAGGTCATAAAGCCCGTGAATCATAATCGATCCGCCCACCCACAGCATCGCTGCAGTGCCGATAATCGACAAGGCGCGCATCAAGACTGGCATAAATTTCACCAACCCACGACCAAACCGCTGCACGGCGCCAAGCCCGCTGTTTTGGGCCAGATGCAGGCCGACGTCATCCATCTTTACGATCAGCGCAACCGACCCGTAGACCGCCAGCGTGATGAAAATGGCCACAACCGCCAAGGTCGCCGCCTCCATATAGACATTGCTGACCTCAATCGCGGCAAGCGAGATGGTCATAATCTCTGCTGACAGAATGAAATCGGTCTTAATCGCGCCTTTGACCTTCTGTTCCTCAAGATGCCCCGGATCTTTGACCGACATATCCTCCGCGATATGCTTATCCCCGTGGGGAAACAGGACGTGGAACACCTTTTCCGCACCTTCAAAACACAGGTAGCTGCCGCCCAGCATCAACAGGGGCGTGATCAGCCATGGGGCGAAGTTCGACAAAAGCATCGCAATGGGCAGAAGAATGATCAACTTGTTAAACAGCGATCCACGGGCGATCTTCCAGATGATCGGCAGTTCACGCGCTGGCGCAAAGCCCTGCACGTATTTCGGCGTAACCGCCGCATCATCGATGATAACACCGGCGGTTTTCGATCCCGCCTTGGCCGCGGCTGCCGCCACATCATCAACGCTGGTTGCCGCAACTTTGGCAATGGCTGCCACATCATCCAACAGGGCCAACAAACCGCTCATCACGTACCTCTTTACGTAGTGTCTGGTGTCGTCACAGAACTGCGCCGCACCTCGTTAGCGCCAACCTAACCCATTGGCTCCACAACCGAAAGAACATGATTGCGCCCACGTTAGCGCAATCGGTTCATGTTTGCGCCAACATCAATAACGGGGGCGTCGTTTTACCCTTTCCGCTGCACCAAAGCGGGCCTATAGCACGGGCAAGCTAACGCAGACAGGAGTCTTAGTGCCATGACCATCAAAGTCGGCATCAACGGATTTGGCCGCATCGGCCGTTGTACCCTCATGCACATCGCCGAAAGCGCGCGTGAGGACATCGAAGTTGTGAAAATCAACGCCACCGGCCCGCTGGACACAGCGGCGCATCTGGTGCGCTATGACTCGGTGCACGGCCGTTTTGTAAACGAAGTGACCACCGGCGAAGAGAACGGCAAGAACTGGATGGATCTGGGCCGTGGCAAGTTCGAGGTACAGTCGACCTACGACATGAACGAACTGGACTGGTCCGGTGTTGACGTGGTTCTGGAATGCACCGGTCAGTTCAACGACGGTGACAAAGCGCAAAAACACATCGAACAGGGTGCCAAATCGGTTCTGATCTCCGCCCCTGCAAAGAACGTTCAGAAAACCATCGTCATGGGGGTGAACGACAGCGAACTGGCCGCTGGTGACACCATGATCTCGAACGGCTCCTGCACCACCAACTGTCTGGCGCCGCTGGCCAAAGTGCTGCACGAAACGGTCGGCATCGAATCCGGCATCATGACCACCATCCACAGCTACACCGGCGATCAGCCGACGCTGGACCGTCGTCACAAAGATCTGTACCGCGCACGTGCTGCGGCCATGTCGATGATTCCGACCTCCACAGGTGCCGCCAAAGCACTGGGTGAGGTTCTGCCGGCGCTCAAGGGCAAACTGGATGGTTCTGCCGTGCGCGTTCCGACCCCGAACGTGTCCGCCGTTGACCTGACCTTCATCGCACAGCGCGACGTGACCGCAGAAGAGGTCAACGCCGTTGTGGCCGAAGCCGCCGCTGGCGCGCTCAAAGGTGTTCTTGGTTACGACACCGAGCAGAAGGTTTCGATCGACTTCAACCACACCGAAGAAAGCTCGATCTTTGCCCCTGATCAGACCAAAGTGACCGGCGGTCGTCTGGTGCGCGTTCTGGCGTGGTACGACAACGAATGGGGCTTCTCCTGCCGCATGGCTGATGTGGCTGTTGCGATGGGCAAGCTGCTGTAATTAAGGCAACTTGTCGCGATACGGTTGATTTGACCTTCGATCACAGGCATGAAGGGGCACGCCCCTTCACCACCGCTACCTTTACGGGATCGACCTGATGACCAACCAGATTGCCATTGCCCTGGGACTTTTGATCGTCGCCTTTATTGGCGGCGATCTTTTGTTGACGGGGGGCGATACACTGTTGTTCCTCGGCAAGAAGTTTGACGAATTCATCGAATGGCTCGCCTTCTGGCGCTGACCACGCGGCAACGTAGTGCGGACGCACCGCTCTTCTTCAAACGCCCCACAGACGCCTGATCATTTGCCAGTCCGCATCATTTGACAGTCCGCGCCGAAATTGCTACCCGAAATCTGAACCGTTGGGGTGCCTCCGTTGAGGGGCTGAGAGGCGTGAACGTGCCAACCCATCGAACCTGATCCGGGCAATTCCGGCGTAGGGAACGGTCTGTTGCGTTGACGACGTTAGCCCCTTAGTTGCAGGTGCGCATCGTCCCACCACAGATCCCCCCATCGTTCGGTGCCACCTATCAAAGGAACACCAATATGGCGCAGATTGCATTGACGATTGCCGGATCCGACAGCGGCGGCGGCGCAGGCATTCAGGCCGACCTGAAAGCGATGTCAGCACTTGGCGTTTACGGCGCCTCTGTCATCACAGCGGTCACCGCGCAAAACACCCAAGCGGTGACCGCCGTCCATGGCATCCCGCTGGATGTGGTGCGGGCGCAGATTGACGCGGTTCTGGGCGACCTTGATGTGCACGCAGTCAAAATCGGCATGCTGGCAACACCGGAGATTATCCATTGCGTCACCGACGGGCTGGTCGCCTATCAGGGGCCGGTGGTGCTGGATCCCGTCATGATTGCCAAATCCGGCGATGCGCTCTTGGCCGAAGACGCGGTCGCCACCCTGCGCAATGTGCTGTTGCCACGTGCCACCGTGCTGACGCCCAACCTGCCTGAGGCGGCCTGCCTCTTGGACACAGCGGTTGCCACCACCCGTGAAGAGATGGTGACGCAAGGCGTCGCGCTCTGCGATCTGGGCGCAGCGGCAGTGTTGATGAAAGGCGGGCACGCGACCGGTGACATCTGTCATGACCTGCTGATCGCAGATGGTGAGGTTGTGGCTGAATTCTCCGCCCCGCGCCGCCAGACGACCAACACCCACGGCACCGGCTGCACCCTATCCTCCTCCATCGCGGCTGGTCTGGCCAAAGGTTTGCCCCTGACAGAGGCTGTGTCTGAGGCACACGCCTACCTGCAGGCCGCCATTGCCGTGGCTGATGATCTGCACATTGGCATGGGGCACGGGCCGGTTCATCACTTCCACGCGGTTTGGCCTGCATGACCGTCTGGTCTGTCATAGGCGCGGGCGTTGCCGGCCTGGCCGTGGCCAGCGAGCTTGTCGAACGCGGTGCAGAGGTGCAGGTGTTTGATCCTGCGGGTCCACCCGGCCCGCATGGTTGTTCGTGGTGGGCTGGCGGCATGCTGGCACCGTGGTGCGAATTTGAAAACGCTGAGGAGCCGGTTTTGCGCCTCGGCCAGCAGGCAATTGACTGGTGGGCCGCCCGCACGCCCGTACAGCGCCATGGCACGCTGGTGGTTGCCAACCGCCGCGACCTGCCCGACTTGCGCCGGTTTGGCCGCCGCACCGAGGGGTTTCGTGAGGTCGGTGCAGAGATTGCCGATCTGGAACCAGACCTGCATGGCTTCTCCAAAGGGCTTCTCTTTGAGGATGAGGCACATCTGGACCCGCGCCGCGCACTGCAGGATCTTTATAACGCTCTGCAAGACAAAGGCGTTACCTTTCACAAGCGTCTGGCGCCCACGCAATTGCGCAACGCGATTGACTGCCGCGGCCTGCATGCCCGTGAGTTTCTGCACGACCTGCGCGGCGTCAAGGGCGAGATGCTGGTCATTCGCTGCCCCGATGTGACCCTGACGCGTCCTGTGCGCCTGTTGCATCCACGCATGCCGCTTTACATCGTTCCGCGTGGTGACGGCATCTACATGCTGGGCGCCACGATGATCGAGGCAGAGGACAGCAGCCGCATCACCGCGCGGTCTATGCTGGAACTGCTCAGCGCCGCCTACGCGCTAAACCCCGCCTTTGGTGAGGCAGAGGTGCTGGAAATCGGCGTCGATCTGCGCCCTGCTTTCCCTGACAACCTGCCCCGCATCCGGCGGCTGGGGCATACGATTTATGCCAACGGCCTTTACCGTCACGGCTACCTGCTGGCCCCCGCGCTGGCCCGCGGCGTCGCTGATCTGGCGCTTAACAACACCCATTCGGAGATGGTCGATGAAGATCGTGCTTAACGGCGAGCAGCGCGAGGTTGCCGCCACCACTTTGGCCGAACTGCTGCCAGAATGCGGCTTTTCGGGCCGTGTGGCCACCGCAGTGAACGAGGATTTCGTGCCCGCCGGATTACGCGCGGGCCACGCCCTGACAGACGGCGACCGTGTTGAGGTTGTCGCACCGATGCAGGGGGGCTGAGGATGAAACAGTTTTACGGCGTTGATCTGCCCAACCCATTGATGTTGGGCACCGCGCAATATCCCAGTCCCGCCATTCTGGAACAGGCGTTTCGTGCCAGTGGCGCAGGTGTCGCCACCGTGTCACTGCGCCGCGAGGGTGCGGGCGGTACCGGTCAGGCCTTCTGGCAGATGATTGCGGATCTGGACGTGTTGATCCTGCCCAACACCGCTGGCTGCCACACGGTGAAAGAGGCTGTGACCACTGCCCATATGGCGCAGGAGGTGTTTGGCACCAAATGGATCAAGCTGGAAGTGATCGGTCACACCGATAGCCTGCAACCGGATGTGTTCGCCTTGGTAGAGGCGGCGCGGATCCTGACAGAGGATGGTTTTGAGGTCTTTCCCTACACGACAGAGGATCTAATCGTTGCTGAACGCCTGCTGGAAGCGGGCTGTGAGGTGCTGATGCCCTGGGGCGCGCCCATTGGCTCGGGGCGTGGCCTCAACAACACCTATGGCCTGCGCGCAATGCGGGCAGAGTTTTCCGATATCCCCCTTGTGGTGGACGCAGGCATCGGCCTGCCCAGCCATGCAGCCGCTGCAATGGAAATGGGGTATGACGCTGTACTGCTCAACACGGCTGTCGCCCGCGCTGGCGATCCGGTGGCGATGGCGCAGGCAATGATGGGCGCGGTCAACGCCGGACGTATGGCCCATCAGGCAGACCCGATCGAAGCCCGCGATATGGCCGAAGCGTCAACCCCTGTGATTGGAAAGGCGTTTCTGTCATGAGCCTCGACCGTTTTTACCCAATCTTTGATCATTCCGACTGGCTGGCCCGCATGCTGCCGCTTGGCGTCAAGCTGGTTCAGCTGCGGATGAAAGATCAGCCCGACGATGTGGTCGCCCGTGAGATGGCCCTGTCGCGTGATCTGGCCCGTAAACATAACGCAATCTTGGTGATCAATGACTATTGGCAGCAGGCGATTGATCTGGGATGTGACTGGATCCATCTGGGCCAAGAGGATCTGGACGAGGCCGACCTGTCCGCGATCCGCCGTGCGGGCATCAAGCTGGGTGTTTCCACGCATGACGATGATGAATTGGAGCGTGTGCTGGCGATGCAGCCCGATTATGTCGCCCTTGGCCCCGTTTACCCCACCATCCTGAAAAAGATGAAGTGGCATCAGCAGGGCCTGCCGCGTGTCACCGAATGGAAAGCCCGCGTTGGGACCATCCCGCTGGTGGGCATTGGCGGCATGTCCGTCGAACGCGCCGCAGATGTGTTGGAGGCGGGGGCCGATATTGTATCGGCTGTGACGGATATCACGCTCAACGCAGATCCAGAGGGCCGCGTGCACCAGTGGATCGAGGCGACACGATGACCCGTTACGCCCGCCAGACCCTGCTGCCTGAGGTGGGCCTTGAAGGCCAGACGCGCCTGAAAAAGGCCACCGCGCTAATCATCGGTGCGGGCGGCCTGGCTGCACCTGCGCTGCCGCTGCTCGCAGGTGCAGGCATCGGACGGTTGATCATCGTAGACGGCGACACGGTGGCGCTGTCCAACCTGCACCGCCAGACCCTGTTCACGGAGGCAGACTGCGACCACCCCAAGGCCAAGGTTGCCGCCGCCCGCTGTCGTGCCATCAACAGCGATAGTGTGGTCGAAGCACGGGTGGAGGCGCTGACGCCCGCCACCGCGCCTGCACTGGTTGGCGATGCGGACATTGTACTGGACTGCGCTGACAGCTATGCGGTCAGCTATCTTCTGAGCGATTTGTGCCTTGCAGAAAACACCCCCCTCTTTAGCGCATCGGTGCTGGGGCTTGGCGGATATGCAGGCGGATTTTGCGCCACAGCACCATCGCTGCGCGCCCTGTTCCCCGATGCGCCCGACAGCGGCGCCAGTTGTGAAACTGCCGGTGTCTTGGGTCCAGTGGTGGGCATCATCGGTGCGATGCAGGCACAGATGGCGCTGAACCATCTGTTGGGTGTCACGCCATCGCCACTGGGACAGATGGTACAGTTCGACGCCGGCAGCCTGCGCTCTGCCAGCTTCCGGTTTGATTCCGCCCCGGAACCTGAGACGGCCTTCCGCTTCGTCGCCGCCGCTGACCTGAGCGCGCAGGACCACATCATTGAACTGCGCGAAGGCGTCCAGCCACTGCACCCCGCTGCACGTCATATGGCAGCACAGGACCTGCTGAGTGCCCCTACGCTCCAAGATATACAGCCAGACACCCGTCTGGCCCTGTGTTGTGCCACCGGCCTGCGCGCTTGGCGTGCGGCGGAAGCGATAGCCCCCCACTGGCCCGGCGAAATAGTTCTCGTCGCGGCCTCTGCCTCATGATTTCAGGAAAAGGAAACGCCATGAAACATCTTCTCACCGCTGCCGCACTGATGGCCGCCAGCCCGGCCTTTGCCGCCGATAAAATGACCGTCCTGCTGGACTGGTTCGTCAACCCCGATCACGGCCCGATCATCATCGCCGAGGAAAACGGGTATTTCGCCGAACAGGGCCTTGAGGTGGACATCGTGCCACCGGCCGATCCGTCCGCGCCGCCGCGTCTGGTTGCCGCCGGTCAGGCCGATCTGGCCGTATCCTACCAGCCGCAGCTGCACCTGCAGATCCACGAAGGCCTGCCGCTGAAACGCGTTGGCACGCTGGTTGCCACCCCGCTGAACTGCCTGCTGGTTCTGGAAGATGGCCCCATCGCCACCCCTGCGGATCTGAAGGGTAAAAAGGTCGGCTTCTCCGTCGCGGGCGTCGAAGAGGCGGTTCTGGGCGCGGTTCTGGGCAACCACGGTGTATCGGTTGATGACATTGAGATGATCAACGTAAACTTCTCCCTCTCGCCCTCGCTGATGTCCGGTCAGGTGGATGCTGTCATCGGTGCCTTCCGTAACTTCGAGCTGAACCAGATGGACATCGAAGGTGTGGCTGGCCGCTGCTTCTATATCGAAGAGGAAGGCGTGCCGTCTTATGATGAGCTGATCTATGTTGCCAACCCCGACCGTATGGATGCCGACAAGGTGGAACGCTTCCTTGCCGCCACCGAAAAAGCGACCCAGTACATCGTTAACAACCCGCAGAAAAGCTGGGAGATTTTCTCCGCCACGTCGCCCGAATTGCAGGATGAGCTGAACAAACGTGCATGGGCCGACACCCTGCCCCGCTTCGCCCTACGTCCTGCTGGTTTTGACGCTGGCCGCTACGCCCGCTTTGAAACCTTCCTGAAGGACAGCGGCATGATCGACAGCCTGAACCCGGTTGAGGCCATCACCATCGACGTGACTGCGAAATGACCGTCAATTACGGTAAAGCCTTCGCGCTGATGCGCGATCACGCTGGCAAGGCATGGGGGGATTATACCCGCCATGCCTTCGTCGAAGGTCTGCGTGATGGCACCCTGCCGCGTGAGGCGTTTCTGCATTATCTGCGTCAGGACTATGTGTTCCTCGTCCACTTCTCCCGCGCCTGGGCGCTGGCCGTGGTGAAATCGCAGACCCATGAGGAAATGCTGACCGCTGTGGGCACAGTGAACGCGCTGGTGGCTGAGGAAATGAAGCTGCACATCGGCATCTGCGAGGCGGCAGGCATCTCTCAGGAAGAGCTGTTTGCGACCAGAGAACGTGCGGAAAACCTCGCTTATACCCGCTTTGTGCTGGAGGCAGGCTATAGCGGCGATCTGCTCGACCTGTTGGCGGCATTAGCGCCTTGTGTGTTGGGTTACGGCGAAATTGGCGCGCGTCTGCTGGACGATAACAGCTCTGACAGCTACGGCGACTGGATCGCCACATATGGCGGTGCGGAGTATCAAGGCGCCTGCGAGGCGGTGGCCGAGATGCTGGAAAACGCCTTGATCCACCGGTTGGGCAATGATTACGCATCCTCCCCCCGCTGGGCCCGGCTGTGCGACACATTCCGCACCGCGACCGAGCTGGAGGTGCAGTTCTGGCAGATGGGCTTAACGCCCGACCTGACGTCCGATTCACCTGCGGACGCCTCCAAATGACCAAAGCATCCGGCATCCCCGCTGCAAAGCCAACAGCCCCCGCGGTCACGGTAACGGGCAACGCGTCAATCAATGACGCGCCGCTGTTTGCGCCGCTGACCCTCAGGCTGGATGCCGGGCGCTGGACCTGTCTGTTAGGCGGGTCAGGCGTGGGAAAGTCCACGCTGTTGCGGCTGATCTGCGGCCTTGCCACTGGCGCCGATTTTCAAGGAGAAATCAGGGCCAGTGATGCGGTCCCCGTAGCCGACCGCGTCGCCTATATGGCACAGGATGATCTGCTTCTGCCTTGGGCCAGCGTGGCGCAAAACGTCTTGCTGGGATCGCGCCTGCGCGGACAGGTGGCGGACCAGGACCGTCTGGCGCGGATCCTTGAGCGGGTTGGCCTCAGCGATCATGCCACAAAAAAACCGGATGAATTGTCCGGCGGTCAGCGCCAGCGCGTCGCCCTTGCCCGCACCCTGATGGAAGACAAACCCATCATCCTGCTGGATGAGCCGTTTTCAGCGCTCGACGCCCAGACCCGCGCCGCGATGCAGGATCTGGCGGTGGAACTGCTGGCGGATAAAACAGTGCTGATCGTCACCCATGATCCGGCAGAGGCCGCGCGTCTGGGCCAGGCCATCGTGGTGATGACCCCCGCAGGCCTACAGAATTTTCCCCACCCCGCCAGCGCCATTCCGCGCCCTATTGATGATCTGGAAACACTGGAATGTCAGGCCGCGCTGCTGCGTCATTTGCGTGAGGACACATCGCAGGAGAGGAGCACATCATGAAGGCCCTTCCCGCCCTCGCCGCCACCCTCTTTGCCCTGTGCATCTGGCAGGCCATCGTTAGCGCAACTGGGCTACCGCGGTTCATCCTGCCCGGCCCTGCGCTGGTCGCAGAAACATGGTGGCACCACCGCTGGGTGATTGCCGAACACACAATGATCACCGCGCTGGAGGTGTTGATCGGTCTGGTGATCGGATCGGCACTGGGCGTTGTCACAGCAATCCAGCTGGCCACCTCACGCATGGCGCGCGTATTGGTGCAGCCGATCCTTGTGTTCACACAGGCACTGCCTGTCTTTGCCTTAGCACCGATCCTGACCCTTTGGCTGGGCTTTGGCCTGTGGTCCAAGGTGTTTATGGCCGTGCTGATCATCTATTTCCCTGTCACCTCGGCCTTTTTTGATGGGCTGATGCGCACACCTCAGGGCTATCTGGATCTGGCGCGCACCATGCAGGCCAGTCCAGCGCGGATCCTGTGGCACATCCGCGTGCCTGCCGCGCTGCCTTCGCTGGCTTCTGGTCTGCGGCTAGCCGCAGTCTACGCCCCTATCGGTGCAGTGATCGGAGAATGGGTCGGCGCGTCACGCGGCCTTGGCTATCTGATGCTATTGGCCAACGGGCGGGCCAAGACCGATCTTATGTTTGCCGCGATGCTGACACTGGGTGTTTTTTCGGTACTGCTGCATATTACTGTGGTGCTCCTGACCCGCCGTCTGGAAAGACGTAGCAAGGTCTGAGTGTGATCCAAACGAATACTGTCCGCCCTCCATATCCCTTTTTATATCCCCCCCGACTGGGAAACAGCCGCTTCGCCTGATCAATCGCCCAGTTGCATGATCGCCAGCATCACATCTGCTGCTGCAATCGCTGCGCCATCCAAGGTGACGTTGAACAGCGCCTGCGGATCACAGCCGCCATCTTCACGCTGAGACGGATCCAGAATCGCAAAAGCCGCTGCCTGGTTTTCAGAGACATCCTAATCGACAAACCCCTCCATCTGACCGAAGCACGCACCGTACTGCCACCTCATGAGAAGAGCCGCTTTGCAGTATACTGGCGCAGATGCGAAAGCTTGATCTTGTTTTCCATCCTAGTGCGCCGGACCAGTTCAAGAGGCTCATATCCGCCAGCGACAGACCTGCCCCCATAGATAAACAGGCAGTGACGCTCACCCGTACTGCCTGTTGGACACGCGTCTTTCTTGTGGTTCACGCGATTGCGCCCGCTATCTCAACCAAGGCATGATGCAGTGACCCGGCAGAGGCACGCGGACCGATCACAATGACCCCTTCATCTGTGCGGATCAGGAAACAACCGATGTGGTGCATGCTGGTACGGGTGGCATCACCAACCGCCATCATCGCCACATCAACAGCGCAGAGCCGTTCAAACAGCGCCACAACAGTATCGCCGGTGACATCAAAACGGCACCAACCGTCGGTTTGTTCCGTGACCGACCCTGTGGCCCCGACGATAGATTTCAACGCCTCGGCCAGCAATTCACAGACAGTGAAATCTGCCTCAACCATCCATTGCTCCGGCCCGGTCCACCAGATCCGGTGGCTGGTATTGGCAACGCTGCGCCCCGCAGCGGGCAGGTCAAGGGCAAGGCCGGCTTTCACCACTTCGACAACAGCATCACCCTGCCCCTTACGCGCAGCGAGGGAGGCAAGCGCAACGTTCGGTGTCTCAGCAATGGTCAATGCGCCAATGATATCGACACGCGGCGCAGCAGCACCAAGGGCGGTGAGAGGTTTCAGGTCAGGCACGCAGACGCCCTCCTTCAGGATCAACAAAATGGGCAGAGACAACTTCGACCAGCACGTCCTGGTCTTCCAGCGGGTTCACCATGCGCAGGGTCTCCCCCATGCGATTGCCGCCATCTCTAAGGAATCCCAGCCCGACTGAGGTCTCAAGGCTGGGTGAATAGGCTGCCGAAGTGACGTAGCCCTGATCGTGTTTGGCATCAATTGGACCCGTGGCGTTCATCAGATGTGCCCCTGCCACAACCTCACCGGTGTGAACTGGTTTCAGGCCGACCAGACGCAGATCGTCTGCATCATTCAGCCCGTCACGTTCCGACAGGGTGGACCCAATGCTGTCTTTGCTCTTCGACACCATCCGCCCCATACCGAGGTTGGCAGCAGTGGTGGTTCCGTTCAGCTCTGCCGCAACCGCGTGGCCTTTTTCAATCCGCATCACACCCAGCGCTTCGGTGCCGTAGGGGGTAACGTTGAACTCTTCACCCTCCTCCATCAAGCGGCGCATCAGCGCATCGCCATAACGGGTGGGTACGGCGATTTCATAGGCAAGTTCACCCGAGAAAGAGATACGGAACAACCGTGCCCGCAGACCGCCACAGATCGTGATCTCCCCACAGGCCATGAAGGGAAAGGCCTCATTGCTGATGTCGTGACCTGCATCGACCAGTTTCCGCAACAACTTGCGGGCATTGGGGCCTGCAACCGCATATTGCGCCCACGCCTCGGTGGTGGAAATCAGCTGCACATCCATATCGGGGAACAAGCACTGCCGGGCAAATTCCATATTGCGGTAAACGGTGACCGCGTTGGCGGTCGTGGTGGTGACAACAAAATGTTTCTCTGCCAGACGGGCGGCGGTGCCGTCGTCATAGGCAATGCCATCTTCGCGCAGCATCACGCCATAGCGCACCTTGCCCACTGCCAATTTGGCGAAGCCGTTTGCATAGATCTTATTGAGAAACTCTGCCGCATCAGTGCCTTGCACGTCGATCTTGCCCAAGGTGGTCACATCACACACCCCAACGGAGGCACGGGTCGAGAGCACTTCGCGCTCGACGGTCTGACGCCAATCGGTGTCGCCTTTTTTGGGGAAATACTGAGCGCGCAGCCAATTGCCGACCTCGACAAATTGCGCGCCCTGCTCTGCCGCCCAATGGTGGCTGGGGGTCAGGCGGGTTGGGTGAAACGCCTTGCCAACAGACCGGCCCGCCAGCGTGCCCATCGCCACCGGCACATAAGGCGGGCGGAAGATGGTGGTGCCGGTTTCGGGGATCAGCTTGCCGGTCATTTCGGCCATAACGGCCAGGCCGGTGACGTTCGATGTCTTGCCCTGATCGGTGGCCATGCCCAGCGTGGTGTAGCGTTTCAAATGCTCGACCGAGCGGAAGCCCTCTTGATGCGCCAGCTTCACGTCCTTCACTGTCACGTCGTTCTGGAAATCGACCCAAGCGCGTTTAGCGCCTGCCACATGCCAGAAGGGCGACAGGGTGACAGGACCATCCTCTGCCTCCGGCAGATCGGGCGCAGCGGCCGTGATGCCCAGATCGCCGAGCGCGGCCATGGCCGCAGCAACGCCGGTTGCCAGCGCGCCATGCGTACTCATCACACCATTGGCGGCACCGGCGACCGATTGGCCCACAGGCAGATCACTGCCCGGAACAAAGGCATGGATGGCCTCATCCCAGACCGGACGGCCACGCTGGTGGCAGGTGAGGCCAAGGTTGGGGTTCCAACCGCCCGAATTTGCCACCGCTCCACATTTGATCGTGCGGGTCTGGCCGCTTGCCAGACGTACCTTTACCGCAGTGACGCCATGACAGCCCTTGGTGTTGATGATCTGCGCGCCTTTCAACACCTCGATGCCCGCCATATCCGGCGCATCCGCGCGGGTGTCAATGACCGCAGGGACGCACAATCCTTTGGCGATCAGATCCTTGGCGGTCTGGTGGCCCTCATCACTGTTGGCGAACACCACCACCTCTTGCGCAGGTGTCGCAGCCCAGCGGTTGGCGTAGGCCCGCACGGCACCTGCCATGATCACGCCCGGGCGGTCGTTGTTTTGAAAGGCAATGGGCCGTTCCAGCGCACCGGCGCAGACGATGGCGCGTTTGCAATAGACCCGCCACAAAATCTGACGCGGCTTGCCCGCCTCCGGGACCGCCAGATGGTCAGACACACGTTCTACCGCGCCATAAACACCGTGGTCATAGGCACCAAACACGGTGGTGCGTGGCATGATGCGCACAGTGTCCATCGATGCCAGCTCTGCCTGCATCGCGGCGGTCCACTCCGCCCCAGACAGCTCTCCCACACAATTGGTTTCGGCGATCAGACGCCCCCCCAGCAAGAAGTCCTCTTCGGCCAGAATGACCCGCGCGCCTGCACGCCCCGCTGTCAGCGCCGCCATGAGGCCCGCAGGGCCCGCGCCAATTACCAAGAGGTCACAGTGCAGAAACCCCTTGTCATAGACATCCGGATCATCCTCAAACGACACCGAGCCCAGCCCCGCCGCACGGCGGATCGCGGGTTCATAGAGTTTTTCCCAGAAGGCACGCGGCCACATGAAGGTCTTGTAGTAGAACCCTGCGCTCAGAAACGCAGGAAACAGATCATTCACCGCCAGGAGGTCGTATTTCAGCGACCCGATATGGTTCTGACTACGGGCAGTCAGCCCATCAAACAACTCTACCGTGGTAGCGCGTGTGTTAGGTTCCTGTCGGCCACCAGTCCGTACTTCGACCAGCGCGTTCGGCTCTTCAGACCCTGCTGTCATCACGCCACGCGGACGGTGGTATTTGAACGACCGGCCCATCAGACGCACGCCGTTGGCCATCAGGGCCGAGGCCAGCGTATCACCCACCTGCCCCTGATAGTCTTTGCCGTTAAAGCTGAAATTAACAGCCGTTTCGTGGTCGACCAGACCACCGTGAAGTCGGTTCACGCTCATTGCGCATCCCCTTCAAATCGTTTGTTATTTCGCGCCACATCGCGGGCCATTTCAACACCCAGAATCTCATGCGTCAGGGTGTTGCGAGTCACGACCAGCCACGACCGGTCGCCCTGTTCGTGAAACCACAATTCACGGTGCAGACCAGCCGGGTTGTCGCGCAGGTAAAGGTAGTCGTGAAACGCCTCCACCGCATTTTCGCCCTGCCAGTCAGGACGGTTCAGCAGGTTGGCATCGCCAAGGTACGTAAACTCGGACGCATCGCGAGGGCCAAGCAACGGGTGATTGATCAGCATAGCTGCAGCTCCTTTTGTTTACGACCAAGTGAAATGTCGCGTAGGCGTCGGGCCAATTTGGTGCACAGATCCTCACTGCTGAGGCCCACATCATAAGTGAGTGTCACCGGGGGCTTGCCACTCGTGACTTTGATCAGCCTTTCGGGGGAGCGCATTTCAGCAAAACTGATGGTGGTGTCGTCCTGCAGCACAAAAAAACCTTTGGGCGGCAGATTCAGGCTGCCCTCGGCATTATCAGTGGCGGCAAAGCCAAGGTGCCAAGGTGCGATCAGGTCATGGGTGACTGTATTAATCATAGGTTTCGGTCCCAAAGCTCAGTGCAGGTTGGGCTGTGCGCCCATGCCTTTTTCATCGATCATGCGGCCGGTGCGGAACCGGTCCAGACGATAAGCGGTTGCGGTTTCATGGGGGCGATCAGTGGCCAAAAGATGCGCCAGACACCAACCTGCAGCCGGTGTTGCCTTGAACCCGCCATAGCACCAACCACCGTTGAAATAGAGGCCGTCGATAGGGGTTTTGTCGATAAAGGGAGAGCCGTCCATCGACATATCCATAATGCCACCCCAGCTGCGCAGCAGCCGCACACGGCCAAGGGCGGGGATCAGTGAGACACCACTTTCGACCACATCCTCAACCACCGGCAGGTTGCCGCGCTGGGCGTAAGAGTTGTAGCCATCGATGTCGCCACCAAAGACCAGACCGCCCTTGTCCGACTGGCTGCAATAGAAATGGCCCGCGCCATAGGTAATCACACCGCGAATGGTCGGCTTCAACCCCTCGGAGACGAAGGCCTGCAACACATGGCTCTCAATCGGCAGCCGCATGCCCGCCAGCCCCATCACGCGGCTGGAAGAGCCAGCAACAGAGGACGCCACCTTGCCCGCGCCGATATAGCCGCGGGTGGTCTCCACCCCCAGGACCTTGCCGTTTTCAATGCGGAAACCGGTCACTTCGCAGTTCTGGATGATATCGACGCCGTGACTGTCCGCGCCACGCGCGTAGCCCCAGGCCTCCGCATCATGGCGCACGGTACCGCCGCGACGGTGCAGCAATCCGCCCTTGATCGGGAAACGGGCGTTGTCGAAATTCAGGAACGGATACATCGATCGCACGCCATCTGCATCCAGCAGTTCCGCGTCCGATCCATTTAGGATCATCGCATTGCCGCGACGACGAAACGCATCGCGCTGCCCATCGGTGTGATAAAGGTTCAGGATCCCGCGCTGGCTGACCATCGCGTTATAGTTCAGCTCCTGCTCCAGCCCTTCCCACAGCTTCATCGAAAACTCATAGAACGGTTCATTGCCGTCCAGCATGTAGTTTGACCGCACGATGGTGGTGTTCCGCCCGACGTTGCCGCCGCCGACCCAACCCTTTTCCAGAACCGCAATTCGCTTGCCGCCAAACTCTTTGGCCAGATAGTACGCCGTTGCCAACCCGTGGCCACCGCCACCGATGATAACAACATCATAGTTGGATTTCGGCGCAACATCACGCCAATGGGGCGTCCAGCCCTTGTGGCCTGTCAGGGCCTCTTTGATCACACGAAAACCGCTGTAGCGCATGGCATCCTCATTCGTTTCATCTCAAAGGTCGGGGATTTGCAGGGGCTTGCACAGGCGCATTATAGTCAGCCACTGATCCATTTCCGACAGATCGACGCTTTGTGCATTCCCCCTCTTGCGGTGGATGGGCGTTTTCCTTCAGAAAAGGGCCATGAAACACCTCAAACGCAAATTACCGCCGCTGACCTCTCTTGTCGCATTTGAAGCAGCGGCGCGGCTTGGCTCTTTCACCACTGCCGCCGAAGAGTTGAACGTCTCTCGCGAGGCGGTCAGCCGTCAGATCCGCGCGCTGGAAACCCATCTGGGGGTGAAGCTGTTTGAACGTGACGCCAACACCGCCGCGATGGGCGCGCTGGGAACACAGTTTTTTGCCACCGTGTCCCCGAACCTCTGGGCCATTGCGGCAGCAGCGCAGGAACTGACCGGTGACAGCACAGCCGCAGTAGAGGCGACAGACACCGCAGAGGCGCCGCTGGAGGCTGAAGATCTGCCAACCCTCTTGATCATCGACGACAGCGCCGAAAATATTCATCACCTGAACGGCCTTCTGCGCGATCAGTACCGGGTGATCGCCCAGACATCAGGCAAGGCCGCCCTGTCCTATCTGGCGCGCGAAAGCGTGGACCTGATCCTGCTGGACATTCAGATGCCCGACATGGACGGCTACGAGACCTGCCGCCAAATCAAGGCCACCGCCAGTCTGGCGGAGGTGCCGGTGATTTTCGTCACCAGCCTGGATGATCCCGGTGATGAAACTCAAGGCCTCAGCCTGGGGGCCTGTGATTTCATCACCCGACCTGTGGTGCCCGCAGTGCTGAAGGCGCGGATCGGCACTCATATTGACCTGCGTCGGTCGCACGCCGCCTTAGAAATGCTGCTCAGCGCTCGCGCGGATCGCCTGCAAAAAGCCGAAGAACTTCTGACGCGGCTGGCCCGCGACATCGAAGGTTTTCGAAGCTAAATAAACAACTTGGGACGCATTCCTATGTCTGCGCTTGCTTCATTGCCGATTTGATCAATCGCTTGGCGGAGGCAAACTCCAACTGCTCCAGCGCCAGGAGGATCACTGTCGCCTGCTCAGCACTCAACTCTGACTTTGGCAGTTTGCCCAGCTCGTCCAAAGCGGCCATGTCATTGGCCTGTACCAGTGCCAGAACCGATTTCAGCGACGCCTCTGACCCTGCTTCTGCCGCGGGCAGTGGCCCCTCTGCGCGGACCTCGGGCAACAGCGCTTCAATCGTGGCGATCAGATAGATGGCAGGGCGCATGCCCTCCTCCACCTCTTTGACCTGAGTGGCCAGCGCAGTGGCGCCGACTGTGGCAGCCGCCCCCTTCATCACATGCAGGATCTGTCCCAGATCCTGTGGCGCCTCATCGGGGTCCGTCAGCGCCAGATGCCAATCGGTCAGCTGTCGCTGGAACCGCGCCAGATTGCGACGATAAAGGTCTGCATTGCCGCCTGCCAAGACCAGTCCACGATCACGGTCCAGAACAGCAACCTCACTGACGGTGTCTGCGACCTCTGTTGCCTCGGCATCCGCAGCGGCGCTGGCGGCTGCCAAAATGGCGGCGCGCGGTGTTGGCAGGTTCGCCTCAAGGCAGGCTTGCAGATCATCCGGCTCAACAGGTTTTGGCAAAAAGGCGGCAAATCCTGCGGTGGCGCAGCGATCATGTTCTTCGGGTGTTGCATTGGCCGAAGTCGCCACCACCGGCACCAATGCTGCACCGTGATCCTGTTGCATTTGCGCCAGCGCGCGATGGCCGTCCATAACTGGCATATGCAGATCCATCAACACCAGATCCGGCATCTGCTGCGCCACCTGTTGCACCGCTTCTGCGCCATTGCGGGCGGAGCGCACCGCAGCGCCCATCCCCTCGATCAGCGAAACAAAGACCGACAGGTTAATGCGCGTGTCCTCAACCACCAGAATATCACGCCCTGCCAACGGAAGCGGGCGTGCAGCCTCAACCTCATGGTCCAGCGTCAGCGCCCAAAGCGCCTCGCGGAACTCACCAAAGGTGATCGGCAAATCAATTCCGACCCGCTGATCATGGGTGGCAGCCTGAAAAACAACACGTGTGGCACTGACCTGCACCTGTGGGCCCTTGCTATCATCGCGCACCGCATGCCCCAGACGCCCGGCCATCGCCGCCAACGCATCAACCGGGCCGCCGCCATCAAGGATCGACAGATCCTGTTCAGCAATTGCCACCTCATGGGGGCGGCTGGGCACGGTGAGGGCAAAGCTGAAACAGGCCCCCACGCCGGCAGTGCTGTCCACCGACAACTGCCCCCCCATCTGTTCCGCAAGACGTTGCGCAATCGACAGACCCAGACCGGTGCCACCATAGCGCCGCGTGGTCGAGGTATCGGCCTGACCGAAGGGGCGGAAGATCGCCTCTAGCTGATCGGGCGCAATACCGATACCGCAGTCACGCACGTGGAAGGTCAGCACGGTTTCCCCCGGCTCTGCCGCCGCCACGGCCTGCACCTCAAAGGAAACCCGGCCCGCATCGGTGAATTTTACCGCGTTGGAGGTGAAATTCATCAGCACCTGTCGCACGCGCACCGGATCAGCGCAAATCTGGCCCGGCAAACCCACACCGTAGTCCCAACCGAGCTGCACAGGTTTTTCCCCGATCAACGCCCGGGTCTGCATCACAATCGAATCCAGCAAATCGTCAAGTGGTAGCCAAACCTGTTCCAGTTTCATCTCGCCAGCCTCAATCTTGGACAGATCCAGCACCGCGTTGATGTTTTGCGACAGATGGGTTGCGGCGGCGCGCATATCGGACACATGGCGGCGACTGCGTTCGGTGTAGTCTTCGCGCAAGAGCACCTCTGATAACCCGATAATTGCGTTCATCGGCGTGCGCAGCTCATGACTCATATTGGCGAGGAAAATGGATTTCGCCTGCGAGGCCTCTACGGCATCATTGCGCGCATCAACCAGTTCCTGCGTCCGCGCCTCGACGATCATCTGTAGATTGTCGCGGCTGTCTTCCAGTTCATTCACTGTACGGCGGAAGGCACGGGCAAGACGCGAGATTTCATCGCGCTGACGCATGTCAAACATCCGGTGATCGCGGGCGGCCAGTTCAAACTTATCCCCTTCCCGCACACGCAGTGCAGCGGCCTGTAGACGCGCGACAGGACGGATCACCATCACCTGCACCAACAGGAAAATCGCCGTTGTCACCAAAAGCGTCTGCAAGATACTGCCCCCCAGCACAAACAGACTGCGGGCGGCCATTTCATTGCCAATGCCACGGAAGGAGTAATCGACAAACAATGCGCCGATTTCGGATCCATCACGTTGATTATGCAAGGCAAAGCGCGAGGTTTCGCCCGCCTCACCGCCGTAACCGAACCACTGGCTGACCGGATGCACCGGCGCCAGACGAGGCACCGCCACCGACAGATCATCGAGGCCGGTGCTTTCACGCAGGCTGTCAGACAGCAGCGGATCCTCAATCCGCGCACTCGTGATGATGGGGTCCTGCAACAGGCTGCGCATGATCGCCAGCGCCTCTGGTACGTCCACCTCCCAATAGGCACTTTCGATCTGGGGCAAGGTGGCCTGCACAATGCGATCGGCGTTCTCACGCGCAGTATCAATGCGCAGTGAAGCCTCCGCCCAAAGCGTCACAAGTCCCAGCAGCGCGCCAGACACAATCCCGATCAGTCCCGCCGCAATTGCAATGCGCGGGGTGATCCCCAACCTTTGAAAACGCAAACCAATCATCAGGCCGTCCCTTATTGCACCAGATGGCGCTGCACAATTTCCTGAATGCGGCCTGTTGTGTGCATCTTATCCAGCGCTTTTTGCAAACGCCGTGCCTGATAATCCCCCAAAGCATCGCGCGGGAAGGCAATATAGCGCGCCTGTTCGGTCAGGGGCGTAGGCAGAAAACGCAACTTGTCGGTGGCATTCAGTTCATTCGCAATGTGGCTGAGGGTGGCGTAACCGCCGACAATAACGTCAGAGCGCCCCAGCAGCAGTTTGCGCACATTGGTGAAGTCATCCTTAGACTCCTCCCGATGAATATCGGCGTTGGCGTCAAACCGGTCCTCATAAGTAAAACCGCCCACCACGCCCACAACCAGATCATCCAGATCGCGCAGACGTCGCACATCATTCACCGGACTGTCCTGACGGGTCATAAAAACTGTGCGGGTGCGCCGCAGCGGGCCAACCATATACCACTTCTCAAATCGTTCGGGTGTTGGGGCCAGTTGAAACAACGCCTCCAGATTGCCCATCTGAAAATCCAGCATCACGCGATTCCACGGCAGGGGTTTATGCACCAGTTCGACCCCTATAGAGGCCGCGGCCTCATCCAGAATCTTGACATCGATTCCGCTGTAGCGACCGTCGACAGTATAGTTAAACGGGGCAAATTCCTCCATCGAGCCGACATTCCAGCTTTCGGCGAAGGCACCGGCGGGTCGCACGGGGGTCCAGTTGCCTTCGGCGTGGACAGCCGTGGCGGGTATTACAGATGCAATTATGGCGCACAGGGTTGCGGCCACCATCACCTTTTGCGTGTCAGCGCGAAGTGATATCAGCGCACGCAAAACCGCACGACGGCGCGTGAAGGGCGCACTTGGATCAGGTTTTACACGGGTTTTCAGCCAGTTTTGCATTGTATCGCGGGTCTTCATCTTTATGGCGTCCTTGATCACAAAACTCTATCCGCCCCACCAAAGCCAAGGCAATCATCCGAGGTTTTTCATAGGATGACGAAAAATTTACGGTGCCAGCGGATATTTTTTGTCTCTCCCAATCCGGCTGGCTTGCCTGTTACCCCTGACGCACACCGGATGCAAACAGCACCCCCGCACCCAGAGGCAGCGGGTGCTGAGGCACACCGGATCAATCAGGAGGAAGATATGTCCAACACCAAAAAAATCACCGGTGCCCTGCTGGCCCTGTCCATGTCTGCAGGCGTTGCAGCCGCGGCTGACCAGCAGTTCGTCACCATCGGCACCGGCGGCGTAACCGGCGTTTATTACCCCACCGGCGGCGCAATCTGCCGTCTGGTCAACAAAGGCCGCAAAGAACACGGCATTCGTTGTTCGGTAGAATCGACCGGTGGTTCCGTATACAACGCCCGCACCATCCGCGCAGGCGAGCTGGACTTCGGCGTTATTCAGTCCGACGTTCAGGTGAAGTCGATCAACGGCACCGAGCAGTTCGCAGAAGACGGCCCCTACGAAGGCCTGCGCTCGCTGTTCTCGGTTCACCCCGAACCGATGCACCTGATGGCCCGCGCTGACGCTGGCATCGAAACCACCGCAGATCTGGTTGGCAAGCGCGTCAACATCGCAAACCCCGGTTCCGGCACCCGCGTTCTGGCAGAAACCCTGCTGAAGTACGAAGGCATCACCACCGATCAGTTCTCGCTGACCGCTGAACTGAAGTCCTCCGAGCAGGCCGCAGCCCTGTGCGACGGCAAAATCGACGCAACCATCTGGGCCGCTGGCCTGCCCAACGGTTCTTCGCAAGAAGCCACCTCGACCTGTGATGTGAAAATCATCCCGCTGGCGGGTGAAGGCATCGACAAACTGCTGGCCGAAAACACTGCCTACGCTGCAGCCACCATCCCCGGCGGCATGTACCCGGGCAACGCAGAAGACCTGCCGTCCTGGGGCCCGAAAGCCACCATCGTCACCTCCGCTGACGTATCGGACGAAGTTGCCTACGAAGTTGTGAAAGCTGTGTTCGAAAACTTCGACGGCTTCCGCAAACTGCACCCCGCGTTTGCAAACCTGAAAGAAACCGAAATGGTATCCGACGGTCTGACCGCCGAAATCCACCCCGGTGCTCTGAAGTACTACCAAGAGCGCGGCTGGAAATAATCCACCCCGCCCTTAAAAACAGCCCCCATCCTAACCGGGTGGGGGCATCTTGATTCTGACTTAGCCATTGAGGGGGACATCCGTGAGCCAAGCGACACCTTCATCCAACCAAACAGACCAGACAGGACAGACCGATCACAGTGATCTGACGGACGCCACCGATCTGGAAGACATCGTCGCCGAATCCGACACCGGCGCGCGGACACCGCGCAACTGGTTCTCGGCCAAGGTTTTGTGGTTTGTACCGCTGTTGTGGTCGATCTATCAGCTCTGGATTGCTTCGCCTTTGCCGTTCACGCTGGGTATTGGTGTGTGGAATGACACCCAGACCCGCGCGATCCACCTTGGCTTTGCAGTTTTTCTGGCCTTTGTGGCCTTCCCCGCGTTTCGCACCAGCCCCCGCCATCACATCCCGTTGACCACGTGGATCACCGCCATTGTGGGCGCTATTGCCTCGTCCTATCTGGCGTGGAACTACGTCGATGTGGCCGCCCGTACTGGTCTGCCGAACACGCTGGATCTGGCCATGGCCGGTATCGGAATCGTGCTGCTGATGGAAGCAGCACGTCGTTCGCTGGGCTTCCCGCTGATGGGGGTTGCGATCTTCTTCCTCGCCTATGTTTTCTTTGGCTCCTGGTCCGGATTGCCAGAGATGGTGCAGTGGAAAGGCGCGTCCTTTAACAAGGCGATGAGCCACCTGATGCTCACCACCGAAGGTGTGTTTGGCGTGGCCCTTGGCGTGTCGTCTGGCTTTGTGTTCCTGTTCGTTCTGTTCGGCGCCCTGCTGAACCAGGCGGGTGCAGGCAACTACTTCCTGCAACTGGCGTTCGCGGCCCTTGGCCACCTGCGCGGCGGCCCCGCGAAAGCAGCGGTCATCGCATCCGCAGCCACCGGCCTGATTTCCGGCTCCGCGATTGCAAACGTTGTGACCACCGGCACCTTCACCATCCCGCTGATGCGCAAGGTCGGCTTCTCGCCTGCCAAGGCTGGCGCGGTTGAAGTATCGTCGTCGATCAACGGGGTTCTGACCCCGCCGGTGATGGGCGCTGTGGCCTTCCTGATGACCGAATATGTCGGCATCTCATACGTTGAAGTGGTGAAAACCGCCATCGTGCCTGCCGCGATTTCCTACATGGCGCTGGTCTACATCGTGCACCTCGAAGCGCTGAAGATGGGCATGAAAGGCTCCAGCCGTATGCACCCGGTCAAGTTCATGCTGGGCGCGATCTTCATCGTGGCGACCTCGATCGTTATTGGTGGCGGCACGCTGTGGCTGGCCGGTCAGATCGTGACACTGGCAAACAACGTGATTGGTCCGCTGGCAACACCGGTTCTGGTGGCTGGTCTGCTGATCGCCTATGTGGCGGCGGTAAAATACGCCGCTGGCCGTCCTGATCTTGAAACCAGCATCGACTCGATGCTGCACCTGCCACCTGCCCGTACCATCCTGAAGACCGGTCTGCATTACCTGCTGCCGATCCTGCTGCTGATGTACCTGTTGATGATCGAGCGTAAATCGCCCGGCCTCTCGGCCTTCTGGTCGTCGATGTTCATGCTGCTGATCCTGCTGACGCAAGACCCTCTGAAGGCGTTCTTCCGCAAGCAAGGCAGCGTCAGTGCAGCCTTCGCACACGGCCTGTCGCAAACTGTCGAAGGCATGATCATCGGTGCCCGCAACATGGTGGGTCTCGCCGCTGCAATGGGTCTGGCCGGTATCATCGTGGGCGCTGTGACGCTGACCGGTATCGGTCAGGTGATGGCCGAATTCGTTGAATTCCTGTCCGGCGGTAACCTGCTCGCAATGCTGTTCTTCGTCGCGCTGATCTCCATCGTGCTGGGCATGGGCCTGCCGACCACGGCAAACTACATTGTTGTCAGTTCGCTGATGGCGGGGGTTGTTGTGGAACTGGGCGCGCAGAATGGTCTGATCGTACCTCTGGTGGCCGTGCACATGTTCTGTTTCTACTTTGGTATCATGGCGGATGTGACCCCGCCCGTCGGCCTGGCCAGTTTCGCCGCCGCCGCGATTTCCAAAGGCGATCCCCTGCGCACCGGCTTCCAGGCGTTCTTCTACTCGATCCGGACCGCACTGCTGCCGTTCCTGTTCATCTTCAACACCGATCTGTTGCTGATCGACGTGGGACCGTTCCAGGCAATTGTGGTCTTTGTCACCGCGCTGATTGCGATGCTGCTCTTTGCGGCAGGCACGATGGGATATTTCCAGACCCGGTCGCGTCTGTGGGAAAGTGCCGCGCTGATCTTCTGTGCGTTCGTCCTGTTTAGGCCGGACTTCTTCCTCAACCAAATCGCGGATGAGTTTGAAACACGCCCCGCGACAGAGGTTTACACCCTTGCCGCAGCAGCGCCTGAAAACAGCGCCCTGCGCGTGCGACTGACGGGTGAAAACCTCGAAGGTGACATGGTGGATGCACGCTATCTGTTGCCACTGGGCGCAGCCGGTGGCGATGGTGTCACCCGTCTGACGGACAGTGCAGGGATCGAGTTCCGCGATGAAGACGGTCAGCTGTTTGTCGACAACATGACCTTCGGTGGTCCGGCAGAACAGCTGAAGATCGACTTTGACTGGCAAGTGGTCGAGGTAGAGGTAGAGGTAGAGGCAGATCGCCCACCGCAGGAAATCTTCTACCTGCCAGCACTGCTGATCCTTGGCGCCGTTTTCGCCATCCAACGTCGTCGCAAGGCGAAAACCGACCCTGAGGAGGCCCTGGCATGAAAACGGGTATGAAAACCGACATGAATAAGGCGCCCAAAAAGCCGACTGTTTTGGCAGCGATCGACCTCACCCAACCCGACGAGCAGAAGGCGGTCCTGAAACGGGCCCGCCAGCTGGCTGATCTGGAGGGGATCCGTCTGTCGGTGGTTACCGTGCTGCCCGATTTCCGGATGAGCATGGTCAGCACCTACTTCTCCGATGATCACACCCATGAGATCGTTGAAGAAAGCCGTGTTGCCCTGCACAAATTCATCGAGGACACCATCGGCGGCGACGATAAGGTGAAACATGTGATCCGCGTCGGCAAAACCTACGAGGAGATCCTGATCACCGCCGAGGATCTGCACGCACAGATTATCGTGGTGGGCGCGCACAAGCCCAATTTCCGCGACTACCTGATCGGCCCAAACGCCGCCCAGATCGCGCGTCACGCGCCCTGTTCGGTCTACATCGTGCGCTGAACGGCGCCCCATGATTAGCAAAACACATGCCGCCTGCCCCCACGGGGCAGGCGGTCGCCGTTTCGCCCCCTACCCGCGCGCCGCATCACACCGGAGGCTTTGACATGACCCGCGACAGTGCCACCCATGTGGCCTTCCTGATCTTTCCAGATTTCCCAATGGCCTGCCTCACTTCGGCGATTGAACCGCTGCGGGCCGCCAATGAAATTTCGGGCTGTCATGCGTTTTCGTGGACCGTTCTGTCTGAGGACGGCGCGCCGGTGACGGCCAGCGCCAACGTGATTTTCCAGCCCGATCAGGCGTTAGGTGACGGGATAAAACCTGACTACCTCTTTGTTCTCTCTGGCCCCGACGCCCTGTTTCACACCCCCAGCACTGGCAACGGTCACCTACGCTACCTCGCCCGTCACGGTGTGCAGATCGGTGCCGTCAGTGGCGGGGTGTTTCCGCTGGCAGCCTCAGGTCTGATGCTGAACCGCACCTGTTCGGTCCACTGGGCCTATCGGTCGGCGTTTGAGGCGGAATATCCCGACATTCCCATGAGCGACAACGTGATCGTCATTGACCGTAACCGCCTGACGGTGTCCGGCGCAGCGGCGATGTTTGACCTGATGTTGAGCCTGATCGAAGAGGCGCTGGATCCATCCGTGATGACCGAAGTGGCCTGTTGGTTTCAGCACCCGCTGGTGCGCACCGCCGGTGTCAGCCAAAGCGTCCCAGCGTTTAAGACCGGCACAGTGACCGATGATCTGCCGCAGGCCGTGGTCAGCGCCATCGAAGTATTTTCTCAAAACCTCGAAGATCCCCTCAGCATCGCGGATGTGGCCGATCAGGTCCGCGTCTCATCGCGCAAGCTGGAACGCCAGTTCAAAGCCGCTCTCGGACAAAGCCCCTTACACTATTACCGGATGCTGCGGATGAACGCAGCACGCCAGCAGGTTCTATACACCCGCAATAGCCTGACAGAGGTGGCGCAGGCGGTGGGCTATTCCAGTTCTTCTACCCTCACACGGCATTACCGCGAGGCATTTGGCCTGTCCCCGACCGAAGAACGACAAAAAATTAGCCGCTTCAAAATGGAAAATGGCCAGCCCTTCCCACTGCGCGACAGCTGATCGCAAGGGCACAAACAAAAACCGCCCGCGCTGTCACAGCCGGGCGGTTTTCTTTTCAGGTCGGGAAAGCGATCACTCGGCTTTCGATGCCTCGACCGAGATTTTCAGCTCAACTTCGTCGCTGACGAAGGGGGCAAATTGGCCGAGGTTAAATTCGCTGCGGATCACGGTGGCGGTTGCGTCAAAACCTGCCCATTCCTTGCCCGCCATCGGGTGGGTGCCGGTCTGGTTCAGTTTGGCATCCAGCACGATCGGTTTGGTGACGCCGTTCAGGGTCAGATCGCCCGTGATCTTTGCGGTGTCGTCGCCGGTTACCTCAATCGCGGTAGAGGAGAAAGAGACCACCTCATCGCCCTTGGCGTTGAAGAAATCGGGACCCATGAAGTGATTAAAACGTGCTTCCCAGCCGGTGAACATCGACGACAGCGGCATTGACACTGAAACGGAAGAAGCAGCCGGATCTTCCTGATCGAAGGAAATGTTGCCCTCAAAACCCGAGAACAGACCGTAGGTGGTCGAATAGCCCAGGTGGTTGTAGCTGAACACGATCTGGCTGTGGCTGGCGTCCAAAACGTAATCTTGCGCCGCGGCGGTTGCGGTGGTGGCAGCAGTGGCCAGCGACAGGGCGGCAGCGGCCGCGAACAGGGTGTTTTTCATAACGAAGTCCTCTTGGATCAAACAATTCCGATTGACGTTAAAGTGCCGGAATTTACCGACAAAGCAATCCCTGTCCCCGCCACAAGCTTTGCGCACTCATGCACAGAAATCACCCTATACAACAGCTACACACGAAGAAACGCACCATCTCAAATCCCTTCATGACGAAAAGGCCACCCTGACAGGCAGCCCTTCATTCCAATTCGCGGTAAAATTCAGTCATAAAATAAGGCGTTTTTGACGCCTCAGGCTGCGGTCAGCGGATGATCAAACAGCGCCTCTGCCTGCGCAGCAGCCAGCCGCATTTCCCGCACGCCGTCTGCGTCACGGATCAACACATCTCCGTTATCGTGCAATTTTTGCTCCGCACCGTGGAGGGAAAGACGGGCAATGGTGCGTTCGCTACCATCAGCATTGATCAACATCTGGCGCAGCTCGCCGCGCGCCTGATCAAGGGCATACCCCACCACCGGCGCCGTATCACGGCCTTTGCGAAACAGGGCAAAACCGCTGCCAATGAACACACAGGTCAATGCAGCGCGGATCAGCTGTGCCTCTGCGCTTTCCATTGCTTCGGGCACCAGCCATAGACCAAAGGCCGCCAGACATAAAACCACCCCCAAAAACACCATCACGCTGCGCAACAGCACCTCGTTATCGTTGGCATCCGTCACCGTCTTCAGTGTCTGACAGTGACGCAGGGTTTGCATCGGCGACTGCCCCGGCAACGTAGGCCGCGACACTTTGAAGGTCACATTGGTGGTCATGTCCATATCTGCACATCCTTGTCCCTATAGAGATCATCGCATCGGCTGGTCCGAGTGCACTGTAATCCGGTTTCCCCTGTGCTGCAGTTTTGGTAAGGGTTGGGGCAAAATTGGGGCACGAAAGAGGTGTTACCACGACAGCCTGTGCAGCCTGCTGGGCTCGTAGGACAACAGGGCAGCAAAGCCCCAAGAAAATAAAGCCCCTGCCCCACACGCAACCACTTGCCAGATCGTCCGATCCGTCGTAAAGGGGCGGACCTTCCGTAATTTAGTTGAACCGCGCAGTCTCTCGTGGATGGGTCGCGGAAGGTCAGGCCCTCCTATGAAATGCGCTTGAAATGAACTGGAGTTCACATGCCGTCTTATGAGCATGTCTTCATCTCGCGCCAGGACCTGTCCAACGCGCAAGCTGAAAGTCTCGTCGAACATTTTGGCACCGTACTGGCGGACAACGGCGGTAAAGTCGTTGAAAGCGAATACTGGGGCGTCAAAACGATGGCCTACAAGATCAACAAAAACCGCAAGGGCCACTACGCTCTGCTGAAAACCGACGCACCTGCGGCGGCTGTTCAGGAGATGGAACGCCTGATGCGTCTGCATGACGACGTGATGCGCGTTCTGACCATCAAGGTCGACGAGCACGCCGAGGGTCCTTCGATCCAGATGCAGAAACGTGACGAACGTGGCGATCGCCGCGAACGTCGTTCGTGATCTCAGCTAGGAAAGGACGCTAAATCATGGCAGCCAAACCGTTTTTCCGCCGTCGCAAAGTTTGCCCGTTCTCGGGTGAAAACGCGCCGAAAATCGACTACAAAGACACCAAACTGCTGCAACGCTACATCAGTGAGCGTGGCAAAATCGTGCCTTCGCGTATCACCGCCGTATCGGCCAAGAAGCAGCGTGAACTGGCCCGTGCCATCAAACGCGCCCGCTTCCTCGCCCTGCTGCCCTACGCTGTTAAGTAAGGAGAAAGCACATGCAAGTTATCCTTCTTGAACGTGTGGCCAAACTGGGCCAGATGGGCGACATCGTAGACGTTAAATCCGGCTACGCACGCAACTTCCTGCTGCCGCAAGGCAAAGCACTGACCGCATCGAACGCCAACAAGGCACAGTTCGACGCACAGAAAGCACAGCTGGAAGCACGCAACCTGGAAACCAAAAAAGAAGCCGAAGCACTGGGTGAAAAGCTGGACGGCCAGCAGTTCATCGTGATTCGTCAGGCTTCCGACGGTGGTAACCTCTACGGTTCCGTCACCCCGCGTGACGCCGCAGATGTTGCAACTGAAGCTGGCTTCTCGGTTGACCGTAAGCAGATTGTTGTTCTGGACCCGATCAAATCGTTGGGCCTGCACACTGTTGCAGTCGTTCTGCACCCCGAAGTGACCGTTCACATCGACCTGAACGTAGCCCGTTCGGACGAAGAAGCGGAACTGCAAGCCTCGGGTAAATCGATCCAGGAACTGGCAGCAGAAGCAGAAGCAGAAGCAGAGTTCGAAATCGCCAACCTGTTTGACGATATCGGCGCTGCTGCATCGGACGACGACGACGCCCCCGTGGCATCGGAAGAAGCCGAAGCCGAAGAGTAATCTTCGCCGCTTGAGCATTAAGAGGGCCGTTAGAGAGATCTGGCGGCCCTTTTCTATTGAGGCTTGCCCCCCTCTCGACTGAAGACCTGTCGTCTTGAACTACCGAAAGAGAGGAAAAATCTTACAAGCTTGTTCGACACAGAAACAGTTGCCGACCTTGTTGCGCCCATTGGCGGCATAGGGCGCTATCCCTGTGGTGTACATGCCTGCCCTCCGCTGCTGCATTTTGCATATATTGGCGCATGCTAGGGCCAATTCACCGGCGGTATTTATAGCGTCGCTTGGCGCTCAGGCTTCCAGTTCGGCATCCCAGTAGAGGTAATCCATCCAGCTATCATGCAGCATATTTGGCGGGAACTTGCGCCCGATGTTGTTCAACTCACCCGCCGTAGGCTGACGCGGCACTTTGCGCAGGGACATGCCGCAGCGGCTCAGGCTTTTGGATCCTTTGCGCAGGTTACAGGGCGAACAGGCCGCCACCACATTTTCCCAACTGGTGATCCCACCGGCCGCGCGCGGCACCACATGGTCAAAGGTCAGATCCCCACGGCAACCGCAGTACTGGCAGGAAAACTCATCCCTCAAAAACAAATTAAAGCGCGTGAAGGCCACGCGCTTTCTGGGTTTTACGTAATCTTTCAGCACCACAACCGACGGAATCCGTATTCGTGTACTGGGACTGGCAACATGGGCGTCATATTCGGCCACGATATCCACCCGATCCAACCAGACCGCTTTGATCGCCTCCTGCCAGGGCCATAAAGACAGCGGATAATAGGACAACGGGCGATAATCCGCGTTCAGCACCAACGCCGGGTGTTGTTTCAACGCGCCACGTTCGCGCACAAAATCATGCCTAAAATCGCCATCCATGAGGTCGCCCCCTTCTGCCCTAAATATAGCGCAGTTTACCAAGGGAGCCATAGGATCCCCTGATCCCTGCCTTAACAACCACTATATATCCCAAGAGAAACCAAACAACCCCCATGATATAGAGCTCTTAACCCCAGTGGTGATACAAGGACGTGACAGCCGTATGACGCTTGGACATTTAGCAAAACGTGACGCCCGGGCGGGCGTCACATCATGGGCGTCATTAACTCCACGTCCTCCCCCTCGCGCACAGCAGTGTAGAAACAGCTGCGGCGATTGGTGTGACAGGCAGGGCCAGTTTGGCGCACCAACACCAATAGGCAATCGCGATCGCAATCATAGCGGAAATCCACCAGTTCCTGCACGTTGCCGGAACTTTCTCCCTTGATCCAAAAGCTCTGACGCGAACGCGACCAGTAGGTCACCTTGCCCGTGTCCAAAGTGCGGGCCACGCTTTCCGCATTCATCCACGCCATCATCAGCACCTCATGGCTGTCCGCATCCTGAGCAATTGCAGGGATCAGCCCCTTGTCGTCGTATTTGAGTGTTGCCGGGTCGAAAGCCATCTGGAAAAACCTTTTGCATCTGCGCTACAGCTTCCTATCTATGGGGAACGCAAGCAAAGGAAAAGCCATGTCCGGCGATACCGACCTGATCAAACTCTATTCTGCCCGCATTCTGGAACTGGCCGCCGATATTCCCCATATCGATCCATTGGAAAGGGCCAATGGCAGTGCCAAGCGTCGTTCGCCCCTATGCGGGTCCAGCATTGCGGTTGAGTTGCAGCTGACAGACGGTCGGATCAGCGCCTTTTCTCAGGATGTTAAGGCCTGCGCGCTGGGGCAAGCCGCAGCTTCGGTTGTGGGCGCAGCGGTGATTGGCTGTGACCGTGCCACGGTGCAGACCGCGCGTGATCAGCTGAAGGCAATGCTGCAGACGGATGCCCCCGCACCTGAAGCGCCCTTTGACGAGCTGGTGGTTCTGACACCGGCACGCGAATATAAAAACCGCCATGCGTCGATCATGCTGGCGCTGGAGGCAACGCTGGAAGCGGTCGATCAGGCGCTCGCCCGCAAAAGCGCCTAGACGGGCGCCCCAGCTCCCCAAAATAAAAAGCCGCCGCACATTCTGTCAGGAATGGCGGCGGTACAGTTGCATGATCATGCGCAGTTCCACCCCGCCCCGGGAAGAGGCTTTCCAGTTGGACCGGCGATCCGCTGGGATGCAGATCGCTGTGGGACAGGCTGATCCGACGCAGGACGTCAGGGTCAAACAGGCAGGTCAAATACGCCGCATGGGGACAGGTGGCGCAGGCCGGGGTGGCATGATCAGGCAGGCAGATTGAAATCTGGAAAACAGATCAGGTCAGCAACGGCAGATGCAACCCAATCACAAACATGGCGACCAATGCGGCGGCACCGATGGTGTCGGCCAGCAAGGTGTCAGATGAACGAACGATGGCAGCTTTGATGTCGCGGATCATGATGTGATCTCCCTTCCCTCTCTCGTGTTGCTACTTTGTTCTCACATTACCCGAGTCGAGTAAAGAACTTTTTAAGAACATTTGCGAACAAATGTTCTCATCCAACCGTCAAAAGAAGTTAACCTACTGAAATCAAACGGATCGCCTGATCCTGCTGCATCAACCACAGAAGAATACGCGCTGCCTGTCCGCGCGCACTTTCCAATGTGGGATCATCATGCAGCAACTTGCGTGCATCGCTTTGTGCCACCGCCATCAAGGGGGCCTGTGTCTCCAGATCCGCCACGCGGAATCGGGGCAGACCAGACTGCGCCGTACCGATCAGATCGCCTGCACCGCGCATTTCCAGATCAACCTCTGAAATGCGAAACCCATCCTCTGTCTCGCGCAGAGTGGTCAGGCGACGTTCGCCGGTTTCATTCAGCGGCGCCTGATAGAGCAGCAGGCAGGTCGATTCCGCCGCGCCGCGCCCCACACGCCCCCGGAGCTGGTGCAACTGCGCCAGACCGAAACTTTCGGCGCGTTCAATCATCATAATCGTGGCGTTGGGAACGTTCACACCCACCTCGATCACAGTGGTCGCGACCAGCACGCTGGTGCGGCCTGCAACAAAATCTGCCATCGCCGCATCCTTGTCCGCCGCTGCCATCTGACCATGGACCATGCCGACAACGCCGTCACCCAAAACCGCGCGCAGATGTTTGAACCGCTCCTCTGCGGCGGTCAGGTCCATGACCTCACTCTCTTCGACCAAGGGGCAGACCCAATAGGCCTGTTTGCCCTCGGCCACCGCTTTGCGCAGGTGGTTCACCACCTCTTCCATACGAGAGGTCGAGACCATGGCAGTTTTAATCGGTTTGCGCCCCGGTGGCTTCTCATCAAGGATCGACACATCCATGTCACCATATTGCGCCAATGACAGCGACCGCGGGATCGGCGTTGCAGTCATTACCAGCACATCCGCCGCCGCGCCCTTTTTGCCCAGTTCCAGCCGTTGGCGCACACCAAAGCGATGCTGTTCATCCACCACCGCCAGCCGCAGATCACTAAATTCAACATCCTTTTGAAACACAGCATGGGTGCCAACCAGAATGTGAATATCCCCCCGCGCCAATGCGGCCAGTTTTGCCGCCCGCTCCTTGCCCTTATCCCGTCCGGTCAGCAGCTCCAGCACAACGCCCGCCTCTTCGGCCAGTGGCAAAAGGCCTTCCATATGCTGACGCGCAAGAATTTCGGTCGGGGCCATCATCACCCCCTGCCCGCCGCCCTCTACGGCCGTCAAGAGCGCCATGAAGGCAACCAGCGTTTTGCCCGCCCCCACGTCACCCTGCAACAGGCGGTTCATCTTGTGCGGCTGCGCCATATCGGCCTGAATTTCGCGGATCGCGCGGGATTGCGCGCCAGTGGGTTTATAGGGCAGCGACGCCAGAACCCGCGCTTGTCGTTTACCGGTGCCACGCGTCTCCTGCCCCTGCGCGCGTTTCAACTGGCTGCGCGCCAAGGCCAGCGTCAACTGATGCGCCATCAACTCATCATAGGCCAGCCGCTGGCGTGCAGGCGACGTGGCAGCCAGATCCTCCGCCCGCGTGGGCGAATGAACGGCGGCAATGGCATCGGCCCAATCCGGCCAGCCTTCACGGTTTTTCTGTTCAGGATCAATCCATTCCGGCAGTTCGGGCACACGCTTCAATGCCGACGTCACTGCCTTACCCATCTGCTTCAAACTGACACCCGCCGTCAGCGGATAGATAGGTTCAAAGGCGGGAATGTCCCCCACCGCCTCCACTGGCAGCATGTGATCGGGGTGCACCATCTGGGCAATACCGTCGAAAAACTCGACCTTACCGGACACCACACGCTCCGACCCTTCGGGAATCTGGTCCTGCAGATAGCTGCCGCGTGCGTGGAAAAACACCAACTGGAACGAGGTCTGCGCATCCTCCACCGTGATGCGATAAGCGCCGCCGCGATTGCGCGGCGCACGGTGCTGGCCAACGGTGACCTTGACGGTGATCACCTCTGGCAGGACCGCGCCCTGCACCGTGTCGCGCAGCGTTCTATCGACGCCGCTGTGGGGCAGATTATAGATCAGATCTACCGGGCGATGCACATCCAGTGCCGCAAGGTTCTGCGCCGTTTTAGGGCCCACACCTGCCAGCGTTTCCAGATCCGCAAACAGCGGATAAAGGGATTCAGGGCGCCCCGTCATTGTGACCCGATCATTTGCAGCCACTCATCCTCGGTCAGGATGGTGACGCCCAGATCACGGGCCTTCGTCTCCTTCGATCCAGCGCCCGGACCGGCGATCAGATAATCGGTTTTCTTGCTGACCGAGCCAGCGACATTGGCCCCCAAGGCTTCGGCCTGCGACTTTGCATCCGACCGTTTCATGTTAAGCGTACCGGTGAAGACCACCGTTTTGCCGCTGACCGCACTATCCGCAGCGGGGGCGTCAGGCGCAATGATCGTGGTCAACTGTTCAACCAACCGCTCAATCGCCGCGCGTTCTGCCGCGTTGGCCAGCGCATCGGTCAGCGATAGCGCAACAGAAGCCCCGACCCCATTGAGAGATATCATCTTCTCCCACGCCATCTTCGAGTCAACCGGAACATTGCAGCGGGCGATCGCACCGTCGCGCGTGGATTTGATCACTGCGCGACGCCCCTCTTTGGCAGCGGCGATCCGCTCCGCCTCTTCGGCAAGATCGGCCTGCCGATGGGCCAGTGCGGCATCACGGGCGCGGTCAGCGGTATCAATCAAACTGCCCCAATCGCCAAAATGCAGCGCCAGATCACGGGCCACGGTTTCGCCGACGTGACGGATACCAAGCGCGAAGAGCAAACGTTCAAACGGAATGTCCCGTTTCTCTTCAATAGCGTCAAAGAGGTTATTCGCACTTTGATCGCCCCATCCATCGCGGTTCTTCAGCCGTGCCAACTGTTTTTGATCGCGCGCCTTCAAGGTGAAGATATCCGCTGGCTCTTTGATCGCCAGCACCTCATCGCTATAAAATGCTTCGATCTGCTTGGCGCCGAGGCCTTCGATATTAAACGCTTTGCGAGAGACGAAATGCTTCATTTTCTCAACGGCTTGCGCCGCACAAATCATCCCACCTGTACAATAACGAACTGAGTCACCTTCTTCGCGCACCGCAACAGATCCGCAAACCGGACATTCCTCTGGGAACGTAAAAGGTGCACTATCCTCAGAGCGTTTCGTCAGATCCACATCCGCCAGTTTCGGGATCACATCGCCTGCACGATAGACTTGCACCCAATCGCCGATGCGGAAATCGCGGCCGCCACGGATCTCTTCACCTTTGGAATTGAGGCCGCGAATGTAATCCTCATTGTGTAACGTCGCGTTTGACACCACGACGCCCCCCACGGTGACCGGCGTCAGGCGCGCAACTGGTGACAGCGCACCGGTACGCCCAACCTGAATGTCGATGCCTTCCAAATGGGTCCAGGCCAGTTCGGCCGGAAACTTGTGTGCCACAGCCCATCGTGGCGTGGTAGACCGGAAGCCCAGGCGCGCCTGCTGATCCAGATCGTTCACCTTGTAGACCACGCCATCAATGTCATAGCCCAGATCGGCGCGCTGCTGTTCAATCAACCGATAATGCGCGATCAGCTCCTCCGCCGAGCGGCACACCTGTGTCAGTGCGTTGGTCTGAAACCCAAGCGCCGCCAGCCGTTCGATCGCCCCCATCTGCATGTTCGCCAGCGGCTCTGACACCTCCCCCCACGCATAGGCAAAGAAGCGTAGAGGGCGCGCGCGGGTAATTTCGGCATTGAGCTGTCGCAGCGAACCCGCCGCCGCATTGCGCGGGTTGGCGAAAGGTTTGCCACCGCGTTCCGCCTGTCGTTCATTCAACGCGAAAAAGTCCGCGTGAGACATATAAACCTCGCCCCGCACTTCCAGAACATCGGGGGCGCCCGTCAGAACCTGCGGAACATCGGCAATTGTGCGGGCATTGGCAGTGACGTTTTCACCGGTTTCGCCATCCCCTCTGGTGGCTGCAGAGACCAGTTGCCCCTGCTCATAGCGCAGCGACAGCGACAGCCCGTCAATCTTCGGCTCGGCGGTGAAGGACAGCGCCGCGCGTTCCAGCCCCAAATCCTTGGCGTTGCGCACCACAAAGGCACTGACGTCTTCATCCTCAAAAGCATTGCCCAACGACAGCATCCGCACCGTATGACGGATCTTGCCGAAACCGTCACCTGGGGCCGCCCCCACCTTATCAGAGGGCGAATCTGCACGTTTCAGTTCGGGAAACCGCGCCTCAATCGCGGCATTGCGACGCTTTAGTGCATCATAGTCCGCATCCGATATCTGCGGCTGATCTGCACCGTGGTAGGCGTCATTTGCCGCCCCCAAAACCTTTGACAGCCGTGCCAGTTCTGTTGCGGCCTGCGCCTGATCCAAATCCTCAACGGCGATATGCTGATCGTCTGCCATCGCTTTGCCCCCATCTTGGCCTGCGCCAGAGGGGGAAAGTCCCGAAACCCTGCGCAACGTTCGCGTCCTGTTCACTTAATGTGATAGGTCGCCACCGTGCCAAGGTCCAGAGCAGAAGCGCCAGCCTTTCCCAGTTCCTTCTGCGGCCTTAAGCTCGCATCGCCATATCGGGTGGCGGCAGGTCCTGCACCAACTCTTCCCCCTCTGGGCCGCGCAGGACGTAGCCGCGCCCCCAAACGGTATCAATATAGCTTTCGCCACCGGTCGCAGCGCTGAGTTTTTTGCGCAACTTACAGATAAAAACATCAATAATCTTTAGTTCAGGCTCATCCATGCCGCCGTACAGATGATTTAGGAACATTTCTTTCGTCAAGGTCGTGCCCTTGCGCAGCGAAAGCAGTTCCAGCATCTGATATTCCTTACCGGTCAAATGCACCGGCGTGCCCCCAACATCCACCGTCTTCGCATCCAGATTAACGTTAATCTTGCCGGTGCGGATCACCGATTGCGAATGTCCTTTAGACCGGCGAATAATCGCATGAATACGGGCCACCAATTCTTCGCGGTGGAAAGGTTTGGACAGATAATCATCTGCACCGAATCCGAAGCCTTTGATTTTGCTGTCAGTATCTGTTGACCCGGACAGAATCAAAATCGGTGTTTCAACCCGCGACAGGCGTATCTGGCGCAATACCTCATGCCCGCTGAGATCGGGCAAATCCAAATCCAGTAGGATCAGATCGTAATCATATAGCCGTGCAAGATCGACCCCCTCCTCCCCGAGGTCGGTCGTGTAAATATTCAGGTTCGCATGGGTCAGCATCATTTCGATGCTTTTCGCGGTCGTGGGGTCGTCTTCTACCAATAGTATACGCATCTCTCTCTCCAACAAAGAGTAGTCGAATCGGCGTCTGGGCTTTGCGCCTAAGGGGAATTTTCAACAAAAAGGTTAATTAATTCTTATTTATACAGCCATATGAATGCGCAAATCTACAACTTCCGATAGTTTTTTAAATGCGTCGCCTTCAATGCCCCTTCGCCGTGCACTGACATTGCGCTGATCCACTCCTGAAATTCATCTTCGGACAGGTTATACCGCTTGAGCGCATCTGCCTGCGTGATCAATCCATAAAGAACCCCCCGCACCACCGCCGCCTTGCGGCTGGCAACCCAGCGTGTCGTGTCCGGCGGCGGCAGGTCTGCCAACGTCATAAAGCGCCCGTCCGGCAGTGTGACCGCACGCGGCCCATCCAGCTTTTTCAAATACATATGCGCTCTCCTTCGTGTCGGGCCGCATGACAGAGCATCGCAGAAACGCGACATCCGATCAGACGCTCAGCGGACCAGACGCCCCGAACAAACGGTACGTTGATCCGCAGCAGCCCTTGATCTCGCTGCATTGGGTTCCAAATGTGTGGGAGAGCCCTTAACAGCTGGTGAAACACCCTCTTGAGAGTGCGCACAATTTTCATATATTCTCGCGGTCTTTCGTAAGGAGTCGTCAACGATGTTGGACCAACCCACTGACGTGAATTCCCTCGGGTTCGCCAAACCGCCCTCTGAAACCCGCGTGGTCGTGGCCATGTCAGGCGGCGTGGATTCGTCGGTCGTTGCGGCACAGCTGGCTGAGGAAGGTTATGACGTTGTGGGCGTGACCCTGCAGCTTTACGATCACGGTGCAGCACTGGCCAAGAAAGGTGCCTGTTGCGCGGGCATCGATATTCACGATGCACGACGCGTGGCAGAGGAAATGAATTTCCCACACTATGTCCTTGATTATGAAAATATCTTTCAAGAAGCCGTAATCGACGAATTCGCTGACAGCTATCTGGGTGGCGCGACGCCCGTCCCCTGTATCCGCTGCAATGAACGGGTGAAATTTAAGGACCTTCTGGAAACCGCCAAAGATCTGGAAGCCGACTGCATGGCCACGGGCCACTATATCCAGCGCAAGATGGGTGAAAATGGCCCTGAACTGCACAGCGCTGAAGATGCGAACCGTGACCAAAGCTATTTCCTGTTTTCCACCACGCCCGAGCAGCTGTCTTATCTGCGCTTCCCGCTTGGCCACTTGCCGTCGAAGGATGCGACCCGTGAACTGGCCGCCAAATATGGTCTGGCCGTGGCCGACAAGCCCGACAGTCAGGATATCTGCTTTGTTCCAGACGGGAACTACGCTTCTGTCATCGAAAAACTGCGCCCTGGCGCGGCTGAGCCGGGTCAGATCGTACATGTGGACGGTCGGATCCTGGGTGAACACCACGGCGTGATCCACTACACGATCGGCCAACGCCGTGGTCTGGGCATCGGAGGCCTGTCAGAGCCGCTCTATGTGGTGAAACTGGACGTGGACAACAAGCAGGTTGTCGTCGGCCCCAAAGAGATGCTGGCAACCCGTACCATTCCTGTACGGGAGATCAACTGGCTGGGGGATGACCCATTTACCTCGCAAAAGGAATGGCACCTGAAGGTCAAGGTTCGCTCCACCCGACCGCCGCGCGATGCGATTATCCGCCCGATCTCAAAGACAGAAGCAGAGGTGGAGCTTCTGACCCCCGAAGAAGGCGTCAGCCCCGGTCAGGCCTGTGTGTTCTATGCTGACGAAGGCAGCCGGATTTTCGGCGGTGGCTGGATCTGGAAAGGTAAATAAGCCTATAAAATTTCAATAAAAAACGCCGCAGAATGCTTGCGGCGTTTTTTGTTTGTCACTGCGGTATCGCCTGACGATCTGCGGGCATGGCACCCCGCACTGACGCCTCCATCGCGGCGGCCAGCGCCTTGCGGTTGGGGTAGGCATCCACCCGCACCGGCGGATGATAAACCACCTCAACCGATCCTTGCCGACGGGCGCCAAGCACCTTCAACAGGTGACTGCCGAAATCCATATCTCCCCACCAGCCATAGTACCGCGGATCAGCCCCATCCGGTGCGCAATAGATCACGGTGACCGGCTGGATATGCAGTTCATGGCGTAGATGTTCATGAAAGAACGCTTGAAACAACGTTGTTTTAAAAGGCAAAACGATCATCGAGTCGGTCGATGTGCCCTCAGGGAAAAACAGCAGCTTATGGCCCGCCAGCAGACGATCCTCAAAGATCTTCTGCTGCAGCTTCGCATCCTTGCGATCCCGCTTGATAAACACCGTACCAGTGGCGCGTGCCAGCCACCCAATGCCGGGCCAAGCCGCCACTTCGGCTTTGGAAACGAAGTAGATCCGCTTGATTGCGTTCAGGGTGAAAATATCCAACCATGACGAATGGTTGGCAACAATCGCGCCGCGTTCCTGCATTGGGCTGCCGCGATGACTGAACTTCATACCAAGGATGCGAAACGCGTTGCGGCAGACAAACTGCGTCAAGAAGGGCGTCAGCGGGCGACGCAGGCCAAACAGCGGACGCTCTGCCAAGCGGATCAGCAGCAGCAGTGCCAACCCGCCAAAGACCAGTGTGCCCAGCACAACGCCGCGCAGCAGTGCGCGAATAACCCCGCCAAAACCCAGTGGTTCGCGCGGTGGTTCAGGTGGCTTTTCCCAAATGATGTTCACCGCACAACCTCTTTAGTATAAATGTTTTTTTGTTTTTCGTTCATGCGTGAGGTGTCCATAATCAGACAGACATCAATGGTGTTAAACCCAAGATCGACAAAAGCACCATCGCCGACGAAACCACCCAGTCGCAGGTAAGCCTTGATCAACGCCGGCACCTGCACCATCGCACGGCGACGGTCCAGATCTGCAATCGCAACGCGATTCATATCCGCGTAGTGATCCGGCTGCGCCCTTACACGTAGCTCCATCGGCGCGAGGTGGTTGTGGTACAGCATTGCCAATGGCTGCGCCAACGCCTCCAGATCAGTGCCGTGAAAACTGGCCGTGCCAAACAGGATTTCAATATCATGCTCAAAGACATAAGCCGCCAAAGCGTTCCACAGATGGAACATCGCTGCACCGCCGCGATAGTCCACATCCAGACAGGACCGGCCCAGTTCCAACAAACGACGACCAGAGCTGCGTAGCGGCGTCAGGTCATATTCATCCTCTGAATAGAACTGCCCTGCGGCTTCTGCCTGATCATCACGTAGCAGGCGGTAGACACCAACAACCTGCTCATCCAATCCACCCTCATGGGCGTGGTCAATCAGGATCAGGTGATCAAAGAACGGATCAAAACGGTCCTTTTCCAGCCGCGCTTCATGATCAACATCCGCGCCGCCTGCCCCCAGTTCCTCGACAAAAACACGATAGCGAAGGCGCTGTGCGGCGCGCAATTCCTCTGCGGTTTCGACCAGTTTTGTCGAAAACTCCGGTTTATGCATGGTGTGCAACGCTCCTCACACTGGCGACGGACGTGCTGCTGCCGCCGGTTTCGACGTGGTTTTAGGCAAGGCCGTTGAGATTAGCAACAATTCGGGCGCCAATGGAATTGGCCTATACATAAATATCGATAAAGTATTTACTACTTAGTAACGATTTTTAGGTATCAAAGACCAGCTGAAGGTGCACGCGTGTACCATCAATCACAACTTTACCGGCTTCAGGGAAATTCACAGTGACTTTGCCGCCGATATTTGACTGAACCTGGCCGATACCCCAGTCGGGCTGTGTGGGATGTTTGACCCGCATCCCCGGCTCAAGAAAAGACGTTATATCACTCATGGTGGGCTCCTTTACCCCCTATGGGAGGAGGGATAGCAGTGACTACGGACACCGATATAGCCGAGCTGATCAGCGCGCGCATCTGTCACGATCTGGTCAGCCCCATCGGCGCCTTGGGGAACGGGGTGGAACTGCTGGAACTTGGCACCGGCAAATCGAACCCTGAAATGGAGTTGTTGCGCGAAAGCATCACGTTGGTCAATGCGCGTTTGCGGGTGTTCCGGCTGGCGTTCGGGCTGCCTTATGACGACCATCTAGTGCCGGCCGCAGAATTTGCGGCACTTTTGCCGCAGGTCGGGACCAATGCACGAATTTCGCACCATCTCAGCGCACCTGACATGATCCCTCAGGCGCAGGTACAGGCTGTCGCGCTGGTGTTGATGTGTTTGGAAACCGCGCTGCCATTTGGTGGCACTGTTGAAATCGCCGCACGCGAACACCAAAGCGATGCCTCCTCGCATATACGCTGGCAGATCAATGCGAAGAGTGATCGTTTGCAATGGGATAACAGCCGGTGGTTGCCACTGCTGCACGGCGACCCGCCGGAGGTATCAGCGCGGGATGTTCAATTTGCGCTACTGCCCGGCGCACTTAAGCGCCTTCACCGCACGTTGGATTTCGAACGCGGTGAAGACTGGGTCAGGCTGGCGTTTTAGGCGCGGGTGCTTCCGTCACCGACCACCAGGTATTTGAAACTTGTGAGCTGCGACGCCCCCACCGGACCTCGGGCATGCATTTTGCCGGTAGCGATGCCGATCTCAGCCCCCATGCCAAATTCGCCACCGTCGGCAAACTGGGTGGAGGCGTTGCGCATCAGGATCGCACTGTCCAAACGCTCAAAGAACCGGTCAGCAACGGCGTCGTCCTCGGCCAGCACACAATCGGTATGGCTGGAACTGTAGCGGCGAATGTGATCAATCGCACCATCGACGTCATCGACAACCTTCGCGGCAATGATGCTGTCGAGAAACTCTTTGCCCCAATCGTCGTCATTGGCGGCCAGTGTGCCATTGATTTGCAGGCCTGCGCCTGCGTGGACCTCAACACCGGCGTCGATCAGCATACGAATCAGATCCGCGCCCAGACCGTCCACAATATCGCGGTGGATCAGCAGGCATTCGGCGGCGCCACAGATGCCGGTGCGGCGGGTTTTGGCGTTGAGTACCACATCCAGCGCCTTTTGCGGATCTGCGGAGGCATCGACATAAATGTGCACGATCCCCTCAAGATGAGCAAAGACAGGCACCCGCGCCTCGCGCTGAACCAGCCCCACCAGCCCTTTGCCACCACGGGGCACAATCACATCCACATAATCGGTCATGGTCAAGAGTTCCTGCACCGCCGCACGGTCGCGGGTCGGGATCAGCTGAATCGCCGCCTCAGGCAGCCCGGCAGCGCGCAGTCCCTCAACCAGACAGGCATGGATCAGCGAGGAAGAGTGGAAGCTTTCCGATCCCCCGCGCAGGATCACCGCATTGCCTGCCTTCAGGCACAGGGCCCCGGCATCCGCAGTTACATTCGGGCGACTCTCATAGATCACCCCGATCACACCCAAGGGCGTGCGCACACGGCGGATGTTCAAACCGGTGGGACGATCCCATTCGGCCAGCACTTCCCCCACAGGATCGTCCTGCGCGGCGACCGCACGCAATCCATCAACGATTCCCTGAATACGGCCCTCATCCAGCAGCAGCCGGTCCATCATCGCATCTGACAGGCCTTTACCACGGCCAAAGTCCAGATCCTTGGCATTGGCGGCAATGATGTCGGCGCGTTTGGCCCAGACGGTGTCTGCCGCCACCTCCAGCGCCTTCTGGCGTTGGGCGGCTGGGGCGAAACCCAGCTCTGCTGCGGCAGCTTTGGCGCGCTGGCCAAGCTCTTGCATCATTGCGGGGATGTTTTCGCTGTCAGTCATCTGTCTGTTCCGTTTTGCAAAACTAAAAGAGCGGTTCAGGCGCCGTCAAAGCGCCATATCATCACGGTGGATCAGGGCCGCCCGACCCGGATATCCCAGCAGGCCTTCTATATCCTCTGACTGGTGGCCCCGGATTTTACCTGCCTCAACTGCATCATAGCGGGTTAGACCCTGTCCCAGCTTGTGGCCCTGCGGATCCAGAATAGCGACCGGGTCACCGCGACCAAATTCACCCGCCACAGCAGAGACGCCAGCCGGCAACAGGCTTTTGCCGCGCCCCAAGGCACCGGCAGCACCGGCATCGACTACGATCTCACCCTTCGGCTTCATCGCCGCAATCCAGCGCTTGCGGGCCTGTTGCGGATCCACCTGCGCGGTGAACCACGTGGCATTGGCCCCCTGTTCCAGCGCGGTCAGCGGGCGCAGAACCGATCCTTCGGTGATCGCCATCGAACACCCTGCCTTGGTCGCGGTTTTCGCGGCCATCAGTTTGGTGATCATCCCGCCCTTGGACAGGCCAGAGACACCGTCGCCAGCCATTGCCTCAATCTCGGGGGTGATATCATCGATCACATCATAGCGCACTGCACTGGGGTCAACCTGCGGATTGGCGCTATAAAAGCCATCCACGTCAGACAGCAGGATCAACTGATCCGCCCCCACGGTGACGGCAACCTGCGCGGCCAGACGGTCGTTGTCTCCGTAACGGATTTCGTCCGTTGCGATGGTATCGTTTTCATTGACGATCGCCACAACGCCGAGGCCGACCAACTGTTCCAGCGTCGCGCGGCTGTTGAGGTAACGGCGGCGGTCGGTGCTGTCTTCTAGCGTGACCAGCACCTGCGCCGTGGTGATACCAAAGGGCGCCAGCACCTCTTCGTAGGCGCGGGCCAGTCTGATTTGACCGACGGCGGCGGCGGCTTGGGATTGTTCCAGCGCCAGCTCAGTTGCAGGCAGGTCCAAAACCCCACGCCCCAACGCGATCGAGCCGGAAGAGACAAGGATCACATCCTTGCCCTGCCCTTTGAGCCAAGCCACATCCTGTGCCAGACCCTGCACCCAATCGTGGCGCAGCTGGCCGGTTTTACGATCCACCAGCAGCGCCGAGCCGATTTTAATGACCAGACGCCTCGCCGCGCTCAGGGATGCCACGTCTCTTCCTCACCGTCTTGGGCCAGTTGTTCCTGCTTGATCCGCAGTCGGTTGTCGTCGATCTGAGCGCGCAGCGCACGCAGCACATCTTCGGTGCCTTCCTGCGACACACCGGACATCAGCATGACAGGGCCGCCCACAACAGCCTCCAGCTCTTCCTTAAGGAAGGCGCGTTCTTCGTCGTCCAGCGTATCGATCTTGTTCAGCACCGTAATGCGTGGCTTTGCGGCCAGACCACCACCGTACGCTTCCAGCTCGCCAATGATGGTTTTATAGTCCTCAAGCAAAGTGCCCGACGAACCATCAACCAGATGCAGCAGTGCGGCGCAGCGCTCAACATGGCCAAGGAACAGATCGCCCAGACCACGGCCCTCAGACGCGCCTTCGATCAAACCGGGGATGTCAGCGACAACAAATTCTGCGCCATCCACACCCACAACGCCAAGGTTAGGGTGTAGCGTCGTGAAGGGGTAATCCGCCACCTTGGGACGCGCGTTTGATGTGGCCGCAAGGAAGGTCGACTTACCGGCGTTCGGCAAACCCAACAGGCCCACGTCTGCAATCAGTTTCAGGCGCAGCCAAAGGGTCCTCTCCACCCCTTCCAGACCGGGGTTTGAGCGACGCGGTGCCTGATTGGTCGAGGATTTGAAATGCAGGTTACCCCAACCGCCATTGCCGCCCTTGGCCAGCTGCACGCGCTGGCCAAGTTCGGTCATATCGGCAATCACCGTTTCCTGATCCTCATCCAGAATTTCAGTGCCCACCGGCACCTTCAGGATGATGTCCGCACCATCTGCGCCGGTGCGCTGGTTACCCATGCCCGGACGGCCGTTATCAGCGAAGAAGTGTTGCTGATACCGGAAGTCGATCAGCGTGTTCAAACCATCCACGGTTTCAGCCCAGACAGTACCGCCTGTGCCACCATCGCCACCATCGGGGCCGCCATATTCGATGTACTTCTCACGGCGGAAGCTGACACAGCCGTTGCCGCCGGAACCCGAACGAATATAGACCTTTGCGAGATCAAGAAATTTCATGACTGTCTCCTAGCGCAAAGGTCGCGGGATGCACAAGCATGCACATCCCCCTTTGCTTACGCCTGTTTTGGTTTTTCACCGGCGTGTAGTTTTTTCAGGTAAGTCCAGGTGGCCATATTGGCGCCGCGGGCAACCGAAAAGGTTTCCGCATCCCCCAAATATTCAAAACCGCAGTTGGTCAGCACACGGGCCGAGGCCGGATTGTCCTGAAACACCTCGGCAAACACGGTTTCCGCGCCATGCGGGTTTGCCTCCAACAGAGCCGTAACAGCGGCAGAAGCAATCCCATTATTCCAATGCGGCGGCGCCACCCAGAAACTGATCTGGCTCTGACCGCGATCCATTTCCTCTAACCCGATCAGCCCCATTACCTCGCAGCCGCCCACATGGGTGCCGTCGATGGCCCACATGTCTTCTGACCGTTCATCGTCTAATGCGCGATCAACAAAGGCATCAATCGCCCCCGGCGGCAACGGATGCGGGATTGTACGGGTATTGCGCGCAACCCGCAGGTCGGCGCTGTTCATCTCAATGAGACCCTTGTCCGATTTGCGCAAGGGGCGCAGCACGAACCGGTCTGTTTCAATCGCCGCCTCCAGCGGCTGCTTGTCGAGCATCATATCAAACACTCCTCCAACTAAAACGCATCAACCTGGGCCAGCCTGCCTGTGCTGCGGCCTCCTCTTGCCGTGTTGCCGACCCCGCAGAGGGGATTTCCGATCAACCTGCGCGGCATCTAACCCGCTGATGTATCAAACAGATGGCAATCCGCCCTGCAAAAGCAAGTCACACTGCCAAAAACTCTTGTGAACTTAAAACCTTATCGGCATCGCCCGCGCCCAAACGGGCCAAATCAACAAAAGAGAAAGGGGACCGGCTTTCGCCGATCCCCCAATTTGCTTAACGCGAAACCGATCGGCTTACTCAGCGGCCTCCGCCACTGGCAGAACAGAAACGAAGGTACGTTTCTTCAGACCTTTGTGGAAGGTCACTTTGCCTTCGACGGTAGCAAAGAGGGTGTGGTCTTTGCCCATGCCGACGCCTTCACCCGGCCACATCTTGGTACCGCGCTGACGCACGATGATGTTGCCCGGAATTGCGGCTTGGCCACCGTAGAGTTTTACGCCAAGGCGGCGACCAGCTGAGTCGCGACCGTTACGGGATGAACCGCCAGCTTTTTTATGTGCCATGAGGTGTCTCCTAAAGCTCTACTTATTTCGCCAGTTCAGCGGCTTGCTCAACCCATTCGGGTTTCACTTTGACGTCCGAAGATGCGGCGTCAACAGCGGCCAGCTGTGCGAAGGTGGTGATGCCGGCTTCGGCCAGCTTTTTAGCGGCTGCGGGACCAACACCGGTGATCTGGGTCAGATCGTCGGCTGCGCCTGCGGCTGCTTCGGCTTTTGCGGCTGCGGGCTTGGCTGCGGGTGCTGCTGCAACCGAACCTGCGCCTACGGCTGCTTTCACGCCCGACTTCTCTGCGCCTGCGGCCAGAATGTCGGTTACCTTGATCAGGGTCAGTTGCTGACGGTGACCTTTGGTACGCTTGGAGCTGTGCTTACGACGACGCTTCACGAAGTGGATCAGCTTTTCGCCTTTGATCTGGTCAACAACTTCGGCCTGAACAGCCGCGCCGTCTACCAGAGGTGCGCCAACAACCATGTTGTCGCCACCCAGCATCAGAATCTCGTTGAATTGGATAGTTTCACCTGCATCGGCAGCCAATTTTTCCACGCGGAGGATATCACCCGCCTGAACTTTGTACTGCTTGCCGCCGGTTTTCAGAACCGCAAACATTTGCATTTCCTTCAGTTTCCGCGTTCTATGGTCCCCGTTTCGGGCGTTCATGCTACAGGCATTTCATCCTGCACCACCGCGAACTGCGTGCCCCTCTCAGGGCGATATTACAACAAAACAGGGCAGAGTTACCCCTGCCCTAGAGTGCGCTTATTGTAGGTCGCAGGGGATAAGTCAACAGTTTCTTGCGGCAAAGAGGCAGAATGCCCCCTTATTTTCTTGCGTCTTTGCGCCGCCAGCACGCCTAGATACACCCCCTACAGTGTCTGCCCTTGCATCTGCCGCGCAATCGCGACGCCCAGCGACAGCGAAATCGCCCCATACATATTGTCAAAGCCAGCAAAGAGCGCGCGGTTCATTGCTGCCCCCTCTTTGGTCCCGGACAGCGCGACATAGGCCTGAACCTCCTCGACACTCAGCGGTTGGTAGGCCAGCGTCAAAAATGCATAGATCCATTCGCGGCTGTCGGCGCGGGTCTCCTCCTCCTGCGCCCAGACATCGGCCAGAATATCGCCCTCACTCATCTGAAAGGCACCACCCTGCACCAACCCGCGCATGAACATGTAATTGGAGTTGAGCGCGCCGGTGACATTCATTTCCACCAGATCGTTCTGTTCGACAAAGGCGTCAATTGCGCCGAGGTGGTCATCAAAAGGTGCCGCAATATCGCGCACCTGCTCACGCGCAGCCTCTTCGACCGCATCATCCATAAAGGCACGCCGCGCCGCCAGCTCCAGCCCGACAATTCGCTTGCCTGCCTCACTGTTAAAGAAGTCCAGCAAAGGCGCCGCGTCCGTATCGCCAAAGCTTTCCTCAAACCCACTGCGCATCAGGGCGCGCAGATCATCGGGATTGTGCAGATCAGCCACCACCGCCTGCCACACCGGATCGCTGCCGCCGGGCAGCATCTGTTCAGCCAGCTCATCGCCGTACGCCACACCCTCATCGCGCAGCATGCCCAGCATTTCGGGCATACCCAGCGCCTCAAACAAAGCATCAATTTGCGCGCCCCGCGCCACCTGCGCCGATGCAGGCAGCCCCGCTATGATGATCAAAAGCGCTGCCATCAATAGGTTGCGCAGCACATCCGCACCCCGCCTGATCGTAGAAATGATATGGTGCACGCTCTGTCCTTCCTAAACTCAATGCCGACCGCACGGCTGCCTCAGGGACGATGTCCGACACGTCGGTGTGACTTAAAGCACTTCGCCCAAGGCAGCATGCCGTTCGCCTAACGGACACTATGCCCCAGCACGCCGTGCACTCAACCCGCAGACTGGCCCACGACGGTAAAGACTTCGCGAAGCGTGGCACGACTATGGGCAAAAATCGCCCCCACCACACAGAGTTAAGACAAAACGCTACCGTTTCCAGCCACGCTCTGTGCCCACTGGCCACAATGCAACGCCAGTGCACGCGAAAAAAGTGCACGCGAAAAACTTTTACAAAAGTCCAAAAAGCCCCTTGCCCCCCACAACATTACTCTTTAAATCGCCCCTCACCAAGACCACGGTCTCAGCGGACGGAGAGGTGCCGGAGTGGTCGAACGGGGCGGTCTCGAAAACCGTTGTGGGTGCAAGCCCACCCAGGGTTCGAATCCCTGTCTCTCCGCCACAACTCCACCCTTTTTAAAAAATATATTCATAAAAAACAGGCAATTAGGCTTTTTATGCCTGCGCGGCCTTGCTGTTTGACACGATTTTTGACACGACTTTTGACACGAAAAGGACGGATTGGGTATGTCAAATAGTCTGCAATTACGCGGCAAAACTTGGTGGATTAGGTGGCATGTTCCGAAGCGGTTCAAGTCGGTCGAAACACGCAAAGAAATATTTTTCAGCCTCAAGACCGGCGACGAGGAAGTCGCCCAGTTGCGCGCGGCCACTGCCAAAAAGCGAACCGTCGCAATGTGGGAGGCTCGCCTTTCCGGCGAAAACCCCGACTTTGAGGCCGTCGTAAAATACTGCCAAACACTCGGCTTCACATACCGCCCTGTTGCAGAGGTGTCAGACGAGGAGTTCATTGCGCGCTTCAAAGCGATCGAGGACGTGAAAGACGCGGCAACAGCTGATGCGGTCCTTGGCACGGTCAAGCCCCCTCAGATGAAGGTATCCGGCCTTGCCGACTGGTACGATGAACACACCGCATACAAGCGCAAGAAAAAGAACAAAGAGCAAAACCGGATCTGGAAGTCACCCTTTAACCTCTGCATCAAACGCTTTCAGGAAGCGTGTGGCGACATGGAAGTCCTGACCATCGACCGGAAGGATGCCGTAAAATTTCGCGACAACCTGAAAGAAATGGTGGCCGCTGGGTCCATTCAGGCCGACACGGCCAATAAGTCGCTCGGTTCAATTAAAACCATGATGAAATACTACCTGCTGGATCTGGCACCAAATACAGCGAACCCGTTTGACGGTCTGGCCCTATCCGCCGGTAAGAAGCAGCAAAAAACGCGGCCGCCGATCCCAAGTGCAAGCATTCAGCAATGGCTGCGGTCTGGTGTTCTGGATGGGCTAAACGATCAAGCGCGCGACATCCTGCATGTGGTGGTCAACACCGGCTGCCGGCCTTCTGAAATTTGCGGCCTCCTGCCCCACCACATCCATCTCAATGCAAACGTGCCCCATTTCGATCTGGTCGAGGAAGGGCGCGAATTGAAAACCGCGGCGTCGATCCGAAAAGTCGTGGTGGTCGGTGTGGCCCTAGAGGCTATGCGGCGCAACCCCGAAGGCTTCCCGCGCTATCGCGGCAAACACGGGACGTATTCAACGGCCGTGAACAAGTATCTGCGGGAAAACAAACTGACAGGCGATAACGGGTTGAGTTTCTACGGCCTGCGTCACGCCTTCAAGGACCGCCTGCGCGCTGCCAACATGTCTGATAGCCTGATGGATCAGCTGATGGGGCACACAGAGAAGGGTGAGAAGTATGGCGAGGGCTACGATCTGCACCGAATGCAGGAAGCCCTCACCGAGGTCAGTTTTTACTGATACCAGTAAGCGTCTGCGGTGTAGTCACGGAAACTCGCTGCGCCGTCAGCGTCGATCTTCATCAGCTGAACGCGCCCATAGGCGCCGTATTCGCTGCCCCCGCCGGTTGCGCTGGCAAAGAACACGGCCGAACCGTCGTCATACTCGGAAATCAGGCCGCTGCGCTCGTCCACCGGAACGTGCTTGCGCCAGTCTTTTTCCTGCATACCATCGACCAGCTGCCAGTCTTCGGCCAGCATATCGCTTTGAGATGCCAGCCATCCATGCAAGATCGCACCTTGCGCGGTGATCATCGCAACACAGGGCAAGCGGGTGCTGGTGTCGTGATCACCCAATTCAAACAGCTTTTTGTCGATGCCTGCGCGCTCCGCATCACAAGCACCCTCAGGCGCAAAGCTACCGTTGACGATGTAGACGCACATTCCCTTGCCGTTCCAGCCTTCACGGGCGACCCGCGCGCCGTGCTTCATCGCATCAATTGCTTGACCAAAGTTCATTCGTCACCTTCCAATTCATCAAGATCTTCCTCTACCTCCTCCGGCACTTCCTCTTGTGATGGCGGCTCAATCGGCATGATGTCCTGCATCGGGCGCTTGGTGGCCGCCTTGACCGCGTTCATCGCGCCGTCCTCAAACTTGCTGGCTGCCATTGCCGCTTGACGCCCACCTTCGGGAACGCCCTCTGCGCCGGAAGCCAATGTCATGTCGATCAGGTCGGCCGCTGCCGCCTTGAGGATCGAAACCGAGCCAGAAGCTGACGGGTTGAATTCGGTGCCGACGCGATAGCTTCCCATCGTTTCGTTACGCTCGACGCCCAGCCCCTGCACGGCCAGAGAAATCGCCTGCAGCGCCAGGTCATGTTCGGGCTGCGCGATACGCATACCCGCGCCTCTGAGAAGGAAATAGCGGACCAGCCGGTCCATTTCCTGCGGGATCTCAGCGCCAATGGCTTTGAGGGTGGTTTCCGCAGCAACGCTAATGTCGTTCAGTGTTTGATTAGAAATCATAGCTCTTTATCTTTCTCGCTGATGGGTCAGACGCCGAAGGTATCCGGCGTTTTTGGGTGTATTGCGGCTGTGGCGCTAAAAGGCGTCGGAAACACCTTATTCATACATTCGCGCATGGTGGCCGCTTCGGCTTGGGCGATCCGCATTGCGACAATGGCGTTGGCTTCGGCCTTCTTGGCTTGATCCAGCGCCTCGCATTCTGCCTTTGCCTGCGCCACCTGCTCTCGCAGCAGCTGGATGGTTTTAACCATCGCAGACGCATGGCTATCCTTGCTGACCGCCTCCATATTCAGGCTGGCGACATTTTCCTTATCGATGATCGCGCACTGTGTTGCGGCCTCAATGGCTTCGGCGGCAGCGATCATCTTTTTATTTTTAGTGGTGTCCGCGCGTTCGCGGATGTAGGCGACTGCCTTCTGAAAGGCGTCACATTCAACGTCAGGGCGGATTTCGGAAGTATCCTCAGACATTAGGAAGACTCCTCTGGTTAAGTGTTCATTTCGTAGATAAAAGCCGCAATCGCTGAGAAAATTCCGATCAGGGCGGCTGCCGAAAGCCCATCAGGCTGCATAGCTGCGGCTGTGAATGAGGCGCTGGAAATGGAAACAAAAAAGTAGTTCATATTAGCCATTCTCCTTATTTCATGCGGGCAATACGGGCGGCGATGAACACAAGGACGACAACCATTGCATCCAGCACCCAGTCGATCACCGGCGGCATTACGGCCTGCAACGCGGTGAGGGTGGCGGCTGCTGTGACGGACCACAGCAGCACCTTTTCTTTGAGCCAATCAAGCATCGTAGTCAGACAGTTTCAGGCTCAGCTTGTCGGCCAGCTTTTCCAGAACCTTGATTTCAGCCGGATCGACTTCACCGTCCGCATCTGCAATATCCATCGCGGTCAGCAGAACGATTTCGCTGTCTTCGTGATTGCCGGCCACATCCTCGATCTCTTTCCAGAGGCCAATCTTGCCGACACGGCGGCCTTGAGCGCGCGCCAGCATGCTATCAATACAAGCTTCGATTTCACGGGTCGAAAACGAGTCTTTCAGCACCTTGTTTGCGGTGACGGCATTGGCCGTTGCTTCGATTTCGATGTCGTCAATGTCCCCGTCAGCGGCCGCAACCAGCGCGGCAGAGGCGCAGACAGCCTCCAACAGATCGGTGCGGCCCGACATGCGTTTTGCGCCACCAGACAGTTTTTCTTTCAGTTTACCAAACATTCTCTCTCTCCAAGTTTTGGTTAAATCGGCTCTGTCGTCCGCCGCTGCCCCCGACGCGCAGGGGCAGAAAAGGGCGTCAGGATTTTTTGGAGGCCGTGAACATGTGGACCTCACTCATCAGGAGTTCCTCGCCGTCTTGCTCAAGGCTGCTTTCGTGAAAAATCTGCGGGTTATCCTGTGCCGCCATCATCATTTCGCGACGCATGTTTTTCACTTGCATGTCGCGCAGCTTCGGCTGATCCATTTGACGGATTAGATCAAACCTACTGAACGCACGTCGGCCTTGGATTGTCGCAATTCTATTGCGATCAACGCACACCATGCCGTGCAGTTCAGCCTCATGGATAAGCTCTTGGCGGGAAAGCCGCGTCAGGCCGGAGGGGGCTTGATTGCGCACAGACTTGAAGGTCGGTTCCGTCATGTCAGCCACTCCACCGCAAAGAACAAACCTACAATCAGCGACCAAGCGAATATGAAAATGACGACCGCATCCACGATCAATGCGGATTTTGATTTAATCTGATGCCTATGGATCGTTCGGGACATTTGCGCCGCCGCGATTAAAACGATCAGCTGGCACAAATCCACAATGGTGACCCATGCTTCTAACAGCCACTCCATCAGTGCAGCCCCTTGCCAGGCATGATCAAACCGCTTTTCTGGCCTTCGCCTTGCAGAGCCGCATCAATCGCTTGAGTGGCGTCCAGCTTTTGCGCTGCGACCGAAAAGTTTGATCCAGTATTGGCGATTTCGAGGATCAGACCCTTAAGCTCATCGCGCACCTCTTTTGCCAGCGCGTTGTCTTCGGGGATTTCCATTGCCCCGATCTTTTCTGACACGAAGAGTAAATGCTGGTAGATCGAACCTATCGCGTTGCGGGCATTGACATCAAGCACAGCAAATTCAGTCGCGAGATTTTCGAGGCTCTGCCCCGGCATGGTCATGACCGCGATTGCGGACTGGGTGAGTTGCTGCTCCAGCTTGTTGGTCTGGGCCTTGTTCAGTTTTTTAGGCTGCATTCTGCATGCTCCTTGCGATTTCGCGCGCTCTTGTGATTGCGCACTGGGATGATTTCGCGATTTCAAGGCGCCGCTCGGCTTCCAAAAAAGCCGGCACGAACCGTTCGCCGTGAATGGCGACCAGCTGCGCAGCCTTTTCGTGAGCTTCCTCAAAATCGCGGAGGGTCAATTCATCTTCTCCGGCTTGGCGGCTGGAACGCAGATGAACGTCAGTTCAGCGTGATAGGTGACTGTCGGGCGCACCTCTTCGTCGCCATCCTCAAAGGTGCCGTCGATCAGCTGCACCGGCATCAGATCCATTGACCGACGCGCCAGTGCGTTCTGGGTTCGGACGCAGCGGGTTTCGTGCATCTTCTCGAAGTTCTCAGAGCATTTTGCACAATTGCAATACTCATACCCCGCCTCAAGGCGCACCACTGCATCCTTGGGGGCGCACAGGTAGCCCCGCCGCTCCATTTCAGCCAGCAGCTCCTTGATGCTTGTCTTTTCAATTGAGGACATCTGCAAACTCCTTGCGCGCCCAGCGAACAAAGGCGGCCATATCAATGTCAGCGGCGTCACACAGAATTTTGAGATCCTCGGTTTCTGTGGTCAAAAGGCGAATATCCCAGATGGTGCGCGGCACGGTGCCGGTCTCCATCTTGGTTTTCAGCGCTGATTTTCTTTCGCGTTGAGCGTCACGGATTGCGCAGACCAATACCGACGCCCACATCGCGCGACAGGCTTTGTAATCCCTCGGCTCACCACCCCCCAAAAAACCATCAGGCCAAGGCATCCGATCCATCTGCGGTGAGCCACCTTCCCCATTAGTCATAGGTTCAGGCTGGCTCACCGCCGGACGCTCGGCCGATCCGCTCCCCAAAGCGTCGGCCATCAGCTGCGCCAAGAGATCGTTGTCACTGCTCACGAAGAAACCTTTTCAGCAAGATTTCATCAGCGCCGCTGAAAATCGCACCGCCTTCGCGGGTGCCCGTCATATCAAGAAACACCTTCTTGTCCGCGCCCGCATCGACCGGCTCTACAGCCACATATGTGAAGGTGATCGTTCCGGCCGCACGACATGCACCCTTAGCACCCTCGCCCTCTCGGCACGGCATCAGCGCGACCTTGCCTGCGTTTACCTTGACGCCCAGCTGCAGCCTCATCGGCTTGGTCGGGACGCCATCAGGCCAGATCTTCTCCGCAACCACCTTCTTGATCGAAAGCGTTATAGTGGGCTTTTTGCGCGCACCGCGGCCAGTGCCGGCAGACTTCACCGAAAGCGTCACATTCCCAGACGCCATGATCGCTGGCATGGTAACAAAAGTCATACCGACACCCCGCACAGACGACGTACCCAAGAAGGATTGTGGCAGATCATCGTGTCACATACTCGCATCAGATTTCCTTTCTCAGTTTGCTGGAAGGGGGAAAGAACAGGCCGGAACAGCCGACATAGAAATGACGTACCCAGCCAGCAGCTGAAGGCCGAAAGCCACCGAAAAAACCAGAGCCACAAGACCCAAGCTCCCAAGCACGAGGCAGGTAAAGCTGGGCGGCCCCATGCCTTCGTTCAGATCCTCAAAATCATCGGGGTAGAGGGGAAATTTTTTGTCCATTTTGTCTATTGATCCCATTTTGAAAAATTGGTGTCGCGAGGAGAGAGGGGGGCTATGTATAGGGAACCCCCGCTGCCATTCGGGGTTGATGGGGGGGTGGGTGTTGGTGCACGCATGGCTCCTTGCCTACCCCCTACCCCCCTTAGACCCACGTCACCGCGCCACCACTGACAGCGCTGCCATACCCAACACGAACCCGATTGCGATTAGAGCCATGCAGATACCCATCACACGGTCGCTTCGGCGCTGCGCTTCTTCCTTGCGCTGTATCCGCGCCATTGCCTTAGCTGCCTCCTCCTTTATCGTTGGCGCTGGTGCTGGCTTCCACGGTTCGGGCTGTTCGTATGGCACGAGGCGCTTGGGTGGCGCTGCCTGCACCTCCCGCGCGTACCAGTCAGCCGCGAGTTCTGCCCGTAGCTGCTCTTCATCATTCAGCAGGCCCAGCGACGGCGTGTATCCGAGATACCGTTTGGCCTCGACTGTCTCTGCCTCCCGCGCCTCTGCCTGCCGCTCCAGCTTGCGCAGGCCAGCCTCAGCCGCACGCCGCTCCTTACGGTTCCCAGCCTGCTTGATCCGCCGTCGCGCTACCTTCCGGCGCAGTGCTTTCTTCGATGCCATTGGCTCTATGCCTCCTGTTTTCGCTCTATGAGAGTACAAACCCCGTGAATTTCGGTACTAACCCGTGGTTTTCCTATCCTCAGGTTGCAAAATGGGAAAATCTCTGGGGAAAATCCGGTAGAGGAAGGATTTGATGGTCCATCCTCCCTGCGAATATTTCCCATTTTTGCTAGGATTTCTTCGCCTTTGCGTACAATACATCCATCATACCCACCTATCTGTGCATTATTGTCGTGTGGTGCGCGGTACAGGGCGTCAGTCAGTCGGCATTGGCTCTCTACTTGGGCTATTACTTGGACTGCTTGTTGTTCTATGAGTTCTGTTATGAGTTTGAGGGTTTGTGCAGGTGCGTGGTGCTGGCCCTGCCAGATCAGTGAAGGCGCAGAATTTCTCCCGTTCTTGCTCATTTCAGGGTCTCCTGAATGTCTGCAATGCGCTGTTCGATCTGTTCTGTTGTGGCGTCTTGCAGGCGTGTGCGACCCTGCATGACCCAACGCACCATTTGGTGCTGGTGCTGGTACAGATCGGCCTCAATTTTCTGCATTGCGAGTAGCCAAGCCTTCGCGGTGATCGCGCCGCGCAGGTGCTGTCGTGGATCATCTGCAATGGTGATGTGCTGGCTATAGGATGCAGTGGAGCGGAATAGCCCAGTGCCCTTTGCCTTATGGGTATCCGGCCATCCCTGGCTTGTACCCTTCTGCGGGCATGATGTGAGTGGATCGAGGTTGACCCGTGCCACGGGTTTGGGCGGCAAAATAGGTGAACGCCTCATGATCGCGTAGCGGATGATCAGAGACAACGTTTGGCCTGTCACTGCGCGCTGAACCAGATCGTGCGCCAACACAGCATCGTCGTGACTTCTGTTGGCAACCTGCATTTCTGCGGCGCTGGATGTGTCCACCCGAACGCCCAATCGAACCATACCTGATATGAGGTTGGTGGCGCTGTTTGCACCATAGCCTTCCACCCCATCAAATGACATGTGCGCCTGCTCTACAGCATAGGCCCAATGCAGCATTTCCAGCGCGTTTCCGCGATATGATCGGTGAAATTGGCTCATGACATCATTCACTAATGACACATGGCCGCATCCAGAAGGCTTTTTTATCCAATACGGCAAATAAGTAGCGCTAAATCAGATACTAAAACCACAAGAAACCATCAATGCAAGCGACTCAACATACTGATATTAAACATAAAAATAAAATAATGCGATTATTTAGAAAAATCCCCAAAATGTCCTTGCTTGTATCCATTTTGGATAATATAAGAGTCCGCAGAAGAACAATAAACGCACCGAAAAGGAGAAAGGATGCACAAAAGAAGACGGGGCTAATTCGGATCAGATGGCCCATACAACCCCCCCGATATGTTTGGCTCATCTGTGTGAGCCGCGCGAACCACTCACTTCCCCATCCCTCGACGCGCGGCTCACATCACATGGACCAACCACCCATGACAGCGAAAGGACAACCAAATGATTAACAGTATGGGAAGATTAGCGGACGCTCAGTTGGCCCGCTACATGGCACCGGATGCACAGAAACACATCCACGACACACCCGAAAAATGCATCGAATTCCTCAATGAGGATGCAAAACTCGCCTACCTGCGCCGCTTGTCGTATGTAAACGACCGCGCAGAGAAAACCGCCAAACGTCTCGGCTATGTGGGCGTCGGCATTATCACCTTCGCAGAGGATCGCATGGCGACGCTTAACCGTCGCGCGACCCGCGCCATGATGGGCAAAAAGGTGGTGATGTAATGACCTTGAAATTCACCATTGAAATCGAGTGCGGCAACGCAGCCTTTGACCCTGAAAGCGGCGGCGAGGCGAATGAGATTGACCGCATCCTCAGCAGGCTTTGCCGCAGCAGTTATATTTATTTGATGGCGCAGAGTATGCACAACGGTGCTGACGAGGCAGAACACAGCCTGTCCGACCTGAACGGCAACCGCGTCGGCACGGCCCGCTTTACCATCGAATAAACGCTTGCCTCGGGTGCTGGGTTTACTGTCCCCAGCTCCCACTTCCCCCGCGTGGCGTCACTCCACCACTCACGGGCCGCGCGGGGGCTTTTTCAGCGAAAGAATGACCAATGACAACTTGGATTACCGACGAGAATGGAAACCGCGCAAGCGTTGAGCATTTCGGCAGTGAAGAGGCAGCACGCAACGCCCTCGCAACCCTTATTAACTGCACGAACTGCAAGAACTGCACGTACTGCACGTACTGCACGTACTGCACGCGCTGCACGGACTGCATGCACTGCACGAACTGCACGAACTGCACGAACTGCACGAACTGTCACCGCATCAAGTACGCAACCAGCCCTATTGTAGTCGGCCCTTTCCGGTCTGACGGCTGGCAATTCGTTATGAATAACGACGGCGGCATCCGTGCGGGCTGTCGGTGCTTTGGCAACATTGAGCAGGCGTACGAACACTGGAACGAGACGCGCGGCGGAACGCCGCTGGGCGACGAAACCACGGTTATTTTGGACGCGCTGGAAGCCTTGGCGAAGGTGAAGAGATGAACACAACGGAAATCATCATGCGGGCGCTTAACGATTACCTTGACGACCCGATGCGGCTCCTCGGTGACGTTATTGGCGCTGCCAGCATCTTTATAATCATTCCATTGGGCCTGACTTTGGCCGCGATGTTTGGGGGTTGATGCAATGACCGCAAGCGAAAAACTGGAAGCAATACAGCAACTGATTGACGGAAATTGGGACCACCCGATTTTGAGCGCAGTTGGCCCTCTTTTCACAAATTTGACTGACAACATTCAGACTGTGCTGGATTTGGAACTGATAGAGTTTTGATGACATGAACGACATGATGCCCGCCTACGCCCTTGCCGCCCTGCTTATGGTCGGCGCGTTTATCCTCACTGTTGGCCGCGAGTGCCCCCACGAGGATAGCTACAACTGCACCCACGACGACGGCACCGGAACGCCCTTTGTCGATGTGCTGGGCTATCGCTTTTACGATCAGAATGCAGAGGTTGAGACATGAAAACCAGACGCACAGAAGCCGATATACGCCGGAACAGACCTGCACGCAGTATTGATAACATCGTGCCTGTCATGGCGCTGGAAATGGCGCTGGAATGCGCCCTGCCAGACAACGTAACCGACTGGCCTACGGGCTTGCTGGGGACATGGGGCAACGCAATCCAAAACGGCGCCTTCGACGAAATGCCCCAATACCCCAGCATTGGCGACATGGCCGCTGCCTTCATCAAGTATCAGGCCAAAAAAATCGAAAGCATGGTCGCGGCGGACAAGACAAGCGCCGAAGCCGCGCAAGAGGAGGATTGATCCATGCGCGTTTACACCAAAGACAGCAATGGCACGGAAACCCGACTACGCGTCAATCGTGGCTCCGGTGAGTTTTCCGAGCGCGTCGGCGTAACCCTCTACAGCGATGCCATCGACGCTGAGTGCATCCCCCTGCGCATGACCGTAGGGGAAGCCGCGCAGCTGGCCGCTGCCCTGTCCACAGCGATTGCAGAAGTGAACGCAGCGAAGTGACCGCGCCATCGGTGAGGGCTGACAGAGCGCAGCCCGATCCCATGCCACGGCATGAACCAACCACCAGCGAAAGAACCACCATGATCACCAACGAATACCTATGCCTCAGACTGGGCTTGCGGCCCTCTGAAATCCCCCAAAATCGGCTGAAACGCCAGCAAGGACCGCATGTCCTTCAAATCCGCGTGCATCACCACGCGGGCGAAAAATCCCTGAATGTGGAAATCACTTCGGACACCGTGCAGTTGACCAACAACTGCCAATCGCTTTGCCACATGACGAATGCGGACCTCGACGCAGCAATGCGCTATGTGTTGGCGATCACCACAAACGCGAAGGAAATCAAACGTCTGGTTCTGAAAGATCGCGGCACTGACTGGGTGCGTATCTGGGATCTTATCAAGGCTGAGGTGAGCGCATGACATACGCAGTGATCGACAACACCGGAACACCCTACCCCGTATCAGACATGGATGACGCCATTTACAAGCTGGCAAGCATCGCGCGGCACCGTGAAGGGGCAGACCCTGCCAAGATCCGCGTCGGCTTGGAAAATGACGGCGTGTATCGCATTGACGACAAGCCCTGCATCAATACCAGCCGCTTCAACGCCGCTGTGATCGACCTGCGCCGCGCCGGAATGCAGCACTATCAGGCGATGAACCGCCACCTTGACGGGATCAACCAAACGATTGCCGACGAGGCACAGGCCGCTCGGTTGCAGGCCAAACGCCCCCTCAATGGCGATTGGCTGGTGCTGGCATCCGGTGATCGCCGTCGATTGGCTCTTGTCCATGATGATTTGGGGCAATGGGAAGCGCAGCCGACCATGACCAAAGGTGGCTCATTCACCATTTCAAAAAGCGGAAAGTCCGGTTTTTCAGGGTTGTTTGACGACTGCTGCGCCATCGAGCCGTCCAACCTGCATCCCGAACCCGCGCATTTCTGGTTTTTCGATCACGGAGAGGCCGGAGCCAACCGTGCCGTCAACTGCATGATCCGCGTCAATACGTGGATCGAAGGACTTCCCTTCTAACCAAGGATCAACACCATGACCAACGAACAACGCGGCCCCCAGGCTGCGAACAGTATCCTCTTGTCTGACGACATGGCCACGATTGCCGAAGCGCTGATGGATTATTGCGAAAACAACATCGCAAGCGATGCACACGAGGAATACCGCAAGGAACTCAATGCGGCTTGGGATCGCGTGAAGGAAGCAGCGAAAGCAGGGTGCGCGGCATGATCAGCACCCGCAAAACCATCGGCGCCAACATCCAGAGATTAAGACGGGAACGCGGCCTGACTGTTTGCTGTTTGGCAGAGCGCACAGGGAAAAACCCGAACTCGCTCAACCGGATCGAACGCGGCCAAACCCGCCTTTCCGTTGATGTGCTGGCCTGTATCTGCCGTCACCTCAACGTGACCCCCAACGACCTCTATGGATGGGAGCCGACTCAATGACCCAACCGAAGAACAAAAAGCGCGCGCACCAGAATGTTTCTGCCCGTTTCCGCGCACAAGACGAAGCGATTGAAATTTTCACAGACGCTTACGTATCTCACAGGCGGGCCAACAGAGGCGGATATGCCTCGTCTTTTTCACTGAATGTGGACGACGCCAAAGCGCTCCGCGACCTGATCAACATAGCTTTGGAGGATCATAACGATGCTTGATAGCCTTTTCAGTCATTCGGATCTGGCCCAGCCAGTGTGCGAAAAGCGTCCTCTGATAATTGACAGTTTCGCCGGCGGCGGTGGCGCGTCTACTGGCATCGCGCAAGCCCTTGGCTGCGATCCAGACTTTGCGATCAACCACGACCCGCTGGCCCTGTCTATGCACGCGGCCAACCACCCGAACACAACGCACCTGATTACCTCGGTCTATGCCGTGGACCCGCGCGATCTGGTGCGGCGCGGGCAGAAGGTCGGGCTGTTGTGGGCCTCGCCGGATTGCACTCATTTCAGCCGCGCCCGTGGATCAGCGCCAACATCTGACCGTGTGCGCGGTCTGGCTTGGGTTGTCCCGCATTGGTTGGAGGTGCTTGGCCCCGCCCAAAGCCCTGACGTGATCCTACTGGAGAACGTCGAGGAGTTTCAGACATGGGAGGACTTCAAACCGTGGTGCGCGAAGATCCGCAGCCACGGATACCGGATGGAGTTTCGTGTGCTTCAAGCCTGCGACTATGGCGCACCAACGATCCGCAAGCGCCTGTTCATGGTCGCACGGCGCGATGGTCGCCAGATTGTCTGGCCTGAATCGACGCACGGCGATCCGAAATCCCCCGAAGTGCTGGCGGGAAAACGCCTGCCTTGGCCCACCGCTGCAAGCTGCATCGACTGGTCTGTGCCTATGCCGTCGATCTTCGACACCAAAGAACACATCAAGGCCACTATGGGCATCAACGCGCAACGGCCATTGGCCGACAACACGCAAGCGCGCATCGCGGCAGGGATCAAGAAATTCGTGATCGAGGCGAACGAGCCGTTCTTTGTCAGCTACGCCCAGCAAGGCGGGGCCAACCGCAGCGCAAACGACCCCATGCACACCCTCTGCGCCAGCCGGAAAGACCAAAACCAGATCGTTGCGACCAAGCTGCGGCTTGCAGCTGGCTTCATGGCCCAGCACAACACAGGCGTTGTCGGCCGCGATCTGAATGCACCCCTGTCAACGCTTACGACGCGCGGGACACAGCAACAGTTGGTTGCCGCGCATCTGATCAACATGCGTGGAACAAAGCAGAACCAACTAAAGGGTCGATCCCTACTAGACCCCATGCCCACAATCACGTCGGGAGGCGGACACGCCGCTCTTGTCGCTGCCTTCATGGTTAAATTCTATGGAACCGGCATTGGCGCAAGCCTGCATGAATCCATGCACACCGTCACGACCAAAGATCGCTTTGCGCTGGTGACGATAAACATTGGCGGCGAACCCTATGTGATCACCGACATTTGTATGCGGATGCTGACGCCACGCGAACAATTCCGCGCGATGGGCTTCCCTGAGGGCTACAAAATCGAGCGCGGCCACGACGGGCGGAAACTGTCCAAGACAGACCAAACCCACAAGTGCGGCAACAGTGTGCCGCCCCCTCTGGCACGCGCCCTGTCAATGGCGAACTGCACCCACCTGTATCAATGAGGATCAAATGCAAGTTTATGAGCTGATTAATGAACTGGAAAAGCACAACCCACACGCAACCGTGGTTTTTCCCGACACATCTGGTTCCGCTGATTTTGAGATCGTCGGAGATGTGAAATTCCGCTGTGGCACCGACACAAACGGCTATGGCGTCTATTTCCGAGAAGCCAAGAACGACGGCAGCGCCGAAAATTTGGATTTGGTGGCGCTGTCATGAGCCGGAAATCCACAATTTACGAAGCCCTTGCCGAAAGGCTGGGGCGCATCCTGCACGAAGTCGCAGAGGAAAGGATCCAGGCATGAACGAAGATCGCAAAGCACTGCTTGAGCGCATCCGCGCCATGCAAGCAAAAGCCGAAAGCGAAGCCGCATCGGAAAATGAGGCCATGCAGGCCGCAGCGATGGCCGCAAAGCTGATGGCAAAGCATGAAGTCACCGAGCAAGAGCTGGACCTGATCGAAGGCGGTGCGGCGGGTGTCACAATGGAGCGCCTCAAGGCCAGCACAAAGACTGTGCATATGGCTGTCCGCTGGGCTGCATCTGGAATTGAAGACATGACGGAAACGACTGGGTTTTTCTCAAAGTCGAAAACCCTTGGTCGCGAGCAACTGGTATTCACAGGAATTGAGACCGACGCAGAAATGGCGATCTATCTGGCCCTAATGATCAGGGGCGCGGCGGATCGTGCGTGGAAAAGTCATGCGCATGGCCAGCATTTCCGCAACCGGAACAAGTCCCGCAAATCCTTCATGATCGGCTTTGGTGTGCGTATTTCCGAGCGCCTAAGGGTGCTTGGGCGTGAGCGCCGCGCATCCCGCGCGCCTTCGGGCGGAACGGATTTGGTGATCCGAAAGCAAGACCTGATTGAGCGCCACCTTTCCGACATCGGCCTTGACATCACGGAGCCGCGAAAAGCCCGTCGGATCGAGGTGGATGAGAACTATCACCACGGACGTCAGGCAGGCGACCACATCAACCTCTCTCGCCCCATTGAGGAGGGCGAAGGCGACACCGCCGCAATCAAAGAAGCCACACGAGGATAAAACCATGATCAACGCAACAGTTTACACCTTCGCCACCGACTGCAACGACGGCACCAACAGCGTCACCTTTGGCACCGAAAGCGAGGCCGAAGAATACGCATGGGAGTGGTGCGCAGAACGCGCAGACCTGTGCCGCATGTGCGTGGACCTTGACCTGAAATTCGACCCCGAAGACCCCACCGAGGCGCTGGCAAACTCGGACGTGTCGTGGGGCGACATCTGGGAATACAACACCGAAATGTTGGCGACGTGCAGCATGGAAAGCCACGTTATTCGCATCCCCTTGCCCCACCCCGACATTGGGGCTTTCAACAGTATGGAAGCCCTTGCCAGTGCGTTGAAAGACGGTATCGGCTCAGACATTTGGTATGACGCTGACGACTATAAGGACTTTAACGCCGCCGCGCAAATCACAAAGACGCAAAACGCAATGGCAGCAGCTGCAAATCTGGTCAGCGAAATGTTTGGAACGCGCGCGCCCCTTCACAACATCCGCGATGAAGCGGTGCAGCTGGTGCGCCAGATCGCAACCGGACAATTCGATCCGGCCACAATCACCGATACCGCCAGCGACATCGTGCATCGTCTGGAGGGGGGCAAGTGATGAAAATTATTCGTTCTTTTTCGATCTATGTAGCCAAAGGGCTGGGAGTGGTTGCGGCTATGATGATGGCCCTTGCATTGCTTGGTGTGTTGATATTTTTCCCTGCAATTCTTTCCGAAATTTTCAACAACAAAGCCTTTGACTGGCTGTTCGCAATCCATGTCGTGCTGATCTTGGCTTGGACGGGAAAGGAATTTTCACAATGACAGCCCTGCACCTTGTCGAATGGCGCATGCACATCGACGCAGACAGCCCACAGGAGGCCGCACAGAAGGCTTGGAGCTATATGCGCCGCCAAGGCAGCACGGCCAACGTGTTCGACGTTTACAGCGACGGAGGGAACGTCGAACGCGTGGATCTGCAAGCCCTGATTGAAGATGAACAGACTGAACCCAGTCAAGAAGAAATCAAACTGGAGAATTAACCAATGAGCGAAGAAACAACCACCGTAGGCGTCCGCCCAACCCTGGTAAAAGCCACCCTCGAAGCGATTGTCGAACATACCGACAACCACGCCGAAATGATTGCCCACGCCGCCCTTATCTGGCTTGTACTAGAGCGCGAATTTGGGGTCGAAAATCTGGATCATATTCGCAAGGAGTTTCAGCCTATCGCTGACGAAATCTTTGCGTCAGTGATCGACGAATTGGAACTGCCGGAGCGCGAAGGCGAACCTGACAAAGGGCAGGCCCAAGAAGCTACCCCCGACGGCCCTCAAAAATTCTACTACACCGTCCTATTGATGGAGGACGAAGGGATGCGCGATGAAGACCAGCCCCCCTCCGAATGGGTCAAGCGGTTCTTCATCGAAGTGGAGAGCGAAGATCAAGCTGTGATCATCGAGGCAGCGCGGCAGGAAATGGCGGATCTGTTCAATTGGCAGGGTGAATACACCCCCGAAGAACTGCGACAACTACTGGATGCTCAAGAGCCGGTCGCGATCTATGCCGGGCACCACACTGACGAGCTGGTGTCGTGAGATGGCACATCGAGTGGCTGGATGAAACCGGCCACTCATGCACCACCGAGATTGACGCAGCGCACTGGCAAGGTGCCTGCGACGACCTTCTGGACCAACACCCAAACGCCGAAATCGTGTCTGTGACCGATGAAGACGGCGAGAAAGTAGAAATCTGATGAGCGGAATGGTAACGATTTTCGCTGACGCCTCTGTCAACACCCAACACAAGCGGGCTGGCGCAGGCGCATGGGCCAAGGGCGACGGGCGTTCCTCTGTCTTGTTTCGCAAGACGCTGGAATATGATCGAAACGTGACGCTGGCTGAACTTCGAGCATTGCGGTTCATGATCGAACACCTGTTTGAAACCGGATACATCCAGCCAGACGATGATGCGATCATGCTGCAATCGGACTGCCTGCAAGCCCTATGGGTGCTGAGCAGGATCATCCCCTACGCGGTTGAGAAGAAACACCCCAACGGCGCGCCCTTGAGCAAATGGAAACAACGATCCTCCGAAAGCATTTGGCAACGACGAGAAGCAGAGGCCATTCGTCAAACGCTGGGTTCCCGTCGCGTGTATCTTCGTCACGTCCGAGGCCACAAGGAGGGTGACGGGCGGCAATGGGTCAATGAACAGTGCGACCGACTGGCAAAGAAGGCTGCATGGGAAGACAGCCCTGCCTGATTTCTCTCTAAATCCCCACCAAAGGCACGACCAAGGCCCGCGTTTTGGTTGTGCCTTTGACCCACTAAGGGCAGATAGTGGACGAATGGGATAACGCAAGACTTTCCGATTTAGCAAGTCTATGTGAAATAAAGGGGCACTGTATTTAATATCAATTTTAGAGGCTTATGGTGGACAACCAGATCCGAAACATCCGAAGACAGATTGGCATGACGCAAGAGAAACTTGCAGCCCTAACTGGTGTATCAACCGGATACCTCAGCCAAGCAGAGCGCGGGATAATTGAGAACATCCCAGCGTACCGCCTATCCGATCTGGCGGAAGCATTAGGCACCACCGTTGAGGATCTGACACGGCCCGACGAAGAAAAAGAACAATCAGCGGTCGATATGATCCGAGAAATATTACGAATGCCCCGCGCCGCAAACGAGGTGATCGTTCTGGGTGGGGAAGACATCGAGCGCATGAAAGCGCTAGTATCCAAGGACTAACAACATGCTAATCATTCTACACGCCACAGTCGGCGGATATTTTGCAGCTGGATTTATGAGCGATGGGGAGCGCGAAACAAAGCCTATTGGGCGGATCGCAATCATCATCGCTGCCACCCTGCTCACCACTGGCTTCTTTACGTTCCTGTATATGTTGGCCGAGCAAGAAGAAATGCACAACCTCATCAAGCGCGGCCTGAAAGAACACACAATACTGGCGCTGGTGTGCAGCGCCGTTGGGTCGATTATTGGCAGCAGGCCACGACGCACCACAGGCGCTTACGGCAATTCAAAACGATAGGTTCCCCCGAATTTTAAAGAGTGATTTGTGTAAGAAAAGACGTCCTTATAAGGGCGTCTTTTTTCTTTATATTTAGCTCAAAAAACATTTGGTTTTGTCCAGTTTGGCTAATAATATATAGCCACTAGCGAAAGGATAACCAATGAATGCAATGACCAAATCCCCCGTCACCCCAGTACCGACACCCGCCGAATTTGCGGAAATGATCGCTGCCAAATACGGCCAGAAGTCTGGTGTTCTGGATGGAGAGAATACCCGCCAAGCTGAGAAGCTGGTGCGCCTTGCCCTGATCGGCCTGATCGGTAAGGACGACCCGCTGTCCAAGCTGCTGACAGCCTATTCCGCTGCCCAGCACTACGCCCTGATTGGTGCGCGCTATGATGAAGATGTGCATCTGGCCTGCGACAACGCCGTTGAAGCGTGTGAGGAGATGGTGCAGTTCATCCAGAACAGCCTGCGACCAGGCGGGCAGCACTGATGGGGAGCGTGAATATCGCCCAAATGCGGGCAGAGTTGAAACGCATTCGTTTTGAAGATGCCTATAAAGCCAAATGGCTGGCCGAAAAGCCGACCAAGGCCCAACAGCGCGCCCTGATGGACGTAGGCACCCGAAAGTTTACTGTCTGTGGGTTCCGCTGGAGCAAGGGCGCTTCGACGCTATCAACGGATCTTGCCGCGCTACAGCCGAAGAAGCAACCCGACGGGTCTTGGTTCTTGTGTGATGATGACGCCAAGATCCTCATGATACTGGACGAGCAGGAGCCGACGCTTAACCGCGCACTGACAAATGAAGTGCGCAGCAAGAACGCCGGAACCGATACCATCAAGAGCAATACGGATCGAATGCGAAACTTCTGCCTGATCCGGCGCATCAACATCGGGTTAAAAATCTCTTGGGTACTGACACCGGAAGGTCTGGCCGAAAAGAAACGCAGAGAAGCCACAGCATGACCTTTGACGAATATCGGCGAAAACACTCTGTATCAGGGCGGTCGATATTCGCATTACGGGCTATGGCAGAGCGGGAGGGCGTGGAAGTCCCGCCGCTCAAGGCAAGCCCAAGGCCGGAAACGCCGGAGGCTGGTCCAATCACCCTACCCAGTGAGCGAGAGGCGGAAATCATCCGCGATGTGTTCAGGCGTTATTTCAGCCAAGGATAAACAACAAGGCCGCGGAGACAAACCGCGGCCTTGTTTTATTTGATCCGACCCGCCGACCGATCAAAGTCCTCTTTCATCCGGTCGAAATTCTGGCCCACCTTATCGTCCTTGCCGATAGCCGCGCGGCTTTCTACTCCCAGCAGCTTCCGCATCCCGATAGCTGCACCCTCTTTGTCGCCAATGGTCATTTCCAGACCGCAGAGATCCAGAACAGCCGCCTCAAGCCATTTCCAGTAGGCTTTGTCTTGGCACAGCACCGCAGCCTGTTTGACCCGCGTCTTGCCGCGATCAGCCTTTTCCAGCTTGTCGTGGTCCAGCTCCTCATCGTCAGCTATCGGGGCCAGCACCATCATGTAGCGTTGACCCCCGCCAATGGCAGAAAGTGTATCCAGAAACTCACGGTCGGCCACCTCAAACACCGCCGACGCGCCGTTCTTGGTGGACCAACTGCCCCGAAGAAATTTGACCTCACAATGGGGATTGTCAGCCATCTGGCGTAGCCTCCTCAATCGCTTTGATGATCCGGTGCGCCTCGCTTTGGCTGTCTACGTTCCGCTTGACAGCAGCGATAGCAGCCAAGCGGATAGCCTTTGCCTTGTCGCGCTCCAATTCCAGCATGTGCTGGTGGTAGCGCTTTTCGCTATCAAACACATCGGCATGGACATAGCGGCAAAACTCACCCTCTTTTTCTGAATAAGAGTGCATCCAGTTGTGCTGCATGATGTCCACATCCTCCTGCGTGATGTAGATGTTCATCGGCCAATCGGGGTCATTCATAGGTCCAGCGCCCCCTGTGAAAAGATCTTACCCAGTCTGGTCAAGCCTTTCGGCGTAACCAGCGCCTGATGGCGACTACGATCATCGCCGCCCTCCACTGACTGAGTGAAGGTTTTGACAGTCATTAGGCCAGCTTTGGTCTTGTCGGAATAGGGTAGCCACGCCCCCTTGTTGCCAGGTCGATAGATCCAGCCATGTTCGTGCATCCAACTGATGAATTGGCGCTCTTTCACCTGCAAGATCTTGGCGGCCGCACGGAGGGAATGCCCACCTTCTGCCCGCGCGATCCGGTTTAGCGCCCCAACATCGTCCTGCATGTCTTGGATCTTCTCAGCCTGTAGTCGGCTTTCCAGCGCCAGCGCCTTGTTCTCCTCCACCTGATCGGCCCACGCACGAGCGGCGGCGGCAGGATCAGCGAAATTGGGAAGCTGCAAGGAGGTTTTCGCTTCCAGCTCTTGCCAGCGGTCCACCACCCGGGCGGTGAACTCCGGCGATAGCTGCGCCACCACCACGTAGCTGTCGCGCTTTTCGAGAAGGTAGACAGACATGGTGCGACCGCGCCCCATCACATCTTGAATTTGTTCATCCTCAGTTTGAGGACGGACAATCACCCCCTTATTTACAAGGGTTTCGATAGTTCGCTTCACATTGTCATGTCTCACATCCAGTAGGTCAGCGATTTCCTTGCTGGACATAGTGAGGGGTTCGGCGGTGTTAAAAATCATATCGTTCATTGTCAGGCTCTCCCTGTCATAATCTGGTAGATGAAGTCTCTGTTGGTTTGTCCCAGCATGTCCCGTAAGGTGTCATCACATGCCTCTGGGTTGCCCGTGGCCTCGGCTAATCGCTCTGCCCAGATCCGAGGGTCATTGTCCGAGCCAATCGGAAAACCAGCCTTTTCCCACCAGTCGAGGCCGCTTTTTTCCTGATGGATGTGAATTTGGTGACGCAGCGGCAAGACATGCCGCCAGTGGGGCTTGAGCGCCATTCCGGTGTGGACGCGGATATGGGCCACCTCCAATTCCACAGAGGCACCCGATAAGGCGCAGCGCCGAAGGCTTTGCAAAAAAGCAAAATGCCGTTTTTCTTGGGTACTCCAGCGCTCATCGCGCAGATTTCTTGATGTGTGCATGATCATCCCCTGTTCTGGCTGGGGCCAGCGGGCAAACACCGCTTCATGGTGTCCTTCATTTCGATGATAAGAGGGTGACGCTTGGAACTATCGGAAAGACGCTCAAACCACCAATGACGCAGATCGTCTTGGTTCTTGACCGATCCGGCAGCCCGAACCGCCACCCAAATGGCGCCGTAATCACTCACGGCACCACCTGGTCTTTCAGAAGGCATTAGAACGGAATTTCGTCGTCTAGGTCACGGACAGGATAGCCACCGTCGCCCTGCTGATTGTCGTAGCCGCCCTGCTGGTTCTGGTTGCTACCGTTGTTGTAACCGCCGCCCTGCTGGTTCTGACTGCCGTTACCGTAGCCGCCACCGCCGTAGCCACCACCACCATAGCCACCGCCTTGCTGGTTGCCGCCGCCACTATCGCCACGCCAACCTGACAAGATTTCAACGCTGCCTCGATATGGCTTAACAACAACCTCGGTCGTGTAGCGGTCTTGGCCGTTCTGGTCCTGCCATTTTCGGGTTTCCAGCTGCCCCTCAATCAGAACCTTGCTGCCCTTGGCGGCGTTGCGCTCAAGGAAGTTGGCGACCCCCTCCCCGAACACCGCCACACTATGCCACTCAGTCTTTTCTCGACGTTCGCCGGTCTGCTTGTCTTTCCAGCTTTCACTAGTCGCAACCCGAAGATTTGCCACCTTGCCGCCATTCTGGAAGCTGCGAACCTCAGGATCACGCCCAAGGTTCCCAGCAATAATCACACGGTTGTAGCCAGACATTAAGCCGCCTCGCGCGCGGTGCGCTGGCGGATCTTTTCAATCACCTCCAACACATCCTGCTCAAACTCAGCGGCCTTTACTTCCATATCGGCAATGATCGCGTCGTCACGCGCAATACGAACAATCCACATCTGCATTTCCAGATCCTTGATGCGCGGATCAAACACGCAGTAATCACAGAACAGCGCCTGCGGCTCACAGGCCATTTGCCAGTGCATCTGGTGGACATATTTTTCCTCCAGATCATCCTCACCCTGAATGCCCACGTATTTGACGAAAGTGTTGCTCTGCGGGCATTTGAACTCAGTCAAGCCGATGAACTTACCCTCGGAGTTATAAACCCGACCATCCGGCGAAGCGCCGGCATTCGGCAGCGTCGGATGGTCAGCGAAATCTGCATCTTCGATCTGGTTGCCCGTGATGAACTCATAGGCGGCGCGCGCCTGCGGCTCAGTCTCGGTGCCCCAGCGCATTGCGGCGTTTTCGTAGAAGTCACCAGCCTCGCCTGTAAGGCGTTCAGCTGCGACATCCGCCACATATTCCCAGTAGGTCTTTGATTTTGGCGTCCCCTTGCTTTTGAGGCGGTGCATCATCTTGTACGCCATCGAAGCGGTCATTTTACCAAGGCGGGCGGCATACCAATCGTCGGTACGTTGTGCGTTGTTTTCCATTGTCGTTGTCCTTAGTTGACGCGCTTGTTGAGGGTGTCCATGACCTGCTTGAAGGCGGCAGGTTGCAGTTGCTCAAGGCTCTGGATGTTGTAACGGCCAAGAATGCTTTCGGGGCGGGTGCCAGTCTTCTCAATCAGCGCCTGCAATTCGGCCATCTTTTCAGGCGGCACCATCTGCGCCTGCTGATTGCGGCCACCGTTGCCGTCGTCGTCCTCACCAGAGGAGAGGGCAAAGCCCAAGCGCAGAAGATAGCGTGCGCCATAGCTCATCGTGGAGCCTTTGGCCTGAATTGCCGTCTTATTAGTTTTGCCGCCAGTACCAGCCGCATCCAGAGGAAATTCATCGCTCATTTCCTCCTCATAACCGTCCTCGTGGCACATCACCATCGTCAGACCTTGGTGGTTCTGCTGCTGGGCGGGAAACGGGCGGTAGTAAATGCTCAGACCATAGCGAGACAGCGCAGGCACAACCGCGGCAAGGATCGTTTCAAGATCGGCGTATTTACTGCGGGTGTGGTTATTTTCTTTGGTCTTAATGATATTGCCGACCTCAGCGCGGGCCTGTGCCACAGCGCGCCGGTAAGCCTTCTTGGCGCTCTTTGCCTCCTCGCGGTCGCGCATGTCGATCAACTGCTGGAGGCGATCCAAATCCGCACCGGAATGCAGTGCCATCTGGATCATGTTTTCAGCCATTGAGGCGTTGGGGTTTGGGGTGAATGCGGCTTGTGGCGCAGGCTGAGCGGCTACAGGCTTTGCGTCATGAGATACAATCTCACCGGATTTAGATGCACCGGGCGCAATCGTATCAACATTTTGAGTCTGTGTTTCCATTTTTGTGGTTCCTTTGTCTATCGCTGACGATTGGACGATATGGATAATGATAGAGGACTGCAAGCAATAATATCCAATAAAGATTAAAATATAATCCTAAATATAAATATCAATCTATCCATTTTGGATATTTATATTGACGACTAATGGAATTTGAACATATGTTGCCGCCCATTTAGGGGATGTGCGATGAGCCGAAAATCCAGGCGCGGTAAACGCGACAACAATCACCAAGAGATTTTTGCAGTGATGCGACCCATCGCATCTGTGTGCGATCTTGCTGACGCAGGCGATGGAATTCCTGACGGATCGGTGAAGCCCAAGGGTCACGTCGGCTGGCAGTGGTTCGATGTGAAAAACCCTGAAACACCGTATGGCCGCAGCGGCCTGAACCCTATCCAGATGGATTGGGCAATGAAGACAGGTGGGCCTGTCTATCTGATCAGCAGTGTCGATGAGGCGATGCAGCTTGCACGCGGGGATCTGGATGGACTGAACCGCTTCCCCCCCGAAAACGGGAAAATCTCGGCTGGCGACCTGCTGGCCCTAAAGAAAATGGGCCGCCCAAAAGGACGACCCATCAGCGAAAAAACAACCACTGACCAAAGAACCACCAAAGGCCAGCTACGCACGACGTAGGGCGACAGCGAAACACCGACGCAGACACCGACGTAGAAAGGTTATTCGCCTCCGTTTTACGTCGCTGAATTTCAAAACTCAAGGCGATAACGAAGGTAAAAATGAGCATCATTGCGCTACAATCCGCATTCAAGCACATCCAAACCACCCCAATGTCGGCCCCTGCGCGACTTGTGATCTTGGCGCTTGCTAATCGCCACAATCAGGAAACAGGCCGCTGTGACCCGTCGAATACAAAGCTGCAAGGGGACACGCAGCTGACCGAACGAACGGTCAGAAAGGCGATCCGGGAACTGGAGAAGCTGGGAATTATTGAGACTGTCGAACGCACCAAAAGAACTGGTCGCGGCAAGACGAATATGACGAACCGCTACCGTATAAATAGGGGGGTCCAATATGCCGGTCGGGGGGGGTCCAATATGCCCCCAAAACAGGAATATAGAAAACCGAGCGCTTTCGACGATCTGGCGATGGGAATTGAGGTGGTCGATTACCTCAATCCGCACCCCCAGTTTCAAGCGCCACGCAGCCCCCTTCCAGATGATGAATGCGATCTGGATTTTCTGAAAAACGATTTCTCAGTCTCTGGCAGGGGAAATCCCGCCGCCAGCGATCAGGAGGAACGCTGATGGTGGATCTGCCCTTCACACTGCGACCAGCCCAAGCGAAAGCCGTGCGTATGGCCCGCGAGGCCGTGCGGGACGGGCACACGCGCATCTGCATTCAGCTACCCACCGGCGCGGGCAAAACCCGCATGTCGATTGCAATGATCCTGTCGACCCTTGCCAGTGGCCACAAGGCGGCGTTTACCTGCCCCGCGATCACGCTGATTGACCAAACCATTTCCGGCTTCATCGCTGACGGGATTACCGACATTGGCGTGATACAGGCCAACCATCCCATGACCGATTACAGCAAGCCAGTTCAGGTGGCGTCGGTCCAGACTCTCAAAAACCGCCCGAAGCCGCGCGGAATGAAGCTGATCTTTATTGATGAGTGCCACATCAAATCCAAAGCCGTGCGCGACTGGATGGACAGCGAAGACGGTAAAGACGCAATCTTCATTGGCCTGTCTGCTACCCCGTGGCGGGGCGGAATGGACGAGGAATACAGCACCCTGATCATCGCGGGCACCATGCGCGAACAGATCGACAGCGGCGTATTGTGCGAATACGACTTCTACGCCCCTGATGTGCCAGACCTGACGCGCGTTAAGATCACCGCCGGTGACTACGACGAAAAGCAAATCTCTGAAATCATGTCTGACAAAACTCTTGTCGGCAATGTCGTGGACAACTGGATCAAGCACGGCGAAAACCGCCCTACCCTGATCTTTGCCGTCGATAGGGGGCACGCTCAGGCCATCCAAGACGAATTTATCGCCAAGGGTCTGTCCTGCGGCTACGTGGACGCATACACCGACCGCACTGAACGGAACGCCATGCTGCGCAAACTGGGGCGCGGAGAGATTAACGCAATCGCCTCAGTCGGCACCATGATTGCTGGGGTGGATGAGCCTGCAATCTCTTGCATCATCTGGGCGCGACCGACCCGCTCAGAAATGATTTGGGTGCAAGCGATTGGCCGCGGCCTGCGATCCATGATCGGCAAGCTAAATTGCATCGTTTTCGATCACGCTGGCACCGTTTCAAAGCTGGGTTTCCCCTGTGAAATCCATCACGACAGGCTCAAGCCACGTCGCGCAAATGCCGAGGAGAAAGCACGCGAAGAACGCCGCGTTCGGGAGCGCGAACAGAAAGCACCAAAGCCTTGTATCAAATGCGGCTTTGCCCGCCCCGGTGGCGTGCTGATCTGCCCCAAATGCGGCTTTGAACACCAGCCGCCACGTTTGGAAAACACGACCAAGCACGAGGAAGGAGAACTGAAATCCATCAAGCGAGTGTCGATGGAAGACAAGCAGCGCTTCTATAGCGAGTTGTTGTCAATGGGGCGCAGCAAGGGGTGGCGCGCGCACACCTATCGGGATCGCTTCGGGGTATGGCCGATCAAGATGAAGGAGATCCCCCTACCCGCCAGCGCGGAAACCAAGAATTTCGTTAAGCACAAAGACATCGCTTGGCGGAAATCCAAGCAGAGGCAAAACGCATGAATACCCGCACCTCAACCGCTGAACTGGCCCAAGGCAAATGGGTCGCTATCCTGCAAGCAGCAGGCGTTCCAAGTCAGTTTCTCAAGAATAAGCATGGTCCCTGCCCCGGCTGTGGTGGAGAAAACCGCTATCGCTTCGACAACAAGGAAGGGCGCGGCACTTGGATCTGCAGTCGTTGCCAATCAGGCGATGGACTGGACCTGTTGCAAGGGTATTTCGGCTGGGATTTCAAGACGGCCGCGCAGAAGGTGGATGAGATCATCGGCAATAATCCAGACCTCAAAAGCGAGGCGCCCAAGGGCGGCACAAATAAAGAAAGCGCCGAGCGGTGGCGGCGTGAGCTGTGGCAGCAGTCGGAACCTTTCGACCCCTCAAGGCACGCCCATATTCGCGACTACCTGACCAAGCGCGGGTGTTATGATCCTGACATGCTGGGTGACGTGCGATATGCGCCCAGTGCGCGCGTCAGGGACGGCCTGTGGTTGCCCGCGATGGTTCTTGCCGTCAGAGGCTCAACTGGATCTGTTGTGCAGCTACACCGCACGTTTCTGGACCCCAACAGCCCCATTAAGGCTGAGATTGAAGCCCCGCGCGCGATGATGCCAGGGGCGGTGCCGGAGGGCGCGGCGGTATGGACCAGCGCACCAGCTGAAACAATGGGTATTGCCGAGGGCTTTGAAACCGCGCTGGCGGCATCACTGATGCACGGCATTCCGGTATGGTCCGCTATCGACGCTGGCAAGCTGGAGAAATTCACCCCGCCAGAAGGCGTAAAGCATCTTGTGATTTTCGGGGACAATGATCGGTCATTCACTGGACAGAAAGCCGCCTACGCATTGGCGTGGCGGATCAGTCGAAAGGGTGAAGTCAAGGTTGATGTTGAGATCCCAGCCGAGACAGGGGACTGGAACGACGTGCGGCTAAGTCGCCTACTTCATTCGTAGCGGTTGAGGCGCATGGTGTCGTCCACATCGCGCCTCAACCTCTTAAATCGTTCACTGCGGTTTGTGAAATCGCTGTGCCTGCGCAACTTCACCGTTAATCCTGTCTGGGCCTCAAAGGCTTTGATCTTTGGATCCAGCCACGGCTTTGCCTGAATGAATGGCTCCGTAACTTCCTCCACCACGGTTTCAACCGGCTGGCCGGTTTCCTCATCCATGATCTGATATTTGAAAGTCGGGCAATAGTCCCAGAGCTTGCGTCCCAGAAAGACAAAAGCGTGAGGCTGCTTCACGCGCAGGAAAGCGATCTGGCCGCGCTTCTCCTTCCTGCGCAGCTGGAAATACCTCTCAGCCTCAAAGTGGCTTTCAAACATGTGCCCTTCTACCTCGACCTTTGCCCGCGCGGTTTTGGTGGCTGAGATCATGCCGCGAACGCCGCGTTTTGCCCGACTTGCCATTAAGCATCATCCTTGGGAATTTCTACACCAAGGGCTGCGAATGCTGGCCCTGCTGCATTTTTAAATTTTCCCTTGCTGGCGCGCGCCACCCGTTCATCAAGCGGGCGATACATCTTGAAGACACCAGGGGGGAATGTCACCCCTTTTGCCATACACTCCACAGCAAAAACGATTGCGTATCGCGCCGGCACCTCGCCGCGGAAGATCCACTTGTTGATTGAGGCAACAGGAACCCCTGTTTGTTTTGAAAACGCACCTGGGCTATCGGCCAGTCTGTAGATTAGTCGTGAAACCTTATTGTTGATTTTCTCTCGTGCCATGCAGCATTCCATTATCCATTTTGATAAAAAACAATATCCCAAATGGATAAACCGAACAATGCTTTGAGTACAAAAATAAATGCGGATCAGCTCGTATATACTAAATCGCCCTTTATTGTTGTCCAATTTGTCCTTATTAATTACTCCCATTCAGAGAAAGGACACAGGCAATGAAGGAAATCTCTTATATCTTTGATGATTACGAAGGCACCGATAACATGATGCGCTTCCGGTTTAAGGCGTGGCGTCAAGTCAAGGGTTGGTCCCGTGATCAAGTCAAAGAATTTTTTGGAAAAGGCGCCGACATAAATAAGTTTGAACGTCCAGACGGTCCATCCAAAATGATCACTATATGGCGAATGATCCACGAGTTAGGTGTGGACGCTGAGTTTCTGACGAAAGGTAGCTATCGCGGCATCAAAGACAAGGATATGTCAGATCGACTGAAAGTCTTAATGAGCATAGGTCACACCGTCACAGACAAACAAGCCGCTCAGCTGCTATCTGACGCAGGGCTTGATCGGCGGATCGAATTGAAATGATCTGATGCGCCCTGATCGGCAAAGAAATCCATGCCAGGCATAGTGACCTGCATCGGCCGGTCGAATACATTCCAAATGATCGCATTCCCCACTGGACCACACATAGACAGCAGGCCAGCGATAGCACCTTTGATGCCGTTTCTTTTCGTGATTGATACAATGTACCGGACTGTAAGACTTCTCATATTCACACCTAGAGTATTATCGGAGTGAAACCTTCACGACCAAGGGGCGATTCTCAATCCTCTTGGTGGGGGTTCTGAGAGAAATAACTTTATCCTTCAATAACTTGAAAAATATATACATTCCCCCGCTAAGACCTATAAGAACTTTTCCACACAGCGAAGCGAATAGCCGTCACATAGCTGCTTTTGGAGAGTTCTTTCAAAACCTTCACGAACCTCTTAAAATCCCAGAACAGCCCTTTTCTGGTTATGAAAAAGCGCTTTTTCTCTGAGGTCGCAAGACCCTCTTTCTTTAGGGTGTTCAGCTCACGATGGACCGTTTGATAGGCAAATCCGGTGATCGTGCTAATCTCGGAGATAGTCCAACCTTTTGTCTTGGGATGGTAGGTCAGGACATTTGCCACCGCGCTTTGGGCGAGTGTGTGGCGTAGTTTCCGCGCTGCCCTATCCAAATCGCAAAAAACGCGCATAAATTGACGGACAGGATGTTGATAGCATGCCTTGCCAAATTCCCGAATAATCAGTCTCAATTCGACATCCAAGTTTTGCCAAAAGCGCCTGAATAAACCCCACGCCTTGAGTTGACCCTTTTGCGTTAAGGACCACCCCTGTTCAACATAACCACCGCGCTCAAGTGACCGCAGGCTCGATCGGATCGTAGATCTATCAATACCAGATGCGTCCGATAATGCTGAGATATTCCAATCTCCCCCACTGACAGACATCAACCAGATAATCGACACGGTTGCCCGCGACATTTCCAGCTTATTGGTGGCATATATTATTGATATGGTGGCGGAGCCGAGCCGTTGTCGCTTGGCCCCAACATCGTTTAAGTTCATGACGTATAACATCGCACATTTTCTTCATAAACTTAAGTGAAAGTTATGAAGACTACGGGATGAAATGCACAAATTTAGGGCAAATTCTCGCATACTGTGCATACAGCATTGCGATTTCATTCTGTGTTTGGGGGGTGTCTTTAGTTGATCGGGTAGGAAGCCGTCGCCCTACCTCGATACAAACCGCATCCGCGGTGGCCGTGTATGGATCAGTCCCTGTACCCAGCGTCGTCAAACTTGCGCAACTCGTGGTCGCTAAAAGGGATAGCGCCCCGGTGATGAGCCTCAAGGGCTGATTTATGGTCATGCAGCTCAACCTCCGTGATTGCATCGCGGCGGGCGTCACGGCGCACCACAGTCACCAGAAAGGCGCCTAGGGCGACAATGCCACCCCAGACCTTTGCGCGGGATGGAATAAAACTCCAGAGCCAACTCACCGGCTTTCCAACCATTTCCAGATCAGCAACCCCACACCAATCCCGATAAGGACCACAGAGGCCGTTTGTGCGACGGGGTGAAGCCCCTCAAGAAAGCCGCCGGTATCTTTCAGCACACCGGACGCTTCACGCACCACAGGGGCCGCAATCAGGGCGCTGACGCCTTGAACGCCTTTGTCCTTGGCCGCTGGCTTGGGATGATCCTGCTCCAAAGGCAGGCCAGTTGCGTGGCGGCCTGCATGCCACCACTTACCCCATTCCCGCTTGGGTCCGGTGTCGATGTGCATAAAGCCTTGTTTGGGGTAGCCGCCAAAGCCGGTAAAGCCCACAGCCTCGGCTGCTTCACGGAATACCCACGGATCGTGGTTGTCCATGCGAACATCATAGGCTTGTGCCTTTTTGTGGAAGCTGCCCTTGGCCCCGCCAACACGACGATTGTGTTCATCTGAGCGGAAAGCGCTATTGACGATCACAGGGCGCCCTAGACGGTCGCGCAGAGCCTGCAGTTTATCCATGCTGGGTGGGTGGATCGCCAGCCGGCCAGTACCACGGCAGGCCATTTCCTGAGGGCTGAAATCCTTCCAGCGCCATTCAGACATCGGAAACTCAGACCAGTGAGGATAGATAGTCAGCATATTGCGCCTCTTAACTTTAGGACAGGGGGCCGAAGCCCCCCGCCCTGTTTAGAACTGGCTTTCGCCGCGCTCGTCTTTCACGCGCTCATCGCTCACGATGACAGCGCCGCTGCGCTCAATGAAACGGTCGGCAGACGCGCGGGAAACATTGCGAACAGCGGTTCCGTCAGCCGCAACGACGCTGAAGCGCGGATCGCCGCCGCCTTCATTCGCCAGAAGAACCTTGGCGCCGAAATATTCACCGGCTGCCTCGCCGTCGAACATGTCACCGATGGTCGGATCGCTAACCACAGCATATTTACCATGCAGCTTCTCAAAGGGGCCTTCGCGGTCAGTCACCACAGACACAACCGCACCGGCGTCACGCAGAACCCAGACAGGCACAAAAATGGCCTCACCGACCGCCTTTACGGAGGTACGCTCCACGGTCAGTGCTTCATCTTGAACCACCCACGGCCACGCATTTACCGAGGTGGGTGCGAAGGAAAAGGAGGCCGCCAAAATGGCAGCCGAAAAGATACCGCAGATTGCGGCGTAGATAGTTTTGGTCATGATGCTCTCCATGAAGAAAAGGCGGCGTTAATCCTTGAAGCACACCCCCAGCCGCCAGCGGGGATGCAGGAAAGTCTCAGACTGCGATCCAAGCGGCTCCAACATTAAGCTGAGTACCGCCAGCATTTCCCTGAATGTCGCCCCCAGGTCGAGCAATATCCAACGATCCAATCCGGTCGCTGCGGCTGTAAATCCAGTAGCCGTCCGCCGTTGGCCCGCCAGGGAAGGTAATGGTGCGGTTGTTGTTGTCGGTGTTTCGAGCTGACAAAGACGCCCGCCAGCTACCTGAGCTTTGACCTGCAGTGTAAGGCCCAACACCGCCACTACCGCCACCGGCAGACGGAAGATCACCAATCTTCACCTGACGCAGTGCCCCGTTTGCCAGCTCCACCAAAACGGTTTCATCCGTGGTCAGCGCGGTAATTTCGGCCGCCGTCGCGTCTGCGATCCCGTCATGTAGAGCGTTCAGGTCAGCACCGGCAGACGGAAGATCACCAATTTTCACCTGACGCAGCGCCCCGTTTGCCAGTTCCACCAGAACGGTTTCATCCGTGGTCAGCGCGGTAATTTCGGCCGCCGTCGCGTCTGCGATCCCGTCATGTAGAGCGTTCAGGTCAGCGCCGCCAACTTGTGACATCGCAGATCCATTCCACGAATAGATCCCGCCGGTGGTCGCTAGACCATAAGCAACGCCAGCTTGAGGGGGCGAAAAGACCCACGCGCCATTGATGTGAGTTGCAATTTGATTGTCGCGCCCCGCCCAATCGCCAGTGCCAGCGGGCGCCACCAGATAGGATGCACCTTCTGGTGAACTAGCTGGCGGCGTTGATAGTGTGATGTCATTCAGCACCTGAGTACTACGCAAAGCCGCAAACACATTGCGCAGGCGCATAGGGCCATAGGTGCCAGCTGCTGCATTGCCGGGGGCGCCGTTACTATTGGCATCCAGAAAGGTGCTATCGGGGTTGATGGTCATGCCTGTTCTCCAAAAAAAAGGCGCCGAGGAGAGGCGCCGTGGAAATCGTTTCTGTCTCAGACTGTTAGGTCAGTTCGTTCTGACTCATCCAATACAGCCGATTGTATTGTGGGGCGCTCATAATGCCCGCCTCTGTCGCGGTCGCCGCCGGCAAATCAACATTGGAGCCAGAACTACTGGTTACGGGCAGTACGTTCGCTTGCCGCGTTCCTACGCCAAGGTTTGCTGCACCGACCCCGAAGGAGTTCCATTGAGTGCCATTCCAGTGGTGGAGAGTATGCGGTGTGGTGCTGGTGTCGATGTAGAGGTTGCTCTGATCGTCGGTCGGCGCCGTAGTGGGTATAGCCCCGCCGCGGATCGGCTGAGCCAAGGCCACATCCATGCTTTCGTACTCACTGGTCTTGATCCACCCTCCGTTGCCAAAGGTGTAGCTGGCAGCGCCACTATCCACAGTGGGGTCTCCAGTTGCATCGTTCACAAAGGCTTGGTCCCCATTCAAATTGCCGGCAGTTGGCAGTTCGGAGAAGACGCCCAGAAAATGCTGTTTCTTTCGCGGAATGGCCGCCAAGGTGGCGCCGACTTCCTGTAGCGCAGCCTCCACGTTGTCATTTGTGAAGTAATTGCCAGCATCTTCAAGATTTCGGCCCGTTTGGTTCGGGCCAGTCAGTTCATCCGACAGCGCCTGAATTGCACCTTTCACAGAGGTGTCGTCGGGGATCAACCCGCCGCTGAAGTTGCCAAGATTTTCATCACCAACCGGCACACCAATCAGCCCATAAATCTTAGCCAGGCGATTATAGAAATCTCTCATGAATTTAGATTTCATCAGCATATCAGGTAATCTCCGCGTTTTGCATCCAGCTGCCGACCTGAACGCCTGAATTGTCATTGCGCACCCAAAAACGGCCATCGGCCGACTGGATCACCGGCGGCGCGGCTGCGGGCAGCGGGACCGCCGCCGTGACCGTGCCGGTTGTATCGACCGAATACCAATAGCTGACACCAGAATTGATGAGGTGCATGCGCTGGATCGCGGCGTCAGTCTGAGCCGAAATGTCAGCGGGCGTATCAACGGCCTGTGCGGCGCCGGTGTAGATGTCGGGCAAATACGGGTTCAGATCCGTCGCCTCATCCACCGCCTGCCACGTTCGCCCATCGACGCCAAGGATCACGGACGGCGCGATAGCTGGCGTCGTGGTCGGTGCCGGCAACGGCGTTTCCTTCGACACATCCGCATAGAACTGCGCCACCTTGGCATTCACCAGCAGCAAGTGTGTTTTGGTGGTGTCTGTGTGTGTCTCGATCTGGGTAATGGACCGCACCACACCGATGGTATCGTCCAGATACGAGTAATCGCCGTTGTAGACCCAATCGGGTGCATCAACGTGGTTTCCAGTCAGAGGCATTTGGATTTCCCATAAAAAAAGGCGCGCTGCCCAAATGGGCGGCGCACCTCTGATGCTTGTTCTATGCTGCAATGCACCGGAAAAGTCAAGGTTTCCGCTTCAATGAGCGCTCTTTTGCGGCCTTGGCCTTCTCCGCTGTTTCAAGGAACTGCTCGGCCGTTGTCATGCGTTCAGCTTGAATTGCATCATGCTCCTGCCAATAGGCTGCAAATGCACTTGGGTCTTCTATTAGGCCATTGTACTGATCCAAGAATTTCTTGCGCTCCTGCTGCACGCGACGGTTCAGCTTGGTGTTTGCCGATATAAATTGCCGCACCGGGCTATCCAGCTTAGCGGTGAAGATGTTGAATTTGACGGACTTCTCACCTGGCACAACGGCTTGTTTTGCGCCTGAAAGCAGCGCGCTTTTAATCAGCTTTCGGTTCAGCTGACCGCGTTCATCAATGGCCCCGCCAAGATAGGCAAGATCGCGATTTTCGCGCAGGTATGTTTGAAGATCAGGCGGGATACCCTTTTTCAAAATTGCTTTCGCAAGAGCCTTTGGGTCTGTGCCGACTTTGTACCCCTGCCCGCTTTTCTCTGCATGCTTTGCCAAACTGCGGTAATAAAAATCCATCACACCTTCGACCTCATCAATGGTGTCATATGCGGCGCCAGTGATCGCGCTGACTTTTCGGTCAGCGGTATACGCATCAAGGATCGGAATATCAGAGGTTTTGATGGATTGACCCCCATAAAGGCGCGATGCCACCACGCCTGATTTTTCAAGCAAGGTGTAATAGCCGCCCAAATAGCCCCGTAGAACATGGTCCACCTGCTTGGGGTGCATATCCAGCTTGCCCTTCTCAATGTCTGAGCCGCCGGTCACAAGGTTTGCCTTTTGCGCGATAGGTCCAGCCACCCATGATTGCGATGGCTGGGACTGGTGGGACATGGGGCCGCGATCCTCATCACCGAAGTGGATCTTTCCACCGAAAAAAGCGTTCTGGTTGAAGTAGGCTTGCGCGACCGGATCAGCAGCATCAGGCACAGCGGCAGACCAATGGAGCATGTTGCCCATAGGGGACCACGACGAACCCATTTCGCTGACCATGCTGCCGAACATGTCGGCGCCACTCATCTTACCGCGGATCAGCCCCGCCGACATGACGCGGCCGAAGTTGATGAACGTCGAGAAGCCATAGGGCAGCGACACCTTATTGAACCCCTCGCCAGTGAACGAAGGAAGGATCAGGTTGCGCTGTTTTTCGTATTCCGGCAGGCTGTCATATTCCTCGTCGTCCTGCAGGCCGGCCCCCATAAGATCAGACAGCATGCCAGTCGCGACAAGAGCCATGAGGTATCCGGCAGTGCGCTTTGTTCCCAATCTCTTCGGGAGTGTCAGGATAGCGTGTGCGCCTTGGATCGCCGCATTCACGAACATGAAGTAACTGGACAATTCCGAGGTCATTTCGCCGCGCCGGTTAAAGTTGACCGTCAGGTTTTTGGCCTCATTGGCCGCCGCCTCTTTGCTGTAGGTGGGGCGCCCTTTGTCGTCGGTAATTTCTCGCAGGCCACGATACAGCGCAAGGCGAGTTGCATTTTCAATAGCGCCCCCGAAATGCTCCATCATTTCCGGCATGAACATGAAGAAGTCTCGGCCACGGTTCATTACGACGTGATCGCTGGCATGACGACGCGCCATCTTTTCAATCTGCTTGCCTGTGCGGGTCAAGTCATTGAATTGCGCAAAGGCAGTTGGCCCACCCACCGCACGAAACTCCTGCGCCCATCGCGCCCATTCGCTGTTAGCATCCAGTACCTTGTTGCCATTCGCATCCTTGCGATAGATCGGCTTCTGGTAGGTCTTGAACATGGCCCGTGCCGCCGGCAGCGCGTTCTTTGCCACCTTCATGGTCAGCCCCTTGTGGCCAGGCATGCTGGCGTATTGGCGGGACATGATGAGCGCGGTCGCGATGTCGCGTGGAAGGTTTTTGCCGAATACAAAGATCGGGTTCCAGCGCGTCAGCACGCCAGACATCGCAGAGGTAATCGGTCGAAAGATCCGCGCCAGCAGCGTTAGTCGGGCAAAGTCCAGCTTGCCATAGGCCCGCGCCAGAGCTGGATCTTTCATCTTGATCAGCACCTCTTTGCCGCCGACCTTGATGAATACGTTGCTGGGGTTATTGCGATCAGACTGGCTATAGGTAGAGATCCAATCCACCGTGCCGGTATCGGGGTTGAAGGCCAGCTGAGGCTTTTTCTTCACCAGTGCCCAGTGATCAGACGGGTTGTTTTCAACCACATCCAACATCACCTGTCCGACTTCGTTTTTGTGGGCGCGGATAATCGCCTCATCCACCTGCGTCATGACGTTTGCAAGGATAGTATCCATGTCCGCAAGGTTTTTACGACCGCGCGCCTTGAGGGCCTCGGGGCCACGCACATTGAAGCCTTTGCCAGTGCTGTTTCCGCCGCCCATTTCCTCCAGATCATGACCGCCGGCCATTTCATCGAAACCTTTGAGCGGAACATAGTGCTTATAGGCCGACCAGCTGGCCGCATGTTCTTTGGAGATAAGGCCAGACGCCACACGCAGATCACGCATCTCCTTGTGCATTTCATCGACTAGCTGGCCGATTTCCTGCAGGGCTTTCATCTGGTCGGGGGTGTTTTGCTGCATTTCCGCGTCGATTTCAGCAATCATTTCGGCCGACAGACCAGATCCGTTTTCATGCCCGAACCGTTTTTTGATTTCACGGTCCCGTTCGTCTGCATGTCGGCGCATAAGGAACGCACCAACTGCGCGTTGAGACAATTTGTTTTTGCCTATCAGTGCAGCAATCGGCTCCTTGAACCGAACCTCAATGTCCTCCATTGCGGCGCCCGCCTTGCTGTCAAACAACCCCATGTTTTGATAGACACGGTTGTCACCGACACCCTCCCCGATATCCTTCCAGCGCAAGAAGGCATCCTGAAAGAAACGGCGCAAATTGAACACCCAGCCGTGACGCATGCCGGTATCCATCGCGCCACGATAGAAGCGGTTCAGTGCGCCCGCGATGGCGTGATCATACCCGCCATATGCGCCGGTTGTCCGACGCGCCTTGTCAACGGCCACTTGGTAATCGCTACGTTGTCGCTGCCCGATGTGCCCGCTATCCACCCCATCAAATACGCTTTCTGCGCGGGACATATTACTATCAAGTAAAGCATGAGCAATGCCGTGGAAGAATTTGTAAATCTTCTTAAAAACACCCTCATTTGGGTGGCGGCGCTTGGCTGCCGCCCATTCCGCAAAGGCTTCGGCAATAGCCTCCTCGTTCCGCGCGTCTTCGCTCAGATCGGGATAGCGTTCATCAATGCTGTAGCGGTCGCGCCATTTGGGGGCCACCTTCTCCAGCGCCTTCCATTCGGCGTCAGTGAATAGGCCAAGGTTGCGCAGCGCGTGGATCGCCTCGTGGTTAAGCGTATCCATGCCACCATAGGCCGCGTTCAGTAGGATGCGGCGCGTGTCCCCAAAGGACTGGAAGCGGCCCAGATCATCACGATCCACCCCTTCCAGCCAATCCAGCTTCACGTCTTTCAGGCCCAGATCATCAAGCCGCTGGCGGGCGGCGCCATGCAAGATCGGTACGTCATACCGGAAGTCAGCGCGCACATCACCGGATCGACGGAATTTCTCCGTGATCACATCCTTCATTTGACTGGCAGCGTCTTTGTCGTCAAACAGCCAGCCACGGCTTGCCTTGCTGTATTTGCCGCCCAGATCCTTTGCGTGATCATTCATCGCTTTCCAGATCGGACGCGGCGTGTAAGTCGTCAGCTTAACCGCGGTCTGGCTGCCGACCTCCTCCAGCTCAACCTTGGATTTCTTCACCTCGGCGGCCGCAGCTGGAGTCACGTCGTTGTCAGGTTCAGGCTCCTTGGGGATCAGGCGCGACGGGATCTTGTGATGTTTGATTTCATCAAAGAAGTCCTTGATGTCCTTGACCTCCTTGAACCGATGTGCCGGCTTCGACATGCTCGACATGGCCGCGATGTTGTCGGCGTCTGTCTGCTTCTCCAGAACCAGAATGCGAGTTTTGACACTGGTGCCTGCGCGCTTGAACGTGATCGCGGGCAAATCAAGGGAGGCAATAACCCCGATATTCTTGAACTGATCGCTGTCGATCATGGCCGCCATGCGCTTATCAGCTGCCGGACCAGCTGGAACCAGCGCTACAACACGTCCGCCATTGCGCAGGTGCCCCAGTGCCTTCTCTACATGCTCATAGGCCAGCTTCCCGCCGCTACCAAAGGGCGGGTTCATGACAATGGCGTCATACTTCACCCCGATGTGCAGATCCTCAAAGGTATGTTCGCGGTGACGCGCCCCTGGCGTATACATCATGGCCTTGGTCATGAGTGACTGGGACGGCTCAATGATAGTCCTGTCTGTATTCTCCGGCATCCAGCGGGCAATGGCGCCATGCCCTGCGCTTGGCTCCAGAACGCGCTCTGCGCCCTTGATGTCGGCCCACTCCACCATCTTGAGGCCCAGAGGCTCCGGCGTGGCAAAGTAGTCCTTACCGGCCCGCTGGTCGCGCTTGCCGCTTTCTTTCTGGTTGCTGAAATAGAAGCTGGTGGCGCGGTCCCACGGCGTCAATTCCGCCGCGCGGTCCTTCTGCTTGCCGCCCTTGCCTTCGCCCTGCCGTGGATCACGCGCAGAGGTGGACACAAAGCTGTCGATGATGCTTTCTCGCAGCCCGCGCGCCTTGTTGCCCATCGCCAGCGCCTCTGCAATATCGGCGCGCTCCGCCATGCGCTGCGCAAACATGCGCTCCTCAAACAGCGTCTGAGTGTTGTAGTAGCGGAAGATCGCGTCAGATGCCTGACCTACACGGAACGCGCGCCCTTCCTGTTGAACAGCCTGTGTTGGTCGCACGGGTAGGCCAAGGTTATGGATCGCACGCTGGTGTACCCCAGTCGTGTCATGACCGGACCAACCGTCCTTGCCGCTCTCTGCCTGCGTGACAACCACGTCAACGCCTGAGTTGTCCATCTGGAACAGGTTATGCGCTTCAAGGCTGGCCTTTTTGCTGACCGTCTTTCCTTGGCGGTTGATGCCGGAACCAATCGGCATAGCCTTGGGAAATGCCTCAAAGATCTGCTCACGCGCAGGTCGCAGCCCAGAGAAATCCAGCTGTCCAACCCAAGGGTGTTCCGTCAGAAAGTCGCCCCAAAGCGATCGCAGTGCGTCAGGATCTCCGTCCCATTGCTGAATGGCCTCGTTAATATCAAACGGGTTCAGACCGCCGCCCACCTGCCGATCATGGAAAAAGATAACTTTGCGCCCCAACGCAATGTCTTTCTTAGCTTTTTCGATAGCCTGAGGTGCCTTGATTGCTTCCAGAAGCTGCACCTGCTTGTGGTACGTGAACACCTTTTTGAAAGCGTCGTTGAGCGGGCGATAATCCTTATTGTCCCACATCAACTGAAAGCCCTCGTCAATCTTGTTGCCGATGCCTCCATCCACAGCAATGAACATGCGCTCATAGTCGTGATCCACATCAAGCACATTGCCATCAACGGAACCTTGATCGCGCAGCCACTCGTGGAAGGTTCGGGCCATAAGGTTCTGGTCTACATCAGCTTCTGGCGCCGTCAGCTTGTTGTACCGCATGCGGTATCCAAAGTGCTGGATCATGAAGGCGTCCCGACCGTCAGGCGCGTTGTAACCGCTGCTGTCCTCAATGGTCGGATAGTCGAACAGGAACCCCTCAGCGAAATCCACCGTCTTAACCGTGGCGAAGGGCGTGGCCGATGCCATGAATACCTTGGGGCGCTCCATCTTGGTGTAGCGCGCCAACAGGGCTTCACGCTGCTTCCTGATCCGGTCATTCAGTAGATCAGACTCTTTCTCCAGTCGTTCAGCCGCAGCGTAATCGTCGGCTGCATTCGCCTTGGCGATCTGCTTTTTAAGCTCGGTCGCCTTTTTAATCTGCTCATGCAATTCCATATCTGCGCGGCGGTTAAGGTGGCGCGGATGTAGAGCTATACCGCGGAAATCGTGGGTCCGCGTGGAGGGCTTGCCGTCCATGCTTTCCATGACGTGATTGATCTCATCCCCAACGATCAGATCCCACTCAACCTTACCCAGCTCCTTGTTCAGCCCCAGCTGTCCATTGATGGTCGTGATCACCACACCATCGCCCGCGTCCTTGCCGTCCTTCAATACGCTGTGCGGCACATCCAAAACATCAAGTGCCTCGCTTACAGTCTTGATCGGATTGGTTTTTGTGAGGATCAGAATGCGCCCCTTGCCAGCGGCATGGAAGCGTTTCACCACACCGCCCAGAATGAAGGATTTACCCGTGCCAGTGCCGGAAGTCGTCAGATAGCCTTCGCCCTGCGGCTTACCTTCGTCGGGATTGAAATACCGCTTTTCTGCCTGCAGAACCTCCTTACGCTGCGACGGGAACAGCGCTGGCAGCATCGCATCAATGCTGTCAGCGTCACCCCATTTGGGCGTCAGCTTGGCCTCATTTGCAGCTTTCTGCTTCTGGGAGGGGCTTAGGTCAGGCTTTCGCGGAGAGGCTTGTTCAGCAGCGTCAGCAACGCCTTCATCCGGTCGTGGCCCAAACGATATTCCGCCTCGGCCAGCTTCCCCGCTTCCGTCAGCGTCAGGATTTCGGGAAACACCGCCGCCGGTATCATCCCCGCGCTGACCGCCTTCTGAATTGCGATCCGCTCGTGCAGAAGGGGCGCCGTTGTTAGAAACGCGCGGGCCACTATCGGCTCCACCCCGTTCTGCTCCAGCTGATCCGTCAGTTGATCCACCTTCTCGTCCAGCGCCGTCGCGTCCAGCGGGAAGATCTCCTTGCCCCACGCTGTTTCCGGCCCCTGCTGGGCCACCGCGTTCCACTGATCCGCCGTTCCGAAATTCATTGTCGAAATCCTTCATGATTGCACGGACGGCGCTCGGATCGTCCATATCCGACACGTCAAGGCCCGCGTCCTCGATCATGTCGCGGGCGCCGTTGTACCATGCCCGCGCGTATTTCTTCAATGCCTCCGGCTCTGCGTCGATGTCAGAGGCGATAGCCTTCACCAGATCCACAAAGCGACGTGTACCGGCCTCAATGTGAAATGCCGCCAACTCGACGCCGATTGACAGCATTTCGGGATCGAAGCCGCTGTTAATCTGGTTCTTGAGTTTGTCTTTCAGGCGCTTGCGCAGTTCATCTGCGCGATCCTGAGAAACCAGTGTGTTTCCAGCGCCATAGTCGCTCTTGACCGGCTCTTGATTTTTATTTCCGCTTTTTTGACTTTCAGAGGTATTTTCCGACTTTTCCTCATTAATACCAGATACTTGCTTTTTTGCTTCTTTCTTGATCCCGTCTTGATCGGAAGGTGGAGTAATACCATCCAGCCAGTCCAAAATCTTGTTGGCCTGTCTTACATCCATCTTGGAATGGTGGCCGCCTTTATTCTGGCTCACCTTCTCCGCAGCGTCACGGATACTGGATGCGCCAGCGTCGAAAGCCTCCCGCTCAGTTTCGTAGCCGCCACGGAACGGATCGACATGACCACTACTGCCGAAATGAACGCCGCTTCGCACCATGAACCCGCCATCGGGGTTCGGTCCAACGGACAGCTCTCCGGCGGGCATGCCTTCCTTCTGGCGACCCGGCAAACGCTCATCTAGTGTTGCGTTCTCTGAGGCATGATCGCGGCGGGCTTTGTCCGCCACTGCATCGTCTGCGCGCTTCTGGCGTTCGGCCTCCGTATTGTCTTTTGACGGCGGCGCGTCAAACAGATCGCCACGGTTAGTAGGATCGCCAAACAAGCCATCGTCCTGCATGGCGTTGTCACCGCCACGCATGGGCTTGTCCTGCTGGGCCTGCGCTCGATCCTTATCCGTGACCGGCGCAACGCCTGGGATCAGCTGCTGCTGGCCTGCTTCGGTTTGCTCGGTGATAGGCTTTCCAGCATTGCGTCCATTACCTCCGCTGCTTCCTGTGCTTTCGCCTTCTGCTCCGGTGTTGCCTTGGGGTCGGCCAGCACGTTCTGCGCCTTCATCCAGATCTTGCGCGCTCGCAGCAGCTTCTGGGCTTTTGTCATTGGTGCTTTCTTCATAAGCCGCGATGTCCTCGTCCAAGAATGGGATAAAATCAGATGGTCCAGATGCCTGAATATCCTCGATCACACCGAAAGCGTCAAATAGTGCCTCATCCACATCTCCGCCGTTGTCCTGCAGGTTGGAGATCACCTCGGATACAGTGCGGGTGCGGATCTTGCCGCCCATGTTTGTCCCGACCAGACGGTCATGCACGGCGTCCTCAATAGTCTTGCGGCGTTCTGCGTCCGTACTGATGTCTTCATTGCGATCAGGGATGATAAATACGGGCGACTGATACATGCCGTCGTCGGGGCCAGTTTCACCGCGCAAGGCTTCTTCTGGCCCCGCTAGAGCTTGCTCATAAGCCTCATTATACACATCCGCCCGATCCTGCAGCTGTTGCTGCTGCGTGTTGTTGACAGGGAACCCCGCCGCCTCGTCTGACAGGCGGTCGATGAACCACTGGCGGTTCACATAGTTTCCAGTGTCGTCAGCCTCAGCATGTGGATAGTCGCCCACCCATTCCTCATGCGGTAGGTTGTCCAGATCCTTGGCGCCGCCTTTGCGGAAAAGCCCCGGTGCGGTCTTGCTGGTGATGCCGCGGGCTTTCAGTTCCGCCGCGATCTGCCCGCTGGGATCAATGCCGATCTTTTTCATGCGATCAGTGAACGGCTTTTTCTGGGGCGCTTTCTTCGGCTTCTCAATCCCGATAGCTTTCAGGCGCTCAACCGCTTCTGCCTCGGCCGCTTCGGGGTCGATCTCCGGCGCTGGCTCTGCCTTCGGCGGCGTTGCCTCATCCACGGCCTTGATCGTGCCGTCGGGCATACGCTGAACCTGCATCATTTCTCCGGTCTTGACGTTCTGAACGTCAAGGATCTCGCCCTGCCCCTGATCCGGCTCTGCTGCGGGCGTCTCTGGCGCTGCGTCGGGCTGCACGGGGGCGTCAGGGGTTGGCTGTGACTCTGGGGGCGCGGCCGGCGTTGTTTCGGCTTCTGGCGCGGGCTGTGTCTCGCCGTTTCCTCGCAACGAGCCAGCGGCACCAAGGCCACCACCAAGAACAGCTCCTACAGCTGCACTTTCCAGTGCACCCTCTGTCCAGCCACGCTCTGGGTCATAGAGGCCGCTAGCCACCATGTTGTTAGCGACCTGTGCCAGATATTCCTGTGCCGCTTCCTCACCTGCAGATCCGGCGATGTGCGCAGCACGTTTATAGACAGTGTTCGTCGCCTTCTTGCGCAATCCACTGGGTAGAAGTTTCAAGGCGCGGGTGATCGGGACAATCTCGGCGCTGCCGATGATCCCGCCCCAGCGCGCGGCCTGCAGCGCAACATCATCGTCGGCGCCCGCTTCTTTGGCCTCTTTGTAAAGCTGCTGCGCGTTCATGGACGCACCCATTGCGGCGCCGCCTACACCCATCGTTGGAACACCGGCCGCCACCATAGCGGCCATGTTGCCGCCGCCATGTGCAACCTGCGACCAGAAACCTGTGTCGCGCGGATCTGGGGTGCCGAAGGCTTCGGCCGACTTGTCGCGCACCTTATCGCCAGCCTTGAACAGATCGGTTTCCTCTGCGGGAACAACCTCGGCCTGCGCCATTTCATTCATGCGCGCAATGCCTTGAGCGATCTCATTGCGGCGCTGCAGAATGAAGGCACGGGCATCTGGCGCCAAAGACGGATCGGCCAGTGCCTGATCCATTTCAGCGACCATTTGCATCTGACGCTCTGCCACATGGCCCGCACGGTCACGGCGGGACAGCTGACCACCATATGCGGAAATAGCAAGGGCTTCGGGCAAGGACGCAACGCCTTCGGTCGCGCCCTGTGCAAACTGTTGACCGCGGCGCCTTGCAAGCGGACCCAGCCCCTCGCCAACGAACGGATCTGCCTCTGGCGCCGGTGTCTCTGCTGGATTGGCATAGGTGATTTCGCCAGTGTGCGGATCGACGCTGACGATTTCGCGGCCCTCCTGATCACGGATGCCGGTCGTAGATTGCACCGGCCCCGCCGGCTCTGCCGCCATAAGCGCCTCAGACAAGCCGGATGGAGAGCGAGGAGGGTCCGGTTTCATGGGCGCTTGATTGGGAAGAACGGGCGGGGTGCCGGTTCCCATCGGCGCGCCCAGACCGGGGGCAGCGCGAGAAATCGGGCTATCCACGCCTGGGAGGGCTACCTTGGGTTCGTGCTGGCCTAGGCTTGCGACAGCCTGACCTTGTGGGTTGATACCCTGCGCCAAAGCGTCAAGGGCTGGCCGGCCTGCAAAACTACCGGCTTCGGTGGAACTGTAGCCAATGCGGCCGTAGAAATCGGCCTTGTCCAGCTGGGGGTAAAACTTGGAATGCAGCGCATCGGCCAAGTCTCCATCGGACATGTCTTTATACTGCGGGTACTTAGCCCGCACTTCTGCAATTGTGATATTTGCCATGATTTAGTCCAGAATGCCTAGCGGGTCTGCTGCGGTGCCGTTTTTGGGTAGGCTTCCACCGTTGCGCGGGAGAGGCGTGGTCTCTGAGGGTGGCGCCTCCCCATCAAGAGACAGAGGCTCCTCTAGCTCATGACGATGCAGCGCGGTGAAATACTGATCCCAAGTAATGTGGTTGCCGTGGTAGAGCGCATCCAAATGCTCTTTTCTCTTGTCGAAAACGCTGGGCTTGTACTTCTTTTCGGGACCGGCAAGATATTGTTGAGCTTGGTTCAGTTGGGACTTCAACGCATCAAGACCCGCCTGTTCTTCTGGGGAAATCGTACCGTCTGCAAGTGCAGCCGCAAGGCTGTTGTTCATCTGATTTTTGATGCCAGAAATTGCCCCGTTGCCGCCAGCACCACCGCCGCGGCCGACGCGCGGCGGCTTGGGCTTCGCCCCCGCCAAGATCATGCTCTGGATCTGGCTATTCTCCAAAAACTCAGCACCCGGCACCGCCTTGCCCGACTGACGCAGAAAGTCGATCATTTGCTGACGCTCCTGCCTCTCCTTGTCGTCGGCCATTTGCCCACGGATGCGCTGTGCCGCCATATTCGACGGGTTGTTGGGGCTGGCACCATAGGACTGCGCCAGATACCCCAGCGCCTCTGCAATGCGCGCACGGTTTTCCGGTTTGCGCATGCGATCCATGAATGAATTACCCTCGCCCATTTTGGTGCCGGTTGCGTTGATCGCGTCCCCAAGATTGGGGCCAGAGTTTTTGGGCTTGGTTCGGGGGGACATCGAAGGGGATGATACCCCGCCGCCCGAAAGCGAACCGCCGGTGTGCGACAGCGCGTCTGCAAGCGATGCGCCACGCTGAGCGCCTTTGCTCATAGTGTCAGCACTGCGGCGCTCCTTCTCCGCGCCCATGCGCCCAGAAAATATACCCAATGCCTCAGCAAGTCCGCTCATCAGTGGATCTCCCCGTAATTTACAGCCAACAGCCCATCGGGGCGCTCCACAACAGCCTCTGGGAACTTATCCTGCGCCTCTTGGGCCATAACGCCCATCTGCATGGTGCTGTCGCCTTTGTATCGGTAGACGTAGACGGGTAGGCCACCATCGGTTTTCCCAACGCGGCGAATGTCTGTTTTGGCGCGACGGTCGGATAGCGCAGCGCCAGCAATCCCAAACAGATTGCCGAACATTGCGTTGCGACCAGCCTGACGCGCATTGGCTTGCGCCATTTGAGCATCGTAATTGCTCTGCATCATACCGGCCACGTCGATGTTGCTGGGTGATCCACCGCGAACCAATGGCGACGGAGAAAAGCGGCCAGAGGTCACGCCTGTGATTTCGTTGATCGCACTGTCACGCGCCTGTCGGCCAAGCCCAAAGCGCCGGCTCTGTTCTTGCCCTGCGTAATTGATGGCGTTTGCAGAAAGTCCGGTAAGCGCACGGTTCTGCGCATCCATGACCGGACGCATGCCGTCTTCGTAGGCGGCAGATCCAACAGGCAAGCCGCGGTTTTGCATACGCCCCATCATGCGCTCTTGATCGCGCCCGAAATGCTCCGTCAACAGGCCCACATTGGCGTCGAAATACTGTTGCGCGATACCGTTCTGATCTTCGATCTGAGGCACCCCGGGTAGCGCCCCGCCGCCCTCACCATCAAGTCCGTAGCTGCCGAGAACGGCGCTCTGCAACCCAAGGGTTCCGGCCTCGTTGCCTTCGCGCAACTGACGCTGGAACTCGGTTTCTTCGGTCTGCATCGCCTGTTGTTGATCGCGCCCTCCTCGACCCGCAACGAACTGCCCATCATCACCGACATGGCCGTAGACCACATTGCCGTTAGGGCCATAGCTATTCAGGCGGTTGTAGTGGCTTTGCGCTGCGGCCATGTCCCAAGGGCTAATTGGGTCTGGCATGCGAGGTGTTTTGCCCATTAGAGAAACCTACATTCAGCTTTGAGAAGGCCCAGTAGAACAACGTCGCCGTCGTCTGCGCCCTGCCGGATTATCCCCTCCTGAACAAAGCCAAGGCCACGGCACAGCCGTAGTGAACGATGATTGCTTTCGTCCACAGTGGCAGTGACCCGTTGACAGCCGAGGCTATTGAAGGGGTAGTGAAACAACGATTTAAGGATGCCCTTTCGGGACCAATTGGGGCTGTCAGCCGCAATACTCATGATCACGTTGCGGCCGTCGAACCCGTGGTAGACCGCGCCTGCGATCAATCCACTTCGATTTTTATCTAGCACACCAATGGCCGCGAAGGAACCCGCCCAAGGGGTTGCCGACAGTCTTTTTGCCACCCAATCCGCAACAACACGGTCGGCGCGCAGGACCAGCTGCCCGACTACAGCCGCGCTCTGGCCTGCTTCATCCGAACGGAACACTTCCGCCATTTGACCGCCCCTTCTCCGTTGTCGATGGTGATAGTCAGCTGCAACGTGTCGCCGCGACCGTTGATAGGCAGATTGTTTAACGCCGAGGGCGATGCAGGAATGATCGCCGTAGACATCGACATGGTGTCGTCCTGCCCATTGATGATGTTGGCCTCGATCATGATCTGCCTGTCACAACTGAACAGATTGTGGACCATAGAAACTGAAGCCTCTTGCTCCCGTGACATTCCCCCAAGCGCCGCAAACGCGGTGATGCTGCTGAGGTAATCCTTTTCTCCGGTCCAGAACTCCCCAATGGTTCCGCCCTTAGTGACGAAATACATCTTTCCATCGAAAGTAGCCCAGTCCACCGCGCCGATGCCGGTAAAGCGCACCCACACACCGGCCTCTAGGCACTTCACATATTGGTGGATCTCTCCGTCGCTACTCTCTTGATTGAGGATCAGCATTTTGCCGTGCGGATCTTGCAGCCCAACCCAAACCCCGTAGTTTCCTAAGTAAGCGCGATCCACATAAAGCGCATCCACCGGCTCAGAGAAGTTGCGTACCGCTGATAATTCAGCAGACCGGAACACACTCGACAGACTGATCACGCCTGATTTCGTTTGGATCAGAAGGTCTGAGCCATGCTTGAACGCAGCGCGGCGTGACGGGATTACATCCGGCAGCTTAAAGCGGCCGGTAAGGCGCCAGTCGCTTGCATCGCTTGGGTCGATCCCCTCGTAAGCGATCACCTCGCCCTTGCTGGTCATGATCACCAGCACGTCGTTTGAGCCATGTCCAGCGTCAACCGTCCACGACGCCATACTGACGATGTTGCCTGAAATACTGCCCAGCTGCGACAGTGGGAATAGGGTCATATTCCCGCGGATTGCGCCCGTTTCGCCATGCCAGAAATCGGCGCTGTCCTCAGCCCAGAAGAAACACCGTTCGTTGTGCGAAAGCACCCCGCTAATGCGCGTTGCCGTGGGGCCGCCTGTCCAGACTTCTTCTTGAAAGGTGGTGCCATTGTAGGAAAACAGCTTGCCGGCCGTCGCTACGACAAGGTGGTTTGAGATATGGGTATAGGATGCCTTGGCGCTGCCTAGACCATGAACAAAGATCCTCTGCCCAGTCAGTGCGTCGGTAATTATCCCCTGGCTACTGCACAGCAACTGCGACTTGCCGTTCAACTCGTATGGCATGAGCGTAGAGGCGATGTTTGACGCACACTGCCCGACCTTCTGCCAGCCTTTACGGATAGTCACCTCGTTATTGCGGCCGATGAACCAGTTATCCAGCAGTGAGGCGGTGCCAGCGGGCAGCGAGTATTCCCAACCGGCCGCGTCCATTCCGTTGACGGGAAGAATTGCAGGAGTGTCTTGCTGGCGGGGGCGCCCCGCTATCTCTGGGATGATGCGCCTCATGTTTTTATCCACCAGTAAATGCCCACATACGGGGGTGTTATGTCGATAGGATCGCCGCCGCCAGCATTGCCCACGGTGACGCCAGATTGTGCGTTGTTGATAGTAATGCCGGTCTGCGCGGGTCCGGTTGTCGCGGGCGCTGGCGCCGATACCGGCTGCCCGACGCCCACTGCCGCCTCTGCAGTCTGCACCACCCCAGTTTCAGTGTGGGTGTGTCCTGCATCTGTGACCGTGTGTGTGTGCCCTGCGTCATTGACGGGGTGATCGTGCGGGGGCAGCTGCGCAACGGAAAGCGAGACACTGGCCGCGCCGCCGGTGCTGAGTGCGGCATAGGCGCCGCCAGCCCCCATAGGAACGCGGTTACGGAAGTCAGGCAGGGTATTCCCGCCCAGCAATGCGGACAATTCAGGATTGGCCGCTGCATCAAATGTGCTGCCATCACACAGCAGCCAACCCGCGTCTGGCGTAGGGTTCACAGTCGGCTTGAGATCCCCGACATTCACGGCTGTGACATAGGGCGACACGATGTAGTCAAGGATGGACTGCAAGGCGTTGGCAATGCCAGTTTTGGCGTCATAAGGGCGAGTGCGGCGACGGTTTTCTGTGACAGTGGTGTTGATGGTGGGTTGAGGCATTATCCAAGCACCACTGTGTTGCTTTCATAGTAGCCCGCCAGACCGCTACTATCGCGACTACCAAACCGGATAGACGGCGCGGCCGCCTCCTGCGATTTGCGCTTGGCAAACTCCTCGTCTGCCTCCTGCTTTTCTTCCGCATAGGGTTCGCCAAATTCGCGCAGGATGCGCCATTTCAGTTCCAGCTTGAGGACGAAATCATCGAACACACTGCGGAAATCGTCACTGGTGCAGAAGCCACGGAAATAGCCGTTGATGTCCACCCACGGAAAGCCGCTGACATACTCGAAATCAAACACCATCTGATCGCTTGGCGTGGGATAGATGAAGATCCGGTCTGCGCCGATGCGGAAACGATCCACAAACGGGCTGTAGTTGCCGGATTTCAGATAGCGCCATTCCTCAGCCGTAGCATTGCCATGCACACGGTCATATTGGTGACTCTGCGTGTAAAAGGTGTTGGAACGAATGCGGTCCATATCGGGGGGAAACGGAACGCTTTCGTCGCCCGCGGGCACAGTGAATTGCGCGGTGCGCCACTGGCTCTGCCACACGGTTTCACGGTTCAGAAACTGTGCAGCGTCGTGAATAACGCCTTTCAGACGCCGCGTGGTTTCGTCAGTCGGGGCGGCAATCGCTGCAGTGCCAAAGATGGCGGGCAACGCCGAAACAGATGCAGAGGCCGACGCCTCGTTGACGATTTCCAGAATGCTGCGGCTGAAAGGCATAGTGTTACTCAGCCTCCAGAATGGCTTTGTTCAGTTCCAGCGGCTCAAGCTCACCATCATCGAAGGTGTCCAAACCCTGATTTTGCTGCACGTCAGCTGCGGCCGCCGCGTTGCTGGGGTCCAAGCCGTTGGCTTCCAGCAGCATGCGATCCAGCGACGGGTCGGATGCCGGTTCGCTCAAGGGCGCCTGCAGGCCAGATGTCAGGGGGTTGCGGCTACCCGACACGTTGGCGGCGATTTCAGCGACACGGCTCTGGTTCTCAACCGTGGTCTGCAGCGCCTCGTTGTCGCGCGTCAGTGCGTCGATCTGCGACTGCATTTCGCGCAGCTTTTCAGCCATCTGCATTGCGTCGGCGTTGCCTTGGCTGATCTGCAGCCAGTCGATTGCCTTCTGGCGCAACTTGCCGCCGCCCATGCCCAAATCCATCAACTGACCATCAGACAGATTTGCCAGCTGTTCGACGGTCAGGATATTCATCAGCTTGAGGGTTTCGGCGGTCGCGCGGTCGATGCTGGGCCATTCGGTCAACGCCGTGCCATCAGGAACCTGTGCGTTCTGCGTCTTGAACGCGCGGTATTGCGGCGCATATGCTTTCTGATCTTCCGGCAACACCTTGCGGCGAATGCTTTGGTTGTTGCTGCCAGCGAACAATAGCAGAACCATTTCCACGTTCTTGTGGATGATGCGGCCCTGTCGGCGGCTGGCGTTGCCGTCAATTTCGGTGCCCATGTAAAACTGCGGGATCACGCCAACCGCTTGGGTCGGTACGCCTGCGTTGCTGCCCAAGAAGGCAGTGCCAGCTTCGGGTGCCTCAAAGTTTTGGCGAAGGGTGTTCATGTCATGCTCTCCAATAAAAGCCCCACCGGCGCGAACCGGAGGGGCTGGTTGATTTCTTGCGATGTGTCGGGGGTTAGCCCTTCACATACACCTCACCGAAGCCAATGCCGTAGGACGGCAGGTTGTCGGGAACCGAAACGGTGTCGGGCACGGTTGCGGTGTCCGACATTGCCACGGCGCCCAGATCCACGGCGCCAGCGGCCATGCCCAGACCCAGATTGCCGGGGGCGTTTTTCAATTCCGTACCGTTGGTGACGCCTGCATCCAGACGCGCGATGGTACGGCCTTCGATGATAATCCAGCCATACAGATCCTTGGTCAGATTGTTGCGCTGGGGATCAACCGAAGCGGTGCAGACGCCGATACGGACGCCGGCATTTGCCCCATCCAGACGGGTAGTGGTGAAGTCGTCACCGTTCAGCGCCAGAAAGTCGCCATACTTTGCGTCAGTCGGCAGTTTCACCAGCATGGCGCGGGCGGAACTGTTGCGGAAGGTGCAGTCGATGATCTGACCCGCGGAGGCCAGATAGCGTTCGTTGATGAAGTCATCCGCATCATGGACGCGGTTCATTGCCGGCAGGCCAGCAACCGTTTCGACGGGATGAAACTTCTCAGTGATCGGGGTGGCAGTCATGATACTGTCCTCTGATTTGAGATTACGATGAGGCGGGGCCGAAGCCCCTACCCCTTAGCTGACGATCCGGCCCTGCAAGATCCGGTTGCTGATGCACATGTTCCCCGCCCAGGTGATCAGCTGAGTTTCAGCGTCCTGATTGATGGAACCGCGCTTATCCAGCGGGGTGAAGTCCCGATCTTTGTGGGTGCAGAAGTAGATGTAGTCGGTGTTCAGGAAGTACATGCCCGGAGGCGCGTATCCCCAGAGGCCGCCGTCGAACATCACATCCGCACCCATGAATTTCAGGCTTTCAAAACCTGCTTGGGCGGTGCCATTTGCAGAGGTGATCCGCTGGATCTGCTGCAGGCTTTCCCAATAATAGGAGTAGTAGGTGTTGTCGCAGACGATCAGGTCGGTGCGATCCGAACCACGGGTGGTGTTCAGATACATCGAGTTCATTGCGGACTGGATGCGGTTCTGACCGGGGGTCACACCGTTTGCCGCAAACGAATACACACCGTTACGCCAGAAGTCCCACACGTTCGCGTCGATGCCGCCTACGTTGTTGAGCGGGTTGTCGGGCACCAGCAGCTGCAAGCCGCCGATCTGCTTGCCACCATCGGCCGTGCCATCCGAATAAATATCGGACGCAATGGCGTTTGTCATGGACTTGATCGCATTGTCGATCCGGCGGCCCCACTGGTTGTAGCGCGCGCTGTCCCCACTGTTGATCAGTCCTTCCAGACCGGACATGGTGACGGCAACAGCCATCTGACGCCACGGGAAGGTCACGGCGGTGAACACTTCGGACGGGCTGATGTCCAGTTGTTGATAGCCAGAGTACCGCTTTACGGTCTGGTTTTCGGCGTATTCGATGTCAAGCTGGATCTCACGGCCACCGTCTTCCTTCATCATGTTGCCCTTGGATTTCAGGCGACGAAGCAGCGCAGCGTGACTGGTCACGTTGTCGTAGATCTTTTTTTTCAGCTTGTTCAGGGTCATTACGGTAGCTTCACCGTAGTTGACGTTTGGCGCAGACATGGCCGTTCTCCTAAACGAGAGTTATCAGCGACCGCCTTGCGCGAAATGCTCAAAGATTTCGGCAGAGGACATGTCGTCAAAATTTGGTGCTGTCGGGGCTGCCGGCTCAGATGAGGCAACGGAGGATGCCGTCTGTGCGCGCGCTGCTGCTTTGCGGGCTGCCTCAAACTCATCGCCCTGCGCTGCAGGGAGGGACGGCGGGGCTTCCGCGATAAGGCTCCGGCCGAGGCAGGCTTTCCGATACAATTCAGAAAGGTCATCGCCCGGATAAACATTCGCAAGTGCTGCCATGTCCTGACGGACCATGTTGAAATGCGGATGTTTCAGAACGCCATTTTCCATAGCATTCTGAAATTCTTGTACCTGCGCAAGGGCTGGATTGTCAACTTGATTAGCCGTATTGGCGAATGACATTTGCTGTTGCGGCTGTTGTGGCGCCGGCTGAGGGGTCGCTTGGGGCTGCTGTGCGGGTGCTGGCGCCTGAGGTGCCGCGGGCGCGTCAACGCCCCAGAAATCATCTGGTTCGTCGCTCTTGGTCTTGCCGCCCAGCCGCTCAATCAGCTTGGTCTTGTCAATATTCAAGTTGTCCAAGATAAAATCGACATAGCCATCAGGGTTATTTGACGCCATTTGATCCAGATCGGTCAGGCGCTTGATGTAGGTGAACGGCGTTGCTCCCATCTGGCGCAGCTGATCCATGTGCGGTTTAAACATGTCCTGCAACGGTTGATAATCGCGGCGCAGATCCGCAATATCCATCGTCTTTTTCTGAAAACCGCGCTCCATATCGGCTTCACGCCGCTTGATGAAATCCACCACTGGCGCCTGCGCCTCAGCGGGCAGCTTTGCCAGCGCCTCGCGCTCCTCGTTATTGAGCGATTTCAGCCCTGCCAGAAGATCATTCTCAGTATTGGCCGGCGTATCTTCGGGTTGCTGCCCCTTATCGGGGTCTGCGGCGGGCGCTTCCTCGGTCTGAGCCGGCGTTTCGGGCGCTTCCTGCGCTGGAACCTCTGCGTCGGGCGCAGGGGTTTCTGCTGGCACCGGATCTGCCGCTTTGGCGGGGGCTGGCTCATTGCCAGCGGCCAGTTCAGCCGCGCTTTCTTCCATCAACTTGGTGGCTTCTTCTGCCATCGACATCTGCGGCTCGTTGTTGCTCTCTGCTTGGGTGTCCATTGTTTCGCTCTCCATAAAAAAAGCGCCCCAAAAGGGCGCGTCATTCATTCAAAAAGGCGCGAACGCCTTATCGGTTCAATTCTGCCACTGACTGCTCAAAGGCGTTCTTTACGTCTTCGGTCGTCACAACCGGCTTGTCCTCGATCACCGGCTGTTCAGGCTTGGCATCCACGATCTCCAGACCATCGCGTTTCAGGTGCTGGTAGTAGGCGGATTTGCTGTCATAAGTCTGGCCGTCGCCTTGGGAGACAATCGGGTCCATTTGGTCGCGGACCAGACGCGGGGCGCCAATTGAACGCGACCGCTTGTCATAGCTGCCACGGGCTTTGCGCGCAGGCGGCGCAGGCACCGGATTGGCGAAGATGCGGCCGAACTTATCTGGATCACACAAGCGGCTCATTGCGGCACCACCATTGCGTTCAGTTGGTTGTCGTGCACGCCGGTGTTGGGGGTTAAGCGATACTCGAAACCCTCCAGCTCAAAACCGTGCGCTGATTTCGCCACGGCGCTCTCGTGCATGATCAGAACTTGACGCCCATCGGGCAGAAAACCACGGTCACGGCCACGCGCCTGCAGGTTGTTGTTCTGCTCCAAGTCACGGCGGGCGCCGTCAATATCAGCTGTTACCACCAGATACAGGGGCATTGCTTCTCTCCTTTTGCTGTTGAGCCTGTGTTGCCATCTGCTCACGTTGGATGTTGATGTCTGCGGCCTTCTCATGGGCGCGCAGCCCTCGCTCCTTGCCGCCCTCCACGGCGCGGATCTGCTCAGCGGCCACCTGCGCAGCGCGTTCTTTGTCGCCCTCTGCTGCTTGGAATTGGTGGTCGCGCGCTTGCTTCAATAGGTCGATCTGACCTTTCAGCTGCTCCAACTGCATCTTCATTTCTGCATCGCTTGGGCCTTGATCCGGCTGCTGCGGTGGCTGCATGTCCTCCAGAACCTGTTCCAGATCCCGCGCTTGGCTAAAGCCGCGGACTGAGAACATGATGATCTCCTTCGCCATATCGAAGGTCATAGCCCCACCGGCGACCACCGCGTTCATGGCCTGCATCAGCTGGACAAAGGCCGTCAGGAACTCAATGCGCTGCTGCTTATCGGCCTGACGGTCCACCTCAATGGTGTCTTCTGTCTCAATACGGATCGCGAAGGATCGGCGGTAATCGTCGCGCAACAGCTGCACCACGTCCTCCCACGTCGGGTCATTCGACATGCGCTGTGCGGCAGCCTGATCCCCAGCCAAAGCCAGACGGGTGATTTCCGCCTGCTTCCGCATCTGATTTTCGGCCATTTCCACACCGGAGATAGCGGCTAAAATATGCGCCTCGAAATGCTCTGCGACCAACTCGCCCATGATCCCGCAAGCCTCTGCGATCATCTGGGCGATGAGGCGCTTGCGTTCATCCAGACGCAGGGTGGCAAACTGGCCCTTGATCCGCTGTGCCGTCGCGGTTTCTGCTGCGTCAGACGCGCCGCGCACCACATCCGAAATACCGGACACCTCATACAGATCCTGCTTTGCGACATCACGGCTCTGCTGCAGCTGGTGCAGCGTTTCCACCATTTCACGGATCGGCGCCCATTCGATGTGGTTGCGCAGGCCGCGCCCCTCCATCATCGACATCCAGTTGTCGATGGGCACCAGTGTGCCGTCCTCTTGGGTCAGGATTTTCGATAGCTTTTCGTGGTGTTGACCTGCAAAAGCACCAACTGCGCGGATCTTGTCCGAAAGCGAATAGATCCGGTTTGTCAGTCGGTTCACCTCGGCCGCCTGATCCTCATACAGCGTGTATTCGGGCACCGGCGTTGCGTCTGTGGATGTCTCGATCACTTGGATTGGCTTGGGGCACGGAAAGAAATTCTCCAACCCGTATGGGTCGTCTTTCTCGTCCAGTGGCCCCATAGTGTAGCCGTCAGTGATCCAGATCACCTTGCGCTCTTCGCGATCCCAGATTTCCCAAACATCCACTTCTTGAAACATCTGGGCGGCTGGGTTGTTCTCATTTTCTGTCTGCGACAGGCGGCTTTGGTTCAAGGAAACCACCTCGCCCTTCTTGCCAAACCGTGCCACCAGCTTTTTGCGGTTCATCCGCGACCGGAACGCAACCCAGCGCTTCTTGCGCCAAACGCCCTCTGGACTGCAGAGAAAATCGTTCCACGCGACATGCTCAAGGCGCACGGTCTGGCTCTTGATGCTGGGCGGCACCGGCTGGGGCGGCTCCTGCCCGCTTAGAATGGCGCTGTAGATCTCCTGTTCGGTAGGCTGGCGCCCCTCATCAACCTTCGCCCGATAGATCACCTTGAGGACGCCCCGACCAGTGATCAAATAGTCGTCGCGGCATGCCTTCACATGACCCTCTGCGTCGTGTTTGTCGGCCATGAATGCAATGCCGCGCTCCAGTACAGTCGAAGCCATGAGCGATACGGCGTCACGCTGTTTCCAGCGGCGCTCCACGGCTGGGTTCGGCATCTTCTGGAACAACGCCGGCTGCAGCGTGGACACATTCGACCAGAACAGGTTCATTTGGTTGCGGCCGCGCTGCTTCTTCTCACCACGGTAACGCTTCACCAGATCAGCGGACTGATTGAACCATTGCGAATGCGCGCGCTTCGCCAGTTCAATCTCTGTTATCCAGTATTTGTGCGTGCTGGCGGCGTCGGTGCCATAGGCATCCTCACGGGTATCAATGCCGGTTTCGCCCGTCGTGACGGCTACGTTCATCTATCCAGATCCTTTTGGGGTGCCTGCCAGCCTTCGGGGGTGCCGAGAGGCGGCGCAATCATAGTTCCGCTTTCGACATGCCCCGCCCGCGGTGCGCGGGGTTTGTCTTGCGGCCGCTTGATGATGATCGGACGGCTCATGCAAGCGTACCGAACCTCGTCCGCGCAATGGTCTTCCATGTCTGTGTTCAGATCCTCCGGCCGGTCCTCATCGTGGATAAGCGCGGGGATTGTGCGGATCGCATGGATATTGTTCTGAAACAAATACAACATCGGGCGCTTCTGCCCGTCGCTGCACATCTGGCCGTTAAGCCTCGCCCGCATCTGATCCCAGCCGCCAGATGGGTTCTGGCCCGTGCCGACACGCGCGTTATTCGCCTTTTTCAGCGACTTGATGCCCTTTCCGCCCTCGTTATAGAGGGTTTCGGCGGGCGGCGGGCCGCTCTGACTGCCCCACATCGCGGGGTCGCACACGGTATAGGCAAACTGTTCGCCCTTGGATCGGGCCAAGATGCCGTCGCGGACCTCCTCCACATCGAGGCGCACACCTTTGTCGTCCTCAAATTTGCCATGCTCATCTGTCTTGATCCCGTACCACTCCCGATACCGGATCAAAGCACCGCGCGGGAACGCGCCGTATCTGCCGTCAGCGATAGCGTACCAGCCCACAGAGAATGGCTTTGCATAGCCCCAGTCCATCGCACGAAAGCGCGTCCATTCCGCCGGAATGCGGAACGGCTTGATCACATGCGTATCTTCATCCCAGCGGTCGAAGAATGCGCCGTCGATCACGTTCCAGTCGCCATCCCGCATAGCCTTCACCAGCGCGTCAGACCCCAAACCAGACAGACGATCCATGTAATTCGGGTCGGCCTTTAACAGTTCCTTGTTGTCGTCCAGACGCGCCGGAATGTACTGGCGCATCATGCCGCCCTCTGACGGGGCCGTGCGGTAGATACGCAGAGGCTCTTGCCCGTCGATGAAGGTCTTCTTCACGAACAAATGCCCGACGTTGCCGGGGTTCGATCCGCACAATATGCGAGGGAAACGCCCCTCGTATTTCTTGGGCAACTTGATGTTTGTCATGCGAACACGGTTGCGTAGGAAGCGGTAGATTTTATCCGTGAACAGCGTCAACTCATCAATCAACAGGACATGTATTTCAGCGCCCTGATATTTGAAGCGGTGCTTTTCCTGCTGACAGTGACACAGGTGGATCTTGCTGCCGTTCCAAAACCGGATTTCCGTTTCGATGATCTCGACCTTGCCGCGCTCGACCCACGGATGCAGCAGGTTTCGGTATCCGGTCGGACCCTCTACGTGGTTCTTCACCAGATCATCGAAGATACGGCGGAACAGATAGATTTGCAGACCTGGGATTTCCATTGCCCAAGCGATTGAGGCCACGCGCATCAGGTGGCTTTTCCCGCCACCAGCGGCCCCCCCATACAAAATCTCTGTTGCCTTTGAATTGAATGCTTGGATTTGCTTTGGTTGTAAGCCCAAGGCAACGGTCTGCATCCTACTCGTCTTCCTCGTCGTCTTGCGTGGCGGCCGCCAGATCCTCGCGATTTTGCAGATCCTCCAGCTCAGCCTGAATGTCGCCGTTCTCGCTGTTGAACAGGGTCAGCACCGGCACATCATCGTCGCCATCACCGCCGGTTTTGTTTCCCTGCAGTGCTGGGTGGGTCAGCGCCAGTTTATTCAGCGCAGCCAGCTTGTCGTGCATCTCAATCGCAAGGCCATACTTGGTCTGCTTGATGCTCTTGATCGACGCCGAAACCTTGGGCGACAACTCGTCGCTGTCGATCAGCTGAAGGTGCGAAACCATCTGTTGATTGCCTGCGTCGTCCACAATCGGCATGCCCTCATCATCCAGTAATTCCTTGGTTTCCCAAGTCGCCACATCGGTGATTTTGGCAAAGGCGATTGCCTCAAACTCATGACGGACACGGCTTTCGCTTGCCATCGACCGCTGGGACAGCAACTCGTTGATACGCGGCTTGACGCCTTTCCGGCGCATCATGTTTTCATGGCGTCGCCCCACGCCGCCGTTGGCATCAAAGAACTCACCCGCGACATTGCTGAAAGCGTGGATATATGCCTTTTTGGCATCCAGCATTTGAGCGTAGGCTTGGCAAAACGCCTCTGCCATCGTGTCGGGGTGCTTACCCATCTGCATCCTCCGCAGGGTGCCCCAGAGCGCCGTCGCGCCCTTCACGGAATGCTTGGCTGATTTCGACCTTGCGCAATCGCTCGTCGTGATCGTGAGACACACGCTTCAATTCCAGAATATCCTCGTGGATAGACTTGAAACCGCGCTCCACGATTTCACGGACGCTGGCGATGTCTGTCTTGATGCCCTTCACAGCGATAGCCACGCCGACGCCCCCGACAATGGCGGTCCCCGCCAGATATGGCAAAAGCTGATCTGTCATTTCTTGGAAGGTCATGCGCGTTCAAACCTCAAATTTCCGGCGTTCACGCGGACAAAATAGTTCGCGCTTGGTGCGGTCGGGGCGCCTACCCCCAGAGTGACCATGTTGCCTGCGGGGATAACCACATCCGCCAGCGTTGGTCCGCCAATGTCGGAGGTGGTTGTGGTGACACTGGTGCGCTGCTTGGACGGGTTCTGATAATCGCGCAGCCCGAAGCCGGTTGAGCATTCATTCAGAAGGAACCCCTGAAACGCCTCGTTGTTGCTGTTGAATGAAAAGCTAGTGTGCCAGATCATCCAGCCCCACGCCTCTGCCAGCCCGTTGGAATTGTCGTGGATTGCATCAACGCCGGTCAGCTTCACATCAAACGGGAAGATCCAGCCCCCCAGAGAGTTTGTCATTCCCGCGCCTATTGCCAGGTTGTTCAGCGCAGTCACGTCGCCCAAGTCGGCCGTCTGGCTCTGATCGTTGGGGCCAAGCACCCCCACACCGTTGACCTCGTTAGGGTCCAGCAAATACTGGCCCGTGAAGTCGCGCAGGTAAGGCGCATGCTGGTTCAGCATGGCCTTAACTGTCTCGGTGTAATAAGTACCGCTATCCCCATCCCCAACTACGCCATTGCGGTTCAGAGATAGGCGATCCTCAAGCTGCCAAGGCATTTATCAGATACCTTACGGCGCCGTGGGGGCGCTCATCCAAGCGGTTTTCTTGACCACAGTGCTGCCGCCAGCGGACGCCAGCGTCACGGTGCCAGCCGCTTGGTTGTCGGTCACACTGTTGATGTAAGAAGACAGGTCAACGGTGATGTCAGCGGTGCCGCCATCGTTGTCGGTCAGTACAAGTTGACCTGCGCCGTTAATGCTGGCGCCATTCACATAGACATCGGTGGTCAGCGCAGACAGATCAATAGTCGTCGGGGCGCCGTTGTGGTCGGTGAAAGTCAGGATATTGGTGCCAGCGTTATAGGCCAGAGTGGCGGCGTCCACGGCCGCCTCAACGGCCGCCTTGTTCAAAAACACGCCATCATCGGTGCCGTTGGTCAGCAGGTTCCCTGCATCCGCGGAAATGGCCGCGATCAGCTTTTTCAGTTCAGTAACGGTTTCGACATAGTAGTCGCCGCTGTCGCCGTCGCCTGGGGTGCCACCACGGTTAAGGGGCAGTCGGTCTGTAAGTTGAAACGCCATCGTTCAGATCCTCACGGTGCAGTTGGTAGAGACATGAACCCAGCCGCCTTGCCGCCCCAGTGAACGCACTTCCAATCAGCGCCAGCACCAAGGACGAACAGCCAAGTTTCGCCAGTAGAGATTTTGAAATTGGGGTTGCCCCCGTTGATCGTGGTGCCACCCGCAGGGGCAACCATCACTACGCCGCCAAATGCTGTGACCAAGACCTCATCAGCACTGGCGGGGGCCGAGGGCAACAGCATGCTGCCCGCCGACATCATTTTGACTCGCTCACCTACCGCAGCATTGGTGCTGCCGAAGGTGACACGGGTGTATTGTGTAACATCCTCTTTCTTGAGGAAATATCGACCATCCGAGCCAGTCGATAGGAGGTTGCCGGCGTCGCTTGAGGGCGGCGCGGGCGCGGTGGAGGCGAGGTTCGCACGAAACTCTTTTCCATCCACCAGCGTCAAGACCAGATGATTGCCATCGACCCTGACGTTTTCGACCTCTGCGCTGTCCTGCATCGGCGGAAATATACTTCCGCCGACGATGTTTTGAGCCACTGCCATCAAATAGATCGCTTACGGCTTGTCGCCAATTGCTGTCCAGTTGAGTTGCGCACTATTCACATCGTCGTCGCGATCAACTTGAAACTGCGTCGTGGTTTTGCTGCCGGATACAATCCAATAGGTGAAGTCTACATCACCTCCAGATGAAATGGCGATGCCGGGGGAGCCTACGCTTTCAAGTGCGAAGCTGAGTGAGTAGTTTGCGTTCGCGAAGGGTTGAGGCAGAGCAATGGTATCCGCGCTGTCGCTACCCGGCTGAATGCCCCACTGGATGCGCTTATTGCCAATATCCAGATAGTTGTTCTGATCATGAACAACGGTTGCTTCGCTTTCTGGGATCACAACTTGCTGGGCGCGTTTTGCCACCATTTTAACCCGAGTAGGTGTGGCCCAATTCCGCAGGTCGATCACTAGGCCGTCGGTTGTCATATCTGCGATGCTGAACGCCGCCTTATAGTCCGCGTTTTGTATGCCGTCTACAGCGTGGAAAAACCCGCCAGTCTTCAAGTCTTCAACTCGAACGCTGACTTCTTGGAAGTAAAATGTGGAGCCGACGTGACCTTCAAAATAGACAGTCACTTCCTGAAATTCGGGCGATAGCGTATTCCAGACTTTGCCCGTCGCGACGGTCCCGCCATTGGCTACATCGGTCCAATCTAGGACAATCTCAGTCACTGCTTGACTGGTGGTGCTGGGCGCCGGATCTGCCGCCTTTTCCGGCTCAAACAGACCTACGGACCATTCACCAACGCCAGCGTCAACAATGATTGCCATGCCGCCTGTCGTAGGAATGTCAAAGGTGCCGTCTGTCACGCCATTCAGCTTCTGGCCGGAAGGCACGGAAATGGTTGTATCTGTGGCTTCGATGGTGGCGCCAGCATTATACTTAAACTCAACAGCAAGCTGCTGCCCGGCAACCGGCGAGCCATTCGGCCCGATAACATCAAATCCGGTGAAGGGTGCTGGGTTTGTGTTTGTGGTCCGCATCTCGAAGATCGGCCCCGTGACTTTCACATACTCAATCACCATCGTGTAGGTCTGACCCTGAACAGTATCCCACTCCCCCGGCGAAGCCCCGCCGCCAAGCGATGATGCAAGGTATCGTGTGCTTCCAAAATTACCGTTGCTGCTTTGCGAAATCAGGGTGCCGCCAGTCCCTTCGCCTTCATAAAGCGATACCTGAAACGTATTGCTGCTGGCACCCGGGCTATTTCCTGCGTCCTCATCACCATAAATCTCCATAGTGATGACGCGACCTGTGTATTCAGCCACGAAAGACTGAATGATCGTCTGACCGTTTGCGTTCAACGTGATGTCGGACGCGGGATCAAATGGCGTTGGCGATCCACTATTAACCGACGCGCCGCCATTCGCGGGGATACCCTCCCCATCACCGGAGGTCACAATTCGCACTTCTTGAGAACCCACAGCATCAGGCAGAGTGATCGAATACGACGCATCGTCGTTGTGGTCGAGCCGGTAAACGCCCTCACGAGCAAGGGTTTCGGATACAGCGGTATTGCCGCGCGGGGTGAGGGAGCGCGTTTCTACACGCGACACGTTGCCGGAGGCGTCCACATGCCATGCGTGCGTCACTGGATCTGTGGCGGTGTCGGTGCCGGTGTAGTATGCCAGCACATCCACTGCCGCGCCAATGGCGGTGATCGCCTCTGCATCTGTTGGCTGTAGGCGAGTGTCGGGGTCAACGGTCGTGTTGCTCAAAAACACGCGGTCTTTTGCGGAGGTGGTCGGCTCCAGAATACGGGTCAATTTCCCGTTGGTTGGATCGGACAGCCACGCATAGGTGGCATCATTGGTACTGTCATCTGTCCCGTTGTAATAGAAAACGCGGTCATAGTTTGCCGCACCACCAGCATTCACAACGGCCTGAGCTTCTGCATCTGTCGGCGCCCCAGACGCGCTGGGGTTCATCCCAGAGTTAGGGATGAAGACGCGGGTTTTCCCTGCGGCCTTGACGTGCGTCAGAGATGTTTGCCAGCCAGCGGGGAGAGGTGGTGTGTCGTAATATTCAAACCAGCGCACCCCATCATCGTAGGCTTCAACATGGATGTCGCCTTCTTTGGCACCAGTTGGCGCATTTGCGGGAACCGCCCCCAAGTTTGATCCCGCTGCATTATGAAAGGTAATTTTGCGGTCTTCCGGCACAAACAACTTGCCGTCAGAACCTTTAACCAGATCATTGTCTGCGTCTACAGAGATCAGGTCATCAGGGTCCAACATGTGCAGGCCGTCTGATCCAGCCTTAAGCAACTGCTCTGCATCGCCAGACGGCGCCTGTGCTGGGTGCTTATGGTCCTCACGGGCATATCGCGCCACGGTGCCCACGGCGCCGGCAGCGTCGTCAGATGCAGGACTAATGCCCGTGGCCGGAGACACTGCCGCCATGCCGGTGAACGACGCGGAAACTGCCCACGAACCATTGGTGCGAGTAAACCAACGCGCGCCATCATCGTAGACCTCAAGGTGGACATCGCCGTCGTCTGGCGATGCAGGTGCCGACAGAGGGGCAAGCCCCATGTCATTTCCTGCCGCATCCGCAACAGTCAGGTTCATGTCCACAGTGGCCGTCGGCACGGGCTGCCAATTGCCGGACGGGTCAACAAAAAACGCGGCGCCGGTGGCAATGTTCACGCCCCATTCAGTACCCGCTGGCGCGGCACCCGTCAGGTTGGTGGTGGATCGTACCACCTCATCTGGGATGGTGACGAAATGCAGGCCGTCAGTGCCCACGGTGATTGCGTTGTTGGCATCGCCAGACGGCGCCTGCGCCGCGTGTTTGTGGTCGGCGTGCGCGGCATTGGTGGATGATCCGCCGGCGCCGGTAGCGTCGTCGGCTGCCGTAGTGGCTGCACCAAAAGTGGTTTGCAGGCCAGACAGATCCACGGTGACATCGCTTGTGTCGTCGCGGGTCAGGGTCAGGGTTACCCCTGTCAGTGAGGCGGAGGTGATGCGCGCCAGATTGGTGTCGTCCATCAACGATGCGACGTTCACGGTAATGACGCTTCCATCGTTGGCGGTCAGCGTCAGCGTGTTGCCCGACAGGGCGCCAGAGGCAAGGCCGGTGGTACCGCCACCTGCCCCGCCCGCCAACGGGTCGGCCTGATCGGGAATGATGTCAACGGGGATGAGGTTAGTGTCAGCCATCGGTAAATCCTCGCTTACTGTTCGCTGCCACGGCGGGCCATCGCCATGTAGACGGCCTCATCAGCGGGGTCTTTGGTGAGAATGCGCAGACGCACGTAGTCGCCCAGTTCGGCCATGACCATGTTTTTGGCGTAGTCGGGGCCGGTGATGGTGGTCAGGACGCGCGCCTGATCGTCGTCCTCATAGGACTGCTTGGTTTCGATCACGACGCTGGAAGCGATAGAGCCTGCGTCACAGCGGTAGTGCGCCACCTCGCGGCTCTGTGCGCTCTGGTCGGTTTCATAGCGCGTTCCGTTGATGGTCGCGCCGTAGACAGCAAAGGTCACTTCGCCGTCGCCAAGGGGCATCCATGCGGTTGCATCACCAGCGGCGTTACCAACAGCCACATCACGCACAACGGGCTTTGCCGAGGTGCCTTTCTTTTCGGACTTGGAATACACCACAGTCATGACAATTCTCCTGAATTTTGGGGGATCAGTACGGGTCGTCCACGATCAGCTGGATGGCATATTGGCCGCTGTTGAGCGACAAGCATTCGACGGCATAGAAGCCGTAGCCGGCCGCCCCGTCGCTTTCATCGACAATTGAGACCAAGCCCTGCGCCATCACAGTGTCATAACGGGCGACTTCGATGCGCTCTGCATCTGTGATGTCTTCCCATCGCTTGAACACCACGGCAAATTCGGCGTCGATGGTGCCGTCTGTGATTAGCTGAACGCGCTTCTTGCTGCCCATTGCTCCGGTCAATCCGGCGACGTCTGCCCACGGACCCCCGATATTGGCGGCAATGATTTTTTCGGATCGCACAATGACGCCCTGACGGATGCGGCGGATACCGACGCGCAGGATCTCATCCTTGCGGTCAGTGCGGGTTCCTGTGGCGAAGCCGTTTTTGCGGGTCACATCCTCACTGATACCGACGCCGACAAATGGCGTCACATCGCCCACGGCGTCGATAACGGCCACCACGCGCTGTGGGCCGGCTTCATAATATTGGACTGTCATGGATGTTCTCCAAAAGAAAACCCCCGCCTACGTTTTCACGCGGGCGGGGGTTCGTTGTAAACCAAAAGAAACCAAATCTTCCGATGATTAACTTCTGCCCAATATGCCGGAAAAAATCAAGCCTTTTGGATCATGTTATTATCTAAATCCGATCCATTATTGTCTTTTGAAGCAAATCAAAAGGCGCCGTTCCTACACGGCATGCGGGCATTACCCCCTCTTGCTCGATCACCAGCGTTGGGATCTCATGGATGTGATTGTGGATTGCGGCAATCGGCTCCCCTGCCAGATCAACGATGTTGAGTTCGATACCGGCTGTGTCCGCGATGCGCTTAACGTTGGTCACGAATGCCTCAATGTCTGGTTCGGAATTGCCGTGCGTGAACAGTTTCAGACTGATGGCCATGCCAAATTATCCCCCGATTGACTTGAACGACTTTTGACACGACTTTTGACACGAAAAATGAAAATTTACCAAATTATATTTAAGACACCATGTCTTTTAAGCGGTTGTTTTAATTGGTCAATTTGTCCATTTTTCGCCAAATCTAAACATCAAGTACGCATCCCTGTCTCTCCGCCATTATCTTTTTATTGATAGAAAACCCCTCTAACACCTTGAATGGTAAGGTGGTTTTTGGTGTTCGAAGTCCGTTTTCACGTGAGTATGAAATCCGATCTGCAAAGGCCAATCGTAGCACGTTCTTACGCCCTAGCAGATTTTCACTTTCCCAGAGTTTCCAAGGGTTTGAGAGGAATTGCATGGCGTGTTCGAACAATTGTTCAAAGGTATGCGCCTTTGCTGGCTGTTTTTCCAGTTTTTCGTCTAAAATCAACTTCGTGCGCTCCATCTTTTCGATGCGTTTTTCATAGGCTGTGATGATTGTAGGACTATCCGCCTCGACGATGCGGTCCATGAACGCTTCAATCTGCTTCGTGAGTTGATCACGTTCATTGCGCAATATGCGCCTGTTCGCTTCGGCCTGTGCCGAGCGTTGAGACCATGCATCTTTGAACATGCCCTTAGCATAGGCAAAGATGCCCTCAGAGGGGGCAAGACCCTGCATCAAAGTCGCAAACTCCCCTTCCAGAACATCGCGACGGATCGACTTGCGGTAGCTTGGACAGCCTTTGGCATGGCAGAGATAATAAGGATGTTTCTTTCCTGATTTGCTGGTGGACCAGCAGGCGGTCAAAGGCGTGCCGCAGTCGTCACAGCAGACAAAACCACGCAAAGGGAAATCGGCATTGATATCCTTGCGTGCGGGCGCTCGTGCGCCTTCCTTGATGCGTTGCTGGATTGTCTCGTAGGTCTCAAGCGAAATCAGCCCTTCATGATGGCCTTTGCGCAAAGACACATCCCAATCGGGAATTTCAATATAGCCTGCAAAGTGAATGCGGGTCATGAGGCGGATCACCCGCTCAAACCGAATGGTGCCATCGTCGAAGTCTTTAGGAAAGATCGGCTGGCTTTCCAGAAACCGTTTCACCTCGGCCTGTGTCTCAAATCTGCGGGAAGCAAAGCCTTCTAAAGCCTCCTGAATAATGGAGGCCATGGGTTCATCGCGCACCAGCATATTCCCGTGTCCAGAAACACGCTGGAATTTATATCCAATCGGGGCGCGGAACACCCAGTACCCGTTGAGCGCACGTCCCCGCATACGGTTTTTCGTCTGCTCACCGTTTTTCTGGCGTTGATGTTGCGATACCGAGGCCAGCAGGTTCTCCACCAAAATGCTGTCGCTGTCCTCGCCAAACTCAATTGACGGGCTTTCCAATTTGCCCCCTGCTTCCGCCAACATGGCACGAAGCTGCCAATGTCCAACAACGTCCCGCGCGAAACGGTTGATGTCATCAATGATCACGACGCTGGTTTCAGATTGCTTAGACAGGAAGTCTAGCAAGGCCATCATGGCTGGGCGGTCTGCATCGCCGCCCGATTTGTTATCTTGAAAGACTTCCACGACCTCATAGCCCTTGAAGCGGGCGTATTCCCGACATCGGCTTTCTTGCGAAGCGAGGCCGTCGCCCTTCTTCAATTGTGCCAGACTGGACACACGCGCATAGATGACTGCTCTTTGGTTTGCTTCCATTATCGACTCCTTTCTTGATGCGCGTCCCCATCTGGACGCGCGGCGTTTTCAAATGTTGTTTTGGTATGGGATGAGTTTACCACATCACCCTTGGGCAATTCAGGCAAACTCACCTCTTGTCCACAGGCTTGCTGGACTGGGTGAATGCCAAATCCCAGATCGACGAAGCTGACCATGATCGTCCACAGCGCCTCAATCAACTCGCGTTTATGTTCTTCTGAAATGTCTTCATTCTCAAAGAACGGCAGATAGGCATCCCAATCAATCGTCAGCGCAGGTGGTGCGGTCTCGGGGTTAAATTCTGGGGGTGTCTCGGTCATAGCCTGTCTCTTTCTGCCGTCTGGCGTTTCTCTGATTTTTAGGTCTCCTTTTAATCCCTCACTACGAGAGAACATAAGTGGAACACTATGGGATATTATTCCCAAGACCCAAAGCTCGAATGTTCTGGCTTCGTGATCTGGATACCCTAGAATAACCGTGTATTGGCCGTAGGTTGCGGGTAAAATCGGGTAGTTTTTAGGCAAGGATTTTGATGTGAATATTAATTGGAAGACAGCCACTAAAGCCGACCGCGCTGCCCTTTACCTCGTGGCTCGCGCGATTGCAGACGCCGCCAACACGAGTGTGGAAGCCATTATGGAGCAAGCCTTCGGACACGAATTGGTGGCCGGAACGGACTATCTATCTAATTTCCGAAGCGGAACAATTGGACGACCCAAGGCCAAGCTCATCCATGCATGGATCGCCGAACATCATCTATCAGCAGCGAACGCGGTCGATCCCAATTTATTTCCTAAACCGCATACGAATGCATGGGATGAACATCTCAACCAAAATGCGATAAGTGGTAGATTGAAGCTGGTGAGGTTTTCACAATCGTCGTTTGGGTTAGTGGAACGTGCCCGCGAGACTACCGCATCAGATGAGACGATTAAGTTAGGTGAACCGTTCTGTTTACAGCTTAGTTGCGTAGATGCTGGATATTCGGCTGCCTTCCAAATCTACGCTGGAAAGTGGCACAGCCTTCCGCTTGTCTCTGATGGCAGCCTGACGATCCAGCTTGAGGCCGGAGACCAACTTCTACCCATCGCTGCAGACGCTAAACCAGACCCGATTGTAGAGCGCCATGACGCTGGGCCACATAAGTTCGTGGTCTTGATCGCACCAGAGCGCGACGCTTTGCCAAAACGAGATGAGGTTCCGTCTGCGTCTGACAATTGTGAATGGCATCTTCTAAGTGTTCAGGTGGATGCTAAGTAATTCGGCAAAAGCGGCAGCAAAAGTTCATTCACAGACTTAAGGCTCGCCCATTCCTGCGCCCCGGATGTTATCAGGGCATCCCATCGCCGCAACTTGGCGTTTGCAATGTCGGCAAAGAACGCTTCAGGCGACCCAAGGTCGGCGGTGATGGCTTCGGCTCCCGCTGCCTTGGCCAGAGAGACTGCATCAAAATATGCAGGCAAGATCACGTCTTTGCTGAACGCTTGTATCTGTTGTTCGGGAGGCAACGGCGCACCGTTCACTTGCGTTGGGATCGCCCACATTTCGCCGACATGACCAAGCAGTTGAAAAATGCGCGTGGCCGCCTTTGGATGGGTGATGAGATCAGCTTCACGACCGGCGCCGGCTTGCTCTATTAGAACAATGGCGGCTGTAATACTGGCGACGAGTTCGCGCAGTTCACTCGCATCCAACTCATCGAATGAACCCAGCATCATTTCCATTGCATCATGATCGGCTTGCAGTTCAAGGCATGGTGCGATCTTTGGCCAATCATCTTGAGGCAGGGTGTTGAGGCATACGGGTTGCGCCTCAGCACGGGCTACGAGATTGAGGGTAGGCACGCCCCGCATCATCTCAAAATGCCCAAGATCAGCGTGATGCAATTCATGTAGGATCAGCCATTGCAGAGCGGTTTCTAGATTGAATGTGACTGATGTCTCAGCTTGCAATTCCTCCAGAGCGGTTAGGCAACCTGTCGAAACCTGCACAACCAAGTCAGGTGTCTGCGTCACCGAAGAAAAGAAACCAACGTGGCCCACGATGTTCAAAACTGGGTCTTGTGCCCAAGGTTGATCAAAACATTCCTGTATTCGAGCCATAGATCTTGTAAAGGCACGCTCAATCACTTGATTTATGATCATTGATGTTGACTGAAGAATTCCTCCACTGAGCCAACAAATGTGTCGTCCAGTGCCTTACTCTTTGAGAACTGCATGGGCACCACGCCGCTACAGATCAAACAAGAAACGATCTCTGGATTTTCTTTGCCACAGAATTTCGCAATTTTTGTAGTATTTTCCTTGGCGAGATTAACGCGATCAAGGTGTTTTCTAAGTTTATCTTTCTTACCTTCGCCTTGATAATCAGAGAGTTGGGCTGCAATCTCGGAATAGTTTCGCGCAGCAGACAAATCCTTGCATTCCATAAGATACACTTTGTTTGCGGTATCATTCCAAGCCAGCACATCTACATCGCCATAGTTTTTGTCCAACTTTGTGTTCAAAATCTCTTCTAGCTTGATCTCTTTGCGAACATGCCATCCTTGGTCAGCAACTTTCTGTGCCACTCCTTCATTGAAGGTATGACCTTCGCTTGCCACACCCCACCAGTCATTTCGCATTTTGGGAGTTTTGAAAAAGTCTTGATCCAAGGAGCCATTGAAAGCCCCATCAAATACATAAGCAAAGCCACGACGCAAAATAGTTGGCGCAATCACAGCCTTTTCAAATCCGTCTACATCCATTCCCAAGATTGGACGTGTAACAATTGACAGCCTTCGGCCATACTTCCAAGGATAGATATCCTTTAAGTGATAACCGTCCGGAGTGGTCTCCCAATTGTCACGAGACGGCAACAAGAAGGCTGACCAAAATGCCCTAGCTACGGCTTCCGATACTTGGCCTGAGACCACGTTCTCAACGAATTCACCTTCAGTTAGCTCCAAAACCAAGCTCCCCTCACTGAGACCAATGTCTTCTAAAGCGCCTATTATGTTTCTGGCTTCATCCAAGTTGAATCCGAATTCGTCTGTCCAAATTTTCCAAAAGTCAGCATCGATCTTGCTCTCAGTTTCAGGGACTATTTCGGCCTCATCGTAGTTTTTGGCTTGCTTCGCTGATGCCGCAACAAAGTTCTCGCCTACGACCCTTTCCAGCATGGGTTCGACCACAAAATTTCCAAAGTCGTCTTCAACTAGAACATCTCCTAGAGGTGAGATTTTCAGCTCTGGTTTCAGAGCGTTGAAGCGTATTGCGTCAGAAAGGCCTCCAAAGCGCACTATCAAAGCAATTTTTGCAATTAGGTGTTCTAGTTCGATGTCTGAGATTTGCTCATCGCCATTCTTGGGGCAAACGCAAATCGCCATCTCAATGAGTATTCGACAGGCGACACTAGCACCGACACATTGCGAATTGTGCTCTACAAATTTTGCTAAAGTGCTGGGAGTATTTCCATTCAGACCAAGTATGGCCGCGGATGTGCGCCTCCATTGTGCGGAACTCTCCTCAGCCTTGAGCGTGTTGTAAAGCAATCGATGAATGAGAGGCCGACGTTCAAATTTTTTTAAGGCACCTTTTACATCTTCAATCAGTTCGTCGACCAATGAGGCAAGGAATTTACAACACTCGCTTACGCCAGAGACATTCCCATCCTGCGAGACACCTTTACCACGCCAGCCAAGACCGATCTTGGTCGCTGCATCAGGAATTTTTTCGATAGTTATGACGTCTTTTGGAAGATCGTGTCGAAGAAAATCACCAAAATTTTGGGCCACGAACAGATGGAAGCAACGAGCATCCTCGTTGGGAACTATTTCATCTAAAAGCTCTCCCAATCGGAGAGGTGAAGCTTGATCACTTGAGTATGAAAGAACCGCATCTAAAATCGTCCTGACAATGGTTGCTTCGGCCACGTTTTCAGATGACCTGAAACCGAGCAGAAATCCACTTCCAAATGTTATTTCGATCTTGTTGTTAGCCTTATCGGAGCTGACTTTTATTAGTGCTTCCAGATCGAGACGACCAGCCTTCAGAGCGGTGTCCTCTGGTGTTTCGGCATCCAAGAATGCCAACGTAATTTCAATATCGTTTTGGTTCTGCCCATCGCTATCCAACGCGGTTCCAATGCGTCCAAGCCACTCGTTGCACATCTCCCATAGCCGGTATTCTAGATCACGGTCCGTAGTGTTTGGGCAATGCACGCCTAACCAGATGTCGTGATGCCCACGATGCACAGACAAGAGTTTTGCCTGCCTTAAGGCTCGCAGTGAGACGTAAACTTTTTCCTTAGTTTCATTGGACCAGTACGAGTTGGCAAAAAATTTCTTTAGGCCATGCAAGTTACCTTGAACGTCAATGGCAACGTGCTCATCGTACAACGTGTCACCTTCAGCCCTTACATCTCTAAGTAGGTTCGAGGGCATCATCAACTGAAGTGGCCTTCGAGGGCTGATGCGATCTCCATCCAAGGATGCATGTGGAACGAGATGCCCATTATTGGATCGAACCCAGCCAATTAGGTTTGCAATCCCGTTAACATTCCATAGGTTTACACCTGCATCCAACAGTGTGCTTTCTGCTGACAAAAGCTGATATAGATACCGCAAGCTAATTTCTGGCAGCCCACTTAGTCTAATGAGGTCCGATGCGGGAAAATGGGCAAGATGCCAACCGTCATGTCGGAAAGTTATGCTTTCGGTTGCCAAACCTGGCCCCCAGCCGCACCCAACGAGGATGACCAACCCACCTTTTGTCCCTTCTTTGGATTTGAATGAGCTGACTGATTTATCAATATCCTCTTGCAGAACCTTTGCGATCTCACCGTCAGTATCTCTGATTACATCTTTGAAGCGCTTTGAATGGTTTAGTTCTATTTTCGGCAGGAAGAGGTGGAACGTGGCGAAATGGCCCTCATCAAATTGCAGACCGAAAGTTGCGATTTTGACCTGTTCGTGATCTCGCCAAAGAATCGGCGCACCTACTGGGCCTCCCAGTAGAGATGTGCTGCTGATTGCATCAGAAAAGGATTTTGCCAACCTAATACCAAGAGTTGGCAGCTGCTCCATTGCATGACAGAAATCTAGTATATAGCGTCGTATTGTTACCGATATGGCTGTTGGCATGGCTACAAGTAGATTTTCCTCATCGAAAACCATTATCGGGTGCGAAATCAGTGAATTGTCATCGATCTCTTGCGTTCCGATATCCAACAGTTTCTCTGGTGGAATAATGAATGGTCCCAGATCATTCGGGGTAATACCTGCCGCATCCAATTGAGATATTGGTATAAGTGTTCGACTGCGCAGTTCACCTTCAGGAGGAAGAAATTTGCTTTCCAACGTTGCAAATTTCTGTTCGGAACCAAGTGTATATCTCTTAATTCCAGAGTTTTTGCACACCAGCTCGGACACAAAGAGTAGTGCGTGAACGGATTTTTTGACCTGAGAAAAGCTTCCCTCATCTGGCATAGTGTCCAGTATGTCAATCATGCGCTGAGTATTGAAACCAGAGGCTTCCCAAAGCCCTTCAAGCAGACGAAAATTCCCTTTGGGGCTTGTGACTTGAGAAACAAATACGTCCTCAGCAGGGTCTTCACCTAAAACGCTTGGCGATTTACCGATCTCGCGAAACCATCGTGCTGCCTGTCCAATTCGCGGGCGTTTTCTCCCTGCACAGTGGATCGCAGCCAACAAGACCAGAGCCTCAAATCTCAGGTTGTGTGACTGGTACATGGGTACTGTAATTAACCCGCTCAATAATGCCACAGTCATTGATCTGTCGTATTTGGCTAGGTCTCTTACTAGAGGTTTGCTTTTGTGACCAATGTCTTGGAGCGTTACATTTAGGTGCGCCCAATCCATTTGCTCTCCCAGCAATTTCTTAAACTCTTCAGGAACTTGGTCTAAAATATCCAAATTAATCTCTTTCAAAGTCGGCCTGCACGAAATTGGACTTCGGCGTAACTATTCATATTCTAGAGAACTATTGTGCCACAGCTTAAGGTTGAATCTATACTAAAATGTGAAAATCAATCGAGTGTCGCAGCATATACCTCTCTTTAACATTTGGAGTTTGTACTGTCCTGCCTATTAGCGCACAGGCTCAACTATGTTCACTGTCTTCACAAGTTCGTAGGCTATAAAAAATAAAGCATCTTATTGAAAACAAAGGCAGACCGTATTCAAAATCAGAAAAACGCTCTTTTCAGCGTTGCCCCCATATTGTATAGTGAAGACAATCTACAACAATATGTAGGTATATTGAAAAACAAAAAACACGAGGGGGCATTGACATTATGCGGGCATTTATTACCTTTAATTCAGAAGCGAAACAGCTAGAGATCAAGAAGATGGCTAAGCGCAAAAAGCCAACACGTGATCTCCTTCAAAAACCTTGTTGGAAACCGTGCTGGTAAATTGAAAAAAGCCCGACTCTTAAGTCGGGCTTTTTTCACGACAAATTCAATCTGCCCTGTTTGCTGAATTCAAGTAAGACACCATCGGAAAACTCCTTAGTAGGGGCAGGAAGGTGGAATGACGGTCTTTTACGTTTTATTAGATCTACAATGATTTTTTTCCCTTCCGATACCATGGCATCATCATTTTTCATTATTCCAATGTGGAATTTATAGAATCCGACTGTTTCCCAAACTTCATACCAAGGAAATGGATTTCCTTCCGATCCAAGGCTTTTGTGTTTACTTAGTTCAAGAAGTTCATCAGATTGTTTGTCCAATTCAGACATGAACACGTCGCTCTCGCATGCTTCGGTAATCACAAACTTTGCCGCGTTGCTGTAAACAAATTGATTTATCAAATGGACGTATGACCTAAACATTAGAGTTTCGCTTTGCAACGTTCGAAGGATTTCCTCTTTAGAGGAACCCAACGGAGCTACGGATCCTATTCCTCGATGTGCCGCATGAATGGCGTTGCTTATTGCATTAAGCGCAGTAGATTTTTCGATCTCAGAAATCTGAAGTCCATCTAGTTTTTTTTGAAGAATACCCTCGTAAGCTACCCACCAAGTGTATGCAAACTCGTTAAATGACCAAGTAATTGTCGTCGCTTTTGCAATTTCAACTTTTTTGTCCAAATTTGTCTCAATTGGACGTATTATTTTTGTTGAAATTGATGCTTTAATTCCGCTGTAAATTCCGATGCCCAAAACAGCGGTAATTGCTGATGTTATAGCCACTATTTGTGTGACAATTTTAGACACCTCAGATTTTATTTGAATTTCGCGTTCTAGCTCAGAAATTGATTTAGCAAGTTCGGATACCGAGGCATTCAAATCTGTGTTTCCGCCCCCACCGTTCGTTGCATTGGCTAAATCTGGAAACAACACGCAAAATGTTGAAATAGCGATCAATGCAACAGAAATAAAATTTCTCAAATCTAAATTTCCTTTCAAAACTAAGATGTTAAATCTGCATAGGTTGAAACAAACAAATTCAGTCGAATCTTAATCGAACTCTTTAAAAAGCAATAGATGAAATCACACCGCCTTTATACATCATCTCGCTAGAGCGCCGCCGTAAAGTTCTACGAAAGCGCCAAAAAAAACTTGATATCATTCTATGTGAACAAAATAGCTAAACTCTATTCCTGCGGCCATCTTACCTTGATTACCCTTCTTCCGATGTGGGTCATGTGACCCGTTTACGCTGCGATCCCTGCGGGCCATCTTACGGTCTAAGGGTGACCGCAAGTTGTGTGCGGTAGTACCGCACAACTTGACAAGGGGGCTGCTGCGCTCCCCCGTTGTATCCCCCAAAGCTAATAGCTGAGATCGGCATTGAACCCATCCCAGCCATGCAAACATATCGTTGTTTGATCACTCGTCGGGGAGAAGCCATCTCTCCCCAACACCCCATAGGTCAACCGTCCGCCGATTGAAGGCCGCCAGCTTGTCGAAGCTGAACCCGACCAAAGGGCGAGATCGCCGCCCCTTGGAACCCGCTCGCTAGACCTGGAGATTTGCTTCTCCACCAGCACCGAACCATGCACAATCCTTTGGTGATTGATCGCCAATCAGGGGCGCTTGCCTGCCCCCCAATACCCCCTTGGCTCTAGGGCTGCTGCCCTCACGCGGATCAAAGGGTGGGTCCTCGCCATGCTCGGTTCACTGTGCTGCACCTGTGCGTGGCTCTGGTCCTGCGGAACGCACCTTTGCCCCTTGCACCCCGGCCCCTCGGCGGGAGCCAGACGGTTGCATGCACAACCCGTCAGGACAAAGAAACATTCAAACCAGTTATAAAAAAACATCAGAACTAAATGAGTTTTCAGCTTAGTCTCTCATATGTACAGTAATAGGTGTTTTATGGGCCATTTCAAATTTAGATATTGAGGTAATTATGACTGAAGTAGACGATACTAATTCGCGAAAAACAGTTTTTGGATGGTTAGCTGAATCTAAGCCGACAGATTGGCTAACCGTGGGCGTTTCTATCGTAACATTGCTGGTGACGCTTAATGTCGTCAAACCTGCCGCTGACCAAGCCAAAGATAGCGCCAATGAGGCTGTGAAGATCGCAACCGAAACTGGGATCGAAGCTGTTACGGTTGAGGGAGTGAAGAAAGAATATGTTGTGCAACTTGCCAGCTACCAACGCCAAAATTGTTCAATTGCACAGGAAGAATTAAATTCTTATGCTTCGCGCTTTGAAACTAGCCCAGCACTTTTCGAAACCGCAGATAATCGCTTCATCGTCATCGGCGTCGAAGCTGAGAACGAACAAGAGGCCATAGCCATACAGGAACTGGCATTTCAACTTTCTGAGCTTCCTGAGTACAGCAAAGAAAGCCTTGATCAAGCACGGCGTCGCCACGATCCCAATTGGAAAAAAGTTAGCTGCTAGAGCAAATTGCCTGTGACTGGTTCTTACGCTGGTAACGAATTCAACAATTGTATGTTGTCAGAGTGTGTGTAGGAAAATTTAGTGTAATGCTGCGGTCACTGAGGTGACCGCATTCTGCATCTATGCCTTAAAAACCCTGCGTGTCCTCGCGAGACCAGTGCGTTAGGTTTTGGAATATCTCAATCGGTGAAATAAACAACAAAATACCAAGGCTTACAAAGCCCACGCCGATTGTGACTACCGCCAACGTTGTTTCCCAGAAGACGATAATGCTGTCACCGTTGCCAAGAGTGGCTGCAACCGCGCTAACGAATACGCCGACAATTGCATAACGCGATAGAGCCGACAGCTTATTTGGATTTTCAAATTTCTTGTTAAGCGCCAAATAAAGACGGCAGCCAACAAAAAAACTGACGGTGACAGCTATAATTGCGATGAGGGACAGAGCAAGAAGCCCTTGAACAACGCTAAGCGGTGGAATGTCCCCAACGAGAACCCCATAACCCCAGAATGCGAGCCAGCCGCAAATCAGGACAACTAGGTTTAAACGAAGCGCCATCTTTTTAAATTGTTGCCAAGTCATATTTGCGCCTTCCCGACCTAAGTTTGGCGCAGTTTCAAAAGGCTTCCCTTTTGATATTATTGTCATAATTGGATTACGGTGTCACTCTGTGATTGGTTATCCACAGTTTTCTTAGCGTTGAAATCGCTTCAATACGTTGATCCGCGCGGGTTCAAAAGGGAACCCTTTTGAAAAGCCCCAATTCCCCTAAATTCAGGGTTTTTCGAAGATTGCGACGAGGCATAATAGGACGATGGAAGACGTTGATTTCGAGGGTGACACAAAAGGTCGCCGCATTGGTTATGTGCGAGTTTCGGACAAGGACCAGAGCCAAGATTTACAGGTAGATGCGTTGAAGCATGCGGGCTGTGACGTGATCTATGGCGATCTGGGTATGTCTGGTGCGGACGTTACGCGGCGCTCGCTTGAGACCTTGCTACGCGATCTAACCAAGGGTGACACACTTGTCGTTTGGAAATTGGATCGCCTTAGTCGTTCAACGCTGCATTTGCTTGAATTACTCGATGATCTGCGAGTGAACGGCGTGGATTTTATTGCGCTCACACAGGGCATCGACACGACCACCGCCGTGGGGCGTATGGTCTTTGGTCACCTTGCTGTTTTTGCCGAGTTTGAACGTGAACAAATCCGCGAACGCACCAAAGCAGGAATGGCCGCCGCCAAAGCGCGGGGCGTGCATATCGGACGGCCGCGCGCGATTTCTGATGACATGGCGAGATTGATCAAACACCGCCTCGCTATCGGTGAGGCGTCTGTATCGCAGCTGGCCGAAGAGTTGGACATCTCGCAACAGACAATTGTCAGAGCGATGAAAAACATCGAATAGGGGAAAGCTATTCAGGCCAATCAAGATGCATTTTATACTATACGATGCGGGTTGATATGCAGCGGCACATCATCGCCCGCGCGATGGCGACGGGCCTCGTCTCTGACCAGCATTTTTTCTACATATCCTGAAAAGGTTATCATATATGGCTGATCAATGTGGCGGTTCACATCGCATTCCATCGTAAATTGGTCCATGTCTGCGCCAATCGATGCAAGCCAATCGAAATGCTTCCAATGAGATTGAGGAAGCCGAATAGGTTCATCAATGCCAAAGGCATTCTTGACGTTTTTCGCTACCCACTCCCCATCTGGCAAAAAGTCTCTATTTAAAATATTCACCCATATATTTTGTCATGACTACTGACTTAAATCTAGTTTTATCGCGACTTTCCCTTGTCCTTTTTGGCGTTAATATCATGTTGGCGTTCGATTTCTTGCTCCTCCTTTTGCCGCTGTTCTTCGAAAAATTCACCGTCGTATTCCTGAACCGCATCCATGACGGCTTGACGTTCTGGGGTCGCCTCAGGTTGCTTTTCCCAATCGCCGTCTTTGAAATGTGCAACCTCCAATTCGTGACCATATTCTCCCTGTGTCACCACAATTTTGTTTAGGTGCCCGCCTTCATAACCATCTTTAGTCGGATGCTCCGCTCGCCATGCCCTGACACGAAACCCATTAAATTCGCCTTCCAATGTATGATTGCCATTGCGCAATGCATGTTGCCATTCATCATCCGAAGGTTGTTTCTCCGTAGTGGCGGGTTGAGATGGTGTTTGCCACTGATCTTGGGAGCGGGGTGGCGGAAAGAAATTTCCCGTCCCTGAAGGAGTCAGGCTTGGATTTTTTACATTTGCAGGGTCGTGTTTTGGATCGGTGTTGCTGCGAAGGGGTTCGTCATCTTCTTCAAGGTCAATATCGGCTTCAAAAACAATCTCAACTTCAGGTTTTTGAGCCGCCACATTGAACGGCTTTTGGGGACGCTTGTCGTTATCTTGGGCCATGCTTAGGCTCTTTCATGAAAAGGAGTGCACGGGCAGCGATTACCGCCCGTGCAATTGTTTAATCGTGTAGGCTGCGGCCAAGTGCTTTGAGTTCGGTATCTTCAAACCATTTCACCTTGGTTGCACGCAGCGGGTGCATGTTTTCAAGGAAGGCAATTTGGTGGGTTTGCGGAAAACGCATTAGTTCATCTGGAAAGGCCAACTTCCGTTGAGCGGGCGTATATGTCGAAGATTCAGAGCTACTATTGCTACCTGCTCCAAAGGTATTCGAAACAGCGCTGCTAAACGACCACACTGTGGTTTCGCCGCACAGGCTTGAGAAATAGTCGGCTGTCATTTTGTCACTCGACCCAAAGTAGTTGATCATACCTGAATTTGAGACAAAGCTCTGCCACCCTTTGTCGTAGATACGGTCTAACTGGTTGAAGTCCTGCACAATGCCCCAAAGCTGCATACCGTAACCCGCCATAAGGCCATAGGCTTGCTCAACCATTGTTAGACGCCCCAGTGCCGCAAACTCATCCAGCAAGAACAGAATTGAATTATCTGGTTTGGTTTCTAGGTTTCGTGCATTCACGGTGATAGCCTGTTGCACCAACAGACGCAGCCAACGACCAAATGTGTTCAATCGATCTGAGGGCAAGACGAGATAGATCGTCATCGGTTTGGTTTTCAGGTCTTCAAACTTGAAGCTTGAAACCTTCATGTTCTTCGCGATGCGATCACTATCCAAGAAGTGAGTATGCGCTTGTGCTGTCGCAATAACACTCGCCTTTAGCTTTTCTTCCTTTTGCAAGCTTCTCGCCCCCGTGCTTTTGACAATCGGGTGCATTGATTTTTTCATCTTTGTGAAAGTCTTATCCAGCTCCGTTACATCTTGAACAAGCAATTCACGCACGCGTGGCAAATGGCGTCCGCCATCTTCTTCGGGGTCTGTCGCAACATGCATAATTAGACCTTGGAGTAAGGCCTTGGAGTAAGGCCTTGGCTTCCTCATCCCAAAACGGGTCTTTGCTATTGCCCTCAACGACCAATGCGGATGCCAACAACATCGCGTTTTCAGGTAGATCAGGATCGGTTGTATCCAACCAATCAAGTGGATTGAAGGACGACACTTGCAAATCATCCAGTGGGGTAATCGCCCACGGATCTACAATCTGAATTTCTTGCCCCATCTGCTGACGGCGTTCTGCCGTTGCAAAAGCGTTTTCTCCCTTTGGATCGATCACTAAGGCTGAACCTCCATAGGTCAAAAGATTTGGAATGATCTGTGTGGTGCCTTTGCCAGCGCGAGTTGGGGCTACCGTTAGCAAATGACGATCACCTTTATAGGAGACCCAATCCATTTCACCCTCAGCATTTTTAAATTTCCCGATGCGAATACCGTCAGTTCCAAAGGCATCTTTACTCGCCACATCTTCATGTGTCGCCCAGCGGCTTGAGCCGAAAGTTGTCGGTTTGTCAAAGAATCCAGAGGCCAATCCACCAAGCCAATACGCAAGGCCAAAGACAAATGCGATAATCGCCAACAAAACAGCGGCATTCCAGCCAAGAAGATTGTTCAGGAATATGGTCGCAAACACGAGCACGCCAACAATGATGTAGAGGGCCATTTTGCGGAAAGAGGCTGATTTTGGGGAGAATAGCCATCCCAATAAAAAGCCAATTCCAAATGATGCGACCACCATGACAATACGCACAATTGTCATGCCGAAATAATAAATTAGTTCATCCATTTCGGAATATTCCTTTTAAAAACTATCTTGAAAAACCTAGATCGCGCCCGCGTCGTTTAACTGTTTGGGGCGATGTCTTGGGGGGATTGAGAGATTGTCGTATTTTTGAAGCCAGCAATCGTCGCTCTTCGGCCTGACTGCGACGTAGCTTTATAAACTCGCGCTGCAATAGGCGACGCTCTTTCATCTGCTCAACGACCATAAAATCGCGCTGATCTTGATCTCGTTTTGCAAATTTCTGAGCTTCAAACTCATTTTGCCGACGAATGGAATTAGCTTTTCCCGTCAGGCGATCAAACAGGCCGCGCAAGCCTTTGTTCAGTCGATCAGAACGAACCTTGGTTTCCACCAGCCAACGCTGCTCTTGCCCGGTTTTGAGTTTCTGGCGCTCCGCGCGATGTGCCGTGTTCATATCCCGTAGTTTGTCGCGCAGCGGATCAAGGTCGCTTCTCTGACGATCTTTAATGTCATTGATATAGCCGCGCATTTGATCCGTAACTTTGGACCGAATGATTGATCGCGTTTCATCAACCGAAGGAAGGCTATCTGGCGATCCAAGTTTAGCGTTCACATCTTTGGTTTTAAGCGCTGCCCATTTGGCAATCGAATAGACTTTGCCATCAGCATCCAAGGCAACGAAGCCACGCCGATCACCACGGGCGAGGAAATAGCCGCGCTCTTCGAGCGCATTCTTGAAACCAATCTGGCTATCACAACGTTTCCAAGCCTGCTGAAACGCTTGTTTAATTTCTCGCGGATCAAGCCCTTGGCGCTTGGCCTGCTGCCATTCATCCAGCGTGAAGTTCAGGGGCGATTTGTTCCCATAGGTCGCAAGACCATCAGGCAATTGCCACCCATGATCCAAGAACAGATCGCGCGATAAGTCCCGCAGCTTGTTTTTGAAGTGGGGCAGATTGATAGCGGTTATGGTTTCCGCATCAATGCGCGACCACACCGCGTGCGCGTGGCGTCGGCCTTCTTTCTCATGCACGACAATCGCACGGGGTTGCCCCTCAAGACCAAGTGCTTTCTCGGCGCGATCAGCCGCTTCCAAGAACTCTTGCTCAGTGGCCACATGGTCTTGTGGCGGGTTCAAACTCAACGAAAACATATACTGCTTACAAAAGGTTGCTTTAGAAATGGCGTGGGCCTCAGACAAAGCCCCGTGCAAATGCTCAGATAAAAATCCACGCAACTCTAAGCAGTTTACATGATCGTTGTCACGATCATTCATCAGGTGATCGGCCAGCGCTTTTGCACCCGCCCGTTGGGAGCCTTTGAGGATCATTGCTTCACCCCCAAAGCTTCCATGATGGTTGCTCTAATCCATGCCACCTCAGCAACGGCACGTTTGAGGTCTTCCTCCAATTCAGGATCGACAATCAACGTGCCTTGGTTCAGATGCTTGGCGATCTGATTGAGATTGTTCGCCTGTCGTGTTTGGCCCAATCGTGCCAATACCTCAGCTAAGAGCTGTTGCTCCGCAACAGGTGGTTTCCGCCGCTTCCGATATTTGGGAGCTTCAGCGGCAAAAACCACGGACTTGATATAAGCCGACAGCGACATACCCCCAGCCTGAGATTCAAGCTGTGATCGTTCCGCAGAGGTTAGGCGCAATGAAAAGGGTGAGAGGCGGCTCATGGGCGAGGCCCTCGCAACTGGTGTTTATGCTCTTCAAGAACCTTGTTCCAGTTCTCCAATTCGTCGAACAAAGTGTTCGAACAAACTGGCTCACTGTCCGCCATTCTCTTCTTTTCGCAAGAAAACCCCTCTAAAACCCTGATTATAAATGTGTTTTTGGGTTTCGAGCTCCTGTTTCTCAGGAGTAGGAAATTCGCACAGCAAACGCCAGCTTAAGGACGGTGCGGCGCAACGTTAGATGACCCGAATCCCATAGTTTTCAAGGATTTGCGAAGAAGGTGCAGGCGAGTTCGCACACTTCGTCAAACCTGGTCTGAGCTGGTAAGCTAGCGGCTTGTTTTTCCTGCAATGCGATCTTATCGCGTTCAAACTGACCAAGGCGCTTTTCATAGGCTTTGATCACGGCTGAGCTGTCGGCATCTTTGCTCCTGCTGATCGGGTTGCATGTCATCTTTCCCTAACCAGTAAACCACAGTGGGCGGTTTGCCGCCATGGGCGCTGTGAGGGCGTTTGTGGTTGTAGAACTCGACCCACTTGGCGCTTCCGGCTCGGGCATCCGATCCGGTTTTCCATGCATGCAGGTAGACACATTCGTATTTCAGGGACCGCCCTATGCCATCCATGGAGATGCGTCTGCCGGATCGGCGTAATCGATCTGCCCATGCGAACAACGTATATTGCGGTCCTTGATCCGTGTTCATAATCTCGGGTTCGCCGTATTTGGCCATCGCCTCGTTCAACACATCGACGCAGAAGTCGGCTTCCCGCGTGTTTGATATCCGCCATGCCAATACTTTACGCGTATACCAGTCAATGATCACAAGCAGATAAAGGAGCCCGCGCCGCATGGGGATGTAGGTGATGTCCGACGCCCAAACCTGGACGCCCAAACCTGATTGGGCAGCGTTACGCGCAAACCCTTTAGCAGATACGGGTAAGTCATGTGTCCTTTTACAGGTTTGTTCGTATTGAGATTTTGATAAATTGGCATGAGGCCGGTCAACCGCATGAGCCAACGGATGCGCTTCTCGTTCACCTGCGGGGGGCCTTCTTTCCACCACGATCAAGGACACCGGATGCCCTTCCAGCAGCGCCCGCTTCAAACTGTGGATCATCGTGGGGTGAACGCCAAACCGGCTCGACAGCTCGACGACCGTGCGTTCACCCTTCAATGCCTCAAGCGCGACTTTGGCCTTAAAATCAGGGCTGCGGTTCTTCCGCTTCTTCATTTTGGATCGTCACTTTCGTCATGCGACCCACCTTATACACTGGTCCGAATTTGCGCCGCCCCCTCTCACCTTACCTTAAATATCGCATTCTGATGCGGCGGTTGGCACTTCGGAGTCTTAGAGTTGATCCATTAAAGACTGTTACGCGTAGAAGACTTCATGAGGTCCCAGCGAACATAGACTGAAAAAACATGAAGTTAGTATTGATACTAGGAGATCAGCTTTCACGCTCAATCGCCTCATTGCGCACGCTTCAGGATGGGGACGTGGTGATGATGGCAGAGGTTTGTGAAGAGGCGACCTATGTACGCCATCACAAAAAGAAGCTCGTCTTTGTGTTTTCTGCAATGCGCCATTTTGCAGAACAACTTGCGACCGAAGGCCTGACGATCCACTACACAAAATATGACGATGCGGATAACCGCGGATCGTTATATGGCGAGATCAAAAAGGCCGCTGACTGTTTCAGTCCAGATGAAGTTGTTGTAACCGCCCCGGGCGAATTTCGCTTGCTCGAAGAAATCCGTGGCTGGTCTAAACAGCTCGGATTACCCGTTTCCATCCTCGAAGATGACCGTTTTCTAGCCAGCCAATCAGAATTTGCCAAATGGGCCGCAGATCGCAAAAGCCTTAGAATGGAATACTTCTATCGGGATATGCGCAAAAAATGGTCTGTTTTAATGGAGCCGCATGGTCCTACAGGGGGGCAGTGGAATTTTGATGCCGACAATCGCAAAGCCCCTGACCCCACCCTGAAAGTACCGCCGACTTATACCTGCGATCCTGATGACATAACCTTAGAGGTCATAAGCTTGGTGGAGCGTGTTTTTCCCAAGCACTTTGGCGACATCCATCCGTTCAACTACGCCGTCACCCGCAGCGGTGCGCTGGACGCTTTAGAGCTGTTTATTCGTGATCGGCTGCCCGGCTTCGGAGACTGGCAAGATGCAATGTTGCAGGGTGAGCCCTGGATGTATCACAGTCATATTGCCCTGTATCTCAACAGCGGGCTACTCGAACCACTAGAATGCATTCAGCGCGCTGAGGCCGCTTATCGCCAAGGGAGTGCGCCCTTGAACGCTGTCGAGGGATTTATCCGTCAGATACTCGGCTGGCGGGAATATGTACGCTGCCTCTATTGGTTAAAAATGCCAGCTTACAAAACCAGTAATTTTCTAGACGCATCTCGCGACCTACCTGACCTCTTCTGGACAGCAGAAACCCGCATGAACTGCATGCGACAATCGGTATTAGAAACACAACAAAACGCCTATGCCCATCACATTCAACGCTTAATGGTTCTGGGCAACTTCGCTCTGTTGGCAGGATTAGATCCTCAGCAAGTTGGTGATTGGTTCTTGCTGGTTTACGCGGACGCCTATGAGTGGGTTGAACTCCCGAATGTCCACGGTATGGCGCTGTTTGCGGACGGTGGCGTTCTGGCATCTAAGCCCTACGCTGCCAGCGGGTCTTACATAAATAAGATGTCGAACTACTGCGCCCAATGTTCCTATAGCGCATCCGTAAAAAACGGGGCCAAAGCGTGTCCGTTCAACTTCCTTTATTGGGATTTCATCGATCGCAACGCCGCGCGGCTACGCAGCAATTCCCGTATGGGTTTCGCCTTTAGGACACTGGAACGCATGTCACCGCAAAAACTTAACGCTGTGCGTGATGATGCCAAACGATTTTTGAGAGCTCTAGAAAATGGCGAGAAAGTCTGATCTCCCCGAAAAACTCTGCCCTGTATGCCAGCGCCCCTTCACCTGGCGCAAGAAATGGGCGCGGGTTTGGGATGACGTGCGCTATTGTTCGGCGCGGTGTCGGTCTGCACGCAACTCAACGACGGTCAGAGGTCAGCATGACAGGGTTTGAACCGACCCGCGCCGCAGCCTTGCACCGTCTGGCGGCCTTTGTCCCTGATGCGGGGCGCAGCTACGGGGTGAAGCGGAACCATGACCTGGCGGGCGGGGCGCCATCAGAACAGCCCGCCGTATCGCAGCTTTCCCCCTATCTGCGACATCGCTTGATCGCGGAGCGCGAGGTGATCGACGCTGTGCTCAGCCGGCACGCCCCGCAAGAGGCGATGCCGTTTCTGCAACAGCTGTTCTGGCGCAGCTACTTCAAGGGGTGGTTGGAACAACATCCCAGCGTCTGGAACAGCTATCAAACGGGTTTAGACACTGCCCGCCAGCAGTCGCACGACGGCTACAATGCTGCGATATCTGGGCGCAGCGGAATCGCCTGCTTTGACCACTGGTGTCGCCAGCTATGCGACACCGGCTATCTGCACAATCACGCGCGCCTTTGGTTTGCCTCGATCTGGATTTTCAGCCTGCGCCTGCCGTGGCAATTGGGGGCGGATCTGTTCCTGCGGCATCTGGCGGATGCCGATCCGGCCTCAAACACGCTCAGCTGGCGCTGGGTCGCGGGCCTGCACACCAAGGGCAAACACTACCTTGCCACTGCGGACAACATCGCCCGTTTCACCGACGGGCGGTTCCATCCCGTAGGGGAGCTGGACGAAACCGCGCCGCCCTTGACGGAAGACGACGACCATACCCTTGCCGCCTGCCCCACGCCCATGGCCACACCCGCGGCACGCACCCTTTGGCTGATCACCGAAGAGGACAGCCTGTCGCCCCCTGCGGGATTGAAGGTCGCGGGGGTTTTAGGGATCGCATCACATGACGCATCCGACTTTGCGCAGCAGGCGGTGCGGAACAGCGCGGCTGCGGCTGGCGGGGTCTACTATCTTGGCCACTGTTGGAGCACGGCAATCCTGCGTGCCGCAGAAACTGCAGGGGTGCGTGATGTCGCCTGCGCCTATCTGCCAGTGGGACCAACCGCCGATGGCTTCGCTGCCACGCACCAACGTCTGGCCGCAGCGGGCCTAAGGCTGCACCTCCACCAACGGACCTATGACCGGCTGGTCTGGCCCCACGCGACCAAGGGCTACTTCAAGCTGAAGAAGCAGATCCCATCGCTGATTGACGGGCTGGCACAATGAGCGAACCGCCCCATATCGTCTGGTTCAAGCGGGATCTGCGCGTGCATGATCATCAACCGCTTTACCAAGCGGCCCAAAGCGGCAGCGCGGTGATCCCGCTGTATATTGTTGAGCCAGAGCTGTGGCAGCAACCCTTCGCCTCCTCCCGCCACTGGCAGTTCGTGCATGATTGCCTGCGCGACCTCAACGACAGTCTAGATGCCCTGGGCCAGCCGTTGATCATCCGCATCGGTGACGCCTGCGAGGTGCTGGCACAGATCGCAGAAAGCACTGGCGCGCGGACCATTTGGGCGCATGAAGAAACTGGCGATGGCTGGACCTATGATCGGGATCTGACCGTGCATCGAATGTGCCGCGACCATAGGCTGGCCTTTCACGAACTGCCCGCTAACGGAGTGGTCCGGCGCCTTGGCAGTCGCGATGATTGGAGTGCGCTGCGCAATCAGCGTATGGCCACGCCCATCACCCCAAAACCCACACCGCTCACGCCAGTGCCACAGTGTCACACGGATGCGCTGCCAGCCAAGGATCACCCGATGTTCGGCGCCCCCCTACCCGCCCCACAGCGCGGCGGACGGCGCGCGGCGGTCGCGGATCTGCGCAGTTTTCTGGAACAACGGGCGACGGGGTATCTGCGCCACATCTCTTCGCCGCTTGGGTCCGAACGCCACTGTTCACGCCTGTCTGCGCATCTGACATGGGGCAGCCTGTCCACCCGTGAGGTGGTGCAGGCGCTGGCACGGCGGCGCGCGCAGCTGAGCCCGATGGAGAGACAGGGTATGGGGCGTGACCTCAGCGCGTTTGGGTCGCGATTGGCGTGGCGCTGTCATTTCATCCAAAAACTCGAAGATCAGCCCACGATCGAAACCCACTGCATGCATGCTGCCTTTGACGGCCTGCGCGAGGGGGATCATGATCCCGCACGCTTTCAGGCCTGGGCGACGGGACAGACCGGATTTCCATTCATCGACGCCTGCATGCGGTCGCTGATACAAACCGGCTGGATCACATTTCGGATGCGGGCGCTGTTGGTCAGTTTTGCCAGCTATCAACTGTGGCTCGACTGGCGGCGCACGGCCCCCTATATGGCGCGGCTGTTTACAGATTATGAACCGGGCATTCATTACAGCCAGTTCCAGATGCAATCAGGCGTCACAGGGATCAACGCCCTGCGCGTCTATAACCCCATCAAGCAAAGCCGTGATCAGGACCCGCAGGGGCGCTTTATCCGCAAATGGGTGCCGGAATTGCGTCAGCTCAGCGATGATCAGATACACTGGCCGTGGGCGGATGATCTGACCCTGTTTCAGGCGGGGCAGACGATGGACTACCCGCCCCCCGTTGTCGATCATGAGACAGCCGCGCGACAGGCCAAAGAGCGGATCGCGGCGGTGCGCAACGGTGCGGGGTTTCGCGATCATTCCAAACAGGTCTATCGCAAACACGGCAGCCGCAAACGCACCGCGCGCAAGGCGCTCAGACATGGTGATGACAAGGGACAGCTGTCCCTGTTTAGCGACTAATCTGCGGCCACCTTTACCCGTATCACCAAGTCCTTAGTCATAGCGCAGCGCCGTCGCTTTCCCACGGAAAATTGTGTAGGACAGCACGCTATAACCCGCGATCACCGGCAGCACGAAGATGGTGCCGACCAGAATGATAAACAGACTTTCCGGCGCGCTGGCGGCCTCATAGATGGTCAGTTGTTCGGGCACCACGTAGGGGTAGAAACTGTAGGACAGCCCGAAAAACGCCAGCGTGAACAGCGCGATGGCTGCGACAAAGGGAAACCAAGCCCAGCGGTCGTTGCGTGTGGGTAACTGACGCAGCCCAAACCACAAAAGCGCGATCAGTAACGCCGACATCAACGGCAGAGGCAGCAACAACACCACCTCGGGGAAGGTGAACCATTTGGCAAAAATCCTCTCGCTCACCAGCGGGGTTGCGATGGAAATCAGCGCAATACCAATGATCAGCCCCCAGATACCCCCCCGCGCCCAAGCGACCGCCTTGCGCTGCAATGCACCGTCGGTTTTCAGGATCAGCCAGCACGCGCCGATAAAGGAATACCCCACCGCCAGAAAAACCGAGGTCATCACCGCAAAAATCCAGATGCCCAGCGTGCTCTCCAGACCCATAATGTATTTGCCCAGCATGAAGCCCTGCGACAGCGCGGTGATCAGGGATCCAACGTAGAAGGCGGCGTTCCAGTAGACCTTGTGGTGCCCCGGCGCCTTTACCCGAAATTCAAACGCCACACCGCGCAGGATCAGACCCACCAGCATGATCGCCACCGGCAGATATAGCGCTGTCAGAATCGCACCATGCGCCGCAGGGAAGGCAACCAGCAACAGCCCGATGGCCAGCACCAGCCACGTTTCATTGGCGTCCCAAAACGGCCCGATGGAGGCGACCATGCGGTCCTTCTCTGCCTCATCAGCGAAGGGAAACAGGATCCCAACGCCCAGATCGAACCCATCTAAGATCACATAGATCAGGATCGACACCCCCATCAGGGTGGCAAAGGCGACGGGCAGCCATTGGGCGGGGTCTCCGAACAGGGTCATCATGGCGCTTACTCCGCAGGAACGGGTTGGGATTTGGGCGCGCTTGGGGCGGGGCCATCGTGGCTGCCCGCCTTGCGCGCCAAATAGAACAGGACGCTGATGTAGGCGATCAGCAATAACACATAGAGGCTGAGGTAGATCGCCAAGGTGCTGGCCACCATCGGCGCAGGCACATCCGCAACCGCCTGTTTGGTGGTCAGCACCCCCTGAACCAGCCACGGCTGGCGGCCAATTTCAGTTGTGTACCAGCCAGACAGCGTTGCCACCCAACCGGAAAAGGCCATCGGCACCAGCGCCAGCTGCATCAGTTTCGGCACCCCCGCGGGGCCACGACCACGGCGCATGAACCACAGTACTGACCAGCTAAGGACCAGCATCGCCATGCCTGTGCCCACCATGATGCGGAAGGACCAGAACACCGGTGCCACGGGCGGGTGCTGGGGCGTGCCATCCTCGGCCACAAAATCGTTCAGACCGGGGACCACGCCCTCTGCCTTATGGGTCAGGATGATCGACGCCACGTTGGGCACCGCCACCTCAAACCTGTTTTCGCGCGCTGCCTCATCCGGCAGGGCAAAGAGCAAGAGCGGCACGTTGGATTGCGTGTCCCAGTTGCCCTCCATCGCGGCGACTTTCTGCGGTTGGTATTTCAGCGTGTTCAGCCCGTGCATGTCCCCCATGTAGATCTGCACAGGGATCAACAAGGCCGCCAGCCATGCACCGGTTTTAAACACCGCGCGCGCATCTGCGCCACGATCGCCGCGCAGCCAGCGAAAGGCCGACAGGCCAAGGATCAGGAAGGCCACGGTCAACCCGCTGGCCATCAGCATATGCGCCAGACGGTAGGGCATCGACGGGTTAAAGATGATCGCCCACCAATCGGTTGCATGGGCCACCCCATCGCGCAGTTCAAACCCTGCGGGGGTGTGCATCCAACTGTTCAGCACCAAGATCCAGAAGGCCGACATCGTGGTCCCGAAGGCCACCAGAAAGGTCGCCAATGAGTGCAGCCAGTTGGGCACCTTGGAAAATCCGAACAGCATGATGCCAAGGAACACCGCCTCTAGGAAAAACGCGGTCAGCACCTCATAGGCCAAAAGCGGCCCTGCGATATTGCCGACGGTTTCCATAAACCCGGGCCAGTTGGTGCCGAACTGAAACGACATGGTGATGCCCGACACAACACCCATGGCAAAGGACAGGGCAAAGACCTTTACCCAGAACCGATAGGCGTCCATCCATTTCACATCACCCGTCGCGTTGAAGCGCAGCTTGAAGAACAACAGAACCCACCCCAGCGCGATGGTGATCGTCGGGAACAAGATGTGGAAAGAGATATTCGCCCCGAACTGAATGCGGGACAGCAGAAGCGTATCCATGGGAACACCTATTGAACCTGTGTGTCAGAACTTATGTCTAAGATATACCTATGATGCCGCGCGCAGTGCATAAGGGGGATGCGACCGTGTAGCGCGCGACATTCTGTGACGTCTTGCGGCGATGACCGACGGGTGAGCCTCCCCAACGGAACTGGTCCGCCCCTATGTTTAGGAAACGGAGGACCCAAAACTGGCAAACAAGCGACCGAAGCCAGAAGAGAGAGTTTCGAAGTTACGGCAAGTAGAGGTGTTGATGGGGCAAGGCATGTCTCGTCTTGATGCGAATAGACAGATCGGTGTTGTTGAACAAACCTATTACCGCTGGCGAAAGAAATGAGCCATTGTAGGCGCCATTGGTTCGAGCCCAATGGGCGACGGCAAAGTCTTTCGCACGCTGAACATTTTTGATGAGCACAGCCGTGAATGCCTGGCAATCAAGGTGCAGCGCAAATTGCGCTCTGCAGATGTCATCGACGCCTTGACGGATCTGTGCATCCTGCGTGGACCACCAGCATTCATTCGGTCGGACAATGGCCCGGAGTTCGCCGCCAAGGCCGTCCGCGATTGGATTGCAGTGGTCAGCGCTAAGACCGCCTACATTGAGCCGGGATCACCTTGGGAGAACAGATACTGCGAAAGCTTCAATGCAAGGCTTCGGGATGAACTGCCGAACGGCGAGGTCTTCTACAGCTTACGGGAAGCGCAAATCCTGATTGAACAATGGAGGAAACACTATAACACGAAACGACCATACAGTGCCTTGGGCTACCGCCCACCGGCCCCGGAAACCATCGTCCCGATGAAACCCAGGCCAATAATGCACGAACATTCAAACTGGACCACTTAGGTGGGGCTGATCAGCATGTTTTTGGATACTAAGCCGTATGCCATCACTTGTTTCATCACAAAAACTGCGCGCAGCACGGGCGCAGGTTCTGTTGAAAAACCGGCAACGCCTGTTGTTGGGCGGCGTCTTATTTTTGCAGATTGCCGCACCCCTGCCAGCATCTGCCGGCACATCCGCGACGGATCAGGAACAGCCCGTGCAGACGGCGGATCATACGGTCCAGATGTGCGTCGGCGGGCACCAGTTTAATGTACCGATCATCCGGTAATTGTCTGTAAGGTCGCTTGAATCTGAGATCAGCCACTGTCTTACTGGCAATCAATGCACTTTCCCTGACGAGCCAGTGCAAACTGGGGCAGCCAACTTTCACCAGTACAAAAACGCCTATGGCACGCCTCTGTTGGTTTCCATTCTGGGGCGCGCATCTGCGTATCAGGTTGACTATCTTTACCTCCGCACCACGCCGCTCAATTCTAGGCCGCTTGATAATGTGACTGCCCCATTCTACCACGTTTCAGGGCCGAATGAGATCACGCTTGTTCCAGACAGTCTTCAATTCATGGGTGCAAACGTCAAAATGCACTGTTTTCGCGGATTGCCTGCATATAGCACAGATGAGAACCGAGCGGTGTGTATTGTCATCGCACAGGCCCCGCCGGAGTTGCGAATACTTTTTTCTTTTGCAGTGGGATCTGACCTTGAGGGGCAATGGGCCATCGACGCCGATGCATGGGACAGACGAGATTGGTCTGTTTGGAAAAAACCCTTGGCCGAGGTTGAGGCGGCCGTTCGGTCAATGAGAAATAGTAGTAAGGAAGTAAATTTATGCAGTTCAGAGCTGATCAAGTAGCGTTTTTGGATGCTGCAATAAACGGTACCCTGAAAGAATTCATTGTCAATGGACCGCATGGCGCTGATTTGATAGGCGTATATGTAACCCTAGAGCTGCACATAGGCGCTCCGATTGGCATCAATTAATACGCCACGGGAGTTGGAGTTCCCCCGGTTTTGTGGACGGTTATGGGCTTAGAGATTTCAGCCCTTCAGCGGTGATCCTTTCGTCGTTGACGGGTGACTTGTAACCCAAAGCCGAATGCCTGCGCGAGGGGGTGTACCAGGCTTCAATGAACTCGAAGCAGGCGATGCGGGCCTCAGCTTTGGTCTTGAACTTCCGTCGAGCCAGCAATTCACATTCGGGCGTGGCGAAGAAGCTCTCGCACATGACGTTGTCATAACAATCACCAACCGATCCCATCGACAGGCGTACCCCCATTTCTTTGCAGCGCAGGCCAAAAGCCATCGGTGTGTACTGCGATCCCTGGTCGCTATGAGGAATGACGCTGTCGGGTTTGCCTTGTGTTACCGCCATGTTCATTGCGTCGATGACAAGCTGCGCCTTCTGGTCATTCCCCATAGCCAGCCAGTGATCCGCCGACTGAAGGCATTCAGGACGACAGCTAGATACAGAAAGCCCGCCCAAGTTGGCGCATACGTTATGTCTGCGACCCACAGCACGTTTGGCGCATCCGCATAGAAGTTCCGGTCCACCAGATCGCTTGCGGGCCGGGCCCATAGATCGCGCTCTGTCGTGACCACGAACTTGCGGCGACTGACAGACCGCAAGCCTTTAGCTTTCATCAATCTCTCAATGCGCTTGCGCCCCACATGGTCGCCTTCGTCAGCGAGTTCAGCGTGAATGCGTGGCGCAGCCTCATGGATGGCGGCAATCCGGTCGCTTAACGCGTCATCGGCAACCTGTCGGACACTGGGCGTGCGGTTGTGATAGGCATAGAAACCGCTGCGGGATACGCCCAAGGTATGCGACATCAACTGGATCGAATACTCGGCCTGATTTGCGGTCATGAACTTGAAGACCTCCGCGATGTCACGTCGCTTTGTGCAAACCAAGCCGCGGCCTTTGATAAGATGTCCCGCTCTTGGCGAAGCTGCCTGACTTCTTTGCGAAGTTGACGCAGCTCCGCCAATTCCGTGCTGGTCAGGCGATCATCGCGTTCACCATCGTCGGCACCAGCCTGCTTGACCCAGTCATGGATCGTTGCGGCGCATGGCTCATACTCCCGCGCAATGCTTTCAACACTGCGACCAGCTCGCACCAGCGCACCCAATTGCTCCCTGAATTCCGTCAGCTACGGGGTCCTCGTTCTCGGCGTGAAAAACACTCTCCTTCATCAGTGAAAAAGTGTCCATCAAACCGGGGGAGCTCCAACTCCAGGCTGAGGTGCTGCGCTTTTTGAGTGCCAAGCCAGATTTTCCACGTGGCAACAACGGTGAGGTCCGCCCGAAGCGCGTGGCGGATATGTTGGTGAACCCGCTTTATGCAAGCTGCATTTGCAGTGAGGTTTATGAGTTGAACTGGCTGCGTGGGCACCACCAGCCGCTGATCTCATTGGAAACCTATGACAAGGTTCAAACCCGCCTGCATGGCACGGCCTATGCGCCAGCACGCAAGAATATCAGCGATGATTTCACTTTGCGCGGTTTTGTGACCTGCGGGGATTGTGGAAAGAAATTGCGCTCGTCGTGGGCAAAAGGGAAGTACAAGCACTACGCTTATTACCTTTGCCAGACCAAGGGCTGTGACAGCTACGGCAAATCCATTCCCCGGGCACGCGTTGAGGATGCCTTTGGGGATGTCGTTAGAACGCTGCAGACCACACCCGGTTTGTTGCAAATGGCTGAAACCATGTTCCGTGATGCGTGGGCGGCGCGGTTGGATCAGGTGAAGGACGTCACAAAATCGGTCCGCCGTCAGATCAGAGGGGGATAAGCAAATCGAATCCCTTTTGGATCGGATCATGAATGCGACCAATGACGCGGTGATTTCAGCTTATGAACAGAAGATCGGCCTGCTCGAAAAAGACAAAACCCGCCTGCACGATACGCTGATTCATCAGGCCCCTGCGCCCAAGCGATATGACGAGGCGCCAGAACTCTCCCTGAGGTTCCTGTCAAGCCCTTGGAAACTCTGGAAAAGCGGCCAGATTTTATTGCACAGAACGCTGCTCAGACTGGCGTTTACAGAAGGATTTTCTGACCATCGCACTGAGGGGGCTAGAACACCAAAAAACCTTATTATTCAAGACTTTAGGGGTGGCTTGAGGTGTTGAATATAAAAGTGGTGCGGGTGAAGGGACTTGAACCCCCACGCCTTGCGGCGCCAGAACCTAAATCTGGTGCGTCTACCAATTCCGCCACACCCGCATCCGATCAATGAAACACGCCGATTCAGCCTGTTTCGCAGAGCCGCTACTTAGCAAACCCTTTCAAGAGATGCGAGAGGAAAATTTCACTAAAAAACAGAAGACAAGTGACGTTATCCACAGTAAGCTGCTTGTATAAAAAAAATACAGGCAGAGCAGTAGGACATAGCCCATGAAACCGAAAACGGTCAGGGCGCGGCGTGGCGGTAACGTCATCGAAGCCCATTCGGAAACGACCTTTGGCATTTTGCCGGGGACGCAAATCCTCACCTTGGACGGCGCATTGCCGATTGAGGTCTTGTCGCCAGGCGACAAAATCATCACCCGCAGCAGTGGTGTTGCGATGCTGAAAGGCATCGAATGCGGTTACAAGACGTGTGAAACGGTGCGTGTGCGCGCTGGTTCGCTGGGTCACGACCGCCCCGGGATGGACACCATCCTTCCTTCTAAACAGAAGATTCTGATCCGCGATTGGCGTGCGCAGGCTCTCTATAATGAACCGCAGAAGCTGATCGAGGCACAGAACCTCATTGACGGCGAATACCTGCGCCTGCAACCTGCGGCGCGTCATATGGTGTTCCGCATGTTCTTTGATGAGCCGCAAGTGGTTTATGCAGACGGGCTTGAGGTGGATTGCGCCACCGCCAGCATCCGCATGATGGCCTAAACAACACCAGAAAAGATGATGAACGGGCCTGCGATTTGCGGGCCCTTTTCTGTTACCTCAAACCTTGAAGAGATCCCGCAGCACGATGGGCAGTTGCTCCGGCAGATCTTCGGCGATCAAACCGGGACCAAAGGTGCGGGCGCATTCCACATGCAGATAGGCAGCGGTCGTGGTGGCCTCATGCGGTGCGAATCCCCGCGCCAAAAGGCCGGTGGTGAAGCCCGCGAACACATCCCCTGCCCCAGCGGTCGCCAACCAAGGCGCGGCGCGGCCGTAATGGGCGGAATGGACACTGGTGCGGCCATCAGGAGTAGCGATGACGGTATCCGCCCCCTTGAATAGCACAGTGCAGCCTGCCCGTTTTGCCGCCGCGCGGGTGGCGTCAACCTTGGAATAGGCCGGGCCTTTGGTCGGCGGCTCTGCCAGTTCGGCAGCGATGTCTGGGAACAGGCGGGCGAATTCACCACCGTGCGGCGTCAGTACACAGGTGTCATGAAGCATGTCGAAAAGCGTCTGAGGGTCATCCGCATAGGCGCTGAGCCCATCTGCATCCAGAACACAAGCCCGTTTTGAGGCGAGCGCAACAGGCACCAGACACCGTGCCCGGTCATGCCCCAGCCCCGGCCCGAGACACAGCGCGTTGAGGCGCGTGTCCTCCAGCACCTTTGCCAACGCATCGCCGTCGCACACACGAGTCAGCATCAAGGCGGTGATTTGCGCCGCCACCTCCATCTGGGCAGACGGCGGCACCCCCACTGTGACCAGCCCCGCCCCGATCCGCAAAGCCCCGCGCGCCGCAAGCCGCGCCGCACCGGTTTTTCCAGAACCGCCAGAAAGGATGAGGGCGTGACCGTGAGAGAATTTATGCGCGCCGTGTTTGTCCAACAGATCTGGCACAGCCTCTACCTTATGAACCACACCGTCCGGCATAGCCGGACAGCCCCCGACCGCCCCCATGGGCGGGGGCTTCACCCCCACCCGCGGTCTGGGGCCATTCTCAATCGCAGTGCCCTGCAATCCAATGCCCTTAATGACAGTCTTGCCGGATAGGTAAGCACCATCCTGAAGGACGTGCCCCAGTTTCATACGGTGAAATGTCACGCTTAAATCTGCGCGTAGCGAAAGGTCACCGCCCAATGATCGCCCACTGTCCGCGCAAAGCCCCGAGGGCAGATCGACAGCAACAATAGGTACCTGTCCTTTATTGAAGATCTCTCGCACGACGGGCAAATCCAAAAACGGGCGCGTCAATCCTGTGCCGAACAGGGCATCCACGACGATATCCGCCTTCGGCAAACCAGAATCTGCCAACGGAAAAACGACCCCACTCTCACACCACCGATCATAATTCACCCGCGCATCCGGCGGCAGTTTTTCGGCATCACCGTATAGATACACCTCCATCGACCAGCCCCTCGCGGCCAGCAGGCGCGCAACGACAAATCCGTCGCCGCCATTATTGCCAGGACCGCACAGAACGACCGCGCGCCCCGGCGCATCCGCCAGTGCGGGCCATTCCTCAAAAATCGCCTCAACCACGCCTGCGCCGGCGCGCTCCATCAGCTCTAACCCGGTGACCTCACCGGACTGAATCGCCGCCTGTTCAATGGCGCGCATTTGTGCGGCTGTTAGCAGTTCCGTCATCTTTGCCTCATGGTAATGTCGCATTTGACCGCTATTGTGACGCTCTCTCCAGCGGGTATCACGCCTTAAAAATCAGCGCTTCAGGTAATTCGCCGGTGCGCAAATTTTCATTTCGCACATTATTTGGGCAGTTAGCACAAAATTTAAACGGCCTCCAAAAAACCGCCCGAATTTTAGGCCCCTCCTACTCTATCCGTTTGAGCCAAGGCAGGGAAAGTGATCTGTCAAATTTCAACGCAATACGGTTGGCGGCGGGGAGGCCTGCCAAGAACCCCAGTTAAGCCCGGTCGCGAGACCCGGTTGGTGAGGAGACACTGGCGATGAAAAAGATCGAAGCGATCATCAAGCCGTTCAAGCTGGACGAGGTGAAGGAAGCCCTGCAAGACGCAGGTATTCAGGGCCTGAGCGTGATCGAAGTTAAAGGTTTCGGTCGTCAGAAGGGCCACACAGAATTGTACCGCGGTGCGGAATATGTGGTCGATTTCCTGCCCAAGGTGAAAATCGAAGTTGTGCTGGACGACGACATGGTCGAAAGCGCGATTGAGGCCATCATCGACGCGGCGAAAACAGACAAAATCGGCGACGGCAAGATCTTTGTCAGCCCCGTCGAGCAAGCCATCCGCATCCGTACCGGCGAATCCGGCTCGGACGCACTGTAATTACCCATTTATCTTAAACGAAGGGACAAGAGCATGAGCGCAGAATCCGTTCTCAAGCTGATCAAAGACGAAGATGCGGCCTACGTCGACATCCGTTTCACCGACACGCGCGGCAAACTGCAGCACGTGACCGTTGATGTGGACCTGGTTGACGAAGACTTCCTCGAAGAAGGCTTCATGTTTGACGGCTCCTCCATCGCTGGCTGGAAATCGATCGAAAACTCGGACATGAAACTGATGCCCGACACCCTGTCGGCCTACATTGATCCGTTCTACGCCGAAAAAACCATCGCGATCCATTGTTCGATCGTTGAGCCCGACACCGGCGAAGCCTACGAGCGTGACCCGCGCGGCACCGCCCAAAAGGCCGAAGCCTACCTGAAATCTTCGGGCATTGGTGATGTTGCTTACATGGGCCCGGAAGCTGAATTCTTCCTGTTCGACAACGTACGTTTCTCTAACTCCATCAACAAAGTATCCTACGAAGTTGATGCGGTAGACGCGTCCTGGAACACCGACACCGAATACGAAATGGGCAACACCGGCCACCGTCCGGGCCTCAAGGGCGGTTACTTCCCGGTCAACCCGATCGACGATGCACAGGAAATCCGTTCCGAGATGCTGTCGACCATGAAGCGCACCGGCATGAAAGTGGACAAGCACCACCACGAGGTTGCGTCCTGTCAGCACGAGCTGGGTCTGATCTTTGACAGCCTGACCAAACAGGCCGACGAGCTGCAGAAGTACAAGTACATCATCCACAACGTTGCCCACGCCTACGGCAAATCGGCCACCTTCATGCCGAAGCCGATCTACGGTGATAACGGCACCGGCATGCACGTAAACATGTCGATCTGGAAAGACGGCAAGCCGCTGTTCGCTGGCGACAAATACGCTGATCTGTCGCAGGAAGCGCTGTATTTCATCGGTGGTGTGCTGAAGCACGCAAAAACCCTGAACGCCTTCACCAACCCGTCGACCAACTCTTACAAGCGTTTGATCCCGGGTTTTGAAGCACCTGTTCTGCGCGCCTACTCGGCACGTAACCGTTCGGGTTGTGTTCGTATCCCATGGACCGAATCGCCGAAAGCGAAACGTGTTGAAGCACGCTTCCCCGATCCTTCGGCCAACCCCTACCTGTGCTTCGCAGCACTGCTGATGGCTGGTCTGGACGGCATCAAGAACAAGATCGATCCCGGCGAAGCCATGGATAAGAACCTGTACGATCTGCCGGCCGAAGAATTGGCTGACATCCCGACCGTATGTGGTTCGCTGCGCGAAGCGCTGGATGCGCTGGCGGCAGACCATGACTTCCTGCTGGCCGGTGACGTGTTCACCAAAGACCAGATCGACGGTTATATCGACCTGAAGATGGAAGAGGTTGAAACCTACGAACACACCCCTCACCCGGTTGAGTTCGGCATGTACTACAGCTGCTAATTCGGGCTCCGAATTAACGGTTTGAATTGGAAGGGCGCTCCTCTGGGGCGCCCTTTTTTCATGGCAGCTTAATCACCACCACCGCGTCCGAACCGAGGGGTGAAAGCGAAGCGCTCGCCCCGTGGGGGCGGTTCGGGTGCTGAAAATCAGAGATTTGGCATAATAGACAAACTCTTAGTGGCGACAACGGTGCTTGCATTGATCAACGGCAGGCACCATTGTGACCTGCGAAACAGAGGCACCTGAGAAAAGACCACCCGCATGAAGATTGATCCGCTCTGGGACTTTGATGATCTGGCCGCCACCAAGGCGCGGTTTGAGGCAGCCTTTGCTGCCGCCACCGCACCGGAGGATCAGATCATCTGCCTCAGCCAGTTGGCGCGCATTGCAGGCCTTGATCAGGATTTCACCCTTGGTGAATCTCTGTTGGGTCAGGCGCGGGCGATCGGGCCGTCACCGGCAACAAACGCGCGGATCACGCTGGAAGCCGCCCGGCTGGCGCAGGCAGAGGGGCGCGCCGCAATGGCGGCAACGCTTTATCATCAGGCCGCCACTCAGGCCCGCGCAGCCGCAGCATTGAACGTAGCACTGGAGGCGCTGAATGAACAGACCAAAGGTGTACCAACAGCGGTGGCCCTCGCGATTGTCGATCAGGCGGAGAACCTGACCCGCAACACGCCTGCGCTACGCCACTATCTGGGACCGCTTTATCAGCAAACCGGCTGGTCTCTGTTTGAAGAGGGTGATCTAAACAGCGCGCTGACGATGTTTCAGCGCGACCACGCCCTGCGCCGTTCGCTGGGACAGGCAGCCGAGCGTCACACGGCCGGACTGCATATCGCACGGACATTACGAATGCTCGGGCGGTTTGCCGAAACGTCGGATCAGTTGCAGAATTTGGTGGTGGAGCTGGGGCCACATGGTCGCGGGTTGGGTGAGGTGTTTGAGGAACGCGCTGAACTGGCCTACGCCACCGATAAACCCGACGAGGCGCGCCAATACGCGCAGGATGCACGCGCACGTTTTGAGGCACGGGGGATGAGCGCGGACACTCACCCCTCCCGCTTTATGCGTCTGGCAATGCTGGCTGGTGAGGCGCCGGACGCGATCTAATCGGCGGTCAATTCACGCCCCAAATCACCGCTCACCATATAAGTATGGATCGAAAACACCGTCGCGCCGGTTTTCGGCAGGCGCAAGATCGCCTGTTTTTCTGAGCGCAGGAACGCCGCATCTTCACGGCTAACATAAGCGCGGGTGTCATATTCAGGGCGGGGGAAGTGTAATTCGCTGGTGTCATACCACAGGATATTAAATCGCCACAAAGGCCGCCCTGCCCGCACCCCGTCAAACAGCCGCTGCACCCGTTTGCCGATGTTGTCATCATAACTGTCTACCGGCACGTGGATCGCCAACAAAGGCTTCCCCAGTTTCTGCGCCAGCGTCCAACTGGACGGAAAACACAAAACAGCCGCCGTCAACACATGCTCATCGCCCTGTTTTTGCAGGATACACAGATCTTCCTGCACCAGCAGGCCAAGCGTTGCCAATGGATCGGCCATATCCAGTCCCACCACACCCCCGTCAGGCCGCAGCACGCTATCGGCCCTTACCTTATAGGCAGGGTTGGCGCGCAACTGATCCAACACCAGCGCTAATAATTCCTGCAAAGGCGCCTCGGCTTCGGGCAATGCGCCAATGACGGCATCGCGTTTGCCCGCAATCAAGGTCGTCCTATAGGCCATCTGGCCTAGAAATGCGTCGTCCACATGTAGCCAATTGGCCATGTCCAGTGGCTGTATACCCGGAAGTGGGCGCTGCGCCCGCAGATCGTAAGGCAATTTTTGTTGTAAAATCTGTACCATAGCCGCCATTAAACAAAATTCGAAAATATTTGAAAAGAGGCCTAACAGACAGATGGCCTAGGCCGTTAGATATACTAAGCCGCCACAGACAAAGAATGGCGGATGGTATGAGGCTTGCACACCCCTATCGCATGCAAGTGGTCAAACGCCCCTCAGCTGGGGCGCGGAAACCTGCGCTTTTGGCGCCTCACTCTGGTGAGCGAATCTGATTCCTTGCCTGAGTCGCATTGGCATGCCTTTTGCACAGCGATCCCGAAATCGGGGGCGCAAAAACTGACATGGGCACGACGGTACCCTGTCTGGTTTTAGGATTTTATTTTCGGCTCTTTCGGCGAAATGCCACCTCCTTTGGGGGGTATCCGACATCGAATAAGTCGGCATTTTCCACATCGCGTGGACTCCCACTGGTCCGAGTCGCAGTTTCTTCTCAGCAAAACTTTTCAGGCAGCTTCCCCGCCTATCGAGCACACCAAAAAACACTCAGGGGACGCGTCAGAAACATCGCTAGACGACAGCAACCACCTTTTCGACAGAAGAGAGGGAACGATAATGATCACTCTGAACGCACATGGCCTTGGCGCCAATGAGTACACTGAAGAACTGTTTGGTGCCAATATCTTAGCCAGCCGTGACCAGATCGGTGCAGACGGGACCTTTGACGAAAAGGTTGCGGCTCTGGGGATTGATCACATCCGTTATCCGGGTGGTTCGTTGACTGAGGACTATTTTGATCTGACCGATCCTGACAAGGCAAGCGCCATTGATCCCGACACCGGTCGCGAGGTCGAACTGCTGCCTTACAGCGAGTTTATGGCTTACGCCGAAGAGAACGATATCGACGTCACGGTCGTACTGCCAACCCGCAACTATCTGAGTGCCGAAGATGACGCCAGTGGCCACCGCACCGCCGAGGTGGATGAGGACGCGTTGCGCACCTTCGTGCGTGACACGCTGAACGGCGAATACGGTGATCCCACCATTCGTGGCTTTGAGATTGGCAACGAGTACTGGGGCAGCGGCGAAATGGACGCGCTGGAATATGGCCGTGTTTCATCACGGATGGCAGAAATCGTAAATGACGAAATCAACAACCATCCCCAGTCGGAGCTGTTTCAAGACATCGACATTCTGGTGCAGAACGGCCAGAACTATGGCTCTTCGCGCCTGTCGGACAGCTATGACCACATCCTCGAAGGCAATGACCAGCTGGCCGCTGTGATGAGCGACTACGGTCTGGATCTGGACCCAGATGTCTTCATGTACAACAATGGTGAAGTCGCCTGGCCCAAAGTGATGAACGAAATCATCATCTCGGAATTTGACACACAGGCTGAAATGGACGCCGTCGACGGTCTGGCCTTTCACATCTATTCCAAGGGCGCAGACAACGTAAACAGCCGCGACTTCGATCTGCGGTCGGCGGAACAGACCTGGGACGAACACTTTGACGGTCTGGAAAAGCACGTCACTGAGTGGAACCTCAAAGCCAGCCGCAGCTGGGAGGTTGAGGAAGAATATGGCCTGAAACAGGCCCATGAAATGCTGAACATGACCGAAGAGTTCACCGAACACGGTGTTGAAAGCGGTTTTGTCTGGGCGGTTCAACAAAACAACCTGACCAACCTTGCTGGCAATGAAGGTGACGAAGGACCGCTGAATGTGCCGGGCGAAATGTTCCGCATGATGAATGAAGTTCTGCCCAACACCACAGCAATTGATCTGAGCCCGGCCGACGGCACCGAACATGAAGTGGTCGAAGAAGATACCGCCGTACACTCGTTTTACAGCGACGACACCTTTGTCACCTTCATCGCCTCAAACAGCGAAGAGCCTCATCAGACACAGATTGATTTCTCGCAGATCCTAGATGCCGGCGGTACCATGCGGGTTGAGGTTCTGGGCGTCGAAGACGGCTATAACCCCACCGACAGCCGCAGCCCGGCCGAAGTGACAGAGCTGGATCCGGCAGATGTATTCAAAGACGGCGTTTTCACCGCTGATCTGGATGCTTATGAAATCATGCGTGTGGTGGTCGACAACCCCAATTACACGGAAGAATTCGAAAGGGCCGTGGCCCCTGAACCGGACGATCCTGATCCGGAGGCCGTGGGCGACAGCGTCCCCGACCCGGGCGACCCGATAATCCCCACGATACCCGACAATAACAGCGACCTTAACTACCCAGACGACACAGAGGAAAATCAACAACTCGCCGACGAAAGCCCAGACGATGACGGCGGGATGGCAGGAGGATTAGGCGGACTACTTGGCCTCCTCCCGCTGCTGGCTCTTCTGGGCGGCTTCTAAGACAAAGACTTGACGACATAGGGTGCTGACCCTGACTTCGGTTAAACACAGAAAACATAGGATCTCTGGATCTCTTCGACGTAACATTCCGAAGATTGAGAAGGTGGATCCCAGCAATACGCGGCCTCACCCCGGCACGCCTCAGCCAAGCTGAAGCAGGATGATCCGGAAGACCGCAGAAAAAAATCCAAACATTCTAAATCTGCGCCGAAGTGTGTCTAAGTGCGACCTATACTTTGGATAGATTTTTACCCCCCTCCGCCTCTTAACTTACCCCCCTCTGCCAGCGCCTTGGTGGCCCAAGGATATCCCCCATGCCCGATCTGATACGCAGGCGCGCGTAGGGGGATATATGCATGTAAAAAGGAAGAAAACGGGCCCATTTAGACAATTCTTTGCTGATGCCTGGGCAAGTCCGGTGACGCCTTGTGGCGCCTTCATGCCACGCGCCAAAACTGCCTTCGAACTCCATAGACACCTTTTGAACAGGTGACATGACCGAAGTCGTATGTGATTGGTAAAAGGTCATTCACAATCTTCGCAGTCGCACGATCATCGTGGGCGCTGATCGGTCACATTAAACGCATGCGGCTCAGGCACAGAAAGTGCAATCAAGGAATGGGTTGCCGAGCTACCGAATATAGCGTGACCGCATCACATAATCCTTGCGCGGGCCCTGCACTGTCCATGTGGCCCGCCAGTCAGGCCAGCGGGTGAAATCCATCACCACGTCATATTGATCAGGGCTGCACCAGTGTGCCGCGGCGGTCTCTCCGTCAGGGCGAAACTGGAAAAAGGCGCGCCCATCAGCGAAGAAGGTCGCGATCGCTGCGCCATCGGGGCGCCAGATATAGCGTTGGCTGCCCTGCATCGGCGGTTGGCCTGCCACCTCCAGCGTCCCCTCTTCGACCAGCATCAGACCGTCCTCATAACGTCGAAAGGTGGCGGTTCCGACCAGCGTCATATCGGGGCCGACCGCGTTTTCCACCAAGCGGGTCAGCTGCCAGACACCTTCAAAGGACCAAAGATCAAGATTTACGGGGGTCTGCGTCACGTTATGCCCTCTCCTACCCTTGTCGTAGAGCTGTCACATCGCTAAGCAATGCGCAAGTTCCAGCAGATCAAGGAAAAGCCGATGATCCCTCGTTATGCCCGCCCCGAAATGACCGCTATCTGGTCGCCGGAAACCAAATTCCGCATCTGGTATGAGATCGAGGCACACGCCTGTGACGCTCAGGCCAAACTGGGGGTGATCCCGCAGGAAAACGCCGACGCCGTTTGGAAAGCCAAGGACGTTGAATTTGACGTCGCCCGCATTGATGAGATTGAGGCCGTCACCAAACACGACGTCATCGCCTTCCTGACCCATCTGGCCGAACATGTCGGTTCCGAGGAAGCGCGTTTTGTGCATCAGGGCATGACCTCCTCGGACGTGCTGGACACCTGCCTGAACGTGCAGCTGGTGCGTGCCGCGGACATCCTGCTGGCCGATATGGATCGCCTGCTGGCGGCGCTGAAAACCCGCGCGCTGGAACACAAGGACACCGTCCGCGTTGGCCGCAGCCACGGCATCCACGCTGAACCCACCACCATGGGTCTGACCTTTGCCCGTTTCTACGCTGAAATGGACCGCAACAAGGCGCGTCTGCAACAAGCGCGTGAAGAGATCGCCACTGGCGCGATTTCCGGCGCGGTTGGTACCTTTGCCAACATTGATCCGGCGGTTGAAGAGCATGTTTGTGCCGAACTGGGCCTGAAACCCGAACCGATCAGCACACAGGTGATCCCCCGCGACCGTCACGCAATGTTCTTTGCCGTGCTGGGCGTAATCGCATCGTCTATCGAAAACGTCGCAATCGAAATCCGCCACATGCAGCGGACCGAGGTTCTGGAAGGTGCCGAGTTTTTCTCGATGGGCCAAAAGGGCTCGTCCGCGATGCCGCACAAGAAGAACCCTGTTCTGACCGAAAACCTGACCGGTCTGGCCCGTCTGGTGCGCATGACCGTGATCCCCGCAATGGAAAACGTCGCGCTGTGGCACGAGCGTGACATTTCGCATTCCTCCGTGGAACGTGGCATTGGACCGGATGCGACCGTGACGCTGGATTTTGCCCTGAACCGTCTGGCTGGCGTGGTCGAGAAAATGCTGATTTTCCCCGATAACATGCTGGACAACATGAACAAATTCCCCGGTCTGGTGATGTCGCAGCGCGTGCTTCTGGCCCTGACCCAAGCGGGTGTCAGCCGTGAAGGTGCCTATTCCATGGTGCAGCGCAACGCCCTGAAAGTTTGGGAAGAGCGTCTGGATTTCCGCGAGCTGCTGCTGGCAGACGAAGAAGTGGTTGCCGCCCTTGGCGTTGATGGCATCAACGAAAAATTCGACATGGGCTATCACACCAAACATGTCGACACGATCTTCAAGCGCGTTTTCGGCGAAAGCTAAGCCCCTGTTGACATGGGATTTAAACCGCCCTCCTGTCGGGGGGCGGTTTTTCTATGTCTGGGGGCGTTTCAGCGCACGACAAAAGGCGCATCATGGATGATCGGATCAATCGGGGTGCCGTCGTTTTCTGCCGCGTGACGATCATAGGTTTTCACGCCCGCAGGCAGAATGGTGTCACTACGCGCTTCTGAGACGAAGATGTGTTTGCTGTTCTCCGCCGTCACCTTGACCCCGTTCGGATCATCCAGCGTCCCAAGGTAAAGGCCGATTTTATCCGGCCAACGGTCAAACCCCAGTGCCAGCTTGGTGCCACAGCGGGCACAGAAATGCACATGCACGTCCTTGCCGCTACCGGCGGAGGGTTGCGAATAGATCTTGGGCGCCACCCCGCTGAAATGGAAGGCGTCCAGATCAAAGATCGGCTCTACCATACCATCCGCCCCTGTTGCCCGTTGGCAAAAGGTGCAGTGGCAGATCGTCACCCAGAGCGGATCTACGTCAATTTCATAGCGTGTATCACCGCAAAGGCAGCCGCCGGTGTGTCTAATGCTCATAAGGCGTTCCTTTCTTAGGTTTCGTCCGCAAGGTCGGGCAGTGGGCAGTCATGCCCTGCAGCCTGCAAATAACGCGCGGCGGCACCCGCCTTGATCGTAGGAATCAGCACATGTTCGCCGTCAAAGGTGCAGACAACAAAGACCCCGATCCCATTGTCAGACAGCGGCGCGATCAGCGATTGCACGATGCCTGCCGCCTCAAACGGGAACGGACCGACTGTGCGCAGACAGGTCCACCCGCCTTCGCTTTGCACCGTATCCGGCACGCGATCCTCAAGACAAATCAATGTGGTTTCGTCGTCTGAACAGACCAGCGCCCTGAAGCCCGACCCCGCAAACCAATCGGGCACTTGCGCATCAGCGGGCAAACGGCTGATCGTATAGCGCCCTGGAACAAAACGGATTTTTAAACGATGTGTCATCACGTCCTCCATGAATTCTTGAAGAAGGACATTCCAGCGATGGCAGGCCAGCCCGCTGGAGCTTCATCTTCCGATGATATGCTGAAAGGCTACACACCAGCCTCCCCTGACGCAAGCCCCCCAGCTCTGCCGCCGTCAGCGAACGCGCCCACTACCGTAAAACCCCCGCGTGACAGCGCCGCTACCTTCGGTTAGGTCGGTGGGCACAGTTTCAAAACCACACAGGCGCCCAATGTCCCAGAACAACAAAGCCATCCTACTGATGATCACGGCGGTGTTCTGTTTCACCGTGATGGATGCCACCGCCAAAGAGTTGGGCCGTCATCTGGGGATCATGCAAGCAATTTGGGCACGTTATGCAGGTCAGGCGCTAATGGTGTTCCTGATAGTACTGCCACGTCTCCAAACCGTGGCGCGGACGCGATATCCGGGACTGCAACTCTTACGCTCTGTGATCCTCCTCGGGGCGACGGGCAGTTTCTTTACAGGTATCAGCTACATTGATTTGGCAGAGGCAACTGCGATCATGAACGTCAATCCGGTACTGATTACGCTGGGGGCTGCGCTTTTCCTGGGCGAAGGGCTGGGCCCCCGCCGCGCGGTTGGCATTGGCGTGGCGCTGATTGGGGCGTTGATCATCATACGCCCCGGCAGTGGCGTGTTCACCGCCTATGCGCTGCTGCCGCTGATGGCCGCCCTATGCTACAGCTGCTACAATCTGGTGACCCGCTATGTGGGCGCGCATGAGGATGCGTGGACCTCCCTCCTCTATACGGCCGCGTTTGGTGCGGTGATCCTCAGCGTGATTGTACCGTTCCATTGGCAGCCGGTGGATGGGCGCGCGTTGGTACTTATGGGGATCTTGGCCGTCGCAGGCACAGTCGCGCAATTGCTGTTGATCAAATCGCTGAGGATTGGCGAGGCCGGTATGCTTGCCCCCTTTGCCTATGTCAGCCTGATCTTTGCCACCCTGTGGGGCCTGCTGTTCTTTGACGAATATCCGGATTTCTGGACAATTGTCGGCGCTCTTGTGATTGTGGCGGCGGGGATTTATGTCTGGCATCGAGAGACCGCGTCTGAGAAAGCCGAAGCGCGCGCGAAACAACGCGCTGAGCAAGGAACCTGACCCCCGCCATGGCCAAATCCACCCCGACCCGTTTGCAAGAAGCCGGCGCCTATCTGGCCAACATGGTGCTGAGTGCGCCATTAAAGCTGGCGCTGGGGCTGCCCTATCACACCCGTGTGCGGTTGATGGGGGCGGTGATGTCGCGGGGACTGGCGCCGCTGCTGGGCTATCGCAAGCGGGTGATCAACAACCTCAATCTGGTTTGGTCCGACCTGCCAGAAGCAGAGAAGAAACGGCTGGCCCGCGCGGTGCCCGATAATTTCGGCCGCACCTTGGTGGAAATTTATTCTGGAAGCGATTTCAAAGAGCATCTGGCCACGACCCAACCCGAAGGTCCGGGCCTGCCTGCCTTGCGACAGGCCCAAGCCGACGGGCGCCCTGTCATTCTGGTGTCGGGCCATTTTGGCAACCATGATGCGGTGCGTGCCACCGTGTCACGGGATTTCTCGCCCGTTGGTGCGCTCTACCGGCCGCTGGACAACAGCTACTTCAACGACCATTGGGAACAGGCAATCGAAGGCATCGCTGCCCCCGCCTTTGCACGTGGCCGTCGCGGGTTGGCACAGATGGTAAAATACCTGCGCGGCGGCGGAATCATCGCGCTCTTGGTCGACCAGCATGTCCGTGACGGCGCGCCGCTGACCTTCTTTGGCCATCCGGCAAAAACCACTTTGTCGACGGCGGAGATGGCGGTGAAATACAACGCACTGGTATTGCCGGTTTTTGGGCTGCGTCAGCCGGATGGCTTCAGCTTTCGCGCGATCATTCAGGAAGAGATTCCCCATGACACGCCAGAAGTGATGGCACAGGCGATGAATGACGCCCTCGAGGCGATGGTGCGTAAACATCCCGAACAATGGTTCTGGGTTCACCGCCGCTGGAAGGGTTAAGAGCGAAAGATAACATGTTGATAAAAAAGAACAGCCAGCGAGTGATCGCTGGCTTTCTGTTTTGTCGCGTCGGGTAACGCTGATCAGCGCAGGCGCGCTGCGGCGACGATGCGACCGGGGCCACGTTCCTGCAGGATCACCACGACGGGATCATCGCCAGACACTTTGGTCTGCAGCGACAGCGGCTTGCGCATGTCCCAGTCGCCCACACGTTCCCACGAGGTGACGATGTTGTGGTATTCAATGCTGCGACCCGCGTTTTCGCCAGACCGGATGTTGACCATTTCCTCGGGCGTGTAGCGCACCAATTGCACAACCAGACGCTCCCGGTCCCCGCCCAATGCTTTGGCAGAGATGGTCAGTTGGTTGCCCGACCGATTCAGGCCCAAGTCAACCTCTGCCGCTTTGGCACCATGCTGGCTGATCAAGGCATTAACATTCTTGGGATGGTTGCCGACCACATGTTCCTGACCCTGCACAATCATCTGCGGGGTATAGACGGTGCGGCGGCCTGCCTCTTGTGCGTAGCTGTGCTGACGCTTGGTGTATTGGGGCGAAGCGAACTGATCCTTCCAGCCGATGTAGTCCCAATAGTCCACATGCAGCGCCAGCGGAATCACATCCGAGCGCATTGCCAACTGCCCCAGAAACGCATCCGCGGGTGGGCAGCTAGAACAACCTTGTGAGGTAAAGAGCTCAACGACAACGGGATGATCAACGCTCTGGGCGGTGGCGGCTTGGCCGCCACTCCAGATGGAGGCAGCAGCGGCAAGGATAGTCAGCATTTTACGCATGTTTCGGCGGATTCCTTAACGTGTCTTTAAGTCTGTAATAAGCGCTCGGGCGGCGTATGACCAATCAATGATTGCTCACAAGTGAGTGAAGAAATGCGACAATCCTAATGCTGCACATGCACCCGGGAAAACACGCGCAGTGCTGCGGCCCGCCCTTAAAAACAAGAGATTTCCCGTCACAAATCCTCTTACTGCGTTGCAGCACTTTGAGCTTCGGCGATGGCTGGCGCTAAAACACCTTCGATCACGCGCTGGGTTACGGGGCCAGCGTGACGCACAACAATACGTCCTTTTCCGTCCACAACGTAGGTTTCCGGCACGCCGTAAACACCCCAATCCAACGCCATCCGACCCTGTGCATCCTGTCCAACAGCCTCATAGGGGTTGCCCAATTCTGCAAGGAAACCTAATGCGTTCTCAGGCTTGTCCTTGTAGTTCACGCCGTAGATTGGCAGGCCACCTTCCGCCAGCTCCTCTAGGTTGGGGTGCTCCACACGACAGGGCGCACACCAGCTGGCCCAGTAGTTGACCAGCTTGACCCGCCCATCCTGCATCGCCGCCAGATCAAACACCGGCAAGTCACCCAGCGGCGTTACGCTAACGCTGGGCACCGCGCGTCCTGCCAGTGCGGTGGGCAGCGCATCGGGATTGTCGCGTTGCATGCCGGTGTAAAACATCACCGCCAGACCGCCGAACAGAACCGGCGGCAGCACCATAAGCCAATTGGTTTTAGCCATGTTTCTTCACCCGTGCCTCAACTTCTTCCAATGCGGTGCGGACGCGGCGCGCCCGCGCCACAGACAGCACCACCAGCGCTAAGATCAGCCCCAGCGACACTGCATAGGACGACAAAACAGCATCCGCGTATTTTCCCAGATCAGGCATCATTGCATCCTTTCACGCGCCAGAAGCGCTCGCATGCGGCGGGCGCGGATTTCGGTTTGGGTGCGCAGGAAAACCAGCGCAATAAACAGCATGACAAATCCCGCCATTGAAATGAACAGCGGCGTGGCAAAGACGTTGCTGACACGCTCTTCGGTATCTCCCATCAGCGCACCGGCTCGCAGGACCGACGAGCCCTGATGCAGGCCCTGATTCCAGAAGTTCACCGCATAGCGGCTGAGGATCGCAAAAACTGATCCCACCAAACACAGGATGGAGGTCAGATCAGCGGCCGTATCATCCTCCTCAATCGCGGACCACAGTGCGATATAGCCGAGGTAGAACAGAAACAGGATCAGGAAAGACGTGAGGCGCGGATCCCATTCCCACCACGTGCCCCACATAGGCTGCCCCCAAATCGCACCGGTGGCCAGCGCAATCACCGTCATCACCGCCCCGATAGGTGCCGCCGCGCGAGCCGCCAGTGCAGACACGTGATGGCGGCGTACGATCCACACCAGCGAAGTGACCAGCATCATCGCCCATGTATTGATCGCCATCATCGCCGCAGGCACGTGGATATAGATGATCTTCACCGTGGATCCCTGGCGGAAATCATCCGGCGTAAAGAAAAAGCCCCAGACCAAACCAACAGCCATCAGCACCACGGCCAAACCAGTCACCCACGGCAACAGGCGGTTGGTGGTTGCAATGAATTTTTTGGGGTTGGCATATTCCCAGATCGAGCTCATGACCCTCTCCTATCCGTCCTGACGCCCATTGCAAGAGCGTGGGTATTCATGTCTTGGTCTCTTGGCCGCATGTTGTCATCCCCTATCTAAGGTTCACCCGCAGCACAGCCGCTGAGGCAAATGGCAGCAGGGCAATGACAGCAAAGGTAATGCCCGCCAGCATTAACAGTGATGTCTGTGCCGTCAGCCCCTCGATCGAACGACGCGCCATTTCGGCGCCGAAGATTAGCGTCGGCACATATAGCGGCAGCACAAGGAGGCTGAGCAGTAGCCCCCCCCGTTTCAGCCCAACTGTCAGCGCCGCACCAAAAGTGCCTATGACACTGAGCGCCGGTGTGCCAATGAGCAGTGATATCACAAGTGGGCCATAGCCAGCCGCAGGCAGATTGAGCAGCACACCGAACACTGGCGCAGCAATCACCAATGGCAGACCTGTGGTCAGCCAATGGGCCAGCGCCTTCACACTGACAATCGCCTCCAACGGCAACGGCGCGGTGGCCAAGAGGTCCAGCGATCCATCCTCCCAATCAAGAGCAAAGATGCGGTCAAGTGACAACAGACAGGCCAGCAGCGCGCCCAGCCACAGGATGCCCGGCGCAATCTTGCTCAAGAGGCTAGAGTTCGGTCCAACCCCGAAAGGCACCAGAACCACCACGATCAGAAAGAACGCCAAGCCAAGGCCAAAGCCACCGCCCGCACGGATCGCAAGGCGCAGGTCACGGAGCAGAAGGGCAATCACAGGAACGCTCCATCAAAGTCGTCGATCGTGGGCGGTTTGGCCTTGAACGGACCAACATCCATCACCCGCGCCTCTGACAGCCCAAGGTCGATATGGGTCGCCAACAACGCCAGACCGCCGCCCGCCAGATGGGCGCGCACGGCTTCGGCGAACATTGCAACCGCGTCGGTGTCCAGCGACACAGTGGGTTCATCCATCACCCACACGGGCCGTCCAGTGACAACCATCCGCGCCAGCCCCAGCCGCCGTTTTTGCCCAGCAGACAGCCCTCCCGCAGGACGAGCCGCCAGTGGGTCCAACTGGAACGCGGCCAGTGCCGCGTCAATGGAGCCGGTGCCAAAGACCGACGCCCAGAAGGTCAGGTTTTCGGCCACCGTTAACGGTGCTTTGATCCCGTCGGCATGACCGGAATAGGCCATCTGTTCGCGGTCCAGGCTGACAGTGCCCAAAAGCGCGGGTTGCAAGCCAGCAATGGTGCGCAACAGCGTGGTTTTGCCGATCCCATTGGGTCCGCGCAACACCAGCGCCGCACCGGCGCTGACGGCGAGGTTGACCCCCTCCAGCACGGCAATGCCGCCACGGGTCACAGTCAGGTCTGAGACTTGCAATTCCATAAGGCGGTCCTACCGCATTGTTCACGCTTCGCAAAGTCGCTTAACGCAGATGTCAGCGGTGCAGTTTGACCTGCATCATGAACTTGGGGATTTCATACATCTTTTGGCCCTGCGTCTACATCAGAGCGGCAGCACCGCCAGCGCCACACGCCGTCCTTCGGACAACAGCACATTGTAGGTCCGGCAGGCGGACGGCGATGACATCACCTCTACCCCCACACCTGTTTCTTCCAGCGCCTCACGCAGGGGGCGCGGCAGATGGGCAATCTCTGCCCCCATGCCAACAAAAATCACATCTGCCTGATCCGCCAGCGCAATCAATGCGGCCTCATCCGGCAGGCCCGCCCAGGTGCGCGCCTGCGCCTCTACCGCAATCATCGCGCCATTAATCACCTCTCCGCCAATGCGAAAAAAGCCCGGCCCGTAGCTGTCTACCGGCACAGCGCCGTCAAAGTTCACTTCGTTCAACTGCATGCGCGGCGTCCTTTCGGTTCGCGGTGTCGTGGTCCCAAAGAGGCAGGCTGCTGAGGCCCACCGCCATCATAACGCCCAGACCGAACATCCGGTAGAGGCGCTGGCGTTCAGGGCGGAACATAGCGGCCCCGGCCAGATTGCCCAGCACATTCGGTACCGCCAGCACAACACCCAGCACCACTGGCACCGCAGACATCTGCCCACTGACCGACAGGATCGCGATAAAGGCCAGATCAATCGCCACCAGATACAGCAGGATATTCGCCCGCGTCATCGCCGCCGTCGCCCCTGACGCCATATACAGCAAGATCACTGGTGGCCCCGGCAGGCCTGCAAAACCACCGACGAAACCCGACATAACACCAGTGCCATATTGCAAAGGGCGCGTGATTGGCCCGGGCAGGCGAACACCGTAGAGGAGTAAGATCGGCAGGATCAGCACCAGCGCACTGACCAGATAGCGAAACACCTCAGGCTCCACCGCCAAGAGGAGGGTAAGGCCCACCGGCATCGCGACAATCGCACCGATCGAAATCCGTGCGACCTGCCCACGGTTCGCGCTGCGCCATGCAGAGGGTAAGAGGGGCAGCGGGCCGAAGATTTCCATCACCACCAGCGTGATCAGTGCCCAAAGCGGCGGCAGGAATTGACCGGCGATGGGCATATAAACAAGGGCGGCGCCGAACCCTGAAAAGCCCCGCACCGCCCCTGCCAGAAACACCCCTGCGATCAGCCATCCCAGCCCCTCAAGGGCCAGGATGTCAGATACGATCTCAGGCATCGATATTGCCGAACTGGTTGCCCTGATTGTTGTCAGGTTTCGACCAGTCGCGTTTGACGCCCAGCATCAGAACCACATTTTTCGCCACGTAAACAGACGAGTAGGTCCCAACGATAACGCCCCAAGTGATCGCAAAAACAAAGCCACGGATCACATCACCGCCCAGCACCAACAGCGCGATCAGCGCCAGCAGTGTGGTGCCAGAGGTCATGATCGTCCGGCTCAGCGTTTCGTTCACCGTGAGGTTCATCAGATCGGTCAGCGCGGTCTTCTTGTACTTGATCAGGTTTTCACGCAGGCGGTCAAAAATCACCACCGTATCGTTGATCGAATAGCCGATGATCGTCAGCAGCGCCGCGATGGTCGCCAGTTCAAACCGGATCTGCAGCAGAGAGAAGATACCGATGGTCAAGATTACGTCATGCGCCAATGCCGCCACCGCGCCGACCGAGAACTGCCATTCAAAGCGCAGCCAGATGTAGAACAGGATCGCCGCCAGTGACGCGGTTACCGCAATAATCGCGGTCTGAATCAGCTCGCCCGACACTTTGGGACCCACGGATTCCACCAACGGGAAGGTGATGGTCGGCTCCACCCCTTGCAGCGCGGCCTCAATGCTGGCGATTGTCGCCTCGTTCACACTTTCCTGCCCGTCCTGAGCCTGAATGCGGATCATCGCCACATGTTCATCCTCGGCAAAAGATGGGTCAAACACCTCTGTGATCGACACATCGCCAAGGTTCAAGGGCGCCAGCGCGTCGCGATAAGCCCCTACATCCACAGCCGTTTCCGCCTGCGTCCGGATGGTGGTGCCGCCCCGGAAATCAATGCCGAAGTTCAGCCCCATTACCAACCACGCCACCAGCGAGGCAACAACAGCCAGCATCGACAGCCCCATCGTCAGCTTGCGCAGGCGGAAGAAGTCATAGCTGGGGACTTCGTTAAACAGTCTCAAACGCATGATAATCAGACCTCGATGGTTTTGGGGCGTTTACGTTCGAACCACATCACGATCAGCAACCGCGTCACAAAGATCGCGGTAAAGACAGATGTGAGGATGCCGAGGCCCAGCGTGATGGCGAACCCTTTGACCGGACCGGAGCCCATGACGAAAAGGATCACAGCAATGATGAATGTGGTGATGTTGGCATCAATGATCGCCGACAGCGCACGGTCATAGCCCAGCTCAATCGCGCGGGCCGGACCACGGGCAGTACGCAACTCCTCGCGGATACGTTCAAACACCAGCACGTTGGCATCCACCGCCATACCGATGGTCAAAACGATGCCCGCAATACCCGGCAGGGTCAGCGTACCGCCAATAACACTCAGCGCACCAAAGATCAGCGCAACGTTGAACAAAAGCGCGATATTGGCAAACAATCCAAAAAGACCGTAGCTGAGCGCCATGAAGATCAAAACGGCCACAAAGGCCACAAGGCAGGCAATCCGCCCCGCCTCGATGCTGTCTGCGCCCAACTCTGGGCCGATTGTGCGTTCTTCAAGGAACTCCAGCCCCGCAGGCAGCGCACCAGCCCGCAGCAGGACCGCCAGATTGGTGCTTTCCTCGACGCTAAAGTTGCCGGTGATGATGCCGGAACCACCCGGAATATGCGATTGGATCACCGGGGCAGAGACAACTTCATCATCCAGCACGATGGCGAAAGGGTTGCCAATGTTTTCAGCGGTGTAATCGCCAAACTTGCGCGCACCCGTGGTGTTGAAGCGGAAGTTCACCGCCGGACGGCCATTCTGGTCAAACGAGGGTTGCGCGTCCACCAGATCCTCACCGGTCACAACAGGGGCTTGTTCCAAAACATAGAACTCACCCTCAGTGTCCAGCGATGGCAGCAACTCGTTCCCTGCACCCGCCGGCATATCGGCATTGGTGGTGCGGGTGACAACAGGCTGAAAAGTAAGCTGCGCGGTGGTGCCGATGATTTCCTTCAGCTCCGATGCGGAGCCAATGCCCGGCACCTGAATAAGGATACGGTCGACGCCCTGACGTTGAATGGTCGGCTCACGCGTGCCTACCTCGTCAATCCGGCGACGGATGATTTCCAGCGATTGTGCAACGGTACGTTCGTCCGTGGCCACACGCTCTGCCTCGGACAGGGTCACCACAATGTCGGCACCATCAACGCTGACGTCAATGTCCGTCGATCCCGCGCCGGTCAGGCTAACAACTGGACGGGCCAGACCACGTACCAACTGTGCTGCCTCTGCCGCGGCCTCAGGGTTCTGGTTCAGACGCACACGCAGCTCTGCCGCATCGCTGTCCTGCAACCGGATGGTGCCGATCGTGTCACGTTCCTGACGCAGCAGGTCGCGCACCTCAGGCCACATGGCCTGCAGGCGGCTCTCATAGACATCGGCAACCTGCACCTCTGCCAGCAAATGCGCACCTCCGCGCAAATCCAGGCCAAGGTTCACAAGGCTGGATGGCAGGAAAGACGGCCACTGCGCCGCCTGCTCTTCCAGCCCGTTGCCAGAGGCCCCCGCCTCCATCGCCTGAACCGCATCATTGCGGGCCTCAACCCGCGCATAAAACCCATTGGGCAGAGAAAACAAAATGCCAAGGGCGCACACCGCCCAAATCAGCACCCGTTTCCACGTATCAATCTGAAGCATCTCGAACCGCTTTCAAAAACAAAAAGGCCCGAGGGAGGTGTCCCACGGGCCGACTTCTTGGGGATGAGGATCAGCCCTCGGCAGGCTCGGTCTTGCTTTTGACCTGCGCGATGGTGGAACGCACAACGCGCACTTTCACGCCTTCGGCCAGCTCTACCTCGATCTCACCTTCGGCGTCTTTCACCTTCACGACCTTACCGATCAGACCACCTTGGGTGATCACCTGATCGCCTTTGCGCAGCGCCTCAACCATGTTCTGGTGCTCTTTCATCTTGCGCTGCTGCGGACGGATCAGCAGGAAATACATGATCGCAAAGATGAGGATAAGGGGAATGAACTGGCCGATGGCTTCCATGTTGTTGTCCTTGGGTAGGTATATGTGAAGGGCGCGAGGCACCCATGATTTGGCAGGAACCTATGTGCGCCGGGGCCGTTTTGCAAGGCAGCTTGGGACGTTAGGTCGCGGGTTTCGGGGAAAGTGGTTTGACCTTTACGAGGATCACGGTGAAGTTGTGGTCACTTTCGCCAAAAAGAGCTTTCAATGCCGCAAAACAACAAACCCGATTTCTGGACATGGATCGGCTGGAACACCCAGCCGAATTTTGAGGAACAGCCCAAATGGCTGGGGAGTTTGATTGGGGTTGCGCTCAAGTGAACCTCCCCAATTGAACGGGTGCGCATTTCATGGCTGTAACCTTTCAGAGGTTGAGCTGACAGCAGAAGATCTCAGCCAAACATTCGGCGATGCTTCTGTGACATTATCCCAATAGCAGGCGCATCACACTTCAAATTGGTCCCCCGATGAACTCACCGACGACCAGTTCAACACCCAATGGCGCCAATGGCAGCGCACTATCGGTTTTCAACCGGGTGAAAATCAGCAATAACGCCTTCATAAACGATTGATTCCGACCAAGGAGCACACCCCATGCATGACATCAAAGCGATCCGCGAAAACCCGGCAGCGTTTGACGCCGCTCTGGCCCGCCGTGGGGCCTCGCCGATGTCCTCTCAGGTGCTGGAACTGGATGAGGCGCGCCGGGCCAAGATCCTCGCAGCAGAAACTGCCCAGTCCGACCAGAAGAAAGCCGCCAAAGAGGTCGGTGCCGCCAAAGCCAGCGGCGATGAGGCCGAATTTGAACGCCTGCGCGCCCTTGTCGGTGACAAAAAGGCCGAAGTGGCCGCCATGCAGGCCGAGGCCAAAGAACTGGACGTGCAGCTCAATGACCTGTTGATGGGTCTGCCGAACCGTCTGCACGACGATGTGCCCGATGGTGAGGATGAAGCCGACAACGTCGAAGTGCGCCACTGGGGCACCCCGCGTGAATTCACCTTTGCCCCGCAAGAGCATTTTGAGCTGGCGGGTGTGAAGCCGGGCATGGATTTTGAGACCGCTGCCAAACTTTCCGGTTCGCGCTTTGTCGTGCTGTCGCAGGGCGTTGCCCGCATTCACCGCGCGCTGGCTCAAATGATGCTGGACACCCACATCGAAGAGCACGATCTGCGTGAAACCTGGACCCCGGTTCTGGTGCGCGAAGAGATGATGTATGGCACCGGTCAGCTGCCGAAATTTGGCGAAGACAGCTACAAAACCGAAGACGGCTGGTGGCTGGTGCCCACGTCCGAGGTGACGCTGACCAACATCGTGAACGGCGAAACCGTGGATGAGGCCGCGCTGCCCATGCGTATGTGCGCCCACACCCAGTGCTTCCGCTCCGAGGCCGGTAGCGCCGGTCGTGACACCTCCGGCATGCTGCGCCAGCACCAGTTCGAAAAGGTCGAAATGGTGTCCATCGTGCATCCCGAGAAATCGATGGAAGAGCACGACCGCATGACACGCTGCGCCGAGGCGATCCTGGAAAAACTGGGCCTGCCCTACCGCACTGTGGTGCTATGCTCGGGCGATATGGGTTTTGGCATGATCAAAACCCACGATCTGGAGGTCTGGCTGCCCGGTCAAAACCAATACCGTGAAATCTCCTCGGTCTCGGTTGCCGGTGATTTTCAGGCCCGCCGCATGAACGCGCGGTTCAAACCTACCGCAGGCGGCAAGCCGGAGTTTGTGCACACTCTGAACGGCTCCGGCCTTGCGGTTGGGCGCGCCCTGATCGCGGTGCTGGAGAACGGTCAGCAGGAAGACGGCTCCGTCACCCTGCCCGAGGCGCTGCATCCTTACTTGGGTGGCAAAACCAAATTGACTGCCGAAGGGGCGCTGGCCTGAGCCTGCAATCCTTGCGACCAATAAAGGGGCCTGCGGGCCCCTTTTTTACGCGCTACGCGCAGCGGGCGCGGGTGGAATTGAGAGATCATTGAAAACGTTTTCACTGTTCCCCCAAAATCCCCGCCAGAGATACAAAATTTATGTCCAACGCCAAAATAAAAGAGCGCCCCTAAGGGCGCCCTTTTTGTCTGTTTCGTGCGATTTAGTGCGAGCCGCGTGGCAAGCCGCGCTTTTTATTCAGGTGCTTGCCAAGCGCACCGGGCTTCTTGTCCCGTTTGTTCTTGTAGGGGTTTTTATCCCCCTGCCCGCGCATTGTCAGACGGATCGGCGTACCGGGCATATTAAAGTCCTCGCGCAAACCATTGATAAGATAACGCGAATAGCTTTCAGGTAGCTTTTCCGGCAGCGAACACATCACCACGAACCCAGGCGGACGGGTTTTGGCCTGCGTCATGTAGCGCAGTTTAATACGGCGGCCAGCTGGTGCGGGCGGCGGATGCTGCTCGGTCATTGCTGTGAGCCAGCGGTTCAACTTCGCGGTCGAGACACGGCGGTTCCATGTTTCATAGGCACGTTCCACCGCTTCCTGCAGACGGTTAAGGCCGCGGCCAGTTTTGGCTGATACAGTGATCAGCGGCGCGCCGCGCAGCTGGGGCAACAGACGGTCGAAGGCTTCTTTCAGCGCTTTCAACTTCTCCTGCTTTTCGTCCTCAACATCCCATTTGTTCACCGCGATGATCACCGCGCGCCCCTCGCGTTCGGCCAGATCGGCAATGCGCAGGTCTTGTTGTTCAAACGGAATGGCCGCATCCAGCAGGACAATCACAACCTCGGCAAACTTCACCGCCCGCAGACCGTCGGACACAGAAAGCTTTTCGACCTTATCCTGCACCTTAGCGCGTTTGCGCATACCGGCAGTGTCCCAGATACGCACCGGCAGACCACCCCAGTCGATGGTCAGCGAAATGGCGTCGCGGGTAATCCCTGCCTCTGGTCCTGTCAGCAGACGGTCCTCGCCCAGGATCTTGTTGATCAGTGTGGACTTACCGGCGTTCGGGCGGCCCACAACGGCGATCTGCATCGGACGCTCAAAGGTGGGCAAACGGTAGGTGATCGGGTTGCCGTGTTCGTCCAGCACCTCTTCTTCGCCGTCGTCATATTCCTCGATATCGACGTCGGTTTCCGGCGCGTGTAACGCTGCCTGCTCTTCAAACTCATCGGAAATGGGCTGCAGGATGTGCATCAACTCGCCCATGCCCTCACCATGTTCACCAGACAGGCGCAGCGGCTCACCAAGACCAAGGCTGTAGGCCTCAATCACACCAGCATCGGCCACTTTGCCCTCTGCCTTGTTGGCGGCCAGAATAACCTTGTCCGATCTTTTGCGCAGAATCTCGGCGAACATCTCATCCGTCGGCGTGATGCCGGTGCGTGCGTCCACCATGAACAGGCAAACGTCGGCCATATCCACCGCGCGTTCGGTCAACCGCCGCATCCGGCCCTGCAGGCTGTCGTCTGTCGCCTCTTCGAGGCCGGCAGTGTCGATCACAGTGAATCGCAGGTGGCCCAACCGCGCATCGCCTTCGCGCAGGTCACGCGTCACCCCCGGCTGGTCATCGACCAGAGCCAGCTTTTTGCCGACCAAACGGTTGAAAAGAGTGGATTTCCCCACGTTGGGGCGGCCCACAATGGCAAGGGTAAAGCTCATGTCTCAGGCTCCGGACGGAAGGCAGTTGCGCGCAAGAACGCATTCCCTGCCAAGGGTAAAGGGCGGATCAAGCCGCCCTGTTATACCAGTTTTGCGTCAACGGAAAGCGTGCAATTGCCCTTTGGTGCCCACAACATAAAGGGTGCCCCCCGCTACAACCGGCGCGGTGGTGGCGCCACCGGGCACATCAACGCTGCGGGTCATCTCACCGGTGGTGGGATCAAAGAAACGCATTTTGCCGTCGTTCGAGGCGACGATCAGCTGACCACCGGCCAGAATGGGGCCGTGATGGGCGTAAACCTCTGCCGCTTTGCGCTGTTTGGGTTTCAACAGGTTCGGCAGTTTCTTCGCCCAGATGGTTGCACCATCACGGGCATCCAACCGCAGCAACTGGTTTTCATCGCTCACCGCATAGACCGACCCGCCGACAGCCACAACCGGACTGATCGCACCTTCGCGCGCAGTCCAGAGGCGATCGCCGCTTTCCAGATCCAGTGCCAGCAGGCGGCCAGCGTGCGAGCCAACGTAGACACGTCCGTCGCTGATTACAGGATCAGCGGTCACGTCATTGATCTTGGCCAATGCGCTGTTGCGACGCTGACCGGACAGAAAGGCCGTCCACGTGCGCAGGCCACCGTTGCGGTAGGTGCCATGCAGCGCGCCGTCGCCAAAGGCGAAGACGGCAAATTTATCCGTCACTGCAGGTGCGGGCCCGCCAAGGACGTTGTTCACATCACCCGGTTGAGTGGTCTGCCAGCGAATGCGCCCCGTTTTGCGTTCCAGCGCCCAGCCGGTGTCATCGCCACCGACAATATAGACCAGATCGCCAAAGACCGTAGGCGCGCCGGAGCCGGTCGACCCCAGATCCTGCTGCCACTGTACGGCACCGGTCGCGGCATCCAGCGCGGTCAGCAGACCGAAGCCAGAGCTGACGAACAGCATGCCACCGGCCGCAGCCAGGCCACCGCCAGTGGCCTCATCCGGGTTATCGCGCGCCGGTGTCAGGTCACGCGACCAGATCTGTGTCCCGTTGGTGCCAGTGGCGGTGACACGTGCCTGCGCATCAAGGGTGAAGATACGATTGTCCACCACCACCGGATCGGCGGTGATGCGGTTGCCACGGCTGTCACCCGCACCGATTTCGGCACTCCATGCCAACCGGGGAGCAGCGGCAAGTGCGGCGTGCAGGGTTCGGGTTTTCGGACTACCGGCGGATTGGGTCCAGCTGGCATTTTGCACGGCTTTGGGCAGACGCACCTCAGTGACGGCGCGGGTCAGCGCGGAGGCAGGCTCCGCAAGAGCGAAACCGTCGCTGAGGATGGCGCGAGGATCTTCGCGCTTGCCGGGCAAAATCTCTTCACGCTCACTACAGCCCGCGAGTACCGCCGCAGCAGCAAGGCCCAGAATAATCGAACTGCTTTTCACCAAACCCGCCCTCTAGTCTATGTCTTTGATCTTGCGGCGGGCTGATATGCCCTGCCATCGTCCTCATGCGCCAGTCCGGTCGCCCCCCAGCGCCACAATCAACTGAGATGCGCGGCGACGCAAGCCTGCAGAGGCCTCTGCGTCCGCGGCAATCCGCTCAAGCCGGGTCAGCGCAGCGTCTGTGTCACCTGTTTCCACCGCGATCAGCGCCAATTGCTCCTCTGCCAGCAGGCGCAGCGGTCCGCCGGATTGCACCAGCCCCTCCAGCGTTGCACTGCGATCTGCGGCAGGGGTTTGTGTGCCTTGCAACAGAACCGATTTGAACGCTGCCATCTGGCGATAGATCGGGGCTACTTCGCCGTTCACGGCCAGACCTTCTAACGCAGCAGCTGCAGCAACAGTATCGCCAGCCGCCTGCAATTCAGATGCGCGCTGCAGAATCACAACCGCCTGCGCGGCAGGCGTTGCAGCGCTCAGCGCGGCGAGTGCTTCTGCGCGATCTGCAGGGGCCTCTGCCTCCAATGCTGCCAGCATATCATCGCCCAGCTTCTCAGCGGCAGCGCGATCCTGCGATTTGTTGTATTCGTTCCACGCGGCGCCCCCGACGATGACAAAAACGCCGGCAACCGCGATCCAGCCGTAGCGACGGAACGCACCATAGAGACGGTCACGACGGACCTCTTCGCTGACTTCTTCGATGAAACTGTCGGTATCGCTCACAGGTCTGCCCCTTGTTCGTTTGCCCCCTCTTACCTGTTTGTAAACTGGCTGCCAAGAGCCGCATGTGCCAACGGGAATTCACAAGCTGCTGACCCAGCGCTGACATGTATTTGTGCTGTTATCGGGGCTGTTGGCGACGAACCGCTTGCCCGCAGGTTAAGAATACGGTTACGATCCCGTAATTGGGCCACAGCTTGTGCCAAAGGCTTGCTTTTGCCGCTATGGCACCCACTTCATTTGGTAGTTGTACCATCTGTTTCAGACAAAGACCCTCAAGGACTTAAAGATGCGCATTGTCCCGTTGCTGACCGCAATCATTGTGACCGTCACCCTCTACGTGCTGATCATGGAGAGGCAGGCGCTTTTGGCCTTTGCCCGCGGTGAACCCGCAGTGACCGAAGCTGACACAACCGCTCTGCCCGCGCCCGATAGCACCGAAATGAAGGCGATCGCGCAGGATCTTGTGCGGGTTGTGGTGCAAACTACCGAAGCACGTGAGATCGACAGCGCCGTTCAGTTGCGCGGCGAAACCGAAGCTGCGCGACAGGTTGATGTGATGGCTGAAACCAGCGCAACAGTGATTTCCGAACCGCTGCGTCGTGGGTCGTTTGTGGAGGCTGGCCAGGCGTTGTGCACATTGGCAGCGGGCACTCGTCCGGCGGTACTGGCGCAAGCAGAGGCAAACCTGCTGAACGCACAGGCCCAGATCCCCCAAACAGAGGCCCGCCTGCGCGAAGCTGAGGCTCGACTGGATGAGGCGCGTATCAATGACAATGTCGCCACCAAACTGTCTGAAACCGGCTATGCCTCAGACACCCGCGTGGCCGCGACGCAGGCAGCTGTGGTTTCGGCGCAAGCTGGTGTAGAGGCTGCGCGGTCCGGTCTGGAAACCACGCAGGCCGGCATTCGCGGAGCAGAGGCTGCCGTGGCCGCCGCACAAAAAGAGATGGAACGGCTGGTAATCACCGCACCTTTCGCAGGCCTGTTGGAGACGGACACCGCCGAACTGGGCAGCTTGATGGCACCCGGCGCAACCTGTGCCACGGTGTTACAGCTGGACCCGATCAAAGTGGTGGGCTACGTCGCCGAAACGCAGGTGAACCGCGTCACTCTGGGCGCGCTGGCCGGTGCGCGGTTGGCAGACGGGCGGGAGGTGCGCGGTCGCGTGACCTTCTTGTCGCGCTCTGCCGATCCGCAAACCCGCACCTTCCGCGTCGATATTGATGTGGCCAACACCGACATGTCGATCCGCGACGGACAAACCGCGGATATCCTCATTGCCTCCGCTGGCAAGCGTGCGCATCTGATCCCTGCCTCTGCTATGACGCTGAATGACGCGGGCGATCTGGGCGTTCGGGTTCTGGGCGCAGAGAACATCGTGACCTTCAAACCTATCACCCTGCTGCGTGACACTACCGACGGCGTCTGGATCACCGGACTGGCCCCGCGCGAAGATCTGATTGTAGTTGGGCAAGAATATGTGATCGACGGGGTCAAGGTGCTGCCCACCTACCGAGAGGCATCGCACACACCAGACGGCAATGACGCCAAGACTTCGGAGATCTCGCAATGACCTCCCTCATCGATTGGGCCGCCAAACGGGCCCGCATGGTTCTGGCCTTTGTGTTGATGTCGCTTTTGGCAGGTGCTTACGCCTACACCAACCTGCCCAAAGAGGGTGAGCCGGACATCGAATTTCCAGCCCTCTTCGTCTCTGTCCCCTTCCCCGGCATTTCCGCCGCAGACGCGGAAACACTGCTGGTCAAACCGATGGAGACGGAGCTTGCCGATCTCGACAACCTGAAAAAACTCTCCAGCATTGCCTCCGAAAGCTACGCCGGTGTCGCGCTGGAGTTTGAATTTGGCTGGGACAAAACCACCGTCATGGCCGATGTGCGCGACGCCATGTCGAAGGCCGAGGCGAAGTTTCCCGAAGGATCTGAAAGCTATTCGATCAACGAAATCAACTTCTCCGAATTTCCGATCCTGATTGTGAATCTCACCGGCGATGTACCTGAACGCACGATGTATCGCATCGCCAAGGATTTGCAGGACCGTCTGGAGGCCCTCGATTCCGTACTGGAGGCCGGGGTGGCTGGCAACCGCGATGAGATGGTCGAGGTGATCATCGATCCCCTGCGCCTGGAAAGCTACAACGTCACCGCCGCTGAACTGATCGGCGTTGTCACCAATAACAACCTGTTGGTCGCAGCCGGTGAGGTAGAAACCGAACAGGGCAGTTTTGCGGTCAAAATCCCGTCCAGCTTTGATGAAGCGCAGGATATCTATTCCCTGCCGGTCAAGATCAACGGTCAGCGAGTGGTGACCCTAGGCGATCTGGCTGACATTCGCCTGACGTTTGAGGACCGCATCGGCACCGCGCGGTTCAATGGCGTGACCACCGTGGCGCTACAGGTGGTAAAACGCAAAGGTTTCAACATCCTGCAAACCACGGATGAAGTACGTCAAACGATTGCGGACGTCACATCGAACTGGCCGCCCGAACTGCAGGCGGCAGTGCAGGTCGGCACGTCGAACGATCAGGGACGCATCGTGGGGTCCATGGTGTCGCAGCTAGAGGGTTCGGTTCTGACCGCGATTGCGCTGGTGATGATTGTTGTACTGGCCTCTCTCGGTTCGCGCGCAGCGCTGCTGGTGGGTTTTGCCATTCCGACCTCCTTCCTTCTGTGCTTCGTACTGCTGGCGCTGATGGAGGTGACGATTTCCAACATCGTGATGTTCGGCCTGATTTTGGCGGTGGGGATGCTGGTGGATGGCGCTATCGTTGTGGTGGAATACGCCGACAAACGCATCAAGGACGGCATCGGCCCGATGCACGCCTATGTGGAGGCTGCCAAGCGGATGTTCTGGCCTGTCGTCAGTTCCACCGCGACGACGCTATGTGCCTTTCTGCCGATGCTGTTCTGGCCCGGAGTGTCGGGACAATTTATGGGCATGCTGCCGGTCACTTTGATCTTCGTTCTGTCAGCGTCACTGGTGGTGGCGCTGATCTACTTGCCAGTGGTTGGCGGTGTGTCCGGCCGGATGAGCCGCAGTTTTGGCCTGATGTCTGAATGGCTGCAACATAAACTGCCGTGGTGGGCGGCGCGCGCAGCACTGGTGCCGCTGGCGCTGATGGTAATGTTCACCGGCGCGATGCAGCTACTGAACCCCACCTATCTCTTTGACCTTTCTGCCAGCCCGATGCGCAATTTGTTGACTGGTGGCGTGATCTTCATACTTGGTGCATTCGCCGCCTCCGTCACCATGGGCGCCGCTGAGATTAAGTGGCGCCGCAACACGGTTCAAGCAGGCCACAAACGCACGCCTTTCGGTCAGGTGATCAACCTGATCGCTGGCAATCCAGTAATGCCGCTGGCGGCCATCGCGGTGGTGATCGGCGTTGTGATTTCTATTGGCATCTACTTCGGTAACAACAGCAAAGGCACTGAATTCTTTGTTGAATCCGAACCCGAAATGGCAATCGCCTATGTCCGCGCCCGTGGCAACCTGTCGCTTGAGGAAAAAGACGAGTTGGTCAAACAGGCCGAGGCGGTGATCATGGCCCATCCCGGTGTTTTGAACGCATTTGCCTTTGCTGGTGAGGGCGGGCTCAACAACAATACTGGTGGCGCACAACCCCCCAGTGACACCGTAGGTCAGGTGCAATTTGAAACCATCCCGTGGGAGGATCGCGCAGATCGTCCCGATCTGGACGGCGATGTGGTGCTGGATGAGCTGACCGAGCAGCTGGATCAGCTGCCGGGGATCAAGATCGAAATCCTCGCCGCCGCCCGCGGCCCTGCTTCGGCAAAACCTGTGCATCTGCGGCTGAAATCCGACAACTGGGAAGATCTGCTGACCGCCACCGAACTGGCCAGCACCCGTTTCAGCGGCACCCCGGGTCTGGAACTGGTTGAGGACACCCTGCCCCTGCCCGGCATCGACTGGGAGATCAACGTCGATGTGGAAAAAGCCGGTCGCTACAGTGCCGATGTAGCCACCGTGGGCGCAATGGTGCAACTTGTGACGCGCGGCATCCTCCTTGGCACCATGCGCGTCGACACATCAGAAGAAGAGATCGAAATCCGCGTCCGCCTGCCCGAAGACGACCGCGTGCTATCCACGCTGGATTCCCTTAAGGTGCGCACGCCCGATGGTCTGGTACCGCTGGCAAACTTCATCAGCCGCAAGCCAGTGGCGAAACTGGCCACCATCAACCGCGTGGAACAGAAACGCTATTTCGATGTGAAAGCCGCCGTCGCCGACGGGCTGGTCAAGGCCAGTCTGAACGGCGAAACGCTGGGCATTCTGCGCGGTGTTGAAGAGGGCGGCACGCTCACCGCCGCTTCCGGCCAGAGCTACACGATCATCGACAGCGCTGATCCCGACGCGCTGGCGCAGGCCTTTGCCGATGACGTTGCGCAGATCACCTTCATCACCCCCGCTGAACGGATCGAGGCGCTGACCACATGGCTCGACACACGCCCCTTTGGGCCGGGAATCGAATGGGAATGGACCGGTGATCAGGAAGACGAGAAAGAATCTCAGGCCTTCCTCTCCAGCGCGTTTATCGCCGCGCTGGCTTTGATGTTCGTGATCCTTCTGGCGCAGTTCAACAGCTTCTATAATTCTGTTCTGGTGCTACTGGCGGTGATTCTGTCGACCACAGGCGTACTGATCGGAATGCTGGTGATGGATCAGACCTTTTCGGTGATCATGACTGGCACTGGCATCGTCGCGCTTGCAGGGATCGTGGTGAACAACAACATCGTACTGATCGACACCTATCAGGAGTACAGTCAGTACATGCCGCGCATCGAGGCCATCGTGCGCACAGCAGAAAGCCGTATTCGGCCTGTTTTGCTGACCACGGTGACCACTATGGCCGGTCTGGCGCCGATGATGTTCGGCCTGTCACTGGATTTTGCCGGTGGTGGCTATACCATCGACAGCCCCACCGCGCTGTGGTGGAAACAGCTGGCAACAGCAGTGGTCTTCGGTCTGGGGGTCGCGACGGTGCTGACGCTGGTCTTCACGCCTGCAATGCTGGCGCTGCGGGTCTGGGCGACGACATATGTCCTGTGGTTGGGCCGGGCGCTGAGCGCGCTTTATCTAGGTCGTGGCAGCAAGGTGGCGCAGGATCTGGCGCTGCGCAGGGCCGCGCGTAAGGTCACAGCCCCCGCCCTGCGCTGGGACACCCCGGCTGTTGCGCCGCCATCGGTGGCAGAAACGCCGGACAAACCCGCCGCAGCAGCAGAATGAAGAAAAGGCCGGCGCGTATCAGCACTGGCCTTTTCAACACCGGCCTTTTCAACACTGGCCTTTTCCATTCCATGTCAACCGGCCAATAGCGCCTCTGCCTGACGCGGCTGGTTGGCACGGCTGAGGCGCATAGTGCCCAACAGATTGCCCGCCCCCCCGTTGTTCGACAACACGCCGAAGGCTGTTCCAGTTTCAGGGCAAATATAAAGAGCGGAGCTGGAACCAGCCGTCCCCCCGTTATGAAATAGCATGCGCGGCGCGCCTTTGGCAGATTGCAACGTCACCCCGCCACAGCATTGGGCCGCAGGCTGCATGCCCCCGCGTCGCCCTAAGCCCAAAACCGGCTCGACAGAACGTTGCATGGCCCGCCCCAGCGGATCCTCCCCCCATCAAGTGCCGCCAGCACATGGCCCGCAAACCGCGCCATATCCGCCGCACTGGATCGCAGACAACCCGCACCGGCCAAGGCCTGAAACCGCCACGGCAGAACCGCTGTTCCTTTCGGCAAACGCGGGCTGACGAACCGAGCTTGCTGCGCCTCCGTCAGATCCTTGGACAGATGGTGCAGCGGCGCGTCGGGATCCACCTTGCCCTCTTGCTCCATCAGGCACAGAAGGATGGCGGTAAACACCTTGGTGATCGAACCGATTTCAAACATCAGATCCTGCGGCGCCACATCTGCGGAGGCACACCCGACATCTGATATCACGTCTGCCCCAGACACCGCTGAAAAGCCACCACACAATGTCGCGCCCCTGCATAAGGCCGCATCATCGCCTGCAATCCACCATCCATGACATGGCCTCCACACCACATCAAATGGGTGGTGTTTTTATTTCATGCAATACCTTGGGGTGTATGAACTTCATTGTACACCAAATACTCTGAGTGAATTTTGTCATTCAAGATAATCGAAGAGGGTAAAACCCTCCTCGCTTACATCCACAACAAAATGCTACTTGCCAACCGCACGCAGATCACCAGCATCGGGCGCGGCGTGTGTCTGCTCATTCGCCTGACGGTGCCACAGCTGAGCATAGCGCCCGTCCTGTGCCAGCAGGTCAATGTGACTGCCGCGCTCGACAATCTCACCTTTTTCCAGCACCACGATCTGATCCGCATCGGCAATGGTGGACAGACGGTGGGCGATTGTGATCACCGTACGTCCATGACCGGCGCGGGTCAGCGCGTCCTGAATGCCCTGTTCGGTTTCCGTGTCCAGCGCAGATGTCGCCTCATCCAGCAACAAGATCGGCGGGTTCTTCAACAACGTACGTGCGATACCCACACGCTGCTTCTCACCGCCCGACAGTTTCAAGCCGCGTTCGCCAACGGCGGTTTCATAACCTTCTGGCAGCGTCATGATGAAATCGTGAATTTGCGCGGCCTTCGCCGCCTCAACAATTTCTTCCTCCGTAGCGCCGTCACGGCCGTAGGCGATGTTGTAGCGGATGGTGTCGTTAAACAGCACAGTATCCTGCGGCACCACGCCGATCTGGGCGTGCAGGCTCTCCTGTGTAATATCGCGCACGTCATGCCCGTCAATCAGCAGCGCACCGGATTGGACATCATAGAATCTGAACAACAGCCGCCCGATGGTCGATTTACCAGAACCGGAGGACCCGACAATAGCCACTGTTTTACCCGGTTCAATATCCATCGACACGCCCTTTAGGATGGGCCGTTCGGCATCATATCCAAAGGCCACGTCGCGCAATTCTACATGGCCGCCATTCACCCCCAGATCGCCGGCATCGGGTTTATCCAACACCTCAGCAGGTTGTTCCAACAGATCAAACATCTCCCCCATATCCACCAAAGCCTGACGGATTTCACGGTACACAGTGCCAAGGAAATTGAGCGGCATGGTGATCTGGATCATATAGGCGTTGACCATGACGAAATCGCCCACGGTCAGATCGCCCCGCTCCACCCCGATTGCGGCCATCACCATGACGGCAACCAGACCGCCGGTGATCAGAAACGCCTGACCAAAGTTGAGGAAGGCCAGCGAGTAGGACGTCTTCAACGCCGCCTGCTCATAGCCCGCCATCGCCGCGTCATAACGTGCCGCCTCGCGCCGTTCAGCACCGAAATACTTGACCGTTTCAAAATTCAACAGGCTGTCGATCGCCTTTTGGTTCGCATCGGTATCCTGATCGTTCATCACCTTGCGCAGTTTTACCCGCCATTCCGTTACGGCGAAGGTAAACCAGACATAAAGCGCGATGGTCAGCACCACGACCGCCAGATACCAGACATCAAAGAGGACAAACAAAACCCCCGCGATCATCACCAGTTCCAGCACCAAGGGACCTATGGAAAACAGCAGGAAGCGTAAAAGGAATTCTACCCCCTTCACACCGCGTTCAATAATCCGGCTGAGACCGCCAGTTTTGCGGGTGATGTGATAGCGCATCGACAGGCGGTGAATGTGGGTAAACGTTTCCAGCGCCAATTGCCGCAGCGCGCGCTGACCCACGGCGGCAAAGATCGCATCGCGCAGCTGCTGGAACCCGTTCGACATCAGGCGTGCACCGCCATAGGCCACCGTCAGGCCTATGGCGCCCATGGCCAGATCAGTGATGCCTGCGCCTGCCAGCGCATCCACCGCTTTCTTGTATAAATACGGTGTCCAGACAGCGACAACCTTCGCCGCCAAGAGCGCCAGCATGGCAAAGACCACGCGATATTTCACCCACGTCAGTTCTGAATCATTGGGCCACAGGTAGGGTGCCACACGGCGGATGGTACGCCAGCCTGAGATCTGGTCATCGTTGAGATTGCTGGCGGTATGTTGCAGGCGTCGCATAGCTGGCTCTTTCTCTGGGTCCGCAGTGTAAGAAGGCAATGCTGCCTGCGGTTAAGGGGATCACATAGTTGTGTGTCCGTGCCACGGCTAGGGCAAAGACGTAAAAAGCCGCGCACAGCGGGATGCGCGGCTTTGAACATGCCTTGGTCGATGCGCCTTATTCGGGCATGATTTATTCTGGAACAGAGAAGATCTGCCCAGGGTAGATCAGGTCCGGATTGCGGATCAAACTACGGTTGGCCTCAAACACCCGCACATAGAGGATGCCATCCCCGTAAGCGTCTCGCGCAATCGCCCACAGGGTGTTTCCTGGCTGTACGGTGACAACACGCACCGGCGCATTGTTTTGAACAGCACCCACAGCGCCATCCGTTGCGCCCGCTGCGGCAACAGCGCTGGCATCTTCGCGTTTGAACGGGGTTTCAACGCGGGCGGTCACTGCCCCGTCCTGACCCAGCTGATCAATGCGCAGAGTATAGGTGCCCGGCGCCACATCCGCCAGCATCAGCGACCAACGTGTATCCTGACCAACCGTACCCTCAGCCACCACAGCATTGTCGAGGTAAACGCGCAGCAAAGCACCGGCAATGCCGCGCCCCGCCAGTTCAACCTCGCCCGCGCTGCCATAGCTTATTGCATCCAGCATCAGACCACCCTCAGGCGCCTCGGCAGCGGGTTGGATCACCCGGACACCGTCCTGACCTGCAATAATCACCGCCGGAGCGCTGGGCGCTTCGGCGGGGGCTGGGGTCGCATCCTCTTTGGTGGAGCTTTCGCCTGCGGTTTCATCACCTACGATGGCCCCCTCGGTCCCTGCAGCGTCAGCGACGGCGATCTCTTTGGCCGCGCTTTCTTCCGTGGCAGCGCCCGTGGCAGCCCCCGTATCAGCGTCGCGGCCCTGTGCTTCTTGGTCACCTTCCAATGCAATGCTGTCGGTTGCGTCAGTCTCGGCGGTCTCTTCGTCGGCGTCCGCCACCACCAAAGGTGCCGCAATCGGCGCGATGATCACCTGATCAGCGGAACGCGTGACCGTATCCCCCTGCCGCAGTTGCAGCGTCATGGCACTGGGTTGATCAGAAGGCGGCAGATTCAGGAAAGCGGCAAATTTTCCATCATCGCCAACAATCAAAGAGTGGATCACTGTATCGCCCAACAGCACCTCCAGTGTGCTGCCTGCGGCGGCCTCACCCGCGATCTGCATGTTGCCGTCAGTCTCAACCCGCACCACGTCGAAACTGGGTGGGGTCTGCGCATCTGTCGCCTCGTCGGCGGTGGCCTCCGGTGCCATATCAGCGGTGGCCTCTGCCCCCTCTTCCGCCGTCGTTTCTGTCGCAGTGTCTGCTGTATCGGCTGCCGCGCTGTCTGCGGCCTCTGCATCCGCGTCTTTTGTTTCTTCGGCTGCGTCCGCTTGTCCCTGCGCAGCAGCATCGGTTGCGGGCTGCTGATCCGCACCGGCTGCGGCCCCCGCCTCAACGGTTTCATCCGCGGCGATGGCCGTGGCATCACCGCTTTCAACACTCTGTTCTGCAGTTACCTCTGGTGTGGTTTCCGCGACATCCTGCGCTGCATTTTGCACGCTGTCTTCAGTCGTCTCTTCGCCGTCAAACACACCCAGTCCAAAAAGGGCGATCAACACCACAATCACCACACCCGCACCATAGGCCAGCGTCTGACCTGTGCTTGTCGCGCCAGCGGCGGCTCCGGTTTCTTTGGTCATTGGTTTTCCTTCCCCAATTTTTGCACTGAACGCTTTCATCAGCGGCCATAGTGAGCCGTCCCCTCGGCCCAACCGCATCCAAGCGCCATAGTCTCTATGCGCCATATCAACAAGCCACACGGCGCATCGAAAAATCGCTGCTGCCAGTGGTTGAGCCACCCTAAAATCAAGGGTATCACAGGTCACAAGCACGATTAGCCAAGGAAAATCAAGATGATTAGCCCCTCCGTCTGTGTCTTTTGTGGTGCGCGTTCTGGGAATGACACGTCCTATCGTGAGGCCGCCCAAACAGTGGGCACAGCCTTGGCCCTGCATAAGTGGCGGCTGGTCTACGGCGCCGGAGACGTGGGGCTGATGGGCACAGTGGCCCGCGCCGCGCAGGATGCGGGCGGCGAGACCTTTGGCGTCATCCCGACACACCTGATGAAGGCCGAAGTCGGCAAGACCGACCTGTCCACTTTTGTGATCACCGAAAACATGCATGAACGCAAGAAGGTGATGTTCATGAACTGCGACGCCATTGTGGTTCTGCCCGGTGGGGCCGGATCGCTGGATGAGTTTTTTGAGGTGCTGACATGGCGCCAGCTACAACTACACCAAAAACCTATTTTCCTATTGAACACCAACGGGTTCTGGGACCCTCTTCTGGCGCTTTTGCAACATGTGATCGACAATGGATTTGCCGATCAGACACTGCGTGAGATGGTCCGCGTGGTGCCTGACACAGATGCCTTGGTCGCGGGGCTCACCAGCGCCCTGCCCAAAGTCGGCTGACTGCGTAAGCGCGTCCTAGCGCAGCTACAGGTGCCCGTTTTTCAATTGTCAGGATGCGCTTGCACGACGTGCACGCCAAAGGCTGGCCCCGCTGTAAAGCGCCAGTGCCAGCCAGATCAGCGGAAACGCCACCGCATGCCAGACCCCGAAAGGTTCGGCAAAAACCAACGTGGCCACCAGAAATTGCAGTGTCGGGTTCAGGTATTGCACCAGCCCCACAGTGGCCAGCTGCACCCGTTTGGTGGCGTAGGAAAACAGAATCAGCGGTGTCGCGGTCAGCGGCCCCGAGATCATCAGCAAAACCAGATCCCCCGCGCCGTCGCCCAGCGGCACCCGCCCCTCCTGCCACGCGATCAACAACACCGCGATGGCCACGGGGCTCAACAACAGCACCTCAACCATGACCGACAGAACAGGGCCAATGGTCAGGCGTTTCTTGATCACCCCATAGAGGCCAAAGGTCAGCGCGATGATCAGCGAAACCCAAGGGGCCACACCAAGGCCAATGGTCAGCACGACCACCGCAACTGCAGCCAGCGCCACCGCGATGCCCTGCAGGCGCCCCAAACGTTCGCGGAAGAACACCACACCCAAGAGAACCGACACCAGCGGGAAGATATAATAGCCCAGCGACGCCTCCGTCGCCTTGCCCACCTGAACCGAGTAGATGAACAAAAACCAGTTCGCCGCGATCATCAGTGCAGCCACAGCCAACACCAATACCTGACGCGGTTGCCGCAGCACCGCAGGCAGTTGCGACAGCCGTCCCTGCACCGCCAGCACAAGCGCGAAAAACACACAAGACCACAGCGTCCGGTGCGCCAGAACCTGCAACGGCGGCACATGATCCAGCAACTTGTAAAACAGTCCCGACAGGCCCCAGACCACACAGGCGGTGATCAGCGCCAGAACCCCTGATTTTGCCTCTGACATCCAGCGCCCCCCTGCCTGCGTCTGTTCGACCGCGCCACCATCACCGGCCTGCCGCAGGAGCGCAAGTAGGATTGTAGCGGCCCAGTAATCACCGCAGAGCAGCGTCTATGCGGTCGTTACAGGCGGCTTCAGGCAGGCAGCGGTTTGGCTTGATCGCTGGCACTGTCCTGCGCTTTGTCGGATTTGTGCTGATCCTCGGTCCGGCCAGAACGCCAGTAACTTGACAGGTAGAGTTGGTCGCGGGCAACACCACGGTCATTTCGATAATAGCTGCGCAAAGCCCGCATGCTGTCAAATTCGCAAGCCGTCCAGACAAAGGGCTGACCGGCGCGCCAAGGCAGCGCTTTGATCGCCGCCACCAAAGCGCCGTTCAACTGATCGGCATCGGGGTTCACCACCCAGTGCACCGTCATCCCAGCAGGCAGATCCATCGGCTGTTTGTCAGCCTCACTGTTGACCTCAACCACCACGTCGCCCTTCGCGGTTTCGGGCAGACGTTCGATGTTGCACATCAGCGCGGGGATGGCGGTCATGTCGCCCGCGATCAAGTACCAATCTGGGGCGGGATCGGCGGCGGGATCAACCATTTTGATCGTCCCCGGCCCACCTAATGCGATGGTGTCACCGGCGCGGGCATTCAGCGCCCAGTCCGTTGCCAGACCACCTTTGTCCCCATGCAGAGCGAAATCAACGCTGATCTCGCCTCTGACTGCATCATGCGCACGAACCGAATAGGTGCGCATCACCGCACGATCAGGATTGCTGCGCGGAGCTTCTGGAAAAATCAGTTTCACATAGCCACCTTCGCGCCCAACAGGGAAATCCGCCAGCCCTGCCCCGCCAAAGATGATACGATACATATTAGGGCTCACATGTGAAACAGAGCGGACAGTCGCCAATCGAGGGGCATTAGATTTCGGAGAGGTGGCCATAAAACAATCCTGTTTGCTGCGTCTAAGAATACCCATATTTGTTCTTGAGTGAATTAATCAAGTTTACATTTTCGCACAGCAGGTTCGCGCGGCAACCGAGGGACAAAAAAACCTGCGACACCAAGGGCGCCGCAGGTTTGTATGTTTGATGACCGCAATTGGTCATCCGTGACACATCGCTCAGGGCTTAGCCCAGACGCGAAGCAACGTTTTCCCAGTTCACCAGCTTGTTCAGGAAGTTGTCCAGATACGCAGGGCGCTTGTTGCGGAAATCGATGTAGTAGGAGTGTTCCCATACGTCGCAACCCAGCAGAGCGGTCTGGCCAAAGCACAGCGGGTTCACGCCGTTTTCGGTTTTGGTCACTTTCAGGCCACCATCGGTGTCCTTGACCAGCCAGCACCAGCCGGAGCCGAACTGACCTGCGCCAGCGGCAGCAAACTCGGATTTGAATGCGTCAACCGAGCCAAAGCTTTCAACGATCGCTTTTTCCAGTTCACCGGGCATGGCGTTGCCCTGCGGGCCCATCATTTCCCAAAACTGGTTGTGGTTCCACAGCTGCGAGATGTTGTTGAAGATACCGTTCTGGGCAACCGCGTTCGCGTCGTAGGTGCCGGTGATGATCTCTTCCATCGATTTGTCGGCCCACTCGGTGCCTTCAATCAGCTTGTTGCCGTTCACAACATAGGCGTTGTGGTGCAGGTCGTGGTGGTATTCCATCGTCTCTGCCGACATGCCGAGATCGGCCAGCGCGTCATGAGCGTAAGGAAGGTCGGGAAGTTCGAATGCCATGGGGATGCTCCCTGTTCTAATGCAGTTTCCGTTGCAGATAGATGTGACAACTGTGAGCAAAAGGTCAAGCGTCTGGCAGGGCTTTTTTCACCGCAGAAGAAATGGGATCAATAAGTTAAGCACCAAAGAGTAAACACAGAGGGGACTTCACGGTTCGGCCTGAGTATCTGACCTTTGCTTCCGGGCGCTGCGCCCTTGGTCTGACGGCCAATTCCCACCGGTGCATTTTTTGCATATTAAATAGAAAGCCCGCGCGTTTTCAGCGCGGGCTTTCTATTGTCTCATAAGGCTCAGGCTTAGCCCAGATGGCCAACCTCGCCGCCGCTCTCGGATGAGATACGCAGCAGGTCAAAGGCATATTGCGCGACCGAGCGGAAGCAGATCACCTGCATCACACCGGGTTCGGGCGACCAGAAGGCACCCGCCACCTGCGCCAGACGCGAACGGCGGATGTCGCCCTGACCAAAGGCGGCGGGGCTGAGGTCAACCGGCGCAACCTTGGCCATCACGTCACGCACAGCACCATCATCGCCCGACAGGCGGAAGAAGGCGCGTGCATCGGACACGTTGGCGACCAGAGCGTGTTCCTCTGCCAGTGCCTCGTTCAGGGCGGCGACGGTGGCGTCAACAGTAGCGTAGTCTACCAGAACCAGCAGTTCGTCAGGCGACATCCACGCAACGGTGGCCTGATCACCCGCGACCACTTTGCGCAGTGCAGGCAGGGCCAGACCGGTGACCTTCTCGACGCCGGCGGCAAAGCCTGCGCTGTTGAAATCGCCGCGCAGGGTAATCATCCCCTGCACACCCAGTTCCTCTACCCGGACGAACCCGTTCGAGCTGGCGCCGTTAAGCGCAGTTTGCAGCAAGGCCTCAGACATTCTGCTTCTCCCCGTCCTTGTCGTAGAAGACCGGATCACAGATCCGCGCCTTGTAGGTTTTGCCATCGGTGCCGGGGATCTCCAGCACCTCGCCCATGCGGTCCGGGCCGTTGTGCACCAGCGCCATTGCGATGCCTTTGCCCAGCGTCGGCGAATGGTATGTCGATGTCACGCGACCTTGGGTGTTGCGCTGACCGTTGGCGTTGGTGCCACCGGCAGGCACATAGGCACCATCAGGCAGGACCGACCCGTCGACGGTTTCCAGACCCACCAATTTCCAGCGGTTCGGGTCCGCCATATGGGCACGGGTCTGTGCACGTTTGCCGAGGAAGTCCTCTTTCTTCTTCGAGATCGCCCACTGCATGTTCAGATCCTGCGGGATCACGGTGCCGTCGGTTTCATCACCAATCATGATGAAGCCTTTTTCAGCCCGCATCACGTGCAGTGCCTCAGTACCGTAGGGCATGACGTTGAACTCAGCACCCGCTTCCAAGAGCTTGTCCCACAGCGCGCGCCCCAGCGACGCCGGAACTGCGATTTCGTAGGACAATTCGCCAGAGAAAGAGATCCGGTAGGCCCGCACAGGGATACCCGCCAGTTCGCCATCCGCCCATTCCATGAACTTCAGGCCGTCTTTGGACACGTCCATACCGCCGAGTTTTTCCAGAACGTCGCGGGCTTTCGGGCCAACGACAGCGATCTGGGCGTACTCTTCGGTGACGTTTGCAGTGTAGACTTTCCAGTCCCACCACTCGGTCTGCAGCCATTCTTCCATATGGCCGTGGATACGATCCGCACCGCCGGTGGTGGTGTGGCACAGGAAGGTGTCTTCGTCGATGCGCGCAACAACACCGTCATCCACGAGGAAACCGTTTTCGTTACACATCAGACCGTAGCGGCATTTGCCCGGCTTCAGCGTCGACATCATGTTGGTGTAGAGCATGTCGAGGAATTTGCCCGCATCGGGGCCCTTGACGATGATCTTACCCAGAGTGGAGGCATCGAGCAGACCCAGAGCTTCACGGGTCTGGTTGATCTCACGGCTGACGGCCTGCGCATGGGTTTCGCCATTGCGCGGGAAGCAGTAAGGACGACGCCAGTGACCGACAGGCTCAAAGAAGGCACCCTGCTCTTCGTGCCACTCGTGGATCGGCGTGCGACGCAGCGGCTGGAAAATCTCGTCGCGCGCTTCACCGGCGATCGCGCCCAGCGAGATCGGGGTGTAAGGCGGACGGAAGGTGGTGGTGCCCACCTGCGGGATGTCCACGTTCAACGAATGTGCCAGCGTGGCCAGACCGTTGATGTTGGACAGTTTCCCCTGATCGGTTGCCATGCCCAGCGTGGTGTAACGCTTGGTATGTTCAACGCTTTCATAACCTTCCTGCGCGGCCAGCATGACGTCAGAAACTTTGACGTCGTTCTGATAGTCAAGGAAGGCCTTCATGCGCAGTGCTGGACCAGCGCCTTGCGGCATCAGCCAGACGGCGGCAGGATTTGCCTCTGCTTCGCTTTCGGCGGCGGGTGCGGCCACTTTGGTCGCGGCGGTGATGCCTGCGGCCTCTGCAGCGGCGATGCCGACGGCGGTAGCGTCTGCCATGATGGCGTTCAGGCCAAATTCGCCGTTGGCGGCACCGGCCACCTTGACGAAGCCCTGACCGTCAGCACCCAGCGGCGGGCGGCTGTTGTCGGGACGGAAATGCGCCTGTGCGTCATCCCAGGTCAGTTTACCACCGCAATGCGACCACAGGTGCACAACGGGGGACCAACCACCGGACATGGCGACGGCGTCTGCTTCGATCTCTTCCAGAACGGAGCCTTCGCCGGATTGGGCGCAGATCGCCACGCCAGTGACGCGCTTGCCGCCTTTCACCTTGCAGATCGCTTTGCCGTTTTCAACGCGAATGCCAGCGGCGCGGGCTTCGTTTGCCAGCTCGCCTGCACCTTCCGGACGGGCGTCCAGCAGAACCGGAACCTCAAGGCCGTGTTCCTTCAGCACCAGCGCGGTGCGGTAGGCGTCGTCGTTGTTGGTCACAACAACCACACGGTCACCCGCGGACACGCCGTAGTTCACCACGTAGTCGCGCAGCGCACCGGCCAGCATGACACCGGGGATGTCGTTGCCAGCAAAAGACAGCGGACGTTCGATGGCACCAGTTGCGGTTACAATCTGTTTCGCACGGATGCGCCACAGGCGGTGACGCGGGCCAGCCACATCAGGGGTGTGATCGGTCAGACGCTCATAGCCCAGCATATAGCCGTGATCGTAAACGCCAGACCCCATCATACGGGTGCGCAGAGTGACGTTTTCCATACCCTTCAGTTCGGCAAGTGCAGCGGCGATGAAATCATCAACCGGTGCGCCATCGATGGAGCCACCGTCAACCGGTGCGCGGCCACCCCAATGGGCGGTCTGTTCCATCAGCAGAACCTTGGCGCCTGCTTTGGCTGCAGCCAATGCGGACTGCAGACCAGCAACACCGCCACCAATGACCACAACGTCAAAGAAGGCATAGTAATGCTCATAACGGTCCGCATCGCGATCCTTGGGCGCAGCGCCCAGACCTGCGGACTGACGTACGATGGGTTCAAACAAATGCTTCCACGCCGCCCGGGGGGCCATGAAGGTTTTGTAGTAGAAACCTGCCGGCAGGAAGCGCGCCATCTTGTTGTTGATCGCACCAACGTCGAACTCAAGGCTCGGCCAGTGGTTCTGCGAGGTGCAGTTCAAACCGTCAAACAGTTCGGTCGTGGTGGCGCGTTGGTTCGGCTCAAACTTGGACCCCATACCCAGACCGACCAGCGCGTTCGGCTCTTCGGCGCCAGAAGCGACGATGCCACGCGGACGGTGGTATTTGAACGAACGGCCGACCAGCATCTGGTCGTTGGCCAAGAGGGCAGAGGCCAGCGTGTCGCCCTCAAACCCCTGAAGCTGTTTTCCGTTAAAGGCAAAGCTGATCTGCTTGCCCTTGTTCAGAAGGCGGCCGCCTGATGAAAGACGAGTGCTCATGTCAAAGCCTCCTTGGCCGCGCAATGGGCCGAAATGTCGAAGTTTTCAGAAACGGTAAAGCACATCTCAGCCTTCACCTTTCAGATCGCGCCAGGTCCAGCCGGGACGTTTGGCGCTGATTTTGTCTTGCAGGTCCTTCGGCGGCTCCAACGTCTGAGCGCTGTAGGTGCCAAACACCTCCAGCGTTGCCGTGCAGCGGGCCGCGTGGAAGTATTTGCCGCAGCCGTTCACGTGCCGCCAGCGTTCAAAGTGAACACCTTTGGGGTTTTCACGGCGGAACATATAGCCTTCGAAATCGTCATCCGAGGAGCCGGGGCCAAAGCGCTTCAGGTGCGCTTCGCCATCGGCGTGCAGTTCGGTTTCTTCGGCCTCAACGCCGCAGTAGGGGCATTCAAGAATAAGCATGATCCAGACCTTTCTTAGTGGGCCACGCCGGCCGCGACGCTTTCGTCGATGAAGCGGCCTTCGGTGAAACGGTTGAGGCCAAACTCGTCAGCCAGCGGCGAATGGCCTTTGGCCATCAGCTCTGCCATTGCCCAGCCAGAGCCGGGGATTGCCTTGAAGCCACCGGTGCCCCAGCCACAGTTGACGAAGATGCCGTCAATCGGGGCTTTCGACAGGATGGGCGAACGGTCGCCGGTCATATCCACGATACCGCCCCACTGGCGCAGCATCTTCAGGCGGCTGACCATCGGGAATGTTTCCACGAGGGCACGCACGGTTTCCTCGATGTGGTGGTAAGAGCCACGCTGGGTGTAGTTGTTGAACCCGTCGGTGCCGCCGCCGATGACCATTTCGCCCTTGTCGGACTGGCTCATGTAACCGTGCACAGTGTTGGCCATGACAACCACGTCCATGCAGGGTTTGATCGGTTCAGACACCAGCGCCTGCAGCGCCAGCGATTCAATCGGCAGACGGAAGCCAGACCTTTCAGCCAGAACACCGGCGTTACCAGCCACAACCATGCCCAGTTTATCACAATCGATGGGGCCTTGGGTGGTTTCAACACCAACAACCTTGCCACCTTCGTTGCGCACGCTGGTCACTTCGCATTTCTGGATGATGTCCATGCCCATTTGCGAACAGGCGCGGGCATAGCCCCAGGCAACAGCGTCGTGACGCGCAGTGCCGCCACGGGCCTGCCACAGACCACCCAGAACCGGGTAACGCGGACCATCGAGGTTGATGATCGGCACCAGTTCCTTGACCTTCTGGGGGCTGATGAATTCAGTCGTCACGCCTTGCAGGGCGTTTGCGTGGGCGGTTCGCTGGTAGCCGCGCACCTCGTGCTCGGTCTGCGCCAGCATGATCACACCACGGGGGGAGAACATAACGTTGTAGTTCAGGTCCTGAGACATGGTCTCATAGAGCGAACGCGCCTTTTCATAGATCGCCGCCGAAGGATCCTGCAGATAGTTCGACCGGATGATGGTGGTGTTCCGGCCGGTGTTCCCGCCACCCAACCAACCTTTTTCAAGGACGGCGACATTGGTGATGCCGAAATTTTTACCCAGATAATACGCCGTGGCCAGACCGTGCCCACCGGCACCGACGATGATCACATCGTATTTCTTCTTGGGTTTGGGCGAGGCCCAGGCGCGTTCCCAACCCGTATGGTAGCGGGCGGCTTCGCGGGCGATAGCAAAGGCGGAATATCGTTTCATGGGGCGTCTTTCGCGTCGATTCCGGGGATTAAACTCTGTCATTATTCATGACGACTCTGTGACCCTGCCCCCCGTTTCCAAGCGTCATTTTTCCGTCCGGTTGCGACATGAGCGTCGCAAAGTGCATTTTTCCCAATAAAATCGGGGGTCGGCGCGTGCATTTTCCCTCTTCACAGTTGCGACAACTGCGCACTCTGCGGCGTTTTTGCCGTATTTAGCCTTTTGCAGGCGGGGTGGCGGCGTTACATCACATCCAATTGCAGCTGGAGGCCACATGTCGTTCTGGATCATCACCGCAGCCCTTGCTTTGGGCGTGTCCTTATTGATGGCGATCGCCCTGTTGCGTGGCCGCACCGGTGCCGCACCGCCCGCCGCCTATGACCTGAAGGTCTACCGCGCCCAGTTGGTCGAGGTGGACAAAGACATGGCGCGCGGCGTGATCAACGCCGAAGATGGCGCACGCACCAAGGCCGAAATTGCACGCCGTATCCTGGCCGCCGACGCCCAACTGCGGACAGGTGGTGAAACCGGCGGCCAGCCTGCAGCGGCCGGTAAACTGCTGGCGGTGGCGACCTCCGTTTTTATCGTTGGCGGCGCTTTCATACTTTATAACCACCTTGGCGCCCCGCATGTGCCGGATCTGGCACTGAAGGATCGTCTGGCGCTGGCCGATGACATCCGGCGCAACCGCCCCAGTCAGGAAGAGGTGGAGGCGCGCACCGCCACCGCTGCACCAGATGCCGAAATCAGTGAAGAGTACAAGCAGTTGATGACCCAACTGCGCGCCGCTGTGGTGGAGCGTCCGAATGACCTGCAGGGTCAACGACTGCTGGCCCGGAATGAAGCAGCATTGGGCAACTTCGTCGCTGCCCGCAAAGCACAGACTGAAATCGTGCGCATCTTGGGCGATGCGGTGCGGATGGAGGATCTGGTTGATCTGGCCGATCTGATGGTCCTGTCTGCTGGCGGTTTTGTTTCGCCAGAAACGGAACGCGTGCTGGGTCAGATCCTGCAACGCGACGGCCAGAACCCGATTGCGCGCTATTACATGGGGCTGATGTTTGCCCAAGTGGGCCGTCCTGACGGTGCCTTCCGCACATGGTCGGCGCTGCTGCAAGAAGGTCCGGCAGACGCACCGTGGATCACCCCGATCCGTGGTCAGATCGAAACTGCCGCCCGTCAGGCTGGTATTCGCTATGAACTGCCGCCATTGAACGATGCCCCCGGTCCAGACGCCGATCAGGTTCGCGCCGCCCAAGACCTGAGCGCCGAAGAGCGCACCGAAATGATCCGCGGCATGGTCGCTGGTCTGGCCGATCGTCTGGCCACCGACGGCGGCACACCCGAAGAATGGGCCCGTCTGATCAATGCCTACGGTGTATTGGAAGAGGTTGCGCAGGCCCAAGCGATCTATAAAGAGGCGCTGCAGGTTTTTGCCGCCTCTCCCGAGGCGCTGCGCCTGATCGAAGCCGCCGCAGAAAACGCAGGATTGCGCCAATGATCCACGACACCGAACAAGAAATGGCCGCCGCCCTGCCCCCGATGCAGCCGCTGATGGGTCTTGATCTGGGCACCAAGACAATCGGCGTTGCTGTGTCCGACGTCCTGCGCTCTGTCGCGACGCCAGTAGAAACGGTGAAGCGCAAGAAGTTCGGCGTTGATGCCGCGCGCCTTTTGGAGATTTGCAAAGACCGTCAGGTCGGCGGCATCCTCCTTGGGCTGCCGCGCAACATGGACGGATCCGAAGGCCCGCGCGCCCAGTCCACCCGCGCCTTTGCCCGCAACCTCAGCCAGCTGACAGACCTGCCGATCGGCTACTGGGACGAACGCCTGTCCACCGTTGCTGCCGAACGCGCCTTGATCGAGGCGGACACGTCGCGCGCCAAACGAGCCGAAAAAATCGACAATGTGGCGGCCTCATTTATCCTTCAGGGCTTCCTTGATCGGTTGCGCAATCTATAACATCTGAAATCCTTGAGGGCCGCGCCCTCATGCCTCCGCCGCCGCAAGAAGGATCCCACATGAGCGACGACGTCTGGAAACGAAACGAGATCGAGAGCCCCTGTGTGAAGCTCTGCGCGATCCATCCCAAGGCCAAAATCTGCACCGGCTGCCACCGCAGTCTGGATGAGATTGGCAACTGGTCCAACATGACGCCAGAAGCGCGGCGCGAGGTGATGGCAGACCTGCCAAACCGCGCCAGCCTGCTGAAACAACGGCGCGGCGGCCGCAGCGCGAGGCTGCGCGACATCTGATACCCACCTGAACGCCAAACAGAAAAGCCGCCCCAAATCATCTGGGACGGCTTTGATGCTTTGCCACTCAACCCTGTTAGGGTGCCGGATCTGCCTCTGGTGCGTCCAGCCAATTTGGAAGCGCAGACAAAACCACATCATTCACCGTCAACGTACCAAAGGCACCCGAAACCGTGGCAATCACATCACCATCAATCAGGATCTGCGCATCGCCGGAGCTGTCTGGATCCTCTTGCAGCGTCACAACAGGTGGCGTGGTGTCTGCCGCGTTATAGTTCAGCAAGATCACATCCTGACCGCGCACGTAATCACGGATCAGCACCTCTTGATCAATCCAAGTGCCAAGACCGAACACATCGGCCCCGTCACCACCGCGCAGTTCATCCCCGCTGCCAGCCAGAAGGGTATCGTTGCCTTCTCCGCCAAACAGGGTATCAGGGTCCAGAACATCACTGTTGCGGAAACCGGTATCGGTCAGATCCGCAGGCAGGTAACCCAGCAATGAATCATCGCCCGCATCACCCGAAATCTGGTCGCTACCAGCCCCACCTGTGATCACGTCATTGCCTGCACCGCCGGAAATCGCATCGATATCCGCGCCGCCGTCAATCGTGTCGTTGCCATCCCCACCCTGCAGCGTGTCCGCGCCAGCGCCACCCAGCAGGACGTCATTACCCGCTTCGCCCTGCACCTCATCCGCACCGTCACCGCCATCCAAAGCGTCATTGCCTGCACCACCAAAGAGTGTATCAACACCCGCCTCACCCAGCAGGACATCATCGCCTGCCTCGCCGGTAAGGAAATCGTTGCCAAGACCGCCGTTCAGCGCATCCATGCCAGCGCCTCCCGCCAGATCATCGGCGCCATCCTGACCCAACAGGGTGTCGTCGCCGTCATCGCCAACCAACCGGTCATCGCCCGTGCCGCCGGTCATAGAGTCATCCCCGGAACCACCACGCAGATCGTCATTACCGTCGCCGCCATCGATCACATCCAGACCAATACCACCGCGCACCAGATCAACACCGGGACCAGCATTGATGGTGTCATCGCCTGCGCGTCCAAGGATGTTGTCAGCACCTGTGGTGCCCAGAAACCGCTCATCCCCCTCACCGCCTTCGGCAGAGCCGGTGAAATCGGGCGTCAGATTATCGCTATCGTTTTCGTTGTCAGCGCCGTCCTCTTCAAACAGCGTGTAGACACCGTAAACACTTGCAAGACTGAGCAAAGTCATGATTGCAAACATAATGAGTAATCCCCTCAAATACGCTCGAAAGTTTACACGTCACTCCTTTTGGTTGCAAGCCGCATGGAATTTTGTCGCGTTTCCAGAAACAGTTTTAACGTGCACAACGCACTACAGCAGCCCGCGCAACAAAACGGGGGCCAAAGCCCCCGTAAAATCACTGGCAACGCGCCATAGCATTGCCACAAAGACGTCTCAGCAACGAATCGGCTGCGCTAGTACCCGAAAGCTTTGCGCAGCATGTTGAGCGCGGCCAGCGTCAGGAACACGGCAAACACACGCTTCAGTGGTTTGGGATCCATCGCATGGGCCAGCTTCACCCCCAGTGGTGCTGTCAACAGGGTCATGGCGATTGTGACGGCAAAGGCTGGCAGATTGACCGCGCCAATGGTCAGCGGCGGACGCTGCGCAGGATCAATGGCGACGAACAGGAAGCCGATCACCGCAGGCACAGCGATGATGACCCCGAAACCCGCAGCGGTTGCAACCGCACGGTGAATAGGCGTCGCAAAAAGCGTCATCAAAGGCACCCCGAAGCTCCCCCCGCCAATGCCCATCAACACCGACAGGAAGCCCACGATAGGTGACATGATCGCGCGCGCAATTCCGACAGGCATCTGCGCGCCCAGCCGCCACTCACTACGACCTAATCCCATATAAGCGCCGATAAACAGCCCCAGAAACCCGAAGATCCCCTGCAGGGTCGCCGACCGCAGCGAGGCCGCGACCATGACACCAATCACCGCACCAACCACGATGCCCGGCCCCCAGCCGCGCAGGATCGACCATTCCACCGCACCCTTTTTGTTGTGACTGTGAACAGAGCGCAACGAGGTCACGATGATCGTCGCCAGCGAGGTCGCCAGACACATCTGCATCAACTGCGGCCCATCATAGCCAAGGGTCTGAAACGCATAGAAGTAGGACGGCACCAAGACGATACCACCGCCAACCCCCAGCAGCCCCGCCAGCACGCCAGCAAGAGCGCCGATCGCCATCAATAGCGCCAGCATCATTATCAACAGTTCAATGTCAGGCATCCCCATCCCCTTGATCCTTCTGCGCTTCGGCGCAGCACATTGGCCGCCAAAATAGCGCCGCTGGCTATAATGACCAGTGGGAAACAGCTGGAATTTCTATGTGCAAGCGCAGGAGTTAGCCCACCTGACGTGCCGACGCCACAGGCGCATTTGTGACAGCAGCCAGCGCCTCTCCCACCAAATCCGGTCCAGCCCCGGGTTTATGCGCATTCTCTGACAGAATGCGCCGCCACTGCCGCGCACCGGGCTTGCCCGCAAAAAGCCCCAGCATATGGCGCGTCACCTGCCCCAGCTTGCCACCGTTGGTCACATGCGCCTCGATATAGGGCAGCATCTGATGAACCACCGCAACGGGATCTGTGATCTCGCCGGTGCCGTAGATCTCTGGATCAGCGGCGCAAAGGATATCCGCAGGTTGATGATAGGCAGACCGCCCGACCATCACGCCGTCCAGCCCCTTGTCCAGATGCGCCCGCGCCTCTGCCAGTGACGTCACACCACCGTTGAGCGATAGGTGTAGCTGCGGGAACCGTGCCTTCATTGCATAGACCAGATCATAATCCAGCGGTGGAATATCGCGGTTTTCCTTTGGGCTCAGGCCCTGAAGCCACGCCTTACGTGCGTGAATAGTAAAACGATTACAGCCTGTTGCCGCCACGTCCTCAAGGAACGCGGGCAGCACCTCATGCGGATCCTGATCATCCACACCAATGCGGCATTTCACCGTGACCTCAACAGACACTGCATCCTGCATCGCCTTCACACAATCGGCCACCAAACTGGACTGACGCATCAAAACAGCCCCGAATGTCCCCGATTGCACCCGATCACTGGGACAGCCGCAGTTGAGGTTCACCTCATCATATCCACGCGCCTCTGCCATCTTCGCTGCCTGCGCCAGCTCCACCGGATCAGATCCGCCAAGCTGCAGTGCAACGGGATGCTCTTCCTCATTGAAATCCAGCAAATGCAGCGCCCCACCCCGCACCAAAGCGGGCGAAGTGACCATTTCGGTGTAAAGCAGCGTCTCACGCGACAACAACCGATGCAGATAGCGACAGTGGCGGTCTGTCCAATCCATCATCGGGGCAATGGAGAGACGGGCAGCTGTGTCCAACGGGGTCTTCAAAGCGATGCTCCTTCAACTCGAACGGGCGATCAATCAGGGATTCGGAAGCGGCTGTGTAGCACAGATTGACCCAAGGCACAGTCTCTGCGCTCTGTCTGGCCGCCTTTGGAACTGCCGCCTTGGGAACTGCCGATTGGAGCAGGCTGGCCGATCGCTGCACCCATCGAACAGCCGCAGCACGGTGATCGCGTCGAACCTGCAAATCGCGCAGCGAGTGCTCGAACAGGCGATTCAGGGTTTGCCCGCATTCAGGTTCTCGACACCGACATGCTGCATAAACACTGCCCCGTGCCGCTGATGCGGTGGCGGTGGCATGGCTCGAAGAGGCCTTCCTCAAGTTTTTAAAGCGTGTGTCCTTGCTCAGATAGTACTGAGAATGCGCACAAAGTTTTGCCTCTTGATGTGCAGCAAATGCAAGCGCCACCTCCTAAGTAAATAGGTTTCGATTGGTGAGTGACGTTACCAGATTGGCTCAACCACAGCGGACGCTCAAGAATGACAGTGGAAATGTCTGAGCTGAGGGACAAAGTGCGAGTTCGCTGCATTTGCGCCAACGTCTGCTTTTGACAATTCTCAACGTCACAAACCGTTCTTTTCCAGTGTCGAAAACGGTTGAGCTTCGGCATTTTTGTATCCTGCCTTCAAGGTTGGATACATCTTGGCACGCTGTCCAGCTTTGCCGGACCACTTGAGGCAAAGGAGGACAAGAGATTCAGGTCTGAATTTCCCAAAATAACGCGGCGTATGTCCTTGACCCAAGAGCCCGCCGCGCTATTTGGTAGATCCTCCACCGAGGAGACGTAAGACCCCACCCGAGGCCATTTGGCCTAACAGCCACCCTGCATCGGCAGGGTGGCTGTTTTCGTTACAGATACGCACTTATTCCGCTGCCAGCTTGCCAATATCTGTAGGTTGATAGTTCAACACTGGTGCCAGCCAACGCTCTGCCTCTGCCAGGTCCATGCCCTTGCGCATAGCGTAGTCTTCGACCTGATCCCGTTCGACTTTTGCGACGCCGAAGTAATAGCTATCAGGATGCGCAAGATAGAGGCCAGAGACAGAGGCCCCCGGCCACATCGCATAACTATCCGTCAGCGCCACACCTGTTGCGGCCTCTGCATCAAGCAGATCAAACAACGTGGCCTTTTCCGTATGGTCAGGCTGTGCCGGATAGCCCGGTGCAGGGCGGATGCCGGGGTATACTTCGCGGATCAGATCCGCGTTTGACAGATCTTCCGCCGCCGCGTAGCCCCAAAGCTCGCGCCGGACCTTTTCGTGCAGTCGTTCGGCGAAAGCTTCGGCCAGACGATCGGCCAATGCCTTGACCATGATGGAGGAATAATCATCGTTCGCCTCCTCAAATGCTTTGGCGATCTGATCCTCCTCTGCACCAGAAGTGACGACAAACCCACCCACATAATCCGGCACCCCGGCGGGGCCGACAAAATCGGACAACGCCACATTCGGCCGCCCAGCGCGTTTGGCGCTTTGCTGGCGCAGGGTGTGCAAGGTCGCCAATGACGTGGTGCGGGTATCGTCGGTGAACAGCTGAATATCATCGCCCAGCGCATTGGCGGGCCAAAAGCCAACGACAGCCTTGGGGGTAAACCACTTCTCTGCCACGATACGCTTCAACATGGCCTGTGCGTCGGCAAAAAGCTGACGTGCGGCCTGCCCTTGTTTTTCATCGTCCAAAATCTTCGGATAAACCCCGCGCATCTCCCATGTCTGAAAGAACGGCGTCCAGTCGATATAGCGCGCCAGTTCGCCCAGATCCCAGTCATCAAACGCGCGGGTGCCAAGGAAAGAGGGGCATGTGGGCTGATAGCCTTCCCAGTCACAGCGATAAGCGTTCTCACGGGCGGTCTCTACGCTGATCCGCTTCTTCGCCAGTTCGGCGCGGGCATATTTCTGCGCCACCTCGGCATACTCCTTACGCACGTCGTCGATATAGGTGACTTTCTGTGTCTCACTCAGCAGGCTAGACACCACCCCCACCGCGCGAGAGGCATCGGTGACATAGATCGCCTGCGCGCTATCAAGGCTCGGATGGATCTTCACCGCCGTATGCACCTTGGAGGTGGTCGCCCCACCAATAAGCAACGGCTGGGTCATGCCAGCGCGTTGCATCTCGCCTGCAACATATACCATTTCATCCAGCGACGGCGTGATCAGGCCAGAGAGACCGATGATGTCCACCTTTTCCTCCCGTGCGACTTGTAGAATCTTCTCCGCCGGGACCATCACGCCAAGATCGATAATCTCATAGTTGTTACAGGCCAGCACCACACCGACGATGTTCTTGCCAATATCGTGCACGTCGCCTTTGACCGTGGCCATCAGAACCTTGCCAGCACTTTCGGCAGCGCCGTCCTTCTCGGCGTCCATATAGGGCAACAGCACGGCAACCGCCTGTTTCATCACCCGTGCGGATTTGACCACCTGCGGCAGGAACATCTTCCCAGCGCCAAACAGATCGCCCACCACATTCATCCCCGCCATCAGCGGTCCTTCGATCACATTCAGCGGACGCTCGGCACTTTGACGCGCCTCCTCTGTGTCCTCCTCAATGAAATCGGTGATCCCGTTCACCAGCGCATGTTCCAGACGTTTGGCCACATCCCATGTGCGCCATGTCATATCCTTTTCAGCGCCTTTGCGACCGCCCTGCCCTTTGAACCGTTCTGCCAGATCCAGCAGACGTTCAGTGGCGTCCGCGCGGCGGTTCATCACCACATCCTCACAGGCATCACGCAGTTCAGCGTCAATCTGATCATACACCGCCAACTGACCGGCATTGACGATCCCCATATCCACCCCCGCCTGAATACCATGGTAGAGGAAGACAGAATGCATTGCCTCCCTCACCGCCTCATTGCCGCGGAAGCTAAACGACAGGTTAGAGATCCCGCCAGACACATGCACATGCGGCAGATCACGAGTGATGCGGCGCGTGGCTTCGATAAAATCGACACCGTAATTATCATGTTCCTCTATCCCGGTGGCGACAGCAAAGACGTTGGGATCAAAGATGATATCTTCGGGCGCAAAGCCGACCTGTGTCGTGAGGATGTTATAGGCCCGCGCACAAATCTCGACCTTGCGCTCCTCTGTGTCGGCCTGTCCTGTCTCATCAAAGGCCATGACAACCACAGCCGCCCCATAGCGGTGACACAGACGGGCGTGATGCAGGAACGCTTCCTCCCCCTCTTTCAGCGAGATGGAGTTTACGATCGCCTTGCCCTGCACACATTGCAGGCCCGCCTCGATCACCTCCCACTTGGAGCTGTCGATCATCAGCGGCACACGGGCGATATCGGGTTCCGACGCGATGAGATTGAGGAACTCCACCATAGCCGCCTGACTGTCGATCAACCCTTCGTCCATGTTGACGTCAATGATCTGCGCGCCGTTTTCCACCTGCTGACGTGCCACCTCCAACGCGCTGGCATAATCGCCATTGGTGATCAGCTTGCGAAACCGGGCGGAGCCTGTGACGTTTGTCCGCTCGCCGACGTTGACGAAGGGGATGTCTTTGCTCAGCGTGAACGGTTCCAGCCCTGACAGGCGCATCAACGGCGGCAGTTTAGGCAAAGTACGTGGCGCAATCCCCTCAACCGCTGCAGCAATGGCGCGGATATGGTCGTAGGTCGATCCACAGCATCCTCCCACCACGTTCACCAGACCCTCGCGGGCAAATCCGGCGATCTGACGCGCCATCTCTTCGGGGCTTTCATCATATTCGCCCATCTCATTAGGCAGGCCCGCGTTTGGATAGGCGCAGGTCAGCGTCTCAGCGACACCCGCAATCTCTGCCATATGCGCCCGCATGGCATCCGCGCCCAGCGCACAGTTCAGACCGACAGTCAGCGGTGCTGCATGGCGGATCGAATGCCAGAAGGCCGTGGGCGTCTGTCCCGACAGGGTGCGCCCCGACAGATCGGTGATCGTCCCGGAAATCATCACCGGATAGCGCAACCCGCGTTCTTCAAAAACCTCCTCGCAGGCAAAAATCGCCGCCTTAGCATTGAGCGTGTCAAAGATTGTCTCAACCAGCAAAAGATCCGCGCCACCGTCCAGCAGTCCGCGCACCTGTTGGGCATAGGCCATACGCAACTGCTCAAACGTCACCGCGCGGTAGCCGGGGTTGTTCACATCCGGACTGATTGAAGCGGTCCGGTTGGTCGGCCCGATAGCGCCGGCCACATAGCGTTTGCGGCCATCTTCTGCCTCAGCACGGTCCATTGCACAGCGCGCCAGACGGGCGCCTTCGATGTTGATCGCATCCACCAGCGCCTCTTGGCCGTAATCTGCTTGTGCAATGGTGGTGGCTGAAAACGTGTTGGTTTCAACAATATCAGCACCAGCAAGGGCGTATTGGTAGTGAATATCCTCCACCACATCCGGTCGCGTCAGATTAAGCAAGTCGTTGTTGCCGATTAAAGGCGTGTCACTGTGGATATGCGCGTGACAGGCACAGCCTGCGCCATGCCCCGCGTGATCCCCATTAAAATCGCCCTCCACCAGACCAAGTTTCTGGATCTGCGTCCCCATCGCCCCATCCATCACCAGAATACGGCGGGCGGCAGCGCCTAAAATTGCATCAAAGGTGGGTGAGCGCGGCAGATCAGCGGACATCAGGCGAGCCTTGGCTAGGAAATAACAGTTTCGCCTGTCTATCCGCCGCCCACACTTAAACATACTTCATAATAATAAACTCAAACATGAGCCCTCCTCATATTCAATCACCGTATGACCCACATTTTGAGAACCATTCGCAAAAACCTGCCTCCCCTCTCTTGAGAATGGTTCGCAATTGCATTAGTTGCCTCTCAACGCCCCTTCTCTGACCGGAGCTTTCGAATGACCAAGTCCCTTTTCACCTCTGTCGCCCTTGCCGCTCTGATCGCCAGCCCTGCAATGGCTGACAAGATGAAGGTTGTGACCACCTTCACCGTCCTGTCCGACATGGCTCAGAACGTCGCAGGTGACGCAGCAGAGGTGGTATCCATCACCAAACCGGGCGCCGAGATCCACGGCTATCAACCCACCCCCCAAGACATCGTGCGCGCCTATGACGCCGATCTGGTGCTTTGGAACGGCCTTAATCTGGAACTGTGGTTTGAACAGTTCATCGCCAATCTGGGCGACAAGCCTTCGGTCACACTGACCGACGGGATCGACCCGATTTCGATCGCCAGTGGATCCTATGAGGGCAAGGCAAACCCTCATGCGTGGATGGGTCTGGATAACGCAATCGTCTACATCGACAACATCGCCACCGCCTTTGGCGAACATGATCCGGCCAACGCCGAAGTGTATCAGGCAAATGCCGAAGCTTACAAAACCCAGCTGCGCGCGACCATTGAGCCGCTGAAAGACCAGATCGCCGCCGTGCCAGAGGACAAGCGCTGGCTGGTCTCTTGTGAGGGGGCGTTCAGCTATCTGGCTAAGGATCTTGGTCTGAAAGAGCTGTACCTGTGGCCCATGAACGCCGATCAGACCGGTACACCGCAACAGGTGCGCAAGGTGATCGATGGGGTACGTGACAACAACATCGGTGCGGTGTTCTGTGAAAGCACGGTCAACACGGACCCAGCAAAACAGGTGGCGCGTGAAACCGGGGCCAGCTACGGTGGGGTGCTTTATGTTGACAGCCTCTCCGCAGCGGACGGGCCGGTTCCTACCTATCTGGATCTGCTGCGCGTCACATCCGAAACCATTGCATCTGGCCTGACTTCTGACCTGACCGCAGACATGAACTGAGCCGGACAGTAGATTGATATGAAAGACGATATGCCCCTGACGCACGCCGCCGAGATGACGAATTTCACAGGCTCCGCAGACGCCGCCGGGGGCATTTCCGCCCGTGACGTCACCGTCACCTATCGCAACGGCCACACCGCCCTGCATGATGCGACCTTCGCCATTCCACGCGGCACTGTAACCGCGCTGGTGGGCGTGAACGGCGCGGGCAAATCCACTTTGTTCAAGGCGATCATGGGCTTCGTTCCCGCTGCCAAGGGTGAAATCCGCCTGCTGAACCGCAGCGTCAAACAGGCGCTGAAGGAAAATCTGGTCGCCTATGTGCCCCAATCCGAAGAGGTCGACTGGGCTTTTCCTGTCCTGGTGGAGGATGTGGTGATGATGGGGCGTTATGGCCATATGGGCCTGCTGCGCCGCCCCCGCCCCGCCGATCACGCCGCCGTCGATCAGGCGCTACAACGCGTCAACATGCAGGACTTTCGCAAGCGCCAGATTGGCGAGTTGTCCGGCGGTCAACGCAAACGGGTGTTTCTCGCCCGTGCCTTGGCGCAGGACGGTCAGGTCATCCTGCTGGATGAGCCCTTTACTGGCGTGGACGTAAAAACCGAAGACCAGATCATCGCCCTATTGCGTGAGCTGCGCGATGAGGGGCGGGTGATGCTGGTATCTACCCACAACCTCGGCTCCGTCCCTGAGTTCTGCGACCGCACTGTGCTGGTCAAAGGCACTGTGCTGGATTATGGCCCGACGGAAACCACCTTTACCCGCGACAACCTGAAACGCGCCTTTGGCGGTGTGCTGCGTCAGTTCACACTGGGTGGCCAAGAGCTGCACGATGATGACGATCCACGCCAGCTCTCTATCCTGACCGATGATGAACGGCCCTTCGTACAATACGGCGAGCGTACCCATAAATCGGCTGAGCAAACGGATCCCAAGGAATGAACATCCTGCTGGAGCCCTTCACCTACGGCTATATGGTCAATGCGATGTGGGTTTCCGCCCTTGTTGGTGGCGTCTGCGCGTTTCTGTCCAGTTACCTGATGCTGAAAGGCTGGTCGCTGATCGGCGACGCGCTGTCCCATTCTGTTGTGCCCGGTGTGGTTGGTGCCTACGCCTTGGGTCTGCCCTTTGCACTGGGTGCGTTTATATCCGGCGGCTTGGCGGCGGGGGCGATGTTGTTTCTGTCTGACCGTTCGGGATTGAAGATTGACGTAATCATTGGCCTCATCTTCACCAGCTTCTTTGGCCTCGGCCTGTTCCTCGTATCGCTGAATCCGGCGTCGATCAATGTGCAGACGATCACCATGGGCAATATTCTGGCGATCACGCCAGAGGACACGCTGCAACTGGCAATCATCGGTTTTGTCAGCCTCGCCGTCTTGCTGGCGAAATGGAAAGATCTGATGGTCACATTCTTCGACGAAAACCATGCGCGCTCCATCGGGTTGAACCCAGACCTGCTGAAACTGGTATTTTTTGCCCTGCTCTCCGCCTCTATCGTAGCGGCGATGCAAACCGTGGGGGCATTTCTGGTTATTGCCATGGTGGTGACACCGGGGGCGACGGCTTATCTGCTGTGCGACCGTTTCCCGCGATTGATCATGACATCGGTGGCGATTGGCGTGCTGTCCAGCTTCATCGGCGCCTATGCCAGTTATTTCCTTGATGGCGCGACGGGCGCGGTGATTGTGACCCTGCAAACGCTGGTGTTCCTTGCGGCCTTCATCTGGGCACCGAAACATGGCCTGCTGGCCGCACGGGCCAAGGCACGCGCCGCGCTAAACCGTCCGGCGGAGGAATCTATCTGATGGATCAACTGCTGTTTCCCTTCATGTTCCCATTTATGCAGAACGCCTTCTGGATCTGCGCAATTGTAGCCGTGCCAACCGCGCTGCTGAGTTGCTTTCTGGTTCTCAAAGGCTGGGCGCTGATGGGGGACGCGATCAGCCATGCGGTTCTGCCTGGCATCGTGCTGGCCTACATCCTTGGCCTGCCGCTGATCCTTGGGGCCTTTGTGGCGGGCATGGGCTGTGCGGTGGCGACGGGCTATCTGGCGGAAAACAGTCGGGTCAAACAGGACACGGTGATGGGCGTGGTCTTTTCCGGCATGTTCGGGGTTGGCCTCCTCCTCTATACGTCGATTGAAACCAACGCGCATCTGGATCACATCCTCTTTGGCAACATCCTAGGCGTTGGCGCGCAGGATCTTTGGACCGCGGGCATCATTGCGGTTCTGACCAGCGTTGCGATGGTGGTGACGTGGAAAGATCTAATGCTGCACGCCTTTGATCCAGCCCAAGCGCGAGCGGCGGGGCTGAACGTGAACGTGCTGCACTATGGGTTGCTGACTGTCCTCAGCCTTGTCATCGTTGCCACCCTCAGCGCGACCGGTCTGATCCTTGCCATTGGTCTTCTGATCGCGCCCGGCGCCATCGCGTTTCTGATCGTACGGCGGTTTGGCTGGATGCTGATGGTGTCTGTGGTCGTCAATCTGGTGGCGATGCTGGGCGGCACTTACATCAGTTTCTTCATCGACAGCGCACCTGCGCCAACGATCATTCTAGTACTAACAGCGATGTTCTTGATCGCGCTGATCTGGCGGCGCCTCAGTGATCAGCACAAACAACAGCAGATGATCTGAACACGAGCTGCGGCCTGCCTGCGCCACTCAACCACAAACAGAGCTGCAAAAAACGAATCATCCACTTGGACAAAATCCCAGCCCACGACGCTTAGTGCTAGACACGCGTGCAGATTCTCGCAAGACTGGTGTGACACGAGGTCGCCAGGCGATCTGCATCTGTACTGTCAGACGCTTGACTGAACGGCAAAATGCAGACCCCAAAACCCTAAAGGCTGTTTGAAGTGATTAGCTAATCACTTTAAACCAAACACTTTTGAGGCAAAACGTTGCGTCTGCGAACAGACATAAACGACAACTTTCCAAATGTCGGAGGAGAAGCAGACCGTCCGCTGATCCGTGCGATGCTACAGGAACCGCAGGTCTCCGCCACACGGGCGCGTCTGGACCAGAATTTCCCTCTTCTTTTTCTGGTTTTGGTTGGGTTTACCGCGTTGATGTGTTTCATCAATTGCGACAAACGCACATTGGTTTCGACGCTGGATTTTACGCTAGTGCGCAACCTGCCCCATCCGGCAACGATTCTGCTGCTGGTGGGGTTCACCCTGTTTTCCCCCAACAAACGCGGCTACTTTGCCGCCAGTTTTGTTCTGGTCCATCTGGGATCGTGTTATTGGGGCTTTCAGCAGGGCACATTTCAAACTGCCGCCTTTGATCCGCTGGAATTCACCCTGATCAGCCTGATCATTAACGCCATCTTCGGCATCGCCACCAGCGCCCTTGTACGCCGGTTGGAACCGTTATTGTCACGCGGGCGCTTTAAGCCGGCGCTGGATGTGTCGCTCTCTGCGACCATGTTCCTGACTCTGCTGGGGGTGGGTACACTTTATGCCGGTGTGCTGGGATGGGTTGCGATTGATCAATTCGGTTATGGCACCTCGTCGATCACAGATATCGCACTTCTGGGGCTGAGCCAGGCCATTATGGTTGCGATTTTCACACCCATGTTGCTGGTGCTGTCAATCTATCCGCTGAAAATGCCTGATCTGCCGAAACTGCTACCAGTTCTGGCAATGTTTCTACTGCTGGGTCTGCTGGATAAATCGCTGGGCTGGCAGACCGAACGGGTCTTTACGGTAATGTTTGCGATCTTGTTGCGGTTCCTGCTGCCGGTGACGACAGCGCTGCAGATGACACTGGCTGGTTTCATCCTGCAACGATTGGCCCTGCCGGATGAGACGCTGAATGCGGCAGAGGATTACCTGATCTTTGCCACGTTTCTGGCACTGCTGACGCTGTTTGACCTGATCCTGTTCAATCAGCGAGCCCGGGTGTTGCGCAGTCGAGCCTTGCGTCACAAACTATGGAATTCATATGAATTTTCTAAATTCGGACGCTTTCTCTTCAACGCCCGCCTGCAGCGGTTTTGGATGGATGACATCATCCAGATGGCACCGCAACGCACCTTCAATGCCACCCTTGAAGAAACCCTGCGGCGCATGCCCCGCAAGGACGCAGAGCGTTTGCATCAAATTCTGTCGAACCACTCTCCCGAGCCGCAGGCCGCAATCATCCGCATTGCAGACGGCCCGCAATGGAGCGAAAGTGCGCCGTATCACGTTTACCGGCTGCACTGTGTGTCTGAAACCTCTTGGCAATACGGGCTGGTCACCATCGGCACCCTGACCGACATCACCGAATTGCACACGACCAGCACCACCCTGCGCGAAACCCTGCGCCAACTGGAAGCCAACAAAGAGCGCCAGCACCGACTCTTTGCCCTGATCAGCCATGAACTGCGCACCCCTGCAGCGCTGCTGAAAATGCTGGCCGAACAGATGAATGACACGCAGGACTGGGACAATCTGGGACCGCGATTTGATAGCGTATTGCAACAATTCCTCAGCCTGATGGACGATATGGGCAGCGTGGTACGCGATGAAGAGTTGCTGCCCGCCAGCGAGGGACGGTTCAACCCCGCCGAAGTGCTGCAACATCTGAGTGAGGTTTACCGTTGCACCGCAGAAGCATCTTCTATCAGCATCCGCATCGCCTGTGATCTGGAGGACGAACAGGACCGCATTCTGGACGTCGGGCGCCTGCATCAGGTGTTGGGCAACCTGATCCGCAACGCCATTCTACATTCCGAGGCGCATACGCTCACCATCAGCTATAGCGAAGAGGACAACGGCGGTCAGTTGCAAGGCCGCTGGGTGATCGAGGATGACGGCAAAGGCATTCCGCCAGCGCTGCTGCCCGGCCTGTTCAGCCCCTTCAACCGCAAAACCCACGGCGTGCATTCCGAGGCAGAAGGCAGCGGCATGGGCACTTATATCGTCAAACTGTTTGTCGACAAAATGGGCGGTCGCGTCAGTTATTGCCCCGCGCAGGGGGGCGGCGCACGGTTTGAGGTGAAACTCCCCATACAAAAGGCCGCCCCAGCAGCACCAGTGGCACCCAAACCCGCAGAACTGGAAAAAATCGCCAAAACCATCCTGCTGGTAGAAGACAACCCCTTGGTGGCGGAAATTACTCAATCCCAGCTGCTACGCCGGTTTGAGACCGTACACCATCTGGCCAGCGCCGAAGCGGCGCTACAGCGCCTCCACGACCTGGCACCGGATATGATCCTGACGGATGTGGAATTGCCGGGAATGGACGGGGTTGCCCTGTCTCAGGCATTGCGTCAGGCGGGATTTGACGGGCCTCTCTTTGGCCTCACCGCTGGTGCCACCAGCCGTGATGACATCCTGACCCGCGGCGCCAACGGCATTCTGGCCAAACCTTTATCGATCCGCCACCTTCTTTATGAACTGTCGTCTTTTGAGGGCTGGCAGGCCGCGCAGGATCAACTGGCGGCAGACCCCATACAGATCAGCAAAAGCGCCTGAGGCCTGCTCTGGCAGGCGGCGGCACCGGATGGCCACCAGATGAGGTTCGCCGCGCGGTGCCTCCTCAGCCAAAACGTAAATTGAACAGCGGCAGACGCGACAGGAAAGCGCGCGCTTCATTCGCAAAATGCGCTTCATGGATAGAGGTGTCTGCCCCATCACGCAGCGCCTGTTCCAGCGATGTCGCGGCCAACGCCAAATCCTTTTCACCGATCTGACCGGCCTCTGCCACCACACGATGCGCCATAGCCATGCGATCGCTACGGGATTGCCCATCTTGCAGCATCGCATTCAGACGGTCACTTAGCCGACCCAGAAATTTCTGCACCCAGGCCTTGCCCATCATCTCCACCATCTGCTCCACCTCGGCAAAGCTGTGCCCTGTACGCCGTGCTGCCGCACGTTCACCGTGTTGCACTCCAGCGGCAGTCAGAACGCCACTAATGGCTGCGACCAGATCGGTGATCTGGAACGGCTTGGCAATAAATGCATTGGCCCCAGCAGCGAGCATCTGTTCGATCTCTGATGTCATTGACGTGGCAGAAAAGGCAATCACCGGCACATCACAAAACGGCGCAGGCAGGGCACGAATTTTGCGGGTCAGCTCCACACCGCTCAACTCAGGCATCTGCATATCGCAAAGGATCACGTCTGGATGATACTGCATGACCTGCGCCAGAGCGTTCAGCGGGTTGGTCACCAGTTCGACATGAATGCCCTCGCGCCCCATGATGCGTTGCACCAGTTCGCCAGTATCAGCACTGTCATCCACCAGCATCATCCGTTCCGCCGCCGCATTCAGCACCGACAGTTCCGGCACCGCAACCGGCAGTTCAGTACGGGCATCAGCAACAGGCAGATCAAGGTAGAACCAGAAGGTCGCGCCCTGCCCCGGCGTGCTATGCACCTGCAGCTGACCGCCCATTTCCTGCACCAAACCCTGAGAGATCGCCAATCCCAGACCCGTGCCGCCATTGTTTTGTGCCTCTAGCCCATCGGCGGCTTGTGCGTAACGGTCAAACAGCCGCGCCTGATCTTCGGGTGCGATACCGATACCACTGTCCTGCACCTCGATGCGCAAACGGGCGTGTTCATCATAGAGGCGCACATCCGCCCTCAACGTGACCGAACCTTCTGCGGTGAATTTGATCGCGTTATTCAGGAGGTTTAGCAGAACCTGCGACAAGCGCAGGCTATCGCCCACCAGTGCGCGCGGCATTTTTGCCGAAACCTCACTCGTCAGAACCAACCCCTTCGCCTGTGAATGCACGGAGACAAGGTCGATGGTTTCGCGGAACAGCTCATTGGGTGAAAACGCCTCTGCGCGCAGATCCAGCCCGCCCTCTTCGATCCGCGACAGATCCAGCACATCATCAACGATCCGGCTGAGGGTACGGCCGGCGCTGTTGAGCCGTGAAACCTGTTGCTTCTGATCCGCGCTCAGCGGTTCGCGGCCCAACAGTTCGGAAAACCCAAGGATCGCGTTCAGAGGCGTGCGAATTTCATGGGTCACGGTGGACAGGAACCGTGTTTTGGCTTTGTTGACCTGATCAACCTCTGCCATGGCAGCGTGCAATTCACGCTCAATTTCCTGACGGCGGGCCATTTCACGCAGGCCAGAGACGAGGACACTGGATAACATAAACACCGTTCCCGCAAGCGCCAGAACCATCAACAGCACGCGTTGACGGGTATCCATCGCCAACGCCTCCAGATGCTGTTGTGCAAGCCCTTGCGCCTGCGTGTTCATGGAAACTTGCAAGGCGGCGAAATCAGCGGCCTGCTGCTGGAGCGCCACAAGACCGGTTTCCCCTGGGCCCTGCACTGTGCGGGCGGTCAGCGACGCCTCTGCCAGCAGCTGATCGGCGGCGCGTTGCAGCACAGCCAATTGACCACCCGTGGGCAGGTGAGCGGAGAGGTCTGCAACCGTATCGCGGGTGCCATCAAGGATCATCTGACGCTGTGCCAGCGCCTGCTGTGCATCACGCGGGGCACGGGTGGTGATCAGATCAAGCAAACCGTCGCCCTGATGCGAAATTGTGGCAAAAACCCCAGCTCCACGACTGGCATTAGCGATCTGTTGCGTCCCATTGGCGACGCTTTGCACCAGCATATAAAGCTGAAACACCGCTGCGGTTGCCAGCAGCGCGGCGAAACACAGCTTGGTCACCGAACTGCGTAACTTACGGTCCAGTTTGGCACCGACAGATACCCCTGCGTCAGAGGCATCCGTCTGGGTGTCGACCGGTTCAAACCCGTGAGACGCCCCGGCAGCATTTGGGGCAGACAAGTCTGGCGCGGAAAATGGTTTCATACCTTATCCCCCTTGTAACAACGGGGCCCCAACAGCCACGGCCGAGGTGCGATTGGACACCCCCAGCTTGGAAAACAATGCAGTGACATGCACCTTGACGGTACCGATCCCCAGGTTCATTTCGCGCGCAATCTCCTTGTTGGACATGCCTTTGATCAACAGTTCCAGCACATGGCGCTGACGCGGTGACAGGTCAGACAGGGTGCATTCCTGTGGCGCGACATCATCGGTACATTCTGCCGACGCAAGACCTGTAGGTTGAACATGGTCAGGCACGTAGCGCGCAGCCTCGGCCAGATCGGCGGCCTCCTCGCCCAGTGCCACCGCCTCGCCGCTGGCAAAGCTCAGCACCACCGAAGGCGCGCCATGCGCAACCTCTTCCAGCACGTCCTCAGGCGGTTCATGCAGCAACGCGGGCGCATAGATGCGACCCTGCAGGATCTGCGACAGCGCCATTTTCAATTCGCCGACACCCTCAGCCTTGGAGACATAACCGTAAGTGCCCGCCGCCAGCGCCTGCAAAACATCGTTGCGGTCCTGACTGGCAGAGACAACCGCCATTTTGCGCACCACCGGAAAGGACTGTCGCAGCTGCGCCAATGATGCAGCCCCGTCCATCCCCGGCATACGCAGATCAAACAGCGCCAGATCAACACGGTCACAGCCGGCGATCAGCTGTTCGGCCTGTTCCAGATTACTGGCCTCATACACGTCATGAAACCCAAATTTTTCCAATAGGATCGTCGCCAGTGCCATACGAAAATATTCGTCATCATCCGCGACAACCGCCACCGTATCGCTGAGCGAGATCAACGGCTGATCCTGTGCCCCTGCAACACCCGTCTGTTCCAGCAGGCAACCGGCGAGGGTCGCGTCAATGAACATCTTGCCCTCAGCCACCATGCGCAGCGGTGTGTCCAGCACCGCAACCGGTGCGGGATGTAGAATGATACCATTGGCGCCTTTACGCAGCGCCAGCCGCGCCAGCACCGGATCAATATCTTCTGCCACCAGTGCAATGTGCAGATCAGGAGCCTGTTTGAATGCCTTGTCGAAATGATCACCTTCCAGCGTTTCTTCGCCAAAACTTTCCAGAGCCAACACGTCGATATGTTCGGCCGCAAGCACCTGAAAGACATCAAACCAACTGTGCGCCAGGCGTAGTGAAATAGGCCCGTCCGGTGTGATGGTCATCGCCGCTTCTGCCCCGTCACACAAAACCAGAACACGCAGACCCGCATGCTGCGTTCCGGACGCAGGCGCGGCGTGGAAATCGTTGGGCATATCGGTCATGTCAGGGTCCGTCACTTGATCGGGTTTAGGCTGCGATGTGCATCGCGTCACGAATCTTCCCCATCACAGTAGCGCAAAGCACCCCGACATACGCCAGCGCATAGGTCTGACGGACGGCTCCATTCGGCAGTGGCCTACATACTTTTTAGCAGCCTCCCCGCCTTAATCCCGCACAGAATAGACAGCGCAGTTAGGCCAGCCGGATGAATTGCGAGCGACGCCATCTTCGAACAAACTTGCGGCAGCGCAATCCGCATTTGCGCTTGTTCCATTGCTTGTTGTCCCAGCGTTTGAGGTTATCCATGTTCGGCAAAAGAACCGGTTCCGCCCCCAAAAAGACCAGCCGTCCGGCCCCTGCCCCAGAACAACCGCGCCCCGCGCCGCGCCCTGCCGCAGAAGCGCCCGCTCAACCAGCCCCAGTGGCGCAGAAACCTGACACCAAGGTAATCCCCAAAGGCAAGGCCGACGCCCGATCACCGCAACCTTCTGAGGCGGATAGTGCGCGCTACAAGCTGAAGGCAGAGATCATGGAAACCCTGATCTCTATGCTGGACATCAACCAACTGGCACAGATGGGCGAAGGTGAGGAACGACGTGAGATTGCAAACTACGTCACCGACATTCTGGCGGTGAAGAAAGAGGTAATCTCCGAGAGCGAGCAGAAGCATTTGATCGCCGACATCACCAACGATATTCTGGGCTACGGACCACTTGAACCGCTACTGGCACGCGATGATATTGCCGATATCATGGTCAACGGCACCGACCCGATCTATATCGAAGTCGCCGGCAAAATGGAGCGCACACCGATCCGGTTTCAGGACAATCGGCAGCTGCTGAACGTCTGCCAACGCATCGTGTCACAGGTGGGTCGTCGCGTCGATGAAAGCAGCCCGATCTGTGACGCACGCCTGCCAGATGGCAGCCGGGTGAACGTGATTGCAGGCCCGCTGGCCGTTGATGGAACAGCCCTGACCATTCGTAAGTTTCGCAAAGATTCCCTGACCCTAGAAGATCTGGTTAACTTTGGTTCCATCACCCCTGAAGGCGCCGAAATCCTGAAAATCATTGGCCGCGTGCGCTGCAACATTCTGGTGTCCGGCGGTACAGGTTCGGGCAAGACGACGCTGCTGAACTGTCTGGCCGGTTTCATTGAAACCACCGAACGCATCGTCACCTGCGAAGACGCGGCGGAGCTGCAATTGCAACAGCCCCATGTTGTGCGTCTGGAAACCCGTCCGCCATCGCTGGAGGGCACCGGCGAGGTCACCATGCGTGATCTGGTGAAAAACTGTCTGCGGATGCGCCCTGAACGTATCATCGTGGGTGAGGTACGGGGGCCAGAGGCTTTCGACCTGTTGCAGGCGATGAACACTGGCCATGATGGATCTATGGGCACGGTCCACGCCAACACGCCCCGTGATGCCATGTCGCGGATGGAGGCAATGATCACCATGGGCGGATCGCGCCTGCCGGTGCGCACCTTGCGCGAAATTATCGCGTCATCCGTCGATGTGATCGTACAGGCGCAGCGTCTGCGCGACGGGTCGCGCCGGATCACTCATATCACTGAGGTGCTGGGGATGGAGGGTGATGTACTGACCACGCAGGATCTGTTCCTCTACAAAATCCTTGGCGAAGATGAGAACGGCAAAATTATCGGCGTCCACCAAAGTTGCGGCATCAGCCGTCCGAAATGCTGGGACCGTGCGCGTTACTTCGGTTGCGCGGATGATCTGACCAACGCTCTGCGCGCGGCCGAGGCGAAGGACGGCGGGATGGAGGACATGCATCATGTTTGATTTCCTACAGACCAATCAGGCCCTCCTGCTGGAGGCAGCAATTTTCCTCTCCGTCTTTGTGCTGGTGGTTGCACTTATGCTGGGGTCATCAGAAACCGCCAATGACACCCGCCTGAAGAAGCGGATCAACCGTGTCAGCGGCGGCAATGGCCGCGCTGCGCCCGGCACCGATGCTATCGATGCCGAATTGCGCCGCCGTCAGATCCGATCCGCGATGAAAGACGGAAACAAGGCCAAAGCAACCTTCCAGACGCAGCTGAAACAAGCGGGGCTTGATTGGTCAAAGCGAAAGTTTGTCCTGGTCTGCATGGTCACCGCCCTCGGTCTCTTTGCGGCACTGGCGATGGGGATGCAGGTCAATCCGGTGATTGCTGCAGCGGCGTCTGCAGTGTTGGGGTTGTCACTGCCCTATTTCTATGTGGTGCGCGCCACCAAGGTGCGGCTCAAAAGGTTTTCGGACGAATTTCCTGCCGCGCTGGATATCATCGTGCGCGGGGTCAGCGCCGGTCTGCCGCTGAATGAATGTCTGAAGACGATCGCAAATGAGACCAAGGAGCCCGTGCGCAGCGAATTCCAGATGCTGCTGAACGATCAATCCGTCGGCATGCCGCTGGATAAGGCAGCCCACCGGCTGGCGGTCCGTGTGCCGCTGCCGGAAACCTCTTTCTTTGCCATTGTGCTGGCCGTGCAAAGTCGTTCTGGCGGGTCGCTGAGTGAGATCCTCAACAACCTGTCGCTGGTGGTGCGGGGGCGCAAAATGCTGGACGCGCAGATCAAAACCATGTCGTCCGAGGCCAAGATGTCAGGTCAGATGATCGGCGCAATGCCGATGCTGGTGGCGGCAGCACTGTTTTACCTCAGCCCTGAATATATCAACGTCCTTTTGGGAACCCGTATGGGCCAATTGATCCTTGCGGGCTGTGCGCTGTGGATGTTCACCGGCATTATGGTGATGAAAAAAATGATCAACTTCGACGTATAAAGGGTTGATTACTATGAATATCGCAAACCTCTCTCCCCAACTTATGGCGATCCTCCTGTTGTCTTTTGCCGGATTTCTGGTGGTTCTGGGACTGGCCCTGCCGTTGTTGAAAAAGGAAAACCTGCAACGCCGTCTTGCCAAAGTTGCCATTGAACATGGCGGCACCCAGACGATGCAGCAAAAGAAATCGCTAATGGCGTCCTTTGGGCTGACAAACGGCAAACGCACCAGCCAGCAGGTCAATGTCTTTGCCAAACTGGCCGGCACGCAATCTACCGCTATCCTCAAGAAACTGCGGATGGCTGGGCTGCGCAGCAACAACGCGCTGGGGATCTACGTGATGATCTCTATCGTGATGCCGATCGCGATGGCTGCGGTGGTTCTGTTCTACGGTGTGGTAATCTTTGAAAAGGAATGGACGCTGCCCAATATCGCCATGCTAGGCGGTGGTGGTGTGGTGCTGGGCGTTTTGCTGCCGCGGATGTACGTCAGCAACCGGATCACCAAACGCCAGCTGTCAATTCAACGCGCCTGGCCGGACGCGCTGGATCTGTTGTTGATCTGTGTTGAATCGGGCTACGGCATTGACGCCGCACTGATCCGTTTGAGCGAAGAGATCGGCATGCAGTCCAAAGAACTGGCTGAGGAAATTTCACTAACCGCACTGGAACTTTCATACCTTCAGGATCGAACGCAAGCACTTGATAATCTTGTAGAACGAACCGGAATGGATCCTGTGCGTCAGGTGGTCGGCTCCCTGAAACAAACAGAAAAATATGGCACCGATCTGGGTCGTGCCCTTAGGGTGCATGCACAGGAAAGCCGCGATCTGCGACTGGAGCGCGCCAAAGAAAAGGCTGCAGCATTGCCGCCGAAACTAACCGTGCCAATGATCGTGTTTTTCCTGCCGATCCTATTCGTCATCATCATTGCACCTGCGATCATCCAGATCATTCAGGGCTAAGCGCCCCATCAGCCACTCACAGCGCCCCGGACAATGGTTCGGGGCGTTTTTCTATGCCCGCACCTCTGACAATCCAACCGTGACCATACGGCTCCGTATCTCACCTATTCCCCCCTTTCGGGAGGGCCCAAACGGGTGATTCTGCTGTGAGATTCGTCGCGATTCCGACCGGACTTTTCCCACTGACCTAGGTGTAGGTCGAGTCGTCCGCCAGTTGATCGAGATCATTTTTTCAGATTAAAAACAGCGATCTATGCGACCCTTTGCAGGCGGGATATCGGCTAAAGTATAGGGGTATAGCGACTTTGGCATCTCAGCCACCTCCCCCAATTCTGGCGACGTCCTAGGGTATCCGGCTGAATTTCGCGAACACTGTTTATCGGGCATTCTCATCTTCAACGGACGGTCACTCGAGCAGTCTCGGACCTACCCAGTCTGAGGACCGTCCGTAACCCATAAACGCCAATGAGCGACACCATATTCTGTCCCCCCGGTTACGAGTTACCGGAAACCTTGAAAGGAAAGTCCCATGAAAAAGTTCCTGACCAAATTCGCCAAAGGTGAATCCGGCGCGACCGCAATTGAATACGCGCTGATCGCTGGCCTGATTTCCGTGGTTGCCATCACTGCCCTGACCACCCTGGGGGGAAACTTGGACACCACTTTCACGACCATCTCCGACTCGCTGTCGGCGGATGAATCCTAAACGATCATCCAACGGTTTCTGATGTCCCGGGGGTGGCTGTTTCCGGCTCCCCCAACCCCAGTAAGGAGACAGGCATGTATTTATCCAACCTTGCTCTCGTTTCCTTGGTCGGTTTCGTCGCCCTAGCAGCAATCGCTGCGTTCCGGGACATCAGAACGATGACCATCCCAAATTCGCTGATCCTGGCGCTCTTGGCCTGCTACCTCTGTGTTGCCGCCGCCGCCGGTTGGACCCGCGAAGAAATCACCACCAGCCTGATTGCTGCCGCAATGGTGTTGTTCGCCGGGCTGTTGTTGAACACGCTGGGATGGCTGTCTGAAACAGGCGGCAGCGCGATTGCAAAATACGCTGCCGTATGTTGCCTCTGGCTAGGGGCACCACAGGTCCTGAACCTGCTGTTTCTGTCGGCGCTGATCACTGCTGGTTTTGCGCTGCTGATTGTCTGTCTGCCTGTTTGTCTACCAAAGGGCTGGCAAAACCGAGTTTCTGGGTCAAAACCTGAGAATTCCCGCCGTTATGGTTTTGGTGGATATGCGGTTGCTGCAGCAGCTGTGCTGTTGTTGCCCGCCTCCCCTTGGGTGTCCTCAGTTATCTGACCCGCCTGTTACATCTTGTCTCTCCTCCGCTGCGGAGGCCTCTAATCTGAGGGCGTACCTATGTTCCGATCGTTAATCATTGTGACAGCTCTTGTTTGCGGTGGCTCGGCCACGCTGCTGGTCAACATGTCGAGCCCAAAAGGCGAAGACCAAGCAACTGCCCCCGTTGTCGTACAAGAGGCCCAGACACTGAAGGTTCTGGCCGCCACCCGACCCGTTGTCCAAGGTGCCGAACTGACGGCAGAGGATCTGGGCTGGATCGACTGGCCCCGCAATGCGCTGCATTCTGGTATGGTATCCTCAAAGGATGCGCCGGACGCGCTGGAGACAACGGTTGGAACCATCGCACGGATGGATTTGTTCGCTGGACAACCGGTTCTGCCTGACAGTTTTTCCGACACCCGACAGGGCTACCTCTCGTCCCTCCTGTCGCCCGGCATGCGTGCTGTGGCCATTTCCGTCAGCGCCGCTAAAACCGCGGGCGGTTTTATCCTGCCCAACAACCGCGTCGACATCCTGCTGACCCAACGCTGCGAAGATGAGGTTCGCTGTCGCACCCGGATGTCTACCGATACGATTTTGCAAAACGTACGTGTTCTGGCGATCGACCAATCGGGGGCAGGCCCCGAATCCGGCGGCACTGTGCTGCTGGGCAAGACCGCCACACTGGAACTTTCGCCCGATGATGCCGAGCAGGTCATCGCGGCGGAAGCCAGCGGCAACCTGTCGTTGCTGCTGCGCTCTGTGGATGACAACGCCGTCATCCAACCGAAGAAAGAAGAAGTCGCCACCCTGATCCCCGAGCAAAAAGAGCCCGAAGCGGCCCCTCGCACGGTCAAGGTCACGCGGGGCGGCGTATCTGAAATCGTCGTGCTGAACTAACTCTATCCCCCCGAGGTAAACGGTATGAAGATATTCACCAAATTCACAGCGGATCCCGCCGATCCCGACAACATCGGGGGCATGCGGCCAGCCATTGGTCGATTGCCCGCCATGACCTGCGATGCCTTTGCGGCGACCCCACAGACCCGCAATGCGCTGCAACAGATGCAGGCCAGCCGTCACCTAAGCCGTGTACGCTGCCAGCTGATGAGCGGCGGCATGGAACAGGCGATCGCGGCCTATCAACAGGCCGACAGTCCCGATCTGTTGGTGGTAGAGGTCGATGACGACCCGACCAAGCTGTTCACCCAACTGGATGAACTGGCGCAACTGTGCCGCGTGGACACCGAACTGGTGCTAATCGGCCCCTCAAATGACATCGCGCTTTACCGCGCACTGACCCGTCAGGGCGTTGCGGATTATCTGCAAACCCCTGTGACCGCCCCGTTGCTGGTCACCGCGCTGTTTGAACTGTTCCGCGATCCTGACAAGGTGCATCTCGGCCGTATTCACGCCGTGATCGGTGCCCGTGGCGGCGCTGGGTCTTCGACCATTGCCCATAACGCAGCCTGGATGCTGGGCGAACAGGCCCGAGCGCAGTCCATTCTGGTGGATCTCGATTTCGAGTTCGGCACTGCTGGCCTGTGCCTCAACCGCAATCCCGAACAGGATCTGGTCGGTGCGATCACCAATTCCGAAAAGCTGGACGATCAGAAACTGGAACGTCTGTTGATCACCTACGACGATCAGCTGCGCCTGCTGGCTGGACCGCAAAATCATCAACAAGACCGAGAGTTGGATCCAGAGGCACTGGCATACGCGATGGATCTGGTCCGTGTTCTGGCGCCTCATGTGGTTCTTGACCTGCCCTCGACCCTGAACCCGCTGACGCGTAAAGCGCTCTATCTGGCAGATGAGGTGGTACTGGTGGCCACGCCGGATCTTGCCAGCCTGCGCAACACCCGTTCGCTGATTGAAATGCTGGCCTCGATCCGCATCGGGGAAAAGAAACCACATCTGGTTCTCAACCAGATCAAGCAGCCCAAACGGCCAGAGATTAAGCCAACTGACTTCGTCAAGGCCTTGGGCGTTGAGGACCATGTGGAACTGATGTTTGACGCCGCAAAATATGGCAGCGCCGATAACAACGGCACGCTGGTGGCCCAACACAAACAGAACCGCACCCAGCGACAGGCCTTTGGCAAACTGGCAACCGGCCTCAGCGGCCTCAGTAATCCAGGGGAGGCAGCCGTTGGTCTGCGTTTCTTCAAACGGGGCAAAGGCAACAACTAACAAAAGGCATACACTTTCCTTGGGGGGGACATCACCACGCGCCATGCGTGCGGTGATGCCTGAGGCGTCGGTGTCGGCGGGGCCGTGGGGGCCTTGTCGGCACCGATCCGCGTGGTAAATCGTGGTCAAAAGCTGTGTCCGACGCTAGGCTCGCCGACAACAGGAGCCGCGCCATGACATCACCACGACCCAAAAACCTCACTCTGCCCGACAGCCCGCATATGAACGCGCCCGACCAGCGCGGGCGGCTCTTTGCCCCCTCAGCCGCACGCAACATGGCCCCTATTGTGACGCTGGTCAGCGAATATGCACCTCAAAGCGGCAAGGCGCTGGAAATCGCCTCCGGCACAGGTGAACACTGCGCCGCACTGGCCCGCGCCCTGCCCCATATCCACTGGCAGCCGACGGAACCTGAAGAGGTGCGCCGTGCATCGATTGACGGCCATGGCAACGATCTCGCAAATATGGCGTCCGCAATCCCCTTGGACGCCACTGCCGTGGGGTGGTCCAAACAACATAGCGGTCAGAAACTGATCCTGCTGGTAAACCTCCTGCATCTGATCCCTGCCCCTGCGGCTCAGACGATTATCACCGAGGCGGCTCAGGCGCTGAACACTGGCGGGCATTTCATCTTTTACGGCCCATTCCTGCGGGATGGTCAGCCGACATCAGAGGGCGACGCCCGTTTCCATGCCAGCCTGCGCGCCCAAGACCCCACCATAGGCTATAAGAACGTAGAAGACGTCGAACGCTGGATCGACGAGAGCGGCTTGTCACTGATCAGTCGCGTCGACATGCCCGCAAACAATCTGGCCTTCGTCGCCAAACGCTGAAAAATCGCCCCGCCTGACACAGATCAAAGTGCAGCATGGGCGAAACATGGTCTTGCCTTCACATATTCCAAAAACACCATGCGAATAGGAAGATCAATGAGCTGGAACGACAAATTCACCGACATCAAATCGCAACTGCGCAACCTGAACGGTGCCATCCCTGAGACCACCAAAGCCTTTGGCGCATTGGGCGCAACGGTGAAAGGTGACGGCGCGCTGGAGCATAAGACGAAAGAGTTCGTCGCCCTCGGCATCGCGGTCGCCAGCCGCTGCGAACCCTGTATCATGTTCCATGTTGACGCCCTGATCCGCGCGGGTGCCAGCCGTGAAGAGGTCGGCGAAACGCTGGCGATGGCGATCCAGATGGGCGGTGGCCCGTCGATGATGTACGCCAGCAAGGCGCTGGAATGTTTTGACGAACTAAGCGCCAAGTAACACGCGCCTGCGACACTGGACAATCCCGCCACGAAACGGCACTTCTTACGGGGTCAATACAGCCTTTGCCCCCGTAAGGAACTCATATCATGTCGCTCTATTCCGACCGCCTGACCCGCCTGCGCGCAGCGATGACTGCCACTGAAACGGATCTGGTGGTACTTGGCCCCTCCAGCCATATGATGTGGCTGTCGGGCGTGAACCCGCATGGCGATGAACGCCCGGTGATGCTGCTTGTCAGCCAGACCCATGCTGGCTTTCTGATGCCCGTATTAAACGCAGATGCAGCGCGTCAGATGACCAAGCTGCCCTTTGAAACATGGTCTGATGATACTGGCCCAGCGGCGGCGCTGGATCGCCTGCTGGCCGCCTGCGATGCCACCGGTGCGGGCCTAAGCGTGGTGCTGGATGAAACCATGCGGGCTGATTTTGCCCTGCGCCTGCTGGATGCAATGGACGCCCCCGAACGCCGCTTTACCGAGGATACGGTGGGACGTCTGCGCGCGATGAAGGATGGCGCGGAATACGACGCGATCAAAGCCGCGCATCTGTTGAACGACGAAGCGGTCAAACTGGCCTTTGCCAGTCTAAAGGCAGGCATGACGGAGCGGGACGTGCAAAACGTGATCCGCGATCACTACAAGGCCAATGGCGCCACCCCCGAATTCACCATCGTCGGCTTCGGCGCCAACGGCGCCTTCCCGCATCACCACACGGGCGATACGGTGCTGGCAGACGGCATGGCGGTGCTGATCGACACCGGCTGCCGCCTCAATGGCTACCCCTCCGATATGACCCGCTGCGGCTTCTTCGGTACGCCGGATGCAGCGTATAAAAAGGTGTTTGAAACGGTGGAGGCCGCCGTGCAGGCCGCATTGGCCGCCGCAAAACCCGGCGTCACAGCGGGCGCGATCGACAAAGCGGCGCGGGACGTGATCACCGCCGCCGGATATGGGCCACAGTTCCTGCATCGTACTGGCCACGGTTTGGGCATCGACGTGCATGAACCACCCTATATCGTCGCCGGATCCGATCATGTGCTGGAGGCAGGTAATGTCTTCTCAATCGAGCCCGGCATCTACATCAACGGCAAATTCGGCGTCCGGTTGGAAGAGATCGTAATCCTGCGCGAAGACGGCAATCAGGTCTTCTCTGAACTCCCACGCAACATGCTGTAAAACAGACGAAGGGGACTGTCCGCCCGGGGGGATATTTAGAGAACGATGAAACTGTCACGGTTCCCAAAATATCCCCACCGGAGGCCGCGCGCTGCCGTCAGGGCGCAACACTCAATTTCGGGCGGTTGATTACTTCCGCTTTGATGCTTTCAGATGCGCCTTCAATTCGGTGAAGCCACCAATCTTCTTCCCATCAATAAAAATCAACGGCGTGGTGGCGACGTGGTGCTTATCCTTGAACGCATCAGTCGCGGCGCGGGATCGCAGAACATGTTCTTCGATCTCGAACCCCTCTTTGCGCAGCAAATCGCGCGCAGCGATGCCATAGCTGCAGGTGTATTTGGGCAGTTCCATACGGTGAAGGGTGGCTTTGGGCATTTTGAGAACTCCTTTGTTGCAGCCTATAAAGGAAGCCGCTTGCGCCCTCACAAGCCCCGCCGCCTCACATCGCCACACCGGCGCGTGAAGACATGAAACATTGACCTCAAGCTACTAATTAAAAAAGAAAAACCGGCCGCGCAAAGCGTGACCGGTTGAGTTGGACGCACCTTTCAAAGGCGCGCCCCATGGGTCGAAACCTATTAGCCGTTTACACGGATGGTTTCGTTTTTCGGATCGTAGGGGCTGTCGCAGGTGACGACGGCGTCCCACAGCTGCTCCATGATCTTCACCTTCACCTTGGTGCCTTCTACAGCCATTTCCGGCGGCAGGTAGCCCATGCCGATCGACTTCTCGAACGCGACCGAATAGCCGCCCGAGGTCAGACGACCCACGCGGGTTTGACCGTCTTCAGTGAACAGCGCCTCACGGCCCCAGGGATCCGCGTCATCCGGACCGTCGATCAGAAGGGTACAGCACTTGAAGCGGACACCGGTTTCCAGCATCGCCTCTTTGCCCTGGAAGTCTTTTTCCAAGTCGATGAAGCGCGGCAGGTCTGCCTCTGCCGGGGTCGCGTCGCGGCCCAGCTCGTTGCCGAAGGCACGGTAGGATTTCTCCTGACGCAGCCAGTTCTGGGCGCGGGCGCCGACCAGCTTCATACCGTGTTTCTCACCGGCTTTCTCCAGCAGGTCGAACAGGTAGTTCTGCATTTCGATCGGGTGGTGCAGTTCCCAACCCAGTTCACCGGTGTAGGCCACACGGATCGCGTTCACAGGGCACATGCCCAATTCGATCTGACGGGCCGACAGCCAGGGGAAACGCTTGTTCGACAGGGCGGTTTCGGGATCTGCATCCACAATCACCTCTTTCAGAACGTCGCGCGCCTTGGGGCCTGCGATGGCGAAGACGCCCCATTGGGTGGTGACATCCTGGATCTCGATGTAACCGAACTCTTCCATCTTGTCTTCGGCCGCTTTACGCAGGAAATCGGCGTCATACTCGGTCCAGGCGCCTGCCGAAACCAGATAGTAGTTGTTCTCACCGTTGCGCACGATGGTGTATTCGGTGCGGGTGGTGCCTGCGGAGGTCAGCGCATAGGTCAGGTTGATGCGGCCGACTTTGGGCAGTTTGTTACAGGTCAGCCAGTCCAGGAACTGGGTTGCACCGGGGCCTTTGACCACGTGTTTGGTGAAGGCGGTTGCGTCGATCAGGCCAACGCCTTCACGGATCGCTTTTGCTTCATCAACAGCGTACTGCCACCATTTGCCACGACGGAACGAACGGCTTTCTTCGTCGAAGTTGTCCGCAGCGTCCAGCGGACCGTAGTAGTTCGGGCGTTCCCAGCCGTTGACCCAGCCGAATTGCGCGCCGCGCTCTTTCTGGCGGTCAAATGCAGGCGAGGTACGCAGCGGACGTGCTGCGGGGCGCTCTTCGTCGGGGTGGTGCAGGATGTAGACGTGCTCGTAGCACTCTTCGTTTTTGCGCGCGGCAAATTCGGTAGTCATCCAGTTCGACGAGTAGCGTTTCGGGTCGAGCGACGCCATGTCGATCTCGGCCTCGCCGTCCACCATCATCTGTGCCAGATAGTAGCCGGTGCCACCTGCGGCGGTGATACCGAAGGAGAAGCCTTCTGCCAGCCACATGTTGCGCAGACCCGGTGCCGGACCCACCAGCGGGTTGCCGTCAGGAGTGTAGCAGATCGGGCCGTTGAAGTCGTCTTTCAGACCGGATTCAGCGCAGGACGGCACACGTTCGGCCATCGCCATGTACTGATCAGCAATCCGGTCCAGATCCAGCGGGAACAGGTCCGCACGGAAGCTGTCGGGAACACCGTGCTCAAAACGTGCAGGCGCATCTTTTTCGTAGATGCCCAGGATCCAGCCGCCGCGCTCTTCACGGGCGTAGGATTCGTTGTCCGCGTCGCGCACAACGGGGTGTTCGGGGTTGCCAGCTTCGCGCCATTTCACCAGCTCAGGGTCTTGGTCCATGACGATGAAGGTGTGCTCCACCGGAATGGCCGGCATTTTGATGCCCAGCTGCTTTGCGGTGCGCTGTGCGTGGTTGCCGGATGCGGTGACGACGTGCTCTGCGGTGATGACCACTTTCTCGTCGGACTCGATCAGGTTGCCGCCCTTTTCCACCATTTTGGTGCAGGTCACTTCCCAATGGGTGCCGGTCCAGTGGAATTCATCCGCTTGCAGTTTGCGGTGGATTTCCACGCCGCGCTGACGGGCGCCTTTGGCCATCGCTTGGGTCACGTCTGCGGGGTTAATGTAACCATCTTCGGTGTGGTAGATCGCACCCTTCAGATCGCCGGTCTCAATCAGCGGCCAACGCTCTTTGATCTGTTCAGGGGTCAGCCATTCGTATTTCACGTCACAGGTGTCTGCGATCGAGGCATAGAGGCGGTATTCGTCCATACGCTCTTCGGTCTGCGCCATGCGCAGATTGCCCACAACAGCGAAGCCTGCGTTCAGACCGGTCTCTTCTTCCAGCTGTTTGTAGAAGTCGACAGAGTATTTGTGGATGTGGGTCGTCGCGTAGGACATGTTGAACAGCGGCAGCAGACCGGCAGCGTGCCAGGTCGAGCCGGAGGTCAGTTCGTCACGCTCGATCAGCATCACGTCATCCCACCCTGCTTTGGCAAGGTGATAGGCGATCGAGGTCCCGACGGCACCGCCGCCAACAACCAGTGCTTTCACTTGGGTTTTCATTTAAGGTCTCTCCGATGGACGCAAGTAGTATGTGTTGATTGTCAATCATCATGCCGATTCCCACAGCTAGCGCCCCCTGCCCAGCCGACCTCTAATCGTGGGAAAACGACACCTCGCCGCAAAAGAACCGACGTTACGTCCCTACCCCTTGTTGCAACCGCATAAACACCGTAAATATACGGTGCCTTTGTGGCGAGTTTTGACGGTCGGTCCCATGAACGACCCATAAGGGAGGCGTGGCATGCAGATCTGCCGCACAGTAGACGAGATGCGCGCTGCAACACGCGCTGTTAAGAACGCTAGCCCTGAGGGTGCAAAACGACTGGGATTTGTGCCAACCATGGGCGCCCTGCATGACGGGCATATGTCACTGGTCGCACAGGCTCAGGAAAACGCGGACGCCGTTGCTGTCTCCATCTTTGTGAACCCGACGCAGTTCAATCAGCCCGCTGATCTGGACAGTTATCCACGCGATGATGCCCGCGATCTGGCGATGCTAGAGGCAGCGGGCGTCGATCTGGTATTCCTGCCGGATGTAGAAACCATCTATCCACCGGGCCATGAAACCATTGTAGAGACCACCCGCCTTGCAAATATCCTGCACGGTGCGGTGCGACCCGGCCATTTTCGCGGTGTCACTTCGGTTGTCACCCGCCTGTTCAATATCGTGCAGCCCGATGTCGCGGTCTTTGGCGAAAAGGACTACCAGCAGCTGCAGGTGATCAAACGCATGGTGGCCGATCTGCACATGCCAGTCGAAATCCTCGCTGGTCCCACCTGCCGTGAGGCAGATGGGTTGGCCATGTCCTCGCGCAACCAACGCCTGTCGGCAGAGGATCGCGCCGCTGCAGTGGTGCTGTCCCAAACCCTCAACGCCGCCGCCGTTCTGGTCAAATCCGGCACCTCAGTAGAGGACCTGCGCGATATGATCGCCAACAGCATTGATGCGGAACCACGCGCCAGCCTGCAGGGGCTGGACACGGTGACGCCAGAAACGCTGGAAAACCTGCACGGCGCCCTCACCCAATCCGTCGCTGTCATGTTGTCAGTGCAATTCTCCGACGTTCTTCTGATTGATCAAAAGGTCCTCACACCATGAGCAAGCAAAGCCAGATCCGCCGCACCACCGTCCCCGAAATCCGCGCCCGCAAAGGGGGCGTGCCGATTGTTTCGCTGACCTCCTACCACGCGCATACGGCCGCGATTGTCGACGCTTACGCGGACTTCATTCTTGTGGGCGACAGTCTGGGCATGGTGATGCACGGCATGGAAAGCACGCTGGGTGTACCGCTGGATCTGATGATCATGCACGGCAAAGCAGTGGTGCGCGGCACCCGGTCGTCGCTGGTCGTGGTGGACATGCCATTTGGCACCTATGAGGAAAGCCCGTCAGAGGCCTTCCGTAACGCGGCCCGCATCATGAAGGAAACCGGCTGCGGCGCGGTGAAACTGGAAGGCGGCGCGCGTATGAGCGAGACTATCCGTTTCCTCACTGAACGCGGCATTCCGGTGATGGCTCATATCGGTCTGACGCCCCAGGCGACCAACGTGATGGGTGGTTTCAAAACCCAAGGCCGCGACGAAGACAGCTGGCCCCAGCACGAAGCCGACGCGCAAGCGGTGGCAGAGGCAGGCGCCTTTGCTCTGGTGCTGGAGGGCATGGTGGAGCCATTGGCGGCAAAGATCACCAAACAGATCGACATCCCCACCATCGGCATCGGTGCATCGGTGGAATGTGACGGTCAAATTCTGGTGCTGGAAGATATGCTGGGCCTAAACGCCTGGACGCCGAAGTTTGTAAAGAAATACGGCGACCTTGGCCCTGCGATTGAACAGGCCGTGTCGGACTACGCAACCGAGGTCAAATCCCGCGCCTTTCCGGCGAAGGAACACACCTACTAAACGCATGCCGAAGGGGGGAACTCCCCCCTTCCACAGAAGAAACTGAACTGGGGAAAGTTAGCCGGGAGCTTTAAAGCGCGATGAAACTTTCGCTGGCCCCAAGTTTTCCCGCGGAGTCACACCATCCTAACGGCGTTTAGCCACGGCCGCGGTAAGGCGGCACGCCTTGGTCGGGGATCCAGACCCCTTCGGGCAGCGGGCCGGTTTGCCAGAATACATCGATCGGAATGCCACCACGCGGATACCAATAGCCACCGATACGCAGCCACTGTGGCTCCAGAAATTCGACCAGACGGCGCCCGATCGAGACCGTGCAATCTTCGTGAAAAGCGCCGTGATTGCGGAACGCCCCAAGGAACAGCTTCAGCGATTTGCTTTCCACCAGCCACTCAGACGGCACATAATCAATGACCAGATGGGCAAAATCCGGCTGCCCCGTCATCGGGCAGAGCGAAGTAAACTCCGGTGCGGTGAAGCGCACGTTATAGGCCACGTCGGCCTGCGGGTTTTGCACCCGTTCCAGCACCGCCTCTTCGGGGCTTGCAGGCATAACAGTGTCGCCGCCCAGCTGTTTCAGATCGCTATAAATCGACTGCGTCATCAGATCTCTCCTCTGTTTTGGCGCTGATGGTTTGGCTCAGACACCACGTTTGTTGCCCCAGACCAGCACATGCAGCTGCGGCAGCACGCGTGGGGTAAACCAGCCATCGCCGGTGACTTTCTCTATGAGCCACAAAAGCCGGTCGGTGGTGGCTTGCAGATCTACTGGCTGGAGGGGGTCCACTTCGGAATTCCCGGGCTGCACGTAAAGCGGCAGCTGCGGATATTTCGCACTCACCTCGCGCGCCCAGGCGTAGTCCACATCGTCAAAAATCACGATTTTCAGCGCCACAGTCGGGCATCCTGCGGCCTGCGTAAGACAGATATCAAAGGCCGCCCAATCCACCACCTCGCCGCTGGAGGGTGGCTTTGGGCTCAACACCAGCGTATCGAGGCTGCCAAACCACGGCTTGGCGATTGAGCCTTGGGTTTCGCAGGCGAACCGGTAACCTTCGCGGGTCCCCAGTGCGATCACCTCTGCGAAATCCTGAATCGCTGGATTGCCGCCAGAGATCGACACCGTCAACGGACGCCCGCCCGACAGATCGCGCACCCGATCCCAGACCGCCTGCGCTGTCATCAAAGCCCAGTCGTGGCGATAAGCACTGTCCACCGCATGAAGGGAATCGCACCAGCTACAGCGATAGTCACAGCCACCGGCGCGGATGAACACGGTTGGCTCCCCAATCAGGGCGCCTTCGCCTTGGATCGTCGGCCCGAAGATTTCGGCAATGCGCAGGGTCATGGTCGGTACTCGGCCCAGGTTTTCGGGGTTTCCGAAACCTTCACTGCTGCCACCTCCGCCCAGCGTTCTTTGCACCAGTCGTAAAAGTGACGCGCCATGTTTTCGGCAGTCGACGGTCCCTCCAGCACATCGTTCAGATGACGATGATCAAAAGTGTCGTCGATGTAGGATTTCAGCGGTGCCAGTTCGTGATAATCGCGCACGAAACCATCGCTGTTCAACTCTCGCGCTGCCAGCTCAACAACCACAACATAATTGTGCCCATGCAGGCGAGCGCATTGGTGATCTTCGGGCAGATGGCTCAACTGGTGTGAGGCAGAGAAGTGGAACTCTTTGGTAATGCGGTACATTACACCCCCTCCTTTTCGGCAATCGCCTGTCGCCAATAATCGGAATCGGCATAAACCGTTGGATCCGCCACCGCCGCCAGATCAAAGGCCTCGCGCCGTTCCACACAGGTGCCGCAACGACCGCAGTGATGTGCGCCGCCTTTGTAACAGGACCAAGTGTCGGCAAAGGGTGTCCCGACACGGGCACCTTCGGTGACGATATCAGCCTTGGAGCGATGCACAAAAGGCGTCAGCAGCGACACGTCCGCATACCCATCCAGCGCCGCCTTCTGCATGGTATCAAACGCCTGGGTAAACGCTGGGCGGCAGTCAGGGTAGATAAAATGATCGCCGCCATGCACCGCAGTGGCCACAGCTTCGTCACCATTGGCCGCAGCAATGCCGTAGGCGATGGTCAGCATGATCGCATTGCGGTTCGGAACGACGGTCACTTTCATCGTGTCTTCGGCATAGTGACCATCCGGCACGTCAATGTCATCGGTCAGCGCCGATCCAGTCAACGCTGCACCGATCGTGCGCATGTCGATGATCTGATGCGGCACCGCCAGACGCTTGGCGCAGGCGGCGGCATAATCCAGCTCTTTGCGGTGGCGTTGGCCGTAGTCAAAGGACACCAGACGCGAAAGGTTGCCATCATTGGCAATAGAATGCGCCAGCGACACGGAATCGAGCCCGCCAGAGCAGATAACGAGGGTTTTCATATTGTCAGTCCTTGTTTTGGTGACCGGGTAGGCTGCGACCGGTGGCGGGCTGTTATCCAATAGTTAGGACCTTGGCAACAGGCGGGCGATGCGATGTGCGCTGCCTCACACCTATTTTATCGTGCTTTGCAATGGCCAGGTGAGGGCAGCGCTACATACATTCACCTCAGACAAAGCGGAAAAGTATCTGTGCACCAAATACTTAGCCAACCATCCACAGCGGGCACTGTAAAACCCGCAGCTTCGAACGGCACCGTGTTCATAAAATGAAAAAATCAAAACGTCCCCATCGGCGTGGTCACCGCCCTGATCCGGGCCTGATCCGGGCCTGATCCGGGGGCACGCGCACAGGCCCAAATTCCGGGATGGTGGACATCATTCCTGCATGATGACGCGCGGCAAAGCCGGAAACACATCCGCAAAACCGGAATCCTGTATAGCGGAGATCTGCAAAAACATGTAAGAAGAGCCAAAGACAAGACAGCTTGAAGGCGCCCGTGATGCCGGAAAACCCAGATGAAATCCTTACTCTCTTGCCTGCCCGGCTGAAAAACGCGCGCCGCGAGCGGGGGCTGTCATTGGAAGCGGTCGCCAACCTCAGCGGTGTGTCCCGCTCTATGGTAAGTCAGATCGAACGTGGTGAAAGCAGCCCGACGATTTCAACACTCTGGAACCTGACCCGCGCCCTACAGGTGGATTTCGCTGGTCTGCTGGAGGATACGGAAACCACGGACCGCATTGAAGTTTTACGTCACACCGAGGTGCCCGCCATAGAAAACATGGGAATTGGCTGTCGGATCAAGATCCTGTCGCCCCCTGAGGAGGCTGGTGGACATGAAGTCTATGACATCACCCTCCGAGCCGACGGCGCACTGAACAGCCAACCGCATTCGCGCGGGGCCAATGAACAGATGACCGTGTTGGACGGTGCCGTTCGGGTGATCTCCGGCACGGCAGATGAGGTGCTGCAAGCGGGGGATACAGCACGCTATGCGGCGGATGTGGCCCATAGTATCGCCGCGGTTGACGGTCCGGCACGGGTGTTCCTGATTGTAAAAAATACCTGAGCCTCGAATTGCACGCCAAAATCCGCTGTGACGGAAATTTGTCCGCAATGTCGAATTCTTGTATTTGAGAATCTCTTCCGTTATGATAGATGTGCATCTCATTCTTGGAGGTCGCACATGTCAGACGCATTCTTGTCCCATATCACGGACACTCTCGCTCAGATCGAGGCAGAGGGTCTTTATAAGCGTGAGCGGATGATCACATCCCCACAGGCCGGTGAGATCACTGTGGGCGACACACAGGTCATCAATCTCTGCGCCAACAACTATCTGGGTCTGGCCGATCATCCGGCGCTGATAGACGCCGCCAAATCAGCGATGGCGCCGAAGGGTTTCGGCATGGCCTCGGTCCGGTTTATCTGCGGAACGCAGGATATCCACCGCACGCTGGAACAGAAACTGGCGCAGTTTCTGAACAAGGATGACGCCATTTTGTTTGCCGCCTGTTTCGATGCCAACGGCGGTCTGTTTGAACCGCTGCTGGGACCGGAAGATGCGATTGTCTCGGACAGTTTGAACCATGCCTCGATCATCGACGGCGTGCGCCTGTGCAAGGCCAAGCGCTACCGCTACGCCAACAATGATATGAAAGAGCTGGAGGACACGTTGAAACACGCCCGCAATGAGGGCGCGCGCCATATTATGATCGCGACCGACGGTGTGTTTTCAATGGACGGCTATCTGGCCAACCTGCCAGCGATCACCCAACTGGCCAAAGACTATGACGCGGTGGTGATGGTAGATGACTGCCACTCCACCGGTTTTATGGGGCCACGGGGGGCGGGCACGCCGGATCACTTCGGCGTTGATGTGGACATCCTGACGGGCACTTTGGGCAAAGCACTTGGGGGGGCTATTGGTGGCTACATCGCCGGGCCGCAGCCAGTGATCGACCTTCTGCGGCAGCGGGCGCGGCCCTATCTGTTCTCCAACTCCCTGCCGCCGTCTATCGTGGCCGCAGGGATCGAAGCGATCCGTCTCGTAGAGGACGGCGCAAATCTGCGCGCCCAACTGTTTGAAAACGCAAAATACTGGCGTGCAGGACTGGAAGCCTTGGGCTTTAACCTTTTGCCCGGGGAACACCCGATCATCCCCGTGATGCTGGGCGAAGCAAAACTGGCGCAAGAGATGGCGGCGCGGTTGTTTGATGAAGGCGTCTATGTTTCCGGCTTCTTTTTCCCGGTGGTGCCGCGCGGGCAAGCGCGGATCAGAACCCAGATGAACGCCGCGCTGACACGCGCGGAACTGGATCGCGCTTTGGCGGCCTTTGGTAAGGTCGGCAAAGAGTTGGGGGTGATCTGATGCGCCCCAACACGATGAAAGCGCTGGAAAAATCGAAACCAGAGGCAGGCCTGTGGATGGTGCAGGCACCAGTGCCGGAGATTGGTCCAGATGAGGTGCTGATCCGTGTGAACAAAACCGGCATCTGCGGCACGGACATTCACATCTGGAACTGGGATGACTGGGCCGCGCACACGGTGCCGGTGCCGATGATCACTGGCCATGAGTTCGCCGGTGAGATTGTGGAGATCGGCAAAGAGGTCACGGGACTGGAGATCGGCCAGCGCTGTTCGGGCGAGGGTCATTTGATCGGCACCGATAGTCGTCAATCCCGTGCGGGCAAGTTTCATCTGGATCCCGGCACGCGCGGCATCGGGGTCAATGAACAGGGCGCCTTTGCGCAATATCTGAAACTACCTGCGTTCAACGTCATCCCCTTGCCCGATGACATTCCTGATGAGATCGGCGCGATCCTTGATCCTTTGGGCAACGCGGTGCACACCGCGCTCAGTTTTGATCTGTTGGGGGAGGACGTGCTGATCACCGGCGCTGGCCCCATCGGCATCATGGCTGCGGCGGTTGCCCGCCATGCGGGCGCGCGCAATGTGGTGATCACCGATATCAATCCTGATCGCCTCAAATTGGCCGCATATGTGGTGCCCACCTGCCGCGCGGTAAACGTGGCAGTAGAAGATCTGAAGGATGTCATCACCGAACTGGGGCTAAAGGAAGGGTTTGACGTCGGGCTGGAAATGTCCGGCAGTCAGGTCGCACTGGATCAGATGGTCGAGGCCTTGGTGATGGGCGGAAAAATTGCGCTGCTGGGCATTCCGCCGGGCAAGTCGCCCGTCGATTGGTCACGCATCGTGTTCAAGGCGATCACCATCAAGGGCGTCTATGGACGAGAGATGTTTGAAACATGGTACAAAATGATCGCCATGCTGCAAAACGGGCTGGATGTCAGCCGCGTGATCACCCATCAATTTGATGTTGACGATTTTGCCACCGGTTTTGCCGCGATGAAGTCCGGCCAATCCGGCAAGGTTGTGCTGAACTGGACCTGAGATCGCAGCCCTAAGGTCTGCCTGTAATACTCCTTCGGGACAAGAGACAATGACACAAACACTCGACTCTATCCTTGGCGCCATTGGCAACACCCCGCTGGTGCGTCTGGACCGGCTGGTCAAACACTATGGTTGCGAAGGCACCATTCTGGCCAAGCTGGATCACCTGAACCCCGGCTTTTCCAAGAAGGACCGCGCTGCCCTTGGTGTGATTGAAGCGGCCGAACGTGACGGTTCGCTGAAACCCGGCCAAACTGTGGTGGAACTGACCAGCGGCAACATGGGCACGGGCCTTGCGATCATTTGCGGGATCAAGGGCTATCCCTTTGTGGCGGTTATGTCGAAAGGCAACTCACCCGAACGGGCCCGCATGATGGCCGCACTTGGGGCAGAGGTGGTGCTGGTGGACCAATTGCCCGATAGCCGTCCTGGCGAAGTGTCGGGCGCGGATCTGGCAGAGGTGGACCGTGTCGCGGGGGAGTTGGCCAATGAACGCGGCGCCTTCCGCGCCGATCAGTTCCGCCGCACTGGCAATCCGGGATCACATGAACAGATGACCGGCCCCGAGCTATGGCAGCAATCCGGTGGCAGCATCGATGCGTTTTGCGATTTTGTCGGCTCTGGCGGCACGCTGGCGGGCACGTCCAAATACCTGCGCAGCCAAAACCCCGCGATCAAATGCTATCCGGTGGAACCTGCGGGGGCTGCAGTGATCGCTGGTCAGGACGTGGAGCGCGCAGAACATCCCATTCAGGGCGGCGGCTATGTGATGGGAGATCTCGATTTCCTGCGCGGCATGAATTGGGACGGGTTCCTGCAGGTGGATGGCGACACCGCCCGCCAAACCGCCCGCGATCTGGCGCAGTTTGAGGGGATCTTCGCTGGATTCTCGGCGGGGGCCAATGTCGCGGCGGCAATCGAGTTGTTGAAAGGTCCGCACAAAAGACAAACTATCGCCGTGATCATCTGTGACAGCGGGTTGAAGTATCTGTCGACCGATCTGTTTGCCTAAGCGCAGACCTCAGGAGCTGCGCGACAACGCGCAGCTTCATTTTCTGTTCGGGCGTCTGGCGAGATCTCAGCCAACTGATTTCTATTGACCGGAAGCAAACAATCGCCGCCAGCCCAATCAGGCGTCCCCACTCTTTTCTCACGACTTTCCCGCGGATCACACCGGCATCACCGCCCTTATGCACGAGTATCGCCAAACCGAGCCGAAATCAGATCGCAATTTAGAAGCACGCCAACAGGCGTTTTAAATCAGAGACTTAAGAGGAAAATGGCTGGGGTGGTAGGATTCGAACCTACGGTGCGCGGTACCAAAAACCGGTGCCTTACCACTTGGCTACACCCCAACTTGTGTGGCGGTTTTTACGTAAAGCGGCGGGGGGGTGCAAGACCTCTTTTCACAAAAAGTGACAGTTTTTTAGCAAAAAATCCGGTCGGTTGTGCAGGGTAGCAAAAGGGCCAATAAATCTTGGGGTTTCGCCGATTATTGCGTTTCGACGGCGCTGGCGGGACGTTTATTTAGTCTGCTCTCAGCAGCTTAGACCGGGGAGCATGGCGGCGCAATTCGCGCAATTCGTTTGCCCCACATGAAAAGACAACCCTTAGACCGGAATCGCCCGAAGATGCCCTCACACGATTCCGAATGACAAACAGGCTCGCAAAAACCAGATTATAACCCGACTCGGCGATGCGCTTTTTTTGCGCCGCGCCGCGCCCTCAGTCCTTCACTTCTTTGGCGCCCACGCCCCACAACGCATCCTTGGGCGCCCAGCCACGATAGCCACCAGCATTCAGGCGGCACCAGTCTGGCGTGCATTTTTCCATCCGCGCGATCACACCGCGTTCCAGACGGGCGGAAATCGCGGATTTCGCATCAGGGCGGATATTCAGCGGCAGCATGTCCTGATCAACAATCACATGTCGCACCCCGGAAAGCAGCGCATAATGCACCCAGCCCCCTGCCCCGTCGCGATCGCGCACACGGCGCCAATGGCCGAACTCTGCGGTCACCTCAACCGGCATATTGCGGCGTTTGAACACCCAATCGATTCGATGTGTCAGCGAAGGACCACGGCGCACGTTTGCCTCTGCCGCTTTCACCGACACAAAGCGCGGCAGCGGCAGGTTGGTGACCGGACCACGCTCCTCTGCGGCGGCAGGCTGCACCGTAAAGGACGTAGAAAGAGTGAGGGCAGCCGCGAGGGCCACAAACAGGCGACGCCTTTGCATTCCGGCAACGCTCCTTCGGGTTTGGCGGGGGCGGTTTGTTACAGATGCCCCTGCTGCTCGTGAAATATTATTGCGGACCCCTTGTGGCCCGACGCTTTATCCCGCACTGTGCCAGTAACAGGCCGAGATTTAAAGAAGAGGAAAGCCAAGATGGCATCTGGACGTCTGAGTGTTGTTGTGACGCGACGCTTGCCAGAGGTGGTAGAGACCCGCCTGATGGAGCTGTTCGATGTAAAGCTGCGCAGTGATGATACGCCGATGAGTCGCGATGAGCTGGCGGCGGCGATGCGCGAAGCGGATGTGTTGATCCCGACCCTGAATGACCGGATCGACAACGGGCTCATCGGTCAGGCTGGCCCGCAGCTGCGGTTAATCGCCAACTATGGCGCCGGTGTCGATCATATTGATGTGGCCACTGCCCGTCAGCGCGGCATTCAGGTGACCAATACCCCCGGTGTTCTGACCGATGATACCGCCGACATGACCATGGCGCTTATCCTGGCTGTCACACGCCGCATCCCCGAAGGTTTGACCGCGATGCAAAGCGGTGATTGGAACGGCTGGGCCCCCACTGCCTTCCTTGGCGGCCGCGTTGCGGGGCGTCGTCTGGGCATTCTCGGCATGGGCCGCATTGGTCAGGCTGTGGCCCGCCGAGCCCGTGCTTTTGGAATGCAGGTACATTATCACAACCGCACCCGCCTGCGTCCTGAGATCGAAGAAGAGTTGGAGGCGACCTATTGGGAAAGCCTTGATCAGATGGTGGCGCGGATAGACGTGCTGTCGATCAACTGTCCGCACACGCCGTCAACCTTCCACCTGATGAACGCCCGCCGTTTGCGCCTGATGAAACCGTCGGCTGTGATCGTGAACACGTCGCGCGGTGAAGTGATTGACGAAAACGCCCTGACCCGTCAGTTGCAGGCAGGCCAGCTGGCTGGCGCGGGCCTTGATGTGTATGAACATGGGACCGAGGCAAACCCAGATCTTCGCGCCATGTCCAATGTGGTCATGCTGCCGCATATGGGATCGGCGACACAGGAAGGCCGCGTTGAGATGGGCCAGAAAGTGATGCTGAACGTCAAAACCTTCGCCGACGGCCACCGCCCCCCCGATCTGGTACTGCAAGCGCTGGACTGAGGCGAGAACGCGATAAGAGAGAACAGAGGCGGTCCATGGGCCGCCTTTTTTGTTGCCGCCTGACCGCGTGACATTGATTAACAGCCGCGGACGCCCCACTTAGATCGCACACCCTTCCCCCAAACCGCATTCCGCAAAAGAGAGCACCTTATGGACACCGACAGCCTGCGCCTGTTTGTACTGGCGGCGGACAAGCTGAACATTTCCGCTGCAGGGCGTCAGTTGGGACTGGCACCGGCCGTCGCCAGTGCGCGGTTGGCGAAGCTGGAACATGCCTTGGGCGCGGATCTGTTGCACCGCTCCACCCGCAAGGTATCGCTGTCACAGGAAGGTGCAGCCTTTCTGCCTTATGCACGCGAAATGATTGCGCAAGAGGAGGAAGGGCTGGCCGCGTTGGGCAAGGGCGACACATCGCCCAAGGGCACATTGCGCTTCACTGCGCCCAGCACCTTCGCACAGACTTATATCGCGCCACTCCTTCCGAAGTTTCTGGCCTGTTACCCCGGTATCACGCTGGACATGCGGCTGTCGGATCGGGTTTTTGATCTGATCGAGGGCAGTTTTGATCTGGCGATCCGCAATTCCGCACTGGAGGATACCAGTCTCAAAGGGCGCAAGCTGGCCGATGATCACCGCATCCTCTGCGCAGCGCCCAGCTATCTGGGAAGACGCGGCACGCCTCAGACGCCAGATGATCTGGCGAGTCACGATCTGATTGCCTTCACGGATCAGGAGGTGAAGCCACTGCGTCACCAGGACGGCACGATGGCGCGATTTGACCCACAGCAGGCGCGCAGCCGATTGACCATTGATGATGGCACCAGCCACAAAATTGCAACGATTTCCGGCGCGGGCATCGCTTTTTGCGCGCTGTGGTGCGTACACGAAGAGTTGCGATCCGGTGCGCTGGTGCGGGTGCTGCCCGATTACGATATCGCGGACGGATCGGTTCTGTGGCTGATCTACCCCAAGAGCACAACCGTCTCGGCCAAGGTCCGCGTTTTTATGGATTTCCTGATCGCAGAGATCGGTACAGACCCCATCTGGGAACGCGGGCTGAGCCTGCCCAAATAAGCGCACGCCCCCTGATCCAGGGGGCGCTCAATGTTCACAGCATCACACCCATTCGACGATCTGCTCTATATCGCGGCGGGTCTTGCCAAAGGCCGGCTCATCCACGCGATAGCCGAAGGCAACCATGACAGCAGGTTTATAAAACTTGGGGTCAACGCCAAAGTGCTCTTGCAGAACAGCCACGGTTTTGTCCATCTCAAACCCTTCGATCGGGCAGCTGTCCACACCCAAGAGCGCAGCGGCGGTCATCATATTTGCCAGCACGATATAGGCCTGTTTGCCGGACCAATCGGTGATTTCGCGCGCGGTGCTGACGCCGTGGTCGCGGGACTGGAAGGTGCCGTATGCGTCGTTCAGGAAGGCGATCACATCCTCAGGCAGCTGTTTCACATCGCGGTAGAATTTCTGCAGATAGTCAGATCCTGCGGTCATGGTTTCGCCTGTATGCGCCAGCAACACGGCAAAGTGGCTGGCGGTGCCCAGCTGCCCCGCCGTGCCGTTAGTCGCGCCATTTGCACCCCAGGCGAAATCACGCAGCAGGTCGCGGCTTTTGGGGTTTTGGATCATCAGGATCTTGTAGGGTTCATGACCAAAAGAGGTCGGCGACAGGCGTGCGGCTTCTAGAATAGTGTCAAAGACAGAGTCGTCGATTTTACGTTCGCCATCAAACACTTTACAGGCATGGCGAAAGCTGAAAGCGTCCAGAACTTGAGTCTGAACTTGGGCTATATTCGGGGTGTGGTCTGGGATATTTTTCATCTGGTCTACTCCAATAAAATCGTTGCAGTGGACCTAATGGGCGCGTCGCCTGAGCGGTAGAAAGGCATCTGCCAAAACAGAATTCCGTTTTGGCAGATAATCGGTGATTAGCCTCGCGCGCCCTGTTTGATGAAGGTGCCATTATTCAATTCATCGAAGGCCTGCACCAATTCATCGCGGGTGTTCATCACAATGGGTCCATGCCATGCCACCGGTTCCTGAATGGGCTGGCCGGTCATCAACAGGAACCGCAAACCGTCACTGCCTGCCTCCACCGTGATTTCATCACCTGACCCAAAGCGCACCAGCGTCCGGTTACCGCTGTAATCACGCAACGCCAGTTCCTGACCCTGATACTCTTTTTCGACCTGAATGCCGATCGGATCCGACGCATCACGAAACCGCCCCGATCCGGCAAAGACATAGGCCAACGCATTGGCACGGGTATCGACGCGGAAGGTCTTGCGCCGACCTGCAGGCACAAAGATATCGAGCAGCATCGGGTCAGCGGCAATGCCATCCACTGGACTGCTCTTGCCCCAGAAGGAGCCGATCAACACCTTGACCAGCGTACCGTCCTCGTCGCCCTCAATCGGCAGGTCGGCGGCAGCGATGTCCTGATAGCGCGGCGCAGTCATCTTCAGATCACGCGGCAGGTTCGCCCACAACTGAAACCCGTGCATCCGACCCTGCGCGTCGCCCTGCGGCATTTCCTGATGCAGGATGCCAGATCCCGCGGTCATCCATTGCAGCGACCCCGCCCCCAACAGCCCCTTGTTACCCAGACTGTCGGCATGCTCCACCTCCCCCTCCAGCACATAGGTAATCGTCTCAATCCCGCGATGGGGGTGCCAGGGGAATCCTTTAGCATACATGCGAGGGTCATCGTTGCGGAAGTCATCCATCATCAGGAACGGATCCGTCAGACTGGGATCATCAAAGCCGAAGACACGGCGCAGATGCACGCCCGCGCCCTCGATCGCGGGTTGGGACTGGCTGGTGGCTACAACAGGTCGAAAGGTCATGGTGTGCTCTCCTTGGCTGTGGCTTAGAATATGTCCTTGTCACCGTCACAGGAAAATCCCTGCCGCCTCACCAGACTTGTGCGCAAATGCGCAGGCTATGGGGTTGCGCCCGCCGCAGGCTTGAAATTCCCGCCAGACAATAGCCAAAGCAAAAAAACCAATGTATAGCGGCGCGAACGCATGAAAAGCAGGGCCCGTTGCGCCCGAAATAAAGGAGCCCGCGCCATGTCAGAGGTTGAGCAGCCCCAAATCTACCTGATCACCCCCCCTGAAGTAGAGCTGTCGCGCTTCCCCGATCGTCTGGCCGCTGTGCTGGACGCACATGAGGTGGCCTGCGTGCGTCTGGCCTTGGCGACGCGCGATGAAGATAAGATCAGCCGCGCCGCAGATGCCCTGCGCGAAGTGACGTATTCCCGCGACGTGGCGCTGGTGATCGACAACCACATGCTGCTGGTCGAACGTCTGGGTCTGGATGGTGTACACCTGACCGACGGCTCCCGTTCGGTGCGCAAGACCCGCAAGGCGCTGGGGCAGGACGCGATCGTTGGCGCTTTCTGCGGTGCCTCCAGCCATGACGGCATGTCGGCAGGGGAAGCGGGCAGCGATTACGTGGCCTTTGGCCCACTACGTGACACTGGCCTCAACGATGGCTCTGTCGCAGAGCGTGACCTGTTCCAGTGGTGGTCCGAAATGATCGAGGTGCCAGTGGTCGCCGAGGGTGCCCTGACCCCCGAAATCGTACGTGAGATCTCCCCCTTCACCGATTTCTTCGGCATCGGCGAAGAAATCTGGAACGCAGAGGGCCCGGTCCAAGCACTGGCCGACCTGAAAGCGCAATTCAGCTAAGTGAAACGACGCGGGCGGAAATCTGGCATCAGATTTCCCCACCCCACCAAATGAGTACAGTTCCGTTAAACCTGCACACCCATGCCACGCAGAACCGCATGGGCCGCGCGCAACCCCGGACGCTGACCACCACGGCCAAGGCGCTGCATCGTCAGTTCCATCGCCTCTTGCTGACCGCGCGCACCTTCCAGCACCTTCAGGACCGCAGGGGCGATCCGCTCTGGCTGGCAATCTTTACCGATAAATTCGGGAATGGTACGGGTGTCAGAGACCAGATTAACCAGCGTCACGGTGTCCACCTTCAACATCCGCGAAATGATGATCCGGCTCAGCCAGTTCATGTCATAGGCGATGACCATCGGTGTGGCCGCAGCCGCCAGTTCCAGCGACACAGTCCCCGATGCCGCCAGCGCCGCATCTGCAGCGGCAAAGGCAGCAGCCTTTTCCAGTTTGTAAATGGCCGGATCTATACCGCGTGGGTCCATCACGATGGGCTGCACCGGCCACCCTGCCACCTGTTCCCGCACCAGATCGGTTACATTTGACGTCGTCGGGATCACCACGTTCAAGTCCGGTGTCTGCGCCACCACATCAGACAATACGGTGCCGAATGTTGGGGCCAGACGGCTGACCTCCCCTCGCCGCGATCCGGGCAGCACCAACAGTGTCTTACCCTGCCCCATCCGATGTTTGGCGCGGAACAAAGTGGCCTCTGCTGCGCTGGCCTGAGGTTCGGACACCACCGGATGACCAACGAAACTGCACTCCATCCCCGCCGCTTCCATCAGCGGCGGCTCAAACGGCAAGAGCGCCAAAACGTGGTCAATCACCTTCGCCATCTTCGCAGCCCGTCCCTCACGCCATGCCCACACCGAAGGGGCGACGTAATGCACGGTTCGTATGTTACTGACAGCTTTCACCAATTTCGCCACCCGCAGGCAAAAATCAGGGCTGTCGATAGAGATGATCACATCAGGTTTTGCCGCCAGAGCCGCATCAGCGGTTTGGGCAATACGGCGTTTCAGCTGGCGGTATTTCGGCAGGATTTCGGCCAGTCCCATGACGGACAACTCATCCATTGGAAAAAGGCTCTGCATCCCTTCAGCCTGCATAAGCGGACCACCAACGCCGAGGAAGTCCACCTGATCTTCCAGCAGTTCCGACAGACCCGCCATCAGCGCGGCTCCCAGACGATCGCCCGACGCCTCCCCCGCAATCAAGAAGATCTGCATTAGGATAACCCCTCAAACACCTGACCAATAATAAAAATACCGGCCTTATGCGCCGCCGAAATGGTCTGATCACGTTCCAGAATCATCACATGCTCTGCCTGCACCGCAATCCCCGCCAGACCCGCCGCGGCAACCTGCGCCACAGTATCCGGACCGATCGCAGGCATATCCACGCGCAGGTCCTGACCTTTTTTGGCGGCCTTCACGAACACCCCTTTGCTGCCACGGCGCAGATGCGGTGCAGTGCGACGCACTGTGTCGAGCATAAACTCGGTGCCTTGCAGCGTCTCAACCGCCAGCACCAGACCACCGGCAACCACGCAGCCCTGCCCCACATCATGAGGCGACAGCGCCGTCAGAATGTCAGCGGCGCGGATGATATCAGCTGTTGCAGCCTCATCCGGAGCAGAGCCTACCAGCAGCGCAGGTTCCGCAGTCAGACCTTTCAACAGTTCATGGGCCCCCAGAACGGTAAAACCCTCATCCTCGATGACTGCGATAATCAAACGTAACAACGCGTCATCGCCGCCCTGCATCGCAGCCATAAGGCGCGGCGCAAGGGCGATCATGAAAGGATCAAGGGCGGCGGGATCCAGGGGCGGGCGGCTCATCGAACCCGCCATAACCACACGGGTGACGCCTGCCGCGCGCAGGGCATCGAACATCTCACCCAGACGTTCAAACCGGTGGTTTTCAACCATGCCGGTCACCTGATGCGCCACGCCCTCAAAACACACGCACAGCGCATCGGGATGCGCTGCGGACAGGGCAACGGGCAAGGCCCCATCACCGGAAAGGATTGCCAAACGCCCCATCAGATCGCCCCTTTAGCTGGGTGTCAGGAAGGAGCGGTCAGAGGCCCCTGTCACGAACTCGACGATCTGGCGGACATATTCGCTGTCTGCATCCAGACCACGCACGCGCTCCTGAAAGGTGCCATCGCCGCTCGCCATTGCCTTCAGCGCTGCGCGCAGAGCCGTGATATCGCCACGTGGAACGCCGCGGCGTTTCAGGCCCACAAGGTTCAGACCGTCCAATTCGCCCCGCGGGGCCTGTACCAGACCGTACGGAATCACGTCTGCAGTCACCATCGACAGCGCACCGATAATGGCGCCCTGCCCGATGCGCACCCACTGATGGATGCCGCAGAGACCGCCGATGATCACATCATCACCGATATGACAGTGGCCCGCCACCGCGGTGGAATTCACAACAATCACCCGATCGCCAATGATAGCATCATGCGCAACGTGACAGCCGGCCATGAACAGCCCGTCATCACCAACCTTGGTCAGACCGCCGCCCCCTTCGGTGCCGGTGTTCATGGTCACATGTTCCCGGATCCGGTTGCGGGCGCCGATTTCCAGACGGGTCGTCTCACCGTTGAATTTCAGATCCTGAGGGATCTCGCCGATCACCGAGAAGGAGAAGATAACCGTATCCTCGCCCACAGAGGTCTGACCCGTGACAACGACATGGCTCTTCAACTCCACGCGGTCGTGCAAAACTACGTCCTTGCCAACAACGCAGAACGGGCCGATCTTGCAGCCCGCGCCGATAGTGGCGCCATCCTCGATAATGGCAGAGGGGTGAATATCAGCGCTCATCCCCGATCACCCAGCGTTGGCACTGAGGTCCATCATCGCGGTAAATTCGCATTCGCAGGCCATTTCGCCTTCGACTGTTGCGACACCGGCGAATTTCCAGACCTTGCCGCCCGGTTTGCCGCGGGTGGTGGTAACGTTCATTTCCAGCACGTCACCGGGGACAACCATGCGACGGAACTTGGCCTTGTCGATGGCCATGAAATAAACCAGCATGTTCTTGTCCGCCATATCCAGCGCGGTGCCAACCATCACAGCAGCGGTTTGCGCCATTGCCTCAACAATGGTCACACCGGGCATGATCGGCTTGCCGGGAAAGTGACCTTGAAAGTGGGGCTCGTTCATGGTGACGTTCTTGATGCCGCGACCGGACTGGTAGCCGTCGATGTCCACCACTTTATCCACCAGCAGGAAGGGATAGCGATGTGGGATGATCCGTTGGATCAGGTCGATATCCGCTGACAGCAGCTGCTCGGTCATGGTGTGTCCTTTCTGACGACATGTTCTTAGCGCCGATCCCTAACAATTCGGGCTTGTCGGGGCAAGCGTGCAGGCCCTGCAGGGCGCGCGGAGCCTGCAGAAATTTCTATTGGTCGGTGGGGACGGGTGCCGATGAATCCGCGGGCTGATCAGAATCCGTCACGGTTTCCTCTGTGTCGCCGTCCCCCCCCTCTGCGGGCGGTTGACCGGCGATATCACGCAACCCGTCGCCCAGTTCTACATTGATCCGTGCAATTGCCTGATCAGTGATCTCAATCGACAACGAAGCAATGAACACATCACGTTTTTCCACGATCAGCGCCGCACCGCTTTCGGCCATCAAGTTTTCAAGAACTGGCAAGGCTGCCTGCAGAAACATTCGTTCCGCCAGTTCCAGACGGGATTCGATCACCTGCTGCTTGGCGCTTTGTTCGTTGCGGATGCGCTGCACCTTCTGATCAAATGCATCGGCCAACTGCGCGAAGGTTGCAGCGGTGAGGCTGGCGCGACGTCTGGTCAGCGCCTGCTCTTCATCGCGCAGCTCCTGAGCGATACGGGTGTTTTCCGCATCCAGCCGCTGACCCGCAGCCTCAAATTCGGCCAGCGCCCGCAGGCCAAAACTGGACTGACGAAAGAAGCGGTCACTGTCGATCGCCAACACTTGCGATTGGGGCACACCCAGATTTTCCGGCACCGAATTCTGCGCAGACGCAATCGGCACGTTGGCCATGCCTGTCAGCATGGCCAATGCCAAAGCCCCAAGAACGGGGCGCAAACGCATGCCCTGCCCCGCCATCAGAACTGGGTAGAGACCGTCAGGTTAAAGGTCTGTTCTTCGTCAAACTCTTCCTTCTGCAGCGCCTGCGTCCAATTGAAACGCAGCGGGCCCAGCGGAGTGGTCCAGAAGACAGACAGACCAATCACCTGACGCGGTGTGAAATCATCATAGAAGATATCGCCCGTAGCACCAGTGGTGGAGCCAAGCCCCCAGACAGAGCCGATGTCGTAGAAAACACCGCCGGTGATACCGTACTCCTCTGGCAGGCCCAGCGGGAATTCAGCCTCAAAGCGGGCAACCGCAAACTTGTCACCGCCAAGTGCGTCATTGGATTCGATCGCATTGGTGGTTGCATTACGCACAATCTCACGCGGGCCGATGCCGTCAGGCTGGAAGCCGCGGATCAGACCACCAGAGATCTGGAAACGGTCCACAGTCCGGCTGGAGCCTTTGTTGAACGCCAGAACGCCCCCCTCGACCGACGCACGCAGGGTGATTTCATCATTGAACACCTTGGTCTGCGCAATCGCGCTGGCAGTGGTCTTGATATAGCTGTTGTCACTGTTCAGACCGCCCGCTTCCTGTTCAAAAGACAGGCGATAGCCACGGTCACGCTCCAGCTCATTGATGCGGCTGTCGTAGTTCAACGAGTAGCCGATCCCCAGATCCCATTCATCCTCGCGGGCGATCTCTTGGGTCACGATGCCACCAAATGCGGTATCGCCATCTGCGCTAAGCGAAATGCGCTCTGCCTTGACGAACAGGCCAAGGGTGCTCTTTTCGCTCAGACCGAAACCGATCCCCGGGCGGAACCGCAGGGTTTCCGTGTCAAAGTTCGTCGCCCCGCCGGAATTTTCCGCGTAGGTCGCATCGAGCGAGAAACGCAATTCGCGGCCCAGCAGCGCCGGTTCGGTAAACTGCAGACTGTAAATTCGTGCACCCTCGGCGCCGGACACGTTCACGTTGACCGATTGGCCACGGCCAAGAAAGTTGCGTTCACTCAGGCCAACAACCAGTCCCAGACCGCTGTTGGTTGAATAGGTGCCGCCAAAGTTAAGCGAGCCTGTAGGCTGCTCTTCGACGTTCACGTCGACGATGACCTGATCAGGACGGCTGCCCTCGCGGGCGCGCACGTCGGAATTGGCGAAATAGCCAAGCGCACGAATCCGTTCGGCGGTTTCGCGGATTTCACGCGGGTTGAACGGGTCGCCTTCAACAATGCGGAACTGACGGCGGAGCACCTGATCCTGCGTCGTGGTGTTGCCTTCGATATCGATACGTTCCACAAAGACGCGCGGGCCGCGCACCAGTTCAAATTCCACATCCAGCGTCAGATCGCGGTCATTTCGGCTGATGCGTGGTTCCACTCGGACGAAGTTCAGGCCCTTCTTATTGGCCAGCCCTTCCAGACGGGAAATCGCGTTTTCAATCGCGGTCGGCGTGTAGATGTCACCGGCAGTCAGTTTCAGCTCTGCCTGAAACTCATCCGGATCCACGTTCGACAGGTTCGACGTGGTGGTGATCTGTCCAACCTTGAACTGGTCACCTTCATGGATGTTGAAGGTGATGAAATAACCATCCCGTTCCTGCGCCAGTTCGGCATTAACGCCAACTACGCGGAAATCAACGTAGCCGCGCGACATGTAGAAATCGCTCAGCACCTGACGATCGAATTCAATCCGGTCTTCGACAAACGTGTCGGTTTGTACAAAACGACGCAACAGGCCAGCCTGTTTGGTGGTCAGCACGCGACGCAGCCGGCGGTCTGGATAGATCGCGTTCCCGACAAAGCTGATACGCTCAATCTCGGTGATGTCGCCCTCGAAAACCTCAAAAACCACATCGACGCGGTTGTCGCTGCGGCGGATGATTTTCGGCGTCACACGCGATGCCAGACGCCCACGCGAATTATAGACATCGGCGATGGTTGCAGCATCTTTTTCCGCTGTCGCCGGATCAAAGACCAGACGCGGTTTCACATCCAGAAACTGCAGCAGATCATCATCCTTGAGGCGGCGGTTGCCTTCAATGCGGACCTGATTGACGGTCGGGAATTCCTTGACCTCAATCACCAGCGTACCACCGCGCGGGGTGATGTCGACGCTTTCGAACAGGCCGCTTTCCAGAATGCGCTGGTAGGCTGCGTTCAACTCGCCGGCAGACACGGACTGACCGCGGCTGATACCAGCGTAGGTCAGGATGGTACCATCCTCAATCCTCTGGTTGCCTTCGATGGCCACAGTGTTGAACCGGAAGCTCTGCGCAGCAACCGAAAGAGGCACAGAGGTCAGTGCCGTGGTCGCAGACAGAAACAGCGCAATACCCATACCGCGCAGCTTCGATTTTGATTCAGCAGGTGAAGTGCCCCGCCCCCCCAGAAACTTGGTCATTCAATCAACCTAATCAGAGATCCCTTTGGCGTCCTGACTATCCAGATTGCGACCCGTTGTCAAAAGCGCAAAACGCCCATGTGAGACATGGGCGGGGCTTTGCTGTTGATTTCTCAAGACTTGCGCCTGAATGCAGCGCAGATGTCGCGCTCTGGACCTTAACAGAGGGCTGATCAGGATACCGCGCGCGGCCTATATCTGATCATCGGTCAGGGTGTGGAGAACATCACCGTCAGCGCCAGCGTCAACGCGATAGTTCCGACCATCAGGATGCGATCCCAGTTCAGTTCGACCAAGAGGCTGAGGCCGTTGTAACCTTGCTGAATGATCTGCATTGCGATCTCCTTTTCCGTCTGAAAACCATGTGCCTACACTCGATGTGCAGCGTCATGCGTCTGTGGCAATCGTCAGGAAGGAGTACTGATTCAATAAGGCAAAAAAGGGGCACAATCGCGCCCCTTTTGGTAAAGTTTTAAACGCCTGAAGTCTGCCGCCTGTCCTGTTCCGGATCAGGGACAGAAGAAATCGTTGAACAGCGCAAAGGCGGTCAGCGACAGGATCAGCGTCAGCCCCAGTGTCATCAGGAACTGCAGCGCCCGCTCGCTGGGTTTGCGGCCTGTCACGGCCTCATAGGCATAGAACGTCAGGTGGCCGCCATCCAGGACCGGGATCGGGAACAGATTGAGCAGTCCCACAGCAGTAGACAGAACACCGATAAAGTAGATGAAGTTTTCCACCCCCTGCCGCGCCATCGCACCGCTGACCTGCGCAATGCCCAGCGGGCCGGACATGTTGCAGGAACTGATCGCGCCCGACACCATATGATAAAGGCCAGAGAAGGATCCGGTGATAATGTTGGTGGTCATGTTGACCCCCGCCTGCACCCCCTGCAATGGCGACAGGTTGTCGGTTGCAGGGCGGAACAGCATGCCGCCGACAATACCGATACGCCAGTTGGTCTCATAGCCGCCATCAGGCTGGGGTTCGTCCACACGTTTGGCCGACAGGGTCACATCCAGCACCTCACCGCCACGCCAGACGGTCAACGCCAATGGTGCGCCTTCGGCAGATAGAACCGCCTGTTGCAACTGGCGGAAGGCCAGAATTTCCTCACCCTCAACATGGGTGATCACATCCGCAGGCTTCAGCCCTGCCTCATAGGCGGCAGACTGGGGCGCCAGTTGCACCACCACAGCTGGCATCGGATGCGCGGTGCGCACGGCAACCTCGACCCCATCACGACGCAGCAGATAGTCGACGTTTGATTCCACCGGCAACTGGCGCAGCAGCTGATCAAAGGTCAGCGCATCACCGGGACCGGGCACTTTGATGCCACCGATCTCCAGCACCTCATCCCCGGGCAGCAGGTCCACCGTGTAAGGGACGATGTTCACATCCCCTACAGTCAGCGGCTGGCGCGCACTGCCATTGAAGGTAGCAATAGCGGCGAAGATCGCGATTGACATGATAAAGTTGAATACAGGCCCGGCCGCAACGGTCGCCGCACGCGCCCAAAGCGGCGCACCAGCCATCGTGTTGCGCGGCGCGGGCGCGTCCGCATCCACGTTTTCGGACCCGACAGAGGCCGCATTGGCATCGCCCACAAACTTCACATAGCCCCCAAAAGGAAGCGCTGCGAATTGCCAGCGAGTGCCGCGTTTGTCGACGCGCGAAAACAGCACCGGACCAAAGCCGAGCGAAAACACCTCTGCCTCGATGCCGGACCAGCGACCGACGATGTAGTGGCCATATTCATGCACCGAAACGATGACCGAGAGCGCCACCACAAAGGCCAGAAAGGTTGTCAGCGATCCGCCCAATGCGGAAAACAACGAGAGACTGTCCAAGGTCATACCTCTTGAATTACGAAATCGTTGGCAGGAAGCCGATGATCCGGCTGGCGATCAGCACCACGACCAACGCCCCCAGCATCCCGTCAAAGCGGTCCAGAAAACCACCGTGGCCGGGAATCAGGTTGGAGCTGTCTTTGACCCCGAACCGGCGCTTGATCGCACTTTCGCCAATGTCACCCATTTGCGCGGCAAAGGCGGTGATGACCGAAATAACAATCAACTCGGCACCAGCTGCACTGGTCATCGCAAACACCACACCGACCAGCGCGGCACCGACCCAGCCAGCAATGGTGCCGGACCATGTTTTCTTGGGGCTGATTTTAGGCCAGAACTTCGGCCCGCCAAGGGTGCGGCCGGCAAAATAGCCCGCAATATCGCTCATCACCACGACAGACACGAGCCAGCCCAGCCAGAATGTGCCGTGTCCGCCCATGATGACCAAAGCGCTATAGCTGCCAAACAGCACAACCGCGCCATAGGCCATCCAGATACCAGCGCTACCTGCCGCCAGCAAAGAAGCTCCCATTAGCAAAGGAGCCACCAACATTGGCAGATGCGCGACACCTGGCACGTGCGCCACAGCAACAATAACAGCGGCACTCAACAGCCCCAGCTGCACCGGCGCACCGGGCTGTTTCGGCCCCAGAATGCGCACCAATTCCCAGATCATCAGGCCAGCCAGCGCAGCCACCAGCAGGACAAAAGCCACCCCGCCCTGCCACAGCGCCGCAGCGCCCACGGCGACCATGACCAGCGCCGACAGGACGCGCGGACCCAGATCGGTCCATTTCGATGCAATGCTCATGTCTTTACGCCACCAAAGCGCCGATCACGCCCGGCATAGTTTTTCACCAGATTGGCAAAAATCTCATCGGTGAAATCCGGCCACAGGGTTTCGATAAATTCGTATTCCGCATAGGCAGACTGCCACAGCAGGAAGTTGGAAATCCGTGCCTCACCACTGGTGCGGATCACCAGATCGGGATCGGGCAGCACGCAGGTGTCGAGGTATTTGGGCAGCGTTTCCTCCCCCACATCGGCGGGGTCCAGACGGCCATCTGCCACGTCCTGCGCCAGTCGCTGAGTGGCGCGTGCCACCTCATCACGGCCGCCGTAGTTCAGCGCGATGGTCAGATTCACCTTGGTGTTGGCGGATGTATGCGCTTCCAACTCATCCATCAGCTTGACCAGTTTGGCATCCAGCCGCACCCGGTCCCCGATGAAACGCACCCGCACGCCTTCGTCATGCAGGGCACGGGTTTCTTTTTTGATGTAATGGCGAAACAGCGTCATCAGACCGGAAACTTCGGTCTGAGTACGTTTCCAGTTTTCTGTCGAAAAGGCAAAGATCGTGACATACTTCACCCCCAGATCGGGGCAAGCACGAACGATTTCGCGAACACGGCGCGCACCGGCACGATGGCCGAACAGGCGGGGCTGCCCCCGCCGCTGCGCCCAGCGCCCGTTCCCATCCATGATAATCGCTACATGATTGGGGCCTGTGGGGCCGCCCTGCAGGCCATCCTGAGGGCCAGCGTCCTGCGCCGTGTCGCTATTTTGAGACATCGTGCTGATCCGATCAGACCTGCATGATTTCGGCTTGCTTGGCTTCAAGCGCCTTATCGACATTGCCGATAAAGGTGTTGGTCAGGTCCTGCACCTCGGTTTCCCAGAGTTTCTGGTCATCCTCAGACATGCCGTCGTTCTTGGCCTTCTTAATCTGATCCATACCGTCGCGGCGGACGTTGCGGATCGAAACGCGGGCGCTTTCGGCGTATTGTGCGGCAACACGCCCCAGATCGCGGCGACGCTCTTCGTTCAGCTCGGGGATCGGCAGCATGATGATGGTGCCATTGAGCTGTGGGTTGATGCCCAGACCGGAGTTACGGATTGCTTTTTCGACCGCGCCAACCATGGATTTGTCCCAGACATTTACCGTCACCATACGCGGCTCCGGCACGTTTACTGTGCCCACCTGGTTGATCGGGGTTTTCTGGCCGTAAGCTTCAACCATCACCGGCTCCAGCATGGAGGCCGAGGCACGCCCAGTCCGCAGCGATGCGAATTCGGTCTTGAGGTTGGACATGGCACCTTCCATGCGGCGCTCCAGATCGTCGGTATCGATCATGAAATCATCGGACATTTCTGCTGTTTCCGTCAGTTGTCTGCGTCAGGGATTAGCTCTTAAGCTATTGTGAGACAGTTGTATAGCACCGCGACCCAAGGGTGAAGGGCGAACCGCGCAGGCGATGGCGTATTCTTGCAGTCAGGGTCTTACAGCAAGCACAACGCGCCACATAACAAAGGCGCCTCCAAGAGCAGAGACGCCTTATTTACAGTCAAATATCAGCCCATGCTGGACATAGTTCGGGTCGCGCCCAGTAATTAGCTATGCACAGTGGTATAGGTGCCGCGCCCTGCCAGAATACCCTTGAACCCGCCCGGTTCATCCAGCGGAAAGACGATCAGCGGCAGATTGTTATCACGGGCCAGCGCAATCGCAGAGGCGTCCATCACTTTCAAATGCTTGGCCAGAACTTCATCATAGGTGATCTCTTCATAGCGCACAGCATCCGCATGGGTGGCAGGGTCTTTGTCATAGATGCCATCAACGCCATTTTTGCCCATAAAGATCGCTTCACACGCCATTTCATTTGCACGCAGTGTCGCGGCGGTATCAGTGGTGAAATAGGGGTTACCGGTGCCCGCGGCAAAAATGCAGACACGCTTCTTCTCAAGGTGGCGCACAGCGCGGCGGCGGATGTAAGGCTCACACACCTCATCCATACGGATGGCCGAAATAACACGGGTGAACACACCAATACTCTCCAGCGCGCTCTGCATCGCCAGTGCATTCATCACAGTCGCCAGCATGCCCATATAATCAGCAGTGGTCCGCTCCATCCCTTGTGCGGCGCCAGACAGACCACGGAAAACGTTGCCGCCGCCGATGACCATGCAGATCTCTACCCCCATATCGTGCACGGTCTTCACCTCATGCGCGATACGCTCAACGGTCGGCGGATGCAGGCCAAAGCCCTGATCGCCCATCAACGCCTCACCGCTGATTTTCAGCATAACGCGATTGAACTTGGTGTCGTTTTCTAAGGTAATGGCGGAGGAGGTGTCGGCGGCCATGCGGGGCTCCATCTGGCAAGGACTCAAAACTTCACGCAAAATGTCGGAAAACGTCGTGAGGTTCAATCGAATAACGGGTCGTAAATGAAAAAGCTGCCCCTGCCGATTTCCCCTGAACTGCGGGCCGTACCCACCTCTTTCCTCCTCCCCGCAATCGCGATATTGGCAAGGCATGGATCTGATTGCGCAAATATCCCCCGAACAGCCCGTGTTGATCGCAGGCCCCACCGCATCCGGCAAATCCGCGCTGGCGCTGGAGGTGGCGATGCGACAAGGCGGCGTGGTGATCAATGCGGACGCCATTCAGGTCTTTGCCAACTGGCGGGTGCTAACCGCACGGCCACCTGTCGAGGATGAGGCCCGGGCAGCACATCTCCTTTATGGTCATATCGCGGGTGACGCCGAGTATTCTGTTGGTCATTGGCTACGCGAGGTGGCCCCGCTGCTAGAAGGGCAGCGTCCGATCATCGTCGGCGGCACCGGTCTCTACTTCACCGCGCTGACCGAAGGGCTGGCCAATATCCCCCCCACCCCGCCAGAGGTGCGCGCACTGGCAGATCGTCGTCTGGCAGAGGAAGGTCGCGAGGCATTGCTGGCAGAACTGGACGCAGCCAGCCGTAATTACATCGACCAGATGAACCCGATGCGAGTGCAGCGTGCATGGGAGGTGCTGCAAACGACTGGCAAGGGCATTCGCGCATGGCAACTGGACACGCCGCCACCGCTGCTGCCGCTGGCGAAGTGTTTTCCTGTGGTCTTTGATGTAGACAAAAATTGGCTGAACACCCGCATCGCGCAGCGGTTCGATCTGATGTTGGAACAGGGGGCGCTAGAAGAGGCGGAGGCAAACCTGCCCACATGGAACCCTGCGCATCTGTCAGCAAAGGCCATCGGTGCGCCGGAACTGATTGCGCATCTGCAAGGCACCCTGACACTGGATCAGGCGCGCGAGGCTGCCACCATCGCCACGCGCCAGTTCGCCAAGCGTCAACGCACATGGTTCCGCGCCCGCATGAAGGCATGGGCGGGCTATACCCCATAACCCCCACGGAACCGCGCGTTTTCGCGCCGTGATCTGACAAAAGTCTTTACAAACAACGCCTCTCCGCCAACGGTATCGGTGGGAGGTGGTTACTGGTGACAACACAGGTGAGGCGAGACACACATAGCAACACATCCCGGGTTGCCAACACGCATCCTTCGGGGATCAGGCTGCGCCCGCTGGCCCAGTTCGAACGTGGTGAAGACTGGCGCCTGACCACACTGCATGATCGTGCTGACTACCTGCTGATCTGGATCACCAAGGGACAAGGCCGCACGATCCTTTCCGGCCAGCGCCGTGGCCTTGCACCGCATACCGCATTACTGATCCCGCCGCGCACGCTGTTTTCACTGGACCTGATGCGCCATGCAGGCGCGTTGATCCTGACGCTGTCCGCAGATCTGGCAACAGATCTGGCACTGCCGCACAGCGCCGAACTGCTGCGTCTGCGCGACGGGCAGGATCAGGCAGAGATGACCCAGCGGCTGGAGGCCATCCACCGTGAACTCACCAGCCCCCTACCCCATACCACCGACGCGTTAAAGGCACATATCGCGCTCTTGTCCGTGGCCCTGCGGCGCCACCTTGATACCCGAGAACCGCCCCCACGCCCCACCGGCAGCGCCCGTCTGACAGAAGCTTACTGCGGTCTGATCAGCCAGCACTATGCCAGCGGTTTGAGCGTTGGCGATTATGCCCGCATGCTGGGTGTCACCACACCCCACCTGACGCGGTGCTGCAAAGAGGCCGCCGGCCACACTGCCGCCCATATCCTCAGCGCCCGCGCATTGTTTGCGGCACGGGACATGATCGAACGGTCAGATTTGCCAATACAGGATATCGCCGCGCAGCTACACTTCGGCACTGCGGCCTACTTCTCTCGCTTTGTGACCAAACATACAGGCGCATCGCCGCTGGTGCTGCGGAAACGACAGCGTGCCAAGGTATGATCCGTCATTCCTCCAGCAGATGCTCGTAGCGCTGATCCGTCAGCGTCTTCATAAACGCGACCAACGCATCGATGCGCTCATCTTCCAACGCAGGGCCGTGGGTCAGCTCTTCGAAGGACAGGGTTTCTGTCACCTCGGGGTCGGCCCAACGGGCGCCGGTTTCAGGATTGATCTGCCGGCGTTCTGAGCGCGAGTTGTAGCGGTTGTAAAACAACACCACTGTGCGCAGATCCTCAAACACGCCGTTGTGCATATAGGGACCTGTCACAGCAACATTGCGCAGCGACGGCACCTTGTATTTCCCCAGTTCTGCCTCATGATCCACTGCAGGGTTTGCCAGCAGCCCAAGGTCTACAAAATCATCCGCAACACCGTTGTGCGCACGCGCTGCTGTGTTCGCGGGCGTACCGATGTTGTGGTATTCGTAATTGGTAAAAGTCTCTGCCGAGTCAATGGCACTACTACGCAGCTGATGACATTGATTACAGTTGGTAAACTGCTGAGAGAAAAAGAGAACACGGCCTAGATCCTCTTCGCGCGTTAGCTCTGCCTCACCGCGCAGGAAACGGTCATATTTACTATCGAAGGGGGCAAAAACCTCTGTCCGCTCAAAGGCAGCGATGGCGTCTGTCATGGCGGCATAGCCTGCCTCTGCATCCTCCAGAACGCCCGTGCCATAAAGCGCATCAAAGGCCGCAACATAATCAGGGATCGCCTGCAACCGGTCCATCACTGCGGCCTTCGACGGCATGCCCATTTCGATCGGATTCAGCGGCGGGCCACCGGCCTGTTCTGCCAGATCGGCGGCACGGCCATCCCAAAACTGACCACCGATGTAATCACCATCCTCATTCCGGTGAAACCGCGGCGAAAAGGCCGCATAGCCGATCGCAGGCGCATTGCGGTCGCCCAAAGACACACCGTCATCACCCAAAGACACCGCCATTCCCGCATCATTACTGCGCGGGTCAGCAAAGCCATAATCAGGGTCATGACATGTGGCGCAGGACATGGTGCCATTGGCCGACAGGTCCATATCAAAAAACAACAGCTCACCAAGGGCAGCTTTGGTGTCGATCCCTTCGGCGATCACGGCGCCGCCGGTAATGGCCGCGAAGGTGGCCAGCGCAACTACGGAAACGGATTTTGTCATTTGAACGCCCCTCTGCATCTTCGCGACCCTGACGCAGGGGCCGGGCCGCTGCCCTGACTTAGATCAAGGTCAGACAAAGGACCAGCAAAGATCACCGCTCCTGCCTGCGGCCAAAGATCAGGCGTTAGGTTCCGTCGCCCAGAATAATGCGCACGTAGTTGCGGGTTTCTTTATACGGGGGGATACCGCCATGTTTCTTCACCGCCCCCGGCCCCGCGTTATAGGCCGCCAGCGCCAGGCGCCACGAGCCGAACGCACGGTATTGTTCCGCCAGATAGCGCGCGCCGCCTTCAAGGTTTTCATACGGATCGCGGGGATCGACGCCCAGCGTCTTTGCCGTCGCGGGCATCAACTGCGCCAGTCCCAGCGCGCCTTTGGGTGACACGGCCTTGGCGTTGAAACCACTTTCCTGCTGAACCAGCTTCAGGAACATCGTTTCTGGTATATTGTGCCGCCGCGCCGCAGATCGTGCCATATCAAGGAACGGGCCGCTATATTTGCCCTTGAACCCTGTACGCCCCAGTTCATCATCCCATTTGGTCGGGGTATTCACCCGAGGTGCCGCCAGAGAAATCGACAGGTTGCTTTGCCGTTTCAACCGGCCATCCAGAAGATCGGTCTGTGATTTCAGCAGCTTGACGCGGCCTTGAGACCCATGAACGTCAGAGGCCAGAACCGGTGTTGTCAGGACCGCACACAGCCCAATCGCCACGGCCACCGCGCGTGTAGAGGTCATAAAATTGCCGTTGCGCATCATTGTTCCTGTCGTTGTCTTGCAGGAAATATAGGCACAATGAAAATCAATTCAAACATTCGGACTGATCCTCGGCGCCTCTTTGCGCAGTTTTGAAGGAACAGGAGTTTGAATTCCCTTGATTTACTGGAGCAAAAGCCGTGAAATCGGCCGATCAGGGCGCGGATACATTGCAATTATAAGAAACTTTACCTTTCCGTAAGAGCATGGTGTAAGCAATGCCCAAGTTCGAGTCAGAGGGAGACAATCATGGCCGGATCCGTCAACAAAGTTATTCTCGTCGGCAATCTGGGTCGTGACCCCGAAGTGCGCAGTTTCCAGAATGGCGGCAAGGTGTGCAACCTGCGCATCGCCACCTCTGAAAACTGGAAGGATCGCAACACCGGCGAACGCCGTGAGCGGACCGAATGGCATTCGGTTGCCATCTTTCAGGAAGGTCTGGTGCGCGTTGCAGAACAGTACCTGCGCAAAGGCTCTAAGGTTTATATCGAAGGTCAGCTGCAAACCCGCAAGTGGCAGGACCAGAACGGTCAGGATCGCTACTCCACCGAGGTGGTGCTGCAGGGCTTCGGCGGCACGCTGGTGATGCTGGACGGTCGCGATGGCGGCGGTGGCGGTGGCCAGGGCGGCTACGGCGGTGATCAGGGTGGCTACGGCGGTGGCTACGATCAGGGCGGCGGCTACGGCGGCGGCAACCAGAACCAACAGCAAAGCGCCCCGTCGCGCGATCTGGACGACGAAATCCCATTCTGATCCACACACAGAAAATCAACAGAAAGCGGCCGATCACCTCGGCCGTTTTTTTATGCGTTTATTTGTGTTCAGCGTATTCGGACAAAGGAATCAAAACACCCGATGCACCAGCGCCAGACCGATCATCGCGTAAATCGCGACCGCGCCGCTCAGTGCCATCAGGGCGCCAACCATACGACCCACACGCGGCGGGACTTGTTTGAGACGTTGTTTCACTAAAGCCATAAATAAACTCATACACTAAAACGTTACATCTTCGTGAATAACGGCAAAACCCGTGCCGGATTTATGCACCAGACGTCAAAAATCACGAAATCGCCCAATTTCACTGGCCTTCGGAACCGATCCGGTATAGCCGGAGCGCGAACAAACAAGGACAGCCTTATGGATCTGCGCAACATCGCCATCATCGCCCACGTTGACCACGGCAAAACCACGCTTGTGGATGAGCTGCTGAAGCAGTCGGGCGCCTTCCGTGAAAACCAAGCTGTGGCCGAACGCGCCATGGACAGCAACGACCTGGAACGTGAACGTGGGATCACCATCTTCGCAAAACCTACCAGCGTTGAATGGAAAGACACCCGCATCAACATCGTAGACACCCCCGGCCACGCCGATTTCGGCGGCGAGGTAGAGCGGATCCTGTCGATGGTGGACGGTGTTGTCCTGTTGGTTGACGCCGCCGAAGGCCCGATGCCGCAGACCAAATTCGTAACCTCCAAGGCGCTGGCACTGGGCCTGCGTCCGATCGTTGTTCTGAACAAGGTTGACAAACCCGACGCCGAACCCGATCGCGCACTGGACGAGGTGTTTGACCTGTTCTCCTCTCTGGATGCAAACGAAGATCAGCTGGACTTCCCGCATATGTACGCCTCTGGCCGTTCCGGCTGGGCCGATCACGATCTGGATGGTCCGCGCAAGGATCTGCACGCGCTGTTTGACCTGATCGTCAACCACGTGCCGGAACCCAAACAGGTCAAACAGCAGGGCGAAGATTTCCGCATGCTGGCCACCACCCTTGGCTCCGATCCGTTCATGGGCCGCACCCTGACCGGCCGCGTTGAATCGGGCAAAATCTCTGTGGGTGCCACCGTGCAGGCGATCACCCGCATTGGCCAGAAAATCGAACAGTTCCGCGTGACCAAAATTCAGGCCTTCCGCGGTCTGCAGAACGCCGACATCGACGAAGCCACCGCAGGCGACATCGTCACCCTCGCCGGTATGTCGAAGGCCACCGTGGCCGACACCATCTGTGCGCTGGCCGTAGACGAAGCACTGGACGCACAGCCCATCGACCCGCCGACCATCACCGTGACCTTCGGCATCAACGACAGCCCGCTGGCCGGTCGTGACGGCAAAAAGGTTCAGTCGCGTGTGATCCGTGACCGCCTGTACAAAGAAGCTGAATCCAACGTCGCGATCAAAATCGAAGACACCCCCGGCGGCGAAGCCTTCGAGGTGTCCGGTCGTGGCGAACTGCAGATGGGCGTTCTGATTGAAAACATGCGCCGCGAGGGGTTCGAACTGTCGATCTCGCGCCCGCAGGTGATCATGAAAGAAGAAGACGGCAAGCGTATTGAGCCAGTCGAAGAAGTCACCATTGACGTGGATGACGAATATTCCGGCGCTGTCATCGAAAAGCTAACCGGTGCCCGCAAAGGCGATCTGGTGGAAATGCGCCAGAACTCGGGCAAGACCCGCATCATCGCCCACGTGCCTTCGCGTGGTTTGATCGGCTACCACGGCGAGTTCCTGACTGACACCCGCGGCACTGGCGTTCTGAACCGCGTGTTCCAAGGCTGGACCGCTCACAAAGGCCCGATCCCCGGCCGTCGCGCTGGCGTTCTGATCTCGATGGAAGACGGTGAGGCCGTGGCCTACGCACTGTGGAACCTCGAAGATCGCGGCCGCATGATGATCGGCGCTCAGGCCAAGGTTTATCAGGGTATGATCATCGGCGAACACTCGCGCGATAACGATCTGGAAGTGAACCCGCTGAAGGGCAAGAAGCTGACCAACGTCCGTGCCTCCGGCACCGACGAAGCAGTCCGCCTGACCACCCCGATCACGCTGAGCCTGGAAGAGGCGATCGCCTACATCAATGACGACGAACTGGTGGAAGTGACCCCCAACTCGATCCGTCTGCGCAAACGCTACCTCGACCCGCATGAGCGTAAGCGCATGGCGAAAGCCAACCAGTAAGCGATCTGGTTCTGACAAGAAAAAGCCCGGTGAGAGTGATCTCACCGGGCTTTTTCTTGCGTTAGCGGTTGCGAAACATACGGCGGCGTATGGTCATTCGGTCGTTTCAACCACCATCAACTCACGTTCCGACGCGTCACGCGCATGACTCAACGCCTCTTGGTATTCTGGGCTATTGTAGCACTCCACCGCAGCCTCAACGCTGGGGAACCGCGCCACGACATTGCGCGGACGCTCCTTGCCCTCTAGCTGCACAAAACGGGCGGCACGGGCGATGAAATAGCCACCGTGCTTTTCAATCGCGGGCCCCGCAAGGGCAGCGTATTTTCCGTAGGCCTCTTCATCGGTGACGGTGACATGGGCGATCCAAAGTGCGGGCATGAAAACTCCTCCGGCGTGTATGTTTCCCTGAAGCTTAGAGAAACCGCCGGAGGAGCCAATTGTTTTATACGCCGAGGCGCAAATTTTTTGACCGACTGGTCGAAAGCGTGGCGATTTAGCCGGTGATCGCCGCCTCTGCCGCTGCGATGGCTGCATCCGCATTGGCCACATCCTTGCCGCCACCCTGGGCCATATCAGGACGGCCACCACCGCCCTTGCCGCCCAGTTCCGGCACGGCTGCCTTAACCAGATCCACCGCCGACACTTTGTCGATTGCGTCCTTGGTCACGCCAGCGGCCACTGCCACCTTGCCGCCGGTATCGGCGATCAGCAGCACTGCGCCAGTGCCCAGACGGTCCTTATGCTCGTCGATCAGGGCAGGCAGATCCTTGCCCGACACGCCGGACAGTACCTGCGCGATGAACTTCACACCGTTGATTTCTTTGGCTTCTACGCCGCCGCCATTCGATGCGCCGCCCGCCATCGCCAGTTCACGACGCAGCTGTGCCACCTCATTTTCCAGCTTTTTGCGTTCGTCCATCAGGCCGCGCACACGCTCCGCCACCTCAGCCGGTTTGGTTTTCAAAACCAGAGCCACCTCAGCCAAACGCTGATCCTGTTCCGCCAGATAGTCCATCGCGGCCTGACCAGTCAGCGCCTCAATTCGACGCACACCAGCGGAGGACGCGCTGTCCCCCAGCGCCACAAAGGCGCCGATGTCACCGGTTTGGCGCACGTGCGTGCCGCCACAGAGTTCCAGCGAATAAGTGTTGCCATCGTTGCCCTTGCCGGACCCGTCCTGCACACCCATCGACACAACGCGCACCTCGTCGCCGTATTTCTCACCAAACAGCGCCTGTGCCCCCAAGTCGCGAGCATCGTCCGGAGTCATGATACGGGTCGTGACCTCAGTATTCTGCCGGATGTAGGCGTTCACGTCATGCTCGACACGGGCCAGTTCCTCAACGGTCAGCGCCTTAGCATGGCTAAAGTCAAAACGTAAACGATCCGGCGCGTTGAGCGAGCCGCGCTGCGCCACATGTTCACCCAGCGCCTCGCGCAGAGCCTCATGCAGCAGGTGCGTGGCAGAGTGGTTGGCGCGAATGGTGCTGCGGCGGGCGTGATCAACGACCAATTGCGCCGCGGCGCCTTTGGCAATCTCGCCTTCGGTGACTTCGGCGAAGTGGATGAACACACCAGCCGCTTTGCGGGTGTCGGTCACGCGGGCTTCGCCGCCCTCGACCTTGATCACGCCGGTATCGCCGACCTGACCACCGCTTTCTGCGTAAAACGGCGTCTGGTTGACCGCAATCTGCACAGTGTCGCCTTTGGCAACCTTGTCGACCTGCGCGCCGTCCTTGATCAGCGCCACGACCTGCCCTTCGGCCACTTCCGTGTCGTAGCCGAGGAATTCAGTCACGCCGTTATTTTCGGCAACGTCAAACCATACGGTTGCGTCTGCCGCCTCACCAGAACCAGCCCAAGCGGCACGCGCCTTGGCCTTCTGCTCTTCCATCGCGGCGTCAAAACCGTCGGTATCCACGGTCAGACCTTTTTCACGCAGTGCGTCCTGCGTCAAATCAAGCGGGAAGCCGTAGGTGTCATAGAGTTTGAACGCGGTTTCGCCGTTCAGCGCATCGCCTTCGTTCAGGCCTGCAACCTCACCATCCAGCAGTTTCAGGCCGCGATCCAGCGTCTGTTTGAAACGGGTTTCTTCCAGTTGCAGCGTTTCTTCGATCATCGGCTGCGCCTGACGCAATTCGGGGTAGGCATCGCCCATTTGGCTGACCAGCGCCGGAACCAGCTGGTGCATCACCGGATCCTTGGCCCCCAGCAGATGCGCGTGACGCATGGCGCGGCGCATGATGCGGCGCAGCACGTATCCGCGACCATCGTTCGACGGCATCACACCATCCGCAATCAGGAAAGAAGTCGAGCGCAGGTGGTCAGCAATCACACGGTGGTGCACGTTCTGATCGCCATAAGGATCGACGTTGGTGACATTGGCCGAGGCCTCGATCAGCGATTTAAACAGGTCGGTGTCATAGTTGTCATGGCTGCCCTGCAGCAGCGCGCCAATCCGTTCCAGCCCCATACCGGTGTCGATCGACTGCATGTCCAGATCGGTCATCGAGCCATCTTCAAACCGTTCGTTCTGCATGAACACGACGTTCCAAATCTCGATAAAACGGTCGCCGTCTTCCTCAGGGCTACCCGGAGGACCACCCCAGATGTGATCGCCGTGATCATAAAAAATTTCGGTGCACGGACCACAGGGCCCGGTCGGACCCATCTGCCAGAAGTTGTCCGAGGTGGCGATGCGGATGATGCGGTCCTCGGGCACGCCGAGTTTTTTCCACATTTCGAACGCTTCATCATCGGTGTGATACACAGTGGTCAGCAGACGCGATTTGTCGATGCCGAACTCTTTGGTCACCAGTTCCCACGCGAAAGGGATCGCCTCGGATTTGAAGTAATCGCCAAAGCTGAAGTTGCCCAACATTTCAAAAAACGTGTGGTGACGTGCCGTGTAACCAACGTTGTCGAGGTCATTGTGCTTGCCACCGGCGCGGACGCATTTCTGTGACGTGGTGGCGCGGGTGTAGTCCCGCTTTTCCACGCCGGTGAAACAGTTTTTGAACTGCACCATGCCCGAATTAGTGAACATCAGTGTCGGATCGTTGCGCGGCACCAGCGGGCTGGAGGACACGATCTCGTGCCCCTGTTTCTGGAAGTAGTTCAGAAAAGTCGAACGGATTTCGTTAAGACTGGGCATCGGCCTGAAATTCCCCAATGGATCGGTTTCAAGCTGATGTATCCGCACGCTACCGCCATGTCCACTGCTACCTCTGCAAAAGCAGAGGGGACGCAGGGGGATATTGGCGTCACGTTGAAATGATCGCATACATAAGTCTGCCTTTTGGGTCAGGTATGTTGCCTGTGGTATCGTGCCGCTGAACGCGCAAAACCTGCCGGCCTGCAATGACACTCAGACAACTTTCGCCGTTAGAGCCGTATTGCACGCGGAGCAGGCAGCAAACCTTCGCGCCGCAGCCAAAATTCGAAAGAACCGCGATTAAGAACGGGAGTGAAATCCGAAATAGGTGTTTGGCCTCCAGAAATTCGGACCCTGGCACAGGCTACGATTTGTTCTCTGCAGACCTTCGACGATGAAGAGATCAGCACTGCCGAAGCCGAAGGGATATGCGTTCGAACATAGCAGCCTGAAAGTCGCCACTTGACCTTGCCTTCGACCTCTTGTTCGCAGCTTGGTAATGCCAACACAACGCATAAGCGGTTTTCAGCCACAGCTACGAAACAGACTGTTTTCCTCTTTACCTGCCCGTCACTTAGATCGATAGCCTTGACTGCGTCGGCTCGGTGCCGACGTAGAACTCTTGAACTAAGGTGAACAATGAAAAAAATTGTTTTTAGCTCGCTCGTGATGGGTTTCTGCGCTGTGATGGCGCAGGCGGAAACACGCGATATTTTGACTTACGAGCAAGCTGCTGCAGGTGTTGACGCCTGTATTTCCATGGCAACAGACAATGGATGGAATGTATCCATCGTCGTGGTGGACCGTGGTGACAACGCTGTTGCATCGGCCCGGATGACCGAAGCCCTAAGCGCATCCTACACCGGCGCGACCCTGAAAGCCTCTTCTGCTTTGGCTTGGGGCATGCCCACACAGGGCATTGAAGGGTTTATTGCCGACAAGCCTGAATTTCGTGCCTTTCCTGGCTTGCTGACCATTGCGGGCGGTGTTCCTGCGACAAGCGAGGCTGGAACAGTTATTGGCGGAATCGGTGTTGCTGGAAGCAGCCCGGGCAATGATGCCGCCTGTGCGGCTGTTGCAGCAAACGCGCTTGCAAAGTAATCATCTGAGATTCGGGAAAGCTGCTCATAGCAGCTTTCTTGCAGCCCTTTCCATCAGGGTCCCGGATCATCTTGATGGCGACTTTGGTATACGCAATACCCGGATACGCTCGGCGTTTAGAAATATGGAACTGGCTACGCTCATACCCAATGCAGGCGCGAGGATATGAAGACCTCAGGAGTTTAGAGGTGTTCCCAGCTGTTAGACCACCTCTCTACGCATTTCCGCGACAACCTCTCAGTGCGCCTTGTCACACGTTTTGCCGCACATACGCAGGATCAGATACGAAAAGAGCCGCGGATTGTCTCTCACGGCTCTTCCCACATTTCGCATCATGACAGGCGATCAAGCTTCCAGAATGTCTTCATCATCCTTGTCCATATCAAACTCCAACCCGTGGGCGGCGCGGATCTTATCCTCAATTTCGGTCGCAATCTCCACGTTGTCGCGCAGGAACTGCTTGGCGTTTTCACGCCCCTGCCCCAGACGGTCATCAGCATAAGAGAACCAAGCGCCAGATTTATCAACCACGCCGGCCTTCACCCCCAGATCCAGCAATTCGCCGGTTTTGGAAATGCCTTCGCCATACATGATGTCAAATTCCACCTGTTTGAACGGCGGCGACACTTTGTTTTTCACCACTTTCACACGGGTAGCGTTGCCCACAACCTCATCACGATCCTTGATTGCGCCGATGCGGCGAATGTCCAGACGGACAGAAGAGTAAAACTTCAACGCGTTACCGCCGGTGGTGGTCTCGGGGCTGCCGAACATCACACCGATTTTCATCCGGATCTGGTTGATGAAAACCACCATGCAGTTGGAGCGATTGATTGAACCTGTCAGTTTACGCATCGCCTGGCTCATCAGGCGGGCCTGAACGCCAACGTTGCTGTCGCCCATGTCGCCTTCCAGTTCCGATTTCGGCGTCAGCGCCGCAACCGAATCGACCACAACCATACTAACCGCACCGGAGCGTACGAGAGTGTCGACAATCTCCAACGCCTGCTCACCAGTGTCGGGCTGCGAAATCAGCAATTCATCCAGATTAACGCCCAGCTTTTTCGCGTACTGCGGGTCCAGCGCATGTTCCGCATCGACAAAAGCGCATATGCCGCCTTTTTTCTGTTCCTCCGCAACGCAGTGCAGGGTCAGTGTTGTCTTGCCCGAGCTTTCGGGGCCGTAAATTTCGATAATACGCCCTTTGGGCAGACCACCGATGCCCAGTGCAATATCCAACCCGAGGGAACCGGTCGATGTTGCCTCAATCTCGGGAACAACGTTGTCGCCCCCCAGTTTCATAATCGAGCCCTTACCGAACTGACGTTCGATTTGTGCCAGAGCGCTATCCAGCGCCTTTTGCTTGTCCGCGTTGCGTTTGCTGTCCATCGAAAGAAGATCTGCCATAGCCATTGTTATGATGTCCTTATCCCACAGCCGCAGCGTCGCGGCAATCCTTAGATGTTCCCATCTTGTTCTTTTTATCTATGAGATCAAAACAAGAACATTGCAAGAAATTATTTTCATCCATATTTGACCAAACTGGTTAAGGAATGGTTTAAAGGCCGTGCGTTCGAGTATTCTTCAGGAGAAATCGTTTTATGCTGGTATTTTGGAAGCAGAACCTCGTGTTCCTCTCTGTGCCCAAAACTGGCACCACGGCCTATGAAAAAGCACTGGCACCGCTGGCCTCAATGTCAGTGCAAGATCCGCCAGAACTGAAGCATTCCCCGCTTTTTCGCTACAATCGGTTTTTCCGACCAATGTTTGAGAAGGTATGTGGCCGCGAGCCGGAAACGCTCGCCGTGGTGCGCGAGCCGATAAGCTGGCTGGGCAGTTGGTATCGTTACCGCCGCCGCCCGTTCCTGTCAGGGCGCCCGAATTCGACGGAGAACGTGAGCTTTGACGAATTTGTAAACGCCTATTGCCGCGGTGACACGCCAGCATTTGCCCGCGTTGGCAGTCAAGCAACATTTCTTGAACCACGCCCGAATGGCACCTGCGTGACCTATCTGTTTCAATATGAGAACCAACCGCCGCTGATTGACTTTCTGCAGGAACGCCTGAACTGCACGCTGGATCTGGCACGCGAAAATGTCTCGCCATCGATGGAGCTGGAATTGACGGCGAAAACACGCGCGAAACTGGAACGCAAGTATTCCGCCGATTTTGAGCTGTGGGAAACTGCAGCGGCGCGCTAATGCACGGATCAATGCAAATTTTTACGCACGACGTCGGTCAGTTCCTCTAATGTGAAGGGTTTTGGCAGAAAAGCCGCCGTTTCAAAATCATCGCGGGTGCCTGTCAGAACATCTTCGGCGTAGCCCGACATGAAGACAACAGGTATGTCAGGGCGTTTTTTCTGCGCCTCCCGGACCCAACTGGGACCATCAAGGCCTGGCATCACCACGTCGGTCAGGAACATATCCACCTGAACTGCCGGATCCGAGAGCAGTTCCAGCGCTTGCTCAGCGCAATCCGCTACTATGACCGAAAGCCCCGCAAGCTCCAACGCCCGAACCGCGAAGGCCCGCACGGGCGCCTCATCCTCCACCAACAAAACAGTGCCGGTTTCAACCGACTGTGCGGCACAATGGGCCACCGGCGCATCTGCAGTACTGATCGGCTCAAAGACTGCCGGGAACAGCAGCGTAAACCGCGTCCCTTCACCAACCATGCTGTCAACAAAAACAAACCCACCACTTTGTTTCACGATACCATAGACCGTCGCCAGCCCAAGACCGGTACCCTCCCCCAGTGCTTTGGTGGTAAAGAACGGCTCGAAGATTTTTTGCAACACTTCAGGCTGGATTCCACAACCGGCATCCTCCACCTCAATGATTAGGTAATCCCCCGCAGGAACCGTGACCTGATCACGTGTATAACATGCGGCAATCATGTGGTTTCCAGCGGTGACGTTGATCAGCCCCTGCCCATCCATCGCGTCGCGGGCATTCACCACAAGGTTAATCATCACCTGTTCCAGCTGCCGCCTGTCAGCGCGGATATTGTCGATCAATGGGTCGACATTCAGCGCCACCGATACCCGTTCGCCCACAAGTCGGTTCATCAAATGCGCCAGATCCGCCAGCACCTCGCGCAGATCCAACACCTCTGGCCGCAAGGTTTGTTTGCGCGAAAACGCCAGAAGCTGCCCGACCAGAGACGCCGCGCGGTTGCTGTTTTGGCGGATCTGCATAAGATCCGCGAAATCAACATCCCCCTCATCGCGGTGACGCAGCAATAGATCGCAATGGCCAGAAATCGCCGTCAGCAGATTGTTGAAATCATGAGCCACCCCGCCTGCAAGCTCCCCAATTGCCTGCATTTTCTGACTTTGTGCAAATTGATCCTCTAGCGTTTTAATCTGGGTCGCATCACTCAGCACCGCCAGCAGACGACGCCCGTCACTTTGTTCGATATGACACAGCGACGCCTGCACAAACAGGTCATTGTCTTTTTGCCGAACCCGCAGGAATTCGGATTTGGTTGGTGCCACATTGTCCAGGGCCAGTGACAGCCAGTCGCGCACCGACCGACCGGGGCCCTCCAGCACATCGCCCAGATAATTCACATCCGCAGGATCTATCTGCAGCAATTCCTGAGCGGCGCGGTTGGCCGCAAGAATGCACCCGTCCCTGTCAAGACGCAGGATTGCCAGTGGCAACAGGTCCATCGCACCATCGTCCAAGCCGCCCTGATGCAATCCGTCACCATCGGTCATCGGTAAAAAATACACCTCTAAGTGCGCCTCGCTCCGGTGCCAGAGAGTGACCAAACAGTTGCGCGGCCCCGTCTCTGTGCGCACGACGGCGAAACGGCCAGATTTCGGCGTGCCGTTTGGAAAGACATCCCCCAGCACGTCAACCTGACCACCACACAGGTCCATTGCAGCCGCGTTCATAAACAGAACCGCATCCCCCCGTCCCACTGTCAGCATCGGCACACCTGCACCCATCTGATCCGCAGCAGGCCCCAGCGCCTGATCCTGCAAGCGCCAGAGGTAAAGCCCATAGGGCAGCCTTTGGACGGTCAGACGCAAAGGACCACGTTGGCCAAAGGCGTCAGCGCTGCCCTGACCGGATTTTTCCGCACGATTGCGTAGCTGCCACAGGACCGCCATTGGCGCCGCAAACAATCCGTCAAACAGGCCATCAAAACCCGGAGGGGAAGACCCACCGGCACGTTCCACCGCAGCCGGATTGCAATGTAACAGGTGCAGGCTGTCATCGCTGATGAAACAAGGCAAATCATCGTATCTGATCAGGGTAGAAAGGCGTCGAACCCGTTGGCGCTGCATCCAGTGCCAAACCTGATCTGGTAGCCCTAAAAGCCCCATACTCATGATCAGAGACACCCCCAGTGCAGCAATATAAAGCGCCCAGTCTGTCGCCCAGAACTGCGACGCAACCAGAAGGCACGCACCAAATAGCACGATCACCGCTGCAACAGACCCACGCGTCACGGCGAGGGCGCCGGATTGATCTGGTCCCCCTTGTAAATAAGAGGCATTATGCGCCCCCCGCTCCTGCGCAGCCACCTTCCGCGCAGCATGCCCTGTGTCAGCGTGATGTCCTGCGATGTCCTGTGTGATTTGCGACTGTATCAAAGCAACCTCACCCTTTAGCTGGGATGAGTATGACACACAGCCTTTAACAGAGGCTTAATCGCGACAGACCCTTTCCCCAACCAAAAGTTGCAACGACTTTAGGCTGCCGTCAAGATTGCCAGATAGAATCCATCGCCTTGTGATGCAGGCAGCCAATGCAGCTCTTGATTAAGGCTAAACTGTCGGTTTTCTGCCAGAAAATCACGCACAATATCGTCGTTTTCCCGCTTTAGAACCGAACAGGTCGCATAGGCCAACGTCCCGCCATCCGCAACCATTCCTGCCGCACGGCGCAGAATCTGACCCTGCAACTGCGTCAGATCATGCAACTTTTCCGGGTTCATTCGCCATTTCCCTTCGGGCGCACGGCGCCAGCTACCACTGCCGGAACAGGGCACATCGCACAGGATCAGATCAAAGGGCGCAGCCCCTTCGGGGTTTTGACAAACTTCAATCCGCGCCGAAGCGCGACGGGCGCGTTCAGGCAGGTCGCGCAGGCGTTGGGCGTTTGCGTCATAGGCCATGAACCGCGCTTTGGCGCGTGCTGCTAACGCCAATGACTTACCGCCGCCACCGGCACACATGTCCAGAACTTTCTGACCGTCCTCCAGCGGCAGCGCGTCGGCCACCGCCTGACTGGCGCCATCCTGCAATTCAACCAATCCATCGCGATAGGCGTTAGAATTGTTGATTTTACGCACACCATCAATGACATGCAGCGCGTTTGGTGCGGCCTCTGAGACCTCTGCGGTGATGCCTTCGGCGGCCAGTTTGGTGATGGCTGCAGCGCGGTTCAGCTTACGGCTATTCACCCGCAGCATCACTGGCGCACGATGGCGCAGCGCCTCTGCATAGGCGCCCAGATCATCGCCCAGACTGTCGCGGAACATCGGCAGTAACGCCTCTGGCAGGTCGAGGGCAGCGCCGCCTTCGGCGGGCTGGCCTGCGGCCTGCTCTGCCTCTGAAAGGGCACTTGGCGCGTGGCCTTCGCCGCTAAAGACTTCGGCGGGATCCACCCCCTCCTGGCGCAACAGGCCCAGCACCATCGCGCGGCCTGTTTCCGCGCCCCCCACAACGGCAACGCTGCGCTTGCGGCGCAGAATGTCAAAGACATGATCGCGGATCGCCGCACGGTCCTTGGACCCTGCAAAACGAGACCGGCGCGCCCAAGTGGTCAGCGCCTTCTCGGCTGGCGCGCCACCCAAAATCTGGTCGAGGATTTCAATGGCGGCACCATAACGGGCGGCTGGGGTCATCGGGGCGTCCTCATCTGGCTACTGGGGCGTTTCAGCGGGGATAGCAGCGGCAGACAGCGGCGACAAGCGTAACAGCATGGCTTGACCCAACAGTGCAATGTAGCGCAAGCAGGCGCCAACACAACGAAGGATAAAGATATGATCGAACGCATGCACACCGGACAGCGGATGAGCAAGATCGTCAAGCACAACGGCACCGTCTACCTCTGCGGTCAGGTCGGTAAGGCAGAGGATGGGATCAAAGAACAAACCGCCGAATGTCTGGCCCGCGTCGAGACCCTGCTGGCAGAGGCTGGGTCCAGCAAGGAGCAGATCCTGCAGGCGATTGTCTGGGTATCCGACATGAAGTATTTTGCTGAAATGAATGAGGTCTGGGACGCATGGGTGCCCGAAGGCCACGCGCCCGCCCGCGCCTGCGGTGAGGCAAAACTGGCCCGTCCAGAGCTGCTGGTTGAGGTGATTGTCACGGCGGCGTGTGAGTAAACTGCGGACCGCCGCATAGTCTAAAAGCAAAGAGCGCGTGGATCGCTCCACGCGCTCTTTCTGTGTCATGCTCGCCCCGCTAACGGGCTTGGGTACAAACCTATCACTGCACCTTAACCGATGCGGTAGTTCGGCGCCTCGCGGGTGATCTGAACGTCATGCACGTGGCTTTCCTTCAGGCCCGCGCCGGTGATGCGGACGAAGTTCGACTGGGTGCGCATTTCCGCCACAGTGGCGTTGCCAGTGTAGCCCATGGCCGCTCTCAGCCCCCCCACCAGTTGGTGGATCACGGTGCCGGCTGGACCTTTGTAAGGCACCTGACCTTCGATACCTTCGGGCACCAGCTTGTCGCTGGCGGCATCCTTCTGGAAATAACGATCTGCGGACCCACGCGCCATCGCGCCAAGGCTGCCCATACCACGGTAGGATTTGAACGAGCGACCTTGGTACAGGATCACCTCACCCGGGCTTTCATCGGTGCCTGCGATCATCGAACCCACCATCGCGCAGGAGGCACCCGCCGCAATCGCCTTGGCAAAATCGCCAGAGAATTTAATGCCACCGTCGGCAATCACCGGAATGTCGCCAGCAGCGGCAGCGCAATCCATGATCGCAGTCAGCTGCGGCACGCCCACGCCTGCCACCATACGGGTGGTGCAGATAGACCCGGGGCCGATGCCGACCTTGACCGCATCCGCACCCGCGTCAATCAGTGCCCTGGTCGCGTCCCCCGTCGCAACGTTGCCTGCGATAACCTGAACGCCGCTGTTCAGCGCTTTCACCCGCTTCACCGCCTCGATCACGCCTTCGGAGTGGCCGTGCGCAGTGTCGACAACCACAACGTCCACGCCCGCGTCAATCAACGCCTCGGAACGGGCAAAACCGCTGTCCCCTACAGAAGATGCCGCCGCAACGCGCAGACGACCCAGATCGTCCTTGCACGCAGTGGGGTTCAACACCGCCATTTCGGTGTCTTTCAGCGTCAGCATGCCGGTCAGCTTGCCCGCGCCATCATGCACCAGCAGCTTTTCGATACGACGGGCGCGCATCAGGCTCTTGGCCTCATCCAGATCTGCAGGTTCTGCCAGCATGGCCAAATCCTGCGTGGTCATCATTTCACGCACCGGCATGTCGTCGGAATTTGCAAATCGCATATCACGGTTGGTCAGGATGCCAACCACGCGACCCGCGTGATCAATCACAGGGAAGCCGGTGAATTTATACCGCTCCACCAGCGCCTTGGCATCCGCCAGAGTCTGATCTTCGGTCAGGGTTACGGGATTATAAACGATCCCCGATTCAAACCGTTTCACCCGACGTACTTCGCGCGCCTGTTCTTCGACGTTGAGGTTTTTGTGAATAACCCCCATGCCGCCTGACTGTGCCATGGCAATCGCCATCCGGCTTTCAGTTACGGTGTCCATCGCCGAGCTGAGCAGCGGAATGTTCATCGCAATTTCACGCGTCACAAAGGTGCGCGTATCTGCCGTGTTTGGCAACACGCTGGAAGCCGCCGGCACCAGCAAAACATCATCAAAAGTGAGAGCCTCACGAATCTGCATAACCCGTCCTCATGCAATACCCCGTTTGGCGATGACCCTATGACACAGTTCTAACGCAGAGGAAAGCCCGTCGCCCGCCTTAGCCAAAGTTTTTGGTACAGCCACAAAATGAGGCACAGAACCTGCACCTTGCCGCCGCAGTATCCCTGCCAGCAAAACAACCGGTGAAGTGCCGTAAAGACGCCCGCAAAACGTGATCTGCATCAAAGCAATGTCATACGCGCAGGCTATGACGCAGCCGACAGTTTCCCCCCCGTACTGCGGGGGTTTCATCCTTTGAAAGGACCGCCTTCCGATGACCTCCTCCCTTTCGTCTTCTGCCCCGCTTGACGGCATCACCGTTCTTGACCTGACGCATGTTCTGGCCGGACCTTACGCCTCGATGATCCTCGCCGATCTGGGCGCGCGGGTGATCAAGGTAGAACGCCCCGGCATCGGGGATGACACCCGCGCTTTCCCGCCCTTCAAGGATGGGCAAAGCGCCTATTTCGCCACCATCAACCACGGCAAGGAAAGCATCGCGCTGGATCTGAAAGAGGACGGTGATCGCGCCATTTTCGATCAGTTGCTGGCACGTTCCGACGTGGTGCTGGAAAACTACCGCCCCGGTGTAATGGAAAAATTGGGCTATGGCTGGGAGGATCTGCACAAACGCCTGCCATCGCTGATTTATGGCGCGGTCTCAGGCTTCGGTCATACAGGTCCCGAGGCGCTGAAGCCCGCTTATGACATGGTCGTGCAGGCCCGTGGCGGCGTGATGTCGATCACGGGCGAACGCGACCGCGAACCGGTGCGCGTCGGCGCCTCTATCGGGGATATTGTGGCAGGCATGTTTCTCGCACAAGGCGTCACCGCCGCGCTGTTGCAGCGGCGCGAAACGGGGCTGGGACAGAAGGTAGATATCGCTATGCTGGACAGCCAGCTGGCGCTGTTGGAACACGCGATCGCACTGACCTCGGTCACTGGTGAGGCCCCGCGTCCATCAGGTGCCCGCCACCCGTCAATCACCCCGTTTGAGACCTTCCATGCCGAAGACGGTTTGTTTGTCATCGCGGCAGGCAATGACGCGCTGTTTTCGCGGCTGTGCGATGCGCTGCAACTGCCGCTCGCCGCGGATGAACGGTTCGCCACCAACCCCGCCCGCTGCGACAACGCTCGCCTGCTGAAACGCCTGATTGAGGCGGTCACGCTGGGTGCGCCCAAAGCGCATTGGATTGAGGTGCTGACAGAGGCAGGCATCCCCACCGGCCCGATCCAGAACGTCGCAGAGGTGATGAAAGACCCGCAAATCCTGTCGCGCAATATGGTGGTGGATGTGCTGGATAAGGCAGGAAAGCCACAATTCACCGCGGCTGGAAACCCGATCAAGCTTTCTGCGATGGCGGACAGCACCACCCGCGGACCCTCGCCTAAGCTGGACGGCGACCGCGAGAGGATTTTGGCGTGGTTGGCGCAGGAGTGATCGCCACATTCCCAAGCAAGTCGCGCGGACATCAGACCGCACCGCGCCCACTCTCTACTCTCAAACAAAACCCCCGCCACAAAGGGCGGGGGTTCATTTTAAGTTGCCAAAGCAGATCAGTTGTTCTTCCGCTCGGCCTCGATCTGGCGCCATTTCGCAACATTGCGGTTGTGCTGAGCCAAAGTTTCGGCAAAGGCGTGACCGCCAGTGCCATCGGCCACAAAAAACACGAAATTAGTGCTGGCAGGATCAAGGGCGGCCTCGATGCTGGCCTTACCAGGGTTGGCGATGGGCGTCGGTGGCAGCGCATCGATCACATAGGTGTTCCAAGGGGTTTCGCGGCGCAATTCGCTTTGACGCAGACCTCGGCCCAACACGCCCTGCCCTTTGGTGATGCCATAGATCACCGTGGGGTCTGTTTGCAGACGCATGCCACGATTCAGACGGTTGATGAAGACAGAACCAACCGTGCGGCGTTCCTCGGCCACGCCAGTCTCCTTCTCGATGATCGAGGCAAGGATCAGTGCTTCTTCAGCGGATTTCAGCGGCAGGCCATCCACACGGTTTTGCCAAGCCTCGGCCAAAATGGCCTCCTGCGCGGCAACCATCCGGTCAATGACCGACTGACGGCTATCGCCCTGTTTGACCTCATAGCTGTCAGGAGCAAGCGTGCCCTCTGCAGGCAACGCGGCAACCTCCCCGGCCAGAATGCCAACCGATTTTAGGCTCTCCACCACCTGCCAAGAGGTCACACCTTCAGCAAGGGCAACACGGTGACGGGTGTCATCCTGTTCCGCAGCAGCCGTGAAAGACGCGGGCGCCTCCTCCTCTGCCGGATTGAAGCTGGCAGTTTCCACGAAACGGCTGCTGGCCGGATCCAGCTCGCGTACCAGAACACGGCTGCGGGTGACGCCGATGCGATAGACCACTTCGGTGCCGCAGGTGCTGGCGCCGCCACGGGTCAGGATATCGACAATCTCTGCCATAGAAGCCTGTTCAGGCACCAGAAAAGCACCGGCTTTCAGTTGATCAGCCTTGCCGGAATAATCGGCACCGATACGAAACAGCGGACCGCTGGAAATCGCACCTTCGCTTTCCAGTCGGGCGCTCATCCGCGACATGTTCGCGCCGCTTTCAACGCGCACACAAATCGGGGCCTCAAGAGGCCCCGCATTCTGGTAGCTTTGCTGCCCCCACAGGACAATGCCGCCTGCGAGGAACAGTAAAACCACTAAAAACGTCAACGCGTTAGAGGCAAGTGCCTTCCACATATCAGTCGACTTTCCCAAACATCACAGAAGCGTTGGTGCCGCCAAAGCCGAAGCTGTTGGACAGCGCCACCTTAATCTCGCGTTCAACCTTTTTGTTCGGCGCCAGATCCAGTTTCGGCGCGACCGCAGGGTTGTCGAGGTTGATGGTGGGCGGGGCCACCTGATCGCGGATCGCCAGGATGGAGAAGATCGCCTCGATCGCGCCAGCCGCGCCCAACAGGTGACCCGTGGCGGATTTGGTCGAGGACATCGTGGCCTTCGACGCTGCATCGCCCAGCAGGCGCTCAACCGCGCCCAGTTCGATGGTGTCGGCCATGGTCGAGGTGCCGTGCGCGTTGATGTAGTCGATCTGCGACGGATCAACACCCGCATCACGGATCGCGGCCTTCATTGCGCGCTCGCCGCCTTCGCCATCCTCAGAGGGGGCGGTGATATGGTAGGCGTCGCCCGACAGGCCGTAGCCCAGAACCTCGGCATAGATTTTCGCGCCGCGCGCTTTGGCGTGTTCGTAGTCTTCCAGAACCACGATGCCCGATCCCTCGCCCATGACGAACCCATCACGGTCCTCATCATAGGGACGGCTGGCGGATTTCGGATCGTCCGAGCGTTTGGTCGACAACGCCTTACAGGCGTTGAAACCGGCGATGCCGATTTCACAGATCGCTGCTTCGGCGCCGCCGGCGACCATCACGTCTGCATCACCGTATTTGATCATGCGGGCTGCATCACCAATGGCGTGAGCACCGGTAGAGCACGCGGTAACAACCGAATGGTTCGGGCCTTTGAAGCCGTATTTGATCGACACCTGACCAGAAATCAGGTTGATCAGCGCACCGGGGATAAAGAAAGGCGACACACGGCGTGGGCCTTTTTCCTTCAGCAGCAGAGTGGTTTCAGCAATCGACTGCAGACCACCGATGCCCGATCCGATCATTACGCCGGTGCGCTCTTTCTCTTCGTCGGTTTGTGCAACCCAGCCAGAATCCTCAACCGCCTGCTGCGCAGCGGCGATACCGTAAAGGATGAAGTCATCCACCTTGCGGCGTTCTTTGACCGACATCCAGTCATCAGGGTTGAAGGTGCCGTCGCTGCCGTCGCCATAGGGCACTTCGCAGGCGTAATCGGTTGCCAGATGGCTGGCATCAAAACGGGTGATGGTCCCCGCGCCGGACTGACCGTCCAGCAGGCGCGACCAGCTCTCTTCCACACCACATGCCAGCGGGGTCACCAGACCCAGACCTGTAACAACAACTCGGCGCATATCTGCTCTCCTTTGCCTCGGCAGTTTGCGCCTTCAATAACTGAGATACAGTAACAGGCGCAAGTAGATCGGCGGCAGTATTGGGCCACCGGCATGCTGTTGCCAATGGAAAAACGGCTGTGGGTGTTGGGAAAGCGCAAAGTGGCGGGGAAAAGTCCATCTGTACCACCCGGCCGTTAGGTCGGGCAGCACCTGCCTGCCCCTCGGCAGGCGCTGCCCTAAATGCATTGTGCAACCACACAACAAAAAACCCCCACCCAAATGGGCGGGGGTTTCTTTAGGTCATTCGACAGGGAGGCTTAGGACGCTTCGCTGATGAATTTAACCGCGTCACCGAACGACTGGATGGTCTCGGCGGCGTCATCGGGGATTTCGATGCCGAACTCTTCTTCGAAGGCCATGACCAGCTCAACGGTGTCCAGGCTGTCTGCGCCCAGATCGTCGATGAAGGAGGCGTTTTCGACAACTTTGTCTTCTTCAACGCCCAGGTGTTCTACAACGATTTTTTTGACGCGGTCTGCGATATCGCTCATTTTCTGTCCTCATTCGTTTGGGCGCTGTGGCCCAGTTGATCGCCCTGCCCGAAGGTAGGTCGGTAAAGTGCCCCTCCGGGCGGATCTGGTCCCACACATCCCGCAGGATCTGTGAAACATTCTCAAGGCCGGAACCCCCCGCCTTAAAAAATCTGGATGGCCTATAGCATATGGTGAAGCCAAGGCAAACGATTTCACACGTTTCACTATTGCTGTTTTGCTGTCTCGCAACAGCCTGAGAGCAAAATTCGCGCTTCACATAAGCATTCCTGCTCGTGACACAAGAGAAAAGTGACCAAGGGTCACCTTTCGCCTGTTATCCGAGCATCGCCATGCCGCCATTTACATGCAGGGTAGTGCCAGTCACATACCCCGCCTCAGTGCTTGCCAGATAGATCACGGCTGCGGCGATCTCTTCAGGCGTCCCCATGCGGTTTGCGGGGATCTTGCCGTTGATGGTGGCTTTCTGATCGTCGTTCAGCTTGTCGGTCATTGGCGTCGCGATGAAGCCCGGCGCAACCGCGTTGGCGGTGATGTTGCGGCTGGCCACTTCGGCAGCGATGGATTTGGTCAGACCGACCAGACCGGCTTTGGCGGCCACATAGTTCGCCTGACCGGGGTTGCCGGTGGCGCCAACAACAGAGGTGATGTTGATGATCCGGCCCCAGCGGGATTTCATCATCGGGCGCATCACACCACGGCACAGACGCATCGAAGACGTCAGGTTCACATCCAGAACCGATTGCCATTCCTCATCCGACATCCGCATGAAGATCTGGTCGCGGGTGATCCCAGCGTTGTTGACCAGAATGTCCAGACCACCCATTGCGGCGATCGCCTCTTTCGGCAGCGCATCAACAGCCGCGCCATCGCTGAGGTTGCAGGGCAGAACGTGGGCGTTTTCACCCAGTTCAGCGGCCAGCGCCTCCAGCGGCTCAACACGGGTGCCCGACAGGCCCACAGTTGCGCCTGCCGCGTGCAGCGCCTTGGCAATGGCACCACCAATGCCGCCCGATGCGCCAGTTACCAGCGCTTTTTTACCAGTCAAATCAAACATCTGTCTGCCTCTCTCACTTGACTATCACAGGCTCTGTCAGGAGCCGATATTTCTCTATTTCTGCCTCAGACATCTCATGGGAGTCATCGATGGAGGCCGCTGTCAGCGTATACCAATAGAAATCCGCCGATCCCAACATCCGTGCAGTATAGTCTACATAAGCTTGGTGCACCGGATCATCTTTGGGAAAGTCCGTGCCCGATTGCGTGGCTGTGCCCCATGTGTGCACACCAATCACTGCGCCGCGTTCCATGCTGCGGCGCACGCCCGCAAGGAACAGGTCAGAACCACCCGAATGTACTTCGCTCGTCGCGGTCAAGTGGGTGTTGAGCCCCAGATCGCGCACCCGGTGCCCCAACGCCAAGTTGGTGTCATCATCCACCGATCCCGGCACATCCAGCAAAACCAAACGGGTCAAACCCGGATTTTCTGAAACGACCTTTTCAAAGGCGGCGAGCGTATTCTGGTTCAGCGTACCACTGACCTGCAGGTCGCGGCCATCCACCACAAAGGAGGTGGTCTCGCCCATATTCCAATAGGCCAGTTCCACATACCCACAGCTGCTGAGGGTCAGCGCAGCAAAACCTGCTGCGCCAAGTGCCAGAAAACGGCGTTTCATCACAGGCTGGCCACCGCTTTGGCCACATCTTCAGGTGTGCCAACGGCGGTGCAGGCGATCGACCGTTCGATGCGGCGCACCATGCCCGACAGCGCCTTGCCCGCGCCTACTTCCCAGATGGCGTCAACACCTTCGGCAGCCATGAAGCCAACGCTTTCACGCCAGCGCACTGAACCGGTGACCTGATCAACCAACAGCGAACGGATGGTGGCAGGGTCGGAAACCGCCTCGGCAACCACGTTTGCAACAACCGGCACCACGGGACGGTTGATGTCCACCTCGGCCAGTGCCTGCGCCATCACCTCTGCCGCCGGGGCCATCAGTTCACAATGAAACGGTGCGCTTACCGGCAGGATCACTGCACGTTTGGCGCCTTTTTCCTTGGCCAGTTCGACCGCACGCTCCACCGCGTCCTTATGGCCAGAAACCACAACCTGGCCCGGATCGTTGTCGTTTGCCGCCTGACAGACCTCGCCCATCGCGGCCTCTTCGGCCACAGCTTTGGCACCTTCGAAATCCAGCCCCAGCAGCGCGGCCATTGCGCCAACGCCCACCGGAACCGCCTGCTGCATCGCCAGACCACGGGTGCGCAGCAAACGGGCGGCGTCCGAAATGGACAGCGCGCCAGCGGCAGCCAGCGCCGAATATTCACCAAGAGAGTGACCAGCGACAAAGGCCGCCTGATCGGCCAGCACAACGCCCTCGGCCTCCAGCGCTTTCATTGCGGCGAGCGAGGTCGCCATCAGCGCGGGTTGAGCATTCTGCGTCAGGGTCAGCGTATCCTGTTCACCTTCCCAGATCAGGGTAGAGAGCTTTTCGCCCAGCGCCTCATCCACCTCATAAAACACCGCTTTGGCCGCCGGATAGGCCTCCGCCAGTGCTTTGCCCATTCCGATGGTCTGTGCCCCCTGCCCGGGGAAAACAAATGCTTTGGTCATATTCGGCCTCGTCCCGATTTTATATCTCACTTATCTCTTGTGACGTGGTGTAAACCCACATGCGCCCCACCACAAGGGAAAGCCACATACCCCCGTGGTGCACATCACAGCCACAGGCCCGCGCCTCCCTATGCGCGCAGTAGCAGATCACCTGTGCGTGTGCAGTGGTTTATCGTACGACGCCAGCACGCTAGGGTATCAGAAGTCGGAATTTACATGACATTTGACCGGAGAGAGCTCATGTCCCTCACCAATACCCAGGCGCGCTACGGCAGCGTCGCCAAGGCGCTGCACTGGTCTGTTGCGCTGTTGATCCTTGCGATGCTGCCGGTTGGTTTCATCGCTGCCAAACTGGCAGAAGCCACACAGGCTGGCAGCCCTATAGTGTCGATCAGTGTGCTAACCACGTTGTTTTCGGCACACAAAACCTTTGGTGTGCTGGTGCTAATCCTTGCCGTGTTGCGCATCCTGTGGGCGCTGACACAATCACGCCCGGCACCGCTGCATCCGGAACGCAAACTGGAAACACTGGCCGCAGAGGCGGTGCACTGGATGCTCTACGCCTTTATCCTTTTGGTCCCGTTGACCGGCTGGATACACCACGCCGCCAGCAGTGGCTTTGCACCGATCTGGGGGCCATTCGGTCAGGATCTGCCGTTTGTCGCCAAGAATGAGGCGCTGTCGCATGTCTTTGCACAGCTGCACTTTGCCACCGTGCTGGGCATGGTGGGCACGCTGGGTCTGCACATTGCCGGTGCGCTGAAACATCAGGTGATTGACCGTGACGTGACCCTTGCGCGGATGCTGCCGGGCCGGACCCTGCCAGAGGCTGCTCTGTCCGGTGTCGGCGCTGAACCGCATGGCAAAGCGGCCAGTCTGTTCGTGGCTGTCCTGCTGCTGGGCGTCGGCGCAGGCGTCACGTCGCAACTGATCGGTCAAGGCCATGACGCGGCAACGCCCCCCCACACGTCCCCCTCCGCCACGGCCACGCCAGCCCCTTTGACCGCCACGGCCACCGCCGCCTCCACCCTGCCCGTCTGGCAGGTCGAAGACGGCACATTGGCGCTGGAAATCACCCAGTTGGGCAATCTGATTTCTGGTCAATTTGACAACTGGCAGGCCGACATCCGCTATGATCCAGAGGCCACAGGCACAGACAAAGGCGCGGTGAGTGTGGACATTGACATCGCCAGCCTCAGCCTGGGAACCGTCGCGGCGCAGGCTATGGGGGCGGATTATTTCGACAGCGCAGAATTCCCCACCGCCCGCTATGAGGCAACGCTGCAGGACATAGACGGCGCCTTGAGCGCAGTTGGCAGTCTGACGATCAAGGGTATCGCGGTTCCTCTCACTCTCCCTGTTGCGCTGCGTGTTGAGGGGGGGCAGGCCGAAGCCAGCGGCGCCTTCACCCTAGACCGCCGCGCCTTTGGTATCGGCGACACGGTCCCCGACGAAGGCACATTGGGCTTTGGCGTTGATCTGAATTTCACGCTTAAGGCCACACGACAGTAACCCTGCCACTGCGGACAGGCGCACCAGACTTACAAAGGGCCGCCCGCACCTCGGGCGGCCCTATCCATCTGGGCAACCTGTTCATCTGGGCAACCTGCCCCAACAAAACACTGGCGCGGATCTTGTGTTTCTTCGCCCCCCTGCGCACCATGGAACATGCTCAAGATTTAGGCAGCGTCCCAAGCGAGGTACGCACAGCCAAGCCCGTAAAATTGCCGGAATTGACAGGCGCTTATGAATTTGATCAAAATTCATCAATCACAACACGCGCCCCACAAGGGCGCAAAGGAGGACCGGTGAACACCCCCGCCCAGAGCCCAGACCAGCCCAAAAGCTGGCAGGCCACATTGCCCGAAGATTTCCTTGCCCACGCCCGCGGTCGCCGCGTTGATGAAGTGGAGTGCATTGTCCCAGACCTTGCAGGCACCGCCCGCGGCAAGGCGATGCCTGCCTACAAGTTTGATCCAGACAGCGAACTGGCGCTGCCCATCTCGCTGTTTTATCAGACCATTTCTGGCGAATACGTGGATATGGAGATTGAAAACCAATGGATGGAACGGGACGTGATCCTGCGCCCTGACATGTCTACCGCCTGTGCGGTGCCGTGGTCGGACGATGTGGCGGTACAGGCGATCTGTGACATGTTCACCCGTGACGGCGACCCGCTGCCCATCGCGCCGCGCAACCTTTTGCGCCGTGTTATCGCGCTTTATGAGGCAAAGGGCTGGCGCGCCGTTGTTGCGCCCGAGCTGGAGTTTTACCTGACCAAACCCAACCGCGACCCAAATGAACCGATCGAGCCCCCCATCGGCCGTACAGGGCGCAAAGGTGCCAGCCGTCAGGTCTATTCGATGACGGCGGTGGATGAATACGGCGCGGTGATCGACACCATCTATGATTTCGCCGAAGCGCAGGGCCTGCGCATCGACACCATCATTCAGGAAGGCGGTGCGGGTCAGATTGAGATCAACCTAACCCACGGCGACCCATTACATCTGGCAGATCAGGTCTTCTACTTCAAACGCACCATCCGCGAGGCGGCGCTAAAAAACGGGGTCTTTGCCACCTTTATGGCGAAACCCATCCGCGATGAGCCGGGCAGTGCGATGCATGTACACCAGTCAATTGTGGATATTGAGACCGGCGAAAACATCTTCTCTAACGCGGATGGATCTGCATCGGATCTGTTTGGCTACTTCATCGGTGGATCGCAGCGATATATGCAGGATGTGGTGCCGCTCTATGCGCCTTATGTGAACTCCTACCGCCGCATCACTGTGGACGGGCAAAGCGCACCGGCAAATCTGGAATGGGCGCAGGACAACCGCACCACCGGCCTGCGGGTGCCTCATTCGCCGCCCGCTGCGCGACGGCTGGAAAACCGTGTCATCGGGATGGACTGCAACCCTTACATCGCCATCGCCGCTTCGCTGGCCTGCGGCTATCTGGGCATGGTGAACAAAATCACCCCCCGTCCCGAAGCCCGTTCCGAGGTGTGGGAGGCAGATGATCCCCTGCCACAATCTCTTGCCGTGGCGCTGGAACAATTCGAGGGCGGGACAGAGATTCGTCAACTGCTGGGCGAAGAGTTTTGCCGTCTCTACCACGACATCAAACGGGCGGAGTATGAGGAGTATCACCGCGAAATCTCCCCTTGGGAACGTCAGCACCTGCTGTTGAACGCCTGATTTTGCGACGCCTTTAGGGGGTATTTCGATGGATCTGCTTACCGTGAACGACCGCGCCGGCCAGTACCCGGCGTCTTACTACGCGGCCTGTGCTACGCCGCTGCCGCCGTTTCCTGTGCCTGAGGGTGCGCTGCGCTGCGATGTCTGTGTGGTCGGCGGCGGTTTCATGGGGCTATCAACTGCACTGGAGCTGGCTCAGCGCGGCTATGACGTGGTGCTGCTGGAGGCGCAGCGCGTTGGCTTTGGCGCATCGGGTCGCAATGGCGGTCAGGTGGGACAAGGTCAGCGACTGGATCAGGACGATCTGGAGGATCTGGTCGGCAAAGACCACGCCCGCCAGCTATGGCAGATCGCCAATCAATCCGTTGATCTGGTCCGCGAACGGGCGAAATCCCCGCTGGTAGAGGCGGATTTCAACGACGGCATCATCCACGCCGATCACCGTGAACGCTATGTGCCCCACAGCCGATCCTATGTGGAGAAGCTGAACAGCACCTATGGCTATGACAAAATCCGGTTCCTTGATCGGGACGAAATGCGCCACATGGTCAACTCCCCCGCCTATCATGGCGGCACGCTGGACATGGGCGCAGGCCACATCGATCCGCTGCAATACGCGCTGGGTCTGGCGCGGATGTGTCAGGCAGCAGGCGTGCGCATCTATGAAGGTGCGCGGGTGAACCAGATCGACCAGGGCGCACCGGCGAAGGTGAATCTGGCGGGGGCTGATGTCACAGCCGACTATGTGGTCATGGGGATGAACGGATACTTGGGGGATCTGGAGGCACAGGTCGCCCGCCATGTGATGCCGATCAACAACTACATCGTCGCCACGGCACCAATGACGCCCGATCAACAAGAGACCTTGCTGCGGCACAACCATGCGGTGGCGGATAGTAAGTTTGTGGTGAACTATTTCCGCTTTTCTCCCGATAACCGGCTGCTGTTTGGCGGCACCGAAAGCTACCGCTACAGGTTCCCCAGCGACATCGCCGCCAAGGTTCGCAAACCGCTGGCGGAGATTTATCCACAGCTGGCGGACGTGCAGATCGACTATGCCTGGGGCGGCACTCTGGGCATCACGATGAACCGAATGCCGCATGTCACGCGGCTCTCGGGCAATGTGTTGTCGCTATCAGGCTTTTCCGGTCACGGGGTGGCGATGGCATCGCTGGCGGGTCAAATCGCGGCAGAGACGATCGCCGGTCAGGCTGAACGGTTCGACGTGATGGCAAAGGTGCCGAAACTGCGTTTCCCCGGTGGGCCACGTTTACGCACCCCGCTCTTAATCGCCGCGATGCTGTGGTATTCGCTACGCGACAAACTGTGAGATCCTGCCCATGACCCGCATCTATGAGGATATGGCCTACAGCGACCGTCCCATTCAGGATCGCTATTGGGACAGCACGTTAGATGCGGAGTTGCCCGTCTATCCCGCGCTAGACGGCGACGCGTCTTGCGATTTTGCCATTATTGGCGGTGGCTATACCGGATTGTCAGCGGCCCTGACGCTGGTTGAGGCGGGCGCTGACGTGATCCTCCTGGACGCTAAACGCCCCGGTTGGGGGGCTTCGGGGCGCAATGGCGGTTTGGTCTCGGCGGGGATGAGCAAACTCAGCGATGATACAATCGAGGCGACATATGGCGCTGCGGACGCGCGACTGTTCTATGACGCGGAACGGGCGGCGGTAGATCTCGTTAGGGACTACATCGACCGCTACGCCCTAAACGTTGATCGTCATTCCGACGGCTATAGCTGCGTTGCGCACAGCCCTGCGGCCCTAGATGGGCTGAAAGCCTATGGGGAGAGCTACACCCGCCGCTACGGACTGCCCTATCAGTTGATCGCACCGCAAGAGATGGAAAATCATGGCATGGCCTCGCCCGATTTTCACGGCGGGGTGCATTTGCCGATGGGCTTTGCCCTGAACCCGCTAAAGTTCCTTGTCGGCCTCACCCGCGCCGCCGCAGCCGCAGGCGTCATGATGCATTCGGACACACCCGTACTGAAGGTGCTACAAGACGGTGGCTTTCATCTGAAAACACCGACCGGCACGGTCAGGGCGCGCAAGGTGCTGTTCGCCACCAACGGCTATGGCAGTGACCACCTGCCCCGCCCGCTGGGCGCACACTATCTACCGGTACAATCCAACATCCTTGTCTCCCGCCCACTGAGCGAGGTGGAGCTGCAGACGCAAGGTTGGACCAGCCGTCAGATGGTGGTGGATTCGCGCACCTTGTTGCATTACTTTCGCCTGCTGCCTGACAACCGGATGTTGCTGGGCCTGCGCGGATCGGTGCGGGTGAGCGAGGACAACATCGCCAGAACACGCGCGCGCGCACGCACCGATTTTGATCGGATGTTCCCTGCATGGCGCCATGTGGAAACGCCTTATTTCTGGTCCGGCCTCATCTGCATGACCCGCGCCCTAGTGCCCTTCGCCGGCCCCGTGCCAGGCATGGAGGGAGCCTTTGCTGCCTTCGGCTATCACGGCAGCGGTCTCACCGGCGCACCATACGGGGGGGCATTGATCGCGGATCTGGCACTTGGGCGTAACAGCGCCGACAGACCACATCCCGCCTTTATGCAGGCCGCGCCCAGACGGTTCGAACTGGGCCGCTATCGCCGTGCCAGCCTGCCACCGGCCTTTGCGTGGTACCGGCTGAAGGACCGCCTGTCCTAAAACCGGTCCGGAACCACATGGTCAGTACCGCATAGAGAGGTTGTAGCCCTGCCGGTACAACAGCCGTGTGAAGTTCACCGGCACCTCGCCCGCCCAAACCGCACGTTCGATGCGAAACAGCGCCGCCCCCACTTCTGTCCCTAACAGGCCAGACATATCCGCATCGGCGATCTGTGCCGAAAGGCTCATCTCTACATCGCTGAACGGCACCTCAGACACGAACCATTCTGCCGCGCCACTCTCCGCAAAGGACGGCGTGCGCGCCGTTGGCAGACCCAACAGGTTAAACCAGCGATCCTCATACTGATATGGCACACCGTCAGCGTAATGCATCGCGCGCACATGGCGCACCTCTGCCTCATCATGAAGGCTTAGACGCGCGCGCAACCAATCAGGTGCAGGTGCGATCGTATCCTCCAACAGCGCATAGCGATAGCGGCTGCCGGCGCCCTCGATCTCGTTGCGGATCAGCGGCACCGGCATCCTGACATGACGACGCGGCACCTGACGCACCCGCGTGCCCGCCTTGCGCTTGCGTTCCAGCAACCCCTCTTCGGCCAGTTCACGCATCGCGCGGTTCACTGTGGCACGGGCGCAGTTGAATTCCGCAGCCAGATCCACCTCATTCGGCAAAAGCGCGCCAAGCTTCCATGTTCCCCCAACAATGCGCTGACGCAGCTCACTTTTAAGTTCTCTAAAGTCAGTTTTCATAATCTTCCTTTAATTCCTCCCTGCCCGCATCTTCCAGAGCACCCAGCGTAGCACACCAGATCTTTGTCAGGTGGTTTTTCCACTTCAACAGGTCCACGGCTTCAGATGTCTCCAACTCGCTTTCGAGCGTGTTAAGCGCGTTGCGTAACTGTCGCGCCCCCATCATCGAAGCGCTGCCAGCCATCGTATGAACAGCCCGCATCAAGGCTTCACGCTGCGCGGCGGACAGACCGGAGCTGGGCAACCCTTCCAACTGTTGCACCAAAGCGCCACCTTCATGGCGCACACCCGAGATAAGCTTTTGCGCTTTCTCAGGAGATAATGCCGCCAGCACCTTTTTCAGGTGCTGCTCATCAATCCTTCCTGCCTCTTGTACTGCGGGGACAATCCCCCGCACCTCCCCCTTGAGTACACGGCGCAAATCGTTCCATTGCAATGGTTTTGATAGCACTGCGTCCATTCCCGCCGATTGGTAGACGGCATCATCCCGTTCGGTAAGATGTGCGGTCAGAGCGATAATGCGGCTGTCACGACACAGGCTATCGCGACGGATCTGCTGGCTGGCCTCCAGTCCGCCCATGACGGGCATGTTCAGATCCATGAAGATCACATCGAATTTTTCGCGCTGCGCCCGTGCCAGACCAAGGGCGCCATTGACCTCTTCGGCCACCGCATGGCCATCCCGCTCCAAAAGGTCGCGGACCACCAGCCGGTTGGTCGGATTATCCTCTACAACCAAGATCTTCTGCGGCGCAATTGCAGCGGCCTTTGTCCCCGTCTGGTCCTGCTCCGCAGCAGCGACCAGTTGACCGTCCGCCAACTGAGGCATCGTCACCCGCACCCAGAAAACTGAGCCTTCCCCCTCCAGACTGTCAACGCCGATTTCACCGCCCATTGCCTCGACAATGCGTTTGGCAATGCCTAATCCCAGACCAGTGCCTTCGATATGTTCTGTGCCTTCGCTGTCCAGCCGCACAAAATCCTCAAAAATCCGCGCCTGATCCAATTCAGAGATCCCTATGCCGGTATCAGTCACCTGAAATTCCAGACTGACGCGCGGGCCTTTGACCTCTGCATCCGAGGCAGGCGACAGAAGTTGCTGACTGACAGAAATACACACCTCGCCCTGTTCGGTGAACTTGATCGCATTGCTCAGAAGGTTCAGCAGCACCTGACGCAAACGATTGCTGTCGCCGTGAAAGCGCCCGAACGGGGCCTGTGGCGCCTCAAAGGTCAGGGTATTTTCCTGCAACTGCGCTGCCACCACCATTGGTCCGATCAGATCTGCCAACATCTGGTCCAGATCAAAGGCCTGTGGATTCAGGCGCAGCCCATCCACCTCCACCTTGGCAATCTCCAGCACGTCATTCACATGCCCCAGCAGCAACTGCCCCGAGTTGCGCATCAGATCAAAGTAGCGCTGCCGGTCCTTTTTGCTGAGTTCGCCACTTTCTATCACCTCAATCAGCCCCAGAATACCGTTCAGCGGCGTGCGCATTTCATGGCTCATCACCGCAAGGAACCGGGATTTCGTCCGTTCGCCGGCAAGGGCACGGTCGCGCGATGCCAGAATAGCCTTATCCGCCGCCAGTCGATCGGAAATATCCCGCAGGAAGTACACGTAGAAAGAGCGCCCCTCCACCTCTGCCACGCCTTGTGACAGTTCAATCGGCACCGTCGCCCCCTTCGCGCAGCGGACCGAAAATTGCTCGGCGCTGCGTGGCTCGCTTGTCAAAAGAGGCAGATGCGCCCAGCTGCCGGAGGAGCCGAACAGATATTTGGCCAGCCGTCGCCCCAACATGATGTCGCGGGATCTTGCGAACAACTCTTCGGCGGCTTGATTAAACTCGACGATCAACCCTTTTTCATCAGTCACCACCACCGCATCCGGCGAGGTGGCGATCACCGCCGCAAATCGCGCCGACGCATTGCGGTACTCCAGCGCATTTGCGCGATAACCACGGCTGTTGCGATAAAGCAGCAGGGTCGCCAGCGACAGCGACAGAAAAGACACCACCGAAGCAATCGACAACTGCAGCAACAGCGCACTGACGTCATCGCGGGCCTCTTGGCTCCGCTGGCCGGTATATTGATTGCCACGGTTGATGATCCGGCGAACCAGTCGAGAGCGGTTCTGATGCGCCGCCAAAAGCTGCGGCAGGGACGCCTCCAGCTCCGGATCGGGCTGATCAATCAGCGGCGCCAATTCTAACATTTCAGACCGGATCATATGCAGGGCCGCCTGCGTGCCAGCGATCTGAAAAGCGTTGCGGTAAAATCCACCGGTGTCCAACGTCGCAAGGCGGCTGTAATACACATCGAACTGCTGCCGCACATCGCCCAGTTGATTAGGCGTCACCTCCTCCGCATCCGTAGCGGCAAGCAGGCTACGTTCCAACTTCAGAAACTCCACCTCCAGCTGGGTGAGGTTCCAGATCACATTGTCCTTCTCGGATGTGCGCAGTTGCAACAGCTTGGCCGAAACCTGCCCCCAGATCTGTACCACCATCGGCAGGCTGATCAACACGACCATGACCAGAACACCGATCTGAATCAGATTGAGGAGAGACCCGGCCCGTGGCCGTTTGGCCGGCGCAGCATCAAAGCCGTTAGACCGAACGTCGGCTTTTTGCCGCCGAGGATCTGTGTGCGCGCCACTCATGTGGTGTCCTCCACGCTTGGTGACAAGATCGCTGAAAAAGCGGTCGTTCGGAGTATTCTCAATGCTTTTCGCAGCACCGCACCTCGTGTCCGGTTACGGCAATGCAATCATCAAGTCTAGTTGCCAGATACTCGAAACATATACCATTTCTGTCTGCAAATGCGGCCCCTCGTCATAGGGATACACCACCCAAAGCGGCCCGCGTTCGCGTGGCGACATCAAGGCGCCATTATGGCGGTAGGCAATCATCGCTTGACTGCCTGGAACTTTCTCAGCGACAAAATCCACCAGATATTCATTCAGCGCGCTCAACTCCACCGTGCCCTTTTCCAGCCCCAGATGAGCGAACACATCCTGCAGCCAGACGCCGTCAAACCGCTGCACGCCATCTGTCCATATCGTGGTGGTGTCAAACCCCGCCTGTGGCATGGATGCCAGATCGCCCAGTGTTAACTGCCGCACTTCGCGTCCACTGCCATCCTCATAGCGCACCTCCAACACCTCCTTAGCGGCCTCATCCGCAGTCAGGGGGCGTGCCTCTTCGGCGGCGCTGGCAAATGCGCTGGCCAGACAACCAATCACCGCAATCACATATGCCTTCATTCGGGTGTCCTCCCAATCTCGTTTCTGTGCACAACTATAGGAAATCACCACAAACCCATACAAATCACATTGCTGAAATTGACTCGGCGCGTCCACCACCCTATCCATTTGGATAAGGATAATCAGAAAACCCCTGATGTAGACGCCGCGCTAGATATTGATTTTTGTACACTGCATAGCTTTCATTCCTTCGATCCCCGCCGTTAGTGACAGAAGTTACCGGTTGTAACCCGAACGGACCCAACGCAGGACTTTGCCTTATGGCCCGCATTCTGATTGCAGATGACCACGATCTGGTCCGCGAAACGCTCGCTGCGTTTATGAGGGATATGGGGCAGTTCACCGTTGATCAGGCTGCTGCGCTGCCAGAGGCCGTGAAACTGATCGAAGAAAACGCCGCCTATGATCTGATCTTGCTGGATTACACCATGCCCGGCATGACTCTGCCCGACGGGCTGACCCAGACGATGGGCATTGGCAAAGGGGCACCCGTTGCAATCATTTCCGGCACGGCATCCCCCTCAGTGGCCAAGGGCGCGCTGTCAGCCGGTGCTGCGGGGTTCCTGCCGAAAACCATGAATCCCGAAACCCTGTTGTCGGCGATTAAGCATCTGCTGCAAGGCGGGATCTACACACCGCAGACCTTTCTGGACACCCCATCCAAAACAGAGGCGCGTGTACACCTGACACCGCGTGAGCTGGACGTGCTGCGCGGCATTTGCGAAGGCAAGGCCAACAAGGAAATCGCCCGTGACCTTGATGTGCAGGAGGTAACGGTAAAGCTGCATGTGAAAACGCTCAGCCGAAAACTACAGGCCCGCAATCGCACCCATGCGGCGATGATCGGGCGCGATCAGAACCTGATCTGACCACTGCATTTACACCGATCCAACATAGAAAAAGGGCGCCCGGTCGGCGCCCTTTTCTATTGTCAACAAATCTCAGGAAACCGTCCGGGGTTCACAAGACAAAGCCTCATACCCCCCGAAGAGTGCCCATGGCTTAGCCGCGACGACGACGACGGCCACCGCGACCACCCGCTGCATCGTCACCGGGTGCTTTGTTGAATTTAATCCAGGCTGCACCACCTTCGTCGTTGTTGGTCAGGAAGTTGGCAGCGCGGATGGCCTCCATTTCCTTGCCAGCGCGCGGCTTGGTGGAGCCGATGCCGAAAGTCTGGCAGAAGGTTTCGTCATCCATGTCGGCGGGGATGATGATGCCTTTCGCTTCGATCTCGGCGCGTTTTTCAGCCAGCTTCTTGGGGCCAACAGGGATCGCAACCGGGTTCATGATCGCCGAAGTCATGCCAGTGGCCATCGCCATCGGCAGGAAGGCGTTGTTGATGCCGTGACGGTTCGGCAGACCAAACGAGATGTTCGAGGCACCACAGGTGGTGTTCACACCCAGTTCGTTGCGCAGACGGTAGTTCAGTTCAAACACCTGCAGGCCAGCGGTGCCCATGGCACCAACCGGCATCACCAGCGGATCAACCACGATGTCATGCGCGGGGATGCCGAAATCAGCGGCGCGCTCGACAATCTTTTTAGCAACAGCGAAACGCACTTCGGGATCTTCCGAGATGCCAGTGTCGTCGTTGGAGATTGCAACAACGGGAACGTTGTATTTGGCAACCAGCGGCAGAACCACTTCCAGACGCTCTTCTTCACCGGTGACAGAGTTCAACAGCGGACGACCTTTGGCGGCAGCCAGACCAGCCTCCAGCGCGCCAGGAACCGAGCTGTCGATGCACAGAGGGCAATCGGTCACTTCCTGCACTTTTTCCACCAGCTGACGCATCAGCTCGGGCTCCACGAAGTTGTTGTCCGCGTAACGGGGATCTTCGGCCATTTTGTTGGAGAAAACCGCGCCCGAGTTAATGTCCAGAACGGTGGCACCAGCGGCAACCTGTGCCAGTGCGTCGGCCTGCACGCGGGAAAAATCGCCGCGCTCCAGCTCTTCGTTCAGGATTTTACGACCCGTGGGGTTGATACGCTCGCCGATAACGGTGAACGGCTGATCAAAACCCATGATTGCGGTTTGGGTTGCAGATTCAATGATAGTACGGGTCATAATTAATCCTGTTGTGCAGCGGCGGGTTGTGCCGAGGCACCGCCATTTTCGATTGCCCAGTTGGCGTTGGTTTTGATGCCGCCAAGCGGGAAGAAGTGGACTTTTTCGATGTTAAAGTCTGGGTTCGCGGCCTTGTGTGCCGCCAGATCGGTCAGTACGTCGGTCGGCTCATGCGGCAACAGCAGCTTCGACACATCCTTGGCACGCTTTTGCAGAACTTTCAGCGACGGGCCAACGCCACAGGCAATGGCGAACTTGATCATGGTCTGCAATTTGGCAGGACCCGCGATACCGATGTGGATCGGCAGGTTCATACCGCGCTCTTTCAGTGCGTTTGCCCATTCAATCACCGGCTCTGCCTCAAAACAGAACTGGGTCGCCAGCGCCATCGAGGCGTCTGTGCGTTTGGAATATTCCTGTTTCCAGTCCAGCGCTGCGTAGGTATTGGCGCGACCGCCATTCGGGTCGATGTCCAGGTTCGGCTCGGGGTGGCCGGCGACGTGCAGGTTGGTGAAACCCGCTTTGTCGAACAGACCAGTATCCAAGAGCTGCATCGAGTCGGAGAAATCGCCATGCGGGTTGGCAACACCACCGGCCAGCAAAAGCGCCTGTTTTACGTCCGCTTCGCCCTGATACATGGAGATCCAGTTTTCCAGTGTCGCCTTGTCCTTGATGATGCGCGCGGGGAAGTGAGGCATCACATCATAGCCTTCGCCTTTGATGCGCTTGGCAGTGGCAACCATATCCTCGATCGGGGTGCCTTCGATGTGGGCGATATAGACGCGGGTGCCTTCGGGCAACAGCGCACGGAAATCTTCGACCTTGGCCGCGGTGCGCGGCATCACTTCGATCGAGTAGCCTTTCAGAAAGGCCTCAAGCTCGGGGTTCACAGGTTTGGTGCCCTGTGCCTCCTTTTTGCGGAAATTCAGCAATGCCATGACGGCCTCCCTAATATGTTGCGACCACGGGATCACCCGCGATCCCATCCTTCAGCTGCGATCAGCGCCTTAATGCGTTCCTGATCGTATTCTTCCTCCAGTCGCGCCACTTCGGCGGCGACAATCTCTGCCGGATCACCGGCCATCTCATAAGGTTCCGCCTTGCGCCACTCTGCCAGATAGGCGTCGGTGTCGCTGGCGCCGATCTTCATCGCAGCGCGGTCGATCGCCTGCTCAAAGCGTTCGGCCAGCGGCTTTTTGGCGCCACGGCGTCCTTTTCCAACGATGACCTGCGCCGGAATATCGCGCCAGTAAACGATCGTAACATCGGGCATATCAGTCGTATTCCTTTGTATGCGGGGTCAGTTTCGTTGCGCGGGGTTTGATTCCGCCTCGGTGTCTTACTTGCATAAACCAGCCGGTTTGCGACGTGGGGGCAGTTTTCGACATTCCGGTGCGGTCCAGCGACCTATCGTCATATTTACGACGTATAACACCACCGCTTGCGTCAGATCGCCGGACGCTCTACGCTGGGGCCAACTTGAAATGGAGGGCGTGATCATGGCGCCCAAGCGTCGCAGAGGTGCGGGCGCATTCCCCAAACCGGTTGAGAGCCCCGCGCCCAATCCGCCTGATTCAGCTGAGCTTTACGCAGCGCTGGATCTGGGCACCAATAGTTGCCGTATGTTGATTGCCCAACCCAAGGGCAGTCAATTTCATGTGGTGGACAGCTTTTCAAAATCGGTGCAACTGGGCGCCGGATTGGAAAGCACCGGACGGTTGAGCCGTGCCTCTATGGGGCGCACGGTACAGGCGCTTAGGATCTGTCAGCAGAAACTGAAACGCCACAAGGTGCGCCGGATGCGTCTGGTCGCAACAGAAGCCTGCCGCCGTGCCAAAAACGCCCGTGATTTTATCAGGCAGGTGCGTCGTGAAACGGGCCTGCAGCTGGAAATCATCCAGCCCGAAGAAGAGGCGCGTCTGGCCGTTATTTCCTGCGCGCCCTTGGTTAGTACCAAAACAGAACAGCTGTTGGTCGTCGATATCGGCGGCGGGTCTACTGAACTGGTGTGGATTGACCTGACAGCGGTGCCAAAACGCGACCGCCCGCGCGCGATCATGCGGCTGCATTCCGGTTTTCACACCGCAGACAGCCCGTTTCCTGCGGCCAAGGTGGTGGACTGGATTTCAGTCCCCTTGGGGGTCGCCACCCTGCGCGATCAGTTTCAGGATGTCGAAGACGATGCCGCCCGCTTTGCTCTGATGAGCTGGTTCTTTGAAGAGAATCTGGCTGAATTTGCCCCCTACGCCAACGAACAGGCGCGCGAGGGGTTTCAGATTGTCGGCACCTCCGGCACCGTGACCACAGTTGCGGCGTCACATCTGGGACTGAAACGCTATGACCGCACCAAGGTGGACGGGCTGCGCATGACCTCGGATCAGATCGACAAGGTGATCCACGGCTATCTGGAACTGGGCCCAAAGGGACGGCGTAACGATCCCCGCATTGGTCAGGACCGTCAGGCGCTGATCATGTCGGGATCTGCCATCCTGCAGGCGCTCCTGCGCTGCTGGCCCACCGACCGGCTGTCTGTGGCGGATCGTGGCCTGCGCGAGGGGTTGCTGTATGCGCAGATGAGTGCGGATGGTGTCTTGGAAGATGGGCCCTTCTGATAGGGACCGTTTCTGGCGTCATTTGTCAGGAAAAGACCCAATCGGGCTTGGCTTTTCGCTGAACATACGCCAAACCCGCGCAGACCTTGAAATTCTACGGTTCCGGCGTCGATGCGCCACTGTCCAGACCGTAATCGAACCGCCCAGAGGGTACAGAGATGGCCAAAAAACCCGGCAAGAAAAAATACGGCGTCGGCAAACCCGGTGCGAAGAAGAACACATCAGGCCGTGGTCAGCGTGATCTGACGGTGACGGTGAAAACCGCCCGTGGACGCAAGATTTCATCGACCCTCTGGCTGCAGCGCCAGCTAAACGACCCTTATGTGAAGCTCGCTCAGGCCGATGGCTACCGTGGGCGCGCCGCCTATAAGATCCTAGAGCTGGATGACAAATTCCGCTTCCTCGTGCCCGGTGCGCGGGTGGTGGACCTTGGCTGTGCGCCGGGCGGCTGGTGTCAAGTGGCTGTGCCCCGCATCAACGCGCTGGGTGAGAAAAAGGGCAAAGCTATCGGTCGCATCATCGGCGTCGACCTGCAAGAGGTGGAACCGATTGCGGGCGCAGAGGTCTATCAGCTGGACTTCATGGAAGATGATGCCGACCTGAAGGTGAAGGAATGGCTGGGCGGTCAGGCGGATGTGGTAATGTCGGATATGGCAGCAGCCTCCTCGGGCCACAAACAGACCGATCACCTGCGCATCATCGCCCTGTGTGAGGCGGCGGCCTATCTGGCCTTTGACGTTCTGGATCAAGGCGGCACCTTTGTGGCCAAGGTTCTGGCAGGTGGCGCCGAGGGTGAGCTTCAGAAGCTGTTGAAGAAGAAGTTCAAGAAGGTGGTGAACGTTAAACCGCCGGCATCGCGCGCTGACAGCTCAGAAAAGTTTGTGGTTGCGACCGGCTTTTATGGCCGTGACGGTGAACGCGATGATGATCCCAGCAATCCGCTGGGGTAACGCACCCGACACAACAAACCCGACACCCAACAAATCCTATCGACATAAAAAGGGGATGACTGCATGCCATCCCCTTTCCTGTGTTCACTGGCAGGAGCAAATCACGCGGGCTGACGGGTCGCGGCAATGACCACGTCGCGGATATTCACGTTCTGCGGCTGGGTATACATGAACAGCGCAGTGCGGGCGATGTCGTCTGCAACCAGAACGCCACCCATGTCCTCTTTCCATGCTTCATAGCCATCAATGATCTCTTGATCGGTGGTGTGGCCCAGCAGCTCGGTTTCCACTGCGCCGGGGCAGATGGTCATGACGCGCACACCATCACCAGACACTTCTTCGCGCAGGTTTTCACTGATCGAGGACACGGCAAACTTGGTGCCGACATAGGCTGCGTGGTTGGGAAAGCTCTTCTTGCCAGCGATGGAGCTGACGTTCAAAATAGTGCCTGTGCCGCGCGCCTTCATGCCGCTCAGAACCACTTGGGTCGCGTTCAGCAGCGCCAGTACGTTCACATCAAACATGTTCTGCCATTCGGCCGGATCTTGTGTGTCCAGCTGACCCAGTTGCATCAGGCCCGCGTTGTTGACCAACAGGTCGACAGGGCCATACGCCGCCTCTGCCTCTGCCACCGCGGCACGCAGGGCGGCAGTGTCGGTCACATCAACCGAACGGCACATGGCATTTTCCAGACCCAGCGCCTCAATCCGGTCCAGACGGCGGGCGATCAGCAACAGCGCGTGGCCCGCATCCGCAAAATGCTGCGCCATCGCTGCGCCAATACCGGAAGAGGCACCGGTGATCACAACAAGCGGTTTCAAAATATCAGCCATAAGGGAGGTCCTTTCATTTCCATTGCCCCTTATCTGGCGCGGATCGGGCAATCTGGGAATGACAGAACCTCTCAGAGAGTTGTCAAATCCTGTCAAACTCCCCCGGATGATGTGCCGCCCGCCTCTTGCGGCAGTTTCCCCTTCCCCCTAGGTAAGGGCGATGCAGACAGACCAAGACCAGATGCTAGAACAGCTGAAACAGATCTATGGCTTTGAGCCGGGCGCGGGCTATGTGGAAACCCACCTGCCTCAGGTGCGGTTTTTCTGGTCGACAGAACCGGTGCCACGGGCGCCTCTGATCTATAACGCCGGTCTGGTGTTGATCCTGCGTGGACACAAAACGGGCTATCTAAACGATCACACCTTTACCTATGATCCCGATCACTATTTGGCGCTATCGGTGCCAATGCCGTTTGACTGCAAAACAGATGCTTCTGCAGACGATCCCCTACTGGGTCTGTTCATTGATGTGTCGCGCAAAACACTACACGAACTGAATCGCGCCATGGGGGATCCCCGAACAGAGCCGGATCAGGCCACCAAGCTGGGCGTCACCCCTGCCCCGATGGACAGCGGCATGCGCAGCGCGATTGACAGGCTGATGGCGGTGCTGTGCGACAGTCAGGATGCCGCGATCCTTGGCCCCGGCATCCTGCGCGAAATCCTCTATCATGCGCTACAAGGTCCGCATGGATCAGCCCTGCGCGCGATCGGACAGGTGGACAGCCACTTTGACCGGATTGCCCGTTGCATCAGCCAGATCCGCGAACACTATGCAGAACCGATCAGTATTGACGACATGGCCCAGACTGCAGGTATGAGCAGTGCAGTCCTGCACCGTGCGTTCAAAAACGTGACCGGCGCGTCACCACACCAATATCTGACCGCCACCCGCCTGAACCGCGCCAAGGGCATGATCATCGCCGATGGCTTGCCCGTAGCCGAAGCTGCGCGTCAGGTCGGCTATGACAGTGCGGCGCATTTCAGCCGTGCGTTCCGCAAACATTTCGGTGTCAGTCCGCGCGACGCACGCGATGCCGGTTACAGCCCGATTGACATCTAACGCTGCCAAACGACACAGGGCGTCGTTTTTGCCCCTATCGCCCCCCTTCTGCCCCACCTGCAGCGCAGCAAATCCACTTTAGGGTGCGCAGCTTTGCATAAGAAATCAGCGATATAGCGCCGCGTTGCCTCCTGCGGGGCATTTCTTTTATCACACTCCAACGACTCAGATTAATCGACTGTTTTGATTTAATTTTAAAATGAAATCCGCATAATGAAACGTCATGCTGCACGGTCTTTTCATGCTGCCTCACAGCGTACCGTGGTGTACTTCGGCAAAAATTGCATTGCAGAGACACGACACAGTTATGATTTCCGTTTTTCGATCTAAAAGTGTCGTTTGTTGTCCTCCGCAGCAAAGGTCTTCGGAACTAAGTTCGGGCTGCAAGGTGCCGTTGGTCCGACATACTCGAATCAACGGAGAATTGGGAAGCTGGTGAAATTCCTGCACTGCCCCCGCAACGGTAACGAAGGCGTGGTGCTGCAAAAACCACTGGGACGAGGGTCCCGGGAAGGTGCAGCATTGGGCGAAAGCCCCTTCTAAGTCCGGAAACCAGCCTTGCATGTTAGTCAAACCGCGGGTGGCGGTGGAGGCTCTGTGTCCGGCGGCGACCCCTCGTCTGCGCCGGGACTGCCTCTGCTTGCCTTCTGCTCCAGCGAAGCGCCGCAGCATAAGCGGCACAGGAGGTAGCAATGCTCCAAGATAGCGAGATTCTGGCGAAGCTCATGCAGCGCCAAATGGGGTATTCCCTAGAACAGGACTTTTACACCGACGCCGGTGTGTTTGATCTGGACCTGCGTAGCGTCTTTTACCGTGAGTGGCTGTTTGCCATTCCCACCTGCGAAATCCCCAAGCCCGGCAACTATGTAACCCATAAGGTTGGCGACTACGGCGTGATTATCGTGCGTGGTCAGGACGGCGAAATTCGCGCTTTCCACAACGCTTGTCGCCACCGTGGCTCCGTTGTCTGCAAGGCCAAGAAGGGCACCGCACCGAAACTGGTCTGCCCCTACCACCAGTGGACCTATGAACTGGACGGCAGCCTCTTGTGGGCGCGGGATATGGGGCCCGACTTCGATGCCTCAAAACACGGGCTGCGCAGCGTACACTGCCGCGAGCTGGCCGGTCTGGTCTACATCTGTCTGGCCGCAGAGGCGCCCGATTTTGACGCCTTCGCTGCAATGGCAGAACCCTATCTGGCCCCTCATGATCTGGGCAACGCCAAGGTCGCTTACGAAAGCTCGATCATCGAGAACGGCAACTGGAAGCTGGTCTGGGAAAACAACCGCGAATGCTACCACTGTGCGGGCAACCACCCATCACTGTGCCGCACCTACCCCGAAGATCCTGCCGTCACCGGCGTCAGTGATGGCTCCACCCCGCCGGTGCTGCAACAACACTTCGACCGTGTTGAGGCAGGCGGCATACCGGCCCGTTTCCAAATCGATCAGGGGGGCCAGTTCCGCGTGGCGCGTATGCCGCTGCTGGACGGTGCCGTCAGCTACACGATGAACGGCAAAGAAGCTGTGACCAAGAAACTGGGTCGCGTGCCCTTCGCGGATGCCGGCCCGCTGCTGCAGTTCCATTACCCCACCACCTGGAACCATTTCCTGCCCGATCACTCGATCGTCTTCCGCGTGACACCGATCAGCCCGACGGAAACCGAAGTGACCACCAAATGGCTGGTGCATAAAGATGCCGAAGAGGGTGTGGATTACGACCTGCAGCGCCTCACTGAGGTGTGGATGCACACCAACGACGAAGACCGCATCGTGGTCGAGGACAACCAGCAGGGCATCAACTCGCCCGCCTATACCCCTGGCCCCTACTCACCCACCCATGAAAGCGGCGTGATTCAGTTTGTGGATTGGTATACCGCCCAGCTGACCCGCACCATGACGGGCCGCACCCTCGTTGCAGCGGAGTAACTGAGATGAAAGACATGAACGACCTCCCCGGGTCTGCGATCTGGAAAGACAGCGAATTGCTGGAATGCGTCTCGGTCGTACCAGAGGTGCCCCACACCGCCAGTTTCTCGTTCAAGGCGCCTTCGGGCGCGCTCTTCTCTTATGAAGCAGGTCAGTTCCTGACACTGGAAATTCCGGCGCCGGGCGAACCGGGGGGCGTGGTGCACCGCACCTACACCATTTCTTCCTCCCCTTCGCGCCCACGTATCGTCACCATCACCGCCAAGGCGCAGGCAGACAGCATCGGCACCCGCTGGATGCTGGACAACCTGCAACCGGGCATGACGCTGCGGGCTTTTGGCCCTGCCGGACTGTTCACCAATGCCGCCAGCAAGGCGGACAAGTTCCTGTTCATCTCTGCCGGGTCCGGCATCACCCCGATGATGTCGATGACCACCTGCATGTATGACGAAGGTCAGGATCTGGACATCGTCTTTATCAACTGTGCCAAACGCCCATCGGAGATCATCTTCCGCCAGCGTCTGGAACAGATGGCCAGCCGCGTTCCCGGCATCGACCTGAAGTTCGTGGTCGAAGAGCCCGACCGTTACAGCCCGTGGACCGGATATCAAGGTCAGTTCAACCAGCTGATGCTGGGCCTGATGGCACCAGACTATCTGGAGCGTGAGGTGTACTGCTGTGGCCCCGAACCGTTCATGGACGCGGTGCGCGAAGCATTGGCCGGTCTGGGCTTTGACATGGACAACTACAATCAGGAAAGCTTCGGTGCGCCAGTTCAGGAAGAGGCAGACCAGCCAGAACTAGACGACGTGGTTCTGGACGACGCGGCCAAAGCCACCATTCACTTCACCCAATCTGACGTTACCCATACCTGTAGTGAAACCGACACCGTTCTGGCCGCAGCCAAGGCAGCGGGCCTCAATATTCCATCGGGTTGTACTTTCGGCGTCTGCGGCACCTGCAAAGTCAAGAAAACTTCGGGTGACGTGCATATGGTCCACAACGGCGGCATCTCTGATGATGATGTCGAGGCAGGCTACATCCTTGCCTGCTGCTCGAACCCGATCGGTCAGATCGAGGTCGAGGTTTAAGTCATTCTCCCCGGCGGTACTCTCGCCGCCGGGGAGGTCACAGCGGTTCACCGCACCCATCCCAATAAGCGAAATTTTCCTTGCAACCACTAGGACGGACGATAGGGTTTGATTATCGTCTATAGGGAAAATTCTATGAAAAAGCTTTTCACTACACTCTGCGCACTGACCCTTACTGCAGGCGCAGCTGCCGCCGATATGTCCATCACCCTCGGCGGAGGCTGGGACGGCAAAAAAGTACCCGCTGGCCAGCAATGCACGCTCTTTGGCGGCAAAGGCAAAACCCCACCTATGGCCGTCAGTGGCCTGCCCACGGGCACTACATGGGTGATTGTTGAATACAATGACCGCGACTACCGGCCACTCTCCAAGGACGGCGGTCACGGGGTCATTGGCTATCCCGTCAAAGGATCAAACGCTGATCTCTACGCCGTGCCCGGTCTGGTCGGTAAACTGCCCGGCAAGGCCAAAGTGATTTCCGCCGCGCGTGGAACCGGCAAGTACAAGTCCGAAGGTTACATGCCCCCGTGCTCTGGCGGCAAACGAAACCGCTATTTCGCGATCGTAAAAGCCGTGTCCGCGGACGGTAAGGTTCTGGAAAAAAAGCGCGTGAACATCGGGCGCTATTGAGCGTCAGAACCAAAATCTCTCGCGGCGATTCTGCCGCGGGAGCATGACACTGAACGGACAGAAAAGCGAAGGTCCGGAATTCCCTACAGAAAAAATCAACTATTGACGCTGATAATTTTAGTCAGGTATCTAGGGGCAGCCACAATGGACCCCGACTATGATTATTTGCAGCTGCCAAGTCATCAGTGACACCGACGTACACAACGCCATCGACTGGATGCGCGCGTCGGACGCCAGCACCATCATCACCCCCGGAAAAATCTACCATGCCCTTGGTAAATCACCTGATTGCGGGGGTTGTATGAAATTGTTTATTGCCTCTATGCGTACAAACCCTAATCTAGAAGTCCCAGCAGAGTTGCGTAGCTTGCGCAACCAGCAAGACAGAAGGAGTATGGGAAATGAAAGGCGACAAGAAGGTTATTGAATACCTCAACACTGCACTAAAACACGAGCTGACCGCCGTGAACCAGTTTTGGTTGCATTATCGCCTGCAGGCCGACTGGGGAATCACCAAACTGGCCAAAAAGATGCGCGAAGAAAGCATCGAAGAGATGGAACATGCCGATAAGATTATTGATCGGATCATCTTTCTTGAAGGCATGCCCAACCTGCAATCCCTGAACCCGCTGAAAATCGGCCAGACCGTACGCGAAACGCTGACCTGTGATCTGGAGGTCGAGCTGGAGGCAGTCGCGCTCTATGCAGAAGCGCGCAAATACTGTCATGAGGTGGGCGATTACGCCTCCATGCGCCTGTTCGAAGACCTGATCATGGACGAACAGGGTCACGTTGATTTCCTTGAGACCCAAATTGGCCTGCTGGATGACATCGGCGCAGCGAACTACAACAAACTGAACGCTGACTCTGCCGACGCAGCAGAGTAATTTATGCGATGTTCCTCCTTGCCGCGAGGCGCATCGCACACCGCAACAAAAAGGCCCCCAGCATCGCTGGGAGCCTTTGATATATCCTGACCCGGTGCGCGCTGCTTTATAAATAAAGCGTTAAGTCCGGTATGACTCTGACCATTATCCGCGCAATACTCATCAGGATCATGAAGAGCTGCGCGAACAGCCGTCCCCCCCCTGTCTGCCGCTATTCCTCTTCGCCGCAGTGGGGCCCGGAGTAAATTCGGGCAATCCAAAGCGCCGAAGTAATATTTCTTCAGGCTTGCGCAACGTCTTTTAAGTATCTGCGTAATCGTGAAAACATCACTTCTCAACCATCTGATCAGAAACCCCAGATGCCCCTTAAAGACACTCTGTTGCGGATCAAAAAGGCAGCACTCAGGCGGATCAACCTAACAGTTCTGAACGAATACAACTGTAAATTCGGGACTCGCCATCATGTAGGCAGACATGCCATTCACACCCTGACCAACATGAACTGTGCACGACATGCACTTGATAAAAAACAAAAAAGCCCGCCACAAGGGCAGGCTTTTATGGCGGACAGGAAGGGATTCGAACCCTCGAGACGGTTCCCCGCCTACACACTTTCCAGGCGTGCGCCTTCGACCACTCGGCCACCTGTCCGAGGCTGGGTCTATAAAAAGCCCCGACAGGCCGCAAGCCCAAAAGTGAAGAATATTGCGTCGATGTGAAATTTTTCTGCTCACACAAGTTGCACGTTACAGTGAGGGGGATCGTTTTATGCAATCTGCCAATGCAGAATAAGCGTCCGACTGTTGTAACCCGAGGTCACATCGAACATAGTCTCGACGCAAGACGCTCTGAAAGCTGCGAAATGAACCAAAGTCCTCACCGCCCTCCAGCCCCCCGACCGGTTGAAACCGGTCGAATGAAACCCAGCCAGATGGAACGTGCCCAGACAGCGGCGCTGATCATCATCGCGCTGGCGGTGGTGTTGTTCCTACTGGTGCAGGCGCGGTTTTTGCTCATCTCGCTAGCGACGGCGATCATTCTGTTTTCGCTGACCAGCGACGCGATCAACTTCATCGCCCGCCAACGGATCGGCCCCTTTCGCATTCCAAATGTTCTGGCTTCTATCACGGCCTTGCTGCTGATTTCGGCGGGAATGCTGACGCTGACCTCGATCATCCTCAGCCAGATTAACACCGTGTTGACGCTGTCCCTGACCTATGCTGCCCGCCTGCCCCATGCGGTGGCGGCCATGTTTGCCTGGCTGGGCGAGGATGTGCAGACCTCTGTTTTTAACACGGTCAGTTCGATTGATGTGGCCAGCTACGTGAGCACCGCCGCCGGCGGCGCAGGCAACCTGATGTCGGCCACCGTGCTGGTGATCCTTTTTGTTGGCTTCCTCTTTGCAGAACGGATCTGGTTTTCCACCAAGCTGGTGGCGCTGGCAGGCAATGAGGAGCAGGCTGAACGGGTCAGCCGCATCATCGCGACGATCATTCACCGCGTGAACTACTACCTGCTGGTCAAGACAGGCGTCAGTGCCATCACCGGGATTATGGTCTGGGCGGTTGCCAGCTTCTTCCAGTTGGATCTGGCGGTGGCGCTGGGGATCCTGACCTTTGTGCTGAACTACATTCCCAACATCGGGTCGATCGTGGCTACGGTGCTGGTGGCACTGGTGTCCTTTGTCGAAGTTGGTGAATCCGGCCAGACAGCGGCGATTTTCGTCATTGTCGCCATCATTCAGTTCATCAACGGATCGGTCATAGACCCGATGCTCATGGGCCGCGCGCTGCGGCTGTCGTCTTTTGGGATTATCATTAACCTCGCCTTCTGGGGCGCGGTTTGGGGAGTGCCGGGAATGTTCCTGTCAGTGCCGATCATGGTGGCAATGATGATCATCTTCTCGCAGATCCCCGAACTGCGGTCGCTGGCAATTCTATTGTCACGCGAAGGCCTGCCAGAAGCGGAAGAAGCCGCTGCAGAACCGCAGCGTGCGGCACCGCGCACGTTGGAGCATGAGGCGCCCAAACAACAATCGCAGGAAGAAGACACCGCCGCCTGAAGACCCACTGAGACGCCTAAGCCGTCAGTTGTCCAGATGCACGTAAACGCGGCGGTTTTGCTTACCCTTCTTTTCGATCTTGCCCAGACGCAGACGGCCGATTTCGCTGCTGCGCGCCACATGGGTGCCACCGCAGGGCTGCAGATCCACCTGATCGCTCTCTGTTCCAATGCGGACCAGACGCACCCGTCCCTGCCCCATCGGCGGCATCACTGACATAGTTTTCACCAGCGATGGATTGGCTGCCAGCTCTTCATCGCTGATCCAGTCTTCGGTCACCTCCAGATCACGGTCGATCAGCGCATTCAGCGCCTCCTCGATCGCGTCGCGATCCTGCGGCGCCTCAGGCATATCGAAATCCAGACGCCCCTTGTCCACCCCGATACTGCCACCGCTGACCGGCAGCGGGATCACCACAGACAACAGGTGCAGCGCGGTGTGCACCCGCATGTGACGGTGACGACGATTCCAGTCCAAATGCTGTTCCACCCGCGTGCCTACAGCTGGCAGCGCGGTGGGTTCTGCGGGCACCAGAATGACGCTGCCTGCCTCCCCCTTGACGGCGGTGGCGATCTGCATCTCTGCGCCGGACCAGGTGATCCGACCACTGTCGCCGGGTTGACCGCCGCCGGTGGGGTAAAACACCGTAGCATCCAGAACGATTCCACCTTCGGGCGTCAGCGCAATCACCTCTGCCTCTGCGTCGCGCAGGTAGGCATCTTTACGAAACAGGGGGTTAGTCGTCTCTGTCAATGTTACGCTCCTCGACACTGGGGGCCTCTTGGGGTTGGCTGGCTTTGGCTTGGCTGTCTTGAGGCTGCAGCGCCTCAGGGTTGCGCAGCCAGATATCACGCTGTGCAAAGGGAATTTCTATCCCCTCAGCCGTGAACCGTTCGGCAATCGCGTGGTTCATGTCACTGCGCACGGACAACATCCAGTTCACATCGCGCAGAATGGCGCGGATCTCAAAGTCCAGCGCATCTGCGCCAAAGCCCTGAAACAGCACCGCAGGGGCAGGATTGGCCAGAACCATTGGATGGGCCTCTGCTACGTCGCTCAGGATCTTTTCGACCTTACGTGTATCTGTACCATAGGCGACGCCAACACTGACAATCAGGCGGCCAACCGTATTGCCGCGCGTGTAGTTGGTGACCGTGCCACTGACCAGATCAGCGTTGGGGACAATCACATCTGTGCGGTCAAAGGTTTCGATCCGCGTGGCACGAACAGAAATATCGCGCACATAGCCCATCTGACCGCCCACCTCGATCCAGTCGCCTTCGGAAATAGGGCGTTCGACCAACAAAATGATACCAGAGACAAAATTCGACACAATGGTCTGCAAGCCAAACCCGATGCCCACCGACAGCGCACCCGCGACAATCGCAATGGACGACAGGTTCAGGCCCGCGCCTGTGATCGCCACCAGCGCGGCAATCGTGATGCCCAGATAACCAACGCCCGACACCACCGCGGTCTGACCGCCCTGATCCAACCGGGTTTTCGGCAGGACAGAGGTTTTCAATGCGCCCTGCACCATGCGGGTAATCACATAACCGATGGCAAACAGCATGGCGAAGGCGATGAAATCACGCGGCGAAATACGGGTGTCGCCCAGCGTGATGCCAGCCATGAACTGGCCCCACATTTCGGTCAGGTCGGTGACACGCATGCCCCAGATCAGCGCCAGAACCGGTAGGGCCAGAACCGCCAGCGCAACGCCGACCAATGCGGGCACCAGTGCCTCTTCGGGGTCATCGCGGGTGCTGAACAGCGCGTAGATCATTGTGCCCAGATGCTGAGTGGCGAACAACGCCGCCAGCAGTCCAACGGTGTAGATCGCGGGGTAAATCAGCGCCTCTGCCGCATTACGATAGCCGATTGCGGCCAAGAGCGGCGCAAGGACCGCCACCACCATCGCACCGCGCGCCAGAAGGACCACCGCGCGCAGGCGCAGTGGCGCAGCCTCATCTGTATCCAGTGCCAGCAAGCCGGGCATTACCAGCGCCCGCACCAGACGCCCCAGCCGCATCAAAGCCAGCGAGCTAAGAACCATCAGCGGGAAGGAGAGCAGCACGCCTGCCACCTCATCCAGACCGCTCAGCGCTTCAAAATCCGCACCGATCTGCGCCAGAACCACGGCTCCCGCCAACCCACCACCAATGCGGCGCAGTGACCCACGACGGCTGGCATCAACCTCAAACACTGCAGGCGCGGGCGGATCGGCAAACAGCTTGTCACACAGCCACACAACAATCAGCAGCGTGCCGCCCCAAAGGGGCACCTGTGCCACCAGCGCCTCACCGCGCAGCCCCAGAAGGCCACTGACCAACAGCGCCTGCGTGAGCAGGATCAAACCGATTAACGGCAGGATCACCTTGCTGAGCGACACGAGGAAGGTCAAAATCTCGGTGCTGGCGATGACACGCGGCGTGACTTGATCGCGCTGCAGATAGGTCCGCAGCCGCGCCATCGCCTCTGCCGCCCAGCCACGCCCACGCGCCAGCAAAATCAGACCCAGCAGACCCAGCGGAATAATAGCCAAGAGGTTCTGACGAAACTGGAACAGACGCAATTCGTTGCCAAGATTGATCCGCACCTCTTGCAACGGGACGGCAACAGCATCTTTCAACTCTGCCAGACCTTCCCCCCAATCGACAGGGTTCAGCGGACTAGGGCCAATGGCGACCAGCGCGTCGGCCTGACGATTACGCAGTTCTGTATCGATTTCAGCAATCAGGCCAGAGGCGCGGCTGGCAGCACTTTCGGCAGCCACAACCGGCGCCCTCAATTGCGCCAGACGGTCGGTCAGATCCTTGCGCTGCGCGCTGATTTCAGCGCTTTCGCTGCCATCTTCGGGCATCGGGCCCAGAACTGCCAACTGGCTTTGCAAATTGGCGATCCGCTGCCCGTGACTGCCCTGTGCCTTGACGAACACCTCGCGCCAATCGACCAGTTCGGCCCGCAACCCATCCAACACCCGATCCGAAGCGCGCCCCGCCTCCAGCGCCAACTCGGCACGCCGAGCGGTGCTTTGCCAATCCTGATTTTCCGCCTCTGACAGGGTCAGGGCCCCAACACCCTGTGCCTGCACCACACTGGGCGCAGAAAACAGCGTCACGGCAAACAGGAGGGCCACAAAAAACAGCCCCCCCGCGATACGCCCGAACCAAGAGGTGCGGGCCGGCGTTCCATAGCGGGGGGGCTGTGTCATATACATCAAGCGGGTATCGCTCTGACCGATTTACGGGTTTTCAAACACCGCAGGGGGTGTCGGCAGCTCCTGCGTGAGCCATTCAGGCTGCGGCAGACCCTTTTCGGCCAAAAACTCTGGGTTAAACAGTTTCGACTGATAGCGGGTGCCATAGTCGCACAGGATGGTCACGATGGTGTGGCCGGGGCCTATATCCTTGGCCATGCGCATCGCACCGGCGATGTTTACCGCCGAGGATCCGCCCAGACACAGGCCTTCGTCCTGCAGCAGATCAAAGACCAGAGGCAGCGCCTCTTCATCAGGGATCTGGTAATTCATATCGGGGGTGAAGCCGTCAAGGTTGGCGGTGATCCGCCCCTGCCCGATGCCTTCGGTGATCGAGGTGCCAGTGGAGGCAAATTCACCGTGCGCATAGTAGCTGTAAAGCGCAGCCCCCATCGGATCAGCCAAACCGATTTTCACGCCCTTCGGCTGCAGCGCCATGCCAACACCTGCCAGCGTGCCGCCAGACCCAACAGCGCAGATAAAGCCGTCAACCTTGCCACCCGTTTGGTCCCAAATCTCAGGGCCGGTGGTTTCCACGTGGGCCTGACGGTTGGCGACGTTGTCAAACTGGTTGGCCCAGATCACACCGTTTTCCTCTGTCTCGGCCAATGCTTTGGCCAGACGTTCGGAATAGCGCACGTAGTTGTTTGGGTTTTTGTAGGGTGCGGCGGGCACCTCTACCAGTTGAGCGCCAGCCAGACGGATCATGTCCTTCTTTTCCTGACTTTGAGTTTCGGGGATCACGATCACGGTCTTGAACCCCATCGACGCGCCAACCAGCGCCAGACCAATGCCAGTGTTGCCGGCAGTGCCCTCAACAATGGTGCCCCCCGGTTTCAGCTGCCCCTTGGCGATCGCATCCTTGATGATGTAGAGCGCGGCGCGATCCTTAACCGATTGACCGGGGTTCAGAAATTCGGCCTTGCCCAGAATTTCACAACCGGTTGCCTCACTGGCCGCTTTCAGGCGGATCAGGGGGGTTTTGCCAATGGCGTCAGCCAGATCGCGTGCGATGCGCATAATTATCGTTCCTCATCAGGTTTGACGGAAACTTATGCGGCAATGCCGCGATGCTCAAGCACCTCTGCGCAAGCTTTCACGATTTCGTGCCAGCCAATGCAGCGCCAGGGCCAGTGGCCCCACCCGAATATCGCCGCGATCCAGCATCGCCATCACCGTAGCAAATCCAAAGACATGCCCCTTGATGTCCTCATGTTCTCCGTCCACACCGCCAAGACGCGCCGCCTCATCCGGCAGATCAGCAAGGCCGAGGTAGGTGTAGAAAAACTCTGACGACGCACCGGGTGACGGATAGCCCTGATGGATCTCCTGCAAATCGGTTAGCGTCAGGCCCGCCTCTTCCTGCGCCTCACGCCGCGCGGCCTCCTCTGGTGCCTCGCCGGGGTCAACGCGACCTGCAATCGGCTCCAGCTGCCATGGCCCATGATCACCGCGCGCCAAGGGCCCCATGCGCACCTGTTCGACGAGCAGCACCCGATCGCGCACAGGATCATAGGGCAACACCAGCGCCGCATCACCAGACATAAAGATCGCGCGATCCACTTCGGCACTCAACGAACCGTCAAAACGACGAAAACGCAGGTGGCGCTCCTCCATCGCGAAGAAGTTGGCGTAGGGAATTGAAATATCGCGACTTTCAACATGCGCACGGCGCATTCCGCTGGGCCCCAAAACAGGCGTTTCCCGCTGAGCGGCAACAAAAGCGGCGGCGCGCACATGGATCATACCGTAGATCGCGCCCACCTCTGCCGCGGTTTTGCAAGGCTGGTGACGCATCACCTCAACCGCCGCGCGGGTGTTGATATCACCCCACTTGGGCGCCCAATCTTCCAGCCGGAACACTGCCCCCGGTGCGTGACCGCTTTCCGGCGGCCAAAACATCTGCACCCGACGTGACACCCCATCCTCCACGACCTCAGTCCAGATTAGGTCAAAATTGAAAACCTCTTCGTAGTACACCAGCCGCGCCACATCCGCATCACTCAATCCGCGCGCCAGCAGGCCCACCGCCTGCTGTCCCTCTGCCTTAACCAACAACGGAAAGGCATGCCCTGTCGCCCAATGGATCTGGTGATCAGGAAATGCCGCCTCACTCAGACTGATGCCAGAAAGGTCGTGGCCAATCACAGTTTCAAGCAGCGGCACATGGCACAGGGTGCCAAAGAAAAACAGATCCGGCATTTGGGGCATATCCTATTGAAGAAAAGAGGAAAGTTATCTCCAACGGCTATGGGCCATACCCACGATAAAGGCAATCAAAACCGTTCCGATGATCAGTGGGCCAATCACCGTCGGGTGCAAAAGAATGGCACCATATTCCGCAATGATGCGAAAAACATCTTCAAGCGCTTTCAGAGGGTTAGAATAGCGCAATCGCATCGACAGACGTAGCATCTCATTCACAGCCTGTGCCAGTATGGCAATGCTGGCCAGTGAAAACGCCGCTGTCAGCCCGCGTGACAAGGGCGCCAGAGGGTTGGCTTCGTCCTGCCCATCTTTGGGCACCAGCATCGCCCACCCCACATAGCCACCAAGCGCCAGATTTACGTGATTGAACCAGCCAAATACCGTGCTTTCCGGCATCAAGGGCCGCACCATGTCAGATACAAACCATCCCAAGGCGCCCATCAGGATGGCACCGATCACCCGCGCTGTCGTTAAACTCATCTGCTCGCCCTTCGTTTTTTAGCAGGACCATGCAGCTATATTGATGTTATTTTCGCCGCAACGAACGCGGTTTTGCGCCCGCAGAGGGTGCTTTTGCACCACTTTGCCCTCCCCCAAAGGTGACAAGAAACGCGAGGCGGATCAAGTCCACGTCGCCCATCATCGTGTGAAAGCCTTGCTCAGACCTTTTCAGGCTGCGTTGCTTTAAATGCCTCCAAAGCCGCAAGCGCTGCGGTCCGCCCCTGCGCCAGCGGCACGATAGGGTTCAGTGGGCGTGAGGCTTTCCAGGACAAGGGCATCGCCTCTTCAAACCCGCTTCCCGTGCCCAGCCAATGCCGGCAGTAGGCGTTCTGTGCATCGAATTTCTGCTGTTGAGTGTCGGGATTGAAAATTCGGAAATAGGGTGCCGCATCCGGGCCGCAGCCAGCGACCCACTGCCACCCCATCGCATTAGACGCTGCATCCCAATCAACCAGCGTGTCGGCAAACCACTGCTGCCCCAACCGCCAATGCATACGCAAATGTTTGGTGAGATAAGAGGCCACGATCATCCGAACCCGATTGTGCATCCGCCCCGTGGTGTACAATTCGCGCATGCCTGCATCGACCAGATCAACGCCCGTGCGCCCCTGCTGCCAAGCGATCAGATGAGGGTGATCAGCCGCTGTGTCCCAGTTGAAGCGATCCCATTCCTGCCGCCAGCACCCAGTCTGGATGTGCGGATCATGGTAGGTCAAGTGCCAGGCAAAATCGCGCCACGCCAACTCCTTCAGGAACTTCTCAGCCTCGCCATTTGGGTAGCGCAGCCATGTCTGATGCCAAATCTGGCGCGCAGAAATCTCGCCATAGGCCAGTGGTTCACTAAGGTTCGAGGTGACAGCGCGCGCCGGAAAATCACGGTCCTTGGCATAATCCGGCAGCGCAGTTTCCAGAAACCTATCCAATCGCGCCTGCGCCGCCTCTTCACCCAAGGAGAGATGGAGCGCCACAACGTCTGCGCCGCGCCCCATATCGTGGCCAAAGCCCCAACTTGCCAAAGTTTCCGACGCAGGCCATTCATCAGGCGCGCGCAGAACCTGCGGCGCCGCAATCGGTGCAGGAATATCGTGCACAGAAAGCGCCCGCCAGAACGGCGAATAAACCTTAAAATGACCGCCCGTTTTGGTGGAAGTTTTCCACGGCTCCAGCAAGAGATTGCCAGAAAAACTCCGCACATCGATGCCTGCGGCGGCAAACTGCGCCTTAACCTCGCTGTCCCGTTCGATACTTTCGGGGTCATAAGCACGGTTCCAATAAAGAGACGTGGCACCGGTTTCCGTCATCAACGCCCGCAGCACGTCGAATACAGGCCCACTGCGCAGGATCACCCGGCTGCCCAGACTCTGTAATTGTTTTTGAAACTTCTTGAGCCCCAGCCCAAAGCGCCACTTCGGCGCAGCGCCCAGCGCGTCAAACAGAGGATCACGGACAATTACGGCAATCACAGGACGGCCGGTTTCAGCTGCGGCCACGACAGCAGGATTGTCACCCAGACGCAAATCACGCCGCAGCCACACAATAACGGGAGCCGCACAAGACGCAGCAGGGATAGCGGAACCAGACAAACAAAACGCCTTTCTTTGCCCCGAATACGCAGCCTGCCACGATTTGGATCACCGTGTTCGGAACGCTTTCTGAATAAAGTACTCTCAAACCTCTTTCAACAAACGCGTTGCAGGTCAGGGCCTTGACCTCAATCCCGCTACGCCGCGACCTCACCCAGCGTAGCGGATTGTTAGCCACCCTTACGCGTTCACATCGACCACAACACGTCCCTGCACCTGTCCGGCTAGGATATCCGCGCCCAGCTGCGGCAGATCAGAAAGAGTCGCCGGTCTCACCATCGCCTCCAGTTTGTCCATGGGCAGGTCGGTGACAACCCGTTGCCAAGCACGCTGGCGGTTTTCAAACGGCTGCATAACCGAGTCGATCCCCAGCAAATTGACCCCACGCAGAAGGAACGGAATAACGCTTGCCGGCATCGCTGTCCCGCCAGCCAGACCAACAGCAGCAACCGAAGCACCATATTCCAGTTGCCCCAGAATGCGCGCCAACATCTCTCCGCCGACGGCATCCACACAACCAGCCCAGGTCTCTCCCTCCAACGGACGTTTGATGACCTCATTCAATTCTGCCCGCGCAACAATCTGCGTCGCACCAAGTGATTTCAGATACTCCTGACTCTCATCACGTCCGGTCACCGCAGCAACGCCATAACCTTTGTGCGCCAGAATCGCAGTAGCCACCGATCCGACACCGCCCGCAGCCCCCGTTACCAGCACCGGACGACCGCCGGGCGTCATGCCATGATCCTCCAGCGCCATGACAGACAGCATCGCCGTAAAGCCTGCGGTACCAACAGCCATCGCCTGACGGGTGCTCAGCCCGTCAGGCAGCGGGACCAGCCAATCGGCGTTCACCCGCGCCTTTTGACCATAGCCGCCCCAATGCACCTCGCCCACACGCCAACCGGTCAACACGACCTTATCCCCGGGGGCGTAGCGGGGATCATGTGACTCCTCTACAGTGCCAGCAAAATCAATGCCCGGCACATGTGGATAGCTGCGCACCAAACCGCCACCGCGCGGCCCCATGCAAAGGCCATCTTTGTAGTTCACGGTCGAGTATTCAACCGCAACAGTCACATTCCCCGCAGGCAGATCGGAGAGTTCCAATTGCTGCACCTGTGCGACGTTTTCTCCGTCTTCATTCTGCGTAACCACCAGCGCATTGAACATTTGATATCTCCTCCGAGTTAATTTTTTCCTAATGCCACAGCAAAAATTCGTTGCGATCTGAAAAACGCAAAAGCGGCCTCCAGAAAGCACGACCGACCTCTGCATCAACGTTTTCTTTACGATTTAGCTTCAAATTAAATCCGATCATCGATTCTAAACCGTTCAACACCACCCAAATCCCTGTTCGGTATAGGAGGGGCAAACATCGAAACATTGCATGGCGCTGCGACAGACGTTAAATGTCTGACAAATAAAAATCGGCTTGCCAAGCGAAATGTCAGACAATTCAGAAAAACGCCCTTCAACACGGAAACCAGCCCGGCGGGCAGCGTCCGATCTATCCGCGGATATTGCCAATGAGATCCGCGATTCTATTATTGATGGCCGCCTGATTGTTGATGCGCGCCTTCCGTCGGAAGCAGAGCTGGCGGCGCAATTCGCCGTATCGCGGCCGACAGTTCGTGAAGCACTGAAACGCCTTGCAGCGCAATCGCTTATCCGTACACAACGCGGTGCAAGCGGCGGGGCGTTTGTGAACCGGCTGAGCTATGAACAAGCCTATCCGCAGCAGGTGACCACCGCGACTCTGCTGCTCAGCATGAATGGCATCAGCTTTGCCACCGCCTGCGAAGCGCGCTTTGCGTTAGAGCGCGCATGTGCGCTGCTGGCCTGCTCAAACCGGACAGACCAACAGCTGGACGCATTAAAATTCGAAATCGAACGGCAGAAGGACACCTTCTTATCGGACGAAACGTTTTGCCAATCAGACGTTTCCTTTCATCGCACCTTCGTCGACTGCGCCTGCAACCCCGTTCTATCCTATCAATTGGCAGGCGCTATTGAAGCGATGCAGCCGTTAATGAACATGATCACTTACACGCGACGGTCACGGGCAGTTATCGTCGACCTCCATAGCGCAATTCTGGATGCCCTTGCGGATCGCAAGGCGACGAGCTGTGAAAACGTTCTGGATGAACTGCACAGCTATACACTCTCGCTCGCGTCCCCCAAGTCGTGAGGGTCTCGCGTCCCCCAAGTCGTGAGGGTAAAGCCTCACCGGCGCGGCTGGCGCGAAATAACGACGGGCGACCTTATTTCAAAACCTTAGGACCAACACCAACCGTGTAGCCCGACGCCCCAAACACCCAAATGCCGCACAACGCCCCTTTTCAAACTGCGATCAAGCAACTAGATATCAGGTGTTCCCTCGGGGACTATGGACATAAACGCGCTCGTAATAAGCGGATCGGACCCGGGGGCGGTACCCGGCGGCTCCACCAAACATCCTTTATTGGGGGATCATGGGGCCGAAACAGGATCGACGAACGTCTAAAAGGGTTAGCTTTGTCCCGGTGAGATACCACCGTTATCGGTTCGTTAAGCATAATTGCCAATAACAATCGTGCTCCGATGGCTCTGGCTGCGTAAGCAGTCCGAAAAATCGACCTTTAAGTCCTTACGCCTAGCAGCCTAAGGCGGGGTCCGCAGGTACCTGGCAACAGAAACCTGCACCTTACCTTCCCTATCTTTTCAAGACCTGACATGGCCGCCACAGCCTGACATATCCCTGACAAATCTGCGCTATACGCACAGTGCGAAGCCCGCTAGAACGGGCCAACCGCCCCGCCTTTTCAGTCGCAGGTAAACCATGTCTTCTCCTTCCATGTCCGAGTTGTTCCGCGTCTTTGGCCGGATTGGCTTCATGTCCTTTGGCGGCCCTGCGGCCCAGATCGCATTGATGCATAAAGAACTGGTGGAGGATCGTCCGTGGCTGAGCGAACGTCAGTTTCTTTCAGCGCTTTCCTTCTGCATGTTGCTGCCCGGGCCAGAGGCAATGCAGTTGGCCACCTACGCTGGCTGGCTGAAACGTGGGACATTGGGGGGCGTGATGGCCGGGGCGCTGTTTGTACTGCCGGGGGCTGCGGTCATTCTGGCACTGGCGCTGGCCTATGCGCAGTTCGGCACCCTGCCCCTTGTGCAGGCCGCCTTTCTTGGCGTGCAGGCAACTGTTGTGGTCATCGTGCTGATGGCGCTTCAGAAAATTGCAAACAAAGCGCTAAGCAACACTGTGTCGCGGACACTCGCGTTGCTATCTTTCGTCGCCATCTTCGCACTCAACACGCCCTTTCCGCTGGTCGTTTTGGGGGCCGCGCTGATCGGCGCGCTGCGCCCTGATACCGCGTCAGCAGAGAGCGGCACGCCGCCCCGCCATCGGTTCAACTGGCGGGCTGTTTTGACCTGCATTATTCTCTGGGCCCTGCCCTTTGCCGCCCTTCTGATCTGGCCAGCCCCCTTCTTGTGGGATGTAGCACAGTTCTTTTCCAAACTGGCGGTGGTGACATTTGGCGGTGCCTATGCGGTGTTGGCCTATATGACGCAAGCAGTGGTGCAGGACTTTAACTGGTTAAACCTTAACCAGATGATGGACGCCCTCGGGCTGGCGGAAACCACACCGGGGCCGCTGATCCTGGTGACACAGTTTGTGGCCACGCTGGCTGGCCAGCTGCAGGGGGGAATCAGCGCCGCGTTGATCGCGGGTGCCCTGACCCTGTGGGTCACGTTTATCCCCTGTTTTTTATGGATATTCGCTGCCGCCCCCTATGTGGAGAGGATCACACACGCCCCACGTCTTGCAGGTGCGCTGAGCGCGATCACCGCCGCGGTTGCAGGCGTTATTGCCAACCTGTCGATCTGGTTTGCAATGCAGCTGCTGTTTGGGGAGGTCACGCAAACCGCCTTCGCCCCCCTGCCCGTCTGGTCCACGCTTTCCCCCTTGGCCGCCATGTTCATCGGACTGGCGGCGATCCTGATGCTGGTGCTGAAACGATCGATGCTGGTGACGTTGGCAATAATGGCAGGGATCGGTCTGGGCTGGGGGGCAATCGGGGTATGACACACTGCCACATAAGCCAAGATCCCAGCCTGCAAAATTTTCTCAACAATTCCGCAAGCGCCCTTCCGTTTTGTGGCAAATCTACTATGATTTTTACAGACAGACCCGCACCAGCGACCGGACGCAGAAATCGCGCGCAAAGAAAGGCAACCACATGTCCAGCAGCATTGACTACGGAAACCTGATGCACCGCGCCATGCGCAGCCTCATTCAGGAGGTGCTGCAAGACGTGGCCGATAATGGCCTGCCGGGGGCGCATCATTTCTTCATCACCTTTGACACCAACCACCCTGATGCGGTGCTGGCAGAATGGCTGAAGGAGCGTTACCCCGAAGAGATGACCGTGGTTATGCAGCACTGGTATGACAACCTCTTGGTTGAAGATGACGGTTTCCACGTCACGCTGAATTTCGGCGATCAACCGGAGCCCCTGTATATCCCCTTCGACTCACTGCGCACATTTGTGGATCCGTCGGTCGAATTTGGCCTGCGCTTCGAAAGCCCTGAGATGGACGACCTTGGCGAAGAGGATCTGGACGACGACCTGCTGGATCAAGACGAAAGCGCCGCTTTGGAAGAGATCCTCGAAGAGAAAGACGCGCCCAAAGAGGCTGAGGTTGTCAGCCTCGACAGCTTCCGCAAGTGATCGCATTCGCGAACTGCCATCAGACCGTCCGGCGCCGCTGGGCGGTTTTGCATTTCAGCCATCAAAACCACCTGCGTGCAGCACGCTGGAAATAGAGCTGTTAGCGGTATCCCACGGTATACAGCATTGCACTTTGGCCCCCATGCGTTATGACAGACTCAACGCTTTTATCGGAGGTCCATCATGGCAAACACCCGCACCGAAACCGACAGCTTTGGCCCGCTGGAAGTTCCGTCCGACAAGTACTGGGGCGCGCAAACCCAACGTTCGATCATGAACTTCCCCATTGGTTGGGAAAAACAGCCCGTCGCCATCGTGCGTGCGCTGGGTGTGATCAAGCAGGCCTGTGCCATGCAGAACAAGGCCACGGGTAAGATGGACGCAAAAATCGCTGATGCGGTGATTCAGGCCGCGTCCGAGGTGGTTGAGGGCAAGTTCGACGACAACTTCCCGCTGGTGGTCTGGCAGACCGGTTCCGGCACCCAGTCGAACATGAACTCGAACGAGGTGATCGCCAACCGCGCGATTGAAATCCTCGGCGGCGTGATCGGCAGCAAGGATCCGGTGCACCCCAACGACCACTGCAACATGGGTCAATCCTCCAACGATACTTTCCCCACCGCGATGCACATCGGCGCCGCGATGACGGTACGTGATGTGCTGCTGCCCGGTCTGAACAAACTGGCCGAAGGACTGGAGAGTAAAGCCGAAGAGTTCAAAGACATCATCAAAATCGGCCGCACCCACACGCAAGATGCGACGCCACTGACCCTTGGTCAGGAATTTGGCGGCTACGCCCACCAGATCCGTCAGGGCATCGCCCGTGTCGAAGCGGCCCTGCCCGGCATCTATGAGCTGGCCCAAGGCGGCACCGCCGTTGGCACCGGCCTGAACACCCAGAAAGGCTGGGGCGAGGCAGTAGCGGCAAACATGGCCGAAATCACCGGCCTTCCCTTCGTCACAGCACCGAACAAATTCGAAGCGCTGGCTGCCCATGACGCGATGGTCTTCATGTCCGGCGCGCTGGCGACCGTTGCAGGCGCGATGTACAAAATCGCCAACGACATCCGTTTCCTTGGCTCCGGCCCCCGTTCGGGTCTGGGCGAGCTGATCCTGCCGGAAAATGAGCCGGGTTCGTCGATTATGCCGGGCAAAGTCAACCCCACTCAGGCAGAGGCGATGACGCAGGTTGCCGCCCACGTGATGGGCAACAACGCTGCGATGACCTTCGCAGGGTCGCAGGGCCACTTTGAACTGAACGTTTACAACCCGATGATGTCCTACAACCTGCTGCAGTCCATGCAGTTGTTGGGCGACGTGGCAGACAGTTTCACCACCCGTATGCTCAACGGCATCAAGGCCAATGAGCCACGCATCGACAAGCTGATGAAGGAGAGCCTGATGCTGGTCACCGCACTGGCCCCGACAATCGGCTATGACAACGCGACCACCGTTGCCAAAACCGCGCACAAGAACGGCACCACGCTGAAGGAAGAAGCAATTGCCCTCGGCTTCGTGGATGAGGCGACCTTTGACGCGGTTGTGCGCCCTGAGCAGATGATCGGTCCCAAAGACTAAGATCCGGTTAAAATCATGTAGGAAAGGCGGCCATTTGGTCGCCTTTCTTTTTGAGACTCTGTCTGTTAGAGTTTTGGCTATGACTGTGGTGAACCTCAACAAATTTCGCAAAGCCAAAACACGCGCAAAGAAACGCACGCAAGCAGATGAAAATGCTATGAAATTCGGGCGTAACAAAGCGGAGAAATTGCTGGACCAGGCGCGCGCTGACAAAGCAAACCGCGACCTTGACGGCAAGCGCCGCGAGGACGGGGAATGAACCGTCCGGTCAAACGCTCGCTGACATTGCGCGGCCACCGCACATCGGTCAGTCTTGAGGATGCCTTCTGGCAGGCCTTTCGAGAAATCGCAGCAGAACGTGGTCAGCCAATCAACGTTCTGGCCGCCGAAATTGATGAGAACCGCGATTTGGACGCAGGCTTAGCGACAGAGATCAGGTTGTTCGTGCTGGCGCACTATCAGGAAAAAATGCAGACCGTTTAGACGGCTTTAACTTTGTTGCATGTATCCTCGGTCGCGTTTTGAGGAGTATACAATGCACCAACAGACAGATCCGCCCACGCGAGGAAACACTTTCCTGACCTCTGGCCGAGGGAGCTGTTTACGACCTGCGCAGCGCGAACGGGCAATGTTTTCCGTTGGCAAGGGCACGATGTGAAACGTGTATTTGTGATGCGCAGCACTTTCTGAATTTGATCCTGTGCCACGGGTTTCAAGTGGTTCGAAAGGGGGCGTGCCCACAGTGGCCTCTGTAACCAACAGCCGCTCCAACAACTGGTCTGAGCGCGGCTGGTGTATGTGGTGTAGGCTTTCTGGCGCCAGAAAGCCCCATCCGAATGTGTCGCCAAATGTGGAACGCCGGATGGACAAGTTAACGCTTTGTGAACCGCAACCAGATTCCATCCCCCCCGCGCACAGTCAGATGCGCCACAGGCACCGGTGGTTTTTCAGTCACCACCTCAAACCGGTAAGCCCGCACCAGTTGTGACAGGATCAACGGCCCCTCAACCATCGCAAAACCCGCACCGGTACACACACGTTGCCCGCCAGAGAACGGCATATAGGCATCACGCAGGCCGGACTTGCCATTCTCCGTCTCAAACCGTGTAGGGTCAAACTCATCAGGCCGGTCCCATAGGCGTTCATGACGGTGCAGATGCCAGGGCGACAGCACGATCTGACTGCCAGCGGGCGCGCTACGGTCGCGCAACTGTTCTGGGCAGGTGTTTTCGCGCACCATCATCGGCACCGGAGGATAGAGGCGAAGGGTCTCTCGAAATACGTCACGACTGACCCTCAACGTCTTCACCACCGAAAATTCTGGCTGCACAGGACTGGCGAGTACCGCTGCCTCATCTGCCACACGGTCCTGCCAGTCGGGATAAAGCGCCAGTAAATACAATGCCCACGCCAGTGCCGAGGCGCTGGTTTCATGCCCTGCGAGGAAGAAAATAGCGACCTGATCCACCATTTCTTCGGTATCGAAACGGGCACCTGTTTCGGGATCAGCGGTGGTCATGATCTTGGTCGCCAGATCATCAGGCGCCTCGCCTGCGCGGATTGCCAGCATGCGATCCGTCGTCAATTGGGTGATAAGCTGGCGAATGACCCTCGCCGTCTGTTTGGTACGGCGGCGGTGAAAGCGTGGGAACCAACGTGGCAGCGGTACAAAGGCGCCGAGGTTCAGCACCGGCTGAGTACGCTGGTGTTCACGGAACTGATCAAATACCTCTGCCGCAACCTCATGTTCGATGGGAATCGAAAACAGCGTGCGGAAAATCACGTCAGCAGCGGCGTGACTGGTGTGTGCCTCAACCTCCACAGCCTCACCCGTTGCCAGCCCCTGCAGTCGCGCGACTGCCGCCTGCCCTGCCTGCCACATAGCGGGAAAGGTATCGCGTAGGCGGCCGCCCTCAAAGGCGGGATCAATGATACGGCGCTGCCGCTTCCACACCTCACCGTTGGTCAGGAACACCGAATTGCCCAACAAGGGCCGCAGCCCTTCGCTGATGCGTTCGGATTTGGGGAAGTCATCCGGGCGTTGTTTCAGCACCAGATCCACCAATTCCGGCTGGTTACACATATAGCTGCGGAAAAACGGCGTGCGAAATTCGGCCATCCAGGCACGGTAGAGCCGCTGCGGCTGGGCTGATAGGATGTCGCGGCGAAACAGGCGCAGATAGCGCAGGAGCGAGACCCTATCAGGACGCGCCTCTGGCTTCGGCGGCCTGGGAGAGACGGGGCAGCCGGTCATTGCATTACCTCTGCGGCCATGGAGGTGAATTTGTTCACAGGGGCTTCCAGTCGTGATTTCGACGGTGCGCGACCGGCGAAACGATGTTCCAATCGTTCAGGTCCTGCAGTGATGCGGAAGTAGTCGTAATCGCCAGGCCGATCAAAGGCGCAAAGGTATTGAAAGTGCAGCCGGAAGAACCGCCAGCGCAATTCTTTCCAGCGCGCAGGGCTGAGCGTTTGGGTGAAGGCGGCGGAAATCACCACTGGCCAGCGCTTTCCTTCCGGCGCAACGCCGGTCACGGCCACCGGGTCGCACAACGCAAAGGCACAGCCGTCCCCCGGCGCCGTCACGTCCAGCCACGCCAATTCATCCCGTACAGACAGGAAATGCAAATCGCGCCGCAGTCGGTCGGCATCGGGCAGAAATGCAACCATCGGCACCACCTGTCCCAGCGACATAAAGTTCAGACGCGCTCCGGTCTCTGGTACCTCGCCGGCGCGGATCAGATCGGCAAGGATGGACACCGCAAGGTGAGCACCCGAACTGTGACCGATGACCAGCACCTCATCGACGTCCGTGGTCAACGCCTCCGCAATCAGTGTGCGGAACTCATCAATCCGTTCCTCCAATGGCGCGGGATTGGCACCGCGCGTATTGGCCGAATAGGCATAGTCATGCATCAGATAATAGGCGAAAAACTTTCCGTCCTTCGCTTTAAACCAGCGCAATACAAAGGGCACCACAGCCAGTCCAGCCCATGCCAGCAGCGGATGCAGCCGTGCCAACAGCGCGCCAGCTCCCCACGCCAGAGCCAAGGCTAGCAGAAGTTGCACGATCAGGAACACCACAGGATAAAGCGCGGCAATCACAGGCCCCTTGCGCAGACGCATCAGCCGCCAAAGGGCACCGGTGCCGATATAGGTCCATGCGGTGCGGGCCAGTTGCAGGTAGGTCTGAACGATGCCCTGATCCATGCTGTCGCGCACCAGATCGACCCAGTAGAGGACCTGAACATCCGTATCCGTATGGTGGCCATCCTGCGTGCTCTCTACGTGCCAGCCATAGGGGCCGTCCAGACGTTTGGGGCTGAGGGTCAGATTATAGCCGGAAATAGCGGCCTGCGACGCGCCCTCTTTGCGGTACAGTTCGCGGTAGCGGCGCGGGTGGATCGGGTCATAGCCCGGAATATAAAAAACCCGACGGGTCCGCACGGATGGGTAAGTCTGATCGGTCATACGCTGCCTCTTTGCGCGTATCTTAGCGCAGATTTGCCGCGTTACCACAACCGATCAGTGTTTTATTGTAGGGACTTAGGCGAAAACCCTCTGTCGTGTGTCAGCCCATAAGTGCCAGCGCCGGGAAGGTTTCCAGCAGCCAGTAAGAAAAGGCCGAAAAACCACCTGTCAGCATCAACAGACCAATGGTCCACAGCAAGAGGCCCATGACCTTTTCGATCTGCTCCATGTGACGCTTCATCCAGCTCATAAAGCCGGTGAGGCGCGGCAGGAAGGCCGCGACCAGCAGAAAAGGCACACCCAGACCCAGCGCATAAAGCGCCAGCAACATCGTGCCACGGGCAAGCGAGGCCTCAGATGCGGCCAGCGACAGGATCGCGCCCAGCTGCGGGCCGATGCAGGGCGTCCAGCCAAAGGCAAAGGCCAAACCCAACACATAGGCACCAAAGGCCGATCCACCGCGATCACCGGCGTCAAGACGCGCCTCGCGGTCCAGAAAGCCGATGCGATACACGCCGACAAAATGCGCACCGAAGATCATCACCAAAATACCAGCGATAGAGTTGAACCAACCTTGATACTGTAAAAACAGAGTGCCCACGGCAGAGGCCGTGAAACCAAGGAACAGGAAAATCGTCGACAGTCCCAGAACAAAGAACAGCGCTGGCACCACGGCAGCACCGGACTTTGCACGGCCCTCGCTGAGGTCAGTGATCGACACACCGGACATATAGGCCAGATAAGGCGGCACGATCGGCAGCACGCAGGGGCTGAGGAAGGAAATCAGGCCAGCAAACAGGGCAATCGCCATGGCGGGCAACAGGGCGGCATCAATGATGCTGATATTTTCGAGTCCAAACATAGCGCCTGCGTAGCGAATCCGCGCGCCGCTGTCACCTGACGCGATGTCACAAGCCCGTGCCAAATGGTTACAGTGACGCGACCCGCAGCCGTGGCAGACAAAAAACGCCGCCCTCTTTGCGGAGGACGGCGTTTTTTAGGTTCTGTTTAAAGCTCTTAGATCGACCACCAGCCCCGACGCTTGGGCTTCGGGGGGGCGGCTGGCTCTTCGACGGCGGGGGCCACTGCAGCCTCTGCAACGACAGTCTCTGCCGCCAGCTCAGGCTCAGGCTCTGCCGCCGCAACCTCGGCCTCTGCTTTCGCCTCTGCAGGCGCAGATTCGACAGCGACCTCTTCTGCTGCAGGCTCCGCTTCGGCTTTCACCTCTTCGGCCGCGGCTTCAGTGGGCTCTTCGGTGAGTTCTGCGGCTACAAGCCCAGTTTCTGCTTCGGGGGCCTCTGCATCGGATGCCTCTTCGGCTGTGGCTTCAACGGGGGCCTCTGCGCGGCCCGCGCCTTCAGCTGCCGCTTCAATTGCTTCACCTTCCGCGTCTGCTTCAGCGGTTTCTGCCTCAGCATTTTCTGCCTCAGCGGGCTGATCGGACTTCTTGCGACGTGAACGACGACGGCGGCGTTTCTTTTCCACCGGTTTGTCCTCATCGCCCTCTGCCTCAGCTGCGCCACCTTCGGTGCCCTCCGACGCTTCTGCATCAGCCGCAGCCACGTCTTCGGCTTCACCTTCTACGGTCTCCCCCTCAGGGCGATCTGCTCCCCCCTTGCGGCGGCGGCGGCGACGGCGGCGCTTCTTCGGCTTCTGCTCTTCATCGCCTTCCGCTTCAACAACAGCTTCTGCAGCTTCCTGCGTCTCTTCTTCGGCCTCTGCCTCTTCGTCGATTTGATCCATCAGCGAGGAATCGACCGAGACAACAGGTGCGGTGGGTTCCGCCACAACGCGGGTCGCAGTTTTGAACTTCTCAATGGTGAAGTCGGGGCTGACCAGCATGGGATCCCCTTCGATTCGAACCGAAAGGCCATAGCGTGCTTCGATCTGGGCGACGTGTTCACGTTTCTGGTTCATGATGAAGTTGGCGATGCCAACAGGGCATTTCACCAGAACTTCGCGCGAACGACCACGGGTGCCCTCTTCTTCGATCTGGCGCAGGATCGACAGCGCGAGGTTGTCATCAGAACGGATCAGGCCAGTGCCGTGACAATGCGGGCACGGCTGTGTCGTTGCCTCGATCATGCCGGGGCGCAGACGCTGGCGCGACATTTCGAGCAGACCAAAGCCAGAGATACGGCCGATCTGAATGCGCGCGCGGTCGGACTTCAATTTGTCCTTCAGGCGTTTTTCCACCGCATTGTTGTTGCGGCGTTCGTCCATATCGATGAAGTCGATGACGATCAGACCAGCAAGGTCACGCAAACGCAGCTGGCGCGCCACCTCTTCGGCGGCCTCCAGGTTGGTTTTCAGCGCGGTTTCCTCGATCGAGCCTTCTTTGGTGGCCCGACCAGAGTTCACATCAACCGCAACCAATGCTTCGGTCACGCCGATCACGATGTAGCCGCCGGATTTCAGCTGTACGGTCGGGTTGAACATCCCGCCGAGGTAGCTTTCCACCTGATAGCGCGCGAAGAGCGGCAACTGATCCTGGTAGTTTTTCACGTTCTTGGCGTGGGACGGCATGATCATTTTCATGAAGTCCTTGGCGATGCGGTAGCCGCGTTCACCTTCGACCAGAACTTCATCAATCTCGCGGTTGTACAAATCGCGGATCGAGCGTTTGATCAGGTCGCCTTCCTCATAGATTTTGGCCGGTGCAATGGATTGCAGGGTCAGTTCGCGGATCTGTTCCCACATGCGCTGCAGGTATTCATAGTCGCGTTTGATCTCTGCTTTGGTGCGTTTGGCACCGGCGGTGCGCACAATAAGACCCGCGCCCTTGGGCACGTCCATTTCATTGGCAATCTCTTTCAATTTCTTGCGGTCGGCGGCGTTGGTGATTTTACGGCTGATGCCGCCGCCACGGGCGGTGTTGGGCATCAAAACGCAATAACGCCCCGCCAACGACAGGTAGGTGGTCAGCGCAGCGCCTTTATTGCCGCGCTCTTCTTTGACCACCTGAACCAACAGGATCTGGCGGACCTTGATAACTTCTTGGATCTTGTAACGACGGGGACGCGGTTTGCGGCGGGGACGGATATCTGCACTGTCATCTTCATCGGCAACAGATTCGATGCTGTCGTCTTTATCCGTCGCGTCCAGTTTGTCGTCGCCGTCTTCATCCTCATCATCAGAGTCGTCAGAGGCGTCTTCAGGGGTATCATCAGATGACACTGCATCTGCAGCCGCATCGTCAACCTTCGCATCATCTACAGCTGCGTCATCAACTTTCGCCTCTTCGGCTTTTGCGTCTTCAGCAGGAGCTTCCTCAGCGGGGGCGGCTTCTTCAGCTAAAACTTCAGCAACCGGCGCCTCTTCGGCAGCGGTTTCTTCGGCGGCGGTATCTGCGGCGGTTTCCTCTGGGGTCGCCTCAGACGGCTCTTCAACGGGGGTTTCCGCAACGGTTTCCATAGGCGACAGGCCTTCGCCTGCCTCCACCACATCGGCGGCACCAACTTCGCTTGCCTCTACAGCTTCTACGCCACTGTCCGTCAGGTCGATGGTTTCCATGCCCGCGATGGCGCTGCCGCCTTCGGCGGTCGCCTGATCAACAACGGGGGCTGCCTCTTCAGACGATGCCTCTACCTCTTTGGTGGCCTTGGCGTCTTTGGATTTGGCCGATGCAGCACGCGAACGCGAACGACGGCGACGCGGCTTTTTCTCTTCTTCTTCCTCTTCGGCCTTTTGCTGTTCGGCGTAGGCGCGCTCTTCTTCCATCAGGGCTTCGCGGTCAGCGACCGGGATCTGATAGTAGTCAGGATGGATTTCCGAAAAAGCGAGGAAACCATGGCGGTTTCCGCCATAATCCACGAAGGCCGCCTGAAGCGAAGGCTCTACGCGGGTGACTTTTGCCAGATAGATGTTGCCAGCAAGCTGACGTTTGTTTTCGGATTCAAAGTCGAATTCCTCAACCTTGTTTCCGTCGACCACCACAACGCGGGTTTCTTCCGCGTGGGTGGCATCGATAAGCATTTTCTTTGCCATGTTGTCCGTTTGCATCGCTGCAAAACGGCCCGACCCGGGGGCCCGACCTGTTGCGGCGGATGTCTGTCAGGGGCGAGTGCGGACGCGCGACTGGACCGGCTGCAGGCAGCCGTCTCAGTCAAACTCGTAGGTTTCGCGCGCCTCATCGCGTTTCTCTCCGGACGCTGCTGGCGGGTTTTAGCCCCTCGCGCAGCGCGCCCATTACTTGGGCCTATAGTTGGTTCAAGCCAACCTCAGGCGGTCTAAACAGCCCGTTCACGCAGATCGCGGCGCGGGCTCAATCGGTCTGATCGAAGGGTCGAGGCCAGTCATTTGTGGGCCGTCGGCCAATCTGTCGATCAGCGAAACTCATGCAGGGGGTGGATTTATCCACAACACCCGTGGCTCGACCATAGTGCGGGCTGGGGATAAAATACAATGGGGAAAATGCGCCTCCCCCCTTTTCGGGAGGGTTTTACATCCCATTGCATGTGCGTCGCTCACGGGCTGACCAATAACGTGCTGTCGCGACAAATGGCGACAGATCAAACTCGCCCTAGCCCTTGCGCCCAGCACTTACCCCATACGCCCCCGTACGGCACTGGCCTGTGCCTGCGCAACGGCCTCTGCCAATGTGGTCGCGACCATCTGTCCCAGCGCAGGCAACGGTTTGCCAGCGGGACGCAGATCAGGCACCTGCACCGCGTGGCATCCGGCGGCCACGGCCGCCGCAATTCCGCGATCGCTGTCCTCAAATGCAGCGGCGCGTGTTGGGTCAACAGCCAGACGATCCGCCGCCATAAGGTAGGGGGCAGGATCTGGTTTAGGTGTCGGCACCTCATAGCCACCAATGACAAAATCCATATGACGCAGCAGGTCGGCCCGTTCCAGATGATGACGTGCGCGGTCGCCACTGGTGGAGGTGACAACAGCCATCCGCGCCCCCTGCCCCGCCAGATCTGACAACAGATCTGCCACACCGGGTTTCACCGGAACGCCAGCCTGTGTGGCCAGATCGAAGGCAGCGGTCCAACGGTCCTCGACCTCTGCGACAGTGATATCCGCCGGCAAGAATCCCGCCAATAAGCGGCGTCCTTCTGGTGCAGCGGTGCCGATCATAGTCAAACCAAAGGGTTCCGACACATGCGCCGCCACGCCAAGCGTTGTCATGACATCGACAAAACAGGCCATCCCCAGACGTTCCGTGTCCAGCAAGAGCCCGTCCATGTCAAAAAGGTAGGCGTCAGGCATTACAGGTAATCAGCGCGGGCCAGACCGTATTTCGCCATCTTTTCATTCAGCGTCCGGCGCGGCAGGCACAGCTCTTCCATCACCGAAGCGATGGAACCTTTGTGGCGGCGCATGGTATTGTCGATCAGCATGCGCTCGAAGGCCTCGACATATTCCTTCAGCGGTTTGCCTTCGGTGGTCATCACCGGTTGCATGTCCTCATGATCCGACATCAAGAGCGAAGCAATAGTGCCGGAACCGCGACGCGATTGCAGCACCGCGCGTTCTGCCAGATTGATCAACTGACGCACGTTACCGGGCCACGGCGCCTGCAACAGCTGCGCCGCCTCTTGCGCCGACACTTGCGGGGTTTCGCATCCATATTCATCGGCGAACTGTTCGCTAAGGCGGGTAAATAACGTCAGGATATCCTCCCCCCGCTGACGCAGCGGCGGCAGAGTAATGCGTAGGGCGGCCAGGCGGTAGAACAGATCAGAGCGCAGTGCGTCTTCGCAGGTACGGTCCTGTTCCTGCATATTGCAGATCGCCACAACGCGGGTTTCCGCAGGTGTACCCTGATCGTTGATGAAGGACAAAAGCCGCGCCTGCAGGCTATCGCTCAACGCCTCGACGTCTTCCAGCACCAGCGTGCCGCCCCGGGCTTCTTCGACGGCGGGCAGTTGACTGTCTTCGGGCAGCATCGGACCAAAGAGGCGCTTGGCCAGCGCGTCCTCATCCCACGCTGCGCAGGAGAGCAGCACGAACTTCTTGCCTGCGCGCGACCCAACCGCATGCAGCGCATGAGCCACCAGCGTTTTACCGGTGCCTGTTTCGCCATCGATCAACACATGGCCGTCGGCCTGACCCAGATCCAGAATATCCTCTTTCAGCCGTTCCATTGCGGGGGCGGAACCAATGAGTTTCTTCATCAGTTGCCCCCCATCGGAGAGCTCACGACGCAGAGCGCGGTTGTCCAGCGTCAGGCGGCGGGCATTGGTCGCCTTCTTGGCCAGTTCGGTCATCCGGTCAGGGTTGAACGGCTTTTCAAGGAAATCGAACGCGCCAACGCGCATTGCCTCGACCGCCATCGGCACATCGCCATGGCCAGTAATCATAATCACCGGCAGGGCGCTGTCGCTGCCCATCAGTTTCTTCAGAAACTGCATCCCGTCCATGCCGGGCATCTTGATGTCCGAAATCACAATACCCGGGTAATCCGGCCCCAACGCCTTCAGCGCGTCTTCGGCACTGGCGAAGGTTTCCGTGTCATAGCCCGACAGCGCCAGCCACTGGCTGATCGACTGACGCATATCCTGTTCATCGTCTACGATGGCGATTTTCATTGCTTTTGCCATGATCATACCGGCCCTTATTCGGCCGCCTCAATGTCACTTTCACCTGTTAAGATAGGCAGCTGCATTTCAAATACAGCCCCCCCACCCTCAGCATTGCGTGCCAAGAGGCGTCCCCCTAGGTCGTTCACGATCCCCGAGGAAATGGCAAGCCCCAGACCAACGCCATCGCCGGGGCGCTTGGTGGTGTAGAAGGGTTCAAAGAGTGCATCCAGATCCTCAATCCCCTGCCCGTTGTCGCGCACAGTGAGGGTGACGGTTTCACCGGCGGCAAGGATCAGATCGACCTGCGGCTCATCCACCGATTGGGTGGCGTCCAGCGCATTGCGCAACAGGTTCACCATCACCTGCTCCACCCGCACACGATCCCCCATCACATGGACCGGCTCATCCGGTATCACGCGGCTGATCTGCACCTTACGGTTTTTCAACTGCGGCTCCATCATCGACAGGGCCGAGGCCAGCGCATCGCCCATATTCACAGGGGTAAAGTGATCGCCACCCTTACGCGCATAAGATTTCAGCTGACGGGTGATTTGCCCCATGCGATCAATCAGATCATCGATCCGCTGAAACGATGACAGCGCCTCATCCGGCCGGTTTCTGTTGAGGAGCAGACGCGCGCCCGCCAGATAGGTCCGCATCGCTGCCAAGGGCTGGTTCAGCTCGTGACTGACCGCTGCCGACATCTCGCCCAATGCGGCGAGTTTTGAGGATTGCGCAAGCGTCTGCTCGGCCACTGCAAGCGTCTGCTGCACCCGTTCGCGTTCGGCGATTTCCCGCTGGAGCTGCGTATTCAATTGGCGAAGCTCTGCCGATTCCCGTTGGAACAGCACCATGCGCCCCGCCGTCTTGCGGCTGAGCGCATAAAACGCCAGCGCCAGCAGCATGGCGAATCCCATAATTTCTAACGCCAGAACGCCGTTCACCTTGTCCCGGACGCTCTCGTATGTGGTGAAGCTGGCAATGTGCCATCCACGGAAGGGAATGCGGCTTTCCATCCGCATCACGGCCTGCCCCTGCACATAGGCATCTGCCGGCAGCGCGGTCCAATCCGCGGTGGCCTGCAGCGCGCGTTGAATTGCCGATTGCGCCGGCGCTTTGACCAGCGCCTCCCCTTCGGTTTTGCCCCGCCAGCGTGGCTCTGTCGCCAGAATGATTGCACCGGTACTGTCGGTCACCAGAACGGCATCAGAAATCCCCGCCCAGGCGCGTTCAAACTTGTGCAGGTCCACCTCAACCATGATCACACCGAGGAGCTGACCCAGATCCTCAATCCGACGCGAATAAACGAAACTGTAACCACCAGTCTCATTCTCCAGCACCGTGAACAACGTCTCACTCGCCCTTGCAGCGTTGACGAAATAAGGCGACATGCGGTGTTGACTGCCCAGACGATTGCGGTCGGTCGCCGCCACCGCGCGCCCGTCGGAGTCAAGCAACATCAACGAGGCCGCCCCAATCTCTTCTACAAACGAAATCAACCGCTGCGAGGAGTTGGAATAATCCGACGAATTCAGCGCCCCGATCAGGGCCGGATCGCGCGACAAGAGCTGTGGCACAATCGCGTTGCGGCGCAGCTCTGACAGCAAGTTGCCGGAATAGAGCGCAAGGCGCAGCTCGGCGCGGTTGCGGGTGTTTTCGGTGAACCGGTCGGTCAGCAAAACATTGGTGACAACGACGGTGATCACCGCCAGCACAAACAGCATCGCCAGCGCGATACGCACACGCCAAGAGGTCAAGGGCGCACGTTGGAACGGCGATACGGCTGAATCAGCAGAAGGGTTGGGCAGCGCAGACATGGCGCAAAGGTAAAGCAGCCCCCGTAGGGGCTGCAAGGGCACATCGTTATGCGCTGACCAGTTGATCCATCAGACTGCGGAACATTGCCGATCCGTCAGCGCCACCATGGCGGGGATCCACCGCACGTTCAGGGTGCGGCATCATTCCCAGCACGCGGCGGTTGTCCGACAGGATGCCAGCGATATCGCCGTCCGACCCGTTGGGGTTTTCGGTGTAGGTAAAGGCCACGCGGTCCTCGCCCTGCAGACGGGCCAGCAGATCGGCGTCAGCGTTGTAGTTGCCGTCGTGGTGCGCCACCGGAATGGTCACCTCTTGGCCCGCGCTGTAACCGGCGGTGAAGGCACTGTCGGCAGTTGCGACATTGAGGCCCACCTGTTTGCAGATGAACTTCAGCCCTGCGTTGCGCATCAGTGCCCCCGGCAGCAAGCCGGTTTCGGTCAAGATCTGGAACCCATTGCAGATGCCGAGCGCGTAACCGCCACGTTCGGCGTGTTTTACCACAGACCGGCAGATAGGCGAGTTGGCAGCGATTGCGCCGCAGCGCAGGTAGTCACCAAAGGAAAACCCGCCGGGGATGCCGACAATGTCGATCCCTTCGGGCAGGTCGGTGTCCTTGTGCCAGACCATGGTGACATCGGCGCCAGCGCGCTCAAAGGCCACAGCCAGATCGCGGTCACAGTTGGAACCGGGGAAGACGATGACAGCAGCTTTCATGTGCTCTCTCCTCTTGATTGGATGGTCGCGGCTTAGGCCAGTTCGATCGTGTAGCTTTCGATCACGGTATTGGCGAGCAACTTCTCGCACATCTCTTTGACGGTCTCTTCCGAGGTGCCATCGGCCAGATCCAGTTCGATCACTTTGCCCTGACGGACGCCTTCGACGCCCCCAAAGCCCAGCGCACCCAGCGCGTGGCGCACGGCCTCACCCTGGGGGTCCAGAACACCGTTTTTCAGCATGACGTGTACGCGAGCTTTCATGTGCGTCTCTCCGGTCTCAGTCGTTATCTTGATATGCAAACGCCCGGCATGACACCGGGCGAAAGGATTAGTTGATCAGGGTAGGCTTGGACACAGGTGGCTGGCCTTTGGGCATAACGCCCAGCCGGTTTGCAACCTCCGTGTAGGCGTCGGTCAGGCTGCCAAGGTCGCGGCGGAACACATCCTTGTCCAGCTTTTCGCAGGTTTCAATGTCCCACAGACGGCAGCTGTCGGGGCTGATCTCATCCGCCACCACCAGACGCTGGAAATCCCCTTCAAACACGCGACCAATTTCGATCTTGAAATCGATCAACTTGATGCCAACACCGTACATGACACCTGACAGGAAGTCATTTACCCGCAGCGCGATGCTAAGGATGTCGTCCATGTCCTGCTGACTGGCCCAGCCAAAAGCGGCGATATATTCTTCGGGGACCAGCGGATCGCCTAATGCGTCGTCCTTGTAGCTGTATTCGACGATCGGACGCGGCAGTTGCGTGCCCTCTTCGATGCCCATGCGTTTTGCCATGGAACCGGCGGCATAGTTGCGCACGATCACTTCCAGCGGAATGATCTCACACGACCGCACCAGCTGTTCGCGCATGTTCAGACGTTTGAGGAAGTGGGTGGGAACGCCGACGTTTGCCAGACCCAGCATGAAGTATTCCGAAAGCATGTTGTTCAGAACGCCTTTGCCTTCGATCACGTCCTTCTTTTCGGCATTGAACGCAGTGGCGTCATCCTTGAAGTATTGCACGATAGTTCCCGGTTCCGGGCCCTCATACAGTGTTTTTGCTTTGCCTTCGTAGATTTTCTTGCGCCGTGCCATGACCACTCCGTCAGTGATCCGGGGCCGAGTCCCCGGGGTTGGCGCCCTCTTAGGGCAAGAACGCCTTTGTCGCAAGCGTGCTGAGCACCCTCTGTCACAGGAATGTAACGTGTAAATGGCCCCGCGACGCTGCTGCGCAGCAAATTTGTGCCGTCAGCCGGCGTCAGGACGCATCAGAGGCCCGTTGCAACATGCCCACGACATCGACGATCTGCGCGAATGTGTCATCGGGCAGTGCGAACCGTTCGGCGATTTCCGCCAACGCCTGTTTCTCACGGTGCGCCAGATGGCCATCGACCATCGCCACCCGCATGGCGAAACAGACAGCTGTTTCGCGCAATGGCATCGCCAGTTCCGCAGCCGCATGATCAATCACCGCCTCGGCGCCTTTGGTGTTGAATTCATCCAACAGGCTGTCGATCAGCGCGTCCACACTGCCAGCCGGCAGGCGGGCATAGATCGGGCTAAAAGCACAAAGGTTTTGCAGCATAGCATGCTCCGCCTCTGCCACCCGACCATCTGCCGCCATGGTCAGCACCGCAGGCGCCAATGTCGCGCGCGCCTCTGGCGTCAGGTCGGCCAGATCAGTGGCGGCGGCCACCACCGCTTCGGCGGCATCGTTTTGTCCCAGAAGGCGGGTGAAGAATGTCATTGCTCTGTCCTGTTCTCTGCGCAGTTCACATCCTAATCAAAACGCACCGAACAACCGCTATTTTAGCCCCCGTCTTAGCCTCCGTGGCCGATCCGAACGGATCTGCCCTAGGCGGGCGTTTTGACTTGCGCAGCTTTCCAGATGTGTTTTGATCTGCATCATGTTGCAGCAATGCCCCGAATGGCACATAGCTAGGGCGCCGTTACACTAACAGGACAACTAAAGGGACAAGGCAATGAGCACCTTTGACGAACGCGAAGCCGCATTTGAAGCAAAATTCGCCCATGATGAAGAAACCAAGTTTAAGGCAGAAGCCCGCGCCAACAAGGCACTGGGGCTATGGGCCGCAGACCTGCAGGGCCTATCGGGTGACGCAGCTGAGGAATACGCGTTGACCGTGATCAAAGCCGATTTCGAAGAAGCAGGTCACGAAGACGTGGTGCGCAAGGTTGCAGGCGATCTGGAAGGCAAAGCCGACGCCACCGCCATTCGCGCCAAACGTGGCGAACTGCTGAGCATGATCAAAGCAGAGATGATGAAAACTGCCGACTGATCGACACTTATACTGACGCATGTCAGACGAAGACTGACGAAACGCGGCGATCCTCGCCGCGTTTTTGCGTATTTGCAGGGACCTGCCCCTTGGCCTTTATGTCGATGCCCTATAGCGTTCGACGAATCCCGCCTGCCCGTGCGCGCGGGAAATCGCTAATGACCTGATCACAGCATTGGACTGATCTTATGACCAACGCCCTCTCCCGCATTCTTGAAACCCGCGACTGGCTGCTGGCCGATGGCGCAACCGGTACCAACCTGTTCAATATGGGGCTGCAATCTGGCGACGCGCCGGAACTGTGGAACGAACAGCACCCTGACCGCATCAAGAAGCTTTACCAGATGGCTGTAGATGCGGGCAGTGATCTGTTCCTGACCAACAGTTTTGGTGGCAACGCATCGCGTCTGAAACTACATGATGCCGGCGATCGCGCGCGCGAACTGTCGCGCATGTCGGCAGAGATCGGCCGTGAGGTGGCAGACGCCTCGGACCGCGACATCATCGTTGCCGGTTCAGTCGGCCCGACCGGCGAGATCTTTGCCCCCATGGGCCCGCTTACCCATGAGCTGGCGGTCGAGATGTTCCATGAACAAGCCGAAGGTCTGAAAGAAGGCGGCGCAGATGTTGCGTGGCTGGAAACCATTTCCGCGCCCGAAGAATACATCGCCGCCGCCGAAGCCTTTGCACTGGCGGATATTCCGTGGTGTGGCACCATGAGCTTTGACACCGCAGGCCGAACCATGATGGGCGTGACCTCGGCGCAGATGACCGAAATGGTGGAGAAACTGCCGAACCCACCACTGGCCTTTGGTGCCAACTGTGGCGTCGGCGCGGCGGATCTGATGCGTACCGTGCTGGGCTTTGCCGCCCAAGGGTCAGAGCGCCCGCTGATTGCCAAAGGCAACGCCGGCATCCCGAAATACGTCGATGGTCACATCCATTATGACGGCACACCTGAGCTGATGGCCGAATACGCAGTTCTGGCCCGTGATGCAGGTGCGACCATCATCGGTGGCTGCTGTGGCACCATGCCCGAACACCTCAGCGCGATGCGCGCCGCACTGGAAACCCGCGAGCGTGGCCCCCGGCCGTCACTGGAACAGGTGGCAGAGGCGCTTGGTGGCTTCTCCTCCGCCTCCGACGGTACCGGCGAAGACGCAGACGCGCCCAAGCGCGAACGCCGCGGCCGCCGCCGCAGCTAAGCGCTGTCAACGAACGAAAAACGCCGTCCAGCCTATTTCACCGGCTGGGCGGCCAACACATCCGAAATCGTGCGCAACAATTCCATCGCGCCCACCGGTTTTGACAAAATCTGCTGTGCCCCCAGCAATTTCGCCACCTCCAGATAGTTCACGGCAGATGTTCGCGCCCCACCCGAAATGGCGATGATCGGCGGTGCATCCGCCCGCTTGCGTAATGCGCGGATCACTTCGACCCCGTCGCAATTGGGCATGATGATATCGGTCAGCACCAGATCCACCTTCAGCGTGCGCAGCAAGGACAGACCTTGCAGCCCATCCGCTGCCATCGTGACCTGATGGCCGTCAGCGCCAAGGATGATTTCAAAAGTGTCGCGTACTGCAGCGTCGTCTTCGATCAGTAGAATATGTGCCATTTAGGGTCCGCTGATGAGAATTCTTTGCATTGTAGGTTCTGGGCCTTGGCGGATTTCGCCTGCGTTTTGGGACGCCTGACACTGTCGGACGCCGGTCTGGTTTCATCCGGCGGCCTCTCTTGCCACGCTGCCTTTGGTCCAATGGTTGTCTTCGGCGCGAAAGATCCCTGGCACCCAGACTTTGAACTGGGCGCCGCTACCAGGCTGTGAATCGACCGATATCTGCCCCCCGACATTGCGCAAAAGTTCCTGCACCTGCCATAAACCAAGGCCTGTCCCCTCACCCACCGGCTTAGAGGTGAAGTAGGGTTCGAAAATACGGCTCAACATATCCGGCGTGATGCCTACACCTGTGTCCGACAGACTGAGAAACAAACCATCGACACCGCTCATCTGGCCCGGCGTTGCAGTAAAGGTCACGCTGCCCTGCGCCCCACCAATTGCGGCCAAGGCATTCGAGAACAGATTCATGATCACACTTTCCAAATCATCCCAAGCCATTTTTGGCTCCGGCAGCGCGTCTGAGATAATCGGCAGAAAGGTCACATCACTGGGGCAACTCAGGCTGAGCATATCCACCAGATCCGCCATGTTCTGAGTGACATCCACCTCGCCCCCAAATTCATTTCTGCGCCGCGAGATGCGCAGAACCGTATCCAGCGATCCTCGCGCCCGCATTGCCGCGTCGCGGATCATTTCCAATTGCCGCAGCCTGGGATCTTCTTCGGCCGTTTGCACCACAATCAGTTCTGACAGGCCGATGACCGGCTGCAACTGGTTGTTCACCTGATGTGCCATCCCCGCCGCGAGCGTGCCCAGCCCGTCCATTTTCCGCGCATGCGACAGTTGACGTTCCAATTCCAATAAGCGTTCTGTCTGTTTCTGTGCCTCGCGCATGCGGCGCCATGTGTACCAGGTCAATGGCAAGGGCAGCAGCAGCAGCAAGATGACCGTTTCGTCCAGATCCCAATCCTCATGCGCGCGGGATACTTCATAAAACCATTCATAAAGGTCCAGTTCCGACATCGGCACCCAAACCAGAAGCAACAGCACCAGCATAACCCACACGTCGCGCCATTTGGCAGATCTGAATAGTCTCGATCCGGACATACTTCCGAAGATACTCAAGCCCCATCACCCCTTATTACAGGACCCGACGCACCACCTTGCAACAACAAAGGTTGTAGCAATGCGCCTCACCTCCCTCATTAATAGTCAATTGAACCAAATCAGGAAACACCGTCGCAATCCGGTAAAACAAATTCTCTTCAAAGCACAAAAAACGGCCAAATTCGCCGCGAAACATACACATTATAGCCGCCACATAGCCGCCAAAACGGTCACGTCGCTAACCAGTTGTGCAGTCGCAGAAAATTCACCGACGAAGGATTTAAACGACCATATTTTTGACCTTACGTCGCAACTGCACATCGCCAAGTCGCAAATTGCCCAGACCAATCTGCCTCGAAAAAGCGAAATATACTTAGAAACACCGCCCCTAATTTATCCGGGCTCCCACTCATTTCCAGCCAGCCTGTTTTACAGATGCGTGGCCAGACCAAGCCAAGGAAGCACACCATGTCGGACGAAGACGATATCATCCTGTCGGAACTCGATGATGAGGAACTTGTTCAACAGATGTTCGACGACCTCTACGACGGTCTTAAAGAAGAGATCGAAGAAGCGGTCAACGTCCTGCTGGAACGCGGCTGGCAGCCCTACGACATCCTGACCAAAGCATTGGTTGGTGGTATGACCGTTGTTGGTGCCGACTTCCGTGACGGCATCCTGTTTGTGCCTGAAGTTCTGCTGGCGGCAAACGCGATGAAGGGCGGCATGGCCATCCTGAAGCCGCTGCTGGCTGAAACCGGTGCACCGCGCATGGGTTCGATGGTTATCGGTACGGTAAAAGGCGACATCCACGACATCGGCAAAAACCTGGTTTCCATGATGATGGAAGGCGCTGGTTTCGAAGTTGTAGACATCGGCATCAACAACCCGGTCGAAAACTATCTGGAAGCTCTGGAAGAGCACAAGCCCGATATTCTGGGCATGTCCGCCCTGCTGACCACCACCATGCCATACATGAAGGTTGTAATCGACACGATGGTCGAAAACGGCATTCGTGACGACTACACCGTTCTGGTTGGTGGCGCCCCCCTGAACGAAGAGTTCGGCAAAGCAATCGGCGCAGATGGTTACTGCCGTGATGCGGCTGTTGCCGTGGAAATGGCCAAGGAGTTTGTTGCGCGCAAGCACAACCAACCCAACGCCTAAGAACTGCGTCTGACCTATGACGCAGTTTGATGACAGCACCCTGACCTCTCAGACCCTCCCACCCCTTCAGGGTCAGGGTCGGGTGCTGATCATCGCTTGTGGTGCTTTGGCGCGGGAAATACTCGCGCTGAAGGACTTGAATGGCTGGGATCATCTGGATCTGACCTGTCTGCCCGCCATTCTGCACAATCACCCCGAAAAAATTGCCGACGCTGCACGGGATGCGATTGCCAAGCATCGCGGTGCCTATGACCAGATCTTTCTGGCCTATGCGGATTGCGGCACCGGCGGTGCGCTGGAAATGGTCTGCCGCGCGGAGGGGGTTCATATGATTGCCGGCCCGCATTGTTACAGCTTCTTTGCCGGCAATGAAGCATTTGAAGCGGCGGGCGAAGTGACCAGTTTCTTCCTCACCGATTTTCTGGCGCGTCAGTTCGAAACCTTTGTGGTGAAGCCGCTGGGCCTCGACCGCCATCCAGAACTGTCGTCGATGTATTTCGGCAATTATGAAAAACTGATCTATCTGGCCCAGACCGACGATCCCGCCCTAACCGCAAAGGCTGAAGAAGCGGCAGAAACTTTGGGGTTGGCATTTGAACGGCGCATGACAGGCTACGGAGATTTGGCCACTGCTCTGGCCGACCTGAAAAAGTAAGTGCGGCCCAGCATGGACCGCACTTTCATTTCAAAACAGTGATTTAAGGCATGTCCTTTGCTGCGATCTGTTTCCCCCCCTCTGTCTCAAACGCTGCCAATGCGTCCCCGTCCACTTGCGCCCCTACACGGGACACCCAGTCCCTGATCAGCGCACTCTCTGGCATCAAATGCGGCGCCCACTGGAAGGGCGACGCCATCAGGATATCCGCCACGCTCAGCGTATGCCCCAAAAGATACGGTGCCGTATGGAGCGCACTCTCCAGCTCTGCCGCAACCTCTGACATACCGCGGAATGTCTCTGCCAATGCGGGGTGATCAAGGCCGGAAAACGCCGCAACCAGCACCGGTTCCAGCACCCCAGCGGAATAGACCATCCAACTGAGGTAAGCGCCACGTGTCGCCTCGCCCAGCTTGGGACTGAACGGTTGGTCGAACACCTCATCCAGATAGATCATGATCGCCGCGCTTTCGCGGATACCTACCCCATCATCTGTGATCAGATAGGGCACCTTGCCTTCTGGGTGAGGGTTGCGCGGATCACGACACCCAGTGCCATCATGGCGGGGTACATCAACGATCACGACCTCCACCGCATCCAGTTTGCCCATCAGCATCAATTGCGCAATCACACGGGACGAGCGGCTGTTGGGGGAATGATAAAGGGTTGGCATGGGATGCCTCCTGTCTGGGATTGAAGATGCCCCCTCTATCGCGCTACCCTCTTGCCAATTTTTGTCAGTATCGATCAGCGACCCTACCCCATGTCCAAAAGCGATCGCCTGTTCCGCCTGCTGCATCTGATCCGGGGCCTCCGCCCGCCGGTGACCGCCGCCCGTCTGGCCAGCGCAATGGAGGTGTCAGAGCGCACGATTTACCGCGACATCGACAGCCTGCGCGCCGCAGGGGCGCGAATTGAAGGTGAGGCAGGCGTCGGCTACACCATGGTCGAAGATCCTGCATTGCCACCGCAGACGTTTACACAGATCGAAATTGAGGCGCTGACGCTGGGCCTGTCGGACGTAACACAACGTGGAGATAGAGATCTGGCGCAGGCAGCGCAGGATGCGCTGGTCAAGATCCTCGCGACCCTGCCCGAACGCCAACGCCGCCAAGCCGCGCACGCGGTCAATATGGTGCACCGTTTCAACACGCCCCCGACACCCACAATTGACATGACGCTGCTGCGAGAAGCCATGTGGGCCGAAGAGGCGCTGGATGTCGGCTACCGCGACCTCAAAAACACACATACGACGCGGCGTATCTATCCGCTGGCGCTATCCTATCATGATCGCAACGTGATGTTGCTGGCGTGGTGCTGCAACCGGCAGGATTTCCGCAGCTTCCACGTCACCCGTGTCACCGGATACAAAAAAACCGGCGAAAGCTTTCGCCCGCGCCGGGTCGCACTATTGCGCGAATTTGTGGTGCAGCTACAGGAACGCGACCGCGCTTGCGAGGCGGCGAACCAGACTCAGCCAACATCTTAGACGGGCTTCTTAAGCCGCTGCCGCCACGCTGCGGATCCGTTCAATCATCGCCCGCACCCCGTTGGAACGCTGCGCCGACAGGTGTTCGTTCAACCCCAGACGGCCCAGTTCGGCGTGGGCATCCACCTGCCCCACCTCAGACAGCGTAAGATCATTATAAAGCGCCCGCAGCACCGCGATCAGGCCTCGTACGATCATCGCGTCGCTGTCCCCGTCAAAACGGAACACGCCCCCCTCGATGCTGGGATGTAGCCAGACCTGCGATGCGCAGCCATCCACCTTGGTCGCGGGCACCTGCAGGGCGGCATCCAGCCCCTCCATCGCTTTGCCCAGTTCGATCACATGGCGGTAGCGATCTTCCCAGTCTTCCAGAAATTCAAAGTCTTCGACGATCTCTTCAAAGGCGGCGGCTGCCATCGCACTCTCCTGCTTTGGTGCTGTCATCTGCTGCAACCGAGTTAGGGCGCAGACCGCCAAAGGTCCAGCGAAATTCAGCGTAAATCCAGCTACAAATGGGGCAAAGCGTGCAAGCCACTTTTCAACACCCTTCCAATGCGCTACCCCAGAGCAAAGCGACAACAAGCAGGCCACAGGTAGAGCTCATGCAAAAATCACTCTCGGTTCTTCTGATTTCATCTGTGGTGCTGGCAGGCTGCGGTCAGTCAGGCCTTGGACAATCGCGCCTTAATCCGCTGAACTGGTTCGGCAGTGCAAAACCTGTGACCGCCGTGCCAGCCACCACAGACGCGACAGTGAACCCGCTGATCCCAGAACGCAGCCGACTGGCACGTGATGACACCTATCAAGGTGAACTGGTGGCAAATATCACCGATCTGATTGTTGAGCAGACCCCCGGTGGCGCCCTGTTGCGGGTAAACGCCTTGGCCGCAGCTCAAGGGAGCCATGACGTGCGCCTTGAAGCGCTGAACGAGGGGGAACCAATCGCAGGCGTTCTGGTCTATGAGCTGCGTGCTATTCCGCTGAACCCGCGCTTTCGCGACGCCAAAGTTGGCAGCGAAGCGACCCGCCGCATCACCGCTGCGGCCTTCGTCAGCGAACAGACGCTGGCACGGGTCAACAGCATTGAGGTGCGTGGGCTGAACAACACTTTGGCCAGCCGTCGCTGATCGGGCGTCGCTGATCGGGCGTCACTGAACGAACCTTGAGGTTCCAACAGACATCTTTGAAATGAAAAAGGGGCCGCGCGGCCCCTTCTTTGTGTCTAGCACGGATCGGCTGATCACAGGCTGATCAGCTTGATCGATTTGCCCTTGGCAGCCAATGCCACCTCGCCGTTGCACAGGCGCAGGGCGTCATTGCCAAACACCTCTTTGCGCCAGCCCTGCAGCGCAGGCACATCGCGCACGCCAGCGGCGATGGCATCCAGATCCGCAGCAGGCGCAATCAGACGCGATGCAACGCCAGCATCTTCGGTCTTGGCCTTCAACAGGACCCGCAGCAGATCGGCCAGCGCGGGGTTCACCTGCAGCTTGTCACGGCTGGTATCCGGTTTCGGCAGTTGATCGGCGGGGCAGTTCACGCCGGCTTTGACGGCAGCCAGAATACCTTCGGCGATGTCACCTTTGCGGGCCTCACGCAGCAACAGGCGCGAGCGCCCCAGATCCTGCATATTGCCCGGTTTGGTCGAGGCCAGTTCCACCAGCGCGTCGTCTTTGAACACGCGCGAGCGCGGGATGTTACGCTGTTGCGCATAGCCTTCGCGAAACTTCGCCAGTTCACGCACAACGGCCAGAAACTTGCCGCTGGTGGTGCGGGTTTTGACCCGTTTCCATGCATCCTCAGGCTGGATGATATAGGTATCGGGATTGGTCAGAATGCGCAGTTCCTCGCGCACCCAAGCGTCGCGGCCGGTCTTTTCCAGCTCCGTCGACAGGTATTCGTAGATCATCCGCAGGTGGGTCACATCCGCCAGCGCATATTTCTTTTGCGCATCCGTCAGCGGACGGCGCGACCAATCGGTAAAACGCGATGTCTTATCAAGGCTTTGCTTGGCAATCTTGCGCACCAGTGTTTCATACCCCACCTGTTCACCAAAGCCACAGACCATTGCGGCAACCTGCGTGTCAAACAGCGGTTCAGGAAACACGCCCGCCTCAACAAAGAAGATCTCAAGGTCCTGACGCGCGGCGTGGAACACCTTGACCACATTGGTGTCTTTGAACAACTCCAGCAGAGGCGCAACAGAAATACCATCGGCCAGCGGATCAACCAGTACGGCGTTGTCGTCGGTGGTGCCGGGCATAGCCAGTTGCACAAGGCACAGTTTGGAGTAATAGGTGCGTTCCCGCAGGAATTCGGTATCGACCGTCACATAGGGGTGCTTGCGGGCCTCTTCGCAATATGCGGCCAGCTCTGCGGTCGTGGTAATCGTTTTCATAGAGTGCTTTCGCCTCATTCTGGTGGGTGCGGGGTCATCCCGCAGGAAATGCCTGACCCTGTTGGCCAAGCTGGGGGCAGCCTTACGCCATTCGGGGGCGAATGGAAAGGTGTGCGGTGTTGGGGTCAATCAAGGATAAGCGGCGCCGTTTCACCGGCCACAAAGCGGCGCAATACGGCAGGGTATAGTTTGTGCTCCTGAACCAGCACCCGTGCAGCCAGCGTGTCGGCGGTATCACCTGCCTGAACCGGAACCCGCGCCTGCCCCAGAATGGGGCCATCATCCAATTCCGGCGTCACCAGATGCACGGAACAGCCTGCTACATCATCACCCGCATCCAGCGCGCGTTGATGGGTGTTGAGGCCTTTGTACTTCGGCAGCAGCGACGGGTGGATGTTCAGCATCCGCCCTTCCCAATTGCGCACGAACCCTTCGGTCAGAACCCGCATGAAGCCCGCCAGACAGATGATGTCCGGCTGCGCCTCTTCCAGCTGGCGCTGTAGTTCCGCCTCAAACGCAGCGCGGTCGCCTTTATAGGGGCGATGATCAACGGCGAAGGTGGGCACGCCCATCTCAGCCGCTTTTTTCAACCCGCCCGCCTCTGGGTCATTGGACCCCACAAGGACGGCGCGTGCAGGGTGATCGCCCTGCATGCTTTCGACCAGTTTCACCATGTTCGAACCGCCGCCCGAAATCAGCAGCGCGACCCGTTTGCTCACAGCAGCGCACCCTCATAGGCAACGCCCGGCGCGGTGGTCACGGCGCCCAGTTTGGTGACGGTTTCGCCAGCGGATTCCAGCACTTTGGTCAGTGCTTCGGCTTCTGCCTCATCAACGACAAGGATCATGCCGATGCCGCAGTTGAAGGTTTTGAGCATCTCGGCCTCTTCCATACCGCCCGTTGCGGCCAGCCATTTGAACACAGGCGGCATATCCCATGCGCCCAGATCAATCGTCGCGCCCAGATCGTCGGGCAGAACGCGCGGCAAGTTTTCGGTCAAACCACCACCAGTAATATGGGCCAGCGCATGTACGCCACCTGCGCGGATCGCGTCCAGAACCTGTTTGACATAAAGACGGGTCGGTGCCAGCAGCGCGGCACCCAGCGTCTGGTGGTCATCCCACGGACAGGTCGCGTCCCAGCCAAGGCCCGAGACCTCAACCAGTTTGCGCACCAGCGAATAGCCGTTGGAGTGCACGCCGTTAGATCCCAAACCCAGCAGCACATCGCCTGCCTTCACGTCTACAGGCAGATCCGCGCCGCGTTCCATCGCACCAACAGCGAAACCGGCAAGATCAAAGTCGCCTTCACTGTACATGCCGGGCATCTCGGCGGTTTCACCACCGATCAGCGCACAGCCGGATTGTTCGCAGCCAGCGGCGATGCCGTTGATGATGCGGGTTGCGCTGTCCAGTTCCAGTTTACCGGTGGCGAAGTAGTCGAGGAACAACAGCGGCTCTGCACCCTGACAGACCAGATCGTTCACACACATGGCCACCAGATCAATGCCGATGGTATCTACATTGCCGGTGTCGATCGCGATGCGCAGCTTGGTGCCCACACCGTCGGTGGCGGCCACCAGAATAGGGTCTTTGTAGCCTGCGTCCTTTAGGTCAAACAGCGCGCCAAAGCCACCCAACCCCGCCATCACGCCGGAGCGCGCAGTACGCTTGGCTGCCGGTTTGATCCGATCGACCAGCGCGTTGCCTGCATCAATATCCACACCTGCGTCTGCGTAGGTCAGACCGTTCTTGCCCTGGCTCATAGTGAGATCCCCTGTGTACCATCGGTAATTTGGCGCCTGCGATAGACCAAGCAGCGGCTCGTGTCTACGCTTTCTGCCTGTTATCTCAACCAATGCAGGCAGATCAGCGACAAATACTGCATTTAACGCAAGCCCTCTGCAATACTCACCCCCTCAGGGCGATCACGCAGGGACGCAATTGCCGTGGAAAATTTACTCACTTGAAACGAGTATCTTACCCCACTCCCACACCAAATTCGGCGGCATTTCCAACAGCGGTCACTAATATTCCAATTTTTGATGTCGTTACCTGTTACAGCGCGTTCAAACACGCAGTAACAAGTTCAGAAAGATTTATGATGTCGAGTGTAGACCCCGCAAAACAAGACACCAGCAATCTGTCCCAACAGACAGCCTACGCCGCCTACGAACACCTCAGCTGCCCGATCATGGTCTGTGATAGCCAATTGGTCATTCGCTATGCCAACAGCGTCGCTTATAAGATGTTCGCCAGTATTGAGGCCGCCATCCAAGAAGATCTGCCGCATTTCACCGCCAGTGATATCATCGGCAAAACCATCGACGATTTTCACAAAAAACCGTCCTATCAGCGTGATGTCATCGCAAATATGACCGAAACCCATCTAGGCAAGCTCAAGGTCGGCAGCAAACATCTGACCTTTCACGCTTCGCCCAACTTCAACGATGATGGCACACTGGATGCAATTGTTGTCGAATGGCAGGACCGGACCGAAGAGCGTCAAGCACGCGAGGATCTGACCAACTTTTTGGCGGAAGTAAAGGCAATGGGTGGTGCCCATGAAGAAGGCGATACCAGCATATTTATCGCCGACGGCAACTATCCAGACCGTTTGGGCGAAGTGGCCAAAGCCGTGAACACCATGGTGAAGGGCCATATGCATATCCAAAAATGCATGGGCGCCGCCACCGCTGCCTTTGCAGCCGGTGACTTCAATTTCGAGATGGAGCAGTTCAAAGGCGATAAAGCCGCCGTCAACGATGGCGTGGAGCATGTGCGCTCCAGCTTCTTGGCGCTGACGTCCGAAATCCGCAAAGCCTCGGAAGCGATGGTGACAGGGGATCTGGCCATTCATATTGAAACTGAAACCTTCGAGGGTGAATTCCGTGAAGTGATGGAAACCTTTGACCGCGCCTTCGCGGATCTGAGCCACACAGTGGGCGAGCTGAACGCGCAGATCCAGGAGGTCAGCAAATCCTCTGACCGCGTTTCCAACTCGTCACACACCCTGTCCACCAGTGCCGAGCGCGCGAGTCAGGCGATTGACGAAATCTCCTCCTCCTTTGATGAAACCGAAAGCATGGTGCGCGCCACCTCGGACGCGGCCAACCGTGCCCATGAGGTTGCCAATTCCGCCAGCCAAACCGCAACCGACGGCAGCGACACCATGGCCAGCCTGCTGACCGCGATGGACGGCATCGACGCCAAGGCCCGTTCGATCGCATCAATCAACAAGGTGATTGATGAAATTGCGTTTCAAACGAACCTCCTGGCGCTCAACGCTGCGGTAGAGGCCGCGCGTGCAGGCCAATATGGTCGCGGTTTTGCTGTGGTGGCCCAAGAAGTGCGCAACCTCGCAGGTCGCTCTGCCAAAGCGGCACAGGAAACCACATCGCTGATCGAGGATTCGACCCAAGCTATTCAGGAAGGCGTGAAAATTGCCAATGACATGGACACCGCCTTCAGGTCCCTGTCGGATTCCTTTGATGATGTGAAATCACTGGTCGGGGAAATCAACGTTGCCACCCGCGAACAACAGGCGGCGGTCGGTCATATCTCAAACTCGGTCAGTGAAATCGCAGGCACCGCCGCCACAACAGATTCAGAATCCAGTTCGCTGGCAACGGGGGCGGAACAGCTGTCCTCCTCCACCAGTCTGATGCGGGCACAGTTGGGTCGGTTCAAACTGCGCGACACACAGGCCGATATGTCTGGCGCACTGGCGGATTTTGACCTGTCAACGCTCAGCCCGGAAATGGCAGCGCAGGTTCAGCGAATGCTCGACGATGACACGCTGAACAAATACGTGGGTGAATAAGACGGTTCTCCGCCCTACCCTATAAAAATGCAAAACGCGCCCTCAATCGGGGCGCGTTTTTCATTGCTTCGAATACTGTGATTACTCTGCCGCGATTTTCATATCACCGGCCGGAACCTCATCGCTGAACGGCATCTTCCAATCTGTTTTCAGACCGTTCAGCAACGGGAAGGTGTCGTAGAGGCGCGGCATTTCCTCTTCGCGGACAGACGCATCACCACGACGCCCTTTGCTGTCGTTGGTGCCATGCACAGACCGGATGTATTGCGGTTCCAGCGTGTGGATCACCCGTACAGGGCGACGTTCCAACACCTTGTGGTGGGCCACGCGGAACGGGCTGCGATGGCTTTCAGTGGGGGCCACAACGGTCAGGCCCAGATTGGTCGCCGGCACGTTGCGCGGAATCAGCTTCAGTGCGCCTTCCTTAAACTCTGCGGTGACGCCACGCGGCCAGGACAGGAATGTATAGTTCGGCTGATTCGCCTTGCGCAGAGTGACGGCTGCATTTGCTTCACCCCGTAGATCCGCGGTGAAATCGACGCCAACCGCGTCATCGTCATCCAGCACGATCTGCGCAGTGTGCGCATAACGATCAAAGGTCTGCCAACGGTATTTCTGGAACACCCGCGATGTGGAGTCCGGTTCGCGGAAGATCACATGCGCCCGTGACCCCAACATGTCATGACAGATGTCTTTCAGGCGGGTCTGATACTTCTCCGGCATCAGGGTCGAGGACAGGACAATCAGATTAAAGCCCTGGTCTGTCTGATCCCGCAACGACGGCAGCGCAACCTTGCGCAGAAAATACTCGCGTTCTTCCAGACGTTTGGGATCGAACAGTTTTCCGGGATCACGACTGGCTTCACCCCGCCAACCGGACTGACCAAAATACGAATAGCGCATCAAGTAAAGCAAGTGCATCGATCGAAACCTCTCAGCTCGCGGCGGGGTCTTAATACTTTGAGAGCCGCTTTATTCTCTTTTTATAGAAAACATAGACAATTTGATGGCATCTCGCAAATTTTTTCGCTCACAGCGATAAAATCGGTCGTGAGGATGATGTGAATTAAACCACAGAGTGCATGCCAGACCCGTAAAAGAGCCAAGACGGCGCACCATCATCACCTGCATAATTGCAGGACACAACAAAAAAGGCCGGAGCAAGCTCCGGCCTTTCTGCATGTCTATCCAGATCCTGCGCTATTCAGCAGCGATCTTTTGCGCTGCTTCTACGCGTACGGCGGAGAATTTGAACTCAGGGATCTTGCCGTAGGGGTCCAGCGCTGGGTTGGTCAGGATGTTTGCCGCCGCCTCAACATAGGCGAAGGGTACGAACACCATATCCTCTGCCACTGCGCGGTCGGCACGGGCCATAATCTCGATCGAACCGCGGCGTGTGCTGAGACGCACCATATCCCCCGGCTGCACGCCAAGGCGACGCAGGGTTTTGGGGTGCAGAGAACAGTTCGCTTCGGGCTCTACCGCGTCCAGAACCTTGGACCGACGGGTCATCGACCCGGTGTGCCAGTGTTCCAGCTGACGACCGGTGGTCATGATCATCGGGTAATCCGTATCCGGCGCCTCATCCGGCGCGATAACCGCCGCAGGAGTGAAGCGCGCACGCCCACCTGCACGGGGGAAGCCATCGCCGAACACCACAGCCTGACCCGGATCTTCGGGGCTGAGCGACGGGTAGGTCACGGTTTCTGTCTTCAGACGGTCCCAGGTGATGTTGTTCAGCGACTTCATCACCTGCTTCATCTCGTCAAAGACCTGCGACACATCGGTGTAGCCCCAATCAAGGCCCAGACGCTGCGCCAGTTCCACGGTGATCGCCCAATCTTCGCGCGCTTCACCCGGTGGGGTGACGGCGGGACGGACCCGCTGAACCTGACGGTTGGTATTGGAAACGGTACCGTTTTTCTCATAGAGCGCCGAGGCCGGTAGGATCACATCGGCAAAACAGGCAGTTTCGGTCAGGAAGATATCCTGCACCACCAGATGTTCCAGCTTCGCAAACGCTTCGCGCGCGTGTTCCGCATCAGGGTCGGACATGGCGGGGTTTTCACCCTGAATATACATCCCCTTCACGTTGCCCGCGTAGGCCTGATCGACAATCTCGGTCACGGTGAGACCGCGTTTGTTCGACCAATCCTCATCGCGCCCCCAAACACCAAAGATGTCTTCGCGGACCGCGTCATCCTCAACCGAACGATAATCCGGCACGAACATCGGGATCAGACCCGCGTCAGACGCGCCCTGTACGTTGTTCTGACCACGCAGCGGGTGCAGGCCGGTGCCCGGACGCCCCACTTGACCTGTCATCAGTGCCAGCGAAATCAGGCAGCGCGAGTTATCGGTGCCGTGGATGTGCTGGCTGACGCCCATGCCCCAGAAGATCATCGCCGATTTCGCACCCGCAAAGGTACGGGCGACGTCGCGGATGACATCAGGTTTAATGCCACAGATGTCTTCCATCGCTTCGGGGGTGAAGTCCTTCAGGTGTGCCTTCTCTGCGTCCCAGTTTTCCGTATAGGCGTCGATGTACTGCTGGTCATAAAGGCCTTCCTCGACAATCACGTTACAGATCGCGTTCAGCATGCTGACATCCGCGCCGGGGCGGAATTGCAGCGTCTGATAGGCAAAGCGTTTGAGGCCCTGCGCGCGCGGATCCATCACAATCAGTTTGCCACCACGTTTGGTGAACTGCTTGAAGTAGGTTGCCGCAACGGGGTGGTTTTCCAGAGGGTTACAGCCAATAACGATCGCCACATCAGCGTTTTCAATTTCGTTAAAGGTGGCTGTCACAGCGCCAGAGCCAACGTTTTCGATCAGCGCCGCAACCGATGATGCGTGGCACAAACGGGTGCAGTGATCGACGTTGTTGTGCTTGAACCCCTGACGGATCAGCTTCTGGAACAGATACGCCTCTTCGTTGGTGCATTTCGCCGAGCCAAAGCCCGCAACCGACGCCCCACCATGCGACTGGCGTAGTTTCGCCAGACCGCCTGCGGCTTTTTCCATCGCCTCTTCCCAACTGGCTTCACGGAAGTGGGTCATCAGGTTGCCGGGATCGACGTTCAAGCCCTTTGCCGGCGCATCGTCACGACGGATCAGCGGTTTGGTAAGACGGTGTTCGTGGTGAATGTAGTCAAAGCCAAAGCGGCCTTTCACACACAGGCGACCTTCGTTTGCGGGGCCGTTGATGCCCTCCACATACTTGACCTTGCCATCCTTCACCTTGAGCGAGACCTTACAGCCGACACCACAGAAGGGGCAGACGCTTTCGGTTTCGCTATCGAAATCAGCAGTGTCACCCTGTTGGTTTTCGTCCACAACCGACGACGGCAGAAGCGCGCCGGTGGGGCACGCCTGCACACATTCACCACAGGCCACACAGGAACTGTCGCCCATCGGGTCAGCAAAGTCGAAGGTCGGATAGGCGTCATGGCCACGGCCAGACATGCCGATCACGTCGTTCACCTGAACCTCACGGCAGGCGCGGACACACAGACCACACTGGATACAGGCATCAAGGTTCACGCTCATCGCGACGTGGCTGTCATCCAGCAGCGGAATGCGGCCCTCTTCCAGCTTGGGGAAGCGGCTGGTGTCGATGCCATTGGCATCAGCCATATCCCACAGATGCGAGGATTTATCGTGCGCCTCTTCACGCGCGGGCTGATCGGTGACCAGCATTTCCACAACCATCTTACGCGCAGTTTCAGCGCGGTTCGAATTGGTGGTGACAACCATGCCCTCAGCAGGTTCGCGGATACAGGAGGCAGCCAGCGTACGCTCGCCCTCAATCTCTACCATACAGGCGCGGCAGTTGCCGTCGGGGCGGTAGCCCGGCTGCGGCTTGTGGCACAGGTGCGGGATTTTCAGCCCACGGCCGTTGGCCACTTCCCAAATGGTCATGCCGCGATCTGCGGTGACTTCTTCCCCGTCGAGGGTGAATTTGATTTGGTCGCTCATCCCTCAGACCTCATCTGCAAAGTGTTTCATGGTCAAACGGATCGGGTTCGGCGCGGCCTGACCCAGACCACAGATCGACGCATCGCCCATGGTGGTGCACAGCTCTTCCAGCAGGGATTGATCCCAGCGGTCCGCCTGCATCAGCTTCACTGCTTTTTCGCAGCCCACGCGGCAGGGCGTGCACTGGCCACAGCTCTCATCCTCAAAGAAGCGCAGCATGTTCAGCGCGGCTTCACGGGCGCTGTCGGCCTCGGACAGGACAACAACAGCGGCGGACCCAATGAAGGTGCCGTGCGGTTGCAACGTGTCAAAGTCCAGCGGAATGTCGTTCATGCTGGCAGGCAGCAGACCGGAGGACGGGCCGCCCGGCTGGTAGGCCTTGAACACGTGACCATCTGCCATGCCACCGCAAGCCGCGATCACGTCGTCGATGGTGGACCCAGCAGGCAGCAAGTGCACACCGGGGTTCTTTACGCGGCCAGAGACGGAGTAGGAGCGCAGGCCTTTGCGACCGTTCTTCTCAACGCTGCTCATCACCTCTGCGCCTTCGCGACAGATCTTGGCCACCCAGTAGAGGGTTTCAACGTTGTGCACCAAGGTCGGCGCGCCGAAGATACCGACCTGCGCCACAAACGGCGGGCGGTGACGCGGGATGCCGCGCTTGCCTTCGATGCTTTCGATCATCGCGCTTTCTTCGCCGCAGATATAGGCCCCTGCCCCACGGCGCAGATCAATATACCCCGGTTCCACAATGCCAGCGGTTTCCAGTTCTGCAATCTCACGACGCAAGATTTCCAGCACGGCGGGATATTCGTCGCGCATGTAGATGAAGGCTTTTTCTGCCTCAACCGCCCATGCGGCGATCAGCATACCTTCAAGGAACAGGTGCGGCGTGCGCTCAAGATAGTAGCGGTCCTTGAAGGTGCCCGGTTCGCCCTCATCGCCGTTAACGGCCAGATAACGCGGACCTGCATTCGCGCGTACAAAGCCCCATTTGCGACCCGAGGGGAAGCCTGCGCCGCCCAGACCACGCAAACCAGAAGACAGCACAGTTTCCTGCACCTCTTCCCAGTTGCCGTTCTCGCGCAGTTGCTTCAGCTTGGCGTAGCCGCCATCCGCCTGATAGGCCGCCATGTCCTGATAATCAGGAATATCCGCATGCGTATGGTTTGCCGCAATCGCCGCTTGCACCTTTTCTGGGGTCGCGTGATCGATGTGGTGATGGCCCAATTCCAGAACCGGCGCGGTATCACAACGGCCCATGCACGGCGCGCGCAGAACACGGACTTCGGACGGATCCAGACCATCCTCAAGCGCCTGTTTCAACTGCTGGGCACCCGCCATTTCACACGACAGGCTGTCACAGACACGGATGGTCAGCGCGGGCGGCGGGGCCTCGTCTTCTTTGACCACATCGAAATGGGCATAGAAGGTTGCAACTTCATAAATCTCGGACATGGCGAGGCGCATTTCCTCTGCCAGTGCACGCATATGCGCCGCACTCAGATGCCCGTATTCGTCCTGGATGAGGTGCAGAAACTCGATCAGCAAATCGCGATTGCGGGGACGATCCCCCAAAAGGGCGAGAACCTCGCCATGGGCTTTATCATCCAACTGGCGGCCTTTGGTCGTGTGGCGACCTTTGCCTTTGCCGGATTTCCAGATGCCCGCGTCATCCAACGACATGTTGTGACCTCCCGTCCGCACTTGCGTGTGTGTTTTGCTGGTTGCAACGTAGATATTTGGATTAGCCTACCATATCCGACGTAGGGTCAGATTACGGTTTACGCCATTCTGCTGCCTAAATGCGCCACCCGGGACTGCGCCCACCGTTCAGTCACGACCAAGAGATGCCAAATTGCGGCGTGGCGTGATTTTCATGCCTCTGCTGCGGGGATTTATCCGACAAAAACAGAAGGTTATCAGATAGCTCACCCCAATATGCACAAACAAAAAGGCGACCCGCTGGGCCGCCTTTGACAGAAGTGATGTGATGTAACCTACGCCCCGCAGGCCGCCATCAAACGATAAGTAATCTGCGCAGCAGTGAAATCCCATGCTGCCTCCCCGTTCGGCGCCAGCTCGACCACGTCAAGACCCACGCAACGACGCCCTTTCAGTGCGTTTTCAACAAGATGAAGCGCCTGATAGAACTGCAATCCACCCGGCACAGGCGTGCCAGTTGCGGGCATCTGACTGGGGTCCAGACCATCCACATCAAAGCTTACATAGACCAGCTCAGGAAAATCCTCAGGCAGATCGACCGCGTGAATGTTGCCTGTGACCAGTTCTTCGGCATCCACATAGAAAACGTTGTTGCTGGTCCGGCTGTCTGCCTCTTGCGGGCACAGGGCACGAACGCCGAATTGCGCCAGACGCACACCTTGTTCCGCCAAGAGGTGCATAACAGAAGCATGCGAATGCTTTTCGCCCTGATAGGCAATCCGCAAATCGGCGTGAGCGTCGATTTGTACGATTCCAATCGGCTGGCCCAGCGCACGCGCCACTCCCATCACCGCGCCATAACTCAGCGAGTGTTCCCCCCCCAGCGTCACCGGCAGCTTGCCCGCCTTCACCACGCCTTCGGTGGTCGCCGCGATACGTTCCATCACCTCTGGCAGCGGGCCGTCGCAATCAACAGACGGCAGCGTATGGACGCCCTGGCCACAGGGCTCCCAGCCTGCACACAGGCGCTCCAGCTCGTCCGAGGCCTCAAGGATCGCGGCGGGACCGTCCACGGTGCCCGAACCATACGACACCGTACGTTCCAGCGGCACGGGGATCACATGGAACCGCGCATCCACACCGCGTTCATCTGCGGTCAGCTCACTGTCGAGGAAGATAGAGGTGCTCATCGCTTAGGACAGCCTTTCCTTGAAGTCATCATAGGTAAATTCACGGATCATCTGCAGATCGTCGGTCTTGCTGTTCCACAGCGCAATCGCGGGCAGCGGCACACCATTGAAGGTGTTGGTTTTCACCATCGAATAATGCGCCTGGTCAAGGAAGGCGAAACGATCGCCTACCGCAGGCGGCGTGGCCCAGACGTAATCGCCGATCACGTCACCAGCCAGACAGGATTGTCCACCGAACCGATAGCGCCCGCCCTCTGCAGCCTCATCCAGCATCGCCGGGCGATAAGGGGCCTCGATCACGTCGGGCATGTGGCAGGTGGCGGAAATATCGGTGATCGCAAGGTTCATGCTGTTGTGGTGCAGGTCCAGCACCTCCCCCACCAGAATGCCCGCATCCAGCGCCACCGCTTCGCCGGGTTCCAGATAGACCTCCACCCCGTAGGTGGCGCGGATGTCCTGAATGAAATGCACCAACCCGTCGCGGTCATAGTCAGCGCGGGTAATGTGGTGGCCACCGCCGAAATTGATCCATTTGATCTGCCCCAGATAGGGACGCAACTGATCCTCGACCGCAGACCATGTGCGCTCCAGCGGTTCAAAACCCTGCTCACACAGCGTGTGCATGTGCAGCCCCACAACCCCTTCCAGCGCTTCTGGCGTCAGCTGCGACACCGGCGTCCCCAGTCGCGATCCGGGTGCGCAGGGATCGTACTTGGCAATCTCGCCCTCAGAATGTTCGGGGTTGATCCGCAGACCGATCTGTACACCAGCGGCCTGAGCGTCTGCCAGAAAGCGATCCTTCTGCGCCGGTGTGTTGAAAATGACATGGTCCGACAGTGCAAGAATTTCTGCCATGTCCTGCACTTTGTAGGCGGCGCAATAACTGGTGACATCGCCGCTGAATTCTTCACGGCCCAGACGCGCCTCGTAAAGGCCACTGGCACAGGTGCCCGACAGATAGCGCGACACCAGAGGTGCCAGCGAAAACATCGAAAACGCCTTCAGCGCTAATAAGATACGTGCGCCGGAACGGGTCGACACATCCTGCAAGATGCGCAGATTGCGTTCAATCGCGGCTTCGTCAACGACGAAACAAGGGGTCGGAACACGCCCCAGATCAAAGTGTTGAAATGCGCCGGCATCGCCGGCTTGGGTGGTCATGACATCGGTCATTGTCGTCAATCCGAAATTGCGCCGACAGGGGCCAGCAAGTGAGTGTTGAGGGGCGACACGCCGACACCGCCAGAAGGCGGCGTTGGGGGGATGGCGGTCTGTCTCGCCCGATGTCATCGCGAAATCGGGCGAAACTGTCGCTAGTTGACGCTATCGCGATCAGAAGTCAACCGGTCCTTCCAGCTCATGCACCTGCCACGGCAGACCGTGTTCGTTGAGCATATCCATAAAGTTATCGGGATCGAGCTGTTCCATATTCCAGACGCCGGGCTTGACCCAATTGCCTTTCAGCACCTGCGCTGCACCGATCATCGCGGGCACGCCGGTGGTGTAGGATACAGCCTGCGAACCAACCTCGGCAAAACACTCTTCGTGATCGCAGATGTTGTAGATGTAATAGGTCTTCTCACCCGAACCATCTTTGGCCTGACCGGTGGCGATGTCGCCGATGCAGGCCTTGCCCTTGGTTTCCGCACCCAGATCGCCGGGATCGGGCAGCAGGGTTTTCAGAAACTGGATCGGAATGATTTCCTGACCGTCGTGCACCACCGGATCAATGCGGGTCATGCCAACGTTTTCCAGCACTTTGGCGTGCATGATATAGGCATCACCGAAGGTCATCCAGAAACGGGCGCGCTCAATCTCGGGGAAGTGGGTCGAAAGCGACTCCAGCTCCTCGTGATACATCAGGTACATATTCTTGTTGCCGATGGCGGGGAAATCGAACTCGACCTTGGTGGTCATCGCCGGGCTGGTTTTCCATTCACCGCCTTCCCAATGGCGCACCTCGGCCAGAACTTCGCGGAGGTTGATCTCCGGGTTGAAGTTCGTGGCAAATTCCTGATCATTCGAGCCACCGTTGGCATCCAGAATGTCGATCTGGCGAATGGTGTCCAGCTTGTGCTTTTTCAGCCAAGTTGCAAACACCGAGGTCACGCCCGGATCAAAGCCAGATCCCAGAATAGCGGTCAGGCCTGCCTCTTTGAATTTGTCCTGATAAGCCCACTGCCAATGGTATTCAAACTTCGCCACATCCTCGGGCTCATAGTTTGCGGTGTCGAGGTAATGGCACCCCGCTTCAAGGCAGGCATCCATCAGCACGAGGTCCTGATAGGGCAGCGCAAGGTTCACCAGAATTTCGGCGCCGGTTTCCTTGATCAGCGCTACGGTGTCGGCAACCTTATAGGCGTCCAGCGCGGCGGTCTTGATCTCTACGCCGGTGCGTTCTTTGACGCTGGCGGCGATGGCATCGCATTTGGATTTGGTGCGGCTGGCCAGCGTGATATCGCTAAAGATATCCGCATTCATTGCCATTTTGTGCACGGCTGCGTGGCTTACGCCGCCGGCCCCTACAACAAGTGTTTTGCCCATCAGTCTCTCCTCGAGCGTTTGCCCTAACAGGGGGTCATTCAAAATAGGTATAGCCATTCATCGAGTCGCGATAGGCCCCGATCAATGTCTTGCGGTCGCTGGCCTTCAGGCCACCGGCGGAAATGGCCTCATCCACCATCTTACGGAAGGCGGCGAGGCAATCGGCGGGATCGTATTCCACGTAGGAAAGAACCTCGGCGATGGTGTCGCCCTCTTGTTCGTGCAAGAGGTCAAAACCGCCATCGGGGCGCAGGTCGATCGTCACCACATTGGTGTCCCCAAAAAGGTTATGCAGATCCCCCAGCGTTTCCTGATAAGCACCAACAAAAAAGACGCCAAGGTAGTAGGGCCGATCTTCTGGCAGGGAATGCACCGGCAAGGATGGGGCAATTTCACCGTCCAGAATGAACTGATCCAGTTTGCCGTCACTGTCGCAGGTGATGTCAGACAGAACCGCGCGGCGGTCCGGTGCCTGATCCAGCATCTGCAACGGTACAATCGGGTGCAACTGATCAATCGCCCAGACATCCGGCAGCGACTGAAAGACGGAGAAGTTGCAGTGGTACACATCCGCGATCTTCTGCAGCTCTTTGTCCAACTCACTGTTTGCCTCAGCCGTGCGGGCAATATCCTTGATCCGCGCCATCAGGCTCAGGTAGATGCGTTCCGCCCGCGCCATCTGGCGCAGGTCCACATAGCCACGACGGAACAGGGCGCGCAGCTCATCGCGGTAAAACCGCGCGTCGTTCCAGCATTCCTGTACGCGGTCAGCAACCAAATAGCCCGACACCGCAGCCAGATCAGCCAGCAGGTGGTGATCATCAGGCTGCACCGCCGGCGCGTCCGGCGCATCATAAAGCGTGCTTTCAAGGACATCGAAAATCAGCATGGACGATGTGGCGGATACCGCGCGACCGCTTTCGGTGATCAGAACAGGGTGATCCACCGCTGCCTCATCCATCGCGTAGGCCACGGTTTCGACAACCGCGGTGGCATATTCGGCCATCGAATAGTTGATGGAGTTTTCACTGGCGCGTTTTTCGCCAGTGTAATCCACCCCCAGACCGCCGCCCAGATCCAGATGGGTCAGCGGCACGCCCTCACCCACGAGTTCGGTGAAGTACCGGCAGGCTTCGGTCGCGGCGCGGCGTACGTCGTTCACGTCCGGCACCTGCGATCCAAGGTGAGAGTGTTGCAGTTTCAGACAGTGCAGCAGGCCCTCGTGACGCAACCGATCTACCACGCGCATCAGTTGATCAGTGTTCATCCCAAAAGCCGAACGGTCGCCAGAGCTGCTCTCCCACTTGCCGCTGATCTGGTTGGTCAGCTTGACCCGCACACCCAACAGCGGATCCATGCCCAATTCGCGCGCGACCTCAATGACGATCTCGGCCTCTTTCGGGCTTTCCAGCACGATCACCGTGTTGAATCCCAGACGGCGCGACAGGATGGCCAGACGGACAAACTCCGCATCCTTGACCCCATTGCACACGATCAGCGCGTCGCGCGACAGCCGGTGGGCCAGCGCGATCACCAGTTCAGGCTTTGACCCTGCTTCCAGCCCGTAATCATACTGGCGGCCAAATTCGACAATGCGGTCTACCACCTGCGCCTGCTGGTTCACCTTGATCGGGAACACACCGCGATAGGGCGCGCGATAGCCCGTGCGCTGGATCGCCTCGGCAAAGCCTTCGTTGAGGGTGCGGATCTCCGCCTCAAGGAAGCTTTTGACGCGCAGGACCAGCGGGCTGGCGATGCCACGCTGCTGTAGATCCTGCATAATCTCAGGCAGGCTGATCGGCGGCGCGTCGGGATGCGCCGGATCACACAGGGCGACATCGCCGTTTGGCAACGCGGACAAGAGGCCTTTGCCCCAACGGTCAAGACCGTAAAGATTGGCGGAAAGGGGCTGTTCATGGGTCATGCGAACACACCTTTGCAATGTATAGGAAAGTCTAGGAGAGAGAACACACGGCAGTAAAGCCACGTCAGACTACGCGGGTTCAATCTGTCCGGCGTTGTGAAGATGAAGCCATTTCATCTGTCATAGTCTCCTGAAACGCTGTGGGGTTAATCAGCGTGATGCGGCGATAATTTCGCAACCCCCTTCTGTCAACAGAAAAAATACGGCAACAGGCCTGCCCTACCCTCTTTGCATTGCCATTGATGCCCACTGCAGCCGAGCATAAAAAAACCCTCCCCGAGGGGGGGAGGGTCTGATGTCTTACGCTATTTGACGCTTTAGAAGTGGGCCGACTTGGTGGTCGACGGCACCTGCAGCGGCGGCGCGAACTTGGTCAGGTCGATGCCTTCGACAGCGGCCTTATACTCTTCCAGCGTGGGCGTGCGGCCCAGGATCGCCGACAGAACAACCAGCGGGGTCGAAGCCAGCAGGCTCTCACCCTTCTTCTCGGGCAGGTCGCCTACAACGCGGCCTTGGAACAGGCGTGTCGAGGTGGCCAGAACAGTGTCACCCTTGGCGGCTTTTTCCTGGTTCCCCATGCAGAGGTTACAACCGGGGCGTTCGAGGTAGAGGATGTTCTCATACTCGGTCCGGGCCTGTGTCTTCGGGAACATGTCATCAAAGGTGAAGCCGGAGTAGCGCTCAAGGATTTCCCAATCGCCCTCTTCTTTCAGCTCATCAATGATGTTGTAGGTCGGCGCGGCCACAACCAGCGGCGCGTTGAATTCGACCTTGCCGTTCAGCTTCTCAAGGTTCTTGAGCATCTGCGCCACGATCTTCATGTCGCCCTTGTGCACCATGCACGAGCCGACGAAGCCCAGATCAACCTTCTTCTCGGCCTTGTAGTAGGACACGGGACGGATGGTGTCGTGGGTGTAACGCTTGGACACGTCGTCGTTGTTGACGTCCGGGTCTGCGATCATCGGTTCAACGATCTGGTCCAGATCCACCACAACTTCGGCAAAGTACTTGGCGTTATCATCCGGGGTCAGTGCAGGCTTTTCACCCGACTTGATTTCCGCGATACGCGCATCCGCTTTGTCGATCAGACCCTGCAGGGTGCCAACGGCGTTTTCCATACCCTTGTCGATCATCACCTGAATACGGCCTTTGGCCAGTTCCAGCGACCCGATCAGGGTGTCATCGTTGGAGATACAGACAGAAGCCTTCGCCTTCATCTCTGCGGTCCAGTCGGTGAAGGTGAACGCTTGGTCAGCCAGCAGGGTGCCAATGTGCACCTCGATGACGCGGCCCTGGAAGACGTTGTCGCCGTGCTGTTCCAGCATCTGCGCCTGCGTGGCGTGCACCACATCACGGAAATCCATGTGCTCTGCCATCTGGCCCTTGAAGGTCACCTTGACCGACTCAGGGATCGGCATCGCCGCTTCACCAGTGGCCAGCGCCAGCGCAACAGTGCCCGAGTCCGCACCAAAGGCGACGCCTTTGGACATACGGGTGTGGCTGTCGCCGCCAACGATGATGTCCCAGTCATCTACAGTGATGTCGTTCAGCACCTTGTGAATAACGTCAGTCATCGCGTGATACTGATCTTTCGGGTCACGCGCGGTGACCAGACCGAAATCGTTCATGAATTTCATCAGTTTGGGGATGTTGGCCTGTGCCTTCTTGTCCCAAACGGATGCGGTGTGACAACCCGACTGGTAGCCCACGTCGACGGAAGGCGAGATCACGGTGGCGGCCATCGCCTCCAGTTCCTGCGCGGTCATTGGGCCGGTGGTGTCCTGCGACCCCACAACGTTCACCTTCACACGCACGTCGGAACCGGCGTGCAGGGTGGCGCCGGGGGTTGCGCCCAGTGCGTTGCGGTTGAAGATCTTTTCAACCGCGGTCAGGCCTTGGCCCTCTACGGACACTTCTTTCGACGGTGCGTAGGCGGATTTCAGTTCTTGACCCAGTGCAGCCGCGGCGAATGTCTGCAGCTTCTTGCCGAAGACAACAGCGTAGGAGCCGCCTGCCTTCATGAACTCCATCTTTTGCGGGGTGAAGGCGGCAGCAACGCTTTTCAGCTCTTTACCGTCTGCATCATGCAGGGTTTTGGTCTTGGAGTTGATGGTCAGCACGGTGCCGGTGGCGACCGAGTATGCCTCTTCCAGAACCGCTTCGCCGTCTTCGTCCACAACAACGTTGCCGTCGGCGTCGACCTTCTTGACCCAGTTGTCCAGATCAATGCCGATACCGCCCGTCACACCAACGGTGGTCAGGAAGATCGGCGAAATGCCGTTGGTACCTGCCACAACGGGGGCGATGTTGATGAAGGGCACGTAGGGCGATGCCTTCTTGCCGGTCCACAGGGCCACGTTGTTCACACCCGACATGCGGGACGAGCCAACGCCCATAGTGCCTTTTTCAGCGATCAGCATCACACGGGCATCGGGGTGCTGTTTCTGAAGCGCCTGAATTTCGTCCTGCGCCTCAGGGGTGATCATGCACTTGCCGTGCAGTTCACGGTCCGCACGCGAGTGCGCCTCGGCACCCGGCGACAGCAGGTCCGTCGAAATATCACCGATACCGGCGATATAGGTGACAACCTTAATCTCTTCTTCAACTTCGGGCAGCTTGGTGAAAAATTCTGCCTTGGCGTAGCTTTCCAGCAGCTCTCTGGCGACGGCGTTGCCTGCTTTGAACGCTTCGTCCAGACGATCAGTGTCGGCCTCATAAAGGAACACTTGGGTCTTCAGAACTTCAGCCGCCTGTGCGGCGATGGCTGCGTCGTCACCCAGCGCCAGATCCAGAAGAACCGCAACAGACGGGCCACCTTTCATGTGCGAGAGCAATTCGAAAGCAAACTCGACCGAAATCTCTGCAACCTCGGCGGCACCCAGAATAATCTCTTTCAGGAACGCGGCCTTCACGGCTGCGGCGCTCGTAGTGCCGGGCAGTGTATTGTAGATAAAGAAGTTCAGCGAGTCTTCGCGGTGCGCGTTGCCCTGATCTTTGATCTGTTCGATCAGTTCTGCGACCAGATCCCCACCGTCGATGGGTTTCGGGTTCAGGCCTTCCTCTTTACGAGTGGCAATCTCAGTCAGGTAGTCGGTGTACAAGCTCATGACATTCCTAGCGATTTGGTGTTTCGAAAGCCCTATCCACATTCACAATGCGGGATGTGGCAAGCTGGGGGCAGGCTCATTTGTATGCGGTCGTATACCATTTCATGGTGAAGTGCAATCACTTCCCACCCTGATCCTGTAACCCAGATACGCGGCGTCAGCATTGAGAACAGGCCTGCGGTCGGTGGATCGGTGCGGGCAATGCGCAACCACTATGGTCGCGCTCTTAGCGCAAATTGGGGGGCGAGCCAAAGGAAAAACGTGTTGGCTAGACCTCTGTCCCATGCCCCTCATCCAAAAGGATTAACCGCAGCACCCACTGGTGCAACTGTTTTGCACTTGTTGCAGATCCTCATCAATCAGCGCCAGTTCGCCGGTCAGCACCAGCGTCGGAATATGCAGCGCGGCCGCGAGACGGTCTGCAGCGGGTTCCGCCATGGCGGTGGCAGGACCGGCCACTGCGGTTTCCAGTTTCGTGATTTGGCGTTCCGTCATACCGACCAGCTTGGCCAATTTCGGCCGCCCCAATTTGCGGGCCTTGCGCAGGGTTTTCAGACGCTGAGGATCAATGGTGAGGGTGGTCATATATTCGGGCCTTCGATCTGGAACGACAGTTTCCTGTCATAGAAAGCCCCATACGCTGTCTGTCAAGCACTCCGCTCAGACCACGGCGGCCAACTGCACTTTGCTGCTTTCAGACACCGGGCGACGATCCGTTTCTGCTAACGCGGTTCGGGAATAGGCAAGGTAAGGCGCAAGCTGCCGGCGATCATGCGCACATCGTGTAACATGCGTGGGTCTCCTCACCTATCGCGCCCATGCGGCGAAGCTGGCGCGCGCGGCAGTTAATACTTAGCAGACGCAGGCATAGGATTTACATCTTTGGGAGCGGCGCCGCACCGGTAGTGTACCGGGGATGCATCGGGGGTGTACTGACGTATTTTCCTCGCCAAATACCGAAAAGCCGCCCACACATGTGGACGGCTTTCCCAGATTTCAAATGATCCCGGATCACATCCGGGTCACATTCGATCAGTCGATGATCGCGTTCAGTGTGGCCGAGGGGCGCATCACTTTGGCTTTCAGCTCAACCGACGGGCGGAAGTAGCCGCCAATGTCCGCTGCCGGACCTTGGGCTGCCGCCAGTTCGGCCAGAATGGCCGCTTCGCCCTCTGCCAGCGCCTTGGCAACACCGGCAAACTCTGCCGCGAGATCCGCATCGTCGGACTGAGCGGCCAGTGCTTCGGCCCAGTAGCGGGCGAACCAGTAGTGGCTGTCACGGTTGTCCGGCTGACCTACCTTGCGCGAGGGCGAGCGGTTATCGTCCAGAATGCCTTGTGTCGCTGCCTCTGCCGCGACGCCCAGAACGCCTGCTTTGGCGTTGCCTTTGGCGTCGGCGAGGAAGTTCAGGCTTTCACCCAATGCGCAGAATTCGCCCATCGAGTCCCAGCGCAGGTGGTTTTCTTCGACCAGCTGCTGCACATGCTTTGGTGCCGAGCCGCCCGCGCCGGTTTCAAACAGACCGCCGCCCTGCATCAGCTTCACGATGGAGAGCATTTTAGCAGATGTGCCCAGCTCAAGGATCGGGAACAGATCGGTCAGGTAGTCACGCAGCACGTTGCCGGTGATGGCGATGCTGTCGTTGCCTGCGGTGATGGTTTTCAGCGACTGTGCAGTGGCTTCGCGCGGGGCCATGATCTGAAACAGGTCCGCCTTACCAGCTGCTTCCAGTGCGGGCTGGACGTATTTGATCAGCTCTGCGTCATGGGCACGGTTTGCGTCCAGCCAGAAGATCGCCTCGGATCCGGTCAGTCGCTGACGATCCAACGCCAGTTCAATCCAGTTCTCGATCGGGGCTTTCTTCACAGTGCAAGACCGCCAGATGTCGCCAGCCTCGACGTTGTGGCTGTGCAGGGTTTCGCCATTCGCCAGAACGATGCGGATGGTGCCTGCGGCAGGCGCTTCGAAGGTGGTGGGGTGCGAACCGTATTCTTCTGCCTTCTGGGCCATCAGACCAACGTTGGCCACAGAACCTGCAGTGGTCACGTCCAGCGCGCCGTTGGCTTTGAAGAAGTTGATGGTTTCGTCATAAACGGTGGCATAGCAGCGGTCAGGGATCACACAGTTGGTGTCACCTTTATTGCCAGCCTCATCCCAGCCTTTACCACCCGCGCGGATCACGGCGGGCATCGATGCGTCGATGATCACATCAGACGGCACGTGCAGATTGGTGATGCCTTTGTCGCTGTCGACCATATACATGGACGGACGGTCCAGCGCAGCAATCTCTGCCTTGATCTCATCGGCGTTGGCCAGCGTGTCGATGGCCGCCAGAACCGCGCCGAGGCCCGAGTTGGCAGCGCCACCAGCAGCGGCGATTGCGCCGCCGTGTTTGTCCCAAACAGGACCCAGCCATGCTTTCACCGCGTGACCAAAGATGATCGGATCAGAGACCTTCATCATCGTCGCTTTCATGTGCAGCGAGAACATGGTGCCGTCGGCTTTGGTGTCTTCAATCGCTTCGGCGAGGAAGGAACCCAATGCAGCAGCAGACATAAAGGTCGCATCCGCAACGGTACCTTCGGCCAGAGGATAGCTGTCCTTCAGAACGGTGACAGCACCGTCCGCAGCGACGAATTCGATCTTCGCATCACCGGCCTGAGCAGCAGAGATGGTCGCCGACACTTCGTTGGCATAGAAATCGCTGCCGGGCATCGAGGACACTTTGGTCTTGCTGTCCGAAGCCCAAGCCCCCATCGAATGCGGGTTGTTCTGAGCGTAGTTCTTTACCGCCTTCGCCGAACGACGGTCAGAGTTGCCTTCGCGCAGAACCGGGTTCACAGCGGAGCCTTTGATCGCGTCGTAACGGGCGCGGATCTCTTTTTCAGCGTCAGTTGCGGGCGCTTCGGGATAGGAAGGGATATTGTAGCCCTGCCCCTGCAGTTCCTCAATCGCGGCAACCAGCTGCGGCACAGAGGCCGAAATGTTGGGCAGCTTGATAACGTTGGCGTCAGGGGTCTTTACCAACTCACCCAGTGCGGCCAGATCATCAGACTGGCGCTGATCATCGGTCAGGTTTTCCGGGAAGGTCGCGATGATGCGGCCCGCTAGCGAAATGTCTGGGGTGCCCACGGTGATTCCGGCAGTCGAGACAAACTTGCGAATGATCGGCAAGAAGGAGGCGGAGGCCAGCTCGGGCGCTTCGTCTACAATTGTATACAAAATGTCGGGCGTCTTGTTTTCAGCCATGTTTCTACCTTTCGTTTTTTTACAGGGTAGCTGGTTGACGAACAGCAGCGGCGCTGCATCACAGAATGCGACGGTACAGGCGCCTGCCATATGGTGCAGCCTGCACGGTTCACGTTTCCCTTAGAGCAGCTGGGCCAAAAGATCAATTCGCATTCGCGCAATTGGCGCATCAGCCGCAAAAAATCACCGGTCAAAACATGAAAACCTGTGCAAGTTTCGTAGATCAGGCTGTTGATCACGGATCAGGCGCTGCCTACGACGGTTCGTCAAAGCGCGGTCAAATGAGCAGCGGGGCCCGCCCATAAAGAGACAGGCCCCGCAAGCAATGTTTCCAGTTTCACCAGTCAGATCGAACAGCCAGATCGGGCCGCCAAATCAGGCAGCGCGGGTCTGGGCGGGGGTGAAATCGACATCATCATCCGCATCATCCGCGTCTTCTTCGAAATCATCCATCGACAGATCAATCCCAGCCCCATGCGCCAGCGCCTCGGACGCCACCGGGGCGGCCTCTGACTGTTCGGCCGCAACCGGCGCGTCGCTGACAACAGCGGCCTCATCCAGATCCGCCTGCCCCTCTTCCAGCTGGAAGTAGCGCACACTGTCACGCAGCGTCTGCGCCTGTGCGGCCAGTTCTTCGGCAGTGGCAGACATTTCCTCGGACGCGGCGTTGTTTTCCTGTGTCACGTCATCAAGACTGGTGATCGCATGGTTGATCTGCGTCATGCCTTGCGAAATCTCGCTATTGGCGTTGGAGATATTAGAGACCAGCGCAGCAGTGCGTTCGATGTTCGGCACCAGCCCGTCGAGCATTTTCATCGCCTTTTCAGCCGCCCCTTGCGTGCCCGACGACAGCGCCGAAATCTCGCCTGCGGCTTCCTGGCTGCGCTCTGCCAGCTTGCGCACCTCTGCCGCCACGACGGCAAAGCCGCGCCCATGTTCACCCGCACGCGCAGCCTCCACCGCGGCGTTCAGCGCCAACAGGTCGGTCTGACGGGCGATTTCCTGAACCACGTTGATACGGTCAATGATGGTATTGAGGCTGTCCATCGCCTCTTTGACCGCCGCACCACTGTCGCGGGCCTCTTCGGCCGAAGCCAGCGCCATCTTTTCCGTTTCAACCGCATTTTCTGCGGTCTGCGAGATGTTTGCGGTCATTTCCTCAACCGAGGCAGAGACATCTTCGGTCGCCCCCGCCTGTTTCGATCCGCCATCGGCAATCCCAACGGACGCTTCGGCCATCTGATTGGCGCCGGTAGACACATAACGCGCACCTTCGGCCACGTTGGTCACAACACCGCGCACGTTGGTCACCATGTCGTTGAGGTTGTCGAGCAGATCGCCCAGCTCGTTGCGCTGTTTGTGAGTTATGGTTTTGCTCAGATCACCACCAGCCACATCGCTGGACAGATCAACCGCCTGCTTCATGCCGCGCGACAGGGCGGTCACAATGCCCTGCCCCATAACAATCGCAATCAGAATGCCAGCAATCACCGAGCCAATCAGGATACGCAGTGTCCACTCATATACTTCGACATTCTTGGCCAGCGCTTTGTCCAACAGATGATTTTCCTGATCCAGCGTGTAATCAACCAATTCTGCCATACGGATGTAATTGCTGCGATTATCCTCGCGCAGCAGGTTGGCCGCGATGCTCACGCCACCCACACCCAACATCTGCATCACATTGCGGTTCACCCGATCAATCTTCTTCGAGATCGCCTGATATTCTTCAAGGAACGCCAGCATCGCCAGTTCGTGCTGAGCCGAGACGTCGCCTTCACCCAGATGGGCTCTTACATCCGCCAGCGTCTCTTCGCTGATCCCGTCCTGCAGGGCAAATTCACGGTGCAATGCAAACGCGGCTGCAACCTGCGCCTTGCGGTCATCGGTCAGTGCCTTCAACTCTGTTTTCAGAGCTTTGCGATCCTTGCGCCCCTCAACCAGAAGGTAGTCGCGGATGCGCGTTTGAATTTGCTCATGCACATTGGCCAATTCTTCGACCTCTTTCAGGGCCGAGAAGTTACGGGCGACGATCTTGTCGTTCACCGCGTTCATCTTGCGCATTTCGTTGACGGACAACCCGCCGATACCGGCGATCACAAGTGTCAACGCCACCAACGTCACCGTTAGCCGGGTTTTAATTGTGACTTTCATACTCATACACTCTCTACTGTTGTTTCTACCGACGACACCCAATTCAGGGACGATTGCGCCATCGGCTTTTGATCAGTGGGGTCTGATTGGCCAGAAGCCAGAATAGCCTGAACCGCGGCGCCCCCTTCGCGGCGCCGCGGTCAAAAGAAGTTATGCAGCTTTGCTTTTGTCTGATGAGCTGTCCTTGGGGATGAAATCAACCTCGGCCTCATCGGCAAACTCATCCTCTAAATCGTCCATCGAAAGATCAATGACCGGCTCTTCCTTGGCGGGGTGCGGCTGTGCTGCTTGCGCCGCTTGGCCCGCTGCGTCCTGCTCTTGGTCTTCGTCTTGATCCGCACCAGAAATCACTGCGGCAGCGGCCTGACAGTCGGTATCGCTGCCATCGCATTCCAGCACAAAGGCCCCGACGGTTTCGCGCAAACTCTGCGCCTGTGCGGCCAGTTCTTCGGCAGTGGCAGACATTTCCTCGGACGCGGCGTTGTTTTCCTGTGTCACGTCATCAAGACTGGTGATCGCATGGTTGATCTGCGTCATGCCTTGCGAAATCTCGCTATTGGCGTTGGAGATATTAGAAACCAGCGCAGCAGTGCGTTCGATGTTCGGCACCAGCCCGTCGAGCATTTTCATCGCCTTTTCAGCCGCCCCTTGCGTGCCCGACGACAGCGCCGAAATCTCGCCTGCGGCTTCCTGGCTGCGCTCTGCCAGCTTGCGCACCTCTGCCGCCACGACGGCAAAGCCGCGCCCATGTTCACCCGCACGCGCAGCCTCCACCGCGGCGTTCAGCGCCAACAGGTCGGTCTGACGGGCGATTTCCTGAACCACGTTGATACGGTCAATGATGGTATTGAGGCTGTCCATCGCCTCTTTGACCGCCGCACCACTGTCGCGGGCCTCTTCGGCCGAAGCCAGCGCCATCTTTTCCGTTTCAACCGCATTTTCTGCGGTCTGAGAGATGTTTGCGGTCATTTCCTCAACCGAGGCAGAGACATCTTCGGTCGCCCCCGCCTGTTTCGATCCGCCATCGGCAATCCCAACGGACGCTTCGGCCATCTGATTGGCGCCGGTAGACACATAACGCGCGCCTTCGGCCACGTTGGTCACAACACCGCGCACGTTGGTCACCATGTCGTTGAGGTTGTCGAGCAGATCGGCCAGCTCGCCCTTTTCTTTATGATCAACCGTACGCGACAGAACACCCTGCGACACATCCTTACTGAGGCCGATAGCCATGCGCAGCCCACGCGACAGAGCGCGAATGATGCTCCATGCGGTAAGGACACCAATCAACAGCGCCGCCGCCACCATCGTCACCACCTGATTGAATGCGGTATCGTAGATCGCCTGGGATTCCTCAATCGACGTCTGCATCGCGCCGTTCTTCTCGGCGAAGACTTCGGTCAGCAGCTTTTCCATCGCGGTGTCAATCTTGGTCGACTCGGTTATCAGAATGCTGGCAGCCATGTCTTTGCTGCCAAAGACGAGGACGTTCATTACTTTTTTATTGGCACGCTCCGACTGGGCCTTCAGCTCTGCGTATTGCGTGAGGAAACCGGCCATCACCGGATCCAGCGCAGCACGTTCGCTGGTTGCCGTGGCATCGCCCGCACCGTCGGAAACGGGCTGCGCCCCGTCCGCTCCGGCCTCAGATGCAACATCGAGCGCACCATAGGCCAGTAGCTCGCCTTCGGTGATCAACTTTTCTTGCCGTGCTTTCAGTTCTGCCATCTCAGCCTTCAGCTCTTTGCGCAAGGCACGATCTTCGATCAGCATGTAGTTGCGAATGCTGGTTTCGATCTTGGCCTGCACCGCGGCGAGGTCTTCGATTTTCTGAAGTGCGGCTACATCGCTGGCGACGATGTGTTCGCCGCGCTGCTGCACCTGACGCAACTCATAAAGAGACAATGCGCCGATACCGATAAACAGGACGGACATCAGGGCAAAAGTCAAAGACAGACGGGTTTTGATGGTCATAAACTTGGCCTTCACTGGTTACATTCGCACGCTCACCACTGTCTATGGCCACATCACGCAGACGCATTGGAAACAGGGCGCTTCCTCCTCTAAACGACGCGATGCCGCACCATTTGAGCATTACGTAAAAATACAACCTGTGACTGACATCAGGCCGCAAACACAAGAAAAATGCGGTGTGCATGACACCGCAACGACAGCCGCCCCCGGCTTTGGCGACGCGCTGCAAGCGTACAACGCGAGCGACAGACGCAGGCTAAATATCAGCTGAGATGCAAACAGGACGGAAATCTGGCAGGATCGGCGGGTGTGCCTGTTTTCGGGAAAAATGCTTATCTTTCAAACTTGAAGTGCGCCACTGCGCGTAAAATCCTGCTCTGACAAAACCAATAGGTTAGAGGGCGGGTGTCCCACGAAAACACGCCCAAATTCATCACCGCCTTGCAATCAAAGCAATAAGGGGCCATGCCTTCGGGGGGGTTTGTTCCACACAAGAACGCGTTTTATACTTCTGTCCACATGTGATTAGGTGCAATTGATATTCTATTAGGAGTTTAAAATATTGCCACGTTTGTTGATGTTAACAGGTTGTGCCATCGTGTTCGGGTTCGTCGGCTGGGGCTACTGGCATGCAGTGATCGAAGCGCCGGCTGTCAGTTACCACACGGATTGGGGATCAAATACGATCCGACGACTTACTGTTTTATTGGCCAGTTTCATTGTCGTCCCCTTGGCCGGTTGGGTGTTCAAGCTTGGACTTCGCCGGCAACTGGCCGCCGCGGATGCTGATACGGGTGGAGCGGAGCCAGAGCACCTAAAATCGAACCACAAAAGTGGTTGGCATTATGTCATAGAAGGACTGGGATTAATGATCATCTGTGGCTTGATCATTGCGACTGCCCTGGCTTGGTGGAACAGTATTCCTACAGGATATGGTGATCGCGGGATGGGGCCAATCGCTGTCTTTCTGGGAAGTCTCGTACTGGCTTTTCCCGTTGGTGCCCTCCTGTTGATTGGAGGCAGCGGCGTTATCTATGGTGCGATCCGTTCGTTGGGCGGGCTAAGCGCGGTTATTGCCAGCAAACCTTCATCCTGAGTTATGTGTGATAAGCCAGATCCCATCATAGGCATTAATCTGTGAAGGGGGTCTAAGGGGGTCGATTGATGACGTGTCCCGCGCCCAATTTGCCGTGGGACACTTTAGGTCGCAAGGCTGCGCTTTGATGTAACAAAGTGATAGGGGTGGTAGGCCCGGCAGGATTCGAACCTGCAACCAAAGCGTTATGAGCGCTCTGCTCTAACCGTTGAGCTACAGGCCCCCAGTGATCCACTGCTTAGGCCTATGGCGCAGGATGGTCAAGCGCCTTGACCCAACATCGACCGCAGCTTTTTATGCGATCCGCCCTACCCCGAAATGACGCGGCGTTTTGATCAAAACCAATGGACACTGCACCGCAACTTCTTATCACAGCGGGCATGCAATACGCACACGTATAATCTTGAGGAGGATTTCATGTTTGGTTCGATGATGCACCAGCAGCTGACCGTCAGCTCGCAGCTGGCACACGCCGCACGTTATCACGCAAAAACTGAGGTTGTTTCCGTAGAAACCACCGGTGGCATTGAGCGCACGACCTGGGGTCAGGTTGAACAGAACGCACGCCAACTGGCGTCTGCACTGGAGAGCCTCGGCCTCGACAAAGGCGCACGTTGCGCCACCATCGCCTGGAACAATCGCCGCCACCTTGAAATCTACTTCGGTGTCGCTGGCGCAGGTATGATCTGCCATACGATCAATCCCCGTTTGTTCCCCGAACAGCTGATCTACATCATCAACCACGCCAAAGATCAGGTGCTGTTTGTCGATGCCACTTTCCTGCCGATCGCAGCAAAGCTGGGTGAGCACCTGAACACCGTAAAGCATGTGGTTCTGATGGGCCCGCGCAACGAAGAAGCTGCCGCTCAGATCCCCAACCTGAAATTCTACGACGAACTGGTTGCCTCGGGCGATGCAGACTATGTCTGGCCCGACATCGACGAAACCACGCCGTCGTCGTTGTGCTACACCTCTGGCACGACCGGCAACCCCAAGGGCGTTCTCTATACGCACCGTTCGACCGTTCTGCACTCGCTCAGCGCAAACCAGGCTGACGGCATGGGCATTTCTGGCCGTGACACCGTCATGCCGGTTGTACCGATGTTCCACGTCAACGCATGGGGCACCCCCTACATCGCGGCAGCAAACGGCTGTAAACTGGTCCTGCCCGGCCCGAACATGGATGGTGCCAGCCTTGCCAACCTGATCGACGACGAACGTGTGTCGATTGCTTTGGGTGTTCCGACCATCTGGATGGGCCTTTTGGCCGCTCTGGCAGAAAAAGGATCGAGCGCACCGTCGCTGTCGCGCACCGTTATTGGTGGATCTGCTTGCCCGCCATCAATGATCGAAACCTTCCGCGACAAATACGACTGCACCGTGATCCACGCTTGGGGCATGACCGAAACCAGCCCGCTGGGGACCGTCAACAACCTGCTGCAGAAACACGAGGGACTCAGCGTCGCCGAACAAAACAAGATCCGCGAAGGTCAGGGCCGCCCGCCCTTCGGCGTGGAGCTGCGTCTGGTCGACGACGAAGGTCACATTCTGCCCCACGATGGCGTCACGCAGGGTGAGTTGCAGATCCGCGGTCATTGGATCGTCGAAAACTATTTCATGGTAGAGGAAAGCGCGCTGACCATCGACGGCTGGTTCGACACCGGCGACGTCGCAACCGTGGATCCTGATGGCTACATGATCATCCGCGACCGGTCCAAGGACATCATCAAGTCCGGTGGTGAGTGGATTTCTACCGTAGAGCTGGAAAACATCGCCGTCGGCCACCCCGCCGTCGCCAACGCCGCAGCCATCGCCGCGCGTCATGAGAAATGGGACGAACGCCCCGTGATCATCGCGCTTTTGGCCGAAGGTCAATCGGTGAGCGAAGAGGAACTGCTGGCCTACTACGACGGCAAAATCGCCAAGTGGCAGATCCCAGACAAGGTGATCTTCACCGACGCCCTGCCGATCGGCGGCACCGGCAAGGTGCTGAAAAACAAGCTGCGCGAGCAGTACGGCGAGTGCCTTATTGAGGGCTAAGCCGCTGATAGAGCGTCAAAAAGGAGGCCGGGGTTCTGCCCTGGCCTTTTTGCTTGCCTTGCCTAACCTTTCGCGCGCCCCCACACCCTTTGCGTATCAGACCTAGGCCTCTGCGCGCCTGAATGTCGCCACAGTTTTTGGTTAGGCTGACACCAACGGGATAGCGCCACCCCGGGTCAGACTGGCGCACAGCAGCAAGGGAAGGATGCAATATGCCTCAAGATGCTCAGAAACCGCAGAAGTCCCCGCACCAACGTGCGATCGCAACGCCACAGGAACCACAACAGTCCAAACGCGAGGCACAGCAACCTTTCGTCTTTACCGATTTTGCGATGATCTAGGTCACTCCGGCACGTGACGTCTGATACGGCTTGGGCTACAAAGGCACATGCCCGATCCCGTCAGCACCATCCGCAACCTTGGCCCCAAAAGTGACGCCAGCTTTGCCCGCGCAGGCATCATGGATGCCGACACCTTACGCGATCTGGGCGCGGATGAGGCCTATAAACGCCTGATCGCCAGCGGATCAAAGCCGCATTTCATCGGGTATTATGCCCTTGTGATGGGCCTTCAGGGACGCCCGTGGAACGACTGTCAGGGTGACGAGAAAAAAGCGTTACGCAAACGCTTTGACGCACTCAAAGTGGCGGCTAGCCAAATGCCCGCGTCCGCAAACCCCCTCGCCGCGGGCCACCTGCCCCATGCGATTGAGAAGGTCCTTGATGAAATCGGTGTCCGTCCTGATCGCCACTGACTGTTTTTCACACCACCATCACAGCCAAGCCTTGCCCGACGCGGCCTTTTTGACCACTCTGCCTCAAGCAACAGAGGGAGAGAACTATGGCAGATCACGGATATAACAGCGGACGTTTGGATCTGCCCTTTGTTGGGATCGCCACCTTTGGCAAACGTCCGTATCAACCTGACTGGACCCAACTGGAGGCAGATGTTGCCGTCATTGGCGCGCCTTTTGATGCGGGCACGCAATGGCGTTCCGGCGCCCGTTTCGGCCCCCGCGCGGTGCGCGAGGCATCAACCCTGTTCAGCTTTGGCCACGCCGGAGCCTATGATCATGAGGACGAGGCGACCTACCTGCCGGGATCGGTGCGGATGGTCGATATGGGGGACGCAGACATCGTGCATACTGACACGATGAAAAGCCACGCCAACATCGAAACAGCCGTGCGCGCCGCACTGGCAGCCAAGGCACTGCCGGTGGTGATTGGCGGCGATCATTCGGTCAACATTCCCTGTATTAACGCCTTTGACGGTCAGGGCGATTTTCACATCCTGCAGATCGACGCCCATCTGGATTTTGTCGATGAACGCCATGGGGTGCGGTTCGGTCACGGCAATCCGATGCGCCGCGCTGCCGAAAAACCCTATGTCACCGGCCTGACTCAGGTGGGCATTCGCAATGTGTCATCAACTGCGAAAGAAGGCTATGACGATGCCCGCGCCATGGGATCGGACATCCTGTCGGTGCGCCAAATGCGCAAACTGGGACCAGCGGCAACCGCACAGCGTATTCCCAAAGGCGCGCGGGTCTATGTGACGATTGATATCGACGGTTTCTGCCCCTCGATCGCGGCCGGCACCGGCACGCCCAGCCACGGTGGCTTCCTATATTATGAGGTGCTGGAGCTGCTGCAACAAGTGGCCCAGCAGCATGAGATTATTGGTATAGATCTGGTAGAGGTGGCGCCGGATTATGACCCGTCGGGCGGCACTCAGGTACTGGCAGCGCAGGTTTTGCTGAACCTCCTTGGCTTCATCTTTCACGCGCGGGGATATCGCTAACACCTCGTCCCTAGGACGAAAGATGCGACACTCAATTGCGCAAATATAACTATAAAATTCAACTTCATGACGCGGTTGGAGTTGTTTATGCCGCCTTTGCACTGTCGGGCAGCCTGCGCTGACCTATGCTAAACTCACGCGAACAACATGTGACGAGCCATGACTACCGAGCCAAACACCGATCCTCTTGTCATCTTCACACCTTCGGGCCAGCGCGGGCATTTTGCCAAAGGCACCTCGATCCTTGATGCCGCCCGCCAGCTGGGCGTCGATCTGGACAGTGTCTGCGGCGGGCGCGGTATCTGCTCCAAATGTCAGGTGACGCCATCTTTCGGCGACTTCCCCAAACACGGGCTGACCGTGTCTGAAGAAGCGCTATCGGAATGGAACGCGGTTGAGGAACGCTATCGCCACAAACGCGGGCTGATCCACGGGCGCCGTCTGGGTTGTCAGGCCAAGGTTGAGGGCGATGTCATCATCGACGTCCCGCCCGAAAGCCAAGTGCACAAACAGGTGGTCCGAAAAGCAGCCGACAGTCGCGTGATCGAAATGGATCCCGCCACCAAACTGGTGGTGGTTGAGGTCGAAGAGCCCGACATGCACGCCCCCACCGGCGATTTTGAGCGCCTGAAGGATGCTCTGCGCGAACAATGGCAGATCGAACGGGTCGACGCCGATTTAAACATACTAACCCGCCTGCAACCCACCCTGCGCAAGGGCAAGTGGCAGGTCAGTCTGGCAATGCACATCTGCCACGCCGGTGGCCCGTCGCGTATTCTGGACATCTGGCCGGGCGTCGCGGAACAGGGGCTTTATGGTCTGGCCATTGACTTGGGTTCCACTACAATTGCAGCACATTTGTGCGACCTGAGTGACGGCAGTGTGTTGGCCTCGTCCGGCGCGATGAACCCGCAGATCCGCTTTGGTGAGGATCTGATGAGCCGCGTCAGCTATGCGATGATGAACCCCGGCGGCGATCAGGAAATGACCAAGGCCGTGCGCGAGGCGCTGAATGGCCTGATCTTTGACCTGATCAAAGAGACAGAGATCCCGCCAGAGCGCCTCTATGAGGCAGTGATCGTCTGTAACCCCGTCATGCACCACCTGTTAATGGGCATTGATCCGGTGGAACTGGGTCAGGCTCCGTTTGCGCTGGCCACCTCAGACTCGCTGTCGCTACAGGCCTGTGATCTGGACCTGCTGGCCATGGCGCCGCGGGCACGGGTCTATGCGCTGCCTTGTATCGCCGGTCACGTGGGCGCAGATGCTGCTGCCGTTGCGCTGGCGGAATCCCCCCAAAGCTCCAGCGATCTGGCGCTGATGGTCGACGTGGGCACCAACGCGGAAATCCTTTTGGGCGACCGCGATGGCGTTCTGGCCTGTTCCTCTCCCACTGGTCCTGCCTTTGAGGGGGCGCAGATCTCTTCTGGTCAACGGGCCGCTCCGGGCGCGATTGAACGGATTGAGATTGATCCCGTGACCAAGGAACCCCGTTTCCGCATCATCGGCGTGAATATGTGGTCCGATGAAGCCGGATTTGAAACCGCCGCCGCCGCAACTGGCATCAACGGCATCTGCGGGTCCGGCATTATCGAAGCGGTGGCCGAAATGCGCATCGCTGGGCTGCTAGACCCCACCGGCCTCATTGGGTCGGCAGAGGCAACAGGCACGCCACGCTGCATTCAGAACGGGCGCACCCATTCCTACGTGATCTGGGACGGCAGCGCCGATGGCGGGCCGGTGATCACCGTGACCCAAGGCGACATTCGCGCCATCCAGTTGGCGAAATCCGCGCTATACGCCGGTGCACGTCTGCTGATGGATCAACGGGGTGTGGACAAGGTGGACCGCGTGGTGCTGGCTGGTGCCTTTGGCGCCCATATCAGCCCCAAACACGCGATGGTGCTGGGCATGATCCCCGACGTGCCGCTGGACAAGGTGCAATCGGCCGGCAACGCCGCAGGCACAGGCGCGCGGATCGCGCTCTGCAACCTCGGCGCGCGGGCAGAGATTGAGCGCGTAGTACGCGAAATCACCAAGGTGGAAACCGCAGTGGAGCCAAAATTCCAAGAGCATTTCGTCGCCGCCAACGCGATCCCGCATGCCACCGATCCCTTCCCCGAATTGAGCCAAGTGGTTACCCTGCCGGACGTGAACTTCAACACCGGCGGTGGTGAAAGCGCCGATGGTGGCCGCCGCAGACGTCGCCGCAAAGCGTAATCCGGCGACGGAACAGCACCGGGATGAACAGGGCGTTGCTTTTATTGAGGCAGCGCCCTTTTTGCGTCATACTCCCCTTATTTTATGACTCTATTCACTGATGGCGGAGAGTGCCCCCATGTCACGCAAATTGATTGTCTGTTTCGACGGAACCGGAAACGAGATTGAAAAGAACGAAAGCAACGTGCTGCGACTATACAAATGTCTGCAACACAACGACCGACAGCTAATCTATTACGAACCGGGCGTTGGCACCCTGTCCACCCGTCCCTTTGCCCGCAACAGCTTTGCCAAAGTGCGGCTGGCGCTGGGGCTGATCGCGGGACTGGGATTGCATGACAACGTGCTGCACGCCTACCGCTTCCTGTGTGAAAACCACCGTGAGGGGGATCAACTCTACTTCTTCGGCTATTCACGCGGCGCCTATACCGCACGCGTGCTGGCGGGATTTATCAACGACTTCGGCCTTGTGGCACCGCATGAATTGCACCTGATTGGACCGGTTTTTAAATCCTGGCGAAAACTGCGCCAAAACGGGCCGCGCGAACAATATGCGCCCTTACGGATTTCACAGCAGTTTTTTCACATGCGCCACCCGTCGATCCGGTTTCTGGGGCTTTGGGACACGGTCAGCTCGATGATCCGACTGCGACTGAAATGGGGAACATTTCTGGAATTTGGCACTCATTCCAGCGTCGATGAGAACCCATCTGTACGTGCCGTGCGCCATGCGCTGTCCATCGACGAACGCCGCCGCTTTTTCCGCCACCAGTTCTGGACAGATGGTCAGACATACTACGGCAACCGCTTCAAAACAAAGAATGACCCACCGTCACAGGACGTCAAGCAGGTGTGGTTCCCCGGCACCCACACCGATGTGGCTGGTAGCGTGCCAGAGGCGGAGGCAGGCCTGAGCAAGGTCACCATGCAGTGGATGCGGCAGGAACTAGACGACCTTGGCGTCGATCGGTTGGAGTTCCGTGATCCTTTCTACAACCGCTATGTGCTGGGCAAAAAAGACAAGGTGACAGAGCGTATGGGCTTGAACATCTCTCCCCCCAGCAGCACGGCCGACTTGCATGATCAACTGACGCCGCCGAAACCGTGGCTCCTTCTGGAATTTCTGCCCCGTCTTGTCAAACGCAGCCGCTGGCCAGATCAGCACGGCCTCTTCGGGTATTACCTGCCGCTAGGCCAATACCGCTATATCCCGCCGGAGGCGTCGATCCACCCATCGGCCTTTGAGCGACGCGACGTTCTCAGCGATTACGATCCACTGAATATACGGGATTTCAAACAAATGGAGACAGGCGTAGAAAAGGCATCGTGAACACCTTGACCTTCCCCAAACGCTTGGATACCTCAAGGGCAGGAGCGCGGGTATGGTGAAATGGTATCATGCGAGCTTCCCAAGCTTAAGGTGCGGGTTCGATTCCCGCTACCCGCTCCAATCTCCCCTTCCTGCCCTATCTCTATCACACCGTAGACCTGCGGCTTGTCGCATACGCTGCGCTGTGACATGACATGGGTATGCGTAACGGAGGCCTCCAGATGAACAGCCGCAGCCTGATCACCACTTTGGGACTGTGCGCGGTGGCAGGGCTTGGTGGATATCTGGCCAGTTTCACGCTACTCCCCCTACCCTACATGTTGGGTGCGCTCCTGACGTCTGGGACGATTGCGCTGTTTCAGGCCCATCACCTGCCTGCAGGATATGAGTTTCCGCATCGGTTCCGGTTAATTTTTATGGCTCTTGTCGGGGTGATGATCGGCGCGCAGGTGACGCCCGCGCTGCTGGGGCAATTACCGGGGCTCACGCTGTCGATGGTGGCGCTGACGGTCTTTACCCTGATGGCGCAGGGGGGCAATTATCTGATGTTTCGCCACATCGGCGGGTATGACCGCACCACGGCTTTGTTTTCCGGTGCGCCGGGAGGATTGCTGGAATCGCTTGCCATGGGCGAAGAGCGTGGCGCCGATCTGCAACTGCTGACCATGCAGCAATTTTTGCGCATCATTCTGGTGATCACCCTGCTGCCGCTAGGCCTGTCGCTATGGTACGGCACGCCGGTGGGCAGTGCCGCAGGCGCCGGTGCTGCGCCACCGGATATTGCGTGGGCGACAATCGTTCTGGCTGTCATTGTCGGCCTCACCGGCACTATGATGGGGCGGTTTCTACATCTGCCTGCGGGACAGTTGACCGGGCCGCTTCTGGCTGCAGCGCTGATTTCTGTCAGCGGGTTGGCGCAGCTGGCGCTGCCTGATTGGATGATCCACATGGCGCAGGTGGTGATTGGTGCCTCTCTGGGGTTGCGGTTTCAGGGATTGCGCGGCCGTGCAATGCTGCGTGCGCTATGGTTGTCAGGACTATCTGTCGCGTGGATGCTGGGCCTTGGCCTGACGCTGGCTCTACTGGTCAGCGCTGGGACGGGGCTGCGCTTTGACATTCTGCTACTCTCCTATGCACCCGGCGGGGTGACGGAAATGGCGCTGGTTGCCCTCAGCCTCAACGCCAACCCAGCGCTGGTCACCCTGCATCATGTGTACCGGATCTTTGCCACCGTTCTGGCGATGGGTGCATTTGCCCGCTGGGTTCTGGGATCGCAGACCCGCTAATCCCCATCCTAAATCTTCACGGGGCAGCCTGACTTTGGCAGCCCTCTTTTGACAGCCTTCCTTTGACAGGCGCGACAGAACTCGTTACCCATTTACTGAACAAACGTTCAATTCATCGTAATCAGAACATCACAGTGGAAAGGAAGACACGAGGGATGGAGATGAAAGACACCTGCGCAGTGATCACCGGTGGCGCCTCTGGTCTGGGAGAGGCCACGGCCCGCGTATTCGCCGATGCTGGCGCCAAGGTCACGCTGCTGGACCGCGACACCACCCGCGGGCCTGAGGTCGCAGCAGAACTGGGCGGCACCTTTGTGGAAACCGACGTGACCGACGAGGCCTCCGTCCAAAACGCTTTCACCACCGCGCGGGAAACGATGGGCTGCGTCAATGCAGCCGTCAATTGCGCCGGTATCGTGATCGCGGAAACCGTATTGAAAAAGGACGGCGGTATTCATAGCCTCGACAGCTACCGCAAGGTGATCGACGTCAATCTGGCGGGAACCTTCAACGTGGCCCGTCTGGCGGCAGACGCGATGAAGGACAACGCCCCTGCCCCCGACGGCAACCGTGGGGTGATCATCAACACTGCTTCTATCGCCGCCTTTGATGGGCAACGCGGTCAGGCGGCCTATGCCAGTTCCAAGGGCGGCGTTGTCGGGCTGACCCTGCCGATGGCACGGGATCTGGCGCGAGCGGGCATTCGGGTGATGGCGATTGCACCCGGTGTTTTCATGACCCCAATGCTCGCCGAACTGCCGCAAGACGCGCTGGATACCTTGGCCAAGGATGTGACCAACCCCAAACGTCTGGGCGACCCGCGTGAATATGGGCAACTGGCAAAGTTCATCGTCGAATGCGGCTACCTGAACGGCGAAACCATCCGTATCGACGGCGCCTTGCGGATGATGTAACTGCGCACGATAAGCCTTTGCAAATAAAATAAAACGGCGAGGTTTCCCTCGCCGTTTTTCGTGTCTATCACCGCGCCGTCAGCCTCACGCCGCGCGGCGCTGTTGTGTCGGTTCTGTGGTCGCTTTTTCCTGATGAACCGGCAGTGTCTCCACCTCTGCCACAGTCACGTCTGTTTCAGGCACATCTGTTTCAGGCACGCCTGCTTCCAGCAGATCGAAGAAGGCCACAACCTCGCGCAGGGTTTGGGCCTGCGTCGCCAGTTGCTGCGCCGTAGCAGAGATGTCGCCGGACGACGCATCGGTCTGCTGCGCCAGTTCATCCAGACTGACCACCGCATCACGCAGTTGATCCATGCGGCCTGCAACCTCATTATTGGCAGTCGCAATTTCACCAACCAAAGCGGCGGTTTTGTGAATGCTGGGCGACAGATCTGCCAGATGATCCTTCGCATCTGCGGCAGCTGACACGGTGGCATCCGACAGGGCGTGGATTTCCGCCGCGGCCTGACCGCTGCGTTCGGCCAGTTTACGCACCTCTTGCGCCACCACGCCAAAGCCCGCGCCCATGTCGCCCGCACGCGCTGCCTCAACAGCAGCGTTCAGCGCCAGAAGGTCGGATTGTTTGGCCAGCTCCTGCACGATCTGGATCTGATCAACCATCTCTGCCATCCGATCCAGCGCCTGCGTCACTGCCGCCTCACTGGTCTGCAACTGCTGCAGGGCATCCTGCGCGCGTTCATTGGTTTCAGAGGAATGACTGGCAGTGCGGGCCACAGTCTGCCCCACCTCTTCGATCGCGCCTGACAGATCCTCTGTCGCACGAACCTGCTGACTGGCGTTGGTGCGCATCTGTCGCGAGACCTGCGCCATGCTGCCGGCGCCATCTGACACCTCGACCGCGCCGTCAGACACCCGGTTCACCACGCCGTGCAACTGCGACGACATGCGATCCAGGTTGCCCAACAGATCCCCGATCTCATGCGTCGCACGCTGATAGCTGGCCGCGTCCAGCCGTCCTTCCGCCACAGCAAGACTAAGCGCGGAAGCCTGCGCGAAACCACGCACCAACAGCCGCGTGATCCAGACCGCCGCTCCAATCCCGATCACCAGCGCCAAGATTGTCAGCGCCGTCAGCCGCCAGAATGTCACCTCGAAGATCTGATCAGCGGCAGCAATAGAGGCACGCATTTCCTGTTCCAGCAATGCCTCTGCTTCATGCAGATGGTTCGACATCCGCAACAACGTCGAACCGGCACCCGAAACCAGACCACTGTCCAGCTGGTCCTGCAATTTACGGTAAGCGACAACCAAATCCGCAACCTGTGCGACCTCTGAATGACTGCCAGCCAGGGCGGCAGACTGTTCCAACACAAAGTCCAGCTCTTGCCATGCCAGATCACGCGACATCATCGTCTGATCAATCAGCCCGCTCAACCGCGCCTTTTCACCGCGATCCTCGCGCGACAAAAGTGCTTTGGCCCGCCGCTGGCTGATCAGTTCCATCTGCAGGCTGTTCAAACGCTCCAGTTGCAGCACGCTTTCAAACTCGACTGACTGGATCTGCTCACTGCGTTGTTTCACGCCATAAAGCTCATAAAGGGCGATGCCGCCCCCCGTCACCATGAAGCACAGCAACATGGCAAAGATAATAATCATACGCAGGCGTATTGTAAGTCTCATTGGGGTCTCTCATTACAGGGGAGCAGGACGGCTGTGAGGCCACTGCGATCCCATTTCACTGTAATAAGAAACGACCCGGATCAGGTCAGTTATACTGTCCAAAAGAACAGGGTAGAGACCTCTTTTGGTGCGCTCTGCCATTTTCCCCGCACGATGCGGACAACCGTTTAACCGGCAGCTTTCTCTTCCAGTTCCATCCACTCTTCTTCGGCGGCGGCCAGTGCCGCTTGGCGTTCGACCAATGCGTCTGTGGCTTTCTGGAACTTGACCGGCTCTTTGGTAAAGAGGTCAGGATCCATCAGGAACTCTTCCAGCTTGGCAATCTCGGCTTCCAGCCGTTCAATCACGGCTGGAAGCTCGTCCAGACGATGCTTTTCGGTGAAGGAGAGGCCGGATGGTTTTTCCGTCTCTTTTGGGGACTTTGCGTCTTTCTTCGGCTTCGCAGTGGCTTTCTCTGCTTTGGCGACCACCGTCCCCTTCTGGGTCTGATAATCAGTCCAGCCGCCCGCATAGACTGTGGCGCGACCGTTGCCCTCCATCGCGATGGTGGTGGTTGCCACACGATCCAGGAAGTCACGGTCGTGACTGACCAGCATCACCGTGCCGTCGAAATCATCCAGCAACTCCTGCAGCAGATCCAGCGTTTCAATATCCAGATCGTTGGTCGGTTCATCAAGAACAAGCAGGTTGCTTTCCCGCGCCATCAGTTTCGCAAGCAGCAACCGCGCCTTTTCCCCGCCCGAAAGCGAACGTACAGGGGCCCGCGCCTGACGTTCATCAAACAGGAATTCCTTCAAATAGCCGACCACATGTTTCGGCTGACCCCGTACCATGACCTGATCCGCCTTGCCGGACACGCGCATGTCTGGATCGCCGGTCAGGCTATCCCAGAGGCTCATGTCAGGATCCAGTTGCGCACGGCTTTGGTCAAAGATGGCGGGGACCAGATTAGTGCCCTGCACCACTGTGCCCTCGTCAGGCTGCTCCTGCCCCATCAGCATTTTCAGCAGCGTGGTTTTGCCCACGCCGTTCGGGCCAACGAAGGCAACACGATCACCGCGCTGAATCTTGATATCAAACCCTTTGAGGATGGATTTATCGCCGTAGGATTTGGCGATCCCCGTGGCTTCGATCACCTTACGGCCGGATTTCGGCCCGGAGGTCAGTTCAAGCGCCGCCGCGCCCTGACGTTTGATCTGGGAGGCGCGTTCATCTTTCAGCGCGTGCAGCGCCCGCAGGCGGCCTTGATTGCGTTTACGACGCGCAGAGATACCCTCGACCGCCCAACGCGCCTCTGCCTTGATTTTACGGTCCATCTTGTGACGCGCGATGTCTTCTTCTTCCCAGGTCTTGTCCCGCCAGGCTTCAAAGGCTTCAAAACCTTTTTCTTGGCGACGCACCTGACCGCGATCAATCCACAGCGTCGCGCGGGTCAGTGCGCGCAAAAACGCACGGTCGTGGCTGATCAACACATACCCCGCGCGGGTGTTGGCCAGTTCCTGTTCCAGCCACGCGATGGCTTCAATGTCTAGGTGGTTGGTCGGCTCGTCCAGCAACATCAGCTCCGGCGCTTCGGCCATCAGTTTGGCCAATGCGGCGCGACGACGTTCCCCGCCCGATGCCGTTTCCACGGGACGTGCGGGGTCGAACTTCAGCCCCTCACCGGCCATCTCAACACGGTACATTTCGGACGCATCAAGGCCGGAGGCCGCAAAATCGCCCAGCGTGGCAAAGCCCGCCATGTCCGGTTCCTGCTCCATATACCCGACAGAGATCCCCGGCGGCACCACGCGCAGACCTGTATCGGCCTCCACCAATCCGGCCATCACCTTCATCAGGGTGGATTTTCCCGACCCGTTGCGCCCAACCAGCGCCACACGGTCGCCCGGCTGCACCATCAGGGACAGATCATGAAACACAGGATCGCCACCGAAGGTCAGCGCGATGTCGTTAAGCTGCAAAAGAGGAATACGTGCCATAAGCTGCTGCTACGGCAGCAGCGGTGACAGGTCAAGCCACACAAACAGAGGATCACAGCGGTCAGCTCAAGCGTCCAACACACTTGCTTAATGCACATCCGTTTTTCACAGTGGCCCTCAGCCATACCCCGAAACCGCGAAAGGAATGTCAGATGTCCCAAATTGAAAAGGCCACCCGCTTCAAACAGCTGCACCAGAAGGGCGCGCCAGTTGTGCTTTACAACATCTGGGACGCTGGTGGGGCGCTGGCCGTTGCAGAGGCCGGCGCCAGCGCAATCGCAACCGGCAGTTGGTCAATTGCTGCTGCCCATGGCTACCCCGATGGCGAGATGATCCCGTTGGATTTGGCCCTGCAGGTGGTGGAGCGTATTTGCGCCACCGTCGATCTGCCCGTCACCGTGGATTTTGAAGGCGGATATGCCACCGCCACCGCAGCGGTTGCCGAAAACATCCGCAAAGTAATCCGCACAGGCGCGGTAGGGATCAATTTCGAGGACAGGATTGTTAACGGCAAAGGCCTGCACACAATCGACGCGCAAGTTGCCCGCATCCAAGCGATCAGAGATGTCGCAACAGAAGAAGGTGTGCCATTGTTTATCAATGCGCGCACAGATCTGTTCCTCAACGCAAAACCCGATAACCATCCCGATCTGCTGGCAGAGGCATTAGAACGCGAAACGGCCTATGCTGCGGCGGGCGCGGATGGCTTTTTTGTGCCTGGCTTGACGGATGAAGGTTTGATCACGCAAATCACCCAAACCGCCAGACTGCCGGTCAATGTGATGATGCGCGGCGCGTTGAAAACAGTTGCAGAGGCCGCCAAAACAGGCGCTGCCCGCGCCAGCTACGGCCCCGCCCCCTATGTGCGGTTCCTCAGTGATCTGAAAACCGCATATGCCGAGGCGATAAATCCCACCTAAATCCGCAGGCCACGGTTGCCAGCCCAACCACTGTCATCACCATTTTCACCGTCCAGAAAATATCCGGGGGTTAATTTGGTCATCTCCTCTTATGACCACCGAGGGGAAGCGCGGCCTAAAGGCTTTTTGCTCCGGGACAGCCAGGGGCCTGATCTGCCCGCCCTAGCCCGCCACCGCGCGCAGCAATTTCTTGCGGGCGGGGGGGATGGCCGCAATCTCGACACCAGTGAACACATGCAATGTGTTCATTTGCCGATCTACCACGGCATGGTCACTGACCCAGCCGCCCATCATCAGATAGGTCCGCAACAGGGGCGGCATGTGACGCATCGCCAGTTTTGTATCCGGTTTGCGGCGCAGCCTCTCGGCAAAGCGGAACACCTGCGGCGCCTTCACCCGCGGCAGCCAGCGCTTTGGCGCCAGATGGCGATCACGCAGCATTGCAAAAGCGTCCAGATACGCGCCCTCATCCGTGCCCGAGAAAGACGCACAGCCAAAAAGCATCTCCACCCCATTGTCATCGACAAAGGCAGTCATCGCCCCCCATGCCACACGCAGCACGTCAGGATCTTTCACATCGGGATGGATGCAGAACCGGCCCATTTCCACCATCGGTCCACTGAACCCCTGCAGCGCGGACAGTTCATAATACTGTGCAGAATAGCTGTCTGAAATCGCCGCCCCGTTGGCCAGCGGCAGCAAACGGAAACAGCAGACCAACTGGCCGGTGCGCGCCTCTTCGACCAACACATGCTGGCAGGCAGCGTCATAACGGTCGCAGTCCAGACCAGATATGCCGTGAAAACTCAGATGGCGCAGCGCCTGTGCGGCCTCAACATCCGCCTCCGTCTTCGCCAGACGCGTCACATAGCGCCCTTTCCTCAGTGACAGCATACCCGCCCCCAACCATTCAACATCTTCAAAGTAGGTGCGTTGAGGCTAACACACAAGACATGTCACTGCGGTGACACTAAGGTGACCGCAGGACGAAAGCGCCCCAAATCGAGGCGATTGCACAGACCTGATTACAGAATGTCGCCTGCGCTGACTTGGCCGATGTTGCCCAAGAGCTGGCGGATGAAGCCCTGATCAACGATGCCGCCATCCGTCGAACGGCGCGACAGCGGCACGACCTGACCATCTTCCAGACCGAAGCGTTCAATGTTGCTGACCACGCCCTGACCGTCAAAGCTGATTGCCACAACTTCGCGGCCGACCACTTCTGGTTCGCGGTAGGCGAAATGTCTGACGCGGCTTTGGACGTAGTAATAGGCGCTGTTATTGATCACGCCGCCGGTGGTCGGCGGGCCAACATTTTCCGACACGCTATCACGGGTATCCACACCAACGAGGATACCGGCCAGCTCATCCGCAGGCGGAACAAAGCCATGATTGCGATAACTGGCGGAACATCCGGCGACGCTCAACGCTGCCACGACGACCATGACACGGCCAAACGTCTTTGCCCGCCCGTTTACAGAACCGTTTCTCGAACCGATTACTTTGTTCGACATGTCCACCCTCTTGCACTGGCTTCTTTCGCCTTTTATCTCGCTTACAGAAGGAATGACTTCGGTTCAAGCAAAGGAACCATCACAAAGATGAGCAATCTGCCCACTCAGCCGCTGCGCGTGGCCGACCTATCCACCAGTAAACCAACACGGTTTGAACTGATCCCCGACCAGCCTGCCCTGCAGGCCATTGCCGCAGAACTGGGTCTGCAAGGGCTGCGCAAGCTGCGTTTCAAGGGCGAAGTGCGCGCCAGCGGCAAACGTGACTGGGTGCTGGAGGCACAGCTGGGGGCCACTGTGACCCAAGCTTGTGTTGTGACACTGGATCCAGTCACCACCCGTCTCGAAGAAAAAAGCGAACGGCGCTTTGTTGCCGACATGCCAGAATATGACGACAACGCCGGCGGTGACGATGGCGTTGAAATGCACGAAGATGACAGCCTCGAACCGCTGGGCAGCCACATTGACCCCACCGCAGTGATGATCGAAGCGCTGTCGCTGGCCCTGCCGCTCTACCCGCGTGCGGATGGCGCTGCAATGGGCGAGGCAAACTTCACCGAGCCGGGCAAAGACGCGATGACCGATGAGGCCACCAAACCCTTCGCGGGTCTGGCCGCCTTGCGCGATCAGCTAAGCGGCAAGAACTGAGACGCGATACAAAAGGCGCCGGAATCTGGCTTTCGGCGCGAATACCCCTTGCGCTGGCCAGAATTCGCAGTATTTTCCGGCGCTCATCGAATTTAGGGTTGGACATGTCGGCCAGATAAGCCTATGTGCCACCAACCTACCCGAAACCGGGCCTTCTGCGCCCCATGAAATTGAGGTTGTGACATGGCTGTCCAACAGAACAAAGTATCCAAGTCGCGCCGCAACAACCGCCGCGCACACGACGCACTGGTCGCTGCTAACCCGAACGAGTGCTCGAACTGCGGTGAGCTGAAGCGCCCCCACCACGTATGTGCCTCCTGCGGCCACTACGCCGATCGTGAAGTTGTCGCAATGGCCGACGACATCGATCTGGACGAAGACGCAGCATAAGACCAAATAACGGGGACGTGTGTCCGCTATGACCGCTTCGCAGGAAAATTCCACAGCAGCGGCTGCGGACTCCACCGTTATTTCGGTAGACGCCATGGGTGGCGACCGAGGACCGGCGACAGTTGTCGCCGGTATTTCGTTGTCAGCCAAGAAAAACCCTGACATCCGCTTTATTCTGCACGGCCCAAAGGCCGAGCTGGACCGTTTGCTCGCCCGCAAAAAAGCGCTGGCAGGCCGGGTTGAGGTGCGCGATGCCACGGATGTGGTGTCGATGGAAGACAAGCCATCGCAAGTGATGCGGCATGGCAAGCAAACCTCTATGTGGTCTGCACTCGATTCGGTGCGATCCAAAGAGGCCGACGTCTGCGTTTCCTGCGGCAACACCGGTGCACTGATGGCGCTGTCGATGATCCGCCTGCGCAAACTGCCCGGCGTCAACCGTCCCGCCATTGCCATCCTGTGGCCCTCGTCAAACCCCCAGGGGTTCAACGTGATGCTGGATGTGGGCGCCGATATCCGCGCCGACGAACGCGATCTGCTGCAATATGCAATGATGGGCGCCTCTTATGCGCGCAACGGTCTGGACCTGAAAAAGCCGCGTATCGGCCTTTTGAACGTCGGCACCGAAGAACACAAAGGTCGCGCCGAACTGAAGCTGGCGCATGATCTCATTGCCACGCAGGCACCGCTGGCGGGCTACGAATTCGTCGGCTTCGTCGAAGGGGGCGATATTCCCGGTAACGTCTGTGACGTGATCGTCACCGACGGGTTCACCGGCAACATCGCACTGAAAACAGGTGAGGGCACTGCCAGCCTGATCGGCAACCAGCTGAAAGCGGCCTTCCGCTATTCGCCGCTGTCACGGCTGGCATCTGTGCTGGCCTATACATCGCTGCAGCGTCTGAAGAAAAAGATCGACCCGCGCCGTGTGAACGGTGGCGTTTTCCTTGGCCTCAACGGCACCGTGGTGAAATCCCATGGCTCTGCTGATGCGATGGGGGTTGCCGCTGCGGTGAAGCTGGCGTTCCAGCTATCGCAATCGGGCTTCTCTCAGAAACTCGCAGCGCGGGTTGCATCTGCCACCGAGCAGGTTCAAAATGCTCTGGAAGAAAGCAACCAGAGCGGTGAGACAGAATGACAATCAGGGCGGTTGTAAAAGGCGTTGGGCACTATTTGCCAGAACGCATTGTTCCCAATAGCGAATTTGAGGCCACTCTGGACACCACAGACGAATGGATTCGCAGCCGTTCGGGCATCGAACAGCGCCACTTTGCGTCTGAGGATGAGTTCACCTCGGATCTGGCGGTAAAAGCCGCTGAAGCCGCGCTGAAAAACGCAGGCCTGCAGGCAGATGACATCGACGCGATCGTACTGGCCACCTCTACGCCTGACCTGACCTTCCCCTCTGTCGCCACAATGGTACAGCAGAAATTGGGCATGACGCGCGGCTTTGGCTTTGACGTGCAGGCGGTTTGTGCCGGGTTTGTCTATGCGCTGACCACCGCCAATGCGCTGGTGATGTCTGGACAGGCCAAACGCGCGATGGTCATTGGCGCGGAAACCTTCAGCCGGATCATGGACTGGGAAGACCGCTCGACATGCGTGTTATTCGGCGACGGCGCTGGCGCACTGGTGCTGGAGGCTGAAGAAGGCACCGGAACAGGCGAAGATCGCGGTATCCTTTCCGCTGACCTCAACTCTGACGGTCGTTACAAGGATATGCTGTTTGTTGACGGCGGGGTTTCGACCACTGGAACCTCAGGCAAGCTGCGCATGCAGGGCAACGCGCTGTTCCGTCAGGCGGTAGAGCGTCTGACCTCCACCGCGCGTACGGCAATTGAACAGGCTGGCCTGCAGGAAAGCGACGTCGACTGGATCGTACCACATCAGGCCAACATCCGCATCATTCAGGGCACCGCCAAGAAGATGGGCCTGTCGATGGACAATGTCATCGTCACCCTGAACAATCACGGCAACACCTCTGCGGCCTCTATTCCGCTGGCCCTTTCGGTTGGCGCTGCGGATGGTCGGATCAAAAAGGGTGACCTTCTGGTGACAGAGGCGATCGGCGGTGGATTGGCCTGGGGATCGGTGGTTTTGCGCTGGTAACCGCCTTCGCAGAACACCAAATGCGTGCACCCCCTGCCCCAGCGCCTTGAAAATAAAGCCAATGATATTGACAGAGTTCACCCCTTCCCGCATGCTGCCCCAAACGAGGGAGGCCCCGAAATGAGTGAGAAGACCCTGACCCGCATGGACCTGAGCGAAGCGATCTTTCGCGAGGTGGGCCTGTCGCGCAATGACTCGGCTCAGCTGGTGGAAAGCGTGCTGAACCACATGTCCGACGCATTGGTAGATGGTCAACAGGTTAAGATCTCTTCCTTCGGGACGTTTTCTGTTCGTGACAAGGCCGCCCGCGTTGGTCGCAACCCCAAAACCGGCGAAGAGGTTCCAATCAACCCGCGCCGCGTGCTGACTTTCCGCCCATCTCATCTGATGAAAGAACGGGTAGCAGCAGGGAACGCCAAGAAAGGATAAGCGGCCATGGCGAAATCGCCTGACGCTTTTAGAACCATCAGCGAAGTCGCCGAGTGGCTGGACCGTCCGGCCCACGTTCTGAGGTTCTGGGAAAGTAAATTCACCCAAGTGAAACCCGTAAAACGCGCCGGCGGGCGCCGGTATTACCGGCGTCAGGATATGCTGTTGCTGGGGGGTATCAAGAAGCTGCTACACGATGATGGGATGACCATCAAAGGCGTGCAGAAGCTGCTGCGTGAGAATGGCGTGAAACATGTCACCGCCATGTCGCAACCCCTGTCTGGTGAGGATGACGCGGTGTCGGCTGAGACCGACGCGCCCATGACTGATGTTGCAGAAAATCAATCGGTTGAGGACAACCTCGTTCCCTTCCCCACTCCTGCAGCGGAAGTTGACCCAACCACCGAAGCAGAGGCCGGAGCCGCGAAGAAAAAACCACCCTTCGAGCGAGAGCCGGAACAGGCACTGCTGTTTGAGGTTGCCGATTCCATCGCACCTGAACTGGACGATATCTATCTGGCTGATCCAAACGCCCCTGTGGTTGAAGACCCGGAAGAGATTGAAGTGCCGCTGCCCTTTGGCGATGCGGACACTGTCGATCACCCGACGATCAGCGCCGCAGGGTCCCCGAACGCTGTCCTTGGTGATCTTGACCCCAAACCCGGCCTGCTGTCAGACATCCTGCACCCCTCGGCATCAGTGGACGCCCACGATACCGTAGCGCTGCACGAGATACGCAGCCGTCTGCTGGATCACGCCAACAGTTTGAAAGCAGCTGTTTAATTCCATCTAAACAGTGTCCGTCATGTGGCCTGACCTCTGCGTCGGGCCTATAGCTTTGGTCGCGCCCGCATCCCGTTTAGTCACGGTTTTAACGCGCTCCAAAAAGCGATGAAAAAATCTGTAAGAAATGACAAATGCCTCTTGCCCCTGCCTCAGAATACAGTATGAAAGCCAAACCGTCGGGCTATAGCGCAGCCTGGTAGCGCGTCCGTCTGGGGGACGGAAGGTCGCAGGTTCGAGTCCTGCTAGCCCGACCATTTTCTCCCACACTGGTGACAGTGATGCATCCGCATCCCGTCCTACGTGTCATTCCGATGGCCTGAAAATGATCTGCCCACCGCATTGCGGTTGGGCTGCTGATCCGTTTCATTCCCTACGCAACCTGGCCCCTACGCAACCCGGCATTTCGCACCGCATACCTGCGCCTCTGACATATGCGCATTGCGTTATTGCAAAGCACGAAACACCATCTCTGCCCCGCTGCAAGATATAGCGCGCTGCCAACCCCTCAATATCACCGGCTTTTCCCAGTGTGACGCGGCGTCAAAACCGGAAAGCCACGGACGCAATATCCTTTTGCTTTGCAGCCCGCTTGACAGACACCGTTCCGCATCTGATCACCTAGATAAAAGAGTATTGTAGGAGGAGCCACGATGAAAAAGTCACTGGACGATTTCGCGCTGGAAAACATCACCGTCAGCATGGACGAGGACGGCATCACCACCGTCACGTTGAACCGCCCAACGAAGCGCAACGCGCTCAATGCTGACACTATCGAAGAGCTGATCGAGGTCTTTTCCAACCTGCCCCGTATGGGCGCGCGCGCCATTGTGCTGCGCGCCGAGGGCGATCATTTCTGCGCTGGTTTGGATCTGGTAGAACACCATGTCGAGGATCGCCGCCCAGAAGATTTCATGCACGTCTGCCTGCGCTGGCATGAGGCGTTTAACAAAATGGAATACGGCGGCGTGCCGATCATTGCTGCGCTCAAAGGCGCGGTTGTGGGCGGTGGTCTGGAACTGGCGTCATCTGCCCATATCCGAGTCGCAGATCAATCGACGTACTTCGCCTTGCCCGAGGGTCAGCGCGGCCTGTTCACCGGCGGTGGCGCCACGATCCGTGTTGCCGACCTGGTCGGCAAAGCGCGGATGATCGATATGATGCTGACGGGCCGCATCTACGCCAAGGAAGAGGCGGTATCGGTTGGCCTGACCCAGTATCTGGTCGACGATAGCGAGGCCAAAGCCTATGAAATCGCCCGCGCGGCGGCAGAAAATCCGCCGCTGTCGAACTTCGCCATCTGTTCAGCGATCAGCCACATGCAAAACATGTCCGCGCTGGATGCCGCATATGCCGAAGCCGTGGTGGCCGGTGTGGTGAACACACAGCCCGCATCGCGCGAACGATTGGCCGCCTTTGCCAACAAAACCGCCGCACGGGTACGCCCGACGGAGTGAACCGGTTTTCGCACGGTGATATAGCGCGTGGTCTTTGCAGGCCGCGCGCTTTTTCGTGCCTCCGGCTGGAGTATTGTAGGGATCATTGAAGGGAACGCGTTATCACGCTTTCGCGGAGGCCGCGCCTTTGATATGACAGGAAAAACCCGATCAGGAGGCAAATATGACCGGTGTACTGCCCTCACAAGCGCTGGAACAGATGATTGAAACTGGCGCCCTTTCGGCAGAGCCTGCGATCATCTCTGAACAAATCCAGCCCGCCAGCCTTGATCTGCGCCTTGGCAACCGTGCATGGCGGGTCCGCGCTTCGTTTCTGGCCGGCAATGGGCGATCTGTCATGGAGCGTCTGGACGAGTTCGAGATGCACCAGATCGACCTGTCTGAGGGGGCCGTACTGGAAAAGGGCTGTGTCTACGTTGTCCCCTTGATGGAGAGTCTTGACCTGCCCGCGCACATTCAGGCGGTGGCAAACGCCAAATCCTCCACCGGGCGGTTGGATCTGCTGACCCGTACTATCACTGATGGCGGGGAGGAATTTGATCGGATCCAGCCGGGCTACACTGGCCCGCTCTATGCAGAGATTTGTCCGCGCAGTTTTTCGGTTCTGGTGCGCCCCGGTATGCGGCTGAACCAGATCCGATTCCGTGATGGGCAGGCGGTATTGAGTGACGCGGAGTTGACCACGCTCCATGCCCAAAGCCCGCTGGTTGATGGTGAGGCCGTCATTGATGACGGTCTGGGCTTCTCCGTCGATCTGCGCCCCAGTGAGGGCGATTTGGTCGGCTACCGTGCCAAACCGCACACCGGCGTGATCGATCTGGACCGGATCGGTGCCTATGATCCGGCGGACTATTGGGAAGAGGTACGCAGTCACAACGGCCAGATTATTCTGGACCCCGGTGCGTTCTATATCCTCGTCAGCCGCGAGGCGGTGCACATCCCGCCGCAATACGCCGCTGAAATGGCACCCTACCTCGCCATGGTTGGCGAATTCCGCGTACACTACGCTGGTTTCTTTGACCCCGGCTTCGGCCACGCCGAGGCCGGTGGCGCAGGATCGCGCGGTGTGTTGGAAGTGCGCTGCCACGAGGCGCCTTTCGTGCTGGAACACGGGCAGGTCGTGGGCCGTCTGGTCTATGAACAAATGGCAGAGGTGCCGACCCAGCTATACGGCGCAGGGATTGCATCGAACTATCAGGGACAGGGCCTGAAACTCTCCAAACACTTCAGCGCAGGCTAAGCAGCGGATGCGTCTGCAACCGGTGCCGCTGTTGACGCTGGCGATTGGCATTATTGGTGCCAATTCCATGGTGCTGCCGCCGATTGCTGCCGCTGTGGCCAATGATCTGAATGCGCGCCCGGAACAGATTATCATCGCAATGAGCGCCTATGGCGCGGCCACGGCCCTCTCCGCCCTTTTCCTGGCCCCGCGTGCCGATGTGATCGGCGCCGATCGCAGCCTGCGCCGCGCCTGCGCCTTGCTGACATTGGCGCTGGTGCTGACGGCCTTGGCGCCCACAGTCACACTGCTGCAGGGGGCGCATCTGCTGGCTGGTCTGGGCGCTGGCATGGGATTGCCTGCGATCTATGGACTGGCCGCAGAGGTGGCGCCGAAAGGACAGGAAAAACGCACGCTGGGCAAAGTGCTGGCAGGCTGGACATTGTCGCTGGTCGGGGGCGTCCTGTTGGCCAGTGTGGTGGCCGATCTGGTTGGCTGGCGGTGGCTCTATGCGTTATTGGCGGGGCTGACCGCACTGTTGTGGCTGCTGCTTGGGCGTACGCAGATCAACGCCGCATGCGGTGGCACGCCCACCTCACCGTTAAGCGCCATGCGGGTGGCAGGCGTTGGACGCGCGCTGTTTTCCAATGCCATGCTGATGTTGGGTTTCTTTGGACTGTATGGTTTCCTTGGCATTCATGTGGCCGAAGGCCTGGGCCGCAGCACCACAAGTGCCGGTGTGTTGACGATGTTTTACGGCAGCGGATACGGCATTGGATCTCTGCTTCTGCCGAAACTCATGCAGGGGTCGCGGGAAACCGCGCTAACCCTTGGTTTCGGCGGGCTGACCTTGGCGCATGGGATAATTGGAGGACTGAGCGGCACCTATCAGATGTTGCTGGTTGGTGCAGGCATTTGGGGAGTGTTTCAGGCAATGACACACAACGCGGTGCTGGACCGGCTGAACACGCTGGATCCGCGCCAGCGCGGTGCGATCATGGGGCTGAATTCCGCCAGCACCTATGCCTGTGTGATGCTGGGCGGGGTACTCTATGCCCTGCCCTATAACAGCTACGGTCTGATGGGTTGCGCGGCGCTGTCTGTCGCCTGCAACATGATGGGAAACGCTGAAGCGCTGTTGCCACGCCGTCAGGCAACATCCGATCAGATCAGCGGTTCAGCCGATTAGCCATGCGCGAAGCTTTGCGAACGGTACGCGCATCTTTGTTCGAACCGGTCATTTTGTTCAGACCTGCATCAACGCCTTTGTTTACCAAACGGCGCATCACCTGACGGATCACCATGTTAATCAGTTGGTTGGCATTCATTGCTCTTACTCCTGCTGCGAGGACGAACTGCCCCTGCCTTCGGCCCTAATATAGCGGCGATTGTGGCCCTTTCACGACCAAACGACGCAAAAACCGGTCATCTTAGATCAATTCTCGAACAGGTCGTCCTGATCGTCATTGTCGACGACGTCTTCTTCATCCTCTGCCGTGACACCGGGCATGGTGCCCGGGCGCGGCCGATTGTCGAGAAGCCCCGCCGCACGCAACTCTTTCAGCCCCGGCAGATCGCGGGCATTTTCCAAACCGAAGTGATCAAGAAACTCCTGCGTCACGACGAAGGTCACAGGCCGTCCCGGCGTCATCCGGCGGCGACCGAAACGGATCCACTCCAGCTCTAGCAGCTGATCCACCGTACCACGACTGACCGAGACACCACGGATTTCCTCAATCTCTGCCCGCGTCACCGGCTGGTGGTAAGCGACAATCGCCAAGGTCTCGATCGCCGCACGGCTGAGCTTGCGTGTTTCCACGGTTTCCTTCTGCATCAGAAACCCAAGGTCCGGCGCGGTGCGAATGGCCCAGGCATCGCCCACCTTTTTCAGCTCAACCCCGCGCCCTTCATAGCGGCGCTGCAGGTTGATCAACGCCTGACTGACCGTTGATCCATGTGGCAGGCGGGCCGCCAGATCCTTCACCGTCACTGGTTCGGCCGAAGCAAAGAGGATCGCCTCCACCATACGTTCCTGTTCCGCAATGGGCGGGGCCTCAAACAGACTTTCTTCTTGCGGGCGCTGGCGCAGCTCTGTCGCCTCGATTTGCTCGTCGCTCATTCAGCGTCTCCTTGCGGATCTGTTGTGTCCTCACGCACCACCGTATCAGCAACCGTGTGCGGCCCACGGCTGCGCAGTTGGATCGGCTCAAACGTACCGCCTTGGCGCAGTTCCACCTTGCCCTCTTTGGCCAGTTGCAATGTCGCCGCAAAGGTCGCGGCGGTGGCGGATCGTTTGCGCATCACGTCACCATCCCAGCCGATGGGGAAATAGCTGATCAGATCCGTCCAGCTGCCGGAAAATCCGATCAGGCCGCGCATACGTTCCAATGCCTGTTCCATTGTAAAAACGGAATCGCGATCCATGACAAAGGGGCGGAACTCATCTTTGGTACGCATACGGGCATAGGCCTGCATCAGGTCCATCAGACTGGCGGTATAGGTCACACGGCGCACCCGCGTCATGGTTTCCGGCACACCACGCACAAAGAAATCACGCCCCCTCTGATCGCGTGCCATCAATTTGGCCGCGTGATCGCGCATCGCTGCCAACCGCTCCAACTGAAACGCCAGATGAGCAGCCAGCTCTTCGCCGGACGGGCCTTCTTCGGTGGGATCAGGCGGCAACAACAGGCGCGACTTCAGGAACGCCAGCCATGCCGCCATCACCAGATAATCTGCAGCCAACTCAATCCGAAGCTCCTTGGCGCGTTCGACAAATTCCAAGTATTGCTCAGACAGCTGCAGGATAGAGATCTTCCGCAAATCGACCTTCTGCGTACGCCCAAGGGTGAGCAACAGGTCAAGCGGCCCTTCAAAGCCGTCCACATCTACGATCAACGCCTCGGCCGCCAGCCGTTCGGCGACGCTCTGCCCATTGGGCTCAGCACTCCCGTCATCGCGGGGCGGATGATCTAGATCGAATTCCTGATCGGCCATTGTTACGCCCTGTTCAGTAGCGCGTTATGTTTGGCCTTCAACTCAGCTATGTCAACGTTTTCAGGCGTGATCCGCGCAGCAATCGCCATTTCGGCGCGGGCCTGTGCGGCTTCAGACATCTGACCTGCGGCCTCTGCCACCTTCACCTTATCCGCAAGTGCCCCATTGCAGTAAAGGACCGCATCCACACCGGCAGCAATGGCACGTTCCGCCACATCGGCCCGACTGCCGGGCAATGCCTGCATTGAACAGTCATCTGTCATAATCAGCCCGTCAAAGCCGATGTCGTTGCGAATATATTCCATCGCCGCCGCCGAAAGCGTCGCTGGCTGATCATCCAGCGCGTCCATCTGCACATGCGCCGTCATACCCATTGGCACATCATTGAGCGCCCGAAACGGAGCAAAGTCTTGCTGCAGTTCCGGCAGTGACGCCCGCACGCGCGGCGTTTCAAAATGGCTGTCGCTGATGGCGCGGCCGTGCCCGGGCATATGTTTCAACACGGGCACAACCCCGCCAGCCAGCAAACCATTCACCACCGCACGGGAAACATTCGTGACCGTCTGCTCCTCCATGCCGTAGCAGCGGTTTTGTAAAAACGGGTGGGTTTCAGGGCCCGCCACATCCGCACAAGGGGCGCAGTTGCTGTCGATTCCGTAGCTGCGCAGTTCATGCGCAATGATCCGGTAACGCAGCAGCATCGCGGAGGTCGCGTGTTCACCGGCCTGCACCACTTCCTCCAGCGGCGGCAGGAATTGCGTCGCCATCGGCGGTACCAGACGCTGCACGCGCCCGCCCTCTTGATCGATGGTGATCAGTGCCTCACGCCCCACCGCCTCACGCAGATCACCGCAGAGGCGGCGCAATTGTTCGCCGTGCTCAATGTGACGCGCAAACAGAATAAAGGCGAAAGGATCCGAATCGCGAAAAAACGCCTTTTCCTCGGCGCTTAGGACAGGTCCAACGGGGTCAAGAACGGTGGCGCCGTAACGGCTCATTTATGGCTGACCGATATGCATTCGGCCCCTTCTGCCTGCAACGCGGCACAGAAGCGTCGGGCGTCGCTCATATCCTCAAAACCATGCACACGCAGGCGGTAGAAAGTGCTGCCTGCGCTCTGCGCTTTCTGGATCACACGCTGTTTGCCATCCATGAAATCACTGAAACGACGGGCCATACGATCCCATTCCTTGCGCGCGATGGCTTGACTTTCATAGGCACCAAGCTGCGCCAGACGGGTGCCAACGGCCAGGTCTTCGGCACGCAGATCAAGTGGACCCGCTGCCGCAGGTGTCAGCGAGGCGACGCGCTGCCCTTTTGCGGGACGCAGCCGCGGACGCAGGGATTTGCCCATGCCCCCCTGCACCGCCTCTGCAATTGCGGCCGCGACGGCCTGATCTACATCCAAATCTGTCGCAGGGGCGGCGTCACGCGACGCGGCATCTTCCTGAGTAAGGGAGGCTGGTTGAATAACCTCTTCACTGCTGAGGGTGCCGATTGGTTCGGCCCCTGCCATCAGTTCGTTTACCAGCGCTTCGACCGATTTCCCATTGCCATCGCCCACAGGCGTTGCTGGATCGGCGGCCAGTGTCGGCATCTGGTCGCCCGCGTCCAGATCCAAGGGTTGCGGGGCAAGGATCACCTGATCCGCCGGACCTTCGGCGGTGCCGGAAGCGGCAACAGCGTTCACAGCCAGACCTTGGTTTCTTGCCAATTCCCCACCCGGATCATCAGGCAGGGCGCGCATTGGACCTTCGGCGGCACGCACAACAGGAACGCCACTAACGTCGCGCACCACCAGTTTGTAGCCCCAGACCCCAACGCCGATCAGCAACGCGACCGAGGTGACAGCGCCCGCGATACTCACAATCGCGCTCATCGGATTGCCCTTCACCGCAGAAAACGTATCTGCGCCATCACCGGCATAGGCCGTGGTGTGATCTGGCTGCATGCCACCAGACTGAATCGCGCCAGCCTGTGCATAATAGCCTTGGGATTGATATCCGCCCTGATATCCGTCAGAGCCGGGCGCGCCATAGCGCCCGTTGTCCTGCATCTCAGCCATTTTCGCCTCTTTCCGCGCCGACGGGTCGCCCCGTCGGTGTCTACTCACGGTCCGGCGTTTAATGGCCGCTTTAGCGCAGCTCTTCCGCCGGTTTCACGCCCAGAATACCAAGACCTGCAGAAATAACAACGGCCACGGCACGCGCCAGGGCGATTTTCGCCTGTGATGTGGCTGCATCCCCCTCTTGCAGGAAGCGCAGCGATATGTCGTCGTTGCCACGGTTCCAGAGCGAGTGGAAATCACTTGCCAGTTCGTAGAGATAGAAGGCCACGCGGTGCGGTTCATTGTTGCGACCCGCGATCTCAACCAGACGCGGCCATTCGGCCAGCTTCTTGGCCACTGCCATCTCTGCCTCATGACCCAGCGCAGTGAGGTCCGCGGCCGCCAACGTGGCGTCATCATGGGCAATACCCGCCTCTGCCGCCTTGCGCACGACAGAACACACACGCGCATGGGCATATTGCACGTAGAAGACAGGGTTGTCCTTGGACTGTTCCAGCACTTTGTCAAAGTCGAAGTCCAGAGGCGCGTCATTCTTGCGAGTCAGCATATGGAAGCGGGTCACATCAGCGCCCACCTGTTCCACCACATCGCGCAGGGTCACAAAGGTGCCCGCCCGTTTCGACATTTTGAACGGCTCGCCGTTTTTGAACAGCTTGACCAACTGGATCAACTTGATGTCCAGCGGCACCTTATTTTCGCTGAGCGCCGCCACGGCAGCCTTCATCCGTTTGACATAGCCACCGTGATCGGCGCCGAACACGTCAATCAGCATGTCAAAGCCACGCTCTACCTTGGTGAAGTGATAGGCGATATCGGGCGCGAAATAGGTCCATGCGCCATCGGATTTCTTCACCGGACGATCCACGTCATCGCCGTATTCAGTCGATTTGAACAGGGTCTGCTCGCGCTCTTCCCAATCCTCGGGCAATTTGCCTTTCGGCGGTTCCAGCACGCCTTCGTAGATCAGGCCGAGGGTTTCCAGACGCTCCAGCGCCGCCTCAATCTGGCCGGTGCCATAGAGGGATTTTTCCGAATAAAAATTGTCCATGACAACGCCCAGCGCCGCCAGATCGCCACGGATCATTTCCATCATCGCCTCAGTTGCGAATTCACGGATATCCAGCAGCCATTCAGTTTCAGGCTTATCCAGCAGGCTGTCGCCATACTTTTCCTTCAGCGCCTCACCGACGGGGATCAGATAGTCACCGGGGTACAGACCTTCGGCAATCTCCGGTTCTTGGCCATTGGCTTCGCGGTAACGCTCATAGGCGGAACGAGCCAGCACATCGACCTGCGCGCCGCCGTCGTTGATGTAGTATTCACGGGTCACATCATAACCGACGTAATCCAGCAGAGAGGCCAGCGCATCGCCGAACACCGCACCACGGGTATGACCGACGTGCATCGGGCCAGTGGGGTTGGCGGAGACGTATTCCACGTTCACCTTCTTGCCCGCCCCAAGGGTGGACCGGCCATAGGCGGTCCCCTCGTTCAGTGCAGCCTTGACGATCCCCTGCCACAGGACCGCATCCAAACGCATGTTGAGGAAGCCGGGGCCTGCCACCTCTGCCGAGGTGATGCGCGCATCATCGGCCAGCTTAGCAGCCAGCTTGTCGGCAATGTCGCGCGGTTTCATCTTGGCCGGTTTGGCCAGTACCATCGCGGCGTTGGTCGCCATGTCGCCATGCAGCGCATCACGGGGCGGCTCTACCGCCACATTATCAAATGTCAGCCCCTCGGGCAGGTCACCAGCAGCAACCATCTGCTCCAGCAGTTCCAGCACCAGCCCACGCACTTCGGCAAAAAGGTTCATCGCAGCATATCCTTTGTCTCTTGATCGCGGGTTTATCACGCCGCCCATAAAGGTCAACGTGTGGCACGGGGTTTTCGGAATAGAGAGGCGTCGCCGAAGACCTTAACTGACCGACGTTTCCGGCGGCTCCATCCAGATCAGCTGCCAGTCGGCGCGGGCAGTAATGTCTTGATCCGCTGCCGCCACATGCGGCGTGCCTTTGAGATCCAGCGCCAGCAACACTTGCGCATCCTGTGCCTCTGCCTGCCAATCGGCAAGAGTGAACGCCTCGCTTAGGCGGGTCAGACGCAGGCGATGACCACGCCGCATCGCCCGCTCCAGTTCCGCATGGCTCTGCCCCGCGGCAAAGCTACGCCCGCCGAGTGTGCTGGGCAAATCATGGCGCGCCTGCCCTTCTCTGTCGCGCACCAACTGAAAGACGTTGCTACGGCCAAACTCTGGCGCCAAATCAGTGGTGACCAATGTGTTGTAGGCGTCATTGTCTGTGAGTGCATAGATCTGGTCGAACTGCTGCATCTCCAACGCCTCTTCCGCGCCTTGGGACAGGATGTCCCCATAGTAGGTGCTCACCCCTGCCTGCCGCGCCCCGCGCAACCGACTGCGGTTTGGATCGGCGATCAGCACCGGCACCTCTGCCTTACCCAGTGTTTCAGCCAAAGCCTGCGAAAACAGCGATCCACCGACCAACAACACGCCCGGACGACGCCCGCCCGAAAGGCCAAGTCGCCCCGCCACAGGACCAAGGGTGAAACCATGTAGCACAACCGTCGCCACAACCAGCACAAAAGCCAAAGGCGCCACCAACGCGCCATCTGGCACGCCAAGCGCCGCCAGACGTTCACCGAACAGCCCAGCGACCGCCACCAGCACCACGCCCCGCGGGCCGGTCAGCGCCACCAGCAGCCGTTCGCGCCACGACAGATCGGTACCGATGAGCGAGATAAGGACCGTCAAAGGACGGGCCAGCAGGATAACAAGCGCCACAAACAGCCCCGCCCGCCAGTTAAGCTGCGCCAGTGTGGACAGGTCCAGCGACGCTGCCAGCAGGATAAACACGCCTGAGACCAGCAGGACGGTTGCGTGTTCCTTAAACCGTCGCAACTCCGCGTAGGAGGGCAGATCAGCATTGGCAATCACCATCCCCATAATCGTCACCGCCAACAGCCCGCTTTCATGCAGGACCGTATCGCTGGCAGCAAAAACGGCAATCAAAACAACGAAGAGGACAGGAACCTTCATGTATTCCGGCACCAGACCACGGCGGAAGGCACGGGCAATCCCCTGCCCGCCGATCCAGCCCAGCACCGTCGCCACCGCCACGCCGATCAACAACGTCTGCGTGGCATGGGCAATGGTTTCAGCAGTGTTCAGAACAACCACCACTTCAAACGCCAGTACCGCTGCCAGCGCGCCTATAGGATCGTTGACGATCGCCTCCCACTGCAACAGGGCCGCGGGGCGACGCGCCAGTTTAGCCTGCCGCAACAAAGGCGCGATGACCGTGGGGCCGGTGACGATCATAATCCCGCCGAACACCGCCGCCACCTGCCAGCCGACGCCCGCACCATAATGCAGCGCCAACGTGGAGCTGAGCCAGCCGAGCGGCGCACCTATGACCACCAGACGCTTCACACCTTGGGTCGCGTCACTAAGGTGATGCAGATTGAGCGTCATGCCGCCCTCAAACAGGATAATCGCAACCGCAACAGATACCATCGGCCCCACCAATGGCCCAATGTCACGCGCCGGATCCAGAATGCCAAAAACCGGCCCGACCAGAACGCCCGCCAGCAACATCAAGACGATGCCCGGCAGTTGCAGGCGCCACGCGAGCCACTGCGCCCCAACGCCAAGGGCGCCCACCAGTGCGATGGCGTTTATGGGGCTAAGACCGAGTGTGTCGGGGCTGGCCATGGTAGCGGTCCTTCTTGCGGGATCAATCGTGATGCTGGATCGGCGTAGCGCGGCGACCCGCGGGGATCGGCTTGCGCCCTGTCAGGTGTTCCGCTTCTTGCAGGGCGAAACGGTCGGTCATGCCAGCGATATAGTCTGACACGATACGGGCCAATTCCACGTCACTGCTGACCTCTGCCACATCCTTGCGCCATTGTTTGGGCAACAATTCAGGGCGCTGCATGAAAATCGGGAACAGATCCTTCACCGCATCGGTCACATATTGACGAATCTCCACCACCTCTGGGGCGCGGTACATCCGGTGGAAGAGGAACTGTCGGATCTGTTTCAGATCCGACCACAGCCCCGGCGAGAACTGCACCATCATCCGCCCGGCATCACGCACATCCTGTGCGGTTTGCGGACCCACCTCTGCCAGATTGGCGCGGGTGACGGCGATCACATCCTCGACCAGCACACCAAAGAACCGGCGCAGCGCCTCATGGCGACGACGATAGTAGTTCAGGCCGGGATATTTGCGATCTACCTCGCCAAAACAATCCTGCAGGATCGGCATCTGCGCCAACTCGTCGGTCGAAAACAACTCTGCCCGCAGCCCGTCGTGCAGATCGTGGTTGTTATAGGCAATATCATCAGACAGGGCGGCCACCTGCGCCTCTGTGCTGGCGTGGGTGTGCAGCTCCAGATCATGCTGCGCATTATAGCCCTCCAGCGCCCACGGCACGTCGCCCACAACAGGCCCGTTGTGCTTGGCGATCCCTTCCAGCGTTTCCCACGTCAGGTTCAGCCCGTCCCATTCGGCATAATGCCGTTCCAGATCGGTGACGATGCGAATGGCCTGCGCGTTGTGGTCAAAGCCGCCGTAAGGCTCCATCAATTCCGCCAGCGCATCCTCACCAGTATGACCAAAGGGCGTATGGCCCAGATCATGGGCCAGTGCCACAGCCTCTGCCAATTCCTGGTTCAGGCCAAGCGTGCCCGAAATCGTCCGCGCCACCTGCGCCACCTCAATCGAGTGGGTCAGGCGAGTGCGGAAATAGTCGCCTTCGTGTTCGATAAACACCTGCGTCTTATGCTTCAGCCGCCGAAAGCTGCTGGCGTGGATGATCCGGTCACGGTCGCGCTGGAAACAAGAGCGAAAGGCACTCTCTTCTTCGGGGTGCAGTCGTCCACGGCTGTCACCGGGGCGGGATGCAAAAATCGCGTTCATATCAATTGGCCTTTGCCTGTTAATGCCTCATTCATGCTCTCTTGCGGGCATGTTCTTGTGCAGGAACTCTAGCGGTTCCTTTCATAATTTGGACCAAATACAGCGTGCGGTGGTGCTTTTCCACATCCTTAACCGCTGCACTGCCCCTTATCGTTACGCAGGCGCATTCTGACGGCACCTCTCTTGTCGTTGGTCGATGGCCCACATATATTCTATCTGATACTATTTGCGAAACATATTGCACCTGAGCCGGAGCGACGACCATGCAATTGCCCCCCAATGTGACCGACCGTGCCTTTGCCCGCCTTGCCGAAATTGGCGCAAACGCCCAAGGTCAAGCGTTGCGCGTCGCTGTTGAGGGCGGCGGTTGTTCAGGTTTTCAGTATGAAATCAAGCTGGACGAACCCACCGATGACGATCTGGTTCTAGAAGGCAGCGGCGAGGGTGCGGGCGAAAAGGTAATTGTGGACACCGTATCCCTGCCGTTCCTGACCGGAGCGACCATTGACTTCACTGAGGAGTTGATCGGGGCGCGATTTGTCATCGACAACCCCAATGCGTCGTCCTCCTGCGGCTGCGGCACTTCGTTTTCGATGTGACAGGTCGCGGCAACCAAAGGGCTGTGCCAACTGAGGCACAGTTTATAGATTAAGTGTTTGCCAAACGCATAGTCACAAAGCGATTGTAGATTTATAAAATGCCTTTGATCGTATTTGGGCGCGTCAATTATGCGCCACACGTCTATGCGCCACGCGTCGGATTTTTCATGTCCGGCTAAAATTTTCACCAGCGGGCTTCATCTGCACCCACGAAAAAACCTTCCAGTGCATGCATCCAGACATGCCCCCAAATAATACCCGTTCCCTGCGTCGAAAACACCAAGCGACTTTCAGGTTCATCAGTGATGTTCACGCTGTACTCATGCACCGGATATTCAGCATTGGGATCCGCTGCCGCAAATGTAAGCACACCGTGCTTCTTACCTTTCGCCAACAAATCCAGCTCAACATTGGCACCGCAGACATCTCTTGGAAAGCCATTCCCCTGAAAGGCCCGTGGAGTCGTCACTTTCATGACAAAATGCTCCGGACTGTCGCCATTCATAAAAAATACTCGGTACGTGCGGCTAACTGCCAGAAACGCAGCCTGCTCAGAAAAAGTTAGCTCTCGCCCAAGAGTACACGCCGTCGTTAGCGTTTCCGAAGCAGCAGTGCTTTCACGTGCAAGGCTTACTCCAATGACCAACGGCGCTACTATGACCATACCACATTTAAACATTGTTAAACTCTCAGAACTTCAGGCCAAAATGCAAGTCAAGCATAGTTTGGCTGTTCCGATTCGTGACTGGAAAATTGCAGACATTGGATTGAATTATCACGGTCATCGCCTTGACACTCTGAAGGGTAATTCACGAACGCCGTGATATACGGCCGGCACAAGCCCAATACTGTACATGCCAGAAGCATCACCGAATAACGTCTTGCCTTCTGTCGCCCTCCGCTGCTGCGTTTTTTCAGCGCTCCCCCCACCGTCCTGCGGAACCTGCTTGCGCGCCTCCCTCTGCCTCAGGCATAGACGGGAGGCAGCAGGAGGGCCAAGCGCATGAAAATCGCCACGTTCAACATCAACGGCATCAAGGCGCGGATCAATGCGCTCAGCGACTGGTTGGATGAAGCGCAGCCCGATGTCGCCCTGTTGCAGGAGATCAAATCCGTTGATGAGGCCTTCCCAACCGAAGCATTTGAGGAAAAGGGCTATAATGTCGTCACCCATGGCCAGAAAAGTTTCAACGGCGTTGCGATCCTGTCGAAACTGCCGCTGGAAGATGTGACGCGCGGTCTGCCCATTCTGGCCGATAGCGATGAGGCCGACGAACAGGCCCGATGGATTGAGGCCACGGTTGTGGGCAAACAGGCGGTGCGTCTGTGCAATCTCTACCTGCCGAACGGCAACCCTGTGGAACTGACCGAGGAGGGCCAGCCAGTGCCAGGCGGAAAATACGCCTACAAACTGCGCTGGATGGAGCGTATGCATGCCCGTGCCGAACAATTGCTGGCCGAGGAGGCCCCGTTCCTGATGGCGGGTGATTACAACATCATTCCACAGGCAGAAGATGCCAAGCGCCCCCAGGCATGGGAAGGTGACGCGGCTTATCGCCCTGAAAGCCACGCGATGTGGCGCAAACTGTTGAACCTCGGTTTTACCGAGGCCTTCCGCAGCCGCACCTTTGGCGCGGGGCACTACAGTTTCTGGGATTATCAGGCAGGCGCTTGGAACCGTGACGATGGCATCCGCATCGACCACTTCCTGCTGAGCCCACAATGCGCCGATCTGCTGCTGGACTGCCAGATCGACAAGGAAGTGCGCGGCCGTGAAAAACCCTCCGATCACGTGCCGGTCTGGGTGGAACTCGACCTCTAAGCGGCGCGGTTAACAGCTAGGTGGCGCTTACAGGCTGACGCCTGTGCCCTGCAGCACGCCATGTTCCAAGGCATAGCGAGTCAGACCCGCAGTAGAAGAAATGCCCAGCTTGCGCTTGATGTTCTTGCGGTGGGTTTCCACCGTGCGCACCGATATTTCCAGCGCCTGAGCCACCTCTTTGTTGGATTTCCCCTGTGCCAATTGCAACAGGATGGTCTGTTCACGCCCCGTAAGCGCGTCGCGACTCTTGCCCTCACTGGGGTCGAGCGCGCCCTGCGCACCTGTACAAAGGTAGCGATCGCCACCCATCACCGTGTCCACAGCGGTCTTGATTTCTTCTGTCGGAACATCTTTCAACACATAGCCCATCGCGCCATGCGCCAGCGCGGTAGAAATATATTCGCGTGAATCATGCATGCTGAGGATCAGAATGCGTGTGTCAGGGCTGCGTTCCAGAATGATCTCTGTCGCGGACAAGCCGCCCACGTCGGGCATATTCAGATCCATCAGGATAACATCGGGCTGCAACTCCTCTACCGCATCAATGATCGCACGGCCACTTTGGAAGGTGCCCAGAACCTCGATATCATCATAGCTTTCGAGGATGGATTGAATGCCTTCTGCCACCATCGGGTGATCATCGACGATGACCAGTTTCACCGGGCTCTCATTGCCTGTGTCTTGGGTTTGGTCGGTCATGAAGATGCTCCCGTTTTAGGGGTGTCAAAGAGGTGCGACGCGGCGCTGGCGGCGGGATCATTAGGCTCTTCTGGCGGCAACAGATGGCTGAGCGGCAACTCTGCCTCAATCAATGTGCCGTCGCGGCTAGACATGATTTTAAGATTTCCGTCAAGTTGTTCAATACGCTCCTGCATATTTCGCAAACCCAGACCACCGGGACGGTCACGACGCCCGATATCCTGCGGCATGCCAACGCCATTGTCCTTGATCGCCATAGTGGCACCATTGCGGTGGCCGCGAATATCGACGCTGACACAGGTGGCATTTGCATGCCGTTCGATGTTGGTCAGCGCCTCTTGGGCGATGCGGTAGAGGGCGATTTTACTGTCCTGATCCAGACGGTTACGGAACACAACTGTATTAAATTCTGTGTCAATACCGGTGCGGACGGCAAAGTCTTCGGTCAACGCTTTCAACGCCGGACCAAGGCCCAGATCATCCAGCGCTGCCGGACGCAGGTCGCGGCTGATGCGACGCACCTCTTGGATCGCGCCAAGAAGGTTGCCTATGCCTTTGTCCAGCGTGTCCCCTGCCCGATCATCGCCCTGCCGCAGCCGCCGTTTGGCGGTGTCCAGCGCATAGCGCACGCCAACAAGGATCTGGCTGATCCCATCATGCAACTCGCGGGCAACGCGGCCGCGCTCTTCTTCTTGTGCATCGAAAACACGCTGGTTCAGTTCTTTCAGCTTCACATCCGCCAGCCGCCGTTCCCGAATATTGAGGAACATACCGGTGGAGAACACCAACAGAACTGCCGTCAGGGTAATGCCGCCAATATAGAGGAAAGTACGACGCACCCGCGCCTCTACATCCGCACGCGCAGCGGCAGAGCTTTCCAGCACATCGTCGATAAACACGCCCGTCCCCACAGCCCAGCCCCAACTGGGGAAAGAGGTGACATAGGTGATCATTCGTGCCTCTTCACCACTTGAGGGTTTGGGCCACAAATAGCTATGATAGCCTGCCCCCTGACGGGCAATCGCCAGCAATTGATCCACCACCGGCGTGCCTTCACTGTCGGTGAGGCCCAGCCAGTTTTTGTTGATCAAGTCCGTTTGACGCGGGCTGACCAGATTGTTGCCATCGTAGTCATAAACGAAAAACGCCCCCTCCTCGCCATAGATCATCGCTGACAGGATCTGCATCACCTGCTCCTTGGCCAGATCATCATCGGGCGCGGCACTGCCATAGATGAAATAAAACCCGTTGCGCGCCTGTGTGACGTAGTTTTTCAGTTCGGCTTTCTTTGCTTCGATCAGCTGCTGCTCCATCGCCTTAATCTCTCGCTCCGCCATCAAACGGGATTGATGCGCCACAAGCAAAGAGATCGCTGCCACCGCCAGAATTAGCGGCAGCGTCGCCAGCAGTGTCAGCTTTTGGCCGTAGGTCGGGCGGAGCGGGAATCTAAATAGAGCCATAGTCGATTCGTTACGAAATTTCGCCCAAGAAGGCAAAACACACCCCAGATACTGGGTATAAATCCGGTTCATGCGCCAACGCGGACTGCGTCAACTTTTTTGCTGAACTGACGTAGCGTAGACTCAAATTGTCTTAAAAATAAGCGGTTTTGAGGGTTTTATGACGAATTAAGGGGCATTCTACGTAGTAGTAGGTATTCCCATAGAGACATGTGTTGGTAGGTTTGGCGCACTGAAAACGATCCGCCCGCTGTTACTGTGACGCCTTTGGCAGGCACGCGATAACAAACGGGCTGTGACCAATGGGAGGACCAATTATATGGATCGTCGTTCTTTTCTGAAAACTTCCGCACTTGGTGGTTCAGCCGCTGCGGCCTCCACTCTGGCGGCCCCGGCTTACGCTCAAGGCAAGCGCTCGCTGACCATGGTAACCTCCTGGCCGCGCGGCTTTGCGGTTCTGGATGATGCTGCCAGCTACATGGAGAAAATGGTTGGTGAGATGTCCGGCGGCAGCCTGACCATCGACAAGAAAGCCCCAGGCGAACTGGTGGGCGCGCTGGAAGTGTTCGACGCTGTGTCCTCAGGCCAGGCGGACATGTACCACTCCGCTGACTACTACTACATCAACCAGCACCCCGGCTATGCCTACTTCACCGCAGTTCCCTTCGGCGGCACCGCGCAGGAAGTATCGAACTGGTACTACCACGGTGGTGGTGAGGCGCTGCACGACGAGCTGGGCGAAATCTTCAACCTGAAAGGCCTGCTGGCAGGTAACTCCGGCTCGCAGTCCGGTGGCTGGTTCCGCAAGGAAATCAACTCCGCTGATGACTTCAACGGCCTGAAGTTCCGTATGCCCGGTCTGGGTGGCAAGGTTCTGGGTAAACTGGGCGCTTCCGTTCAGAACATCCCTGGCGGCGAACTGTACCAAGCCCTGTCGTCCGGCGCGCTGGACGGTCTGGAGTGGGTTGGCCCGATGGCTGACGAACGCGCCGGCTTCCAGGAAGTTGCCAAAGTATACTACACCGCAGGCTTCCACGAGCCGGGTTCGGCACTGGCTGCATCCGTGAACCTCGACGTTTGGAACGAACTGTCGGATCAGCACAAAGCGATCCTGCGTTACGCCTCCATGGCTGTGACCCAGTACCAGCTGGCAGAAACCCTGGCCAACAACGGTGCCGCACTGGCCCGTCTGCAGAGCCAAGGCGTGAAAACCCTGCAGTTTTCGGACGACGTATGGGACGCGTTCGGCAAAGCCTCCGCAGAGGTGATGGACGAAAACATGGGCGACGAGCTGTTCGCGAAGATCCGCAACTCGTTCGAATCCTCGCTGGCCACCTCGGCTTCGTGGATCAACAAATCGGATGGCTACTACGTCCAGCAGCGCGTTCGCGTTCTGGGCGGCTAAGCCGACATCTGACCAATAGTGATCGGGCCCCGGACTTCCGGGGCCCGTTCCGGTCCAGCCGCAACCCCGCGAAGCTGTGACCAAGATTAGGGGAAATGGGGGATATCATGCAGGAATCCAGTGCTGCCGGCTTCGGGCAGATTCTGGCGTCCATTGGCGAATTGTTTGTCTGGGTTGCCCAGAACATCGCCCTGGCGTTCTATAACTTCGGCTACGCTGTCACCAATCCCAGCCTGTGGCTGGACTGGTCCGACAAGCAGGCCATCATGCGCTTTGTCTACTACGGTGGCTCGGTAGAGTTCTTCTTTGTCGTCTTTACCACCTTCCTGATCGTCACAGCGATCGGCATGTGGAAGCGTAACTTCATGTGGGCGATCGTGCGCGGGCTGGAAGGCTTTGCCAACACGACCGGCCGTTTCTTTGCCTGGGCAGGTCTATTGATGGTGCTGCAACAGGTGATCATCGTTTTCATGCAGCGGATCTTTACCCGACCTGACATCGTGTTCGGTTTCGGCGTGCCGCTGCAGTTTGACATCAGCTGGTACGCAGAAGAGCTTAAGTTCTACAACGCGCTCGTTGTGGCGCTCTGTGCATCTTACACATTTGTGCAGGGCGGCCACGTGCGTGTGGATCTGGTCTATGCGGGCGTAAAATATCGCACCAAGAAGATGATCGACATGATCGGTTCGCTGATCTTCATGCTGCCTGCCGCAACGCTGATCTGGCTTTATGGCTGGTTCTTCATGTGGCGCCACCTGATTGTCCCGAAGCCCTCGGCCTCGGACAAACTGGAACGATTGATCGCAAAATCGCGCGCTCTGCGCTGGAACGTGGAAACCATCGGCTTCTCGCCCAACGGCTTCTCCGGCTACTTCCTGTTCAAGATCCTGCTTGTGGCGTTTGCCGGCATGATCTTCCTGCACGGGATCGCCTTCTTCTACCGCTCGTACCTCGAGTGGAAAGAAGGCCCGGAAAGCGAAGGCAAATACCTCGACAAGGATACGCTTGGCGAAGGTGAAGAAGCCTATGAAGGCACGCACTAAGGCTGAGGACTAACTAATGCTTTTTGGACTTGATGGGGTCGAAATCGGCCTGCTTATCGTCTTCCTCTGCCTGTTCGGCTCGATCCTATCGGGCTTCCCGGTGGCCTTCGCCATCGGCGGTGCAGGGGTTATCTCCTTCGGGATCATCGCCGCGCTGGACAGCGCAGGCCTGCTCATTCACCAGGCCATCGACACCGGATCAGACGCCTATGCGGCGCTGGTTGCTTCCGGTGTGAAAGAGGAAATCATATCCGTTTTCCGCTATCCGGATTTGCCACGCCTTGAGGAACCAGTGTTCCCCAAGGGTTGGGAAGACGCGATGAACCGCAACATTTCGTTCATCGTGAACCGTATGAACGAACGTGTTCTGGCTGGTCAGTCGATCGAAACGCTGCTGGCGGTTCTGATGTTCGTGCTGATGGGTATCACGCTGGAACGCTCCAAGATCGCGAACGATCTGTTGACCACTATGGCGCGCGTCTTTGGCCCGCTGCCCGGCGGTCTGGCGGTATCGGTTGTGGTTGTGGGCGCGTTTCTGGCGGCATCGACCGGCATCGTGGGTGCAACGGTTGTGACCATGGGCCTTTTGTCGCTGCCAACCATGCTGCGCAACGGCTATAGCCCTGAACTGTCGACCGGTGTGATTGCTGCATCCGGCACATTGGGACAGATTATTCCGCCGTCGATCGTAATCGTTCTGTTGGGCACACTGGCTGGCGATCTCTACTCCGCCGCGCAGGAAGCGCGCGCGGTTGAGGCAGGCTGTACTGACGCACTGACCTATCTGGGTGAGCCGGCGGTTCTGTCTGTGGGCACCCTGTTCCAGGCGGCGCTGCTGCCCGGTGTCATGCTGGCGCTGCTTTATGCGCTCTACGCCTTTGGCTACGCGCTGCTCAACCCATCCAAGGCCCCTGCGGTCCAGATGGAACCCTCCAACCATGAAACCATCACCCGTGGGGAAGGCCTGACTTGGTTCATCTTTGTTCCGGTTGGTCTGATCGCCGCTGTGATGCTGGCGGGCAATCTGGGTCTGGTGGGGTCGCAGGACCTGACCGTTGACAGCTACACCGACGTTGGTGAAGGCGCTTCGCTGCGCACCAATGTGGGCGAACAGTGTAAAGCGTCGATGATCGACCTGCACGGCCAAGAGGCCTGGGACACCGCTGTTGCCGAACAGGCCGCACTGGATGCCGCAGGCAACTCGAACGAGGCCGTGAAGCTGACCGAGGATGAGATCACCGCCGCCCGCGCGGCCAAGGAAGAGGTCGCCGCGCCGATCGGCACCGGCATCTCGATCCTGATCATCGCACTGGGTCTGGTTCTGGCCTTTGGTCGCGGCGTAGCGCCCTCCAAGGATGCAAAACCGCTGATCCTTGGTGCGATGGGTCTGGTGCTACTGGCGCTGGTCGACATCCTGTTGATTGCGCCCTCCACCAGCGCAGGTGGCACCGTGGTGCTGATGGCCCTGCCAACCCTGCTGGCGCTTTATGGCTGTAAAGAAGCCGTGCTGCGCTGCACCAAAAACGAACTGATCCGCGTGGTGTTCCCACCACTGGTTCTGATCGTTGCGGTGCTGGGGTCGATCCTGGGTGGCATCACCAACCCGACGCCCGCTGCGGCGCTGGGGGCGGCTGGTGCAATCATGCTGGCAGCTTACCGCAAACTGCAGGATGAGGACGCGTCCGGTAAGGTCATCATCAACTCCACCTTTGCGGTGGCGATCATGATCCTTCTGGGCATGAACTTTGACCTGCGCATCAACACCAAAGAGGTGTCGGCAGAAACATGGATCGCGTTCTTCGCAGCCTACTCGGCCTATCTGTATGCAGCCTTCGGCCTGCTTTACAGCTGCTGGGTTCTGTTCCGCTCGGGCGTGCTTAGCCCGGTGGTGCGCGAAACGGCCAAAGTGACCTCGATGGTGTTCACCATCCTGATCGGGTCGCAGCTGCTGAACCTTGTTGTGATCTCCTTCGGCGGGGAGCACTACATCCAGCAATTCCTCAAGAGCTTTGACAATGAGCTGACGGTCTTCCTGATCGTGATGCTGGTGCTCTTCGTGCTGGGCTTCGTGCTCGACTTCCTGGAAATCATCTACATCGTGATCCCAATCGTCGGACCTGTCATCTATGGCGGCACGTTTGACCCGAAATGGGTGACGATCATGGTGGCGGTGAACCTGCAGACCTCGTTCCTGACCCCGCCGTTCGGCTTCGCGCTGTTCTATCTGCGCGGCGTTGCTCCGCCGAGTGTCACGACAGGTCACATCTACCGCGGGATCATTCCGTTCGTTTTGATCCAGGTTGCGGGGCTTGCCCTCTTGTGGGCTGTGCCCTCGATCGTGACGATCGTGCCGGACCTGATCCCGAACTGATCATCTGACCGAATGTATAAAACACAGAAAGCCCCGCCAAACTGGCGGGGCTTTTACATTAACGCACAGGTTAACTCGCGGGCAGACAGGCCTAGAGCAACGCCCCCATCGCAGCGGCGGTGTCCAGCATCCGGTTAGAAAAGCCCCATTCGTTGTCATACCAGCTAACCACACGTATCATCCCCCCCTCTGTCACAGTGGTCTGGCCAGCGGCAAAGCAGGAGGAATGCGGATCGTGATTGAAATCAATCGACACAAGCGGGTCCGCCTCATAGGACAGCACCCCCGCCAGTGCGCCCGCAGCCGCCTCGCGCAGCGCGCTGTTCACCGTCGCGACCGTTGCGGGACGCTCTGACATGAAACACAGATCCACCATCGACACGTTGGGCGTCGGCACCCGAACCGCTGATCCCTCTAACCGGCCCGCCAGTTGTGGCAAGACCTGCGAAATTGCCCGCGCCGCCCCGGTAGAGGTCGGCACCATAGACACAGAGGCCGCCCGCGCGCGGTAAAGATCGCTGTGGTCACGATCATGACTGGGCTGGTCGCCGGTGAAAGCGTGCACCGTGGTCATGTAACCGGTGCGAATGCCAAAGGCACGGTCCAGCACCAGTGCCACCGGCGCGAGACAGTTGGTGGTGCAGGAAGCGTTGGAAACGATCCGATCCTGCCCCGTCAGATCCCGATGATTGACGCCAAAAACCACCGTGCGATCCGCATTTGCACCGGGCGCCGAAATCAGCACCCGCCGCGATCCATTCTGCAAATGCAGCGCCGCCTGATCGCGGGCGGTGAAAAACCCCGTGCATTCCATAGCAATATCCACATCCTGCCATGGCAGTTCTGCCGGATTACGGATCGCAGTCAGCCGGATCCGCCGCGATCCGACGTGCAATGTATCCCCGTCGACCATAACCGGCACATTGAGGCGGCCATGTACGCTGTCATATTTTAGCAAATGAGCAATGTGTTCCGGCTGGGCGAGGTCGTTGATCGCGACAACCTCAACGTCGCCACCGCCCGCTTGCGCTTCGCGCTCGACGAACGCTCTTAGAACGTTGCGGCCGATACGGCCGAACCCGTTTATTGCGATCTTAAGTGTCATGGTCTGTTGTCCTCTTTCCTGTTCAAGGCACATCTTGGCCGCCTCTAACAAGCAGCCGATATCGCTAACATTTCTGTTTGAAAAAAACCATCACACCTCGACCGACGCGCAGCCAAGAAGCGCTGCGGTATCATCGGCAATGATCGCAATCGGCGGGGTGATCTTGACCACCGCGTTTTCGCGCAATGCCGCCTCAGCGCAGAGTTTCTGACGTCCGCCCGTCAGCGAACTGCGCATCACGCCGCCTGCCAGAAACAAGCCATCGTTCGGCAGATGGGCCACCTTCAGCTCCGCCAGTAGCATGCCGATCAAAACCGCATAATGATCCAACGCAACATCAAAGGCTGCGTTATCCGCCTGGCCCTGACGCGCGATATAAGGCGTGGCGCTGTCAACTGTCTGCCCAGTGAGGTGCGATAGGAACAACCGCCTGCCCCGCCCTGAAAATAAAGCCTCTGTCGTTGGGAAAGCCTGCGAAAGCTGAGGCTGCAAACGCTCCAGCTGCGCCGCGATTGACGTGTAAAGCGTTGTGTGCCCCGCCTCTACTGCAGGGCAGATGGTGGTCTCTCCAACCTTGATCGCGGGACTAACGTTGAAGCCGGTACCGATGCCAACAACCAAGGCCTGCTTTTGACTGGCTGGTGCGACCGGATGGTCACGCAGCGGTATCAACTGCCCAGCCGTCAGGCGCAGCGCTGCGTAGCCCAAGGCGGTCAGATCATTGATCACCCGCACTGCCGCGCCACAATATCGCGCCGCCAACGCTTCACCGTCAATGACCCAATCCAGATTGGTCAATCGCCCCCGGTTGCTCGTCACTGGCCCCGCCATCGCCACAACCAGCTGGCTGGGCGAGAGGCCTGTTGGCAGAAAGGCCGTGACCACATCTTCAAACCGGTCGAAATCGGCATTGCGATAGCTTTGCACCCGTCCGATCGTAACACCTTCAAGATCCGCTGTGACCAGCGCCAGACGACTGTTCGTGCCACCAATATCTGCAACCAGCCGCATCGGTTAGTTCAACCGCTGACCGGTGGCGGGCTCAAAGTATGACACTTTGCCCAGATCAAAGCTCAGCCGCTGCACATGCCCCGGCGCTGCAGTGGTTTCGGCATGTAGCCGGGCGGTGACCTGTTTGCCGCCCAATTGCATCACCACAAAAGTGTCCGCGCCTGCAGGTTCCACGATATCGACCATACAGTCGGCATGCTGGGCATCCTGACTGGTACGGAAATCCGGTTCGGCTATGTCCTCGGGGCGCACGCCGATGATCACATCCTTTGGCAGGTCACGGTTTTTTTCATCAGTCAGCACAATCGGCGCTGCGTCTTTACGATCAATCTCGATCCGTGTGCCAGTGCCATTGGTGCGCGCGCGGGCGGGGATCAGGTTCATCGCCGGATTGCCCATGAAATCCGCCACAAACAGATTGGCAGGACGGTTGTAGATCTCGGCCGGCGTGCCGATCTGTTGGATCACGCCACCTTTCATCACCACAATCTTGGTTGCCAGTGTCATCGCCTCAATCTGATCGTGGGTCACGTAAACCATCGAGGCACCAAGACGCTGGTGCAACTCCTTGATCTCTGTGCGCATCTCCACCCGCAGTTTGGCATCCAGATTGGACAGCGGTTCGTCAAAGAGAAACAGCTTGGGATCGCGCACCAAGGCACGGCCCATCGCCACACGCTGACGTTGACCACCGGACAGCTGGCCGGGGCGGCGCGACAGCAGCGCCTCGATCTGCAGTTGTTTGGCCACCTCCTGCAATTTAAGCGCTTGCGTGGCCTGATCCACTCCGCGCACTTTCATGCCGAATGTGATATTTTTCGCCACCGTCATTGTCGGGTAAAGAGCATAGGACTGAAACACCATTGCGATATCGCGATCCTTGGGACTGACATCAGTCATGTTCTGCCCGCCGATATGCAATGTGCCACTGGTGATCGGCTCCAATCCTGCGATGCAGTTCAGCAATGTGGACTTGCCACAGCCCGACGGGCCGACGAGAACCAGAAAATCGCCTTGTTCGATAGAGACGTTGATGTCTTTCAAGATCTCCTGCGCACCGTAGTTTTTATAGAGGTTTTTGATGTCCAGAATGGAGGCCATTGGATTATCCTTTCACGGAACCAGCGGTCAGGCCGCGGATGAAATACTTACCGGCGATGACGTAAACGAGGAGTGTGGGCAGCGCCGCAATGATCGCGGTGGCCATGTCGACGTTGTACTCTTTCACCCCGGTGGTGGAGTTGACGATGTTGTTGAGCGCAACAGTGATCGGCTGGGTTCCCGCCTGACTGAAGGACACCCCAAACAGGAAGTCGTTCCAGATCTGAGTGAACTGCCAGATCACTGTGACAACGATGATCGGAAGGCTAAGGGGCAGGAAAATGGACCAGAAAATTCGCAGGAAACCAGCGCCGTCAATCTTAGCCGCTTTGGTCAGTTCCGACGGAATCGACACGTAGTAGTTGCGGAAAAACAGCGTGGTGAAGCCAAGGCCATAGATCACGTGTACAAAGATCAGACCCGGAATGGTGCCCGCAATGCCCATCAGCCCCAGCAGCCGCGCCATTGGCAGAAGCACGACCTGAAACGGGATGAAACAACCAAACAACATCGCGGCAAAGAACAGGTTCGCACCGCGAAAGCGCCATTGTGCCACCACATAGCCATTGAGTGCACCAATGAGGGTAGAGATCAGTACCGCAGGCACCGCAATCATCACGGAGTTCCAGAAAAACGGCCGCACCCCTTCGCAGCGGATGCCGGTGCAGGCACTGGACCATGCGGTAATCCAGGCGTCAAACGTCACCTCACGCGGCAGCGACACCAGATCTCCCGTTCTAATTTCTTCTAGGCTTTTCAGCGAAGTAGAGACCATAACGAAGAGCGGCATCAGGTAGAAGATCACAAAGATGCCAAGGATCAGATACAAAATCCAGCGCAGGACAATCTTGCTTGTGCGGTTCTGATTGCGGGCGGGGGAGATGGCGAGATCAGTCATTTTTCACCCTCAGTTCGGAATAGAGGTAAGGCACAACAATGGTGAAGACGACCGCCATCATGATCATCGCAGAACTGGCCGCCTGCCCGATGTCACCGCGCGAAAACGCCATTGCGTACATGTAGGTTGCCGGCAGATCCGAAGCGAAACCGGGCCCGCCCCCCGTAAGCGCAATGACCAGATCGAAGCTCTTGATGGCCAGATGCGACAGCACAATGAACGCGGACAGAAAGATCGGCGCCATCGACGGGATGATAATCGCGGTATAGACCCGCCATGTGGGGATGCCATCAACCTGCGCAGCGCGGATAATTTCGGTATCGACGGAACGCAGACCGGCTAGGAACAGCGCCATGACGAAACCAGAACTTTGCCAGATCGCGGCAATGACAATCGTGTAGATGGCCATATCAGGGTTCACCAGCCAGTCGAATTTAAAATTCTCGAACCCCCAGCCCCTGACCGTGGCCTCAATCCCCAGACCGGGGTTCAAGATCCACTTCCACGCGGTGCCGGTGACGATCATCGACAGCGCCATTGGGTAAAGGTAAATGGTGCGGATTGCGCCTTCGGTGCGGATATTCTGATCCAGCAGGATCGCCAATATCAGCCCCAGCACCATCGAAATAACGATAAACAGCGTACCGAACAGGAACAGGTTGTTCATCGCTACATCCCAGCGCAGCGAGGCGAAGAGGCGATCGTATTGGATAAACCCGTGGATGTCGTACTTTGGCAAAAGGCGCGAGCGTGTCAGCGACACCCAGGCCGTCCAAGCGATGAAGCCATAAACGAATATGAGCACCGCGATAAAAGAGGGTGCCAAAACGAGTTTTGGCAGGTGATGTTCAAGCCACTTTGTCATGTGATGCTCCGTGGTTGCTGCCGCGCCCCTGGGGTACCCAGATCGGGGAGGAGACCCGAAAGGGTCACCCAATAGAGGCGCGGACAGCAGGTGGTCAGGGATCAGAGGCTATTGGCAATGGCTGCGGCCAGTTGCTGCACTGCATCCGCAGACGACATGTCGGAATTGAAATGCGCCGTTACCACATCGGTAATCGCACCGGCTTGCGCACCGCGCAGGGCCATGCCGTGGGCATAGCTGGGCAGAAGCGATCCATTGTCGGCACTGGCCGCCATATCCTTGGCCCCCAGATGCGCACAGCTGTCAAAGTCATCCAGCGCGACATCGACCCGCGCAGGGATAGAGCCCTTGTTCAGGTTAAACACGGTTTGGAAGCTTTCGCCAACGATCAGCTTGGCCAGCAGTTCCTGACCGGCTTGATTATCCTCGCCGTCCACATCGAACATCGCAAAGCTGTCCACGTTGTAGAGGAAGCCATCGCCCGGCACCGACGCACATAGGAAATCTTCACCCGGTTTAGCACCTGCTGCGAGGAATTCACCCTTGGCCCAGTCGCCCATGATCTGGAACGCTGCTTCGCCATTCATCACCATTGCGGTGGCAAGGTTCCAGTCCCGGCCGGGGAAGTTCGGATCAACAAAGCCGCGCATGGTGCGCATCTGATCAAACACTGCCACCATCGCATCCGACGTCAGCGTTGCCTCATCCAGCTCAACAAAGGCCTTGCGGAACCCCTCAGCGCCCAGAATGCCCAGCGCCACAGCCTCAAACACCGTGGCATCCTGCCAGGCCTGACCGCCGTGGGCCAATGGGATCACACCCGCAGCCTGCAGTTTTGCGGCGGCGGCGTTGAACTCATCCCATGTTGTGGGCATGGTGATCCCGTTTGCCTCCAGCACATCGGCATTAGCCCAGATCCAGTCAACGCGGTGCACATTGACCGGCGCGGCGCACCAGCTGCCCTCACATTTCATGTGACCGGCAATGGAGGCAGGCAGAACATCGCCCCATCCCTCTGCCTCAGCAACTGAGGAGATATCAGCCAGAACACCCTCTTCGTACCATTCCTGAATGGCGGGGCCTTTCAGTTGCACCGCTGTAGGGGCATTGCCGGACAAAACGCGAGCGCGCAGGGCGCTCATCGCGGCATCACCGCCGCCGCCGGCAACCGGCATATCAGTCCATGTGCCGCCATTCTCGGCGAACTCTTTCTGAAGCACGGCCACCGATTTTGCTTCGCTGCCGGATGTCCACCAGTGCAGCACTTCTGCTTTAGGTTCCGCAGTTGCCATACCCGCCGTAACGAGTGCGATCGCAGACACGGCACCAAGTTCTAGCTTCTTCATCGTTCATTCCTCCCATAGTGTTTGAGACAGGGCCAACGCATGACCTTGCAGCTCAAGTTACAGTCTGACCTATTGGCAGGGCGCTATGCAATTTGCGCAATGCAGTTATACTGGTAGCGGAAACAAAAAATCGTTAGACACGTTACCTGCTGTTACATGAACCATGTTTCTGTTGCAGTCTGTTACACGCCAACAGGCCGCAGCCCGAATAAACAGGCGAACCGCAAGAGGTTGAGAGTGACGATTCCACGTATTCTGGTGGTCGATGACGACGCCGAGCTACGGCAGATGCTAACACAGTTTCTACAACAAAACGGCTGTATCGCCCTGCCCGCCACCAATGAGGCCGATATTACCAAACAGCTGGCCTCAGGTCGGATCGACCTGATCCTGCTGGATGTTATGCTGGGTGATGAAAGCGGCGTGGAGATTTGCGCGCGACTACGCGACGAACAAGCGGTGCCGATCATTATGGTGTCAGCCCTGTCAACCGACAGCGACCGGATGGCAGGATATGCGGTGGGGGCGGATGACTATATCGCCAAACCGTTCAACACCGACCTGCTGCTGGCGCGCATCCGTGCGGTTCTGGCGCGCACGCGGCGTGCCTCTTCGCTGACACACCGGCGGCGGCGCACCACATTTCGCTTCAACGGCTGGAGGTATGACGCCAAACGTGACGAGGTCCTGTCGCCGGAGGGATATCAGGTGTCTCTATCGCGGCGCGAAACAATGCTGTTGCAATCGCTCTTGGCCAATCCACGCATCCCCCTCACCCGCCAAGAAATCGCCATCGCGCTGGATATCACCGGCGAGAAAGAAACAACGTCGGACGCAGAAGGCCGCGCCATCGACGTGCTGGTCGGTCGTCTGCGGGCCAAGATCGAACAGGATCCCAAAGCGCCGGAGATGCTGCGCACCGAACGCGGCGTCGGCTATGTCTTTGCGGTGGATGTCACCGCCGAGGAGGTGTGATGCCCGCGCTGCGCAGCCTGCGGATCGGAGGCATGGTACTGGTGCTCACCGCGTTCGGGCTGGGGTTTCTGGCTGCTGCGCTTTGGGTGCAATCAAACGCCCGCTGGGCGGCGCATCTGGACCGCGCCCGTTTCACTGGTGCGGTGCTCTACGACAGTCTGCTGTCAGGGCGCGCGCCGCCTGTTGGGGTCAGTGCCCACCGCCTGACGCCGCAGGATCAGGCCAGCGCGATGCGCGGCCGGTTTGAGGTGATCACCGGTGCCCCCCACCCTGCCCTGATCACCAATCTGTCGATCCGGCCCACCCCGTCGGTCGACCGCACTGCAGCACCGCTCACTCTGGCCATTCTGTCGTCAGATCTGCGCTATCCTCTGGCAAATCTGCCCTCACGCCCAAATCAGCCCCCCACTGAAACGCTGGGCGCGCTGACTGCACTCTTGGCGAGTTACTGCACAGAACCCGTGGTTTTCGCCAAACCCGCAGACAAGCCTTGGGTGCGCGTCGATGCAGCAGAGGTCTGGGGCTGTGCCGCCGCGCCGCAGGACAATCGGCTGTGGACGATTGCGCTGGCCTGTCTGTCCGTCGGGATGATCGTGACGCTGGTTCTCAACAGCGCCGCACAATTTGCCGGCTTTGCCCAGATGCTGCGCAATCGTCACCGTCTGGGCGGCCCTGCCTCCTATGACACCGCAGGGCCGGAAGAACTGCGCGATATCGTCGCCGCCGTAAACGGTTATCTAGAGGTGGAGCGTGACAAACTGGCCGAACGTGCGGCCGTTCTTTCGGGCGTAACCCATGATCTGGGCACACCTGCAACACGGTTGAAACTGCGCAGCGCCCTGATCGACGACACAAAGCTGCGCAGCAAGCTGGAGGCCGACATCGACCAGATGACCGGTATCATCGAAAGCGTGCTGACATACACCCGCGCCGAATTAGACGCAGAGGTGCCGCGCCCCGTCTCCCTCACCTCTCTGATAGAGGCGATTGTCGCCGACTATCAGGATGTCGGCAGCCCCGTAGTGTTTGCCATTCCTCAAGAGGTCCCCGTCCCCGGTGGTACATCCCTGTTCATGTCACGCCGTGGCACCGCCGCCCTGCCCCCCGATGACAAAGTCATCGTTATGGCCCGCCCCGTCGCCATAGGGCGGGCGCTGTCAAACCTGATTGACAATGCATTGAAATACGGACGTCGCGCCCGTGTCCATCTGGCCCGCGATGCCGACACCGCAGTGATCACTGTCGAGGATGAGGGCGCCGACACCACCGCCGCCGACATCGAGGCGCTGATGGCCCCGTTCAAACGCGGCAACAACACCCGCATGATCAGCGGTTACGGGCTTGGCCTGACCATCGTGTCGACCATCGCCAACATGCACGGCGGCACCCTGACCTTCGCACCCGGCACGAACGGCCTGCAGGCCAAAATCACCATAGCCCGCCGCTAGATCACATCTGAGGACCAGATGGGCACAGCGAATTCAATACCATGCAGAGCGCTAAGACAACTGGTGCACAGTAGGTCAGCACACTTCCGCGCTGCTTTGCGCCACCAGAAAATCGATCATCGCACGGGTCGAGGCGGCAAGGTGCCCACAGCTGGCTGCAGATAACATGGCCCTGTCACGGATTTGTTCCGGTCCTCTCACCTGCCATGTTGCCGAGCAAGCGACCAAAGGCTGATGACATCAAACAAGATGTCATAAGGCCCAAAACAGAAGCAGATCGGTGAGCTGTGAAGCGAAACAACCTCAACCTAAAACGCGCCCACGCGAGCCAAGAAGAATTGTGCACCAAGACGTTAAGGCTCTATTTTTTGATGCAAAATTTCGTTTGGCATATTGATACGCACAAACCGCATAAACCGCCGCGCAGTTGACGAGAGTGGCTGGTTTGCGGTTGTCAGAAAGCTGGTGACCCTTGAAATAGAGGGATCGAACGGTCGAACCGCAACCTGAGAATCCGGTGTGAGCGCCAGAGGGAACGGATTTACAAGCGCCAGCCCCAGGCCTGCCCCCACGAAATGCCAAATGGATACCGCAGTTGCCGTTTCAATAACGAAATGCGGCTCTAGCCCGGCTTTTGCAAAGGTTCTTTCCGTCAGGGTGCGCGTAATCTGCCGTCGAGGTAACCCAATTAACGGCAGCCCAGCCAGATCATCCGCCTGGATGACTGATTTGGCCGTCAAAGCATGATCCGCAGGCATCGCGCACACCAAATTCGTTGTGCACAAAGGATGATGCGTGACACCCGAATACTCGGCATATGCATCTGTCAGGCCCAGATCGAACTGCCCGTCTGCAACTCCTGTCACAAGGTTATTGGATGCGGTTACCTCGAAAGAAATTTTTGCCGATGGCTGCTGTCTGACGAATTGAACAACCTGATCCTGCAGAAACCGATGCGCAATAGCCGGCGGTGCGGCCAGCCTTAGCGGCGGAGTAATCTCCTCCACAAAGTTCGATTCATGAATGCGCATCAGGCTTTCAAACAACGGATCCAGCGCCTTGTCGAGCACCAGCGCTTCTTCCGTCGCAACCAATCGGTTGCCGGACCGCTCAAACAGGATTTTGCCCAATCGGTTCTCAAGATTACTGATAGACCGGCTGACAACCGATTGAGACACCTTAAGGCGTTGTGCCGCCGCGCTTGTGGTACCCGTGGTGAGAAGCAGCCGAAAGGCCTCAAACTCGCGAAAGCTATATGATCTGGAAAGCATGGTCAGGCCCGTTGTTGATCGTGAGACAGATGGTATCGCAATTTAGTATTGGTTTATGACTTTTTTGCATAATATATTTTATATACTAGTCGTTTTTTGACTACTAACGTTACCTCCACAACAGATCCGGAGGAAAAAATGAACAGAACCGTAAAGACACGCGCACTGGCCACGGTCGCAGTTGTCGCTCTATCAACTCCCCTTCTTGCAGAAGATTTGACCATCGGTTTGGCATCAGAACCCACATCGATGGACCCTCATTTTCACAATCTGACACCCAACAACGCCATGAGCCGGCACATCTATGACACGCTGATCCGTCAGGATGAGACTCAGGGGCTGAACCCCGGGCTTGCCGTGGAATGGAAGCCGGTTGATGAACTAACCTGGGAATTCAAGCTGCGTGAAGGCGTCACCTATCACGACGGTTCCGCCTTTGATGCAGATGACGTTTTGTGCTCGTTTGTTCGGGCGCCAGATGTCCCGAATTCGCCGTCCTCGTTTGCCTCGATGACCAAAGGCAAAACACTTAAGAAGATCGATGACTTTACGATCCACATCACGACCGAAGCACCGTATCCGCTGATGGCCAATGATGTCTCTAACGTTCCGATCGTATCGTCCGAAAGCGGCTGCGATGCGACAACCGCCGCTTATAACAGCGGCGAAGCGAGCGTTGGCACAGGCCCGTTCACTTTTGTCAGCTATAAGCCAGGCGACTCCATCGTTCTGGCGTCCAACCCAAACTATTGGGGCGATGTGTCTCCATGGTCCACTGTGACATTCAAACCCATTAAATCTGGCCCGGCACGCGTTGCGGCACTGCTGGCAGGTGATGTGGATGTGATTAATAGCGTGCCGACGACGGATATCGCCACACTGGAAGGTCGCGAGGACGTCGGTCTGAGTCAGGGAACATCGAACAGGGTCATCTACCTGCACCTTGACCACGGGCGCGCTGACAGCCCCTTTGTCAAAGCCAATGGCGGCGGCGACATCGACAACCCGCTGCGCAAACTCGAAGTGCGCACGGCCATTTCCAAAGCAATCCATCGCGACGCCATTGTAGAACGCGTAATGGAAGGCGTTGCGATCAAAGCCGGACAATTGCTGCCAAACGGTTTCTTTGGCGTGTCAGACCAGCTGCAACCCGTCGAATACGATCCAAATGGCGCGAAAGAACTGCTGGCGGCGGCCGGTGTGCCGGATGGATTTGAACTGACAATCCACGGCCCGAACGACCGCTACATCAACGATGCCAAGATCGCCGAGGCCATTGGTCAGATGCTGACGCGCGTGGGCATCAAAACCAGCGTCGAAACCATGCCCCGTTCAGTCTATTTCCAGCGCGCGTCACGCGGTGGTCCTGAAGGCGGTCCTGAATTCAGCTTTATCCTTGTTGGCTGGGGGTCAGGCACTGGCGAAGCTTCCTCTCCATTGCGCTCGCTGATCGGTACACACGACCCGGACAAGGGCTGGGGGGCTTCCAACCGCGGACGCTATTCCAACCCGGAAGTGGACGCCCTGATCGCAGAAGCCTTGCAGACAGTTGATAGCGCAGCACGCGAAAAACTGCTGGCTCAGGCGACCGAGCTTGCCATCGCGGACGCTGCAATCATCCCACTGCACTATCAGGTCAACACCTGGGGTGTGCGCAAAGGCTTTGCCTACGCGCCCCGCACGGACGAGTACACGCTCGCTACGGGTGTCACCAAAGAATGATCACATTTACGGGCGGGCTTTCAAAGCCTGCCCGCATCTACAGCCAGGAGCTCTCATGACCGTCTTCATCATACGACGGTTGATGCAAGCAATGATCGTCGTGTTCCTGATGTCGCTGATCGTCTTTTTTGGCGTGAACGTCATTGGTAACCCTGTTGACATGCTCATCAACCCTGAGGCCGACCAAGCCGAAATCGAAAGAACAATTCGCGCGCTTGGCCTCGATAAACCCATTGCCGAACAATACCTGTTTTTCCTAAAGGGCATTGCCCAGGGAGATTTTGGCAAATCATTCATTTTCGGGGAACCCGCGCTGAAGCTTATCCTGCAGCATTTGCCGGCCACTATCGAACTGGCACTCGTTTCGCTGCTCATGGCCGTTGTTCTGGGTATTCCGCTTGGTCTTTATGCCGGTCTGTTTCCCGAGCAGGGTATATCACGGACCATCATGGCAAGCTCTATTCTCGGCTTTTCCCTCCCGACGTTCTGGGTGGGGCTGATGCTGATCATGGGCTTCTCGGTATATCTCGGGTGGCTGCCATCCACCGGGCGCGGTGAGACAGCCGTGTTTCTGGGCATCGAGTCGAGCCTGTGGACGTGGAACGGACTCTCGCACCTGTTGCTGCCCGCCCTGAACCTTGCGCTGACCAATATCGGTCTTGTCATTCGACTGTCACGTGCCGGAGTTCGGGAGGCGATGCATCAGGAATACATCAAGTTTGCACGCGCCAAAGGCCTGCCGACACACCGCATTATCGGCGTGCATCTGATGAAAAACATCATGATCCCGATTGTCACCGTGCTTGGGCTGGAGTTCGGCAACCTGCTGGCCTTTTCCGTTGTGACCGAAACAATCTTCGCGTGGCCGGGTATGGGCAAACTTTTGATCGACTCTCTTCTGCAGCTCGATCGCCCGGTGGTCGTGGCTTACCTGATGATCATCGTACTCCTCTTCGTGGCCATCAATCTGCTGGTCGATATCGTCTATTCCATTCTCGATCCGAGAGTGCGGCTAAGGGATCAGGGCGCATGACAGATCAATCTCTCAATCCAGAAGACAATACCGCAGCCCAGGCCGTGCTCGTCGAGACACCCTTTCAAAGATTTGTCTCAGAGTACGCGGACAACAAGATCGCAGTGGTGTCATTGGTGGTACTGGTTGCCATTGTGGTGCTTGCCATCCTTGCGCCGTGGATCACGCCGCAAAACCCGTATGACCTTGCTCAGGTCAGCATCATGGACGCCGCCCAGCCGCCCGGAACCGAAGCATTTGACGGCTACACAATGTGGCTGGGATCAGACGGCGCAGGGCGTGATCTCTACTCGGCCATCCTTTACGGTATCCGCATTTCCCTGATGGTCGGTCTGGCCTCCGGGTTGATCGCGCTGATCATCGGCACTGCAATCGGTCTGGTTGCGGCCTACGCTGGTGGACGTGTCGATACACTCATCATGCGGGCCGTGGACCTTCAGCTGTCCTTCCCCGCCGCGTTGATTGCGCTGATGCTGGTGGCCGCTCTGGGGCGCGGGATCGACAAGATCATTATCGCCTTGGTTGTCGCACAATGGGCCTATTATGCGCGAACGGTTCGAGCAACAGCCCTGGTCGAGAGCGCCAAGGAATATGTCGAGGCGGCGCGCTGTCTTGGCCTGTCCCACGGGCGCGTCATCTTCAAGCATGTTCTGCCGAACTGCCTTGCTCCTTTGATCGTGATTGGCACCGTGCAGACCGCGTCAGCAATCGCACTGGAATCGACGCTGTCTTTCCTGGGTGTTGGTCTTCGGCAGACCGAACCAAGTTTGGGCGTGCTGATTTCCAGTGGCCGAGAATACATCATCTCTGGTCGCTACTGGATCTCGATCTTCCCAGGGATCGCGCTGCTGCTCACCATTGTGTCGATCAATTTGGTGGGAGACCAGTTGCGCGACGTTCTTAATCCGAGGTTGAAGAAATGACGGTTCTATCTGTTGAAAACCTGCAAACTCACTTCTTTACCCGGGCTGGAGTGATCAAAGCCGTCGATGGCGTCGATTTCAAGCTTGACCGGGGCGAGGTCATGGGACTGGTCGGTGAATCCGGCTCAGGCAAATCAGTAACCGGTTTCTCGATCTTGGGCCTTGTCGATCAGCCCGGCCGCGTCGCCGGTGGGTCCATCCGCTTTCACGGGGAAGATCTTGTTGGCAAATCCGAGGAACAGCTGCGCAAGCTGCGAGGCGGCAAGATTGCCATGATCTTCCAGGACCCGATGATGACGCTCAATCCGGTTCTGCGCATTGACACGCAGATGATCGAAGCGATCAAAGCCCATGAAAACGTCAGTAAGCGCGAAGCGTGGGAACGGGCCCGGGACGGATTGGGGGCGGTTGGCATTCCATCGCCAGAGGAACGGTTGCGTGCCTACCCGCACCAGCTGTCAGGCGGCATGCGACAGCGCGTTGCCATTGCAATCGCCTTTCTCAACAATCCCGATCTGATCGTCGCGGATGAGCCGACAACTGCTCTGGATGTGACCATCCAGGCACAGATCATTCACGTCGCCCAAAAGATGTGCCATGAGCGAGGGGCCGCGATGATCTGGATCACCCATGACCTGGCGGTTGTCGCTGGTTTGGCGAACCGGATCTCGGTGATGTATGCCGGGCGCGTGGTCGAACAGGGTGATACGGATGACGTGATCGATAACCCGCGCCATCCTTATACCGTTGGCCTGTTGGGATCGGTCCCCTCAGCCAATCGGCGCGGTGAACCTTTGATGCAGATTCCCGGCATGACACCGAACATGCTGAACCTGCCGACAGGATGTGCGTTTCAGGCGCGGTGTTCACGCGCGAGTGACGCCTGCAAGCAAGCTCCGGTACCAAGTGGCGAGGGCCATCTGGTTCGGTGTTTCCACCCGTATGAGAGGGTTTCAGCATGACCAAGCCAATCTTGGAAATCAAAGACGTCTCCAAGCGTTTCGTGAAGGGGTTAGACGTTGCTGGCAAGATCGCGCAGCGACTTGGATCCAGCATAAGTGAAGAAGTTGTTCACGCGGTGGACAGTGTCAACTTTACGGTGCAACCCGGAGAGGTCGTTGGACTGGTCGGGGAATCCGGTTGCGGCAAGTCGACTTTGGGTCGGGTTGTAGCGGGCATTCACGCAGCCAGCGAGGGGGGGGTGCTCTTCGAAGGCAAGGATCTGTCGTCCATGACGCCGGAAGAGCGGCGCGCAGCGGGTCTTGCCATTCAGATGATCTTTCAGGATCCCTTCGCTTCGCTGAATCCGCGGATGCGTGTAGAACAGATCATCGGTGAGGCACCTCTGGTGCACGGGTTATGTACCCGGGCCAACCAAAGTGAGTATGTCGACAACATCATGACCCGCGTGGGTCTTGATCCGACACTGAAACGCCGATATCCGCACCAGTTTTCTGGCGGTCAAAGGCAAAGGATCGGCATCGCTCGGGCGCTTGCTGTGAAGCCACGCTTTCTGGTCTGCGACGAATCCATTGCCGCCCTCGACGTGTCGATACAGGCGCAGGTCTTGAACCTGTTCATGGAACTGCGGGAAGAGTTCGATCTGACCTATCTGTTCATCTCACATGACCTCAGCGTCGTCGAACACATCGCAGACAGGGTTGTGATCATGTATCTGGGCCGGGTTGTCGAAAGTGCACCAACGGAAGAGCTTTTTGCAAATCCGCGGCATCCCTATACCCGCGCACTGCTGTCCGAGGTCCCGAGACTGGATCAGCGCAGGCGGTCCTTTACCCCCATTGAAGGCGAAATACCGTCGCCTTTGTCTCCTCCAGCAGGCTGTCACTTCCACCCGCGATGCGCATTGGCCACCGACCTGTGCAAAAGCGCAGCGCCAGACCTTCTGGAGCCAGTGCAGGGCCACCAGCTGAGTTGTCATCACGATCTGGGACGTCAAAGCGCATAGGCGCTGGCCCACACGTTAGAACTGGAAAAAACAATGCAAAATACAGATACCATCTGGGATATCGTCGACACCCATCGTGACGCGTTTGTCGGAATGTCAGACCGTGTCTTTGACACACCAGAAACCCTTTATGGCGAATTTGATTCCGTCGCCGAACATATCGCAATGCTGGAAGAGCAAGGCTTCAAGATCACCAAAAACGTGGCTGGAATGCCCACTGCCGTCATCGGAGAAGCCGGCGACGAAGGCCCGGTCATCGCCATTCTGGGCGAGTTCGACGCGCTGCCCTACCTCAGTCAGGAATCCGGCGTCACCGAACCCAAACCCATTACCGAAGGGGCCAATGGCCATGGCTGCGGGCATAACCTGCTGGGATCGGCAGCGATGCTGGCGGCAACAGCCGTGAAAGACTGGCTGGCGGAAAGCGGCATCAAGGCGCGTGTTCGATACTATGGATGCCCGGCCGAAGAAGGCGGTGCGGCGAAGACCTATATGGTGCGCGACGGATATTTCGATGACGTGGATTTTGCCATCTCGTGGCATCCCGGCAGCTATACCGCCGTCTTCCCGGCCCGATCCCTCGCCAATACCAGAATTGACTTCACTTTTCACGGAAAAGCGTCACACGCGGCGGGTGCCCCTGAACTCGGGCGCAGCGCGCTGGACGCGGTGGAATTGATGAATGTCGGCGTGAATTACCTGCGGGAACACATGCCGGACGACGCGCGCGTGCATTACGCCTATATCGATGCGGGCGGTGTGGCACCAAACGTGGTGCAGCATCGCGCGACCATACGCCAGCTGATCCGTTCACGCGATCTTGCGGGTCTGCGCGATCTGGTCGCACGGGTCAGAAAGATTGCTGAAGGCGCGGCCCTGATGACCGAAACCAGTGTCGAAACGCAGGTCTTCTCTGCAGTGTCCAACCTACTTGGGAACCGTCCACTGGAAGAGGCGATGCAAGCCGAAATGGACCGGCTTGGCCCCGTGGACTTTGATCAGTCGGATCGCGCATTTGCAAAACAAATACAGGAGTCGCTGACAGAGGCCGACAAGCAACACACCTTCCGCCGCGTCGGGCGCGAGTATGATCCAGACATGGCACTTTGCGATTTCGTTGCACCTCTGGACAATACGGGCCAAGGTGGCGACGGCTCAACCGATGTAGGGGATGCAAGCTGGGCGGTTCCGACCGTTCAGGCACGGATTGCCACATGCGCTGTAGGCACACCGCTGCACACCTGGCAAATGGTAGCTCATGGCAAAACGCCCATTGCGCATAAAGGTATGGTCCACGCCGCCAAAGTGATGGCCGCAACAGCACGACGCATCATCGAAGACCCGGCGCTGATGCAGGCTGCGAAAGACGAACATCAATCGCATCTGCGCAAGACACCATATCAGTGCCCGATGCCGGACGATGTGAATCCGCCGATTATTCAGCCTGCCGGTTAATGTGACCAATGAGAAAGCCGCGCGTCGCCCTTCTGGGTATGATCCTGGAGTCAAACCGTTTCGCCAGACCGGCAAATCTGTCTGACTTCAAAAACCTCAACTGGCTGGAAGGTGACGCGCTGCTGGTCGACGCCCGCAGCAAGACGCCTGCGCTCGCACAAGAATTCGCATCCTTTGTGCAAGCAATGGACGCAACAGGTCCCTGGCAACCAGTGCCTGTGATTTTGGCCGCTTGCCATCCGCAAGGGCCGGTCGAAGAAGAGGTGTTCGAGACCTATGCCCAAAAAGCGCTGGCGGGTCTGGATCACACATTGGATGCGGTTTACCTGTGCCATCACGGTGCCATGGCCGCCACCCACCTTGATGATCCTGACGGTGAACTGGCGGCCCGCATCCGCACAAAGGTTGGGCCGGATGTTCCCATTGTTCAGACATTAGATCTGCATGCCAATATTTCGGATCAGATGTGTGATGCGGTAGATCTGATTTGCGGCTATCGCACCAATCCTCATGTTGACATGATTGAACGCGGAGAAGAGACAGCGTTTGCGCTGCGCCGTATCCTTTCGGGACACATTTCGCCTCAGGTGGCGCATGTCAAACTGCCACTGGTCCCGGCATCAGTGTCGCTTCTGACACCTTCTGGACCCTATGGGGAATTGATCGATTATGGCCAGCGGCGTCAGGCCGAGTTGGCAGGTGCGATACTGAATGTTTCGATCTTTGGCAATTTTGTGTTTTCTGACGTGCCCGAAAACGGGGTTTCAGTGGTGGTGACCGCACGCGATGATCTTATCGAGGCGGAGCGTCTCGCAACCGAGATCGCTGATCGGGCCTGGAACATCCGTCACCAGTTTATCCGCCAGATGACGAGTATATCGGACGCGGTCGAGCTTGCGCGTTTCGAACAACCTGAACCCGTGATTTTATCTGAAACCGGTGACAATCCGGGCGGTGGTGGCTCAGGGCGCACAACGGCACTGTTGGCGGCGCTCATTGAGGCCCGCGCGCAGGGGGTTCTATACGGCTCGTTCTACGACCCCGCGCTGGCTGCCGAAGCAAATCGGTTGGGTGTAGGCGCCCGCTTTGACGCGCGCTTCAACAGATCGCGTGGTGATGCCCCGTGGGAGCAGTGGGATACGCCGCTAGAGGTCACGGCAGAGGTCGCGGCGCTGCATGATGGCACTGTAACCGGTCGATTGGGGCTGACAGCCGGACGCCGCATGAAATTGGGTCCTTCAGCGCTGCTGAACATTGGTGGCATATCGGTTGTGGTCATCTCTGACCGCACCCAGACCGCAGACCCGGTGTTCTTTGAGATGTTCGGATTGGATATAGCCGATGCGCAGACCGTTTGCGTGAAATCCCGTGGGCATTTCCGCGCCGGGTTTGCCCCGTGGTTTACGCCGGAACAGGTCTATGAGGTTGATACAGCCGGATTGACGTCGCCGGTTCTGGAAAACTGGCCCTTTACGCGCCTGCCCCGGCCCAGCTTTCCGTTGGACCCCGAAACCGTGTGGTCGCAGGGGCAGGCTACATCGTTTTCCACATAAGGCCTTTTTCCGGCCACTCGCTGATATGTGCCGTTATCAAACGGGATTATCACTCCCTGCGCACGGCAGCACGTGACGCGATTCCAGAGATTTGCCCTGATGTTCCGAGGGCGGTTTTCCAGCGACAAACACGGCGGCAATGCCCTTGGATGTTTTCTTTGGCTGATCTGCTGTGGCCTGATCCGCAACTTCGGTCTCAGAGAACAGCACCATGTCCGCAAAGTTCCCTTCTGCTATCACACCTCTGTTTTTTAGACCGAAGACCTTTGACGGCAAACCAGTCATCCGATGAACTGCCTCTTCCAGTGAATAGACCGGAATGTCGCGCACATAGCGCGACAAGACCCGGGGAAACGTACCCCAGAGGCGCGGATGCGGTTTCTCATCAAAAGGAAGACCGTCTGAACCGATCATTGTCATCGGATATTTCATCACCCGCTGAACATCGTCTTCTGACATCAGGTAGTATAAGGCCCCTGCCGGTGCGAGTTGATCAACGGCATCTGCCTCGGAACAGTTCAAAAGCTCCGCCACTTCACAAAGGCTTTTCCCGACCATCTGTGGCATCGGATCCGAGCGCGCAATTACAATATGTCCGCCACGCAAAGCGCGTTCCCGTGTCAGAGAGGTGGAGGAATAACAATATGGATACACGTCAAGCGCAAGGGTTTGCTCGGCGGCGGCTGCGTCGATGAGCTTGAGAGAGTGTTTGGTCGTGCCGTGATTATGATCGCACATCGCCTTGTGGTGCGAAAAAATGACCGGTACGTCTGCGTCCCGACCGATTTTCAATGCTTCTTTGACGCCATCAATCATACCGTCCGCTTCATTGCGGATATGGGTGACGTAAAAACCATTGCGGTCAGACATGGCCTTGCAAAGTTCAATCAGTTCACGCGTATCGGACTTCTGTGCCATGGAATAGGCCAATCCAGAGCTTAGGCCGATCGCGCCTGCGTTCATGCTGTCGACAAGCAGATCCGCCATCTTCGCGATTTCCCGATCCGTCGCTGGGCGGTTCACATCATCCATGACCGACAAGCGCAGCGTTGAATGTCCAACGAGGCCCAGATAATTCACGGATGGTTTCGCTTGTTTCACCGCCTCAAGGTAGTCCGCGAACCGCTCAAATCGCTGAGAGTGTGATTGCAGCAAAATATCATACTCAGCCGGAATATCCGCGTTCGGTGAAAAAGGGGCCGGGCTGTATCCACATAGACCGACAATGACGGTTGTAATACCCTGACTGGTCTTGCAGACCATGTCCGGGTTTGCGATCAGCGCAATATCGTCATGTGTGTGAACATCGATGAAACCAGGCGCCAGTATCAGACCTTGAGCATCCACATCTGATTGACTGGGGAATGCTCCACCACCGCGTTCAATGCGGACAATTTTTTCGTCTTTGATACAAACCGTCGCCAGATAGCGCTCGCCGCCTGTGCCATCAACCACGGTCGCATTTGAAATAGTCAGATCATACATTAGATGGCGTCTCTCCGGATTGGGGTTTCGTCTTACGGGAAAGGACTTCGGCAAGGACGATCAGTGCGAATGTAGCCGCAGCGAACAGGTTTGCAGTGCCTCTGTCGAGTAGAAAGCACCCTACCGATGTCACAAACAGAGCCGCGGCAAGAATACCGGGTATGGACCCGGAAACCGTGTGTTTTGACAGGGAATACGCTAGGCCAGTCAACCCAATCAAGGCAGCGCCGAAGGCGACGAAAGCGGCAACTGCACCATTCTGGAACAGGATATCCCCCGACAGAAAAAGTAGTGGAATGGCATAGAGACCCTTGGACAATTTCCATGACACAATACTGGTCGCAAAAGGCTTGGCCCCCGCTATTCCTGCAGCCGCGAAGGCAGACAGCGCAATCGGCGGTGTGACGGTGCTGTCCTGACTGTACCAATAGATCATCAGGTGGATCGCCAGAACCGTGAATCCGAACTCCTCAAAGCCGGTGCCCACAACCGCAGCAACAATGACGTAACTGGCCGTGATAGGCAGCCCCATGCCCAGGATCAGCGAAATGAGAATGACTGCGATCACCATCAGATAGACATTGCCTTGCGCAACATCAAAGATCATCGCGGAAAATGTGATGGCCTTGCCGGTCATCGTCAGCACACCAACAACGACGTTGGCAGCTGCCAACATCAAAGCGGTGATTGAAGCCGTTTTGGCGGTATCAAGGAAAACATCCGCCATGCGTGCAAACGTAATTTTGTTGTTTTTTGTGACCCAGCTTGCCGCAACGACAACACCAATTGCGGCGCAACAGGAATAGATAGGGGTGTAGCCCAGTATGAGACCGCCGATGAAGGCCGAAATGCCGGTCAGGAAAGGTATTCCGTCGCGCCATTCAATCGGCGTCTTCTCAATCTTGAGTTCGAAACCAGCCCGGTTAGTGTAACACGCCACGCCAATGAAGACCGAGTAGAAATACAGAATTGCCGGAAGGATCGACAAGGTTACGACCGTACCATACCCCACTTGTGTCCAGGCCGACAGGATGAATGCCCCAGCGCCCATCACCGGCGGTGCGATCTGTCCGATGTTCGACGCACTTGCTTCAACTCCAGCGGCAAACTTGGGCGAATACCCTGCCCGTTTCATCATGGGGATCGTCACAGATCCGGTTGCCATGACATTGCCGATCGAAGTGCCGCTTACAGACCCCATCAGCGCACTTGCGATGACTGCTGCCTGTGCTGGCCCACCGTGCATGCGTGACCCAAGTGCCAAAGCCAGGCGCATCAGAAAATCTCCGCTGCCCGCCGCCAGTAGGACCGAACCGAAGAGAATAAACAGGTAGACGAACGTTGCAGATATCGAGGCCAGAAAACCGAAATACCCCTCGCCACCCCAGAAGATGCGATAGGCGAAAGTCTCGTAGGAAATACCGCGAAACCCGAGGTTGCCCGGCAGCACTGCCCCGAAATAAATCGCGTAAGCCACGCAGAGCGTAGCCAGGATCGACAACACCCATCCACCACCGACGCCTGCCGCGACGACCACCAGAAACATCCCCAGCGCTGCCATGTACAGGTCCGCAGAAATCAGTTCGTCCCCCCTTTGAAACAATGACTCCTCCATGCTCAGCACATAGATTGGCAAGGTCAGAGATAAGGCCGCGAACACAAAAAGGATGTTTCGGTTCTGAACAGAAGCGCTGCGCATCGCTGCAAAGGCGAACAGGAACATCATCGCCCCACCCACATGGATGCTGTTGCGCCAGCTTTCAGAGATTGTCGCCAGCGTCGAAAAGTAGAGATGAAAGAGGCCAAACGCTGTGGCGAGGACAAGCAATGCTGTGTTCAGCACTGCCCAGTCAGTCTGTTTGTGTGGGTCATCCATGGAACTCTCCTAATAGAAACGGCGGTGATCAGCAGGGAGTCACCGCCGTTTCGTGCAGCCTTGCAGGTCACGAAAAGCGCACCACAAGCCGTGGGGATTAAGGGCGCAGGTGATCTGGGATGGTCAGGCCATTTTCTTCATAGAACCGGACCGCGCCTGGATGCAGCGGGGCGCTCAGCCCAGACAGAGCAGTGTCAAGCTTAATGGCCTGGGCGGACGGGTGGATCGCGTGCACGTCTTCAAGGTTATCGAAGACAGCCTTTACAAATTGGTAGACCACCTCGTCCGACACATTTTCATCAACCACCATCAGGTTGGCATATTCCGCGCTGGCAACAGCGTCGGTCTGGCCGGGATAGGTGTTGGCCGGAATTTCCTTTCGGTAATACAGGCCGGGGAATGCGTCATTCAGTTTGTTAAGCTGTTCATCCGAAAAGGACAGGATGGTCACATCATCTGCGCCAACTGTCGCATAGAGTTCGGTCACAGCAGCGACCGGCATGCCAGCCCCCAGATTGGCGGCCGAAATTCGGCGGTCCTGAAGTGCCCGGGCGGATTCTGAGTATTTCGCAAGAAACTCCATATTCATGTTTTCGACATCGTTGCCAATCGCGCCCAGCATCAGCGACGCTGCGGTGCGCGCACCACTTTTACGTCCACCGATGTTGTACTTCCCGGATAGTGTCGCAAGGTCGGCAACAGTCCCGGTTTTGACTTCGCTCGTCAGGGCCACCTGATGTTCGGTGTTTCCCCAGAGAGAGAACAGTGCCCGCAAGTTGGATTGCGGCTTTCCGTCAAAAACACCTGTCCCACTTGTGGCAAGTGCGCCCACCACACCGTTGGTAATACCGAGATCGATTTCTTTTTTGCCAATCAGGCGGACGTTTTCGGTACTACCGCCCGAAGACACAGCATCCACTGACAAATCGGAAACGGCATCAGAAACGATTTTGGCAATGCCCACCCCCACCGGGTAATAAGTGCCGCCGGTGCCGCCGGTCCCAATCACCAGCTGATCCGCAGCGATGGCCTGAGTTGAGAATGAAAAACTTGCTGCAATGGCAGCCGCAATAATCTTATTCATAGGTCTCCTCCGGTATTCATCCGGGCATGTCGCCGGATGTACCTGAAACGCTAGTCAGGTCTTCGCATATCGTCTAATAGTGAATCGCAAGCTATGCATAATGCCATCTAATAGGACGACACGTGCAACTCAGACAGATAGAAGTCTTTCACGCCTATATGATCACCGGCTCGACCGTTGCCGCGGCGGAAATGCTATCGGTAACCCAGCCCGCCATCAGCACAACGCTGAAACGCATGCAGGACGAACTCAATCTGCAACTATTTCGATCCGTGAAAGGTCGCCTTCAGCCCACCGCAGAGGCCCATCTGTTGTTTCGGCAGGTACGTGCCATTCAAGAGGACCTCAATCAGCTCGCGCAATTGTCCAAAGCCCTTGCAGAGGGAAAGTCGGGCAACATTCGGGTTGGTGTTGTGCCTGCGCTCGGGGAAAATATCGCAGCGCAGGCCATTGCCGACGTAACACAAGGCAGTTCTGAATTGAATGTGGCCGTCGAGGTTCTGAACTCCCACGAGTTGATGCATCTTGTTCAAGCTGGCCGGCTCGATTTCGCGTGCATTTTCGGCAAAGCGCACGATCTTCCTGTCGAAACGATCTTCGAGACCAGTATTCAAGTGAACTGTGTTCTACCATCCGGTTATCTGAACGGCTGTGACAACATAACACTGGAAGAATATGTCCGACTTCCTTTGTCCTTGATGCGTCCTACAGACCCGATCGGACGTTTAATTCTAGAAGCCTGTTCTGCGAAGAACCTGCATCCAAATTCGATGATAGAATTGCGCAATTGCAGGGCTTCCATAGCGTTCGCCGAAAAAGGGGTGGCTGTTGGGGTGGCCGATGACATCACACTTTCTGGCGCTATGCTTGCACAGTCCAGAGCGGTGCCGTTCAATCCACCACTCAATATCGAGGTTACACTCGTACGCAAAGCCGGGCACTTGGCCTCAATTGCAGAGGATCAGTTGGTCGAAGCATTTCGGAACGCATTGGTGAATATGTATGCTGCATAACCCAAGGCGGACGTTGCATATTTAATGCCGCCATCGAACAACGTCTTTTCGATAGCCCTTTGAACAAACGATATCGTTGCGTTGTGTTCAACCTGTTGAAACTGCTGCGAGGTTTTCAGTGTATCTTAGCCGCGATCATTCTCAACCCGGCTCAGTCGACCATTCCTGACCAGTTTTGATGATGAATACGGTTGCGAGAGTGACGCACCTTTAGCCGCCGTACACTGCTGCCCCCTAAACCGTCTGCTTCCAATCCATCTGCCCCCCCTAAAGGCGGATGTTGCCCCAGGGCGCAAAACCAAAAAAGCCCTCAAGTCTCTGCGACTTAAGGGCTTTTTATGGCTCCGGCGGTAGGGATCGAACCTACGACCAATTGATTAACAGTCAACTGCTCTACCGCTGAGCTACGCCGGAACACTGTGTTGATGCCGTTCAGCATCTTGTGTGAGGGGGTGTATAGCTATAGCGATTTCGGGCCGCAAGAGGGATTTGTCACATTTTTCCAAAAAAATTCACCTGCCCATGAACGCGCGGTCAGCGCAAATCGAAATGGGTCTTAAAAGACAGGGGATCAGAACAGATGACGATGTTTTTTACATATAGATCAACTAGATGCGCAAAGACATTCCGCTCTGCGGCTGGGATGAGCGCAGGGGGCACTTCGGTATAAATGACTTGTGTCAGCGCGGATACCGTGCCGCCTTTTTGCGATAATGCCTCAAGGATCTGCGTCTCACGCTGGCGACGGTGAGCAATCAGCCAGTCTAACCGCTCTGCCGGTGCATCAACCGGTGCACCATGGCCCGCATGGAAGCGGCGGGCGGGACGGTTCTGCAGCATTTCGCAGGAACGCATGAAATCGGTCAGATCGCCATCGGGCGGCGACACCAATGAAGAGGCCCAGCCCATCACCAGATCACCGGTCAAGATCACATCATCCTTGGCGAAACTCAGGTGATTGCCGAAATGGCCAGGGGTCCAGAGCGCCTCCAGAGACCAGCCATCGCCTTTGATCACCTCGCCGTCGGCGACGGTTTGATCTGGGGTGAAGCGATTGTCCACCCCCTCCCCGCCGCCAGCAAGACCAGCAGCAGCCAGCTCCGCCATCACCGCCGATTGACCAGCGCGATAGTCGCCATAAGCCAGCACCGGCGCATCAGTGATTTGCCCGAGACGCCGCGCAAGGGGCGAGTGATCCAGATGTGCGTGGGTCACAAGGATATGGGAAATGCGCTGATCGGGGTGCAGCGCGGCAAGGATGGCCTGCAAATGCGCCTCACTGTCGGGTCCGGGGTCAACAACGGCCAGATCGCGGTCGCCGATCAGATAGGTGTTGGTACCACGATAAGTCATCGGCGAAGGGTTCGGCGCAAGAATGCGGCGCAGACCGTCGTCCAGCTGTTCAGCCACGCCCACGGGGGCGTTAAAATCATCCGGTGCCTGCATCACTTTGGTTCCTGCTCTTCCTTCTGTGGCTGCGACTGGTTAGGGTCGGGCCATGAACTTTCAGTGGATGAAACGCTACGTGCCGCGCGGCCTCTATTCAAGGGCGGCGTTGATCTTGATCCTGCCGGTGCTGACGGTGTTGCTGGTGGTTACCGTCGTCTTTGTGCAGCGTCATTTTGCCGGTGTGACCGAACAGATGACCCGCACCACCGCACGAGAGGTAACCGCCCTGCGCACCTTGCCGGAGGTGCAGCGCTCTGCATTGGCGGAATTACTGGACATTACCGTCACCTCCCTGCCCGCTGGCAGCGATATACCCCAGTCCGAGCGACGCTGGTATGACCTGACTGGTCTGGTGGTCATCGCAACCTTTGAGGACCGGCTGCAGGGGATCGAGGCGATCGTGCTGCCGAGCCGGACGAAAGTGGCGATCGTGCTGCGCGATGATGCAACGCTGACCCAGTTTGTGTTTGCCCGCAACCGCGTGTCGCCGCCGAACACTCACCAACTGTTTGTGAACATGGTATTTTTCGGCGGATTGATGACAGTGATCTCTTTCATATACCTGCGCAATCAGTTGCGCCCGATCACCCGTTTAGCGCAAGCGGCAGAGGCCTTCGGCCGTGGCCGGTCCATCCCTTACAGCCCCGGCGGCGCCCAAGAGGTTCGGGCGGCAGGCCATGCCTTCGTTGATATGCGCGCACGGATTGAGCGACATATTCAGCAGCGCACCATGATGCTGTCTGGGGTCAGTCATGACCTGCGCACCCCGTTGACGCGGTTGCGGTTGGGGCTGGCGCTGCTCGATGATGCCGACCGCAAACCGATGGAGCGGGACGTAGAAGACATGCAGAAAATGCTGGATGGTTTCCTGTCGTTCAGCCAGGGTACGGGCGATGCCCCGATGGAACATGTCGCCCCCCTGCCCTTGGTGAGAGAGATCGTCTCAGACGCCCAACGCGGCGCCCGTCCTGTCGAACTGACCCAGACCGAAGGCGACCCGTCGAAAACTATGCCCCTACGCACCATGGCGCTGAAACGGGCCGTCAGTAACCTGATCGAAAACGCCACCCGCTATGGCAGCCGCGCAGAGGTGTCTGTGCGCCTCAGCGAGCGGTCCCTGCGCATCCGTGTTGAGGATGACGGCCCCGGCATTGCGCCCGAACAGCGTGAAGATGCGATGCGCCCCTTCTCGCGGCTGGATGCCGCACGCAATCAGGATCTGGGCGGTGGAGTCGGACTGGGACTGGCGATTGCCAATGACACGGCACGGGCCCATGGCGGCACCCTGCGCCTATCGCAGAGCGGGCATCTGGGCGGGCTGTGCGCGGATATTGTGATCGCTCGTTGAGACCTGCCTCTTTCCCAAAAGGAACGACCACATCGGATCACCCGATGTGGTCGTCCTGCGTGAGTGGCGGTATCACGAGGGCAGCGCCCCTGCGGGGGCTGCAATACGGGGGGATGAATACGGGGGGATACAATAGTGCGTCCACCTGTCAGGTCTTCCTTGTCGCCGTATCACGGGGCGGCTTGCCCAAATAAACGCTAACACGGCGCCCCCACCTGCCCCCATTGTGCACAAGGTGAGGTCGCATAATCATTGGTATAGTTGTGCGTCTATCTGCTTTGGGTCGCAAAACAGCATTGCAAAGCCCGCCCCAGAAACGACAAAGCCCCCGCCAAGACGAGGGGCTTCATCACACAACCTGTCCCAAAATTTGGGTCGCATGCGCAGCCCTGTGGGCACCAGCACATAGCAAAATTCAAGTCTAGCGCCGCACTATCAGCCGATGACACCGCGCATTTCAGTCATGGTGCGGCGGGTCAGATCCAGCAGGCTGGCCGACATCTGGTTACAGCTGGCAGCGTCACCGTCATCGGCAGAATGGGTCATGCCCTGCAACACCTCATGCACACGCCCCGCGCCGATCACAGCTGCACCGCCAGCGCAACGGTGTGCCTCTGCCCGTGCCGTGGCAAAATCAGAGCTGGCGATGGCGGCGTCATATTTCGGCAGCATTTCAACCGCGTCATTTTCAAACTGTGCCAGATAGCCGACGACCGACTCGCCCCCCAGCATGTCGATCAGACCGTCAAACACTTCCTTATCAATCAGTTGTTCTGTCATGGTCTCTTCTTCTGTTGTCGTTTCTTCACTCTCTTCGATCACACCCAGCACAGCGACATCCGCAAATGCATCCTCCGCTTGTGATGCTGCGACGACGGGTTCAACCGCCTCGACTGGCGCCTCCGCGGCCACATTCTGCCCCTTCTCAATTGACACGATCGCGGGCGTTTCGACCTTCGTCGCCATTCCCTCACAGGCGGATGCTGACGCCTTCGGAGCCATGCCCAAGTCCTCAAACAATGCGTCCAGTGTCGCCATGCGCAGTGGCTTGGTCAGTACACGGTCCATACCAGCGGCCAGAAACTCGCGCATGTGTTCGGGTTGCGAATGGGCGGTGACAGCAACAATCGGAGCCTCTCGACTTTCGCCCATATGGCGTAACATGCGCGTGGCGCCGACACCGTCCAGTTTCGGCATCGAAATATCCATCAGGATCAGATCAAACGCCTGATCACGCCCGGCGGCGACCCCCTCCAGACCATCAACGGCCTGCACCACACGGTGGCCTTTCGTTTTCAGCATCTCCACCAGCATCTGGCGATTAATCTCATTGTCTTCGACAACCAGCACATCCAGCCCGCCATCGCTATCCTGTTGCAGCGCGTGACCGGTCAGCGGGGGGCTAGCGACATCCTCTGCCACCTTGTTCCAGCGCACGACCAGTGAGAAGCTGCTGCCCTGCCCCGGATGGCTTTCCACCTCGATCGAGGCGTTCAGCAAATCGGCAGAGTGTTTGGCGATCGACAAACCCAGACCGCTGCCAGAACTGAAGTGTGAATAGGAATCGCGAATGGTTTCAAAGTTGCGGAAGATTCTGTCCAAATCGACGGTTTCGATGCCAATGCCCGTATCCTCGACAACTGCGGTAAATTCAAACGCTTCGCCCATATCCAACGCCGAAAGCCGCGCCACAACACGCCCTTCGGAGGTAAATTTAACCGCATTGGATAGGAAGTTGTGCATGATCTGGCGGAACAGGATCGCCGAGCCGACAACCTGCAGCGTTTCCGGCAGCTGAGTTTCTAGCTGCAGCTCGTTTTTGTTCTGCACAGCGCGCGGGCGTGCGGCCTCAACAATTTTGTGCAACTCCGCCACGGGGCAGAAGGGCGCAACTGCAATGGCCGTATTGGCCAAGGTATCAAGGCGCGTCAGCTCCAGAACGTTGTCCACCTGTTCTAGCGCATCATCGCCACTGCGTTCGATGATCGACACCAGTTCGCACTGACGGTCGTCCAAACGGGTGGTTTCACGCAGAAGATCAAGCGAGGCCAGAACACCATTCAACGGCGTGCGCATCTCATGGCTCATCGAGGCGAGGAAGCGCGACTTTGCCCGTTCTGCCTGCAACGCCTCGTTGCGGGCCTGCATCAGGCTCAGTTCACGTTCGATCTGTTCCGTCATGTCTGACACAGCAATGATATAGGCGATATCGTCGCTGCCCCCCTCGGACGCAGCAAAACTGGTGTTGGCAGCAAAGACGGTGCCGTCGCGGCGGCGCGCGTTCAGCTCGATGCTGAAATCGGCCAGCGGGTCATCGCGGCCCGCCTTAAGGCTGCTGACAAACTCTTCAAACTCAGTCCGGTCATTGGCAAAAAAATCCAACAACGACCGGCCTAGCGTTTCCTCTTCGCTATATCCAAACAGCGCTTCACCGGCGCGCCCCATGCCCACGACGGTCAGGTCTTTCTGCACCAGAAAGATCGCGTCGCGCGATGCCTGCACGATTGACCGCATGTTGGCCACAGACTGTTTCAGCGCCTGACGCCGTTTGCGCAATGTCACCGCCATCAGCACGTTCACTGCCATCAAACCGGCAAAGAACAGCAACACCGCCATCCCGCTGCGATACATAGCCTGCAAACCCGATTGCAACGTCGCCTCGCGGTCCTCAAACGATTGCACTTCGCTGCGCATCACCCCCTGTGCCAAGGCCTGACGCTGCTGCACCAGCGCGCTGACATCGCTGTGCAGCTGCTGCAGCTCTGCCGGTTGCAAATCCCTCTGCTGTTTCAGGCGAGCTGCGTAAGTGCTTACAAAAATCTTCTGGGCGCTCAGCAAAGCCGCCAGATCGCCCGACATATCAGCATCCGAAAACGCTGCTTGTGACAGCACTTCGGCACCGGCTACAACGTCAGAGAGATGTGCAAAGACGATCGCCTGAGCAGCGGCATCACCAGCACCATGCGCGCCCAGTTGTTCCGATACCTGGGCGTTGCCCACAGCGACCAGCAGGCCTGCATAATCCAGATCCAATTGATCGGTCACCCAATGATCGTAAACCTGACGCTGCTGACCTTCCCATAGGGTCTGACGCACTGCGCCGAGAAAGTTGTTAAACAGAAGGACTGAAACCAACATCGCGACAATCAGCCCGAACCAAATCGCCCAAAGCCCTCTTTGGCGCAGAGTGTCCAAACCGTCGTCTGTTTGTTTCAGCATTATGGCCTTCCGGCGTTCAACTACTACTTTACCCGTGGCCCGATTGGCGCACGGTCGGGCCTCTTCGATATAGCCGCACTGCCCGCGCGCGGTCATTCCTGCTCTGCACGGTCCAAGCCGTACGCCCGAGCCATATCCATGGCCGAGTACTTTGCAACTTCCAAGCCCGAAGTCGCAAGAACACAAAGTGTTCAACGCAACTAAGCCGGGCGTCTCGGCCCAGCCTCCTCGATAGTCCTGGCGGACAAATCACCGCCACCGGCCTGAACGTCACGACCAAGTCTGTACATAAGGGGTATCGCCCACCAATGCCGCTCACAATCCGCCCTTCCGTCTAGGCCTACATACTTTAGTATGGGGTTTTGCAGCTTGTTGCTTGTCTAAGGCGCGTCTTGTTGGTCTAATCGAAATTAAGGCTTAAGAAATATCTCCTTTGGTCGTCTTAAAAGCTGAGTAACCAGTAAACAGACATCCGAAGGTAAAAGAGGGACCAACATGACCGACACTAGCGGCAAGATCCGCGTTCTGATCGCGGATGACCATGGAATGATCCTGGACGTTCTGTCCATGTTCCTGGGCACACAGCCCGATATGCATGTCACCACCACAACTGATCTGGACGGGGCTCTGTCAGCGATTACCAGCAATGGTGGTTATGATGTGGTACTGCTTGATTACAACATGCCCGGCATGAACGGCACACAGGGTCTGACCCGCGCTATTCAGCTGAACAAGAAAAACCCGGTCGCCATCCTGACCGGCACACCAACCAAACGTATTCTGGATGAATCGCTGGCCAAAGGGGCCGCAGGTCTGGTGCCCAAAACCATGCCAGCAAAGAGCCTCGCCATCGCGATCCGTTTTATGCATGTGGGTGAGACCTATGTACCTCTCGACCTGATGCGCGAGGAAGCGGCAGAAGCCGGTGAAGGCGTCGGCAAGCTGAGTGCACGCGAAAAGACCGTTCTGGAATGTCTGGGTGAAGGCAAACAGAACAAGGAAATCGCCAACTCGCTGCAGTTGTCGGAGGCGACGATTAAAATGCACGTAAAATCCATCTGTAAAAAGCTGGGCGCCAACAACCGCACCCATGCGGTGATCACCGCCCGCGATCAGGGCCTGCTGTAAGCGTCCCTTTACCATCGGATTTCTAAAGGCCGCGTTTCCATAGGAGCGCGGCTTTTTTGTGGCTGTAGCTTCTGCGCACCTCAAACATGCCCACTTCATACAAAGTCCGCCTCATACAAAGGAAAACGGCCCCAGAAGGGACCGCACACTCATTACTGCACACCGTACCGTTAGAACGACCCCTTCATGCGATCGCGCAACCGGCCGATGGCGGCCTTTTTGATCTGCGACACACGTCCGGTGGTCACGCCGATGATTGCAGCCACCTCATAGATGTTCAGCTCTTCGACATAGTAAAGCTGCAGCACCAATGCCTCACGCTCTGGCAGTTCTGACACCGCTTGCCGCATGATCGCACGGATCTGCTGGTGTTGCGTCGCATCTTCTGGGCTGACGGTATTGTCCTCAAACAGCGCGGAGTGGTCGGAATAAATCTCATCCAGCGATTGCGTCTTGTTGGCCTGAAACCGTGCCACCCAGGATTGGTAATCCTCCAGCGTCATGCCCAGCTCGGCTGACATCTCTTCAGGCGTAGGATCGCGTTGCAGACGCTGGGCCAGCTCACGCTCTGCAGCGCGGGCCTTTTGCTGCATCGAGATTGTACTACGACAGAGGTTCGAGTTCCGCCTGAGCAAATCGACAATCGCCCCTCGTACCCTGATCGCAGCATAGGCCGAGAAACTGACGCCCTCCTGCGGTGTATAGCGACGCGCTGCATCAATCAGGCCCAGATAGCCCGCCTGAAGAAGGTCGTCGATTTCAGCAAATTGTCCAACCCGCCCCATGAAGTGCCAGGCCAGCTTGCGAACGAGCGGCATATGCTCTTTCACCAGCGTGTCCGGGTCCTTCTTGGGCTGGGGGGCGTAACCCTTTTGCGCAATCATTACCGTTCCTCACTCAACTCTTACTGCAGGGGCAGCGCAGCGCTGCCCTGCATGTCTGCTGCTTTGGCGGCAAAAGCCGCCTCGGCAGGGGTGACGGGTTGCGCATCCATCTGCTCGCGCACCCAAGCGCGCATCCAGTCGGACACAATCACCTCATCCGCCTGCGTCAGATTGTCGAGGACATCCTCGCCCTCGCTGGCCCAGGCCACTTGTTTATTAAATTGCAAAAGACATGCCAGCAGCGGGGCAGAGACCGGCGCGTATGGGTTCGCGGCCATGAAAACCTGCACGTCGCAGTCTTGCCAGGGTGTCAGCATGTTCGCCGCCAGATCACGACTGAATACACTGGGCAGCACAAACAGGCCCTGCCCGCCCGTTGCCATAAATTCATCAGCATACCCCCTTGCGATACCTGGATTATCCGGCAGAATAACGATCTGTGCACCGTCGCCCGCTTCCGGCAGAAGGCGGCCCACCTTTTCGTCCACCAACATCACGTTGAGGCCCAGTAGCTCTGCCTTAGAGGCCAGAAAGGCCGCATCGGCACGGGCCTCTTGGCCCATCACATAAAATGACGGCTTCGCCTCCCCCGCATCCAGTTTACGGATCGCAACCCGCATGGCGACCAGCGCTTTCTGACGCATGTCGGGACCGGCGACGAAGAAACGGCTAACGCCCAGCGGATCCGTGACGCGTTCCGGCAACAGGCTCGACACAATCGCCTGGGTCAGGCCGATCAAATGCCCGGTGCGATCATAGTGGCGTAAATCCTCACAAAGGGCGTTGGCTACGTTTTGCGGCAGAACCGGCGTCGGAATATCAAAGCCGCCCAAACCCGCAACGCGCGGTGCATATTCGATGCCGTCATCAGGCAGCGGCGCGGCAGAAACTGGCGCAGCCTTTGCAGCTTCGGCCGCGACGGTGCCAGCTAGACGCGGTTGCGGCGATGCTTTGACATCCTGACTGGTGTCGCGTTTCGCATCGGTTTTCGCCTGCTGTTGCAGCGGCACCTTCTTGACCTCGGATTTCGCGGCAGCCTTTTGCACTGCTTCCTGCTTGGCCTGCTCCAGACGCTCAGCGGCGCTAGGAGCTTTCGTGGCGGATTTTACCTGAGATGTTGCAAGCGCTTTGTCTTCTGCTTTCTTTGCAGCAGCACGATCACTGATTCCCTTTACCGCCGCCGCATCAGGGGACAATTCCGTGGCCACACCGTCCTCTTCCAAACGACGCTTCAGCAAAGCCTCAAACGTCGCGGTAGATGTCATCCCAACGGGAGAGTTTGCAGCTACATCCGCTGGCTTGCGGGCGACCGCTTCTTTTGTCGCGACGGCCTCTTTCTCTTCAGCAGGTGCGTTGCCCTGTGCCACTGCGAAGGGCGATGCCTTCAACGCTTTTTTCAGGCGATCAGCCAGCGCGGGCTTGTCCGCCTCTGCCACCTCAGGCTCGCCTTCGACCATGGCGATGATTTCAAACTGACCGTCTTTGCGTGACGAAGACAGGATCAGTGCATCTGGACCCAATCGGCGGGCAACCTCATCCATGGCTTGGGCACTGTCTGCGGCGCGAATGGTGATGGATTTGCTCATGCGATCTACTCCTACTGATCCATGTTCGGTACGGCGTCATGGCCACCAATGGTGCTGACAACCTCGATGCGGCGGCCCTCGGGCAGCTCGTCCAGACCCAGCACAACAGTGTCGAGTCCGTGCATACGGATGAAACCTGCCAGGGCACGGCGCAGGCCCGTGGCGACGATAATGATGGGGTGGCGGCCTTCGCCGGTCAGCTGTTCGCCAACCTCTGTCAGGCCGTTCACGATTTTTTCCGCCAGTGCGTTGTCCAGCATCAGGGCTGTGCCACCCTGCGGGATCGACCGCACCAGCATCTGTTCCAGATCGGGGCTGAGCGTGATCAGCGGCAAAGGCTGGCTCAGCGGCACAATCTGTTGCAGCATCTGCGGCACCAGCGACGGACGCAGGCGTTCGGCCATATCCATCGGCGCCAGACCAAGGGCCGAGATATCGGCCATGCCTTCCAGAATGCGGCGCAGATCGCCAACCGGAATGCGTTCCATCAACAGGAAGCGCAGAACCGATGTCAGCACATGCAGCGGCACCAGTTTCGGCACAACGGTTTCCACCAGGGTTGGGCTGGACTGCTGCAGAATGTTCAACAGTGTCTGCACATCATCGGGGCCGATCAGCTTGTCTGCGTGAGAATACAGCAACTGGCTGAGGTGGGTGGCAATCACCGCTTCAGGTTCGACCACGACGTAATCATCTGCCTCAGCTTCGGCCTGCTGGTGGGGCTGGATCCAAACCGCATCCATACCAAAGCTGGGATCGGTACATTCAATGCCTTTCAGCTTGCGGCGCGACATGCCACCGGGCAGCGCCAGCTTGCGATCGGGATACACCGCATCCTCACCCACAATCGCCTGACCAATGCGCAGACGGTATTGGTTTGCCTCAAGATTCAGGTCATCGCGAATACGTACGCCCGGCACCACAAAGCCCATGGCGCGCGATGCATCCCGGCGCACACCGGTCACGGAAGAGACCAGCGGACTGGCTTCACCACCGTCAATCAGCGGGATCAGGCCATAGCCGATCTGGATCGACACGGGCGCATAGTCGGTGATGTCATCGGCGGTGATGGTGGCCGACGGCTTGTCTGACTCTTCCTTCTGCTTCTGCTGCGCCTGCTGCTCCTCCACCTCGGCAGTTTCCGCCTGACGTTCATCGCGCACCTTGGAGAAGTAGGCCGCCCCACCCGCAGCCGCCGCTGCCAGCAGGAAAATCAGGTTCGGCATGCCCGGCACCAGACCAAGGATCGCCATAACAGCCGCCACAGGGATCCAAGCGCGGCTGATGTTCATCTGTTCACCAATGTGCGCGGCCATGTCTTGGGTCGAGCTTACACGGGTCACGATGATCGCAGTCGCAATGGACAACAGCAGCGACGGGATCTGTGCAACCAGACCATCACCGATGGAAAGCAGCACATAAGCCTCTGTCGCGGCCCCAACCGCCATGCCGTATTGCGCCACGCCAATAACGATACCGCCAATGATGTTGGCGGCCAGAATAAGGATACCGGCAACCGCGTCGCCTTTTACGAATTTCGACGCACCATCCATGGCACCGTAGAAATCCGCCTCGGACGCCACTTCGGCGCGGCGGTCGCGGGCTTCATCGTTTGTTAGGATACCGGCGTTAAGGTCAGCGTCGATCGCCATTTGTTTGCCGGGCAATGCGTCTAGTGTAAAACGCGCCGACACTTCAGACACGCGGCCTGCACCTTTGGTGATCACCACAAGGTTGATGATCATCAGGATGGCGAAAACCACGATCCCCACGGCAAAGTTGCCGCCAATGACGAAGTTACCAAAGGCCTCAATCACCTTACCGGCGGCACCGGCCCCATTGTGGCCTTCGGTCAGCACGATACGGGTGGAGGCCACGTTCAGCGCCAACCGCAGAACGGTGGCAATCAGCAACACACTGGGGAAGGACGAAAAATCCATCGGGCGATAGCTGTGCAGCGACACCATCAGCACCAGAAGGGCCAGAAGAATGTTAAACACAAAGAAGATATCAAGCAGCGCCACCGGCAACGGCAGCACCATCATGGCCACAACAGCCAGAATACCAAAAGGCAGCGTCATGCCACCCAATTGCCCCATAAACTGCTGTGGGCCACTTGATCCAGAGTTGGCGTTGGTCACTGCCATCTTACTTTGACACCCTGTTTCTACACTGCATTTGTCGCGGTTGGCCTCGCTTTGGCGCGGGACCATTCGGAACAATTCACTGCAAAGCGCGTGCCAGATCGTGGGGGTCGCAGGAAATATTTGCCCTCACCCACGCGCAACGTCAGGCCTCCGCGGCATCAGGCGCGATCACAGACACGGTCAGCAGTTGGCACGGGGGTTGCACAGTCTGGGGCGAAACCATTTGTGAACCACCCCTGACGGAGACGACGCAATGACGCGCTATAAGAAGTCCCTCCCCATCGTCGGCACTGCCCTGACGCTCAGCATGGTCCTGTCGGCCTGTGTGAAAATGCCGATGCGAGCCGTGGCCGCCCTGCCCTCCAGCCCCACGCAGGAAACCGCAGCGCTGGCAGTCACCAAGGACAATCTGGACGTGCTGTCCGGTGACAAACAGGCCCCTGCCACCGCGATGGCCAAGGCCAAGATGCTGGGCGTGACGCCGGACCCGGTGCAGATCACCGGTGTTGGCTATAGTCAGATCGGTGCCCAGCCGGGTAAAACGCTGAACGAACGCCGTCTGATGGCGATGCGCGCGGCACGAATGGAGGCGATGCGCGATCTGACGGAGCAGATCCACGGGCTGCAGCTGACCAGTGACACCACACTGCGCGACAATGTGATCCGTTCAGACAATCTGCGCGGCATGGTCGAGGGTGAGATCCGCGGTGCCAAAACCCTGCGCATCATTCCCAAAGGCAATGACAGCTATCAGGTCATTCTGGCGCTGGATCCCTCCACCGTCGCCTATATCCTGCGCTCTGCCCGCGGTCAGGCCTGAAAACCAGACCTAACCCGCTGACTTTCGACCTTAAAGGAAGCCCCCATGCCCTGTGACCGTCTTGCACGCCCTGCCCGTTCTGCCCTCTGCGCTTTGGCCCTTGGTGTCGCGACACTTGTCGCGCCCTTGTCCCTGGCGTCCACAGCACTTGCAGACAGCGCAGAGACAGAGCAGGCGATCTGGGTCGATGTGATCGGCCATGCGGTTTCCAATGGCTCCAAGGACAAGCCTGCCGCCCGTCGCCGCGCCCTTGCGGATGCGCTGATCGCAGCGGGTATGGCAGGCGGGGTGGAAATGAAAGGCCACACTGTGATGGACAAGGGCGTCGTGGTGCGTGATCTGGCGATGATGCGATCCGCCGGCCGGGTGCTGCGCTATGACAATCGAGGCGAACGCTGGTCCGGCAATTCGGTAGAAGTGCACCTGCGCGCGCTGGTTGCGCCGCTGCAAGGCCCCGCCTGCGGTCATCGCCGCAATGTGGTTCTGGTGGCTCTGGCGCCAGAGATTTACACATCCCCCTCCGCGCCCGCGTGGTCCACGCAGCTCGGCGCTGAGCTTTACAATGATGCGATACGTCGGGTCGAACACACCCAAAACGTTACCGTGAAACACGTGATGGGCATGGGGCAATCGCCCGTATCACCGAAAAAAATCACTTCTTTCGACTATACCGCGTTGACCCGTGGCCACATCCATACCCACCCTGGTGACACCCAGCTGTCCACCCGTTTCGAGGTTGATACAGCGATGGGACATGCCGGCGAAAAACTGGTGTTGCGCGCCAGTCTGCAACTGACCGAGGGCACCGGTCAACGTACTGAATATGTGATGGAAAACAGCGTCCGCCTGCCCGGCACAGGCCCGTTCACATCGCTGGTGGATCGCAAACGTGACCGGCTGCAGGGCAAACTGTCCAAAGGTTTTCCCGACTTGCTGCAACAGGTGCTGGATATGGCGACATGTTCGCCTGTCGCGGCCCATGTCAGCCGCTCTGGCCGCACGCTGTCTGTGTCAGTGGGCCGCAAACACGGGCTAAGCCGCGCGGCGCTGGCCTTTACCGAAAATCCGGCCTCTGATTTTGAAGTGCTGGAGATTGTGAAACTGCACAACAACCGCGCCACCCTGCGCCCTGTTGACCCCTCCACTCCTTTGTCAGTGTTCGAAGGCCGCATTGTGCGATTTGTGGATGCCGGCGCATGATGACACGCCGTCACCACCTGCCGATCCTGGTCTTGACTGCCCTCCTTGGCAGTGGCGCCTTTGCCGCGCAGGATCCGGTTTATCGTGATGGCGTCAGCGGTGCAGAAATGCAGGCGCTGGCACAAAATGCGATGGCGGCGGCGAATGTGGCTGGCAAACTCTCCATCTCTACCAGCCGCGGCTATCCACCCTGCGCCACTGCGCCGCTGATCAGTCCTCACAAAGGCAAATGGTCAATGTTGATCGCGCAATGTAACGGAAAAAGCGGCTGGAGCCGGCACATCCGCACCTCGATCAAGCCCGGTCGTGCGATTTTTTCACGTAGCCTGAGGCCTCAGCCAGATGGCCCTATGGTGGCCGTTCTGACCAAGAGTCTGAAGCGCGATAGCGTGATCACCGCAGCAGATATTGAAATGCGCCCTATCCCCCGTGCTACCGGCGCGGGTGCCTTCAGCGATCCCCGCCATGTCATTGGCCAGCGGGTGACCAAAAATTTAGCAGAAGGACGCGCCATTCAGGCACGGCACTTGCAAAAAAACTGGATGATAGGACGCGACATGCCGGTCGCCATTGAGTTCGCCGGCAAAGGCATGTCCATTTCCGCCCCTGGTTTATCGTTGGAAAACGGTGAGTTAGGGGAATACATCGAGGTTAGAAACCTCTCCAGCGGGACCGTGTTGAAAGGACGCGTTTCAGGACCGCAGAAAATCACCGTTCGGGCTAAAACTCGCTGAGCAATCGTCGTTAATAATATCGTGAAATGATACGTTTCAGATAGGAGAGAGAGAGCTATGGTCGATCCGATCAAAATATCGTCCAATGCCTCAGCAACACGTTCCGTGACGACGGGTACATCTTCGGCCCGGTCGCAAACTGCTGCGCCGGCGAAAGCCGGAGCTGTTACGGGTGCAAAGACCGACGCCGTATCGCTGAGTGCAACAGCCAGCCAGATGCCGGAAGAGCTGAAGGCAGGCCCGCCGTTTGACACGGCAGCGGTGAACAACATCAAGAACAAACTGGCCGAAGGGAACTATCCCGTCGACGTCAATAAGATCACCGATAGCCTGTTCCAGGGTTACATGGAACTGGCCGGATAAAGTAACTAGGGGCTGACGTATGACCACCGTCGAAATGATCCATCTTGCTGCAAGCGTATTGTTTATGGGAGGCGCGGCTACCTTGCTGTTTCAACGCAAGAAGCTGCGCAGCCTGTTTTCCCGTCGCCAGCAAGACGCCACCACGATCCTCTCTTCGCTTGAGGACCGACTTGAGGCGCAGTTCAAGGCGCAGACCGCGCTGCTGAACGAGCAGAACAAGAAAATGGCCAAGATCGCAAACCAGGTCTCGACCCTGGCGGATGAACGGTTGGTAGAACAAGCGATTTCCGTCGCGCGTATGGGCGGCAATCCCGAACATATCAGCACCGCTGTTGGCCTGACACTGGATGAGGCCCGCACCCTGCATCGTTATCGCAAAAACTGATTGCAGGTTTAATGATTGGCCCCTCGGGGTATGTTGAACAAAGGTCGGCCTCGCCGGCCTTTTGTTTTGCGGCGTCACACTCAAACGCAAACGGGCCAGCAGGTGCTGGCCCGTTGGTGCACTGGTAGCTCTAGCGCCACCAGCGCGGGTTCCGAAGGGGGGACCTCAGAACTTGCCGTTACCATGCGCCATTTCAGTGGGCGTCTGCGATACCACGTCCCAATGTTCAACGATTTTGCCCTCTTCAACGCGCCACAGATCAAAGAAGGCCCAAGGTTGACCGCTGACCACGGCATCCGAAGCAACAAAGACAAAGTTACCTTCGGCCACCACGATCTGCGGATCAAATTTGGTGATGACGAAGCCCTGATCGGCCCATGCCTTAGTGCCTGCGATCAGCCCGTCGATCCCGTCGGCCAAATTGGGGTTATGCTGCATGTAAACCTCTGAATACATGGGGGCCTTTTCCGGTGCCACGCCACCCAGCACATCACGGACAAACCCCAGAACCAGCTGTTTGTTCTCCTCGGTCTTGTCCAGATCGGTGATGTCGACCGGACCGTCAGTCATGCCACGGCCCGATGCTGTGACCTCTGGGATCGGTTGCAGGTTGTCCCAGTGTTCAACCACCTTGCCATCCGCCACGCGGAACACGTCAAAGGCAGCAAGGCTGGGGGCGCCGAACGCTTCGGCGTTGTCAAATGTGCTGTGCAGCACCACCAGATCGCCTTCGGCAATCGTGCGGTGGGTGGTGACGGTCATGCCTGATTGTTGCACCAACGGGATCAGCGCTGACAGGCCATCGGCGCCGGTGGGCACCTGCGGATTGTGCTGGATGTAGTCGGGCGTCACCAGTTTACGCGCCGCCTCTGGATCGTGATCGATGAAGGCGGCGGTGAACAGAGCAAGGACAAGTTCTTTTGCGGTCTCAATTGCAGACATGGTGGTTTCCTCCGATGCATATCTGATTCGTATTCGATAGATACGTGGTAGCATATTGATACCACATCGCAATTACGTACCTTGAAGTGACCTAGTATGCTTGACCCTACCAACCCTTGTTTACAATGATTGCATTGACCTGTGCCCCGCTCTATGCTCGCACCAGTTCACAGCTAAAACCAGATATCAAAATGCTACCAATTGGCGTCGCCAACAAAGCCGAAGCGTCCAACTGCTCGATCCGCTCGATCCTGTCCAATGTGACGGGCAAGTGGCGAATGATCGTCATTTTGGCGCTAGAGGATGAACCGAAACGCTTCGGCGATCTGAAGCGTTGCATCGGCGACATCACGCAAAGCGTGCTGACCGAAAACCTGCGCGGATTGCAGCGCGACGGCTATCTGACGCGATCGGTCGATCCCGGCCCGCCGGTGGCCGTGTCCTATGAACTGACCCCGCTGGGGCGCAGCCTGCTGGCGATGCTGAAACCGCTTGTTTACTGGTCCCATGAACAGATGGACGAGGTGCGCGCGCAACGAATGAGCTATGATCGGGACCAGAAAAACGGCTAATCCAGTCGGCCGCTCTGCAATAAAAAACCGGGGCACGTGACCCCGGTTTTCTGTTTTTAGGGTGTGGTCCGCAGTACGCCCGGATCACCCCATGATCGGCATCACCTGCGCGCCCGCAGCCAGGCGCCGCGACCAGGCCTCTACATCATCTTCGAACACCTTGTGGATCGACGGGCTAAACCGCAAGAGCGAGGCGATCGCCAGTTCGCGCTTGTCCTCAAACTGCGTCATCAGGGTACGGTCCACCTCGGACCAGTTCGTATCCGGCATGCGCACCTGTGCACGGCTGCCATCGCGCGAAAACCGCAAATCCCACTCAAAGCCGAACAGCGTCAGCGACACCATATTGCCCGGCTCAAACGCACCGGAGCGGCGGATCATATGCATACCCACATAATCATGCAGTGCGTCAGAGGTATTGCGCAGCACCTCTGCCCCCACCTGACGCCAGCCTTCGTCCACATTGTGTTCCAGAACCTTCCACGCGCCATCACCAGTTTCGCGGAAGGCAAGCACCTCGCGGCCATCTTCCCGCTCTGCCTCTGGCTGTCCGGCTTTCACCGTACCGACATCAAAACTGCCCTCCCCGATGGTCAAACGGGCGAACGGTGCCACCTCCAGATCCGGCCGCGTGGCCACCGGTTCAGCATCATTGAATGCCGGCTCATGTATACTCATCACCAAACTCCTTGGGGCAAATTGAGGCACATCGCGATAACAAAAGACAAGATACGCCTGTCCCCCTCTCCAACGACGCAGATCATTTGCGTTTTATGCCTCCTAGAGTTTTCGCCTGCCCAGCACGATGGCAAGATGGCACGGAAGATGCACTCACCCTGCCAAGAGAGTACGGAGTGGCCGCATGAGCACCGAAACGCCAGATATTCAGGACGCGATCAAAATCGCCCTTGCCTCGGCAGATACCGCCGGGGACGCCGCCGTGATGGCGGAAAAAGAAGCTAAATCCATGTCGAACAAGGCCGAATGGGTGGACCGTAAACTGGTGCCCTTCGGCATCGGCACGCTGGTCGCTGTGGTGGTCTGCACTGGCCTCAGCGGTCTGGTGTATTTCCGCACCCTTGCGGATCTGCGCACCGCACGCGACACTCATGTGGAGGCGCTGCATCTGTTCACCCAGAAGGTCAACGACCTCAGCGAAACAGTGGCCCGCACCGAAGATCTGATCAACGGGCAAGAGGCGACCAAGACAGAACTGGCGGCCTCACTCGACGGGATGTCGAAACGGATGGCCGCGATGGAAGAGACGCTGCGGCAAAGCTCTGACGCAACACTCGCGGCCTTTGGCGCCGGTGCCGAGGGCTTTGCCGAGAAGTTGAGCCAAACAATGGATCCACGCGTGGACTCGATCCGCGATGAGGTGATGGCGGGCATGTCCGATCTGCATCTGGCCCTAAGCCAGAAACTGTCGGCGCTGTCAAAACAAGTGGGCGATAGCGCAAAAATGGCCAGTCAGCGGCCGCAGACCGCGGCGGACAAACAGGCCCGCGCCAAAACCGCAGCCAAACCGCGTCCGAAACCAGCGCCCAAGAAAAGCAGCACCGCGACCAAAAAGGTCAAAAAAGCCTCCGCCCCTAAGAACCCGTTTAGCTACCCATGATCCCCCTCTCCCCTACCCCGCCGCCGGAACCCAGCGACGTGCATCTGGAATTGCGCAAAGTGGGCGCCGCTGGTCACTCCCTTGGCCTGCGTTCCGGTGACAAACTGGTCGGGCTGGAGGGGCAGGCCTTCACCGGCGGTGGCGCGGAACTGAGAGCACGGTTTTCGGTGCGTGAAGACAAGCCGGTTGCAATGCACTTCAAACGCGCGGATGTGGATCTGACGGTGATTTCCCTGACGCCCAATCTGGGGCGCTGGGTCACCTGCCCCATTGCCGGAGAGGCCCACATTCCCCCCGTCGATGCCAGCCAGCTGGACAACTGGGAAATCCTGCGCAGCCGCGATGGCACCTATGATCTGTTCCGCCACCGCCCGTCGCCATTGGTTTGGATGATAACCCCCTTATGGATGGCACAAATGCGCCTGTGGCCGCATCTGGCGTCCTTTGTGGGCATGGTGGGCGTCTGCCTGCCTGTCGGCATGTGGATGAGTGCAACACTCTGGGTGCTGGCCTCCTACTACATTCACAAGAACTATATGCAGGTGATCCGCGCTGACCGGATTTCACGCGGCATGTTTCCCTATGCCATCATCGCCTCGCGGGGCGAAATGGGTGCACATGCAACATATCTGGCGATTCAGCCGGATGATGAGTTTGCCTTTGGTAAGATCATCCTGATGAACCAAAAACAGGATCCCACGCCCGAACCAGAGGGTGAGGATTACGACTATGTGCCGGTCTAGAGACCCGCGCAAAGGTCTAAAAACCATTTGAAATCAGCGCAATAAAACCAAAGAAGGGAAGTGGCGAACCACTCCCCTTCTTACTGCCCACCCGTCCCAGGTTGACCTTGAATTTTAGCGTCTTCAGCTTGCTTGCAACACGGCGTTACGGCGGCGCTGGAAGGACGACGGAATTTTCAGAATATCACGGTATTTCGCCACCGTGCGGCGCGCCAGATGGGTACCTTCGGAGGTGATGACCTTGGCAATCGCATCATCGCTGAGGGGGCGTGCGGGATCTTCATCCCTGACCAATTGTTGAATACGGTGACGCACGGCAGCGGCGCTTTCCCCCTCCTCGCCTTCTTCTTTGCGCAGCGAGGCAGAGAAAAGGTATTTCAGCGGGAAAGTGCCCTGCGGGGTCTGCATCAACAGATCGGTGGTCACCCGGCTGACGGTGCTTTCATGCACGCCGATCGCCTCTGCCACATCCTTTAGCGTCATCGGGGTCAGACCTGCAGGCCCCTGCTCCATAAACCCTGACTGACGGCGCAGAATTTCAGCGCCAACGGCCAGCGTGGTTTGGTTACGGTGTGCCACCGCACGACGCAGCCACAAAGCCACAGACAGGGTGTCGTTTACATAGTCGCCATGCGCTGGTTTCAGCTGCTGAGCCTTCTTTTCATTGACCAGAACACTGGGCAGCGTCGATTTGTTCAGGTCGACCATCCAGCCCTCTTCGCCTTTGGTGACGATCAGATCAGGGGCGCGCTGCGGCACCACAGGACCGTTAAAATCCGCGCCCGGTTTGGGGTTCAGGCTGCGCAACAGTTTCAGCGCCGGGCGCAGCTCGTCCATATCGCAATCACAGGCGCGCATCAGCGATTTCAGATCCGCGGCGGCCAGTTTTGGCAGATTGTCCAGAAGCGCGGCAAAGATCGGGGTCATCACCTCTTGATCAATCGCCTGCAGCTTCAGGCATTCTGCCAGCGAGCGGGCGAAAAGACCCGAAGGTTCAACCTGTTGCACACGGGTCAGCCATTCTTCGGCTTCCTCAGAGGTCAGACCGGTGCGCATGGCGATCACATCCAGCTCTTCACCCAACCAACCGCTTGGCTCCAGTGCTTCAAGAAAGGCGTCAGCAATCATACGGTCGCGCTGATCAGGGAACAGCATGTCGAATTGTGCCGACACATGTGCATAAAGGGAAAGGTCATGTTCTGCGATCCGGGCCAGAATATCGCCCTGATCAACCCCCGACCCGCCGCTGCGACTGCCAATACCGCGCATCGACTGCTGTTCGGCGCCGGGGCCGGGCTTTACGTCCACAAAGGGATTGTCTTCTGCTTCACTCTCAATAACCGAGGTCAGATCGACATTGCTGTACTGCAGCAGACAGATCGCTTTTTGCAGCTGCGCTGTCATGACGATCGATTGACGCTGACCAAGGTGTTGTACTGTTGAAATTTGCATGAGCATCTCCTTGTCGACAAGGATGCTCTCCATTTTAGCCCCAAACAACGTAAATCGTTTGACTTCACCTTCAGGGGGTATAACAGACGAAAGTATGGGTATTTAAGTCATTGAAAAACAAAGAAACCGGCGCTGAAACGCCGGTTTCCTGTCGGGCTGTCAGTTTCCTGACGCCATCCCTTATTAACCACGCAGCAGCTGCATTACGTTCTGCTGGCTGGAGTTGGCTTGCGCCAACATCGCGGTGGCAGCCTGGCTGAGGATCTTACCACGCGCCAGCGAGGTGGATTCCTGAGCGAAGTCCGCATCTTTCACCCCCGAACGGGCCGCTTCCACGTTTACCGTGATGTTGGTCAGGTTCGAGATGGTGCTGTCCAGACGGTTGGAAACCGCACCGAGGTCAGAACGCGATTGGTTGATCTTCTGCAGAGCCACGTCGATGGTCTTGATCGCTTTCGAAGCGCCCGCCGCAGTGGTCAGGTCGATCCCTGCAACGCTTTCCAGTGCAGAGCTGTTCGCATCAGCGCCGAAGAATTCGGTACCGTCTGCTGCACTCGAGGTGGTACCAACCGAGAAGCCTTTGGTCGAAGTCATTTCAACCTGACCGGTGATCACTGCCGAGGTCACAGCCGAAGTGGTGTCGGTCAGGGTCACGGCCGGAGTACCAGCGGCGGTGACACCGTCAGATTCCAGTGCGGTCACGGTCATCGTGGTGTCGTCAACGCCGGTGTCATAGCCGGTCAGTTCAATGTTGTTACCCTGGGTGTCGGTCAGGATAATTTCACCGTTGTTGTCACCCATGGTGGCCGAAACGCCAGTCTGACCTGCCTGTGTGTTGATCGCGTCCCGCAGACCACGAAGGTCGTTGGTGTCCGAGATGTTCACGTTCCCAATCGAGGTGCCGTTGACCTCAAAAGTGACGGTCGATGCGGCCGAGAAGCCCGACAGTTTTGCCTTCGACACTGCGGTCGCTTCAACACCGGTCGATGCCGAGGAAGAGTTGATCGCGTCTGCCAGCGATTTGGCCGACTGGCTGGCGGTGTTGGTGATGCTTGCCGAACCTGCGTGACCGGTTACGGTCAGAACCGCACCTGCTGCGATTTCCGATACAGCCGAACCTGCCGCCGCGGTGCCGCCAAAGGCGTTGACCGACGTGGATACAGTGTGAGCACCGATGTCGGTCGCTGCCGCGCTGTCCACGTCAATGTTCATAACCTGACCAGAGTCAGCACCGATCTGCAGCTGACGGCCGGTGAACGAACCATCAAGGATCTTCATGCCGTTGAAGGTGGTGTCTTTGGCAACGCGGTTGATCTCGGTGATCAGCTGGGTGCCTTCTGCCGCCAGGTTGTTACGGTCGGAAGAGGTGTTCGTGTCGTTCGCGGACTGAACAGACAGTTCACGCAGACGCTGCAGCATGTTCGAGATTTCGACGTGCGCGCCTTCGGTGGTGTCCACCAGGTTCTTACCGTCGGTGGCGTTGCGAACCGCTTGGCTCAGGCCTTTGATCTGGGCGGTCATCTTTTCCGAGATGGCCATGCCTGCCGCATCGTCTTTCGCTGCGTTGATGCGCATACCCGAGGACAGGCGCTCCATTGCAGTGGATTGTTCCATGTTCACGCGGGTCATTGTCGCTTGTGCCGACAGCGCGCCAATATTGGTATTAATGGTAGTCATGGCCGTCTCCTTGGCTGTAAATCAGTTTGCGCTCAGTTGCGCTTGTAATTGGGAACGTCCGGTGGCGAAAAAGTTTAAAGAAAATCGCGAAAAAGAGATTTAGCTACTGTTTTTAAACGATTTTTTATAGAACCCAAAAACAGCGCCAGAATTCAGGGGCGGTTTTTCCTATATATATGTATCGCAAAATCAGCCGCTTTGACGGTTGGTACGGCTCTTGCAGACCCAATCGCGTACAGTGATTGGAGCAATAGCATGGATCTCGCATCCCTTATCGGACTTCTGGGGGCATTGGGCATGATCGCCGGCTCGATGATCGCCGCAGGCGGTATCGGTCCTTTTATCGACGTCCCCTCCCTTCTCATCGTTTTCGGCGGTTCCTTCTTCGCCGTGATGTTCACCGCCCCGATGGGCACCTTCCTTGGCAGCTTTGGGTCGATGGCCAAAGCGTTCATGCCAAAGGCCCCCAAACACCCCGCCCTAGTGGAAACCATGGTGGAGCTGTCAGACGTGGCCCGCAAAGAGGGCATGATGGCACTGGAAAGCAAAGAGGTGCCGGACAAGTTCTTTGAAAAGGGTTTGCAGATGCTGGTGGACGGGGCGGATGAATCCAAAATGGTCAAGCAGCTGGAAGCAGAAATCAAGGCGATGAAAACCCGCCATGAAAATGCTCAGTCGGTGATCAAATCCTGGATCGACATCGCACCCGCGATGGGGATGATCGGGACGCTGATCGGTCTGGTGCAGATGCTTGGCAACATGGCCGACCCCAAGGCGATTGGCCCCGCGATGGCGGTTGCGTTGCTGACGACGCTTTATGGTGCGTTTCTGGCCAACGTGATCTTCGGCCCGATCAACTCCAAGCTGGAGGTCTACAGCGCAGATGAGGTGATCTACCGCGAATTGGTGGTTGAGGGTCTAACCAACATCGCCCGCGGAGAATCTGGGCGCAATGTGCAGGATCAGATGGTGGCCTCGCTGCCGCCCAAGGTCGCCGCCAAGATGTTAGCCGCTTAGCGATCCTAAATCCCCCCTGCCCGCCTGACACTGATCCGGCGGGCAACACCGCCCCTGATAAGAGACACCAAAGGCACGTATCATGGCAAAGAAACCCATCCCCCTTCCCGTGCTCCCGGTAGAGGAACCGAAACAGGAAGAACCGCCCAAGTGCCCGCCGGTGGGTGCGCCTGCGTGGATGGCAACCTTTGCCGACATCGCTATCCTGCTAATGGCGTTCTTCGTGCTTATTCTGTCCTTTGCGGAATTTAACCAGCCCAAGTTTAAAATGATCGCCGGCTCCCTACGCGAAAGCTTCGGTGTGCAGCGGGATATTCCAGTGGTCGAACAGCCGCGCGGTACAACTGTGCTGGAACTGAAATTCTCTCCCTCCTCGGAACCATCTATCACCAAAGAGCTGACGCAGGACACCACCACCACCGAGCAACCCAAGATACGGTCAGACGTGGATGATCAACAAAGCCGCTCGGATCACGATTCCAAACAGGCTGGCGAAGAAGGCAAAAGCGATGAGGAAAAGCGCGATGAAATGCGTCAAGAACTGGCGCAGCTGCTGAAACAGGCGCTGGAGCAGGGTGAGCTGACCGCTAAGGTCGAGGATGATCAGGTGGTTCTGGACTATCAGCCCGCCTCAGGTGGCGAAGGATCGCTGGATCAAACTGCATCAGGCGAAGGCGGCACTGATCAGTCGATTTCCGAAAACCGCTTCCTCGCCGAGGAACGTGCGCTGCAACAGCAACAGGCCCAACAGGCCGCCAACAATAGTGCGACAGATCAGCAGGACGGGTTGCCGCAAACGGATCCGCTGACCGGCCTGCCGCGCAGTGATGCCGACAGCGGCCTGCCCCAAACCGCCGACGCCACCACTGCCCAGCAAAGCGAAGAGGCCCTGATGGCCGAATTGATTGATCGTCTGAACGATGTGGCCCGCGACGCGATGCAGGCCACGGAGGACGGCGATCAGGGTGGGACCGCCGGGGATGGTGGCCGCGAACAGGCAGGCATTGCCGCTGAACGCCTGGCCGCATCGCTGCACCGTGAATTGGGCGAAGGTCTGGTTGAGGTGGAACAGCGCGACGGCAAGGTCTTTGTCACCGTGGGCGCAGGCGGCGCCTTCCCCTCCGGCACCGCAGATCTAACCCAGGGTGCACGAGAGATTATGGACCGTATCGCCTTTGCCGCGATGAATGATGCCTCCAGCATCACTGTCACGGGGCATACAGATGACGTGCCTGTCTCTGCCGGGTCGCAGTTCCGCGACAACTGGGGACTTGCCGCGGCACGTTCCGCCAGCGTGGTGCGCGAACTGGCCGGATCCGGTCTGATTGATCCGGCGCAACTGACCGCCACATCGATGGGCGAAAGCCAACCAGTTGCCGACAACGCAACTGCGGCAGGCCGCGAAGAAAACCGCCGGATAGAAATTGAGATCAGCTATTGATCCGCCACCCCACCCCCGCGCCGAAAGCTTGCGTGCGGGGGCGGATTTAAACAAAACACCACACCGGTCGTTTCTTAAGGAAACCGGAGAGCACCATGTCTGATATCCTATCAGCCCTTAATACCAACGGGTCGGGCCTGAACATCTCAGAGCTCGCACGCAATCTTGCCTCGGCCGAGGTAGAGCCGCGCAAAAACATTATTGAGCGTCGCCAGACAGAAACCGAGGTCTCGATCTCGGCGCTCGGCGAAGCACGGATGAAAATGCAGGAGTTGAACGACGCCCTCGGTGTGATCAGCCGCGACCCGATTTTGCAAACCAAGTCCTCAAATGATGGCATCAATGCAATTGTCGCCGACACCACCAAAGTCGAAGCCGGTAGCGAAAGCATCAACGTGCTGGCATTAGCACGGGAACAGGTGCTGGAATTCAAAGGTTTCTCTTCCGAATCTGCCACGGTGCAGGCGGGCACCGTCACGATTGATTTCGGCGTCTGGACCGCAGATGATCCGCCGGTCTTCTACGCAGGCGAGCGCCCCGGTTTTGACATGATTGTGCCCGAAGGTGGCACACTGCAGGATCTGGCGCAGCAATTTGACAGCATCAGCGGTGTCACCGCATCGGTGATTGATGTGGGTGACGGCACCTATACGCTGGGTATTCTGTCAGACACCGGCGGCCAAAACAGCATGCGTTTCACCGTCAATGCAACTGGTGCGGCGGCAGACGCGGCGCTGGCGGATCTGGATACATCAACCACCATCAGCGACCATCAGGTGCGCGCTGCCTCTGACGCGGTTCTGGAATACAACGGCATTCAGGTGTTCCGCTCGACCAACCGTGTGGACGATCTGATCGACGGCGTCGAACTGGAACTGCTGGGCGTGACCGGCGGAGCGGCCACCATCACCACCGACGTTGACGCCGAAGACATCTACGCCCGTGCCGAAGTGTTGATCGCCAAGGTAAATGAGACACTAGAATGGTTGGACGAACAGACCACCCGAGGCGTGATTGAAGGCACCGAGGCTGGCGCTCTTGCGGGGGAAAGCTCGATCGAGGGGATCAAAAATTCGCTCCGTTCCTATCTGCGCACTGAGATCGAAGGCTTTGGCGACGACAACGGCTATCTGTCTAACTTCGGCATCACCATGCAGCGAGACGGCCGCCTCGCGCTGGAGAAGGACAATCAGGACAATGAACTGATCAAACAGTATATCGCCGACGATCCACAACGTTTTGCCGCGCTGTTTGAATCGCAAGTCACAACCGACAATGGCGCCGTCACCGTGGCAGGCCGCCCAACGTCCACCGCGACCAGCGGCACCTTTGAGTTTACCCGCGACCCCAACACTGGCGACGCCTATCTGGGCACCGCCAAACTGGAAAGCCTGTTTCCAGGGGATGGCGTGACATTCTACATCGTGCCCTCGGGGCCGATGTCAGGCCTGTCGCTGACCGTGCCCGATGGCACCGACGAATTTGAACTGACCTACGGGCGCAACTTCACTTCGGGCCTGATTGAGCGGATCAACGGCCTCTTGGACAGCGACAATGCGCTCAGCTCCCGCGAAGCCGAACTGGAAGCGTCGGTCGAAGTGAACGAGCTGGAAATCGAGCGGATGGACGCCAAATACGAGGCACTGGAAGCCCGCTACCGTTCCCGTTTCACCGCGATGGAGCAAATGGTGACACAGCTCAACAGCACCGGTTCGTATATCACCGCCCTACTGGACGCACAGGCAGCTGCCGCGCGTGGGTAAATAGCACAAGCGGCTAGGTGGGCACGCCCCGCAGGGTAGTGTGTGTGACAGGCGAACAAAGTTTCTATAGCCGCCGCATCTACGAATGGCAACATTGGCCTGAACCGGTCATTTATTCCGATGACTAAATAGCCGTAGAGCGGGACGAAGCACCATTTCGCTGCAGCGGCCCCAAGGTCCGCTTTCGGTGAGATGCCTTCAATCGAGCCTCACTGTGGTATCGGCCTTGAGGCACAAATTCCAGTATCCGATCAACGCTGCTCCAATCACTGCCGCCATGCAGCCAAATGCAATCTGGAAGGCGTTTTCCTCGGTAACGCCGATACCACGCGCGAGGTCCAGTACGAGACCGAATGCAGTCTGCATCACCGGAATTGCTCCGGTCGCTATCAGGAGCTTGAGCGCATTTGCGCGGCCAAAAGCTGCGGCGGGAACTGCATCTCTGAGTTGGACCCCCAACGGTATGTAAAACTGCTGAAGGAAAACGGAGCCTCCCATCAAGATAAGCGCCGCCCAAACTGGCGGTGATGGTAATAACGCAAGCGTGACGAGACATGTCGCTGATCCAAGAGCCGTCAGTAAAACGACACCGCTACGCCCTCGCCCTATGCGATCTATCCGACCGAAGACGAAACCGGCTGCGATTGTCGTAGCGAACAATCCCATGAGAGCTTGGCCCGAAGTCTCAGGACTGAGGCCGTGAACATCCTGAAGATATGGCCCGCCCCAAAGTCCCGTAATCGTGACAATCGGCGCATAGGTCACTGCTCCGAGGCACAACACACCCCGGAGTTTGCGGCCTCGCAACAGAGCGAAGAAGCTAATATCAGAATGAGTATGGTCGGGTGATGCTGGCTTCGCGTCCGGCAATAAAGTGGACACAATGATCATCACAAAAACGGCCAAACCGGCACCAACACCGAAGACCAGCCGCCATGAAAAACTCTCGAGGGCAACGGCCAATGGCCAGGTTCCAACCAGACCTCCAATTCCGCCCAAAGTTACAAGGAGTCCGGAGGCATACCCATAATCTCCTGATGGCAGATTCTGTGCCAATGCCATCTGGACGCTTGCACCAGTCGCGGCAAGGCCTGCACCAATCAGAACGCGGGCTAAGATAAGTGTTGGCCAAGTGCCGTTGTTCAGATCAGGTGCAATCGCAAAGAGCGCAGTCCCGAGAGCGACAAGGGCAAGGGCGTAGAGCAGGACATGTCTAGGGCCGAAGCGGTCAAGCGCGACTCCAGCGGGCGCTTGAGATACCAAGGTAGCGGCAAACATGGCTGCAACCAACACACCCAACGCCGTCGCGGGAATACTCAAAGTCTCAGTCAGAACGGGTCCAAACACACTTCCCGATGCCCGTTGAAACTGCCCTAAGGCGAATACAGAAATGCAGGCGACAAGAAGCGGAATTGCATTTTTCGCAGAGTTCATCTCGGATTTCATGTTGCGGGTCTATCGCAGTCTCCGAGACCAAGATAATATCAATAAAATCTCAGATGATATAATGGTTGGATCATGTGTTATGTGCTCGATCACCGTCTCCTCCGTCATTTTGTTGCCGTGGCTCACGCGGGTGGGCTCAGAGCGGGCGCTTCCGCGTTGAACATGAGCCAACCGCCACTGTCACGGACGATCAGTGAATTGGAAGCTGGATTGGGGGTCGCGGTTTTTGAACGTTCGAAAAGTGGCGTATCACTTACCGATGCTGGCCGCATTCTATTGGAAGAGGCCGAAGATATTCTCGCTGCACTTGACCGCGCAGAAGCCCGCGTAAGCCGTATGGGGAGGCAGGCGCGGCCATTGCGCGTTGGTTTCGTGTCGGCTGCGCTTGATGCGCACTTGCCGGACCTTCTGTCGCGCATTGCCGGGAAAGGCTGGCCCGCCCCGCAACTCATAGAGGTTTCTTCCGACCCGCTGGCAAAAGCCATCGCGCGCGCGGAACTGGATCTGGGGTTTCTACACCCGCCTGTTGATGTCGCGGCGGGTCTTACCATTGCCCCTCTCGGTGAGGAGGGATTTTGCGTCGCCCTTCGGAAGGGGCACCCCTTGAGCGAATGCGACAGCATTCGGACATCTGATCTGACGAAGTATCCACTTGTCCTTTTCCCAAAGTCGCAAGGGCCGGTACTACATGCAGCAATCAAAGGAGCTATTGCTCCCGACAGCGATCTGGAAGTGGCGGCAGAGGCAGCACGCAGCCATACCCAACTGGCTCTCGTCGCTGCCGGAGCAGGGATTGGCCTGATTGGCGACTCTGTTGGACGAACGATCAGTTATGATGGCGTAGTAACACGCCGCTGGACTGATCGGCCAAAGGCGGTTGCACTACAAAACGCGATCTTGGGGGCGGACGCCTTAATGGCTGATCTCGGATACATCTGATTTCCCAAGACCGGACATTGGTGCGCCGTGCAGCATTGGTCACTCTGGGCTCGAAGCCGACATTTTCTGCACCATCACGATTGTCTGCTGGTCGAGTACAGCACCAAGCTTTGCTAAGTCCGCTTCCCGCGGGCGAAAGCTATTCAAACACCCAAAGGCATCAAACGAAACAAACCTACCGCCCCCTTCCCAAAAAAAGCCCCACCTCTTTGCAGAGGTGGGGGTGTCAGGTGACAAGTGCTGATGCAACCACGCATCAGCTAGGGGAAAGGGGTGGGATCAGGCGTTTTTGTTGATCCCGTATTTCTTGATCTTCTCGATCAGTGTGGTGCGTTGCAGGCCCAAAGCCTGTGCGGCGCCAGTCACGTTGCCTTCGACCTTTTTCAATGCCGCTTCGATCAGGCTGATTTCCAGATCCCGCAGGATCAGACGGATGTCGATCTGGCCAGTGTCTTCCAACATTTTCAACACCGCCGCCTGATCACCCCCCATGCCCATGCCGGGGGTCGCGCCAGCGCCCTGCCCGTCATTTTCACTGAGCAAGAGGAAGTTATCCACCTCTGCCGCGTGCAGCATGCGACCGGGGAACATCACGATCGCACGGTCAACGACGTTGCGCAGTTCACGAATGTTGCCAGGCCAGCTGTGGCCCTGCAGGCGTTCAATTGCGTCCATGGCAAAATGCGGCAGGTTGGCCTGCGGGTTCTGGCGGGTGTGGTCTTTCAGCATCCGGTCGATCAGTTCGGGGATCTCTTCCAGACGTTCGGACAACGACGGAACAGGCACTGGCAGCACGTTGATACGATAGTAAAGGTCAGCGCGGAATTTGCCCTCGGCCACTGCTTCGGTCAAATGGCGGTGGGTCGCGGTGATCAGGCGGAAGTTTACTGCGATATGTTCGCGACCGCCGACACGCTGGATTTCTCGCGCCTCTAGAACACGCAGAAGTTTTGCCTGCAATGCCAGTGGCATATCGCCGATTTCATCCAGAAACAGCGTGCCGCCATCAGCCATTTCGATCAGGCCGACGCGTTGTTCATCGGCGCCCGTAAAAGCGCCCTTTTCGTAGCCAAACAGTTCGGATTCCAGCAACTCCCCCGGAATGGCTGCACAGTTCACCGCCACCAGTTTACCCGCCCGCCCCGAGGCCGCATGAATAGCCGTTGCAGCGCGCTCCTTACCGGATCCCGTGTCACCAGACAGCATCACCGGCGCGTCACTGGGCGCCACGGCGGTCAGCATCTGTTTCATCCGCCGCGTCGCAGGGGCAGAACCGACAACATGCGCGTCGACCTCATAGAGGATCGGCGCTTCGGCATCGAAAAACAGGTTACTGTACTGGTTGGTCATAATTTGGTCTGCCTTGGGGTGTAAGACGCAACTGGGCCGCGTCTGATTTCCCTCTCAGACTAGTCAAAATGCCGACGTACCGCCACGTATCGGACGGCGACGTGACGCTCTCTTTCGGGCGCGCATACATACTTTGGTCTATGTTAATTCGGTCTATACTGCCTCTTAGCGGGCGAATTCACGGCGCAAGTGCTGGACCAAATCCTGACGGGCGCTTGACGCACGGCTGTAACGGTTTTGACGTTTCGTCTTTCGGGCGCTTGTCTGTAAGACGGTCAGCTCCGGGCGTGGACTGTCAGGAAGAACGACACTGCGCCGCGCGCCCATCCAGGCCGTCGGCGTTTTCGGCAAGCTGACCAGCACGGAATCCTGTGAATGCCGGCCTCTCCCCTGCCCACCGCGAGCCACCTGTGCCCCCGTCGCGCCAGCCGCCGTCGAGGCAACGAAAGAAGGCTGCACTTGTGGCAATCGCGCCAAGACGCGGTGTACGCGGCCAAGGTAAGCGGTGCCACGTGTCCGATCCGAGGAATGATAGTATTTCGTCGCCACCTCCCAGCTGCCATGACGATTTTTCAACCGTGTCAGGAACTTGGCAGCATAGGCGGTGTTAGCCTCAGGCGACATCATCTCTTCGACCGAGGCGAAGTTTTCCGCGTGCCAGCGATAGTTGATCTGCATGCAACCGACATCGACGTTGCGCACGCCAGCATCCAGCACCGCACGCAGTTTCGCCAATGCCTCTTCCCGCGTTTTGAAATAGTAGCCCTTGCCCTGCACATTCAGCGTCCAAGGCCAGCCGCGCACGCCGCGCTCGCCCTGCTTGAGCCCCGTCTCCACACGTGAAATCGCGGGCAGCAAGCCCTCTGGCAGTCCAAAACGCGCACCGGTCTGTGCCGCCATGCCTTCGCAATCGGGAACGCGGGCCAGCGCGGCGCTGCTGATTGCTGCCAGCGCAATCAGCAGCGCCGCGCCCTGCCCAAAACAACGCAGCACCACGTCCATACGCTGGCGTCTCCTGTTCATCCGGTTAGCCTAGAAAGTCAAACAGTGTGCGCGAGGAGATTTGCGCATAGGTCTGCTGCGCGGCCTCGCGACTCATCATCATTGCCTGCAACTCTGTCACGGCGGCCGCGATATCCAGACCCTCGTATCCGGCAAGAGCGCGCTGCACCATTTCGAACCGTTTATCGAGGCCAACCCGGTGGCGTTCGCCCACCTGTTGCAAAGCACCGATCTCCCCGCGTGCATCCGCAATGTGATCGAGGGTGGAGTTGATCTTGTCGATCATGGCGTTCGACGTCTCATCCGACGGCACAATGATGAAAGGTGTATCCGCATCATCGCCTGCCAGCGGGGTGATCTGGACCATGTTGTCGTGCCGGTTGTTGCCTGCGTTGATGTCGGTTTTACTGATCGTAATATCACCGCTCGCATCCAGCCGGATCGCGGTAGGATCTGCGGGATCAATCATCGCGGTGATGCCGGTGGTCGCGGTTTCTGCGTTGATCGCGGCGATCAGAGCGTCCTTTGACTGCGCCATATAGGGCGCTGAAATCTCTGCTGTGCCATTCGGACCTTCGATGGTCATACCCACCTGCCCAGTGGTGTCGCCCAGTTGCAGGCGCATCGCGTCGGGGCCAGTGATGCTATCGCGACGTGCGCCGCCACCCGGCGTCAGCGTATGGATCAGGTCATCTACGACAGAAAACAGATCGCGCACCTCCGGCCCATCGGCGCCGGGGACCTCAATCTCCATGAACAGTTCCTGGCCGTTGAGGCCCGATGCCATCATCGCGTTTTCCGACACGCGCAGCGTATGACGCCCACTGTCGCCCGCATAGACCACCCCATTCGGACCGTCGATAAAGGGATCACGGTCGGTCTTGTAACCCCCAAACAGGGCGCGCCCGGTGCTGTCGCGGCTTTGTGCCATCGACACCAGACTGTCGCGCAACTCTACCGCCTCAATGCGCAGGGATTCGCGTTCAGATGGTGACACCGATCCACTGGCACCACGAATGGCAATCTCTGACAGGCGATTCAGCGTTTTGCCAACTGTGCCCAGAACGGTATCGCCCATGGTCAGCCGCGCATCCGCCCGTTCCAGGTTTTCAGTAAACTGTTCCACCATCGCGCTTTGGTCGCGGGTGGCCGACATGTTGAGCGACCGCACCGGATCGACAGAGGCACGCGGGTCCGCCTTACCTTTGGCGATTTCAGCCTGCAGGTTGGAAATATCGGTATCCAGACGGGTGAAATGCCGTGTGGCCAGTTGGTGGTGTAGTGAGGTGCCGATGGTCATATCAATACCCTCCTATTACCGCAGCGAAGTCATCAGGGTCGAAAACAGCTCTTGCGCCACTGTCATGATCCGTGCGTTGGCCTGATAGGCCTGTTGGAATTTCATCAGGTTGGCCGCCTCTGTGTCCAGATCAACGCCCGCTGCCGCCTGATGGGCCGTCAGGGCAGCCTCATGCTGAGCCTCGGTCACCTCTTCTTTGATCTTGGCGGCAGATGTCAGCCCGCCCACTTCGGTGCGGATTTCGGTCAGAATAGAATGGAACCCGCCCAGACCGCTGGAATTGTCGCGGGTGCGCAGTGCCGCCAGCGCACTGAGGCCGCGCGCATCACCGGTGCCGGAACTGGACGCGGTGACATCAAACTGATCGCCCGTGGCATAGCCCGCCGCCAGTGTCAGATCAAAGCCCGCGATTTGCGCATTGCCGCTACCGTCCAGAATGCCGCCGCCCAAACGGTGACCAGTGGTCTGATCCACCACCGCAACTTCGCCCGTTGTGGCATCCACCACCTGTACCGTCACAGCGCGGTCGCCTTGTTCAGCCAGCGCGCCAGTGGTGACAGAGCCGCCAATTTCCAGATTGCCCGCGCCTGCAACCACAATCAGATCCTCGGCCGGCAGATCACTGAGACGGAGCCATTGCGTCGCAGCTGTACTGCCGTCCGTGGACAGTTTGGTGCCCAGATAGTTATTCGCCTGACCGGTCAGCGTGCTGTCATAAATCGCCCCGTCAGCAAAGCCGTTCGCCGTCGTCAGCAAAGAGGTCGCCGCCGCGCCGCTGAGAACAGGACCTGCGATTTGCGTGCCTTCGCGAGTGAACACCATAATATCAGATGCAGTGCCACTGCCTGCCAGCGATGCCAACGAAACCTCGGTGGCATCCGCAGGGATGATTCCGACCACGCCCGCAGACAGCAACCCCTGCGAGGAGCCATCGGTGGGCAACAGACTGGCCACAGTGGGCAGGCTGGTGAAACTTTCGTTTGCGGGTTCAGCGATCAGTGCGCTGGTGCCGGTGTTGGCCACATTGGGGCTGATCACCAGTGCCCCGCCTGATGCAATCTGGTCAGTGTCGGTGAGCAGAAAACGCATGTTTTCTGCCGATCCATGCGTCGGCTCCAGCGTGATCACATCGCCATCCACCGCCGCACCGGTAAGCTGCACCTCGACATTGCCGAGGCTGATAGAGGTGGTGCCGCTGCCAAGCAGGGTATTGCTGCTGTCATAGGCGTTCCATGCACCTGCGGTGCCGTCATAGACCAACTTGATGGGATCGGTTGGTGGGGCCTGCCCCTCCACCTCTGCCGCAACAGCCAGTGTACTGCCCGCGTTGTGCGGGCTGGGCACCGCGTCCCACCCATTGAGCGAAAACATCCGCGCACCCGCCGCCCCGTTGCCATCGCGCGAGCTTTGGTGGATGACGTTGATCTGATCGGTAACTGATCCGGCAAAGCCCGCCAGATCCGACAATGTCGCCTGTACCGCGCTATAGGTGGCGTAGAGCCCGTGCAACTGCCCCGCCGAAGGCGAGCGGGTGATGGCATCCGCTGCCAGCGATCCAGCGGTCGCGCCACGCACATTGAGTGACAGATCCGCATTCAGCGTCAGACGCGCAGGTCCGTCTTGGCTCAGTAAGGTTGGGCCACCCGGCGCACTGCCAAGGGTAACGGTGGCCACGCCAATGTTGTTATATTCAACGCGAATATCGACCAGCTCTGACAGATCATTCAGCAGTTTATCACGGCGATCAAGCACCGCGTTATCTGCCCCGGGAACAGACGAAAGGCCCATCTGCGTCTGCAGTTTATGCGCCTCTTTCAGCAGGCCATTGATACGATCCAGTACCTGCCCGCCCTGTGCGTGCATATATTCGCCCAGGTCACGTACATCCGTGGCCATATCGGCAATCGCCGTAGCCAGCCCGCGCCCCGATTCCAGAACGACAGCGCGCATACCCTTATCTTCGGGGTTGGCGGCCAGTCCTTCGATCGCCTCGAAATAGCCCGACAGCATCTCCTCAACGCCCCCCGCATCGGGCAGCAGCCGGTTTTCCAATTGCTCCATGGCCGGATGCATGGTGCTGGCCGAGGCCACAGCCGATCCGGTGTTGCGCACCTGCGCCACCACCAGTTCGTCAAAGGCGCGGCGGATGTCGTCCACCAACACCCCCTGCCCACTGGCGTTGGCGTAAAACGGGCTACTGGCACTGCCGGCCGCCTCTTTGGTGATCACACTGCGCCGCGCGTAGCCGTCGGTATTGGCATTGGCAACGTTTTCCGATGTCACCGTCAGCGCGGCGCGGAACGCCATCATGCCGGAACGGCCGATGTTCAAAATATCTGCCATCAGTCAGCTTTCTTTACCAGGGGTGCGAATTGCCGCACGATTGCATCCGCCAGACCTAGTCCGGCCTGGTTGGCAGCATTCTCGGTCAGGGTTTCATCCAGCATGCCCTGCATGCGCTCTACCCCGCTCCCCCCAAGGAGGTCATCGCCCAGCGAGGCTGCACGCCCCGCCTTCAGCATCTGTTGCAGAAACAACGCCTCAAACCCTTCGGCGGCCTGACGCATACGCGGATCTACCGCACCGGTGTCAGAAGCGCCCTCTGCACGACGGGCCGCAGCGGCCTGCGCGTTGTGGCGGTGCACTTCCAGCGAACTGGAGATGTCCATCATCGGGGCAGAAGGGAGAGAGACTGACATGAAAACTAAACCTCTTTCTTATACGACGCGCATCAGATCACGATCAGTTCCGCGCGCAGTGAACCGGCGCGGTGCAGCGCCTCTAGGATGGCAACCAGATCTGCCGGGCTGGCGCCCACTGCATTGATCGCATCCACCAGCGAGCTGAGACTGACACCAGGGTCAAAGATAAAGGCAGGCGCGTTTTCCTCGGTGATCATGATGTCGCTGTCGGGGGTCACGACAGGTTCGCCCGGCGCAACAATCACGTTGTCACCATTGGCCACCACGCTGGCACCGCCCTGATCAACGTTAAAATCCTCATTCACCCGTACGGTAAGCGATCCATGACTGACCGCAGAGGGCGTCACGCGCACCGATCCGCCAATCACAACGGTGCCGGTGCGGGCGTTCACGATCACCTGCGCTGCCGCTTCGGCTGGTTGCACCTCGATGTTTTCCAACAGGCCCATGAAGGCCACACGCTGTGCCGGATCGGCAGGCGCGCGCACACGAACAGACGTACCATCCAGCGCCACCGCAACACCTTCACCGAACATTTCATTCACCGCATCAACCACGCTGGCCGCGGTGGAAAAGTCAGAGCGATTGAGGTTCAGAACCAGATATTCCGCTTCAAGAAATGGGGTTTCCACCATGCGTTCAATCGTTGCACCACCGGGCACACGGCCCACGGTGGGCACATTGACCACCAACGACGATCCATCACCGCCCTCAACCCCCAGACCACCAACCACAAGGTTACCCTGCGCAATGGCGTATACCTCACCGTCGGCACCCATCAAGGGCGTCATCAACAGCGTGCCCCCTTTCAGCGATTTCGCGCGCCCTGCGGTGGACACGGTCACATCCAGCGATTGACCGGGCTTCATAAAGGGGGGCATTTCCGCCGTCACCATCACAGCGGCGGCGTTTTTGGTATCCAGATCCCCCGGTCGCGTGTCCAGCCCAAGACGAGAGATCAGCGATTGCATCGACTGCTGCGTCAGCTTTGAACCGCCATCGCCCGTGCCCGCCAGGCCCAGTACCAGACCGTAGCCCACCAGCGCGTTCGACCGCACGCCTGCAACCGAGGCCATATCCTTGATCCGGTCGGCCATAGCGCCACCCGCAGATGCAAAAATGCAAAGACTGGCGACAAATGCGCGGATGATTTTGCGTGTCATGGGGAAACCCTCTGTTCTCTTCGTGCCCGATCCGTGGTCCGTTGCGGCCGGATCAGATCGGCGAAACCGCGTCAAAGCCACGGCGCAGCCAGCCCTTCTTGCCGGTGTCCGCCACATCGCCTGCACCGACATATTTGATCTCGGCGTTGGCCAGGCGATTGCTTTCGACAGTATTATCGGCACTGATGTCGGCCTGACGGACAATGCCGCGCAGGCGGATGTATTCATCGCCGTTATTCAGCGTCATCTTCTTCTGACCGATCACCTCAAGGTTGCCACCGGGCAGCACCCGCACCACCGAAACAGACATGCTGCCAGTGAGGGAGTTCGACTGCGACGCACGACCATTGCCATTGAAAGTCTTGTTCGTGCCTGCAGTCAGCTGTGAATCATTGATATTGAGGATGCCGGGGGTGTTCACCTGAAAGGCGTCCGCCTTCGACGAGGATGCATTCTGCGCCTTGGAGGCCTGGAACTTCTCCTGCAGCACAACGGTCAGGATATCACCTACCTGAGAGGCGCGGCGGTCGGTGGCAAAGAGCCCCATCTGGCCGCCATTGAAAATCGCGCCACTGGCCAGCTGTGCGGTGGGTTGTGGCAGCGGCTGTTGATAAACAGGCGCCCAATCGCGTGAGGCGGCGGCTTCTTGTTCGACGGTGCAGCCCGCGACGGTCAGTGCGGCGGGCATCATGCCCAGACAGATGATTTTGCGAAAGTTCATCACAACGATCCTCAGAGTTTGTTCGACAGGTAGCGCAGCATCTCGTCCGTGGCCGAGATCGACTTGGAGTTCACTTCATAGGCGCGCTGCGCCTCGATCATCTCCACCAGTTCCTGCACAACGTTTACGTTTGATGCCTCCAGCTGGCCTTGCAGCAGACGCCCCGCGCCTTCGACGCCGGGGACCGAAACAATCGGTTCACCGCTGGCCTGACTTTCGACCGAGAAGTTTTCGCCGATCGGCGTCAGACCACGTGGGTTCACAAAGCGGGTGACCGAGATCTGGCCCAACTCCTGCGGTTCCACATCGCCGGGGGTGGTGGCACTGACGATCCCATCCGCCGAAATCGAGATATTGGTCGCATCAGACGGAATGGTGATTTCGGGCTGCAGGATATAGCCCGACGAAGTGGTCATCACCCCATCTGCATTCATGCCAAAGCTACCGTCGCGGGTGTAGCCCATGCGACCATCCGGAAGCAGCACCTCAAAGAAGCCGTTGCCGTCAATGGCCAGATCCATCGCGTTGTCGGTGCTCATCAGGTTACCCTGACTAAAGGTCTTTTCGGTGCTGACCAGACGCACCCCCGTCCCGATGGACGAACCAGAGGTCAACTGCGTGCTTTCAGAGGTTTGCGCACCCGCCGGACGCCAAGTCTGGTAGAGCAGCGTCTCAAAGTTGGCACGATCCCGTTTGAAGCCAGTGGTGTTCACGTTGGCCAGGTTGTTCGAAATCACCTGAATCCGGGACTGTTGGGCGTTGAGGCCGGTTTTGGCCACGTGCATCGCGCTGCTTGACATGCCTGTCCTCCTTTAGGGTGGTGGCTGGAACCTATTCTTACCCAAAGAGGTGCAAGGCCCGTGCCAATCCCCGCCAGAGGCGCGACTTAAGCGATGATTTTAGCTGTCAGGAGAACGCAGCAGGCGGGCGGAGGATTCATCCAGCTTCTGTGCGTTGGACACAAAGCGGATGTTCAGCTCGAAATTGCGCTGCATGTCGATGGAATTTATCAATTCCTCGACCGTGTTGATGTTGCTGCCTTCAAGTGAGCCTTGATTGACCTTGGCCAACTGATTGGGGAAAGGCACCTCGCCATCGGGGTCACGGATCTGGCCATCTGGGCCTTTGCGCAGCACGGTGCCCTCTTCGGGCACCACGGTGGCGATGACACCGGCCAGAACCGGTTCGGCGCCGGGCTGTGCGTTTGCCGGCACAATCCAGATCTCGCCAATGTCGGTGATGGTCAGGTCGCGGTATTGTTCCAGCTGGATCGGGGTCATGGTCTGGTCAAGGATCGCATCCCCTGCCCCGTTGACCAGCGTGCCCTCCACATTGCGACGCAGGTCGCCGCGCCGGGTCAGGGCAACATCGCCGTCACCATCGGGCATGGAGAAGAAATAGCCTTCATCGACGATGGCCAGATCCAGTTCCGCGCCGGTCTGCTGCAACGGGCCTGAGGCCGAGGAAAACCCGGCCGGTCCCAGCTCTGTCTGGAAGGCGCGCACAGTGGCGGTTTCCATCGCGGTGGCAAAATAGGTGCGCCCTTCGTTGGGCAGATCGCGGCGAAAGCCCGGCACGTTCATGTTGGCCAGGTTTTGCGCCTGCGTGATCCGTTGATCGCGCTGGTTCGAAAGGGCATTGAGTGCCGTGTAGATCATGCGGTCCATATCAGTGCCCTTTCGTGTTTCGTGTCAGTGCCAGATCAGCGCTTAGGCGCGGATATTCATGATGGTCTGTGCCATCGACGAACTGGTCTCCAGCGCCTTGGCCGAGGCCTGATAGTTCCGCTGTGCGGTGATCAGATCCACCAGTTCTGAGGTGAGCGAGACGTTGGAAAGTTCCAGCGCGCCACTTTCGATATTGCCGAGGCCATCGGAACCAGCTGCACCATAAACCACATCACCCGAAGCATTGGTCGCCGCATAGCTGGCATCGCCCAGACTCTTCAGACCCTGCAGATTGGAAAAGTTGCCAATCGCCAGTTGGCCCAGCGCAATCGCACGGTCGCCCGCATAAGACGCCCACAGCAGACCGTCATCGCCGATCTCCAGCCCCGAGAGGCCACGCGGGCGATCGCCATTGTGGGCCGATGACTCCACCGAAAAGCTCTGATTGCTCATCTCGGTATCATCAAGGTTCAGCGCCATGTTCCAGTTGGTGCCAGAGAAGTTCATAGTCGAGAACGGTGCCGACGGATTGCCTTCGTCGTCAAAGGTGATGCTTGCAGGGCTCGCAGTCATCGTTTCGCCGTCAATCACCATACGCACCTCATACGACGTGGTGGGGGCCGCCAGTGTCGGATCGGCGGTGCGCACAAAATAAACCGCTGCGTTCACCGGATTGCCTTCGTCATCCATAACGTTAATCGGCGCCGTAGAGGCATAGGTGGTGTCATCCGTTGGATCAAAGGCAAGGGCCGAAGGCACCGCCGCCTGATTGCCATGACCTTCAGAGCCGAATTGCAAATTGACCTGCAAATCCACAATCGTCGTCTGGGTCGCCTCGCCATATGTTGAAGGCACACGAATACGGCCGATATCAGTCTGATCGCGGATACTGCCATCCATGTTGGTCGGAAAACCCTGCAGAAAGCCGCCGCCAGCGTTCACGATATACCCGTTCTGATCAACGCCAAAGGCACCAGCTCGGGTGTAGCTCATGTTGCCGTTCTGTACCGCATCCGACACGGTAAAGAACCCCTGCCCCTGAATGGCCAGATCCAGTGTATCCGCAGTTTGCGACACCGCACCTTGGCTGAAGCTCTGGCGGACGTTCTGTACGCGAACACCCGATCCCATCGCGGTACGCGATGCCGCATAGGGCGAGCGGGTGAAAAGGTCCGAAAACTCGGTCCGGCTGGCGCGGAAGCCGCCGGTGTTCACATTGGCGATGTTGTTAGAAGTGGCGGTCAAATCTGCCTGCGCGGCATTCAGACCAGACAATGCGATAAAGCTACTCATCTTTCGTCCTTTTCAGGTTTGATCCTTGAAGCACTGCACATCAGCGCAGGGCAGTGATTTCTGAACCCAGATACTGACCGTAATCCTGCACCTGCAGGATCATGCCGTTATTGGTGGGATCGATCTCGACCCCTTCGATCAGGGCATATAGCTGTACGCTTGCATCTTGCGTGCCACCTTCGTTGCTGATGGTGGCGGAAACGCGAATTTCGCGCCCGTCACTGGGTGCCTCGTCCCAGGAAAAATCGGCTTTGCCCGCGAATTGATCGCTAAGAACCTGACGATGCAACACCTCGCCAGAATTCGCATCCGTATAGGTCAGCGTCACCTCCGACCCGTTGTCAGGCACCAGAACGCGGCCATCCACACTGCCCTCATGGGCGCGGGTGGAGGACCCATTGATCAAAGCGCGCTGACCCAGCATCGAAGAAGCCTCGGAGATCATCGAGTTGCTCATCGCATTCGCAACGGAAGTCATCGTGGTATTGAGGTTCTCAATCCCACTGACGCTGGACATCTGTGCCAGCTGCGCAAGGAACTGTTCGTTCTGCATCGGCGACAGCGGGTCCTGGTTCTGCAACTGTTTGGTCATCAACAGCAGAAAGTCATCCGAACTCAGTTCTGTCTGACCGTTCGGTGTCGCCTTCCGGTTCATTTCATCAAAGGTCCGCAGACCGGCGGCGTTATTGGTGGTGTTTACTGTCATTGACCCATCCTTGTGGTTTTGGACATGAGGTTGCGCAGTGTTGACACCACCTCCAGCGTATTTTGGTACTGACGGCTGGCCTCCATCATCTCGACCATCTCTTCATCGGGATTGACGGCGGCCTGATAGACATAGCCTTCGCCATCCGCCAACGGGTGGTCTGGCTGAAAGCTTTGTGTTGGGGCACGGTCCAACTGCACGATCTCTCTCACATCCACGGTGGACAGACCGGTCTGTTGCATCTGATCGGCAAACTGCGTCTCGAACACCGGGCGCATCGGCTTATAAGCGCCTTCGCGGGTGCTGGAGACGGAATTCATATTGGCCATGTTAGAAGCCACGGTGTTCAACCGCAGCATCTGCGCACTCATCGCGCGGGCTGAAACGTCAAAAACGTTCATTCTTCTTACTCCCCTCTAATCGCGCCTTTAAGACCGCGGATTTTACGGTTCAGAAATTCAAGACTGGACTGGTAACGCAGGGTGTTCTGGGCGAACTCCATCTGCTCCACCGCGATCTCGACGGTATTGCCGTCCAGCGCCGTGGTGGTAGGCTTGCGGTAAAGCATGCCATCCCCTGCCCCATTCCCCACCGGCATATGACCTGCATGGGTCGTCTTCAGCTCACCCGCACCAATGGCGCTGCTAAGCGCAGAGCTGAAGTCAATGTCACGCGCCTTGAAACCAGGCGTGGCGGCATTGGCGATATTAGAGGCCAGAACCTCGTTTCGCTTTTCGCGCAGCTGCAGCGCCTGAGCGTGCAGGTTCAGATGATTGGCAATTGCAGACATGACTGACCTCACGGTTTCTGTGGGTTTCGGTTTTTATGACCCTTAAGCGTCGAGTGGCTGCAGTTGGCGCGATACTTGCTGATCTGTAGCAACTCCGGCAGGGCCGTTCGCCTGGATCCCTGCAAGGACAATGCCAAGCCAGCGAAACGAGGATAATCATGGCCCGCACCACCAAGCGCGCAAAACCCAAGGTTCCCCCGGTGATCACCAAGCTGTTGAAAACAGTGAACACCCTGTCTGTCGAAGAGGCGGTGGATGAGCTGCAGCTGGCCTGGGAAGAAGAACCTTCGTTGGACAAGAAACGCACCCTGATGAAGGCGCGGATCAAGCTGCTGGAGGACGCCCAGAAACCCAAGCGCGGTGGCAAGGGCGGCACAAGCTGGTTGATCAGTAAACCGGTGAAAGTGCCGGCGGGGTCGAAAAAAAGGGCCACGAAAGACACTGACGAAGAGGTTCTTGAGGCCGAAGAGGTCGCCGCGGCACGCAAGAAGGGCGGCACCGGCACGGTCACGGCATTGGACCTCAACGATCTGGGTGCCATGATGGGATCCAGCGAAGGCGAGGACGGGACAGACGGCAGCAGCGCGAACGAAACTGGCGCAGAAGGCGGCGAGGCCGCACAGTCGCAGGCCGGCGCAGGTGCTGCAGGTAACACTGCAGCTGCAAGGGGTGACGCCGCTGCCGGTGCAAATGATGCCATCGCAATGCCGCCGCCAGAAGGCGACCCGACAGCAGGCGGGGACGCAGAAGCCGCCGAAGCACAAGCCGCAGCAGAGGCGGAGGCCGCCGCCGAGGCTGCCGCTGCCGAAGCGGCCGCCGCCGAAGCAGAAGCCGCAGCATACAAAGAACAGCAACTGGATGTGCCTGACTATGCCAAGGATGAGATGTATCAGCAGATCTGGAAAGAAATGCAGCAGGAAGGCATCGACAAACTGACCAAGGTGCGCCTGTCAGAGGAAGATTTTGACGCCCGCCTTGAACAGGCGCGCAAGGATGCAGACTGGCTGGGCTTTGGCGCAACGCGCATGGGCGACACAGATTGGGCCAATGCCGCCAATTCCATCGTCTTTGACTGTGACAGCATCAATGCGGATTGGCAGCTGGACCAGCGCCTGAACAAAGGCATCACCGATATGACTGCCCTGCAAGGTGCAGATGCCCCCAATCTGCCAGATGTCGAGGTCCCCGAAGGCGCCGAAGAGGCCGCCGCGACACCCGACCCTGAACCTGAACCCGCCCCACAGCCTGAACCGGAACCCGAAGCGCCCGCCGCAGAGGAAAAGCCCGCCGCGAAACCAACGGAGCCAGTGCTGGACCCGATGGCCAATATGGATGCGCTGTTTGCAGAATTGGGCGACGGTGACGCAGCATCCGAACAGGCTGGCGATGCGCCGGAAGCCGCAAGTGAGCCCGAACCTGCGCCTGAGCCAGTCCCAGAGGCAGAACCCGAGCCAGAATCCGTGTCGGAGGCGGATCAAACGCCTGAACCGGACCAGACGCTGCCGGAGCCGACAAAAGAGGCCCCTCCGCCTGCCCCACCTTCTGCCCCGCAAGCCACTGACGATGAGACAGAAGGTGAGGAAGAGATCGTGGTGGTGTTTGACCCCACACCAATCTCTCGCTTCTCCGAGGATCATCAATATATGCAGATCTGGGAGGAAATGGTGGTCGAAACCCTGCAGGCGCTCGGACTGGCTGAGACATGGAAGGCCGAATTTGACGCCCGCTTGAAACGGGTTGACGACAGCGCTGCGCGCCTCCTTCATGCCGCGCGCCAGATGGAATTTGACGATTGGATCCACCTGTTAGAGGATTTCAATTTCGACCTGCCCGCAATTGGGGACGATGCCGCGCTGAACGCTGCCGTGGCCAAGATCCGCGGCGACCTGCAAGCCCTGCGCGGCGATAAACCAGAGGTGAGCCTGCCCGCAGAAGACACCTATCTCCCCCCCAAAGTCACCGCAAATCCGCAGACCGTAAGCGCACACAAAGAGGACGCCACTGCGGGTAATCCAGCGGCAGACATGCGCAAACCGCCCAAACCCACGGTGACTGACACCGATGAAAGCGGCCAGATCCGCGACGACTGGGAAAGCGAGGATTTCTGGTCATGGGATGACGAGGATGCCACTCCAAGCACCGAAACGCCGCCACCGGCAGAGCCAACGCCTGAAGTCACCCCCACGACAGTCGACGCTTCGGGCGCCCCCACGGACAACGCGGCGCCAGTTGACAGCTTTGATCAGGACCCGGGCTTCCGCGGGGTGTGGCAGGATATCGTGCAAGAAACCCTTGAAGGTCTGCGCATTCAGCGTGGCAGCGCCGCGCCTTTGGATGACCGGCTGAGCGGCGCCAAGGCGCAGGCGGATCGTTTGCTGCATGCGGCGGAACAGATGGGCTATGCGCCTTGGGTGGAGACGCTGAAAAGCTTCCTCACAAAAACACGCCTCATCGGTGAGGCCGTGATGTTGCAACAAACCATCGACAGTCTCTTGGCGGATCTGGAGTTGCTGCATTCAGGTGCAGCCGCCGTGAAGGATCTGTTGTCGCAGGGCGCGACTCAGGGTGCCGCTCAAACCCCACCGCCTGCCACCCCTGCAGTGTCGCGCACCAAAGAAGAGGCCCGCGCCGCCGCGCAATCGCGCAGCGGCAAGGCAACGCTGGATGATATCTACAAGTTCTTCCCGAAACCGGAATAGGGAGAAGGTGTGGTGTACGCTGTCAGGTCAGCTTTTATAACTGCACAGGTCAGGGTATCCCGCTCCGTGGCCGTCACACCATTGTTGGTAAAGGCTTGCCGCCTTCTGCTGCGCCCCCAGACGTGTTTCACGGTCCAGCTTGCGCCCTGTCACGTCACGCCACTTGCTGGCGTGGGGCACCTGCATTGCGGCCGCCATCGTGAACCAGACCAACGCCTGTTCATTGTCGGCCGGCGCAGCCACCTCCAGATAGGCCCGGCCCAAGGACAGCATGGCGTCTTTATTGCCGTTGTTCACCTCTTCCAGCAGATCCGTCTGCAGACGTTTTTGCACCTTTTCCAGCAGGCTTTCAGGCGACCCGTGTCCCAGATAGCTGGTCAGCGACTGCGCTTTGTGAACACCGGCAAAGCGCGCCTTCCACGCCCAGTAGAGCGCGGTTTCATCGTTTTGCGTCACACCAGAGCCCAGTGCATACAGCACCGCCAGATTGAACTGGGCCGGACCATTGTGATCATCCGCCAGACGCTGAAACATCTGCACTGCCTGCGCCGCCTGCCCTGCACGTGCGGCAGCGACCGCTTCGGCAAAGGCATTGGACTGCGCGGGCTGGGCCAGAACAGACAGGCTGACACACAGCCCCAGGATATGGGACCACCGCGATGTCATCTGCCCGCCATCATCACCAGTTGCAGATACATCAGGCGCTTGGGCAGCGCTCCGCGCACTTGTTCATAGACCACCACTTTGGACCGCTCACCGGGATCAGTTTCGACCGACACCAGAATATCTTCAGGCAGGTGAACGTGATAATCCGACAGCGTGTCTTTGGGCGCCAGATAAAACTCCTGACGGAACCCTTTGTCGATCCAGCAACGCGCCAGCGCGCGGCCCAAAATATCGGGCAGAAACCGTTCGACTTGCGAAACATTCGACAGGTGTGTCTCCTGACGCACCAGTTGAAAATCTTGATGTGTGTCTTCCGCGCCTTCATTCACCGTGCGATACCTGCCAAGGTTACGGGTGAGCGTGCGCACCTTTCTGGATGACATAAATTTATCCTTCTCGGAACAAAGCCCTTGCTGGTCATTTCTTTAAACGTCCCAAGGTCTGCCTGTCTTAGTACTTTATTCCTAAAAGCGCGGTTTTTTAGTCACATGCGCGCCAGTTGGCATCGCCTTTGCAACCCCGGTCCTTCGGCCAGTTATGACACGATGCAGGAAAATTTCTGCCGTGGTGACGGTTTGGCATCGACCTTGCTGACACAGGGGCAAAGCGCTGGTCCATCACCTGCGCCGTTCAGCAGAAGAGGTCCAAAATGGCCGAACCCGAAGTCGAAGACGAAGGCCCAAAGCCCCCAAAACCCCCGATCCTGCCCGGCGTGGCGGCTTTTAGTCTGCTGGTCGGGGCCTTTGCCATTGGGCAATTCACCATGACCACGCCCGAAGACGTCGCCCTGCCCGAACCAGAAATGGTGGACGAAGAGGTCGTCGAGGACGACGGCCCACCAGAGCGACGCTATGTGTCTTTTCCGGTCAGTTTGACGGTGAATGTGCCGCGCTGGGGAACCTTGCTGATCGATATCGGCATGGCGGTGAACGATGTCTTACCCCAGAATGTGACCGAGGCGTTTTTGACCGATAGCGCCCCCTTGCTGGGCCCGATGACCGACGCGATGGTGAAAGCGGTCGAAGATCCTGACGCCACCGATCTGGAGGCCCTGCAGCGCCTGCTGCCGCCGCTGTTGCGCGATGCGCTGAACGGCGTTCTTAGCACAGAAGATCTGATTGACCCGGTGCTGGAGGTTTATGTGCTGAAGCTGATCACCTCCGGCTAGAACCCGACGGTTTGGCACGAAAACTGCAACCGTCAGGTCAGGACAACACCAACCGCGCAAAGGAGACTAAAATGCTAGATCAGCAAAACCGGACCGACGCGACCCAAACAACCACTTCGCTCGACGGAATCGTGGTTGAGGTGGTGACCTATGACACGACAGGCACCGCCCGTCCTGCAACGCGCGCGACCCTGCACGATTATCTGCGCCCCTTCCGTGATGTGCCCGGCACTCCCCCCCGCCGCGCCCAACCACGCCTCGGCTAATCCCCCTAGCCACGACGCGCAGAAAAAACGGCGCCGCAGTGATGCGGCGCCGTTTTCTATGAAGCTGAGGATCGGTGAGGATCAGTGGCGTGTCGAATGCGCCCGGCGCTGCTGCGCCGCCTCCACCCGCACCATTTCAGCGCGGTGGGCCTTCAGGCGGCGATAGAACGCATAAGAACCGCCCAGCATAATCATCATGCCGATGGTCATCGGTGACGGCATCAACCCCGCCACTTTCTGCGCCTGCTCAGGACGCAGTCCAATCAGCAGGATCGCCACAAAGGCGCAGCCCAGATAGATGCGGATCAACTGGCATTTGCGGCAGGTGGTGGCGAACATCGAAGACTCCTTAACGAAAACTGGTGTGGGGATCACAACCGCGCCGTGCCGCGCGAATAGGCCAGCCGCACCTTGCGATCATTGCCCTTGCGCTGTTGCAGCTTGCGCCGGTCCTGTTCAATCTCATCTGCGGTGGCGCCCAGTTTGGTCACCGCCGAACGCAGGGCGTCAAAGTAATGCACTTCATCCGGTTCCGCTGCCGGCATCGCCGCGATCAAAGCCATCGCCATATTGCGCAGCTGGTGGTCAAGCGCGCGGAAGGCGGCCATATCGCCGTCGCGTGCGGCCTGCTGGCATCGATCCAGCATCGCCTCAAACTCCTGCACACGTTCCCGCGCGCTGAGGGTATTGATCGGCTCCGTGGTCATCCAACCTGTCTCACTTGCGGGCCGATCTCTGTCCAGGCATCCAGAATGCCCGAAATGGCATCTGCCGAGGCAGCCAATTCAGCCCCCTCTTCCTTGCGGAAGGCGGCCAGAATGTTCTGACGGCAGAACTCATACAGCTCAAACAGCGACACTGCGATGTCTTCGCCCTTGTCGAAATCAAGGCTGGATTGCAGCAGATAAATCGCCCGCAGCGCCTTGTTCACGTGATCCGGCGGATATTCGGTGCCAGCGGCATGGGCCGCTTTCATGACGTTCAAGGATTTTTCCAACTCGGTTAGGATGACGCGGATGATCTGGTGCGGATCATCAGGGACACTCACTCCTGAGTTACCTGTTTGACGATAGGTCGAACGTGCCTGAGTAAAGGTCATCTGGCGTCTTTCCCTTGGTTTCCTGAATTGCCGTGTTATTTAAAAGAACGGCAATTCCGACGGAAAGCTTTAGACCTGCGGCCTATTAATTTCATCCGCCTGCCCACCATGCATCCAAACCGGCACATACAGATCCCGCCCACCTTCAAGACGACGGCATTCCTGACGCGGGGCCTCGCCCACTGTGTGGGGCACGTGCGCTGCGTGCTGCCGGGCTGCATGCACGGTGCGGCGTTGCTTTGAAGCAGGCGAGACCAGCTGTCCCTTCCCCCCCTGTCTCATGCCCCCATTTTTCACCCGCCAAGGCGTCAGAACCACGCGCAACGCAATCTGGGCCAAAAGGCCCAGAAATCCAAGGTGTCGACGAAAACTGTTATGCATAGCGGGCCTCATCATTGGGGGCCGCTATGGGAGTTAGGCGGCCTCTGCTAGGCGATCTACTGCAACGACCATGCCGACTTCGCCGCCCGACAGCAGCGCCAGCCCCATCATATTGCGAATGCCAACCAGCGGCCCCTGCAGCGGACGCAACAGAACCAGTTGCTGGCCCAGCATTTCATCCACCGGAATGGCGAAACGACGATCCTCGTTGCGCAGCACTACATAGAGACTCTGGGTTTTCTTGCCCGATGCTTTGGCACGGCTGGCCTGTTCGCCCAATCCCATACCCCCGTCGATGACACTCAGTTGGCGGATCGGGGCCAGTTCACCGGTATCCGTGCGCAGCATCGCGGCGTTTTTCTGCGCCGGGATCGGCAACAGCGCATCAGAACTGCCCAGCTGGATGCGTTCAATCGCACCCACCGGCACCACATAACGCACCTCCCCCACACGCACGACCATCCCTTCCAGAAGGGCCATGTGAACCGGCAGCCGCAAATGGAAACTCTGCCCGCCCTGGGGCACAGGTGCGACGCGGAATTCACCGCCCTGATGCACTGCCTCTGCTTCAAGATCCTTGATCAGCTCGCCGTCAAGCGGAGCTGTGCCATCATCGCTAAGAACCACGCTGACGCTGTTATCGGACCGGCTAAGGCCAAGGTGCATTTTCGTCGCCGCGCCCTCTTTCACCAGACGCGAACGGATCAACCGTTTCAGAAACCGCTGCAACCCATCCATCATCGCCTGATCAACAACCACATCACCGCCGGAATGGCTCATCCGTGCTTCGCGTCCGACGGTGCGCGAACGTGCTTCAACAAAAGCCGCCAGCGTGCGCAGCAGGATCGAGGCCTTGCGTTCGCGCAGCTTCGCGGTTTCTTCCTGCAGACGGCTCATTTGGGTATTCAACTGATTTTCAGCCTCTGCCGCGCGAGCCACCTTCTGGGCGTATTCCTCCACCACACCGCGAATGGCGCTTTGGGTCACGGCATCCATTCCGCCTTCGAACTGCTGGGCTTTGCGGCGCATGATCGTATCAACCGACTGCACAATATCGGTGGCCATCAGTTCATCCAGAATGTGATGCACCATCGCCTGTCCGGCAGAAATTTCGCCGATGGTTTCCATCATCGACAGGCTGATACCTGCGCCGTCCCCTGCGCCGGCTTCGGCCTTGGGACTTGCTTCTTCCTGCAGTTCCTCTTCGATGCTGGTATAGTCGGGATCCAAGACCTGACGCATAAAGAGGTTGCTGGCGGACGGATCCATATTTGTCATCGCCGCAACCAGACCGTCCTGTTCCAAATCAGAGGCCAGCAAGAAGTCAAACAACGTCTTCTCATTCTGGAAGACGGTCACGTTAGTGATCATCTGCGCATTTCCTGCGCCGATCCATTCAAGGAACTTTTCTGCCAGCACCTCATCTTCGTTCAGGTCGGTGCGGATGATGTAGAAACTTTTCTTCTCTTCCAGCGCCTTATGAGCAGACTTCACACTTTCAGGACTGAGGACGCGGTGGAACTCTTCCGGCAGGCGCAGCTTGCGTTCAATCGTGCGTGCCGACACCACACCGCCCTGCTGGAAGGTGATGTTCGTCGCCTCTTCAAACAGCTCTTCGACCCTGTCCATATCAGGTTCATCGCCCTGATCCAGCGCGTCAAACACCAGTTCAATAGTGTCAAGGAAGCCACGTGCCATATGCAGCATCAGGGCGTCTGCGACGTTAGTGCTCTTCTTCACCCGCCCGAAAAGGTCAACCAGCGCCATAGTCAGGTTGGCGGCAGTTTCCATACGATAGTGGTTACAGGCGTGATAGACCAACCGCATCTTGTGGTTAAAGCCCGCAAACCATGCATTGCCTTCGGCAGCGAGGGTTTCGCGGTCGATCTTGTGGCGCAAACCGTTCAGCGTCTCAAATATCTGATCCGTCGCCCATTGGCGCACCAGATTGGAGGGGCGGACAATCAGATCACCAGCGATACGTTGGTCCGCAGGCATGATCTCTTCATATCCGATCAGCTCTTCGTAGAAGGTCAGCTGTTCAATACGGGCCTTTTTAACACACTCGGCCTTGGCCAAACGCTGAATTGAATCAATCGCCCGTACCAATCCGTGTGGTTCGATCAGTTCGATCACGGTTGCGGCCAACTTGTCCAGTTCTTTGCGCGCCTCTGCCGGGTTTTCGTCGACAAACATCACCGCTTCGGTGATGGCGGCATAATAAGGTTCCAGCTGACGAAACAGATTATCTGCCTCGCTGGTCTCTGCCGAAGGTGCAATGCCGCCAGTCACATTCAGCGCCTCTGCGTCGGCCATAAGACCTTTCAGCGCACCGTCCAGAGCGGCCAGATCTGCGAACCCTTCAAGTTTCGCCTCGAAAGATTCCAGCAGGTCAATCCAGCTGTCGAAACCCATTTGATTGGCCGCGTGCAGCAACCCATCACACTGCTTGAGCAGGTTGACCTTGCGATCCCCGATCGCCGCGTCCGAGGCCAGGTCGTCCTTCAGATGATCCAGAAACTCTTCGCACATCTCTGCAAAAATGGCGCGATAGGTCGGATCGTCAGACAATTTCTTGGCTTCGCCGCTCGTGCAGGCTTCCTGCGCGGCAATGCTGCTTTCGGCTTGCAGATCAGTGGCGGATTTTTCCGCCACAGGTGCGGGCGCGTCTGATGGTTCTGGTGCGGGCGCAGGGTCTGCGGCCGCTGGCGCCGGTGGGGCTGCAGGTGATGTTTCAGGAGTTGGTGGCATCTCTCGCGCGGCGGCTTCTGCCTGTACCTCGGGAGTCCCGCCTTGCTGCAGCACATCCAGATCCGCAATCAGCTTGTCCACCGCGGCGGGCGCTGCTGCATCGGATAGATCCGCGGCAGCGGCATCAAAGGCCGCAAGGGTGGTGACCCAAGCGTCAAATTCCATCTGACGGGCCGCATGCAACAGACCACCAACCTGCGCCAGCGCCTCTTCTTTGCGCTCTGCAGGTACCTTGCCCGTCCCCTTTTTCAAACGAGCGATCAGATCATCCGCCATTTCCGCAAAGATCGCGCGATAGGAGGGATCATCGGACAGTTTCGCATTTGGGTCCGGTTCCACATGGCCGTTGGCGGGGACATCTGCCGCCGCATCCGTGTCAGGCTCCGAAGGTTTATCCACAACAGGGCGGGCACGGGGTGCATCGCCAGCTTTAAGCGCCTCCATATCGCGCATCAGACCATCAATCGCACCAACCAGACCATCGACGTCGGCAATTGCCGGGCAATCGAAGGCGAAATCCTCCAGCAGGGACACCCAGTCGGGAAATCCCATCTGCCCTGCCGCATGCAAAAGACCATCGACCTGCCGTTCAACTTGCAGTTTGCGCTCCTCAAACCCTTCTGCCGAGGCTTTAATGGCAGAGAGTTTGGCCACCAGATCCTCGGTCATTTCGTCCCATATTTTCATATAGGTGGGATCTTGAGCGAAGTTGTCGATCGGGGTTTCGTCGATCTCAACGGTGGAGGTGACGGGCCCATGCTGAACGGGGCGCTCTGCCTCCGCCTCTTCCATATCAACGGCTTTGGCGGCTTCTTTGGCAGCCAGTTCTTCTTCGCTCAGATCCTCATCGAAGCTGAGGGCGTCGTCATCATTTTGAAAACTGCTATCGCCCATTTCAGCAAACAGCGCGTTCATATCTGCCATGCCCCCCGCAGGAACGGCGGCAGGTTCAGGTTCAGGAGCTGGTTCAGGTTCGGGCTCGGGCACCACCTCTGCAACGGGTTCAGGTTCGGGCACAGGGTCCGGTTCAGGCACGGGGTCAGGTTCGGGCGCCGCAACAGGTTCGGGCGCGGCCGCAGGTTCTTCAACGACCTCCTCGGCCACCGCCTCCACCGGGGCATCAGCGGGGTCAGCTTTGGGATCGACTTTGGCAATCATCGCTTTCAGCTGGTCCAACAGATCCTGCGAGGGTTCTGGATCCACGTCAGCGCGGTTGGCGGCCACATCTTCCAGCATAGACCGCAGGGTGTCACCGGCCAGAAACATCAGGTCCAGAATATCTTCGTCAAGCGGCACGCCATCATCGCGCACCAGACCGATCAGATCCTCGGCGAGGTGGGCGCGACTTTCAACCACTGCAAGTCCCAGTACACGGCTGTTGCCCTTGAAGGTGTGCACGGCACGAAACAGCGCCGAGATATGTTCGGTCGGGTCTTCAGCACCGTCTTGCAGAGCATCAAGGGCAGCCTCCATTCCGTCCAGCGCCTGCTGGCCGTCATCAGCGAAGAGTTCCCAGATTTCGTCCATTTCGCTCGACATATGTCACCCATAGATACTCAATAACTAAACTGCGTCAGCGACGCGGACCAACGCCCAAACAGGCGGGCGTCGATCATTCACAAATAGGACGCTTAGGCCGCGACGAGACGGCGCATGGTTTCGCGCAGTTCATCGCCGGTCTTTTCTTCCAGATCGTGAGACACGGTGCCGGAGGGTTTCGCGACCACACCATCAGCGCCAAGTTCGCGCGCTTTGGCGGCGTGGGGCGAGCCCTGCACCGTCACCGACGACAGCATGCAGATCTTGGCGCGGGTTTTCAGTTTGGCGTGGCGCAGAAACTCCAACCCGTCCATCACCGGCATTTCAATGTCCAACAGGATCAGGTCCAGATCGGGAATATCGGCTAGCTTGTCCAGCGCCTCCCGCCCGTTTGCCGCCTGCGCGGCCACCTTGAAATCCGGAAGGGCGTTCAGAAAGCTGGAGATGTAAAGCCGCATCATCGCTGCGTCATCTACGATCATCACTTTGTAAGCCATATTAAATGCTCTCCTCGTGGGGTCTTGTGCCCCCTCCTGAGCGGGAGGGGGCGAAACAGTTTTCGGTCACTCAGAAATCGAGGAAACCGCGTTCATCATGGTCGGTGTCACCACCCGGTGGCTGTGCCGCGACGCCGCCTGCACCACCGCCCAGTTTAGCGCCCATCATTGCTTTCAGCTTGGCCAGCATTTCCGGCGGCAGGTTTTCCATGCCGTCCACCATGCCAAAATCAGCCGAAGAAGGTGTCACCGGACGCAGCTTGTAGCGCGAGATTTCGCGGCTCATGCTTTCGGTCGCGGCCGTCATTTCAGCCGAGGTTGCGGCCAGTTCATCCGCCTGCTGGCTGGTCGCCAGCGCGGTGCGGGCGACCTCACCGATGGCCGAGTTAATCTGTGCCACACCGCGCGACTGCTCTTCAGAGGCGCGGTTGATGGTTTCCACCAGCTCCTTCACCTCTGCGATATTGACCGCAATCTTTTCAAAGCTCTCCGAGGTTTCAGTCGCCAGACGCACACCAGAGGCGACGCGCCCGTTGGCCCCTTCGATCAAATCGGAGGTTTCGCGCGCCGCTTTGGCCGAGCGACCAGCGAGGTTGCGCACCTCTTGAGCCACCACAGCAAATCCACGACCGTGTTGACCTGCGCGCGCGGCTTCGACCGCAGCGTTGAGCGCCAGCAAGTTGGTTTGGAAGGCAATTTCGTCGATCACCTTGATGATTTTCGCAATGTCCTGCGACGAGGCGTTGATGCCTTCCATCGCGGTGACCATTTCGTCGATCTTACTTTTGCCTTCGGCAGCCACATCCGCGTTCTGGGTGACCAGAATTTCAGCCGTGCGCGCGGCGTCGGCATTTGCCTGCACCTGCACATCGGTTTCCTCGGCCGAAGCCGAAACATCATCCACCGAGGTTGATGCAATCTGCGAGTTGCTGGCCAGTTCCTGACTGGCCGCGCTCATCTGGCCAACAGTCTGGCTGACCTGCCCCACCTGGGCGCTGATTTCGCTGAAGGCGCTGTTTAGGCCGACAAAGGCGCTCTCAAAGCTCTCGATGATCTCGCGGAAGGCGCCTTTGAAATTGTCGGTATTACCGCGCACCTCCAGATTGCCTTCGACAATCGCATCAGACAGGCGTTTGATCTCGCTGTTGATGTTAGTGAAATTGTCGCGTGTACGGTCAATCGCCTGATTGAGCGCTGCCTTTTCACCCGGCAGCGGCGGCATGTTGGCGGAAAAATCCCCTTCGGAAAAACGCTCGAAGACGCTGATGCCTTCTAGGATCGCGGCCAGGTGATCCTCGACCATTTTGTTAACCTGCTCACCGGCCGAAACAATGTAGGGCAACTGGAAATCGTCGGTTTTGATCCGTTCGCGCACCAGGCCGGCATTGTGTGCCTCTGCCATATCCGTAATGCCCTGCAGCAGCTTCTTGGTTTCGTCCTCGATCTGCGTTTCGGCAGATTTATCCTGAAACTCAGCCACAAAGCCCAAACCATCCGGCGTGCGTTTGGTGGTGATATCCCAGGCAAAGCCCGGCAAACGGATCGCTGCCTGATAAGAGCCTTTCAGACCTTTCAGCAGATTACGCTGATGGCTGGGGGTTTCGTGGAAATCATCGATGCAGGTGCCAATAAGCGATCCCGCGGAAAAATGAGGCAACATGCCCTTCAGCGTCTCTTCGGCGCCGGCAAACATCTCCATCGCAGCGGAGTTAGCAAAGATAATGACAAGGTCGTTGTCGGTGATCAGGACCGGCTCGGAAATCATATCGAGAGTATGATACGCTTCGACTGGGGGGCGGTCAGAAGCGGCTTCCGGTTTCGCTTTGGTCATCTGAGTTGTCCTTTCTGGCGAGCTGTACATTTAATAGCGACCGGGCTGGAAATTTCTTTAGCCACGCGGTGCGCTTAAGTCTGGATTTTCGGAATTTCTGGCTTTCGGGCAGCGATGGGAAAGAGCTTTGCGATGCGCCAGACTGTACAGTCCGGGCGGATGGGGTCCGCGCGTGCTCAGTGGCACTCTCCTTGGGTTACTAAATCACTTGTTCACTAAACTGGCGAAACAGACCGCCAGCGGGGGGGGTGGGCAGGACAACCCTGCCCTTGTCTTAAACCATGTCTCAGGAGCCGCCTCAGGGGCGGCACCCATTGCCCAACAAGGCCTTAGGCACTCATCGCTTCGGGCATGGCCAGTTCGGTGTCAGACACCAACAGGCCAGAGTTGAGGATGATCGCCACGTTTTCACCAACACGGCCCAGACCATGCACCAGGCCCTGACTTTCGCCGCCACCCAAACCGCTGGCGCTGTCGATGTGGTCATCCGCGATTTCCAGAACTTCAGACACGCGGTCGACAATCAAACCAACGGGCGAAGTGCCAAGTTCGAGCACGATGATCACCGTACGGTCGTCATAAGCACGCTCTTCCAGATTGAAACGCAGGCGCACGTCCATCAACGGGATTACTTTGCCGCGCAGGTTGATCACGCCTTTGATGTATCGCGGCACATCCGGCACCGTCATGATGCGCTGCATGCCGACAATCTCTGTCACCACGGCGATGGGTACACCGTAGGTTTCTGTGCCGATGGCAAAGGTGAGGTACATGTTTTCGATGTTGTCATCATCGCGCAGCAGTGCCTCTGCGTCTGCGGGGGTAGTGCCTTGATCAGTGGTCAACTCGGTCATCCTCTGGATCCTTTCAAACTCGATAACTTTCCTGTCCTGCTGGGGCGGCGGCACTGGGACATGACGCCATCAACCAGGACGGTATTTCACTCAACGGGACCAGTTTTTCTGGTGCCCCGAACTCATAGGCGGCTTTGGGCATGCCATAGACCACACAACTGGCTTCATCCTGCGCCACACAGCGCCCGCCAGAAAGGCGAATGGCCAACTGACCTTCAGCGCCGTCGCGTCCCATGCCGGTCAGAATGGCCGAAGAGACCCGGCCCTTGGCGTGGCGCGCAACGGATTTAAACAACACATCAACCGCAGGACGGGAAAAACAGACCTCTGGCCCCTCAACCAGTTCCACCGCCAAACGATCGCCCTTGGGCTGAACACGCATATGGCAGAGGCCGCCCGGCGCAATCAGCACGTGCCCGGTTTGCAACACGTCGCCATCGCGGGCCTCGCGCACCTGCATGGCGCAGGTCTGGTCCAGACGACGGGCAAAAGAGCCGGTGAAGCCTTCAGGCATGTGCTGCACAATGACAATCGGCGGCGTGTCGGCAGGCAGCGACTGCAACACAGCCGTCAGCGCCTGCACACCACCGGTGGACGCGCCGATGGCAATCAGCCAATCCGGTGCTATTGTCGGCGCGGCGGTTGGCGCGGTGCTGAACGATGGGCGCGGCATCTCTACCTGCGCTGGCGCCATTGGGGTCTGTTCCACTTGTGCTTTGGCGGCAACCTTCACCCGATCTGCGATGCTTTGCATCATGTCGTTCAGACCACCGCCCAACTCCATCTTGGGCTTAGCAATCACATCCACCGCACCGGCGGCCAGCGCGTCAACGGTGGCCTGCGCCGAACGCTGGGTTTGTGAGGAAATCACCACCGTCGGGATCGGTGCCTTCGCCATCAAGCCGCGCAGGAAGGTCAGCCCGTCCATATTGGGCATTTCCAGATCCAGCGTAATCACATCAGGCCGGTCCTTGACCAGATATTGCATCGCGACACGCGCATCAGCGGCGGCCCCCATCACCTCGATCTCGGGATCCTGACCCAGACCGATCGACAGGATTTTACGCACCATTGCGCTGTCATCGACGATCAACGTTCGGATCTTGCGCGGGGCAGGTTTGCGTGTGCGTGGGGCAGAAGCGAACGTCATTCTCAACCCCTCCGGTAGATGCCGGTGGTGACGGGGATCCAAGCATCGCACAGATCACGCACCGCTTCGGTGACAGAAGTCACAAGGAAACCGCCCGGTTCTGTCGCGTCATAGATAGCACGCAGAGTGGCTGCCTGATCCTCTGGCTCGAAATAATAAAGGATATTGCGGCAAAACACGACTTGGAACTGCTTGGCAAAGGGGTAAGGCGTCGCCTTCAGATTGAGGCGGCGGAAGGTGCAGGTTTTGCGCAAAGGCTCGTTTACCTGAAACATCCCCTCCCCCGCTGGCGTCATGTAACGCGACCGCATGGCAACATCCATCTGGCTCAACGCACGATCGGAAAATACCGCTTTTTCAGCGCTTTCCACCACCGGCGCCGAAATATCAGTGCCCAAAATCGACAATTTTCTCAGCGCGGCCGGCCCCAGCTTTTCCGCCACCAGCATCGCAATTGTGTAGGCCTCATCGCCGGTACTTGCTGCGGCGGACCAGATGCGAATTTCGTCGCGCCCTGCCAATTGCGGCAAGATGTTTTCAGCAAAAACATCTAGGACTTCAGGCTCGCGGAAGAAGAAGGTGTGGTTGGTCGATGCCGCATGCATCACCGCCAACTCCACGTCCTGGCGGTCGCCTTTGGTGATCGCACCAGCCAGTTCATTGAGGTCACGCAGCGCATAGGTATGCGTCACCCGCGCCAGTCGCTGGCGCAGCAGATTGGCCTTGTGATCAGGATAAGAGATGCCGCAGCGATCCCCCAGCCATGCGCGGATGCTCTCATAACCGACAGAGTCCTGATGCGGCAGACCATGGGCCATCGTCATCAGTTTTCCTCCCCTGCGGCCAGACGATCAGCGTCCAGAACCAAAGCCACCTCACCGGTGCCCAGCAATGCGCAGCCCCAGCTGGCGCGGACCTTGGCCAGCACCCCCGAAAGCGGCTTCATCACCACCTGCTGACGGTCCAGCACCTCATCCACCGGCACGGCGATCTGACGTGAACCGGCGTTCAGCACGATGACCACGGTATCGTTCAGCGGCTTCAGATCCTGCATCACATCGCCATAATAGGTTTCCAGACGACACACCGGCACATGGGTGTCACGCAGACGCAGCATTTCCGCGCGCGAACCAGCGGAAATGGTCATGCTGTTTTCAATGCCAGGGTTCACAATCTCGGCAATATCTTCGACCGGCACTGCGAACAGATGGGTGCCCTGCCGCAGCAGGATGCAATCAAGGAAAGCCAGCGACACCGGAATATGCAGCGACACATTGGTGCCCTTACCTTCCCAGCTGTCCACGGCGATCCGACCGCGCAGATCCCGCATGGTGGAGTTCAAAACGTCCATCCCAACCCCACGGCCTGACAGGTTCGACACCTGTTCAGCGGTGGAGAAACCCGGTTCAAAGATCACCTTCCACAGCTTGCTGCTTTCGGGTTCTTCATCGGGGCCATAGAAACCACGCTTGCGCGCAATCTCTAGGATCTTCTTACGGTTCAGTCCACGACCGTCGTCACCGACAACGATCTGCACCTCGCTGCCGACCTGCGCTGCAGATAGGGTAATGGTGCCCTTCTCGCTCTTGCCCGCAGCCAGTCGTTCTTCAACGCCTTCAAGACCGTGGTCGGCAGAGTTGCGCAAGACATGCAACAAAGGATCATAAAGGCGGTCTGCCACCATTTTATCAATGGCGGTATCGGCACCAACAATATTGAGGTTGATCTTCTTCTTGGTCTGGCGCTCCAGCTCACGGATCATCCGTTTCAGGCGCTTAAATACCTCATCAACCGGCACCAACCGCAATTCGGTCGCCGCGTCTTGTACTTCGCGCACGATCATCGAAAGGCGGTGGGCGGCGGCTTCAAAGTCGGTACGATCGCCGTTGCTGTTCACCAAATCAGGGGAGTTCACCGTCTCAGACACACTGAGCGACAATTCCCCAACAAGATCCATCAGCCGGCTGATCTTCTGCGACGAAACCCGCAGCAGAGCACCGCCCGCCGCCTGTTTGTCTGTTCCGGTATCTGCCTCTGCTGACATCTGACCTTGATCCTTTATTTACACAACATACGCCCGACGTGGGCGCCACTCATTACGAAATGATCGCGAGGCTTAAGCCGCGTCTTCGTTGCCGTCGAAACTAAAGATGCACACCCCGTCAAATCCCGTAGATTTGAACAGAAAGGTCTTCTTCATCATATCGACAAAGCCGCCGTGTTTCTTTTCGAAGTTCTTCAGATCAGCCACGGTGGGGAAAAAGACATTAACGGAAATGTCACCTTCCTTACTGATCAGAACCGTGAGGCCGGACAAACGACACTCTGGGATAGCGTTCCCCAACGTCTCGGTCACAAAAGGCGCCGCGATTTGCGCAGCGTCGAGGCTGGGAAATTTAAGGTGGTAAGTTTTTGACAACATAAACAGGGCCTGCGGATTTGTTTTTCGTCTGCAAAGTCAAACGTCCGTTAACCACAAAAGTTGATGCCCTTATTTTGGGAAAACGCACCCCACAAAGTATAGGTCGTCGAGAATTTGGAGATATGACAGTGTCGTCAAGTTTCCGACAGGTATCAAAACCCCGTCAATATAACGAATCATGCGGGTAGATGCCCCCCATACCTAGGGCGTTAACCTTTTATATACTTTAGTTAATTTAGTTTTTAATTTCATTAAATATCAATGGCTTGTGATTTTTTCGAATCACATCTCTGCTGTTTGGTACGGCTCCTGCTTCTTAGAAACCGACAGCAATCGCAGGAGGCACCAATGGCCAAGATCTTCATCATCGCACAAGAATTTGACGACGCGACCGCAGTGGCGGATCTGTTGCAGCGTCGCCGGATCGACACGGTGTTGATCGACGCACTGGGCGTACCTGACACCAACCCTGGTAAAGGCAACACGCTGGTATGTTCCGCTGCCGCCGAGAAAGCCGCCGGTGGTCAATCCGGTCTGGTCTCTGCCGCACGTGCCCTTGGCATCGCGCAGATGGTGATTGTGGAACCGGGCAAAGCCTTCTCTGTCACCGCAGAACTGGGCGGCCGTATGCAGCGTGTAACCCTGCCGCTGCGCGGCTCTGCCATTCCGCCTCTCAATGCCCCGTCGCTTCTGGCGCTGACCGATCTGATCGCCACCCCCCACGGTGGCATGGTCGCCGCCGCTGACAGCACCGGCGCGCTGATGGATCTGGCGGCCCGTGTGGCCCAGACCGATGTCACCGTCTTCATCAACGGCCCGACGGGTTCCGGCAAAGAGGTGCTGAGCCAACTGATCCACGACCGTTCGCCCCGCGCAGGCAAGCCGTTTGTGGCTGTGAACTGTGCGGCAATCCCCGAAAACATGCTGGAAGCGATGCTGTTTGGCCATGAAAAGGGTGCCTTCACCGGTGCATCAACTGCCAACCGCGGTATCTTCCGCGCCGCAGACGGTGGCACGCTCTTGCTGGATGAAATCTCGGAAATGCCGCTGGGCCTTCAGGCCAAACTGCTGCGCGTACTTCAGGAAAAGAAAGTCACCCCGCTGGGCAGCCAGAAAGAAGAGCAGGTTGATGTGCGCGTGATCGCCACCTCCAACCGTGACATGCTGGCCGAGGTCGAGGCAGGCAACTTCCGCGAAGACCTGTACTACCGCCTGAACGTCTTCCCGCTGGCGACACAGGAACTGGCCGCGCGCGCGCAGGATATCCCCGCACTCGCAACCGCTATGATCCGCCGCCACACCCCCGAAGGCACAAACCTGCCCCTTCTGGCAGATGAGGCAGTGATCGCCCTGCTGGCCCACGACTGGCCCGGAAATGTGCGTGAACTGGAAAACGTCGTTCAGCGTGCACTGGTTCTGCGCACCGGTGATGTGGTCAGCGCCGCAGACATCATGCTGACCGCCAACGCAGCCATGATCCCCGGTTTCAACATCAGCGCCCCGATGGCAGCACACGCCGCCTAAAAAAGAGGGCAAATATTGAGGTAAGCCATGACTATTTCGAGCCTTTCTGGAAATTCGACACTGGCCGCTTTGAATGCGCGTGCAGCGGCTTCGCTGCAAAACACGACCTCGGCGATCCCCTCTGCCCTGCCCAATCCGGCTGAGCCGCAGGCCCCCAACTTTGCCGAACGGCTGGGTGACGCGATCAAAGAGGTGAACAGCGCACAGGATAAAGCGAACAAATCCGCCTACGCCTATGAGACCGGCGCCACGGACAATCTGGCTTCGGTGATGGTGGATCAGCAGGTGTCGTCGCTAGGGTTCCAGATGACCATGCAGGTCCGTAACAAGGCCCTGACCGCTTACCGCGATATCATGAACATGCCGGTGTAATCCGGCAACTGATCCTCAACAGGATCTAACGGCAAAATAGAACGAGAGTTTCGATGGACAGCACAACCAATCCAGTTGCCCCCGCCGAAGGCAAGTCCCCCGCCCAACAGGGCCGGGCCTATCTGGAACAGGCACAGGAAATGATGGCTCAGCCAGCGGTGCGACGCGCCCTGCCTGCAATCATTCTGGTTGTGGTGGCGGTGTTTGGCCTTGTGGTTTACATGATGCTGGCCCAGCCCAAACGGCTGAGCCTCTACACCGACCTGCCCGAAGCGGACAAAGCCCGCGCGGTTGAGGTGCTGACTGGCGGCGGCATCGACGCCATCATCGACCAATCCACCGGCGCCCTGCGCGTCACAGAAGCTGATTATCACAAAGCCCGCATGATGCTGGCCACCGAAGGCCTGCCGGCAGGCACGCCTGACGGGATCTCGACCCTCAATGACATGCCGATGGGGGCGTCGCGTTCGGTGGAAGCCGCCCGCCTGCGCCGCATGCATGAACTGGATCTGGCCCGCTCGATCACCGAATTTTCCAACGTGACGTCTGCGCGTGTGCATCTGGCGCTGCCGGAACAAACCGCCTTTATCCGCGACACCAAACCGCCGCGCGCCTCTGTCTTTGTGCAGGTGGCCCCGGGCCGTGCGCTGGATGACGGACAGGTCAGTGCGATTGTCTCGCTCGTGTCCACCTCCGTACCCGGAATGACCCGCGCCAATGTATCGGTTGTCGATCAGACCGGCCGCCTGCTGTCGCGCGAAAGCAACGATCCCCTGAGTGCGCTGTCGACCCAGCAGCTGGGCCACCGCAAGCAAATGGAAACCCATTACCGTCAACGGATTGAGGCGCTGCTTTCGCCCATCGTCGGCGCCGGAAATGTGGCGGCAGAGGTGACGGTGGATATGGATTTCACCCGCTCCGAGATCACCGCAGAACAGTACATGCCCAACGGTTCGGTCATTCGTTCCGAGCAGAAGATGACCCAGCAGAACAACACCCAGCAGGCACGTGGCATTCCCGGTGCGGTGTCCAACACCCCGCCGCAGGAAACCCAGCTGGTGGAAAACGGCCCGACCAGCTTTGCCGGTGGGCAGATCGAAAACAACACTGAAAACTCGACCCGCAACTATGAGGTCAGCCGCCGCGTTGAAACCAAACAACCCTCCAGCGCCCAGATCGTGCGCATCCATGCCGCCGTGCTGTTGCGCACCCCTGCAGGCACGATGGCCGAAGACGGATCGCTGGTGCCCGGTGCATTGCCCGAGTCGGTGATGAAAGACGCAGAGGCGCTGGTGCGTTCGGCCATCGGGTTTCAGGGCCGTCGCGGCGACACTGTGACCCTGTCCGCCCAACCCTTTATCGATACCTTCTCTGAGGTTTCGATGCCCTGGTACAAAGAAGCATGGGTCATGGACACCGCTCGTTATGGTGCACAGATTGCCGTCCTTGCCATCGTGGTGCTGGGTCTGGTGAAACCGATTGTTGACCGCCTGCTATTTTCTCCTGCTGCACCAGCCTCGCCCCTGGGGATGGGTGCCCCGATCGGTGGCGCACCCGGTGGTCTGGGTGATGTGATTGAGGTGGGACCCGGGGAAACTCTGGCCGAAGTGCGCGCGCGTCTGGATGGGTTCGAACCCGTCGGCAACCCTTGGTCCCATGTGTCCTACGAAGAAAAACTCGCCCTGATCCGCGACCTGACCCACAGCGACGGCGACCGCATCGCCACCGCGTTTAAGTCGATGATCGAAGAAGACTCCTCTCAGCTGAAGTGATCTGAACAATGCCCAAGCCCCTGACAATCGACGACCTTGGCGGCACCCAGAAAGCGGCCGTGATGATGATGCTGTTCGGCGAAGACGCCGCCGCCAAGATCCTTGGCTATCTCAACCCGCATGAGGTGCAACAACTGGGCACCGCAATGTACATGGTGCGCAATGTAGAACATTCGACCGTCGATGCGGTGCTGAACGAGTTTCTGCATGACCTGCGCGAACAGACCGGGCTGGGCGTGGGCGTGAACGCTTACATCAAGGATGTGCTGACCAAAGCTCTGGGCAATGACAAGGCACATTCGGTCCTCAGCCGGATCCCACGTACCTCTTCGGATCGTCCGATCGAGATCCTTGAATGGATGGACGCGCCCGCGGTGGCGGAACTGATTGTCGATGAACACCCGCAGATCATCGCGCTGGTCATTGCCTCGCTGGAGCCGGTCACCGGCGCAGAGGTGTTGAAACTGATCCCTGAAGATGTGCAATCCGATATCATCCACCGGATTTCCAACCTCGCCAATGTGCAACCGGAGGCGTTGAAGGATCTGGAACAGGTGATCCAGAAAAAGTTCCAGGAAAACACCACCCTGCGCGCCAGCCAGATGGGCGGCGTGAAAGCGGCCGCGCGGATTATGAACTTCACCAAGCAGGACATGGAAAGCCGCATCATGAAGGACGTGCAGAAGCAGGACAAAACGCTGGTTACTGCACTGCAGGACAACATGTTCGTCTTCGACAACCTCATCAAATCCGACGATCGCGCCATTCAGACACTGCTGCGCGAAGTGGAAAACCGCACGCTCGTTCTGGCGCTGCGTGGCGCCGACGAAATTCTGCGCGACAAGCTCTTGGGCTGTATGTCCACCCGTGCTGCCGCCGCCATTGTGGATGAGATGGAGGCGCTTGGTCCCGTCCGTCTGACCGAAGTGCAGACCGCACAGAAAGATGTTATCGCTGTAGCCCGTCGCCTGTCGGATGAGGGCACCATCACCCTTGCCGGTCGTGGCGGCGAGGTCATGGTTTAACACCCCGGCTGAGAAGGAGAGAGCACAATGGGCTTTCACAAGGACCTATCGGTTCAGGCGCTGGACATTGAATCGATCAATGACATCCTGCGCAAAAACCGCGATGGCAACTTCCGCCCGCGCGCCTTTGAAGAGGTCAGCATAGACGACATGCCGGCGGAACATATCCCCGTCGGCACGCCAGCTGATGCCGCACTTGAGGCAGCGGGGGTAGGTCAGCCGATCCAGACGCGCGATGCAGATGACACCGCTGCCGACGCTCCCGCCGAAGAGGATCCCGCCGCCAAAGAAGCCGCGGCGCGCAAGGCAGGCTACACTGAAGGCTACGCCGAAGGATATCAGAAAGGGCTCAGCGAAGCACCGCCTGCACAGGCCCCCGCCCCTGCCGGCCCCTGCCCCGAAGCTCAGGCGCAGATGGAAGAGGCCGCGCGGCTGTTCACCGATCTGACCACGTCGCTGACCGATCATGCCGCCGATCATCACAGCGCCCTGCGCAACGCGATGGAACAGACGTTGCTGACGCTGGCCAGCGATCTGGCCGGTCAACAGATCGACGCCCTGCCCGCTGCCTTTGCCCAGAAAGTGGGCGAGTTGGTGGACCGTGTGGGCAAAACCGTTGACTGCACCCAGATCCACCTGAACCCCGAAGATCTGAACGCGATTGAACCCACCCTTGAAGGGTCTGAACTGATCGAGGGCTGTATCCTGCAGGCCGATGTCGCCCTGCCCCGCGGTGCGGTTGATATCCGCTCTGGCCCCAACCGCGTACAATCAGCGTTGTCCGATTTTGCCGATGGCGCCCTGCCGGTGGATTGGGACGACAGTGATTTGCAGATCGAAGGCAAAACCGCATGAGCCCGACAGTGATGGAACGGCTCAGCCATGATCTGGCCACCCTGCCCGAACGTTCTGCCCCTCAGATCAGCGGTCAGGTGGTGCGCTATGACGGATTGGTGGTGGAATGCTCGGGCTTTCCAGCCTCTCCCGGGGATCTGTGCCTGATCTATCCGCGCCACGCTGGTCCCGATGCAACGCCTGTAGAGGGCGAGGTTGTGGGCTTTTCCGATGGCAAGAACCTCCTCTTCCTCGACACAGCTGGGGCACAGATCACGCTAGGCGATCCGGTGGTGCTACGCCGTGCAGGACGTTTGTGTGAGGTAGGGCCGGAACTCCTTGGCCGGGTAATTGACGCCAGTGGTGCGCCGCTGGACGGACGGCCAGCGCCGAAACCTTCGGACCTCTGGCCTCTGGCCGGAAAACCGCTGAACCCGCTGGCCCGTGGCCCGGTGAAGGACGTGCTGGATGTGGGGGTGCGCATCCTCAACTCCTCCATGACCATCGGACGCGGGCAACGCGTGGGGATTATGGCGGGATCGGGTGTGGGTAAATCCGTACTGATCGAAATGATGACCCACAACACCACCGCCGACGTGATCATCGTGGGTCTGATCGGTGAACGGGCGCGTGAGGTGGGCGATTTTGTCAGCCGCGTGATGACCCCAGAGGCCGCCGCGCGGGTCTGCGTCGTCGCCGTGCCTGCGGACCGATCGCCGCTGTTGCGCCTGCGCGCTGCGAACCGCACGACCGCCATTGCCGAGTATTTCCGCGATCAAGGCAAGGATGTGCTGCTGATCATGGACAGCCTCACCCGCGTGGCCCACGCCAAACGCGAGGCGGGACTGGCGCTGGGGGAACAACCCACCGCGAAGGGCTACACACCTTCGGTGATCTCGATGATCCCGTCACTGATTGAACGCTGCGGCCCCGGCCTGCCCGGTCAGGGGACGATTACCGCGCTTTATACCGTTTTGGCAGATGGCGATGACACCACCAACGATCCGGTGGTGGATTCAGCCCGTGCGATCCTTGACGGCCACATGGTCCTAAGCCGTGCACAGGCGCAACGCGGAATATATCCAGCAATTGACCTGCCGGCTTCCGTCAGTCGGGTGATGAACGACATCGTCCCACCGGAACATGTCACCGCCAGCCAGCGGCTGCGGCGCCTCATTTCTCTTTACAATGAAAACCGCGATCTGATGTTGATGGGCGGCTACAGTGCCGGTCAGGACAAGGATCTGGACGCCGCGATCAAGAACTGGCCGCAAATCGAAAGTTTCATCTGCCAGATGAAGCATGAAAAGGTCACCTTCGCTGAAAGCCAGAAACAGCTGATCGAGCTGATCGGCATGACCGCCTGAGAACGTGAAAGATGACGAAACCAAACGGCAACCACCTGCATCTGATGGCCAAGGCCGAAACGGTCAAGCAGGCCGATCTGGCCAAACGCCTGCGCCGTGCGCAGGACGAGATGAACAACATCACCGCACAGGCAGGCTCCATCAACCGGATGCTTGATGAACATGGCGGGCAATTGCGGGCAGCTAAAACGTCGGCCCAACTGGCGGGGGCGTTGCGCCTTGGTCAGCAGTTGGAGGGCTTTCGCAGCACACTGAGCCTGCAAAAAGCACAGTCAGAGCGGCGCCTGAAAAAGGCGCAGACCGAACTGGCCCAGAGCGGTCACAAATTGGACATGCTGACTGACAAAGCCAACAAGCTGTCCGCTCAGCAAAATTCTGACTGAACACACTACACTTGAACAAAATTACAACGGGTTTGTGTCGCCTTGGCACGGATGCTGCAGCGGATAGTGCAAATCCAGTTTCAAGGACCCGAAGTCACTCATGCAAAACCCTGTTGCATCCTCTCCCAGCGCCAGCCAAAGCCCCACCCTGCCGATCCACGGCGCAGCCGCGGCAACCACCTCTTCTTTGGCGATGGCCTCAACCACCGCACCTGCGGCCGATTTCGCCGCCCTGATGCAGGGCGCGCAAGCGGTGGGCGACGGTGCGGGCCTGTCCCTCGGCGCTGGCGGTGTCAGTGCTGAAGGCATTGAAACACTGGACCCAGACGCACTGGCACTTCTACAGGCGGGCAGCGAAGCGATCGACGGCTTAACGCCTGAACAGGCAGCCGCAGGTGTTATGTTCACCGTCGGCGGCGCGGCCATCGCCACCCAATCCGGGACCCTCTCTATCGCGCCGCTCAGTGATGAGGCCGCAACGGAGGCAGGCGATGCCGTTATGCAGAAACTGATGGCTGAGGGCGACGCCGCCCGCAAGGCCGCTGGTCAGACGCCGATCACTGCAGCGCAACTCTCCGGGGCGCAAGTGGCCGAACGTCAGGCCCTGATGCGCAAAGCTGATGGTAAATCCCTGTCCGCAGGGCAGACCCCAACCACAGAATTGAGTGCAGAGGCATTGGACGACATGGCTGCCAAAGCCGCGGCTCAGGCGACAACCACGCAAACCTCGGCCAATACCCGCCCCGCGGCTATGGCAGAAGACGCACTGCGCGCTGCGTTGGCAGATAAACTGCCAGCCAGTACAAAGGCAGCAGAGGCTACACAAAACGCCGTACCGGCAGCGGCTATGACACCGCAGGCCCAAACCGCGATTGCCCGCATCACTCAGGCACAGGCTCAGGCGCACTCAGCGCAGGCCCAAAACCCGCTGACACAGTCGACTCCAGCGCAGTCCACAGGCCCGAGCGCAGACATGCCCCTGACCGAAGCCGCCTATGATCCCACCGCCGTCAAACCGGCAGGATCCGACACCGGCATGATGGCCGAGCTGAAGGCGGAACTGAAACTGACCACCACGACCGCGCAAACACCTGCGCAGGTCCAACTACAAGCCCAGACCGCTCAAACCAACGTTCAGACAGCCGAGCAGCCGCTAAACGTCACCCAATTGGGTCAAACGCAGGCTATGAGTGCGCCAGAGGTGGCACAGGCCCAACTCAATCCCGCGCAAGCCGCCCCGCTGCCCCGCAGCCTGGTCATGACAGATCGTGAATGGCCCACACAGCTGACCGCGATGATCAAAGAAGCGCGTGACCTGACCCAGGGCGATATTGAAATCGCTCTGCAGCCCGAACGTCTGGGACGGATGACCATCCGCATGGAAATGCGCGAAAACGCAGTTGCGGTGACAATTGTTACAGACAATGACGCTTCGGCACGATTGTTGAATGACAACCAGGCGCGGCTTGCCGATCTGATGTCGAAGGCGGGGCTGGATCTGAGTCAGCATAACGCCTCTTCGGGTCAGCAAGGTGGTGCGCAGACAGGATTGGGGGGTCAGGGCGGCAATGGCGCGCCCGGGCAAGACCAGTCCGACGATACGAATAGCTTGGCCACCGCACAGGTTCTGGGCGGCGAGGCTGGGCAGATGAACACCGCCGACGATGACGACGGCATTGATATTTTGGCCTGAGGAAAAAGGTAATGGCAGACGCAACAGCAAACGCCCCCGCCAAGAAAAAAGGCGGCGCAGTCAAAATGATTTTGCTCATGGTTGTGGGCGCGGGTCTGGCCGGTGGCGGCTTCTTTGGCGGCAAGTATTTTGCCGAATCCAGCATGAGCCCAGCCGACGAAGTTTTGCGCCTGATCGAGGAAACCGGCCCCGCCACTGAGGAGATGGGCGAAGAAGGCCCGATGAAAGTTTCCAAGGAACTGCCCGAAGAGCCGATGTTCGTCACCCAATACTTCGAGTTTCCCGACCCGCTGACAACCAACCTCAAAGGGTCCAGCAGGTTCCTGCAGTTGGGCATCGGTCTGTCAACGCAATATGACGAAGCGGTGCTGAACAACGTCCAGACCCATGAAATGGCGCTGCGCTCGGACATTCTGGCCGTGCTGTCCACGTACACAGAGGCAGATGTCGAAGGCACCGATGGCCGTGACCGTCTGTCAGAAGAACTGCTGACGGTGGTAAATCGCCGTCTTGAAACGCTGGAAGGGTTCGGCGGCATCGAAAGCGTCTTCTTCCCCACCTTCGTGATGCAGTGAGGCCGCACTGATGGTTGGGCATAAACTTTCCAGTACCGAGCTTGCCAATCTTGTTGGCGACCTTATGAACCTCGACGCCGACGAAAACGGCGAAATGCTCGATGGTGACATAAGTTATAAGCCGTACAAATTTGGCGATAACAATCTGTCGCTGATGGGCGACTACTACGGGTTGCGGATGATCAACGAACGGTTCTGCCGATTGGCGCGTTCGGTTTTCCTGCCGATGCTGCGTCTACAGCCGCGGATTTCGTCATTCCCGCCTGAGATCAAGACCTTTTCTGACTACACCGATCAGGTAGAAAACTTTGTCTCGCTGACCACCAGCCGGATTGAGGCGTTGCGCGGATCGCAGATGCTGGTGATCCCGCCGGATTTCGTGTCGATGCTGACCAACAGCTACTATGGCGGCGATATCAGTTCGCTGCAGGTGGCACGTACCGAATTCACCGGCACCGAACAGCGGGTGATCGAACTGGTGTCTGACGGGTTGAACAAACAGCTGGAACTGGCCTGGCGTGACCTGATGCCGATCAATTTTGAACTACAAGCACGTGAGGAAAACCTCAGCTTTGCCTCCTTCGCCGATGCCGAGGATATGGTGATCAACTGCTCCTTTATGGTGCAGCTGCCCGATACCGATCCGGCGAACTTTGATGTGATTTATCCGCTGCAGACGCTGAAACCCATCGCCGCGCAGCTGCGGTCGCGCATGCACTCTGACCTGATGGAAGAGGACATGACATGGCGCGAGAAACTGGAACAAGCGGTGCTACAGGTGCCGCTGGATGTCACTGCCATTCTGGCTGAACCGCAACTGCCGCTTGGCCGCATTGGCCAGGTCGCGGCAGGCGATGTGGTTCCGGTGGCAATGACCCCTGCCCCGAAACTGATCGTCGAAGGCCGGCCGCTGTTTGACGCCGACCTTGGCGAAGCCTCTGGCAAATCTGCCCTGAACCTCACCCGCCGTCTGGCGGAAACCACCTCTTAAGATGCCCAAAACCGGCCAAGACCCCGAAGTAAAAGGATCGTTGTGATGAGTGATGACACCGTGATGGAAGAAGCCGCTGGTCTGCCCGCCACCTCTGGCGCGGGCTTGCCCGATACCACGGATCAAGGCCTTTTGGGGGGCCTCGGCGTTCTGGACTCGGTCAAAGTACGGCTAACAGTGGAGGTCGGCCGCACCCAGATCACGATCGAAGATCTGTTGAAACTGAACGAAGGATCGGTTGTAGAACTGGACCGGATGGCGGGTGATCCGCTGGATATCCAGATCAACGGCACCACAATCGCCAAGGGCGAGGTTGTGGTGATCGGCGAACGCTTTGGCATTCGGTTTGGCGACATTGTCGATCCAAAAGATCGGGTGAACATCTGATCTGATCCGCAAAACCTGACATCAGGGGGCCCTCGTCCCCTGCCAGCCCCCTCAAACACACGCAGGCCCAGCACCCGCGCGAATTTTGCTGCGCACGTGGCACATCGCGCGACCACTTGGCACGAAACATGCCCCCAATTGGTCATCGAGGCCGATAGGAGAGGCGTGTTATGGATATTGTCACAATCGATCAGCTGCTGACTGTAGGAGGCTTTCTGGCCGTCCTTCTGGCGGCGCTTTATGTGGTGCAAACCAACAAGGGCAAGCTGAAGGGCAAACTGTCCACAGATCGTCGCATGGCGATTACCGAAGTGACCGCACTGGGCGCTGACAGCCGCGCGATGCTGCTCAACGTGGACGGGCAAGAGTTTCTGATCGTCACCGCGAAACGTCAGGCTCCTGTTGTGACCCCGCTGAATGCCAAAGCCGCAAGCGTCACGCCTGCAGAGGTCGCCCAGATCGCACAGGTGGCCGCATGATGCGCGCGACTGCCCCCCTCCTCCTCATCGCGGCGGCAACGCTCACCGCCTCCCCCGCTCTGTCGCAGGGCCTGCCCGCGCTGGAACTGATCGGCCCCGGCGGCGGTGAAAGCACGAAATACTCTCTCTCCCTGCAGATCCTTGCGCTGATGACCGCGTTGACGGTACTGCCGTCGATTGTCCTGGGGATGAGCGCCTTTACGCGCATTATCATCGTCCTGTCGATCCTGCGTCAAGCACTGGGCACACAGCAGACGCCGCCCAATCAGGTGCTGGTGGCGATCGCGCTGTTCCTGGGCTTCTTTGTTATGCAACCGATGCTGACACAAGTCTTTGACAGCGCCGTTGCCCCCTATCTGGACGGCAACATGGCCGCGCCCGAGGCGATCCAACGCGCCCGCGTGCTGATCAGCGGCTTTCTGATCGAAAACACTCGCCAAAACGACCTGATGATGTTCATGGACCTGTCGGGAAGCGGCCCTTACGAGACCAACGAGGACGTGCCGCTGTCAGTGATGTTGCCGGCCTTCATCACCTCGGAGCTGAAGACAGCGTTTCAGATCGGATTCCTGTTGTTCCTGCCGTTTCTGGTGATCGACATGGTGATCGCGTCGATCCTGATGGCACTGGGTATGATGATGCTGTCGCCGATGTTGGTGTCGCTGCCATTCAAGCTGCTGCTGTTCGTGCTGGTCGATGGCTGGGCGCTGACCATGGGGTCTCTTGTCAACTCATTCGCCAGCGGTGTGGGAGCATAAACAATGGATTTTGACGCAAATATCGAACAGCTGCAGATCGCCTATTGGAAGATCCTGATGACCGCAGGCCCCGTGCTGGGCATCGCGCTGGCCGTCGGTCTGACCGTTGGCATCATTCAGGCTGCCACATCAATCAACGAGGCGACACTGTCTTTTGTCCCGAAACTGGCCATTGTGCTGCTGACCATGGGACTGGCATCCGGGTTCATGCTGACCACGATGTCAGACTACTTCATCCATATTTTTGAACTGGTTGCGAATATCCGCTGATGTTTATTGATCTGGTCACATATGACTCTGGCGTGCCTGGGATCGAGATTTCAAGACTGCTTGATATCCTGCTCCTCTTCATGTTTGCGATGATCCGCATCGGCGCCTTTATCATGGCGGCACCGATCACCGGCGCGCGTTTTGTGCCGGTGCAGGTGCGCATTGTGACCTCTGTCATTCTGACACTGCCGGTTATGGCCTACGCCCAGCTCCCCACGGTCGAGGCACTGACCAGCCCCGCCATCGTCGGCATGGTGCTGGGCGAGATTGCCCTTGGAGCCTCCTCCGGCCTGATCCTGTCGATCTTCTTTGCCGCCGCCGCCGTGGCAGGCGACCGAATTGCGACCACCGCGGGCCTTGGCTTTGCCTCGCAGGTCGATCCAACGAACGGTGCCACTGCGCCGGTCATTTCTCAGTTGTTCAGCCTCGGCCTGCTGGTGTTGTTTGTCTCGACAGACAGCCACCTGACCGCGTTTCGTCTGGTGCTGGACAGCTACAACCACATTCCCCCCGGCACGGTCTTTGACTTCTCCGGTGTGGCGCAGGCAGGCATTGATGCAGGCGGGCAAATGTTTGCCCATGCGACCAAACTGATGATGCCGGTCGTGTCGGTCCTGCTCTTGGTGAACATGGGTATCGGCGTGATGACCCGGTCGGCCCCGCAGCTGAACATTTTCTCATTCGGTTTCCCCCTCACCCTCTCGGTCACCATGGTTCTTTTGTACCTTGGCGCACCAGTGATGGGGCTGGCGTACAACAAACTAATCGAGGCAGCGATCAACGCGCTGACCCAGATGCTAACAGGAGCGGCAAATGGCTGAAGGTGGCGCAGGCGACAGTCAGGAAAAAACTGAGGAGCCAACCCCAAAAAAGAAAGCGGACGCTAGAAAGGAGGGCAAGACAGTCACCTCCAAAGAAATGTTCGTCTTCGCCTCTATGCTCAGCGCCATTGTGATTTTGATGGCTGGCAGCTTCGCAGGACCTATTCTGGCCCGTGATTTTGCCAGTTTTTTCCGTTTTGGCACCGCCGCAAACTATGACAGTTTAATAATAACACGCCTGCATGACTCGTTGCGCCATGTGCTGATCATCGGCATGGTTCTGGGCGTGCCGATGTTGCTTGCCACAGTGGCGATGCAGGCAGCAATGGGCGGCGGTATCCTCTTTGCCACCTCGAACCTCAAGCCCAAGTTTTCCAAGCTGAACCTGTTTAAGGGCATCAAGCGCATGGTGTCCACCAAGGCGCTGGTGGAACTGCTGAAGGCGGTGATGAAGGTCACCATGCTGAGCGCCGCCGCCGGTCTGGTGCTGTGGCAATGGCTGCCGCAACTGTCGACCACCGCGTTCATGGAGGCGGGATCGCAGTTTTCAATGCTGTCGTCTGTGTCCTATCAGGTGCTGATGGCACTGGTTCTGGCGCTGGCCATCATCGGTGCGGTAGACCTGATCTGGCAGATCCACAGCATGAATAAACAGCTGAAAATGTCGCTGCAGGAAATCAAAGATGAGAGCAAACAGACCGAAGGCTCGCCAGAGGTCAAAGGCGCGATCCGCCGCAAACAGATGGAGGCCGCACAAAGTGGTGCCGCCCGTCGCGCTGCGTTGGATGATGTAAAAGACGCCACCGCAATCATCACCAACCCCAAACACTTCTCCGTCGCGCTGCGCTATGTGCCGGGTGAGGATGACGCGCCGCGCGTTCTGGCACTGGGTGAAGGCGCGATGGCCTTCCAGATCCGTGAACTGGCAAAGGAACACGATGTGACCATCCTGCCGGTGCCGCCTCTGGCCCGCGCGCTCTACTTCACCTCGCCTTTAGGTGGCGAAATCCACCCCGGTCTTTATGCGGCTGTGGCGACCATTCTGGCCCATGTCTATCACCTGGATCAGGAGCCCGACGCCGACATGCCGGATGTCGACCTGCCCGATGACTTCCGCTTTAACGAACATGGCAAGAAAGCTGCATGATCGCAGCATCCCTTGCGCCACCTGATAGAAAGGACACCCCATGCTGAACCGCGAAAAAGGCTCTTACGGACAGATGATTTCCACGATGTGTTTCGCCGGTGTTGGCCTGTTCCTGCTGGGCGAAGCGGCAATCACCGAAGGTCAGCCGCTGAAGCTTGCCTTTATGGCCTTCTGTGCGATGCTGTCACTGGCAGGCGCGTTGAGGTTTCAGATTGCCAAACTGGCCGAAGTGTTGCCGCGTCTGTTAAACGGGCAATAGGCGTAAACAGCCCTGTGTACGTCAAACCAGATCACACACGCAAAAACGGGTGGCCGAAAGGACCACCCGTTTTCACTGGAGAGAGAAATTTGCTGCGGGGCTGGGATAGCTAGGGGACAAACCACCCCCGCAGACTTGGGTAAGGTGTATCCGTGTCAGATGACAGTTTTGGTCAACACGGGAATGAACCACAGCCAGAACATAGTGCCGCTCAGCAAAAAGGGCGCCATCCACCAACCCGAAGGCATCTGCGAAACATCCCCACCACGGGGTTCGGAGTGATCCAGAGAAGAGGTTTTAAACAGTCTCAACATTTGAACAGTCCTTTCGTTTCGCGGGTCGTTTCCATGGGCGCTGATCCCATGACCACCTTGGCCACATCAGCAAAAACGCCACAACAAGTTCCGTCTTGTTACAAACATCTTGCCGCACACCGCAGGCCCCGCGCCAGATCACATAGGACGGTGCCGGGTGAGAATAGGTTTGGGTCTACCTGCGAAAGTATGGGGGGTATTCGTTAAATCGGCGTAAATCAGAAAAGTTTTAGCAAAAATCGTGTCAGGGCTGCTTGCGCGCGCGGATTAGACTGCAGCGCCAAGGGTCAGGCGCACAGGTTCCAATCCGTCAATCTGCCCCACCAGTTGATCCCCTGCCTTAACGGCACCAACGCCGGCAGGCGTGCCGGTCAGGATCACATCCCCCGCCCGCAGGTGATAATATTGCGACAGATCCGATATGATGGCGGCCACATTATGGATCATCTGATCCAGCGTCGCGTCCTGACGCATCTCGCCGTTGACCTTCAGCCGGATCGCCTGCGACACGACAGGGTCCCACTCACCTGCCCGCGTCAGCGGGGCAAGCACCACCGCGCCCTCAAAATCTTTGCCCAGATCCCACGGGCGGCGCTTCTCCTTCGCCTTGGCCTGCAGATCGCGCCGCGTCATGTCCAGCGCACAACCATAACCGAAAACTGCCTGCACAGATTGTACCCTATTGGCACGAAACACTGTTTCACCAAGCGCAACGGCCAGCTCCATCTCGTGATGCAGATCGGCGGTGCCGGGAGGATAGGACAATGTCGCACCGCCAGGCAGGGCTGCATGGGCTGATTTGGTGAAATAGAACGGTGCTTCGCGGTCCACCTCGGTCCCCATTTCGCGCGCGTGCGCCTCATAATTGCGGCCAACGCAGAAAATCCTGTGGATGGGATAAAGGGCCTCTGTCCCCTGCACCTCGATCGTGGGCTGTGGCGCGGGATCGAAAAGATACTCAGACATGGAAGGACACCTCATGCGGGCTATAATCACTGTGAAACCCATGCTGACGCCCCCGCTCACAACATGCAAGCGATCCGCGCAGACATCCCGCCCCAAACAGACCCAATGGTCCCCTTTCGGAAACTCCGTCCCGTCAAATCTTCACAAAAATATGACAACTCAGGACATATATGGCGAAATTCACTGGCGAGGGCCGTGTTTTCCACATATACCCCGCCCCCAAGCCATCCGGCCAGGCACCTTCAAGGAGGACAGTTGCTTGCTCGATCTCAGCGATCTGCGTGTTGAACTTGGCGCGCATTACGACCTTAGCCCTGATCAGAAACTCGCCGACAGTATGGCAGATATCTACGCGCGTATGGACCGCGTGGTGTCGCCCCCCGATTGGGTGGTCTATGCGCCTTATGTCAAGGCCATCAACGACCTGAAAAAAGAGCGCAACGCTGCTATTCTGGCCCACAACTACATGACGCCAGACATTTACCACGGCATCTCCGATGTAGTGGGCGACAGCCTGCAGCTGGCGATCGAGGCCACCAAGGTGGAGGCGGACGTCATCGTTCAGGCGGGCGTGCACTTCATGGCGGAAACCTCGAAAATCCTGAACCCGTCAAAGACCGTGCTGATGCCGGATATGGAAGCAGGCTGTTCCCTCGCCTCCTCCATCACTGCTGAAGGTATCGCAGAAATGCGCGCCAAATACCCCGGTGCGCCGGTGGTCACCTATGTGAACACCACCGCCGAGGTGAAGGCAGCGTCTGACATCTGCTGCACCTCGTCGAATGCCGCCCAGATCGTCGCGGCGATGGACAGTGACACGGTGATCATGACACCGGACCAGTATCTGGCCCAGAACGTCGCCAAACAGGTGCCGCAGAAAAACGTCGTCTGGTGGGAAGGGTCGTGCATCGTGCATGAACGCTACACCGCGCAGGACCTGCGCGAGTTCCGCGAATGGAACCCCGGTACCCGTATCATCGCTCATCCCGAATGCCCTCCTGATGTGGTGAATGAGGCTGACTTCTCCGGCTCGACCTCCGGCATCATCTCTTATGTTGAAACAGAGCGCCCCAAAAAGGCGATGCTGGTGACAGAATGTTCGATGGCCTCCAACATTTCGGACGCGCTGCCGGATGTGGATTTCGTCGGCCCCTGCAACATGTGCCCCTTCATGAAGAAGATCACGCTGGAAAAGGTCCTCTATAGCCTGCACACCATGTCCACCCCTGTTGAGGTGGACCCAGAGGTCGCCGAGGGCGCGCGTCTGGCGGTGCAGCGCATGATCGACGTCAGCCGCAAGATGGGCCTCTAAGGCCCGCCTTCCCCGCCCCACACCAGTTTGCCAGCCTTTGGTGCCAGCATCCTTTGGCCAGAGTCGTACCGCCTGACGATCCGGCTCGTGTCTATGGAGAGAGAGCTTGCCTCAAACACCGCAACAGATCGAAACCACGCCCATCACCACAGATCGCATCGTGATCGTCGGCGCCGGGCTGGCAGCACTTTATGCAGCGCTGCATTTGGCACCGCGTCCTGTTTTGATGATCTCGCCCGATCCCTTGGGCGAAGGTGCATCATCCGCTTGGGCGCAGGGCGGCGTCGCCGCAGCCATGCGCGACCCCGACAGTCCTGACAGCCATTCCAGCGACACACTGGCCGCAGGTGCTGGCACCGTAGACGCAGCGGTGGCTGCGCGTGTGACGCGCGAGGCGCGAGATCACATTCTAGACCTCACCCGCCTTGGCACGCCATTTGATCGGGACAAAAACGGCGGCTACGTGTTGTCGCGTGAAGCCGCGCACAGCTACGCCCGTGTGGTCAGGGTCAAAGGGGATCAGGCCGGGGCCGAGATCATGCGCGCCCTGATCGCAGAGGTGGCGGCAACCCCATCCGTACAGGTGCTGGAGGGCGTTCTGGCCTCCGGTCTGGAAACGACTGGCAGCAGCGTCAGTGGGAAAACTGTAACTGGCGTCTGGGTCGAGCCTGCGGCAGGCGGCAAGGCGCCTGTGCTGATCAACGCCCCAGCTGTATTGCTGGCAGGTGGTGGATCAGGCGGTCTTTACAAACTCACCACCAACCCGCCGCGTATTCGTGGGCAGGTGATCGGCATGGCAGCACGCGCAGGGGCGATGATTGCCGATGCCGAATTTGTACAGTTCCACCCCACCGCCATCGACATGGGCGAAGATCCGGCGCCACTGGCCACCGAGGCGCTGCGCGGTGAAGGCGCGGTTTTGGTCAACGCAGACGGTCATCGGTTCATGACCGACGTACATCCAGATGCCGAACTGGCCCCCCGCGATGTGGTCGCCCGCGCGATCTACGCCGAAACCCAAGCGGGCCGCAAACCCGCGCTCGACACTCGCCAAGCCATCGGTGCGGCAATCAAGACGCAGTTTCTGGCCGTGGCCGAGGCCTGCGCGCGCGCTGGTCTGGACCCAGAGGTACACACCATCCCCGTCGCCGCCGCCGCGCATTATCACATGGGTGGCATCGCGGTGAATGCAGAAGGCCGTGCATCCCTGCAAAACCTCTGGGTTTGTGGCGAAGCCTCCTCGACCGGTCTGCATGGTGCAAACCGTCTGGCGTCCAACGGATTGCTGGAGGCGCTGGTCTATGGCCGCATTTGCGCCCGTGACATAGCCAACGCCGTGCCAGATGCGATGGGTTCCGCCCGTGTTGAACTGACTTTCACTGGCACCGGAACATATCCTGATCCACAGGCCGTTGAGGCCCTGCGTGCGTGCATGACTCAGAACGTCGGCGTCTTGCGTGACGCCACAGGTCTCGAAAAGGCGCTGCACCAGATCGCATCCCTTGAGGCCACCCACGCCCCCTGCCCAAGTTTTACCAACATGACCGCCACCGCAACGCTGATCACCGCCGCCGCCCTGATGCGGCAAGAAAGTCGTGGCGCCCACTGCCGGCTTGATTTTCCCGAGACCAAAGGCGACACCGGACAGCGTAGCCGCCTGACCCTGACAGAGGCGCTAAAGCTGCGCCAAAGATACGAGTGATCCATCATGACCTATGCCACCCTGCCTGACCTGATCCTGGAACCGCTGGTAAAATCCGCCTTGATGGAGGATTTGGGCACCTATGGTGACATCACCACCCGCGCGGTCATCCCCGCCGATGTGCGCTACACTGCACGGCTGAACGCCCGCGCGGATGGCGTTGTGTCGGGCATGCAGGTGGCGGCAATTGCCTTTCGTCTTGTCGATCCCACGCTGGACATTCGCATGTTGAAACAGGATGGCGAGGCGATCGCGAAGGGCGACACCCTGATGGAGATCGAAGGCCCCGCCACCTCGATCCTGTCGGGCGAACGTGTAGCGCTGAACTTTGCCGGCCGCCTGACGGGGATTGCTACCCTGACCGCCAGCTTCGTGGCCGAGACCGCAGGCACCAACGCCCGCATCACCTGTACCCGCAAAACCACCCCGGGTCTACGCATCGTAGAAAAACAGGCCGTGCTGCATGGCGGTGGTTTCAACCACCGTTTCAGCCTGTCCGACGCGATCCTGATCAAGGACAACCACATCGCCGCCGCCGGTGGTGTGCGCGCTGTGTTGGAGGCCACCAAAGCCCACGCCAGCCATATGGTCCGGGTGGAGATTGAGGTGGACACGCTGACCCAGCTGGATGAGGTCCTGAGCATTGGGGGTGCAGACGTCGTGCTGCTGGACAATATGGACACCCCCACCCTGCGCGAGGCTGTGACGATGAACGCAGGCCGCATGGTGCTGGAAGCCTCCGGCAACATGAAACGGGAACGGATTGCCGAAGTGTCGGCAACGGGTGTCGACTATATATCCTCCGGTGCGCTGACCCATTCTGCGCAGACGCTGGATTTAGGGTTGGATTTCTGATTCAGAAATCTGCCCAAGCCTATAGCTGTCGCTTAAAAATGCGGCGCGGGACGCCGTAGACCAACAGCAACCCAGCGTTAAGTTTGCACAAAAATGCTGCAATGCGGAAAATCCGGGCGCAATAGCCACGGAAGCGCGCCGCCATGCCCAAGAACCTCTCTATCATTATCGTCGAAAAGGACCGCGACCGCGCGGACCAGATCGTCGAGGGGCTCACCGCCTCCGGCGCTCACGACATCACCGTTATACCGGACGAAAGTGGGCTGGCGCGGCGCATTGCGGCACTGGATCCCGATATTGTGCTGATCGACATGGCCAACCCGTCTCGCGATGCGCTGGAAGAACTGGCGCTCGCCTCTGGCCCAATGGAACGTCCCGTTGCGATGTTTGTCGATCAATCCGATGGTGCGCTAACCAAGGCGGCGATTGAGGCGGGCGTCTCTGCCTATGTGGTCAATGGCCTGCAACAGGAACGATTGATTCCCATTCTGGATGCCGCCATCACCCGTTTCCATATGGTCAGCCGCATGCGCACTGAGCTGGAGGCGACACGCCGCGCGCTGGAGGAACGCAAATCCATCGACCGCGCCAAAGGCATTCTCATGAAAGCCCGCGGCATCAGCGAAGATGAGGCCTATGCGCTGTTGCGCCGGGCGGCGATGGATCAGGGCCGCAAACTGCCCGAAGTAGCAGAGGCATTGGTCAGCACAGCGGGGCTCCTGTCATGACGATGCGCGTGCCTGTTGGTTATATCCCCCTTGTCGATGCGGCACCGCTGATCATTGCCCGCGAACTGGGCTTTGATGAGGAAGAAGGCCTGCAACTGGACCTGTATCGCGCGCCCAGCTGGTCGGCGCTGCGTGATTATCTGGCACTGGGACATGTGGAGGCCGCACATCTTCTGGCGCCGCTGCCGATTGCCACCGCCCTTGGACTGGGCGGATCGGCGCAGCCCTTGGAGGTGCTGTCGGTCCTGTCACTCAATGGTAATGTTATAGGCCTCAGCCCCGCTGTGGCGGGTCAACTGCGCCGCAGCGGGCATCGGTTCGGCTTTGACGATGCGACCGCCGCCGGTCAGGCCCTATTGGGCCTCGACCAGCCCCTGCGCGTTGGCATTCCCTTCCCGTTTTCCATGCACGCGGAGCTGTTGTTTTACTGGCTGGATGCCATCGGCCTGCCACAAGATCGCCGCCCCAGCATTCATACCGTCCCCCCGCCCCTGATGGCCGAAGCGATGGCCAAGGGCGAAATCGATGCCTTTTGCGTGGGCGAGCCGTGGGGCACCATGTCCGTTGAAAATGGCGTTGGGGAGCTGCTGTTGCCAGGTCAGGCGATCTGGCAAAGCGCACCAGAGAAGGTGCTGGCCACCCGCCATGGCTGGGCGGATCGCCATCCCGATATCGCTGGTCGCCTGATCCGCAGCCTGTGGCGCGCCGGTCGCTGGCTGGGTCAGGCGCAAAACATGACCACCTGCGCAGAAATCCTGTCACGCCCCGAACATCTGGGCGTGTCGCCCGACCTGATCGACCGAGCGCTCTCAGGGCGTCTGGTCATTTCCGCACGCGGCGAGGAACGGCAGGTGCCGCGCTTTGTCGACTTCTTCGAAGGGGCGGCGACCTTCCCGTGGCAATCGCAAGCCGCGTGGATCGGCGTGCAACTGGCGCGGCGCCATGGCGGCGATCCGGTGAAGGCCGCAGAACGCGCCAAAAGTGTTTTCCGCAGTGATCTGCATCGCCAGTATCTGGCGCACGTGACCCGTGGGTTGCCCGGTGCATCGTCCAAATTAGAAGGTGCGCTGAGCCATCCCAGCGCCTTGGGGTCAGAAAACGGGCGCCTGATCCTACCGCCTGATTCCTTCTTTGATGGCCGGATTTTTGATCTTGAGCAAATTGCCTGATCAAAAATTGTGCACAACCCCACGTCAAATGCGGCAGCGCAGCAAAATCGTTTCAATTTTATTGCTGCACCGCCGTAATCGTCGCAGGATCATAAACAACCGGAACAACGGCGTTCCGATACTTAACACGGCCCTCCTCCTCCCTTTCTGGGTCGCGTTACACTGGAGCAAAGCCGCTCGACCTGTCTGACCACCTCCCGTGTCAGACCTGTCGGGCGGCTTTTTCCGTTACAAAACAGGGAATTGGGACGCCCGCAAAAGGACTGCAACAGAGGACTTGATATGAAACGCCTTACTTTGAAAACTGCTTCACTGCTTGCTGCCAGCACCCTCCTGACCTCGCCTGCGATGGCGGAACTGCTGGATGTAGAAAAGGATGAGTTGAAATTCGGCTTCATCAAACTGACAGACATGGCACCGCTCGCCGTGGCCTATGAAAAGGGCTATTTCGAGGATGAGGGCCTGTTTGTGACGCTCGAAGCACAGGCCAACTGGAAGGTGCTGCTGGACGGCGTGATCTCTGGCACGTTGGACGGTGCACATATGCTGGCCGGTCAGCCGCTGGCCGCCACCATCGGGTATGGCACCGAGGCGCATATCATCACCCCTTTCTCGATGGATCTGAATGGCAACGGTATCACCGTATCCAATGAAATCTGGGACGAGATGAAACAGCACATCCCCCATGATGACGCGGGCAAACCGATCCACCCGATTTCCGCCTCCGCGCTGAAACCGGTGGTCGATGCCTACGCCGACGAGGGCAAGCCGTTCAACATGGGCATGGTGTTCCCCGTATCCACCCACAACTACGAACTGCGCTACTGGCTGGCCGCTGGCGGACTGGAGCCGGGCTTTTATTCGCCAGAGGACGTGAGCGGTCAGATCGGCGCCGATGTTCTGCTGTCTGTAACCCCGCCGCCGCAGATGCCCGCCACGATGGAGGCAGGCACCATCTATGGCTACTGCGTGGGGGAACCGTGGAACCAGCAGGCCGTGTTCAAAGGCATCGGTGTGCCGGTGATCACCGACTATGAACTGTGGAAAAACAACCCTGAAAAGGTCTTTGGCCTGTCGGCGGAGTTCCAACAAGAAAACCCCCAGACCACACTGGCCATCACCAAAGCGCTGATCCGTGCCGCCATGTGGCTGGATGAAAACGACAACGCCAACCGCCCAGAAGCGGTGGAGATCCTCAGCCGTTCCGAATACGTGGGCGCGGATTATGACGTCATCGCCAACTCGATGACCGGCACCTTTGAATATGAAAAGGGTGACAAGCGCGACGTGCCCGATTTCAACGTGTTCTTCCGCTACAACGCCACCTACCCCTACTATTCAGATGCGATCTGGTATCTGACCCAGATGCGCCGTTGGGGACAGATCGCCGACGCAAAGCCCGACAGCTGGTATGACGAAATCGCCAAGTCGGTCTACAAGCCGGAAATCTATCTTGAAGCAGCCAAAATGCTGGTCGAAGAAGGTCTGGCGGATGAAGCAGACTTCCCCTGGGACAGCGACGGCTACAAGGCCGCAACCCCGGCTGCCGATATCATTGATGGCATCCCTTACGACGGTCGCACTCCCAACGCCTATCTGGACAGCCTGCCGATCGGCCTGAAAGGCGAACAGAAGGTCGTGGGCAGCGACATTCAGGGCTAACCACCTCTTCCCCGAGTGGCCCTACACACTGGGGGCGGCGCGGTGCAGCCCGCCCCCGTCTTTTCCCTTCACTGATCGCTCCAGCCAGGACACCTCGCCATGACTGCCATCGACCCACAGACACTTGCCGACGCGGAGAAAGACGCCGCGAAAGAAGCCCGACAGGCCCGCATTTTCACCCGCATCAACCGCATGGACGGCTGGTTTCAAGTGCTGGGTCTGGCGTGGCTGACCCCGATCCTGAAAGCCGCCGCCGGTGATAACCCGCGTGCCCAGATGAAAGAGGTCTGGCAACTGCTGGGCGTGCCGCTGATCGCCATCGCCGCCTTCCTCATCGCGTGGGGCACGCTGGCGCCCAAAGTGCAGACCTCGCTGGGCGCAATCCCCGGTCCAGTGCAAGTATGGGAGCAGGTGGGCAACCTTCACGCCGACCATATACGCGAAAAAGACAAGGCAGCCGCATTTTATGAACGCCAGGATGCCCGTAATGCCAAGCTGATCGAGGCGGGCAAAGCCGATAAGGTCAAGCAACGCAGCTACACCGGCAAGCCCACCTATTACCAGCAAATCTGGACGTCGATCACCACGGTCTTCTTCGGCTTCCTGATTGCCACAGCCATCGCTGTGCCAGTCGGCATCGCCGCTGGCCTCAGTAAAACCGCAAACGCTGCGGTGAACCCGCTGGTGCAGATATTCAAACCGGTGTCGCCGCTGGCTTGGCTGCCGATTGTCACGATGATTGTGTCCGCCGTCTACACCACCAATGACGGCATGTTCTCCAAGTCTTTCCTGATCTCGGCGATCACGGTGACGCTCTGTTCGCTGTGGCCCACCCTGATCAACACTGCCCTGGGTGTGTCCAGCATCGACAAAGACCTCGTCTCTGTTTCCAAGGTGCTGAAAATGAACACATGGACCAAGATCACCAAACTGGTCCTGCCCTCGGCTCTGCCGCTGATCTTTACCGGTCTGCGCCTCAGCCTGGGTGTAGGTTGGATGGTACTGATCGCCGCCGAAATGCTGGCGCAGAACCCCGGTCTGGGCAAGTTCGTCTGGGATGAGTTTCAAAACGGTTCCAGCCAGTCGCTGGCCAAGATCATGGTCGCGGTCTTCACCATCGGCATCATCGGCTTCCTTCTGGATCGTGTGATGTATGCCCTACAGTCCCTGTTCACCTTCACGAACAACCGGTGATCGACATGTCTATGATTTCTTTCAAAAACCTCAGCAAATCCTATGGCGAGGGCCAACATCGCCATGACGTTCTGAAAAACATCAATCTCGATGTGAAGGAGGGGGAGTTTCTGGTCCTCCTCGGCTTCTCCGGCTCTGGCAAAACCACCCTGGTGAACATGATGGCGGGTCTGGACACCCCCACCAGCGGTGAGATCACGTTCAAGGGCAAGCCGATTGACGGCCCCGGCCCAGAACGCGGTATTATCTTTCAAAGCTACTCCCTGATGCCGTGGCTGACCGTTGCGGGCAATGTGGGGCTGGCGGTGGACACCATCTTCCCTAATCTCAACAAGTCCGAGCGCGCTGAAAAGGTCGCACATTACGTGAAAATGGTGGGCCTCAGCCACGCCATGACCCGCCGCCCGGCGGAACTATCTGGCGGCATGCGTCAACGGGTGAACGTGGCGCGGGCGCTGGCGATGAACCCTGAGGTTCTGCTGCTGGATGAACCGCTGTCTGCACTGGATGCACTAACCCGCGCCAATCTGGCGGATGAGATCCTAGAGATCTGGGATGCGGACAAGAAGACCTGCGTACTAATCACCAATGACGTGGATGAGGCGGTTATCATGGCCGATCGCATCATCCCGCTGAATCCAGACGGCACATTGGGTGAGGCGTTCACCGTGGATATCCCCCGCCCCCGCGACCGGATGGAGATGAACCACCACGACGGTTTCAAGAAGCTGCGCGGCGAGATCACCAAATACCTGATGGATGTGGGCATCGAGGCCAAATCAGAGGCCACCCGCACCCTGCCCAATGTGGAACCGATCCACGGTGTGCCCGCGGCGGTGGCGGAGGCGCAGAAGGGGTTGATCGACAACAACTTCCTCGACTTTTCCCAGCTGCATAAAATCTACCCCACCCCCAAGGGTCCGCTGACCGTGGTGGAGGACTTTAACCTGAAACTGAACCGGGGCGAATTTATCTCTCTCATCGGGCATTCGGGGTGTGGCAAATCCACCGTACTGACCATGGCGGCGGGTCTGAATTCAATCAGTAAAGGCGGTATCCGTCTGGACGGTCGCCATGTTGAGGGTGCAGATCCCGAACGCGCGGTGGTGTTCCAATCGCCGAATCTGTTCCCCTGGCTGACAGCCCGCGAAAACTGCGCCATTGGCGTGGATAAGGTCTATCCCAAGGCGTCGCAGGCCGAACGTCAGGACGTGGTGGAATACTATCTGGAACGTGTGGGGCTGGCCGATGCGATGGACCGCCCTGCCAGTTCGATGTCAAACGGCATGCAGCAACGTGTAGGCATCGCCCGCGCCTTTGCCCTGTCGCCGAAACTGCTCCTCTTGGATGAACCCTTCGGCATGCTCGACAGCCTGACGCGCTGGGAGTTGCAGGAGGTGCTGATGGAGGTCTGGGACCGCACCAAGGTGACCGCGATCTGTGTGACCCATGATGTGGATGAGGCGATCCTCTTGGCGGATCGCGTGGTGATGATGACCAACGGACCGCAAGCTACAGTAGGTAAAATTGTCGACGTTGATCTGCCACGTCCGCGCACCCGCAAGGCGCTTCTGGATCACCCGGACTACTACACTTTCCGACAAGAGGTTCTTGATTTCCTTGAGGAATACGAACACGGCGCCAAACCGAAAGCACCGAAATCGCCCGCGTCCCCGACGGGCAAAAAATCCATTGCGGCGTGATCTGACATGACCCGTTTCGCGCCCCATACCTTCACTTTTTGGCAAGCATTCACTGCCATCCTCCCCGCGTTCAACGTGGGAGAAGATGATGAACTTGCTCGAAAAGCACGAGGTGGAACTGATCCAGAACGCCTATCAAACACTTGGCCCCAGCAAGGGGTTTCTGACCAGCGTGTTCTACCGACGGCTCTTTGCCATCGCGCCACAGGCACGACCGCTGTTTCCGCAGGACATGGACGAACAGCTGACCAAGCTGGAAAAGATGCTGGATATGTTGGTCGACAACCTGCATCAGCCAATGTTCTTCATGGGCAAGCTGAAACGGCTGGCGCGACGGCATGTGGGCTACGGTGCACAGCCGGAACACTACGCATTGGTGGGCGAAGCGCTGATCTTCGCCATCGACGAAATTACCCCGGGCGGCCTGCCCGAGGTGGAACGCGGCCTTTGGGTCGAAATCTACACAGCAATATCCAACACGATGATCGACGCCGCCTATTCCAAGGCGTCCTGACAGGGGCGCTCCGCGCCCGGATCATCGGGCAAGGAGGCAGCCACTATGTCTAAAAAACTCGTTGTGATCGGGGCCGGTATGGCCTCGGGGCGGATGCTGGAACACCTGTTTGACGCAGATCCAGCCGCCTATGACGTCACCCTGTTCAACGCAGAACCGCGCGGCAACTACAACCGACTGATGCTATCGCCAGTACTGTCGGGCGAAAAAACCTATGCCGAAATTGTCACCCATGATGACGATTGGTACGCGCAAAACGACGTCACCTGCCGCTTCGGCGAACGGGTGGTGCATATCGACCGCGACCGTAAGGTGGTGGTTGGGGAGCATGGTGAGCTCCCTTATGACAAGCTGGTGCTTGGCATGGGTTCCACCCCTTTCATGATCCCGCTGCCCGGCCATGACCTGGACGGCGTTATCCCCTACCGCGATCTGGAAGACACCGAACGGATGATGGGCCTGGGCGCGAAAGCAGGATCCAAGGCCGTGGTCATCGGCGGTGGCCTTTTGGGTCTGGAAGCGGCCGCTGGTATGGCGGCGCAGGGCGTGGACGTCACTGTGGTGCATATCATGGGCCACCTGATGGAACGTCAGCTGGATCCGGCAGCGGGTTATCTGCTGCGCAAGGCGCTGGTGGATAAGGGTATCACCGTAATGTGCAATGCCAACTCCAAGGAAATCCTTGGGGAGGATGGCAAGGTGCGCGCGCTGCTCTTGGACGACGGGACCGAACTGCCCTGCGATCTGTTGGTCATGGCCGTTGGCATCCGTCCAGCAACCGCGTTGGGCGAGGCCGCTGGCCTGGCCACGGGTCGTGGCATCCATGTGGACGATCAGATGATCACCTCGGACGCGGATATTCTGGCGCTGGGGGAATGTGTGGAACACAAAGGCGAGGTCTTCGGCCTTGTCGCGCCGCTTTATGATCAGGCAAAGGTTCTGGCGCAAACCCTGCTGGACCAAGAGGCCACCTTTGTAAACAAAGAGGTATCGACCAAGTTGAAGGTGACCGGCTGTGACCTGTTCAGCGCCGGTGATTTCGCCGAAGGCGACGACCGCGAAGACATCGTGTTCCGTGATCCAGCCCGCGGTGTCTACAAACGCCTGATCCTCAAAGAAAACCGCATCATCGGTGCGGTGATGTATGGCGACACAGCCGATGGCGCGTGGTTCTACGGCATGATCAAAGACGGCACCGATGTGTCCGACATGCGCGACACGCTGATCTTTGGGCCAGCCTACCAGGGGGGGACCGCGCTGGACCCTATGGCGGCCGTTGCAGCCTTGCCGGATGATGCAGAAATCTGCGGCTGCAACGGCGTATCCAAAGGTGACATTGTGGCGGCGATCCACGCTGGCGCCACCTCTCTTGCCGAAATCAAAGCAACCACCAAAGCCTCTGCCTCCTGCGGCAGTTGCGCAGGGCTGGTGGAACAGGTTCTGGGCGTCACCATGGGGGATGAGTTTGTCATCCCGCAGGACGAAAGCATTTGCGGCTGCTGTGACCTCAGCCACGAAGACGTGCGGCGTCTGATCAAATCACAAGAGCTGAAAAGCCAGGAAGCGGTCTGGCAGGAACTGGGCTGGAAAACACGCAACGGCTGCGCCACTTGCCGTCCGGCGATCAACTATTATCTGCTGGCCGATTGGCCGGTTGAATATCAAGATGACCCGCAGTCACGTTTTGTGAACGAACGCAAGCACGCAAACATTCAGAAAGACGGCACATTCTCTGTGGTGCCCCGCATGTGGGGCGGCATCACCACCCCGGATGAACTGCGCGCCATCGCCGATGCGGCGGACAAATACAATGTGCCTACGGTGAAAGTAACCGGCGGTCAGCGCATAGACCTCTTGGGCGTCAAGGGGGAGGATCTGCCAGCAATCTGGTATGACCTCAATCAGGCGGGCATGGTGTCGGGGCACGCCTATTCCAAGGGGCTGCGCACGGTGAAAACCTGTGTCGGCTCTGACCACTGCCGCTTTGGCACGCAGGATTCGACAGGCCTTGGCATCAAGCTGGAAAAACTTCTCTGGGGGTCGTGGACACCGCACAAGCTGAAGCTGGGCGTGTCCGGCTGCCCGCGCAACTGCGCCGAAGCAACCTGCAAGGACATCGGCGTGATCTGCATCGACTCGGGCTATGAAATCCACGTCGCCGGCGCTGCAGGAATGGAGATCAAGGGAACCGAGGTTCTGTGCCGTGTCACCACCGAGGAAGAGGCGATTGAGATCATCACCGCCATGTCCCAGATCTATCGTGAAAACGCCAAATATCTGGACCGGATTTTCAAGTGGGTGGACAAGGTTGGCCTTGACTGGGTCAAGGAACAGGTGGTCGAAAATCTGGACGAACGCCGTGCCTTGGTGGAACGGTTTAACCTGTCGCAATCCATCTACCGCAAAGATCCATGGGCCGAACACGCCAAACCCGAAAAGGCCGAGACGTATCGTCCGCTGGCCGATCTGACATTGGAGGCTGCAGAATGAGCTGGATTGATATTGGCGCAATTGACCGCATCCCTGATCGTGGCGCCCGCGTGGTGCGCACCCCGCGCGGAGACATCGCGGTGTTTCGCACCGGCACGGCAGAGGTTTTTGCCACCGACGACAGGCTGGGCGACAGCTATGGCCCACTGTCGGATGGCATCGTCTCGGATCGGTCAGTGAATTGCCCGATCACCAATGTGATCTTTGATCTGGAAACCGGACAGTCGAGTGAAGGCAGCCTGCAAACCCACGGCTGCCGGATCGAAAACGGGCGCGTCCTGCTGGACGACAGCAAACTGACCGCCGCCGCCTGAAACGCAACAGGGGCTGCGCATATACTCCGTGGCCTCCCCTTTATCCGCTTCCCCAGCACGCCGAAACAGGACCGCCAGATATGAGCAAAACGATCAAGACCACCTGCCCCTACTGCGGCGTCGGCTGCGGTGTTCTGGCCACCTTGAAAAACGGTCAGGTCAGTGTTCAGGGCGATCCTGATCACCCTGCCAACAAAGGCCGCCTGTGTTCCAAAGGATCAGCGCTGGCAGAAACGCTGTCACTGGACGGCCGGCTGTTGAAACCCGTGGCACATGGCGCAGAAACCACATGGGACAGCGCGCTGGATGAGGTGGCGGCGCGGTTCAAACAGACGATTGCCGATCACGGGCCGGACTCGGTCGCGCTCTATGTATCGGGCCAGTTGCTGACAGAGGATTACTATGTCGCCAACAAGCTGATGAAAGGCTTCATGGGCACCGCCAACATCGACACCAATTCGCGGCTGTGCATGGCATCATCCGTTGCAGGGCACAAACGGGCCTTTGGCGCCGATACCGTGCCGGGCAATTACGAAGATCTGGAACAGGCGGATCTGTTGGTGCTTGTGGGATCAAACCTCGCATGGTGCCACCCTGTCCTGTATCAGCGGGTTGCAGCGGCCAAGAAAGCCCGCCCGAACATGCGGATCATCAACATCGACCCGCGCCGCACCGCAACCTCTGATCTGGCTGATCTGCATCTGGCCGTAACGCCCGGCAGCGATGTGGCGTTGTTCAACCATCTCCTCTGCTCCATCCACGAACAAGGTGCTGTGGACAGCGCCTATGTCGCGGCCCATGTCAACGGATTTGATGCAGCGCTTGAGGCCGCCAGTTCCGGCGATGTATCCGTCACTGGCCTGTCCCGCGCCGACATCGACGCCTTCACCCGTGCATGGGTTGGCACCGAAAAGGTCGTCACCATCTATTCGCAGGGGGTGAACCAGTCCACCGCCGGTGCTGATAAGGTAAACGCGATCCTCAATTGCCATCTCGCCACAGGCCGCATCGGCCGCGCAGGCATGGGGCCGTTTTCCGTCACCGGCCAGCCCAACGCCATGGGCGGACGCGAAGTTGGCGGGCTGGCCAACATGCTGGCCTGCCACATGGACCTGGAAAACGCAGGCCACCGCGCCACCGTGCGCGATTTTTGGCAGTCCCCACATATGCCGGAGGCGGCAGGGCTGAAGGCGGTGGATATGTTCCACGCCGTGGGGGATGGCCAGATCAAGGCACTTTGGGTGATGTGCACCAACCCCGTTGTGTCCCTGCCAGAGGCAGATCGGGTGAAAGACGCGATTGAAGGCTGCGATTTCGTTGTGGTGTCGGACATGTACGGCGACACAGATACGGCAAAACTGGCCGACGTGCTGCTGCCCGCCACAGGCTGGGGCGAAAAAACCGGCACGGTCACCAATTCCGAACGTTGCATTTCGCGGCAACGCTCCTTCCTACCCGCGCCGGGTGAGGCGCGCCATGACTGGGACGTTCTGGCGGACGTGGGCCGGCGTATGGGCTGGCAAGCGGCCTTTGACTATGAAACGCCTGCTGAGGTGCTGCGGGAATATGCGGCGTTGTCGGGTCTGGCAGCAGGTCATGGGCGGGATTTCGATATCTCTGCCCTCAGCGATCTGTCCAATGAAGGATATGACGATTTCACCCCGCAACTTTGGCCGATCAGCGCCGCGCGAAATGGCGGACGCTTCTTTGCCGATGGGCAATTTTACACCCCCACAGGCAAGGCCAATATGCTGCCCCTGCACCACCGCGCGCCCGCAAATGCACCCACGGCGGAGCATCCCTTTGTGTTGAACACCGGCCGCATTCGCGACCAATGGCACACGATGAGCCGCTCGGGGCTTGCCCCGCGCCTCAGCCAGCATATGGGCGAACCTTATGTGGAAATTCACCCCCGTGACGCCGAAGGGCTAGGCCTGAAACCTGCCGATCTGGCAGAGGTCACATCGCCTCATGGTCGCGCCGTTCTGCGGGTGCTGATCAGCGATAAAATGCGCCGTGGGGAGGTGTTTGCCCCGATGCACTGGACCGGCACCCATGCCTCTGACGGGCGTATCGATGCACTGGTCGCGGCAGAGGTAGATCCGGTGTCCGGCCAACCCGAAAGCAAGGCAAGCCCGGTGAAAATCACCAAGTTACAAGCGGCATGGTACGGGTATGCCGTGACCTCTGAAAAGCCGACAGTCGGCACGGATTACTGGGCCATCGCCCGCGTCGGCAACGGCTGGCAGGCGGAACTGGCGGGCATGACAGAGCCCGAGGAGTGGGAGACAGAGGCGCGCAGGCTCTTTGACCTCACCGATGCAAATGTGCAGGTGGTACAGGATCCCGCGCGCGGTCTGTTCCGTCTGGCCGCACACCGCAATGGGCAGTTGATCGCCGCGCTGTTTATTGCGCCCGCCCCCGTTGCTCTGGCCCGCAGTCACCTGATCGGGCAGCTGGGCGGCGATGATTCGGCCGCCCTTGCGGGTCGTGCAGGGGCCAATCAGCCCGATCCGGGGGCGACGATCTGCGCTTGTTTCAACGTGGGCGTCAATACGATCATTGAGGCGATTAATCTGCAAAACCTGATCAGCGTGGAACAAATCGGTGCCGCGTTGAACGCTGGCACGAACTGCGGTTCTTGCAGGCCGGAACTTGCGGCAATTCTGGCCTCCACCCAACACCGCGAGGCCGCCGAATGAGGGCACCCGCCCCTTTAAAACATGTAGCTAGAACGCTATTTTAGCACCAGCCCGCTGTCGACCATGCAGCAAGCAACAAGATCAAAGGCGACCCGATGAAATTCTTCCCGATGTTTCTGAAAATGGCCGGTCGCCGTGTGGTGATCGCCGGTGGCGGCGAACAGGCCGCGCAAAAGGCCCGTCTGGTGCTAAAGACAGAGGCCGCGCTGACCCTTCTGGCGCCAGCGCTAGAGGATGAGCTGCAGGCGCTGGTCGATGAAGGCCGCGCCAGCCATCACGCGGGCCCCATCACCGCCACAGAATTTGCCGACACCGCGCTGGTGTTCATCGCCACCGGCTGCCCCGGCCTTGACGCGTCGCTGCACGCCATTGCCAAGGATGCGGGCGCGGTTGTGAATGTTGTCGACCAACCTGATCTGTGTGACGCGACAACGCCGTCTATCGTGGACCGTGACCCTGTCGTGGTGGCCATCGGCACCGAAGGCACTGCGCCTGTTCTGGCGCGCCGTCTGAAAACCGATCTGGAAACCATGCTGGATCCGCGCCTTGGCAGCTTTGCGGCGCTGGCGGGCCGGTTGCGTGATGCGGTGGCCCGTCGGGTGCCGCAGAACAAGCGCCGCGATTTTTGGCGCTGGACCTTCAAGGATGCCCCATGGGAAGCGCACAAGCGAGGATCGGAACGTCAGGCGGCAGATCTGCTGAAACAGGCAATCGCCAATGGCGGTGCCCCCAGTGCATCTGATCTAGGCCAGATCTCACTGGTGGGCGCTGGACCCGGTGCGCGCGATCTGCTGACCCTGCGCGCGGTAGAGCGCCTACAAGAAGCGGACATCATTTTCTACGACCGTCTGGTTGATCCTGATGTGCTGGAACTGGCGCGTCGTGATGCTGAACGGGTCTATGTGGGCAAGGTGCTGGGCACCACACAATGGCCGCAGGACCGCATCAACGATGTGGTGATGCGCGCCGCCCAGCAGGGCCAGCGCGTGGTGCGGCTGAAATCCGGCGACCCGTCGATCTTTGGCCGCGCAGTGGAAGAGTTGGAGACCGCTCGCCTCGCCGGTGTGCCGGTTGAAATTGTGCCGGGTGTCACCGCTGCCTCTGCCGCGGCGGCCGCATTGGCGCGCCCGCTGACCGAACGCGGCGAAACCGACCGCGTGACGCTGACAACCGGCACCCTGCGCCCCGGTGATGGCGCGCCAGACTGGGCCCAGATGGCGCTGCCGGGATCGCTGCTGGTTCTTTACATGGCGGTGCATAAGGCCTTTGAAGTTCAGGAAAACCTCTTGGCTGGCGGCCTCCCCCCCCATACGGAGGTGTCTGTTGTGGCCTCCGCCAGTCATGCACACGAACAGATCCTTGAATGCAGTCTTGATGAGATGGCAGAAGCGATCGAGGCCAAGAGTATTGGCAATCCTGCGGTCCTGATGATCCGCTGCCCAAAGGACGCGCAAGAATATCGCCAAAGCGTGACCAGCTGAGACAGGCTGTCGCCTAGATTTGCGGCCCCTGCTAGGTTAGCACTTGCGCAAGCAAACTGAGGCCGCGCCATGCAAACGTCGATGCAAACAGACATTCCCCTGACCCGTGATCTGGTCTTGATCGGCGGCGGTCATACCCACGCGCTGGTGCTGCGGAGGATGGGCGTGCGCCCGCTGCCCGGCCTGCGCATCACGGTAATCAACCCCGGCCCGACGGCCCCCTACACCGGCATGTTACCGGGCCACATCGCTGGGCACTACACGCAGGACGAATTGGAAATTGACCTGATCCAACTGGCCCGTTTCGCCGGTGCCCGCGTGATCCTTGGTGCGGCGGATCACATTGATCCGATCGCCAAAACCGTACACGTCGCAGGCCATGGCGTGATTGCCTATGACGTGGCTTCGGTCGATGTTGGCATCACCTCGGATCTACCACAACTGCCGGGATTTGCCGACCATGCGGTACCCGCAAAACCACTGGCACGATACGCCGCCGTATGGCGCGACTATCTAGCGACAGCGCAGGAGACTGGCACAGCTGGTCCCGTCGCCGTCATTGGCGGCGGCGTTGCAGGCGTGGAACTGGCGCTGACCATGGCGCATGGTTTGCGCCAAGCAACCGGTCAGGCAAATGTCACCGTGCTGGAGGCGCAGGACCATCTGACCGGCACCAGTGAGGCGACCCGCGCAGCACTCAGCACCAAACTGGCACAGGCCGGCGTCAAGGTCTGGAGCGGCGCCAAGATCGCCGAGATTACCCCCGAAGGCCCCCGCATAAGCACAGGTGAGGTGGTGCCCGCCAGCCTAACCATCGGCGCCGCCGGTGCCACACCGCATCCGTGGCTGGCTAAGACGTCATTGCCCTTGCAAGACGGCTTTATCAAAATCGGCGCGACCCTTCAGGTGGAGGGGCAAGAGGACCTCTTTGCCACTGGTGACTGCGCGCACCTGATGCACGCACCGCGCCCCAAGGCAGGTGTCTTTGCCGTCCGCGCAGCCCCGGTGCTGCGCGACAATCTGGAGGCACGTTTGATCGGCGCCGCCCTACGCAGGTTCGCGCCGCAGAAAAACTACCTGAAACTGATCGCATTGGGCGGAAAATCAGCCCTCGCTGAACGCTGGGGGCGGCCCATCAGCGGCCCACTGTTGTGGCGGTGGAAGGATCGGATTGACCGGACCTTCATGGCGCAGTTCAAGGATTTGCCCGTAATGGAACCGGCCACACCTCCCAAAGCCGCCGCTCTCGGTGTGGCGGAGGAGCTGTCAGGTGGCCGCCCAATTTGCGCGGGTTGCGGTTCAAAAATCGGGCCTGGAACGCTCAGCGCGGCACTGCAATCGCTACCCCGTCAGGCGCACAAGGATGTGGTGCAGGGTGCGGGCGATGATGCGGCAGTGCTGCGGATGGGAGATATAACACAGGTTATCTCCACCGATCATCTGCGCGCATTCAGCCAGGATCCGGCGCTGATGGCGCGGATCGCGGCGGTGCATGCGCTCGGCGACATCTGGTCAATGGGGGCGCGGCCCCAATCTGCGCTGGCGCAGATCATCCTGCCGCGCATGTCGCCTGCCCTGCAGGAACGGACATTGGCAGAGGTGATGGCCCACGCCGGCGCCATCTTTGCCGATGCGGGCGCCGAAGTGGTTGGCGGCCACACCACGCAAGGCGCGGAAATGACCATCGGGTTCACCGTCACCGGCACCTTGGCCAAGGGACGGCAACCGATCACGCTGGCGGGTGCCCGCGCAGGGGACGCGCTGATCCTGACACGCCCGATTGGCAGCGGCACACTTCTGGCCGCCGAAATGCAGGGGCGCGCCAATGGCCGTCACGTCGCCGCGATGCTTCGCCAGATGGCGGAACCGCAGATTGTCGCCGCCACGCTGTTGGCAGAGGCCCACGCCATGACCGATGTGACCGGCTTTGGTCTGGCAGGTCATTTGAAAGAGATGTGCGACGCCTCTGGCACCGGCGCGGAACTATGGATGAAGGCGCTGCCGCTTTATGATGGCGCTGAGGAGTTGGCGGCAACTGGCATCACCTCCACACTGCATGAAGCAAACCTGACATACGCCCCCGTACAGAACGCCACCGGCCCGCGTGGCATGCTGCTGCATGATCCGCAGACCGCAGGCGGGATGCTGGCAGCCGTGGCGGTGGAGCAGGTCGACGACATACTGCTCCGTATGGCAGAGGCAGGCGTGCCCGCCCGCCAGATCGGCACCATTGTGCCGGGAGATCAGATCAGCTGCCGGTGACATCGGCAGTTTCGATAGGTTCGCGCCCGATCCCTAGGGCGGCCATCCAAAAGCGCACCCCATCGCTTCTCCTCAAACCTCACAACAGAGTTAAACGGCAGAAAATCGAGCCCGCCCTTGGGGGCGGGGTCGGGCGTTAACCGGACCGCTGCGCGATCCGGTAAGAATATTTAACCTTCCACAAGCTTACTAAACTCGGTCGCCAACACCTGCTGCGCCGCCGCTGATAGGTCTGCCTGATCTATACCCGCCAGTTCAATAACCGCCAGTGGGTCACGCGCCCGCCGCGTGGCGCGCGCATAACTGGGATCATAGTGTTGCGCGACCAGTTCAGCCGCCAGTGCCTGATAATCGCCAGTCTGCGCCATTGCCTGCCAACGCGCCACCAGATCGTGGCCGTGAAAGGGCACCAGATGCGACAGCCGCGCCTGCAACTCGTCCATATCGGCAACAACATCACCGTAGCTATCCGCCAGATATTGCGCGCGCGCCATAAGCGGCGCCTCTAGCCGGATGTGATCAGCACGTTGCATCGCCTGCCACAGGCTGGGCGGCAGGCGCAGTCGACCGATCTTGGCACTCTCTGCCTCGACAAAAATCGGTCGGGCCAGATCCATATCTGCCAATTCCATAGCCAGACGGCTCTCAAACGTCTTTTGACTCGGCTGCCCGCCCGACTGCCCGCCAAGGAGCGAACCGCGATGTTGCGCCAACGCCTCAAGATCCAACACCTGAGCGCCCATGCGCCGCAGTTCAGCCAGCAACGCAGTCTTGCCCGTGCCAGTGCCGCCGTCAATCAGCACCATATGATCTGGCAAAGGCACGTCATAAAGCATCTGCACCACCAGACGACGGTAGGATTTATAGCCACCCTCAATCAGGCTGACCCGCCAGCCGATCTGATGCAGGATGGACGCGAACGAGCCTGAACGCTGCCCACCGCGCCAGCAATAGACCAACGGCCGCCAGCCACCAGCGCGATCGGCCAGCGCGGTTTCCAGATGCCTTGCCGCGTTTTTAGCGACCAGCGCAGCGCCCACTTTGCGTGCCTTGAACGGGTCCTCTTGCACGTAAATGGTCCCCACTTCTGCCCGTTCTGCATCACTGAAAACCGGCAGTGACATCGCCCCCGGCAGATGATCATCGGCAAACTCAGCCGGCGCGCGAACGTCGATGACATCGTCAAACCCCGCCGCCTTGATATCCGCCAGGCAAGAGAATGAGACACGATCCACCATAGGGCACCCTTTCGCAGAAATATGTGAATTCATCCTATTTCTAAAGAGTTGCGGCCTATTTCTCCAGCTTCTTGAGCTGTCAATGGCAAAAACTTCAAACCTGATTGAAAAAGTCAACTTGACTATTCCAACTAATTTAGTCAGAAAAGCCGCAGTCTAGCCATCCGCCCTGCGGTAGCCCGAATCCATTGAAACCCTTGGGATTGATTGACATGCGACAGATCGCTTCCGCGCTGGCTGGCCGAACCGCTCATCACAGCTCCGACCGCCGGACGGACCGTCCGCTCCTGCTGTCGATCCTTTCCGAAACTGGCATTTTCGATACTGGCCTGTCCGACAGCTATTCGCTGGAACGGATGATTGACCGGCTCGACCAACGGGAGACCCTGTGATGACCACCATGCAAATGAACCAAACTGGCTCCACCTCAATTGAGCTGCCCACCCTGCCCACGCACCGCGCCGAAGAGCTGACCCAAGGCGGCAATCAGGCGCTGATCGTGCTGAACGATCAGGTCTACAGCCTGCGCATCACCCGCGCCGGCAAATTGATCCTAACCAAATAACCCCGGCGCGGCCCAGAACGGCCGCGTCCTTCATTGTACCAACTGACATACCAACTGAGGACAGTCGACATGAAAACCACCTTCCTGAGCACCTCTGTGCTGGCACTGACGCTGGGCACTAGCGCCCTTGCAGAGGCCCCGAGTGCCAAAGCGGTTCTGGAAAACTACGCCAACATCGCAGAGGCAAAATATCAGGACAGCCTGATCACCGCCAAAGCGCTGCAGGCCGCAGTTGACGCGCTGATCGCTTCGCCTTCGGACGAAACCCTGAAAGCAGCGAAAGACGCCTGGCTGGTGTCGCGTAACCCCTACCAGCAGACCGAGGTTTACCGTTTCGGTAACGCCATCGTTGATGACTGGGAAGGCAAGGTAAACGCATGGCCGCTGGACGAAGGTCTGATCGACTATGTTGACGCCTCCTACGGTCTGTCCGAAGAAAACGAATACGCCGCGCTGAACGTTGTTGCGACCCCCGTTTTCAAACTGTCCGGCACTGATGTGGACGCCACCAACATCACCCCTGAGTTGCTGGAAGCGACCCTGCACGAAGCAGATGGTGTTGAGGCAAACGTGGCCACCGGCTACCACGCCATCGAATTTCTGCTGTGGGGTCAGGACCTGAACGGTCATGGCGCTGGCGCTGGCAACCGTCCGGCAACCGATTTCGCCAAAGGTGACGATTGCACCGGCGGTCACTGCGACCGTCGTGCGGCCTACCTGAAGGCAGCGACCGATCTGCTGGTGTCCGATCTGGAATTCATGGCAGGCGCATGGGCTGAAGGTGGCGAAGGCCGCGCAACTGTGCTGGCAGACGAAGATGCAGGTCTGGTTGCGATGCTGACGGGCATGGGCTCGCTGTCTTACGGTGAACAGGCAGGTGAGCGTATGCGCCTTGGCCTGATGCTGAACGATCCCGAAGAAGAGCACGATTGCTTCTCCGACAACACCCACAACAGCCACTACTACGACGGCAAAGGCATCCAGAACGTCTATCTGGGCAGCTACACCCGCGTTGACGGCACCGTTGTTTCCGGCGCGTCGCTGTCAGATCTGGTGAAGGCCAAAGACGCTGCACTGGACGCGGAAATGACCGGCAAGCTGGACGTGACCATGGCCGCACTGGGCAAAATGAAGGACGCAGCCGACAACGGTTTCGCCTATGACCAGATGCTGGAACGCGGCAACGCCGAAGGCGAAGCGCTGATCATGGGTGGTGTGAACGGTCTGGTCGATCAGACCAAATCGATCGAGCGTGTCGTTGCTGCACTGGGCCTGAACCAGCTGGAGTTTGAAGGCTCCGACAGCCTCGACAACCCCAAGGCCGTGTTTGAATAAACACTGCTCAACAGACCGGCTGTGGATCTCCGCGGCCGGTCTTTTGCCGCTTTGACAACCTCCCCTTGTCCAAGGCGGCGCCTCCCCCTTACCCAGCCAACCGCGCCACATCCACATTGATCACGCGCACCGCTACGGTTTTAGAACATGCTCAAGCGTCCCGCGCCCCTTATCCCCCTATATGCCCTGTTACTGACGACAACGATTGTGAATCCCGCGATGGCATTGGACCTATCGCAGGATCTGCATCTGTCGCCACTGCCCCGCACGGATGCCGAGACCGCCCGCATCACCGCCGTGCGCCAAGCGCCCAGCGATTTTTCTGCTCCTCACAGATTTGAAGCCCTGAGCGCCGGCAAGGCCACAGTGCCTGCCAGCGACGACGAACGCGTTCTCTCCCATCCCGCCGCCAGCCTGACCGAAACGCTGGATTTTGAACTGGGTCGGTCACTGTTTGAAAAGCTATGGGTTGCGGCCCCCTCCTCCACCCGCGCGTCAGACGGCTTGGGCCCGATCTATAACGCGCGCGCCTGCTCGGGATGCCACATCAACGATGGTCGCGGCCACGCGCCTGCTGGACCGTCGGAAGATGCCAAAAGTTTTGCGCTGAAACTGTCAATTCCCGCCCCGCAGGACGACCGTATGGAGGAGATTGAGGGCTGGATCGCCACCCAGCCCGAACCGAACTACGGCAGCCAGATACAGGATTTCGCCACCGCCACCGTAGGCGCTGAGGCGCAAATTTCTGTCACCTATACGCCGTATCCGGTGACGTTGGACGATCGCACAGTCATCACCCTGCGCCGCCCCGACGTGACCCTGACCCAAATGGCGCATGGACCTTTGCATAGTCAGGCAATGCTCAGCCCGCGCATCGCACCGCCGCTGAGCGGGCTGGGCTTGATCGAGGCGATCCCCGCCGCTGATATTCTGGCGCTTGCCGACCCAGAGGACGCAGATGGCAATGGCATTTCAGGCCGCGCCGCTGTGGCGTGGTCGGTGGCGCATGACACGTGGATGCTGGGCCGGTTTGGCCACAAGGCCACGCAGCCCACCGTGCGGCAACAGGTGGCTGGCGCACTCAGCACCGACCTGGGGATTTCATCACCGCTGTTTCCCGCACCCTGGGGTGACTGCACAGAGGCACAGACTGAATGCCGCGCCGCGCCGCATGGTGACAATGACGTGCGGGTCAATGAGGTGGATGATATCGGTCTGGATCTGATGACGCTTTACACCGCAAACCTCGGCGTGCCGGAACGACGCAATGTCGCTGCGCCTGAGGTGCTGCGTGGCAAAGAGATTTTCCACACTGCGGGCTGCGCCGACTGCCATACACCCAGCTTTGTCACCCACCGTTTGGCCGATCAGGCAGAACGCTCTTTCCAACTGATCTGGCCCTATTCCGATTTCCTGTTGCATGACATGGGCGATGGCCTTAGGGACAGCCGCCCTGAGGGTGTGGCAACAGATCGGGAATGGCGTACCCCGCCGCTTTGGGGTATTGGTCTGGCACACAGGGCTTCGGCTGAGGCGGGCTTCCTCCATGATGGGCGGGCGCGTACCCTCTTGGAGGCGGTGCTGTGGCATGGCGGCGAAGCAGCTGCTGCGCAGGCCCATGTGCGCCAATTGAACGAAACCGACCGGGCGGCCTTGATCGCCTTTCTGGAAAGCCTTTGAGATGTTGAAACCCTTTGCCACCGCTCTTGCCCTGTTGCTGCCGGGGGCGTCTCTCGCTCAGCCAGTGCCGGAACGGGTGGGATTGGTCGAACGGGTTCTGGATCAGCATGTCCTACCGAATTTCGCCGATCTGGCAGAGGCAACCAGTCAGTTGGCGATGATTGCCGCTCAGGATTGCACTCCGGATAGCGAGGATCTGCGCACCGCATACGCCCGCGCCTTTGACGCCTGGGTACGGGTCAGTCATCTGCGCTTTGGCCCGACAGAGGTGCAAAACCGCGCCTTTGCGTTGGCCTTCTGGCCTGATCCGCGCAGCAAAACCCCAAAGGCACTGGCACAACTGCTGGCCGATCAGGATGTCGCACTTCTGGCGCCGGAGGAATATACCGAGTTGAGCATCGCCGCACGTGGGTTCTACGCGCTGGAATACCTGCTTTATGAGCCGCAGTTGCAACAGCCCGCAGCCTATGCCTGCGCATTGGTGCAGGCGGGCAGTGCAGATATTGCGCGGCTGTCTGCAGCGATCAATACTGATTGGGCATCCTATGCAGACCAAATGCGCAGGCCCCATGCCGATGGCCCCTACAAAACCAATGCCGAGGCCACGCAGGAGTTGTTCAAGGCACTGCTGACAGGCCTGCAGTTCACCACCGACATGCGCCTTGGCCGTCCGCTGGGAACATTTGAACGTCCGCGCCCCAAACGGGCCGAGGCACGCCGGTCACAGCGCAGCCAGCGCCATATCGCGCTGGCGGTGGGGGAGCTGGAAGAGCTGGCGGCTCTCTTATCGCGCGACGGCTCTGGGCTGCAGGCGGAGCTGATGGCCGCGTTTGAGGATACGCATCAAGCGATTGATGTCATCGACAGCCCCGATCTGTCCTCGGTCGCCACGCCCTTTGGCTGGTTGCAGGCCGACATCGTGCGCCTGAACCTTTACAGCCGCATTACCGAAGAATTGATGCCCCCCTTGGGTGAAGAACTGGGCGTGCCCGCTGGGTTCAACGCGCTGGACGGGGATTAACACTATGCTGACAGGATCGCGGCGGGGATTTCTGGCAGGCCTCTTGGCCAGCAGCATGACACCGGCGATCAGCTGGGCCAACGTCGGTGCCCCACAGTATCTGTCAGCGGCGAAGACACCTGATGGGGCCTTTCGTATCTACGGCTTGGACGGCGCAGGCCGGATCCTTTTTGATCATCCGCTGCCCGGGCGCGGCCACGCCGCCTGCGCCCATCCAACACGGGCCGAAGCGGTGGCCTTTGCCCGTCGCCCCGGCACATTCGCCCATGTGATCAACTGCCAAAATGGCGAGGTTCTGGCAGAGTTGCACAGCCCTGAGGGCCGCCATTTCATGGGGCATGGCGTCTTTGATCTGGCTGGTGATCTACTGCTAACCCCTGAGAATGACTATGAGGCTGGTGAAGGCCGCATCGCCATCTGGGACCGCCGACTGGGCTATCGCCGTGTGGGCGATCTGCCCTCGGGCGGGGTTGGGCCACATGACATGCAGCGCCTGCCCGGTCAGGACCGCTTTGTCATCGCCAATGGCGGTATCGACACCCACCCAGAAAGCGGTCGCAGCCCGTTGAACCTGCCGACCATGCGGGCCAATCTGGCACTGATGGAGCTGGATGGCGGGCTAGAGGTGACGGAACTGGACCTTGACCTGCGCCTGAACTCCATCCGCCATCTGACTGTGCGCGCCGACGGGCTGATCGGTTTCGCGATGCAGTGGCAGGGCAAGGATGGACAGCACCCGCCGTTGCTGGGAATGATGCGTGCGGGTGAGGCGCCGCGCCTATTCAGCGCGCCCGAAGCACTGCATCAGGGGATGAAGAACTACGCGGGTTCTATCGCGTTCAGCGGCAACGGACGGCTGGTCGCCATCACCTCACCGCGTGGAAATGCGGTGCAGCTGTTTAATGCCGCAACGGGTGCGTTCGTGCGGCAAGTGGATGAGGTGGATGTGTGCGGACTGTCGGCATCCGGTGACGGGTTTATCGCAACCTCTGGCACTGGAATGATCCGCTCTATCGGGGCTGAGGGAGAGCCTGCTCAGCACGAACTGGCGTTTGACAACCACTTGATCGCGGTTTGAAGGCCGAAACAGAGGTTCGTGCCCGACCCGAGGGCGGGATTTACAAGTGCGCCGACCTTTTAGCAAACCGGCGCACTGCACACTTGGCACTTGTTGGAAATTCGCGCCCGCTCTGGGGGCGGGTCGGGCACGAACCGGCTCACTTTGTGATCCGGAAGAACGGCATCACGCCAAACTGGGCAGCCACAGCACAATCGCAGGAAATGCCACCAGTAGCGCGATGGTCAGCGCATCAGCGATGAAAAATGGTGTCACGCCTTTGAACACATCCTGCACAGAAATGTCGTCACGCACCCCCGCAACCACAAAACAGTTGAGGCCAATCGGCGGGGTGATCAAACAGAACTCGGCCATTTTGACAACCAGAATGCCGAACCAGATCGCACACATCGGCCCCGACATACCAAAGGCACTGTCTGCGGCTGAGACAAACTCGCCCCCATTCAGCGCCATCACAGCCGGATAAACCACCGGCAACGTCAGCAACAGCATCCCGATTGCATCCATAAACATCCCCAACACCGCATAGGCCAGCAGAATCAGGATCAGCGTCAGCATCGGGCTTTGCTCCAGCCCCGTGATCCAATCGGAAAAGGCACCGGGCAGGTCCGCAAAGCCGAGGAAACGCACATAGATCAGCACGCCCCAGATGATGGTGAAAATCATTGCCGACAGCTTCGCGGTTTCCAACAGCGCGTCCTTCAGCTGCGCCCAGCCCATGCCGCGCAGCACCGCCATCACAAAGACCACAAAGGCCCCCAGCGCCCCGCCTTCGGTCGGGGTGCCCCAAGCGTCCCCTCCAAAGGGGTTGTAGATAAAGAAGATGATGATGAAGACCACAAAGAAGATCGGAAAGGCTGGCGGGATCGCGGCAAAACGCTGCTTCCACGTATAGCCGCGCACCGGCGGGCCAAACTTGGGCAAGACCAGCGCCAGTGTCACGATCAACCCGCCATAGATCAGCGCAGAGAACGCACCGGGGATGAAGCCCGCCAGCAGCAGCTTGCCCACATCCTGCTCCACAATGATCGCGTAGATCACCAAAATGGCCGAGGGCGGGATCAGTGACGCCAAGGTGCCACCCGCCGCCACAACCCCCGCGGCGAAGCGTTTGTCATAACCCACTTTCAGCATTTCAGGGATGGCAATGCGGGCGAAGACGGCCGATGTGGCCACCGATGCACCGGACACGGCGGCGAAGCCTGCGGTGGCAAACACGGTGGACACCGCCAGACCGCCCGGCAACCAGCCGACCCAGCGTTTGGCAGCCTCAAACAGCGCCTTGGTTAATCCTGCGTAATAGGCCAGATAGCCGATCAGAATAAAGGTCGGGATCAGCGACAGCGCCTGACTGGACACTTTGGAATGAGGCACCTGCCCCGCGGTTTTCACAGCCACGGTCAGCGCCCAGCCGAAGTCTTCGGGGTCATAGCCCTTCTTGGCCCAGAAAATCCAGATGAGGCCCACCATGCCTGCGATACCCGCGGCAAAGGCCACGCGCATGCCCAGAACCACCATCAACAGCATAAAGCCCGACACCCAAAGACCAATTTCAATCGGTTCCATCAGCCTGTGCCCCCGTCACTGCCCAAATCCTCGACATGTGCCGCCTCTTCTGCCGCCTGCGCTGCGGCCGATTGCACCAGCGGCACCGCCACTGGCTCTACCAATCCCAGCACAAAGGCGCGGCCATACCCCCAAAGCTGCAGCGCCATACGCGCGCTGAGCACCGCAAAGGCAATCGGCGCCAAAAGCTTGGCCGGCCAGATCGGGATACCAATGTCGATAGAGCTGTCGCGCGACCACAAAGGCGCGTTGAAATCAAAGCTGCGGTCAAAATGCGACCACGTTCCCCAGACCAGCAGAACCATAAGGCCAAAGGCCGCCAATGTTGTCAGAAACTCCGCCGCCCAAAGGGCACGGCCGCTCAGACGGCCCACCAGAATGTCCATGCGGATATGGCCGCCATCACGTTGGGTGTAGGAAATCGCCAGAAAGGCAATCAGCGCCATCGCCTGTTCGATCCAGTCCACATAGCCAGGCAAAGGCGCGTTAAACAGGTTGCGTCCCGAAACCGAAATCACCGCCAGAAACATCAGTGAAAACACTGCCAGCCCGCACAAGAGCGCCAGCAGCCGTTCCAGCCGCAACAGCCCCCGATCCAGCTGGCTGAGGCGCGAACCATCCTCCAGCACCGCAGCAGATCCTGCCATCCCATTCCCCGTTTCTGCCCTTAGGGCATGTTATCTGGTATAAAAAAGCCGCGCCGGTTTGGCCCAGCGCGGCTTGGTCTTGTGTGATTGGATCACTCGGCCCGTTTGGCTTCGAGCGTGGAGATCACCAGATCATACAGCTCCTGCGCGGGCAGACCCTGTGCGGTCATGTCAGCGATCCACTTGTCACGGATCGGGCCTGCGGCCACTTCGCGGAACTTGGCAATCTCCCCCTCTGCCAGTTCAACCTTCTGAACACCTTTTTCGGCCAGAACGCTGTCCCATTTGTTCAGCAACTCGCCATAATTGGCCAGATAATGCGCGATGGCTTCATCCACGGAACTGTCCAACGCTTCGCGGTGGGCATCCGACAGGCCTTCATAGGCGTCGGTGTTCACAACGATCGGGCAGTTCACGGTGCCGGGGTTCAGGTTTGCGGTCCACCAGGTCGCCTGATCAATGGTACGGAAGGCAAAATGCGCGTGCTGAGCAAAAGCGACGGTGTCGACAACACCGCTTTCCATCGCGTTATACGCCTCGGTCGCAGTCACCGATGTGGGCACGGCCCCCACGGCGGAAAACGCCTGACCGATGCCGCCGGTGGCGCGCACACGCATGCCGTCAAATTCTGCCAGTTCATCGCGCGCCTCGCCGGTGCCAACGATGTTGTACTGTGGCATGGGCGAGGTCATCAGCAGTTTCGCGTTCCAGCGGCCCAGATCAGCCTGCACAGCAGGGTGCGCGTAGACCGCATGGCTGATCGCAACTTCTTCTTCCAGCGTGTTCACACCAAGGAACGGCAATTCCAGCACGGTGATCGAGGGGTTTTTATCACGGTGATAGCCCGCACAGAACTGCGCCATTTCAAACGCCCCGATGGAGATTCCATCAAGGTTTTCGCGGTTCTTCGACAAACCACCGTAAGAAATGTTCAACGTGAACTCACCACCAGTTTTTTCAGACACCAGTTCGGCCAGTTTTTCAACATGTTCGGTGAAGGCGCGGCGCTTGCCCCAGAGGGATACATTCCATTCCTCTGCCATAGTCTCAGTGGCAAAACCCACCGCCAGCGCAGCAATCGCTGCCTGTGCCAGATATTTCTTCATGATTTCCTCCCATTGTGGCCTTATCGGCCCATCTGTGAAAAGGCTAACGCACCCAATCGCGCAAGCCAAGAGCATGTCTCCTCTGAACGCCAGATCTAGTAACTCTACGGTAAGGCGTAAGTATATACAGCTTGCGATGATTACTGCGCCGTTGCAACAACCTTGGGCGGTGCAAGTCCCTTGGTGCGGTTGCGGCGGTTAACGCCGCTTTGACTGACGCGGCATAGGACGGGTTGGAATTTCCTTTAGCAACCCGCCAACACCCATCGCGGCTATGTCTCTGCCGTTGACGTCCACCCCACACGCCACCCGCGACAATACCCAATCCGCGCCGTTCAATGCGGGTGAGCGGGCGCATCCGGGCAGACCGATCACCGGCGTGCCGCTGAGGCCGCCCAGAAACAACAAATTGCCCGGATCCACCGGCATTCCGAACCGTGTCACTTGCCCCCCCGCCTGGCGTAACGCCTGCGGCGCCACATCATGAGGATCAGACGTGGCAGAGGCGGTGAGGATCAGCGCCATATCCGCCGTAACCGCGGCCAATGCCTCCGCCAGTGCGCCCTGCTCATGTGGCACCACAATGGTGTCCACCAGTGCCATGCCCAGCGCCGTCACGCGGTCGGCAATTGCCGCCTGCCCTTTAAGGCCCGCGCCACCCGCAATATCGGTCACGATCAATGCAGCAGTTTGATAGACTGGTGGATGCAGCTGCATCGCGTCCCGCCCCACGTCGCAGGCACGGTCTACGTCTGCAGCCGCGACACCGTAAGAGATGATCTTGATCGTCGCGACCATCCCGCCCGCCGTCATCTGTTGCAAAGGCGGCACCGTGGCGACGGTGATCATCGGGTCAATCGCATTGAGCCGTTCCAGCGCGGCCACATCCATCTCCACAACACCCGGCCCTGCGGCCAGCACATTGACCCGTCCGGTGAACGCGGTGCTAAGGGTCAGGCCGACCGCCGCAGGATCGGGCACCAATGCGGCGGCAATGCGGGTGGCGGCGGTGTCCTCGTCCAGATCATCTGCGGCCAACCGCGCAACAGTCACCTCTGCCACGCCCGCAGTTGCCAACGCCGCGATGTGCGTGGCATCCAGCACCAGCCCCTTGCGCAGCCGTTGACCTCCAACCTGCAGGGAATGCGCCAAAATAGCGCCCTCTGCGTTATGGATGGGAACGGGTCCAAACTGCATTACCTAGGCCTCTAGGATACGGCCCTGCCGCAACACGGCGGTGCATTCCGCCATGATCGACAGCGCGATCTCCGCCGGAGAGGCCGCACCGATGTCTAGGCCGACGGGACCGTGGATCTGCGCAATCTCTGCCGCGGAAAACCCCTTCGCCTCAAATCGTTCCACCCGTTTTGCATGGGTGCGGGTGGAGCCCAGCGCGCCAATATAAAACACATCAGACCTCAGCGCCTGTTCCAGCGCCGGATCGTCCAGTTTTGGGTCATGGGTCAGCAGCACCAGTGCGGTGCGGGCATCAAGGCCAAAGGCGCTGACACCTTCATCGGGCCAGTCATGCCGAATAGTTTCACCGGGGAAGCGTGTCTGTGACCCGAAGCTGTCGCGCGGATCAATCAATGTAGGGTCATAGCCTGCCAGCCGCGCCATCGGCACCAGCGCCTGTGCGATATGGACCGCCCCAACGATCAGCATGCGCAAGGGAGGGGTGTGAATAGCCACAAAGGTCTGTCCATCCGCCTCAAAGCCAGACCGATCCATACGGAACCGTTCGGAATGTCCCTGATCGGTCAGCGTGCGCGTGCCGGTTTCCACATCGACCACATAGGCCACAGCCCGACGCGCGGCGCGGGCGGCGACCAGATCGGCCAGCATCTGCTCGGACAACACGGTGCCAATCGGTTCCACAAACACGCGGATCGTACCACCGCAGGCCAGACCCACCGCAAAGGCATCGCCATCGGTGATGCCATATTCCAGCATCCGCGCTTTGCCAACTTCGAGTGCCTCTAGCGCCTCAACCACCACCGCGCCTTCGACACAGCCGCCGGAGACGGAACCTTCGATCTCACCCTCAGACGAGATCGCCAACTGGCTGCCCACCCGACGCGGCGCGCTGCCCCATGTTTCCACCACCGTGGCCAGCACAGCGCCCTTGCCCGCGCGATGCCAGGCCAGTGCGATTTCGGGAATGTTGTCAAAGCGGTCCATGTGAAACCTCGTTATTCAGCACCTATAAGATGACGGCAGGGCGATCCGACTTCAAGGCGCCATCATCTGCATCAACCGCGCCTTCTCCCCGTGGTCGCGCGCATCTGTGATGACCTCTGCCAATGCCTCTAGCGAGGCGATAGAATGGCCCGCGCGGAAGGCATCCACATGAGGCAACATGGCACGGATACCTTGGGCGCGCGGCGCAAACCCCTCCCAGCGCAGCAAGGGGTTGATCCAGATGAGCCGGCGCGAAGACAGCTGCAACCGCTCCATCTCACGGCTCAGCGCAGCGGGGTCGCCGCGATCAAGGCCGTCGGTGATCAACAACACCACCGCCCCCTGCCCCAGCACACGACGCGACCAATCCTGATTGAACCGATGTAAGCAGTCCCCAATGCGCGTTCCGCCCTCCCAATCCTGCGCCTCTGCCCCTGCAAGGGCCAGCGCCTGATCCACATCGCGGGTGCCCAAATGGCGGGTGATATTGGTCAGCCGCGTGCCAAAGGTGAACCCTTGAACCCGCGCCCAGCCAGCCCCCTTTTCATTCGCAACCGCATGGAGAAAATGCAAAACCATCCGACTGTATTGCGACATGGATCCCGAAATATCGCAAAGCACCACCAGATTGGGCCAACGCGTGCGGTGCTGTTTCAACATCAGTTGCTGCACCTCACCCCCCAATCTAAGCGATTGCCGCATACTGCGACGCCAGTCGATCGCATGACCGCGCAAGGCCGGTTTCACCCGACGTGACCGTATGGGTTGCACCGGCAGCTTCAGACGGGCGATCATCCGTTTGGCCGCGGCGATCTCTTCTGTACTCATCTGTTCGAAATCGAGGCTGCGCAGTTTTTCCTCGGCCGAGGCGGTGTGGCTGGCGTCCACCTTGATCTTGACCTCATCCGCCTCAGGCACCTCTGGCACTGTTTCGGGGTATTGCCCTTCCAGCAGCGCCTCAGCCGCGCGTTTTTCGGCGGCGCGGGCTTTGCGCTCCTCTTGCACACCGCGCACTGACGGCAGAAGCATTGCCATCATATGTTCCAGATAACGCGGATCGCGCCAGTAGAGGCGAAACACCTGCGAAAACACCGCACGCTGTTCGGGACGGCTGACGAAACAGGCGTGCAAGGTCCAATAGAAATCCTCTTTGCGGCTAAACCCCGCCGCTTCCACCGCGCGGATCGCGTCCATCACCCGCCCCGGCCCAATCGCCAACCCCGCCTTGCGCAGGGCGCGGGCGAAATAGATGATGTTGTGGCTGAGTTTGGGAACGTCCGGCAGATCCAGATCCGGCAGGCTTGTCATAACACGACGTCCATCAGACCGGTTCCAGCGTAGCACGCGCCTCTTCTAGAATCCGCCCAGCTTCTGATCCTTGCAGGCGCTGGATGTCATCCTGATATTTCAGCACCGCGCCCAAGGTATCCGCAATCACCTCTGGCGAAAGGGTCAGAACATCCAGCGCCAGCAGGCATTTGGCCCAATCAATGGTTTCCGCCACGCCGGGCTTTTTGAACAGGTCCTCAGTGCGCAGACGCTGGACAAAGGCCACCACCTCACGGCTGAGGTTTTCAGCCGCTTCCGGCGCGCGCGCCTGAAGGATATCCAATTCGCGCTGAAAATCAGGATAATCGACCCAGTGATAAAGGCAGCGCCGTTTCAAGGCATCATGCACCTCGCGCGTGCGGTTGGAGGTGAGGATCACGATGGGCGGCTCCTGCGCCTGCACGGTGCCCAATTCGGGGATCGTCACCTGATAATCGCCGAGCGCCTCTAGGAGGAACGCCTCAAACGGCTCATCGGTGCGGTCAATTTCGTCAATGAGCAGCACCGGCGCACCGCCCTGTTGCGGACGCATCGCCTGCAGCAACGGACGTTCGATCAGATAATCCTCAGAAAACAGTTCCGCCTTCAGCGCAGCGCGATCTGCACCACCTGTGGCCTCTGCCGTGCGGATGGCAATCATCTGTTCGGCAAAATTCCATTCATAGACAGCTGATGCCGCATCCAGCCCCTCGTAACACTGCAAACGGATCAACCGCCGCCCTAGTGCAGCGGCAATCGCCTTGGCGATCTCTGTCTTGCCCGTGCCAGCTTCGCCTTCCAGAAACAGCGGGCGTCCCAGCCGCAGTGATAAAAACCCCACAGTGGCCAGTGCGCGGCCACAAACGTATCCCTGCCCTGCCAGTTGGTTTTGCAAATCCTCAATCGACGTCACATTGGTCATGGCCGTCCTCCCTCCCCCAAAGAGATGCGGGTTCACCCCCTCAGGTCAAGAGCAAGGCGTATTGCAGAACACACGGCACACCTGTCGGACAATTGACGCAAGCGTTAGCGAATTGTACACATTGAGGAAACAAGCGGCTAAAGCACAAATAAAATCAGCCGTTTCGAGAGCAGAGAGTTTCCCAGTGAGCCGTCTACAGGTCAGAGAGGCAGGCAGATGCGAGTAACAGCCGTCACCTGCGTTAAAAACGAAGGTCCATTTCTGTTAGAATGGATTGCCTTCAACCGATTGATCGGGGTGACCGATCATCTGTTTTATTCAAACGATTGCAGCGACGGCACCGATGAGATGCTGAATGCACTGGCTGCGCGTGGCATTGTGCAACACCTGCCCAACCCCGCTGAAGGGCGCAATTACCAGATGGAGGCACTGAAGCACGCCGCCAAACAGGACATTGTGACCAACGCCGATTGGGTCTGGATCGCGGACGTGGATGAATTTTTGAACATCCATGTGGGCAATCACACCATCCCCGCCTTGATCGAGGCGTGCGACAATCCTCAGGCGATTTCGCTGAACTTTCAGTTCTTTGCCAGCGACGGGGTGGAGGTGTTTGAAGATCGTCCAGTGATCAGCCAGTTCAGCCGGTCTCACAACCCTGACCTGTGGTGTGGCGATACAGCAATTGAGGTCAAATCGCTGGTAAGGCACGATTTTCCGCTGCAGTATTTCGGCGCGCACCGCCCATTTTTCCGCGAAAAACTGCCACCGAAGAAACGTCCCACATGGACCGATGGGTCGGGTCGCCCGGTGCAGCACAAGTTTCTGGTCGCCGCCAACCCGCGTCGTATCCGCAAGTTTCCCGCCCACGGTGCGCGCGCGCATGCGACGCTCAACCATTATGCGCTGCGATCGCTCGACAGCTATCTGGTGAAAAACGACCGCGGAGATGTGAACCGAGAAAATCGCGCCTTTGACGACACCTACTGGCGCGAGCGCAATGATCCCGCATGGGAAGACACCAGCATCCAGCGATATCTACCTGATCTAGAGGCTGCACTGCAGGATCTGAAGTCAGATCCTGAGATCCGCGCGCTTCACGACAAGGCCTGTGATCTGCACCGCGCCAAACGCGATGAATTGCTGACGCAGCCTGCCTATCAGGCGATGCGCGATCAGCTGCGCGCAGCCTCAACCCTGCCGCCACAGGAAGAAGAGCTGATCAAGCGGCTGGATCTGCCGGTATGACCAGGCTGCGCGTAGTCAATCTGGGCCTGCCCAAATCCGGCACCACCACTGTCGCCCGCGCCCTGCGCCGCGCCAGCCTGCACACCGCCGATTTTCGCATCCGCACAAAGCAAAGCAAGGACGATCACCTGATTGGTGAATATGTCGCCTCGCTCATCTATGAAGGATATTATCGCACCGGCGACCCATTGGCCTATCTGGATGAATTTGATGCCTTCAGCGAAATCAGCATGCTGCGCGCCGGGCATTCGATGTGGCCGCAAATGGATTTCGGCGTGATAGAAGCGATCCGCACCTTGCACCCGGGGGTGAAGTTCTTTGCCAGCTGGCGGCCTGCGGCGGACATCTCTGCCTCTATGGCACGGTGGTCGAACATGACCACAGAACGCCTGCCCGTCCATGATCAACCCGGCCTGCCTGCGGGGTATGGCGGCGCAGATCATCAGCGCCAACGCTGGATTGACGCGCATTACGCCCATCTGGACCGACTCTTTGCCGGTAGCAACGCCTACCTGCGCCTTGATATCCGCGCAGACAACGCCCGCGATCAACTGGCCACCCATCTGGATCGCGCGGTGCCATGGTGGGGCCATCTGAACAAAAATTCCGGCGGCGCAACCGCGGCGGGCGATGACACAACTAAGACGGAGGCCGTCTGATGCAGATTTACCTGCACATCGGTATGGAACAGGTGGGCGCCGCCCGCATTCAGGACGTTCTGGCACAGAAGCGCGAGCAGCTTGAAGGCAAGGGCATCCTGTTCCCGCGCGGTCCCGGCGGCAAAAATCATACGCGTCTCTACATGGCCGCAACCGACCCCGATCACGTGGACACCCTGCGTTACAATCGTGGCTTTATTGATCCCAGCAAGCAGCGCGAGTTGTTTCTGGAAGTGCAGCGCACCATTGTGCGCGATGTGGCGGCGGTGCGGCCCGAAAAACTGATCCTGTCGGCCAGCCAACTGGGCGCCTCACTGGCGCGGCGATCTGAGCTGGAGCGGTTGAAGTCCCTGCTGGCGCCGCTGGAGGCAGAGGTCATCGTTGTGGCCCACATTGACGAACAGGCCCGCCTGTTGACCCGCCGCTACGCCGCGCAGGTGATGGAGGGGCGCGCCACCTCGCTAACGCGCGAAATGGATATGGCAGGCAGCGCTGACTGGTGGGACGACGCCCTGCTGGACGGCCATAAAATTGCGCCGGAACAGGGCGAATTTCTGGAAATTCAGCATCCCGCCTTCTGGCTGGATTACGCACGTTTGCAATCCGAATGGGAAGCCGTCTTTGGCGAGGGCTGCATGCGGTTGCGCCCCTACGATGAGGCACTGATTTATTCCGAAGACGTGACAGATGAAATCCGCGCGATGTTTGACATCGAACAATCCATTGGCCGCGCCAATGCTGCCGACATTCCGGCGGAACCCTCTGCTGCGTGGATTACGCGCGGGCGACTGATGAACGAACAGTTCCTGCATCTGTTGAAACACTCGAACAAGCTGATCAATCGCCAAATGTGGCGCAAATTCATGGCAGAGATTGAAGTAGACGGTGCCCCGCTGAGCGCAGGCAGCCTCTCGTCGATCTCTGAAGGTTTTGCTGCTGCGAACAAGGCATTGCTGAAAGCGCACCCTGCCCTGACCAAGGCGTGCCTGACCCCCGACAGCGTTGAGCCGGACTGGGAAGAGGCGGATCCGACCAAAGGCTTCCGTGCGACACAATACCTGTTGTCCTTCCTGCACAGGATCAACAAATTCACCCGCGAAGAGCGCGACGCCAAACAGGCAGAGCTGGAAAAGTTACGCGCCGCCACACCGATGGCGACAGAGGCAACGCCCGCGCCTACAAAAACCGCCCCCGCAAAGCCCAAGCAGCCAGCCGAGAAACCAAAGCCCAAGGATGGGCTGTCAGACGCCGCCCGTGCGATCATGCCACCGTTGGCCGTGCAGAATTTCGAAAAACTACAAACCTCATCCTTCAAACCGCACAATGACATCGGCACTGTTGAGGAAACGCAAAAAGGGCGCGCCTACCGCACGGTGAAGCCGCGGAAATTGCCGAAAGGATCCACCGGAAACGTCATCGTCGGCTGCATGAAGAATGAAGCGCCCTATATCGTCGAATGGGTCGCTTACCACCGCGCCATCGGGGTCGATAACTTCCTCATTTATACGAACGATTGTTCTGACGGCACCAGCGAGATTCTGGACCGCCTGCAAGAAATGGGCATCCTTCAGCATCGCAACAATGATAAATGGAAAGGCAATTCGCCCCAGCAATATGCCCTCAATCAGGCGCAGAAGGAACCAGTACTGCAAAACGCCGAGTGGATTGCACATATTGATGTGGACGAATTTATCAACGTGCGCTGCGGCAATGGCACGCTTCAGGCCTTCTTCAAGGAGGTGCCGGATGCCACCAATGTCGCGATGACATGGCGGCTGTTCGGCCACAACAATGTGCAGAAACTGGACGACAGTTTTGTCATCGGCCAATTCGACAAGGCTGCGCCCAAATTCTGTCCGAAACCCCACACCGTCTGGGGTTTCAAAACGATGTTCAAGAACATCGGCGCCTATGAAAAGATCTCTTGTCACCGCCCCAACAAACTGGGCGAAGATTTCAAGACAAAGGTGAAATGGGTCAACGGGTCGGGCAAGGATATGACCCGGGAAGCGTCGGAAAAAGGCTGGCGTAGTTCAAAGAAATCCATTGGTTATGATCTGATCCAGCTGAACCATTACGCCCTGCGCAGTGCCGAAAGCTATCTAGTCAAACGTCAGCGTGGTCGGGCGCTGCATGTGGATCGCTCTATCGGCTTGAACTACTGGATCCGCATGGACTGGTCCGATTTCACCGATCTGACCATCCAGCGCAACCTGCCGCGACTGCAGGCGGAATACGACCGCTTGATGCAGGACGACACGCTGCGAGAGTGGCATGACAAAGGCTATGCGTGGCATCAGGCCAAAGCGGCAGAGCTGCATGACATGGATGAGTTCGAAGACCTTTACCAGCAGGCGATCAAGCTGAAACTCTCTGAGATAGAACGTGTCGCCTATGCACTGGCACTGGATATGGAGAGCTAAGCGATGCGGGCGCTGGCGGTTCTGACGGTACGCAATGAGGGTGCCTTCTTGCTGGAATGGCTGGCGCATCACCGTGCAGTCGGGTTTACTGATTTTCTGGTGTTCTCCAACGATTGTCAGGACGGCACTGATCTGATTCTGGACAGGTTGCAGGACATGGGGCAGCTAACCCATGTGCGCAATGATGGCCCCTATGGCAAAGGCGGCATTCAGTTCACTGCCTATAAGCTGGCCGAAAAACACCCCCTGATGCAGACGGCTGATTGGGTGATGACGCTGGACATTGATGAGTTTGTGAACATCCATGTGGGCGATCACACCCTGTCGGCGCTGTTTTCTGCCTTGCCCGATGCCACCGCGATCCCGCTGACCTGGCGATTGTTCGGCAACGCGGGTCAGGCGCGGTTTGTCGACGCGCCAGTCACGCAGACGTTTTTCCGCGCGGCCCCTGTGGTGATGTATTGGCCCTGGCGCGCAGCAATGTTCAAAACGCTTTACCGCAATGATGGCTCTTACGCCAAATTGGGCGTGCATCGCCCCCGTCAACCCGATCCCGCGCGGCTGAAAAACCAACGCTGGTTTGACGGTGAGGGGCGCGAATTGCCCGAGAAATTCGCCCGCAGCCAGATCTTTTCGCCCTACGGGCGCTCCAACTACGCGCTGGCTCAGCTCAATCACTATCCCTTGGGCGCGATGGAAAGCTATGTGCTGAAATCCGACCGTGGCCGCGCGGTCCATGAGGGAGATCGTCTGGGCATGGACTATTGGGTGGAGCGGAACTTTAACACCGATGAAGACCGCAGTGTCACCGCGCTGGCGCCGCAGATGCAGGCGGGGCTGAGCGCGCTGCAATCAGATCGCGATCTTGCTGCCCTGCATACACGTGCTGTCGCATGGCGCCATGAACGTTTTGCCGCCTTGATGCTGGAGGAACCTTATCGCGCACTGTTTGCACGTCTGATCATGACCCCGCCCAGTCAGCCGGTCAGCCGACAGGCCGCACATTTCCTGATCCAGCACGCCAACAAGGCCCGCAAAGCGCAGCAGGAAGCCAACAAAACAGGTCGCATCAAGGACGACTAAGCCGCCACATTACTGCCCTATTCAGGGGCAAAAGCCCCGTGAAACCCGCCATTTTTCCGCAATTTTGCCGCATACTGAGGGCAATCTCACCTCAACACCCAAAGCCCGACCTGTGCAGCGGATGCATCTGACAGGTCAAAAAAGGGCCCGGTTTTTTGAGGAATTGAGTAATGTTGGACGCCCCGAACCCGCTGGACACCCCGCTGAATGGTTTGAAAAAGGCCGAATGGCTGCAGCGCTACAGCGAAGTCACCGCTGAAACCGGTTTCTTTCAGCCGCTGGGCAACCGCCATGTGGCCGGGTTTGTCGATGAAAAGCCGATCCTGCTGGTCACCTTTGAGACGCTGGCAGGTATCCAATCCCTGTCTGAAGAGGCGCAGCCGATGGGCTGGGATTTTGCACGCGCGCTTGGCTGGTCACATCTGTCGGTGGTCAGCGATGGCGACACGTGGTTCCGCGCGCCCGAGATTTACGGCTTTTTCGATCGACTGATTGACGACGGCTTCTTTGAAGAATTTGATCGGGTTATCTTCTACGGTGCAGGTCCCTGTGGCTACGCCGCTGCTGCTTATTCCGTTGCCGCCCCCGGCGCACAGGTGGTAGCCGTGCAACCGCAGGCCACATTGGATCCGCGGGTAACCGAATGGGATCCGCGTTTCACCGAAATGCGCCGCACCTCCTTCACTGATCGCTTTGGCTATGCACCGGATATGATGGACGCGGCCCAACAGGGTTATATCATCTATGATCCTTATGAAGAGTACGATGCCATGCATGCCGCCCTCTTCACGCGGCGCAACGTGACCAAGCTGCGCATGCCCAATATGGGCAGCGTGCTGCAATCTGATCTGATGTCGATGGAAATCCTGTTCCCGATCATCGAAGCCATCGGCGAAGGCCGGTTTAACGAACAGGTCTTCGCCAGCCTGTTGCGTGCACGTCGCGACTATCCACGTTATCTGCGCGGCCTGATTGCTCGCATGGACACCGCCGAACGTCCGTGGCTGGCAGCAATGATCTGCCAAAACGTCATCGGGCGCATGAAGGCACCGCGCATCCAGCGTCGTCTTGATGCGCTGAAAGTCGCCGCCCGCGAAGGCAAGATCCGCATTCCCGGCGTCACCGCTGATCCGGCAGCCGTCGCTGCCGCCAGCCAAGAGCCTGCAAAAGACGGCGAATAAAGCCAAGACCCTAGCATAGCTTCCCATCATTGTGTAATCGCGGGGGCATGAGCACCTCCATCACCATTCCCCGCCCCGATGACTGGCACCTGCATCTGCGCGATGGCGCGATGCTGGCGGCCGTCCTGCCCGAAACCGCCCGCGATTTTGGCCGTGCGATCATCATGCCCAATCTGGTTCCGCCCGTCGTGACCGGTGCGCAGGCTGGCGCCTACCGCGACCGCATTCTGGCCGCCCTGCCCGAGGGCATGGCGTTTGAACCCTTGATGACCCTCTACCTGACCGAGGATACAGATCCCACAGACGTCGCCGCCGCCCATGCCAGCGGTCTGGTCAAAGCGGTGAAGCTGTATCCCGCAGGCGCCACCACCAACTCTGCCTCCGGTGTGACCAACTTCGACAAAGTCCGCCCCGTGCTGGAGACGATGGCCGAAATTGGCCTGCCCCTTTGCACCCATGGCGAGGTGACGGACAATCACATCGACATCTTTGATCGTGAGGCCGTGTTTATCGACCGCGTGCTGGATCCGATCCGCCGCAGCACTCCGGGCCTGCGGGTGGTGATGGAACATATCACCACCGCCAATGCGGCCGATTATGTGCGCAGTCAGGACAGTGATCTGGGCGCTACAATCACCACGCACCACCTGATCATCAACCGCAACCACATTCTGGCCGGTGGCATCAAGCCGCACTACTACTGCCTGCCCGTCGCCAAACGCGAAGAGCACCGTCTGGCCCTGCGCGCCGCCGCCACCTCTGGCGATGCGCGTTTCTTCCTCGGCACCGACTCCGCGCCGCACACGGATGAGAACAAGCTGCAAGCCTGCGGCTGCGCCGGCTGTTTCACCGCGACGAACACCATGCCGCTTCTGGCACATGTATTTGAAGAAGAGGGTAAACTGGACAACCTTGCCAAATTCGCCAGCGAAAACGGCCCCAACTTCTACCGCCTACCGGTGAACGCAGGGTCGCTGACACTGGTAAAGAACGAGGCCGCAACCGCGTTCCCCAGCCATATCACCAGCGAAGACGGCCCCGTCACCGTGTTCGACCCCGGTTTTCCGGTGCACTGGAAAGTGGCGTAAGCCGTCATTTGAACGAAAGGGCTGTGCCTGCCTGGGTAGGTGCTGCCAACACGACTTCATAGCAAGATCACGACCTAGCGCCGAACCGAGGGGTGGTGCGAACGCGCCGCCCCGTGGGGTCGGTTCGGCGCGGCCCAACAGTGCCTGTTGGGCGGGGTCTATTCGGTAGTTTTTTCTTCAATTTCTTGCCGGCGAAGTTCTTCGCAGACTGCTTGAATATCAAAGCCGTTCAGCTTAGGCGGCAAGTGTTTGAGGATGTCATAGCGATCGACAAAGACCTGTAGTTTGGCCGCCTCAGCACGAGCACAATTCAGCGCGATAAGCTGCAACTCACTATCCGAAAGCTGGGCGCGTAAGATGTTGGTATAGGTCTTTTTCTGCTCAACACCAGAATGATCGACAAGTTTCAGGATATTGTAGAGAAGTCGGAAGTAGCTGTTGAGGTCATTAGAATATCTCAGCATGCCAGAAGAAACCCTGCTCGTTAGCGACACGAACTTTTCTTCTGTTGTCGCTTCTCTCCAAACAGGAACTCGACCACCGAGGACATTCGGCTGCGTCTTTCCCGTTTCAACACTAGAAGCGAAAAGCGTGATATTATGCAAGAGCCGCTCTAATTCATCCCGCCCTCGCTGAGGTTCACTGCCCTCACCTGGATGCTTTTCCACCAAATCCGCAATGTAATGATTGAAAACATTCAACAGATTAAAAAACGTCTGCTCAAACATCTGTTGCTTCAAACTTTGGTTTTGCAGTTCCATCTGCTCTTTCTGCCCTGACAATTCCGCCCGCGCTGCTTTCATTTCCCCGCGTTGCAGTTTTAGGTCTTCCCGCTGCATGGCAATCTGCGCTTTCTGCTGCCGTAGGGTGATGATCAACCCGACGAAGGCCAGTCCAGTAAACAGTGACGTCAGCGCACCAAAGGAGTCGCCAAACGTGCCGACCTCTCCGTCAACCCCAACACTCCACTGCACCAACCAAGACGACGCCAGCCACGCCGCAACAACCAACCCGACCCAAATGAACGGCCAAACTCTCTGCATCCCAATCCCTCAAACACAACCTTAAGCTATCCGCGTCACCCTACCCCGCCGCCCATTCACCGCAACCCTCTCGACATCGCTGCACTAGATCGGCTATCAGCCCCCAAGCTGCTGATCGCATCAAAAAGGTTCTGCCCAATGATCCCCACCGCCTACCCGTCGAAAGAAGAAATCGCCCGCCTCTCTGCCCGTATGCTGCTGGAGATCGGCGCGGTGAACTTCAACGCGCGTGAGCCCTATACGCTGGCCTCTGGCCTGCCCTCGCCCAGCTATGTGGATTGCCGCAAGCTGATCTCTTTCCCGCGTATCCGCACCACGCTGATGGACTTCCTCACCGTGACCGTTATGCGCAATGCAGGGTTTGAGGCGTTTGACAACGTCGCAGGTGGTGAAACCGCTGGTATTCCGTTTGGCGCGCTGGTTGCTGAACGTATGGCACTGCCGATGACCTATGTACGCAAAAAGCCCAAAGGCTACGGCCGCAACGCCCGTATCGAAGGTGTGATGACCGAAGGCCAACGCGTTCTGCTGGTCGAAGATATGACCACCGACGGCGGCTCAAAACTGTCCTTCGTCGATGCGATCCGCGACACAGGGGCGGACTGTGGCCACACCGCAGTGATCTTCTACTACGACATCTTCCCAGAAACCACGAAACGCCTGGGCGATCACGGCGTGGAACTGCACTATCTGTGCACATGGTGGGATGTTCTGGCCGAAGCCAAAGCGCAGCAGGCCTTTGATGAGGAGACCTTGACCGAGGTTGAAGCCTTCCTCAACGATCCCCGCGCCTGGCAGGAAGCGAACAAGAAAGACTAACCTCTTTCGCCATTTAAATGAGCAAAGGCACGCAGATCCGAACAGGATCATAAGGCGTGCCTTTGTCACCTCTGGGCACCGCCCAGACCCAGATATTGACAGATACAACGGACACGCGACAAAATACGGTATAAATTCGGGTTATCCCCAGTAAATTCACAGGCTGGCCCACAGAAATATACAATTTGCCGCCCCTTGGTCCCATAGCGTAGAACCTCGCTCTAGCGGGGGACATCATTCCATGAACGAAATCGCACCGATCAACCAAACTGCACCGGCTGAGATGCAGCCAGAGGCAAGTGATGCCAGCGATCCTATGCCGCATTCCATCGAGGCTGAGCAGCAGCTTCTGGGCGCGGTGCTGACCAACAACGACGTCTACGACAAGATCGCGTCGATCATCACCGCGCATCATTTCTACGAACCCGTGCACCAGCGCATCTATGAGGTCGCCGCCGCACGTATCGCCAAGAACCAGCTGGCCACGCCGGTGACACTGAAGGCGTTTCTGGAGGAGGATGAGGGGCTGAAGGCCCTCGGCGGCCCCGCCTATCTGGTGCGTCTGGCTGGCGCGTCGATCTCGGCCTTTGCGGTGCGTGATTATGCACAGATGATCTATGATCTGGCGATCCGACGTGAATTGATCCGTTTGGGCGGTGACATATCGGAAAAGGCGCGCCGTGTGGATGTGGCGTCTGAACCAAAAGAACAGATCGTTGAGGCAGAGCAGAAGCTGTATCAGCTGTCTGAACAGGGCCAGACGGAATCCGGTTTCAAATCCTTTCTGAAGGCTGTGACCGAGGCGGTGAATGTCACAAACGAAGCCTACCAGCGCGGTGGCGGCATGGCCGGTATCTCCACTGGGCTCATGGACCTCGATAAACAGCTAGGTGGCTTGCACCCGTCGGACCTGCTGATCCTTGCCGGTCGTCCGTCGATGGGGAAAACTTCGCTTGCCACCAACATCGCGTTCAACGTGGCCAAGGCCTATAAACGAGGCCTGAAACAGGACGGCACCGAAGGCGCGATTGAGGGCGGGGTTGTCGGCTTCTTCTCACTGGAGATGAGCGCCGAGCAGCTTGCCGGCCGTGTTCTGGCTGAGGCCTCGGAAATCTCGTCGCACAAAATTCGTCAAGGCGACATGACGGAGGAAGAGTTCCGCCGTTTTGTGCAGGCCGCAAAAGAGCTTGAGGCCTGCCCGCTGTTCATCGACGACACACCCGCGATCCCGATCAGCCAGTTGGCCGCCCGGGCGCGTCGTCTGAAACGGACACATGGGCTCGACCTCCTCGTGATCGACTATCTGCAACTTTGCCGTGGTATGTCCGACAACCGTGTGAACGAAATCGCCGAAATTTCCATGGGCATGAAAGCGATCGCCAAAGAGCTGAACATTCCAGTGATCGCGCTCTCGCAGCTGTCGCGGAACGTGGAAAGCCGCGACGATAAACGCCCGCAGCTGTCAGACCTGCGTGAATCCGGGTCGATCGAACAGGATGCGGATGTTGTGATGTTCGTGTTCCGTGAGGAATACTACAAGGAACGGGAAAAACCCGGCGAGGAAGAGCTGGAGAAAATGCAGGAATGGCGCGACGCCATGGAGCGCCTGCACGCCAAGGCCGAGGTCATCGTCGGCAAACAGCGTCATGGTCCCATCGGCACCGTTGAGCTGTCGTTTGAGGCGCAGTTCACCCGCTTTGGCAACCTCGTCAAAAAATGGCAACAGGACGATCAGGGCTATCATTAATCCCACGATCCTGCGGGGGGGGGCGCCAACGCCCCCTTTCAATGACCTCCAAATACTCAAAGCGTACAGCCACGCCACAACGCGCAGCGTTTTGATCTCTGCGATGCGCTTTCATCTTGACCCGCAACAAGGGGCAGGCAAAACAGGCACATGACTGTTTCGACCCTCACCATCGACTTTGACGCGCTAATCGCCAACTGGCAGGCGCTTGATGCAAAATCCGCCGCCTCCGTGGAAACCACTGCGGTGATCAAGGCTGATGGCTACGGCCTCGGTTCTGGCGCCGTGGCCAAGGCCCTGTGTCAGGCAGGTGTGCGCCGGTTTTTTGTCGCCGCCGCCGAGGAGGCCGTGCCAATTCGTGACGCGATCTGTGACGGGGCCGAAATCTGTGTCTTCTCCGGCCATGGCGCGGGGGATACGGACCTGATCCGCGATCTGGATCTGATCCCGATGCTGAACTCCACCGCGCAACTGGATCGTCACCTCACCGCCCTGCCCCACCGTGGCTATGGCGTGCAGCTGGACAGCGGCATGAACCGTCTGGGCATGGAACCTGCGGAATGGGCCGAAACCCGCAAGCGTGCCGAGGGCGGCGATCTGCGGCTGGTGATGTCGCATCTGGCCTGCGCGGATGAGCCGGATCATCCGATGAATGCCCGACAGCTCGCCTGCTTCAAAGAGATGACTGCAGGGGTCACCGTGCCCCGTGCCCTGTCAGCCACCGGCGGGATCCTTCTGGGGTCTGACTACCACTTTGACCTCGTGCGGCCGGGCATTGGTCTTTACGGCGGCTTGCCGTTTGCAGAAGCCCAGCCCGTCGTCACCGTATCCCTGCCAGTGATCCAGGTGCGCGACGTGTCCGTGGGCGAAAGCGTTGGCTATGGCAACAACTGGGTGGCGGGCCGCCCCAGCCGTATCGCCACTGTAGCGGCAGGCTATGCGGATGGCCTACACCGTGTGATCGGCAACGGGCTAAATGGCGCATCACTCAACGTTTACGCGGATGGCGTGGCCTGTCCGGTGGTGGGCCGTGTGTCGATGGACCTGATCACAGTGGACATCACGGATCTGGCCCAAGAGCCCGAAGCGTTGCAGATCCTCAACGCGCAGCAAACGGTGGATGATCTGGCGGATATCGCTGGCACCATCGGTTATGAAATTCTTACCTCTCTGGGACGGCGCTACCAGCGCCGCTATGTCGGCGGATGATTGTGATACGTGGTTTGGCGGTCCTTGGGGCGCAGGTTATGTCGATGTTGGCGGTTGTGGGCCGGCTAACACTTTTTGCGCTGGAAACGGTGACGCATCTGGTGCGCCCACCGTTTTACACACGCGAGTTTCTGCACGCCTTGGTGCAAATCGGCTGGTTGAGTCTGCCAGTCGTCGGCATGACCACCCTCTTTACCGGCGGCGCACTGGCCCTGCAAATCTACGCAGGCAGCGCCCGATTTTCGGCAGAGGCAGTGGTGCCTTCCATTGTTGCCATCGGCATGGTCCGTGAACTCGGCCCCGTTCTGGGGGGCCTGATGGTGGCGGCGCGCGTTGCCAGTTCTATCGCGGCCGAGATTGCCACGATGAAAGTGACCGAACAGATTGATGCGCTGGTCACCCTGTCGACCAATCCGATGAAATACCTGACCCTGCCCCGCGTTCTGGCAGCCACACTTGCAGTGCCCTGTCTGGTGGGCGTCGGTGATGTGATCGGCATCATGGGCGGCTATCTGGTGGGGGTGACCCGCCTTGATTTCAACGCTGCGACGTATCTAAAAGTGACGTACGACTTCCTCGAGTTCGGCGATGTGATGTCCGGCCTCGTCAAAGGTGCGGTGTTTGGCTTCATCGTGGCCACTGTTGGCTGTTTTTACGGCATGAACTCTGGCCGCGGAGCGCAAGGCGTTGGCGCAGCGACCAAATCCGCGGTTGTTGCGGCCTCGGTCCTGATCTTTGCTGCGAACTACATTCTGACGGAGCTGTTTTTCACATCATGATCGAGCTACGCGACGTTCACAAATCCTTTGGCTCCAAGCAGGTTCTGCGCGGTGCCAACCTCATGATCCCCAAAGGCACCTCAATGGTGATTATCGGCGGGTCGGGCACCGGTAAGTCGGTGTTGTTGAAGTCCGTACTGGGGCTTATCACGCCGGACAGCGGGCAGATCACGCTGGATGGTCAGGACGTTGGCACCGGCGACCGCGACGCCTTCCTTGCGCGCTTTGGCATGTTGTTTCAGGGTGCCGCCCTCTTTGACAGCCTCAGCGTATGGCAAAACGTGGCCTTCCGTCTGTTGCGCGGCAGACTGAAACGCCCCAAGGCCGAGGCCCGCGAAATCGCGATTGAGAAACTGCGCCGTGTCGGCCTGAAACCAGATGTGGCGGATCAATACCCGTCCGAGCTGTCCGGCGGCATGCAGAAACGTGTGGGACTGGCCCGCGCCATCGCCGCAGAGCCAGAGATCATCTTTTTCGACGAACCAACCACCGGCCTTGACCCGATCATGTCCGGCGTCATCAACGATCTGATCCGCGAAATTGTCGTCGAAATGGGCGCCACAGCGATGACCATCACCCACGATATGACCTCGGTGCGGGCAATTGCGGATAACGTTGCAATGCTGCATGACGGCGTAATCAAATGGACCGGTCCGGTGGCAGAAATGGATGCCTCTGGCGATCCCTATCTGGATCAGTTCATCCACGGTCGCGCCGAAGGTCCAATTGAAGCGGTACGATAACCGACAATAATCAGTGCAAAGGGGGCAGAGATGGAAAAGACACCGCTGATTACAAATCTGGCGCCTGATATCTCGCCTATGCTGTTGTCGGTGATCACCATGCTGGTGATGGTGCTGCCGATCTTTGTTGCCCTGTCAGCGCTGCTGCGCCTTCGTGAATCGACCCCGCCCCGCGCCTCTTGGTCCTGTCTGGTGGCGGCAGTTTTACTGTTCCTGTCGTGGCTGATGCCGCCGGTATGGGTCAGTGACCCGGTGCTGCGCGCCTTCCGCGATTTTGCTGCGCTGGTGTTTTATGGCTGGATGCTGCTGGACTGGTTCCGCACTGGCCGTGATCACGGATGGAGTGTTGTGGACCTTCTGGTCATGGCCTTGATTGTCGCGATGATTGCCCTGACCGGTTGGGCCGTTCTGATCTGATGCTGCGCACGCTAAACCTTTGTTTGCTGGTCCTGTTCCCGGTCGCATGGTTTGCCCCTTTGTTGCGCGCGGGTCTGTTGCCACTCTTTGGCCTCAGTGAAATCAGCGTCATCTCTGGTCTGCAAAGCCTTTGGGACAGCGATGTTTTCCTCGCCCTTCTTGTCACCTTCTTTGCGCTGTTTGCGCCCTATGTGAAAACGCTGGGGCTGACATTGGTGCAGTTTGGTCTGCTGGACCGTCGCAGCCTGCCCGCACTCGCCGTATTGGGCAAACTGGCGATGGCCGATATCTTCCTCATCGCGCTCTATGTGGTGGTGGTGAAAGGCGTCGGACTGGCCACGGTAGAGGTGGCTTGGGGTCTCTACCTCTTTGCTGGCTGCATCCTCCTGTCTCTCGTCCTGTCGCTCACTGAAAGCTGGCAGTCGCGCTGTCGCAAGCAGCGCTGAAATCCTCATTTGACCCCCGTCGCCCGCTGTTGCATCAAGGCGCTATGGCCAAGCAAAGCAAAACCTTCAGCTGCACCGCCTGTGGCAGCACTTTCACCAAATGGTCCGGTCGTTGTGACGGCTGCGGCGAATGGAACTCTATTGTCGAGGACACGCCTCTATCGGCCGGTCCCGCATCCAAATCACTGGGCGGCAAGCGCGGATCCGCACTTGAGCTGACCGATCTGTCAACTGAAGAAGCCCCGCCGCCCCGCACGCAAAGCGGGCTGGAGGAGCTGGACCGCGTCCTTGGCGGCGGGCTGGTCCCTGCCAGCGCCATTCTGGTGGGCGGCGATCCTGGTATTGGTAAATCAACGCTTCTGTTGCAGGCCGCCGCACGGTTTGCCCAAGCGGGCCTGAAAACCATCTATGTCAGCGGCGAAGAGGCATCAGCACAGGTGCGCATGCGCGCCCAACGCCTTGATCTGTCGGATGCCCCGGTGAAGCTGGCGGCAGAAACAAACCTGCGCAACATCCTCACCACGCTAGAGGCAGAGATGCCGCAGCTGGCCATTATCGATTCAATCCAGACCATGTGGGCTGATAATGTCGACAGTGCACCCGGCTCCGTCTCTCAGGTGCGGGCGGCGGCGCATGAGCTGACCAACTTTGCCAAACGTAAAGGCATTTCCATTATCATGGTCGGGCACGTCACCAAAGAAGGCCAGATCGCCGGCCCCCGCGTGGTGGAGCATATGGTCGACACGGTGCTTTATTTTGAAGGCGAACGCGGCCATCAGTTCCGCATCCTGCGCGCGGTGAAAAACCGCTTTGGCCCCGCCGATGAAATCGGTGTGTTTGAAATGACCGGCGGCGGGCTGTCAGAGGTCATCAACCCATCTGCCCTGTTCCTGTCTGAACGGGGCGAGCCGTCGCCCGGATCGGTCGTCTTTTCCGGCATCGAAGGTACGCGACCTGTATTGGTCGAATTTCAGGCCCTCATCGCCCCCTCCCCCCACGCACAGGCGCGGCGATCCGTTGTGGGCTGGGATGCCTCACGTCTGGCGATGATCCTTGCGGTACTAGAGGCGCGCTGCGGGATTCCCTTTGCGGGCCTCGATGTTTACCTCAACGTCGCTGGCGGCCTGAAAGTGCGCGAACCCGCCGCCGATCTGGCGGTCGCAGCAGCGCTGCTCTCCGCACGCGAAGACGCGGCCTTGCCTGCAGATACCGTGGTTTTCGGTGAAATCTCGCTGTCTGGCGCCCTACGTCCCGTCGGTCAGGGCGAAAACAGGTTGAAAGAAGCGCAAAAACTTGGTTTCACCTCAGCCATCGTGCCTTCGGGGGGGAAAGTCACCGGAGGCGATGGTCTGAGTCTGCGATCTTACGCAGATCTGACCGCTTTTGTAGGTGATATTTTCGGCGCAGGTTGAGCGCACAAAGGAACAGGGATCGGGAACGCACAATGGACGGCTTTACCATCATCGACGGCGTTGTGGCGCTGGTCATCATTCTGTCGGCTCTTCTGGCCTATTCACGCGGCGTGGTGCGCGAAGGTCTGGCAATTGCTGGCTGGATCCTCGCCGCTGTACTGGCCTTCATGTTTGCGCCTACCGTGCAGCCGTTGGTGAAAGAGATCCCCGTCCTGGGTGAGTTCATCGCCGACAGTTGCGAATTGTCCATGCTGGGCGCGGCTTTTGTCGTAGCTGCGCTGGTTTTGGTGCTGGCCTCTGTTTTCTCGCCGCTGTTTTCGTCGATGATCCAGAAATCTGTCCTCGGCGGGTTGGATCAGGGCCTTGGCTTCCTCTTCGGAGTGGTGCGCGGTGTGCTGCTGGTGGCGATCACCTTCTTTGTTTATGAAACAATCGCTGTGGGCCAAGAGGTCGCGATGGTGGACAACAGCCGTTCGGCCAAGGTCTTCTCCTCGATGACCGGCAAGATCGAAGAGCGTGATCCCTCGGCCTCGCTGGGCTGGATCACCTCGAAATACGAGGATCTGGTTAGCAGCTGCGAACTGTAAGATCACCGGCAATAGAATTCAAAAGCGGCGTCCTACGGGGCGCCGTTTTTGGTTAAATCGACTTCATTTCACTGCGCTGCAGCCATAGTGGCCCACACCATTGGGTTGATACAGCGCATAGATATGCTATCGAACCATCCTCACTGTTCCGCAGCTCGCTTTTGCCCGCCATGAGAAACCCACACTCAAGGTGTTTATAATGACGATTAAAAGCCGACTGCTCACCACGATAAAAACCGCCGTTGTCGCAGGGTCGATCTGTAGTTGCGCAAACATGGCCGCATCACAAGAAACACTGCAGAATGGGCCATTGCGCGCCGCGCTATTAGCGCAAACCCAAAAGTATCTGAAGCTTAGGCAGAACGCATTGTATGATTTGGCTTGGGCAATGATGCGGGACCAGACGCGCGCAAAACTACCACTGCCAGAATACATCAAACTCCAGCAATCAATGAAGGCACGTATGGGTGGATTGGATGAATTCCAGGTCCTACGCACGATCAAATATGATGGGGGTATGTATGCCATTGACTACGCCGCCAGCTATGACAAAGGCGTCTATGAATGTGGCTACTTCATTTGGCGCGGCACGGCGCAAGATCTGAAACTAGGCCGCAGCCAACGCGAGCAGGCAAAATACGCCTACCTTGCAACGGATAAAGGCGCTGAGCTGCTCCGCACGCTTCGTTGCAAGGTGCATTCTCGAAAAATGCTCAGCCCCGCATACCGCGCAAGATACGCCTCTGAGTAAGTTAGCCCAAGTGTAAGTCACCCCACCGGCACCTCATGGGTGGCGCAGTGGATCCCGCCACCCAGCAGCCCCAGCGTATCCACGTTCAGCGTCACCACCTCGCGCCCCGGATAATGACGTTGCAGGGCGGCGACCGCCCCGGCGTCTGTCTCTCTATCCCCAAACTCTGCCGCGATCACCGCGCCGTTGCAGACATAGTAGTTGGCGTAAGAGGCCACAAACTCCACATCACGAACCCGTCGCTGCACAGGTTCGGCAATCACCTCCATCTCTACCCCAGCGGCCAGTAGAATATCGTAGGTCTCCAACGCCGCAGTGTAGAAGGCCCCATAGGGCGCAGGATCCGCAGGTAGATTGATCAGCCCACGATTCGGCCCCGTGAACCGCATCAGGCTGTCGATATGATAATCGGTAATGTCCCGCCCCTTAAGCCCCGGCGCCCAGATCATCCGATCCGCGCCATAGGCGGTGAGCAGCCGTTCCTCCACCTCCGCACGCGACAAACCGGGGTTGCGATTGTCGATCACCCAAGAGCTTTCATGCGCGACCAGAAGGCCATGCCCGTCCTGTTCCACGCCCCCCGCTTCGCCCACCAGACCGCTGGACATCAGCGGCAAGCCTAACCGTTCAGCAACACGCGCCGCCACCTGAGCGTCACGGCGATGCACTTGCTTGCCGCCCCAACCGTTGAACTGAATATGGCTGATCGCCCGCGCGCCAGTTCCATCCAGCGCGACAATCGGCCCGCTGTCACGGCACCACAGATCCTCCGTCGGAATATCCCAAAGCGTGACCTTATCCGACAAAAGGGCACGCGCCCGCGTATGATCTTCCTTTGCGGCCAGCATCACCACGGGTTCAAATTCGGCAATCGTATTCGCGATATCTGCAATGGTGCGCTGGGTGTCTTGCAGAAACACGCGATCGCCGTAAACAGAAAGGGCCACAGGAAATTGCATCAGCGTCATCTCATGCGGCTGCTCTTCGGACGGCACATACCAACGACGTGCAGCCGCCACCTGCCCTGTGAACCCACCCGCCATTATCGCCGCCATGCCACCCATGCCTGCCAAAAGCTGCCGCCGTTCCATCATCCCGTAAAACTCCTGTCGTTAATCGCATCCCCTTACCGTCCTGCAAAAGAGACGACGGGTCACAGCGATCATTTGTGATCCTTTCATGACACAAGCATAATGACACAGAGGCCCACAATGCCTATACGGAGGCGTAACGCCAGCAAACGGATTCGGAGCCTAACCTTGTCCATGCCTCAAAGCCCCGCCCAGCCCTCTCACCAGGATTATTTCGATCGTCAGGATGATGACGACAAACTGAAGGAGGAGTGCGGGATCTTCGGCGCCATCGGCGTAAAAGACGCCGCCAACTTCGTCGCCCTTGGCCTGCATGCGCTGCAGCACCGCGGTCAGGAAGCCGGTGGCATCGTCTCTCACGATGCTGAAGAAGGCTTCAATAGCGCCCGCCGTTTCGGATATGTGCGCGACAACTTCACCAGTCAGTCGCTGATGAAAACCCTACCCGGATCACTATCCATTGGTCACGTGCGCTATTCCACCGCTGGCAAGAAAGGCGCAGTAATCCGCGACGTTCAGCCGTTCTTTGGTGAATTTTCCATGGGCGGTGCAGCCGTTGCCCATAACGGCAACCTCACAAACGCCGAACATCTGCGAAAAGAGTTGATCGAGCGCGGTGCGATCTTCCAGTCCTCCAGCGACAGTGAATGCATTATCCACCTGATGGCCCGCTCTATGGGCCGTTCGATCCCCGACCGGATGAAAGAAGCCCTGCGTCAGGTCGAAGGCGCCTTTTCCATTGTCGCCATGACCCGCTCGAAACTGATCGGTGTCCGCGACGCGTTGGGCATCCGCCCACTGGTCATGGGCAAACTGGGCGAAGGCACGGTCCTGGCCTCGGAAACCTGTGCGCTAGACATCATCGGTGCCGAATTCATCCGCGAAATTGAACCGGGCGAAATGGTGGTCATCACCGAAGACGGCATCGAAAGCTACCGTCCGTTTGAACCGACCACCCCGCGCCCCTGTATCTTTGAATACGTCTACTTCTCGCGTCCTGACAGCATCATAGGCGGTAAATCCGTCTATGAAGTGCGGCGCGAAATCGGCCGTCAACTGGCGCTGGAAAACCCAATTGAGGCGGACATGGTCTGCCCTGTGCCCGACAGCGGCACGCCTGCGGCCATTGGCTACAGCCAAGAAAGCGGCATCCCTTTTGAAATGGGCATCGTGCGCAACCAGTATGTCGGCCGAACCTTCATCGAGCCGACCGAGCAGATCCGCAACATGGGAGTGCGTCTGAAGCTGAACGTCAACAAATCCCTGATGAAGGGCAAGCGCGTCATCCTGATCGACGACAGCATCGTGCGTGGCACCACCAGCCGCAAGATCAAGGATATGGTGCTGGAAGCAGGCGCCAAAGAGGTGCACTTCCGCGTCGCCTCACCGCCGACCATCTGGCCGGATTTCTATGGCGTCGATATGCCCACGCAGGAAGAGCTGCTGGCCGCCAAAATGACCGAAGAAGAAATGCGCGATTACCTCGGCGTTGCCTCGCTGAAGTTTGTGTCGATCGACGGCCTTTATCGCGCCGTGGGCGAGGAAATGGGTCGCAATCCCGCCGCGCCTGCCTATCACGATGCTGTCTTTACCGGCGACTACCCCATCGCGCCCAAGGACATGATGGCCAAAGGCTTCAAAATGAAAGCTGCCGAATAAGGTACGCTACAATTTGCATAAAAACGGGGGCAGTTTTCTGTCCCCGTTTTTTGTTCTGCTTATCTCTTCCTAAGTAATTTAGCGCAACCTCCACCCACGCGGCACGCATCTTGCGGGTCGTGTCGAAGTTATGTGTGGAGCGTTGTGAAATGTCTTGGTCCGGCCAATCCCGTTCACCGAAGCAACGGCCTGTCACTGCCGCGGCGGCGACTGCGACGCAGGCAGATGCGATGCCGTTGACGCACACCGCCTTGGTCGGTACAGTTCTGACGCCCACGGGACCACGCGCCTATGTGCATTTGGGACAGGGCCGCATACGCCGTGTGAAAACAGGCGACATTCTGGACGGCGCAAGGATCAGCGCCATTGAAAACGGCGCCTTGATCCTGAAACGCGCCAGCGACACCCGCCGCCTGATACTCCCGCCAAGCTGATGGCGCCAAGCTGATGGCGCAAAGGGGCTGCAGGACACGCGCCACCATCCCCACAGGTTCTGCGCCTGCCTCTTGCCGATCCCCGCCCCACATCCTACCCTGCGTGACAACTGATCCAAGACCGGAGCGCCCATATCAGATGGCCCTGCTAGACCTTGACGCGCGTTGGCGCCGTTTCAATGACCCGACCCGTCCCTGCCCACTGTGGGATGGCCATTTCTCCGGCATCTTCGACATCGGCTTTGAACACCCCAGCGCCTGGCCCCATGCCCCGCGCGGGGAGGAACCTTTTGCCAAAGTGGGCGACGATCAGCTGACCGCAGATCTGTGCCGTGTCGGCGATCAGCGGTTTATCCGCGCGGTGATCTCTTTGGCCGTGCAGGGAGCGGAGGATGAGCATCTGCATATCTCCCCTTGGGTAGAGGTCGCGCCGGAGGTGTTTTATGCTTACCTCGACAGTTTTGATGGCTCCGCCGACACCCCGCCTGAAGACTGTGAGGCCGTGCTGACCAACCAACTGCCGGGGTTTGAGGCCGAAACAGAGGCACCTTTGCCTGTCGTCCTACACTTCCCCAGCCCTGACGCACGCCCTGTGGCCATCGCCGAGGCAGGTAATCTGGCCGATGCGCAAGAGAACGGGATCAGCTTTGACCGGCTCTTGGATATCTATGCCGCCTTTGGGCAGGACATCCGGCCGCATCTGGTACATGACTGACGGCTTCACCCTTGACCTTGCCCCTAATTGATCGCACATCACCGTTATGACACAGAAAATCGCACTTATCACCGGCGCGTCCCGCGGCCTTGGCGCAGGTCTGGCAGAGGCTTTGGCGCAGACCCACCACATTGTTGCCGTGGCCCGCACCACAGGCGCGCTGGAAGAGCTGGATGACCGCATCCAGGCCGCAGGTGGTCAGGCGACACTGGCCCCGATGGACATCACCAACCCCGATGCGATGGCGCAGCTGTGCCGGTCGATCTATGATCGTTGGGGCAGTATCGATCTGTGGGCGCACACCGCGATCCATGCCGCCCCGCTGGCGCCAGCGCAGTTTATTGATGCCAAGGATTGGGACAAATCCGTCAATATCAACGTCACCGCCACCGGTCGTCTGATCACCTATGTCGCGCCCTTGCTGGGTGAAGCAGGCACAGCCCTGTTCTTTGAAGATCAACGCGGCGGGCAGAAATTCTTTGGCGCCTATGGCGCGACCAAATCAGCGCAGATGGATCTGGTCCGTTCCTGGGCCGCAGAAACCGCATCGACCGGGCCCAAGGTGCATATGCTGGCGCCCAAGCCACTGGCGACCGCAAACCGCGCCCGTTTCTTCCCCGGTGAGCCACGCGATGGGCTGGCAGCCCCCGCCGAAGAGGCCAAGCGCCTCTTGGCGACTCTGGACCTCGGTTAGGGCCCAAAAACCACATGACAATCGTCGCCGCGCTACAACAGCGCGGCGTCTTTGTTTTTGGCGCTTGGCGCGATGCTTGCCCCAGTGCGGCGGCTCGCCTAGTAAAGGCGGGACTGAGACCGCGCGCCACAGCGTAGCAATAAAGGCAAAGGGGCTGGACCATTGCGCATTCTGGTAACAAATGATGATGGCATCAACGCACCGGGCCTGACCGTGCTGGAGGCAATCGCCACTGAACTGGCTGGCCCCGCGGGTGAGGTTTGGACTGTTGCCCCCGCCTTTGAACAATCGGGGGTTGGGCATTGCATCAGCTATACCCACCCAATGATGATCGCACAGCTGGGCGAACGCCGCTTTGCCGCAGAGGGCAGCCCCGCGGACTGTGTGCTGGCTGGCCTGCACCATGTGATGAAGGACGCGCGTCCTGATCTGATCCTGTCCGGCGTCAACCGTGGCAACAACTCGGCTGAGAATGCCCTTTATTCCGGCACGCTGGGTGGCGCGATGGAGGGTGCGCTGCAAGGCCTGCCCGCGATTGCGCTGAGCCAGTATCTGGGTCCGAAAAACTACACCTCAGAAAACCCCTTCGACGCCGCAGCCGTGCACGCGGTGCCGTTGCTGCGTCAGCTGCTGGACCAGATGCCAGAGGGCGAAGACGACTATCGCCTGTTCTTTAACGTGAACTTCCCTCCCTGCCCTGCAGCGGATGTGAAGGGCGTGCGCGTGGTACCGCAAGGGTATCGCCGTGGTCCGGGTTTTGTGGTGGAACCGCAAACATCCCCAACAGGGCGACAGTATCTGTGGGTACGCGGCGGCGATCAACGCCGTCCAGTGGCACCGGATACGGATGCAGCGGTGAACTTGGACGAATACATTTCAGTCACGCCGATGCGTGCGGACCTCACCGCTCATGACGCGTTAGCCGACTTCAAGGCACTGGAACAAGGCGCATGATCGACAGCGCAGACGATCTTGCCACCCGCAAAATGCAGTTCCTCTTTGCCCTGCGATCCAAAGGGGTGACAGACCAGCGGGTGCTGGGGGCAATGGAAAAGGTCGATCGCGGTCTGTTCATCACCGGTCTGTTTTCAGGTCGCGCCTATGAGGATATGCCGTTGCCAATCGCCTGTGGGCAGACGATCAGCCAACCCTCGGTCGTGGGGCTCATGACGCAAGCACTGCAGGTGTCTGCGCGCGACAAGGTGTTGGAGGTTGGTACAGGGTCAGGCTATCAGGCGGCGATCCTCAGCCATCTGGCACGCCGCATCTATACCGTGGATCGCCACCGCCGTCTGGTCGGTGAGGCACGGGATCGCTTTGAAACGCTGGATCTGGCCAACGTGACTTCCATCCTTGGCGATGGCAGCTTTGGCCTGCCGGATCAGGCGCCATTTGACCGTATCCTATTGACAGCAGCCGCCGAAGATCCACCGCCGCCCCTCTTGGCGCAGCTGAAGGTCGGCGGTATCATGGTGCTGCCTGTCGGACAATCGGATCATGTGCAAAGCCTGATCCGTGTGACACGCCTTGAAACAGGATTTGATTACGAAGAATTGTTACCGGTGCGCTTCGTTCCACTGGTTGAAGGTCTGGGCCGAGAGGCCTAAATAAGCAAAAATACGCGCACCATGGTGACGACATTGGCGAAGCAGCACGTATTTCGTGCAATATTGTCGCAGATGCGGCAAAGACACGCCCATATCGCACCGCGCTACAGGATATTTGGCACACTCCCGGTAAACAGGGAAAGCCTGAGGCAGAGCCGACACCGGCAAGGACATCGAGCAGAGGAAATCGAGATGACCAAGGTTCAATCATGGTCCCGCACATACGTTTTTGCACTTGGCAGCCTGGCGCTGCTGGGAGCCTGTTCGCAGCCGCTGGATTTCGACCTCCGTGGCAACTTCAATCAAGCGTTCAACACAGCCGAGGCGGCACAAAATGTAACCGCTGACCGCCCCCGCCCGGATGAGCGCGGGATTATCTCTTATCCCAACTATCAGGTGGCCGTGTCGCAGCGCGGTGACACCGTGGCAGATGTGGCCCGCCGCATCGGTCTGAACGCAGATGAACTGGCCCGCTATAACGGGTTGCAAACTGGCTCCCAACTGCGCCCGAATGAGGTGCTGGCCCTGCCCCGTCGCGTGTCGGAATCCGAAGGCGGCCCGATCCAACCGCCCGGCAGTGGCAATGCCGCAGGCGTGGACATCGCCGCCCTCGCGGGCAGTGCCATTGACAATGCTGCCCCACAGACAGTCGCCACCAGCACGCTGGACCCAGTGGCGCCCGCCGACAACAAAGACGCCGCAGCAGTGGTGCAGACCGGTCTGGAACCGCTGCGCCACAAAGTGGTACGCGGCGAAACAGTCTACACCATTTCCCGCCTTTACGGCATCAGCGTGAAGTCGCTGGCAGAATGGAACGGCCTCGGCTCCGACTTCGCCATCCGTGAAGGCCAGCAACTTCTGGTGCCCGCCGCCACACCGACCGAAATCGCGCCCCTGACCGCCAACAGCGCCCCCGGTCAGGGCACGGCAACGCCCACGCCCCCCTCTGCCTCAACTCCGCTGCCAAAAGAGCAACCGGTGACAGCCGCGCAAGTGCAAAAAGCACAGGCACAGGCCAAAACCCGCGCGCCAGATCTGGGCAAAACTCAATCCCAATCTGCATCCCGCATGGGGTTTCCGGTGAACGGGTCGATCATCCGTGAATTTTCCAAAGGCAAGAACGAAGGCATCGACATCTCTGCCGCCTCTGGCACACCAATCAAGGCAGCGGCCGACGGCACCGTTGCCGCCATCACCGCCAGCGCCGACAAAGTCCCGATCATCGTGGTCAAACACCCCGACAACCTGCTGAGCGTTTATGCCAATGTCGCCGACATTACGGTCAGCAAAGGCGATAGCGTGAAGCGCGGCCAAAGCATCGCCAAGATCCGGTCGGGCGATTCCAACTACGTTCATTTCGAGGTTCGCAAGGGCTTCAACAGCGTCGACCCGATGCCGTATCTGAACTGAGCTGTTTCTCAAAATATGCGGGATTTGACGCCAAATTCCGCCCCTCAGGGGGAGGTCTGGACACTCTCTGCTCTGCGCTAGCAATCGCCGCTACATGAGACAGCGTCGCCAGATCCCGTGACGGCTGCGCACCGCTGAAGTGCCATGACCACCGGCTCTCCAAGGTAAGGATAGGGGTTGATCCGCGGATTAATTTGGGGCCATCCTAGCGCTAAAATATCTTAGCTGACAACGGATTAGCCCCAGTAGCGCGTCGACAAAGCGACTGTGCTCCAAAAGCGAGACAAGAAAAAGCCCCCGAGGATCGGAGGCTTTTTATCGTTTCAATCGCTATAAGACTTAACCTGCGCGGCGTTCGTCAAAGCTGAGCGCAATGAAGCTGGGCAAATGATCGCCCATGCCGACAACTGTATTGCGGCCACCTTTGTGATGCTGTTTGCCACCACGGCTGCCACGGTCGTTTCGGCCTTCACCACGGCCTTCATTACGATTTTCGTGGCGGTTTTCGGTGCGCACCTCAGAACGTTCTTCGCGGCGTTTATCGTCGCGGCGGTCCTCGTTGCGACGGCGGCCACGGCCCTTGGGCTTGTCCCCCGCTGCATCCACGGGCGCGTCAACAGTGGTTTCAGTCTGCGCCTCAGGCGCGCTCTCTTCGACCTTGTCCTTGCGGCGGCGGGTCGGCTTCACATCCTTGATCGGGTTGTCCAGACGCGGGATTTCCTGTTTCACCAACGCCTCAACATCGGCAAGGTTTTTCTCATCACGCGGCACACACAGGGTGATCGCGGTGCCTTCACGACCTGCACGACCGGTACGACCAATGCGATGCACATAGTCCTCTGCATGGCCCGGCACGTCGAAGTTGAACACGTGGCTTACACTGGGAATATCCAGACCACGGGCAGCCACGTCGGACGCGACAAGGAACTTCAGCTTGCCATCCCGATAAGACTCCAGCGTTTTCATCCGCTGGCTTTGATCCAGATCGCCGTGAATAGCCGCAGCATCTAGTCCATATTTGCGCATCGACTTTGCGGTGATGTCCACGTCCGTCTTACGGTTACAGAAGATGATCGCGTTGGTCAGCTTCTCGCCCTCAGCGTCGATCAGCGCGCGCAGCAAGCGACGTTTTTCGCTGCCTTCACGGTCTTTACGGCTGGCTTTGAACATCACCACGTTCTGGGTGATGGTTTCCGAGGTCGTGGCCTGACGGGCAATCTCGATCCGCTCGGGCGCCGATAGGAACGTGTTGGTGATCCGTTCAATTTCGGGCGCCATAGTGGCAGAGAAAAACAGCGTCTGGCGGGTGAACGGCGTCAGCGAGAAAATGCGTTCAATATCGGGGATGAAGCCCATGTCGAGCATCCGGTCCGCCTCATCCACAACCATGATCTGGACACCAGTCAGCAGCAGTTTGCCGCGTTCGAAATGGTCCAGCAAACGGCCCGGGGTGGCGATCAGCACGTCAACGCCACGGTCGATCAGTGCTTCTTGTTCCTTGAACGACACGCCACCGATCAACAGCGCTTTGGTCAGTTTCAGGTGTTTGGTGTAGGTGTCGAAGTTTTCGGCAACCTGTGCGGCCAGTTCACGCGTCGGGCACAGCACCAGCGAGCGCGGCATCCGTGCACGGGCACGGCCACGTGCCAGAAGTGAGATCATCGGCAGGGTGAAGCTAGCGGTTTTACCTGTACCGGTCTGGGCAATACCCAAAACATCGCGCCCTTCAAGCGCCGGGGGAATCGCCCCAGCCTGAATCGGCGTCGGGCTTTCATAGCCGGCCTCTTCGACCGCCTTCAAAACCTTCGGGGCAAGCTTCAGATCACTAAATTTTGTCATACGTATCCGTTTTTTACGGACACATCGGGCCCGCAACAGCGTCGATGGAGTAACCCCTGTGGCCCTCCTTGATGGGGCGGGGTTTAGCGCAAAGCCCGCCTTGGGTCAATGAAAGCCCGATTTTACTTGTGGTTATAGCCATTCGTCACGTCTGGGCGTGTCACATGCGCCGCAATCTGGTGGCTGGTGATTCAGAAATCAGGAAAATGGCGCTGACGTTTGGCATCCAGATCAAGGTTGGCTGTCATATGCAGCCCCTTTTCACCCAACCGCGCAATCAGGCCCGAATCTGCGGCGCAGACCGTATCGTAAAACCGCCGCAGCGCCGCCTCCCCGCCCTCAGCGTATAGACCCGACAGCAGATCGTGCAGGCTGATGCCACCCTCCTCCGCCGGTTTATTTGGACGCAGTTCGCTACGGTAACTTCCTTTGTCGAGACGAAAGTGAAAGGCCGCGTAGAAGTGATCCCAGCTGCCCGCATGGCAATGCAGCAGCCTGAGGTCCGTCAACTCCTGCTGGCGCGGGTTCATCTCTTCGCCGACCCAGACATTGTGTATCTGCACTTTCAGTGCCTCTACGCCGGTGCGATAAAACATCTTGCCAGCCACATGGCTGAGGAACCCGCCGTTCAGATGCATGCCATACTCAGGGTAAATCGCCTCTGTCTCCGCGCGACGCTGCGCGGCGGCGATCGACAAACCTTTGAAATCGCGCTGGGGGTAGCCGTCACTGGGCGCCAAGGCTTCCCACGGGCGCATGCGGGCACAAAGACAATCATCGGGCAACGCGGCCAGAACATTCGCCACCGTATGTTTATCCTGTGCCGCCATAGGCCAGAGGAATTCATCTACATCAATATGGGTCAGCCAATCCACCTGACCCGTGGCGCGGCGGTAGGCATGTTTCGCGTTTTCAAACTGACGCGACTGGTGTTTTTCCCGCCGTTTGAAACCGCGTTTTTCCCAATAGGCCGCATCCGTAATCAACGGGCGCACTTTGGGATGCGCAGAAAGGAACTCAAAGGCAGCCCGATGCCCCTCGCTGTCATCATCAAGATAGATGAACAGCCGATGCGCCCCAAGGTCGAGGTGATGGGCGCAGAAATTCAGCACCTCTTCAACCGGCGCCTTGATAGTGGAAACAAGGCCCCATTTGCTTGGCTTGGTGTTCATTGAACTATCCCCCACCGGAGCGCGCAGCGGTCCGGTTCGCGCCCGACACCGCCCCCAAGGGCGGGCGCGATTGTCAACCGACGGCATAACAATGCCGTTGTGCCAGCGGCCAAGGCACCGTTCGCCTTACCCCGCCCTCGGGCTCGGGCGCGACCCTCACGTTGTGCAAGGCGCACCGCGCTCACAAAAACACCTTCGCCTCATTGCCAAAGACACGGATCATCCGTGCCTCCAGATGCAGGGGCTGGTCGATCAGCATGTTGTGACGCGCCAGTGCCGCGCGCAATTCAGGACCGCCGCCGTTCACCTCTTCGTAGAAAGCGCGCAGGGCGTCTTCACCGCCCTCCTCCAGCACCAGATCGATGACGTCGCCCAATTGCAGGCGGTCATTGTCCTCGGCCCGTTGGTAGGATCCACGGGTCAGGCGAAACTCCAGCATTTTGCGGAACTGCGACCAACTGGCGGCGTGGGCATGCCCGATATAGCTGCCGGTCATATTGGTGATGTTTTCCACCTGTGCAGCCTGCCAGTGACAGGCGTGAATGCCGAAGCGCAGGCCGTCAAGTCCTGTGCGCAGAATCAGCTTGCCAGAGATATGACCGATAAAACCACCGGGCAAATGACTGCCAAAACTGGTATAGATCTGCCCCAATACCGCGCGTTTGTGACCAGCGGCCAGATGGGTCAGCTTGAACGCCTCACCGCCCTCGGGACCGGGCGCAGCCAGCTGGTCAGCCGATTGCAGCATCAGGCCAAGATGATCATCGGGCACCTCCGCCAACAGTTGGTCCACCGATTTGCCCGCCTCTGGCAGGATAAATTCGTCTACATCCACATGGGCCAGCCAGTCACATTCGGTGACGTTATAGGCCTGCGTCGCGACCCAGACCTGCCGCATGCGGTGGGTTTTCATCCGTGGTTTCTTCTGCGCGTTCCAATAGGTGCCATCGCAGATGGTGACGGTGATTTTCGGATGGGCGCGCAGGAGTACTTCGGCCGTTTCATCAGGTTCATCCAGATAGATGTGCAGGTGATGCGCCCCAAGGTCGAGGTGATAGGCGGCAAAGGCAAGGATGTCGCGCGTCGGCGCTTTGATCAGCGAAACGGTGCCCCAGCGACAGGGGCTGGACTGACTGGATTGCCGATGTGGAACAGGGGCGATGATCTTGCGTTTGTCTGCGGGCACCGCACGTTGCGGCTTGACCTCTTTGCCTGCCTCTTGCCGCTGTTTGGCCTTGCGGGCGCGCATGATATGCAGGCGACGGAAGACGGTTTTGTCGTCATCGACCAAGAGCGTCAGCAACCGCTGCACCAAGGGCGCGATCACCTCATCCTGACTGCCCTGCTGCCACAGGCGACCCAGCATATTCACGTCCAGACCACCTGCCCCGCCAACGGCAAAGGCGTCCATCTCCATTGCCAAGGTTGGGCTGGACCGTTTGCGCCACGGGTGCGGCTGATCGGGTGTGACAGCGGCATAGAGCCGTTCGGTCTCATAAAGCTTCATCATCCCGAACAGCACCGACAGCGCATGCCCCACAGAGCGCTGCAGCTCATTCGCGCCGTGATCCCCAAAGGTCGTCGCGGCCGACACCAGCCAGCGCGCATCCAGATGATCCATCAGATACGTTGCTTCCTCCGCCCACAGCCGTTGAAACAGGGCTGCCGTATGAGCAGGCTGGCTGCGGCGGCGCAGGTGGGCGATCAACACCCCGTGCAGATGCAACAACGCAGAGCGACCTGCAAATTCTTCTGCCAAGGCGCGGTATTTACGGGCATATCCGCTGCGGCTGTCGCCCAGTTCAGGCGCCTCCGCCAGCATGTATTGCTGTTTCAATGCGGCAAAATCTGTGTCGAGCGGCGCCAGCGCCTCGCCCTCATGATAGCTAAAGGGATCACGCCGCCCCTCCATCTGTGCCAAAATGGCCGGAAAGCCGCCGGGATAAGTTGTTTTACGCTGCTCGCTCATGTCGCGCAGAATGCCGTGAGCACGACGATAGGGCAAGCGTCATTGCTGCACTGACGCATGCAACTGTGGCAGATAACCCGCTGATAGCACGGGCAGGATCGGCTCTGGCGTCAGGACCGTCACAGTGCCTGTGGGGCGCACGATGGGCGGGCCGTACCCGCTGGGGGTATAGGGATGAGCCGCATCGCCAAAGATCAGGGCGGGGTGACCGCCTGCCAGCAGTACAAACGCCCCATCCGGCAACGCCTGCGCTTTGGCCTGATGACGGATCTGCTGACGGGTGCGCGTCACACGGGCGGCATGCAGGCATTTATCGACCTCGGGCGTCAACACGCTGCCAAGTGCGCGTCCGTGCCCCTTATGCCACGCCGCCATAAATCGCGCCGCATCCGCGCGACGACAGTAGTGGCAGGGACGATGACCTGCGGCCAACCCCACCGCCTCATCAAGGAAGAACAGCGGCACCCACCCACGTTTAGGCTGCGGGCTTTGGTATTTGCCGCGCGGGTGCTCTAGCGTGCAGATGATCCAATGCGGGTGGGTCCAGCGTGATGCGGTGAGTCGATCACCGTCAAACCGCAGAATACCGCGATTGCCAGTGAGCATGCCCCGCGCGGTATCCCGGACAATCTCCCCCGTAGGCAAAACCCTGTTCTGTAGTGGCATCCCATCCCCCCTCGATGAAGGTAGGCTGACAAATCTCATCCCACAAAACAAGAACGCCGAGGCAGGGCCCCGGCGCTTTCATCAAGTATCGCCGCAGTGGCTTAGTCGAAAGCGACAGCTTTCGCGCCCGTCATCACCGCCGCCTGCCATGTTTCGGGATCACGTACCGCCTGCACATCCCCACGCAGTGTGATCTTTCGGCTGGCATCAAAACCGGGGATCGGATCGGCCAGTGTCACCTGCAAGGTTGCGCCATGATCGCCGCTGCCACACAGCGGGCACAGCCCCATGTCCGAAACCAAGAGCAGTTCCTGCACCATCTCACCGGGGATCATCGGCACCGCGTAACCTGTGATCTGCACGTCGTTCAGACCCTTGTCAATTTCGGCCGGCAGGGACTTCTTCACCTCATAGGTGGTTTCAGTGATCACCTCCTCGATCTCAATCTGATCGAGCAGTTGCCAAACATCCACCTGCGCCAGCGCTTGCGGCGCGGTGAAGATCGTGGTGCTGGCGCCAAGCGCGCTCATCATCGCGACGGAACTGGTTTTCATGATGGCCCCCTATGCCCTCAGCGTTCTGCTGCGGACTTTAGCCACAGCGCAAGCCATTCGCCAAGGGGTTTATCGCAAAAGAGAAAGGTCAGGCGATTTCCCGCCCGACCTCAGGATTATTGAGAGGATGGCTTACACCATCATCTCTTTCGTCGCCGACAGGGTGACATCGGGACAATCCCGTTCCACCCGATCAATGTCCCATTGCAGGCGGGTCAGATAAACAACATCGCCGTCATGGTCATGCGCGATATGCTGCTTGTTGGCATTGGCAAACTTTTCCACCGCATCCTTGTCCCCGTGCACCCAGCGGGCCGAAGTAAACTGCGACTGGTCAAAGCGGACCGGCAGGCCGTATTCCAATTCGATCCGGCTGGCCAGAACCTCGAACTGCAGCGCGCCCACGACGCCCACAACAAAGCCAGAGCCGAAGCTGGGCTTAAACACCTTGGCAGCCCCCTCTTCGGCAAACTGCATCAGCGCCTTTTCAAGGTGTTTTGCCTTCATCGGGTCACCTGCGCGTACACCCTGCAACAATTCCGGCGCAAAGGACGGAATGCCCGTGACGCGCAGCGCCTCGCCTTCGGTTAGGGTGTCCCCAATGCGCAACTGGCCGTGGTTGGGGATACCGATGATGTCGCCAGCCCAGGCCTCCTCTGCCAACTCGCGGTCAGAGGCAAGGAACAACACAGGGTTGGAGATCGCCATCGGTTTTTTGGTGCGCACATGGGTCAGTTTCATGCCACGTTTGAAATGGCCCGAGGCCATACGCACGAAAGCCACACGGTCACGGTGTTTCGGGTCCATGTTGGCCTGAACCTTGAACACAAAACCTGCGACCTTCTTTTCCTCCGGCATCATTTCCCGCGGCTGCGCACTTTGTGGCTGTGGCTCTGGCCCATATTGGCCAATGCCATTCATCAGTTCCTGCACCCCGAAAGAGTTAATCGCAGAGCCGAACCAGATCGGGGTCATGTGCCCCTCCAGCACCGCTTGTGGGTCAAGAGCGGGCAGCAGTTCGCGCGCCATCTCCACCTCTTCGCGCAGCTGATCGACCAATTCGGCCGGCACATGCTGTTCAATCGCCGGATCATCCAGGCCGTTGATGGAAATCGACTCTGCCACTTTGTTCCGGTCCGCACGGTCCATCAATTCCAGACGGTCGTTCAGCAGATCGTAACAGCCGACAAAATCACGCCCAACCCCGATAGGCCAAGAGGCCGGGGTCACATCAATGGCCAGGTTTTCCTGAATCTCATCAATGATCTCGAACGTGTCGCGGCTTTCTCGGTCCATCTTGTTACAAAACGTCAGGATCGGCAGGTCACGCAGGCGGCAGACCTCAAACAGCTTCTGCGTCTGACTTTCCACGCCCTTCGCACCGTCAATCACCATCACCGCCGCATCCACAGCGGTCAGCGTGCGATAGGTATCCTCGGAAAAGTCCGAGTGGCCGGGGGTATCCACAAGGTTGAAGCGGAACTGGCCGAAATCAAACGACATGGCGGAGGCGCTGACAGAAATGCCGCGATCCTTTTCCATCTGCATGAAGTCAGACCGAGTACGCCGCGCCTCGCCCTTGGCGCGCACCTGCCCCGCCATCTGGATCGCACCGCCATACAGCAGGAACTTCTCCGTCAGGGTGGTTTTACCGGCATCCGGGTGCGAGATGATCGCAAAGGTGCGACGACGCGCAATCTCGGGCGGCAGTTCGGGGCGGTTTGTAGCGGTATCCAACATGAGCCGCGATATAGCGGGGCGTGGGCGCTGTGGCAATAAGGCTTAGGCCTTGTGGGGCTTAGCCCGTCGACGCCCGACGCAGCAGTTGGGTGACGTCGCCTTCGGCCAATTCAAAGGTCGAGAGGGAGAAGTCCAGATAGCTGCGATCTGAATGGCGCAGGGCGCCGGTTTCAAGGCGTTTGGCCAGTTCATCGGGCAAAGCCGGTGATGTGCGCATATCGGCCAGCAGGGTTTCAGCGGCGATGCCTTCGGCATAGATGATCTGATGATCATCAAACAGCAGTTGGTAGTATTCCACAAACCCGCCGTCCAGTTGCACCACAGTGCGACCGTTGACCAGATCGCGGGCTTTGATCAGCACCTCTGCGCGGCCAGCGCCCAGTTCATCGGTGCGTTGATAAACAAACAAACGATGTTCGGGGCTGACGATCAGATCATCGGCGTTGTGCATGGTCCCTGCCTTGATCAGCACCGGCGCGAATTCGCCCAGCGCCCGCACGGTAGATTGCCCTACCCAGCGCAGCACCTGCGGGCCATCATCGCGGGTCAGAACGCGGTCACCCACACGCAGATCTTCCACTCGGCGCTGTTCGCCTGTGGCCATGGTGATCCGGGTGCCCGAGGTGAAGCTGACGCAGGCAATCTCTGCCAGTTTGGTATGGGCGCTCTCTTTGTCGATGCCAACAAGTGTCAGATCGGTTTTGGCCATCAAAGGCGACAGTGGCAGTGCGTAGACCTCCGCCACATCTCCGGCCTCATCCACCTCTACAAGCACCAACATTTCGGTGGTGCGGCCATCGGGTGACATAAAGGTCAGGCAACTGTCCAGATGCAGCGCGGCCCCGGCACAGCCCACATCACTGCGCTGCGCAATTGTAAAGGCGCCCGTGCGCCCGGGCACAACAGACAGACGCGCCTTAAGAGCGTTTGATTTCAGGAAATAGGTGTCATCCAGTACCAATTCATCAGCAAAAGAAAGCGCGTCACCAAGGTTGGCCCCATGGCTGACCTGCAGCGCACCGGAACGGTAGGCCGACAGATTAAACGTGGAATACGGGGCGAAATCATTCATGATCGTCAACTTCTTTACCTTCACTCGCCGCTCTCAACGGCTTGCTTGCGCAGATGCGCTGATACTCTCACACGCCACTCAATCACCGCTCTGGCGACACACCCCAGAAGTGACCAATTCAGGCACCTTTAGGGGTATTTACAAAATGCGGCACAAATCGTCCAATCACGAGGCCTTTTGCTGGCGATTTGCAGGCGATTTGCTGCCGGTATCGTCACATAAGGTTAACGGACAAACGGGGCGCCATTTTATCGGCGGCAGGGAGAAGAATCTATGGATCTGGGAATTTCTGGTAAACGCGCACTGGTCTGCGCGTCTTCCAAAGGATTGGGGCGCGGCTGCGCGGAAGCACTGGCAGAGGCAGGCGTAGACCTGGTGATGAATGCGCGCGGGCGCGCCGCACTGGAAGAAAGCGCTGCCGAGATACGCGCCAAATACGGTGTGCAAGTCACAACTGTTGCCGCCGATGTAACAACGCCGGACGGGCAGGCGCAGGTTCTGGAGGCCGCAGGACAGGTCGATATTCTGGTGACCAACGCAGGCGGCCCGCCTCCGGGGATGTGGACCGACTGGAATCGCGATGATTTCATCAACGCGCTGGATGCCAACATGCTGGCCCCGATTACGCTGATCAAGGCGTTGGTACCGGGCATGATGGACCGTGGTTGGGGCCGCGTGGTCAACATCACCTCAGTCTCGGTCAAAGCACCAATTCCGGTGCTGGGCCTGTCCAACGCAGCACGCGCAGGCCTGACCGGCTATGTCGCTGGCACCGCCCGCCAGGTGGCCGGCAAAGGCGTGACAATCAACAACCTCCTGCCCGGCATCCACGCCACCGATCGCGCCGTGGCGCTGGACACCGGCGTCAGTCAACAGCAAGGTATCAGCATGCAAGAGGCCTACGCCCAGCGCACAGCGACGATCCCTGCGGCCCGCTACGGCACCGCGCTGGAATTTGGTCAGACCTGCGCCTTCATGTGTTCGCAGCACGCGGGCTTCATGGTGGGGCAGAACGTACTGCTGGACGGCGGTGCCTCCAATCAGGTGATGTAAACCGATGGCAGAGGGGTTCTCTCTGAAAGATCAGTTATTCAACGCAGAGAAGGTCGCCTATCTGGGCGGCCTTTTCGCCACTGCGTGGGGCGGGTTCGACCCAGCACGATTTCAGGCCGATGTAATGGCTGAGCTGCCCGCGCTGGAACTGAAACAACGCCAGCAGCTGATCGGGCGTGTCCTCGGTGATCATTTGCCTGACGATTTGCAGCACTGTTTCGATATTGTGCAAACGGCCCTGCCCGCCCCCTGTGATCCAGACCTGTCCGATGATGATTTTGGCGATTTCATCTTTGCCAGCTTAGGCGATCTGATCGTCACCCGCGGGATTGACGCCCCTGCCATCTCTCTACCGCTGGTGGCTGAGGTGACAACGCGTTTTTCGATGGAGTTTGCCCTGCGCCCCTTCCTCAACCGCTGGCCGCAAGAGGTGTTTACCGCCCTCAACACTTGGGTCACTGCCGATCACTACCATCTGCGCCGACTGGTCAGCGAAGGCACCCGACCCCGCCTGCCGTGGGGCGAAAAGGTGCGCATCAATCCGCTGCGCCCCCTGCCCCTGCTGGACCAACTTCACAAAGACCCAACGCGATTTGTCACGCGATCTGTCGCCAATCACCTGAACGATCTGTCACGCCTGCAGCCTCAGGCGATGATGGAAAGGCTAGAGATGTGGCAAACGCATGCTGTTCAGCAAGAAAAAGAGCTGTCATGGCTCACCAAACACGCCCTGCGCTCATTGGTGAAGGAGGGTGACGCGCAGGCGCTGGCCCACCTTGGCTATCGTCAAAATGTACCGATTGCGGCCTCACTTTCCGTCAGCCCCGATCCCGTACGTATCGGCGATGCGCTGACGCTGGACATCTCTCTCACCGCAGACAGTCCGCTGCCCGTGCTGGTCGACTACGTGCTGCATTTCCACCGCCCAAACGGCAAGACGGGGCGCAAGGTGCATAAGCTGAAACAAACCCAGATCCGCGCGGGCACGCCACTGCAGCTGAAAAAAACACACAAGCTGAAAGGCAACGCCAGCACCTTCACCCTGCACGCGGGCCCACATCGGGTAGAGTTACAGGTGAACGGCCGTATTCTGGCAGAGGCCATGTTTGATCTGATCGACTGAGGATCTTGTCAGTAGTGCGCCCTCTTGCATTTCACGCCACACTCAGGCAGGCCGCACCCTATGCAGAAAACCACCCACTATAAGACCATCATCCTTGGCGCCGGCGCAGCTGGCATGATGTGCGCGATCCACGCAGGCGAGGATGTGCTGGTGCTGGACCACGCCAAAGCGGCGGGCGAGAAAATCCGCATTTCCGGCGGTGGACGCTGCAATTTCACCAATATGTATGCAGGCCCCGAAAACTATCTGGGTGGAAATCCGCATTTCCATAAATCCGCCTTGGCGCGCTACACCCAATGGGATTTCATCGACATGGTGGCACGTCACGGGATCGCATACCATGAGAAAACACTGGGCCAGTTGTTCTGCGACGACAGTGCCAAACAGATCATCGCCATGCTGCTGGATGAAATGACCCGCGCAGGCGCAACGCTGTGGCTGCAAACCTCAATTGTCGAGGTGGCGAAGACCGACAGCGGCTACCGTCTGGTCGTCGAAGGTGGCGGCAAACGCAAACAGCTGACATGTGATGCGCTGGTGCTGGCCACAGGTGGCAAGTCGATCCCAAAGATGGGTGCAACAGGGCTTGCCTACGATATCGCGCGGCAGTTCGGGCTTGCTGTCACCGAGACCCGCGCTGGCCTCGTGCCGCTGACATTCAGCGACAAGCGGTTCGCGCCCATTTCCGGCGTCGCCCTGCCCTCTATTGCGACAGCGGGCGGCAAAAGCTTTGAGGAGGCAGTGCTGTTCACCCACCGCGGCCTGTCTGGTCCCGCAATCCTGCAAGCGTCTTCCTATTGGCAGGAAGGAGAGGAGATCACTCTGAACCTCTTCCCCTCCTCAGACCCTTTCGTCCTTTTGCGGGCCGAACGGCAGAAGGCAGGGCGCAAACAGATCAGCAGTGCGCTGGCCACCCTGCTGCCCGCCCGTCTGGTTGATCATCTGAGTGAGGAGTTAGGCCTCAAGTCCCGCCTTGCTGATCAATCCGACGCGGCGCTGAGCACGCTTTGTGAACACCTTACCCACTGGCGCCTGCGCCCCTCCGGGTCTGAGGGTTACCGCACCGCCGAGGTGACACTGGGCGGCATTGACACTGACGGGCTGTCTTCCAAAACGATGGAGACCAAAACTGTCCCCGGCCTCTACGTCATTGGCGAAGCCGCAGACGTCACCGGTTGGTTGGGCGGGTTCAATTTCCAATGGGCCTGGTCATCGGGATTTGCGGCAGGTATGGCGATCAGGGCACGAGAGTAACCCCCGTGCCGCGTGGTCAATTATCAAACCTTTTCAACAGTTCCGTCGCCAGCTTTGGACCCTGATCCGGTGTCATCAACGGCTGAAAATATGCAGCGGATTGTCGAAGGCATTGATCACAGATCCCGCTATTACGTAGCCCTGTTGACGGCGCGCAGCGGATCATCGAACAAATCTGCGGTATCTGTGTCCCAACCTGAGCAGGCACATTCTGCCAATCGCCCGGTAGAATAACATCCTCTGTTACCGAGATGAAATCTTCACCCTCTGCCAGTCGGGCCAGAACCGATGAATCAAAACCGGACTGCACCATGAAACGAAAAGCCATATTCTGATCCCCGCGCCCCGCGGCGATATCTGCCAGCCCGATCGTTGGCGCTACCGAATGCCCCTTCTGATCGAAGTTGAAAACCTGTGTTTCAAGAAATCGCCGTCCATAGCAGGGTACAAATTCAATACCCTCCGTCGGACGAACCTCGGGGTTGTTCCCAAGCTTTACCAATTCGATGCAAATTTTGATCGTCTGCTCCTGGTGCGTGTTCAAATCTGCGATCAATTGTTCTACACGCGCGGGCGCAGTATTCGCCTCCGTCGGACGATACATAATCTGCGCAGCATTCTCGGTAGCGCGCTCTGAGAAAAGGTCAAAGCTGGCCATTGGCGGCGGATCGCATGCAGGGTTCATCTCACACCACGTCAGCGGTGCGGTAACCCCAATATTTGCGGTATCAACAGTTACAAACCCCATCTCGGCCGAGGTCGCTGTTGCGCCAAGGACAAGGGCGCCAATCTAGGAAAAGTACTTCTTAAACATCACTTCCTCCAATCAGTAGAATAATAGCTATAATTCGTTAAATAATGGTCACAGCCTTGCAGCAAAGGCAGTTTCTGTCAAATCGCGACGGACAAGACCGTCGGGCAAGATCAAGGCAAGACTTTCCGTCGTATGCCAATCAACTCAGCAGCCGACACCCCGCTTAGACGTCGCTAGGCTTTTACAATCCCTGCCTAAATTACAGGATTGAAACACATTCCCGGAACCTCCGCAAATGTCCCGCTCTCCCGCTACTGCGCGTCTGTCTTTCCTCATGTTGCTGTTCACCGGCACCTTGTGCAGCTCTATGATCGTGCCTTTCATCGGCTTCTTTCTGGTCGAAGGGTTGGGGCAGGCACCGTGGATGATCAGCCTGTATTCCCTTGGCGCGGTGGCGATCACATTGTTCACCAACCAACAGTTTGCCAGACAGATTGATCGCGGCGCGCCTGCGTTCCGGCTGATCGCCCTTGCCGCCTGCGCCTATATCTGCGCCAGCGCATCCCTCTTGGCGATACCCTCCGTCTGGGTCGTGCTGAGCGCCGGTGTACTGGGGTTTGGGCTTAGCGCCAGCGCGATCTCCACCATGTTCAGCCTGGGTGGGGCGCTGGCAGAGAAACAGACCATCGACCGCCCTCGTTTCAACGCCCACATGCGTGCGACCACATCCACCGCATGGATGCTTGGGCCTGCGGCCACCTATCTGATCGCCGATGCAGTGGCGCTGCGTGCGGTGTTTGCCATGGCGCTGACAGGCGGTGTTTTATGGATCACACTGTTGCAGATCGCCCTGCCCCGTAACATTGCCGCGCCTGCCCCTGCCAAAGCGCGGACAGGCACATCGGACAACACGGCACCGATCAAAGCACCGCTCTATCTGGCGGCTGGGTTTATCTTCTGCCTGTCGCTGGCGCATTCGATGACTTTCTCAGCCCTACCGCTGTTTTATGTGCAAGAGGTCGGTCTGCCCGGCTACGCGCCCGGTATGGCCTTCAGCATCAAAACCTTTGTAGAGGTCTGGGCCATTTTCGGCACGCCTATGTTGATTGCACGGGTCGGTCTGTACCGCGCCCTCCTCGGCACCGCAGTTCTGGCGGTGACCGCGATTTTCATCCTGTCCACAATCACCAGCCTATCGCAGATGCTGGCAGGCGCCGCGCTAGAGGGGCTGTATTACGGCCTCTACGCCTCATTGGGGATCAGCTATATCCAGTCCTTCGCCACAGACCGCCCCGCACAGGCGACTGCCCTTTACTGGAACACTCTGATGGTCACAGGCCTATTGGCTGGCCCTGTAGTCGGCGCGGTTGCAAGCGCCTATGATTTCAAGAGCGTTGTGCAGTTGGCCGCCCTCGTGGCAGTGGCGGCTGTCGGCGTTTTGCTGATAGGACGCAAAGGCCCTAACCCAGCACCTGCTGAACCTCTGCGATGAAATCGTCACCGCGTTTTTCAAAGCTGTCGTATTGATCGAAACTCGCCGCTGCGGGGGCCAAGAGGACAGTATCGCCTGCCTCTGCCTCCGCACTTGCGCGCGCGACGGCCTCAGCCATCGTTGTGCAGACCTCAACCGCACAACCGCCCAACTGCAGGGCAAATTGCGCCGCCTCACGGCCGATGACATAGGCCTTGGCCACGCGGTCCAGCGCAGGGTGCAGAGCGTCCAGACCGCCCTCCTTCTCGAGCCCACCACAGATCCAACGGATATTGTCGAAGGCCATCAAAGCCTTCAAAGCCGCATCCACATTGGTGGCTTTGGAATCGTTCACAAAAAACACACCATCTTTTTCCCCAACCCGCTGACTGCGATGCGGCAGTCCGGCGAAGGTGTGGAACGCATCCTCAATCATCCGCGGCGCCAGCCCCAGAGCGCGACAGGCGGCATAGGCGGCGCAGGCGTTCTGGTGGTTGTGTGCCCCCGGCAACCCGGAGATTTGGCGCAAGTCGATCGACCCCGCTTGCCGCCCCTTGCGGTATTCGCTGAGGAAGCCCTTGCGCGCGAACACATTCCATCCGGGCCCCGACAGCTTGCCAGCGGCAGAAATACGGATCACCCGATCATCTGCCGCACCATGGGTCAGTTGGTTGACCATATAACGCCCCTCATCCTCATCCACGCCGATGATGGCGCGATCCGGCCCGCCCTCGGCAAATAGGCGACGCTTGGCGGCGAAATAGCCGCCCATGCCTGCGTGGCGGTCCAGATGGTCGGGGCTAAGGTTGGTGAAAACGGCGATATCCGGCGTCAGCGCACGGGCCAGATCGGTCTGATAACTAGACAGTTCCAACACCACCACACCGCCATCTTCGGGCGGATCAATGTCCAAGACACCGCGCCCGATGTTACCGGCCAGTTGCACAGATTTCCCTGCCTCGCACAGCACATGATGTATCAGCGCAGAGGTGGTCGACTTGCCGTTCGATCCTGTCACCGCCACCACGCGCGGCGGCTGGTCAAACATGTCCCATTCGCCCGACCCGAAAGAGCGGAAGAATAAGCCGATATCGTTGTCGACCGGCACCCCTGCCTCCCACGCAGCAGCGATGACTTTATTGGGGGACGGATAAAGGTGCGGAATGCCGGGGCTCACCACCAGCCACGCGATACCATCAAAAGCGCCAGCGCGGGCAAGGTCACGCACCTCAAACCCTTCTGCTTCTGCGCGTTCACGCGCGCTCGCATTGTCATCCCAACAGACCGGCGTGGCCCCGCCAGCCTCCAGCGCCCGCGCGGCTGACAGGCCCGAACGGCCAAGTCCCAGAATGGCTACGGATTGTCCTTCGAACCCTGAAACTGGAATCATTGTGGCGCCCTCTTTGATCTTTGCCCGCACTATGCGGCGCGATTTGATCAAAGACCAGACCCTGCACCGCGCCCTTCTTTCAATGATCAAAAAATACTCAACCTGCGGGAGCCGCCCACACGTGCCTCCACCAAAGAAAAAGGCGCGCCCATGACCGGGCGCGCCTTTCCTAAACTCTGACTTCCAAACCGCCTTAGCGGATCTTCAGCGTCGCCAGACCGATCATGGCGAGGATCAGCGCGATGATCCAGAACCGGATCACGATCTGCGGCTCGGCCCAGCCTTTCTTCTCATAATGGTGGTGGATCGGCGCCATGAGGAAGACGCGCTTGCCAGTCCGCTTGAAGTAGAGCACCTGAATGATCACGCTCAGCGCCTCAACCACGAACAACCCGCCGATCACGGCCCAGACAATCTCGTGCTTGGTGGCCACCGCGATGGCGCCCAGTGCGCCACCCAGTGCCAGCGAGCCGGTGTCCCCCATGAACACAGCTGCGGGCGGAGCGTTATACCACAGGAAGCCAAGGCCGCCGCCGATCAGGCCGGCAACGAAGATCAGGATTTCACCAGTGCCGGGCACGTAGTGCACATCAAGGTAAGTGGTGAAGTCAACACGTCCCACCGCATAGGCGATCACACCCAGCGTTGCCGCGGCAATCATCACCGGCATAATCGCCAACCCGTCCAGACCATCGGTCAGGTTCACCGCATTGGCGGACCCGACAATGACGATCATCGCAAAGGGAATGAAGAAGTAACCCAGATAGACCAACGTGTCCTTAAACACTGGCAGCGCCAGCTGGTTTTGCAACATCTCAGGATGATAGCAAGTGGCCCAGAATCCCGCGATGCCTGAAATCAGAAACCCCAGCAGCAACCGCACCTTACCCGGCACACCTGCGGTGTTTTGTTTGGACACTTTGGCGTAATCGTCGGCAAATCCAATGGCGGCAAAGCTCATAGTGACAAACAACACCAGCCAAACAAACGCGTTATCCAGCCGCGCCCAGAGGAAGGTCGAGGTCAGCAAAGCCCCGACAATCAGCAGCCCCCCCATCGTGGGCGTGCCCGCTTTGACGAAATGGCCCTCGGGCCCGTCATCCCGGATCGGCTGCCCCTTGCCCTGCTTGCGCCGCAGCACGTTGATCAACGGCTTGCCAAAAAGGAAACCGAACAGCAGCGCGGTCATAAACGCCCCACCCGCGCGGAAAGTGATGTAGCGAAACAGGTTAAAAAAATCGCCGCCGTCTGACAGTTCGGTCAACCAAAATAGCATTCTCAGGCCCTTTGTTCGGAATGGGAGGCGGCATGACCCAGTTTTCGGATGGCGTCAACAACCTTAGATACTTTTGACCCCTTGGAACCTTTGATCAGCACAACATCGCCTGCATCGATCACACGGTGGGCGTTTTCAGCCATGGCTCCCGCGTCTTCGACCCAGTCACCACGCAATCCCTCTGGCAAAATAGCCCAGAGGCGTTTCATTCGTGGACCGACACAGTGGATCAGATCCAGCTGTTCCAGAAACGGCAGATCGGCGATAGCGGCGTGCAGCGTCATTTCATCAGGACCCAGTTCCAGCATATCCCCCAGAACCGCAATCCGCCGTCCTTTCTTGAGACGCCCCAAGCCGTCGGTCGGTTTCGCAGCGGCCAGCACCTCGAGTGCCGCCACCATCGACGTTGGATTGGCGTTAAAGGCGTCATCAATCAGCTCAACCACCTGTTCCCTCATCACCGGATCCAGAAGCACCTGTTCGCGTGCACCCCGTCCCGCAGGCGGCAACCAGCGGGCCAGATCGCTCGCAGCCAGCGCCACATCCAGACCCAGCGCATCAACCACAGCCAGAACGCCCATGCCGTTGACGGCGAAGTGGCGGCCTGCAGCCATCACCTTGTAGAGCACCGGCAGATCACCCGCCTGCCCTTCGGCCACGGTGACGGTATCAATCAGCTTCAGATCATTTATGCGGTAACTATTGCGCGCGTCCTCCCCAAACAACAGGGTTTGCACCGCCTTTTCAGACGCCTTTGCCTCCAGGATCACAGCAGTGTCCAGATCACCGTTGGTGACCGCCACGCCGCCCGGTTCCAGCCCGTCGAAGATCGCGGCCTTTTCATGCGCGATACCGTCGATGTTTTCAAACGCTTCCAGATGGGCGGCGGCGACGGTGGTGATCATCGCCACATGCGGCCGTGCCATCTGTGCCAGTGGGGCGATCTCACCGGGGTGGTTCATACCAATTTCGATCACTGCAAAATCGCAGCCCGCAGGCATCCGCGCCAGCGTCAGCGGCACGCCCCAGTGGTTGTTATAGCTGGCCTCTGCCACATGCGTGTTGCCCTGCGCAGACAACACATCGCGCAGCATTTCCTTGGTGGAGGTTTTGCCAACTGATCCGGTCACGGCTACCACCTTCGCATCCGTGCGTGCACGGGCGGCGCGGCCCAGATCCTCTAGCGCGGGCAACACGTCCGCCACTATGAGCAGCGGCGCATCCTCTGCCACGCCTTCGGGACGATGGGTGACCAATGCAGCGCCAGCGCCCTTGGCCAAGGCCTGCGCCACGAAATCATGACCATCGCGGGCAGCCTTCAGCGCCACGAACAAATCACCGGGCTGAATGCTGCGGGTGTCAATCGACACGCCGTTTACCGACCAGTCGCCGACCGCCTGCCCGCCCGTTGCGACGGCGGCCTCCTGCGCTGTCCAAAGGGTCATGTCACACCTCCATCCAGTGCCGCTACCGCCAAGCTGGCCTGTTCAACATCATCAAAGGGATAGATCACATCCCCAACGGTCTGACCGCTCTCATGCCCTTTACCCGCAACCAATAGCGCGTCACCAGCCCCCAGTGCATCAACGCCGCGCAGGATCGCCTCGGCGCGGTCGCCAACCTCCATCGCGCCGGGGCAGCCCAGCAGAACCTCTTGACGGATCACGGCCGGATCCTCGCTGCGCGGGTTGTCATCACTGACAATGACCAGATCGGCGTTCTCAAGCGCCGCCTGCCCCATCAGCGGACGTTTGGTGCGGTCACGATCCCCGCCGGCACCGACAATGACCACCAAACGCCCCATCACATGCGGACGCAGGGCCTTCAGCGCGGTTTCCACCGCATCAGGTGTGTGCGCGTAATCGACAAAGACCGCCGCGCCATTCTGACGGGTTGCAGCCAACTGCATACGGCCCCGTACGGTGCCAAGGTGTGGCAGCGTGTCAAAGACCGCCTGCGGATCGGCACCACAGGCAATCACCAAGCCCGCCGCCAGCAGAACGTTTTCCGCCTGAAACCCGCCGATCAGCGGCAGGCGGCAATGCTGGACCTTTCCACGATAGGCAAAGCGCAGTTCTTGCGCCGTGGCGTCAAAGCGTTGGCCCTGCAGTTGCAGATCCGCATCCGGCGTGCGGCCCACGCTGATGACCTTCTGACCACGTTCCTCGGCCAATGCCACCACATCCTGCCCGCGTGGATCGTCGATGTTCACCACCACCGTGCCCTCATCGGGCAACACGCGGGTAAAGAGACCCGCCTTGGCGTTGAAATATTCCTCAAAGGTTTCGTGGTAATCGAGGTGATCCTGCGTGAAGTTGGTGAACCCCGCCGCCTTCAGATGCACACCATCCAGACGGCGCTGCGCCAAACCGTGGCTTGACGCCTCCATCGCGGCATGGGTGATGCCTTCGGCTGCGGCAGCGGCCAAAGTGCGGTGCAGGGTGATCGGTTCTGGCGTTGTGTGGTGCAGCGACGCTGTCCATGCGCCCTCGACCCCTGTGGTGCCGAGGTTGACCGCAGCCTCCCCCAGTTCCATCCATATCTGACGTGCGAAGGTCGAGACCGAGGTTTTGCCGTTGGTGCCGGTGACCGCGATCATGTTGCGCGGCTGGGCGCCAAACCACAGCGCAGAGGTGTAAGACAACGTCTGGCGCGGGTCTTCTGCCACCACCACCGCCACATCGGCGGTTTCCAGCGCATCGCGGGCCAATGCCGCGCCAGTCGCGTCGGTCAGCACCGCTGCCGCGCCCTGTTCCAGCGCCATCGGGATAAACTGTGCACCATGCACCTGCGTGCCGGGCAATGCCGCAAACAGCGCCCCCGTTGCAACCGCGCGACTGTCGACGCAAATATCTGAAATGACAGGATTACGCCCGCCGATAGCGGTCAATCCCAAATCACCAAGGGTTTTGCCCTGCTCTGCCATGTTTTGCCCTTTGTGGCTATGTGGCCCACAGAAAGGGCCATACCGGGCACTGGCCCAGCTTAGTTTGATGTCAGGGTTATACCAGCCGTCTGCGCGGGTTCAATCGTAGGCCGCATTCCCAGCATCGGCGCGACGCGACGGATCATTTCTGCCGCCACCGGAACAGCAGTCCAGCCTGCCGTGCGGCGCGGTTCCTCACCTGAGGTTTCAACCGGCTCATCCAGCGTCACCACCAGCACATAGCGCGGATCATGAGCGGGAAACATCGATGCAAAGGTGGCAATCACCTTGTCATCATAATAGCCGCCCCCCCGTTCCTTGGGTTTATCCGCCGTGCCGGTTTTACCGCCGACGGCATATCCCTTCACCTCACCAAAGGACGCGGTGCCTTCAGTAACCACTTTGCGCAGCATTTCACGGCTGGCAGCGGCGACTTCGGTCGACATAACACGTTCGCCGTTCTGCGGCCCCTTCTGTTTCAGCAAGGTCGGCTGCACAACCGTGCCGCCATTCGCGATCGCGGCATAGGCCGCAGCCAGATGCATCGGCGTCGCAGAAATGCCGTGGCCGTAGGAAATCGTCATGGTCGAAAGCTCCGACCAGTTCTTTGGCAACAAGGGTTTACCACCCGAAGCCTCTGTCAACTCGACCGGCGTTGCCTCAAGCAGACCAAGACGGCGCAGGAAATCCTGTTGGCGTTCAATCCCGATCTGCTGCGCCACCCGCGCGGTGCCGATGTTGGAGGATTTGACGATGATCTTGGTCAGCGTCATCTCATTGCCGTAATTGCGGAAATCACGGATCTTGTGCTTGCCCCAGCGCAGCGGGCCGCGCGTATCATAAAGCGTGGTCGGATTGGCCAAACCAAGTTCCATCGCCTGTGCGGCGGCGAAAATTTTGTAGGTCGAGCCGAGCTCATACACCCCCTGCACCACGCGGTTGAACAACGGGCTGTCGCTGGCGTCGCCTTCGGTCAATACCGTGGGGCGGGTGTTCGGATCAAAATCAGGTAGCGACACCATCGAGATAATCTCGCCCGTGTGCACGTCCAATAGCACCGAAGCTGCGCCTTTGGCATTCATCAGCTTCATGCCGCCGTAAAGCACCTGTTCCGCTGCAGCCTGCACCGACAGATCCACAGACAACTGCAGCGGACGACCCTGATTGGCGGGATCACGCAGCGCATTGTCAAAAAGGCTTTCGACACCGGCAACACCCACCACCTCAGCCGCATGCACACCTTCGCGACCGAAACTGGCCCCCCCCATGATATGCGCGGCCAGACGACCGTTCGGGTAAAGGCGCATTTCGCGCGGACCAAACAGCAGGCCGGGTTCGCCAATGTCATGCACCGCCTGCTTCTGCTCAGGACTCAACTTCTTGCGAATCCAAAGGAACTTACGCTTCCCGGTGAAGCTTTTCAGCAAGTCAGCGCGCTTCAACTCTGGAAAGATCCGCGCCAGTTCGGTTGCGGCGTGTTCCGGTTCGATCATCTGCGGCGGCACCGCGTAGAGCGAGAATGTTTCAAGGTTGGTCGCCAGAATGCGCCCCTCACGGTCCACAATATCGGCCCGCTGCGCCACAATAGAGGCACCGGCGGCATTGGCGCGCGGCTCTGTCGGGTCGGTGGCGGCCAGCGTCGCCATGCGCCCCCCCACAGCGACAAAAGCAACAGCAAAAAACAGCCCCAGTACGATCAGCCGCCCCTCGGCACGGCTACGGGCCTTGTCACGCATATCTTCATGACGCAGACGAATGTTTTCGCGCTCAATCGCGTCGGGGTTTTCCCCCAGACGGCGGGCCTCAAGGATCTGAGCCAGCGGACGTAGCGGGGTGCGGATCATCTGAGCGCCTCCATGTTGGAAACCTCGATCGTATCCGACAGGTTGAGCGGCGCATTTTCTTCTGGGTAGCTGACCTGATCGGCATTGCCGAACTGTTCCGGCGCCAGTGGCAACAGACCCAGTTTGTCAAAGTTGATGTCAGCCAGATCGCGCAGCCGGTCAGGACGGTTCAGATAGGCCCATTCGGCGCGCAAAACCATCAGCCGCGACCGCGCCTGCCCGATAGAGCGCTGCAAATCTTCATTGTGATCCAGCGCCGTCTGCGTGCGGTAATTTTCACGGTAGCCCCAAAAGGCCGTGCCAATCACAGCCAGCGCCGTCAGCAGGAAGAAAAATGAACGCATCAGCGATCCCCTTTCAACATTGGCATGCCCAGACCTTTGCGGTCACAGGGTCCTGCCGGCGCATCGGTGCGGATCCCCACCCGCAGCTTCGCAGAGCGCGAGCGCGGGTTTTCCGCCAACTCCTGATCGTCAGGACCAATGGCTTTCTTGGATTTCAACGTGAACTGCGCTGGAGCCGCCTGTGTCATCGGCGCGTAGCGGTTCGTCGTTTTCGCCCCGCCGGAGCGTTGCTGGAAGAACCGCTTGACCATCCGATCCTCGACCGAGTGGAAGGTCACAACCGCCAACTGACCGCCAGGTTTCAGCGCGCGTTCAGCGGCCTCAAGGCCCTTGATCAATTCGCCATACTCATCATTCACCGCAATCCGTAGCGCCTGAAAAGAGCGCGTGGCCGGATGGCTCTGCCCTGGCTTCTTGCGCGGCAGGCAGCTCTCGATGATCTCTGCCAGTTTCAGCGTCGTGGTGATCGGCGCGATCGCACGTTCACGCAAAATCGCCTTGGCAATGCGGCGGCTAGCCCGCTCTTCCCCGTAAAGGAAAAGGATATCGGCCAGCTCGACCTCAGTTGCCTCGTTCACAATGTCCGCAGCCGAACGACCCGATTGCGACATACGCATATCCAACGGGCCGTCCTTCATGAAAGAAAAGCCTCGTTCGGCCAGATCCAGCTGCATCGAACTGACACCCAGATCCAAAACCACACCGTCCAGTGCGCAGGCGTATTCATCAAGACGCGAAAACACGCCCTGAACCAGTTCAATCCGATCACCGTATGCGCCAACCCAAGGCGCAGCCAGTTCAAACGCCAGCGGGTCACGGTCAACGGCGTAAACCTTATCCGCCCCAGCCAGCAGCAATTCGCGCGTATAACCGCCCGCCCCAAAGGTGCCGTCCAGCCAACGGCCAAAGACGGGCGATACCGCCGCGATCAGCGGGCGGATCAGTACCGGGATATGTGGTGCATCATCAGAGGGGTGGACCGCATCGGTCATAGATTATTCCCCTCCAGTATCATCCAACAGGGACATGGGATCGAAATCATCCGGCATTTCGTCAAGGAAGGCCTCGATTTCGGCATTTTCAAGTTCGTCGTATGTGGCCGCGTTCCAGATCTCAAAGTGATCGCCCATTGCGACCATCACCGCTTCACCGTCCAGTTCAATCTGGGCGCGGCGCTCTTTGGGCAGAACAATACGGCCATCGCGGTCAATTTCGGTTTCCCAGGATTTACCAAGGATCATCCGGCTGGCCATCTGACGGCTTTTGGACCCGCGCGGCATCGCTTTGATGTCTGCCTCGATCTCGGCCATGGCTTCGATCGTGTAGGCCTGAAGCTTGTTCTTCAGGTGCGGACCATAAAGGACCACCATACGCGGATTGGGGTTTTCAGGATGGTTCGGATCACCGGATTCGAGCACACGGCGAAAATCAGCAGGGATCGACATCCGACCCTTACCGTCAACCTTTTGGTTGAACTCGCCTCTGAAACTCAGACCCACTGTTCTAGCCCGTCCTCATTACTGTGACCGCACGGCTCGATGCCGCTTGGCGTTGTGCTACCACCCTCCCCTAGGATGAAAGCGAAACGGCGAATTGAGCTGCTGCCACTGCCCAATTCGCCGCTCTCGTCCCGCTTTGCGGGTTTGTCCAGCTGCGCGCGCCACCTGGGGGGATGTCTGCTCGCCCGCGCGCCGGATCTCTTATCTCGATGAAAGCGGGTGCCTGTATGAAACCTGACTCGGATCTTTTTATTTAAGCGGGGTCTGTCGCCCCTGATCCCGTTCTCATCGTGTGAAACATGGATCGCATGGGAATTGATGGGGCGCAATAGTTTTTTTCATCCAGAACAGTGGGCTATTGACTCTTATTAAGAATCATCTCACCGGAAAGTGAGCACCTCGTTACCACTGATATGGCCTTTAAGGGTGATATAACACCACATATAGGTCTTTAACGCCGAATCTGAGCTGCCCAAAATTTTTCCCATTTTGACCCAAATTTTTCCATGCACCATCGGGGACAACAGCCACTCCGGCTTAAATTCACCCATAAACCTATCAATAAAGTGATTCGTTTGATGGGTTCATAGGTAATTCCCATAAGTTCCCAAGCTAGAAACCCAGAAGGTTCCAGACATTCCCAGCTTTCCCAGAACGCATCGCGGCAAACGCGTTAAACCAACCGATTTGAACCGCTGGCATCAGCGGCGACATACCTGCATCAACTGTTGAGAAGGACCTGAACAACGAAAAACCGGGCAAGGTCTCCCCTGCCCGGCTGTCTCTAACTGTGGCGTATGCCGCGCCGCTTTAGGCGGTGGGCATGCGCTGCTCGACGATCTCGGCCCACCAGCTGCAGCCGGCGGGGATCGCTTCGTCATCGAAGTTGTATTCAGGGTGGTGCACTGCAGCGGTGTCGCCGTTGCCGACCAGAATATAGGCACCCGGGCGTTCCTCTAGCATATAGGCGAAGTCTTCGCCGCCCATAACCAACGGGGCGTCATCACACTGGCCAGTGATCGAACGGGCCACGTCTGCGGCAAACGCCGTCTGCTCTTCATGGTTCACCATCACCGGATAGCCGCGCATGTAGTTCACATCTGCACTGCCGCCAAAGGTGGCCGCAACGCCGGTGCAGATCTCATTGATCCGCTTTTCCGCCAGATCGCGCATCTCCTTGGACATGGTGCGCACGGTGCCACGAATGGTGACGCGCTGCGGGATCACGTTGAACGCTTTGGACGAGCTTTCCATCGCCGTGACAGAGACAACGACTTGATCCACCGGATCTGCATTGCGCGAGGCGATGGATTGCAACGTGGTCACTGCCGTTGCGGTCATCACGTTGGTATCAATGGTTTCATGCGGCTTCGCTGCGTGACCGCCTTTACCTTCGAACACCACCTCATAGGTATCGGTAGCCGCAAAGAAGGCACCCGGGCGGATCGCAAAACTGCCCAGCGCGTGGCCCGGCCAATTGTGCATGCCGTAGACCTCTTGGATATTCCAGCGGTCCATCATGCCGTCTTCGCACATCTCACGACCGCCGCCGCCGCCCTCTTCGGCAGGCTGGAAGATCACCACAACGGTGCCATCGAAATTACGGGTTTCGGCCAGATATTTCGCCGCGCCCAAGAGCATCGCAGTGTGACCATCGTGACCACAAGCGTGCATCGCGCCATCGGTTTTCGACGCATAGTCCAGCCCTGTTTGTTCGTGGATCGGCAGGGCGTCCATGTCAGCGCGCAGGCCAATCACCTTGCCGGAGGATGTCTTGTTTCCCTTAATCACGCCCACAACGCCGGTGCGGCCGATACCGGTGACAATCTCATCGCAGCCAAACTCTTTCAGCTTGTCCGCAACGATGGCAGCGGTGCGGTGGGTTTCAAACAGCAGTTCGGGGTTTTCATGCAGATCGCGGCGCCACGCGGTGATTTCGGGCAGCAGTTCGGCAAAACGGTTCTTCGTCGGCATAACGGATCCTTTTGGGTTCTTTTGGTTTTGGCCACGCTCAGCTGCGCGACAGACGTTGTTCAACCAACTCAGCAAAGAAGCTACACCCGTTCGGGATCGCCTCATCGTTGAAGTCGTATTCGGGATGATGCAGCGGGGCACTGTCGCCATTGCCAACCATGACAAAGGCACCGGGGCGTACCGCTAACATATAGGAAAAATCTTCGCCACCTAGTGACAGCGACGCCTCGACACAGCCGCCAGCAACAGCGGTCGCCACATCAACGGCAAATCCCGCCTCTGCGTCCGAATTGATGGTGGCGGGGGTGATACGATCATAGCTTAGCGTAATCTGTCCGCCATGTGTTGCCGCCACGGCCTCACACATCGCCTGCATGCGCTGTTCCAGCATGTCGCGGGTAGCCGGGTTAAAACTGCGCACAGTCCCCTTCAGCGTCGCGGTGTGGGGGATCACATTATATACATCCGATCCCGTATGGAACGCAGTAACAGACACCACCGCGCGGTCCACCGGATCAATGGTGCGACTGACCAGCGTTTGCAAAGACTGGTGCAGTTGCGATCCCATCAAGGTGGGGTCGATGGTGTTTTGCGGCTCGGCCGCATGGCCGCCCTTGCCCTCAATCTCGATGGTGAAGAAATCGACGGCCGCCAGCATCGGCCCCTTGCGGGTGGCGAAATATCCGGTTGGCAGGCTGGGGGCATTGTGCAGCGCGTAAACCTCATCAATACCCCAACGGTCCATCATGCCATCCTCAACCATCGCAAGGGCGCCATTGCCGCCCTCCTCTGCTGGCTGAAAAATCAGCGCGACCTGACCGTCAAAATTCCGCGTCTCTGCCAGATATTGCGCCGCCCCCAAGAGCATTGCGGTGTGGCCGTCGTGACCACAGGCGTGCATCGCGTTCGGAACCTCGGATGCATACTCCAGGCCAGTCTGTTCCTGCATCGGCAACGCGTCCATATCGGCGCGCAGACCGATGACACGGCCCTTGGTATCACATGTGCCCTTGATGATGCCGACAACCCCGGTCTGGCCAATGCCCTCCACCACCTCATCGCAGCCAAAGGCGCGCAGTTTTTCAGCGGCCAGCGCGGCAGTGCGGTGGGTGGCATACATCACCTCTGGATGGGTGTGGATGTCACGGCGCCATGCGGTAATTTCGGGCAGCAATTCGGCAAATCGGTTTTTAGCGGGCATCAGGTATCATCAAGGTTTAGGTTATCGGCGCGGCAGACGCTGTTCGATCAACTCGGCAAAGAAGCTGGTGCCATAAGGCGCCGCATCATCGGCGAAGTCATAGGCGGGATGGTGACAAGCGGCGCTGTCGCCATTGCCAAGGAAGATATAGGCGCCCGGCCGTGCCTCCAGCATATAGGAAAAATCTTCGGCGGGCATAATCGGGTTTGCGTTCGCTTCAACCTTTGTGCCCACAGCCTCTGCTGCCTTCACCGCATGGGCAGTCTCAAGGTCGCTGTTCACCGTGGGCGGGTAGCCGCGGACATATTCAATATGCGCGGTGGCGCCATAAGCCGCTGCGGTGGCTGTGGCGACGGCCCGGACCCGCTCCTCCATCAGATCGCGCACCTCGGGTTCAAAACACCGCACAGTGCCCCGCAGCTTGGCGGTCTGCGGGATGACGTTCTGAGTGTCGCTTTCGGTGATAAAGGTCGCGACCGTCAGCACCGCCTGCTTAACCGGATCCACATTGCGCGCCACGATAGAGTTCAGCGCCACAACCACATGGGCGGCAGCCAGCGTTGTGTCCACAGCCTGATGCGGTTCAGCCGCGTGTCCGCCCTTGCCCTCAATCACAATTTCCATCTCATCGGCTGAGGCCATGAGGGGACCTGAGCGGATCGCAAATTCGCCCACCGGCAGACCGGGCGCATTGTGGAGGCCATAGACTTCATCCACATTCCAGCGATCCATACAGCCGTCCTCGACCATCTTCAGACCACCTGCGCCGCCCTCTTCGGCGGGCTGAAACAGCAGCACAACGGTGCCATCGAAGTTGCGGGTTTCACACAGATATTGCGCTGCCCCCAACAACATAGCCGTGTGACCATCATGGCCACAGGCATGCATTGCACCGGGTATTTTAGATGCATAGTCGAGACCGGTTATTTCCTCCATCGGTAGCGCATCCATATCTGCACGCAGAGCAATCACTCGATCTGATGTGCCTGCTTTGATGGTGCCGACTACACCGGTGATGCCGATGCCTTCGACCACTTCATCGCAGCCAAATGCGTGCAGCTTCTCCGCCACCACACTGGCGGTGCGGTGAACGTCAAACATCACCTCAGGATGTTGGTGAAAATCACGGCGCCATGCGGTGATGTCACCATGCAGTTCAGCAATACGGTTCTTGATCGGCATTGTTTATTCCCCTCGCACAATACGGTGGCGTGTGGTCTGCGCCCGAACACTCACAGCCCCGGCCCCATGTCCATTTTCGACCCATCGCTGAACCGCGATAACCGGAAGCGTGTCAGGTCATGCCCCACATCCCCTCCCGTGATCAGATCCGCCATGATCCGGCCAAAGGCAGGCCCGATGCCGAAACCATGACCGCACATACCGGTGCAGATGCTCAGGCCCTCTATCGGGGCATGATCGACCACCGGAACGATATCCGGCATCGCATCAATCATGCCAGCCCATGACGCCTTGATCCGCGGCGCACCCAGCGCAGGAAACAGCTGGGCAAATTCGGCCAGCGTGCGGCGCTGACGCGCCTCCACCGGTTTTGGATCCAGCACACGCATGCGTTCAAACGGCGTTTCTTCCTCTGGCGACCAGCTGCGCTTGGTGCCCCATGCGTCTGGGAACCCCTTAGGCGCTGCCGGGTGATAGGAGGCGCCGAAAGGATGCGCTTTGATCTGTTCGCGGTAAGGCCACAGATGGCGGAAGGCGTCCGGCCCGATAAACAGCCGGTGCCAGCCACCTTCTGCCAGCGTAAACCCGCCATCGGTGCGTCGACGGAAGGCCAGCCGATCATTGCCCGCCGCTGGCATATCCAGCGCTGGCAGCGCCTCGGTCGCCAGTACCTGTGCCAGAATGGACAACTGCGGGATATTGATTCCATATTGGCGCAGGAACAGCGACGACCATGCGCCCCCTGCGACCAGCACCTGATCAGCGCGGATGCGCCCCCGTTCGGTTACAGCACCGCCGATGCGCCCTGCGGTCAGATCCAGCGCCCGCACTGCGCAGTTTTCGCGGATCACCACACCCGCAGCCGCAGCAGCACGCGCCAAGGCAGGCACAGCGACCCACGGTTCCGCCTTCATATCCGAAGGTGTATGCAGCGCGCCGTGATAGCGTCGCGTCGCACCGGGCAACAGCGCCTTGGTCTCGGCAGATGTCAGGATACGGCTGTCCATCCCATGCGGTTTGGCGAGGTTCAGCCACGTCTCATATCGTTCAATCGATTGCGGCTTTTCCGCCAGATAGGCCACACCCAGACGCGCCAGCCCCAGATCCTCGCCCAGTTCGGCCTGCAATTGCGGCCAGAGGCGGTTTGCCTCCATCGCGATGGGCAGTTCGTCAATGTCGCGACCAGTCTGACGGATCCAGCCCCAATTGCGCGAGGATTGTTCGCCCGCAATCCGGCCCTTTTCCAAGAGCACAACCTTCTGCCCCTTACGGGCCAGAAACAGCGCACTCATCACCCCGATAACACCGCCACCGATGATCAACACATCCGCCGCATCCGGCAGTTGCCCGTCATGTTCGACAGGTTTGTGCAATCCGATGGGGAAGCCTGTCACGACAGCACCTCATCAATCAGCTTGCGCATAAACGCCTGCCCTGCCGTCAGTTGCGCGACGGACAGGAACTCATCCGGCTGATGGGCCTGAGCGATGTCGCCAGGGCCGCAGACGACGGTAGAGTAGCTGGCATTCTGGAAATGCCCTGCCTCTGTCCCGTAGCTGACGACGTTTTCTGAATTGTCGCCGGTCAGGCGGCGCACCAGTGCCTCGGCCGCGCCGTTTTCTTCTGGGGCCAGACCGTTCAAATCGAAGGTCTGCGTAAGTTCGATGGAGGTTTCAGGCACAATCGACTGCATCTCTGCCTCAACCTCGGCAACCTTGGCACGCAGGCGTGCCTCCCACTCATCATTGCTTTCATCCGGTACGTTGCGGAAATCCAACTCGAACACGCAATCCTTGGCGGTGATATTGCCCGCCGTACCACCTTTGATCACACCGACATGGGTAGACGTCCACGGCGGCACAAAAAGCGCCGCGGTATCTGAGGGTGTCGCGGCTGCAGCAGTGGCGTTGTTCTGGTTCGCCCATTCAATCAGCTTGGCACCGAACATGATCGCATTCACGCCAGTGTGGATGAGGGAGGAATGCACCTCAAATCCCTTCACGTGCACCCTGAAGGCACGCCCGCCTTTGTGTGCGGTCACGGTTTTCATCATCGAGGGCTCCCCGACAATTACCACCGAGGCCTTGGGCAAATGCTGCGTCATTTGCTCAATCAGCGGCACCACCTCTTCGCAGCCCACTTCCTCGTCATAGGACAAGGCAATTTGCAGCGGACGGCTGACACCCAGGCGCTGCGCCTCAACCAGCGCCCAGATCGCCAGCGCATCAAAGCCCTTCATGTCACAGGTACCGCGCCCGTAAAGCTTGCCGTCCTTTTCCACCACAGTGAAAGGATCACTGGTCCACGGCTGGCCATCGACAGGCACCACATCGGTGTGACCGGACAGGACGACGCCGCCGGTAACATCCGGCCCGACATGAGCATAAAGCCCGGCCTTGGTGCCATCGGCGCTATACTGACGCCCACAGCTGATGCCGTGACTGGTCAGATACCCCTCCACCCAGTCGATGAGGGGGAGGTTGGTGTCACGGCTGACAGTAGGAAAGGAGACCAGCTGGTCCAGAATATCGCGCGGGCTTAACAGGGCAGTCATGGGCGGCCTTTGTTCTAAAGCGTGTCGGAACTGATGCCTGACCAGAGCCGGAAAGTGATGCAAAAGCAATCTGTTGAGGCGCGATAGGGCATATTACGCCCCCGTCGGATCAAACAGACAGATAAGGTCACCATATGCAGAACGAAAGGTCAATCAAGTGAATCTACGGGCGCAGACCACCTGCACGCTGACATCGCCAGCATATGAAAATGGCGACCCGAGGGCCGCCAAATCAGGGATCAATACCCGCTCTCAGAGGTGAGGACGAAGTGGCCGGGGCTCACTTCATCATAGACTGACGGACCCGGCTCGTGCCCCACAGGGTGGATCGGCGACGGGATCGGTTTGAAGTTCAACTCGCGCTCTGACTTGCGCTTGTGTGGGTCGGCGATGGGAACTGCCTTCATCAAAGCCTGCGTGTAGGCGTGCTGAGGGTTTTCAAAGACCGCCTGACGCGGACCCAGTTCGACGATGCGACCCAGATACATCACGCCAACGTCGTGGCTGACCCGTTCCACCACCGCCATATCGTGGCTGATAAACAGGAAGGACAGGCCCAGTTCCGCCTGAAGTTCCATCATCAGGTTCAGCACCTGCGCCTGCACCGACACGTCCAGCGCCGATACCGCCTCATCCGCGATGATCAGTTTCGGGTTCAGCGCCAGTGCGCGGGCAATTGCAACACGCTGACGCTGGCCACCCGACAGTTCGTGCGGGAAGCGGCGCAAGAAACTTCGTGGCAGCTCGACCCGATCAAACAGCATTTCGACCCGCGCCTGCATCTCTGCGCGCGAATGGGTGCCGTAGTTCCGCATCGGTTCCGCCACCTGATCGCCCAGCATCATCTGCGGGTTGAGCGAGGCAAAAGGATCCTGAAAGATCATCTGCATATCCAGACGCGCAGCGCGCAGATCCCCTTGATCCAGCGCCATAATATCTGTGCCATCCAGATTGATCCGCCCCGACTGCGGCTCCACCAGACGCAGGATCGACCGGCCCGCCGTGGATTTACCACAGCCCGATTCCCCCACCAGCGACAGGGTGCGCCCCTTGTTCAGGGTGAAGCTCACATCCTCTACCGCGTGAACATTCGCTACCGTACGGCGGAAAAAACCGCCCTTCACCGGGAAGCGCGTGATCAGGTTTTTGACCTCTAGCAGGGGCTCATCGGTGCCCTTGATCGGACCAAGGTTCTGATCCTCGCGGCCCAACAGCTTCATCGGTTCAGGCAGCGGTTTGCCGGTCATCTCACCCAATTTAGGCACAGCGGCCAGCAGCGCCTTGGTGTACTCGTGCTGCGGGTTTTCAAAAATCTCTTGAACCGTGCCCTCTTCGACCTTGTTGCCCCGGAACATCACCACAACGCGGTCTGCCATCTGTGCCACAACCGCCATGTCGTGGGTGATGAACATCACCGCTGTGCCGGTTTCGCGTTTCAGGCGGTCCATCAGCGCCAGAATTTCCGCCTGAATGGTCACATCAAGCGCGGTGGTCGGCTCATCCGCGATCAACAGGCGCGGTTCGCAGGCCAGCGCCATCGCGATCACCACCCGCTGGCGCATACCGCCAGACAGCTCATGCGGATACTGTTTCAGACGGCGCCCCGGTTCAGGGATGCGCACCTGTTTCAGCAGATCCAACGCGCGCGCTTCTGCTTCATCCTTCGACAGGCCTTTGTGCAGGCGCAGACCTTCGGTCAGCTGGCGCCCCACGGTAAATACGGGATTCAGCGCAGTCATCGGCTCCTGAAAGATCATTCCAATCTCGTTGCCGCGAATCGTACGCATCAGTTCCTGTTCGGTGTTTGCCAGGTCAACTTCGCCGCCATCTTTACGATCAAACAGCAATTTGCCGTCGGCAATTTCGCCGCCACCAAATTCCACCAGACGCATCAGCGACAGGCTGGACACAGATTTGCCAGAGCCGGATTCACCAACAATACAAACGGTTTCGCCGGGGTTTACGTCGAAAGAAACATCTTCCACGCCAACCACAGGGCCGTCTTTGGTTTGAAATTCAACCCGCAGGTTTTCGATCTTTGCAATCGGTTGATCCAGCATTCCCCTGATCCATTTTTGGTATCACTTATTGGCGCCGACGCTATAGACGTCGCCAAGCCAGTGTCAAATCCGCATACTCAAGCGCGACACGACGTCATGACATTCCACCAAAGCGAGATCGACACCGCCTTCAGGTCAGCACCTCTGCCGCAACATAAAGCAGGGATTTTAAACGATCTAACGTCACTACTGGCATTTTACCGTATATATACTGCGGTATGTGCCTCAGGGCACCGGTACTATCTCTTGCTTTTTGCAAATAATAGGTTTGTGATGCCATCAGCCGCGAGGCATTCGGGGACAGTTACCAACGAAAAATAGCCGGAATCGAACGATCAGGTTGCGCTCGCGGAGAGAATCATGGCCCGGCGAAGGGTCTGGAATCCCCCCGTATGGGGAGTCTGTGACAACCGAGATGAGGTGTCTGACACCATTGTCGAAGTGTCCAACATGGAGTGAAAAATGAAAATCAAAACTCTTATGCTAGGGGCCGTTGCGGCGACCACCCTGGCGCCAGCAGCGATCGCAGAACGCGGCGCGGACGGCCACGTGAATGTCATCTATTGGCAAGCTCCCTCGATCCTGAACCCGTATCTGTCGAGCGGCACCAAAGAGATTGAAGCGGCTTCGCTGGTCATTGAGCCTCTGGGCCGTTACGATCCGACCGGCGCGCTGATCCCCTATCTGGCCGAAGAGATTCCGACGTTGGAAAATGGTGGCGTGTCTGAGGACCTGAAAACCATCACATGGAAGCTGAAATCAGGCCTGAAATGGTCGGACGGTTCCGCAGTAACCGCCGAAGACGTGAAATTCACCGCGGAATATTGCATGCACCCCGAAGGTGGCTGCGCCCAGCTGGCGAAGTTTGAAGGCGTTGAAAGCGTTGATGTCATGGACGAACTGACCGTCAAAGTGACCTTCAACGAAGCCAAGCCCAACCCCTACGGCCCCTTCATGGGCGGCCAATCTCCGATCCTGCAAAAAGCGCAATTCGCTGACTGTCTGGGTGCCAAGGCGCCTGAGTGCACCGATGCCAACTTTGCTCCGATCGGCACTGGCCCGTTTGCTGTGACCGAGTTCAAGCCGAACGACGTGATCTCAATGGAAGCAAACTCCATGTACCGCGACGCATCGAAACCGGCGTTTGCGACCCTGACCTTCAAAGGTGGCGGCGACGCAACTGCGGCTGGCCGTGCGGTTCTGGAAACCGGCGAATTTGACTACGCCTGGAACCTGCAGCTGGCACCCGAAGTGATCGCAAACATGGAAAAAGGCGGCAAGGGTAAAACCGTTGCAGCTTTCGGCTCACTGGTTGAGCGGATTGAAATGAACATGACCAACCCGTCGTCCGATCTGGCCGAAGGTGAGCGTTCGACCGCAGCACATCCGCACCCCTTCCTGTCTGACATCAACGTGCGCAAAGCGCTGTCGATGGCGATCGACCGTGAACTGCTGGTGGAAATTGGCTACGGCAAAGCAGGTCGTGCGACCTGTAACCTGGTGCCGGCACCGGCAATCTACGCCTCCGACAACACCGATTGTCTGGTTCAGGACATCGCTGGCGCCAACGCGCTGCTGGACGAAGCAGGCTGGGTCAAAGGTGCCGACGGCATCCGCGCCAAGGACGGCGTGAAACTGTCGATCCTTTACCAGACCTCGACCAACGCTGTGCGTCAGGACTTCCAAGCGCTGATCAAACAGTGGTGGAGCGAGATCGGTGTTGAAACCGAACTGCGCAACATTTCTGCATCTGTCTTCTTCGGTGGGGATCCGGGGTCGCCTGACACCTTCCAGAAGTTCTACGCTGACGTTGAAATGTACGCCAACAACTTCGACGGCACCGACCCAGAAGCCTATCTGGCTCAGTACACCTGTGACAAAGCGCCGAAACCTTCGTCCCAGTGGCAGGGTGAGAACATCAACCGTTTCTGTGACCCCGCCTACGACGAACTGGTCGCAGAACTGGGCCGCACCGGTTCGCTGGAAAAACGCGGCGAACTGGCGCGCAAGATGAACGAGATGCTGACCAAAGACAGCTACACTGTTGTTCCGCTGGTGGACCGTGGTCGTGTATCGGCCCACGCCAACACACTGGGTGGCGTTGTGCTGAACACTTGGGACTCCGAGCTGTGGAACGCAGCTGACTGGCACCGCATCAAATAAGTGATGCCCCATCTGCCCCGGCCTTTTCTGGCCGGGGCTTTTCATGGTCGCGCCCGGATATGTTTTCGGTATATGAGCGCACTTGAAACAAGAATAGCCGCAAAAGGCCTCCGTATATGCTGACTTTTACTGTTCGACGATTGGTGTTGGCTGTGCCAACCCTGTTGTTCATCAGCCTGGTCATCTTCCTGTTGCTCGAGCTAGCGCCGGGCGATCCGATGGCACAGGTCCCGCTCACCGTACCCCCAGAGGTAAAAGAAAAAATGCGCGAAGCGCTTGGCCTTGGCCAACCGATGCACGTGCGTTTCCTCAAATGGCTGGTGCAATTCTTCTGGGTTGAACCGCAGGTGCTGTTCGACCACCTCTTTGGCACCGGTTTTGCCGAAGGCAAACTGCGCGTGCTTAGCTGGCAGACCCGTTCGCCGGTCATGGATATCGTGGTGCAGCGCATTCCGCAGACACTGTGGGTGGTCGGCCTATCCTATGTGGTCGGCGTGCTGATCGCGTTGCCGATCGGAATCTATTCCGCCTACCGCCAGTATTCGATCTTTGACCAGATCGGGACGTTCGTGTCGATGATCGGCTTTTCGGTGCCGACGTTCTTTACCGGCGTGTTGCTGATTGTGATCTTCTCAGTAAACCTTGGCTGGTTCCCCTCGATCTATGACACCACCCACAAGGTGACGGATTGGGACAGCTTCGTTTTCCAGATGCGACAGCTGGCGATGCCGGTGTTTGTTCTGGCGCTGTTCAACGCGGCACAAATCAGCCGATTCATGCGGGCGTCGATGCTGGACAACCTGAACCAGGACTATGTGCGCACCGCACGGGCCAAGGGTCTGGGCGAACGCGCCGTGGTGATGGTGCATGTGCTGCGCAATTCGATGATCCCTGTTGTGACCGTAATCGCCCTTGGTGCGCCGCAGGTGTTTGCCGGTGCGATCATCACCGAACAGGTGTTCAAGGTGAACGGTCTGGGCCATATGCTGATCGGCGCGATCGAGGCAAATGACCTGCCCACTGTGCAGACGCTTACCTTTATCTTTGCGCTGCTGATCGTTCTGTTCAACATCATCGCCGATGTCCTCTACGGCATCCTGGACCCGAGGATTCGCTATGACTGATGACACAAACGTAAACCCCATCGGCGCGCTGAGCGACCCGATGCCATCGGCCCCGCCGCGCAGCCAATGGGTTGCGGTCTGGCAGCAGTTCAAGACCCACAAGGGTGCCCTTCTGGGCGGGATCATCTTTGTGATCATCCTCTTGGCGGTTACCATCGGCCCGTGGATCTGGCCCTATGATCCGACCTACATCGACATCCGTGCCCGCAATCAGGGCCCAACCTTTGCGCATCCCTTGGGCACTGACCAACTGGGGCGTGATACGCTGGCACGGATGATGGCCGGTGGTCAGGTATCGGTTGCCGTTGGCATCACCGCGATGCTGCTGGCGTTGGTACTGGGATCGTTCATCGGCGTGCTCGCCGGTTTCTTCAGACGCCTCGACGGGCCTCTGATGCGTCTGACTGATCTGTTTCTGGCGCTGCCGCTGCTGCCACTGCTGCTGGTCATGGTGCTGTTGTTCCGCGACCCGCTGAACGCTGCCTTCGGACCGGAAACTGGGATCTTCATCCTGATTGTCTGCGCCATTGGCGTGACCAGCTGGATGCCCACGGCACGGATCGTGCGTGGCGATGTTCTGGCACTGAAAGAGCGGGAGTTTGTTCTGGCCGCCCGTTCCATCGGCACCAAGAACGCACAGATGATCATCCGCCACATCCTGCCCAACGTGTTGTCACCTATCATGGTCTCGGCCACGCTGGGAATCGCCAATGCGATCATCACGGAATCGGCGCTGTCCTTCCTTGGCCTTGGCTTCCCGCCGGACTTCCCCACTTGGGGCCGTCTTCTGTTTGATGCCACCGACTACCTGCAGCAATACCCCGAACGGGTGTTCTGGCCCGGTCTGGCGATTTCGCTGACAGTGCTGAGTGTGAACTACCTCGGCGATGGTCTGCGCGACGCATTGGATCCGCGGATCCGCGGCCGCTAAAGGCACTACAAAAACAAACGGCCCGTTGCAGATGCAGCGGGCCGTTTTTGTTTGTGGCTTAGTGCAGCTTCGACTGGATCCGCCTGAGCGACCACCAGACCAGCGCCACCACCGGCAGGGTCAACGCTGCGGTCAGTCCTGCCTTGCTCAACCCCAGCCATTTCGCCAACGGATAGCCCGCATAAGACGCCAGCGAAACGGCATAATAGCTGATCGCCACCACAGACAGGCCTTCGACAGTTTTCTGCAGTTTCAACTGCATATCAGCGCGCTGGTTCATGCTGGACAGCAGCGACTGGTTCTGGGCAGAGCGTTCCACATCCACCCGCGTTCGCAGCAGCTCCCCTGCCCTGCGCGCGCGATCTGACAATGCGGCCAGCCGTGCTTCGGTCGCTTTCACCGTGCGCATTGCGGGATCATAGCGGCGCATCATAAATTCCGCGAAGGTCTGACGCCCCTGAAACCGTTCCTCACGCAGAACCTTGATGCGCTGGTTAACCAGCGCCTCATAGGCCCCCGTTGCACCAAAGCGGAAGCTGTTCCGCGCCATCTGCTGTTCCAGCGCGGCAGAGGTGGTCAGCAGCTGCGTCAGGGTCTGTTCCGCATCCAGCCCCGTGTCCCCCATGTGATCCACCAGATGCGCCAGCGTCTGCTCCAACTGCCCCAGATCGGCACCGATCTGCTTCACCCGAGCAAAGCCCAGCATCGACATGCTTTTGTACGTCTCCACCTCGCACAGACGCTGCACGATGCGCCCCACCCGTCGCGCTCCGGTTTCATCGTTCACAAAAACCGCAAAGCGCGTGTGTCCTGCCGGATCAACGCGGAAATCGCCCGCCAAAATTGCACCGTCGTCCAGAACCCGACTGACGGCAAGGCTTTCAGGCACAAACCAGTCCGCCAACAGCCCCCGCACGCTCGCATCATCAGGACGTGGCTGCACACGGATATGGGCCGATGCGACGCGCACCCCCGGCGCTTGCTCCAGCCAGTCGGCTGGAAACACCTCAAAATCCGTGGGGTCAAAGGCGCGGGCAGACAGTGTCGACGTAAAGGCGGTATAAGTCACAAATTCGGTATGGCTTTCCCATTTCAGCTCATGCCGCCCGATGCGGGCAGAATAATGCGTGGCCCCCGGTTGCGGGTGCGGCGCGCCGTGACGGTCGAGGAGCGCGATCAAATGATCACGATCCGCCTGCCGGTCCCGCCCCACCGCACGGTCAGGATGTTTGATCGCCAGATAGGTCGCGGTACTGGGGACCTCCAACGACGGGAAAGGCCGCGCGTGCAGTTCATTCGCCAATTCATAGCGCAAGGGGTGATCGGTGATGGTCATTTCGGGGCCTCACGGGATTGATTCCGAGAGTGATGGCATAAGATGGATAAGAAAATCAAAGCATTTTCAATAGGTTAACGGAATGCCGTGGTATACAGAGAAGGGTAGAGCATGAACCAATGCAAAATTCTCAAAGCGAACAACGTCTTGGCACGAGGTAACGGGCGCGCCCGATCCCGAGGGCGGCCCACCGCAAACGCAACGTAGGTGAGACAAACCAGCGACGCCAAACGCGGCACCGTCAGACAATCGCGCCCGCCTTTGGCGGCGGGGTCGGGCGCGATCCGATGCTGCGCACCGGAGGGTCCACATAAAACAGCCCCGCCGGATCGGCGGGGCTTCTTATGTTTCAGTCGTCTGACCCGATCAGCTGATGCGGGTCAGCAGGTCATCCAGCGACTTCTTCGCGTCACCGTAGAACATGCGGGTGTTCTCTTTGAAGAACAGCGGGTTCTCGATGCCCGAATACCCGGTCCCCTGACCACGCTTGGAGACGAAGACCTGCTTAGATTTCCAGCATTCCAGAACCGGCATGCCGGCGATGGGGCTGTTGGGGTCTTCTTGTGCGGCGGGGTTAACGATGTCATTCGAACCGATCACGATGGACACATCGGTTTCGGGGAAGTCGTCGTTGATCTCGTCCATTTCCAGCACGATGTCGTAGGGCACTTTTGCCTCAGCCAACAGAACGTTCATGTGACCCGGCAAACGACCGGCAACGGGGTGGATCGCGAAACGCACGGTTTTGCCTTTGGCGCGCAGGCGACGGGTCAGTTCCGCCACGTTCTGCTGTGCCTGTGCAACCGCCATACCGTAGCCCGGGATGATCACGATGCTGTCTGCCTCTTCCAGTGCGGTGGCCACACCGTCGGCGTCAATGGCGATCTGTTCGCCTTCCACTTCCATCGCCGGACCCGCTGCACCACCGAAGCCGCCCAGAATAACCGAGATGAACGAACGGTTCATGGCCTTACACATGATGTAGGACAGGATCGCACCCGAGGAACCAACCAGCGCCCCCACAACAATCAACAGATCGTTGCCAAGAGAGAAACCGATCGCCGCAGCCGCCCAGCCAGAATAGCTGTTCAGCATCGACACAACCACCGGCATGTCGGCGCCGCCGATGCCCATGATCAGGTGATAGCCGATGAACAGTGCTGCGATGGTCATGATCGCCAGCGGCAGGAAACCACCGGTGTTGCAGTACCAGATCAGGGTGATCAGCGAGAGGATTGCCGCACCAGCGTTCAGCGCGTGGCCGCCCGGCAGTTTGGTCGCCGCAGACGTCAGCTTGCCCGCCAGTTTACCATAGGCAACAACCGAACCGGTGAAGGTCACGGCACCAATGAAGATGCCCAGGAACAGCTCAACCCGCAGGATGCCGATTTCTACGCCGTCCTTTTTGGCCAGCAGTTTTGCGAACCCCTCCAGCGCTTTCTTTTCCTCAGCGCCCATGGCCAGAACACGGCCCAGTTCAATGTGCGCGATGAAGCCCACAAACACAGCCGCCAGACCAACGAGCGAGTGCATCGCAGCCACCAGTTCCGGCATCTGGGTCATCTGCACGCGGTTGGCCAGTTGATAGCCGATGATACCACCTGCAGGGATCAGCAGGATCGACAGCCACCACAGACCAGCACCGGGGCCGATCAGGGTTGCGAAAACCGCCAGACCCATGCCGACGATACCATACCAAACGGCCCGTTTGGCGCTTTCCTGACCGGACAGACCGCCCAGCGACAGGATGAAGAGAACAGCCGCAACAACGTAAGCGGCAGTCGTGAAACCAAAGTCCATAAGTCCTTACTCCTTAGGATTTCTGGAACATGGCGAGCATGCGCCGTGTCACGAGGAAGCCACCGAAGATGTTGATACCGGTCATAAAGACCGACAGGGCGGCAAGGAGGATCACCAGGAACGAGCCAGAGCCGATTTGCATCAGCGCGCCCAGAATGATGATCGAGGAGATCGCGTTGGTCACAGCCATCAGCGGGGTGTGCAGCGAGTGGGCCACGTTCCAGATCACCTGGAACCCCACGAACACCGACAGAACAAACACAATGAAGTGCTGCATAAAGCTGGCCGGGGCCACAAGACCAACACCCAAGAGCAGAACCGCACCTACAGTCAGCAGGGTGACCTGATTTTTGGTCTGCTGTTTGAAAGCGGCAACTTCCTGTGCCCGGATCTCTTCGGGCGTCAGTTCTTTGACCTCTTTCTTGGGCTGTGCGGCAATCGCCTGCACTTTCGGCGGCGGCGGCGGGAAGGTGATTTCACCTTCGAACGTCACGGTTGCGCCACGGATCACATCATCTTCCATGTCGTGGTTGATCTGACCGTCTTTTTCGGGTGTCAGGTCAGCCATCATGTGGCGGATGTTGGTCGCATAAAGCGACGAGGACTGAGCCGCCATGCGCGACGGGAAGTCGGTGTAGCCAACGATGGTCACGCCATTGTCGGTCACGATCTTTTCGTCCGCGACGGTCAGCTTACAGTTGCCGCCCTTTTCCGCTGCGAGGTCAACGATCACCGAACCCGGTTTCATCGCCTCAACCATGTCCTTGGTCCACAGTTCCGGCGCTTCGCGGTTCGGAATCAGCGCGGTGGTGATTACGATGTCCACTTCGGGGGCCAGTTCACGGAACTTCGCCAGCTGCGCTTCGCGGAATTCATCCGACTGTACCGGCGCATAACCGCCGGTCGCGGCGCCGTCGCCGCCTTCTTCTTCGAAGTCCAGATAGACGAATTCAGCGCCCATGGATTCGACCTGTTCGGCCACTTCGGGGCGAACATCGAACGCCAGAGTGATCGCGCCCAGCGAGGTCGAGGTGCCGATTGCGGCCAGACCTGCTACACCGGCGCCCACAACCAGCACTTTGGCTGGCGGCACTTTACCCGCGGCGGTCACCTGTCCGGTGAAGAAACGGCCGAAGTTGTTGCCCGCTTCGATCACGGCACGGTAACCGGCAATATTGGCCATAGACGACAGGGCGTCCATTTTCTGCGCGCGCGAAATACGCGGCACCATTTCCATGGCGATCACGTTGGCGCCTTTGGCTTTGGCCAGCGCCATGCCTTCTTCGTTCCCACCGGGGTTAAAGAAGGAGATCAGCGTCTTCTCTTTGTTCAGGCGCTTCAGCTCGGTCGCGTTGGGCTGACGCACTTTGGCGATGATGTCGGCCTCTTTCCACAGCGCAGCTGCGGTTTTGACCACCTCAACACCGGCCTCCTCGTATGCCGCATCCGAAAAACCGGCAGCCAAACCGGCCCCGGACTCGACGGCACATTCATACCCGAGCTTTTGCAATTGACGCGCCGAGTCCGGCGTCATCGCGACACGGTTCTCGCCGTCAAAGACTTCCTTTGGCGTTCCGATTTTCAACTTTCACGTCCCCCTTCAGAACTGTGGTCGTTGCTTCGTTTTGCACGAAACTGTGACTTTTACTGGCCGCGCAACTTTATTGCGCAAAACGGCCTTCTCATTGATACGTATTTCACCCGCATGTCAAATGTGACGTTGTGCCCAAACTTAGACCCAACGCCGCGTTTTTTCGCAGTAACGGGCAAAGTCCATACGGAATTTGCGGCGCAATGCGTTCTCTTCCGGGATCACAAACCGTCTCTCGAGGAGCCAAAGAAATATAGGCACCAAAGGCAAGGACAAAATTGCATCAAAACGCAAAATACATCCTGCCAGTAGCATCACATAACTCAAATAGATCGGGTTGCGACTACGTTTGAAGATCCCACTGGTGACAAGGCGGTCTGCCTCGCGATGTGGGGTTAAGGTGGTGTTCTGACGCCGCATCTCTGACACCGCCAGCGCCAGCAAAATCACACCGCCACCGATAAAGACAGCTGTGATGAAATCGGTCAGTGCACTGTCCAGACTCAACCCCAGCGGAAAGAGCTGTGGCACAAGCCACGACAGCCCCAGCGCCAGCAAAAGCCAGACGGGTGGCAGATCCAGAGATTTGAACATTGGTTTTTCCTTCTGCACGTGTCCGATAATCATCGGGGCCCTTTGCCGAAACGGGTCGAAACGGCGGCCCCCTCTCTTCTTTCGGGGGCAGCGCAACCATGCACTTTGCAAACGCAGAAAAAAAGGGGGCGCAGGTCAATAAATCGTGTCGCAATGCAGCATTAGCGACGTGCTGCCTTGCCCCTTGGTTGATTGACCCTGCGGAAACGCGCGTCTTCCTTGCGCCAGCACCTCCCGTCGCTATCGTAACGATCTCTAAGGGAGGAGAAGTCATGCATTTAAAAGGCAAACACGCGCTGGTCACCGGCGGCGGCACCGGCATCGGTCTGGGCATCGCACAGGCGCTGGCCACAGCCGGCGCAGAGGTGACAATCACCGGTCGCCGGCTAGAGGTTCTGGAGGAACAGGCCGGCAACGGGCTGCACGCGCTGCAGATGGACGTCGCCGATGAGGCCAGCGTGGTCGATGGCGTCGCGAGCGCCATCGCCGCCCGTGGTCCGGTCCAGATCTGCGTGCCCAACGCAGGCGTCGCCGAGGGACGGGCGCTGCACAAAACTGACATGAGCTTCTGGCGGCACATGATGGGCATCAACGTCGACGGCGCGTTCCTGACCATCCGCGAATGCCTGAAGTCCATGCACACAACAGACTGGGGCCGGGTGATCGCCATCAGCTCTATCGCGGGCCTGCGCGGCCTGCCGGGGGCCGCCTGTTACAGCGCCAGCAAACATGCGATGATCGGCATCATCAAATCGCTTGCTGCCGATCACGCGGCGAAACCCTACACCTTCAACGCCCTCTGCCCCGCCTATGTGGAGACAGAGATCATCACCCGCAACGTCGAAAGCATCAAACAACGCACCGGCCTTGACGAGGTAAAGGCGCGTGAACTGATGGTGGGGGCTAACCCTCATGGCCGTCTGGTCACCGTGGCCGAGGTGGTGGAAGCTGCGATGTTTCTGTGCGGCGAAAACTCCGGCTCAATGAACGGTCAGGCCATTCAGGTCTCCGGCGGAGAGATGTAAGCCCCAACGCCAAGAGGGGCGGGCCGCCTGCCCCTTTTCAATCACAAAATGTGATGCCAAATCGCACAAAAATTGCTGGTGCATCGTAAAATCCCATCCGCTACCACAGTCGCGACCACAGACGTAGCGGAGGGCAGCATGACCGATTTCAACGCCACCAAAGAGATGTTCCATCTACCGGAGGGAATGATTTACCTCGACGGGAACTCCCTTGGTCCGCTGCCGAAAGCTGCACCTGCCAAAATGGCAGAGGTGATGGAACAGGAATGGGGCGAATACCTGATCACCGGCTGGAACAAGGCCGGCTGGATGGCGCGCCCGACTGCGATCGGCAACCGCATTGCCCGTCTGATTGGCGCAGAGGAAAACCACGTGATGGTTGGCGACACCCTGTCGATCAAGGTCTATCAGGCCGTTGCCGCCGCTATGTCGCTGCAACACGCAAAAGGCGGAGCAGCTGCCGCCCGCAAAGTGATCCTCAGTGACAGCGGTAACTTCCCCTCGGACCTCTACATGGCCGAGGGTCTGATCAAGACGCTAGACCGCGATGGCACCTTGGGGCTGGAGCTGCGCGTTGTCGCGCCCGAGGAGGTCGCCGATAACCTGACCGAGGAGGTCGCCGTGATGATGATCACCGAGGTAGATTATCGCACGGGACGCAAACACGATATGGCAGCGCTGACGGCCAAGGCCCATGCAAATGGCATCATTTCAGTCTGGGATCTGGCGCATTCCGCCGGTGCGGTGCCGGTCGATCTAATGGGCTGTCAGGCCGATTTTGCGGTGGGCTGCACCTATAAGTATCTGAACGGCGGCCCCGGTGCACCTGCGTTCATCTACGTAAACCCCGCGCACGCCGATGGTGCGGAACCTGCGCTGTCGGGTTGGCTGGGCCATGACGCGCCCTTTGCCTTTGAACGCAGCTACCGCGCGGGCCCCGGTGTGGAGCGTATGCGCGTTGGCACGCCGCCGGTCCTGGCCAACGCCGCACTGACCGCCGCGCTGGATGTCTGGGACATGACCGACATGCAGGCCGTGCGCGCCCGCTCGATTGAACTGTGCGATCTGTTCATCAAAGAGGTCGAGGCCCGCTGCCCGATGTTGGAACTTGCCTCGCCCCGTGATGCCGAACGGCGCGGCAGTCAGGTGTCCTTCCGCTTCCATGAAGGCTACGCCGCGATGCAAGCGGTGATTGCCCGCGGCGTGATCGGCGATTTCCGCGCCCCTGACATCATGCGCTTTGGCTTCACACCGCTCTACGTCACACCCGACGATGTGGTAAAAGCGGCGGAAATCATCGAAGATGTGATGGTGAACGCCCTTTGGGACACGCCGGAATACAAGGTGCGCAACCGCGTCACCTGATCCGATGCACGCCCCTACCCGACATATCCCCCTGTGCCGCCCCTGTTTCTGGGCGGCCTACTGGCGGGCCAAGGCCCGTCTGAGCTGCGTCACGCCCTGAGGCGGGTCTTCCGCTATACCTTAGACCAGACCATATGACGCCGTAGGGACCAGCCTGCGTGCATTGCTTTTTCAGGTGACGTACCATGACCAACGAACCCCAGAACCAAAACACCCCTTTTGATCCTGCCAAAGATGGCGCGCAGATGCAGTTTGATGGCCGGATGTCCTATGGCGACTATCTGGGCCTTGATGCGATCCTTGGCGCGCAGGCCCCGAAATCCAGCGCCCATGATGAACTGCTGTTCATCATCCAGCACCAGACGTCAGAACTGTGGATGAAACTGGCCGTGCATGAACTGCAGGCCGCCCGCACCCTACTGATCGACGGACACTACCGCCCCGCCTTCAAGATGCTGGCCCGTGTCAGCCGCATCTTTGAACAGCTGAATTCCGCATGGGACGTACTGCGCACCATGACGCCGTCGGATTACACCCGTTTCCGTGAGGATCTGGGGCAAAGCTCGGGTTTCCAAAGCTACCAAAACCGGCAAATCGAATACATGCTGGGCAATCGCAATCTTGCCATGCTACGCCCCCATGCACACCGTGACGACCTGACCAAACTGCTGGCGAATGAGCTGGCACAGCCGTCACTTTATGATGTGGCGCTAATGGCGCTGGATCGCGCAGTGGGGCTGCCGCCTGAGGCACTGCGCCAGACATATGACGCGCCCTATCAGAAAAGCGATGCCGTGATGGCCGCGTGGCTCAAGATCTACCAAGATCCCGAAGCCCACTGGGAGCTTTATGAACTGGCAGAGAAACTGGTGGATCTAGAGGATTACTTCCGCCGCTGGCGGTTCAACCACGTCACCACGGTCGAGCGCGTCATCGGGTTCAAACGCGGCACCGGCGGCACCGGCGGGGTCAGCTACTTGCGCCGGATGCTGGAGGTGGAACTGTTCCCAGAACTTTGGCACATGCGCACGGACCTCTGATCCGCTGCACGCAGGACGTCAGCTCAACTGCGTGACCAGCGCCTGCAATAGCCGCTGGGTGAGCGGGTTTTCGACAGCCCCACCGGGCCAGACGGCAAAGACAGGGATCGGCGCAACACGCCAATCCGCCAAGACCTCCACCAAGCGCCCCGCCGCCAGATCATGCGCCACAACGTGTGTAGGTGGCGAGGCCAGCGCAATACCTGCACGGGCGAAATCGACCATCGCCTCTATATTATTCACCGTGATGTTGCCGGCCTGCGGAATATGCACCTCACCGCCGTCAGGACCGATCAGCACACGATGGCCCACCATCTTAGCAAAACGGATCCACGGGATCGCGGCCAGATCTTCTGGAGCCTTCAGAGGTGAATGATCCGCCAACAGCGCAGGGCTGGCCACCAGAACGCGCGGCATCTCCCACAGTTTGCGGCATTTGAGGTTTGAATCTTCCATTCCCCCAGACCGCAGAGCCAGATCATAACGCCCGCCGATCAGGTCCTCCCACGTATCCGAATAGTGCAGATCCAACGCCACCTGCGGATGGTCACGGTGAAACTGCGCGATACCTGCCGCCAAAGGCGACTGCGCCATGGCCGAGGTCAGGGTAATCCGTAACCGCCCCTGCAACGCCGCATCCGGATCCGCCGCCAACCGCAATCCGGTTTCAGCCAGTCCCAGCATCGCCTCCGCACTCGCGAACAGGCGTTCACCCGCATCCGTCAGTCCCAGCTTGCGGGTGGAGCGGTAAAACAGCGGCTGACCCAGTTCCGCCTCTAGCTGTTTGATGTGATAGCCAACGGCGGATGGCGTCATATCCAGCGCACGTGCGGCACCACGGAAGGCGCCCTGTCGCACGCATTCCACAAAAATAGCCAGCGATTTCAATCGATCGATCAGCATTGAAGCGATTTTTTGCACAATGAATACAATTACGCCAGCCTTTTGCGCCAATCGCGCGGGCGATACTTCTGATGGGTAGCCACGTCCCAAAGGATCCCCCTGACATGCCCTTCCTATCTATGGTGCTCTTTGCCGCCGCGTTATCGCTGGCTCCGGGGCCTGTGAACCTGATCATCCTGTCCACCGGCGTCAGCCACGGGGCGCGCGCGGCGCTGCGGTTTGTGATCGGTGCCACTGTCGGGTTTACCGCGCTCTTGGTTCTGACCGGTTTGGGCCTCAGCGCGACGCGGGCCTTCCCAGAATGGGTCGTTGATGTGATCAGCTGCCTTGGCGCACTGGTGATCTGTTATTTCGGCATCCAACTGGTCCGCGCGCGGGGCGATTTTGCGACCCAAGAGGTGCCGATCCCCAGCTTTTGGCAAGGTGCCGCACTGCAATGGCTAAACCCCAAGGCGTGGGTTGCCAGCCTCAGCGGTGTGGCGATGTTCGGATTGCAGGGCGACACATGGGGGCTGCTGCAGTTTTCTGCCCTTTATTTCGCGGTGTGTTTTATCGGCATTGGCCTTTGGGCACCGTTGGGGGAGTTGCTGTCAAAGGGGCTAAACACGCCCCTGCGCCAGCGTGTGTTCACCACCACGCTAGGCCTGTGCCTGATCATACTTGCACTCAGCCTCAGCACGCCTGCGGTGGTGCGCCTATTGAACGGTGTGTCCTGATCAGGCGCTTTGGCGCAGCAACTGCCCACGTCGCGCGGCAGCAAAGGCACGGGTCGCGTCACCAAACGCCTCAAACAACGGGCGCGAGACAGGATCATTGGCGCTGTCCCATTCAGGATGCCATTGCACAGAATAGGTAAAACCCGGCGCGTCCTTTACATAAATCGCCTCAGGCGTGCCGTCTGGCGCGTAGCCGTCAATCACAATCCGCGCACCAGCCGCCTTGATCCCCTGCCCGTGCAGCGTGTTGGTCATCACCTCTTGTGCGCCCATCATCTGATGGAAGGGACCAGCTGCGGAGAATTTCACTATATGGCGCAGGGCAAACTTCTCCTCCAGCGTGCCGTCAGGGGGCATACGGTGGTTCATCCGTCCGGGTAAATCGCGGATTTCCGGGTAGAGGGTGCCCCCCATCGCAACGTTCACCTCCTGAAAACCACGGCAGATGCCAAGGAAGGGCTGACCGCGCTCCACACAGGCGCGCACCAAAGGCAGGGTAATAGCATCGCGGCAGCGGTCAAAGGCACCATGCGCCTCTGTCGCGGCCTCGCCATATTCCTCGGGGTGGACATTGGGGCGGCCACCGGTCAACACGAAACCATCGCAGGCCTCCAGCAATTCCTCCACCGTGACCAGACGCGGATCGGGGGCGATCAACATCGGCAGACAGCCCGCCACCGTCGCCACCGCCTCAGAGTTCATGTGGCCAACAGCATGCACGGCATAGCTGTCGTCGATGAGGTGGGGGTTGCCGATAATGCCAACAACGGGACGTGTCATAGGAAGCCTGTCAATTCGAATACAATACCTGTGTCATCATAATGTTAACAGGCCGCGACAGAAAGGAATTTACTGCGCACCAGCGCGCAACTCCCTGTGCAACAAGACAGTTGGTGCATTTTTCGGCAGGCGCCGACAGACCAACCCAGCACAAGAGATCCCCATTGCAGCCCCTGCCCTTCCCCCCTACCTTCAGCTCAAACGACATGCGCAACCTCGGAGAAGGTCAATGAAAGACGCAACACCCTCTGCCCCGCAGAAAATCTATCTCAGCGACTATCAGGTTCCCAATTACCTCATTGATGAGGTTCACCTGACCTTCCAACTGGCACCAGAGGCAACGCGCGTCCGCTCGCGCATCGCGTTCCGCCCAAACCCGGATGCGGCCAGCTCCGATTTTTTTCTGCATGGCGAGCAGCTCACCCTGATCAGCGCCCAGATCGACGGCGCACCTGTGACGCCCACACATGTAGACGGTGGTCTGACCTGCGACGTGCCCAGCGCGCCGTTTGTGTGGGAAGCTGAGGTAGAGATTAACCCCGCCGCCAACACCGCACTGGAGGGTCTTTATATGTCAAACGGCATGTATTGCACCCAGTGCGAGGCGGAGGGATTTCGCAAGATCACCTATTACCCCGACCGCCCTGACGTGATGGCCGTCTTTACCGTGCGTATCGAAAGCGACCTGCCGGTCTTGTTGTCGAACGGCAACCCTGTCACCTCCGGCGATGGCGTTGCAGAATGGCATGACCCGTGGCCCAAACCCGCGTACCTCTTTGCATTGGTCGGCGGCGAACTGATTGCGCATCCTGATCGTTTCACCACCAAATCCGGCAAGGATGTGGAACTGAACATCTACGTGCGCCCGGGCGATGAGGACAAATGCGCCTTCGGTATGGAGGCGCTGAAAAAGTCGATGACATGGGATGAAGAGATCTACGGGCGTGAATATGACCTCGACATCTTCAATATTGTGGCGGTGGATGATTTCAACATGGGCGCGATGGAGAACAAAGGGCTGAACATCTTCAACTCTTCCTGCGTTCTGGCATCGCCTGAAACCTCGACCGATATGAACTTTGAACGGATCGAGGCGATCATCGCCCATGAATACTTTCACAACTGGACCGGCAACCGCATCACCTGCCGCGATTGGTTTCAATTGTGCCTGAAAGAAGGGCTGACCGTCTACCGTGACGCCCAATTCACCGCCGATATGCGATCCGAACCGGTGAAACGGATCGAGGATGTGATCGCCCTGCGCGCCCGTCAGTTCCGCGAAGACAACGGCCCGCTGGCGCATCCGGTGCGCCCCGACAGCTTTGTTGAGATCAACAATTTCTACACCGCCACCGTTTATGAAAAGGGGGCAGAGCTGATCGGCATGCTGAAAACGCTTGTGGGCGACAGCGACTACTATAAAGCGCTAGACCTCTACTTTGACCGACATGATGGCGATGCAGCCACCATTGAGGACTGGTTGCAGGTGTTTGAGGATGTGACAGGCCGCGACCTTTCGCAGTTCAAACGGTGGTACGAACAGGCTGGCACCCCGCGCCTGTCGGTGGAAGAGGCATATAAGGAAGGCACCTACACGCTGACCTTCACCCAATCGACGCCCGCCACCCCCGGTCAGGACCAGAAAGACCCGCGGGTGATCCCAATCGCCGTTGGCCTCTTGGGCGCAAACGGCGATGAGGTGGTGCCGACCACGGTACTGGAGATGACCGAGGCGACACAAAGCTTCACCTTTGAAGGTCTATCCGCCAAACCCGTCCCGTCAATCCTGCGCGGCTTCTCCGCCCCGGTGATCCTTGAACGCGCTAGCGACAACGCAGAACGCGCCTTCCTCTTGGCCCATGACACCGATCCCTTCAACAAGTGGGAGGCAGGCCGCGCCCTTGCGCGTGCCGGTCTGGTGGACATGGTGCTGAACAACGCGGCACCGGATGGGGACTATCTGAACGCAGTATTACAGGTGCTGCGCAATGATGATCTGGATCCTGCCTTCCGCGCGCTGACACTGGCACTGCCCAGTCAGGACGATCTGGCGCAAGCGCTGGTGGATCTGGGCCATACGCCCGACCCAAGCGCGATCTATCAGGCGCTGGAAACGCTGAAGATGGCGATGGCCACCCACATGCAGGACGTGCTGCCGCGCATCTATGCGCAGTATCAGGTCACGGGTGCCTATCAGCCGGACGCGGACCAATCCGGCGCACGGTCTCTGGCGAACGCGGCACTGGCGCTGATTTCACGCACGGATGGCGGTGCCGCGGCGCAGGCGCAATATGACAGTGCTGATAATATGACCCAGCAGTTGGCAGCACTTGGCTGCCTGATCATGGCAGGCAAGGGCGACGCGGCAACAGTGGCGTTTTATGATCAGTGGCAAAAGGACCGTCTGGTCATCGACAAATGGTTCGCTCTGCAAATCAGTCACGCCGCACCAGATCGCGCGGTAGAGATTGCAGCGGGCCTGACCCAGCATCCAGATTTCACCATGAAGAACCCTAACCGCTTCCGCGCCACGCTGGGCGCGCTGGCGATGTCGCCCGCAGGCTTCCACCGTGCTGACGGGGCTGGCTACACGTTGCTGACGGATTGGCTGATCCAGCTGGACCCGCTGAACCCGCAAACCACGGCGCGGATGTGCTCGGCGTTTGAAACATGGAAACGCTATGACAGCGACCGTCAGGCGCTGATCGCCGCGCAGCTTGATCGCATTCTGGGGACCGAGGGGCTCAGCCGCGACACCACAGAAATGGTCAGCCGCATCCGCGCCAGCTGAAGATCTGGCACACTTCGAACAACACGCGCGCCCCCATCCGATGATGATGGGGCGCGTGACCACTGCCCGCGCTCGCTGCGATTCTGGCTCAGGCCCGGCGGACAGCACAGATCGCCACCAAAACCGTCAAAATACCGACAGTTAGGTGCGGTTTCCCCGGCAATCCACCACCAATCCGACAGCTGTTTCCGCATCTGCGCCAATTACGCCAGCCGTACCCCAACCGCACCCTAGTTTCTGCCCGAAACCACCTTGGCACTGCCTTCTTTCCGCCTCAAACCGACGACAGATTTAGGTCCAAGACGTAACGTGGTTGCCCCTGTGAACGGTGAAGAAGACCCCAATGATTAAAGCCAAGCTTGCCCCTGCGCGTGTGCTGCAGACACTTTCCGCCCTGCGCCTGCCCCGTCAGACGATGGGCCGCTCCGCCAAATCCAGCCCTTCCCCTTGTAAAACACCTTGTAAAAATACCCCTCTTGCGAACCGCGCGCTCCTGACCCTGCCAGAACATCCGACCAGCGCAGAGGACAGCCTGCGCCAAGAGATTGAGGCACGCGGTCAGTTTCTGGCCCGTCAGGATCGCTGGGATGAACTGGGCGAAGAAATCCGCACGGCTGACCATCAGCGCGACCATACCCCCGGCGGCATGGCAGTGGCCGACCTCTTGGCCCGTGGCGCGCGCCTTGATGTGGTGCAGCCTATCGAAAAGATCCTTGGCGATCCGGGCCTCTTGCCGCAACACGCACCGCGCGATGGTATTACGGCGATCGAAGACGTGCTGGAGGATTACGCCAACGACTTTGGCGTCGCACTGGTGGTGATCGGCGCGCATATCGACATCGCCTGGGCCTGGCGCGGCGAGGGGTGGGAAGCCACCCTGCCCCAGATCCGGCAACAGACATTCCAGCGCCATATGGCGCGCGCGGCCGCGCTTCTCGATCGTTTCAGCCCCTTTGAACATGACAGCCCCTCGCTGGCCGCCTGTCGCTGCGCCCTGCTCGCCGCAGCCGATACGCCGACCAGCCGCATGGCGGATGACTATGAAGACCTGATTGATCTGGATCCGGCCAACCCGCGCCATATGCGGGCCTTCGGCAACCACCTGCTGCCACGGTGGTTCGGCTCTTATCAGATGCTAGAGGTCGAGGCGCGCCGTGTCGCGATGATGACCGAGGATCTGTGGGGCACCGGCGGCTACGCCTGGGTCTATCTGGACGCCCTGTCCGTGGATCCGCAGGCGCTGGAGCTTCTTGATGGCGATATGTTCCTTGAGGGCATGCGCGATATTCTGGACCGCGCAACCGATCAGCATGTGGTCAACACCTGGGCCGCGTTCTGCGCGGTGACGCTGCCGTCGCTACCCACCGCGCAACGCAGCAGCCGCGATGTGCTGCGCCGCATCCGCACAGCACTGGATTGGATCCTGCGCGACCACTTGCAGGAACTGCACCCGCTGATCTGGGGACAGGCGAAACTGGGCCTTGGCGCCTATGCCCAACTGCCCACTATCGAGGAGCTGACCGAATTGGGCCGCACCGCCGCTGCAAACGCCCTCGGCTCCGGTGGCCTGCAAACCCAACCAGCGTGAGTCCTCCCAAGTTTAGTTTTGTAACGAGTGTCCAACTGCCTGACTGCGCCCCCATTTTGGGGGCGTTTTTTTCTTACTCGCCAGCGCCTTGACCCACTTACGATCTGGGGAGCCCAATTCTGAAATACCGACCTTTCCCATCTGGCGAAGCATTTGAGGTCACATCAAGAGTACGTGGAATTTGCACATTCCAGTTGGCGGCGTTTTTTGTCACTCCTTTGGCAAGCTCAGCGATCGTATTGTCCACGTCAGCCTCAGACTTGAACACAAGAGAACACCCATAATCGCTGACCTTTACCGACAGGTCCGCAAATTTATGGAAATAAGTGCCCGTTTCCTGATGCTGGACAAACGGTTCACCTGAAATCGCTTGTGGCACGCCGGTAAAATTGGGCGCTGTCCTCAGACAAACCTCAGTGAAAAAGTTCCCTGCATAACTTGGCGGGATCAAATCCTCGCCAGGTTGAGCATTCGGGCTAAGCGAAACACCCACGCCCTTCATACAGGCAGAAACGAGCAAGATAGACACGATAGCGGTGATTTTGATGCAAGCATAATTCATCGTATTGGTTGAATCATATATATCAATTCCACCAAATTCACTCACAATATATCCTCTTACTGCCAAAGCGCCACAGCCCACTCACCAAACCCCCTTGCCCCTCAACCGCCCCTGTCCTAGAAGGCAGACTAACCATTTCCAAGGACATGAGACCATGCTGGACCTGACCTATGAGACCCCGAAACCCAAGGTGATTGCCGGGGCCAAACATGACTGGGAACTTGTGATCGGCATGGAGGTCCATGCGCAGGTCAGCTCGAACGCGAAACTGTTTTCCGGTGCTTCGACCAAATTCGGTGCGGAGCCGAACTCGAACGTGGCCTTCGTCGACGCAGCCATGCCCGGCATGCTGCCCGTGATCAACGAATACTGCGTTGAACAGGCGGTGCGTACCGGTCTGGGTCTGAAGGCAGAGATCAACCTGTTCTCGGCCTTTGACCGCAAGAACTACTTCTACCCCGACTTGCCGCAGGGCTATCAGATTTCGCAGCTTTACCACCCCATCGTGGGCGAAGGTGAGGTGCTGGTGGAACTGGGCAACGGTCTGGCGCGCAACGTACGGGTGGAACGCATCCACATGGAACAGGACGCGGGCAAATCGATCCACGACATGGATCCCAACATGTCCTTCGTTGACCTGAACCGGACCGGCGTTTGCCTGATGGAAATCGTGTCGCGCCCCGACATCCGCAGCCCCGAAGAGGCCGCCGCCTATATCGCCAAGCTGCGCCAGATCATGCAGTATCTGGGCACCTGTGATGGCAACATGCAAAACGGCAACCTGCGTGCAGACGTGAACGTGTCGATCTGCCGTCCCGGCCAGTACGAGAAGTATCAGGAAACCCAGGACTTCTCGCACCTCGGCACCCGCTGCGAGATCAAGAACATGAACTCCATGCGCTTCATTCAGCAAGCGATCGAGGTCGAGGCACGCCGCCAGATCGCCATCGTCGAAGCCGGTGGTGAAGTGGAACAGGAAACTCGCCTGTACGATCCGGACAAGGGCGAAACCCGCTCCATGCGCTCGAAGGAAGAGGCGCATGATTACCGCTACTTCCCCGATCCCGACCTCTTGCCGCTGGAAATTGAACAGGCATGGGTGGACGACATCGCCGCCAAGCTGCCTGAGTTGCCCGACGACAAGAAATCGCGCTTCATGGGTGATTTCGGCCTGACGGATTATGACGCCTCGGTTCTGACTGCCGAAGTGGAATCCGCCACCTATTTCGAAGAGGTCGCCAAAGGTCGCGACGGCAAACTGGCTGCGAACTGGGTGATCAACGAATTGTTCGGCCGCCTGAAGAAAGAAGATCACGACATCACCGACAGCCCCGTTTCACCGGCGCAGCTGGGTGGGATCATTGATCTGATCACCTCGGATGCAATTTCGGGCAAGATCGCCAAGGATCTGTTTGAAATTGTCTACACCGAAGGCGGTGACCCGGCGCAGATCGTCGAGGAGCGCGGCATGAAGCAGGTGACCGACACCGGCGCCATTGAGGCTGCACTGGACGAAATCATCGCCGCCAACCCCGCACAGGTGGAAAAGGCCAAGGTGAACCCGAAACTGGCAGGCTGGTTCGTTGGTCAGGTGATGAAAGCCACTGGCGGCAAAGCCAACCCCAAAGCGGTGAACCAACTGGTGGCCCAGAAGCTGGGCGAATAAGTCCACTTTATCCAACATCTCAAAACGCGCCTCAGGGCGCGTTTTTTGTTGCGCGCCCCATACCCGTCGCCCCTTTCAAGAATTCCTAAATTCTCCCGCCGGAGGCATCCCGCCCTTTCCTTTCGCGCGAGACCTTGGCACCCTGCACGCAAACCCAACAAAAAGGCCGCACCATGCACGAACAGATCCCGTTCCTCTCTTCTGAAATGACCGTTTTGCCGGAATGGATCGACTATAACGGCCATCTGAACATGGCCTATTACAACGTGCTGTTTGACCGTGGTGCCGATGAGGTCTTTGCCGAAATGGGTTTTGGGCCTGATTATGCGGCCACCTGTAAAATGACGACCTACACCGCCGACTTCCGCCTGCGTTACCTGCGCGAAGTACACGAGGGCGACAAGGTACGCGTCGGTTTCCAACTGCTAGACACAAGCGACAAGAGCTTTCACTTCTGCCAGTGGCTGATCCACGCGGATGGCTGGTTGTCGGCAACCGGTGAAGGCGTTGGCCTGCATGTCGACATGTCAGGCCCCCGCGTTGCTCCCTTCCCCGAGGATGTCACCACCAAGGTCACAACCATGCTGGAGGCACACAAAGCCTTCCCAACGCCCGATTTTGTCGGCCTGCCGATGGGCATTCGCCGCGCCACGTCCTGACAGCGGGTAGCAATCTTGCCAAAGGCGTCACAAACCGCTAGCTGAGAGCGCAGTCAAAGGAGAGCAGACAATGGGTATCAACACCGAACGCGATATCGAAGCAAACCTGCAAATCGGCCCCACCGATCACGGTATGGTACGGCTGTTTATCGACGCGGGTGATTTGGAAATTCCAATGGATTTCTCCCCCGAAGAGGCAGAAGAAATCGCCGAAGAAATCCGTGCTGCTGCACAGGCTGCACGCGCAGTCAAATAAGCGGCTCGTCTCCCCCTGATTGCGCCCTTATCCGACGGTCAAGGGCGCGGATCACGCAAAGACAGCAAACGACGCGCGGCATCACTGGCGAATTTATGCGTCAGCCTCTTGCGCCGCGCCGCCGCCAGCTTGGCCTCTGGGCCCATACGAATGATCTCTCCGCCATAGGCGTCTGCGATCATCAGACCAGTTTCATCCGGCAATAGCTCGGTCGGGAAATCCGCGTCTACGGCCCAGAAATACCGATCGCAAAACTCCAGATAGCCCTGCCATTTACTATCGGACTGAAAATCGGCGCGGCTGGATTTGCATTCGATAATCCAGATCTCGCCTTTCGGACCCAATCCCATCACATCCACCCGCAGACCGCGTGACGGCACAAACTCCTCTATCGAGGCAAAGCCATAGCCGCGCAGCGCCCGCGCGACACCACGGGCCAGCAACTGGCCCGGTTGCATCTGTTGCAGGGGTATTAGATCGTCAATGGGCAGGTCATCACTGGGCATGAGACAATCATGAACATTTCATGAACATTTGCAAGACATCCCATTGTACGCGCATCTAGCCTGCTGCAATCACCGTGCTGGCCGCCTCCAACGCGCCGGTGCCGTGAGGGATATCTTCGGCCTTAAAGGCCATGTCGATGGCGCTGAGCGCGCCCATAACCATCTGCGGATTGACGTGGCCCATGTGCCCGATGCGGAAGAAGCCCTGGCCCTTGGGATCATCCTTTTCAAACATGCCCAGACCAATGCCCAGCGTTACGCCCGCATTTTGTTCCGTCCAACTGCGCAGTTGCGCCCCGTAAGGCAGCCCGATGCGCAGCGCAGTCACCGCGCGCGAACGATGTGCCGGATCCGCAACGTTCAAGGTCAATGGTCCATCCTGCCCCCAGACATCACAAGCCCGCCAAATCGCACGCGCCAGCAGATCATGACGCGCCCAGACGTTTTCCATCCCCTCCGCCATCAGCATATCCACTGCCGCACGCAGACCATAAAGATGATGCGTCGGCGCCGTGCCGGTGAAATATTCATAAAGGTATTCTGGTGCCGCCCGTTTGGTCCAATCCCAATAGGCTGACACCCGCGCCATCTGCTGGCGCGCCGCTGCCGCCTTTTCGTTGAAGAACACAAAGGCCACGCCCGGCGGCGTCATCAAACCCTTCTGACTGGCGGCGACCATCACGTCGACGCCCCATGCGTCCATTTCAAACCGATCACAGCCAAGCGATGCGATGCAATCAGCCATCAACAAGGCTGGGTGCCCCGCCGCATCCAGCGCCGATCGCAGCGCCGCCATGTCGTTCAAAACACCGCTGGAGGTGTCCACATGTGTGGCCAGCACAGCCTTGATTTTATGATCTTTATCCTCGCGTAGAACCTGCTCCAGCTGGGCCGCGTCAAAGGGCGCGTTGCGACCGAAATCAACAATCTGCGTCTTGATCCCCAGCGTGCGGGCAATCTCGGCCCAGCCGTGGCCGAAACGTCCCGTGGCAGGCACCAGAACGGTATCACCTTCGGCCAGTACATTGGCCAGTGCCGCCTCCCAGACACCGTGGCCATTGGCGATATAGATCGCCACGTGATGTTCCGTCCGCGCGACGCGGCGCAGATCGGGGATCAGGCTTTCGGTGACATCTACCAATTCGCCCTCATAGATATTGGGCGCCGAGCGGTGCATCGCACGCAGCACTGCCTCAGGCATGACCGAGGGTCCGGGAATCGCGAGGTAGTGTAGTCCGTTGCGCAGGCTCATAGGTGTCTCCTTTGGTCGTCTGGCAGACCCTAGCGGAGGAAAATGCCGCGTCAATATCGTGGGAAACACATATGAGGATGTGGCTTAACTACAGCGGTGATATGCTGCTTTCTGCGCCTTTGCTTGCCAGCGCGAAACCAGACCACTAAGAGTCCGCGGGACACGAAGGACGGATCCAATGGGTATCATCAAGAAATTCAACGATTATGAACGCGGCAGAAATCTGCCCGCCCCGCTGGACCTCAGCAATCCAGAGCATCGCGCACTGGCCGAACAGCACTTTCGCTGGGCGGACCATGGTGTACTGCGCAAGTACTGGACCAACTTCGCCGAAATTGCGCCGGGGGTTTATCGGTCCAACCACCCCGACCACCAGCGCTGGCAGCGCTATGCGGACCTTGGCATCACGTCGGTGATCAACCTGCGTGGTGCAGCCCCCGACAAACCGCATTTCCTGCTGGAAGAGGAAAGCACGCGCGTTCTGGGCATGACCCGCTATGACCTGTCGTTTGGCGCACGTTCGACCCCCAAAGTGCCCGCAGTGCTGGAACTGCTGGAGATTTTCCGCAAGATCGACAAACCCTTTGTGATGCACTGTAAATCCGGTGCCGACCGCGCCGGACTGGCCAGCGCCATTTATCTGCACGTGATGGAAGGCAAATCCATCGCTGAAGCGCGCAAGATGCTGTCGTTCCGCTTCCTCCATATCAAATGGACCAAGACCGGCATCCTGGACATGTTTCTGGACGTCTATGAGGCACGCCACAAGGAAACCGGTATCGGGTTCGAGGATTGGGTGCGCAATGAATATGACCACGACGCGCTGCGTGCGGGGTTTGAAAAGCGCCGGATCCTGCCGCTATGACCAACGCGCCCGCAACAGAGCAAGCAGAGACCGTTGAAAAAACCGTCAAACCGATTGAGACGACGCCAGTGGCCGAGCAATCGGGCGAACAGGATGCCAGCAGCCGTGTGCTGATGGCATGGCTGTGGCGGGGCTATCTGAAGCAATATATCGGCTGGCTGTTGCTGGCGATCGCCTTGATGGCAGTCGAAGGCGGCATGCTGGGCGCGATGAGTTGGATGATGCAGCCGATGTTCGATCAGGTCTTTGTTTCGGGCACCCCCGGTGCGATCTGGTGGGTGGGTGCGGCCTTCCTTGGGATTTTCACCCTGCGCGGGGTATCGTCTATCGGGCAGAAGGCGCTGCTCGCCTATATCTCGCAAAGTTCGGCGGCCAAGCTGCGCACCGATATGCTGGCGCACTTAATGCGTCAGGATGGAGGGTTTCATCAATCACACCCGCCGGGTTTTTTGATCCAACGTGTTCAGGGCGATGTTGAGGCAATCAACCGCGTCTGGGGCGTGGTGATTACCGGCGCAGGCCGTGATCTCATGGCGCTGTTTATCCTGTTCGGCGTGGCACTGGCCACCGATTGGCAATGGACGTTGGTGGCCTGCATCGGCATCCCGCTCTTGGTACTGCCCAGCCAGCTTGTACAAGGTTTTGTCCGTCGTCGTTCACGTCAGGCACGTGATCTGTCGGCCAAGCTGTCGACCCGTCTGGATGAGGTGTTTCACGGCATGGTCCCGGTAAAGCTCAATCGTCTAGAAGGCTATCAATCCGACCGCTACGGCGCTCTGACTGACGATCTGGTCACCGCACAGGTCCGTGCCCGTGTGGGCGAGGCAGCCATTCCCGGCCTGATCGACGTGATGGCGGGTATCGGTTTCCTCGGCGTGCTGGTTTTCGGCGGCGCCGAGATTGCGTCGGGCGAGAAAACTGTCGGTCAGTTCATGACCTTCTTCACTGCCATCGGCTTCGCCTTTGAACCACTGCGCCGTCTGGGCGGTATCAGCGCCACCTGGCAATCCGCCGCCGCCGCGCTTGAGCGTATCAAAGAGCTGTTGGACACGGAGCCACGTCTGACCTCGCCCGCCAATCCCGTTGCAGCCCCCAAGGGCATGCCCAAGGTGGTGCTGGAAAATGTGCACCTGTCCTACGGCGACACAGAGGTTCTGCGCGGCGCCACGCTGACCGCGCCTGCAGGCAAAACCACAGCCCTTGTCGGCGCGTCCGGCGCAGGGAAATCCACCATCTTCAACCTATTGACCCGCCTGGTTGATCCAAATGTCGGTGACGTAAAGGTCGGCGATATAAGAACGCAGGATATGGACCTTTCAGACTTGCGCGGGTTGTTCAGCGTGGTGACACAGGACGCTGCCCTGTTTGACGAAACCCTGCGCGAAAACATCCTGCTGGGCCGCACGGATGTGCCTGAGGATGATCTGAAACGTGCGCTGGATGCGGCGCATGTCAGTGACTTTCTGCCCAAACTACCGCACGGCCTCGACACGCCGGTGGGTCCGCGCGGATCCGCCCTGTCCGGCGGCCAGCGTCAGCGCGTCGCCATTGCGCGGGCGCTGCTGCGCAACAACCCTGTGCTGCTGCTGGATGAGGCAACCAGCGCGCTGGATGCGCAATCGGAGAAAGTCGTTCAGGACGCGCTAGACCGGCTGGCCAGTGACCGCACCACGCTGGTCATCGCCCACCGCCTATCCACCGTGCGCAACGCAGACAAGATCGTGGTGATGGACAAGGGGCAGGTCGTGGACGAAGGCACCCACGACGAATTGCTGGCCCGCGGCGGCATCTATGCCGACCTGCACCAGCTGCAGTTCAAGACCGACGGGCCGACCGCCGATAAGATTGCGCAAGAGCGTGCGGGTCGGCGCCGCAAAAATAGCGCAGCAAAATCCAGAGGTTCCGACGCCCACGGCGAAACCACCCTTCTGTCACGTATTTCGCGCCGCTTGTTCGGACACTGACCGAAAGGGCGCGAAGGCGCCCTTTCAGCGCACGCGCTATCTCCACATCCTCCATCAACGGCTGATCGGGAAAACCACCCACCTGATCGTAAAGCACGCGTGAGATCAACAGCCCCTGATCGCCATAGGGCAACCCGATTATGCGCGACCGTAGGTTGGCCCAAGCTGCAACCCATCTGGCACGCAGGCCTGTTTCAGAAAATGACAAATGAAAATAGGCCGCGCACTCCGACGCTTCCTCTATGTGCGTCAGCACATGATCGGACCACCCGGCGGGAAGTTCGGTATCCGCGTGCAGAAACAACAGCCATTCCCCATCCGCCACCTCCGCCCCGCGCCGCATCTGACCGCCGCGTGATGGCGCGCCGCTGATCAGCTTGGCCCCCACCTCTTCGGCAATCTGAACAGTGTCATCCGTTGATCCCGCGTCAGAGACGACCAGTTCGCGGATCACACCGGCCTGCAAACCCTCCATCAAAGGGGGCAGGCTAACCGCCAGACCGGTCGCCGCATTCCACGTCGGGATCACCACAGAAACCGCTGCCCGCATCTTTTCGCCCTACCCCTATTGTCCTTGCCTTCTATCGCTATATTACAAGGGAACGCGCAACGGGAGCCAAGACGTGACAGACCGCAAAATTTTCCGCCTTTCCGGTGAGGACAGCCACAGCTTTCTGCAAGGACTGGTGACCAACAATGTCGACAACGTCAAAGACGGGCTGGTCTATGCCGCGCTGCTGACCCCGCAGGGCAAATATATGGCGGATTTCTTTATCGCAGCCGACGGGGACGACCTGCTGATTGATGTGACCGCCGATCTGGCACCGATGCTGTTTCAGCGCCTCAACATGTATAAACTGCGCGCCAAGGCGACGCTGGAGGAAACCGACCTAAAGGTGAAACGCGGCACAGCCGATGCGCCCGCAGGTGCGCTGACTGATCCGCGTCACGCAGCGCTTGGCTGGCGGCTTTATGGCGCAGAGGGCGGCGATGACGGCACCGACTGGACCGCGCTGCGCGTCGCCCATTGCATCCCCGAAACTGGGGTGGAGCTGACCGCAGATACCTTCATCCTTGAGGCAGGGTTTGAGGCGCTGAATGGTGTCGATTTCCGCAAAGGCTGCTACGTGGGCCAAGAAGTGACCGCGCGGATGAAACACAAGACCGAGCTGCGCAAAGGTCTGGCGCGGGTATCTGTGATCGGCGCGGCCGGAACGGGTGACAAGATCCTGAGCGGTGAGAAAGAGGCAGGCACGCTTCTCAGCCGTGCGGGGGATGAGGCCATCGCCTACCTCCGCTTTGACCGTGCGGGCGGTGAGATGCAAGCTGGTGATGCCGTGGTGCGCCTAGTTTGATAACAGCGCAAAGGGGCAGGATGACCCTGCCCCTTCTGTGTTCTTAACGATGCCGCTTAGCGCGCATAAACTGCGGTGATCGTATCCGACGCCAGCGAGTTCGCCCGCACCATAAAGCCCGCCAGCGCATTGCTGACACTACCGTCCAGATCCAGCTGCGTGCCCAAGGCATGTACCGTGAACTGATAGCGATGCACCTCACCCGCGGGCGGGCAGGCACCGCCGAACCCTTCGGCGCCATAGTCGTTGCGCAGCGCCACGGCGCCGGCGGGCAGCGCCTCACCTGCGCTCAGCGAGGTGACATCTGCAGGAATGTTGAAGGCAAACCAGTGCCACCAACCCGAACCAGTCGGCGCGTCGGGATCGTAGGCGGTGATGGCGTAGCTTTCGGTACCCTCAGGCGCGCCTGACCAAGCCAGATCAGGGGCGATATTGCCGCCCTCACAGCCGAAACCTTGGAAAACCTGCGTCACGTTCAGGGTCTGGCCCTCAGCGATTGTTTTGCTGGTCAGGTGAAACCCCTCGGCCATCACGGGCGCGGTGGTGGTCAGCGCGATCAACGCGGCGCTCAAAATCTTGGGGAACATATTGGTATCCTTTGTCATCATATTCTTGATGACACCTATCTAGACCGCCGCGCCGCCGCCCGCTTCCGCAGGACGCGCAAGTTTTATCGGCAAACGATCAAATATCCTGAAAACGGATCTCTTTTGGCCGGATACCGAAGCGTTTGCGAAATGCGTCCGAGAAATGAGAGGGGGTTTTAAACCCGCAGTCCAACGCAACCTCTGCAATCGGCATCGTTGTTGTCTGCAACAGGGTCAGCCCCCGTTCCAGCCGCGTATGCAGCAGCACACGGGAAAAACCCTGCCCCATCTGGGCCAGATGGCGGCGCATCGTGGCCTCACTCATCGCAAGCTGCGCGGCCACCTCTGGTGAACGCCAGTCATGGGTCAGGTCGGCCTCAATCACCTGACGGACACGACTAAGAACAGTTTCGCGATCCGGCAGCTGTATCTGCACCCCGTGATGGCGCAGCCAGATCAGCGGCTCCAGTAAACGGTGGCGCCGGATCGCGTCCGGCAATGTCTGATCCTGCACCGTCTGACGCAGGGAGGACAAAAGCTGCATCGGTTCTACCGCACCCGCGCGCAGCACCTGCACCGCGCTGTGATCCGCGCCCACCGGTTTGGCGGCAAAGACATCCCGCACGAAATCATCTTCAAACGACACCCCAACCGCGCGATAATGGCGATCCAACACGCCACGGTTTTCCATCGTCACCATAGAACCGGCAGGAAAGATCAGCAGGTCCCCCTCCTGCCCCACCAGATCCTGCTGGGCGTTCACCACACGTTTCGACCCACTTTCGATGAAAAACAGGAAGGTCAGCCGCAGGTAGAGATCACTAAAGGTCGCCGTCGTCGCCTGCGTGATCGGATAAATCGCCACCGGATCCATTTGCTTCACCTTCCCAACATCTCTTAGCGCGCAGCTCACCCCAGATCCGCGCAAAAGAAAAGCCGCCCCCGAAGGGACGGCCATATCACTGAACACAGCCGAAGATCAGGCGCGTTCGGAATATTCCATGGTTTCGGTGTTGACCACGATCATCTCATCCTGTGCCACAAACGGTGGGACCATGACGCGCACGCCGTTGTCCAGAACCGCAGGCTTGAACGAGTTGGCGGCGGTCTGACCTTTGACGACCGGCTCCGTCTCGACGATCTGGCAGGTCACTTTCTGCGGCAGGGTCACGTTCAGCGCCTCAACGTCGTAATATTCGATCACAACAGTCATGCCGTCCTGCAGGAACGGACGACGCTCGCCCAGCAGATCGGCGGGCAGTTCGATCTGTTCAAACGTTTCGGTGTCCATGAACACCAGCATGCCGTCACTCTCATAGAGGAACTGCTGATCTTTCTGTTCCAGACGCACGCGTTCGACCTTGTCGGCGGAACGGAAACGTTCGTTCAGCTTCGAGCCGTTGCGCAGGTTCTTCATCTCAACCTGAGCAAAAGCGCCGCCTTTACCGGGCTTTACGTGTTCCAGTTTTACGGCAACCCACAGGCCGCCCTCATGCTCCAGCACGTTGCCGGGGCGAATTTCATTTCCGTTGATCTTAGGCATGTAACAAAACCATGGCGAAAGGTTGAAGGGATTTTGCCAGCACCTATATCTTGCGTAGCGCCCCAAGGCAAGGAGACGGATTTTGGGGCAAGCATTCGCAAGCCATGCAATATACGCATGGAAGCCATGCAATAGAAGCCTATCCGAATCAAACGCAATCGGTCATAAGGCCCCTCACGCCAGAAACACAAGACCAATAATATAACAAGGACGATCCCAATGCAGGATTTCGTTGACGGCTCCGCCTTTAACAATGAGCAAGGCAACCGAGCCCGTAAACTGTTTGCAGCCGTTGTGTTGGCTGCGCTGGACGATGCCATTTCTGATGACAAGAAATATGGCAACGGTCCCGAACAAATCGCCCGCTGGGCACGCTCGCGCGATGGTCGCGAAGTGCTGTCCTGTGCCGGTATTGACCCCAACGAACGCGTTGTTCAGGGGCTGATGGAATTTGTTGGCAAAGGCATTCGTACCTCTGTTGCGCTGTCGCGCGAAGAGAGCGAGCGTCGCAGCGCCGCACAACAGGCCGAAGCCGCCTGATCCAACTGCTGCCGCAGCGCGTGTCACACGCAAAGAAAAAACCTGCCTTCCTGGGGGAAGGCAGGTTTTTCTTTTGCCGACACGCCTAGCGCCTCTCTGGTTCTAAATGCCGACTGAGGCGGCGCATTTTCCCTCCCATGCCCGCGCGCCGCTTGCTATAGCGAAGGAAAGGCAGGAGGCAAAGCATGGCACAGACCAAACCCCGCGCAATCATGATCCAAGGCGCCGGATCCAACGTGGGAAAATCCATGGTGGTCGCGGGCATTACCCGTGCGCTGGTGAACCGTGGCCTGACTGTGCGACCGTTCAAACCACAGAACATGTCCAACAACGCCGCCGTCACCATTGATGGCGGGGAGATTGGCCGCGCACAGGCATTGCAAGCACTGGCAGCCAAGGTGCCAGCCCACACCGATATGAACCCGATCCTGCTGAAGCCCGAAACCGATACCGGCGCGCAGGTCATCGTGCAGGGCAAACGCTACGCCACCCTGCGCGCGCGGGACTATGCCAAGGCGAAACCTGATCTGTTGAAGCCTGCGCTGGAAAGTTTTCATCGGTTGTGTGATCAGGCCGACGTGATTGTGATCGAGGGCGCGGGCAGCCCTGCCGAGGTGAACCTGCGCAAAGGTGACATCGCCAACATGGGCTTTGCCGAAGCGGCGGGCGTACCGGTGGTCCTGCTCGGCGACATCGACCGTGGCGGCGTCATTGCCCAGCTGGTAGGAACGCAGGTGATCCTGCCGGAGGCGGATGCCGACCGGATCAAAGCCTTCGCCGTGAACAAGTTCCGTGGGGATGTCAGCCTGTTTGCAGAGGGGGAACAGGCGATCGTGGACCAAACCGGCTGGACCAACCTAGGCACCCTGCCATGGTTTGCCGACGCGTGGCGCCTGCCGGCGGAGGATGTGATGGATATCGCATCAAAAAAGGGCGGCAAGGTGAAAATCGCGGTGCCACGCCTGAACCGGATTGCCAACTTCGACGATCTTGACCCGTTGTCGGCTGAACCTGATGTCAGCGTCGAGATCATCGAGGCAGGCCGCCCGCTGCCCGGTGATGCGGATCTGGTGCTGATCCCCGGATCAAAATCCACCATCGCCGATCTCGCCCATTTCCGCGCCCAAGGGTGGGACATTGACCTAAAGGCGCATGTGCGCCGTGGCGGCCGTGTATTGGGCATCTGCGGCGGCTATCAGATGCTAGGGAGTGAGATTGCGGACCCTGACGGCATCGAAGGCGCCCCCTGCACTGTTGCAGGGCTTGGCCTATTGGATGTGCAAACAGTGATGGAACCGCACAAACGTCTTGCCCTCAGCAATGCGACCTACCGCGCCACTGGCGATGCAGTGACGGGGTATGAAATACACCTTGGCGTCACGCAAGGGGCCGATTGTGCCAACGCATGGCTGGATCTGGATGGCCGCGCCGAAGGTGCTGCAACAGCGGATGGTTTGATCAAGGGCTGCTATATGCACGGGCTTTTCAGCGCTGACAGTTTCCGTGCCAGCTATCTGGCCGATCTGGGCGCCGCAACGCAGATCACCTATGACGCGGATCTGGAACAGGTGCTGGACGCTTTGGCTCAACACATCGAGGACCACATGGATGTAGATGCCCTGCTTGGCATCGCCGCAACACCAACGGCGAAAGCATAAAAGAAAAAGGCCAGCGCGACGATGGTCGCACTGGCCCTTCCCTATTCTGCAAGCCCGCGTTTCAGCTCATATCGCGACTGGTCAAGGCGCGCTGGATCTCGCGGCGCACCAGTTTGCGCACGTTACGCGTGATCCGCTCCCCCAATGAACCCTGCAATTCCTGGCGAACAATCTCTGTCACCAGATCGCGCAGCATTTCTTCGTCCAGCAGGTTTTCCGCCACACCCAGACCGGCCATATCCTCTACCGCGTCAGCAGCAGTGTCATCCTGTTCAGGCGCCTCATAATCCAGCGGTTCTGGTTCAGCCAGCTCCGCTTCGACAGTCACGTCCGCAACAAACTCCAACTCATCCTCGTCCCACGCCTCTACGCTTTCCGTCGCGGGCACCTCAGCAGCGGGGTCCTCAATAGGCTCACCTGCCTCAGCGGCGGGATGCAGTTGGGCAATCTCTGCCACATATTCTTCGCTGTCGTCGCTGTCGTCTTCGGCCCAGAACGGCGCTTCGATATCACCGAAAGCATCTTCTTCGCTGCCTTCCGGCTCCCAGTCCTCATCGGTTTGGGCAACCTGAGCTTCAAGATCTGCAATCCGTTCCTCCAGCGGCACGTCATCCAGCGCAGCCGCCGGCTCGGCAGCCTCGTCCGGCATCGCGACAGGACTGTCAAGGCGCATCACGAAAGGTTCCGCCACCGCATCCGAAACGGGCTCCTGTGGCTGCTCTTGCGGCGTAGCATCCTCGACCATCTCAGCAGGTTTTTCCGCAGAGGCCGTATCCATAACGCGCAAAGAGGGGGTGAGCACCAGCTTGTCCGCCTTTGACGCAGCTGGTCCGTCGGCCGCATGCGCAACCGCCGATTCATCTGAAACGAGTCGCCGGATTGAGGCCAAAACGTCCTCAATTTCTACGTTGGTAACTGGGTCTGACATTTAAATTCCCACTCTTGCCTCAGGCCAAGTCTAGCCAAAGGCAGAGATTCTCACAACCGACGGGTAAATTTTTACTCTTTCCCGAGGCGCCGCAGCATTTTGTCCAACTGACGGCCCTGCGCACTGATCGAGGCAGGCGCCTTATTAACCTGCTGATAATATGCTTCGGGATCATAGCGCGGCACGTTCAGTCGCAGGGTATCAGCGGTCAGCAGGCCCATATTGGCCAGCAGCGCATAGGACGCCAGATATTCATTGGCAACTGCGTTGATCAGGTTGGCCTTGGCATTCAGCAATTCCTGTTCCGCATTCAGTACGTTCAGCGTCGTGCGCGCCCCCAGCGACGCCTCTTCGCGTACACCATCGAAAGCGATCTGAGCGAAACGCACCTGGCGCTGACCCGCCTCACGCGCGGCACGCGCCACCTGCAGGTTGGCATACGCCGTGCCCGCATTCTGCGAGACGGCCAATGTTGCCAAATGCAGCTGCGCCCGTGCCGAGTCCCGCTGCTGCGAGGCCTGACGCACAACCGAGGCGATGCGCCCACCGGCATAGATTGGACCCGACGCTTCCAGCGTGACAGAACCGCCACGGTTGAAGTTATCCGAGTCACGGGTCTGGGTACTGCCATAGCGGCCGGTCAGTGACACCGTCGGTTTGGTGGCAGCACGCGCAATCTCTACCCCCAGATCTGCCGCAGCAACGCGCAACTGGCTGGCCAGAACGTCGGGATGGTTGCGTTGCGCAACAGCTTTCGCCTCTGCCGGGGTTTTGGCCGAAACCGGCGCCTGCGTCGGCGTCGCCAGCCGACCGGGTTTCCGGCCTACTGCAGCAATAAAGAACTCCTCAGCGCTGGCCAGATCGCCTTGCGCCTGCGCCAGTGCGGCGCGGGCCTGTGCCAGACGGGCTTCGGCCTGTGCGACATCGGTGCGGGTCACCTCCCCCACCTCGAAACGGTCCTTGGCGGCCCGCAGCTCTTCGGTGATGACGCGCACGTTGTTGCGACGCAGCGCCAGTGTCTCATTAGAGGTGCGCACCTGCGTGTAGGCATCCACCGCCTGCAGCAGGACGTTCTGTTCCACTGACACCAGCGCCTGACGGGTGGCCAGAACGGTCTGCTTGGCAACTTCAATCTGTTTCCTGCTGGATCCGCCATCCCAAAGCAGTTGCGTGACAGACAGACCAATGGTCGCGGTTTCATTAACAAAGCCAGCGCTGTTGCCCAACGTCTGGCTGGACCGTGTGGTTCCAAACTGGCGGGTCACATCCGCCGCCCAGCCCAATACCGGGCGCAGCGCACTCACCGCCTGTGCCACATCCTCATCCGCCGCACGCAGAACGGCGCGGTTCTGATCCAGCAGACCAGAATTCTTGTAAGCATCCGCCAGCGCATCGGCCAGCGTTTCTGCATTGGCAGCGGGTGAAGCGGCCAGAACCACCGCAGCAGCCGCACCGCTGAGAGCCGCCTTAACGGATACCGCCCGCAGCCCGGACGCCAATTTCGAAGTAAACCACGCGCGTTTCATGTCTCTGCTCCTTGGCCACCCCTAAAAGGTGACCTTGCTCAACGGCCTTTGCGACCTGTTCTGCCCAGAACCCTCGCACTAAATGTGCTGTTCAGACCGGTTATTCAGTATTGAGGGAGCCTCTGCAGGCACCCATTTTAGGTCTGGCACCCCGAAGGATCGAGGCCGCCCAGTTTACTTTTCAAGCATACATTTTCAGTACACCTTACAGTGTAAAGGCACGATGACGTTCAAACCCGGGCAGCACAGGCGCACCGGCATTGAACGCAAAACGCCACGACATAACGCCATCGATTTTATAGCCAATCTTAACGATACCCAAGGCCCCTTCGGCGATCAGCGCGGCGATACGCCCGCCCTCTTTCAGTTGGTCCAGAATCGCGTCAGGTACAAACTCGGCTGCGCCCTGCAGAATAATAACGTCATAAGGACCGTACTCCGCAGCGCCCGCAGCCAGTGCGCCGCCCTGCAGCGCCACGTTGTCCGCGCCGACACGGGTCAGCACAGTCTGCGCATCATCAAGCCAATCCTCATTCTCCTCAACCGCAACGACCGCTTCGGCGATGCGTGCGATTACAGCCGACGAATAGCCCAGACCGCAGCCCAGATCCAACACCAAATCATCTGCCTGAATATCCAACGCATCCAGCATCTTAGCCAATGTGCGAGGCTCCAACACCACACGACCGCCACCAAGGTCAAGATTGCCATCCACATAGGCGGCCTGCGCCTTGTCGGCGGGCACGAAATCCTCGCGCGGGATGGCCAACATGGCGTCGATAATCGGGAACTTGGTCACATCCGAAGGGCGGATCTGCGTGTCGACCATCATGGTGCGTCGGGTGGCAAAGTCTGTCATTTACTAAACTCTTTTGTTCAGATTGCGAAATATAGTGTCGCACATCCCCTTTCAAGCAGCAACGCGTAAGCGGCGTCAAAACCGCGCATCCGCCGCGAAATTCACCTATTTGAAGGTCGCTCCATCGCGGCTGACATCAAATCCAGTGTGATCCGCCAGCCCTGCACTGACAATTCTACGGTGATCACAGTTAGCGAAGCGTAAAAAGAATACAGAAATTCCTCTGGACACTGCGGCCCGAAACCTCTAATCCACCGCCACAGCCCGCGCAGCACACTGCGTACCGGCTACACCACGGATGGCGAGTTGGCGGAGTGGTGACGCAGCGGATTGCAAATCCGTGTACACCGGTTCGATTCCGGTACTCGCCTCCAATAAAACTTCTTGACCAAAATTCCCCAATGAATTCAATTAACACCATGTTTTACAGGGTGTTATGATTCAGCATGTGCGAAACCGTGTGCGAAGTTGTGTGCGAAAACGGTCAGGACTAGGGCATGAAGTATCTCAAACCACGAGGCGATTGGTACCACTTTGAACGAGTGGTTCCTCCTGATGTGCGACATCTTATTCCCCCAAAAGAATGGCGGCATACCCTCGACACTGACAGCAGGGTTGAAGCTGAGGCCCGCTGTAGACGCAGAACAGTTGAAACAGACGAGCAGTTAAAGCAGGCCAGAAACGGCACTTACCGTCGCCTTAGCCAAATAGAGATCGAAAACCTTGCCGCCCAATGGGGCATCTACTTTCAACTGATCAATCGTGAGAACATTGCGCGTGAAGCCTTCCCAGATGTATGGGGTGAACTGGATGCCATCGGAGATGAGGCACCGCGCCCTATCATTCGCAAGAAATCCGATCTGGCACAGTATGTGGCGGACTGGTTAGAGAAAACCGATACCAATAGCATATCAACTGACACACCTGACTTCGAGGCGCTGCTCGATGCCTGTCTGGACGAGTATCTTGTATCCAACCCTGAAATTTCAAATGGTTGGAAAGAAGTCCTAACTGAGTTGAACGCATTGCCTGAAGGCCCTGCCCCATCAACCTTCGGGACACTAAAAAGAACAAAGAAAATTGATCCGAAGCGTAGGCTCTCTGTCGCCTTCAACAAGTATTTGCAGGGAAACCCAGACATCAGCGGCAGCGCGGTTTCAGACTTTGGCACTGGCGTCCGCCGCTTCATTGAGTTTTGCGGCGATCTTGATGTTGAAGAAATAGACCGAACACACGCTGAAAAATTTCGAGATGGTCTGCTACGTTTCCCATCTCGACCACCCAATAAAATCCGCGCTCTGACAATGCAAAAACAACTCGATTGGGCCGATACGAACGAGACAACTACCCTCCAACGAGGGGCGGTTAACAAAAATATTCAGGGCGTAAAGCTGGCTTTGGACTACGCATATAGCGACACCGCACTCATCAAAGACCGCAGTTGGCGTAACCCGTTCGAAGGCTTTATCAAAAAGGTGAAGCAGTCAAAGACTGATCGCAAGAAAGGGTTCACAGACGAACAAGTCAAGATCGTGTTTTCACGAGAGGTTTTTCGCCCAAAAACCGCAGAGCGGTTCTGGATACCGGTTGTGTTATTCTACACAGGAGCGCGACTGGATGAAATTTCCCAACTCCATGTGTCTGATGTCAAATACTCACCTGTCCCACATCTGCTTTGCGAAAATCTGGAAGATGAAGACCCCGCACTTGCAAAACTTCTCAAGAACGAGACCTCACATCGAACGATCCCAATACCTGACGAACTGCTGAACTTAGGCTTCTTGGATTACACTGAAGCGGTCAAAGCAAGCGGACACGTTCACTTATTTCCCCATCTACCCCACAAAAGCGGGAAAAAACGTGCTGGGTACGTATCTAGGACGTTCATGGAAGCCTTCCGTGAACATGGCGAACGACATCCTGAGACCCAACTAAACACGCTGAAATTGAGAACGCACAGTTTACGTCATACATATCGGCGCGCTGCCTTTAATGTACCAGATCAAGACTTCGTAAAGATCGTGATGGGGCACTATGTCGATGGCGAGTCAATTCAAACCTACGGCTGGGAAATCTACAACCTACCAGATATTTTGAAAGTACAAGCAACTCAACACGTCAAACTACCCTCTATAGACACTGGCTACCTAAACGCATTAGCGGACCAATTCTTGAAAGACCTGGCTCAGGCGTAAGCCGCCCTTCGACTAAAGCTATTTGCCCGCTCTGGAGTAATGCGGACGGCCACCTGCGGCATAGCATCAACGCCTCTAATTTCGCGGATAGCTTGAAGGTCTACTGGCTCTGGCCACACACAGCCTCAGGCATTCATTCAGGACGCGCGCGTTGTTTCTGCCCGACCAATTCCTCGTAATGATCGTGATGGGGCACTACGTGGCCGGAGAGTCCATCCAGACCTACGGAAGAGAAGCTTACCTGATGCCAGACTTATTGCATGAAAAGGTTGTGCGAGACATTCATGTTCCAGAAATCGATCTGGGCTACTTTCGTGATGAGGCCGACCGTTATCTGGAAGGTCTCAACTTATGATTTATCGTAGGCACAATAGGTTGCCCGGTCAGCCGTCAACCTGCTTTGCTGCCACAACGGCTTCATCCAGCTTTGAGCATTTGATTGCCTTGAAGTCCTCCGCTTCTTCAAAGTGCGTGGGACCAACTCAGTGAGGGAGGTTCAAGAACGCTGCGACCTAACCCACCTCATTGGGCTAGTATGCTTCAGCCAACGCGCGCGATATAGTTCATCTTCGGTTTCAATGCACAATCAATGGGTGAGTTCTGCCCCCCCCTCACACACTCCGATCATGGACCTTAAGGAAAAAGTCGTGTACCAGCCGAAGGAACCTTTTTAGAGACGTATAATGTATTTGACCATTAAGATAGCTGTTGGTGTTGCGCTGGGAATTGCAATCTGCGCACTCATTTGGATGTACTCCCCGGTCCAAGTAACAAGGAATAGCCCCGCTTCGATTAGCATCTCATATGTGGATGTTGTGTCGATCATGCTCACTGCCGTCTCTGTGATCTTAGGCGCTTTGGGCTTCGTGGTAGCGATCCTTGCATTCATCGGCTGGAACTCAATCGGTGACAAAGTCACGACCGCTTCAAGAGAATTTCTCCGAGAGTCCGTAAAAGAAGGTGGCGATCTGCACGCACTCGTGAAAAAGGAAGCAAAGTCTATTATCTATAGGGGGATCGAACCCGTAGATACAGAGTTTGAAGAAGAAGCTGACGACGGAGAAAAAGTGTGAGCCGAGAGTGGGAGCGGGTGCAAGCCGAACATAAGGCGGTCATTTTACCGTTTTTGAGTGCTGTGCCTGTCAAGATCGCAACTATGGCTCGTGCACTCGATATAGAAGTAAAGAGCGCGACCCTGCGCCCACGGATTTCAGGTCAGATTCAACGCTCAGAAAGCAGTGGGTCGGGTTACCGCATTAGAGTAAATCGGCACGAAGCCTCTACCCGGCAACGCTTCACGATTGCGCATGAAATTGCCCACTTCCTTTTGCACAGGGAATTTATTGGTGATGGAATCGAAGACTCAATTTTGTACCGTTCAACGCTCTCTGATGCACGTGAGGCTGAAGCCAACCGCCTTGGTGCTCAACTGTTGATGCCGGAGCAGAGTGTTGTTCGTGCCTTGAGAGATTATGGCGGCAGGGCTACACCTGAAATTGCGCGGGCATTGGCTGAGAGATTTGAAGTTTCTGAAGCTGCAATGAGTATTAGACTGGGATTAGGGTAATTGTCCGTAAATATTAGAAACACTGCATACATACCGACTATTTTTCTTAGAGGTTCAGAACTCCAAGCGGTAGCTGAACTTCCAGACTCATCCAAAGATATTTTAACCCCAGTATTTTGTCTTAAACCGTGGAAAACCGCCAAGTTGCTTAGTCGCTCCATGGAGCAGATTGAAAAAGCTTATGGTGATCGTCCATACTTTCTGGACATAGACCCCTTCGATCCCGTGAAGGAGGTCAAGCGCCAATCTCAAGAAGAGTTTCTTGAGCTTGTTGACGACACAGACAAGCATCAAAGTTGGGTTGAGTTTTTTGATGACTACCCAAACGCTTTTCCCTGCCTACAGGTAAAACATGGAAATCTGACATCCATACAAAATCAGATCACTGAATTTACAAAGCGTGAAAAAGTGTTCTTGGTACGTATAGAAAGAGAAAATGGAACTAATTTCTCTTCCGTGATTGAAGCCGTTTGCAACACGGAACACTCCAACTTCGGTTTTGTAGTCGATGTTGGTTGGTCAACAGACCTCTTAAGCTTGGTTTCATGGGCTGATGGAATCGTGAAACAAATTGTAGACCAGCGTGGTGACGATATTCCGGTTGTCGTAACCGGAAGCAGCTTCCCAAACAATTTCGTAAAGATGGAATTAGGCCAAGAGGTCCCCTTGCAGGAGCGCGCTCTATTTTCACAACTGCAAGGTAACAACAACCGAGCGCGGTTAATCTATGGTGATTGGGGGAGCAGCCGCTGCCCTACAGAAGGAGGCGGAGGTGGAAACCCTATTCCCCCTCGCATTGACCTACCAACGGGTAGGACGTGGGAAATATACCGATGCAAGGAGGAAGATGGAGGCTTCAAAGAAGCTGCGGAGAATGCGCGGGCGAGTAAAAACTACCCTTCCGACCTGCACATCTGGGCCACCTACATGATTGATGCGACTGAGCTTGGTGATCCCAATGGCATCAAGTCGCTACAAAAAGCGACTGCGGTCCGGATCAACATGCACTTATATCGGCAACTTCACTTTGCGAACTTTGATCCTGCACCCGATACAGACGACGACTTTATTGAATAGGTTTCTTATCGTTGGTAAGGGCTGTTACCGCGCTCAATGCGGTCAGCAAGGAATGCAGCTTGAGGAGAGGTTGATCGACCAACTACTGTGAAGATGTCTTGAATATCCGGTACACAGAGGCGCGACCTATTCCCATTTGTTTGGCTATCGCAGTTGCGCCCATTCCTTGTTCCTTCAAAGTCATGATTTTTTCAGCATCTATGCTGACTGGTCGCCCCCGGTACTTCTCAGGATTATTAACCTTCGCCCGTGCTATACCCTCAGCCTGCCTGCGTTTGGAAATGTTGCGTTCCCATTGTGCGAACGCAGCCAGCATATGAAGTTGTAACCGCGCCAGTGGATCGTCATCATCCTTTGAGAACCTTAGCCGTTCTGACACGAACTCCACTGTGACGCCTTTGTCGTTGAGTTCCTCTACGATGTTCAGCAAGTCGCGGATATCACGGCCCAGCCTATCAAGTGAATGAACGACCACACAATCGCCCTCACGACAAAAGGCCATCATGTCGTTCAGCCCCGGACGCGCGCGTGATGCTCCGGTCAGCATATCTTCGAACACCTTTTCAATGTCAGGCTGATCTATAAGTTGACGATCCAAATTCTGGTCAGTGGTGCTGACCCTACGATATGCAACGCGCATCCATTCTCCCGTGTCTCACTTAGGTCTAGATCATTACAGGGATTCGTCTCATAAATCAAATTAGGCCCTAATAAGACGCCCCCAGCCTATCATGACTGCCTCACATCACTGTCTCGTATTGGTTTACCCAGTTGAAACAAGTGATCTGCAGCACACTAAACTGATGTTCAGCGGTAACCTCAACGTGTGACGTAATGCGCATAAGCCGTCGTTGTTCCAGTGTACACCGCAGACTTCATAGAGCCCAGAACGCTGATACTTCAGAAATCATCAAAGCCAAAACATGTATCAAGCAAATCTTAAACGACCCATTTCCGGTCTTCAGTCCAGTTAACACGAATGAAAGTATTGCGCGAACTTCAGCATCATCTAGGGTTGCATCTGCATTTTGTTTAACAAAAAGAGTTTGATCGCATGTTGCTCTCTGACGAACTTTCGGAAAAAACCGCCAAGCTCTTGGTCGATGGCAAAGCAATTCTGTTTGCCGGTGCCGGACTATCGCTGCAGGCACGTTCTCCCAGCGATGCATCTGCTCGATTGCCGCTTTGGGGTGACCTGAGCCAACTTATCGCGCGTGCGTTCAATGAAGATTTGGCTGCATACGGCAATAATCTCTTTGACTTATTCGATTCAATTGCGCGTAAGAATGGAAGAGCAGCATTGGAGGATGAAGTAAGGAAGGCTATTCCAGAAAGAGACTTTGAGCCCGGCGAACTGCATGGTTTACTTACGTCACTTCCTTGGGCCCGAATTTACACAACAAACTACGACAATTTGCTAGCGCGAAGCCTTGGCGAGCATCACCCTATTTCTGATGAAGAAGATTTTGAGTACCTTGGAAGGCCTCTGAAAGATCAGCCCAAACTCATTCACCTTCACGGAACACTGCGAAACATTCATACCCTGACAGGTGAAGATTACAATCAATGGGCCGAAAGACACCGTAGAGCAAGCCTGAAAGTTACAGTCGATGGATTGGAACACTGCTTCTTGTTTATGGGATATTCTAACTCAGATCCTCACTTCCGACACGGATTAATACCGCTCATTAACGATTTGAAGGGCAGAAGAGGGCATCCTAACTTTTCGTGGATGTGGAAACCTTCACAAGATCAGATGAAACTTCTTGCAGAACGTGATGGTGTTAGTGTTCACCCAATTGAGCAAGATGACGAGTGGGTTGGCAGTGTGAAAAAGTTGGTAGACGCCTATTCTGAAGTTAAATCTCGTTCAAAAAAAGAACGCAGGGCAATATCGATAGAGAATAGAGATGTTTTTGCACAAGCGGGAGGTGGAAAAGCTCGCATTAACGGATATAAACTTTTTTACTATCGAGATCATGCGAGCATATCACGATCAAAACTAGCCAAAATGAGTAACCTTGGGGTCCGCAAGCTTGAAACACTTGAGACAGTTAATCGCCAAGTTGTGTTAGGCCCAGATTGTTTCAAAGAGTGCTCAATTGTAGATATTTGGAAGCTTGAGAAAGCACTCGGGATTGAGACCTCTTTAGAGTACGGAAAGTCGGACGATTTCCTCGCGTATTACATAGAATACTACAAGAACAACTGGAAGAAACGCCGGAAAAAGAGTGTAACACAGCAAAGAGGGATTTTTACCGGAACTACCGCTGCTGTTGTATTTGATTTTGGTGGAACGCTAACGAAACCAAAGTTCTTAGAAAGTACCTGGGAGCGCATCTGGGGGACCGTTGGCTATTCGTTGAAAGAGGCAAACGAACTCCATCACCTCTTCTCGGCGGGGAAAATTTCTCATAAGAAGTGGTGTGATCTAACTTGTCAAAAACTAAGGCAGCGAAATTTCAGCGAAAGTCACTTTAAATCGGTATATGAAGACATCCAACCAAACGAAGGATTGAATGAGACTTTTGAGGCCCTTTACGCAAAAGGAATCAGGATTTCAATTGTGTCTGGGTCTTTGCGCTCAATAATTCAGCATGTTCTGGGTGATTCAGCAAAGTATGTAGATGACATCCAAAGTAATCGTTTTTTGTTTGATCGTGATGGGCTACTAAAAGAGATACGTGGTCACAATTATGATTTTATTGGAAAATCCCATTTCATCACTAAACTATCGAAGGAACTTGGATGTCATCCAATAGACATTCTGTTTGTTGGAAACTCACTAAATGATGAGCAAGCCGCGCTTTCTGGAGCGCGCACGCTTTGCGTAAACCCTAAGCACACTCACTATCATGTGCCGTCAATGTGGAATGACTCTATTCGTGAGATGTCTGACCTAAGAGAAATTCTTGATTACGTTTAAATGTGAACTCTGATTGTTTTCAAAGTTCTTGCGCATGATCTGCGCTTTCTGAACACACAATATTCTCTGCACCTGCGCCCTGTTCAGTTATATAATGCTTTGAGCACACAATTAGAGGGTTTTCGAGAAGCCATCTAGTGTGGCAGTTTTGTCCGCACTGCGTTCACTGCAAAGTGTACCGCAGAACGTTAGCTTGACCTCACCACACCCTATCTGGTGAGTTCTCCATACCCATCAGCACTTGTCCATCTCCGATGATCATTTCCGCGCGCGTTGCCATTAGGTCGATAAGGCCCTTGTTACGCCAGTCACCAAAGGCACGGGATATTGCCAGTTCCAATGTGTTGTTGGTTACCTTGAACACAGTGGATGCCACCCAGTCTTCGCCGTCTTGATCTGACCAGATATCAATCAGCAGATTTCCGTGTGGTACACCAGAAAGATAACCGGGAACATCTGGGTCTGCATTCAGGACGAAATCATAGTCTTCAGCGACTGTGTGGAAACGGACCGTGATGAATAGATCATGATAACCATCATCAAGAATAGGTTTGAAGATATCTGGAGCGGGGTAATCACGGGGTGCGTATATTTGCATTGGGACCTCATTTGTTTGTTCGAGGTATTTAGTGATTTTGCATACACGGCGAACAAGTTAGCCCTGTGATCCAGATAAATGTGGTGAAGCTGATCGGATCTCAAACCTGCGCCGCCGGATGACGGAGAAAGGAGGGGGGGTAAAAAGTCGGATGCTAATAAGATATCTATTAGGTCACGACTTATTTTCCCCAAGGGGTGCCTAAGGCTGTACACGGGATGTTCTGACGGGGCGCAGCCCCGTCTGTATGTCTCATTCTTTCTATATGAATTGAACCTCGTGGCCGTTAGGCCACGATCAGGCACCTGCCGTCAGGTTCGCCTGCGAACCTGATCTGCGGGTGGCGGCAAACTTAAGGAACAAGATAGGCTGGATAACGACCTGACGCAAAGAAGTCTGATCCACCAAGACAACGGTACAGTGTAGGGGATACAATGATTTCATGGTCATACGGCGTCTCAGGATGTTTTCTAAGGCCACGGTTGCGACCAACTGCTTGATTCAGCCTATCCCGATAAAAGTCACCGTAGACATCCTTGATGCCGAACTTCTGAGCAATGACATTGAGTCTGCAATATTCGTCCTTTGCAAGGAAGGTCAGGACTGTGCTGATATTGACCTGTTTCAGGTCGTTACGACCACGGGCGCTGATATGGCTGCTGACACTTCCGTTAAGATCATTCGCCATATCGGTGATGACGAAGTCCATACCATCACCCAAACGATCCTGCACCAGTCTGTCAATTTTATCTTTAGAAGCCCTCTTATCCCGTCGCAGTCGAATGCTGTCTGAGGATGTAAACTCTTCCCTGTCCAGCCTGTGCACCCTGATAGCCGCCCGGGTAGGATTGTTAGGATTCTTGATGGACCGGGCGATCTGAGCAACCAATGCTTCTGTGGTGGTGATCAGTAATCTGGCACGTTGCTGGAACCACCAATTGCGCACTTTGAGATAGAAGGATGTACCATGTGAACTGAGATACATCGCATCTTCAGTGTTATTGATCCCGAACGGATGTTGATGAAAATCCACAGAGATCAAATCCTGACTGTCAAACCCAATGTCGATAATCTGGTTCAGATCATGAAACCCAAGCGTCTTCATCTTATCCGAACCATGATCAGAAAAAATCTGATAACGCTGGGACTGGTTGACCTTTGACCAATCTTGCCCAGTTAGTTTCTTCACCAGTTTACGGAATTTCTTGGCGGTTTTTACATCGCGCGCAGGCTTAATATGCACCAGATCATCAAGAGATGCTTCGTCATGAATGACACGATAAAGCCTGAACTGAAGGGCTAATTCCGACCAGACCTTTGGATCATTAAGGGCAGTATCGTCGAAGGAAGGATGTAACCAAGCTTTGGATACGGATGGCTGATTGAAGTTCTGCGCCATGTCATGACTGGTGAATAGGATGACGCTGGTTGAATGCTGGAACCCATTGAAAGTGGTACCACCAACGCCGGGAACCACCCAGCTTTCGTTTTTCTCTGTAGTGAGGTCTTTGAAGATGGCTGGCTGTTTGGTCGCCACAGCCTCCACCAATGAGTTGAAACCCATTCTTAATGCGTCTGCATAGGTGATGTGGCTGATATCGTTCCTTGCACAATATTGCCCATAGAGTTCAGAGAATGAGGTCAGCAACACCGGCGCAGGTAGGTCTATGGATGCATGATCGGTCTGCTGAAGCCACCATGTATGGTAGGCGTCATAGTGCTCTTTTGCTTGTTTATATGATGATGCTGCTACGACTTGAAACCCATTGTCAGGCGCAACCAGTTTGTCACCGGAGAAGAAATTTGTCAGCATATCGTCCAACCGGAACCGGCCAGCATCACGAATAGCCGCAGTTGTCTTCCCTCCACCCTCGGCGCTGACGATCATATTGCGCGCAAATCTCTGCGATACATCCCACGCCAAGATCGACATGGCCGACCGAATGTGTTGAGGGGCTGTGGTTAGGAGATGTTTTGAGAAGAGGCGCAGTGATGATCCATAGCGTTTTGTCGTTGGTTGGTGGTTTTCTGCTCTTAGATGGCCGTTTCGTGCATCAATTTCTGTCTGTAGCTCAACCAGAAGTTCACCCAACGTAAAGGATGTGTCCGGAAGCAGTTTATAAGTTTCACCGTCAGGCACGCCGCGACCACGCCAAAGCATAGATCGATAGTCCTCAGCGATGAATGAGCTTGGGTTCTGATCGGCAGGGCTATTGTGAAACCAGACCGTTAACCCATTCACTTCTTCAGTGATGGCTGCAGGCTTTGGATAATCTGTACCCCAACCCGTACGCAAATAGTCTGTCAGCGCCGGGAGGAGATCATCTGCACATAGATCAAAAGTGCGTCGATCTGAGGATGATTTTGCAACCTGAGTTGGTGGCATAGAGTTGGCGTCACTGGCACTTAGGAAGTAACCTTTCGCACGTTTGGCAGATGTTTTCCGCAGTCCTTCTTCAAGAACAATTTGGGGAATGAGATCGCCTGCTCTGAAGCCATGGGCATTGTCAGCCTGTGCAACTCGAAGCCCCCACGGCAGGCGTCTTTTCTGATGGAGGTAACGCAGATTGTGGTCGAACTTGGTCTCGATACCTGTGACTTTGGGGATGATATCATCCAAAGTGTCCCAGCACGCTGAGTAATAATCCCAGATCATACCTTGATCGATATCACCTTGCCAGTGGTCACGCAGTTGCGCTTCTGGATTCTTACCATTCAGTCGTGCATGAACTTCTGTCGCGCGTCGGTCCAGGTGGATGCTGGAAAACAGCAAATGAATGTGAAGTGACTTATTGCCGGACCAAACAACCGTGTACCCACGGTAATCCCTATAGTGCTGAGCGAGGTATTGATCCAATTGGTCTACTAATGTCTTTCCACTAGGGGATTTCAACCAAATCCAGTCACACTGCGTCTGAAGGTCCGTTTGGTCAGCTTCGAACGTGAACACCCAGAACGGGGCCACCGCGCATCTTTCTTTTGGGCGTTGCCAAGTTCCATCATCGTATTGAAATGCTGGTTCTAGCATTGGGTTGCTGAACAAAGAGAAGGCAACCTGTGCCGCTTCATCCTTGTTAAGAAGATCAACTGCGCGTGCACTGCCATGATGAGAAAAGCTGGATGCTTTGTCTTCATGCATTGGTACATGTAGATTAAGGTCTTGGATGACCAATGATGGTGCGATCCAATGGTCCCAGAGATCATTGCGCTTTTGTGGTGTTGCGCATCGGCGGATAAACCTTTGATGGTACGCAGGCTCAATGCCTAGATCGACACCCGGCTCTCTCAGGTGCTCAGCAAAATCAATTTCGCGCATTCTTCACCCCTCAGAAGCTGTGATCAGATCGGGTAACAGCGCCACCAGATACGCCATGTGACCGAAGTTCGACCTGTCACGGCTATTTAGTGTGACGCCGGATGTTACGTGTCTACCTTGTGAAACTGCGGCTGCAAATCAGCCTTGGCCCCTAAATACGAGAGAGCGCACAAAGGAGGAAATTAGATGTCCAGCACCCGCCATACATTTCGGAACATTCCAGATGAACTAATCCTAGAGGCGAAGATTCACGCTTTGCAGACAGGTCGCACACTCAGCCAATTAGTTCAGGACGCACTTGAGTATTTGATGTCTGAAGAAGCTGAGAACCCAGACTAAGGTTCCCATCTGTTCTTTGGTAACAAGCCGCTGACCCACGCCGTGGCAAAGTCCTATATATCATACACCAGCGCATTGAGCATCTGCGCGAAGTTGGCCTCACTTCGCGCTAGACGGTCAGTTTACAGTTGCCTCACTGGCTTTCAGGTCTTTCACAAATGTTAACAGTCGTCGCTCCAGATCATAGGCAGCGGCCATCATGGCCAGACCTGCTACGCCGGGAAATCGATCCATTTCAGTTTCTAAGTACTCTCTTGCCAGAGCCTCCTGCTCGGGTGAAAGGTCTGTCTCTGTTTCATCAAGATTCTTGAGAGCTTGGCTAACAACGTGATCATCGAAACTGTCCTTGACGACACCATAATCAACATATTCGTCAAATGCTGCTCGCCATGCCCAATAAATATGGGCCCCAAACTCTACATCCCACTGAACCTCATGCTCCATGTAGTAGTTGTAGAGATATCGGCAGACTGGTGACGTGCCCGGTTCATTACACTCTGAAGTGGCCTCCGGCGCAGTGTTCAACTCAACCGGACCATCTTTCGGCATCGGTTGAGTTTCTGACGGGATAGTGTTTTCCATGTGGTTTTCCTTTTTACATGGGTTAGGACAAAAGTGTCCGGCCATTGGCCCGAATTAAAACCGGGCCAACGCTGTTTGTGTTCACATGAGATTTGAGCGCACGAAATGCGCACCAAGAGATGCACCTACGATGGGATGCAGTTCACAGTTCTGGTCGCCGGGTTAGGGCTGCCAGTTGCGAAAATCTCTTCATTGAATGGGACAGGTTTCCTGACTGTTTCCAAAACCCGGATGGGGCGTGGCTGACGTAGCCATGAAACGGCCAAGAGACCAAAGATCACATGTTCATGGTGGGGGTACTCCCCCGAAGTTCTTATTCATCATCTTATATCCTCGTCTGATGATACCTGGGAGTTGGACCCAGCGGGTGGCACGCATGTTCTTTCTGCGCTCACTATCAAAGGTAGGAGCGAGCAAGCAGTCCGACAAGGGGCAATTTGAGTCCGTGATCAACCTTCAATAGATTGATTTAAAATGGTTTTTTCTTGATGAATGAAACTGAAAAAACGCCGTTTCATTCGTCAAGAACGGTTTTGTTTCACCCCAGATTTAAGTAAAAACAACAACTTAGAAAAGTTCTCCAAAATTTCCTTAAGACAGCAATATTGACCCATCTAACGCTACTGAAGATGATCGCAAAATATTTCACTTTGAAACATCCCAAGATTCACAGTTGCAACTGATAAATTTTTAAAAATCAGACTGAACTTTCTGTGGGGGTTTTTGATTCGAAATATCGTAAGACCTTAGAGATGCAAAAAGAACAATAGTCACTAAAATAGGCAATGCTGAAATGAGCAATCAGTGGATGGCTCTCTCTTGAAACCACTATGATAGGGTGGTGGTATGCCGCCCTTTATATTCAGCCATGCAGATCACTTTTCCCGGGGCTAGTCCGCACAACATATGCTCAAAGTCAGGTGGCTTGGATCGTGGATCATGTAAACCATAGCTTTGTTTGAGGCGCACTGCAGCTTGATCATGGAGTTGTTTGACGAGGAAAAGCCGTGCACCCCGTTCATCCGGCCATTCGATGGTTTCAAGAGCGTCCTGCAACAAAGGTGCAAGTAGTCGTTCAAATTCCTGCACCTCCATCCTTTGGACCCGTTTCCAATATGAGAACTGGATGTCCAGAGGTCGCATCCCCATCTGACGCCGGATATGCGCGCGCTCGAACAGGCGTTCAAGGATGGCTTGGCGCGAGGATGATGGCACCAACGACAGACGGACTGGGTTATCGGTCGATGTCATTCATTGCCTCTTGTAACTTTAATCCCGGCTCCTGAAAGCCAAGCTTCCCACCTCTTGCCCAGATGATCAAAAGGGCAGCTTGTCTTCTACGGACCCACAGAATTTTTTCTGCATGGGTCATGGAAACCCAGCGATGGGAAAACAAACTGCTCTGCTGACACCGGCGTGATTGTAGGGCCAGTTCGATCTGTTCAATCCATTGTTCGTTCGTGAATCTGGGCAATAGATCGGATTGAAACAGGCGATCCCAAATCCATTGGTGCCATTTTTTCACCCGCACTGTATCAGTCATCCCTGAGATGCATGATGAACTTGGTCAACCGTCCGCTTGCAGCAGTCTTTGACGGGCCTCTGCTTCCATCTGTGATACCAAATCAGGGTTGGCTGCACGCCAAGCTACATAAGCGGCGTAACCGCGTCGGTTTACATCTGCACGTTCTTCTGGGGTCATCGATTGGTAGGCTTGCATATCGACGTTTGGCACAAACCCGACTTTGATCTCCATATAAGCAGCGGCACATGCTTCTGCCTCAGTACGTTCCAGAACGCGCAGTTCAGCAGCTTCTGAGCAGGTGAAATATGCGGCAATCAATGCAATGGCTTCTGGTGTCATAGGTTCTCCTTCTTCCTGATAGGCTGTTGCTGGCTCAGAAGTAGGTCATTCACGGTCACCGCACCTTCAGTCGCTGCGATAATCGCGCGAATAGTTTTTTGATGTGGAAACACACGGCCCGTCCGTATCCGATACACCGTTGCAGCATTTACGCCGATGCGGTCCGCAAAGTCCGCTCCGGAAATACCATTAGCGTTAAGGTAATCGTCCAACTTCATGTATCATGCAATATGCGCATAATGCATGATTCGCAATTGAGGAATAGCAGTTTTGGACACCTTTCAACTTCCCGGTTCATGCATTTTGTGCATTATGGGTCGCAACACTAGAGACCTGAGGCCGCACAATGCTGCACGAAACACTCAAAGAAGCGCGGCTGAACGCAAAGTTAACGGTCACAGAAACAGCAAAGCGGCTGGGGATGTCTCAAAGTACACTCAGTCGCATAGAGGCCGGAGATACGGGTGTGTCATCTCAACGCCTTGTCGATCTGGCTGCCACCTACGGAGTTTCACCCAGCGCGCTGTTAGATGGTTCGGTGGTGCGCAGCATGTCTGAGAATGATCTTGAGCGTATGGGGCTGGTTATAGAGTTCGTTGAAGAAAGCCTAGCAGGCACAACACCGAGACCAACACCCGGTGAAGTGCGGGATACTGTGATCACTATATTCAAGCAGGAAACTGCCTTGTCATGGGATACAGGCGCAGCATTCGATCCCAGCCGTTACAAGGACATCGTAAGCTTGAAGCTCAGAAGGCAGAATGGCAGCGACTAGGTACCAGCCCACCCAAGCTGCCCCAAGAAGCCAATATCAACCTTATTTATAGCCTCATATCGTTTCTCAAGGCTATGAGCTTCACCGTAGTCACCAGCTACATCACCAGAACCATGTCCGGTAAAGAAATCGCTCAGTTCCTTTGTGACTCCGGCGTTCCGAAGCATGTCCTTGAGAGTACCACGGAATGAGTGAAGTGCTTTCCCGTCATCACTGCCAAAAGCAGCGCGAATGAACGGCATCATCGCGCGATGCGTCGATTGCACTTTGAATCATCTTTGTGATCCTCTGAACCTTGGTAACGGCCTACCCTACCCCTTTCATGGTTCGATACAGAACACCAACACACCATCTGTTCGGTGAACCACTAAAGAAACACATCTTCTAGTTCACATAAGTTGTCTCTGGGGAAAAATTACATAAGTCTTGTACACATTCAGCAATTCATCACGGTGATCGATTGTGCGATTTCCTGTGCGATATTACACAAGAGGAAACTGCATAAGTATTTGATAAATATTATTTTTACTGACACCCAAGCATAATCCGGTACTCGCCTCCAATAAAATCAATGACTTGCGTCATTAACCTTCTCCTTCACTGCCGTTTTTGAAACAACCGTTGAAACTTTCACGTTTCGGTCCCGTCTTGTTCTTTTGAATTGCGAGCGCTCTGTGCACGCCTTGCCAGCTCTCGCTGGCGAACTTGACCACCATACTTTTTTAGCATTTCCACACCAGAATGGCCTGTAACTGCTTTAACCATCTCGTCGTCACAACCAGCTAGATAGAGCTCGATGGTTGCATTTTTCCGAAGACCGTGTGTCACATATTCTTGCGCTCGGTCAAATTCCAACCCAGCTTTCACGTCCCTCATTTCTCCAGCTTACCAAAAATTGTATCGTTAACTCATAAATCAATCCAAAGTTGAAAAGTTATTCGAAGATAAGCTGACCGGCCCATGAAGTGCGCGTCTAGGACTGAACGACATGATGGCATTTTGCCGTGAGGGCGAGCGTGTGGTCGCTCATTCACTTGATAGGCTAGGTCGTGATATCCGCGACTTGCTGAACATCGTAGAGGAACTCAACGACAAAGGCGCCACAGTGGCGCTACGACAGAGACGAAGGATAATGATCCAAAACAGCTATCTCTATTCCAAGAAGAGGTAGACATATCTATCACGACTGTAGGAAAGGCGAATTTTAAACACTGGTTGCGTATTTCATAGGGTATTTGGGGCATTTTAGCCGCCCCGCGGATCTAAACCGACGGATCAACCCGCAGCAGCGCACCGAACGCATCGCTCGTCTCCTCAATGCCCGCCAGTCTCAGCATGTGCCATGCTAGCGCCTGATTGCTGGAAAGGACCGGCACACCAATGCGCGCCTCGGCCTTTGCAATCACATCCAAACACCGCAGATTCGTGCAGGATACGACAACCGCATCACAGGGTGCCTGTGCAGCGACATTCTCAATCGCTTGCAAGATTGACGCCTCGGTGATGCGGGCGACAACGCGGTCGTTTCCCTCCTCAAAAGAGCCGAAACCTGTTATCTCGAAACCCGCCTCTTCGAGCCTGCCGCGCATGCCTGCGGACACCGAGGCAATATAGGGCGTCACAAACCCCAGCTTGCGGGCGCCGAGCGATCGCCCCGCCGCGATAAGCGCGGCAAGGGGGTCCGTGATCTTGGCAGTTGGGCAAACGGTTTGGATCGCCTTTGCGACATTATCCGATCCGATCACCGTCGAAGCGGAGGTGCAACCAAACCCGATGACATTAAAGCTGAGCGCGGGTGGTAACAGTTTCGCCGAGGCAGGAAGATCGCGTTCCATCCGGGCCAATGTGTCAGGACGGATGTCAGGCACCATCGGAATGCGGCTGTGATACAGCGCGACGCCTGCATGGTTCAGCAGGCGAGCGAATTCATGCTCCAGCGTTTCATCGGTTTCCAGCACGATCACCCCGAGGTTCGCGCGGGTGCCGATGCCGTCATCGGTTTGAAAATCCAGTTTCACTTCTCACAGTACCCCATTCATGGCAGATCACGGCCTCAGATCACAGCCTCAGATCACAGGCAGCTCTGGCGCCGCTCGTTGGGTCAAGAGGACCGCACCGTTTTCGCGGACAACGATGTTTTCCTCATGCACCATGATCCGCCCCGCGCCATAGCTCAGCGAAGGTTCTAGTGTCAGAACCATATTTTCCACAATTTCTGTTTCGTCCCAGTTGCAATGGGACGGCCATTCGGTCAACTGCATCCCCAGCCCATGCCCCAACCGCCCGACATCACCCCCCTGATCGTCTAGCTCGGCGATGACGCGGTGCATCGCGTTGAACAGATCACGGCAGGTTGCGCCGGGGTGCGCGGCAGCGATCCCGGCCTCTGTTGCGCGCCACAAAACGTCATAGGCCCGGCGGGAAGCATCATCGCCATGCCCGATGGCCCAATTACGATCAAAGTCGCAATAATACCCGTCCCAAACCGCGCCAGTGTCCATCATCAGAACATCGCCACATGCCAATGGGCGCGACGTTGGCGGAGAAATGACATCATGATAGCCTCCCGCATCTGCCCCGCCGACCAGGTACGGCACATCATCTGCACCCTGCGCCAAAGCTGCGCGGCGAAACGCCCGGAACACCTCTTCCAACGGCTGACCTTCCTGCGCGAATTGCGACACCTGTGCAAATGTCCGCGATCCGATGGCGCAGATATGCGAGAGCTTTTCAATCTCTGCCGCGGATTTCACCATCCGTAGACTGCGGATGATCTCCGTTGCATCGGCGACGTGCATCCCGTCGAGCTCCGCCAAGAGCCGTTCATACTCCCCAAGCGGCATCCGCAGCTGGGTTTCGTGCCCTTTCATCACCCCTATAGTGTCACCCCGCGCAGCGTATCCATGCAATAGATCAACCAGCAGGCTGATGCCGTCATCCGCAGGCGCAGGCGCGCCCCAGGTTCGGATATCGTCGATCCAGGTCCGGCGCATCAGATCAGCGCCGATGTCGGGGATAATCGCAATCGGCTTGCCCTCAACCGGCACAAACAGGAACCATGGCCGTGTTGGGCTTTGCCAGAACAGCGTGTGGAAGCCGCTGAAATAGCGCACCTCTGCCTCTGTGCTCAGCAGTATCCCAACCATGCCAGCCGCCGCCATTCTGGCCTGTGCCAAAGCGGTGCGTGTGGCAAATTCTTCGTCGCGGAAGCCGCGTGCAGGGATCGTCATATCTGTACCGCCGGGTGGTGCCTTGTTGGGATAGGGCTATTGATACAAGGCGATGATGCACAGGATGCATCATTTTTCGCCGGATCCGACAGTATTTTTCTCATCCAGACCGCTGTGAGAGATCCCTTTGCATAACTCCGACGCAGTGGCCGCCCAGTCGCTCAGATCGGCAGAGCCAGTCCGACCTTGGTGCGATCCATCACCACCGATGTGCGGAACCGGCGCACATTGGAATTCTCAAAAAACAAACGGTGGGTCAACGCTTCGAAATCCGACATATCCTGCGCTGCGCAGATGAGGACAAAGTCCGTCTCGCCAGTGACATAATAGCACTGCTGTACCTGCGGTTCGGCGCGCGCCCGTTTGCGGAAGAGGTCAAGTTGGTGCAGTGACTCGCGGTCCAATTCGACCGATACGATAAATGTCATCTTATACTCGAACTGCGCAGGATCCAGCAGCGCCACTTCCTTCTGGATCAGGCCAGAGTTGCGCAACCGCTTCAGCCGCCGTTGCACCGAAGGGACAGACAGATGACACAGATGCGCCAGATGCTCCAACCCGACTCGACAATCGTCTTGCAGCGTCCTCAGGATTGTCAGATCCGCATCATCAAGTTCCACAGCCATGCAAAAAACCCCGCAACTCAAGCCTTCAAGCGATTTATTATTTCGCAATTAAGGAAGATAATGCAAAAAATGTACAGTCAAAGTGACAGAAACTATGCTGCACCATTGCAGAGGATAGGCCTGAGATGACTGACAGTGATGACCTGCGTTTCGCACCGGATGTTGCCCGCGCCGTTGCGTTTTTTCGGTCGCAAGAGGCCTACGCGGTCTCCGCCTTGCGGGATATTACCGGTCCGCAGGGGGTGACGGTTTGGGCCAAGGACGAAACACAGCGCATGGGCCTTGGCGCTTTCAAGGCGCTGGGGGCGCCCTACGCGATCGCACGACTGATTGATCAGGCCTGGCAGCACAATACCGGCGAGGCACTGAGCTCCGCCCGCCTGACGGACAGCGACGTCCGCGACTTTGCCGCGTCCTTCACCTTTGTCTGTGCCAGCGCAGGCAATCACGGCATGGGCGTCGCGGTGGGCGCGCAGGCGGTCGGGGCGCGTGCGCGCATCCATCTTGCCCGCACTGTGCCAGAGGCATTCGCCCAGCGCCTGACAGCGCTTGGTGCGGAGGTGGTGCGCTCCGGCGATGTCTATGACGAAAGCGTCGCCGCCGCGATTGCCGACACAGAGGCAAGCGGGGCCACATTGCTGGCCGACGGCACATGGCCTGGCTACACAGAGATCCCGAAGTGGGTAATGGAAGGCTACTGCGTCATTGCCGAAGAGTTGCGCGAGGTTTTTGAAACCTCTGGCTGCTGGCCGACCCATGTATACCTGCAGGCAGGCGTTGGCGGACTGGCAGCCGCGATGGCCCATATGATCCGGCTGAACTGGGCAGAACAGCCTGAATTGATCGTCGTCGAACCCACCGCTGCAGCCTGCCTGCAGGCCAGCCACAAGGCCGGCAAACCCTCGCGGGGAGAGGGGCCGGATTCTGCCATGGGCCGTCTTGACTGCAAGGAACCGTCGATCGTCGCCTGGGATGTGCTGGAACGCTGCGATGTATCCTATCTGAGCCTGTCAGAGGAGGAAGGCCAATCCGCCGCCAATGAACTGAGCGCCTTGGGCCTTGCAACTACACCGTCAGGCGCGGCGGGCTATGCGGGCCTGATGCAGCAGATCTCGCGGGACAGCGCCGCACGACAGATGCGCCCGCTGGTCATCGTTTCCGAAGGCCCTGCGTGACGGCACGCATAGCGCACGTCGCAAACCCAAAGCAAGGTTGCAGCGCGAAGTGCGCAGCGCCGTGCGGTCACTCAAACAGAAACGCCGCCTTTGGATACTCGGCTCTCAGACGGCGCCTGTCTAAATAACTCTGTCTTCTGTCGCATATAGCCTGTTATCGTTTCCACTAAAATTATTCCGCTACTCTTAAGGGAGAAGACTTTGTTCCAGAAACGTGCATTATTTCCCGCCGTTATTATCCTGTTCACCACCGCCTGCACCGAAGACCCCGTACCGGTCGCAGCGGCCTCTCTCAGCCCACCACAAAAGAGCGTCACGACACAAGGCGGCGCGGTCATTGTGGATGTCGAACCGGGCGTTGATCTGCCACAGGAACAGGCCGCCTTCCGCCGCGGCGTTGGCACCTATTTCAAAGAATATCTACCCAGCTGGTCATCCGAAGCACCGGGATCCGACGCCACCCTTGCGTTGATCTGCGATGCAGATGTGCGTGGCATCACCAATTGTGATGATGTCGCGTATGACTGCGTGCTGAAACACGGCCCCAAAACCGTTGACCGGTTCGAGCGGGTTTTGAAAAGCCAGTCCTGCGGTCGCCCAACGATGGCGGCGCGAGAAGTGCAATCCTTCAATCACGCGCAGGAACTTGGCAACTCGGTCGTGGATGCTCTGGCTGGTTATGACGGGCTCGAGGGCGCAGTCGCCGAACAGGAACTGGCACAGGCGCGCAAATCACCTGAAAACAACGCATTACAGGCGCTGATCAAGCGCTATCCTGACACCTCCGCCGCTGAACAGGCGGCCGCAATCATTGCAGCCCGCAATGCCCCACCAGCAACACCGGCGCCGTCAACCCGCACCGCTGCCGCGGCGCAATCAACGCCAAAACCGCGTCCCGCCGCCCAGAACAGCAGCACCGGCGCCAGCCTCAGCTGTTATGACGCCCGCAATGCGCTCTGCGGTGATTATACCTTCCCCACCGTGGCCGAACGCGACAAGTTTGCCCGCCAATGCCGCAGTCTGGGATCCCGTGTTCTGCCCGGCAAATGCGACACCAACGGCGCCTTCGGTTGTGCCTTCAGCGCCCCGAACGGCAACCGCACGGTCACTTGGGTGTTCAACTTGGGTCGCGCACAGGTGCAGGCCTCTTGCCCGACGCCAGTCATCAAAGGGTAAGTCAGCAACACATCCGCTATTCGACAAAACAAAACGCGCGCCCTGAAACAGGGCGCGCGTTTGATTTTCCGGCGTCATCAGCGCGGGGTCAGTTCACCGTCACCCACCGCAGGATGAAGAAGTTGTCGGGACGCTGAGTCAGGTCGATGTTGCCCTGCGTGCCCCAGACCAGCGGCTGCACGTAGAGCGGTACATAGGCGTGCTGATCCTGATAGATCGACACGGTTTCATCAATCATCGCCTGACGCTTGGTGTCGTCAATCTCTGATTGGATCATCGGCAGCAGCTCATCCACACGATCGTCCGAGAAGCCGCCGAAATTCCAAGAGCCCAGCTTCTTCTCAGAGTTCGGGGTGGTGACGAGGAAACGCACCGGGTGTTCGTGATCAAAGGTGCCCGGGCTCCAGCCCAGCATGTACATATCGAAGTTATCAGCGCGCAGTTCCGGCCAGTAGTTCTGTACCGGCATGGCATCCAGTTCCGCAGTGATGCCAACCTGCGCCAGCATACCGGTCACCGCCTGACAGACCGCTTCGTCGTTCAGATAGCGGTTGTTGGGGCATTTCAGACCGAAGGAAAAACCGTCGGCATAACCTGCCTCTGCCAGCAGTGCCTTGGCGCCTTCGGGATCATAGGCGGGGCGGTCCACATTGGCGCTGGAATAGCCGCGCATGGCGGGGCTGACCAGCTGACTTGCCGCCTCTGCCGACCCACGCATGATGGTCTGGCGGATGGCATCAACGTTGATCGATTTGGCCACTGCCTCGCGCACGCGCACATCTTGGAAGGGGTTCTTCTCGCCCGCCATCGCGCCATATTTCAGCTGATCCGCCTCATGACCGAAACCCAGCATGATCACCCGCGCCTCGATCCCGCGGATAACCTTCAGACCGTCGCGCTGATCGACACGGGCCGCATCCTGAATCGGCACGGGGTTGATCATATCCACATCACCAGACAAGAGCGCCGCAACAGCGGTCGCGGGGTTGTCGATGGGGGTAAAGGTGGCAGATGTGATATTATGCTCCACCTCATCCCACCAACCGCTGAATGGTACCAGCGTGGTGGTCAGGCCGGGCTGGCGCTCGCTGACCATGAAGGCACCGGTGCCGTTGGCATTCAGCGTGGCGAAGTTGCCGTTTTCCTTGTCGGGCAGGCCAGCGCTGTTTGCCTCGGCCCAGCCTTTATCCATGATCATCCAGTTGGCGATGCTATCAGGGAAGATCGGGTTCGGGGCCTTGGTCAACACGTCAACAGTGTAGGTATCCACCATTTTGACGTCTGATACCGGCGCAAACCAGCTGCGGGTGTCGGCCCCTTCTGAGGATGCGCGCTGATAGCTGAACACCACATCTTCGGCATCAAAGGTGGCCCCGTCGTGGAAGGTCACACCTTCGCGCAGGGTGAACCGCCAGCCTTCACCGTCGCCAATCGGCTCCCAGCTGGTGGCCAGCGCAGGTTCGATTGCCATGTCCTTACCGCGACGTACCAGACCTTCATAGACGTTGTTGAGGAACCCCAGCACAGGGGCTGAGTTTACGGCATGCGGATCCATTGTCTGCGGATCGGTTTTACCGGCCCAGCGGAACGTCTCCGCCGAAGCCGCACTGGCAGCGATAAGGGCCAGCGCAGAGACTGTCAGAAATTTCATCATACTCTCCCCGAGTTCGATTGATAGCGATTCAACCACCTTAAAAAGTATAAGCGGCACGTCCCACGCCCCGCAGCACCCCAAAGCTACAGCCCCCAAGGTGGCAAACAAGCGTTTAAGAACAAAAACTTGGCAATTAAGGTAATAAACATCTTAATGTGCATTCATAATAATATCAGATCTATTCAATAAAGTAGATCCGTTGCAATTTTACGCAAACAATAGGCACGCGGAAGGACGGGTCGCCCGGCGGGCCGATCGCTTGGCTGCGGCATTTATCGCTGCCGCGCGATTTGATTGCGGACCCTGCTCAAATATATATTCTGCGCACGGCGTTTCTGATACCTATCTTCACCACCACCGCCACCGGAAAGACCCAAGATGATCCAATACACCCTGAAATGCAGCAATGGTCACAGGTTCGACAGCTGGTTTCAATCCGCCGCTGCCTTCGACACGTTGCAGGCACGTGGGCTGATCACCTGCACCAGCTGCAGCAGCACAGAGGTGGAAAAGGCAATCATGGCACCACGCGTGCAGTCAGGGCGTCAGTCAGAGGCTACCAAGCGCGAAGCAGCCGTGCGCGAAGCCACCGAAAGCGCGGCAGAACCCTCTGCCAACACCTCTGCCAACACCTCGGCGAACACCCCCACCTCGTCCACGACAGATGCCCCCCAAGCACTCTCCTTAAGCGCGCCGCGCTCTGAACAGGAACAGGCGCTGGAACGCAAACTGGCCGAGATCAAACGTCAAGTTGAAGAAAACTCAGAATATGTCGGTGACACCTTTGCCCAAGAGGCCCGCGCCATGCACGTCGGCGATGCGCCCGAACGCGCCATCCACGGCGAGGCGAACCTGAAAGAAGCCAAAGAGTTGATCGAGGATGGGGTGCCCGTGGTCCCCCTGCCCTTCAGCCCGAAACGCAAAACGAACTGAGCACACATCGTGCATACATTGCGCAGGGTATCGGCACCGTTTATTGGCACAAGCCTTGCGCTTTACCGCGTTGTCCTATCCTATCCTGCTATCGCTAACGTGCATCCAGAGTAAGGACAGCCCCATGCAGATCGTGATCACCGGCGCAAACCGTGGCATCGGCCACACCCTATACACCCGCTACCTTGCCGCGGGCGATCAGGTGCTTGGCACCGCCCGCAACGCCGAAGGTTTCCTGCCCCTTGATGTCAGCAAGCCCGAGGATTTTCCGCGTCTGGCACAACAGCTCGACTGTCAACCGGTAGACCTGCTGGTCTGTAACGCGGGTGTTTACCTCGACAAGCATCAATCGCTGGCCTCTGGCTATGAGGCGGCGATGTGGGCAGAAAGTTTTGCGGTGAATGTCACCGGCGTTTTCCAAACCGTGCAAACACTGCTGCCGAACCTGCAACTGGCGCAGAATGCCAAAATCGCCATTATCTCGTCTCAGATGGCATCCCACACACGCGCGCCCGGTGGGTCCTATATCTACCGTGCCTCAAAAGCGGCAGCGCTCAATCTGGGCCGCAATCTGGCCACCGATCTAAAAGGTCTGGGCATTGCGGTGGGCATATACCATCCCGGCTGGGTACAATCCGATATGGGCGGCACAGAGGCAGAGATCACCGTGGAGGAAAGTGCAATAGGCCTTCAGGCACGTTTCGCTGCGCTGGACCTGACCACCACCGGCTGCTTTCAGACGTGGGACGGGCGTGACCACGCTTACTAGGTCCGCGCACCCGCGCCCCTTTCACCCGCGCCCCTTTCACCGGCGTCCCTTTCAATAGTCCCCCAGTCCTGCGACAAACAGGCCCGGCCATATGCCCTGCCGCTGGCAGAGTACAAGCGTAGCGTGCAAAACCGCATTCTCCCTTGCGCGACAGCCCCCCTTTCACTAAACCCGCGTCGATCAAAGACGTTTAGGACAGACCATGCCCGTTCTCGTGATGAAATTCGGCGGCACTTCCGTCGCCACGCTCGACCGGATCAAACGCGCCGCCAAACGTGTGGGGCTGGAGGTTGCCAAAGGCTATGACGTAATCGTCATCGTTTCTGCAATGTCCGGCAAGACCAACGAATTGGTGGGCTGGGTCAATGAGACCTCGCCGCTGTATGACGCGCGTGAATATGACGCCGTTGTCTCCTCCGGTGAAAATGTAACCGCCGGCCTGATGGCGCTGACCTTGCAGGAAATGGGCGTTCCGGCGCGCAGCTGGCAGGGCTGGCAGGTGCCAGTGAAAACCACCGACGCCCATTCTTCGGCACGGATCGAAGAGATCCCGCCGGAAAACATCTCGGCCAAATTCGCTGAAGGTATGAAGGTCGCCGTTGTGGCCGGTTTCCAAGGTGTCAGCCCTGAGGGTCGCATCACCACGCTGGGCCGTGGTGGGTCTGATACCACTGCCGTCGCCTTCGCCGCTGCCTTTGGTGCAGAACGCTGCGACATCTACACGGATGTTGACGGTGTCTACACCACTGACCCCCGCATCAGCCCCAAGGCGCGCAAACTTGACAAGATCTCTTTTGAAGAGATGCTGGAACTGGCCTCGCTCGGCGCCAAGGTCCTGCAAACCCGCTCTGTAGAACTGGCGATGCGCTATAAAGTGAAACTACGCGTTCTCAGCTCTTTCGAAGAACCGTCTGATGAAGCAGGCACTCTGGTCTGCGACGAGGAAGAAACCATGGAAAACCGTCCCGTATCCGGCATCGCCTATTCCCGTGATGAGGCGAAGATGACCCTGATCTCCGTCGCCGACCGCCCCGGCATCGCAGCCGCCATCTTTGGCCCGCTGTCCGATGCTGGTGTGAATGTCGACATGATCATCCAGAACATCGCCGACGAAGGCCGCACCGACATGACCTTCTCTTGCCCCACGGATCAGGTGATGCGTGCCGAGAAAGCCCTGCAAGAAGCCAAAGACAGCGGTGAGATTAATTATAGCGAGCTGGTTGCCGACACCGAGGTTTGCAAAATCTCTGCCGTAGGCATCGGTATGCGGTCGCAATCGGGCGTGGCGTCGACCATGTTCAAAACGCTGTCGGATGAAGGCATCAACATCAAGGTGATCGCCACCTCGGAAATCAAGATCTCGGTCCTGATTGACCGCAAATATCTGGAACTGGCCGTGCAGTCGCTGCACGATGTCTTTGAACTGGATAAAGACGAATAATCAGCCGCTTATCACTGAACGACAAGAGCCCGCGCAATTTGCGCGGGCTTTTTATATGCACCAGATGTGCGCGACTGCCATCACGGCTCAGGCGCTGCCAATTCTTGATTTGGTATGAGACACCCCCAGCGCCCCACGCATATCTTGCCCAATTCCCCATCACTGCCCCCCTTATCCAGTCCAAAAACTGTCGCGATCTGATGCCCCCGACGCGATATCCGTTTTGTTCCTGTCAAACTTGTGTTCTAAAGTTCCAGCGAAGATCGAGGAGGACCGCCGCGGATGGTTCAAGCGACGGAAACAAAAGAGACAGAGAGCCGCAAACTGCTGCAACGGCTGCGTGACGCAATGGCCGAGGACAGCGCTGGTCAGGCGCGGCTGGATAAGATCACCCATCTGATTGCCGATTCTACCGGCTCTGAGGTGTGTTCGATCTATCTGTTCCGCGATACGGAAACGCTGGAGCTGTGTGCCACCGAAGGTCTGAACGCCGAAGCGGTGCACCAGACCCGCATGAAGCTGGGCGAAGGTCTGGTAGGGCGTGTCGCACGCTTTGGCCGCGTGGTGAATACCACCGACGCGCCTTCGGCTAAGGGGTTTCGCTATATGCCCGAAACGGGCGAAGAGATTTACTCCTCTTTCCTTGGGGTACCAGTACAGCGTCTGGGCGAAAAGCTGGGCGTGCTGGTCGTGCAGTCGAAAGAAGCCCGCGCCTATTCCGCCGATGAGGTCTACGCGCTGGAAGTGGTGGCTATGGTTTTGGCCGAAATGGCCGAACTCGGCGCCTTTGTCGGTGAGGGCGCCGCGCTGGCCGCGCCGCACCAGAACCCCAGCCTGCTGCGTGGCACCACCGGGCAGGAAGGCGCCGCAGAAGGCCACGTCTGGCTGCATGAACCCCGCGTTGTGGTCACCAACCCCATCGCCGAAGATCCCCACGCCGAACTGGTCCGCCTGCGCGAAGCGGTGGATGAGCTGCGCGTCAGCGTCGATCAGATGCTGGATGGGGCCGTGGGTGGCGACAGCGAACAGATGCAGGTGCTAGAGGCCTACCGGATGTTTGCCAATTCCAAAGGCTGGATGCGCCGGATGGAAGAGGACATCAGCCGTGGCCTGTCCGCCGAGGCCGCGGTGGAGAAGGAGCAATCACAGGCGCGGGCGCGCATGAATATGGCCAATGACGCCTATCTGCGCGAACGCCTGCATGATCTGGATGACCTGTCCAATCGCCTGCTGCGCATCCTGACCGGTCAGGGCCAGAACACCGGCGCGGAAATGCCTGCCGATCCAATCCTGATTGCCCGCAACATCGGTCCGGCGGAACTGCTGGATTATGGCAGGTCGCTTAAGGGCATTGTGCTGGAAGAAGGCTCCGTCGGATCGCACGCCGCGATTGTGGCACGGGCACTGGCGATCCCACTGGTGGTCCATGCCAGCCGTATCACCACAGATGCGCTCAATGGCAACCACATCATGGTCGACGGCGACCAAGGCATCGTGCACCTGCGCCCCGATGATACTGTGGTCACCGCCTTCCGCGATAAAATCGCGATGCAGGCCAAGGCACAGGAACGCTATGCCTCGATCCGCGACAAGACAGCGACCACCAAATGCGGCAAGACCATTGCCATGCATATGAACGCCGGCCTAATGGCCGATCTGCCGTCACTGGACAGTTCCGGCGCCGAAGGCGTGGGACTGTTCCGTACCGAATTGCAGTTTCTGGTTCGCAACCAAATGCCAAAACGTTCGGAACTGTCGGCGCTTTACAACCGCGTTCTGGATGCTGCCAGCGGCAAACGCGTGGTGTTTCGCACCCTCGACATCGGGTCAGACAAGGTTCTGCCCTATATGAAACCGAACGACGAACCGAACCCCGCCCTCGGCTGGCGCGCGATCCGCGTTGGCCTGGACCGGCGCGGTGTAATGCGGATGCAGCTGCAGGCATTGATCCGCGCTGCGGCGGGACGGCCTTTGTCGATCATGTTCCCCTTTGTCGCCCAATATGAGGAATACAGTCAGGCCCGCGCTGAAATGGACAAGGTTCTGGCCCGTGAAGCAAAACTGGGCCACACCCTGCCAGAGGTGATCGAGGTCGGCGCAATGCTGGAAACGCCATCACTCGCCTTTGCACCGGACAAATTTTATGAAGAGGTCGACTTCCTCTCCATCGGCGGCAACGACCTGAAGCAGTTCTTCTTTGCTGCGGATCGCGAAAACGAACGGGTGCGTAAACGCTATGACACGCTGAACGTCAGCTTCCTGACCTTCCTCGAAGGGATCGTGAAACGGTGTGAGGCCTCAAACACCTCACTGTCATTTTGTGGCGAGGACGCCGGTCGCCCGATAGAGGCGATCTGTCTGGCCGCGATGGGCCTGCGATCCTTGTCCATGCGCCCTGCCTCCATTGGGCCAGTGAAAAACATCCTGCGTTCGGTCGATTTGGATGGCGTGCGCCGCATCATCGAAGAGGCCCGCCTGCGCGGCGACCAATCTGTACGCCCTGCGGTCATGACCTACCTGCAAAGCCAGCACTGAACCGAGGCGGGGGCGCATAATCAGCGCCCCTTTCAATGATCCGCAAATGTCAATCGCGTCCCGTAACCCGAGCGCCCCCTTGATCACAAGCGCCCCCAACGGTCCACATTAACACTTTCTTAACCCACGGCCCTAGCCAGCCGCGGCCAAAGCGCCATATAAACCCTCATCCCCCGATGCGGTAAATCCCAGCCGCAGCAAGACCAGCAAGGATGGTTTGATGGCCAAATACACCAACCTCATCAAATTGAGCGTCGGCACCGAAAGTGTTGAAACACTGGCCACCTGGCAACAGATCCCGCAGGTGCAGACCGCAGATGGCCTGCCTCAGCACATCACCCGCATGTGGCCCAAGCGCGAGGCAGAAATCCTCAACGGTGGCTCTATCTACTGGGTGATCAAAGGTGTGATTCAGGCCCGCCAGCGCATCCTGCGTCTGGATGAGGTCACAGGCAGCGACGGCATCCGTCGCTGTGCCATCGTGCTGGATCGCGACATCTATCGCACCGCGCCTGCTCAACGTCGTCCGTTTCAGGGCTGGCGCTACCTGAAACCCGAAGACAGCCCGCCAGATATGACAGAGGCACGCCAGAACGACGATGCGCTGCCCGCCGACCTGTCTGCTGCACTGGCGGATATCGGCGTTCTTTGAACCGCAGATCCAGCGCATGAAAAAGCCGCCCCTCGCAGGGCGGCTTGCTCTTTCAATAGCCTTAACTCTTAGAACAGGCCGATGTTGCTACTCAGCAGGCCAGCGGTCACACCGCGCGGACCGCTGGCAACATTCGAGGCACCGGAGTTAAGCGGCACGCCAGCCTTGCCCGAACCGCCGAACGGCAGGGACACGCCGAAACGCACAATATCCAGATCCACGTCATTACCGCCGCTATCAAGGTTGGTACGGGCCAGTTCCAGCGACAGAGCGCCGTAGAGACCGGTCAGAGGTGCCAGGTCATAGCTAACCCCCACACCAACTTCGCTGGCGCCTGTGTCTGTATCGGCGAAATTGGTGTAGCGAATGTTCCCAAATAACGCGAAACTATCGGACAGGCCATGTTGCGCAGCAAGGGCGTAGGTATAGATGCCATCCCCATCGTTCTGCGCAGTGGCAAACTCAGCCGCCAAACGGGTGCTATTCGTCGCGTCGAATTGGCTCCACAGGCTGAATTCAGTGATGTTATCTCCGTCCGTCTCAGCCTGACCCAGGCTCGCTTCGAAGCTTGTGGTGCCCAGATCGTAGCCCCAGATCAAACCGTAGGAATCCAGATCGACATTACCGATCGACACACGGCCCACATAGGCACCAAGACGGGAGATTTCGTTCAGACGGTAGAACGCTTCGAGGTCGACGTTCCACAGCGCGTCATCAGATACGGAATCGTCAAAGCTGGTGCGGCCAGCCTCGATGCCGAAACCGATGGGACCAGCGTCATAGTAATCCAGCGCGAAGTCAAAGGTGGTCGTGTCCAGTTCGCCGGAAAAATCAGGCGAGGACAGTTGCGAAAAACCAATGGTGCTGCCACCCGAAATCTCTGCGGAGGCAAAAGTTGGGGCGGCAACAACAGCGGTCGCAGCCAGGAGGAGTGCATAGTTCATATGGTTGGATCTTCTCATTATAACTTTGCGTGTAATGTCACGCAAAGACCCTCGGATGACGCTTGCCTTACTGTAGCGCCCCCGATAATTGGGGTCCCACAGGGATCCGGCGCCGGTTTCACCGCAAATAAATTTCGGTGAGACCCACCTACACATTTCCACCCATGATAGCAAGTAAATTTACACACTCGCCTGTGCCAAACCTAACGTCTTTCGCTGCGCCTTGATCACCGCGTGGGCAGGAACGATGCGCCTAACAGGCGGCAGCGACAGCCGCGCCCAGATCATTCGGGTCCTTCGGAACAACGCACCCGTCGCCGCAATTCTGCCCGCTGCAATGCCTCAATATCGTGCGACTGCGATCACACCCAATGACTGAGTGCTCATATCGCAACACTACCACAGAATGCGCATACAAAAGGCATATCCGCCTTTTTCTCCCCCCCATCATAGGCTTAGACCGAGGGACAAAGGGGATCACGATGACCAAGACGTTACACGCAACTTCATCAAGAAGCGCCCGCTTGGGCACTTCAATAGCACTGGTGGCACTTCTGGCGGCCTGTAGTGGTGGTGGCTCTGGCGGAGGCGTCAGCCCGACATCCACCGATTTCACAGCACTGACTGGTGTGATCGCAGTTGGGCCGCCACTGCTGACTAACACCCGAAGAGGGCTGGTCACTGACGGCAACGTGGGAACCGCCGCTTTTGTCATGGGGGTCGATACCAATGTTGGTCAGATCGTCGCTCAAAGCGCCTATCGTGCCGACAATATCGGTGCCCCCCGCAGCAGCGGGACTGGTCGATACTCCACCAACTACCGTTTCGGTATTGTCGATCAAATCGTTCGCACTGACACCAGGATCGGCGGCCGGTCCGGTATCCGCAGCGGGACTGTTGAAGTCAGCGCAGATTTCGACGCCGGACGCGTGCAGGCTGTTGACCAGCAGCTGAATCTCGACGTCCGGATCAGCGGCGACGCACTCAGCGGGACTGTAGATGTTGCCTTTGTTCCTGCCTCCGGCGGCACCGCAACGGAAACGCTGGAAACTCAATTGGAAGGCCGCATTGGCAGCAACGGGCTGGTCGGTGCTTTCCACGGTCGGGACGGCAATACCACGATTGCTGGCGGCTTTGTGGGAACCGCAATTCCGTGACCACTGCCCAAAGGAACGCGCATGCACCGCGCCGCCGTTCCGGTTGGCGGGCGGCGTATGCTGCAGTGCTGTGCGCGCTATTGTCCGCGCCCGCGCTGAGTGCCCCGCAAACTCAGCCGCCGACCACCCCGCTGAGTGCCGCTGCGCTAGAGGCGGAGAGCACCGCGCTCATAAACGCCGGTAATTTCGCCGCCGCGCAAACTTTGATCGCGGCAGCAAGCCCGCCAGAGCATGTTCAATTGCTGTTTCGTGCACGGCTGGCAAAGGTACAGGGCGATCACGCCCGCGCCCTTCCCCTGTTGCAGCAGGCCTGGCACTTCGCCCCCACAGATCTACCAGTTCAGCGTGAACTGGCGCACAGCCTCTTTGTCACCGGCCAACATCAACAAGCCGCCCGTCATCTGCGCCAGCTGTTGCAGCGTGACCGCAATGCCACCCTGCGCGCCAGCTATCGCGCAATGCTGCAGCAGATCAGCGCTGCAGACCCTCTCAGCTTTGCACTGCGCTTCAGCGCGCGTCCTTCGACCAACATCAACAATGGCACCTCCGCCGGTCAGTTTGAAACAGTCTTGGGCGATTTCGTTGTTGGTGAGGAAAGCCGCAAAACCTCTGGCACTGGCTATAGCGTTGCGGGGCAGATGCGCTGGCAAACACCCCTGTCTGCTTGGCGGGGTCTCCGCTTGAGCGCGGTTGTCGTCCGCACCCGCTATCCCAGCTATCAACAGCTGGACAAAACCGATCTGGACCTCTCCTTTGGACTGCGTCAACTGTTGTCGCAGCGCAGCTGGGTCGAACCGCGTCTAATCCTGCGCGGGGTTAACGCCCGCGATAGGTCAGATTACACCGCCCGGGGCTTGGGGATCGGCCTGCAACACGCACTGGCTCACGGCGGCCATCTGTCTTGGGACATCGCCGCCGAACAACGCCATTATGATCATCAGACCTACCGCAACGGTCCCGCCTATCAAATGCGCATCGGCTGGCAGCGGCAGATCAACGCGCTGTTGACACTAACCCTAACGGTGCGCGGCAATCACATCGGCCATCGCGCCGATCATCTTGCCCATCGGGATTTGACACTCGGCGCAGAACTGCGCCGCCAGATCAGCCCGGCCCTGCGTGGCAGCCTGACACTGAACCATGGCATCAGGCGTTATCGGGACATCGCCCCCCTCAGCCATAAGCGGCGGCGCGAACGCTATACAGCCCTCTCTGCAGCGGTTCAGTTTGATCACCTCACTGTGCGTTTCGGCACGCCGGAAGTGCGCTGTACGATCAGTCAAACCGATTCAAACATCACGTTATACAGCTACAACAGTCAGAGCTGCGGCCTGTCACTAACGACTGAATTCTAAAAGAAAAACCCCGCTGCGAATTTCGCAACGGGGGCTATGAAAACGGGTATTCGCACCGGATCAGAGGAGTTTCAGCGTCTTGCGCAGTTCCTTGATCACCGCGCGCTCCTGATCATTGGCCGCCGCGATGCGCGAACGGAACAGGGTTGCCTGCGATTTGAGGATCGTCGCATCCCCAAGGATCTTCAGGTGATTGGCGCGCAATGTGTCACCGGTGGTGGTAATGTCTGCCACGGCTTCTGCCGTTTCATTCTTCACCGTGCCCTCTGTGGCACCCTGACTGTCGACCAGTTGATAATCCGCCACCCCCTGATCGCGCAGGAAGTCACGCACCAGACGGTGGTATTTCGTGGCGATGCGCAGACGGAAGCGATGCGTCTGGCGGAAGGCTGCAGCGGCGGCATCCAGATCGTCCAGACTGTTCACATCAACCCAGGCATTCGGCACCGCCAGGATTAGATCCGCATGACCAAAGCCCAACTCTGCCAGCGGCTCTACCTGCTGTTCCCACTGGCCCAGTTTTTCGCGCACCAGATCAGTGCCGGTAACGCCCAGATGGATACGGCCAGCGGCCAGTTCCCGGGGAATTTCACCAGCAGACAGTAGCACCAGTTCGACACCTTCGATGCCCTCAACCTTGCCCGCATATTCGCGGTCAGATCCGGTGCGTGACAGCGCGATGCCGCGTTTGCCGAACCAGTCAAAGGTCTTTTCCATCAACCGCCCTTTGGAGGGTACGCCCAGTTTCACACTCATTGGCCCGCCTCCAACTGGATCAGCAGATCAGGGCGGATCACGCCACCCACTGCGGGGATGTCACGCCCCTGCCCCAACACCCTGCACAATGCGTCATAGCGCCCACCGGTGGCCACAGGCGGCAAATCAGGGCGGCTGGCGGCATGGAAGCCGAAGACAAAGCCATCGTAATATTCCATCGAGGTCCGTCCATAGCTGGCCTCAAAATCAAGCGCGTCAACATCAATGCCACGTTTCGACAGCGCCTTCATCCGGCGCGCCAGACGTTCGACGCTGGCGCTGATCGCAGGCATGTCCACCGCAATATCGAGCAGCTGCTCCAAGGCGTTGGGCAGGTTTTCCCGCACACCCAGGATGGCATCAATCAACGCCACCTCATTTTCAGACAGCGGATCGATTGCTGCCTCTTCGCGCAGGGCCGCAATCCGCGCTTCTACCTCACGCCGCGAGCGCAGGCCGATGTCAGGCCCTGCAGCGGCAAAAGGATCCTCTGCCGTCAACAGCGCCGCACGGGCCGCAGGCACAGGCGTGCGACCTGCATAGCGGTCCAGAAGCGCACGGAACCGACGCGGGCGCCAGATGTGGCGGCGCAACGCATCCTTGCGGCGTTCCGATGTCTGCAAGCCTGCGACCGCAGCCAGCAACAGCCCGATATCGCCACAGGCCGCGCGCAGGGGCTGATCACCCAGCGCGTCGCAGATGATAGCAAACACTTCGGCGTCGGCCTCAACCGGGTTTTCGCGGTCAAACACCTCGTATCCGACCTGCGTATACTCATTGGGGCGGCTTGCGTCGTCTTCCTGACGGCGGAATACCTGGCCGGCGTAGGTATAACGCGCTGGCTCTGCCCCATGCGCCATATGCATCTGCACCACCGGCACGGTAAAATCAGGCCGCAGCATCTGTTCACCACGCAACGCGTCAGAGGTCACATAAGCACGGCCACGGATATCTTCGCCATAAAGGTCCAACAGGACCTCCGCCGGTTGCAGCACATCCGTTTCCACCAGCTGCGCGCCCGCTGCCTCGAACGCGGCACGCAAAGCGGCTGCGCGGGCGCGAATGTCGATCCGATCAGGCATCATTCTGGTCCTGTTGGCTGGCCAAAATCTCACGCACCTTGGCAATCATCTCGGCGCGCGGCACCTCAAACTGGCTGGGTCGTTCTTTCCATTCCTCCAGCGTGGCACTTTCGGCGATTTTGGCGCCAAGGATCAGGTCCTTGATCTGCACTACGCCCTTCTCCTTCTCATCGCCACCTTCGATGATCGCGATAGGAGAGTTGCGCTTGTCCGCGTATTTCAGCTGGTTGCCGAAATTTTTCGGGTTGCCCAGATAGACCTCTGCGCGGATGCCCGCGTGGCGCAGTTCGGACACCATCGCCTGATAGTCGGCCATGCGGGCCTTATCCATCACCGTCACCACAACCGGACCCGTTGGGGCACCACCCATACGGCCCTTTTCACGCAGGGCAGCCAGCAGACGGTCGACACCTATGGAAACACCCACAGCAGGCACTTCCTGACCGGTGAAACGTTTGACCAAACCGTCATAGCGCCCCCCACCAGCAACTGATCCGAATTGACGCTTACGCCCCTTTTCATCCAGAATTTCAAAGGTCAGTTCAGCCTCAAACACCGGGCCGGTGTAATAGCCCAGACCGCGCACGATAGAGGGGTCAATCAACACCTGATCGTCACCGTAGCCTGCAGCGGTCAGCAGGGCACCGATCTGTTCCAGCTCAGCAATGCCGTCTTGGCCCACTTTGCTGTCACCAACGGCAGCCCGCAGATTTTCCATAGTGCCGGCCACATCATCAGCACGCGAGGTAAGGAAGGCGATCACAGGTTCGGCCTGTGCATCCTCTAGCCCCACACCATCAATATAGGCCCCAGAGGCATCAAGCCGCCCCTTGCCCAACAGCTGGCGCACGCCCTCTTCACCGACCTTGTCGAACTTGTCGATGGTGCGCAGCACGTCGTCGCGTTTGGGATCATCCTCGGCCAGACCCATGGCCTCGAGTACGCCATTCAGAACCTTGCGGTTGTTCACCCGCACAAGATAGTCGCCACGGGGAATGCCCACGGTTTCCAGCGTGTCGGACAGCATCATGCAAATCTCGGCATCCGCAGCCATGCTGGAAGTACCAACTGTATCCGCATCACACTGATAAAACTGGCGATAACGACCCGGTCCTGGCTTCTCATTGCGCCAGACAGGACCCATCGCATAGCGGCGATAGGGGTTCGGCAGGTCATTGCGGTGCTGCGCATAAACACGGGCCAGAGGGGCGGTCAGATCATAACGCAGGGCCATCCAATCGCCCTTGTCGCCTTCGTCGGCCTCTTGCCATGCAAAAACACCTTCGTTCGGACGATCCACATCTGGCAGGAACTTGCCCAGCGCCTCTACGGTTTCCACCGCAGCAGATTCCAGCGCGTCAAAGCCGTAATGGTGATAGACCCCGGCGATTTTCTGCAGCATGTCGCTGCGTTCGGTCACTTCAGTGCCGAAATAGTCGCGGAACCCCTTGGGCGTGACGGCCTTGGGGCGGGGGGCTTTCTTCTGCTTGGCCATTGGCTTTGTCCTTGCGGGTAATGTCGCGCCCGCATCTACCGGATGCGGCGCTTAGGGGCAAGCATTGCAAGGGGAAAGAGGCATATAACCTTGCAGGCGCGACCATCCTGCAAGACCGCGTGCATGACCGCCCCTGTTTCCCATCCATTGCCCCTGCCGCACAGGACGTGCTATGGCCGCGTCAGAAATCAAAGGGCCGCGTTATGCAAGACACCAAGATGCAAGATCTGGAGGAACAGCTGGCACACCTGACCCGTACGGTCGAGGACCTGTCAGACGTGGTCACCAGCCAAGCGGGCGAGATTGATATGCTGACCCGCCGCGTCGCCCTGCTGATGCAGCGCGAAGCAGAGCGTGAGGCCGATGGTGGCAGCCATATCTACGGCGGCCCGGAAAAACCGCCGCACTACTGACGCCTCCGCCCCCACTTTCAGCCTTCTAAAAATGCGCAAAGATCGCAGTCTAACCCGCCACCACGGGGCCTTTGACACGACGTTTCAACGCCGCAACCAACTCCTCAGGCCGCGCATCTGCCTCGATCGTCAACCGGCGCAGGCGGAAATGCACATGGGCCATATCGCGGTAATAGCTGGCATAGGCATAGTTCGTCGCCGCCCCCGCGACGGCCCCCAACAATGGCACGCTCTGCGCTGCCAGTTTTTGCCCTAAAACATGCGCCAGACGCGGCGCAACCTTGGCAATCAGCGCCTGCATCGACGCGCCGCGCAGCGCCATGCGGGTGGCCAGAAACGCCATATCTGCCCCGTCATCATGGGCCAGGGGCCCCGCAGAGGCAAAGACCTGCACACAATCAAATTGTACACTTTCCGCACTGGGGTCAAAACCATTGCTGACCGCCACCCCCTGAATGTCACGCAGCAGAACCGTTGTGGTCAACGGCAACTCTGCCAGTGCGGTGGGCAAACCGCCCATACCACCTGCGGCCCCCATAACCGTGGTCAACGCACCGTGAAACCACCCCGGCTGATCGCTGACAACATCACGGGATTTATCCGCCGCCCGCATCGCTGCGAACAGTGCTGCCTCTGTCGCGCTGTCTAGCTGTCCGCGGACCTTCTGCGGCAACCGGTCCAGCAGGTTTTCCGCAGACCCGCCCAAAAGGTTCAGCAGCTCAATCACCGGCCCGCTGGCACCGCGATAGCGACGGGCCAATTGATCCAGTTCTGCCTCCAAATCCAGTGCAGAAGGATCAACCAGCTCTGCCAAGGCTTTTTCTGTCAGCATGTGCAATCCCCTGTCTCAGGCCTGTCTCAGGCCTGTCTCAGGCCTGTCTCAGGCCTGTCTCAGGCCCGCGCCGTTTTGCGGGCTTTACCAACAGGTGGCTATGATAGGGTAAAATTCAAGACAAAGTGCGTTGTCGGGCGTCACGTTTGCCCCTGATGAAACCGCGTTACATCGCCCGCAACACCGTCCCAGACGCCATCCGCGACGCCATGCCCCAGCACGCGATCAGGGTTTGTCGGCGGAGGCATAACCACGCCGCTCAAGCGCTGAAATCCAAAGCGGCTGTAGTAGGGTTCGTCCCCCACCAGCATCACCCGATGCCAGCCAAGGCGCGTCGCGCGGTCCATACTGTCGTGGATCAGCGCACCGCCCAAACCTTCGCCCTGATGGGTCGGGTGCACAGCCACAGGTCCCAAGAGCAGCGCCACATCTTCACCGATACAGACCGGCCAATAGCGGATCGCCCCCGCCACAATCCCCAAATCATCACGCGCCACGATAGACAGATCCGGCACCGGCGCCACATCTTCGCGCAGGCGATAAGACGAAAGCGCAGTACGCCCCGGTGCAAAACACAGGTCATAGAGGGCTTCCACTTCCCACCAGTCGTTTTTGCTTTCTACCTCAAAGCGGAACATAAATTGCGCTAAGCCTCTAGGAAATCAGCCGAAGATCTGGAAATGGGCGTAACATGCCCTTAGGTCTGATACAAACGCGAAACCAGCCACCAGATAAAGGGCGCACAGTGTTCTACAAACCCGCAGACGGCCACGACCTGCCGCACAATCCGTTTAATGCCATTGTGACACCGCGACCAATCGGCTGGATCTCTACCCGCTCCTCGAATGGTGTAGACAATCTGGCGCCCTATTCATTTTTCAACGCCGTTGCCTATGAGCCGCCGCAAGTGATGTTTGCATCAACCAGTGCTAAACCCGATCAGGACAATACCAAGGACACCGTGGCCAACATCCGCGACAGCGGTGTGTTTGCCTGCAACGTGGTGTCCTATGCGCTGCGCGATGCAATGAACGCCAGCTCTGCCGCCTTGCCTGCAGGCGCGGATGAGTTTGCCCACGCCGGTCTGGTAAAAGCTGAATGTGACACCATTCCCTGCTCCTACGTCGCCGCCGCCCCTGCGGTGCTGGAATGCACCCTCATCCAGATCGTGAAGTTGCCGGGCATGTCCAATGTGGCCGTGTTTGGCGAGGTCACAGGCGTGCGCATTCAGGATCAGTACCTTGTCGATGGTCACTTTGACGTCAGCCTGTTCCAGCCGCTGTCGCGTCTTGGTTATCGCGACTATGCTACAGTGCGCGAGCTATTCTCGCTCACCCGACCGGATGATAACAACACATAAGAATTCGCGCCACGCTTGAGATACGGCGCACCACAGGACAGAGAGGCACAGAAATGGACACATATATTGGCGTGATCGGCGGATCGGGCATTTATGAAATTGACGGGTTGGAAAACGCGGAATGGGTCACGGTCGACACCCCTTGGGGGGCACCGTCGGATCAGATCCTGACAGGTGTCTATGAGGGCGTAAAAATGGCCTTTCTGCCGCGTCATGGCCGTGGCCATGTGCATTCGCCCACCACCGTGCCCTACCGCGCCAATATTGATGCACTGAAACGTCTGGGCGTCACGGATGTGATTTCCGTCTCTGCCTGCGGGTCGTTCCGCGAGGAAATGGCGCCGGGCGATTTTGTTGTCGTGGATCAGTTCATTGACCGGACCTTCGCAAGAGAAAAATCCTTCTTTGGCACCGGCTGTGTCGCGCATGTCAGCGTCGCCCACCCCACCTGCCCGCGCCTGTCAGACGCCTGTTTCACCGCCGCCACCGACGCCGGCATCAAGGTGCACAAGGGCGGCACCTATCTGGCGATGGAGGGGCCACAGTTTTCCACGCTGGCAGAATCCAAAATGTACCGCGAAAGCTGGGGCGCGGATGTGATCGGCATGACAAACATGCCAGAAGCGAAATTGGCCCGCGAGGCCGAGCTGTGCTATGCCTCGGTGGCGATGATAACCGATTATGACAGCTGGCATCCCGACCATGGCGAGGTCGATGTGACCGAGATCATCAAAACCCTCATCGGCAATGCCGACAAAGGCCGCGCACTGGTCAAACGCCTGCCCGCCCTGCTGGGTGCCGAACGTGACGATTGTCCCCACGGCTGTGACAAAGCACTGGAGTTTGCAATCCTCACAGCGCCGGAAAAACGCGATCCTGAACTGGTGGCGAAACTGGATGCCGTGGCAGGTCGTGTGTTGGGTTGAGGCTTCTGACCAATAATTAACGGAGGCGGGCCATAGGTCCGCCTTTGGGTCCGCCTCTTTTGCCGCGTTGGGCCACTTTTGATAAAAAATCAAGATTTGCCTAAAACCGCGCCGCACGCGGCGGGCGCAGCGCAAAACACCCCCGAAAGCGTATGGATTTAACGCAGGAAATCTCCTTAACTAGCGCCATTGCAAACCCAAAGGATTTCCCATGCGCCTCGACGGCCTCGACATTGCCCGTTTTCTTGCGTTTGTTGGCATGGTCCTCGTCAATTTCCGCATCGCGGCAGAGGTGACGAGCGCAGGCGACGTCTCTTCTACGATCATCGACCTGTTAGAGGGCCGCGCCGCCGCGCTGTTTGTGGTGCTGGCGGGCATCGGGCTTGGCCTGTCCCGGGCGGGGGCGACGCTGGTCAGTCGACGGGCGCTATTCCTGATCATCCTCGGCATGATCAATGTCACGATTTTCGACGCAGATATCCTGCACTATTACGGCACCTATTTCCTCTGCGTGCTGCCGCTGCTGGCTGCCCCTGCCCGCACACTCTGGGCCGCAGCCGTTATCGTCACGCTTATTGCCTATGGCGGGTTAATCTTTGGACATTATGATGCGGGCTGGGACTGGGCGACGCTCGTTTACGCGGATTTCTGGACCGCCAAAGGCTATTTGCGCCACACCTTCTACAACGGGTGGCATCCAGTGCTGCCATGGGTGAGTTTTCTGTTGATCGGCATGGCGCTGTCGCGACTAGATCTGGCCAGCCCCGCCGTACGCCTGCGTATGGCGCTCTACGGCACCCTTGCCTGCACCCTCGGCCTGATCCCCGCCATGCTGACCACGGATCCCACATTGATCGAACTTCTCAGAACCGCGCCGATCCCGCCAACACCGTTCTACATCCTCTCCGCCACCGGCAGCGCCTGCATGGCAATCGCCGCCTGCCTGTGGGCTGGACCTGCACTGATGCGCAACCCCGTCACCCAAACACTTTCACTGGCCGGACGACAAAGCCTGACACTGTACCTTGCCCATATCCTCATTGGCATGGGCACGATGGAGGCATGCGGCCTGTTGAACGGCAGCCTCTCAAACAGTGCAGTCTTGCTCATCAGCCTCTCTTTCTGCACCGCTTGCCTGATCTATGCCAACCTCTGGCAGCATGTGGCAAAACGCGGACCGCTTGAGGCACTGATGCGCAAAATCGCCGGGTAAGAAAGCCCTTGAAACACGGGCGCGGCCTTGCCAAACACCACCAGCACTCAGCTACAGAAAGGCGCAGCCCGATGGCACCGCAGCAGAAATCCGTCAAAGACTACATCCGCACCATCGTCGACTTCCCACACGAAGGCATCATGTTTCGCGATGTGACCACGCTGTTTGCCGACCCGCGCGGCTTTCGCATGGCGGTGGACCAGATGCTGCACCCCTACGCCGGTCAGCGCATTGATAAGGTTGTAGGGCTGGAAGCGCGCGGTTTCATCCTTGGCGGCGCTATCGCGCACCAGCTGGGCACCGGGTTTGTGCCAGTCCGCAAAAAGGGCAAGTTGCCGGGTAAAACCATTTCCGAGGCCTATACGCTGGAATATGGTGATGCGATTGTAGAACTGCATGACGACGCAATTGAGCCTGGTGAAACCATCTTGTTGGTGGATGACCTCCTCGCGACCGGCGGCACCGCCGAAGCAGGGATCAAACTGATCGAGCGTTTGGGTGGCAAGATCCTCAGCTGTGCCTTTGTCATCGACCTGCCTGAGCTGGGTGGCCGCCAGAAGCTGGAAGCGATGGGAATGGACGTCACTGTTCTATGCGAATTCGAGGGTCTTTGAACACGCCCCCTCCCCTTATCGTGAAAACACCCCCTTGTCGGCCCCGCCATGAGTGCCTATCTAGGTCCTCGGCGGGTGCTGCTCTTCACGAGACACGGTTGCATTCCGGTGGCCTTAAGCAATTCCGAGGGAGCTGGCTCTGTCTGGATCCTGGTCTAGTTATCTGGCGCCCACCTGTACATACAGGTCCTCGGGAATGAGATAACCGAACGGTCGCTGCGGGCCCGCCACTTAGCCCTCTTCATTTTTGCATCACACCAAGGACTGCGCCCTACCTTGTGTGGGCACTTATCCGCTGTTGGGTCCCAAATATCCGTGAAACACACGTAACGCTTTTATAGTGAACCATTGCAGAAAATACGCCCCCCCGTCGGGAGGGGCCGGCGCAGCACGGGGTTTCCGCCTGCGCAATGACATCACATCAGCGCTGACGCTTTACCGCCGTTTCCTGCATAACGCGCACAGGCTTGGTCAGATCGACCCGCACCGCACGGCCACCGCCGCTTTTGGGCTCATCCTCTTTCAGCTTCATCACCGCGATGCCGAACTGCACACCGGCGAAAATGATGCCGTTAGAGAACCACAAAAGGAATACCGCCAACAGCCCTACATCAGAGTTCGCCACCAGCGACCCAAGATTGCCAAGGTTGAACCACAACAGCATCGCCACAAAGGCCGCCGCGATGGCAAAGCCGATCAGAACGTTGGTGATGTAAAGACGGATGAGCTTTGGCATGACAGCGCCTCCTGTAAGAGCTGCCTAAGATCGTATGCCAATATCTGAAGGTTTCAAGCCCAATATGAAAAACGCGACACATCTTGACGATATGCCGCGGTTCCTTGCGCAAATATCAGCGAAATCTTGTTCAGAACGCTTCTGGCTTGGCCTCACGGGCCATGTGGTCCAGTACAGCGTTCACGAACTTCGGCTCTTTGCCTTCAGGGAAGAAAGCGCGCGCCACGTCCACATATTCAGTGATCACCACCTTCGGCGGGGTGTCGGATTGGGTCAGCTCGGCACCTGCCGCACGGAACAGGGCCCGTAGGGTGGAATCGATACGACCCAATGGCCACTTCGCCACCAGTGCGCGGTCAGTCATCTGGTCGACCTTCGCCTGCCAGTTCACCGCTTCTTTCACCAGTTGTTGGAACAGTTTGGCGTCGCCTTCCAGCCACTCCACCTCATCGACAACGGCGCCGAACCGGTGATCCAGAAACTCCAGAATGACCTGATCAAGGATCTGCTCCCCGACCTCCAACTGGTAGAGCGCCTGCACAGCATAAAGCCGCGAGGCAGATTTCATCTTACGCTTCTGGTTGTTCGAAAGCGGCTTGCGCTGTTCTTCTTCGCCGGTGCTCATGCGATCTGGTGCCTTGTAGGATGGCGTGGCTAGGTCACTGCGGAATTATGCCTTACCTGCCAGCTGGATTTCATCGGCGGGAACGAATCCCACGCCTTTGCGCTGATCGCCCCATTTACGGGCCAATGCAATCAGGTGCAAGGCCGCAGCCGCCGCGCCGCCACCTTTGTTCTGATCCTCAGGATCAGCGCGCACCTCGGCCTGACGGCGGTTTTCTACGGTCAGGATGCCGTTGCCGATGCACAGCCCCTGCAGGCCCAGCATCTGGATGGCACGACTGCTGTCATTGCAGACGGTTTCATAATGGGTGGTTTCACCACGGATCACGCAGCCCAATGCGACATAGCCGTCAAAGTTGCTCATCCGCTCAGTGATGCCGATGGCGGTAGGAATTTCCAGTGCGCCGGGCACTTCGACAACCTCATAGGTGCCGCCCACAGCCTCAATCTCGGCCGCGGCGCCTTTCAGCATGTTATCAGCAATGTCTTTGTAATAGGGCGACATCACAATCGCCAGCTTTACCGGTTTGGCAAATTCGGCACGCGGCATAATGTAGTGCTGTTCATGTCCAGCCATGTCTCAAACTCCTTCAGGCAGCGCCGTTGATCGGGCGGGTGCCAACGATCTCGATGTCATAGGCGTCAAGGCCCACGTATTTGGTGCGCGGGCTGTCGGTCAGCAAAACCAGCTGCGATAGACCGATTTTAGAGAGCATCTGCGCGCCGGCGCCGACCTGTTTGATGGTTTTCACCCCCTCCTCGTCCTGTGCAAACAGCGCATGGCGCGGCTCGCGGAACAAGCAGACCACGCCACGGCCTTCTTCGGCGATGATCTTCATTGCGCGCTGCAACTCATCGGCGGGTTTCGGGCCCAGACCTAAGATATCGGTCGCCTCATGCAGCGCATGGGTGCGGGTCAGAACAGGTTCGTCGGTGCTGATGTCGCCCTTGATCATCATCACATGCTCAACCCCGTGGATCTGATCCGTGAAGATACGCAGATCCCATTCGCCACCAAATTCCGAGGTGACGGTTTCGCGGCTGGTTTCCACCACGAGGTTGTCGTTCTTGGAGCGGTATTTGATCAGGTCACTGATGGTGCCGATCTTCATGTCGTGCTCTTTGGCGAACTCCACCAGATCAGGCAGGCGCGCCATGGTGCCGTCTTCTTTCATGATCTCGCAGATCACCGCCGACGGGTGGCAACCGGCAAGCCGCGAGATATCAACGGACGCCTCCGTATGGCCGGCACGGACCAGAACGCCACCACGTTTGGCGCGCAGCGGGAAGACGTGACCGGGGGTGGCAATGGCCGCCATGGTGTTCTGTTCGTTGATCGCGGTGGCGATGGTCAGCGCGCGGTCAGCAGCGGAAATGCCGGTAGAAACGCCTTCGCGGGCCTCAATCGACACGGTGAAGGCGGTTTCGTGACGGGAAGAGTTATTGACCGCCATCATCGGCAAGCCAAGGAAATCCACCCGCTCTGCCGTCATCGGCAGACAGATCAGACCACGCCCATGGGTCGCCATGAAATTGATCGCAGCGGCGTCGGCAAATTCCGCAGGGATGATCAGGTCACCCTCGTTTTCGCGGTCTTCATGATCGACGAGGATATACATCTGGCCCTGACGGGCGGCGTCGATGATCTCTTCAATCGGGCTGATGGCATCACGCAGTTGGGCCTCTACGGGACCGGGCGTTTCAAAGGCGGCGCTTTCAGGCATGTGAGTTCCCCTGATCAATGTTCCCCTGCCAGATACCCTAGCCCCGCACTAAATGCCAGTGCAGACGCGACGCCACCACAACAGATTCCGCCAGAGAGCGCAGCGCCTTACGCTGCCCATTCACTGTTCCAGAAGGATCCAAGGGTAAATGTGGACATATTGCATGTCAAAAGAGGGGCGCCGCCCCTCCCCCACTCCGCTTATCAAGCGAAGTCTATTAGATTATCAGGCGAAATCTTTCAGGCGCGCCACATAACGGGCCAGCGTATCAATCTCCAGATTGATGCGATCGCCCACTTTGGCTTGCCCCCAGATCGTCACCTCTTTGGTGTGGGGAATGACGTTGATACCAAAACGGCAGCCGTCCACCTCATTCACCGTCAGCGAGGTGCCGTTGAGCGTGACGGATCCTTTGGGCGCGATAAACTTGGCCAACTCTTCCGGTACCTCAAACACCATGCGGGTACTGTCGCCTTCATCCACCATCTCAACAAGATCGGCGACGCCATCAACGTGACCGCTGACAATGTGACCACCCAATTCGTCGCCCACTTTCAGCGCACGTTCCAGATTGACACGACGACCGACCTCCCAGGTTCCCAGGTTGGTTTTCGATACCGTTTCGGCAGAGATTTCGACGTCATACCAATCATCGCCCTTAGCAATGACTGTCAGGCAGACGCCATCGCTGGCGATAGAGGCCCCCATGTCAACGGTGGTCAGATCATACTGCGTCTGGATCCGGGCACGCAGATCGCCGCGCTTTTCCAGTTCCAGAATAGTGCCGAGGTCGGTGACAATACCGGTGAACATGTTGCGCTCCTTCTAAACGTTTCGAAGATCTAGCCGTTGATAGTCAGAAGGACAAGTCTCAGCCGGGCAACAGCTGCGGTGCTGCGACACCAGCGTGCCTTAATTTTGCCTAAACCTCATTTTATAAAAAATGGGGCCGATGTACATGGGCCGAATTCTCGAGTGGTTGCGCGTATCAAGAGGGGCAAGCGTCACAATGTTGCACGATGGGCTGCATACAGGACTGCACAGCAAACAGGACAATCGGGTCTTCCTGTGCCTGCAGGGGCCGCATGGACCATTTTTTCACCAATTGGCAAAGATGCTGCGCCGTGCGGGCGCAACCGTGTGGCGTGTCGGCTTCAACGCTGGTGACCGCGCTTTCTGGTTCGATGCCAAAAGCTACATCCCCTATCGCGGCACAGTTGAAGAATGGCCCGAAACTCTCGACGCGCTGATTGCCGAAAAAGGGGTGACCGATCTGGTGCTTTATGGCGACACCCGCGCCATCCACGCCGATGCAGTGAAACGCGCCAAGGCGGCCGGCCTGACAGTTCACGTTTTTGAAGAAGGCTACCTGCGCCCCTTCTGGGTCACCTATGAACGCGGAGGCGCTAACGGCCATTCACGCCTGATGGATCTGACTGTTGCGGATATGCGCACGGCATTGGCCCAGAGCGATATGGACAGCCACTTGCCCCCCGCGCGCTGGGGCGACATGCGCCAGCATGTGTTTTACGGTGCGCTGTATCATTGGTTTGTGATGTTCCGAAATGGCGACTATCGCAACTTCCGTCGCCACCGCGAATTGCCGGTATCGCGCGAGTTTTACCTCTATCTCAACCGTTTGCTGATGACGCCTTGGCAGATGCTGGAACGCAACATCGCCACCTTTCGCATCCGCAACGGCGGATTTCCCTACCACGTCGCGCTGTTGCAGCTGGAACATGACAGCTCGTTTCAGGAACACTCTCCTTTCAGCCGCATGACCGAGTTTTTGCAGGTCACAATTGACGGCTTTGCAAAGGGTGCACCGGGCCACCACCATCTGGTGATCAAGGCGCATCCTCTGGAAAACGGCCGCGTGCCGCTAAAACGGGAAATTCAGCGCATCGCCCGTGAAGCCGGCGTTGAAGATCGCATTCATTTCGTGCGCGGTGGCAAACTGGCCCGCCTGCTGAATGAGGCGCGCAGTGCCGTCACCGTCAATTCCACCGCAGGCCAGCAGGTACTGTGGCGCGGCATCCCGCTGAAGGTCTTTGGTGCCGCCGTGTATAACAAACCCGAATTTGTTTCTGACCAGCCGGTGGCCGAATTTTTCGCCGCTGCCAAACGCCCGGACCTGCCCGCGTATCGCGACTATCGCCGGTTCCTGTTGGAAACCAGCCAGCTGCCGGGCGGATTTTATTCTGCTGGCGGCCGCCGCCAGTTGATGCGCCATGTGGTCGATATGATGTTGTCGCGCGAAGATCCCTACGAGGCGCTGGCCAGTGGCACCGCGGCCCCGAGGCAACAGTTGCGTATAGTGAACTGACAACCACAAAGTCTAGCTCTGGATTTTTATCTCCGATTCCGATACTTTGGACAAAAGACTTGAGGCAGATAATACAGGTCGAGGAGACCGAGCAGTGAAAATCTTTAGCACCCGTCGGGCGAAGTCTGTCGCCCTTTTGGCTGCTGTGGCGCTGATTGCGTCCTGTGGCCTGCCGCGCGTCGGCCCCAACAAAAAAGAGATCTTCGAAGGCTCCGTTCTTCGTGGAGGTGACGCCTATGTGGTTAACGTAAATGATCGCGTGACCCGCGCAACCGCTGTGACACCGGCGCTTGGTTTCCCTGATAAATTCGTGAAAGCGGGGCGGCTGGGCTCCGACATCGTGCGCCCCGGCGACACGTTGAGCCTGACGATCTGGGAAAACGTCGATGTGGGCCTGTTCACCCGCACCGGTGCCAACTCCACGCTGGCAGAAATTCAGGTGGATGGCGCAGGCTTCATCTTTGTTCCTTACGCCGGTCGCATCCGCGCCGCAGGCAATACACCGGAACAGATTCGTAATATCATCACCCGCAAGATCGAAGATCAGACGCCAGAACCTCAGATCGAGGTACGTCGCGTGGCCGGTGACGGCTCAACCGTGTCGCTGGTGGGCGCGGTCAGCGGTCAGGGTGTCTACCCGATTGAGCGCCCCACCCGCACCCTGTCGTCCATGCTGGCGCGCGCAGGTGGCGTAACCATCGATCCCGAAATCGCTCAGGTCACCGTGATCCGCAACGGCGAACGGGGTCACGTTTGGTTCCAGGACCTCTATCAGAACCCAGAGCTGGACATCGCCCTGCGTGGCGGCGACCGTATCCTGATTGAGGGGGATACACGTTCTTTCACCGCGCTGGGCGCCACCGGCACCCAGTCGCGCGTCGGGTTTGAAAGCCAGACCGTGTCGGCGATTGAAGCGATTGCACAGGTCGGCGGCCTGATCCCAACCGCGGCGGATCCCACCGGCGTGTTCATCCTGCGCAATGAACCGGCCGCAGTGGCCAACAGTGTTCTGGGCCGCGACGATCTGGAAGGCGCCCAGCGCATGGTTTACGTGCTGGACCTGACCCAACCGAACGGGTTGTTCATGGCCCGCGACTTTGCCGTGCGCGACGAAGATACACTCTACGTCACAGAAGCCCCCTTCACCCAATGGGATCGCACCATCGCGGCGCTCACCGGTTCGCTGACCACAGTGACCGCATTGTCATCGCTGGCTGGCGGCAGCTAATGGCGCCATCCGATTGGATTGGTTTTCAACCCGCCGGGGCAACCCCCCGGCGGGTTGCTTATTTCAACGCAGGCTTTCTGCGCCAAAAACGCCTACGTCGCATTCTGGAACTGGCAGGCTACGACCTACGCCTGACCCGCCCCGATCAAGCCGAAACAGTCGCTGTGTGGGGGCATTCGCCCTATGCTAAACGGGGCGAGGCCGTGGCGGTCAAAACCGGCGCGGATCTGATTAGGGTAGAAGACGCCTTCCTGCGCTCCCTCCACCCTGGTCGAGCAGGAGAGCCGCCGCTGGGGCTGGTCGTTTGTAAACAGGCGATGCACTTTGACATCACCCAGCCAAACGATCTGGAACACATACTGAACACAGAACCGCTGGATGATGCGGGGCTGCTGACCCGTGCCCGTGACTGCATTGTGCGGATCAATGAAGCACGGTTGAGCAAATACGCCGCCTTTGATCCTGACGCGCCGTTGCCGGAGGCAGGCTATGTGCTGCTGGTCGATCAAACGCGCGGCGATGCGGCGATCAAACTGGGCCGTGCCAACCAACACAGCTTTGCCGAAATGCTTATACAGGCGCGTGAAGATCACCCCGCCGCCCGCATCGTCATCAAGACCCACCCCGAAACCCGCGCTGGCCATCGCAGCGGTCACTTCAGTGACACGGACCTGCCCGAAAACGTCACGCTTTATGACGGTGCCGCCAGCCCGCACGCACTGCTGGAAGGCGCAGTGGCGGTCTACACCGTCACCTCCGGTCTGGGGTTTGAGGCGATCATGGCCGGTCACCGGCCCAAGGTCTTTGGCCAGCCGTTTTATGCAGGCTGGGGGCTGACCGACGACATATCTCCCCTCCCTCGCCGCAGCCGTAAGCTGACCCGCGCGCAGCTCTTTGCAGGTGCGATGATGCTCTACCCTATCTGGTATGATCCCTACCGCGACCGGCTGTGTCAGCTGGAGGATGTGATCGACGCGCTCGAGGCACAGTCGCGTGCTTATGCCGCGGATGTGCATGGCTGGCAGGCCAGCGGCATGCGGCTGTGGAAACGCAAGCCGCTGAACGGTTTTTTCGGCCATGTGACGCCAATGCAGTTCACCAAAACACCGCAGGCCACGACGCGCAAACAGATGATCTGGGCGCGTGAGGCCGAACACCTGCAAACACCGCCCGAAGATCTGGTGCGGGTGGAGGATGGGTTTTTGCGCTCACGTGGCCTTGGCGCTGCGCTGGTGCCACCCTTGTCATTGGTGACAGACCACAAAGGCATCTACTACGATCCCTCAGGCCCCAGCGATCTGGAGGATCTGATCAGATCCCGCGCAAACTTGCGCGAGGACCAACGTGCCCGCGCCGACCGCCTACGCCGCGCGCTGATCAAAGCAGGGCTCAGCAAATACAACCTTGGCGCTGCGGCACCTGATCTGCCCTCAGGTCACCGTATTCTGGTCCCGGGACAAGTGGAAGACGACGCCTCTATTCGCCTTGGCACGGATCGGGTGCAGACCAATCTGACCCTACTGGCCGCCGCGCGCCAGGCCAACCCGGAGGCCACCCTCCTCTATAAACCGCATCCTGATGTGGAGGCAGGCCTGCGCCCCGGTGCGCTGTCACAGGACGAAATCTCGCGCTATGCCGATGCGATCATTGAAGGCGGCGATCCCGCAGCCCTGCTGTCTGAGGTACAAGAGGTTTGGACCATGACCTCTCTCCTCGGCTTTGAAGCATTGTTGCGCGGGGTCAAAGTCACCTGCCTCGGCACCCCGTTTTACGCAGGCTGGGGTCTGACAGTGGATCGCGGCGCTCCAGCGGAACGACGCGGTATCCTTGTGCCCCTAGAAGGGTTGATACACGCCACGCTGATTGATTACCCGCGCTACCGCGACCCAGTGACCGGCCTGGCCTGTCCGGCAGAGGTGGTGGTAGACCGCCTTGGCGCTGGTATCAGCCCGGCACCGCCAAGCCTGCGAATGGTGGCAAAACTACAGGGTCTGTTCAGTTCCTATGCACATCTGTGGCGGCGCTAAACCCGCCCCGCGCAGCATACACCAGACGACCCAGGCAGGCTGTCCCCCGTCGGGCAGTCCAAAATAACCAGCACCAGCATCAGCTCCAATTCTCGATGAATTCGGCTGCAGATGCGCCAGCCAGCGAACCTTCACACCGGATCACTGCGTCATCGGATAGTTTGCCGCCCCAGATGTGGGAACACGCGGCATCAAGGCGACCAATTGACCGTCGTTTATACGCTATACGTCAGACAGTAGAGCGTCGATCAGCGACGGTGCCAGTGGTGCACCACGTCTTTTCCAACCTGACGCGTAGACATCAGGTCATAGCGCGGCGCGGCGCCCAGACGCTCCAGCCCCATCGCACCGATACCCGGCAGCCCCTCGGCGCCGATAGCCAATCCAGCGGTGTAACCAACCAGATCATCCACCAGATCCCGCGTCAGAAGCGAAGCGGCCAGCGCCCCGCCGCCTTCGCAGAACACCCGCGTCAGCCCCCGTTCGCCAAGCGCCTGAAGGGCGGCCTGCGTGTCGATCTGGCCACGCGACAACGGGCAGCGGATCAGCTCCGCCCCCAGATCGCGCCAACTGCGTTCCAACACCGGTTCCAGATCGGGCCCGTGGCAAATCCACACCGGCACATCGCAGGCAGTCATTGCCAGCTTGCCCGTTAGTGGCAGGTCCAAACGACGAGACAACACCACACGCACCGGCTGACGGCTTATGCCCATATCCCGTACGGTCAGACTGGGATCATCAGTGCGCGCCGTGCCGCCCCCAACCATGACCGCGTCATGACTGGCGCGCATCGCGTGCACATGGCGACGTGCCTCTGGTCCGGTGATCCACTGGCTTTCGCCCGTCGCCGTGGCAATGCGCCCATCAAAGGAGTTTGCCAGCTTCAGCGTCAGCGCTGGACGCCCCTTCTCGACGCGGGCAAAGAACCCCGCCAAATCGCGTGCGGCTTCATCCGCCAGAACGCCCGTGGTGACCTCAATCCCCGCCGCGCGCAGCATGGCAAAGCCCTGACCGGACACGCGCGGGTCGCTGTCGGTGATCGCAGCAACCACACGAGCGACGCCCGCGCCTATCAGCGCCTCGGCACAGGGGGGCGTTTTGCCGTAATGGGCACAGGGTTCTAGTGTGACATAAGCGGTGGCACCGCGCGCCGCGGCACCCGCCTGCGCCAGTGCCACAACTTCAGCATGCGGACGGCCTGTCGGTTGGGTCCAGCCACGTCCCACAATGCGACCCGCGTTCACAATCACACAGCCTACCGCAGGATTGGGCCAAGTATTGCCCTGCCCCCGCCGCCCCAGCGACAGGGCCAGCGCCATATAGCGATGATCCATAGTCATGATCCACCTGATCGCACAGGCCGCACAAAGGCTGGCGCGCGCTTACTCTTCTTCGGGTGAGGTGTCCGGGCGCAGTTCGGACACAAACTTGTCAAAGTCATCTGCCGCCTGGAAATTCTTGTAAACACTGGCAAAGCGCACGTAGGCCACAGTGTCGATCCGCGCCAAGGCCTCCATTACGATCTCACCAATGGTCTGCGAGGGGATATCTGTATCGCCCATGCTTTCCAACCGGCGCACGATCCCAGAGATCATCTGATCAATACGATCGGGCTCAACTGGGCGTTTCTGCATCGAAATACGGATGGAGCGTTCCAGTTTCGGGCGGTCGAAATCTTCGCGGCGCCCATTGGATTTAATCACCACCAGATCGCGCAACTGGACGCGTTCATATGTGGTAAAACGCCCGCCACAGGCAGGACAGAACCGGCGCCGACGGATCGCAACGTGATCCTCCGCCGGACGTGAATCTTTCACCTGAGTGTCGATATTCCCGCAAAACGGACAACGCATGAAAGGCCCCTCTTTCGTCACACCGCCAAGTCTGGGGATAAGTTCCCCAGTTATCCACAGGCACTATAGGGCCGCCGCTAGGATTTGGGTAGGGGGTAATTGGACCCCCTACCTATTGTTGCGTCTTTCTGGTTGCTCTGGGACCACCAGATCAATCAAGAAGGTTCGTTTCCACCACGGCTGTGCCGTGCAGGGTTTTGTGCACCGGACATTTGTCAGCAATCTTCAGGATATCAGCACGCTGCTGCTCTGTCAGATCACCAGTCACATGAATATCGCGTCGGAACACATCCTCTTTGGCCGCTTTAGCGCCGTCACCTTCCATCGCCTCGATATGGCGTTTGTCATGGTAGACATCGACCGCCACGTGATCCAGCGGATACCCCTTATGGCGGGCGTACATCCGGATCGTCATCGTCGTGCAGGCACCGAGACCTGCAGACAGATACTGATAGGGCGTCGGCCCCAGATCAGCGCCGCCAACCGCGCGTGGTTCATCTGCCAGATAGGCATGGCGGCCGGCAATGTTGACGTCCTGAAGGAAACCTTTGGCGTCCGCTTCTGACACATGCACTGCGCCATCAGGCGCTGCTTTGGTTACCGGTTCTGCCGCCAGATCCACGTAACGTGCAACCCATGCCAAAATGGTATCGGCGGCATATTCCGCATCGGCCTGACGCGTCACAAGGTGGTCGGCATCATCCAGCGTGACGAAGCTTTTGGGGTGTTTTGCAGCTGTAAAAATATCACCCGCGTTTTCGATCCCCACCACGTCATCCAGCGGCGCGTGCAACACCAGAAGCGCTTTGTTAAGATCTGCAATCGCTGGCTTCATCTCTTGCGCCGCGATATCGTCGAGGAAATGTTTACAAATGGTAAAGGGACGACCGGCCAGATCAACCTGTGCGCCACCCGCTTCCTCGATCTCTTTCACCTTGGCACCGAAATTATGAGCCACATGTGCCGGATCAAAAGGCGCACCGATGGTCGCGACCGCGCGGGCCGACGGGATCTTGCCCGCCGCCTTCAACACCGCAGCACCGCCTAGCGAATGGCCAACCAACAACTGCGGCGCGGCGAACCGCTCCTCCAGCGCCTGTGCAGCCAGAATCAGATCGGCCACGTTGGTGGTGAAGTTGGTGTTGGCAAATTCACCCTCGGAATGCCCCAGACCGGTGAAGTCAAAGCGCAGCACGGCCATGCCACGCTGCGCCAGACGCTGGGCAATGCGGCGGGCGGCGGGGATGTCTTTGGAACAGGTGAAGCAATGGGCAAACAACGCGGTTGCGGTGATCTCTCCCTCAGGCAGGTCAAGACGCGCGGCCAATTGGCTGCCGTCGTGGCCGGTGAATGTGATCGCTTGGGTTTTCATGGACTGTCCTCCTGAGCCCGGGCAGCGTCTGCGCTGACCCCGGTGTGTCTTGTCCCCATCATGAAAGCGTTTCAGACGCGCAAACAACCGCGCTCACAGAAACGTAATCAATCAGCGTGATTGCGTGATGAAGGTTACAGAAGGCATGCAAGTCCGATGCCGCCAATCACAGGGGGGCAGATCAGCCGCCAAGATGCGCCAACACGCAGCGTTGATGCGGCGCGTTGCGATGTTCAAACAGGTAAATCCCCTGCCACGTCCCCAGACCCGGCGCGCCATCAACAACCGGAATAGACAGGCTGACCGGCATCATCGCCGCCTTAATATGCGCAGGCATGTCATCGGGCCCCTCATAGGTGTGGGTCAGATAGGACATGTTGGGATCCGTGGTCGGCGGCACCAGACGCGCAAAGAAGTTGCGCAGATCCACCTGCACCTCTGGATCCGCATTTTCCTGAATGAGCAACGAACAGGAGGTGTGGCGCACAAACAGCGTCAGCAGCCCACGAGCCACACCCTGCCCTGTCACCCAAACCTGCACATCATGTGTAAATTCATATAGGCCCTGCCCGCGGGTCGAGAGGTGAAATTCTGTCTGCATTCCCGTCCCTTTAACGAAAAATGCCATCGCCCATCTGATCGATGAACTGCTTGGCCTTGTGCAGCGTGACCTCTTCGGCCTCTTCCAGCGATGCGATAGTATCGGCGCGGATCATCTGGTGGGTTTTCGCCTCGCCCTCGATGTCCTTGGCGATTGTGGCCGCAACACGGTAGCCGCCGCTGTCCTTCATTGGGGCAACCGTGATCTGAAAACCCTTGTGCTCATGCACATTCGCCTGAGGTTTGGCGCCTGCACTGTCGCCGGATACGCCACCGAAGAGTTTTGACCAGAATGACATAATGAGCCCCTTTACTGCTTTCCCGCACTCTGCGCGCGGGCGCGGTCAGGTGCAAGCACCATGGCACGAAAAAACGGGGTCAGCACCCTGACCCCGTCTCCAATGTATAAGCGATCCCGAATTGGATCGTGGAATGATCTTACTTCACCAGACATATCGCGTAGGTCGACACCGAATTGGCCGGTGCAGAATTTTGACCCTCCACATCCGGCAAGAGGCACACCGCCCCATGCTGCGGTGTCACTGCAACCGCTGCTGCGACAGGCTGCGACAAAGCCAGCTCTGCGATCGGCAAATCCGTCACCTGATCCCAGGCCGGTTCACCACCGTGATACGCAAAAGCAGCTGTCGGAAGAAGCATTAACAAGACGAGCACACGCATGGCCCACCTCCTTTCATACCTGCCTATTTAAGTAACAATAAGATGACGGAAACCCCTCCGCGCGAGGTTGTGAAAACTGGTCGCGTTTTCGTGAGTCGAACGCGGCGTCTCAGGTGTGACGAACTGGGGGCAACCCGATCACTCAGACCAGGTTTGCGTTTCCAGCGAATAGACCTGACCTGCCGCCTCCTTCGCCTCGTAAAGCGATAGCGGATAGCCTGAGGTGGTGACGTGCCCAAGATCGCAGTGCAGTTCTGCAAGCACATTATCGCCTTGTTCCACGACAACGCCGCCGCTCATCTGTGCCTCGCCTTCGGCCATTCTGTCGAAACCGTAAGACACATGATAAGATGTTGCGCCGTTGGTGAAGGTGAAATCCTCCCAGATATAGCGTCCAATACCTGGCCAAGGCGTCATTTCGACATCTGCCACAGGGCGCGCCAGATGCAAATCGGGCAATTGCCCTGTCGCGCCAAAGGCATAAGTCGCGTGATCGCCGAGGAGGCAGGTTTGCAGATATTTCGTGCCATCTTGCAATGGGCAAGAAACCAGAGGTGTTGCGCCATCGGGACAGGCGTATGCGGGGATGGCGAGGGTGGCGCAGAGGAAAGCTGTGGGTTTAACAAATTTGCACATTCACGAAATCGCATTCCAAAAATAAGTTATTTATCTAGCGCCGTTCCGAGGGGGCACAAATTCAAACGACAAGTGCAGCATGATCTGCAGCATCTAACAAAAACGCCCCCAAAATCGGGGGCGTCTTTTAAATCACTGATCCAAGAAACTGCGCAGTTTGCGCGAACGGCTGGGGTGCTTCAGCTTGCGCAGCGCTTTCGCCTCGATCTGACGGATCCGTTCACGGGTCACGCTGAACTGCTGGCCCACTTCTTCCAGCGTATGATCGGTGTTCATACCGATGCCGAAACGCATCCGCAGCACACGTTCCTCACGCGGGGTAAGCGATGCCAGAACGCGGGTGGTGGTTTCCTTCAGGTTTTCCTGAATGGCGCTATCAAGCGGCAGCACGGCGTTCTTGTCTTCGATGAAATCGCCCAGCTGGCTGTCTTCTTCGTCACCAATCGGGGTTTCCAGCGAAATCGGTTCCTTGGCGATCTTCATCACCTTGCGAACCTTCTCAAGCGGCATCTGCAGCTTTTCTGCCAGTTCTTCCGGCGTCGGTTCGCGACCGATTTCGTGCAGCATCTGGCGACCGGTTCGCACCAGTTTGTTGATCGTTTCGATCATGTGAACCGGAATACGGATGGTCCGCGCCTGATCCGCGATAGACCGCGTGATCGCCTGACGGATCCACCATGTTGCGTAGGTCGAAAATTTGTACCCACGGCGGTATTCAAACTTGTCCACCGCCTTCATCAGGCCGATGTTGCCTTCCTGAATAAGGTCAAGGAACTGCAGACCACGGTTGGTGTATTTCTTGGCGATCGAGATCACGAGGCGCAGGTTTGCCTCGACCATCTCTTTCTTTGCCTGACGGGCTTCTTTCTCACCCTTTTGAACCTGTGCGACAATGCGGCGGAATTCAGGGATGTCCAGACCCACGTATTGACCGACCTGCGCCATGTCGTTGCGCAGACCTTCGACCTTGTCGGTGGAGCGTTCGATGAACGCCTGCCAGCCACGGCCCGGTTTTTCCGCCATGCGGTCCAGCCAAGTGGGGTCCAGTTCAGCGCCACGGTAGGCCTCGATGAATTCACGACGGTTGATGCGGGCTTGGTCAGCCAGTTTCACCATCGAGCTGTCGATCGACATGATCCGACGGTTGATGCCGTAAAGCTGGTCGATCAACGCCTCGATCCGGTTGTTGTGCAGGTGCAGGCCGTTCACCAGCTCCACAATCTCAGACCGCAATTTCTGATAACGCGCTTCATCTTCTTCAGAGAAGGAGCCATCTTCGTTCAGCGTGGCCGAGATACGGGCGTCCTGCATTTCCGATAGGATTTCAAAATCTTCGGCGATGTTGTTGAGGGTGTCGAGCACGCGCTGTTTCAGCGCCGCCTCCATCGCGGCCAGCGACATGTTGGCCTGTTCGTCCTCATCATCATCGTCGTCATCGTTGCGGATCGGGTTACCGTCCGCATCGTATTCCTGCTTTTCCTCTTTCTGCGCTGGCTGGGCAGCTGGGGCAGCGGTCACATTGGCAGGGCTGACCTCTTCATCTTCGTCGTCGTCCATCTGGTTGCCGAAAGTGGTCTCCAGATCGATAACGTCACGCAGCAGAATGTCTTCGGACAGAAGTTCGTCGCGCCAGATGGTGATCGCCTGGAAGGTCAGCGGGCTTTCGCACAGGCCGAGGATCATCGTGTTGCGGCCGGCCTCAATCCGTTTCGCAATCGCGATCTCGCCCTCACGGCTGAGCAGCTCAACCGACCCCATTTCGCGCAGATACATGCGCACAGGGTCGTCAGTACGATCCAGTTTTTCCGAGGTGCCAGCGGCCAGGGCCACCTCACCCTTGTTGGACGACACATCAACCACGGCGGTGGTTTTCTGCTCTTCGTCTTCGGCCTCTTCATCCTCAATGATGTTGATGCCCATTTCCGAAAGCATCGACATCACATCTTCGATCTGTTCCGAGGACACCTGATCCGGCGGCAGCACCTGGTTGAGCTGGTCATACGTGATGTAGCCGCGCTCGCGCGCCTCAGCGATCATACGTTTGACCGCGGTCTGGCTCATATCAAGAGAGACCTCCGCGTCCTGATCGTCGGGCTTACGGTCTTCGGTGTCTTTGGCAGCCATAAAACTCTCCTAGAGGCGGACGGGTCCGGATTGGGTCGAGGTCAGCGATTCGCTTAACTCGAATCAATAACGTGATTCCCAGATTCGGAAAGACGTTTACCCGCTTTTCTTTCGGTTTTCTTCACCAAATCGCTGCGAATCAGTCTGGGTCAGCGTCTGGTGAAATTGATGTTGTTCAGAATCGCATCAAACGCATCGCGCTCTTCGCGGTTGATTCGGGCACCGTTTTCACCAACGTCATAGTGCGCACGATCTTCTTGTTCGCTGCGCAATGCGCGGTTGCGGGTCTCGGTCGCTTGATGCAGGCGATGTGTCAGCGCCTCATCCTCTGAGGTGGGCAGGTCTTCCTCTGCTTCGCTAATTTCAGCGTCCAGCCCACGTGTGGCCTGCAACTTGGCCAGTTCTTCAGACACCGACATGCGCACTGTATCCAAATCTCCGGCGCGGCGCACGGCGGGTGCAATGGCCACATGGGGCAGCGCGAACAGGCTTTCAAGGGCATAGGGGCCCAGCGCCTCAAAAATACGCCCCTCGACGTCGAGCAACTCACCACGGTCAGTGCAATCCAATAGGATGTTGCGAATGTCGCTGCGGTCGCGGTCATGGCACTGCATGCGATCAATCTGGCTGTCAAATTCCGGCAACAGCTGTGGTGTGCGGATCAAGGCGGCCAATATGACCGCTTCGCGCAGGTGGTTATCCGCCCCCTCCCCCGCAGACACCAGCATCGACGATTTGGTGCTGGCCAGCGGTGTGGGGGCAAAGCCACCCTTGCGCCAACCGCCTTTAAAACCCCCACCACGTTGGAAATCACGTTGGAAGCCGCGCTGCGGGGCCTCGTTAAAACCACGCCCGCCCTGCTGTTCACTGCGGCGGGAAAACCCAAACAGATCGCCGCGCAGATCTTTGATCGCCAGTCCGTAATGTTCCCGGATCGACGGGTCACGGATCAGCTTGATCTTTTCACGCAGGGATTTGTCCAGAGCAGCCTTGCGTTCGGGGCTGTCAAAAACCTTTCCTTCGGTTTCGCGCTGCCACAGCAGATCCACCATCGGGATCGCGTTATCCAGCAGCTCTTGCAGCTTCTCCGGCCCTTCCTGACGGATCAGATCATCGGGATCCTTGCCTTCGGGCATCAAAGCAAAACGCAGGGACTTCCCAGCCTCCAACAAGGGCAGCGCCAGATCAATCACCCGCATCGCCGCGCGCAGACCAGCAGTATCGCCATCCAGCGCAATGATCGGCTCCGGCGCAATCCGCCACAAGAGTTGCAGCTGGTTTTCGGTGATCGCCGTGCCCAGCGGCGCGACAGAGGCACCAAACCCCGCCTCTGCCAGCGCGATCACATCCATATAGCCTTCGGCCACAATCAGCGGCTGCCCCTTACCCGCCGCCTCTCGCGCGGGGCCGTGGTTGTAAAGATTGCGGCCCTTATCAAACAGCGCTGTTTCCGAACTGTTGAGGTATTTGGCGTTGTCGTTGGGATCCATCGCACGACCGCCAAACGCAATGCAGCGCCCGCGGGGATCGCGGATCGGAAACATGATCCGGTTGCGGAAGGCATCATAGGGCTTGCCGCCTTTGTTAGACGGTTTCGCCAGTCCCGCACCAATGATCAGCTCTTCCTCAACCCCTTTGCCGCGCAGATGATCCCATAGGTTTTGCCACCCCTCCGGGGCAAAGCCGATTTCAAAACGCGCCTGCGTTTCCCCCATCAACCCACGACGCTGCAAATAGGCGCGCGCATCCGCTGCCACCCCCCGGCTGAGTTGCAGGCGGAAAAACTGCACCGCCATGTCCATGACATCAGACAGCTGGTTGCGCTTGTCGGCCTTCTTCTGCGCCTGCGGATCGCGCTGGGGCATCGGCATTCCGGCCTCACGGGCCAGAATTTCCACCGCCTCCATAAATTCCACATTCTCGGTTTCGCGGATGAAAGTGATAGCGTCCCCTTTGGCGTGGCAGCCAAAGCAGTAGTAGTACCCCTTGCGATCATCCACGTGGAACGAGGCCGATTTTTCCTGATGGAACGGGCATGGTGCCCACATGTCACCCTTGCCCTGATTAGATTTGCGCTGGTCCCATATGACCTTGCGCCCCACCACCTGAGAGATGGAGGTGCGGTTGCGCAATTCGTCAAGGAAACCGGGGGGCAGACTCATGAAGGGGACTATAGCGGGTTGCGGAGGTCAGGCAAAGGCGCAGACGTCTTTACCCCTCATACTGGTTACAGGCGGTGGCAAAGGTTGCGCTGACCTCCGGGCCCAGCTGCGCCTCTGGCAGGGTGTAAACCCAGTTCACCAAGAGATCGACATGCTGTTCATAGGGGCTATCTTTGATCTCATCTGACCGACGCACCAGCTTATCCGCGCGTTTCTGCGACCGGCTGTCCAGCCGATGCTGCACCGCTTTTTCCACAATCGCCGACTGCGCAGTACAACGCGCCTCACGTTCCTCGGCGGTTTCTGCCTGCACCAGCGAGGCCGCCAGCAGGCAGGCGGTCACAGTGGCGGTACGGACGACGGGTTTGAAAATACGCAGCATGATAGCCCCCTATCCGGTTATAGGTTCCGGCATTAAGATCCCCCCGTTTTGCCAGCCTCAATGCCCCCATGCAAGCCACTGCGGCATAAGGATGGTCAAAATCATCATAGGTCTATATCAAAGAGCAGCTGCACGCCCATCAGTGCCATTTCACCCCCGTGCCAACCGCGTCAGACCCCAGCAATTCCTTGCGGGTGCCTTTTTTCCGCCCTGTTTGACCTCGATACATACGTAAGAATGCCCCCTTAACCAATAATTGCGCCTAAGACGCCCGGCTGCGTCGGCGTTTAGGGATGTGAGGGACTCGGCGTTGAAACACAGAGGTTGAGAAGATGAAGCGTACACATAGACTGCATATGCCGCGCCAGATGGCGCAGGGCTGCGCCAAAGCCGCGCGCCGTCTTGATCACTTCGGTCGGGACGAAAGCGGCGCTGTACTTCTGTTTGCCATGTTCATGCTGACCTGCATGCTGATGATCGGCGGGGTCGGTATTGACCTGATGCGGTTTGAACGAGACCGGATGTCGCTGCAGAACACGCTGGACAGCGCGGTTCTGGCCGCCGCTGATCTGGACCAGACCCAACCCGCCCGTCAGGTGGTAGAGGATTACTTCCAGAAAGCTGGCGTTGGCGCCTCGCTCACCAGCGTGAACGTGGATGAAGGCATCGGCTTCCGCTCCGTATCGGTGACGGCAGAATCCAAGATCAACACCCATTTCATGAAACTGTTCAACATCAAGACACTGACCGCGCCGGCGACCGGCAAAGCGGAAGAGCGGATTGATGGTATCGAGATTTCGCTGGTGTTGGATGTCTCCGGCTCGATGAACTCCAACTCACGTCTGAAACGTCTGCGCCCTGCCGCGCGCTCCTTTGTGGATACGGTTCTCGAATCTGCTCAGGAAGGCAACATCTACGTTTCTATCGTGCCTTACGCGACGCAGGTGGCGGTGGGCAAAAACCTGCTGGATCAATACACTGTCAGCGACGAACATGAGTATTCCCACTGCGTGAACTTTGCCAGCGCGGATTTCAACCGCACATCGATTTCCCCCAACACCGAACTGGACCGGACAGCGCATTTTGATCCGTGGTATCACCGCGAATTGAACGAGGACTCAGAAAGTGACTTCCACCGGGTTTGCGCAACCGGCAACAACCTGCAGGTCCTGCCATTTTCCAACAACCGCACCACGTTGCACAACTACATCAACAAGCTGACCGCACGCGGCAACACCTCGATTGATCTGGGCATGAAATGGGGCGCCGCACTGGTGGATCCTTCGACGCAGCCGGTGCTGACTGGTCTGATCGACGATGGTCACGCCCCGAACGCATTCCGCGGTCGCCCGCATGAATTCAACAACAGCAGCACGCTGAAAGTGGTGGTGCTGATGACCGATGGGCGCAACACCAACCAGTATTACCTGAATGACTCGGTAAAATCTGGTGCCAGCGGTGTGTGGTACAACGCCGAAGCCAAGGTTTATTCGGTCTACAACGGCTTTTACAACAACCGCCATAACTACTACTGGCCTGACAGCGGCAAATATACCGATCATCCCTATGGCAACGGCACATATGAAGAATGCCGCTGGGAGTGGACGCGCAACCGATGGGGGAACTGGTATCAGGTGCAACGCTGCGAGAACGTAGATGAACCTGGAACCGCGGTGAACCTGACCTACCCCGAACTATGGAACCGTGCCTCGCTGACCTGGAACCGTGACGAAAACTACGGCTTTGATCAGAACCGTCAGTGGAAATACTACAACAGCATCCGCCACTACCACGGCGCCAACACCAAGGACGCCCGCACCAATGCGATCTGCACCGCCGCCAAAAACAACGGCATTGTGATCTTCACCGTCGGCTTTGAGGCGCCCGATCGTGGTCAGAACGTGCTGCGCAAATGCGCCAGCTCTGACGGGCACCACTTCGATGTGGATGGTCTGGCGATTGATGACGCCTTTGAATCCATCGCCGCGTCGATCCGTAAACTGAGGCTGGTACAATGAGTGGTCTGTTTTCCAAATCCAAGCGGACGCAGCCGCGCTGCCCAATGCCAGCCACATCCTTTGGCCATCGTCTGCGCCAAAAAATCGGCCAGCGGGTCAACCAGAAACTGGGCCATACTTTCAGCAAGGAAGAAGACGGCAGTGCCGCATTGGAATTTGCCGTCGTCGCCCCCCTGTTGATGCTGATCCTGTTTTCAACCTTTGAACTGGGCTTGCTGACAGTGCGTGAAACCCTGCTGGAACGGGCGCTTGATCTGACGGTGCGCGACATCCGCCTGGGCACTGGCACCGCACCGCAGCATGATGAGCTGAAAGCCCGCATCTGCGACCGCGCCTATCTGCTGCACGACTGCAGCAGCAACCTGCGGATTGAGATGATCCAGCTGGATCCGCGCAACTGGACCGACCCGCGCGCCGATGCCGATTGCACCGATCGCAGCCGTGACGTGGAGCCGGTGCGTGCCTTTGTGCATGGTCGTGAAAACGAAATGATGCTTGTGCGTGTCTGCGTCAAGGTAGAGCCCCTCTTCCCGACCAGTGGCCTGGGTGAGGCGCTGCACAAGGATGGCGCTGGGGATTATTCGCTGATCGCCCGATCCGCCTTCGTACAGGAGCCGCGCTAATGTTGAACGCTGTGACTTACCTGCCCAAACGTGCCGCTTCGGCAACCCGTCGGTTCGCCACCCGCTTTGTCAAGGATGGCAGTGGCTCCGTCGCGGTCGAGGCCGTGCTGATCCTGCCCTTCCTGCTGTGGACCTTTCTGGCGACCTACGTCTACTTCGACGCCTTCCGCCAAAGCTCGGTCAACCTGCGGGCCGCTTATACTATCGGTGACATGCTCAGCCGGGAAACTGCGGCGGTGAATGACACCTATGTCTCTTCGATGCAGAACCTGTTCGAATTTCTTTCGAAACGCAACTCGGACCCTGCGGTGCGTATTTCGGTGGCCATGTGGGACGAAGAGGACAGCCGCTATAAACTGGACTGGTCCGAGGCCCGCGGTGGTCGCGCGCCCCTCAACGAGGACGGCGTCAACGCCATGCGCACCCGCCTGCCCGACCTGCCGGACAACGAACGGGTGATCCTTGTGGAAACATGGAGCACGTATAAACCGCTGTTCAACGTCGGCCTCAGCGAGGATGATCTTTACAACATGGTCTTCACCAGCCCGCGTTTTGCACCGCAACTGGTGTTCCAGAACTGATCTTCCCGTCAGTCAAGCGAAACGATATCAGGCGCTGCGCTCTGCGATGAGCGCCTGAATCAATTCTGCCATGATCTTGGTCTGATTGCCCGGCGTCACACCGCCAACGCCAACCCGCGCGCCCAAACGCCACCATAGACCTGGCCGCCAGCTGCGCGGCAGCTGAGCCCCGTCCAGCAGCGCCAGGTCCAGACGCAAGAGAAAACCGTTTGACGGTTTGAACGCAAAGGCGCCGCGATCTACCGACTTGATCGCCTGAACCGGCGCAATCAGCGTGCCGTCACCGTCGCGCAGCCCGCTACGGGTCAGCGCAATGTGGGATCCGGTGCTGGCGTACATTTTCGCCGACAGCGCCAGCGACAATGCGCCAAGTGACACCACAAAGACCTGCAACAGGATCTGCGCCGGTGGCGCGGTAAAGCCGAAGATCACCAGCAACATCCCAAGAACCGCCAGCATCCCCAGTGCCAGCCAGCGCCGCGAAGCTGAAACAGTAACCATGGCCAGAACCTCTTCGCCCGCAGGTCCGCCCTGCGGCGTAGTTTGCACCTGTTCTGGCTCTGGGCTGTGATCTGTCGGCTGCATATTGCGCTCCTCATCAATGCTTAGGCGCTCATAGCCTGCGCAGAGGCGCAATTCCAGCCTTATCCCCAGCACCGCTATTTCCTGGCACAGCTTTGCCACGCCAGAGATGGCATAACTCTGATGCAAAAATTTCATGGCCCAATACCGTACAGCCCCACGACCTGCGCCGATACTCTGAGCATCGTCCCTTTCTACAGGCCCTGTGAGCCGCCTGACCACGCACCTGAGGCAAAGTCGTAGAATTGACGCTTGCCACAGGTGCACGCCGCCCCTAGCATGGCACAAACCACTGATATAGCGAATAAATGTCAGGATGGGGCACACCAGAGCAAGAGGCGGACCGCCGCCGTATGCTGGCCGAGGAAACAGCAGCAATGCTGGACGGCGCCGCAGGCAATACACATTCACACCACCGGTTCAAAAACCCCGGCAGTTTCCTTGCGGGCTCAATGGCCGCAAGGCGCGATGTACACAGCGGCAAGACCCGTGCCGAGGCCGCGATCGAATGGTCAGTGCGCCTGCTGGGCGCTGCGATTTTCATCGGTTTGTTCTATCTGGTCACAGACAGCGTGGACCTGATCCCTTGGTAAGCCGTCTTCAAACACAGACCGATTTGCGCACCATATCCCAATAGAGAACCTCAACCTCATCGCCAGATAGACGCCCGCTTGGGCGATACCATGTGGTCACACCGGTCAGCATCGCAATCACCGCCATAGTGGTGATGCGAATATCACTGGCCGCAAACAGCCCCGCATGAACGCCTTCGCGCAGGATCTCTTCCAGCTCTGCCTCATAGCGGCGGCGCAACTCTTCGATGGCGGCAAAATTGGCCTCTGTCAAGTTGCGCAGCTCCATATAGGCGATAAACACTTCATCGGGACGGTTGAGGTGATAGCGGATGTGAAAACGGGCGAAATCCTCCAGTCGCGTCAATGGATCGCCCCCCTTCGCGCGGCCCTGCCGCTGCTCTAGCAGGTGTTCCATATGGCTGCGCATCAGATCAAACAGCAACGTCTGCTTGTCCGGCGTGTAGTTATAAAGCGCACCGGCCTGCACCCCCACCTCGCGCGCGATCTGTCGCATAGAAACGGCCGCAAAGCCATGTTGCGCAAACAGCCGCAACGCCGCGCCAAGGACGCGGGGGCCAGTGATATCGGAATGGGATCCAGCGGTTCTTGCCATACCTGCCACGCTATCTGAACAGATGTTCATATCCTAGAAGAAATGGCACTGAGGCGCCAATCGCCGCTCCATAGCACAGACACCCCCATTGCCAACCCTCTTGACCGCTACTATTGCCGAACCTCTTGCCAAGCAGCCACGCCACGGGCCATACGAGGGCGTCTGTTATTGATCGGATCCTGTTCTTATGCGCCGCGCCACACCTCTGTACTGTCTGAGCCTCTTCGTCATCGTGACGGCCTGCGCGCCCGCTGGCATCCCGGATCAGGCTGTTCCCGCGGCCCAAAACGCGCCCTATCCCGAACTGGTGCCACTGGAAACCGTACTGGCAGGCCAGGCCACAGCCGACCTCAGCACCGAAACCAGCGATAAACTGCGCGCCCGTGCCGCCGCCCTACGCGCCCGCGCCGCGCGGCTGCGTGCCCAAAACGGCGGCTGAGGGCACCCTACAGCCGTCCTTCCCCCCGCATCGCAGGCCCCGCACTGCAATTGCCGCGTTGCACAGGGGCGCAAAGCCCGATACATCGCCAAGGGAATGATATGTCAGTTCAGGAGGGCCAGATGAGCCAACCCTTGCGCCTTGGTATTGCAGGGCTCGGCACCGTGGGTGTCGGCGTTGTGAAAATTGTCCGTCAACAGGCTGCCCTACTGACTATGCGCACTGGGCGTGAGGTGGTGATCACCGCCGTATCCGCCCGTTCACGCGACAAGGATCGCGGCATCAATCTGAACAACTACGCATGGGAAGACGACGCTGTGGCGCTCGCCACCCGTGACGATGTGGATGTCTACGTCGAACTCATGGGGGGCGAAGAAGGTCCCGCCAAGGATTCGATCGAAGCCGCGCTGAAAGCAGGCAAAGATGTGGTCACCGCCAACAAGGCCCTACTGGCCCACCACGGGCAGGCGCTGGCCGAACTGGCCGAAGCCTCTGGCGCAGTGATACGCTATGAGGCAGCCGTCGCTGGCGGCATTCCAATCATCAAGTCGCTGACCGAAGGTCTGGCCGCCAATGAAATCACCCGTGTGATGGGAGTCATGAACGGCACCTGCAACTACATCCTGACCCGCATGGAAGCCACAGGTCAGGGCTACAACGCACTGTTCGCCGAAGCGGATGAACTGGGCTATCTTGAGGCGGACCCAAACCTTGATGTGGGCGGCATTGATGCCGGTCACAAACTGGCAATCCTGTCCTCGCTGGCCTTTGGCACGCAGATGGATTTCGAAGGCGTTGAACTGGAAGGCATCCAGCGCATCAGCCTCGAAGATATCCGTCAGGCCGCCGACATGGGCTACCGCATCAAACTCTTGGGCGTGGCGCAGATGACAGGCCGCGGTCTGGAACAACGCATGTCGCCCTGTCTCGTGCCCGCGCAAAGCCCACTGGGCCAGCTGGAAGGTGGCACCAACATGGTGGTCGTCGAAGGCTCCGACGTGGGTCAGGTCGTCCTGCGCGGCGCCGGTGCGGGCGAAGGCCCAACCGCAAGTGCCGTGATGGGCGACGTCTGCGACATCGCGCGCGGCTACCGCTATCCGGTGTTCGGCCAGACCGCCGACACACTGAAAAAGGCGCCCCGCGCCCAATCCGCCCTGCCCGCCCCCTACTACCTGCGTCTGTCGCTGAAGGACAAACCGGGCGCACTGGCCAAAGTGGCCGCTGTGCTGGGTGAGGCAGGTGTGTCCATCGACCGGATGCGCCAATATGGCCACAAGGACAACAGCGCGCCGGTGCTGATGGTGACGCACAAAACCACCCGCGCCGATCTGGACACCGCACTAGCGGGCATCGAAAAAACCGATGTAGTGACCGAAGCACCGGTTGCCTTGCGCATCGAAACTGTCTGATCTTACGCTCTGCGGCGCGTGTTATAATGGGCGCCGCAGTTTAAGTATTTTGGGAACATTGAAAGGCCGCTGGTGAGCACCTCCTCCTCCCGTGCATTTTTGGACGTAGACGCATCGCTCAACGGGCGACGCTGGGTTGGTCCGGGCATCGAGGTCGAGCGTCAGGCCGAGTTTATGCGCCAGCAAACCGGCCTGCCGATGGCCGTCTGTCAGACACTGGCGCGCCGTGGTGTGCCTCCACATGAGGCGCAGGGTTTTCTAGAGCCCCAACTGCGCGACCTGCTGCCCGACCCGCACAAGCTGAAGGATATGGAAGCCGCCGCCGCGCGTTTTCTTCTGGCAGTGAAACAACGCCAACGCATTGCGATCTTTGCCGATTATGATGTGGACGGTGGCACCTCTGCGGCGCTTTTGATTGACTGGCTGCGTCAGATGGGACGTCAGGCGACGCTCTATGTGCCCGACCGGATTGATGAGGGCTACGGCCCGAATGAGGCGGCGATGGCCGCGCTGGCCGCGGACCACGACCTGATCGTCTGCGTCGACTGTGGCACGTTGAGCCATGAGCCGATTGCAGCCGCCATCGGCGCGGATGTTGTTGTGCTGGACCACCACCTTGGCGGTGAAACCCTGCCGGACGCGGTGGCGGTGGTGAACCCCAACCGACAGGATGAGGATGGCGCGCTGGCGCATCTGTGCGCCGCAGGCGTTGTCTTTCTGATGTTGGTGGAGGCAAACCGCCAAATGCGGGCTGAAGGCGCCAAAGGGCCCGACCTGATGGCCATGCTGGATCTGGTGGCACTGGGAACCGTGGCAGATGTGGCACCACTGATCGGGGTAAACCGGGCACTGGTGCGCCAAGGGCTGAAGGTGATGGCCCGCCGCGCCCGCCCTGGCCTTGTCGCCCTGTCTGACGTCAGCCGGATGGAACAGGCCCCCAATTCCTACGCGCTCGGCTTTATGTTGGGTCCCCGCGTCAACGCTGGGGGCCGCATTGGCAAGGCCGACCTTGGGGCACGGCTGCTCTCCACCGACAACGTGGCAGAGGCCCGCGCCATGGCTGAACGGCTGGACGAGCTGAACACAGAACGACGCGACATCGAAAACGCCGTCCGCGCCGCTGCCCTTGAACAGGCAGAGGAACGCGGACTGGAGCATCCGTTGGTCTGGGCCGCAGGCGAAGGCTGGCACCCCGGCGTGGTCGGCATCGTCGCCAGCCGCCTGAAAGAGGCCACCAACCGCCCCGCCATCGTCATCGGTTTTGACGGCGATATCGGCAAAGGATCAGGGCGTTCAATCAGCGGCGTCGACCTTGGCGCATCGATCCAGAAACTGGCCGCTGAGGGTCTGTTGATCAAAGGGGGCGGGCACAAGATGGCCGCAGGCCTGACCGTGGCGCGCGACAAGCTGGACGCCGCGATGGAACGTCTGTCGGACCTGCTGGCCAAACAGGGCGCGGGCGACGCCGGCCCTGCGGACCTGAAACTGGATGGAGTTCTGATGCCCGGCGCGGCCAGCATCGAGCTGATTGAACAAATTGAAAAGGCAGGGCCTTTCGGCGCCTCCGCCGCTGCGCCGCGCTTTGTATTTCCTGATGTGGAAATCCGCTTTGCCAAACGCGTGGGCGAAAGCCATCTGAAAATCAACTTCACCGATGGCATGGGCCCGCGCATCGATGCGATCTGTTTTGGCGCCTTTGACACGCCTCTGGGCGAACGCCTGATGAACCACGGCGGCGCGCGCTTCCACCTTGCTGGCCGGCTAGAAATCAACAGCTGGGGCGGACGTCAACAAGTACAGCTGCGCCTTGAAGATGCCGCGCCAGCATAAGGCGGATCAGGGGCCAAAATACCCGCGCCTGATGCGGTGAAAAAAATCGTCACCAAGATGTCATTTTCCACTTGCGCGCCCTGCCTGCTTTGCCTAAAAGCCACCTCACCAAACGGCTTGTCCCGTTCGTCTATCGGTTAGGACGCCAGGTTTTCAACCTGGAAAGAGGGGTTCGATTCCCCTACGGGATGCCATTTTGGATCGAAAAGTCGCCCCTCGCGGGCGACTTTTTCGCATTCTGGGACATGGGGTCTGCGCCGCATATCGCCTCAGAAAAAAGTGTGAAACCCCGACGTTTTCCGCTTGCGCGCCCCGTCCCCTTTGCCTAAAAGCCACTTCACCAAACGGCTTGTCCCGTTCGTCTATCGGTTAGGACGCCAGGTTTTCAACCTGGAAAGAGGGGTTCGATTCCCCTACGGGATGCCATTTCTCCACGGCATATTCTGACAAGAAAACCGGGCACGTAAATGCTCCTGTTTCGTCCTTGCGCTTGCCAAAATACTTACAAAAATCACCGCAGATTTTCCACTTGCGCAGGGCGGCCACTTTGCCTAAAAGCCACCTCACCAAACGGTCTGTCCCGTTCGTCTATCGGTTAGGACGCCAGGTTTTCAACCTGGAAAGAGGGGTTCGATTCCCCTACGGGATGCCATTTCTCCACGGCATTGAAATTTAACAGCTCGGCATTTTCGCCGCGCAATCTCTTGTATCTATGCCCACCCCCAAGCATGAAAAAACCGGACCCAAAGGCCCGGTTTCCAGTCTTTTTTCAGGGACTTATCAGCGCTGCTGATCATCCTCAGGCGCGTCAGGGTCGCCTTGCCCCACGCCCAAGAACACCTTTTTCAACGGAATAGCCCATAGCACGCCAAGACCGACATAAACCGCCAGTTCCACCAGAATCGATGGGCGATCCAAGAGATTCAGAATGGTGATCGCCGCTACGATATAAAGCGGCAGACCAACCAGCAGGATCAGGACAGACAGTCGGCGACGGGCTTTGTAGCTCAGGGCCATTTACGCACCTCAATCGGCAAAGGGATCAGTGACGAGGATAGTGTCCTCACGCTCGGGAGAGGTGGAAAGTAGCGCGACGGGGCAGTCGATCAACTCTTCCACGCGCTTCACATATTTAATCGCGTTGGCAGGCAGATCGTTCCAGCTGCGCGCGCCTTCGGTCGATTCCGACCAGCCAGGCATTTCCTCATATATCGGCTTGCACCGCGCTTGCTGATCCGCTGCGGTGGGCAGGTAATCCAGACGGGAACCGTCCAGATCGTAGCCCACGCAAATCTTCAGCGTTTCAAAACCGTCCAACACGTCCAGTTTGGTCAGGCAGATGCCCTTGATACCGCTGGTGGCGCAGGTTTGGCGCACCAGTGCTGCATCAAACCAGCCACAACGGCGCTGACGACCGGTGGTGGTGCCAAACTCATGACCACGGGTGCCCAGACGGTCACCATCCGCATCCGGCGTGCCATCTGCGTTCAGCAGCTCGGTCGGGAACGGACCCTCACCCACACGGGTGGTGTAGGCCTTGACGATGCCCAGAACGTAATCGATCGAACCCGGGCCGATGCCGACACCGGTCGCCGCCTGACCTGCAATCACATTCGACGAGGTCACGAAGGGATAGGTGCCGAAGTCGATATCCAGAAGGGCACCTTGCGCGCCTTCGAACAAGATCCGCTTGCCGGCTTTGCGCTTTTCGCTCAGCACTTTCCACACAGGCGCGGCGTAGGGTAGAATCTGTACCGCGATTTCTTTCAGCTTGGCGATCAGCGCGTCACGGTCGATGGGTTCAACGCCCAGACCTTTGCGCAGCGGATCGTGGTGCTGCAGAGCGCGGTCAACACGCGCCTCCAATGTCGCCTCATCGGCCAGATCGGCAACGCGGATCGCACGGCGCCCAACCTTGTCCTCATAGGCCGGACCGATGCCACGCCCGGTGGTGCCGATCTTGGTGCCCTTAGACGCAGCTTCTTCACGGGCGCGGTCCAGCTCACCGTGAAACGGCATGATCAGCGGGGTGTTTTCCGCAATCATCAGGGTTTCAGGGCTGATCTCAACACCCTGTTCGCGCACAGTGGCGATTTCATTCACCAGGTGCCATGGGTCCAGCACCACGCCATTGCCGATGACCGACAGCTTGCCGCCGCGCACAACGCCCGAAGGCAGCGCATGCAGTTTGTAAACCTTGCCATCAATGACCAGCGTGTGGCCTGCGTTGTGGCCGCCCTGAAAACGGGCGATGACGTCGGCACGTTCCGACAGCCAATCCACGATCTTGCCTTTCCCCTCATCGCCCCACTGGGCGCCGACGACGACGACATTTGCCATTGCTGGTCCTCTTTCGATGTTTGGATCGGGCCTGACTTTCTGTCAAACCCGCGCCCGTATATCGACAGGTGCGCCCTGAGGGAACCAATTTTTCGCCGCAAGCGCACAATTGACGCAAGAGATACTGCACGGTCCACCATCGGATGCGCCACTGCGAGGGCTGATCACTCGCCTCTGCGGCTGGCTTTGAGGGCAACTGGCGCCCCATGTGGGGTGGTCAAATACGCGGTCTCCCACGCTGCGCGGGCATCTTCTACCTGCGCCGCACTGGCCATGCCCGCATCCTGCAAAAGCGCCTCAAGCGTTGCGAGCCATGCGTTAAAATAATCCTCCCCACCATTCAAACTGCGTTCCGCCCCATACTGGCGCAAAACAGTTGAAAAACGGTGAACCCATTCGGCCCACGTGAATTGCCCTGCCTCATTGAGATGCACAGTCAATGCAAAAACCTGCGCATGCCAGGGCTCGCGAAACGCGGGTTCCTCCAGCCCCGTGGCGGCAGTGAAATCGGGCAGGCTGGGACAATCCATCACCGATCCTCCAACGACAGGTAGCTTTCCCACAGATCCAACACCACCTCATCGCGCGGATGTTCGGTCTGCGCCCACAACTCTGATGCGGCAAAGCGCACCGCATAAAGCGGCTCTGGCGCCTCCCCCAAATCATGCGCAGCACTGTCTGGCAGGACATGCCTGCCATGCAGCCGCTCGATCACCCCGACCGCACCGGTTGCGTAAGCTGGCAGGCGCGTGTGGCCGCCAGCCACCATCGCATTGCCGCCGGGGTGACGCGTGCGCACCTTTTGCCCCATTTGAAACAACGGCGCGGGACCGCCAGCACGATCTGCGGGACCGCCTGAGGCCAGCACACCCTGCACCTGAGCCGCGCTTAGGCGCCGATCCGCCAAAGGATGAACCGCGCACGCGCCGCCATCGCCCGCCAAATCATCAAGCGTCAACACATCCTTTTCCACCAGCAGATCCGTAAGGGCGGAAATCCATTTTTCATAGTAAGAGAACCGCGCGTAATCCTTGGGCGACAGGCGTTCACGGGCATGGCGCGAGGTGTCGATGTTCCATTGGCCTAGACTGCCGCAGGCCAGTGTGACCGCCAACGCACGTGCATGCCAATCAGCAGCGAAGACCGGTGCACCCTCTGCGTCCGGCACCACCGGACCATCGCCGAAACGGCCCCCCATGTCATGCACGCGGCTCATGTCGCAGCCCCCTTAGGTACATGCGCCAAACCAGTGCCAATCATACTGTCGCGGGTCACGAGGGCTGCCAGCGCATCCTCGTCCATGCCTTCGGTGCCCTCGGGGCGCATTGGCAACACCAGATAACGCACCTCTGCCGTACTGTCCCAGACGCGTACCGCAGTGCTATCCGGCAGGGTCATGCCAAATTCCGCCAGCACCTTGCGCGGTTCGCGCACCGCACGGGCACGGTAAGCATCGGATTTATACCAGCCCGGCGGGATGCCAAGAAGCGGCCACGGATAGCAACTGCACAGCGTGCAGACGACCATGTTGTGACGATCAGGCGTATTTTCCACCACGACCATATGTTCGCCCTGACGCCCATAAAAACCGAGGTCACGCACGACACTGGTCGCGTCCTGCATCAAAGCAGCCCGAAACCCATCGTCCAGCCACGCCTTCGCCACCACACGGGCACCATTCTGCGGGCCTATTTTGTTTTGATAGGTGTCAATAATCTCCTCTAACGCGGCGGGATCAATCAGGCCTTTATCGCGCAGAATCGTTTCCAACGCCTTAACGCGGAGCGCGGGTTCGGGGGGCAACAGGGCGTGCGGGTGGTCAGAGTGATCATGAGGCATAAAGCGATGCTGACGCAGGCGCGCCCGCTCTGTCCACCATTTATTAAGCATTTCATGCCACAGTTGCCGTCAGATTTACGTGATAGCCTGCCCCTTCGGGGTTGCGTGGGGCAGCCGAAAACTTTAAGGAACCGCATCGAACAAATCCGAAGGCTGCCTCATGGAAAACGTCGTTCTCATCATCCACCTCCTCCTTGCACTGGCGCTGATCGGCGTTGTGTTGCTGCAACGGTCAGAGGGCGGTGGTCTTGGCATGGGTAGCGGCGGCGGGGGTGCAGCCACCGGTCGCGCAGCTGCAACCGCTCTGGGTAAGGTGACCTGGATCCTGGCAATCGGCTTTATCATCACCTCGATCACGCTGACCATCATTGCCGCGGACAAATCGGCTGGCAGCTCGGTTCTGGATCGTATTGGCGGCGGCTCTGCTCCCGCAACCGAAGATGCACCGGCACTGCCCGCAGGCAGCGACCTGTTGCCGCCTTCGGCTGGTGACAACGCGCCGCTGGTACCGCGCGCGGACTAAAACCACATCTGATCTTAGGCAAAAGACCGCAACAGCATCTTGCGGTCTTCTTGCGTATTATTCGCGAATCTAGTAAGGCTCGAGTCCCGTGATGCTACGGTTTTACGTAACCGTATGGGCTTGGGTTTTGGCCTGCGATTGGGCCGGACAGACTGCACGGGAGTTGCCGAAAATGGCGCGTTTCATCTTTATTACAGGCGGCGTGGTTTCGTCGCTGGGCAAGGGTTTGGCTTCAGCAGCGCTGGGATCGTTGCTGCAGGCGCGCGGCTATTCGGTCCGCCTGCGCAAGCTGGATCCCTATCTGAACGTCGATCCCGGCACCATGAGCCCGTTTGAACATGGCGAGGTCTTCATCACCGACGACGGCGCGGAAACCGATCTGGATCTTGGTCACTACGAACGCTTCACCGGCGTGCCCGCACGCATGACCGACTCGGTCAGTTCTGGACGCATCTATTCCAATGTGCTGGAACGCGAACGTCGTGGTGACTATCTGGGCAAAACCATTCAGGTTGTTCCCCATGTGACCAACGAAATCAAAGACTTCATCTCCATCGGTGAGGATGAAGTGGATTTCATGCTGTGCGAAATCGGCGGCACCGTCGGCGACATCGAAGGCCTGCCCTTTTTTGAAGCGATCCGTCAGTTCAGCCACGACAAACCGCGCGGACAATGCATTTTCATGCACCTCACCTTGCTGCCTTACTTGGCAGCCTCGGGTGAACTGAAGACCAAGCCGACCCAACACAGCGTGAAAGAACTGCAATCCATCGGCATCGCGCCCGACATTCTGGTTTGCCGTTCCGAACAGCAAATTCCTGAAAAAGAGCGTGAGAAGATCGCGCTGTTCTGCAACGTGCGCAAAGAGGCGGTTGTGGCCGCCTATGACCTGAAATCAATCTATGAAGCGCCGCTGGCCTACCACCGCGAAGGTCTGGATCAGGCCGTTCTGGATGCCTTTGGCATCGCGCCGGCACCGCGCCCTGACCTCAGCAAATGGGATGATGTGGCAGACCGCATCTACAACGCGGACGGCGAGGTGAACATCGCCATCGTCGGCAAATACACCCAGCTGGAAGATGCCTATAAATCGGTGAAAGAGGCCCTGACACACGGCGGCATGGCCAACAAGGTCAAGGTCAACGTGAAATGGGTCGACTCCGAGGTGTTCGACAACGAAGACGCCGCCCCCTATCTGGAAGGTTTCGACGCCATTCTGGTGCCCGGCGGCTTTGGCGAGCGTGGCACTGAGGGCAAGATCAAAGCAGCACAGTTCGCCCGTGAGCGTAAAGTCCCTTACCTTGGGATCTGTCTGGGCATGCAGATGGCCGTGATCGAGGCCGCGCGTAACGCCGCCGGCCTGACCACCGCGGGGTCTGAGGAATTTGACCACGAAGCAGGTGAAAAACGTTTTGAACCGGTGGTTTACCACCTGAAAGAATGGGTTCAGGGCAACGCCACCGTGCGCCGCAAGGAAACCGACGACAAGGGCGGCACCATGCGTCTGGGCGCCTATAACGCGACGCTGGCCGCAGGATCGAAGGTCGCGCAGGTCTACGGCAGCACCGCGATTGAGGAACGCCACCGTCACCGCTACGAAGTCGACACCAAATACCGCGAAAAGCTGGAGGCCTGCGGCCTGCAATTCTCCGGCATGTCGCCAGATGGTCGCCTGCCCGAGATTGTGGAATGGAAAGATCACCCGTGGTTCATCGGCGTGCAGTTCCACCCGGAATTGAAGTCGAAACCCTTTGATCCACATCCCTTGTTCAAAGATTTCGTCCGCGCCGCGGTCGAGGTATCGCGTCTGGTCTAAGGATCACATAACAAAATAAATAAAGGCGCCCCATTAAGGGCGCCTTTTTCATGTTCGGGACCTTTCGTATGCCCTACTCGGATGTTTTGCTTGGCGGCTGCATCAGGGACTGCGCAGTGTACACCAAGACCGCTGCGCCAATTGCGCCAGCCAGCGCGATGGCCAGCAGGATAATGACATCCAGCGGCCCGCCCAGACTGGCAAGGCTGGAATTGGTCATCGACATCACAAACCATACAGCCACCACCGCACCAACGGGCATAGACAGCTGTGCATAAAGAAACTTGCGCCAGCTGACATGGCGATCACGGATCAACACGACAACATAGGCCAGTGTCACCAATGCGGCAGCTGCCACCATGGCCCAGAAGAGCGCAGTGCCAAAGATTTCCTCAAACACGGCAATCAGGGTGGTTAGGGTCAGGTCTTTCATATCACGTCCTCCTCAGGCGTCGCCGCGCAACATCGCGTTATAGGTGGCCTTCAGCGCCACCTCTTTCATCAACCAGCTGATCCACAGCTCTTCCAGCGGGGCGATCACGCCAGGGAAGGAGGGGACAAGGTTGTTGTTGTAATCAAACTCGACCAGCATGGCGCGGCCTACGCGGGTGATCATCGGGCAGGAAGTGTAGCCATTGTAGATTTCGGTTGGATCGCGCCCTTCGATGGCGGCGATCAGACCGTCCTCCACCACCGGCACCTGCCATTTGACCGAAGCGGCGGTCTTGCCCTTTGGCACGCCTGCCACATCGCCCAATGCCCAGATCGTGTCATAACGCAGGTGCTGCAGCGTACCTTTGTCACATTCGACCCAGCCCTGATCAGTCCATTTGTCCGCCCACGACAGGCCGGATTGACGGATGACATCCGGTGCGCGTTGCGGCGGGATGACGTGGATGTAGTCATAGTCCATCTCCACCGTGCTGCCGTCAGCATCCGTCATGTAGGCCCGTTTCGCCCCTGCCTCAATTGCGGTCAGGGTGTGCTTCATATGGGTGTTGATGCCACGGTCGCCAAACAGCATCCGCACTTTTTCAGCCACAATTGGCACGCCAAACAGGCTGCCCTGCGGCGCGGCATAATGCAGCTCTGCCTTACCGCGATTGCCATTGGTGCGGGTGATATCCTCAATCAGGAAGGTGTGTTTCAGCGGCGCACCGGCGCATTTCATTTCCGTCGCCGGGCGGGTGAACAGGCCAACGCCGCCTTCTTCGGTGAATTTGGAGGCCGCTTTCCACGTGGCGGCGGCGTATTGCGGGCCAGCATAGAGCGCGCCGATGCCGTTTTCGCCGACCATATCCAAAGAGAACCCGTCGATTGCATCGTGATCCAGAACCAGCCCAGGCGCAACGACAAGGAAGTCATAGCCCACCTTTTGGCCGCCACTGGTGGCCACAACCTGTGCCTCAGGATCAATGGCGGCGGCGGCCTCAGAAATCAGGGTCGTGCCCTTGGGCAGCCAATCGGTGGTCTTGGACACCACATAATCCGCCGGTTTCAGCCCTGCCGCGACCAGTGACAGCCCCGGTTGGTACAGGTGGTCCACACGCGGGTCGATCAGGGTGATCGTGGCACCATCAAGGCGGCGCGCCAGCCGGTTGGCCAGTGCGGTGCCGCCTGCCCCTGCGCCGATGATCACGATGCGGGCCTTTGTGCTGATGGTCTTCGCCTGTGCCGGAGAGTGTGCAGCCGCCGCCAGTGCCGCGCCCCCAGCCGCAAGCGAGAGGATTTGACGTCTGTTCAGATGTGCCGTCATAGATGTACACCTTTGTATGCAATTGAGTAGATTAAGAAAAAACCTGCGCCAAAGCATGCGGCGCAGGTTCTGAGAAGGTCAGTAGCTGGCAACACGCGCATGAGGGGCGACCATTGCCGCGGCCATTGCTGGCGGTTTGGCGACGGTGACGCCGTCCATCAGCACCTCTGCACCCGCGCCTTTGGCGGGCAGGTAAAGCGCGCAGACCTCCACCTTGGCGCCGGGCATTGCCACCAGTTTTCCCAGCAGCATCTGCGGGCTGATGGCCATCGGTGGCTGCGGCGCGGTGGCGCTTTCAGGGGCGTCTTTCAGCGCGATGTCACCGGCAGGCCCACACAACAGCACATGCGGGGCCACCCCCTTTTGCGCCGCTTGCGTCGCAAGCACCATGGCCATCAACTGTGTCTGCGGCTCCGGCGCGGTCAGGATCGTGACCAGCGTTTCCGGTGCCTCTTCAGCCGCAATCGGGGCGGCCAGCGGCAATGTCATGGCAAGGGCAGCAACTGCCGCCAGCAATGGTTTTTTCATTCTTTCAATCCTTTTGGGTCATCGGCTGAATGGTGCCAAAATGGGGTCTTTGGGGGAGGAATTCAGGCGGTTTTCCTCGGCAGGCGCCATACGGCCTCACATATATCACATTCAATATATATTATTTGATCTAAGTCAAAAACCAGAATCTAAGACTCAGTTTTAGTGTTGCCCCCTTACCCGCTTGCGCCGTCCGCTCACCTTCCGCGCAGGACGTGCACCGAAAGGCGCAGATCCTATCCGATCGCGCTCGCCTCACGGGGGGTGGCGTAACCTAGGCTCATCCTATCTTTGATTAAGGAGTGACCGTCATGGTACGTTTTCCCCCCGCATTCACCGCCGCGCATATTTTTACCGCCCCCCCATCGGGTGCTGACGTCCGTGGTTGGGCTATGGCCCTGTGTGTGATGGCTGCGATATCGTTACCTCAGGCCAGCGCGGCCGCAGATCTGACAGAGAAACAACGTTTCGCAGCGGCAATGACGCTGCACGCGACAGATCCGCAACAATCCATCACGGCACTAAAGACACTGTCGCAGGAAGGCTATGCACGGGCCTCTGATCGGCTGGGATACTTCAGTTTAAAGGGTCTGGGCGTTGCGCAGGATACCGAGGCCGCGATCACCTACTACAAGCAGGCCATTGCGAATGGCCGTGATGCGTCGCTGATGTCACTGGGCAAGGTCTATATGAGTGACGGTCAGTACCGGCAGGCCCTTGATACGCTGACGCAGGCAAGCGAAGCGGGCCACCTCAAGGCTGACGCCGTTTTAGCCTGGGCCCATGCCACTGGCCGGTTAGGCCCGCTATCGCTGCAGGCGACAGGGTTTGACCGTCTGGTTGGGCTATCAGGCACCGGCCTGCGCGAGGCAGAGATGTATCTGCTGGACGCCGCCGTACGGCTGCACCGCCGGCCTGCCAATCTAAATCAGGTGCTGGGCGCCCTACACAGTCGCCATGCGGCAGGTGATACCAAAGCAGCCGAAGCGCTCTTGCGCTACTACCGCGCCCAGCGCCATCCGCGTGGCACACTGAAAATGCGACAGACGTTGCTGCGCACGGAGGGTCTGCGCGACAAGATACGGGTGGAGGAAGGCCTGTATCTGGCCCGTGACGCAAACCCCGCAAGGTTCTGGTTGCTGTCAGAGGATCTGGTGGCAAGCGCACCTGCGGATGTCTACGCCCGCGCCCTGTCTGTCACCGCCCGGATCAACAAAAACGCCTATGTGCGCATCCTGCAGGATGAGTTACGCCAACTGGGCTATCCAGTTGGTCGCGCCAGCCCCTATATGAACGCGCCATTGATCCGCGCGGTAAACCGCTTTTGCCGGGACAGCGGCGTGGCGGCGGCCTGCACCGCTGGTCCACTGAAATCTGCGACGATCAAAGCTGTCGCCGCAGAACTGGCCACGCGGCGCGGCGTCAGCTGAACCACTCAACCCAAGTCCCGACCTAACAACCGCCCGCGCCGCAATGCGCGGGCGGTTTTCTGTGCATAGGCGACAGCGCGAAGGATGCGCCGCCTATACCTTTGCTCACGCCCCTATCCGCCAGCGCGCGCCGTCCGTCAGCCGGGTCGCGCTATCCAAAGTGCAGACGCACAGAGGAGCGATTTTATGACCCGATTTTCAGCACGTCCCATAGTGGCCCTGATCCCCATGCTCACGCTCTCAGGCGCCGCTCTGGCCACAGATGCCGCCCTATATGAAGCGCCCGCACCCGCAGATGCGGTCTTTGTGCGCCTGCTGGCAGAATACGATGGCCCTGCGGATCGCGCGCCGGTGGGGGGTGCGCAGATGGATCTGGCAGATATGCCGCACGACACCTATTTGGCGATCAGCGCCGCCGATCTGCCCGAACCACACAATGACATCGAAGCGGGTCGCTATTACAGCCTGACCTCCAGCCCGTCCGCCCCTCGCCTGATCAGGGAACCGGCCCGTGAAACAGCCGCCAAGGTACATCTGATCCTGCTCAACACTGGTCCCGCACCGGTGCGCCTGATCCTGCCCGGCGCCGGAACCGAGGTGATCGCCCCCCTGCCCGCAGGAAGCGCGGCCAGCCGTGCGGTCAATCCGGTACGCGCCACGGTGGCAGTCGAACGTGTCAGCGATGGGCAGATCCTTGGCCGTTTTGATCTGACGCTGACACGGGGGCAGAACCTGACCTTTGTGGTGGAGGATGATAGCGCACGCCTTTTGGAAAACCGCTTCGGTCCCGTGGTGCGCGATGTCGCTAAACGGCTGAAATAAGGGGGCGCGATATGGTCTTTTCCACACCGATTTTCCTTTTTGGATTTATGCCACTGTTTCTGGTGGCTTATTACCTGACACCACCGCGTCACCGGACCAAGACATTGCTGATCGCCAGCTGCCTGTTTTATGGCTGGTGGAAACTAGGGTATCTGGCGCTGGTGCTGGGGATTGCCTCGCTCAGCTATCTGGCGGGCGCCTTGGCGCTGCGGGCCACAACCGAACAAGGCCGCCTCTGGGCGGTGCGGTTCGGGGTGGTGACAAATATCGCGATCCTCGGCTGGTTCAAATACGCGTGGTTCATTGCCGGATCCTACACGGACGCGTTGACGCGATTGGGGGTTGAGGCTGGCGGCGGGATCAGCCTGCCAGAAATCGTGCTGCCCATCGGGCTGTCCTTTCTGGTGTTTCAGTCTATCAGCTACATTCTGGATGTCGCCCGTGGTGATGCGCCGCCCGCGCGAAGACTGGTGGATTTTCTGGCCTTTTCCACGCTTTACCCGCAGCTGATCGCTGGTCCTATTCTACGCTACAAGGATCTGGCGCATCAGTTTGAACACCGCAGCCACACAATGGCGAAGTTCACCCAAGGTGTGCGCCGTTTCATCACGGGTCTGGCGATGAAGATCCTGATTGCCGACAGCGTTGCGCCGCTAACCGATCGGCTGTTCGCCCTGCCCGCACCCAGCGCGACAGAGGCCTGGCTGGCGGCCAGTGCCTATGCGGTACAGCTGTTTTTTGACTTTGCCGGATACTCAGCGATGGCGATTGGTCTGGGGCTGATGCTGGGGTTCCGCTTCATGGAAAACTTCAACAGCCCCTATGTCAGCCGGTCTGTGACCGAATTCTGGCGCCGTTGGCATATCAGCCTGTCCACGTGGCTGCGCGATTATCTCTATGTGCCGCTGGGTGGCAACCGCGCGGGATCTGTGCGCACCTATCGCAACCTCTTGCTGACGATGGTGCTGGGCGGGCTGTGGCACGGGGCCAACTGGACCTTCATTCTGTGGGGGATCTGGCATGGTGGGCTGATGGCGATTGAACGTGCATTTGGCGCGAAGGGGCGCGATACCGTATGGCCCCGCCTGATCGCCTGGCCGCTGACCCTGGTGTTTGTGCTGATCGGCTGGGTGATGTTTCGCGCGGAAAGCATCGCGCAGGGCTTTGCGATCTATGGTGGCATGATCGGCCAGAACGGCTGGACGATAAGCGCCGAAGTCGCATTGATGACCCGCCCTACAGAGGTGATCTGCCTGATCCTAGGCGCGGTATTATCTGTGCATCCGATGTGGTGGCCTGCCCTGCGCAGCCTTCTGCCTGCCGCCACACCCCCCACCCACTCTGGACTGGCGGGCCTGCGCGCCCTCACCCTCTTTGCCCTCTGCGCGGTGATTATTCAGGCGCGTGGTGAGGCGCCCTTTCTCTACTTCCAATTCTAAACCCAACCGCGGAAAGGACCACCTTGATGCAGACATTTCCCACATCCCTACCGCACCACCGCTTCGCTGCAGCGTTTCTGGCACTGACCCTTGTGCCCGGTGTCTGGACCCTGTCACACACGCCCGTCGCCGACCTGACACGTCCCAGTGCCGCTCTGCTGTCAGGGTCGGCGCAACGCGGATATGAGCAGCGGTTCGAGCAGACCTTCCCGCTGCGTGATCTGGCCCGCCACAGCTGGACCGCCTTCAAAATCGCCGCATTGCGGGAGGTCAGCGAGGGCGCAGTACTGGGTCTGAACGACACGCTCTTCACCACAGAAGAGCTGGCAGCGCCCGCGCCGCACCCTGATTTCGTCACATATCTGGCAATGACAAAGGACAAGTTGAGCGACCACGGCATCACCCTGTTCCCGGTCATCGTGCCGGACAAGGCCCGGATGATGGCGACGGAACTGGGCCGTGCACGATCATCGCAGTATCAGGCGCGATATGACCTGCTACTGGATCAGATCGCCAGCGCCGGACTGCAAAGCATTGACCTGCGCCCTGCGCTGTCCGTGTCAAACAGCTATATGCGCACTGACACGCATTGGTCGCCCGAAGGTGCCGCCGCTGCGGCCAGTGCAATTGCGACGAAAATCGCCGATCTGATCCCTGACCACACCACCTTTCGCACCAGCCGGACCGGCACACAGACGTTTCGCGGCGATCTGATCGCTTTCGCAGATGCCGGGCCGTGGCAGGCGCGGGTCGGCCCCGCCGCAGAACAGATCACCACCTACCAGACCGAAGCCGTTGCGCCCCAAACACTTGGCCTGTTTGACGCCGCACCGCCCCCGGTTGCCCTGGTCGGGACCAGTTTTTCCGAACGAGCGGATTTCCACTTCCTCGGGTTTCTGAAAACCAAACTACGCGCGGATGTGCTATCATATGCGCAGGCAGGACGCGGGCCGTTCACACCGATGGAGCAGTTTCTGGCGCAGCTCACAGGCGCCAGTACCGCAGATGAGACACCTCACATAGTCATTTGGGAAATCCCAGAACGCTACATTCAAAGCTGGAGTGATAAGCCATGATCCATTTTATGCCCCTTCCCCGCATCGCGCCCCTGCCCACCACGATCAAGACCATCTGTGCCGCTCCCGCTTTGGCCGCGTTACTGTGCATGACACCGGCCACTGCTGCGCCGTTGTGCGATGCCTTCACATCGGCCGATCAGATGCCACATAAGTACCGCAAACTGGCACCCGTTCTGTCGGGAAGTCCGACGGATTGGATCATAACGGCCGATCAGATGAAAACGAACTACACGCCAGACAGCGAGGCACAGGCGCTCTTGGCCCGGATCGTCGCCGCCTTTCGCGCTCAAGGCACTGAACTGGCCATCCTGATGCCGCCACCGCGCCCGCTGGTGGCAGGGCAGTCACAGCTAGAGGCGCTGTCCGGCGGCCCCGTCCAATATGACACGCAAGCCGTCAGTGCCGAGTTTCACCAGATGGTGGCTGAACTGCGCGCGGCAGGGGCATTGGCGCCTGACCTGCTGAACGTCGCCACGCAAGATGACGCTTTGCGCGATGCCTATTATTACCGCCATGATACCCACTGGACCCCGGTTGGGGCTGCACAAAGTGCTGTGGCCCTTGCCGAAGAGGTGGTTGCCAAGGCCACCGCGCCAGACCCTCAGCCGTCTAGCGCCACACCGCATGAGGGCTGGCAGGCAGCGGATCTGTCGGCCTTTGCAGGCCGCGATGTCCGCCGCCCTGCGCCCACATCCACGGACAGTTTTGTCGAGAAGGGATCGCTGGCGAAGATGACGAAAAACGTTTGCGCCAAACCTATCGCTCCTGTGGAAATGCCGATCCCCGCGTTTGAGCCAGACAACGATGACGACACCCTTGGCCTGCTGGCGGACACCTCGGATCGACCGCAAATCCTGCTGGCGGGATCCAGCTTCAGCAACCGGTACAAGAAAGACGCCTACCGCGTGGCCCACGCCATCTCCGCCGCGCTGGGGGCGGATGTGACCAATCATTCGGTCTCGGGCGGGGGGGCAATTGGCGCGATTGAGGGTGTGGTGAACGCAGGCTTGCTTGATGCCCCCGGTGCCTATGATCTGGTGGTCTGGGAACTGCCCTACACCGAAGGCGTCACCTCGATCAGCACGCTACGCCAGCTGTTGGGCGCACTAGAATTGCGACGCGCGCCCCAGCCTATTGCCGTCGCTGAGATGGAGGCAGACGGCAAGACCAAGCTGCCTCTGTCAGATATAAGCCCAAGCCTGCTGACCGTACGTGCGCCGGAGGCGAAATTACAGCGCATCAAGGTGGATCTGCGCTTTGCGGATGGGACCAAAACCACCCTCAGCCTCGCCCGTCGCGCGGCGGTCCCTGCATCATTGCGATCGCCCCTGTGGACCCTTTCGCTGGCAGGGCTGGACGGACGCGGCCTGAAAACCGCAACGCTGCGCTATGACGGCAGCAAGCTTGGCACGGGCGCGGTGGTCAACCTGTTCTAGACCGCTTGCCACAACCAATCACCGCTTGACCTCTGCGCCCGCGGCCCACACCCTGCGGCGCAGAGGACCAAGTGAAAGGCAATAGCGATGACCAAAGCGTACTGGGTGGCCCATGTGGATGTAAACGACCCTGAAGCCTATGAAAAATACCGCGCCGCCAATGCCGCAGCTTTTGCGAAATACGGCGCCAAGTTCCTTGTCCGAGGTGGCGCGCAGGAACAACTGGAGGGCGCAAGTCGTGCGCGCACTGTGGTGTTGGAGTTCAAGGACTACGCCACCGCCAAGGCCTGTTACCAATCGCCGGAATATCAGGCCGCAAAGGCACTGCGCGACCCGGTATCGAGCGGTGATCTGGTCATTGTCGAAGGATATGGCGACTAAAGCGCCTGCCATCATCCCACCCCAACACAGGTTCTTTATTGGCAGCGCGCTGCTGCTATGACTATATCATCCCCATGTTTGCAGATTTCCTGAAGCGGCTGACACAGCCCGCCCCCGCCCCCCTATCTGACTTTGACGCCCGCCTTGCGCTGGCTGCCCTTCTGGTGCGGGTGGCCCGGTCGGACAATGAATATGCCCCGGCAGAGATCGCCCGCATTGATCGTATCCTTGCGGCGCGCTTTGCCCTTGATGCTGCTGCAGCCGCCGCCCTGCGCGGTGAGGCCGAGGTGCTGGAGGCAGAAGCCCCCGATACCGTGCGCTTCACCCGTGCGATCAAGGACGCGGTACCCTATGAGAAACGGCTGGGTGTGGTCGAGGCGCTCTGGTCCGTGGTTCTGGCCGATGGCAGTCGCGATCAACACGAGGATGCGCTGTTGCGGGTGGTGGCGAACCTTTTGGGAATCAATGACCGCGACAGCGCGCTTGCGCGGCAACGGGCCAGTCAGAACAGCTGAGGCCTGCCCCACCCAACCCCAATGCCCTAGGACGCACCCAATTGTGCCCGCCGCCGGACTTGCAGATATGTCGGCGGCATACACGGCAATTCAGACACATCTCTCGTCAAAAAGCCGAAGCTTTCGGGCATTGTGACGATGCTGCAGTGCTCTGCCTAATGCTGCAACTGCAAAGTAGTAAGGGATATTGCCTTTTCCCTGACAGTTTGCGACTGAACGTCTGTCAGATTGTCCGATTCCATGATCAAAGCGACGTTTTGCACGTTGCGCTGGTTCAGAATATGGTCCCTAGTGTCTGACGAAATCGGGGATAAAATTGTCAGGGGCGTCCGTGTCCGAACTGGATCCAGTTATTGAAATTCGTGGTCTGCACAAGGCCTATGGCGACCTTGAGGTGATCAAGGGCGTTGATATCACTGCGCGTCGTGGCGACGTGGTGTCACTGATCGGCTCTTCAGGGTCGGGCAAGTCGACCATCCTGCGCTGCGCCAACCTGCTGGAAGATAGCCAGCAGGGCGACATCCTGTTCAAAGGCGAACCGGTGGTCTGGAAAGGCGATCAGCGCCACCGTCAGCCGGGCGATGCCAAACAGGTGCTGCGCATTCGCACCAACCTGTCGATGGTATTCCAGCAGTTTAACCTGTGGGCCCATATGACCATCCTGCAAAACGTGATGGAGGCGCCGGTCACAGTGCTGGGCCGCGACAAGGCAGAGGTGGAAAAATCCGCCCGCCGCTATCTGGAACAGGTTGGCATCGGCGACAAATGCGATGTCTATCCCGCCCAGCTGTCCGGTGGCCAGCAGCAGCGTGCCGCGATTGCCCGCGCCCTGTGCATGGAGCCTGAGGCGCTGCTCTTTGATGAACCGACCTCCGCGCTTGATCCCGAGTTGGAGCAAGAGGTGATCAAGGTCATCAAGGATCTGGCCGCCGAAGGTCGGACCATGCTGATCGTGACGCACGACATGAAAATGGCGTCTGATATCTCCAGCCACGTGGTGTTCCTGCATCAGGGTCTGATCGAGGAACAGGGCACACCGGATGAGGTGTTCGGTGCGCCAAAAAGTGAGCGTCTGAAACAGTTTCTGTCGGCCACTGTTCACGCCTGACGTGCGTGATGTGGCGGGCTGAAGAGCACCAAGAAGTTCAACACAACCAGGACTAAAACCTGTAACCCAAGGGGAGTAACCTAAATGAAAAATCTGATCCTGAGCACCGCTGCACTGGCGCTGACCGCTGGTATCGCATCTGCTGACGTTGTGCGTCTGGGCACCGAGGGCGCCTACCCTCCGTACAACTTCCTGAACGACGCCGGTGAAGTGGACGGTTTCGAGCGTGAGCTGGGCGATGAGCTGTGCAAACGCGCCGAACTGAAATGCGAGTGGGTGACCAACGACTGGGATTCGATCATTCCCAACCTGACCTCGGGCAACTACGACGCCATCATCGCTGGCATGTCGATCACCGAAGAGCGCGCCGAAGTTGTTGACTTCACCCAAGGCTACACCCAGCCCTCGCCGTCGGCCTATGCTGCGGTTGCCGAAGGTGTTGACGTAAACGCTGCCGTTGTTTCGGCGCAGTCCTCCACCATTCAGGCGGCGCACGTTGCCAGCACCGGTGCTACCCTGGTGGAATTCCCCACCCCCGATGAAACTGTTGCTGCGGTGAAATCCGGCGAAGTGGACGCGGTTCTGTCGGACAAAGACTACCTGAACCCGATCGTTGCCGAAGGCGGCCTGGTGTTCCTGGGTGACGTCTATCTGGGCGGCGGCATCGGCATGGCATTCCGCCAGTCCGACGACGACCTGCGCGGCAAGTTCGACGCAGCTATCGCAACGATGAAAGCAGACGGTTCGCTGAACGCACTGCTGGCCAAATGGGAAATCGAAGGCCAGTTCTAAGCTTTCGCTCCCACGATATTGAGGGCGGGGGCAGATGCCCCCCGCCCTTTCCCTTTTCCACAGATCGCGCCCTGCCCGATCTGCGCCAGTGAAAGAGGCCCACCATTTTTTCCTATTGCGCTGATCCTGCCACGCTGGAAGGTCTCCAGTGGTTGAGCTGCTACCTGACCACAGGCAAGCACCTGAGCTTTTATGCGTCCTTCGGGACGGTTCTGTTGCTGCTGGCTGTCACTGCCCCGGTGTCGCTGGGCTTTGGCTTTGCCGGTGCGATGGCCGCACGGGCGCGCCTGACGCCGCTGAGCTGGCTAGGCAAAGGCTATATCGCCATTGTGCGCGGCGTGCCCGACATTGCCTTTTTCCTGTTTTTTGTCATCGCTCTGGATCAGGGCATTGAATATCTGCTGCATCAGGTGCGCTGCCCGGATTGGACCGACCCCATCCGCCAAGGCGCTGACTTTGTCATCTGCGACGGCGCCAAGATGCCGCTCAACTCCTCCCCGCAGTGGATCCATGAGGTGTATGGCTTCAGCCTTGCGGTGCTGACCTTTTCCATCGTGTTCGGCGCCTTTGCTGGAAACGTGTTGCAGGGCGCGATGAATTCCGTGCCGCGCGGTCAGATCGAAACGGCAGAGGCCTACGGCATGACCCATCGCCAAGCGTTCTGGCGCGTGTTGGTGCCACAGATGTGGATTTACGCGCTGCCGGGCCTGTCGAATCTGTGGATGGTGCTGATCAAGGCGACCCCGCTATTGTTCCTCTTGGGTGTCGAAGACATCGTTTATTGGGCGCGCGAACTGGGCGCCAGCAAACAGGCGCGGTTCACCGACTACCCGCATGGGGATTGGCGGATGTGGTACTTCCTCGCGCTTCTGGTCTTCTACCTTGCCTTTACCCGCGTGTCCGAGGTTGTTCTGGACCGCCTCACCCTGAAACTGTCCCACGGTCAGGCCACCGTCGGCGGCGAAGCGCAAAGGAAAGCGGCATGAGCTGTTGGCAAACCCTGCAAGACTACGCATTCCGCTCGCTCGGCTATGGTGAACGCCTGCTGCCGCGCGGCGAGTATACGCTGTGCGATCAGTTTGTGCTGATCGGGTCCGGCATGATCTGGAACATCTATTTCGGCACACTGGCGGTGCTGACAGGGTTCCTGTTCGCCAACCTGCTGGCGGTGGGCAAACTGTCAAAAAACCCGCTGGCACGCAAACCGGCGGAGTGGTTCATCTTCCTCTTCCGTGGCTCGCCGCTGTTTATCCAGTTCTTCTTCGCCTACTTCCTGTTCCTCAACCTGAAAAGCGTGTCCCCGATCTTTGACCCGCTGTCGGCGGCATGGCTGGGCGCGCTGATTGTGCTGTTCCTCAACACCTCTGCCTATTCGGCAGAGATTTTCCACGGCGCCCTCTTGTCGATCCCGCGCGGGGATATGGAGGCAGCGGATGCCTACGGGTTTTCCGGTTGGAACAAGTTTCGCAAAATCACCTGGCCCACAATGCTGCGTCTGGCATGGCCTGCCTACACGAATGAAGCGATCTTTCTCTTCCACGCCACAACGCTGGTCTATTTTTCGGGCTTCCCCGCGTGGCGGCAACAGGGTGATGCGCTCTATTATGCACGCTATTTCGCAGATAAAACCTTCAACCCGTTTATCCCCTACCCCATTCTGGCGTTCTACTTCATCCTGCTGACGCTGGCGATTGTGGGGATTTTCGGGGCGGTAAACCGCTACCTGAACCGCCACCTGCCGCAAAACACCAAGCGTAAAATTCGCTTGCGTCCAAATCTGATCCGATAGTATCAAATATTTGATCAAATTATTGCACTGCCCTTCGGGGCGGTGCAACATGATCAGGAATTTGAGACCTCGGGCCCTGCTCGCGCAGCAGGAACCGCCCTAGCGAAGCGATGGTGACAGATGAAAGACTGGCTCTCCTCCAACCCCGATGTACGCTCTGTCCGGCTGGCGGCGGCTGACCTCAATGGCGTGCCGCGTGGCAAACGCATTCCATCGCAATTTGCCGGCAAACTTGCCGAAGGTACGGCGCGGTTCCCCTATTCGGTGCTGAACCTCGACATCTGGGGCGGTGATATCGAAAACAGCCCGTTGGTATTTGAAAGTGGCGATCAGGACGGGTTCCTGCACATGACCGATCGCGGCCCACTGCCAATGCCGTGGCTGGACAATCCGGCCGCGCTAGTACCGGTGTGGATGGTGCATGAGGACGGCACGCCCTACGATGGTGACCCGCGTCATGCGCTGCAGCGTGTGCTGGACCGTTACACCGCCCGCGGCCTGTCCCCCGTCGCTGCGGTAGAACTGGAGTTTTTCCTTGTCGATGACAGTGGCGAAGGGCTGGAAATGCCCGCCCTGCCCACCACTGGCAAGAAACGCGCCCGCCCGGACATCCTGTCGCTGGCCACGCTGGATGCCTTTGACGGGTTCTTCAGCGATCTTTATGCGGCCTGCGATGCAATGGGCATTCCTGCCGACGCTGCGATTTCCGAGGCCGCAAAAGGGCAATTTGAGATCAACCTGATGCACGGCGATGCGATGAAGGCCGCCGATGACGCATGGCTGTTCAAGATGCTGGTCAAAGGGCTGGCGCGCAAACATGGCTGCGCCGCCACGTTTATGACGAAGCCTTATGCGGATGAAGCAGGCACCGGCCTGCACACCCATTTCTCCGTCCTTGATCAGGACGGCAACAACGTCTTTGACGATGGCAGCGATACCGGCAGCGATACCCTGCGCCACGCGATTGCGGGCTGTATGGCAGCGATGCGCGACAGCACGCTGGTTTTTGCCCCACATGCGGCCAGCTATGACAGGATGGTGCCCGGCGCACATGCACCCACCTCGATCTGTTGGGCCCATGAAAACAGAACAGCTGCTATCCGCGTCCCCTCCGGTCCGCCACAGGCACGGCGCATTGAACACCGCGTTGCAGGTGGTGATGTGAACCCCTATCTGATGCTGGCCGCCATCCTTGGCGCTGCACTGAACGGGATTGAAGACGGCGTAGAGCCGCCCGCGCCGATCACCGGCAACTCCTACGATCAGGAGCTGCCGCAAATCATCACCGACTGGGCCGAAGCCATCGATACCTTTGAAACCAGCGCAGAGGTCGCCCGCCTATTCCCGACCGAATTGATCCGAAACATGGTGCTCACCAAACGTCAGGAACTCCGCGAGATCGCCAATATGGACGCTGCTGAGCGGCTAGAAACCTATCTAGAATCGGTCTAACCCACCGCGCCCCCTAAAGACCCCAAAGACGAAGAGACGACACACTATGAAAATCGGCATCCTGCAAACCGGCCACATGCCGGATGAGATGAAAGACGATCTGGGCAGCTACGCCGGCATGTTCGCCACCCTTCTGGAGGGCAACGGCTTTGACTATGTGGATTACTTCGTCGTTGATGGCGTCTTCCCTGCCTCTGTGGATGAGGCAGACGGCTGGCTGATCACCGGTTCCAAACATGGGGTGTATGAAGATCATGACTGGATCGCGCCGCTGGAACAGCTGATCCGCGACATCCGTGCTTCGGGCAAACCGCTGATCGGGGTGTGTTTCGGCCACCAGATCATCGCGCAGGCCCTTGGCGGTCATGTAGAGAAGTTCAAAGGCGGTTGGTCCGCGGGTCCCGTCACCTATCAGGTGAACGGCGAGGATATGGTGCTGAACGCATGGCATCAGGATCAGGTTCTGACCCCACCCGAGGGCGCGGAGGTCTACGCCAGCACCGATTTCTGCGCCAACGCAGGCATGGTGATTGATGGTCAGATCCTGACGATCCAGCCCCATCCCGAATTTACGAAATTCTTCATCGAAGGCCTGATCCGCCACCGCGCGCCGGGTGTCCTGCCGCCGCAAATGATCGCGGATGTGGGCGCCGTGATCGACACCCCGCTGGACGATCAGGCTTTTGGTCAGATGATGGCCGATTTCTTCAACAAGCGCGCGGCTGAGGCAGTCATCTCCACAAAGGTTTGAGGCAGGCAGGGGCGTTGCCGCCCGTCATCAAACGGGCGGCAACGCCCCTGCCCCCGCGCTTCCCTCATTGCTGGGTGATTAATTTTTAGGCGCGGCTTTCGCTGCGCCTTGACGTCTGCGCCTCTGCCCTCCCCGTATCACGCGATCCCGCCTTGTCGCGTCCAACAATTGCCGTCACCCTTGCGGCATGACTGCTGCATTACCCAATACGCTCGACGCCAGACTGATCGCCCTTATAGATCAGATCTATCCTGACCTTGACGCCCAAGCGCTGAAAGACCAGATCCTCACCGCCTTCTGGCCCGAGGCGGAGGCACAGCCGCGCAAACGCGCCCGCCGACCGGGCAACAATCAGTGGAGCGAGCGAGACGCGCTGATCATCACCTACGGCAACTCCATTCAGGACAGCGTCCACAAACCGCTGGATCTACTACATGATTTCCTGCTGCGCCGACTAAAAGGCGTGGTAAACAGCGTGCATATCCTGCCGTTTTTCCCGTTTACCTCAGACGATGGGTTCGCCGTCACCGATTTCTACGCGGTGAACGCGCAGTTGGGCGACTGGCCCGATATCAACCGCATCGCCAGTGATTTCCAACTGATGTCGGATCTCGTGCTGAACCACGTGTCCAGCCAGGGCACATGGTTTAACGCATATCTGCAGGCGCAACCGCCCTACAACCGCTTCTTCTTTGAGGCATCACCCGACGATGATCTGGACGCGGTGGTCCGCCCACGCACCACGCCCCTGCTGCAAGAGGTAGAGACATCAAGCGGCCCGCGTCACGTCTGGTGCACCTTCAGCCATGATCAAATTGATCTGGATTTCCGTAACCCCGAGGTCCTGCTGGAATTCCTGCGCATCATCCGACTGCATGTGGACAACGGTGTGCGGATCATCCGACTGGATGCGGTGGCCTTCCTGTGGAAGGAGGTCGGCACGCCGTCGATCCATATGCAGCAAACCCATGCGGTGGTGAAACTGATGCGATTGCTGTGCGATTTCGCCTCAGAGAAGATCATTTTGCTGACAGAAACCAACGTCCCCAAGGCCGAGAACATGAGCTATTTCGGCGATCGGGATGAGGCGCATATGATCTACAACTTCCCTCTGCCGCCCCTGATCCTGCATGCAATGCAGTCAGGGTCCGCGGAACGGCTGCGCAAATGGCAAAGCGGCATGCCACCCGCGCCGATGGGCTGCGCCTATCTGAACTTCACCGCCAGCCACGATGGCATCGGCATGCGCCCCGTTGAAGGCATCCTGCCACATGAAGAACAGGCCAAGATGATCGACGCCGTGCGCCATGTAGGCGGTCTGGTGTCCATGCGCGCCCTGCCCGGCGGCGGCGAAGCCCCCTATGAGATCAACACTACGTTTTACGAAGCCACGCGCCGGACGTTTGACGGTGAGGATGAGCATCATTTTGACCGCTTCCTCTGTTCCCAAACAATTCCGATGTCGCTGGAAGGGATACCGGCGTTTTACATCCACTCACTGCTGGCCACGCCCAATGATCTGGCCAGCGTCGAGAGGCGTGGCATGAACCGTGCGATCAACCGGCACAATTGGCACTACCCCGATCTGAACGCCTATCTGGACGATCCCACATCAGTGCACGCACGCGTGCTCGCGGCACTGTCGGATCGGTTGCGCGTCCGTAACACCCAGCCTGCGTTCCACCCCAACGCCACGCAGTTCACCCTGCCGCTGGATGATCAGGTCTTTGGCGTGTGGCGACAAAGCCTTGATCGCCATCAGTCGATCTTTGCCCTGCACAACGTCAGCCCAGAAACGGTGGAAACCCCGCATCTGTCGATGAATCTGATTGAGGATGAGGTGTGGATCGACCTGCTCAGCGGCGAGCCGGTGGATATGGCAAAGGACGCACTAACGCTGGCGCCCTATCAGTGCCGCTGGATCACCAACCGTGCCTAGAGAGGACGAGCCCCCCCGATCCCACCAGTAACGGGCATAGGCCGGGGTGTCCTTAGATTGACTGCGTTTCTTGCGGCGCGTCAGCCGCTTCTTGGGCGCGCTTGCGCTCCAAAGCTTCGGCCTTTTCTTTCTTGTCCTGATCATGGTGCCATTTGATGGCGTAGTACATCCCGATGCCAAGCACGATGATTTTAAACGGAAAAAACACCAAGGGGAAGAAGTTGACCCAACTGATTTCCATCACATAACCCACACTATTGTTCGCTGTTGCGCAGGCTGTCATCGCTATCGAGTTCTTTCATCTGTTAACAGTCGCCACATTGACGCAGGGACGTCAGGATGCGCAGGTTGCCATCACACACCCTCAAACCAGACCCTAAACAAACGCTAGTATTCGGCCTCGTCCGCTTGTGCCGCAGCGGTCAGATCGGTCAGGAAACTGCTGTCCGCCGCATGCACGCGGTTCCATGTGGTGATGAAGGGGGTTTCATAGGGATTTTCCAGAAACACCTGCCCCGCGCGCATGATGTTTTCGGCAAAAAGCTCAATCGCTTGTTCCTCTTTGTGGCGGTCCAACTCCAACCCGTTGAGGCGCGCATCGTTGTAATAGGCCTCCAAAAGGTCCAACGCGCTGCGGTAATAGGTGGCTTTCAGCGTGCGGAAGACATTGGCGGTAAACACCGTGCCATCGGCGGCCAGCTTACGGAAAATCGCTTTGCAGATATCGGTGGACATCCGGTTGAGGCCAGTTGCCGCTTCTTCCGGCGACAGATCCTGATGTTTGTGATCATACGCGTCCGAAATATCGACCTGACACACCGCTTTGGGTGCCAGATTGCGCCAGGCTTCGGACAACACGCCAATCTCCAACCCCCAGTCTGACGGGATGCGCAGATCCGGCAGGATCGCCGTACGCATGGCAAATTCACCGGACAGCGGATAGCGGAAACTGCGCAGGTAATCGATGTAGTCACGGTCCCCAATCACCCGCTTCAATGCAATCAGCAGGGGGCTGACCAACAGCCGCGTCACGCGGCCATTCAAACCGCCCCCACCGATGCGCGGGTAATACCCCTTGGCCACCTGATAGGGGAAGGTCGGGTTCACCACCGGATAAACCAGCCGCGCCAACAGTTCCTTGTCATAGGTGAGGATGTCACAATCGTGGATCGCCATCACCGAACTGTCTGCACATCCCAGAAGGTACCCCATTGAGGACCAGACGTTTTTGCCCTTGCCTTTCTCCACCGGCGCCAACCCCAACGCATTCAGACGCGCGCCCAGTTCCAGCATGCGCGGGCTGTCATTCCAAATCACAATGTGGTTCTGATTAAGCCCTTGAAAAAACGCCTTTGCCTTGCGGAACTGAGCCTCATCCGCCGCATCCAGACCCACGATGATCCTGTGCAGGTATTTCACCTGCGACAGCTCTTTCAGGATGTTGGGCATAGCCTCGCCCTCCAACTCGGAATAGAGGCAGGGCAGGATGAGGGAGATTTTGCGCGTGTCGGCGAAGGTGCACAGTTCGCGCTCCAACTCTTCAAGCGATCGGGTCCGCAGATTGTGCAGCGTTGCGATGTTCCCGTTTTGGTGAAAGTCGGCCATGTGTCTTACGGTCCTTAGTCGTTCAATTGTTTCATCAAAGACAGGACGGCGGCGTTCCAGCCCTTTGGCCCTGCCTCTTTGGTGCGAATGATCTTGCCCGCGTCCTCCCCCTGCAATACGGGCAATGGGGCGCTGTGTGGATTGATGACCACCACGCCGATGTCAGCGGTTTCCAGCATCTTGATGTCATTTGGCGCATCCCCCAGCGCGATGGTGTGGCGGGGACGATAATGCTGCGTCAGTTCGGTCACACGGTCGGCCTTGTTGCCACCGAACGACAGCGTGACAAAGCGCCCACCACGCTGGGCCGTGATCTCTTTGGCAGCGAGGTGGTTCATGAACTGGTCCAGTTCCTGCGCCCCCCCGCTCCACGTACCGGGTTCAGAAAAGGCGCGCATTTTGGCCAGCACGGCGGCGTCCTGCGACAGGCCCGTGATCGCAGCAACCCCCGTAGCGTCCAGATCACCAAAGCCGGTAAAGAGCGCACGTAAGGACGCAGGCATACCGGCCAAGACAGCGCGCAGGGCGTCGTATTGTTGCGTTTTGAGGGTCGTGGTAACGCCCGCAGGCAGAAGCCCTGCCCCGTTTTCGACAATCGCCGGCCAATCCTGAAACCCGATCTTCTCGCGCAGCGGCGCAATCTCAGCCGCGGTCTTGCTGCTGGCCAAAACCACCCCGGCACCATCGGCTTTCAACGCCTCCAGCGCGTCGCACGCAGCTGTCCACTGATAGGTCTGATGATCCAGCAAAGTGCCATCAAGGTCGGAAAAAATCAGCAGTCTGGGGCAGTCGGTCATAGAAAAATGCTATGAATTGCGGCAACTGCAGACAAGTTTCTGCAGCACAAAAGCCGAATAAGACGGCAAACTACTGCTGTGCGCCCGATATTTGTGCAATCACACCAGCGCTGCCGCACCGGATCCACGCGGACCCGGAGCAGCGTGTTTCCCAGTCAGGCGCTTAGGCTTTGTTGAAGCGCAAGGACAAACAGGACATGCCGCCGTCCAGTTTGGCACATTCAGAGTTGTTGACCTCCACCACCTTATAGCCGTTCTCGTGCAGCATCGACACAGTGCGCGGAAAGCCTGCGGGGCACAGGACCGTGTCGTTGAAACGGATGGTGTTCGCGGCGGCCTCTTCGCCTTCGGCCACATGCAGCACGCGGTAGCCCTCAAAACAGCCCGATTCCGCCAAACGTTTTGTGGACAGAATGGTGTCCGCATCCAGAAGCGAGCAGTCGGTTTTGAAATGCAGCACGCCGGGCGGGGTGAACACCTCACGAACGCTATGGCCCCAATCGGCCACAATCTCTGTCAGTTCAGCCACACCGGCGGCATCGGTACGATCGGACCGGCCGACCAAAATCTCGCGATCCGTCACCAGAATATCGCCGCCCTCTATATGGCCCTTGGTGATCTGGCGCACGTCGCTGAAACACTCACGGAGTGTTGCCTCCATCTCTGCGACTTCGCCCAGACGGCTGGCAGCACCGGGGCGCATCAGCACCGCACCTTTGGGCAGGCACAATGCCGTGTCCTCAACAAAGACCGCATCGGGAAAGGCATCCGCACCGGAGAGTTCGATCACCTCCGCCCCTGTCGCCTTCAGCGTAGCGACATAATGGGCGTGATCGCGCAGCATCTGATCCAGATCAGGGGTGCCGATATCCTCGGCCCGAAGGCCGTCGACAATACTGGCGGTCGGGCGACGGGTGATCGCGTGGGTGAACTCAAAAGTCGGGTTTCTCATTGCGGGAAATTCCATATAGGTCGTCATTCATGCCCGCGAGGGGTCCCGCCAGCGGCACGAGAGTAAGGGGGCAAATCCCACATTTCTAGCCCGTAGAAACCCAGAGATGGGCAGTTCCATGAAAAAGCGAAACCAAGCCACAACTCTCTGAAAAAAAGCCATTCTTCGCACTCTCTACCACGATGTCATGCCTGCAAATGGTTGCAATTAATCAGATTTAGTGACCAGATAAGATGAAGAAATCAAATCTGCAGGCACACTCATGAACGTCACTTTTGCCCAAACCTTCCTAGAGGTCGTCAAGGTCGGAAACCTCAACCGCGCCTCCGCGCGACTGAACGTGACGGAATCGACCGTAACCACCCGCATCAACGCGTTGGAAAACCTGTTGGGACAAAAACTACTGATCCGCAGCCGCAGCGGGGCAGAGTTGACCTCCGCCGGTTTCAAGTTTCTGCGCTACGCGGAAATCATGTCGCAGGCTTGGGGGCAGGCACGACAGGAATTGTCTTTGAGTAAGGAATTCAAGAGCGTCTGCAATGTCGGTTGCCACTTCGATCTATGGGAGGGGTCCGGCCGGATCTGGGCGGACCGGCTGCGCGAAAACCATCCCGACGTGGCGCTGTCCTTCTGGGCAGGGGACGTGGAGGATATCGAGCGGTGGCTGTCCTCTGGCCTTGTTGATGTGGCGTTGATGTTTGATGCGGCAGTATCAGGCGGATGGCATGTGGAACGCCTGTTTGATGACCGTTTGATTCAGGTCGCGACAGAGCCGCGCAGTTTTGTCGAGTGGGACCCGGGCTACATCTACGTCGATCTAGGGGCCGAATTTCGCCGTCTGCATGCAGAGGCGTTTTCAGTCGCGCGCACGCCATTGATCACCATCAGTTCCAGCAGCTGGGCAATTGACTATCTGCTGAAATGGGGCGGCTCTGGCTATATGCCCGCGCGGATGGTGCAGGAGCATCTGGCGGAAGAGCGGTTGTTTCAGGTTGAGGGCAGCCCGGAATTCACCCGCACCGCCTATCTGGTGTCACGCCCTGATGTGGGCGAGGACTGGCCGTGGTTCCGGTCCTCGATCACCGATCTCAAGTCGATGCTGTCCCCTGCTGACCCGCCAGTGCGCTGACAAAGGTACGATCGACGCAGATCGCAATCGCTGCAATGGCACAGCCTGCCATGATGCCCAGACCCGCGTCCGCTTTGCCAAGGGCCACATAGACCTCCTGCCCCAATCCGCGCGACCCCACAAGGGCCGCGACCGCCAGCATGGCCAGCGCATACATGATCGCCTGATTGATCCCCAGCATGATCTGGCGCTGCGCGGTGGGCAGCTTCACCAGAAACAGCAGTTGCAGCGGGGTGCAGCCAGTGCTGATGCCTGCCTCAATCATCTCGGACGGGACATCGCGCAGTCCACGTTCGGTGTAGCGGATCATCGGTGCGATGGCGTAGGAAATGATCGCCAGAAAGGCGCTGAAATCACCCACCTGAAAGAACATCACCACAGGGATCAGCAACACAAATGGGGGGATCGTCTGCAGCAAGTCCAGCACTGGCCGGATCAGCGCAGAGATGACGCCAAACTGCGCCGCCAATACGCCGATGCCGCCGCCCACGATGATGCAGAACACAATTGCCGACAGGCAGATATAGACCGAAAACATCGCTGGCGCCCAAAGCCCCGACAGCACGATCATTCCCAGCGTGCCCAGCCAAAGCCCGGCAATGCGCCAGCCGCCAGCCCAGAACCCGATGGCCGCTGCAATGGCGATCATTGCAGGCCACGGCAGGCCAGTGGTGCCAGTGAACAGGAAAATCCCAATCAGTACCACGACGACGCCGCCCATGACGCTGCGCCGCCAAGCCAGCGCTACCGCGATGAGCGCAAGCAGCCCCCAGTAGACAGCCTGCAACGCAGGCGTAAAGGCAATGCCCCAAGTGTAGGGCGAGATGGCCTTTTCCAACCCGATACGCACTGGCAGAAGGAAGTAATAAATCGCGCCGTTCTTCAGCCCATCAGTGAAACCGCCAATCGCAATGCTCAGGTCAGCCACGAAGGTATTAATCTGCCCAGCAGGATCAAAGCGCACCCCCTCAGCCGCAGCCAGACCTGTCAGACTCAGTCCCCAGATCACCGCCATCAGCGCCCCTGTCACCAGCGTGTAGCGGCCAAGAGGTGTGGCGGGTGCCGTGTGACTGCGCGCCTGCAGGGCAAATCCGCGCGTCACCCGATCCAATAGGATCGCAATCAACGTGATGATCACGCCTGCCATCAGACTTTCGCCAAACTGGGCGCGGCGCATGGTGCGCAACACTTCCCAACCGATATCCTCAAACCCGCCGATAATGGCGGCAAAGACCACCATACTCAGCACCGCCATAATGGTCTGGTTCAGCCCCACAAGGAGCTGCGGCAGCGCTGTAGGCACCTCCACCAGCCAAAACCGTTTTGTAGGCGAACAGCCCGTCATTGCTGCAACCTCATGCAGGTCAGCAGGCACCAGATCCAATCCCAGTTTGGTATTTCGCGCCATCGGCGGGATCGCGTAGATCGCGCTGGCAATCAACCCCACCACGGGGCCAAAACCAAAGAGCACGATCAGCGGCACCAGATAAGCAAAGGCAGGTGCCGTCTGCATGAAATCCAGCGTTGGTGTCAGCACAGAAGACAGGCGGCGGCTCTTGTTCATCACAACCCCCATCACAAGCCCTGCCAGCACCGACAGCGGAAAGGCAACGCTGACCAGCGCGAGAGAATTCAAACTCTCAACCCAGTAACCGGAGGTCTGGATATAGACACATGCGACCGCACAAAAGAGCGCCAGTTTCGCCCCGCCCGCTCGCAACGCAACAGCGACAAACCCAGCAGTCAGCACCTGCCAAGGCACCGCCTGCAGCCCGTCACGAATGGCGCGCATCGGCCATTCCAGCAGCGTCGACATCGCGCGAAACAGCGGTGACGCCAAATCAACAAGGACCGCAATCGCCACGTTGATCAGGTCGCTGAACCCTACAGTCCACTGCGCGGGAAAGGTCAGTATCCACGGTATTTGTCCACGCAGAAGCAAGGCCACGATGGTCAGCGCCGCAGCCCCAGAAAATCCCAACAGGGCACGGCGGGAATGGAGCGGGTCAGCCATTGCGTGGCACCTGCTGGGGCTCTTGAGCGGTCAACACATGCAAATCATCGCGGGCAATCACCCCCAAGAGCACGCCATCCTCATCCACAACACGCAGTTCGGCATGGCCCGACAGGAAGTGATCTATCGCCGCCTCAAGCGGATCGGTGGCGCGGACGCTGGGCAGGTCCGCCTCGGCGTGGCCCTCCTTCATCAGATCTGCCACATGCAGGATGCGGCTGGCTGGCACATCGGAGACAAAATCGCGCACATAATCGTCGGCAGGTGACAGAATGATCTCTCGCGGGGTGCCAAGCTGCACCAGCCGTCCGTCGCGCATGATCGCGATGCGGTCCCCCAGACGGGCTGCTTCCAGAAAGTCGTGCGTTACAAAAACGATGGTCTTACCCAAGGTGCGTTGCAGGCGCAAAAACTCATCCTGCATCTGACGGCGGATCAGCGGATCCAAAGCTGAAAACGGCTCATCCAGAAACCACAGATCAGGATCAGCAATGAGCGAGCGCGCAATGCCGACCCGTTGCTGTTGCCCACCAGACAGTTCATGCGGGAAGTTGCCCTTACGCTCCCCAAGACCGACAAGATCCAGAAGCACCTCGGCGCGCGCATGGCGTTCGGCACGCGGCACATTCTGCACCCTCAACGGAAAAGCCACGTTGTCACGGGCGTTCAGGTGCCCAAGAAGTCCAAAGCTTTGAAACACCATACCGAAACTGTTGCGCCGCAGCTCTGTCAGGGCGCGCTCCTTCAGCGTAAGAACGTTTTGACCCTCAAAAAAGACCGCACCCGCAGAGGGTTCCACCAGTCGTGACAGGCAACGCAGAAGGGTCGATTTCCCCGACCCCGACAGCCCCATGATCATCAGGATTTCACCGCGATGCACATCCAGCGACACGTCACAGATTGCGGGCAGGCTGCCCTTGGATTGGACGTGTGCAATCACCTCATCCTTACTTTCGGTTTTGGTGATCTGGTCAAATCCTGCGGGTTCTACGCCGAAAACCTTCCACAGGTTGCGGCATTTTAGGATCACCTCTTGGGATGGGTCGGGGGTATCTGTCACGGCGGGCTTCCAGTCGGCAAATTGAAATGGAACGGGCCCGCGCGGGGCGGCCCGTTCCGAAAGGCGCGATTACTTCGCCGCGTCGATCCAAGCGGACCATGTGGATTCATTCGCGGCCAACCAGTGATTGACAGCCTCTTCCACGGTTTTGCCTTGCTGGTCGACCATGTTGATCAACTCAATCTGCTGGTCATTGCTGATCTCCAGCGCGCTCAACAGGGCATGAGCACCCGGCCATTTGTCGGCCATACCACTCCAGGCCACTTTGCGCACATCACCGCGCTTGAAGTCACAATCAAAGGTCGCGCTAGGGTTCACCCCCACCGCAGGATCCACATCACAGCCCTCTTCAAACGGGGGCAGTGCGACGGGACGCAGATCGTACTCAGAGAAGGACCAATGCGGGCTAAAGAACATGACGAGCAGCGGCGTTTTGCGGGTAAACGCGGTCTTGATCTCTGCCACAAGCGCCCCTTCGCTGCCCGCTGGGATTGAGGTGAAGGGCAATTCCAAACCAGCCAGACGGTCCCGGTTCGAGGTGCCCCAATCCGCCGGATAATCCACCAGACGTCCCTGTGGGATGGTTTCGGCAGTTGCAAATACATGCGGGCAGTCTTTCAGTGCCTGCCAGTCGGGCAAACCGGGGCACAGTTCTTCGACGTGGGCAGGGTAGAACCAGGTCTCAATCGGCACAATGCCAAGACTGCCGATGTCGCTGACGTTGCCCGATCCGATGGCGATATCATAAGCATCAGCGATATTGGTGGTCCAAATCTCCAACGCGGCGGTCACGGTGTTGTCCTGCAACGCAGTCATCTGCGGGAAGTAGCCGGCGGTGACATATTCGACATTATACCCCATCTTACCAAGCAGCGCACCGGCGATATTGGTGGTCAGCACCTGTCCGGTCCATTCGTTGATGGTCAGCTTGATCGGGTCGCTGGATTCCACCTCTGCCATCACACTGGTGGCGGCTGAGGCAAGCGTCAGGCCCAGCGCAGCAGCGCTGAGTGTGTTGAGAATCCCTGTGGTCATTCGTTGTCTCCGTTGTTGGTGATCGGCTTCTTGGTATTATTCTTGCAGCTTTGGCTAAGCCATTTTATTGCGATAAAATTCAGTATGTTGCGGCGTCAGCGCCTTACGTCCTCGCAGATGATCGGCGATCTTTTCGGCCATCATGATGGTGGGAATGTTGATATTTGCGGACACGATCGTCGGCATGATCGAGGCATCGACAACGCGCAGCCCCTCCATCCCGTGGACGCGCCCCTGCCCGTCCACCACTGACATATCGCCCTGCCCCATCGCGCAGGTGCAGCTGGGATGGTGCGACGTCTCGCCCTTGGCGCGGCCAAAGGCATCCAGCGCCGCGTCGCTGACCGCGTCCAAGCCCGGGGCAATCTCTGCCCCACGAAATTCGTCAAAGGCCTGTTGCGCCGCAAACTCCCGGGTCATGGCGACCGCATCGCGGATTTCTTGTCGATCATCGGCGTTCGACAGATGGTTGAACCGGAGCTTCGGCGCGGCCATCGGATCGTTTGAAGCCAGCCGCACCCAACCCGTGCTGCGCGGGCGCATCTGGCTGATGTGGAACTGGAACCCGTGGCCTTCGATCTTCTCCAGACCGTCGTAGCTGACGGCAATGGGGGCAAAGTGGTGCTGCATATTGGGGAAATCGACGCCATCATGCGTGCGGAAAAACGATCCGGTCTCCCAAATATTCGACGCACCCACCCCCCGACGCAGGAACAGCCATTCTGCGCCGGTGCGCAGTTTGCCCAATGGCGTTGTCGCCGAATAAAACGACACCGGTTTCAGACAGTGATACTGCACCAGATAATCAAGATGATCCTGAAGGTTTTCCCCAACCCCCGGCAGATGCTGAATGGTATCGATGCCGTGGCCCGCCAGTTCATCGCGCGGGCCAATGCCCGACAATTTTAGCAGCTGGGGAGAGTTGATGGCGCCTGCCGACAGCACCACCTCTACCTCGGCAAAGGCCTGTTTCACATTGCCTTGTTCTATGTATTCCACGCCAATCGCCCGCAGCCCGTCAAACAGGATGCGGGTGACGCGCACTTTGACCTTCAGATCAATTCGGCCAGATTTACGTGCCGGATGCAGGTAGCAATGCGCCACCGAACTGCGCCGCCCATTGTGAGTGGAGCGTTCCATGCGGAACACGCCCTCCTGGCGATAGCCATTTACATCAGCCGTGTAGGTGTGACCGGCCTGCTGACCGGCCTCCAGAAACGCCTCGAACAGTGGATTAGAACACTCTGGGATGGTGACCTTGATCGGACCATCATCACCGCGAAACTCGCCGCCATGGGCGCTGCTTTCCAGCTTGCGGAAATAGGGCAGACAGTGGGCATAGGACCACTCTTCCAGCCCCTCACGCGTGGCCCAACCTTCGTAATCCAGCGGATTACCGCGCAGGTGCACCATGCCGTTGATCGACGAAGATCCACCCACCACGCGCCCCCTTGGATAATAAACCTGCCGACCATCCAGATGCGGTTCCGGTTCCGAATGATAAGCCCAGTTGAACCGTTCGCTTTCCAACGGAATGGCCAGCGCCGCAGGCATTCGCAATTCATAGAGGCTGCGGTCCATTGGCCCCGCCTCCAGCACCAGAACATGGTTTGCGCTGTCCTCGCTCAGACGGGCGGCAATAACGCCGCCAGCCGAGCCGGACCCAATCACAATATGAGAATATCCTTTGGCCATATCAGGGAGCCATGAGCGCGTATTTGGATTCAAGGTATTCCTCGATCCCTTCGCGCCCGCCTTCGCGACCAATGCCGGATTCTTTCACCCCACCGAAAGGCGCGATTTCATTGCCAAGGGCACAGGTATTCACCCCAACCATGCCAAATTCCAGCGCTCCGCGTACCCGCCACATGCGGGCGGTGTCGGTGGTGTAGAAATAGGACGCCAGCCCGTATTCGGTGCTGTTGGCGATCTCTACCGCTTCGTCTTCACTCTCAAAGGGGATCAGCGCTGCAACAGGGCCAAAGACCTCTGTGCCTGCGATCTGCATATTGGTGGTGATGCCGGTCATCACGGTGGGCAGGTAGTGATAAGGCGCATCCTCTGCCCGTTTGCCGCCACAGACAACGCTGGCACCGTCGGCCATTGCGCTGTCCACCAGCGTCTGCACCTTGGTCAACGAAGCGTCATTGATCAGTGGGCCGAGGTCGCATCCCTGCAGCCCATGACCATGTTGCAATGCGGCCGCGCGTTTTGCGAAGGCAGCGGCGAAGCGGTCATAGATGCCGCGTTGCACCAAAACACGGTTGGTGGCGGTGCAGACCTGACCAGCGTTGCGGTATTTGCACACCATCAGACCATCGATCGCCTTGTCCATATCGGCATCATCAAAGACGATAAAAGGGGCATTCCCGCCCAATTCCATCGAGGCCTTTTTGACCGTCCGGGCGCATTGTTCCAACAACAGTTTGCCCACCGCCGTGGAGCCGGTGAAAGAAATTTTGCGCACCACCTCACTGCCAGTGAAAACACCGCCGATCGCTGGAGCGTCCTTACCCACAACCACATTGATCACACCCGCAGGAATGCCTGCGCGCGACGCCAGTTCGGTCAGCGCCAGCGCCGACAGCGGTGTTTCATCCGACGGTTTCACCACAATCGTGCAGCCCGCGGCCAAGGCCGGCGCCACCTTGCGCGCCAACATCGCAGAGGGGAAGTTCCACGGCGTCACCGCCGCCACCACGCCAACAGGTTCGCGGGTCACAATCGCCTGCGCGTCCGGCACCAGCGAGGGCAGGATTGCACCCTCGATGCGCTTGGCCTCTTCGGCGTACCATTTGATGTAAGAGTTGCCGTAGCCAATCTCGGCCAACGATTCTGCCAGCGGTTTGCCGTTTTCCAACGTCAGGATCTGAGCGAGAACCTCTTTGTGTTGCTCAACCAGTGCGCACCATGCCTCCATCAGGGCGGCGCGGGCGCGGGGCGTAGTCGCCTTCCAGTCAGCCAACGCCTTGTCGGCGGCATCAATCGCGGCCTGCGCCTCAGCGGCACCGTGATCAGCGACCTGACACAAAACCTCACGGCTGGCAGGGTCTACGACGGGAAAGGTCGGATCATCCGCATGTTCGATCCAAGCACCGTCAATGAAAGATCCGGTTTTCAAGAGATCCAGCGCAAAGGCCTTGTCCAGCGCAGCGCCCACCGTGGCGTCCTTGAACTCTGTGGCGATATTCACAAGTGTACCCTTTTCCTTTAGCCGCCGGACACAGTTCATGCGGGCAACGGAAAAGAGTATAATCCTGTGCATGTTTTGGTGCGGCGAATTTGTTGAAACGATAAGTTCGACTTTCTCGAATTAACGCTCGAATTAACGTATGTAAGTGAGTGGTACGGATACCGCGCAGGCCACGCGGTATCCGGTTGGCTTAGCCCAGGGATTGAATGAATTTCACCACATGCGCGGCAACGTTTGCGCCGTCTTCCAGCATGATGGAGTGTTTCAATTCCGGCAGGATCACCAGTTCAGAATTATCCAGCTCTGCCTCAATCAGTTTGTTCAGACGCGGATTGCAGCCGCCGTCCTTTTCGCCGGTGAGGATCAGACAGGGGTGTTTCACCTCATGCAGCCACGGCAGCATTTCGGTCCCCGCGTAGATCCGGAACACATTCATGAAGATCTCGCCAGACATGCCGGTCACCTGGTCCATGCGGCGCTGAACGATCTCTGGGTGGGAGTTCAGAAACGCATCGGTGTACCAACGGTCTTTCAGCGTTGGCAGGATATTGGCAATGCCCTTCTCCTCCATCGCGCGGACCACGGCCCAGACATTTTTACTGTCCTGTTCTGTGCGCCCAGCGGCGGTGGACAACAGGCCGATAGACAACACCCGATCAGGGTATTTGCGGGCATAGGCCGGGCCGATCATACCGCCCAGAGAATGGCCGGCGAAATGGGCCTTCTCGATCCCCAATTTGGCGCGCAGCGCCTCCAGATCAGCAACCAGTTCGTCAAGGCCAAATTCCCCTTCGGGCAACGGAGAGGTGCCATGGCCGCGCAAATCATAGCTGATCACGGTGAAATGCTTGGTCAGCACCGGCATCGCATAGCGCCAGGTGTCGCGGGCCGCGCCAATTCCATGAATCAGAAACAGCGGCGGGCCCTCGCCCTCCACCGAGTAGGCGCAATCGATCACATCTGTGGTCATCACATCAGTCATGGCGCACCTCAATCTGGATAGAGGTCACAGCACAGCTCGCCGCCCGACCCCCAATCTTCTTTGTCGACCTCGGTGATCACCACCGACAGGCCCTTGGCCGTGCCGCCACAGGTGCGCACGTAGGCTTCGGTCACTTCCTTGACCATGGCGCGTTTCTGGTCGCGGGTGCGACCTTTGAACATCTCAACCCGGATGATTGGCATGGGGTTCCTTTCTTTCAGTAAAGTCTATTAGTGGGGCAGGACGCGGTGGAACCGGCCGTCCATATAGGCAAGCGGCGATGCGCCGCCTTCAAAGATCTGGGTAACGTGGCCGATCAGGATCAGGTGGCTGCCCTGTTCGACAGACTGACCCAGCGTGCAGTGAAACGCTGTGGATCCCGCCAGCACAGGACACTTCATATCCGAGGCCACCAGATCAATGCCGTCGAACCGATCCGCCAGCTCTGCGTCCTGTGCGCCGGCGAAACGGCCTGCCATATCAGAACAGGTGTCGGGTAGGACGTTGACACAGTAGCTGCCATTTTCCACCACCGCTCGGGCGATACGGCTGTCGCTCCGCAGGCAGATCAGCACCGATGGCGGATCGGCCGACAGCGAATTGAACGCGCTGACCGTGGCACCGTGGCGCCCTGCGGCACCATCGGTGGTGACCACGGTGACACTAGAGGCCACCTGCCGCATAGCGGTGATGAAGCGGTCCCGCTCCACCGCTTGGATATCACTCACAAACGTCACTCTGCCGCCTCACGCTTTACCTTCATCGAGGTGGAGAAATGCGGCGCGATCTCTTCAGCGAACTGTTGAATGGTGTCCATCGTTTCACTCTGCGACACGCCGAAGTTACAGCTGAGGATAAAGCGGTCGATGCCCAGATCGGCATAAACGCCCAGTTTATCAATGATTTCCTGAACAGATCCGATCATCAGACTGTCATCCAGTTCCTGACGGGTCTGTTTGCGCGGCAGCTCCTTAATCAGGCCATTTTCCACCTCGCCGGGGCCGGTGAAGACGTTATCAAAACGGGCGTAATAGCTTTCGGCCTGTTCGATATACTTCGCCCGCTGCGCGTCGGAGTTGCTGATAAAACCGACCCGCGACAGCGACAGGGTCAGGTGCGAACCGGCGTCGCCCAATTCATCCTTTGCACGGTTGAACCCAGCGACCTGATCCAGCAGCAGCTGGTGCTGACCGGCCAGTGGCGTGGTCTGAATGTGGAAGCCACGTTTGGTGCAGTGGTAGATGCCTTCGGGGTTCAGAACCGCCATCATCATCTGCGGGCCACCGGGGGTGATGGGACGCGGCATGATGGTGACGGGATCGAATTTGTAATATTGGCCGTCAGCGCTGACCTCTTCTTCGGTCAACAGACGCTGCAGCAGGTCGAGGGATTCGTTGAACTTATCCTGCGTCTCCGCCATCGGGACACCGATGCGTTCCATCTCATAGGCAAAGGCACCGCGACCAACGCCCAGCATCAGGCGTCCCTTGGTGAAGATGTCAGCACAGACCACTTCGCCCGCATAAACGCGCATGTCGTGCAGCGGCAGCACGACAATGGAGGTGATGATTTTCACGTTATCAGTGTGCTGCGCGATCTGAGTTGCAAACTGCAGCGGTGCCGGCATCATCAGGATGTTTACCAGATGGTGTTCGGTCACCGACACAGAATCATAGCCAAGGCGATCTGCCAATTTGGCCTGTTCCAACATGTCATTGAATACACGGTCCCCACCGTAGGATTTATCAGGGTAATACGGGCTGAGCTGAACGCAGAATTCCATTGTCACATCCTCGAGTCAGAGTGTTGTTAGGGAAACTCTGGCAGAAGGCTTTCAATGAAGAAATTGAATTTGTAAGCGGTTTTATTTTTGAAAAATCAAATCTAAATGGCAAAGAAGCGCATTTTCTCGCCAAAGTAGCTCTTTTCTATACAAGCGCTACCAGAGACACTTACCACTGCACAACATCACACAACAAAGCCGCCCGACAGGCGATGTCAGGCGGCATTAGTGCTGAAAACAACAATCCGGAGAGCGCAACCGCGCCAGTCAGGGCTGATGCGCGGGCAGTGTAACCCCCAGAACGGTGGCCACGGTTTCCACTCCGGCCTGAGCCAGATCAGGGCCTTGCAGGGCATCGACGCTCAAACAGGCTTCGATCCACATACCATCAATAACGGCGTTGACCTTGACCACCGCCAGCCCCAGCGCCGTATCGTCCAGCGTTTGACCTGCTTCCTGCAATGTCTGCGTCACCAGGTCCGTCAGCACCTGCCTATAACGCCAGAAGCCCTGTTCATGCAGCATACGAATACGAGGGTCAAACAGCACCTTGCCGACAAAATTCGACCAGAAGGCCAGATATTGCGGGGTCACAAACGGATCGCTCAAACTGGCATAGACAAAGGCAGACAGCTTCTCCGCCGCATCCGGCCCTGCCCCTTCGGCGGCGACATGGGCGTGTCTGGTCATATCGGCAGTGACGGTTGAATAAGTGGCCTCGATCAGTTCATCTTTGTTGCGAAAATAGTGGCGGATCAGACCAAAGGTCACACCCGCCAGGTCCGCAATGTCGCGAATGGTTGTACCATCCAACCCGTTCTGCGCCACGCACCGAAAGGTGGCGTCAATCAGGGTGTCATAGCGTTCCTGACGGCTCAGCCGTTTCTTCACCTGCTTCGTCATGCCTGCCTATCGCCCTTGGCATTGGTTTTGCGCATAAGGGTGCGCATTAGGTTTTGCGTTGCGGTGTCTTTTTCTCAAAGTGGCCAAAGATCGTCACGATGACCGCCGCCAATACGATATAGATCAGGGCCAAGAGTAACAACGGCTCATAAGTGATATAGGTGTCACTGCGAATACGGGATATCACCCCGTAGGCGTCAAAGACGGTGATGGTCGCGACCAGCGGCGTGGACTTCAACTGCAGCACCACCTCGCCCGCCAGCGTCGGCAGCACTCTTTGCAGCGCACGCGGCAACCAGATGCGGCGCAGGATCTTGGACCGGGGCATGCCAAAGGATTTGGCCGCCTCCAACTCACCCTTCGGGACACCAGCAAAGGCGCCGCGCATGATCTCACCCTCGTAGCCAGCAAACGACATGGTCAGCGCCAGCAACGCATAAGGCCAGGCCTCTCGCAGATAAGGCCACATCCAGGATCCGCGGATTTCGGGAATGTGCGGAAACAGCGATCCCAGCCCATAGTAGAGAAAGAAGATCTGGATCAGCAGCGGCGTGCCGCGGATCACCGTGCAATAGGCTGCCGCCAGTCGCGCCAGCGGCCACGGGCCGATGACCTGCGCCAACCCGATCGGAATCGCCAAGAGCATTCCCAAAACCACAGAGACCGCCAGCAACCAGAGCGTGGTCCAGATGCCCTGTACGATCATCGGCGCGTATTTCGGCAGCCAGTCCCAGCGCATGGTCAGCGCCAAAGTCAACAGCAACGCGGCGAAGACCACGCCCATACCGATCCGGTGACGCGGAATATTGCGCAGCCGCGCCAGCGGATGGGTCGAACCCTCAGTCGTGTCGGTCATTTTCAGTCCCCCACCGCCGGCAAGCCACGACGGCTGCGTTTTTCCAGCCAGCGGATGCCCCGCATCGAGATGATCGTCACCGACAGATAGATCACTGCGGCAACAGTGTAGAATGTGAAATAGGATTTGGTGGCGCCTGCCGCCTGCTTGGTGGCCAGCGTCAGTTCAGAAAACCCAACGATGGACAACAACGCCGTGTCCTTGGTGGCGATCAGCCACAGGTTGGCCAGCCCCGGCAGCGCATAGGGCAGCATTGCTGGCAAGGTGATCCTACGCAGCACCATCATCACCGGCATTCCAAAAGATCTCGCCGCCTCAATCTGGCCGGCGGGAATGGCGTTGATCGCGCCACGGATCACTTCAGTCGTATAAGCGCCCTGCACAATACCGATCACATAGATACCCGCCACAAGACCGCTAATTTCCACCGGCCCCACGCCAAACTGTCCCAAGACAAAATTCAACGCCGAATTGCCAGCATAATACAACAAAAGGATCAGTACCAATTCCGGTACCGCCCGTACGATGGTTGTGTAAATCTCCAGCAGATCACGCACCACGGGGCCGCCGTACAACTTACCAAAGGCGCCCGCGATTCCGATCAAGATACCCAGACCATAACCGCCCACCGCAATCTGCAATGTCGCCCAAAGCCCCCGCCAGAGCGCCCCGCCCCAGCTGTCCATCGCCAGCAGTTGGGCCGTCTCTGGACCCAGTAGAAATTCAAGCATGTTCCCTCAAGATCAAACGCGCGATCCTAAAGCCCTCCAGCACGAGCATGCCGGAGGGCCAAATGTCAGCGATCAGTCGCCGTAGATGTCAAAATCGAAGTGTTTCGCGGTCACTTCGGCGTATGTGCCGTTTTCGCGCAGCGCGGTGATACCCGCATTGATGCGCGCCTTCAGTGCGTCATTGCCCTTGCGCAGACCAACACCGGTGCCTTTGCCGAGGATAGCCGGATCGTGGGCGGCGGTGCCCTTTACCTCGCAGCAGGACTGTCCAGCGTCAGAGGCGATGAAGCCCGACAGCGCCAGCGAATCTGCCAGTGTTGCGTCGATGCGGCCGGAAACAAGATCTTGGTTCACCTCGTCAAAGGTCTGGTATTCGCGGATCTGGGCATCGGGGTAGTATTTCTGAGCATAGGCCAGATGGATGGTCGACACCTGAACGCCCAGGATCTTGCCAGCCAGCGCCTCGGGCGAAGCGTCCATTTCCAGCGCTTTGTCGCCAACGATATAGGCGGGAGTCTGGTAGTATTTGTCGGAGAAATCGATGGTCTTCTCACGTTCCGCGGTGATCGACATTGAGGTCATGATGGCATCAATCTTCTCGCCGGTCAGGGCGGGAATCAGACCGTCCCATGGCACCGGCGTAATCTCACACTCAGCCTTGATCTCCGCGCAGAGCGCGCCGATGAAATCAATCTCCCAGCCGGACCAGTTGCCATTGGCATCCGGGGTCGAGAACGGCGGATAGGGTTCTGCAGCAACGCCGATGCGCAACGTGTCTGCCTGTGCGGCAAAACCCGCGCAGCTGAGCGCGACCACGGCGGTCAGTGTTTTCAGAGTCGTTTTCATTATCAGGCTCCCTGTTGTCTGATTATCTCTGTTGGGTGGTTTATTGTTTTGGTCTTTTGTGGGTGGGGTCATCCGATCGAGCGTAGGAATTGCTGCAAACGCTCGGATCTGGGATTGCTGAAAATCTGGTCTGAAGGCCCCTGCTCTTCGATCCGGCCCTGATGCAGGAAAATAACCCGATCGGCCACTTCGCGGGCAAAGGCCATTTCATGGGTCACCAGCATCATGGTGCGACCTTCGCTGGCAATATCCTTGATCACCTTCAATACTTCCCCCACCAATTCGGGATCCAGGGCCGAGGTTGGTTCATCAAACAGCATGGCGCTGGGTTCAACCGCCAGTGCACGGGCAATTGCAGCACGCTGTTGCTGACCACCTGACAAAAATGACGGATAGGCATGACGTTTTTCATAGAGCCCGACACGGCGCAGCATATCCTCTGCAGTGACGATCGCCTGATCACGGGGCTGACCCAGAACATGCACCGGCACCTCTATCACATTGTGTAGGATATCCATGTGCTGCCAGAGATTAAAACTCTGGAACACCATGGCGAGGTTGGTGCGGATGCGCTCCACCTGTTTGCGGTCGCCAGGTTCCAGACCGGTCGGTGTCTTCTTCAGCTTGACCTCTTCGCCGCCGATCAGGATTTGACCGGAATTAGGCTGCTCCAGCAGATTGATACAGCGCAGGAAAGTCGATTTTCCCGAACCGGAACCACCAATAATTGCAATCACTTCGCCGTCCTGCGCCGCGACGGAGATCCCTTTAAGCACCTCGAGACTGCCGTAGCTTTTGTGCAGATCGCGTACCTCAATGGCAGTGGTGCGCGCATTGGTGGCGGCATTGGAGTGAGGTGCAAGCATGGATTCTCCTGCGGTGTGGACGGCGGTATTTTTCCGTCGTTTCATCACGTGCAAATTTTTGCACATATGTATACTTTACAAACGTACAATAAGCAGGCCATATCGGACGTGGCAACATTTTTTTCGCACCCCGCCCGACCGGCGCTACGATGGCGTCCCAAAGGCCGCCGCGAAATCCGGTGAGAACAGGAGAAATCAGTGAGATACGGCGATATAACCAGCAGATTAGCCAATCTAGGCGGAGATAAATGGGCAGTTCATTTGGAAGCGCTTAAAATGAAGGCAAATGGCGCGGATGTGGTCATCGCCTCCATCGGAGAGCCGGAAATTCCCCCCAGTCCGATTCTGATGCAAGGCTGTCACGACGCGCTGAACGCCGGTCGCGCAGGTTACTCCAACGGTCAGGGCGAACCGGGGCTGCTGCTGGCACTGGCGGAACGCTACACCGAGCGCCGCCAGACCACGATCACCTCTGCCAATGTGATGACAGTGCCAGGCACGCAAACCGCGCTCTACCTGACGATGATGGGGCTGCTGAACCCCGGTGATGAGGTGCTGGTGGGCGATCCCTACTATGTCTCTTATGAAGGGGTGGTTGCCGCCCCGGGTGGCCGCTTTGTGCCGGTGCCGATGTCCCCCGACAACGGATTTCGCCTGCAAGCCGCTGATATCGAATGCCATATCACCCCGCGCAGCCGCGCTATCCTGCTGACCACACCGCATAACCCCACCGGCGCCGTGTTGCGCGCTGAAGATCTGCGCGCTATTGGCGATCTGGCCAAGAAATACGATCTTTGGATCATCAGCGATGAGGTCTACGAAGAACTGGTCTTTGACGGCACCTTCGCCTCGCCCCTCGATTTCCCCGATCTGGCAAAGCGGAGCATCACCGTCTCCTCTATCTCGAAATCCCACGCGGCCCCCGGCTTCCGCTCCGGCTGGATCATCGCACCGGAGGAGTTTGTGAGCCGCGTTCTTCCGTTGTCGGAAACGCTGCTGTTTGGCAACCAACCTTTCATCGCAGACGCGACCGAAGACGCTCTGCGTGCTCCTAACACCACCGCGCAGGCCATGCGCACCAGCTACCGCCGTCGCGCGCAGATGCTGGTCGATGGGCTGGCGGATCAAGACAACGTCACCGTCGCCCTGCCCGATGCCGGCATGTTCGTCATGCTAGACATCCGCGCCACCGGGCAAAGCGGCGAGAGATTTGCGCAAACCCTGCTGACCCGTGAAGGCATCTCTGTCCTGCCGGGAGAGGTTTTCGGCCATCAAGGCGCAGGGTTTGTGCGCATCAGCCTGACCATAACGGATGAGGATATGGCCCGCGTGGTGCGCGGTCTGACAACTGTGCTGAGCGCCGCCAACACCGAGGTGTCTGCATGAAAACCGTCGGCGTCGCCCTGATCGAGATGTTGGAACATCTGGGGACCGAATTTGTCTTTGGTATCCCAGGGGTCCATACGGTGGAGCTGTACCGCGGTCTTGCTGCATCAGACATTCGCCACATCACACCCCGCCATGAACAGGGGGCGGGATTTATGGCCGATGGCTATGCCCGCGCCAGTGGTAAACCGGGGGTATGCCTGCTGATCACAGGCCCCGGCCTGACCAATGCGATCACTGCAATGGCCCAGGCAATGCAGGATTCGGTCCCCATGCTGGTGATCACCGGCGTGAACCCCGCCGACAGCCACGGCAAAAAGCGTGGGCTGCTACATGAACTGCCCGATCAGCATGGTCTGATCTGCGCTATGACCCCGCACAGCTACAGCCTGCGCGCGGCGGCGGATCTGCCAGATGTGTTGCGCACTGCCTATGAGGTCTTTGCCAGCGCGCGTCCCGGGCCAGTGCATATCGAGATTCCGACGGATCTGATGGCTGCCCCAATGCCAGACTATCAGATGCCACAGCCATCTGCCCAACCGCCCCGCGCGAATGCGGCTGCCTTAACCGAGGCTGCAGACCTGATCGCCACCGCAAAATCGCCCCTGATCCTTGCCGGTGGCGGCTGTCAGGGTGCGGGCGCTGATACAATGTGCTTTGCCGAAGCGCTGGACGCCCCTGTCCTTTCCACCGCCAACGCACGGGCACATCTCGGCGTACATCCGCTGCACGCCCCCGCCTCGGCCTCGATCCCCGCAGTGCGGGAATATATCGCAAAGGCTGATCTGGTTATCGGACTGGGGACCGAAATGGGACCAACAGACTACGACGTTTTCGTCGACGGCAGCTTTCCTGAGCTGCAGCGGTTTATCCGCATCGACATTGATGCTGCGCGATTGACGCAGGACCCCATCTGCGATGTCGGCCTGCACGGCGATGTGACACAAACTCTGGCCGATCTGACCCCGCTGCTGCCCCCCCGCGCGGACCTTTCTGGCGCGGCGCGCACCGCAGCGATCATAGCGGCTGCCACACCGCCGTCAGGCAGCGCAATGGCGGCCGATCTGGAGATCCTTAAGGCCGTGGCCGATGCCCTGCCCGCCTGCACCATCGTTGGCGATTCCACCCAGATCGTCTATTCTGGCAACCTCCTGCTGCCACCCGAGGCGCTGCCCGCAGGCTGGTTCAACTCCGCCACCGGCTACGGCACGCTGGGCTACGGCCCTCCGGCGGCTGTGGGCGCCGCATTGGCCCGCCCCAATACGCCGGTCGTGTGCCTTGTGGGCGACGGCGGCCTTCAATTCAGCATCGCTGAATTGGCGTCGGCCACAGATGCGGACGTGCCAGTGATCTTCCTCCTCTGGAACAACAGCGGCTACAGAGAGATCGAAACCTACATGAAAAACGCCGCAATCAACCCGATCGGCGTCACCCCCTCCTGCCCCGATCTGATGCACATCGCGACCGCCTACGGTCTAACAGGTCTGCGCGCCAGGGACCTCCCCTCACTGAAAGCCGCACTCACAGAAGCGGCACTGTCCGATCGACCCAGCCTGATCGAATGCATCGCCCCTGACAGCGACTACATCCCTGCACATTGGGGTGGATGACCCAAGATCCGCCCGGCAGGCAGCCAGCCTGTCGGGCCCAGTGAGTTACCCCACAGATGTTTCGGCAAGTTCTGACGTAATTGATGCGACTTTTTACGTCTGCTAACCGGCTTACTTGCTTGTCTTCTTCCTTCAGTCAGCAAACCACAGCGGGCGGCTGATCGCCATGGGCTGTTTGCGGGCGTTGGTGCATGTCGCACGCCATCCATTTCCTGATGCCAGCGCGCACCTCTGATCCGTTTCTCGTTCACCGAATGACCTTCATTGCGCAGGCGCCGCACGATCTGCCGCCGCCCAAAGAAGGTGTTGCAAGCACTTGCCCATCAGCTTCTCGCATAAGCCCGATGCTCATCACGGTCTGAACCGCTGGCTGATACCAAACGCTGACTACGAGATCGACAGCAGCCTGCACGGCTTGCCAATCGACGGGCTGGGACTTCCTTTGCTCAACCACATCGCGCCTCGCTTCAGGTCCCTAGGCTTGAGCTTCCGTGACAAGTTAAGGCTGGAGCGTAGCGAGGTCGCGTAAGCCACCCGGTAATCCTCCGATATTGGCGTACGGATATTTGTCCTCATTTTCCTCGAAGATCAGCAGGCTACAAGCCCTAGTTTACGTAAGCGTCCGAATTTCACGGAGCAGCCCGGAGTAAAAAACCCGGCAGTCTCGACGTTACTATTTGCGACGTGTTTGCGACGTGCAAGAAAGAGAAGATTGTATGCCTAAAGCAAAGTATACCTTCGACGATAATATCGAAGGCTGGCGTGAGTATGACACTGACAGCGGCACTTTTGGCGCAGATCCGTGGCACAACCCGGTTCTCAAGGGGGCACAAACTCTTGACGGTGATTGGCTCGCGACGCCTGCTGATTTTGCCGGGGATAACACAGATCTAATCGGTGGTACGGTTAGCTTTGACTTCAAAAATGTTGCCACGGGCTCTTCGGGAGCCAAGGAGTTTGATAGCATTGACATAATGCTACAAGCGGCCGACGGCACAGTACTGACGGCTTCGATACCTGTGACCCCGACCACAGGTCTTGTCAGTGAACATGTCTCGATCGAGTTGAACGCTTCTACATTTGGGGTCTCAGATGCCCAATTCCAGGAAGTTATGGGCGACTTGTCCTTTTTTGCCGTCAATGGTGACGGGCGCGCGAGTGCAGAAAACACGATTATCGACAATGTCACTTTCGACACTCAGCCAGATGGCACAGTTGATGGTGAAGCGACGGGCGAAACCATGGACCTCGGTTACGACGACGCAGACGGGGCCACAGATGGTGGCGGTGACGTGATCACAGTCGGGGACGATTGTATCGACGGTGGAGCCGGGAACGATACGATTTATGGGGAGGCCGGCGACGACACCATCATGGGAGGAGAAGGGGCAGACGTCATTTATGGCGGCGCCGATAATGATTTTATCTCCGGTGGACACCACACTGATCAGATGGATGGAGGCGGCGGGGATGATACGGTCAGCTATCACGATGCGTTTGGCAGCACCGAATATGTCGAATTAGATCTGGAAGCGGGAACCGGTATTCTCAGAGCAGCCGATGGAACCAACCTTGGCACGGAAATCATCACGAATTTCGAAAATGCCGTGGGCGGGGCGAGCGGAGATCATCTCAGCGGCACATCTGGCGCTAACAAGTTGGACGGCGCTGGAGGCAATGACACCCTGCGGGGGCGCGCGGATGATGATACGCTCACTGGTGGCGCAGGGGATGACACCTTTGTTTTCGAAGATGTCTTTGGCAGCGACGTTGTCACTGATTTCGATTTAGGTGACAGCGACGGAAACGGCTCGACCAACGATCAAATTGATGTCAGTGAACTGACCAACAGTTACGGCAATCCGGTTCGCGCGTGGGACGTCACTGTTACCGACGACGGCAACGGAAATGCGATACTGAATTTCCCAAATGGCGAATGCCTCACCTTGCAAGGGATCGCACCCGCTCAGGTCGACAGTGCAAACCAATTGAACGCGATGGGAATCCCTTGCTTTGCAAATGGCACCTTGATTGGCAGCCCAAAAGGCGACGTGCCGGTCGAAGCGCTTAAGGTCGGCGATTTAGTGAATACGGTTGACAGTGGTCCCCAACCAATCAGATGGATAGGAAAGCGCACTCTAGACCAAACTGACCTAGAAGAGGCGCCACATCTCAAGCCAGTTCTGATCCCATCACACGTGTTGGGAAATCACAGTCCCCTTTTAGTTTCGCCTTTGCATTGCATATTGCTTGGCCCAGAGCACGGGCTGGAAACAACCGTTTTTGTACGTGCAAAGCATTTAGTCGAAGTCTTTGGGTCGGTCCGAATTGCACTTGGTTGTCGAAGGGTCGACTACTACCATATCCTACTCGATTCTCATCAAGTTCTGATATCCAACGGCGCTCCAAGCGAAAGCTTTTACCCTGGATTTGAAGCGCTGCGCATGTTGTCCGATACGGATCGAACGGAACTCTTTCGCTATTTGCCGGAGTTGACCCAACTCACAGCAGATCAAACATATGGCCCACGAGCGCGCCGGGTTATGCTGCGCAAGGAAGTTCGCAAGCGCCTTTCTAGTGTTTCTCGTCAACGTCTGCGCGCATAACCCAAATCGCCTCTAAATTGCCCCAACAATTCGTCACAAACCATAGGATTGTAACGGTGAATAATCAGGCGCGACTATGCTGATCTCAATATCCGCCAGCAGAACAAACTGCTGAACCTGAGCCGGTCGGCATTCTACCAAACGCCTGTCGGGACTCATGCAGCCAAGCTGTTAATAATGAGAGAGGTAATGATTGACCGCCCCGATCAGGCCTGATGCGCCAACATCACCTTTGTACCAGTTTGGAAAGGATTTTTTATCTAGTCTCCATCATGGATTTTGTAACGTGCCAGCCCTGCCCCGCTCGTGGTCTAAAGGTTGTGCGTCGCGCACTCATCATCAGCGAACTTCACGAAGACATGCAGTGGCGCCATGGCTGGCGTCACATCCAGCCCAATCTTTGACCGAGGATGATGAACAGAAACGGCATGGTGATGCAGTTCCCGCGCCGATCCTGAATGTAATCGGACAACAGCTTGTTGCGCACATAGAGGCCATATAGATCATCATGGTCATAGCTGAAGGCGCGGCCATCATTTCAAGCGCCTGCCTGATAGATGTCGCGGCGGAGGGTTTCACTCTCCGTCAGCTCGTCGCAATCACGTTCACATGTATTTGCCCCCATGTGGCTCTCAGCATCGAGAGCGAGCACCAGATGAACCACCTGTTAACCCGGCTTTGGTACGTTCGATTTGTCTCAACTTTACAGGGGTGTTGGCCGTGGCGCATGAAGTCCAAGTAGCTTCGTTGTTTGATGTAGTTCAGCAGGCCGCAGCTCGTAATGCGCCAGCCATCAAACTGAAGAAGCTCAACAAGGCCCAACCCAAGTTCGACTTTGCAGTCCGCGCCCGCCATGGGGGCGCATTGTTTGTTGGCGAAGGCAACTTTAGCTTTGCGTTGGCTCTGGCGCGTCTGAAGGGAATGTGGCCTTCATCCATTCTTGCCACTGCACACGAGAAAGCAGCCGCGCCCACATGAAATCCGGTGGCCTTATAATCATCTCGACAGTGGATACCCCGTTCTATGAGGGCGCGTTCAAGATGGATGACGCCGCCAAGAAAGCTGGCTTTGCAAAGCCGGACATCTGTACCTTCAACCCCCAAGACTATCTGGCCTATTCTCCCCCAAACACGGCTGACGAGGAGGCAGCCATAAATGAGCACTCAGCTTTCGCAACTTTCGTTTTTTCAGCCTGATCTGCCTTCTGGCTTAAAATACCTGCCCGATTTCGTTTCCGTTGAAGAAGCAGGTTGTCTGATACACAAACTCGATGCGCAGTCGTGGCGGAGCGATCTGAAACGGCGCGTGCAGCACTATGGGTATCGCTACGATTACAAAGCCAGACAGGCTCGCGAAGAGGATTATCTCGGGCCGCTTCCTCCATTTTTGCAAGGTCTGGCAGAGCATCTGACCCATGCTGGTCACTTCGGTTCGGCCCCAGATCAGGTCATCGTGAATGAGTACATGCCGGGTCAGGGGATATCTGCACATGTGGATTGCAGACCGTGTTTTGGAGATGTGATCGCATCGTTAAGCCTTCTTTCGCCCTGCGTCATGCGCTTGGAAAACCGGAAGATCAGCCAGCAGGTCGATCTGACACTTGAGCCTGGGAGCCTTTTGGTGCTTTCAGGTGAGGCGCGTCATGTCTGGACCCACGCCATTCCTGCACGCAAAAGCGATATCGTAAATGGTCAGACACACCCCCGATCCCGGCGTTTGTCACTCACCTTCAGAGAAATGCGTTTTGTCTGATCTGCTCGTGTCCAGTCAGACTGTCGCCGGGCGCTGCAGAGTTCTCCAAACCATACCCTGACACGCGGATTCTGGGTGTCTTACGATGTCTGCATGAAACAGATGCTGACAGCCAAATCACTCGACGCAATGCCTCCGGCGACCGCCAAACGGTACGAGGTCAGCGACCGGAAAGTAAACGGCCTGCATGTGCGTGTATCAACCACAGGTGCTAAGGTGTTCTACACGCTGGTCCGACCGAACGGCTCGCGCAGGGACGTCAAGATCGGCCCTTATCCTGTGGTCTCCCTTGCCGACGCCAGACGTCGAGCGATGGAAATCGCCCGCGATGTCGAGTTGGGCGCGTTCGACAAGACCCCCGAGGATTCTGAGGCATCGGCCCTGACACTAGGCGAGATGATCCCCAAGTTCATCGAGCAGCATGCGAAGCCCAACACCAAGGACTAAACGCGCACCGAAAACATTCTGCACAAGTTCAATGGGTTGAAGGATCGGCTCATTGACCAGATCAAACGTCAGGATGTCAGTAAGGTGTTGGATGGCATCATCGCCAGCGGCATGCCGACACGCGCAAACCGTGCACTCCCAGCGATCAAAACGTTCATGAACTGGTGAGTATAATGCGCGGCAACATCGAAACAGTGAGATACTCCCTGAAATTCGGACACTGAAGGTGCAGAGGCGATTTCGTCCTTGAACTCGATTTCGCCAAGACGGACGGCTTCGCGAGCATAAGCCTGCTTTTGCCCTAGTACTGCTGCGGCTTGAGCGAGAATGACATAGCTGTCAATTGTATCGGGTTCTAACTTGATTGCTCTGAGCGCGGCGTCAGTCGCTCCACGCAAATCGTCGACTTCCATCCTGTCCCAAGCGAAGTCTTCCAACTCTTGATACTCTGGAATGTTCCAGTCCGACATAATTATGATCCCTGCTCTTTTGGTCCTCAAACATAGGTCGATTTTTTGCACCTAAAATGCGACTGAACCCTTTTGGGCAACGCCAAAGGCGGCAACACCACTTGGTCACGGATTTGAGCGCGACTTGCCTACAAGGAGAGATCAAATCAAGTCGGGGAACGGGCCTGATCTATAAAGATAGTCATACAGTCTAAGCAGGTAGGCGTGCAACTCCGCATCCGTATCGAAACTGACTTCCGTTCGATCCTCATATTCCAAAGCCGTAAGTTCCCTTTTTGCAAGACGTACTCGATGTTTGACCGAAAACGTTCGGCCCACTCGCCGCGCGCGTCGGTCGCTTCCTTTAGCTGGGGAGGGCCATAAACGTTGCCTCCGCCATAGATGAACATGTCATCCAGCCATGACTTCGTTCGCAGATCGACCATGTTTTCGACTAACCTGGCACCGGCCCATTGCCAAAAAGAAAGTCCTCCAGGGCTTCAATCCAAGCTCGCAGTTCATTCTGGGTACTGAAACCGTAGTTCAGATCTTTACTCGCAGCTGCAACAGACCAACCCTCATCTCCCCTTAAAGCCGCAAGGTTTGAACGAAACATGCTGGACAGCCTCGGATCGTCTTTCAATAACTCCTTCAAAGCCTCAGGATCGTAGGAATCCGAAGCAAGGTAGCAGAGGAAAACGTCGTGAAATTCTTTATCTACCATGTGCTTATCTCTTGTTCGGATACATCGTGTAAAGTTCGACTGAGCCGTCGGGTGGTAATCCTCCCGCAAAATCGTGGTGTTCAAAAGTAGAATTTTTCCGGCAGGAATGACCGAGGAGAATTCGGATGAAGAACGCAAGATTCAGCGACGCACAAATCATGGCGATCCTGCGCCAGGCAGAGAATGGCGTGCCTGTATCTGAGCTGTGCCGCGAACATGGCATGAGCAGTGCCAGTTTTTACAAGTGGCGAGCCAAATTCGGTGGGATGGATGCCAGCATGATGTCTGAGATGAAGGCGATGGCAGAGGAAAACCGGCGTCTGAAGCGCATGTATGCCGAAATGAGCATGCAGAATGATCTGCTGAAGGAGGCGCTCGGAAAAAAGCGCTAAGGCCGTCTCAGCGCAAGGAGATGGCCGAAGCAGCTGTGCAAAGACACGGTGTCAGCATCGCGCTGGCGTGTCGGACGTTCCAGATCAGCGAGACCTGTTACCGATATGAGCGCAAGTTCAGCGATGAGAACGCCGAGATCGCGGACTGGCTGGTATGTCTGACGGTCAATCGCCGGTCGTGGGGTTTTGGCCTGTGTTTCCTTTATCTGCGCAACGTGAAGGGCTTCAAATGGAACCACAAGCGGGTGTATCGCATCTATTGCGAGCTGGAGTTGAACCTGCGCATCAAGCCCAAGAAACGCCTGAAACGGCCCAAGCCGGATGAACTGGCGGTGCCGGACGCACCGAACCAGACATGGTCCATGGACTT
>NZ_JAKRGF010000002.1 GCF_022347685.1 Thalassobius sp. Cn5-15
AAACTGGCTCTGGACTTACAAAAACGACCGGCCCAACATGGCCATCGGCGGGATCACTCCAGCTATGAAACTGAAAACAGCCGCATGAATTCTATGGCTGAGCCCCATTAAAAATGGGGGGATTACCAGAGAAGGTGGATACTGGGGTGGATAAAATTTATGAGCCGACAGCTAATCGCCTGATAAGTAATTATAATCTTGATTTAAATGGCGACCAGGGGCGGAATCGAACCACCGACACGAGGATTTTCAATCCAGAACTAATTCTGCATTTACAGCCGGTTAGCTCCCGGCAGGCTGTCAAATCGGCTACCAAACATCAAAGGTTTAGCCGCTGTTTGTCAAACCTTTCCATTCGACAATCCAGCCAAAGAAAAACCGCTGAGGGGGCGGCCACTCACCTCAACGGCATTGCAAATCTTTCTGCCCACACAGCGTATCAAAAAGATGATCTGACTGCAATCGCAGGAGGCGCACATGCCCAAGCTCAATCGTTTTGAATGACTGAAAGCCGTGCTGCAACGTGCCGATCTCAACTCATCGACAAAAGCGGTTGCTGCGGCACTCTCGGTTCAGTTCGCAAATCATGAAACCGGCCAGCTCAACCCCTCTCTAAAAACACTGGATGAGTTTTTGGCGGGCATGTCCTTAGCCACTATCAAACGGTGCCTTCGGCAGCTTGTCGAGCTCGGCTGGCTGTTTCGCACTGAGGGGCGCGGAGCCGGAAATTGCACCGAATATGACCTTCGCGCACCCTGCAAGATCATCCCCTTTCGCCAGAAGAAAAAGGGCGCATCGGTGAGCTTTTCGAATGGTGAAAAGGGTTCATCCGCGACTGAAAAGAGGCTCACCGGTGAGCTTTCCCATATAAAGGATAAACAATCTAAAGAACAAAACCCTTCGCTTGAGCCGAATTTGCCGGATGGTAGGCTATCCGGCTCGGCGCTCGGGCTAGTCCCTCAGGCTGTGTTCGTATCACGACTGACTTATGGCTGCCGTATTTGGGAAACGTTCTCTGAGGAAATACTGGGGTCAAGAATCGAGCGTTTGTTTCCTTTGGTTCATGAAAATGGACAACCGGGGTTCTGGCTTCCGGGTCGTTTTCCACCGACCGACACAGCGCGATGGCGGGAGTTTCGCGATGAGATGGTATCGGATGGTTGGCTCATTTCGGAATACTCCGAACGGGGGTATCGGTGTGCCGTATGAGCAGAGAGCAAGGTTACGCATGTGGCTACGCGACATGCACCTTGGAAGGGAATGGGCAAGCCCTTTCCCCTTCACCCCAAACCCGGCGCGCAAGCGCGCTGAAGGTGGCTATCATGGCTAAACGTGGGCACTCGAAACCCACTAAACGTCAGCTTGTCCTGCGCGTCCGATGCAGCGAAGAGGAGCGCGATAGCTGGCTTCACAAGGCACGCGCCGAGGAACGCTCGTTATCTGATTACACCCGTCATCTGCTATCGAGCGAGCCCATGCGGCGTCGGGCACGCCCTCCTGAGGTCGCTCCCGAGCTGTTGGCTGCGGTCGGACGCGCAGGCAGTAACCTCAACCAGATTTCCCGCGCGTTGAACACTGACCGCAAGGCTGGTCGTGCCCTTGACCTAATCGCCGTTCGGGTTTTGTTGGTGACGCTTGATCGCCAGCTCGCTGACATCATCGCGGAGCATAGCCGATGATGGTGCGTTTCTTTGATCACGGTGACGGATCGGGCGCTGCGGCGGTGGAGTAGCTTCTAGCTGAAGAGGTCGCGGCCTATACCGAAGATCGTAGGCGTTTGCTCGATCGAACCGTCAAGCGCCAGGTGTTGCCCGAGGTGATCGCCGGTGATCCCAACCTGACCTGCCATCTGATCGACAGCAACACCCGCAAATGGCGCTACACGTCCGGCGTGGTGGCGTTCCATGTGGATGATGATCCCTACGACAACCAGCAGGCGGCCGTCATGCAGGATTTCGAAAAAGCCGCCTTTGCAGGATTGGAAGGGGATCAGGCAAACATCCTTTGGGTCCGCCATCAGCATATGGGCAATGTCGAACTGCACTTCCTGATCCCGCGCGTGGAACTTTATGGCAACCGATCATTCAATCCCGCTCCACCCGGATCAGAACCCTACTTCAACGCCCTCCGTGATTACTGGAATGCACGCGAAGACTGGGTCAGCCCGTAGGAGCCTGGACGCAAACGGATGATCAAACCGGTGTTTGACCTCGATGACCGAAAACAGATTAAAGAAGCCATTCAGGTCTTGATCGCCCAGAAAATCTAAGCGGGTGAAATCCGCAACCACACTGATGTTCGTGCTGCCCTGGCCGAATTGGACGACTTCGAATTCAAACCCCTGACAGCGAAACAGCTCGAAAAACGCCGTAAGGCTGACACCATTGAGGCCACGGGCGGCAAACCCAGACGGCGCGACACCCGGATCACCATGCGGATCGCGGGTACATCAGGCAGCCAGCACACATTCCGACTAGAGGATCGCATATTCCATGAAGACTGGACCGCAGATGAATACTTTGCTGCAAAACCTGCAAGCGAAGGTCGAGAGCCAATCCCAAACAACCGAAGAACAGACGCAGCAGATGTTGCACGACTTCGAACAGCATTTGATGCAAGCGTTGAACGCCGCGCAGCGAAAAATCGCGCAAGATTTGCAAAGCCTCGAAAAGCTGAGCGCCCAAATCCACAGGCGGACAGCGGCGCAAATCGAGGATCAGGCCGAGAAAATACAGGAGGCAATGAGCGATCTAGACGCGAGCCGGACCGAATGGCGGACGGTCACTTGGAAGACGATGCTACCGGCTTACCTTGCGGGGGTCTTGTTGACCTCGTGGATTCTTTTGATGGCGGTGCAAATGACGTTTCCGGAGCCAGAGGCGGCATCCCCGCAAATCAACCTTGCGACATTCGGACTGGAGGGAACGAGGGTATCCCGTGGCCTTGGCGGCCTGGGGCGAGTTCTGAGCCTGCCGAAGGGCGTCGAGCTCGCCGATTGTCCGGTGCCAAATCGCGGCGGCGGAACGATCTGTATCGAAACGCGCGTGACGAGGTAAACCATGAGCCATCCCCAACTGACGCCCTTCGAGACCGCGTTGTTGCGCGCTGTCGAAGAACTGAACACCACCTTCGAAACTGGTTTGAAGAACGCCAGCGCTTCACCGACCGAGTTCGCGAATTTGAGGCGCGAATTCGGTCAGTTCGCAGACGAGTTGGAGGCGCGCTTGAACGACTTGCAGAAACAGCAGGACGAATTGCGGCAGATTTTGGGGAGTGGATGAGTGATCGTCTTGGCCAACAAACTCAGAAACTCGAAAAACGGCCAAAGAACACGGTCGCATCTGTCAGTGTTTCATCAGGTCCAGGATTGTGACTGAACTTGTTGAGCTTCGCACCTGAAATGAAAACAGCTGACATTTGTTCCATTCGCGCAGTGCGCAGCGACTCCAAAGAGACGAAATTACGAGGTGCGGACTAAGTGTTAATTCGCTGCGGTTGCGCCAAGGTCTGCTTCACCTGGCGTCTCCCTTTCAGAACCTATGCTGAACGGCTCACCTCCAACGCCTGCAGAATGGCCTTGCCAAACGTTTCATCCGACACGTCTTCCGGCAAGACCATATCTTCATTGCCGCGAATGCCCTCCCAACTGGAACGCCCGCGATAGCGCCATGGCTTGAGCCTGATCTTTGCGTCCTGCAGGGTCAGAGTCACGCTCCCTGCTCCGTTGTACAGCGCTTTCAGGGTTTTGACACCCGCGTGCGCCTTGTCGGCTTCATCTAACGCCTTGAGTTCTTCTTTCGTCGGAAACCGCATCACCGACTCCCATTCTGGGTGATCGGGCGCTATGAAACGGCTCGCCATGAGCGCCGCACGCGCTTCACGTCCAATGTCTTCCGCATTCATGTTTGGCGCGAGGTATTCATTGTACCCCTTGGGATCGGGGTATCCCGAACGGTAGACCGCAAATGAGACAATCTTCGTGAAAGCGCGATGCGCATTAATTATTGCGTCCTTGGACACCTTGGGAGGCTTGGCACGTTTTTTCCGCTCAGCCGCTTCCGCAAGCGCTTTCGCTCTTTGTTCTTCGATGGTTAGCACTTTTCTCATTGGATTCGCCTTACTCTGACGTCGATCCCCAAACTCTCAGCGTAGTCTATCGCCCGTTGAATTTGAGTAAACTGTTCAGGTGTTGTGTCATTAGGAATAGCAAGTTCAAGGCGTTTCAGGTCGATTTGATCAGGACGCAATGGGAGGGTATTGAGATTGGATCCATCAAAGCCGTCGATCTGGTCAATGTATCGCTTCAATGCCCCGTAGATACGACTGGGCCGATCCATGTATCCCGGCGTGCGGGTGTCCAGCGTCTTTGCGCTTGTCGCAATGCCTGCATCGCTGTCCCAGAAATCGAACGTCTTGAAGTTGTCAGGTGTACGCTCTCCCAGACCGCCCAATCGCTCAAGGTGATCTTCCCAAGGTCCGCCCTGTTCCTTGATCGGCCCGCCCCAGCGGATGCCGGGGTTGTCGATTGTGTCCCAGTTAGGATCAGATGGAAGGCGACGGGCATTTTCGGCCTCTGCCAAAAGCTCGTCACGCAATCGGTCTGGGTCATTCGTATCACCGCCCCTCCCTCTGCGGCGCAACAACTTCGCGGCCAGCCCCGCAGGGGCCACGTTCAAAGCGATCAACGTATTCAGATAAGCCCGTTCCCGCGCGGCCTCTTCCACCTGAGCCAAGGTCGCACGGCACTGGGCATACTCGTTGACCCAGCCCCTTGATCCGGGCCGTTTGGATGTAGGATCCGTTCCTGTTTCTTTCTCGTGATTAGGTTGCGGTCAAGGCCTGCTGAGCGGAGCCTTTGCGTAGCTCTAGCGAAGTAGGCCGGGTGGTACGGTTGAGATTGGCGTAAACGGCTGGAGCCAGCCCGCCAAGTGAGGTGTGTGGTCGTTGTGTGTTGTAATCAATTCTCCAGTTTCCAATGATCTTCCTTGCTTCAGCAAGATTGCCGAAGATGTGCTCATTCAGGCATTCGTCCCGCAATCTTCCATTGAAGCTTTCCACGAAGGCATTTTGCATGGGTTTCCCAGGCGCGATGTAATGCCAATTCACGCCAGTGTCCTGGCACCACTTCAGAACCGCATGAGAGGTCATCTCCGTTCCATTATCGGAGACAACCATGTCGGGCTTTCCACGCCGACGGATCAGTTCGCCCAACTCGCGGGTCAGCCGCACTCCAGACAAAGAGCGATCTACAACCGTTGCCAGTGCCTCACGAGTGCAATCATCCACGATACACAGCACACGGAACCTTTGGCCGTCTTCAAAGGCATCAGAAACGAAGTCCAACGACCATCGCTGATTAGCGCGATCAGGCACCAATATAGGCCGACGTGTACCTAAAGCTCGTTTTCTCGAACGTCTGCGACGCACGGCCAAACCCTCTTCACGATACAAACGGAAGAGCTTCTTGTGGTTCACTTCAAAGCCCTCTCTGGCCAGCAGGATACCCAAACGACGATAGCCGAACCGACGACGTTCATTCGCCAACTCGCGCAACCGCTTTCGCAGTGCGTCATCGCCCTGTTCTTGCTTCCGATACTGAAAGACAGACCTATGCAAGTCAGCCAATTCACACGCCCGACGTTCAGACAAACCGTGCTGATCCATCACATCACGCACAGCTCGTCGTTTCACATCAGGCGTCAGTAGTTTTTTGTGGCAAGATCCTTAAGCGCAGCATTATCGAGCATCGCATCTGCCAACATGCGCTTCAGCTTGTTGTTCTCGTCTTCCAAAGCCCGCAGTTTCTTGGCATCCGACACATTCATTCCGCCAAATTTAGCCTTGTACTTGTAGAAGGTCGCATCACTGATGCCATATCGGCGGCACAGTTCCTGCGCCTTAACTCCAGCCTCATATTCTTTGATCATTCCAATGATCTGCTCGTCTGAAAATCTACGTTTCATAGTCCATACTTTGCTTGGACGGATGACTAACACCTCAATGGCCTGATTTCAGGGGGCTGGGTCAATACACCTGTTCACGCCATAGACACACCTTTAATCGCCGGCTTTCACAACATTGCGCATAAGAAGCACGGTTATAGGCGGGCAAATTACGTCAAAACATTCCTGAGCGAGGTCTTTAAATACGCCATCCCCGAAGGTTTGATCGACAAAAACTACGCTAGTGGCGTTATCAACAAGAAGCGCCCCAAGAGCAAACCGGATGCAAACCCTCCGTGGACGCTAGATCAAGTGAAAATTGTTTTTGAGAAGGCTCCGACGCATATTCGTTCTGCATTGGGGGTGATGCTTGCGACTGGCTTGGATCCCTCGGATGCCTTGGAGTTGCCCAAAGAAGCTATTCAGGATGGCGTTGTCTGGGATTGGCGAAACAAGACAAGCCACGAACAAGCCGTCCCGGTTGGCCCGTTACTTGAAGCCATCATCCAAGGCATCGAACCCCATGAGGCTCCAACACTCTTGGCTAACTCACGAGGTGCATCGTGGACATATAGTGGTGTTGCTGCCAGTTGGCACACGTTCAGGCAACGGATGGTTGAGGCGGGGCATCCAGTCAAACCGCTGACATTGAAAGCTTTAAGGCACACGCTGGCTACAAGCCTCCGTGAAGAAGGCATCGATGAAAGATCAATTGCCGACGTACTAGGTCAGAAGACACCGGCTATGGCGCGACACTATTCTCGTAATGCAGCGCTAGCCAAGAAGAACAAGAAAACCATGAAATCAATACTGAAACGCGAACAAGCTCTGGCAAAAGTAGTCAAACCTTCGCCAAAAAGTGTCAAACCCAACAATCAAAAGGAGTCGGGTGAATAAATTATCTCATATATTTCATTGAGTTGAATGGTGCCCGGGGGCGGAATCGAACCACCGACACGAGGATTTTCAATCCACTGCTCTACCCCTGAGCTACCCGGGCCTGGGTGAACGTCTCCGTTCGGGTGGGGGCGTTTTATGCGAGGGTTCGGGGGGTGTCCAGAGGCATTTTTAAAAAACATCGGGAAATTATGGTTTTTTTCGTAAGGCCCTGATCAGACGTCAGTTTCACAGAGCAGCCCCCGCAAAGCCTCCCACATATAAGCCGCTACAAGAGTATGCGTTTCACGATCTCGTCACTGATACCGCTACGTAAATCCTTTGTATCTGGGCGCAACCTATGCTTCTGTCAGGCACATAGTTTTGTCGAGCCGCGTCCTTGCAGGGAAATTACTATGAACGGAACATTTGCACTGTTGTTTGCTGTGGTCAGTCTAACTGACATGGCGCAAAATCACTGCCCCACTGGCTGTCTTGCCCACAGCCCTGAGGCGGCTCGGATCAGCATTTCGGCGGGACAGACGCAGTTTCAGGATAATTTCATTGGCGAAGAGATTTATGCGCGCTACGAGCTGGATCACAAGCTGGGTCCTTATCAGAATGCCATCGGGCTGTCGGTAACCGACACTGGCGATGCTTGGCTTGGCTTCGGCCAGCTATGGACCAAAGAGTTCACCAGTGGCGCCTATGTGCAGCTGCATGCGATGCCGGGGATCTATGTGCAGGGTGACGGGCCGGATCTGGGCTTCCCGATTGAATTTCGCGCGGGTGTCGAATTGGGCTATGCCTTTTCCAATGGGGCGCGGTTGGGGATCAGCTATGACCACCGCTCTAACGCAGACATCAAGGCGACGAACCCGGGGTTAGAGACATTGCAGGTCCGCTATAGCATTCCCTTGCAGTAGCCCAAATGGCCCACATAAGCAGAGTGTAAGCGGGCAAGGCGCTGTCAAAAATCTCGCCGCGCAAAACGCCCGCCACAAGCGTCTATCGTAAAGACATGTGAAGCCTTCCCAAAGCTCCAGTTTACCAAGGGTCTGCCAAAATCGATCGTACCTCCTTGGGAACGCCGTCTGACCTGGCAGCCCCCTATATGGTGCCCCCTGAAACAAAAGTTGGAATGCTCCCGCCCTGTCTTCATTTGTCGTCGAATGTCGTAGTAGAGCCTGTCCAGCATGCAGACCATCCATGCAGGTCATCCATGCAGGTCACCGTCTTTCAGCACGTGGTGAGGCGCTTTTTCTGGAAGGCGCAAACGCCGATGTCCATTTTCATCATGCACGTGATTGTGCACTACTTCTCCCGATCCCGGGTAGACTGCAACATTCAACCCAATCGATATGCATCGTCGTAACCTGCATAAACTACGCAACGGAAACGTCCGACACCGTGCAAAACCATTGCCTGCCCCACTCGGGCCAAAGGACGCTGAACAAGTGTTGAACATAAACAGGCAAAACCCGCCGAATGCAAAAGGGCCGCCCTCAACAAGGCGGCCCTTTCTGTTCGTCATGTGGCCCGTTTAGCTGTGCAGGGCCTGAATAGCGCTGGTCAGGGACACCGCACCAACAACGCGACCGTCAGAAGCGGTCACCTTCACCGTCTGGTCGGCCGCCTCTGCCATCACTGGCAGTGCATCCTCCAGCACCGTGTTGCCCGCCAGCTGCGGTGCATCCTCCGGTGCAGAGGTCAGCGCCGCAGCGTTCGCAATGGCGTGCAGCTGGATCACCCGACCGCGATTGATATCCTTGATAAAGTCGCGGATGTAGTCATCAGCGGGGTTCAGCACGATCTGTTGCGCGTTGCCCTCCTGGACCATCGCACCGTCGCGCAAAATGGCAATGTTGTCGCCAAGGCGCAGCGCCTCATCAAGGTCGTGGGTGATGAAGACGATGGTTTTGTGCAGCTCTTCCTGCAGCTCCAGCAGGATCGATTGCATGTCATACCGGATCAGCGGATCCAGTGCAGAAAACGCCTCGTCCATCAGGAGGATATCCGCATCTGTCGCCAGACCACGGGCCAGACCCACACGTTGCTGCATCCCGCCGGACAACTGACCGGGATAGTGATCCTCATACCCCGACAGGCCCACGCGATCGATCCAATGGGCACTGCGCTTGTTCCGCTCTACCTCATCGATACCTTGCACAGCTAAGCCATAGGCCACGTTTTCCCGCACAGAACGGTGCGGCAGCAGTCCAAACTTCTGAAAAACCATCGACATCTTATGACGGCGCAAGTCGCGCAGCTGGTCCGCGTTCATGGCCAGTACGTCTTCACCGTCGATAAAGATCTCGCCGCCCGTGGGTTCGATCAGCCGGTTGATGTGACGGATCAGGGTAGACTTGCCCGATCCTGACAGCCCCATCACCACCTGAATTTGGCGCGGCATGATGTCAAGCGACACGTTATGCACCCCAAGCACATGGTTGTGCGTGTCCAAGAGGTCGTCCTTGGACATGCCATGCTGAACCTTTGGCAGGTGTTTCTTCGGGTTGGAGCCAAAGATTTTGTAGAGGTTTTCGATCTTGATCTTCGGTTCGGTCATCTCTTTTGCGTCCGCCATATCCTTAGCCATGTCCCTGCCCCCGATGTGCCTGCAGGCGTTTGCCATAACTCTGCGAAATACGGTCAAAGATGATCGCCAGCGCCACAATGGCCAGACCGTTCATCAAACCCAGCGCAAGGTACTGATTGGAAATCGCCCGCAACACGGGAACACCCAGACCTTTGACCCCGATCATCGAGGCGATCACAACCATCGACAGAGCCATCATGATGGTCTGATTCACGCCGGCAAAGATGTTGGGCAGCGCCAGTGGCACCTGAACGCCCCACAATTTTTGCCGTGGCGAAGCACCGAACGCATCGGCGGCCTCCAAAACATCCTTGTCCACCAGACGAATACCCAAATTGGTCAGGCGCACGATGGGCGGAATGGCGTAGATCAAAACGGCCAAGAGACCCGGCACCTTGCCAATACCCAAGAGCATCACAACAGGGATCAGGTACACAAACGACGGGATTGTCTGCATCACATCCAGCACCGGCGTAATCAGCGCCTGCATCCGGTCAGACCGGGACATCAAGATACCAATTGGAATGCCGATCAAAATACACAGGAAGGTCGCGACCGAAATGATGGCAAGCGTCGCCATCGTATCTTCCCACATGCCCATGAAGCCGATCAGCAAAAACGCCCCAATAGAGCCTGCGGTGATCTTCCAGCTGCGCGCACCCAGCCAAGCCAGGGCGGCAATGATGGCAATGATCAGCGGCCAGGGCGTGGCCAAGAGCAGCTTTTCAAACCAGACCAGAAACTTCAGCAGCGGCGAAAAGAACAGTTCGAGCGATTCACCGTAGGCGCGCGAAAACTCGCGAAAGGCGCCGTCGATGGTGTTTTTAAAATCAGCGAGGTCGCGTCGCCCCAGCGACGGAAACTCGGTCAGGAACTCCCACATGGTTCCTCCTTATTTGATCTGTCCCTTGATCTTGGTGCGCCGGTGCGGGGCGGGATCAAACCCCTCGGGCGCAAGGCGGGACGCGGTCAGGCGCCCAAAGAACAGGGGGTATCCATCTGGACGCCCCCTGCCCTGTCACGTGAGGTAATTACAGCTCTTTCTTGATTGCGGTGGCCGCGTCCTCGCTGACCCATGCGCCCCAAATTTCAGGGTAAGTCTCAAGGAAGTGCCAAGCCGCATCGCCGCCGGTGGCCTGATTGTCGTTCATGTAAACCAGCATCGCGTTCATCACCTCACCGGGGAAAACGCGGGTTTTCAGGTAATCAACAGCCACGCCGCCCTCTTTCAGGAAGCGGTCGGTGACAACGGAGTGCACCTCGGATTCGGTGTAGGATGTCATCTGGGGTTCCAGGCATTCCTGCTCGGGCTTCACGATGCAGCCGTCCCAGTTTTCCGACCCACCCCACGGGGTTTCCCAATCGAGCATGGTCAGCTCATATTTACCGATGATCGCGGTCGGGGCCCAATAGTAGCCAAACCAGTTTTCACCACGCTCAACCGCTTTGGCGATCGATCCGTCCAGACCTGCAGCAGACCCCGGATCGACCAGCGTCCAGCCCTTTGCCTCCATGTCAAAAGCGCGGAACAGGTTGGAATTGGACAGCTGACAGCCCCAGCCCGCCGGACAGCCAAGGAAGGCGCCTTTGCTGGGGTCTTCGGCATCGGGGAACAGGTCAGGACGCGCCAGTACTTTTTCCACGGTGTCCAGTTCGGGATGCGCTTCGACGAACGCGGGGGAGACCCACCAACCCTCACCCAGACCAGTGATCGGGCCTTCGATGACGGAATGCAGGCGGCCTTCGGCAGTGGCTTTTTCCAGCGGTTCGCGCACCGCGTTGATCCACAACTCGCCCGCGATATCGGGTTCGGCTTTTTCATTCATCGACGCAAAGGTGGTGTTTGTGGCGCCAGGCACCAGATCAACGTTACAGCCATAGCCCTCTTCGAGGATGATGGCATCCACATTGGCCATCAGCTCGGCCGAGGCCCAGTTCATCTCGGCGATCACAACATCACCGCAATCGGCGAACGCAGCAGTCCCCATCATCAGCGATGCACCCAAAGTGATCGCACCAAACGTGGTCGTTTTTTTCATGATTTTAAGTCTCCCAAAGACTTCATAGTGTGGTCCGCCCGCACACTCCGGTGCGGTCCGGCACCGCCTGTCACAGGCGATTTGCTCAGCGCGGCAGTCCCGTAGAAATGCCATATCAATGCGAGCCAAAAGCGACATTTAGCTAAACCTATGTCGCAAACAGACCACACAGCCTGCCGGATGTAAACAGAGAAACCCGCCGTTCAAGCGCCCAAAACCGACACCAACGTGATGGCCGGACGCCCATATTTTTTCCAAAGTTTCAAAAAACGCTCACCACACGCAAAAAAAATGCACCCAGATGGGTGCATTTACGTAGAAATACGGCATCAGACAAACATCAGCCCAGGCTGCGCATGACAGTGACCCCACCCCAAGCAGCCAAACCGGTCAGCGCCCCGCCCCAAATCGTGTCCAATACCACCTGTTGCAGGGTCCAGTCGCGCAGTGTGGCGTAGTTGGTGAACTCATAGGTGCCATAGGCCATCAAGCCCAGCACCACGCCACCGATTAGCGCCTGCATCGCATTATCGTCGCGCAGCGCAGGCAGCGACACAAACCAAAGGATCCCCGCCACATAGCCAAGATAGAACAGGCCCGCCGCCCCCATCCGGAACTCTTCGGCAAAGAGATGGCCGACGTGCTGTTCAAACACCGGCTTGATCAGCAGCCGCAACCCGATCATGTCGACGATCAGGAAGATTGCAGCAGTGGCAAGATAGAGAAAAACAACACTCATGGAAGGCTCTTTCAAATTCGGTTATTTCGGTGGTCCCTGCAGGTGAACTAGCGCACCAGCCGGCGGGTCAAGGGCAGCGACAACGCATAAGGCAGTCGCCGCAAGAGTTTCAGCGGCCAGGTCAGGCGGCGGGGAAAATGCACCTCGAACCGGCGCGTATCCAGTCCTTGCAGTATTTCCGCTGCCGCACGGTCAGCCGTCAGCAAACCCGGCATGGTGAAATCGTTTTTCTGGGTCAGCCGTGTGTCGACAAACCCCGGTGAGATCAGCCGCACATCAAACCGTCCGCCCACCTCATTGCGCAGGGTTTCGGCCAGATTGGCCACCCCTGCCTTGGTCGCGGAATAGATCTGCCCCTGCGGCAGACCAAAGTAGCCCGCCACACTGCCACAGAGCGCGATCTGACCCTGCGGGCGCAGCACCTCCAGCGCGGCACGCGCCACCAGCAGACTGCCAGTCAGATTGACCTGCACGATTTGGGCGGCTTTGATCAGGTCAATATCCTCAACCTGACCGGGATCATACAGCGCAGCCATGTTGATCACCCGGTCGACCGACCCGCCTGCCTGCACCCGCAGGGTTGCAGCCGCCACATCGGCAGCGTCGGAGATATCCATCGCCACCACCTCTGCCACGCCGTTCGGCATCTCTTCGGCGAGGGCCTGAAGCCGGTCAGCCGACCGCGCGGACAACACCACCCGATCCCCGCGCGCGACACAGGCGCGCGCCAGCGCCGCGCCGATCCCGTCAGAGGCACCGATGATCCAGACGCGCGTGAAGGTGCCGGGATCAGGCATGGGCCAGTTCCACCTGCACCACATCGGTCTGTGCTACATTGAACGAAGCCGCGCAGATCCCCAGGTAGAAGCGCCAGTTGCGAATGAACTCCTCCCCATAGCCCAGACGGCGCACACGGTCGGCCTGCTCTTCCAGCCGCTGATCCCACGTGGCACAGGTGCGGCCATAGTCGCGGCCGAACCCATGACTGCCCACCACCTTCAACCCCGCTTGCGCGGCCTGATCGCGGATCACCTGATTGCTCAGCAGCATCCCACCGGGAAAGGTGTATTGGCGGATATAGTCGGATCCTTTGCGATAGATGGGGAAATAGTCATCAGGTACGGTGATCGCCTGAATGACAGCCCGGCCACCTTCGGACAGGCGCTGTTTCAGCGTGTTGAAATAGACCGGCCAGTAGCGTTCGCCCACCGCCTCAATCATCTCGATCGAGACGATATTGTCAAACTGGCCTTTGATGGCACGATAATCCTGCAGCCGGATGTCAGCGCGGCCATCAAGGCGGGCATCGGCGTAGCCCTTCTGGCTGGGGGAAATAGTCACGCCGGTGACATGACGTCCTTGATCCGCGGCGCGTTCGGCAAAGCCACCCCAGCCGCAGCCGATTTCCAGCACCTGTTCACCGTCGCTGAGGCGATCCAAAATGCGATCGTATTTGCGGTTTTGCGCGCGGGCCAGATCATTATCGCCTGCCGCATAGATGGCAGAGGAATAGGTCATCGTGTCATCCAGCCACAGCTGGTAAAATTCGTTACCCACATCATAATGGGCGCGGATATTGCGGGCCGCACCTCGACGGGAGTTCGCCCGCATCAGCCGATCCACAACGCGGAATTTCAGCGTCGCCCAGAAACCTGCGTAGGCATAGCCTGCAAACTCCTCCAGATTTAGCAGCGCCACCTGCGAGAGTGCTTCAATCGATGGCGTATCCCACAGGCCGGCAACATAGGCCTCGCCCAAGCCGATATCGCCACGGCTGGCCAGTGTGGTCACAACGGACCAATCACGCAGCCGCATTTCCGCGACGGGGTCGCCCGCGCCGAAAGTGTAGCGTTCGCCTTCGGGCGTCGACAGATGCAGAGTGCCGTGGCGCATGCGTTCACATGTAGCCAGAAAATCTTGTTTTACGCGTTTGCTCAGGAACAGCATTACGACACCTCCTCTTTCGGTGGGGTGGGCCGCGTGCGATAGCGCGCGCCCTTGAGTTTCAGCACCAAGGCCTGCCAGTGGATCAGCGCCATTGTGCGCAGGCCGCCGAGGGGGCGGCGCAGGCTGGCGCGGATCAGCGCCGCGTTGGTCAGCGGCAGGCAGGGACCGGACAATGTGGCCATCAGCCCCTCTTCGCCATTCCGGTGCAGGATCTGAATGGCAACCTGATCGTCACGAATATCATAGCGGAAATCATAGCCTCCGGCGATCTCTTGGAATGGGGAAACATGTAACTGCTTGGCTTTGTTAAGTTTAGTATCCCGCGTAATCGGCGCGAAACCCTCGGCAAAGCAGATATAGGAATGGCGGTCGTGAAACGGCGTCGACACCTCTGCAATGACCGCCAACAGGTCCGCATCGCGGTAGGCCAGCCAGAAACTGACCGGATTGAATCCGTAATGCAGCCAGCGCGGCTGCGTCAGCAGGCGCAGCGTGATGTCATCCGCAGGCAGGCCGTGATCAGCCAGCACCTGACGCGCCCAAGGCGCGCCCTGCCCCTGCCCGATCACCCCACCATGGTCGCGGTCATGCACCGCAGCCAAGGCACGGCGATTGCGTCCGAACAGCATGGGCGTATCCAGCTCCGCCTCTGGGTCCAGCAACACGTAGTCCACACTATAGCGAAAGGCGTTCTTGATCGCGCCGCGTCGGGTATGGGTGGTCACGCCAGCGATATAAGTGACCTGATCCTTCATGCGCTGCGACGTGTCAGTTCGGGCGTGGCCACTGCGGGCATGGTCAGTGCGGCTACGCTCTGCGCCTCCAGCTCGCGCACAATGCGCACCGCGCTGGCAAATCCATCCTCATGGAAGCCGTGCCGTGTGTAGGCACCGGCAAACCAACTGCGGTTCTCGCCCTGCATGGTCCGCATGCTCACCTGCGCCCGCAGCGCGGCACGGTCAAATACCGGATGGCGGAAAGAGGTCTGGTCATAAATCGCCTCTTCCTGCACCGGCACAGAGGGGTTGAGGGACACAAACAGTGGATCGCTCTCTGGAATGCCCTGCAAGCGGTTCATCCAATAGGTGACGCCAATGGCAGGTTCGGGCCGGCGGGTGTCAGCCTTGTAGACCCAGGACGACCAGACCGACCGGCGCTGCGGCATCTGAGTTGCATCGCGGTGCAGAAACATCTCATTGTCCTGAAACCGCATATCGCTCAGAACCGACTGCTCTTTTGCAGAAGGATTGGCAATCATCGCCAGCGCGTCGTCTGAATGGCAGGCAAAGATCACCTGATCATATCGCTCCGGTTCACCACCTGTGGCGGTCACGGTCACACCCAGCGCGTCGCGGGCCACGGACTGCACCGGCGCGTTGGTACGCAAATCAGCGCCTTTAGTTTGCAGATACCCCGCCAATCGGGTCACGTATTCAATGCTGCCGCCTTCAACGGTCCACCACTGATGCTGTCCACTGGCGGACAGGAGCGCGTGGTTGCGGAAAAACTGCACCAGCGCGCGGGCGGGGAAGCTGCGAATTTCCTGCGGCGGAGTGGACCAGATCGCCCCACAAAGCGGCAGCAGGTAGTAGGTCTGAAACCACTCGCCAAGGTTCAGATCATCCATCAGATCGGCAATGGTGCTGTCGTCATTATCTGCCAACGCCTCTGCCCGCGCATTAAAGCGCAAGACGTCGCGAATCATCCGCAGGAAACCGGGGCGCAGCAGGTTCGATTTCTGCGCCGTCAACGCAGTGAGGTTGCGCAGCCCGTATTCCACCGAACCGTCGTTAATCGAGGCACCGAAGCTCATATCGCTTTTGATCACCGGCACGTCCAGATCGCGGAACATGCGGGTCAGATGCGGATAGTTGGCGTAGTTGAAAACGATGAAACCGGTGTCCACCGGCTGAGTTCCATTGCGCCCAGCCATCACGGTCCGCGCATGCCCGCCCAAACGCGGCGCTGCCTCGTAAACGGTGACATCATGACGCCCCGAAAGAAGGTAGGCGGAGGCGAGACCGGATATACCGGCGCCGATGATGGCGATGCGCTGTGGTGCGCTCGGCTGGGCGTCAAAGGACATGGAACCTCCTGCGGTTATACCTGCATTAATCAAAGGGTCTACGGGCGGAAAAGACAATCGGATCACTCATTTGGATGGATTGGTGAATTTTGTCTGAAAAAAGTGATCCACCCCTTCCGCTGCCGCGTAACGCCTCTATGCTGATCGACAGTTATGATATCTCAGGCCATTCCGGCACCACAGGGCAGAACACTGCCCTCAAGCGCCCCGTGCCTGCCCTATCCTCTGACACAGATGTCGTGAAGGAGCGCCCACCAGTGTCGCCACAGCCCACCGATAGTCCCCCCCCGAACGGGGCCGATCTGGCGCCGGAAACACGTTGGATGCTCGCCGTGCGCGATCAACGGGACAAAGCAGCCTTTGCCAGCCTGTTCGACCACTTTGCGCCACGTCTCAAAGGGTTCATCATCCGCTCCGGCAGCGCCGGTGCGCAGGCCGAAGAAATCGTACAGGATGTGATGCTGACGGTTTGGCACAAGGCCGAACAGTTCGACCCGCACCGTGCGCAGGTCTCAGCCTGGATCTACCAGATTGCCCGCAACCGTCAGATTGACCTGCACCGCAAACTGGGCCGCCCCCTTCCTGAAGAGTTGAAGGAAGAGCCAGGGCAGGAACCCGACGCCAGCCAGATCATCGCCGTTCAGCAGGAAACACAACAGTTGAAAGACGCGCTAAGCCGTCTGGCCCCCAACCAGCGTGACATGATCGAAAAAGCTTACTTGGGTGAATTGAGCCATCAGGCCATTTCAACCCAGACCGGCCTGCCACTGGGCACGATCAAATCCCGCATCCGGCTGGGGCTGGAACGCCTGCGCCACGACCTCAAGGGAATGCGCTAAGATGACCGCAATTACCCAACATACTCCCGATGCCCTCCTGGCGGCTTACGCGGCAGGCACCCTGCCGCCTGTCTTTGCGCTGGTGGTGGCAACGCATATTTCCATGTGCGCTGAATGCCGTGCGGCGTATGAAAGCCATCAAGCGGTGGGCGGCGCCCTCCTGGACAGCGCGTCAGAGGCCACGTTGAGCGATGGGTTCAAATCGAACCTGATGGCGCAGCTAGATCTGCCAATGGATCAGGTGATCACCCGCCCCGCCCCGCAACCAACGGCGAAGGCAAAAGGCATCTACCCTGCCCCCTTGATGGAAGTGTTGAAGAACAAACCGCCGCGCTGGCGCTCTTTGGGCCTTGGCATGAAGCAGGCAATCCTCAACGCCGACGAGGGCGGATCCCTGCGCCTCTTGCACATCCCGCCGGGACAGGCGGTGCCGGATCACGGCCACAACGGAATGGAACTGACGCTGGTTCTGCAGGGCAGTTTCAGTGATGAGACAGGTCATTTCGCCCGTGGTGATCTGGAAGTGGCAGATGAAGAATTAGAACATACCCCTGTCGCTGATGGCGGGGAGGTCTGTATCTGCCTGGCTGCCACGGATGCGCCGCTGCGGTTCAACAGCCTGATGCCGCGCCTGTTCCAGCCGCTGTTCCGCATCTGATCTGGGGACGTCGCGCCTTATCCGGCGGGGCGGTTGCACACCATCAAAATCATCCGCGTCAGCACCTGCAGCAGTTTGCGCAGCTGTGCCTCATCTTCTGCCTTGTATTTGTAGCCCATACAGGTGAAACGCACCCATTCCGACATTTCCGCGACGCTCAACCCGAACTCACTCAGCGCCGCTGACTGATCGGCAAAGATGTCGTGCAGAAGGGCAGCTTTGATCCCTTCCACCTCATTGGCAGCGGCAAGACCACTGGCGCTCAGACTGTCTTCGACTGATTCTCCCTGCCGTGATCCCTGAATAGCGCGGAATCCCACCAACAGCGCGTGTTCATAAAACGCCTCCAGCCGTGCCGGCAGATCAGGCGCCAGTGCCAGTGCCGTGCGGGTGTCGCGATCCATCTGCGCCCCAGCGTGACGGATCAGGTCACACAGCAGATCATCCTTATTGGCGAAGGCGTTATAAACCGTTTGACGGGCCACGCCCGCCTCTTCTGCGATGTCACGCATGGTGGTTTTCCGCAGGCCGAAACGGGTGATGACCCGCATTGCTGCATCTAGGATTTCGGTCTTCTGTTCGGACATGTTGGACATATTGACAAAATTCGATCCTGTGTCAATATTGGACACACAAACGAATATTGTACACTTGCCCAAATGCAGATTCGAATCCCGACCGACTTACCGATCCGAATACCAGCATAGCCCTTTCAGTACAGGGCGAGTCGCTACACCCTCTCAGCACCAAGGCACCCCGCGCAACAGCGCATGGGCCCAAGGAGAACGCGCATGAAACTGATTGTTAACGGGCAGCCGCAACAGGTGGAGGTCGAAGATGACATGCCTCTTTTGTGGATTCTGCGGGATGAACTGAACATCACCGGTGTGAAATACGGCTGCGGCATCTCTGCCTGTGGCGCCTGCACCGTGCATATAAACGGCGAAGCAATGCGCAGCTGTCAGGTGACCGCCGACAGTCTGCAAGAAGGCGACCAGATCACCACGATCGAAGGTTTGGGCACGCCGCCCGCCCTGCACGTGGTGCAGGCGGCATGGGTCGAACATCAGGTGGCGCAATGTGGCTACTGCCAGTCCGGCCAGATCATGCAGGCTGCCGCCCTTTTGGCCGAAACCCCGAACCCAACCGATGAAGACATCGATGACGCGATGAGTGGCAACCTCTGCCGCTGTGGCACCTACCCGCGCATCCGTGCGGCGGTGAAAACCGCGGCCAAAAACCTGCAGGAGGTGTGATCTATGTCTGACACAAAACCCAAATCCCGCCACCCCAAATCCCGCCTGCGCAAATATTCCCGTCGTGCCTTCCTGATCGGCGCCACGGCAGTGGCTGGCGGCGTGGCCTTTGGCACCTATGTCGTCAAACGCCCGCATGACAACCCGCTACTGGCCGACCTGAAACACGGCGAAGCGGCCTTTAACCCCTATGTGAAAATCACCGGCGACAAGATCACCCTGATCGCCACCCACACCGACAAAGGTCAGGGCGTGCACCATTCGCAGGCCGTGCTGATCGCCGAGGAACTGGACGTCGAGCTTGATCAGGTTGAGATCAGCTTCGGCAAACCAGCGCCTGCCTATTGGAACACCGGCCTTGCCAATGACGCCGTGCCCTTTTCCGCCTTCGATGAAAGCCTGGCCGCACGCGCGACGCGCGGCGCGATTTCCTCTTTAGGCAAGGTCATTGGCCTGATGGTCACCGGTGGTTCCAGCTCTATGCCGGACCAATATGAGAAACTGCGCAGTGCTGGCGCTGTCGCGCGTGAAACGCTGAAGGCAGCGGCGGCGAAAGAAACCGGCGTGCCCGTGGCGCAGCTGAAGACCGAACGCGGCATGGTGATCCTGCCCGACGGCACAGAACTGCCCTACACCGGTCTGGCTGGCTCCGCAGCAGAGATGGAGCCGGTGACGGACGTTGCCCTGCGCGATCCCTCGCAATGGCGGATGATCGGCAAACCGATGCAGCGTGTGGATGTGGTTGCCAAATCCACTGGCACCATGACCTATGGCATTGACGTGAAAATCGACGGCATGGTCCATGCCGCTGCCAAAGTGAACCCACGTCAGGGCGGCGCTATGATCAGCTATGATGCTGCTGCCGCGCTGGACATGCCGGGCGTGCAGAAGGTTCTGGTTCTACAGGGCGAGATGCTAGACCCTGAACCGGACGGCAGCCTCACCCGCCGCCGCACCCAAGTGGGTGTTGCAGTTATTGCCAACAACACCTGGCGCGCTTTTCAGGCGCTGGACGCCATCGACATCACCTGGGGCAGTGCGCCCTATCCGGCGGAGATGAACAGCCATTGGCAGACCCTCAGCGACAGCTTCACCGAGGACAGGCTGGACAGCGAATGGCGCACCGACGGCGATGTTGAGACGGCCCTAAAGGGCGCTGAGATTTTGCAGGCAGAATACCGGACGCCCTACGTGGCCCACGCCCCACTGGAACCGATCAGCGCCATTATCCGCGCCGACAAAGACGGTGCCGAGGTTTGGGCAGGCCACCAGATTCAGCGTTTTGCCCAGATGAAAGTGGCAGAGGTGCTGGGCCTTGATGATCCAGAAAAGGTCACCCTGCACAACCAATTTATCGGCGGCAGCTTTGGTCATAGGCTGGAGTTTGAAAACATCACCACCGCCGCTGAAATCGCCCGTCAGATGCCCGGCGTTCCGGTCAAGCTGACCTTTTCGCGTGAAGAGGATTTTGCCCACGACTTCCCCCGCCAGATCGCCATGGCACGGTCACGCGGCGCGGTCAAAGCAGGCAAGGTGGACGCCTTTGACCTACAGATCGCCATGCCCTCTGTGGTCACCTCGCAGATGTCGCGCGCCGGCCAGCCGGCGATCGGCCCCGACAACCAGATCGTCGCGGGCGCTTTCAACATGCCCTTTGACATCCCGAACCTGCGGGTGCGCGGCTACCGTGCGCCGGAACTGGCGCCGATCAGTTCTTGGCGGTCGGTCGGGGCGTCGTCGCATGGTTTCTTCGCCGAAGGTTTCTTTGACGAATTGTGCCACGCCGCTGGTGCCGACCCGATGGAGGAACGCCTGCGTCTGGTCAACAAGTCAGTGCACCGCAAGGTGCTGGAGGCGGTTGCCGAAATGTCCAACTGGGGCAGCGATCTGGGCCCGAACCGAGGCCGTGGTATCGCCATGGTCGAAAGCTTCGGCGTGCCGACCGCAGAGGTGGTTGAGGTCACCGCAACCGAAGACGGCATCAAGATCGACAAGGTTTATGTCGCGGCGGATGTGGGGCAAATCATCGACCCCATCAACTTTGAAAACCTGATGCAGGGCGGCGTTGTCTGGGGTCTGGGTCACGCAATGAACTGCGAGATTACCTATTCCGACGGTATGGCGGAACAGTCCAACTTCGACAGCCATGAGGCAATGCGCCTCTACCAATGCCCCGAAATCATCGTGCGCGGGTTGGAAAATGGCGACGCGATCCGTGGCATCGGTGAGCCGCCCGTGCCCCCTGCCGCGCCTGCGCTGGCCAACGCGATCTTTGCCGCGACCGGCACCCGCCTGCGGGAAATGCCCTTCGCCAACTTCGTTGATTTCGTCTGAGGTTCAGACAGAGAGGTGAATGACAAAAAAGGCCCCGTAGCAGAGCTGCGGGGCCTTTTTTACGCAACACGATACTTGCCCCCTACGACCTAGCGCCGCCCCGTGGGGGCGGAACGGCGCGGCCCAACAGTGCCTGTTGGCGGGTCTCTTCTCGAAGCTAAAAGTCACTTCAACCGCTGCACAATTGCCTTGCTGGGCCAGCATGTCGCCTTCTGCCCCGTGGCCTCTTGCCAGCGACCGATAGACCGCCGTGTGCGAAATCCTGCCAGACCATCCGCGCCACCCACGTCATGACCCAGCCGTTCCAGCCCGCGCTGCATGGCCGCCACATCGGCGCGCAACAGCGTATCTGTTTTGGCCCACCCAGCGCTGAAATCACCCATACGGTAGCGTATGCGGTCCCCCACATGCCCCACGAACAGCGCATAAAGATCACTCTCGTTATATTCTTTCAGCGCATAGAAATTCGGCGTCACAAGAAAGGCCGGGCCATGCCGCCCTGCAGGCATCATCAGATACCCTTCGCCCCGCGCTTCCTTCGCCGGGAACGCGCGCCCATTGACGCGGGTCACTCCCATTTTGGACCATTCAGAAATGCGTCGCCCCTGATCCGGTCCCTCTAGCGCACAGGACACATCTACTGGCACCGACACCTCAAACCCCCAGTCGCGCCCGCGCTGCCAGCCATGTTTGGCAAGGTAATGCGCGATTGATGCCAATGTGTCCGCCTCTGACCACCAGATATCCACACGCCCGTCGCTGTCGCCATCACGGCCAAACTTCGCAACATTCGTCGGCATGAACTGCGGCTGGCCCAAAGCGCCCGCCCAGCTGGATTTCAACGCTTTGGGCGCACGCCCCTGTTCCACCAGCGTCAATGCGGCGATCAGTTCGGCACGGAAATCAACGACGCGCTCGCCACGAAAAGCCTTGCTGGCCAGCACCTGAAACGCATCCTGCGGGATCTTCACCCGGCCAAAGCCGCTTTCACGGCCCCAGATCGACAGCAGGATCTGGCCGGGCACGCCTGTCTCCTTCTCCAATCGTGTCAGCAGCGCGCTGTGTTTCTTCAGCAACGCCTGCCCTTCACGGCTGGTGTAGTTCAGGGTGTTTGCCCCAAAATACCGCGCAGGGCGTCCAAATTCGGCCTGCGCATTTGGCTTCGTTGGCGCCAGCAGCACCTTTCCGTTCAGCGCCGCATCAAACACCCGCCGCGAGACACCGGCGCGGCGCGCCTCTGGCCACAGGTCCTGTTGCACCCACTGTTGAAACTGCCGCACCTCCTTGGTGCTTTGGGCGACGGCGGGGCTGGCCAGTTGGGTCACGATCATCAGGGACGCGAGGGCGGTGCGAAACATCTTAAACATCCAATCAACACATTCTCCGCCCAACCTGCACCATCGCTGCGCCAGACGCCAGCATGCCTTGCCCGCAGGCGGCCAAGCTTTGATCAAAACGCACAAAGCCTGACAAAAATTTTCCGCATTCCTCCTTGGGCGCACAGGAAAAACGGTCTACCAAGACCCAAAAGAAATCTGCCCAAATCAACGCCCTACGCTGGCGTATACTCGCGCAAGCAAGCGGGCACTGTCAGGAGGGATGGCATGACAGCACATTGGCAAACCGCATTGCAGGCGGCTTGGGGCATCGACGCGACGCTGAAACGGCTGGACGGGGAATATGACCTGAACCTACTGGCAGAGGCCGGCGATCAGGGCGACTATGTCCTAAAGGTAATGCGGGCGGGCTGCGCAAGCGACCTGATTGATATGCAGGTCAAAGCGATGGCGCATATCGCTGGTCGCTCAGACGACTTGCCTTACCCACGGGTGATTGCCGGTCAAAATGGCGCTGCGATCCAGACGCTGCGGGATGAGGATGGCACCGAACGGCTGTGCTGGCTGCTGGAGAAACTGCCCGGTAAATGCTACGCCGAACACGCTCCCAAATCGCCAGAGCTGATCGAGGAACTGGGTCAAATCCTTGGCGCTACTGATGTGGCGCTGGCGGATTTCCATCATCCCGCTCTTGATCCCGCACAACAGGCGGATTTCAAATGGGACCTGATGCAGGGTCAGTGGATCGGTGGCCACACACAGGTGATCGCCGATCTGAACCGTCAGGCGATCATCCACGGTATTCTGGCAGAGGTGGCGCAGATCTGGCCGCATCTGATGATGCTCCCCAAACAAGCGATCCACAATGATGTGAACGATTACAACGTTTTGGTCACTGGTGGCGCGTATCAGCCGCACCAGATCTCAGGCGTGATTGATTTCGGCGACATGTGCGCCGCGCCGCGCATCTGCAATCTGGCCATCGCCGCTGCCTATATGGTGCTGGATCACCCAGAGCCTGAAACCGCACTGGCCCATCTGGTGGCAGGCTATCACGTCCAGAACCCGCTGAGTGCAGCAGAGGTGGATATGATCCTTCCCCTGTTGCGGCTGCGGCTGGCGGTGTCTGTCGTAAACTCGACCATCGAGGCAGCAGAGAACCCTGACGACCCCTATATCACCATTTCGCAAGCACCCGCATGGCGCTATCTGGAGCGCACGGGCGAAGATGCAGGCCTGCTGCGCGCCCGTCTGCGCGCGGCCTGCGGCCTGCCCGTAACCAACGCGGCGGCGCGGATCCATGCCTTCCTCGCCAAAGAAACCGGCAATTTTGCCCCCGTTATGGGCCGTGACCTCAGCCGACTCCCGATGGGATCACTGTCTGTTGAAAACAGTGCCGAACCGCAGAACCCTTTCGATCTGCCGATTGAAGAGGCCGCGCAGATCGGCTCCCAATATGGCGATCAGGACGGCTGGTGGCTGGGCTATTACAATGAACCCCGCTTGATCTACACCGCCGATGCCTTCCGCAAGGGTCCGTGGAAGGCATCGAACCGTCGCACCGTGCATCTGGCTGTCGATGTCTTTGCCCCCACAGATACGCCCGTCGCAACGCCGATGGCCGCAAAGGTCCATGTGGTGGAAAACCGCACCGATCATCTGGATTATGGCGGTGTGGTGATCCTCAGCCATGACACCCCGGATGGCGATACCTTCTACACCCTCTACGGCCATCTGGCCGCTGATGTGGTCGATAACCTTAGTGTCGGTCAGGACCTGGCGAAAGGGGAGGTCTTTGCCCGCCTCGGCGATCCCAGTCAGAACGGTGGCTGGGCGCCACATGTGCATTTTCAGCTGGCGATGACCACGGATGGCATGGGCCACGACTGGCCCGGTGTTGCAGATCCGGATGAGATGTACCTGTGGGAGGCAGTCTGTCCAAATCCCGCAGCCCTGTTAAACCTGCCCGCAGAAACGGTGCGCTATGCCCCCACCGACAAGGCGCAAGTTCTGGCCGGGCGACGGGCACACTTCGGCGGCAACCTCAGCCTGACCTATAGCGATCCGGTCATGCTGGTGCGGGGGTGGAAACACCACCTGTTTGACGAATGGGGCCGCCCCTATCTGGACGCCTACAACAACGTGCCACACGTCGGCCACGCCCATCCTCGCATTCAGGCAGTGGCCGCCGATCAGCTGAAGCGGATGAATTCGAACACCCGCTACCTCCACCCCGCTCAAACCGCCTTTGCCGATAAGGTTCTGTCGAAGATGCCCGACCCTCTGGAGGTCTGTTTCTTCGTCAACTCAGGGACCGAGGCAAATGAGCTGGCCCTGCGACTGGCCCGCGCCCATACAGGCGCGAAGGGGATGGTGACGCCCGATCACGGCTATCACGGCAATACCACCGGCGCGATCGACATTTCGGCCTATAAATTCAACGCCAAAGGCGGCGTGGGTCAATCTGATTGGGTCGAACTGGTTGAGGTCGCCGATGATTATCGCGGCCGTTTTGGCCGTGACGACGCGGACCGCGCACAAAAATACGCCGATCTGGTCGATCCCGCCATTGCCGCCTTGCAGAACAAGGGGCATGGCGTTGCCGGTTTCATCGCGGAAACCTTCCCCTCTGTCGGCGGTCAGATCATCCCGCCCAAGGGCTACCTTCCTGCGGTATATGAAAAAATCCGCGCTGCGGGTGGTGTCTGCATCGCAGATGAGGTGCAGACAGGTCTGGGACGTCTGGGCGATTACTACTTCGGCTTTGAACATCAGGGCGCCCTGCCCGACATTGTGGTGATGGGCAAACCGATCGGAAACGGCCACCCCTTGGGCGTACTGGTCACCACCAAAGCGATTGCCGAAAGCTTCGCGCAGGGGCCAGAGTTTTTCTCGACCTTCGGCGGGTCCACCCTGTCGTGCCGTATCGGCAAAGAGGTACTGGACATTGTTGATGATGAAGGCCTGCAAGCCAATGCCAAGGCGATGGGGGATCGATTGATGACCGGCCTCAAAGCGCTGGAGGCAAAGTATGAGGTCGTGGGCGACGTGCGCGGCATGGGTCTTTTTGTGGGGGTAGAGCTGATCACCGATTCAGGCACCCGCACCGAAGGCACAGCCATTGCATCCTATGTCAAAAACCGGATGCGGGCACACCGGATCCTGTTGGGCAGTGAGGGGCCGCAGGACAACATCCTGAAAATCCGCCAGCCACTGACCGTGGACGCCGAAGGGATTGACATGATCCTGGATGCATTGGACCAAATTCTGGCCGAAGTCTAAGCCGCAGCCATCGCACACAAAAGGCCGCCTGCCCCGCGCAGAGCGGCCTTGTTTACCTGCACTTACATACCTGCAGCTTTTTCTTTGCCCTCATAGACTTGTCCTGCAAATTTGCGGCACTAACTGCGCTTCGACGCAGACGTCAGGCCGTGTGCCGCCTTTGACCATCTCCATGCTTGCACAAATGGGCAGAGAGGGGCACAAGATCTGAATAAAGCGAACCCGCCTGTCTCTGACAGGTTCACCGCCCCAACAGGAGCCTGCGATGGACACCGCCCTGCCTCATGAATTTGTGCCCGACGCGGAAAACACCCGCGCGCTGCGCGATGCCTTTGGCCGGTTTGCCACCGGCGTAACCATTGTGACCGCTCCGTCTGCGGCAGGCAAAGTGGCGATCACCGCAAACAGCTTTTCGTCGGTATCGCTGGACCCGCCTATGGTGCTGTGGGCACTGGCAGAAAACTCCAACCGCTATGATGATTTCAAGGACGCGCAGCATTACGCGATCCACATCCTGCGCGCAGATCAACAGGAACTGGCGTGGACGGTGGTCCGCGATGGCGCGGCGCTGAACGGTCTGGATCTGACGACGAATGATCATGGCGTGCCGCTGCTGCCGGGATGTCTGGCGCGGTTTGAATGCCGTCAGGCCGCGCGCTATCCGGGCGGCGATCACCAGATCATCCTTGGCGAAGTGCTGCGTGCAGAGATTGGCGCAACGGGTGACGCGCTGAGCTTTTACGGTGGAAAAATGTCATCACTGCCCTGCCAGTCCTGACGCCACCGCCATTCCCTTAGCCGCAAACAAAAACGCCCCACGCATCAGCGCAGGGCGTTTTACGTATAGTGACGCTGCTCTTACGCGGCTTTGGACACGGTGAAATCCACCTCGTCGCCCTCATCCTCCAGCGACAGATCAATGCCAGCCGTCATCGGGGGACGCGGTGCAGAGGTCGTGACCTTTGGTTCCGCATCGCAATCTGTGCCGCATTCATCACGCATGGTGTCGATACGCGAAATCGCAACGCTGACTTGTGCCAGACCTTCGGACTGATCCGCCGCACCGGTCGCGATCTCGGCCAGAACATCGTTCAATTCTGCCACCGCGCCTGCAATACGGGTCAGGGCATCGCCGGTTTCAGCCACCAGTGCCACACCGTTGTCCACCTGCTGCGAGGAGGTGGTCACCAGACCACGGATCTCTTTGCTGGCATCGGCAGAGCGCTGCGCCAGCTTGCGCACCTCGGCGGCGACCACAGCAAAGCCACGGCCAGCCTCACCTGCACGGGCCGATTCCACCGCCGCGTTCAGCGCCAGCAGGTCGGTCTGGCGGGCGATCTCATCAATCACGCTGACGATGGTGGTGATCTTTTCAGAGCTTTCTTTGATCGCATCCATTGCATCATGGGCGCGGTTCACCACATCAGAGGACCGCTCCGCCTGTTCCCGGGTATTGGACATGACGGTCTGAGCGTTGCTGGCATGATCGGCCGCAGTTTCGGCCGCAGAGGCCACCTGTTCAATGGCCGTGGCGGCGCGCTGACCTTCGCTGCGAGTGCGTTCGGCGGTTTCAACGGCGGCAATACGGGCGGCCTCGGCCTCTTGCTTGGCCGCTTCGGCACGGCCAACGGTGGCGGCCAACTGTTCGCGGGCTTTGCGAATTTCGGCGTCAGCGGCGGCGGTCTGGATCATCGACCAGGCCAAAACACCGGCCTCAAACAGCACGATCACCGCATGCAGCACAACACGGCCCAGCGTTTCGACAACCGACATTTCAGGGAAGACCAGACTGGGCAGCAGCAAACCAAAGCTAAGGTGATGCACAGCTGTCACCGCAACACCGGCAATCAGCGCTGGCAACGAACGCATGGTGGCGATAATCGCCAGCACCGCAAAGAACAGCATATGCGTGTCGATCTGCCAAGCATGACCAGAAAACGCAGAGGTAAAGACAACGCAATGCCCCACCAGTGCCACCGCGTTCATGATCGGTCGCAGTTTCGCATCCACGCGCCCTGCCAGCAGCGTCATAATGGCAAAAACCAAAGCCCCAGCCATTACCGTAGTCAAAGGCCCGCCCACAATCAGCGCCGCAATCGGCCCCAAGGGCATCATCCCCAATGCGACCCATCTGGCTGTGCCAGAGAAGTCTTTTGTACCGTCGAGTTGTTTCACCGACATTAAACCATTTCCTTCGTTACACAAAAATAGCTAAGAGCGCCGGGATCCAACAGGAACCAAGCACCGCTCTGGCGGAACCCATCTGCACTGGCCCCTGTGGCCAGCACTGACAATGGCGCCTGCGTCGGCCCCACAACAGCGCCGCCTGCGGCAGCCACCACGGCCTCAGCCCCACCGGACCACGGCGGTGCAACGACCAGAACGGGGGTATCGAACACTCCGTCCACGCCAGGCGCCTGGGCGGCCATCGCAACCGATGCCACCTCAAGTCCCAGCACAACGGCGCAGCCGCCGATCATCAGACAATACGCAGATAGATTCTTCATGAAAGGCAGGGTAGCGCAATAATAGTAACCTTGCAGACGTCCCCTACGGATGCGTCTGGGACGCCCTCCTAAGGTATGGATTCGTCTGGCGGGCATTGGCAGGGCGACCGGATAAGGCCAGACAAATAGTGGTCGAATGATAAGCTAATCAACACATTCCATCCGGGCAGTCTGCCGCCCCCTGTCTTGACGCCAGACAGGTTGCAGCATTGGGCATGCCGATGATATTCGCTGTGGCACAGCAGCTTACAGACTATTTCGGGGGAGCATATGACACACGTACTGGCCATTGATCAGGGCACCACATCCACACGGGCGATCCTGTTTGATCATGCGCTGAAAACTGTGGCCTCCCATCAGGAAGAGTTTGCGCAGCATTTTCCCACCTCTGGCTGGGTGGAACATGATCCGGCCGACCTCTGGGCCACAACGCTATCGACCTGCCGTGCTGCACTGGCAGCCGCACCCACCGCTACGGTGAGCGCCATTGGCATCACCAACCAGCGTGAAACCACCGTGGTCTGGAACCGTCACACAGGCCAGCCCGTCTATAACGCCATCGTCTGGCAGGACCGCCGCACTGCGGATACCTGCGCCACCCTGCGTGACGCAGGCCACGAGGTGTTGATCCGTCAGACCACCGGATTGCTGCTCGATCCTTATTTTTCCGGCACGAAGCTGGCGTGGATTTTGGACAATGTTGCAGGCGCCCGCGCAGCCGCAGAGGCAGGCGATCTATTGTTTGGCACTGTCGACAGTTATCTGATCTGGCACCTGACGGGCGGCAAGGTGCATGCAACCGACGCCACCAATGCCGCGCGGACCCTGCTGTATGATATCCATACTGGCTGTTGGAGTGAGGAGATCTGCGCCCTCCTCAACATACCGCAGACCATGCTGCCGGAGGTGAAAGATTGCGCGGCTGATTTCGGCCTGACCGATCCGGCGCATTTCGGCGTGGCGGTCCCAATCACCGGTGTCGCTGGCGATCAGCAGGCCGCCACCATCGGGCAGGCCTGTTTCCGTCCGGGGATGATGAAGTCCACATACGGCACCGGATGTTTTGCCCTGCTGAACACCGGCGCCACACCGGTTCTGTCACAGAACCGGCTGCTCACCACCATTGCCTATCAGTTGGGCGGTCAGACAACATACGCCCTTGAAGGGTCGATTTTTATCGCCGGTGCAGTGGTACAATGGCTGCGCGATGGCTTGGGCGTCATTCAGCAGGCAAGCGATACGCAGGCGCTGGCCGAGGCCGCAGATCCGGAACAGAACGTCATCATCGTGCCTGCCTTCACCGGCCTCGGTGCGCCCTATTGGAACGCGGAATGCCGCGGTGCGGTCTACGGGCTGACCCGCAACTCCGGCCCGGCGGAATTTGCCCGTGCCGCATTGGAAAGCGTCGGTTACCAGACCCGCGACCTGTGGCAGGCGATGCAAGCGGACTGGACAACCACGACTGCAGCAGCCGAGACAGGCGCGTCAGGATCTGACACTCAGGTCCTGCGGGTGGACGGGGGCATGGCGGCCTCTGCCTTCGCGATGCAGTTTCTCGCCGACATCCTGAACGCCCCTGTTGATCGCCCCGAGGTGTTGGAAACCACGGCCCTAGGCGCTGCGTGGCTGGCAGGCATGCAGGTTGGGATTTATCCGGACATGCAGGGCTTTGCCGACACATGGGCGCGCGACAGCCATTTCGCACCGCAAATGGACGCAGAGACGCGGGAGCAAAAATACGCAGCATGGCAACGTGCGGTGCAAGCAACGCTTGCGGTCTGATCCACTCAGACCCGCGTTAGCAATTCCCGCATAGAGGCGACGTTCATCCGCTTGTATGCCTTCTTGCGGTGGGTGATTACCGTGGTTTCAGCAACACCAAGGATCGCGGCAATCTCTGCTGCGGTGCGCCCCTTAATGGTCATCGCGGCCACCTCGCGTTCCCGCTTGGTCAGGTTGGGGTGGTTCAACGCCAGCCGCGCTTGCACGTCCTGATCATGGGCCTCTGACTCTTTCACCATCAGGCCCACGTGCCGTTCTACCGCGACCATCAGCGCGGACATGGTGGCAATCAACCCGTCACGCGCGGTGATCGGAAAGGTGCCAAATTCAGTCGCGCTATAAAGGCTGACCACCAGCCCAAATCCTGGCCTGCGCCGCACCAATGACACCCGGCTGGTGATCCCCGGCAGATCATAACAATCGCGCCGGTAAAGAAAGGATTGCAGGTCCGCCGCCTCATGATGGGTGAAAAAATCCCCCTCGCCTTCCGCCCCCAGCAGCAGCGCCGCATCGCGATCCTGCGCCCAATGACGGCGATACCCCTCCGCCGCCCGTGCGGCCCGCCTTTGCCCCAGCGTCGATGTGGTCCCCATCAACAAAGGCGTATCGCGGTCCCCCTGACAGTATAATGACAGGAAATCCGCGTCCGTCAGCCCATGCGCAAAGCGCAGCGCCGCCTCAACGAACCCCGACTGGCCGATCGCGCCCATCAAGGGCGTAATCTGCGTCAGTGATACCTGCAGATCAGGCAGTGGTGGGGTGAGGCGGAATTCGTCATACATCGGGGGCTTTCTCGTCTGGCGTCCTAAACGATTTAGGCACTGATTAAACAGTGGCCAAGACCGTAACCGCGCGCAAGTCCGGCGTGATGCGGATCACCTCAGCCCGTTGTCCCACCTGCAAACGCCCAGCACCCGTTGCGCCGATTAAATCCGCCGGTACCGAGGTGGCCGCGGCCAAAGCCGCGGCCAGCGTAACCCCCACCTGATGATGCATCACCTCCACCGCGCGCAACAGATCCAGATCCGCCCCCGCCAACGTCCCATCGGCGCGCGTCAGCCGCCCTGCCTCGCGAAGGATCTGCCGCCCGTCGAGGGCAAATGCCGCCATATCTGTGCCAGCAGGTGCCATCGCATCCGAAACCAACACCAGCTTGCCCGCCCCCTTCAGCCGCCACGCCAACCGCAGGCTGGTCGGGTGCACATGCACGCCGTCGGCAATGATGCCCACATGCACATGTTCAGTGTCCAGCGCCGCGCCAACCAGGCCGGGAGCACGACTGCCCAGTTGGCTCATCGCGTTGAACAGATGGGTGGCACAACGCGCACCGGCGGCGAAGTAGTCGCAGCACTGCTCATAAGGTGCATCCGTATGGCCAAGGGCCACAACCACCCCCGCCTCTGCCAGCGCGGCGACCTGATCAGGACATACATTTTCTGGTGCAACGGTGACCATCAACGCAGGCAGATCCCGTGCCGCAGCAATCAGCTCTGCCAGATCGGCATCCGTCATCGGGCGGATCAGTGCGGCGTCATGGGCACCTTTGCGCGGCACGGACAGATGCGGCCCCTCCAGATGCAGGCCAAGAATACCAGTTTGACCCGCCGCCAAGGCCTCTTTCACCGCGTTGATCGCTGCGGTGGTCCTTGCAGGTGCTGCGGTGATCAGCGTCGGCAGAATATGCGTTGCACCAAGACGGCGATGGGCAGCAACCATACGGGCCAGTACAGAGGCTGAGGGCGCGTCGTTCAACATCACGCCGTCGCCACCATTCAGCTGCAGATCGACAAAACCGGGGCTGAGGATCGCACCGTCAAGATAGGCCCAAGTACCCTGATCGACCCCGCCCTCTGCGCGCAGCGCGGCCTCAGATCCAAACGCCTCGACCACCCCATCCCGCAGGCGTAACGCCGACGCCTCATGCAGGCGCGTGCCATCAAAAATTCTGCCGCCGTAATATGTTACTACTGTCATAGCAGCGCCCCTCTGGCAAATCCGTCCCGCCCCAGCGCCTGGGCCATATCCAGCGCCGCCTCCAACGGGGTGCTGACCGCAGGCTGCAAAGCCGCCTGCATATCGTCAGGCAACAACGCCGCATAGTGCGGCCCGATCCCTCCAGTCAGGCACAATGCCTGCCCCACCCGCCAGCCAAGAGCGTAGGTGGTTTTGGCGATATAATCTGCTCCCTCCTGCATCAATCCCAACGCCAGTGCGTCTCCTGCCGCCGCAGCCGTGGTGACAAAGGGGGCAAAACGGCCGAAGTCCGCAGGCCTTGCCTCCACCGCCCAGGCCATCACCCCCGCTGCGTCCTCAAACTCTGCAAGGATCTGATCACTCAACCCGCTGACCGCAACCAACCCATCTGCCGCCTGCAGACTGACGCTCAACGCGCGTCGCCCAAGCCATCCGGCGGAGGCTTCATCGCCAAGGGTCAGGCCCCATCCGCCCACAAATCGCATCCTGCCCGCCCGCTGCAGGCCAAGGAACGATCCAGTGCCGCAATGGGCCACCACACCGTCCGCCGCACCAATAGCGGCGCGCAGGGCGATGCGCGTGTCTTCTTCGACATGAACAGCGTTGAGAGGTAGCTGGGCCGCCACCTTCGCCGCCAGTGCGGCGGAATTAACGCCCGCCAGCCCCAGAAAGGCCGGGACCCCGGCCAGATCCGCCACCGTCAACCCTGCGGCCTGCGCCACCTCAGTCAGCCCTGTGCTCAGCTCCGCGCAGGCGCCAGCAAAATCACTGGAGGCATTGGCAGACCCCACCTCTGCCGCAAAGCGCGCGCCATCACCGCGCTCCAGCAACAAACGACAACGGCTGCCGCCGCCATCCACGCCCAGCGCGCTGGCTTTTGCTTGGCTGTTGGTCATCTTTCTTCCTTCTGTTGAAACGTCTGAATGGCCGCGCCTTAGAGCCATGAAAACTATCCACGAGTTATCCACAGAAACCGGGTAAAACCTAGAGGGTAACGCCCGTTAACTTAAGTAATTAGCAAGGTTTATGCGATCTGCTGCGCTGACCCTGTTCATGAAAAGAAAGGCCACATCAATGCGATTTCTGCCAATCGTGTTGGGCTGGGCAATTGCTGCCACAGCCCTGTCTGCCATCGCGTCTCTGCCAGGCGCGCCGCAGGACATCTCAGAAATTCCTGCCGTCATCAAGGCGGGATAAATCCCCTGCTCTGGTCGGGGATGTTCCGGGCCAGAGGCCGCAGAAACCTGTTTCTGCAAATTGTTCTGTAACCCGTCGAAGGAGTTTTTGACGAATGCGCTTTATCACCTTGGTTCTGAGTTCTGCCGTATGCATCACCGCATTTTCCCTCATGGCCACCTCTGCCGCGACCCCTGAAAAGGTTGTTCCCAATATTGTCGCCTATTGAGTCCCCAAGACGAAGCGCAATACACAAAAACCTCACTGGATTTTGCCCGCAAAACATGGCGTGATGCGGGCATGGTCCACCTGCGTCCCCCATCCTGTCTGCGCCCGCTTCTGTGGCTGTGCCTTGGCCTCTGCCTTGCTGCGTGCAGCCGTCCGCTGACCGATAGCGAACGCCGCTATGCACAGACTTTTTATGGCGACAGTGTAGATCTGGATCGGGTGCGCTTTGTCGAGGGGCATTTTGCCGGCAGTGTTCGCTGGCAGTTTCAGCCGCGCCCGCGGGTGACCTGTCAGGAACGGATATTTCCACCTGTGACGGGCGATGTTCTGGAAACCGCTCCGGGGGCCGTGGCGCTTTATCAACGGGTGTTTTACCGCCGCGATCTATACCGCGACGACTTCACCCAAAGCTACAGCGCCCAAATCAGCGGCCGCGTTCAGGACCGGCGGGACGGGCAGCGCCGTGAGGCGACGAACCTTTATGACCTGATGATTTTCGCCCATGAGATGACCCATGTCTGGCAATGGCAAAACCGCGCACAAACCGGTTACACCCCATGGCGCGCAGCGGGCGAACATGGGCAGGGGCGTGACCCCTATCTGTTTGACCTCAACAGCCAGCCGGATTTCCTCAGCTTCCCTTACGAACAGCAAGCTGCAATTGTGGAGGAGTTTACCTGCTGCCGCGCCCTTGCCCCCAAGGCAGCGCGGACCAAGCGACTGCATGATATGCTGGCACAGGTGATGCCGGTGCAACTGCTGCAGTCACGCATCGACACGCTTGCCACTGTGCCGTGGGAAGGCGCCGAGGTAACGGGCATTTGCGATTAACACTCCCTCACGGGACCTGAATGGTTTCCAGATAGGCCACAAGCGCTGCCAGATTGCGGGGCACAGGGGTCAGCTGCATCTCATCTCCCTCCGCCGCCACAGTCAGCGCCACCGGCACCGTCTCCCCACCAAGGAAACCGCCAAATTCCGGCATCCGCGACGCCCCCAGTGCGCCCCGGTTGTAGCCGTCAATCACGGACAACACATGCACACGCGGAAACACACCTTGATTGCCAGCGGACAATCGCGTCAGATCCGCCGCAGGTGACAGGCCTTTCGCAGGCATTGCCCCGCTGCCGTCGGCCCCGCGCCCGTCAGCGCCGTGACAGATGGCGCAGTTGTCGACAAACAAGGCCGCGCCCTCGCCCGCCTCTGGCATCGCGTCATCCTGTGACGGCGCACAGGCCGCAAGGGTCAATAATCCGGCCACCAGACCAAGGGCTGCCACGGTTCGGGTCGCATACATTGCGCTGCCTCCTCATGTTTCATCCACCAGCAGCCTAAGCGGCGGGCGCAGGCGTGACCTTGATCCCTGTCAGTTGGGCACCTTCACCCTCGCGCAGGCACCCCGGTATCATAGCGTCGCGCCAGATCGGAGAGGAACTGCGCTACCTCCGCCGTGGTGCGCAGGTAATGCGCCTCTTTGTCCGCGCGGGCGGCGGCTTGCAGGTATTTCTCCGGCTTACGACGGCCGGTATGACGAGTGTCCCAGATCCAGCGATAAAACTCCCAAGAGAACTGCTCAGGACAGTCCGCTGGCAAATCGGGGCGGCTCTGGCCAAAATAGCGAGCGGAGCGTGTCAGCACGCGCCACATCCGCAAGGGATACGGCAGATCGATCCAGACAAAGGTATCGCAGCGCGCCAGTCTTTCGTCCCATGTGGCGGAATGGCCGCCCTCAAACACCCATTGATCGCGGGCATGGACCTCTTCGCACATATCGGTTTTGGCCTGCCGGTCCCGTTCCTGCCAGCCGGGCATCCAATGGATCTTGTCGATATGCACAACTGGCAGGCCGGTGATCTGACCAATCTGGCGCGCCAACGTCGATTTACCCGATCCCGGCTGACCAACAATCATCACACGTTGCATTGCGACCTCCTCCATTCCCGCAAGAAAAGAGCGCGGTGATTTCAAAACCGCCCTGAAGTGTCAAGCGTAATGTACTCTGCGACATAAGGGGGGTTACGCCAGCCGCCCTGCCTCCAGCCGTAGGACGCGATCCATCCGCGCGGCCAGTTCCAAGTTGTGAGTGGCGATCAATGCAGACATGCCAGTGGAACGCACCAGCGCCATCAGCGCGTCAAACACCTGATCCGATGTGCCGGGGTCCAGATTGCCGGTCGGCTCATCCGCCAACAACAGACGCGGTTCATTCGCCAGCGCACGACAGAAGGCCACCCGCTGCTGTTCGCCGCCCGACAGGGCCGCAGGGCGGTGATCGGCACGTTCGCCAACACCCACACGGGCCAAAAGGTCAGCAGCGCGTGTCTGCGCCTGTGCCTTGGCCACCCCATTGGCCAATTGCGGCAGCACCACGTTTTCCAGCGCGGTAAATTCCGGCAACAGATGGTGAAACTGATAGATGAAGCCTACATCCTCGCGCCGCGCCTGGGTGCGGCGGCGATCGCTTTCGTCGGTCATTTGCTGCCCGTTCAGCGTCACCGTACCAGCATCGGGCGTGTCCAGCAGGCCCGCTATATGCAAAAGCGTGGACTTCCCAGCGCCAGAGGGTGCGACCAGTGCCACAACCTCGCCAGCGGCGATAGACAGATCCACACCCTGCAACACAGCAACCGGATTTGCGCTGCCTTTGGCGTAGGTCTTGGTAATACCTGTAAGGGCCAAAACCGGCTTGCTCAGAACTGGATTACTCATAACGCAGGGCCTCCACCGGGTTCATGCGGGCCGCGCGACGGGCCGGGAAGATTGTGACCACGAACGACAGTCCCAATGACAGCGCAATCGCGGTGGTCACATCGCCGATCTGCAACTTGGCTGGCAAGTGGTAGATACCGCGGATTGACGGATCCCACGCCTGCCCGCCGGACATCCAGTTCACGAGGCCAAAGATCGGATCAATGTAGTAGGCAAAGAGGCAGCCGAGCAGCACACCCGCTGCGGTGCCCACCATGCCGGTCAGCGATCCGCAGATGAAGAAGACGCGCAAAACCGCGCCTTCGGTCAGACCCATCGTGCGTAAAATACCAATATCGCGACCCTTGTTTTTGACCAGCATGATCAGGCCCGACACGATGTTCATTGCTGCGATCAGCACCAGAATAGCCATGATCACAAACATCACGTTGTCTTCAATGTCCAACGCCCGCAGGAAACCACCGGAGGCATCGCGCCACGTCCACAGCTGAGTGCCCTTGCCGCCTGCCTGCAACAGGTCCAGCTGCATGGTATCAATCGCCTCTGGTACTTTGACCATCACCTCCAGCTCATCAGCGGTGTCATCGCGGTTAAAGTACTGCTGCGCCTCAACAAACGGCATGTAGACCCGCACCCGGTCAATGTCATAACGTCCCGCGGAAAAGACATAGACCACCTCATAGGCCTTCACCCGTGGTGAGGTGCCAAAGGCGGTTTTGACGCCATTGGGGGAAATCACCTTGATCTTGTCGCCCACAGTGACGCCCAGTTCGCGCGCCACGCCGGATCCGATGGCGATGCCATCGCCAAAACGGCTGATATCGCCCCGCCCGGTTTCAGGGTTCACAATACGGGGAATGGTTTTCAGATCCTCGGCTGCAATGCCATAAACCTCAATCCCCGCATTATAGGTGCCACGGTTGGCCATCACCTGCCCCTTGATCAGTGGCGCCACACGGGTCACGCCGTCCACTTCACGGACGCGGGCGGCCATCTGCTGATAATCGGGAATAGTGCGATCAACACGGCCAGTCTGAGCGTTCACATGGCCGATGCTGTAAACTGTGACATGGGCGTTGGCACCCAGAATGGTATCCACAAATTCAGCGCGGAACCCTGCCCGCACCGCCAGCGTGGCAATCAGCGCAAAAACCGCCAGCGTAATCCCGATGAGCGAGATCCAGGTCATCACGCTGACCCCGCCCTCCGCACGACGTGCGCGCAGGTAGCGCCAGGCAATCATCCATTCAAATCGTGCAAACGGGGCGGGCGTGCCTGCCATGTCGGACCTCATCGGGTTGTTCGGGCACAGAGGTGACGCAGCCTTGGCACGCGGTCAAGGTCTTCGCGCATCGCAGAGCAGTAACAGGCGACACTGTGCCAGTCCTGCACCGCGCCAACACCCTGATTTTCAAAGGCCACAGCACGACCCCAACATTCCCGCATAAGCCGCATACAGATTTGGCAAAGCGACCGGACAACACCGCGCCGCCTACCGCAAACGCAAAAGGCCACCCCGCAGGGTGGCCTTTCTCACCTTTCGCAGAGGCGCAGATCAGAAGACGTGCACGCGATGGGGCGCGTAGATCTCAATGATCTTCTGCACGGCCTGTTCAGGCGGCAGTTCCTCGCTGTTGCCAGTGCGACGGCAGGTCAGTTCCACAACACCGTTTTTCAGACCACGCGGGCCAACGGTGATGCGCCAGGGCAGGCCGATCAGATCCATGGTGGCGAACTTGCCACCCGCGCGTTCTTTGCGATCATCATAGAGCGGTTCCAGACCAGCGGCGGTGAAGCTTTGATAAAGCGCGTCACAGGCGGCGTCTGCCTCGTCATCACCTTGTTTCAGGTTGACGATGCCCACGTGGAACGGCGTCACGCCTTCGGGCCAGATGATGCCGTTTTCATCATGGCTCGCCTCGATGATCGCCCCCAGCAGGCGCGACACACCGATACCGTGGCTGCCCATGTGCACCTCACCCGGTTTGCCATCGGGACCTTGCACAGTGGCGCCCATTGCCTCGGAATACTTGGTGCCGAAGTAGAAGATCTGGCCAACTTCGATCCCACGGGCCACACGGCGGCGCTCTTCGGGCACCTCGTTGAACAGGGCTTCGTCGTGGGTTTCATCCGTGCGGGCGTAGCGCGAGGTGAACTCTTCCAGAACCGCCTGACACTGGTCGACGTTGTCATAATCAATTGCGCGGTCACCGAATTTCAGATCGGTGATTTCACGGTCATAGAAAACCTCGGATTCGCCCGTTTCAGCCAGAACAAGGAATTCATGTGTGTTGTCACCACCGATCGGACCGCTGTCAGCACGCATCGGGATCGCCTGCAGGCCCATACGCTCATAGGTGCGCAGGTAGCTGACAAGGTGACGGTTATAGGCGTGCAGCGCGTCTTCCTTGGTCAGGTCGAAGGTGTAGCCGTCTTTCATGTAGAACTCACGCCCCCGCATCACGCCGAAACGCGGACGGATCTCATCGCGGAATTTCCACTGGATCTGATACAGGGTCAGCGGCAGATCCTTGTAGCTGTTCACATGGGCGCGGAACACGTCGGTGAACAACTCCTCAGCGGTGGGCGAAAACAGCATGTCGCGGCCATGGCGGTCCTGCATGCGCAGCATTTCCTCGCCGTAGCCGTCATAGCGGCCCGACTCGCGCCACAGGTCAGCGGATTGCAGCGTCGGCATCTGCATCGGAATATGACCCGCGCGGGCCTGTTCCTGATGCACGATATTTTCGATCTTACGCAGCACTTTGAAGCCAAGCGGCAGCCAGGAATAGATCCCGGCGGATTGCTGTTTGATCATACCGGCACGCAGCATCAGGCGATGGCTGACAATCTGCGCCTCGGACGGGTTTTCTTTCAGAACGGGCAGGAAATAGCGCGACAAACGCATGGGCGACCCCTTGGGATTAGAGAACGTGTTTTGCGGACGGGTTTAGGATGGGACCCGCACAATTGCAATTCCTGCTTTGCCCTATACCCCCGTGCCACCTCTACAATGGCGCTAGCCCCTTGATCTAAGGCGTCGAACAAACGACATAGGAAGGCAGAATTTTACGCGATTACACCGCATATCCACATTAGGGGACACCGATGGCACTGCCCGTGAAAGAACAAGTTGGTTACTGGACTGTTGCCACCGCCATTTCAGCGCTGGCACTTTGGTACCTGGGGGATGTGATCCTGCCGTTTGTGCTGGGGGGCGCGATTGCCTATTTCCTAGACCCTGTCGCCGACAAGCTGGAGGATCTGGGCGCCAGCCGTGTCCTAGCGACAGTGTTAATCTCGCTGGTGGGGGTGTTGGTCTTTGTTCTGTCGGTATTTCTGGTGGTTCCAACGCTGATCAATCAGTCGCTGGCCCTGTTTGAGGCGGCGCCGCAGGCGTTTAACGATCTCTGGGCCTTCCTCACCGGACGGTTCCCGCAGCTGCTAGATGAAAACTCCACCCTGAACCAGTCGCTGATGCAGGTCGGTCAAACGATTGAGGCCCGAGGCGGTGAGTTGCTGAACGCTGTCTTCTCCTCTGCGATGTCGATCATCAATGTGGTGATGCTCTTGGTCATCGTGCCAGTGGTGGCGTTTTACCTGCTGCTGGATTGGGACAATATGGTGGCCAAGATTGACGATATGCTGCCACGCGATCATGCGCCGGTCATTCGCACGCTGGCCGGTCAGATCGACAAAACGCTGGCCTCTTTCATTCGCGGCATGGGCACTGTCTGCCTGATCCTTGGCGCCTATTACGCCATCGCGCTGATGGTGGTGGGGCTACAGTTCGGTCTTGTTGTCGGCTTCGTCGCTGGTGGTCTGACCTTTATCCCCTATATCGGTGCGCTGTTCGGCGGCATTCTGGCCATCGGTCTGGCGCTGTTTCAGTTCTGGGGCGACTGGGTGGTCATTGGTCTGGTGGCCGGCATCTTCGTTCTGGGCCAGGTGATTGAGGGCAATATCCTCACACCGAACCTTGTCGGCCAATCCGTGGGTCTACATCCGGTCTGGCTGATTTTTGCCCTGTCGGTCTTTGGCACGCTGTTTGGGTTTGTCGGTATGCTGGTGGCGGTTCCTGTCGCCGCCGCCATTGGTGTGGTTGCCCGTTTTGCCATCGGCAATTACAAAGGCGGGCGACTCTACCAAGGACATGCCGGAAAGCATAACGAGTGAACCATCGCCAGCTGAGTTTTGATCTACCCGTGCGTCCTGCACTGGGGCGCGGGGACTTTTTTGTGTCCCCCGCCAATGCGATGGCGGTTGTTCTACTGGAACGCTGGCAGGATTGGGCGGGTCACAAACTGGCGCTCATCGGCCCCAAGGGCGCGGGCAAGACACACCTGAGCCACGTCTGGGCCGCCACCTCCGGCGCGCTGATCCTCAAGGCCACTGATCTGGGCGATGTCCCCATTCCCGCCGTCGCCATGGGCCCTGTGGTGGTTGAGGATGTGCAGGACATCGCTGGCGACCGCGAGCTGGAAGAGGCACTGTTTCACTTGCATAATCTGGTACTGGCCGAGGGGTTTCCGCTACTGGTCACCACCGATAAACCAGCGCATCTGTGGGGGCTGACCCTGCCCGATCTGCAAAGCCGAATGCAGGGCACCCAGTCCGTGACGCTGGATCAACCCGATGACCAATTGCTGGCCGCCGTGATCACCAAACTGTTTGCTGATCGCCAATTGATGCCAGCGCCTGACGTGATCACCTATCTGGTTGCCCGCATGGACCGCAGTTTTGACGCCGCCCGCGATCTGGTCGCGGCCCTGGACCGCGCCGCATTGGAGCGCAAACGTCCAGTGACGCGCAAACTGGCGGCAGAGGTGCTGGGCGAAAGCGAACTGCCTGATTTGCTGGACAATTCCGCCTAATCACGCGATCCTACCCCAACGCGCATCTGTGGCAACACCCGCAAGCGTCACCATTCCTTTACATAGCTGGCGCATAAGCGCGCGTCAGATCCCCTGCCCCATGGCACCCCCAAAAAGAGCCCGCCGGAACCCCATGTCGAACGCCGATTTCCTCAATGCCCCCTTCGCCGCGCCTGTCGCCCTGCCTGATCTGGACCTCACAGGTCCCGAACGGTTCCATAACCGTGAACTCAGCTGGCTGGGCTTTAACTGGCGGGTGCTGGAAGAGGCGGACAATCCCAAGGTCCCGCTGCTGGAGCGGGTGCGCTTCCTGTCGATCTCGGCCACGAACTTGGATGAATTTTACACCGTGCGTGTCGCGGGCCTGCGTGAGTTGAAGCGCGAAGGCCACACCACCCCTGCCGCCGACGGTTTGGCGCCCTGGCAACAGCTGGAACTGATCAACGAGGACGCCCGCAACCTGATGATGAGCCAGCAGCGCATCTTTGACGATCTGCGCCAACAATTGGCAGATGAGGGTATCCACATCCTCGACCAGTCCGGCGTGCCTGCCGCGGATATGACATACCTTGAGGATGTGTTCCTGAACCAAGTGTTCCCCGTGCTGTCGCCGCTAGCGGTGGATCCAGCACACCCGTTTCCTTTTATTCCCAACACCGGCTTTTCGCTGGCGCTACAGTTGGAGCGCCGCCCTAACAAACGCCAGCGGATCACCCTCTTGCCCATCCCCGCGCAGATCAGCCGGTTTGTGGAATTGCCCAGCGCCAAGGGCGTGCATCGCTTCCTGCCTTTGGAGGAATTGCTGCTTCTCTTCGCTGACAAACTGTTCCCCGGTTACACAATCAAGGGCCACTGCACCTTCCGCGTGCTGCGCGACAGCGATCTGGAGGTCGAGGAAGAGGCCGAAGATCTGGTGCGCGAATTTGAGGTCGCCCTGAAACGCCGCCGCCGGGGTGAAGTGGTGCGGATGAAAATCTCCTCCGGTGCGCCTGCCATGCTGAAATCAGTGATCACGCAGGAGCTGCACATCGATGCGGACGAGATTGTCGAAGTTGACGGCATGATCGGCATTGCCGATGTCAAGGAACTGGTGCTGGATCAGCGCCCGGATCTGTTATGGTCAGGCTTTGCCCCGCGCGTGCCCGAACGGGTGCAGGATTTCGACGGCGACATGTTTGCCGCAATCAAGCAGAAGGACATGCTGCTGCACCATCCCTATGAAACCTTCGATATGGTGGTACGGTTTCTGAAACAGGCGGCCGCTGATCCCAATGTGGTAGCGATCAAACAAACGCTCTACCGGACGTCCAAACGTTCCCCCATCGTCGAGGCCCTGTGCGAGGCGGCGGAGGATGGGAAATCCGTCACCGCACTGGTAGAGTTGAAAGCGCGTTTTGACGAAGCGGCGAACATCCACCAATCCCGCCGTCTGGAACGCTCCGGCGCCCACGTGGTCTATGGGTTCGTTGACCTGAAAACCCACGCCAAAATCTCGACCGTGGTACGCCGTGAGGGGGACAAGCTGGTCACCTACACCCATTATGGCACCGGCAACTACCACCCCATCACCGCGCGGATTTACACCGACCTCAGCCTGTTCACCTGTGACGAGGATCTGGGCCGTGATGCAACAAAGGTGTTCAACTACCTGTCGGGTTATGTGGAACCCCAGGGGCTTGAGAACCTCGCGATTTCGCCCAAAGGCCTGAAACAGCGCCTGCTGGAGAGTTTTGAGAAAGAGGCAGAACACGCCCGCGCAGGCCGTCCGGCTGAAATTTGGGCGAAGATGAATTCGCTGATTGATCCAGAGATTATTGATGCGCTCTACAGCGCCAGTCAGGCAGGGGTTAAAATCTCCCTCGTCATCCGTGGCATCTGCGGGCTGCGTCCAGGCATCAAGGGCCTCAGCGACAATATTCGGGTGAAATCGGTGGTGGGCCGATTCCTTGAACATTCGCGCATTGCCTGTTTCGGCAATGGCTACGGATTGCCCTCGAAAAAAGCCAAGGTCTACATGTCCTCCGCCGATTGGATGGGTCGCAACCTGAACCGCCGCGTGGAAACACTGGTGGAAATCACCAACCCCACCGTAAAGGCGCAGATTGTCAGTCAGGTGATGGCGGCAAACCTTGCCGACGTGGCACAAAGCTGGGTGATGGCGCCCGACGGCAGTTTCACCCGCGCCGAACGTCTCGAGGGCGCATTCAACTTTAACTGCCACCGGTTCTTTATGGAAAACCCGTCGCTGTCTGGCCGTGGGTCTGCCGGTGCCAAAGATGTGCCAAAACTGACCCATACCGACGACTGATCCGGTCGCGAGAGCGGCAATTGATCGCAGCTCCCTGCCCCGCAGCCAATGATTGACCCCGCCGCCTTGGCGGGGCATCAAGGTATTGGAAAGAAGGAACATCGCCATGGTAGCACCCGCCGATCTGACAGCCGAGAACGGGAACATCCCGCTGCAAATGCACGGGGATGCTGGTGAGGATTGGGGGCCTTTTGGCCGACCGTTGTTCAATGATCCCTCGTCCCGCGCACTTAGCCGTGTTGGGGTCATCGACGTTGGTTCTAACTCCGTCCGGATGGTTGTTTTTGACGGCGCGGCGCGCTCGCCTGCCTATTTTTACAACGAAAAAATCATGTGCGCCCTCGGCGCAGGACTGGCCGAAACCGGCAAGCTGAACCCCGAAGGGCGCACACGCGCCCTAGCCGCCATGCGCCGGTTTCAGAAACTGGCCGAAGGCATGAACGCCTCCACCCTGACCGCCGTCGCCACCGCCGCAGTGCGCGAGGCCAGCGATGGCCCCGATTTCGTCGCCGACGTGCTGCGCGAGACCGGCATCACCGTACACGTGATTGATGGTGAAGAAGAGGCGCGTCTGTCCGCGCAGGGCGTTTTGCTGGGCTGGCCCGGTGCCTATGGCCTGATTTGTGACATCGGTGGTTCGTCCCTAGAGCTAGCGGAAATCAACGACGGCAAGGTCGGCAAGCGTGTCACCTCATCCCTCGGGCCGCTGAAACTGCGCGATGTGAAAGGGGGTAAGAAAGGGCGCAAGGCTCATATTGCTGCGGTGATGGAGGGTCTGGCGCAGGAAATGGGCCCCCAACCCAACCGCCTGTTTCTGGTCGGCGGCTCATGGCGCGCGATCGCAAAGATTGACATGGTCCGGCGCGGCTACCCGCTGCATGTGCTGCATGAATATAGGATGACTGCCAAATCCGTGCGCGACACCATCGCCTATATCGAAGCGCACAGCATTGACGATCTGCGCCGTTCCTGCGGTATTTCCGAGGCGCGGATCATTCTGGTTCCCATCGCCTGCGAGGTGCTGAAACGGCTGATCCGCACCTTCAAACCCCATGACATCGCGGTGTCGTCTTACGGGATCCGCGAAGGCATGCTGTATGAGCAAATGTCGGATGAGCTGCGCGACCGTGATCCCCTGATCGAAGCGGCCCGTTTTTCAGAGGCCAAGGATGCCCGCCTGCCGGGGTTTGGCAAGACGCTGTATGAATTTGTCTCGCCCCTGTTTAAGTCGGCGAAATGGGAACGCAAACGTCTGGTGAAGGCCGCGTGCCTTTTGCATGACGTCAGCTGGCGTGCCCATCCCGATTATCGGGCCGAACTGTGCTTTGACAACGTGACCCGTGCCAACCTTGGCGGGTTGCGCCATTCGGAACGGGTGTTTCTGGGGCTGGCACTGATGAACCGCTACAAAAACAGCGGCGCTGACATCCGGTTTCCGGATATTTTTGGGCTGCTGAGCGAGAAAGACATCAAAGATGCCGAAGTGCTGGGCAAAGCAATGCGTCTGGGCGCGATGTTGTGGCCGCGCGCGGATCAGCAGATCGGTGAATTGACCCTGTTCCCGAAAAAGAAAGAACTGCACCTGAAACTCAGCCGCGATGCGGAAGCACTGTTCGGAGAAGTGGCACAGTCGCGCCTTGCTTCACTGGCCCGCGCATTGGAGACTGAGGTGACGGTGAAAATCCGCTAAGCACACCCAGAACCAAGTATAGATCAGAGGTTGATCGCCTCATTTGTGCCTGCCTCTGGCGCCGCTTCCGGTGCCTCCTCAGGCAGTTTGCGCCGCAAGATGATATCACCATTGGGCAGGATTTCCGGCGGATGGTATTGGGTAAAATCCTCCACCTGATCCAGCAAGTCGGCCAACGCAGGCCCCATTTCATCCAGCATTTGCCGCAATGCAGGTTCCATTTCAGCGGTCAGGTCGTTAAGGCCGTCAATCGCCGGTTCCATCTCTTCGATGATCCCTTTCAGGAACAGTTTCGCCCCTTCCTCCATCAGGGAGAACCCGTCTTCTTCTTCAGGCGCAGGTTTTGCGCTCTCCTCAGCGAAGGCGGGAACCGTTAACAGGGCGCAAAGGGCGGTGGGGATCAGGAACTGTCGCATGTGCCCAATATAAGGATTGCGCTGAATAATTCCGAGGCCTCGCGCGGTTAGGCTGACAAGACGGGCCAAAATTTGCCTAGTCAGATCACGCCAGATCTATATCCAGCACGACAGGGAAGTGATCGGACGCCGTCAAAAGCGCCTCCCTCAGGGGCACATCGGCAAAGCACGCCTCATCATCAAACGGATGCCAAATCCGCCATTCAGGTCGCTTGACCCGCAGATCGGGCGAGATCATCACATAATCCAGCAGCGCCTGCAGATAGCGTTTTTCATGCGCCAGATAAAAGCGTGATGTGGCAGGCTGCGACCAGCGATTGCGCAACGCGCCAGTGGCATGGGGGTCAAACAAACACATCTCAGCCCCGGCATGATCCTGTGCCCCCAGCACAATCTCGACAGAGGAACGACCAAAAAGGTCCTCATACTCATCCAGCCCGGGGCCATCATTCAGATCCCCCATCACCATCAAGGGTGTGCCTTCCGCTAGCAGGGCCTCCACGCGACGGCGCAACCAGATCGCCTGCGCCAACTGCTTGCGCCGATTGGCAATGGACGCGCGCATGATCGCATCGCGCCCCACTGCCCCATGTGGGGCCTTGGATTTCAGATGGGCGCCGATCATGCGAAAGGCGAAACCACCTGCCGTTTCCAGCGCCAGTTCCAGCGGTGGTTTTGAAAACTGCACCTGATCAGCGCGGGCATCCACATCCAGATCAATCGCCAGCGTCTGATCAAAGCGCGGCGCATCCTGCGTTGCCTGTGGATCATGGCGCACGCTCAACACTTTTGGATCATAAAGCAGCGCGATTTCCTGCTGTGTGTGGTTGGCAAAACCGATGATCGCATGATCTGCCCGCAACCCAAACCGTTCGGCAAAGGCCTGCAAAGCCACCACGCTGCTGCGGTGGCGGCTGTCATCCGGTGCCTCGATCACCATGATCGCATCGGCATCCATCGCCGCGAACACATGCCCCAGCGCCTGCAATTGCTGCGCACGGGTCACATCGCGGCGTTTGGACCAACGCCCGTCCTCCAACAGCGCACCCTTGTCGTCAAACAGGGCGTTGAACCATTCCACATTATAGGTGGCAATGCGCATCAGGCTGCTTCGGGACCGCGCAGTTGGGTGATCTCTTCCCAGGCGTTGTTGAGGTCAATCAGACGTTTTTCCGCCATCTGGATCATTTCCTGCGGCACACCGCGGGCCATCATCGCGTCAGGATGGGTGTCACGCACCTGCTGTTTCCATGCCTTGCGGATATCGGCCACCGGTGCATCAGGGGCCACGCCCAGCACCGTGTAGGGATCGGGCGCTGCATCAGGGACAAAACGGGCACGCAGGGCGCGGAAATCATGATCTTCCAGCCCGAAAATCTGCGCCACCTGTTCAAGGAAATCGTTTTCCGCCGGATGATAGGTGCCATCTGCCATCGCAATATGAAACAGCCCTTCCATCAGATCGCACAGACAAGCGTCGGAGTTTTCAAACATCCGCCGGATCCGTAGCGCGTAATCCTCAAACCCCGCCACATCACGGCGGGCCAGATTAAAAACGCGCGCCGCCCCTGCCTCATCCTCGCGGGCGATCTGGAACACCTCCCGCATTGCAGTGACCTCATCACGGGTCACCTGCCCATCGGCCTTTGCCATTTTCGCCGACAGGGCAATCACCGCAATGGTAAAGGCGACAGAGCGTTCCGGCGGCGTGCGCAGCCGGTCGAAAATCTCACTCAGCGGCTCGCCGCTGGTCAATGCGCTGAGCGCGTCGCCTATGCGTTTCCAAATGGACATGAGGTCAGTCTATCCTGCCGGTCTGCGGCTGTCAGGGGGAATTCTGTCACAGCATGCTCAACACTGCTTGAGCTGCAAAATCCCTGCGCCAGAACCAAAAAGAGGGCCAGCCCTATAGAAGCTTCTGCATCAGCACAAGATCAAGGCTGCGACCGAATTTTTGCCCAACCTGTGGCAGTCTGCCCACCTCTGCGAAGCCCTGCGCCGCATGAAACCGCTGCGCGCCGGTGTTTTCCCCACTGATTGCAGCGATCAGGCAGCGGATGCGAGCCGTGCGCGCGTGATCCTCCAGCGCACTCAGCAGCCGCGCGCCAAGACCATGTCCCTGCGCCCCCTCTGCCAGATAGATCGTGTGCTCCATCGTGTCCGCATAGCCCGGACCCGCACGAAACGGGCCATAACAGGCGAGGCCTCTTAGCTGATCCCCCTCAACCGCCACCAGATACCCCTGCCCCGCAGCCTGCCGGGCGCTGATGTCGTCGGCAATGCCGTCGGGGGTTTTCAGATCCGTGGTGAAGGTCACTGTGGTCTCTGTAATAATCCGATTCCAGATCGCTGTAATCGCGGCTGCGTCCTTCGGTGCCGCTGGTCTGATCGTAATGTTCACAGCCACCGCTCCTGTCCGGCCACATCGAAACAAGCGCGCATGGCGGGCGCATCGCCAGTGCGGATCATCACACGGGGATCATTCAGCATAGGCGCTAAAGTCGCCGCCAGCACAGCACCTTCTGGGTGGAGCACCTCCAACCGTTTCAGTCGCGCCCCCGATTGTACCAGACGCGACGCCGGATGCGCCCCCTGCCACTGGATCAGGGCCGGACATATTTCGTCATAAGGCAGCTTACCATCCTCTGGCACCGCCATCTGCCAGGACAGATCCCCCCGCGCCAAATCTACGACCCGCCCTGCCCCAACCGGCATGCGTGCCAGAGCTGTATTCATATCCTCGGCCCGGCAAATCCAGTTGTGCAGCCGTGGCGCACCGGTAAAACAATCCAGATCAAACCAGCGCGCGTCCTCTGGCGGCACGGCCTCTGGATCAATGGCAATCACCTCCAGATACAGCCCATCAGCCAGACCAATCAGCATATTGTGCGTACCAAATCGAGCGTGACGACCACCAGGCTGCATGTCCAGCCCCAATTTTTCCGCCACAAACGCCGAACCGGCCTCAAGGCTCTTTGCCGCTACGGCCAGATGATCTAAAACCAACATTAAACAGTTATCTTCCCAAGTCGTTGGTATTGAACAGGGCAATTTTGTACCCAGTTTGATTGGTAACGCGGATAGAGAGTAAAGGAAACGAAATGCTTCTACGGGCAATTGACAAGTTTTTCAGGCATGAAGCTTCAGGGGGTATCCTTCTGATGCTCTCTGCGGTGGCTGCGCTGATCGTGGCCAACTCGGCCCTATCCGTATTCTACGAAGATTTCCTGGGTGCCTATTTCGCCGTGACACTGGATGGTGTTGGCCTGAAGAAACCGCTGATCCTTTGGATCAACGACGGGTTGATGGCAATCTTCTTCTTCCTCATTGGTCTTGAACTGAAGCGCGAGATGATGGAGGGCAAACTAAAGAACCCCGCCGATGTCGTGCTACCCGGCATGGCGGCAGTGGGCGGCATGGTGATGCCAGCACTGATCTTTGTGGCGCTGAACTGGGGCCTGCCTTCGGTCACCGGCTGGGCGATCCCTGCGGCCACTGATATCGCCTTTGCGCTGGGTATTCTGGCGCTGATGGGCAGCCGCGCGCCGGCGTCGCTCAAGGTCTTCCTGCTGACGCTTGCCATTCTGGACGACCTTGGCGCGATCATCATCATTGCGCTGTTCTACACAGCTGAACTGAAAATCGACTACCTCTACCTGTCGCTCATCCCGCTGGGTGCGCTGATCTGGCTGAACCTCAAGGGTGCACACCGTATGGCGCCGATGATCCTCTTGGGTGTGGTGATGTGGTTCTTCGTGCTGAAATCTGGCGTTCACGCGACGCTGGCCGGTGTGATCACCGCTTTCTGCATCCCAATGAAGGACAAATGGGGTAAGAGCCCGCTGCATTCGCTGGAACACGCGCTGACACCTTATGTGCTTTACCTGATCATCCCCGTCTTTGCCTTTGCCAACGCCGGTGTGGTGCTGCAGGGCATGACCTTTGCCGATCTGTTCGCACCGCTGCCGCTGGGCATCGCGCTGGGTCTGATCCTGGGCAAACAGGTGGGCGTCTTTGGCGTGACCTTCCTGATGGTCAAGGCGGGCATGGCACGCATGCCGCATGGCGCGAACTGGCTGCACATCTACGGCGTCGCCTGTCTGGCCGGTATCGGCTTTACCATGTCGCTGTTCATCGGCTCGCTCTCCTTCTCGGATGCGGCGATGATGAACCAGGTGCGCATGGGCGTTCTGTCCGGCTCTGCCATCTCTGCGATCCTTGGTGCGGCAGCCCTGTGGGTGGCCAGCAACAAGGAAGCGGAAGACGCAACCGAAGCCACGGGTGAAGCGGCCAACGCCTAACCCCCGACGCAATCGCGAGACCTAAGAGAAGGCGCCCCCTGATGCAGGTGGGCGCCTTTTTTGTGTGCTGCTCGTGAGCAAGAAAACAATGCCAAATCGAAGACTTGGCAGCGCCCGAACCGCTCCGTTTTGTCGAAGACAAACCTGCGGTTTGATGGGGCGGGCGCGACTACGACACTTGTTCGCTTCTCGTATCTTCTCAGAGGAACTGCCGGGTGCGCCAACACTCTGACACTAAAAAGCCCCGACAGCGCGCAGCTGCCGGGGCTTTCTAATTCCTTAGCGGATCGCTTGGTCCTGATCAGGCACGGGCTTCGCGGATGATGTTCAGGATGTCCTGCGCCGCTTCGGGGATGTTGGTGCCGGGACCAAAGATCGCCTTAACGCCTGCATTTTTCAGGAAGTCATAGTCCTGCTGCGGAATCACGCCGCCGCAGATGACGATGATATCCTCTGCGTCTTTTTCCTTCAGCGCCTCGATCAGCTGAGGGGCCAGCGTTTTGTGACCTGCCGCCTGAGACGAGATGCCGACGACGTGTACATCGTTATCCACCGCATCTTGCGCCGCTTCTGCGGGGGTCTGGAACAGCGGGCCAACGTCGACGTCAAAACCGATGTCAGCAAAGGCGGTGGCGATCACCTTCGCACCGCGGTCATGGCCGTCCTGACCCATTTTCACCACCAACAGACGCGGGCGGCGGCCCTCTTCTTCGGCGAAGGCCTCGATGGATTTCTGAATGTTGGCGAACCCTTCGTCGCCCTCATAGGCCGCGCCGTAAACACCGGCGAGGGTCTTCACTTCGGCGCGGTGACGGCCGAATTCCTTCTCCATTGCCATGCTGATTTCCCCAACAGTTGCGCGGGCGCGGGCTGCTTCGACAGCCAGTGCCAGCAGGTTACCGCCCTCTTTGGCGCCTGTGGTAAGTGCTTCCAGTGCGGCGGTGCAAACCACCTCATCACGGGTTTCGCGGATCTGGTTCAGACGGGCGATCTGACTTTCGCGCACCGCCACGTTGTCCACATCCAGAATGTCGATCGGGTCTTCTTCGGTGAGGCGGTATTTGTTCACGCCCACAATCACCTCTTCGCCACGGTCGATCATCGCCTGACGTTTGGCCGCCGATTCCTCGATCCGCAGTTTCGGCATGCCAGAGGCCACGGCTTTGGTCATACCACCCATCGCTTCAACCTCTTGGATCAGATCCCAGGCTTTTTCGATCAGCTCTTCGGTCAGGCTTTCGACATAATAGGACCCTGCCAGCGGATCGACCACATTGGTGACACCGGTTTCTTCCTGCAGGATGATCTGGGTGTTCCGGGCGATACGGGCCGAAAATTCGGTCGGCAGCGCGATTGCCTCGTCCAGCGCGTTGGTGTGCAAAGACTGGGTGCCGCCCAGAACCGCAGACATCGCTTCATAGGCAGTGCGGATCACGTTGTTATAGGGGTCTTGTTCCTGCAGCGACACGCCAGAAGTCTGGCAGTGGGTGCGCAGCATTTTGGAACGCTCGGATTTTGCGCCGAACTCTTCCATCACGCGGAACCACAGCGTCCGCGCTGCACGCAGTTTTGCTGCCTCCATGAAAAAGTTCATGCCGATGGCAAAGAAGAACGACAGACGGCCTGCGAATTTGTCCACGTCCATACCTGCGTTGATCGCCGCACGCACATATTCGCGGCCATCGGCGATGGTGTAGGCCAGTTCCTGCACCAGGTTCGCGCCCGCCTCTTGCATGTGATAGCCGGAAATCGAGATGGAGTTGAACTTCGGCATCTCGTTCGAGGTGTATTCGATAATGTCGGAAATGATCCGCATCGACGGCTCTGGCGGGTAGATGTAGGTGTTGCGCACCATGAACTCTTTCAGAATGTCGTTCTGAATGGTGCCAGCCAGAAGACTGCGATCATGGCCCTGTTCCTCACCCGCAACGATGAAGCTGGCAAGGATCGGGATCACCGCGCCGTTCATGGTCATCGACACGGACACCTTGTCCAGCGGAATGCCATCAAAGAGGATTTTCATATCCTCAACGCTGTCAATCGCAACGCCTGCCTTGCCCACATCCCCCACAACGCGTTCGTGGTCGCTGTCGTAGCCACGGTGCGTGGCCAGATCGAAGGCGACAGAAACACCTTGCTGACCGGCTGCAAGGTTCTTGCGGTAAAAGGCATTCGATTCCTCGGCGGTCGAAAAACCGGCGTACTGACGAATGGTCCAGGGACGGCCCGCATACATCGTTGCCTTCACGCCACGGGTGAACGGGGCAAACCCCGGAGTGGTGCCGACATGGGGCAGATCCTTGGTATCCTCAGCCGTGTAGAGCGGCTTGATGTCGATGCCTTCCAGCGTTTTCCAGGTCAGATCCTCCAGCGGGCGCCCACGGAGTTCCTTTTCAGCGAGTTTGCGCCAATCGTCGTTGCTGTTGGTCATGCTATCGTCCTTTCGTCTGCGCCAGGAGGGGCGCTCTATGCGAGTGGCTGTGGCAGGTGGTCCCAGATGATGGGGCCACAGGTGTTTTCATACGCTTCGTGGTCGCAATCAGCGCTGAGATGCCTATATCTTGATCGACAGGAGGCTTTTCTTTGATGCGACACGTATTTGGAATTCTTGCGGTTTTATCCCTGCCCTTCGGCGCCAGCGCCGGATTGGCACAGGAGGCGACCGCAACGCCAGAGTTACCTATCGTCGACAGCGCTGAGGTGGCGCTGGACGATTTTCTGTGGGTCAAAAGGCCCATCGTCGTTTTTGCCGACGCCACTGCGGATCCGCGATTCGTGGAACAGATGCGATTTCTGGAAGCCGATGTGGAGGAATTGCTGCTGCGCGATGTGGTGATCCTGACGGACACAGATCCAAAGGCAAAATCCACCCTACGTAAGAAGCTGCGCCCACGCGGTTTTATGCTGGCGCTGATCGACAAGGACGGCGGCATCAAATTGCGCAAACCAGCCCCATGGACCGTGCGCGAAATCACGCGCTCCATCGACAAATGGCCGACCCGACAACAAGAGATACGGGTGGAGCTGGGCAAGGAGTGATCCCCCGCGAGGGGGGCGATCACTCGTGAAAATCTTCGGGGTCCGGCACCCGACCAAAGGCAATCTTGGCCCCCGTGTAAGGCACATGAAAGGGAGGCAATTCGCCAAACCGTATGGTGTCGCGTCCGTATTTTTGATTGAGCCGGTCGATCATATGGCACAGATCCTCGCGCGGGGTGCGTTTGCCCGGGCCCTGACGCCCCTCGAACAAATCCGCCGTGTGCTGTGCCGCGCTGGCCCTCTCCACCAAAGTGACCGAGACAGAGCGCACTGGCTGCAAACCCGCCCGCGACCATGGCAGATCCTGCCACATGCCATCCAGATGACCCAGCAGCACCAGACTGTCCTGCGTTGAGGGAAAGCGCGCCTTGCGGCCAAACCGCGCCCCGCTGTGCATCCGCACGCCCAGTGATAGACCTGCGCAAAAATCGCCCGTACGCCGCAATCGCGCCGCCGCTTTGACCAGCAGGCGCCGCGCCACCAGACGCGCGCCCAATCGGGTCGCATTGGCGCCGCTCAGCACCTGACCATGGCCCAGTGAATGCCCCTGTGCACGTGGCCAGACCACCTGTTCCCCGCGCAATTCGCGCAGAAACCGTTCGCCATTTACATTGCCCCAGATCGCGCGGGCGTGTTTGGGCGGCAGCGCATAGAGGTCGGCCACCGTCACGATCCCCGCCGCCTGTAACCGTGGCTGCATGCCCTTGGAAATCCCCGGCAGATCGGACAGTTGCAGATGGCCGATCTTTTCCGGCAGCACCGCCGGGTGTAGCCAGTTGATGCCCATCGGCTTTTGCAATTCCGCCGCGATCTTGGCCAGTAGGCGCGAGGGCGCGACGCCCACCGAACTGCGCATCGCAGGCCCAACCCGGTGCAGAATATTGGTCTGCAACTGCTGCGCAATCTCCAACGCCTGTGCCAACTCGCGCTGGGGGCCGCGCAGCTGACAGGAAAATTCGTCCACCGAATGCGCTGCCTCGATCGGCAGGATCTCTTCGGCGGCCGCACGGATCGCATGATGATAGCGCACGCAAACGTCGTGGCGTGCGGGACGAAAGACAATGTCGGGACACAATACGCGCGCTTCGGCCTGACGGGTGCCCATCCGGACGCCGCAGCGCTTGGCTTCGGTGCTGGCAGCAATACAGGCCGCGCCCGGCGCGTCGGTCGTCAGCACGCCAACAGGTCGCCCGATCAGTGTCGGTTCTTCCTGCTGTGCCACAGAAGCAAAATAGCTGTTCATATCGAAGAACAGCACATCGACAAGATATGTCATCGCAAGAGGCCTTCGTGTGATTCACGGGCCTCAAGTTAGAACAAAAAGAGAACGAATAGTCACCCAGATAATCATCAGGATGATCGCTCAGGACGTCACGACAGGAAAACCTGCCATGGCGCCCTGCGTCAGGCGGTACCGCGATGGACGCCGCCTGAGCATAAACGTGATATGTGGCTGTCTGGCTCACTCGAACTCGATGATCACATCATCCACGGCAAGGCTGTCGCCCGGCGCCGCGTTAATCTTGCTGACCACGGCTTTCTTTTCGGCGCGCAGGATGTTTTCCATCTTCATCGCCTCAACGGTGCACAGTGCCTGACCTTCCTGCACTTCGTCGCCCACTTCCACGTCAACCTTCACGATCAGGCCCGGCATTGGGCAGAGCAGCATTTTCGAGGTATCCGGCGGCAGTTTTTCCGGCATCAGTTTGGCCAGTTCCGCCTGACGCGGGGTGCGCACATGGACTTTCAGATCCGCACCACGGCTGCGGATGCGGAACCCGCCCGAAACCTTGCCAACTTTCAGCACCAACGTCTCACCATCGACCATGATAGTGGCCAGTTGATCGCCCGGGGTCCATTCAGAGGCCACACGGTGACTGCTGCCATCGGCAAAGGTCACGGTGGACCCATCATGATCTGCCTGAACCGTCACCGGGAACTCGGCACCTTGCAGAGTCACAACCCAGTCAGAGCCAACGCGACGTTCATGGTTGTCCATACGGCCCGATACCCGAGTGCGGCGGATTTCGGCAACACGGTGCATCGCAGAGCAGGCGGCCGCAATGCGTTTCAGCGCATCATCCGGCAGATCCACACCTTCGAAACCTTCGGGGTACTCTTCGGCGATGAAGGCGGTGGTCATATCACCGCTGATGAATTTCGGATGGTCCATCACGGCGCTGACAAACGGTAGGTTGTGACCGATACCTTCCAGCTCGAACCCGTCCAGCGCGTTGCGCATAGCCTCGATCGCCTCCCCACGGGTCGGCGCCCAGGTGCAGAGTTTTGCGATCATCGGGTCATAATACATCGAGATTTCGCCGCCCTCATAGACGCCGGTGTCGTTCCGTACGGCAAAGCCTTCGCCGACGGTGGCGTCATCGGCCCATTTGCCGTTGTCCTGCATCGGGCCCGCAGCAATTTCCGCCGGCGGACGGTAGCGGGTCAGACGACCGATCGAGGGCAGGAAGTTACGGTAGGGATCTTCGGCGTAAACGCGGTTTTCGATCGCCCAGCCATTAATCTGCACGTCTTCTTGCTTGATGGTCAGCGCTTCGCCATTGGCGACGCGGATCATTTGTTCCACCAGATCGACACCAGTGATCAGCTCAGTCACAGGGTGTTCCACCTGCAGACGGGTGTTCATTTCGAGGAAGTAGAAGTTGCGATCGCCATCAACGATGAATTCCACAGTACCGGCGCTGGCATAACCCACGGCTTTGGCCAGTGCGACGGACTGTTCGCCCATTGCCTTACGGGTCGCCTCATCAAGGAAGGGCGACGGCGCCTCTTCGACAACCTTCTGGTTCCGGCGCTGGATCGAACATTCGCGTTCGTTCAGGTAGATGCCGTTACCGTGCGCATCGCACAGCACCTGAATTTCGATGTGGCGCGGCTGGGTCACAAATTTTTCGATAAAGATCCGGTCATCGCCAAAACTGTTGGCCGCTTCGTTCTTGGACGACTGGAAACCTTCGCGCGCTTCGTCGTCGTTCCATGCGATCCGCATGCCTTTACCGCCGCCACCGGCGGAGGCTTTGATCATCACCGGATAGCCAACCTCGTTCGAGATTTTCACCGCTTCTTCGGCGTCCTCAATCAGGCCCATGTAGCCTGGAACGGTGGACACGCCTGCCTCTTGGGCGATCTTCTTCGAGGTGATTTTGTCACCCATCGCCTCAATCGCGCCTTTGGGCGGGCCGACGAAGGCAACACCTTCGGCTTCCAGCGCCTCGGCAAATTTGGAGTTCTCAGACAAGAAGCCGTAGCCCGGGTGGACCGCCTGCGCCCCCGACTGGCGGATCGCCTCCATCACCTTGTCGATAACAATATAGGATTGGTTCGCCGGCGGCGGGCCGATGTGGATAGCTTCATCCGCCATCTGCACGTGCAGCGCCTGTTTATCGGCGTCCGAATAGATGGCCACGGTCTGAATGCCCATCTTGCGGGCCGTCTTGATAACGCGGCAGGCGATTTCGCCCCGGTTCGCGATCAGGATCTTATTGAACATTTCTCGTCCCTTCCAAATTGGCACCCGCACACAACGCGTCCGGGCACATGGCAACAAAAACCCCACCGCAGCGCAGGGCCACGATGGGGTTCAATTCAACAGGCTGCGCAGGACGGGCCCGCACAGCAGTCAGCGCCGCATCAGCAGCGTGACGGGTAAGCTTCGCAATAGGCGACATTGGCAGCAGCGCCGACAATGGCCCCCGTACCCGCGTTGCCGTTGACGACAACCGCGGTTGCAACTCCTGCGCCTGCGCCAACGATGGCGCGTTCCGCAACCGTGTCACCACAGGCCGACAGGCCGCTCGCGGCGAGCGTGACAAATAACCAGGTTTTTCTGGGCATGTTTGGCCTCTCTTTCGCATCACGTGGATAGAGAGTTCACCGCCCTTACGCCTGTTTGCCAAGCGGAGCGGCGCTTTGGACGCAAAATCGGCAAGGCCCTGCTGGTTCGGGCCCAGCTTTGCGCCCTGCGCAGGGCGCGGGGGGCGCGTGACAAAAAAAGAGGACGAAGGTGCCGCAGACTGGCGCCTCCGTCCTTGAGGGGAAGGGTTTCGGCTTGGGACACAAGCGATCGCGGCGCCCCCAGGCTTTGGGGCGGTCGCGACTGCAGACAGGGTGCCAAAGCCCGACTCGACAGCCAAGGATACCGCGCCAGAGGTGCAAAAATGGGCCGCTTCCTGCTCAATTCTCGACAACCGAGGCAAGTTCTCGCCTAAAGAAAACTCTCCAAGCAGGGGAATTTGACCAAAAACACCTGTTACAAAAACGTTACACTTGACGTGCTGCACCGCAGAATTATTACTGTCAAACGCCGCCGCGTAGGCCAAAGCACACGAAAACGCGGCAAGGGTTTCCAGATGCTTAACCACTGATTTTCCGAAAATCTGCCGCAGCGTCACATCACACTCTCGATAACGTGAAAATACGGTAACGGCACTTCTCTCCGATGTTACTTCGTCAGACGCTGCCCGCATGTGAGGCATGGTGGGGCCAACGCTAGGGAAAGGACCTACATGATGAAGAACCAAGCAACCAAACTGCTGACGCTGGCCGCGCTGGGAATTACCTCCGCCGGTACCGCAGCATTCGCAGACGGCCACGGCTCCAAGAGCGAGATTGATGAGCTGCGCGCGCGTGTTGAGGCACTGGAAGCCGGTGGCGGCGACCTCAGCTTCGGCGGCACCTCCGTAGACATCTACGGCTACCTGAAAGCCGATTTTTTCTATGAAAACGACTTTGCGCAGGGCGACACTGCCTTCGTCAACAACATCGGTGAACCCGCAAATGCCATCAGCGGCGATTTTGGTGCCACAGCGCGCCAGACGCGCCTTGGCTTCCGCACCAGCACCCCGAGCGCTCTTGGCGACGTGAAGGGCAAACTGGAACTGGACCTGTTCGGTTCGGGCGGCACAGCGGAACTGCGTCTGCGTCATGCCAGCATCGACATCGGCGGCACCTGGCTGATTGGTCAGGACTGGACCAACTTCATGCCGATCAGCCACTACCCCACCTCGGTAGAGTTTAATGGCCCCGTCGGCATCACCTTTGCCCGTGTGCCACAGATCCGCTACACCACGAGCTTTGACAACGTGAGCCTCTCGGCCTCGATCGAAGAAAACAACGCGGCCTCCGAAGATCCGGTGTTCACCGCAGCAGCCGCCTACAATGGCGAAGGCTGGGGCGCACGCATCGCGGGTCTGACCGGCACGGTTCAATCCGGTGGGTCCAACATCGACCAGACCGGCATCACCGTATCGGGCACCGTCAGCCCCTGGGCCGGTGGTACCTTCACCGCGACTTACGTCTACGGCGAAGCCCTGGGTCCGCTGATGATCGGTGGCGGCGCTGCCGCTGTTGGTGGCCAAGCCAATGACGTCGAAGGTTATACCGTCGAATTCCGTCAGAGCGTCAACGACAAGCTGAGCGTGGGCATCGCCTACGGTCGCGAAGAATACGACCTGCCGACCTCGACCGGCACGCTGTCCTTCGATGAATTGGAGACGGTTCACCTGAACGCCTTCTACAGCCTGACGGACGATCTGACCATCGGCGCTGAATACTTCTACGGCGAGCGGAACGACACCATCACCGGTCGTTCCTTCGACGATGATCGTATCCAGATCTCGGCGCAGCTGAACTTCTGATCTTAACGATCCCTCGGAGGGGCCGGTCATCGGCCCCTCACCCAGGCCCCGCCCTACCGGCGTGCAGCGCAGGCTGCCCACTGGGGGTGGGGCCGTCATTTGACGGCCACAGGTGTGATATGCACCCGTGTGACCCATCAAATATCCTCAAACGCCTCTGGGAAAGCCGCACGCGCCTTTGCTTCGTCAATGATCAGCAGGGCTTCATAGCTTTCAGGATCGAAGTTTTCTTCGGCCGCCAGCACCTCGCGGCCGAACATCCAGCTGAGGCGGCCACCATCCAGATTACCACGTTCAAACGGCTGATCGCCGAAATGTTCCCACAGCGCCTTCATAAAGGCGGTGTCGGCGCGCCGATCCGGTGGGCGGCGGTCGCGGTAGCGTTCGCGCGCAATCAACGGGGTTGCCCCCTTGGGATTGGCACGGCGGATGGTGAATTGGTAATCGGTGCTGGGCATACGGCCCGGAAACCCGCGGTGTTTCAGCATGGTCTGCTCCCTGTGTTAAGGGCGCGCGGGCAGACCGGAACAGGCCGACCCACGGCCTGTTCCTGTGTGACGAGGCGAGTGCCTGCGTTACTTGTATTTGCCGGTGTAGACGGGCTCAACCGAGATCGGTTCGGGCTCGACCACAACAAATTCTTCTTCTGCTTGTTGTGCGCAGGCTGCCAGAGCAGCAACGATGCCAACGGCCAGCACAGCTTTGATACGGTTCGACATGTCTTTCTCCTGTCGTTCGGAACCTGTGAAACAAGGGCCAAAACCCCTGCCTGCCCCCAATATGAGGTAACGGCAGCCTGACGGCTACCGCCGCCAATCATACCCCGAACAACCTCAAAGGGCCACCAGATGACGCCCGCCACACCAAGCTGTGACGCCAAAGTCGCAACCGGCGCCTGCACCAAAGCACTCTGCACAAGATATTGTGGAGACATTAGTACGCCTCCCAGATGCAGCGGTCGTTTTCGACACGGAAAGCTTCAAAAAACTGAACGATATCAGGCGCAGTATCGCCGAACTCCAGTTCTGCAGAAGAAAAAGAGATAATGATTTGCGCGACGTCAGCCTGTTTGGCCGCCAGATCCGGCAACGCAAAGGATTCGCAAAGATAGGCAAAGTCATCGGCAACCGAATCGTATTGCAGCTCTTTTTCAGCCAGCGCAGGCGCGACAAAGCGGTAGCGGGCCAGCGCGCCGCCGTCATAAAGCGCCTCGATCCGCTGATCGAGAAGTTTCAGCGTCAGGCCAGAGGGAGCCACGCTCTCCATCACCAGACCAGAGGTGGCAAGGGCGCCCGCCGCCACAGAGGTCAGGAGTAGGTCAAACATCACGCACCTCCCTGCCAGCGGCCCCCGCCTGCTGCCCTTTACTGGCATTGGCAATCCAGCGCTGGCGCAGATGCGGTGTGTTCAGCATCTCAGCCACATACGCCGACGTATGGTCCGGTGCGGCCGCCGCCAGTTGCCCGCCAGCGGTGACGCGCAGACCGTCCGCTTCGCGCACCACCTGTACCACAGGGGCAAAACCGCGCAGCCGCTGCAGACGGCGCCACAGATCCTGACGGATCTGCTGTGCCAGCGCCAAACGGTTGCAAGCTGGGAAGGTCGCCTGTGCTGCCACATCCATCCGCACAGGCACGCGGCGTGCCACCGTTAAGGTGTCACCTTCGCTTTGGATATGCCATGTGCTGCGGGTGCGGCGAGTCATACAGAGAGTCCTTCAATGGCAGCCAGAGGCCACCCGAATGGGTTCACATGCACCCGCCGGAAAACCGGCGGATGCGGGCCGTCACTTCTGTGACGCAGTGCTGTTTAGAGCGGGATATTGTCGTGCTTTTTCCACGGGTTTTTCAGCTGCTTGTTGCGCAGGCTGGCGAACGCACGGGACACACGGCGACGGGTCGATTTCGGCTGGATCACCTCATCAATGAAGCCCCGTTCAGCGGCCACAAACGGGGTGGCGAAACGGTCTTCGTAGTCTTTGGTGTGCGCCGCGATCTTATCGGCGTCGCCCAGATCAGCACGGTGGATAATCTCGGTCGCGCCTTTGGCACCCATCACCGCAATCTCTGCCGTCGGCCAAGCGTAGTTGAAATCACCGCGCAGGTGCTTGGACGCCATCACGTCATAGGCACCCCCATAGGCTTTACGGGTGATCACGGTGACCTTGGGAACGGTGGCCTCACCATAGGCAAACAGCAGTTTCGCACCGTGTTTGATCACGCCGCCGTATTCCTGCGAGGTGCCCGGCAGGAAGCCCGGAACGTCAACCAGCGTCAGGATCGGAATTTCAAAACAGTCGCAGAAGCGCACGAAGCGCGCGGCCTTGCGGCTGGCATCAATATCCAGACAGCCCGCCAGAACCATCGGCTGGTTGGCGACAACACCTACAGTCTGACCTTCCAGACGGATGAAACCGGTGATGATGTTTTTCGCGTAGTCTTCCTGAATTTCGTAGAAATCCCCTTCATCAGCCACTTTGGTGATGAGTTCCTTCATGTCGTAAGGCGTATTGGGGTTTTCCGGCACGATGGTGTCGAGCGAATTTTCAATGCGGCCCGGCTCATCAAAGAAGGGGCGGACCGGCGGCTTTTCGCGGTTGTTGAGCGGCAGGAAGTCGACCAGACGGCGCACTTCGGCCAGTGCCTCAACATCGTTTTCAAAGGCTCCATCAGCGACCGACGATTTCTTGGTGTGGGTCGACGCGCCCCCCAACTCCTCTGCCGTCACAACCTCATTGGTCACGGTTTTTACAACGTCGGGACCGGTGACGAACATGTAGGAAGTATCTTTGACCATAAAGATGAAGTCGGTCATCGCGGGCGAATACACAGCACCACCAGCGCACGGCCCCATGATGACAGAGATCTGCGGAACCACGCCCGAAGCCATAATATTGCGCTGGAACACCTCGGCGTAGCCGGCAAGGCTGTCGACACCTTCCTGAATACGCGCGCCGCCAGAATCATTCAGACCAATAATCGGCGCACCGTTCTGGATCGCCATGTCCTGAATTTTGCAAATTTTCTGCGCATGGGTTTCCGACAGCGAACCGCCGAACACGGTGAAGTCCTGCGAGAAGACATAGACCATACGACCGTTGATCGTGCCCCAGCCGGTGATCACACCGTCGCCAGCAGGCTTATCAGCATCCATGCCAAATTCGGTGCAGCGGTGAGTCTTGAACATGTCGAACTCTTCAAAACTGCCTTCATCAAGCAGCAGTTCGATACGTTCACGGGCAGTCAGTTTGCCTTTGGCGTGCTGACTGTCGATGCGGCGCTGACCACCCCCAAGACGGGCGGCGGCACGGCGGTCTTCCAGTTGCTGGAGAATATCTTTCATGACGGACCTCTTCATGGTTTGACACAGGTATAGGCAGAACAACCTGCGGCTCAAAGGGAAATCCGGCAAATTTGCAAAAACTTGGCAGATAGACAGAAGCTAATTGCAAACTTGCGAAGCCACTATTCCTTAGCCCCCTCTCCCACCCTAGGTTGACGCACACCACCACACACGATTCCCCCCTTCAGGACCGCACATGACCAGCCAGCCACAGATCAGATTCCTCGACCGCCAGACGCCACCGCATGTGGCGACACTGGTTGTTCTGGCGGGCATGTCAGCCCTGGCGATCAACGTCTTTCTGCCATCCCTGCCCAGCATGGCGCGTTATTTTCAAACCGATTACGCCTTTATCCAGCTGTCAATCGCCCTCTATCTGGGGGTAAATGCCGTGCTGCAACTGTTCATTGGCCCGCTGTCAGATCGCTACGGACGGCGGCCCGTCCTACTTTGGGCAACCGCGCTGTTTGCGCTGGCAACACTGGGCTGCCTCCTCTCTCCAAACGCAGAGGTGTTCATGGTGTTTCGCATGATGCAGGCCGTGATTGCCGCTGCCATCGTGCTAAGCCGCGCGGTGATCCGCGACCTGTACCCACAGGATCAAGCCGCATCAGTCATGGGGTACGTCACAATGGGAATGGCGCTGATCCCGATGCTGGCGCCGGCACTGGGCGGCGCGCTGGACATTCTGTTCGGCTGGAAGGCGTCCTTTATTCTGCTGTTGGTCTGTAGCCTGATGCTGCTGACACTGATTTACCACGATGTCGGCGAGACCGCGACCAACACCGGCACACCACTGCGCCAGCAGATCCGCGAATATCCGCTAATCCTGACGTCACATCGGTTCTGGTGCTATGCGCTGGCCTCTGCCCTCTCCTCCGGTGCTTTCTTTGCCTACCTGGGCGGTGCCCCATATCTGGGGGCAAACCTGTATCAGATTTCGCCCACCACGCTGGGAATGTGGATGGCAACACCTGGCCTTGGTTATTTCTTTGGCAACTATATCACTGGCCGCTTTGCCGCGCGTTTTGGGGTGAACACTATGGTCCTATGGGGCACGCTAATGGCCACCTTTGGCACCACAGCGGCCTATCTGATAAGCCTTGCGGGCTTCACCGCGCCGCTGAATTTCTTTGGCGCCATGGTCTTGGTTGGGCTCGGCAACGGGCTGGCACTGCCGAATGCGGCCGCAGGCATGCTGTCCGTGCGCCCGCAGCTGGCAGGCACCGCTGCCGGACTGGGCAGCACGCTGCTGATCGGCGGCGGCGCCGCGCTGTCGGCCTATAGCGGCGGCTTGGTACAGGGGGCGCGCAGTGATCTACCGCTTATTGCGCTGATGGCACTGTCCTCCGCCCTATCTGTGCTGTGCATCCTCTATGTGATGCGCCGCGACCGGCAATTGGCAGCCGCCTGATATTGGCTTGATCGCGCCCCCTCTTGCCTCGGTGGGTTTGCAAAACTACGATACTGCAAAAGCAAACTTGTAAACCCCCGAGGCGTACGCAATGGCCACTCAGAAACTCTACGCGGGTGCGAAACTGCGCGAAACACGCCAGCGGCTTGGCCTGACACAGAAAGAGTTTGCCACCAAACTGGGTGTCTCCCTGCCCTATCTGAACCAGATGGAAAACAACAACCGTCCGGTGTCGACCACGGTTGTACTAGCCTTGGCGCAGGAATTCGGGTTTGACGTCACTGAACTCAGCACCGGCGACAGCGAACGGATGGTCAGCGACATGCGCGAGGCATTGGCCGACCCGCTGTTTGCTGACGCAATGCCGCCGCTGGCCGATCTGCGCCTGACTGCCTCAAACGCACCAGCGCTGGCGCGGGCCTTTCTGGACCTGCACCGCGCCTACCGCCAGACCCATGAACGCCTTGCCTCATTGGATGAGGCACTGGGGCGCGAGGATCGCGGCAGTCAGCAAAGCCCATGGGAAGAAGTGCGCGACTTCTTCCATTACTGTGACAACTATATTGACGCTGTCGACCGCGCGGCGGAACACTTCTCTCATGCGGCGGGCCCCGGCGGCATTCGCCTGCATGCGCTGAAATCGTTGAAATCTGCCGGACTGAAGGTCAATTTCAACGACAGCGCACCGGTGCGCCACTATGATCCCGATAGCCGCACACTGACCATGTCCAGCCGCACCGCGCCGGAAACCCAGACCTTTCAGCTGCTGCTGCAAATCGCCCTACTGCACCAAAACAAACTGCTGGAAGCGACGCTGGATCTGGCACGTTTCCAGTCGGAGGAGGCGCGCTCCATCGCCAAAATCGGTCTGGCCAACTACTTCGCCGGTGCCGCGCTGATGCCCTATGCCGATTTTCTGGCCGAAGCGCAGGCGACACGTCACGATCTGGAACTGCTTTCGCACCGTTTCGGCGCATCGATCGAACAGATCGCGCATCGACTGTCGACCCTGCAGCGTCCGGGGGCTAAGGGCATCCCGTTCTTCTTTGTGCGGGTGGATCAGGCAGGCACGATCACCAAACGCCATTCAGCCACACGGCTGCAATTTGCCCGTTTCGGCGGCGCCTGCCCACTGTGGAACGTGCACCGCGCGTTTGAAACGCCGGGCCGCTTCCTACGCCAATTGGCAGAAACACCGGACGGGGTGCGCTACATCAGCCTGGCACGGGATGTATCAAAATGGGGCGGCAGTTTCGGCGCACCGGTACGGCGGTATGCGATTTCACTGGGCTGCGAGATCCGCCATGCGGATGAGTTGGTTTATGCTGACGGCCTCGACCTCAATAACCCACATGTTTACGAACCGATCGGCATTTCCTGCCGAATCTGCGAGCGCCAAAATTGCCATCAACGGGCCGTTCCTCCGTTGGAAAGACGCCTTACTGTGAACAACAACCGGCGCGAAGTCCTGCCCTACGACGTCGGCTGAACGCCGTTATCTGTGCCCTTTCCGCCCAACCTCAGAGACGGAGGCAAAACCTTAAGAGCACAGCCGATCACACACACCTCAATTCCGCGCGTGGCGCGCAGACATTACGGCCTTTGAGATCCGCATGTGAGCTGCGCGTGACAAAATGTGTGAATTTTTATATAATTTTATCAAATAGTTACTCTTCAAATCCCAGTTTCCATTTTAGATCACTGGCATCGGCACACAAATTCTTTGGACCTTGTGAAATGACAAAATGGCGGCCCCGTGGTGGTTTAGGCCCATCGAAGAAAGTCACCACACGGCCCCACCGCCCTTATCACATCAAAGGTTCAAATATGTTAAAACGCACCCTCCTTGGCGCCACGCTGATCGCATCCGCTACCGTCGCCGCCCCCGCATTTGCCCAAGACTGGTATGCCTCAGGCTTCGTCGGATATTCTTACGCAGACGACCTGGACTTCTCCGGCCGCATCGGCGGCAACCGTCAGACCGTTGAAACCGATCTGGACGAAAACGCCAGCTACGGTATCGCCATCGGCCGTGAAATCGGCCCGCTGGGCAGCAGCGCAACCCTGCGCGGTGAAATCGAACTGTCCTACCGCAGCAACGACGTTGACGCTGTAGACTTCTCTGGAAACGGCGCTGGCAACGAGGCCAACCCGGCTGGCGACATCTCCTCCACCTTCCTGCTGGCAAACGCCATTGTCGATTTTGACATTGGCAGCGCCTTCACCCCCTACCTGGGTGCCGGTATTGGTGTTGGTTTTATCGATCAGGACGTGGTTTACGGTGCAAATAATAACGTCACCATCCGGGGCGAAGATGAGGTGTTCACCACCCAGCTGATCGCAGGTGCCTCCTATGACGTGAGCGAGTCGACCGCCATCTTCGGTGACGTCCGCTATGCCCGCAGCTACGACGTCAACGGCACCCGCACGTCGCCCGCTGGCGTGGCCCGCGTGTCAGACGATTTGTCCAGCACCTCGGTGAACTTCGGCGTACGTTTCAAATTCTGATCCAACACGCCTTCAGATCCGGGTCGTGACGCATCCCTACTGCCAGTCACGGCCCTGACGTTTGGTAACGAGTTCCCTCAAATATCCAACTGTTGTTTCCAGCCACTTACCGGCCAAGGCTGCAAACAATTAGGCCCGCCCCCAAGCTGTCCCCTGGGTGGCGGGCCCTTTTTATGACCGACCCCAAGGTCGGCTCCAAACCTGATCACCTCAGGCTTAGTTGGCTTTCAGGTAAGCGTAGATTTCATCCTTCAGTGCGCCACGACGCTTGCGCAGGTCCACTTCGGCCAGTTCTTCGCGCGGTGCCACATTGGTTTCGGCGCCATGCACCTTACGGTTCAGTTCGTGATACTCCTCTGCCATTTTGGCAAAATGGGCATCCGAAACCTTCAGGGCGGACATTTTTTCGACGAATTCCGGGAACTCTTCGGCCAGCTCATGAGGGGTGTTCGACATCAGCGCATCTCCTTTTTCCTTGCGTTTGAGTGCAGGTTAACCCTGAGACTCAGCCCTCACTTTGACGCGGATCAACTTGTGCCGCTCAATGCAAAAAACCTGCATAACTTTGTGGGGCATGATCGGCGACGCCCACCCCGATCCCACGGCATCCCCCCCGACTGGTGAGTTTTGTGCAGAATTATGTATAGTGGCCCTATTCAATCCGTTCATGATCCTTTCTTTTCGCCGTTTCTGCACCACAGATTTTTGGGAGTCCCACCATGATCACCCCTCTGCGCCTCTTGTCACTGCTGGCCATCCTCAGCCTCAGCGGCTGTTTCAAATCAGGCCAAACCATTCCAATCAACCTTGATTTTTCCCATACGAATTATGGCTTTATCAATTCCGGCGGTTACAAGGCTGGCAGTCTGTTCCTGTGGGATCAGGACCAGAACACCCTCAGCTATCTTGGCGATGTGCCCGGTTTCGATGTGCCAGATCATCCACGTGACAAAACGTCAGATGCCGCCAGCTATAGCGGCGGGGTGGATCTGGGCGGAGAGTTTGGCAATCCGGCCATCAAACTGCATGCAGATGCGCTGATTCGGTCGCGTTCCAGCTTTGAGATCGCCTATCCAAACCGCGTCAGCTACAATCGGGTCTATACGCGCCTGTCTGACTATCTGACCCCAGACATCAAAGAGGGAGGCGCATTGCTGGATGAATGGGGATTTGCCGAGGCGGTGAACAACCCCACCCAGTATTACGTGCTGGTGCGCGACGTGACATATGGCGATGGCATCACCCTGCTGGTGGATGGCGACACCAAGGTCGGGGGTGGCTTTCGCGTCCCTCTCAAAGGTTTTGATGTCGCGATTGAACTACAGGGCCGCGGTTTGCAGGCCATTCAAGGAGAAAACACCGAAGTGGCCTTTGCGGTCTATGTGATGCGTCCCTACTGGAAAGACAGCGGCGGCAGCCAGAACCCCGCCTTTCGCGTGCGCCGGGGCATCGACATCTCCGACTTGCCTGCCCTGCTGCGCAAAGTGGGTCAAAGCAGCTGATACCACCCGCACACAGCTCCACGTAATCACGGCGCGCAGAGGGGATCTGCGCGCCGTATGTTTAACGATATCGATGCACCTCGGGCGATGCGTTACCGCTGCGCGGTTTGCCAGGTCGGGCTGATCCACGGCTGTGCATTGTCAGACGCCAGACGCGGACGCCCCAGCAGGCTGTCAGATACCTTTTCGCCCACCATAATCGACGGCGCGTTGAGGTTGCCGTTGGTAATGCGTGGAAAGATCGAGCTGTCCGCCACCCGCAGGCCATCAACGCCGATCACCCGCGCATCGGGATCCACCACTGCCAGCGGATCATCGGCGCGCCCCATGCGACAGGTGCCACAGGGGTGATAGGCGCTTTCTGCGTGCTCGCGGATGAAACCATCCAGTTCATCGTCTGTGACCAGATCCTTGCCCGGCTGGATCTCATGCTTGACGTAGGGCTTGAACGCCTCCTGACCGAAGATCTCACGGGTCAGGCGCAGGGCCTGGCGGAACTCCACCCAATCGCTTTCTTCACTCATGTAATTGAAACGGATCACCGGCGCGGCGTTTGGATCGCTGGAGCGCAGGGTCACATTTCCACGACTTTCGGACCGCATCGGGCCGACGTGGGCCTGGAACCCATGACCCTCTGCCGCCGCTTTACCGTCATAGCGCACTGCCAACGGCAGGAAGTGATATTGGATATCGGGATAATCAATGCCCGCACGTGACCGAATGAAAGCCGCGCTTTCAAACTGGTTCGACGCACCAAGGCCGGTTTTGGTGAACAGCCACTGCGCCCCCAACAGGCCTTTGCAGATCAGGTTCCAGTATTTGTAAAGCGTCACCGGCTGACTGGCCGCCATCTGGAAATAGACCTCAAGGTGGTCTTGCAGGTTGGCGCCGACACCGGGGCGATCTGCCACAACGTCGATGCCATGGTCCGCCAGATGCGCCGCCGAACCGATGCCCGACAGCATCAACAGCTTGGGCGAATTCAGCGACGAAGCCGCCAGAACCACCTCACGGCGGGCGCGGATCACCTCTGTTTTGCCGCCGCGCTTGATCTCGACCCCTGTGGCACGCTGCTCTTCGATCACCACCTTACAGGCCAGACCGCGCACAAGCGTGCAGTTTTCACGCTTCAAAGCTGGCTTCAGGTAGGCATTTGCTGCAGACCAGCGGCGGCCTTTGTATACCGTCTGCTCCATCGGGCCGAAGCCCTCTTGCTGCTCACCGTTATAATCATCTGTCACCGGATAGCCCGCCTGACGCCCCGCCTCAACAAAGGCGGCGTGCAGCGGGTTGTTACGTGGCCCACGGGTTACATGCAGCGGGCCATCCTTGCCGCGCCAGTCAGGATTTCCGCCATGGCCCCCATCGTGCCAGGTTTCCATCCGTTTGTAATAGGGCAACACGTCCGCATAGCCCCAGCCGTCCGCGCCCTGATCGCGCCAGTAGTCGAAATCATGGGCGTGACCGCGCACATAGACCATTCCGTTGATCGACGACGATCCGCCAATCACTTTACCGCGCGGGCAAACCAATTCCCGATTACCCAGATGAGGTTCCGGTTCCGACATATAGCCCCAGTCATACATCGACATGTTCATCGGGTAACTCAGCGCCGCAGGCATCTGGATGAACGGACCCGCATCACTGCCACCGTGTTCGATCACAATAACGGATGCCCCCGCCTCACTCAGCCGGTAGGCCATAGCGCAACCGGCAGAACCTGCACCTACGATTACAAAATCCGCTTCCATTCTTCATACTCCAGAAACAGATGGATGCCGCACTTTCCCTGTCCCGATGCGCCAAACGATCCGTAAGGATCCCCCGGCGCATCGGGGTGGGTGGGTGGGCGATGAGCCGGGGGATCCTTGTCACCCGGCCCGCGATAAAGGGATCAGAACGCTGCTTCGCAGGCGTCCAGACGCACAAAGACCGACTTCAACTCGCTATAGTGATTGATCGCGGTTTTTGCGTTTTCGCGACCCACACCGGACATTTTTGACCCACCAAACGGCACCTCTACCGGCGCGTCGTTGTAGGTGTTGATGTAGCAGGTGCCCGCCTCGAACCCTGCGACCACACGGTGCGCGCGGGTCAGATCAGAGGTGAAAACGCCAGCGGCCAGACCAAATTCCGTGTCATTGGCGCGCGCCAGCACCTCTGCCTCATCCTCGAAATCCAGAACGCACATCACGGGGCCAAAGATCTCTTCGCGCGCGATCACCATATCGTCGCTGACATCAGCAAAGATCGCCGGTTCGATCCAATACCCATCCTGATCCAGACGCGTACCGCCGCTGACCAGACGCGCGCCCTCTTCCAGCCCTTTGGCCACGTAACGCTCGACGATGGAAATCTGATTTTCCGACACCATCGGGCCAAAGTTCACGCTTTCATCCATCGGATCGCCCATTTTGGCCCCCTTCAGGCGTTCACTCAGTCGGGTGAGGAAGGCCTCTTTAATGCCCTTTTGCACAAACACCCGCGTGCCGTTGGAACAGATCTGACCGGAGGAATAGAAATTGCCGTTGATCGCACCGCTGACGGCGCTCTCCAGATCGGCGTCATCGAAAATCACCAGCGGGGATTTGCCGCCCAGTTCCATCGTCACGTGTTTCATGCCCTCGGCCGCCGCCGCATAGACCTTGCGCCCTGTTGGCACAGACCCGGTCAGTGATACCTTGTTCACGCGCGGATCAGTGACCAGCGGGCCGCCGACCTTACCGGTGCCCTGAACCACATTGTAAAGACCGGCGGGCAGGCCTGCCTCTACCAGAATTTCGGCAACCTTCAGGGCCGACAGCGGTGTCGTTTCAGACGGCTTGAAGATCATTGCGTTGCCACAGGCCAGCGCTGGTGCGCCTTTCCAGCAGGCGATCTGCGTCGGATAGTTCCAGGCGCCAATTCCGACGCAAAGGCCCAGTGCCTCGCGGCTGGTGTATGCGAAATTACCATCTCCCAGCGCAATGTGCTCACCGGTCAAGCTGCCCGCCAGACCACCAAAGTATTCCAGCGCATCCGCACCCGACGTTGCATCAGCCACCAGCGTTTCCTGCAAAGGCTTGCCGGTGTCGTGGGTTTCCAGAACCGACAGATCGTGGTTGCGTTCACGCATAATATCCGCCGCGCGGCGCAGGATACGGCCCCGTTCGGTGCCGGACATCGCGGCCCATGCCTGCTGCGCGGCCAGTGCAGATGTGATCGCCTCTTCGATCACCGCCTCGGTCGCCTCATGTAGTTTGGCGATCACCTTGCCGGTCGCCGGATAGATCACGTCAAACGCGGTGCCAGCGGTATCTTCGACGTAGCGGCCATTGACGAAATGGCTGGCAAGAGGCTGGAAATCATATGTCATTTTGCAGTGCTTTCAGTACGGAAGGAGTGTTTTCTGGTGATTTTTCAGGGCCCAAGCCACCCACAGGAAAGGAGGCTAGCCAGACGGACCGCGATCTATTTCCAGACCGACGTAGCCCATGATCAGCGCAAAGGCGCTTTCGCTGGAGGCCGGTTCATAGCCCAGCGACTGTTCCAGATAGATGCCATCAATCAGCGCGGCGATCCGTGCTGCCACCGCTGGTGCACGATCGCCCACAACAGGGCGCAGCGCGTGACCAAGGGTGCGGCGCAGGCGCAGCTGGTAAACGTTCAGCAGGCGCTTCGCCTCCTCTGACGTTTGGGCAAGAACGTAGAAATTCAGCCATGCCGCCACCACATCCTGACGGAAGTTCATATGACTAAAGCTGGATTTTACCACCGCCTCAACCCGTTCACGCGGGGTATTGGCCATCCCCAAGGCACCACGCACCTCAGCCGAATAAACCGCCAGCGTATGGCGCATTGCCGCCAAGAATATCTGCTCTTTCCCACCGAAATAGTGATGCGCCAAAGCCGAAGACATCCCCGCCCTCTTGGCGATCTGGCTGACGGTCACGTCCAGCGTACCGGATTCCCCGATCTCAGCGATCGCCGCTTTCACCAGTGCTGCGCGGCGTATAGGCTCCATCCCTAGCTTTGGCATCAGTTTCTCGTCTGTGTCGTAGAAAATTACTTGCCTCATTAAGCTAATTTGTTTTTTATTGACTCGTCAATCAAGAAAAAGAACAGGGAGGTCGCAATGACCCTTAAGACAACTCTTTCCGCTCTGGCCCTCGTGGCAGCCACCCCGGCGCTGGCCGATTGTGGCAGTGTCACCTTCTCTGATGTGGGCTGGACCGACATCACCGCCACCACCGCAGCCACCACCGTGGTGCTGGAAGCGATGGGCTATGAAACCGACATCAAGGTTCTGTCCGTTCCTGTGACCTACACCTCGCTGGCAAACGGTGACGTCGACGTATTCCTCGGCAACTGGATGCCAACGATGGAGGCAGACATCGCCCCCTACCGCGAGGCCGGCACCGTTGAGACCGTGCGCACCAACCTTGAAGGCGCGAAATACACCCTCGCGGTGAACAAAGTGGCCGCAGAGCTGGGCATCAAGGATTTCGCCGACATCGCCAAGCACGCCGACGCGCTGGAAGGCAAGATCTACGGTATTGAGCCCGGCAACGACGGCAACCGTCTGATCCAATCGATGATTGATGGCGATTCCTTCGGCCTGAAGGCGTTCGAGGTTGCCGAAAGCTCCGAACAGGGGATGCTGGCACAGGTTGCGCGCGCCAGCAAAAAGGACGAACCGATCGTCTTCCTCGGCTGGGAACCTCACCCGATGAACGCCAACTTTGACATGTCTTACCTGACTGGCGGCGACGATTTCTTCGGCCCAAATCTGGGCGGCGCAGTGGTCGACACCAACACCCGCGCTGGTTTCTCCACCGAATGCCCAAATCTGGGCAAGATGCTGACGAACCTCGAATTTTCGCTGGCGATGGAAAACGAAATCATGGGCGCGATCCTGAACGACGGTGAAGCGGCCGATGACGCTGCCAAAGCCTGGCTGAAAGAAAACCCCGCCGCTTTCATGGGCTGGCTGGACGGCGTCACCACCAAAGACGGTGGCGATGCAGTTGCCGCCGTGAAGGCCTCGCTGGGTCTGTAAAAACATCCCAAAGCGCGCCGGACCTGTCTGGCGCGCTTTTTGTCGGCTGCAAGGGGTGGCGCACAGCCGAGATCAGACGCGAACCTGATCAAACACTCACGGAATAGGGGGCCATATGAACTGGCTTGAAGAAAGCAAAATCCCCGTCGGCAAGTGGATTGCCGCAGGATTTGACTGGTTGACCGACACCTTCGGGGTGCTGTTCGACGCAATTGATGATTTTCTGAGCGACGGAATTGACGGATTCCTGTGGCTACTACAGGCACCGCCAGCGCTGATCGTCGTGGCCCTGTTTGCGGCCCTGACCTACTACCTGCAACGCAGCCTTGGTCGTGTGGCGCTGGTAATTGTCTGTTTCCTTTACGTCCTGAACCAAGGCTACTGGGAAGAAACCACCGAAAGCCTGACGCTGATCTTCTTTGCGGTGATTTTCTGTATGGGCGTTGGCGTGCCCATCGGGATTTACGCTGCCCATCGGCCCAAGTTTTTCAAGGCGATCCTGCCGGTTCTGGACATGATGCAGACGATTCCGACCTTTGTGTACCTGATCCCGATGATCGTATTGTTCGGCATCGGCATGGTGCCCGGTCTGGTCGCCACCTTTATCTTTGTTCTGCCTGCCCCGATCCGCCTGACCCAACTGGGCGTCAGTCAGGTACCGCGTGCGCTGACAGAGGCCGGCGAAGCCTTTGGCGCCACCCGCATGCAGATCCTGTGGAAGGTCGAACTGCCCTCTGCCTTCCCGCAGATCATGACCGGCCTGAACCAAACGATCATGCTGTCGCTGTCGATGGTGGTGATTGCCGCGCTGGTCGGCGCGGACGGCCTTGGCGTGCCGGTAGTGCGCGCATTGAACACGGTGAATGCCTCCCTCGGCTTTGAAAGCGGACTGGTGATCGTCGCCGTGGCCATCGCCCTTGACCGTATGCTGCGAGTGGAGCGTTGATATGACTGCTGTAACTTTTGACAATGTTTCCATCGTCTTCGGCGAAAAACCCGCCGAGGCGCTGCCCCTGATGGACCAGGGCCAGACGCGGGCAGAAATCCAGAACAGCTCCGGTCAGGTGCTGGGGGTGCACAACTGTTCGCTGACCGTGGATAAGGGCGAGATTCTGGTGCTCATGGGCCTCTCCGGCTCTGGCAAATCAACCTTGTTGCGGTCTGTAAACGGGCTGAACCCCGTGGTGCGTGGCAGCGTATCTGTGGCCACCGAAAACGGCATGGAAAACGTCACCCACGCCGACGCCAAAACCCTGCGCCACATCCGCCAACATTCGGTCGCGATGGTGTTCCAGCAGTTCGGCCTGCTGCCCTGGCGCAGCGTGCGGGAAAATGTCTGGCTGGGGTTGGAACTGGCCGGCATGTCCAAAGCCGAGCGGTGGGAAAAAACCAACGAACAGCTCGCCCTTGTGGGCCTGTCGGACTGGGCGGACCGCAAGGTATCTGATCTGTCAGGTGGCATGCAGCAGCGTGTGGGTCTGGCCCGTGCCTTCGTCACTGACGCACCGATCCTGTTGATGGATGAACCGTTTTCGGCCCTTGATCCACTGATCCGCACACGTCTGCAGGACGAACTGCTGGAACTGCAGGAAAAGCTGAACCGCACCATCATCTTCGTCAGTCACGATCTGGATGAAGCGTTCAAAATCGGCAACCGGATCGCGATCATGGAGGGCGGACGCATCGTGCAATGCGGCACGCCGCAGCAGATCTTCAGCAATCCGGCGACGGACTATGTTGCTGATTTTGTTGCCCATATGAACCCGCTGGGGGTTCTGTGCGCCCGCGATGTTCTGGAACCCGCCACAGGCAATCACAGCGCCACATTGACTGCGGATGCCGATATCCGCGAGGTGATGATGCTGTCACAGACAGGTCCGGTTGCGGTGACAGAAAACGGTCAGGTGATCGGTCAGGCCACACCGCAGACGGTGCTGCAGAAACTGCTGGATCCGCGCGGCGCCTGATCACGTATCCCTCCGCTAAAACTACAGAAAGCGCCCAATGCGGGCGCTTTCTTTATATCTAAATTCCTGCGTTCAGCCGCCAGCCAGCAACGAATAGGCGATAAACCACATCAACAGCGCAATCCCTGCATCCAGCACCTGCCACGCCCGCGGTCGCGCAAACAGCGGCCCCAGCAACCGCGCGCCGTATCCCAGCGAGAAGAAGAACACAAAACTGGCCGCCGACGCCCCGATGGCAAAGCTGGTGCGATCCTCATACTGCGCGGCGATGGACCCCAGTAGGACAACAGTGTCCAGATAGACGTGCGGATTGGCCCAAGTGAACAGCAGGCAGGTCAACAGCGCCGCGCCGAGGCTGATCCCATGCCCCTCCCCCTGCTCCATCACGGCCCCACCACGCCAGGCGCTTTGCGCCGAGCGCGCGCCGTAAACGATCAGAAACGCCGCGCCACCATAGCGCATCACCGGCTCAAACCACGGCAGTGCCTCTGCCAGATTACCGAAACCTGCAACGCCCACATTGATCAGCAGTGCATCACTACAGGCGCAAAACAGCACCAACGGCAACACATGCTGCCGCAGCAGCCCCTGCCGTAGCACGAAAGCGTTCTGCGCCCCGATCGCCACAATCAGCGACAGTGACAGGCCGAAGCCCGCGATCAGCGTCGTCATATCCACTATCAGTCCGTCCTTTGCTTTCGTGCTGCACTTGTGACTAAGGGGGCAGGCTGATTTAATCAAATTAAAGAAACTATCATAGGATTAGAAATTCTAATGCTTGACTACAGCCAGCTGGAAACCCTCGCCACCGTTCTGCGCCTGGGCAGTTTTGAGGCGGCCGCGCAGCACCTGCACGTCACCCAATCTGCTGTCTCCCAGCGCATTCGTCAGCTAGAGGAACGCATTGGCGCCCCACTGGTGCAACGCGGCAGCCCCTGTGTGGGCACGGAAACTGGCAAACGGTTGGCGAGGCACGCGCAGGAAGTGGCCTTGATGGAAGCGCGCGTCACTGGCGCCCAGCCTGATCCACTGGCCCGGCTGCGGATTGCGGTGAATGCCGACAGCCTGGGCACGTGGGTGCTGGAGGCATTAGCCGAGGTGCCCGATCAGCTGTACGAGATTATCGTCGACGATCAGGACCATTCCAGCGACTGGCTGCGTCGGGGCGAGGTGAGCGCCGCAATCACCGCCCAAGAGCGCCCTCCGCAAGGATGCAACTCGATTCCGCTGGGTGTGATGGTTTATGTGGCCTCTGCCAGCCCCGAATTCATGCGGAAATACCTGCCCCAGCCTGTGGATAAGTCATCTCTAGAGGCCGCTCCGATGCTAGTTTTCAACAAAAAAGATACTTTGCAAGATGTTTGGATAAAAAGGAATTTTGGACTTATCCACAGCAAAAGGTCACACACAATTCCATCCACAGAGGGTTTCGTCACCGCAGCACGTCTTGGGTTGGGTTGGGGCATGAATCCACAGGTACTTGTGGATGAATTTCTGGCCGATGGCCGCCTTGTTCGGCTTGTGGAAAACAGCGACCTGCTGGTGCCATTATTTTGGCAGTCCCCCCGGCACCTCTCCGACAGCTTAGCGCCAATCACTGAGGCAGTCCGCCGTGTATCAGCAGAGAGATTACCCCCTATGGATACTTCTGTGGACAAGTAAACGTCGTTGCAAATACCTTATAAATAATAGTTATACATAATTTAACCACAGACTTATCCACAGCTGATTCAGGAGTTCAGCCAGAGAGGCGATGGGTGGAATTATCCACAACTTATCCACAGGTTTATCCACAATATATTTCAAGCTGGCAAAATTTATACAAAATATCACAGTGTCAAAAAAATTCTGACTGTGGATAAGTCAGATGTCACGATGTTGGCACGGGACCTGCAGCTGATGAGCCTGCCGTGATATCGTCCATATGGGATAAAAATGCCCTAATTCAGCGCTGCAGACCAGCGGAAAACCTATGCGATGGGATTAAATCAGGGGGCGGAACGGCACGGGCTTCGCTGCTCAGTAATGAGCTATGAAATGACTCTTTTGGATAGGAAGAGCGCTACTTATGAACCATATAAAACTTAATAGAGTCAAAAAGACATGAAATTCAAACACCCTTCCCTGCCAAAATCGCCCCTCAGATCGCGCAAAATACAAAACGGCGCCCGATTGGACGCCGTTTTGATCTGAGAGATCACTTCTAGGGCCGCACCAGCGGTTGAGAGAGGCTTAGAGCTGCTCCATCACCTCATCCGAGGCCTCGAAGTTGGTGGTCACGCGCTGCACGTCATCGTCGTCTTCCAGCGCGTCTACCAGCTTCATCAGCTTCTGCAAGCCTTCCAGATCCAGTTCGGTGGTGGTGGTGGGCTTCCACACCAGTTTGGTCGATTCAGATTCACCCAGCTCTGTTTCCAATGCGCCAGAGACCTCATGCAGATCGCTGTCAGCGCAGTAGATCAGGTGTCCCTCTTCCGAACTTTCGACATCTTCTGCACCAGCCTCGATCGCGGCCATCATCACGGTGTCCGCATCGCCCACGGCTGCAGAATACGACACCTCCCCCTTACGGTCGAACATGAACCCCACGGAGCCGGTTTCACCCAGATTACCGCCATTTTTGGTAAAGGTCGAACGCACGGTGGATGCGGTACGGTTGCGGTTGTCGGTCATCGCCTCAACGATCACGGCCACACCGTTCGGACCGTAGCCCTCATAGCGGATTTCTTCGTAATCATCGCCTTCACCGGCTGCCGACTTCTTGATCGCGCGGTCGATCACATCCTTGGGGACGGATTGGCTCTTGGCTTCTTTGACCGCCAGACGCAGGCGCGGGTTCTTGTCGGGATCAGGGTCGCCCATTTTTGCGGCGACAGTGATTTCTTTCGACAATTTGGAAAACAGTTTAGACCGCGCGGCATCCTGACGGCCTTTGCGGTGCTGAATGTTTGCCCATTTTGAGTGGCCAGCCATGGCACCCTCCGTTCATGTAATCCTGTTTGTCCCGATCTATAAAGGAGCGTCGCAGGGGGCTGCAAGCCTGCCGCCTCTGTCAAAGAGGTGAAAACGCGGGTTTTCAGCCCGCTTGCAGGATCACAGCGGCCAAATCACCGGAATAAGCGCCGAAGCCAGCAGCCCCATCGTGATGTTGAGCGGCACGCCGACCTTCAGAAAGTCGGTGAATTTATAACCGCCCGGGCCGTAAACCAGCATATTGGTCTGATAGCCAATAGGGGTGGCAAAACTGCAAGAGGCTGCGACCATCACCGCAATAACCAAGGGGCGCGCGTCCAATCCCATCACATCCGCCAGCCCGATAGCAATCGGCGTCACCACCACTGCGACCGCGTTATTAGACACCATTTCCGTCAGCAGCGAGGTCAACAGGTAAATGGCCCAGACGATAAAGAAGGGCGGCAACTGCGTCAGATAGGGTGCGATGGCCTCAACAATCAAGGAGACAGCCCCGGTGTGCTGCAGTGAAGCGCCGATGGCCAACATGGCAAAGATCAGCGCCAGCAGGCGGCCTTCGATAAAGGAAAACGCCTCATCACTGTCGATGCAACGACTGACCAGCACCACCGCCACACCGATGATCGACAAAAGCAGCAGTGGCGCAACCCCCAGCGCGGCAAGGCCGACGATGGCCAAAAGAGTTGCCACCGCCAGTGGCGCGTGACCACGGCGGAACGCCTTTACCGACGGGTGGGTCACGTCCACCATATCCATATCAGTGGCAAGGCGCTGGATGTCCTCCGGCGCGCCTTCCAGCAGCAGCGTATCGCCCACGCGCACCACCTGTTCGTCCAACTGACCGCTGATATTCTGATTCCGCCGGTGCAGAGCCAGCGGATAGACACCATAGCGACGGCGCAGACGCATGGATCCCAGCGCACGTCCGACCATTTTACAGCCCGGCGTGATCAGTACCTCCACCGTTGATGTTTCCACCGCGCCCACCTGATCCAGTCGTTTCAGGCTTTTGTCACGCTGCAGCGACAACAATTCGGTCATCTGGGTGCGCAACACCACGCGGTCGCCGACCTGTAGCACCACATCCTTCATGTTGCGGCGCAGAGAGCTGTCCCCGCGCACCACGTCGATCAGGCGCACACCTTCACGTTTGAACAGCTGAACGCCGGTGACTTCGCGCCCGATCAGGTTCGATTCAGGGGGGATCACCGCCTCGGTAAAGAATTTCATCTTGGATTTGTCGGACAGCATCGTCGCCATTGTGGTGCGTTCTGGCAGCAGATGTCGACCAAAGAAATAGAGGTAGATCATCCCCCAGGCAACCAGCACAACTGCCAGCGGCGTAATCTCAAAAATACCAAATCCTTCAAGACCTTGGGAACGCGCAACACCATCCACCAACAGGTTGGTCGAGGTGCCGATCAGCGTCAGCGTACCGCCAATGATCGCAGCATAGCTGAGCGGGATCAGCATTTTAGAGGCAGAAACACCCATTGTGCGGCCCAGCTGCACGAAGACAGGGATCATCACCACCACAACCGGTGTGTTGTTCATGATCGCAGACGCCAGCACGACAAAAACCATCAGAACTGCAATCGCCAGCTTTGGATTGGTGCGCCCTGCCCTGTCGGCCATATTCGTAAAGGCCGCCAACGCGCCAGTGCGCACAAGGGCCCCCATGACAATAAACATCGTCGCAATCGTCCACGGTGCGGGGTTTGACAGCACATTGAGCGCCAGATCATAAGGCAAAAGCCCCATCGCCAAGAGCATCGCAACACCAAAGATTGCCACCACTTCGGTCGGGAAAATCTCTTTCATGAACAGGGCAAACATGCCCAGCACCACACAAAGGCTCAGCACCGCCTGACCGGTCTGCGACAGTTCAATTAACGCCATATGTTCGCCTGACATTTTTGTTTCGGGCAGTTTCCACCACCACGCGCCCAGCAACAAGGGCTTTGTGCGTTGAGGGATGACGGCACATAGGCCCCGTCACATCCATACCATAGCCAGAATCGCGCCAACTGCAGCGCTGGCGTGGCCCTTAAACGGGCGCAGGCCCCGCCTGTTCCAGACGGCCGCCATGACGCACCATCTTGACCAGTGTAGCCTTGCCAGTGCGGTCATCGGTTTCGACGTAAACGCCAGATAGCGTCGCTTCGCCCAATGCGGGGGTGAAACGGGATTTTGGCATGCCGGTCACAAAACGACGCATTGGCTCGGCTTTTTCCATTCCGATGACACTGTTGTAATCGCCGCACATGCCGGCGTCGGTCAAATAGGCCGTGCCTGCGGGCAGGATTTGCGCATCACCGGTGGGCACATGGGTGTGGGTGCCAACAACCACGCTGGCACGGCCATCGCAGTAGTGGCCCATGCCCATCTTCTCGCTTGTCGCTTCGCAGTGCATATCCACCAGTGCGGCCTGTACCGCACCGCCAAGGATATGCTGACGCAGCACCGCATCAACGGCGGAAAACGGGTCGTCAAAGGCGCGTTTCATGAACACATTGCCCAGAACCTGCGTCACCAGAATCTTGCGTCCGCGCCGATCGGAAAAGACACGGTGGCCGCGCCCCGGCGCACCTTTGGCGAAGTTCAGCGGGCGAATGATGCGCGGTTCACGTTCGATGAACTGCAACATGTCCTTCTGATCAAAGGCGTGATCGCCCAGCGTCAGGCAGTCCGCGCCCGCATCCAGCAGCGCCTTGGCGTGTTCCGCCGACAAGCCCATGCCATTGCTGGCGTTTTCGCCGTTCACCACAACAAAATCCAGCCGCCACGCGTCGCGCAGCTTGGGCAGGTTTTCCACCACGGCGCGCCGTCCGGCCCGCCCCATCACATCGCCTAGAAACAATATCTTCATAAGCTATGGGATTAGGCGGCGCTGTCGCCTGTGGCAAGAGGGTTTGGCGGGTTTCGGGGGGCGCAACACTTAAAACGTAAGGATCTCTGCTTCTGTCACGATCATATCGAGCGGCTGATCGGTGGGTTCCAGTGGCAGCTCTGCCGCTTGTTGCGCACCGTAAGCGAAACCGATCGCCATGCAGGGGCCAGCCGCACGCAGCTTTTCGAGCGTGCGATCATAGAACCCGCCGCCATAGCCCAGCCGGTTGCCTTTGCGGTCAAAACCAACCAGCGGTACGATCAGGATTTCCGGCGTGATGAAGTCATCCAGCGCAGGAATCCAGGCGCCAAAGGGGCCATCCTTCATCTCACACCCCGGCTCCCAGCGTGAAAACTGCAGCGGCTGCGCCTCGCCCATGATGACAGGCACAGCAACGGGACCATGCGCTGCGGCCTCTTCCATCGCGGGCAGCGGGCTGATTTCGGTGCGGATCGGCATATAACCGGCCAGCGGCACGCCGCGGTAGCCTGCCAGAACCTGGCTCAGCAGCGCGGAACGCCCCACGAGGCCAGAGTTATGCGCCTCTTTGCGGCGCGCAAAGGCCGCTTTGCGCGCCTCGGCCTTGATAGCAGTCAGATCGGTCATAGCAGAACCTTTGCAGCCAGCCCCAGAAAGGCCAGAAAACCAACAACATCCGTCACCGTAGTGACAAAGGGACCAGAGGCAAGCGCCGGGTCAACATTTGCCCGATCCAACGCCATCGGGATCACAATCCCGCCCAGCGCCGCCGCCACATGGGTGCCCAGCATCGCCAGCCCAATGACCAGCGCCAGCATCGGCACACCAAACCATAACACCGCAACACCGGCCATGATCGCGCCGAAGAGCGCCCCATTCAGCACCCCAACCGACACCTCACGAAACAGAACCCGCATCGCGTTCTGCGATGTCAGGTCACGCGTGGCCAGCGCACGCACAGTCACGGTCATCGTCTGGGTGCCCGCGTTGCCCCCCATCGAGGCCACGATGGGCATCAACACCGCCAGCGCCACCATCTGATCAATAGTGCCGGAGAAAAGGTCGATCACAAGGGAGGCCAGAATGGCCGTCATCAGATTAACCCCCAACCAGAGCGCACGGCCCTTAGCCGCGTCCCAGATGCTATCTGACAGGCTGGCCTCATCCGCAACACCGGCTAGGCGCAGGATGTCTTCTTCGTGCTCTTCATCCAGCACGATCATCGCATCATCGATGGTAATAACCCCGACCAGCCGGTCATTTTCATCCACCACTGGCGCCGAAATCAGGTGGTACTGGTTAAACGCATAGGCAACATCTGCCTCATCCTGCGTGACCGGGATGACCTCAAACACCTCTTCGACCAGATCGACCAGCGGCACATCGCGGCGTGACGACATCAGTTTGCCAAGCGTCACGTTGCCCTTGGGGTGCATCCGTGGATCGACAAGGACAATGTGGTAGAACTGTTCCGGCAGATCACGGGATTTGCGCAGAAAATCAATGGCATTGCCCACCGTCCAGTGTTCTGGGGCGGCGACCACCTCGCGTTGCATCAGACGGCCAGCGGATCCGTCAGGATAGCTTAGCGCCTGTTCAACCGCGACACGATCGGCGTCTTCCAGCGCCTCAAGGATCACCTCCTGTTGCGGCTCATCCAGATCCTCGACCAGATCCACCACATCGTCGGTTTCCAGATCGCGCACGGCCTCGACCAGAACTTCTGGCTGCAGGACGGCGATGATCTCTTCTCGCAGCCCTTCGTCCAGTTCCGATAGGATGTCGCCGTCAAATTCGCGCCCGTAGAGCTGCACAACACGGCGACGGTCATAGGTGTTCAGCTGTTCCAGAAGGTCAGCGATGTCTGCGGGGTGCAGCGGATCCAGCAACGTCCACAACTGCTGCTGATCGCCGGTATCAACTGTGTAAAGGATGCTGGCCACATCGCGGCGCGACAGCTCATAGTCGCCTTCGGTGGTGCCGTCGGGGTTCAGCTGCAGTTCGGTCGTTGGATCCACACGGTCCAAGAGGTCAGTTTGCGACAGATCCGTCTGATCGTTATTTTCGCTCATTTCTGCCTCCGAACTTCGCTGTTTCCCTCTTATCTGAGGGCGCAGACATCACACAATGGCCAGCACACCAAATGCGTAAAAAACCCGAAATTTTCTATGAGTGAACATTGCAGAGATCGTAACACAAGGCTACTGATAGGATCTGAAATAAACTCCAGTGCCTCATGCGTAATATCATCTCTGACACTGCCTTCGTTCGACGTCGCGCGCAACTAGAGGCCCCCGTCAATCTAGGCGAGGGCGTTATTATCGGGAACTGGGTCAAGATCGGGCGCTACAGCTATCTCAGAGATAACAGCGCCGTGGGCGGCGGAAGTGAAATTGGGCGGTTCTGCTCTATTGCCCGCGGCTGCGAAATCGGAGCTTCGGAGCACCCGACTTCTTTCCTTTCAACGCACCCGTTTCAATATTCTAACCGGCATTTCCGTCGCACCACAGGCTACAGGCAGTTTGAGCGCGTTACATTTGAAGAGCCGCAGGGCGCAAAAATCGGCCATGATGTCTGGATCGGTGCCAAAGCTATAATCTTGCGCGGTGTCACCGTCGGGCATGGCGCCATCGTCGCTGCAGGTGCTGTCGTGACCAAGGATGTGGCCCCTTATACCATTGTTGCAGGCGTCCCCGCCAAGCCCGTACGCAAACGTTTCCCTGATGACATTATTGCGCGCCTGCTGGCAGTCAAATGGTGGGAACGCGATCTTGCAGAGCTGGACGGTCTGCCCTTTGACGATATCACACTCTGTTTAGATATTCTGGAGCAGCCCAAACAATCGAACGTGTAACAGGCCATTGCCCCCCCGCCTGACAGATCAGTCGCCCAGATCGGCAAACAGATTGTCACTCTCGACAAATTCCAGCCGATCTTCGCGCACAGAATTGTCGTTGAGGTCGCGCAGTTGCACACGACCATCGCCATAACCGACAACAACAGTGTCACAGATATCCACAAACAACCCATTTTCCACCACACCGGGAATCTGGTTCAGCACCATCGCCAACTGACGCACATTACCGATGCGGTTCAGGTGCAGATCAAGGATATGGTTTCCTTCATCGGTGAAGAGCGGCGCAGCGCCATTCATTCGCAGGCTGCTGGTGCAGCCCATCACATCAAGACTGTCCAGCATCTCCTCCACCAGAGCCTTGGAGGTTTGCCAGCCAAAAGGGATCACCTCGAGCGGCAAGGGAAAGGCGCCCAGCGTTTCTACCTCTTTCGACGCATCGGTGATCACCACCATGCGGTCACTGGCAGTGGCGACGATCTTTTCCTGCAACAGAGCGGCGCCGCCTCCCTTGATCAGGTTAAATTCGTGATCGACCTCATCGGCGCCATCAATCGTCAGGTCAAGCCAGCGCGCCTCATCCAGTGAAATCACATCCAGCCCAACATCCCGCGCCAATGCGGCAGTGCGGGCCGAAGTGGGAACAGCACGGATGCGCAAGCCCTCTTCGCGCACCACTTCCCCCAGACAGCGCACCATCCACGCGGCAGTTGACCCGGTGCCAAGCCCCACACGCATGCCATCTTCGACAAATTCCACTGCTTTTTTAGCAGCGACGAACTTGGCTTTGTCGATGGGGGACAGCTCTCCGGTCATGGGATCCTCTCAGGGCGACAGCTTGTACAATTTGCGACAGTTATAAGCGGTTCCCTGCCTCTAAGCGAGAGGCAATTGACGTCATTTTTACCCCCTAATTGCGTCTTTCAGGAAATATGCGTCGCATTCAGGCTGGCGGCGACGCGCCGGTGCAATAGCCTGCCCTCATGGAACCGCGCTACACTCTACACTATGCCCCCGATAATGCATCGGCGATCCTACGGCTTGTGCTGGAGGAGCTGGATATTGCCTACACCACCCAATTGGTGGACCGGTCCACCAATGAGCAGAACAGCGCCAGCTACCGCGCGCTGAACCCAACGGGCAAGATCCCGACATTGATCACCCCACATGGTGCCATGTCGGAGGTTGCGGCCTGCCTGCTCTACCTGTCGGAACAACATAAAGCGCTGGCGCCAACAGCAGAGAGCGCCGATAGGCCCGCGTTCCTGAAATGGCTGTTGTTCACCGCCAACACGCTGCACCCTGATCTGGCGATGCATTTCTATCTGCATCGTTACGGCGATGATGCGGCGATAGCGTCAATGCGCAAAGCGGTGATCGAGCGGCTAAAGGACCACCTGACGCTGATAGATCGCCATATCAGCACGGATACGCCGGCCTATCTGGGCGGGGACCGCCTCAGCGTGCTGGATTTCTACGTGGGCTATACGCTGCGCTGGTGCGCGCTTTACCCGCGCACCCATGCCAGCTGGTTCCGCCTGTCTGATTACCCCGCACTGGCCCGACTGGCCGCGCGACTTGAAACCCGCCCCTCAATGGCCGCTGTGCAAAAGGCCGAAGGTCTGGGGCTTACCCCCCTGACCGCGCCACGCCAAGCCACCCCCCCTGAAGGAGTTGCGCTCTAACATGTTTTTATCTGTCTTCGATATGTTCAAAGTGGGCGTTGGCCCCTCCTCGTCTCACACGATGGGCCCGATGGTTGCGGCTGCGCGCTTCCTCGACCGGATGCGCGCAGCGCCCTTTGAACCGCATGGGGTGAAGGCCTCTCTGCACGGTTCTCTGGCGTTTACCGGCGTCGGCCACGCCACCGATCGCGCCACCATTCTGGGTCTCGCAGGCTTCCTGCCCGACACCTATGACCACGAAGCTGCAGAAGCCGCGCTGGCGGCGATCCACAAGGATCATCAGGTGCTGCCCGATGGCCTGCCCCCACTGCATTTTGATCCCAAAGCGGACCTGAAGTTTGATTTCGGCCCCGCGCTGGAAGGACATGCCAACGGCATGATCCTGATGGCAACAGACGCCCAAGGCGACGTGATCCTGCAAGAGACCTACTATTCCATCGGCGGCGGCTTCGTGATGACCGCCGAAGAGCTGAAATCGGGCAAGAACACCGATGAAGGCAGCCCCGTCCCCTACCCGTTCAAAACCGCGGATGAGATGATGGAAATGGCGCGAGACTCTGGCAAGAGCATCGCGCATATGAAAAAGGCGAATGAAATCTCGCGCGGCGGGGCGCAGAATCTGAAACAAGGCGTTGAACGCCTGTGGCAGGTGATGAACGACTGCATCGAACGCGGTCTGGTGAATGAGGGCGAACTGCCCGGCGGGTTGCAAGTCAAACGCCGAGCCAAGAGCATCCACGACGCCCTGCAGGCTGAACGCGGCATGAACCTTGTGGCACCGCATACGATCAATGACTGGATCAGCACCTACGCCATGGCGGTGAATGAGGAAAACGCCGCTGGCGGTCAGGTTGTGACCGCGCCGACCAATGGCGCAGCAGGCGTTCTGCCTGCGGTTATGCGCTACTGGCTGGACCACGTGCCCGGCGCGTCGCAGGGGAAGATCGAAGAGTTCCTGCTGACCGCCGCTGCCATCGGTGGCTTGATCAAGCACAACGCCTCTATCTCCGGCGCTGAAGCAGGCTGTCAGGCAGAGGTGGGATCAGCCGCCGCAATGGCCGCTGCCGGCCTGTGCGCAGTGATGGGCGGCACCGTTGAACAGGTTGAAAACGCAGCTGAAATCGCGCTGGAACATCATCTGGGCATGACCTGCGATCCGGTCAAAGGTCTGGTGCAGGTGCCCTGCATCGAACGCAACGGTCTGGGCGCAATCAAGGCGGTGTCTGCGGCCTCTCTGTCGTTGCGCGGCACGGGCGATCACTTCGTTCCCTTGGATGCGGCGATCGAAACCATGCGCCAAACGGGCCGTGACATGCACGAGCACTACAAAGAAACCTCGCTCGGCGGCCTGGCCGTCAACGTGCCAAACTGCTGATGCGCTAAACCGGGGGCAAAAAGCACGCCTTCTTGCCTGGGGCAATCTGACATCAGATTGCCCACCCATGCGCATCCGTATGCCCCGCTTCCCGTATTCCCCCTGCATTGCCAAGGCGCGTGATCCGTGAAAACTGGCCGTATGAGCCAGACACAAATCCTTGACCGCCCTCTCTTCGGCATCGCTTTGATGCTGGGCTTCTGCGTTGCTGCGCCGTTGGGCGATGCACTGGCAAAGCTTCTCTATGGAGTGCTGCCCTTGGGGGTTCTGGTGCTGTCGCGGTTTCTGCTGCAGGCGCTGTTTCTTGCGCCGGTGATGATCGCCTCACACCGCCCGTGGCGCTTAAGGGGGCGACAACTGCGCCTGCTGATCTGGCGCACCGTGCTGCATATCACTGGCATTGCTATGATGTTCACCGCCCTTGGCTATCTGCCGCTGGCCGATGCGGTGGCGATTGCCTTTGTCATGCCGTTCATCATGCTGCTACTTGGGAAATACGTGCTGCACGAACAGGTTGGCCCGCGCCGGTTGATCGCCTGTGTCGTCGGCTTCATCGGCACGCTACTGGTGGTGCAACCCAGCTTTGCCGCCGTGGGCTGGCCCGCGCTGCTGCCGCTGGGGGTTGCGGTCAATTTCGCCCTGTTCATGCTCTCAACGCGCCAACTGGCCAAGGACACCGATCCCATCGGCCTGCAAGTTGCCTCTGGCCTCATCGCCTGCGTGATCCTGGTCCCCGCACTGGTGATCGGCACGTGGGCGGGCATCACACCGTTGCAAATCATCTGGCCGCAAGGCACCGCAGCCCTTCTGGTACTGGCCAGCGGCGCGGTGGGCACGGCGGCGCACCTGATGATGACATGGTCCCTGCGCTACGCGCCTTCTGCCACACTCGCCCCGATGCAGTATCTGGAGATCCCTTTTGCCACATTGATGGGCTGGCTGATCTTCGGCGATCTGCCGGGCCCACTGGCCAGTCTGGGTATTTTCACGACGTTGGGTGCGGGGCTTTATATCATCTGGCGCGAACAGATCACCCAGCGCCAGATCATGCAGTCGCAGGCCACTGCGCAGGCTGAGCAGCCAGCGCGGCAATAACCGCCCCCAGCGCCGTCCGCGGCAGGATGAGCAGCATGCCCGGCTGATCCATCTCCAACCGCACGCGCCCAGACACTTCGTTTGAGGTGCCAATCATCCCGTCCGGCGCAAACGCCAAGCCCTCAATCGGCCATCGCAAACCGCATGACCGCCCCGCCACCGCCCGCATCGGAAACAGCGACAGCAATGACCCAACCGGCAACGCAATCTCCAGCACCGGCGGCGCAACCATGATCAGTTGATCCGCGTTCAGCAGGATACAGCGTTGATCAGCCCGGCGCACCAACACGTTCAGCGCTGCCAGCTGGTGATCCGCCCGCGATCCGTCAAACCCGACCCCCAACACCAATGGCGCTGCAATGCTGCGCAAAGCCTTGTCAAAATCGGTGCTGTCCTGTTCGGATATGTGATACAGTCGCCCGGATGGCAACGCTGCGCGACTGGCCGCTGACAGGCTGTCCAGATCGCCGATCACCGCATCTGGCACCACGCCAAAGGCCCGCGCATGATCCGCGCCGCCATCGGCACAGACCACTTCGGGCGCAAATCCGCGCGCCTCTTCAAATACGGGGCGCTCAACCCGCCCCGCTCCTAGCAGCGTCACAGGCGCCGCAGACTGCACAATCTTGTTCAACATGTGGCAATTCCTGCCGTTTTTGGAAGGAGACCACAATATGGACACAAAATGATACCGTTCTTTTCCAAGAATCGTTCACCTTTCGACTGGATATACTTGGTAAATTGAACCCTGAGACGCGACACATGCCCCCAACAGTGAGGTGGGCATGGCCACCTGAGGCGAGAAAGGCGAGTATACGATGGTTACGAACAACAAAGTACTGACGGTTTCTTACGGAACCTTCTCGTGCACACTCGAGGGGTTTGATGATTCCTTCGACACGATGAAGTCAATTGCGGAGTATTTCCGCGATCTGGCCGCAGACGACCGCTACTTTGGTGCCGAACCACCCACCCCCGACGCCGAAATGCTGGCCCGCATTGCAGAGCGCGAGATCGCCCGTCAGGTTGTTGCCCGCCAGGATGATGGCACCATCCACCTGCGCGCTGCCGAACAGGGTGCAGCGCCCGCAGTCGCCCCTGTTGCGACGCCACCTGTTGCGACGCCAGTTGCCGAACCGGCCCCCGCGGCCCCCGCGCCTGTTGCAGAAACAGCAGTGGAACCTCCTGCTGCCAAGGAGCCAGTCATCGAAGAACCCGCAGTCGTGGAAGACCCCGCTGTCGAGATTGCGCCAGAATCGGTTGTTGCGGAGGCGCCCGTCGAAGCGCCGGTTGAAGAGGTGATCGACGCCACTGCCGAAGAGGCGCCGATCGACATCGAACCTGCGGCTGCAGAAGCAGACGACGACAGCGTTGCCAACAAACTGCGCCGCATCCGCGCGGTGGTCTCGCGCAATGCCGAGGCAGCGCCGATCGAAAAGGCAATAAACGTTGCTGCCGACTACGCCGAAGAGGAATATTCCGAAGACGAACACGCCGAAGAGGCACCGCAGGAACAGATTCAAGAGCTGGTCGAAGACGTCGCCCATATCGACTCCGAACCAGAGGATGCCGACACACTGGCGGCTGCCACCGCAGAACTGAATGCCGAAGACGACACCGATGCCGCCGTTCTGGCCGCCATCGCGGAACTGAACGCAGAGGCAGCCGCCGATGTAACAGAGGATGTCGAACCCGAGGAAACCCACATCGAAGTGTCCGAAGACGTGGCGGCAGAGGCCGAAGACGACTTCGGCGCGATCCTCGCCGCGGTACGCAATGCCGAAGAGGAAGAGGCAGCGATCGACGCCCCTGTTGAAGAGCTGGCCGAAAAAGAAGAGCCGGTGGAAGACGTTACCGAGACGACCGAACCGGAAGCACCCGAGGCCGACGTTGCGCTCGAAAATGAAATCACACCCGAACCTGCGACTGTGCGTTCAGTACGTCCGGTGCGCGTGATAAAGATGAGGCGCGCCGACTATGAGGCCGGTCTTGCCACCGAAGCGCCTGATGCGTCCGAAGCAGGCCCCGCCACCGAAGCCACGCCTGCAGAAATGCAAGATGATGGCGCCCTCAGCGCTGAGGAGGAGGCAGATTTGCTGCGCGAACTGGCTGAGGTTGAGGCAGAATTTGCCGAGGAACCGGAACAGGATCTGGCCCCGGACGAGGTGCGTTCCATCTTTGCCGAGGAAGCCGGTGAAACTGATGTGTCACGCCTGATGGATAAAACTGTTTCCGAAATGGACAACCCTGAAGGCACCCATCGCCGCAACGCCATTGCCCATCTGCGCGCCGCTGTTCAGGCGACCCGCGCCGAAAGCGATGCCGGCAGTGTGCTGAATGATCGCGCCGGCGCCTCACACGCCTACCGTGAGGATCTGAACACTGTGGTGCGCCCGAAGCGCCGGGCACCCGAAACTGACACTGAAGAGGTCGCCCCGTTGAAACTGGTTGCAGAACAACGCGTTGACGACACGCCCGCACCTGTTGAACAACCTGCCGCAGCGGCCCCCGTTGCACCGCAGGCGGTGAAACCGGTGCGCCCGCGCCGTGTGCGTAAACTGCAACCGCAGCAGCCTGTTGTGGACAGCGCAGCGCCCTCACCCGCTGCTTTCTCCAGCTTTGCGGAATTTGCGGAAACTATGGGCGCACAGGAACTGCCCGACATGTTGGAGGCCGCGGCCTCTTACCTGTCGCATGTTGAAGGGCTTGACCAATTCTCGCGCCCGCAGCTGATGAAAAAGGCCCGTCAGATCGAAACGCTGGAGTTCAGTCGCGAAGACGGCCTGCGTTCCTTCGGGCAGCTGCTGCGTGACGGAAAAATTGAAAAACTGCAAGGCGGACGGTTCACCGTATCTGATCAGATCGGCTTCAATCCCAAGGCCCGCGCGGCAGGTTAATCCCTGATCCAAGATCGAAAAAACGAATACCATCCGGTTCACATCGGATGGTATATTTATTTATCTCCTGCGCTAGACGCATCAGGGATCAAAAAAGCGGAAACCGTTGCGGCCCGCATCCTTTGCTGCATAAAGCGCGACATCAGCATCACGCAGCAATTGATCGGGGTCGGCTGCGCCGCTATCACCTGAACAGGCGATGCCCATACTGGCCGTCACGAAACGTTGTTTCCCTTTGAATTCAAAGGGCTGCGCAATCTGGAAAATTAGTCGACGCGCCATCGCAGAGAGATCATCGCGAGTCTGGCTACCGATAAGAATAAGCACAAATTCATCCCCTCCCTGACGCACAATCGTATCCTCACTGCGCAATTCTTGCCGCAAGATCCCGGCCACATGTTGCAGGGCAAAATCACCCGCAGCATGGCCAAAGCTATCGTTGACCTGCTTAAAATGGTCCAGATCCAGATGCACCGCTGCAAAAGGCACCGGCGATTGGCGCAGCCTGCACAGGGTGTCCTGCAAAGCACGACGATTCTGCAGCCCGGTCAGCGCATCGGTATTTGCCAACTTTTCCGCCGCAGACCACGCCCCCCGTAAGCGACGGTTGAGCCGCAAGCCAGTGGCCATGGCTGCAGATTTCGCCGCGCTGAGCGACAGAATTTCTGCCGACATGTCGGTGGCAGGAAAATCCGCCTCCTCCAACTTCCCACTGCGCAACAGTCGTGTCGCGCCGGTGCCGAAGCTGACATTCATCAACCACCCGCTCTGATCACCAAGCGCCAGCGGCGTAATCGTAGCCCGTGCAGCAAAGCCACCGCCCAACGAACAGCGCAAGCGCAAATTCCCGCCATCCGGCAGCCGCATCGCCTGCCGCGGTGTCAGGCCGTTTTCCGGCACCGGTTGAAAGACCTCATCTACGTCCGCGCCCTCTACCACGCGGCCCACCAACAGCTTGCGCATTGACGGGCCACAGGCGACGATCTGCCCGCCCTCATCCAGCAGCAGATAAAACGGCATCAGCGCATTGAGCGCCCGCACCCATTCCACCGGCAATTCCAGCGCCGCCGGATCAACCGCCGCTGCACCAAGGGATTGGAGCCGTGGCGTCGGCGCGTGGTCAGACTGGAACCCCGCCGATGGATAGCCGCTGGCGAGTGTGGGCGCCTGTTTCCTCAACGGCCGTTCCATCAAATGCCCCCCTGCGGAACCAAACCCCGCAAGAAGGACTGCGATCGGCCACGTGACATGGATCCGCCAGCCTGCGTCCGGCTCACAGATTCGGCGGCATATTTAGATTTGGACACAAACATCGTCTTCCACGACCGCACAGGCCGCGCCCCATAGTACTGATCCTCAAGATCGCATACAGAAGTTAAGAAGAGATTTACGTTTCAGAAAATGACGCAAGGACACCCGCGTCAAAGGCAGTTTCAACTGTCCAGCCATTGCGGCAGCGCGCCGATATTTGGCAAAACAACATCCGCCAGAGGCGCCAGATCATCCGCACCCGCGATGCCGGTCAGCACCCCAATTGTCACCATACCTGCCGCGCGGCCGGCCATCAGATCATGGTTGCTGTCGCCCACCATCGCCACCCGTCCGGGTGACAGGCGCATGTGGTCACAAAAGGCCAACAACGGCGCGGCGTCAGGTTTGGCACCAAAACCACTGTCAAATCCCGCAATAAAATCAAAATGGTCCTGCACCCCAGCGCCCTGCAGGTGGGCCAGCGCGCCCATTTCACTGTCATTGGTCATCACGCCCAGCGCCAGCCCGCGCCCCGAAAGCGCGGCGAGCAGCGGCGACAATGGCACGGCGGGTGCCAGCGGGGCATGGGCCGCACTGGTGTTCATCCGCAATTCCAACGCGTCCAGATCAACACCCGGCAATGCCTGTGCAACACATTCCGCTGCCTCACGACCCGTTCCCGCGATGACAGGGCTATGCGGCATGAACTGACCATTGGGCAGATCAAAGGCAATGGCCGCTGCGATTTCGGCGGCAAGCGCTGCGTCACCCTCGGCCAATTCGACAATCAAATCTGCCGCCCAGGCGTCCCAAGTTGCGCGGAAATCAAACAGGGTTCCGTCCTTGTCGAACAAGATTCCATCCAGCTTGCGCGGTGCGGTCATGTGGGCCCCTCATTGATCCGGAGGCGCCTTTGCGCACCCCGCCCTTTTTAACGCACATTAGTGCGAAGAAGTTGCCGCAAAGGCAAGCGGTTTCACTTTTGTGCCCCTGTGCCGTCGCGGCGGAAATGCACAGCTTATGCTCCAGTGGGCACGGTTCCGGTGGGCTGGCTGCTTGACACTGCCGCCCGCTTGCTGTCGGGTTCGGCTATGGCACATTCCGACCGCTACAGATTGCATCACTCGCTTGGTTACCACCTGTCCATTGCTGCCCGTCAGCAAGAAAGGCGACTGGATGAAGACCTGAAAACCGCAGGGCTGACTCGAACAACTTGGTGCATCCTCTTGGCCATCGGCAACGAGGGCCTGTGCCAACCATCTGATATTGCTGATTTTGTCGGAATTGACCGCACCGCCACCTCCCGCGCATTGCGCCAGATGGAACAAAAAGGTTGGCTAGAGCGGCGCGAGGGTCTGAATGACAAGCGCACGCGACAGGTCTTGCTGACAGCAACCGGCGCGGCGCTGATCCCGCGCTGCACACCGTTTGCGCAGGACAACGCCGCGATCCTGCGCGCCCCCTTGACCGAGGAGGAGGAGGAGGAGCTGAAACGCCTGCTGCTGAAACTACAGGGCAGTGGAACGTTACCCTTGCCGACGCTTTAATCTGCAGCGGGCAAACGTCAGGTCCAGTGGATTTGCGCGCCGCCGGGCAAGGCGGCGCGGGCCTGCATCAGACCGTCATATGGCAGGTTCAACGCGTCGCAACAGGCCATCACCCAAGCGTCATCCATCAGCAGGAAATCAAGGACCGAGGCCAGAAACTCTACACTTCCCGCCTGCTGGCGCAGATCGTCCTGCCCCACCCCCGTGGCGCCCATAAAAACTGGCAACAGCTCTTCGTTTCCAGCAAGCCACGCCAGCGCCTGCAGCGCACGGGTTTCGGCAGCATCAGCGGAGAGAATGGACATTGGCGGCCTCTTGGCAGGGATTGGGTTGGATTGGATTGGCCCAACATCTGCCATGAATGCCGCCCTTGAACAAGATGCACGACGACCGTTAGTCGAGCGCCGCAACCGTCACCGGACGCCCGACGCCGTAGCCGTTAAATCCGGTTGAAAGCGACAGCGAATAGGCCCCCATGCCGGAAAACAGCACATAGTCGCCCTCAACCAACGTGTCAGGCAACTGCACCGGTTCCGGCAGCTGATCCAGGCTGTCGCAAGTCGGGCCAAAGACCATGCGCGGGGTCATTTCACCATCGCGTAGCGCGCCGGAACTGGACACAGACCGCAGGCGATCCACGGCGAAAATATCGCGAAACTCGAACAACCCGCCATAAAGCCCATCGTTGAGGAACACCGCCCCGCTGTCGCGCACCGCCTTCACCCGTGTGGCCAGCGTAAACGCCTCTGCCGCCAAGGCACGACCCGGTTCGCAGATCAGCTCAGGCACCGCCGTGCCGAAGGCCCCGGCCGCTGCAGCGCGGATACCGTCAAAGATCCGCTCCAGATCCGGATTGACCCCCGCACGATGCGACGCAAAACCGCCACCGACGTTCAGTCGGGCAATCACCACACCAGCCGCTTGGGCGACATCTGCCGCCTCTTGGATATAAGCAGCCCATGCGGCGGGATCATCACATTGCGTGCCGGGATGAAAACAGAGGCTGGGGCGATAGCCCCGCGCCGCCACCTCTTTCAGCAGCGCTGTCGCGCCTTCAGGCCCGACACCGAATTTGGCGCCGAAATCATAGGCTGCACCCTTCACCGGCAGGGCAAGGCGCACCGTAACCTCCAGATCCGTGCCAAGGGGGGTGAGTTTGTCCAGTTCCGACAGACAGTCGATGGAAGCAGAGGTGATGCCGTATTGAGCCGCCTCTGTCACTTCAGCGATCGAACGCACGGGGTTGTTATAATGCAACACCGCCTCAGGGCAGACCGCGCGCACCGCCGCCATTTCCGCAGGGGACGCCACATCGAAGGCCGTGATCCCAGCAGCCACCAGATTGACCAACACCGCCTCATCCGGGTTGGCCTTCACCGCGTAGGTCACAAGCCCCGGAAACCCGTCCAGAAACCGCTGCGCCGTCTGTTGCAGCACCACGGGCGAAAAATACATCACCGGATGGTCGGGCTGTTCGCGCCGCAGATGATGTTCGGGGCTCAGCCAATGGGGATCGGGGCGCATAGATACCTCTTGTTGTTCGTGCGTTGTTTTTCCTGTGCCTGTTCAGTATTCCCCGCCTTTCGGTCACACTGCACAGGCAGGATGATCGGTTTGACAGTTTTCAACGTCTATTTTACGAATGAGCCATGCAAAACGACGATATTGACCAGCGCCTCTTGGCCCTCTTGGGTGAAAATGCCCGCATGCCAGTGGCACAACTCGCACGGAAATTGGATCTGGCGCGCACCACCGTGCAGGCGCGGCTGGAGCGGTTGGAAACCAACGGCACCATCAGCGGCTATACCGTGCGGTTGGGCGAAGCCACACAGCGCCCGTTGCGGGCCACCGCGCTGCTGTCCGTCGAACCCCGCGCCGGCCCTGCGGTTCTGGCACGGCTGAAGGCGCTGCCAAATGTGGTGCGGGTACACACCACATCGGGACGTTTTGACATGATCGCCGAAATTAGCGCCATCACCACCGAAGAGCTGGATGAAACGCTGGATTGGATCGGCGAGGCCAAAGGTGTGCGCAGTTCCGAAAGCCTGATCCACCTCAGCACCAAGATTGATCGTGGCATGTAATCGTCTGTGGCGGGCTGTGCGTTGTGGCAGACGCGTGGGGCGCAAGCCGTGTTCTATTAAGGGGATGCGCAGTAACGGCTTTTCCTTCACGCCCCAATTCTATAGACCGTTTTGAAACGGATTTGACACGAGATCATGATCATGGCGATGGAAAAAACCTTCAACGCGGCCGAAGCTGAGGCGCGGCTGCTGAAAGCTTGGGAAGACGCGGGCTGTTTCAAGGCAGGCGCAAACGCAAAGCCCGAGGCCTCAACCTACAGCATCATGATTCCGCCCCCGAACGTGACCGGCGTTTTGCACATGGGGCACGCGTTCAACAACACGCTGCAGGACATTCTGATCCGCTGGAAACGGATGCAGGGGTTTGACACCCTGTGGCAGCCGGGCACCGACCACGCGGGCATCGCCACCCAGATGGTTGTGGAACGCACGCTGGCTGAAACTGGCCAGCCGTCGCGCCGTGAGCTGGGCCGTGAGGCGTTTCTGGAAAAAGTCTGGGACTGGAAAGAACAGTCTGGCGGCACCATTATCAGCCAGTTGAAACGTCTGGGCGCGTCCTGCGATTATGACCGCACCGCCTTCACCATGTCGGGCGCCCCCGGTGCCCCTGCCACAGAGTCGGAGGGCAATTTCCACGACGCGGTGATCAAAGTCTTTGTTGAGATGTATAACAAGGGTCTGATCTATCGCGGCAAGCGTCTGGTCAACTGGGACCCGCATTTTGAAACCGCGATTTCCGACCTTGAGGTGGAAAACATCGAGGTTGCGGGCCACATGTGGCACTTCAAATACCCGCTGGCGAACGGCGCGCGTTACACCTACGTCGAAAAGGACGAGGATGGGAACATCACGCTGGAGGAAGAGCGCGACTATATCTCTATCGCAACCACCCGTCCGGAAACCATGCTGGGCGACGGTGCGGTCGCGGTGCACCCTTCGGATGAACGCTATGCGCCCATCGTTGGCCAACTGTGTGAAATCCCTGTTGGTCCCAAAGAGCACCGTCGTCTGATCCCGATCATCACAGATGAATACCCTGACAAAGACTTCGGCTCGGGCGCAGTGAAAATCACTGGCGCGCATGATTTCAACGACTATCAGGTCGCCAAACGTGGCGGCATCCCGATGTATCGCCTGATGGACATGCAGGGCGCGATGCGGGCCGATGGTGCACCTTACAGCGAAGAGGCTGGCAAGGCGCAGGCTCACGCCAAGGGTGCGGAGTTCACTGAAAACGAAGTGGACGGCATCAACCTCGTCCCCGATCACCTGCGCGGTTTGGACCGGTTCGAGGCACGGAAAGCCGTGATCAAAGAGATCACCGATGAAGGTCTGGCGGTGATGGTCGAAGTGACCAAAACCGTGAGGGATGACGACGGCAATGAGTCCGAAGTCACCGAGACCGTGGCATATGTCGAAAACAAACCAATCATGCAGCCCTTCGGCGACCGCTCCAAGGTGGTGATCGAACCAATGCTGACCGATCAGTGGTTTGTCGATACGGCAAAAATCGTCGGCCCGGCTCTGGACGCGGTGAAAAACGGCGACGTGAAAATCATCCCCGAAAGCGGTGAGAAGGTCTATTACCACTGGCTGGAAAACATCGAGCCGTGGTGTATTTCGCGCCAGTTGTGGTGGGGGCATCAGATCCCGGTTTGGTTTGACGCCGACGGCAACCAGTATTGCGCCGCGAGCGAGGCAGAGGCGCAGGCCGCTGCTGGAGAAGGCGTTGCACTGACCCGCGATCCCGACGTTCTCGACACTTGGTTCTCCTCCGGCCTCTGGCCGATCGGCACGCTGGGCTGGCCGGAAAACACCGATGAGCTGGCAAAATATTTCCCCACTTCGACGCTGATCACCGGTCAGGACATCCTGTTCTTCTGGGTGGCCCGGATGATGATGATGCAGTTGGCTGTGGTCGATGACATCCCGTTCGACACCGTCTACCTGCACGGTCTGGTGCGCGATGCGAAGGGCAAAAAGATGTCGAAATCCACCGGCAACGTGGTGGATCCGCTGGACATCATTGACGAATATGGCGCCGATGCGCTGCGCTTCACCAATGCGGCGATGGCGTCGATTGGTGGCGTGCTGAAACTCGACATGAAACGGATCGAGGGCTACCGCAACTTTGGCAACAAACTGTGGCAGTCGCACATTCTTGCCGAAATGAACGGCGTCTTTGACGTTGATTGTTCCGCCCGTCCCGAACCGACCCATGCGGTGAACAAGTGGATCATCGGCGAGGTGGGCCGCGTGCGTGAACAGGTGGATAAGGCGCTGGCCGACTTCCGCTTCAACGACGCGGCGCAATCGCTTTACGCCTTCTTCTGGGGCAAGGTCTGCAACTGGTACAACGAATTTACCAAGCCCTTGTTCCAGAACGATGATCTGCGTCTGGAAACCCAGCAGACCATGGGTTGGGTTCTGGATCAGTCGCTGATGCTGCTGCATCCGATCATGCCCTTCATGACCGAAGAGCTGTGGTCAAACCGTGAGCGCGCCAAGATGCTGGTCCACGCCGACTGGCCGACCTACGGCGGCGAACTGGTGGATGAGGCTGCGGATGCGGAAATCACTTGGGTGATCTCGATTATTGAGAACATCCGCTCCGCCCGTGCGCAGATGAACGTGCCGGCGGGTGCCTTTGTGTCGCTGGTCCAGACAGAGGCTGATGAGGCCGCCCGCGCCGCGTGGGGCAACAACGAAGCGCTGATCAAGAAGATGGCGCGCGTTGAAGGCCTGAGCGAAGCAGAAGCCACGCCCAAAGGCTCCGTCGCGATTGCCGCCAAAGGCGCAACCATCGTGATGCCGCTGGCCGACCTGATTGATGTTGCGGCAGAAAAGGCGCGTCTGTCGAAGAAACTGGGTAAGATCCAGAAAGAGCTGGGCGGTCTGAAAGGGCGTCTGAACAATCCGAAATTCGTTGCATCGGCCCCCGAAGAGGTGATCGAAGAGGCCCGTGAAAACATGGCCCTGCGCGAAGAGGAAGAAACCCAGTTGAACGCTGCACTGGCGCGTCTGGCGGAACTGGACTGATCCAGTCGTCAGATAAAGGATTGAAGGGCTGCCTGCGGGCAGCCCTTTTCATTTTTGTGGTCAGTGCCGCGATGGCGGCATTCGAGTGCCCACTGCAACACTGAAAAAGGGATCGTTTAGCTCCCTTTCTGACCTAGCAGTTATTTGAACACCGGATCGCGTTTTTGCATGTTGGCGGCGATCACCTCCATCTGATGCGCTTTGCCGATCAGGTCGGTTTGTTCGCGGCTTTCCTTCAGCAGGACCGCCTCCTCATCATCAGAGGTTTCGGCGAACTCCAGCAGGCGCTTGGCGGCGCGGATGGCGCTGGGGCTTTTCAGGGCGATCTTAGCCGCCAGATCCCGTGCCGCCTGCAACGGATCATCGGACAGTTCTGTGACCAGCCCCATTTCCATCGCCTGCGGGGCCAGAATAGAATCAGCCGTGTAGGTCAGGCGGCGCAGGTGATCGGCGCGCATCAGGTGCGGGAGGGTGATCATGCCACCCATGTCGGGGACAAGACCCCATTTCATCTCCATGATCGCCAGTTTGGTATCGGGGTGTGCAATGCGGATGTCACCGCCAGACGCAATTTGCATACCACCGCCATAGCAGACCCCATGCAGCGCAAAAATCACTGGCACCGGCACCCGGCGCCAGACCAGAGAGACCTCTTGGAACGAATTGCCATTGCCGTGGGTGCGCGGCATCACCAGTCCTTCGGGGTCTTGATTGGCGAACTTGGCGAAGTTCATCACATCAAGCCCGGCACAAAACGCCGTGCCCTCACCGGACACCACAACTGCGCGGACATCGTCGTTGTCGATCAGGGCCTGACCGGCGGCAATGATGCTATCGACCATCTCCACATCCAGTGCATTCATCTTGTCGCCGCGGGTCAGGGTGACATGGGCCACATGGTTTTCGATTACAATGCTGACACGTGCCATTTTATTCTTTCCTCCACTAGTTGGGGCGACTCTGCTGCGACCAGTGCGTGAAATCCAGCCAGACGTCGGGGAAAGACAGCGGCCAAGAGGGTGGATTGCAGACTTGCCCGGTGGCAGGTGCATCGCTATCTCAGGGGGCATGACTGGACCACGCTACACCCCGCTGACCGAAAGCCTCCCCGCAACCGTGCCCTTCGTCGGCCCCGAAGCGCAGGAACGCCACATGGGCCGCGCCTTTGACGCGCGGCTGGGGGCGAATGAGAACATCTTCGGCCCGTCGCCCGCCGCCATTGCCGCAATGCAGGCTGGCGCGGGACAGATTTGGATGTATGGCGATCCCGAAAGCTATGACCTGCGTCAGGCATTGGCGGCGGATCTGGGTATTGGGGCAGAAAATATCGTGGTGGGCGAAGGGATCGATGGCCTGCTGGGCTATCTGGTGCGGCTGCTGATCGGCGCCGGTGATCCTGTGGTAACATCAGAGGGCGCCTATCCCACCTTCAACTATCATGTCGCGGGCTTTGGTGGTGCGCTGCACAAGGTGCCCTATAAGGGCGACCATGAGGACCCGCAGGCATTGATGACCAAAGCGGCAGAGGTGGGGGCGAAACTGGTCTATCTGGCGAACCCAGACAACCCGATGGGCACATGGCACAAGGGCAGCGATATCACCGCCGCGCTGGAGATGGTGCCAGAAGGGTGCCTGCTGGTCCTGGATGAGGCCTATGTGGAGTTCGCCCCCGAAGGCACCGCAGCTGAAATCGACATTCATGATCCCCGCGTCATTCGCATGCGCACCTTTTCCAAGGCTTACGGAATGGCGGGCGCACGGGTGGGATACGCACTAGGCGCGGCGGAGCTGATTACCGCGTTCAACAAAATCCGCAACCATTTCGGGATGAACCGCGCCGCGCAGGCGGGGGCGCTGGCGGCCCTTCAGGATCAGCCCTATCTGGCCGAGACCTGCGCCAAGGTTAGCGCGGCACGCGATGAGATTGCGCGGATCGCGGCAGCAAACGGGCTAAACGCCCTACCCTCTGCCACCAACTTCGTTGCCATTGATTGTGGCGCCGATGGCGGTTTCGCCAAGGCGGTACTGGACGGGCTGGTGGCGCGGGGCGTCTTCGTGCGGATGCCTTTTGTTGCGCCGCAAAACCGCTGCATCCGCGTCAGCGCCGGACGACCAGAGGATCTGGCGGTCTTCGCTGCCGCCCTGCCTGCCGCGCTGGCAGAGGCGCGCGGTTAGGCAGGTTCTCCCACGCGCAGCACGGCGCCGGGGTTCATGATCCCATGGGGGTCCAGACTGTCCTTGATCTGACGCATCAGCGCCAGCTTCACCGGATCGCCGTATTTTTCCAGATCCTCAACCTTCAGCCGCCCGATGCCATGTTCAGCACTGACGCTCCCGCCGTAGCTGGCAACCAGATCATGCACACAGGTTTTGATCGCATCGCGCAGATGGGCGTAGTCGTCCCGCGTTTTACCTTTCGTGGGAAAGACGTTGAAATGCAGGTTGCCATCACCCAAGTGCCCAAAACAGTTGATCCGCACATCTGCCAAATCGGTAAGCGCCTGCCAGCCCTCGGCGATGAATTCGGCCATACGACTGAGCGGTAGCGAGATGTCGTGACTAGAGACCGATCCGACCCGTCGATTGCCCTCGGGGATCTGTTCACGCATGTCCCACAGGGCGCGGCGTTGCTGTTCGCTCTGCGCAATCACGCCGTCACTGACGAGGTCCTGCTCAGCAGCATCGGCAAACAGCGTTTCCAAAGCGCCTGCCGGATCAAGACCTCGGGCAAGGCCCACGTCAATCAACACGCACCATTCGGGGAAATCCTCAAATGGCAGGCGCAGGTCCGGCAGATGTTCGGCGATAAACGCCATCCCCTGACGGTGGATCAACTCAAACGCGGAAACCCCTTCGCCCATATGACTGCGCGCCAGTGACAGCAACTTAAGCGCCGCCGCAGGCGACGGCACCACCATCACCGCTGTGCCCTGCTCTGCAGGAATAGGTGCCAGTTTCAGCGCGGCAGCGGTGATCACGCCCAATGTTCCCTCAGAGCCGACCATCAGGTTGCGCAGATCATAGCCGGTGTTGTCCTTGCGCAAGCGGCTGAGGCCGTTCCAGATCCGGCCGTCTGCCAGCACCACCTCCAGCCCCAGCACCAGATCGCGGGTATTGCCGTAGCGCAGCACGTTCACCCCGCCCGCGTTCGTCGCCAGACAACCACCGATACGGGCAGACCCCTTGGCTGCGATGGACATGGGGAACAGACGGTCGTGATCTGCGGCGATCGCATGGATGTCTTCGAGGATCGCGCCCGCCTCAACCACCAAGACGTTTTCATCCGAATAGCACGCCCGCACCGCGGTCATGCGTTCCAGTGACAACAGGATGGGGGCCGCGCCCTCAGGTTTGATCTGCCCGCCGACCAGTCCTGTGCCCCCGCCATAGGGCACCACAGGCACATGGGCGTCGTGGGCCGCTTTGAGGATGATTGAGACCTGCTCAACGCTGGCAGGTGCCAGCACCACGCCTGCCTGCCCCTGCCAGCGGCCACGGGGTTCTTCCAGATAGCTGGGGGTCGCCTCACGAAAGGTCGCGGCGGGCAGCGCAGCCCGTAAGGTCTCGACAAAAGCGGGGGTGGCAGAGTTCAAAGTCATGCAATCAGACATAGGTCGCCCGGGCGGTAAAGTCACGTCGCTGCAAGCATTAGAAAACCAGAATTACTCCGCCCGGCCACGGCGGTCCAGACGGATGTGCGCATAAAGAACATGGGTGCGCCAGCGACCGCCGATTTCCAGATAGCTTTGCGCCACGCCTTCGTATTTGAAGCCGCATTTTTCCAGCAGATCGCGCGACGGTTTATTTTCCGGCAGGCATGCCGCCTCGATCCGGCTGAGATCCATACGATGAAAGGCGTGGTAGACGACAGAATCAATCGCTTCGCGCATATAACCCTGACGGGCGTGGCGTTCGCCGATCCAATAGCCCAGCGTGCCCGATTGCGCAGGGCCGCGCCGGATATGATCCAGCGTAATTGCGCCCAGCAGTTCGTCATCGTCGCGCCGCAAGATGAACAGCGGCAGCGCGGTCTCATTCTTGACCGCGCGGTTGGCCCAATAAACCCGATTTGCAAAGGACTTGCGCGCCAGATGGTCCGGCGCCCAAGCAGGTTCCCACGGTGTTAAAAATGCCTCGGACTCGCGACGCAAAGCGGTCCATGACTGAAAGTCGCCATGTTGCGGCAGACGCAGGGTCAGCCGCTCGGTCTCAACCCGAACCTGCTTTTTACCGCCGAACATCACGAATTGCGCCTCTCCTGCATCGCCTCCAGTGTCGGAGCCTGCTCTACAGGTCCGTAGAGCGCAAGCGCCGCGGGGGCTGAAACGGCCATTTTCTCTGCAAAATCCGTCACATCGCCGAGCGAGACCGCGTCAATCTTTTGCACCACCTCCTGCACGCCGGGCACACGGCCCCAGATCTGGATCATTCGCGCCAGACGTTCGGCACGGTTTGACGGGCTTTCCAGTCCCATCAACATGCCTGCCTTCATCTGGGCGCGGGCGCGGGCGACCTCTTCCTCGCCCATGTCATCGGCGGCGCGTTTCATCTCGTCCAGCGTGACGTTGGCCAGTTCCGCCAGCTGATCGCCAGAGGTGCCTGCGTAAAACGTCATCATGCCGCTATCCGCATAGGCACCCGCCTGGGCAAAGATCGTATAGCAGAGGCCGCGTTTTTCCCGTACCTCTTGGAACAGACGCGAAGACATACCCCCGCCCATCACCGCCGCGTAAATCTGTGCTGCATGGATGTTATCACTGCGATAATCAGGGCTTTCCAGACCCATTGCGAAATGGGCCTGTTCCAGATCCTTCACCTGACGGTGTTCGCCGCCAAGGTATTTGGCTGGCTCATAAGCACTGCTGGTAATCGCGGGCAGATGGCCAAACAGCTCCTCGGCCGCGTTGACCAGCGCATCATGATCCACCGCACCGGCAGCGGCCAGTATCATTTGCCCCGGTCCGTAGCGTTCACCGACAAACTGCGCCAGATCATCGCGGCTAAAACTGCTTACCCGTTCCGACGGGCCCAAAATAGTGCGACCCAATGCCTGATCGGGATAGGCCTGTTCCTGCAACCAATCGAAAATCACATCGTCGGGCGTGTCCAGCGACTGCCCGATTTCCTGTAGGATCACGCCGCGCTCCACCTCAATCTCATGAGGATCGAAGATCGGGTTCAGCACGATATCGGACAGCACATCCAGTGCCAGCGGCACATCGTCCTGCAAAACGCGCGCATAATAGGCGGTCGCCTCGCGCGAAGTGTAGGCGTTCAGGTAGCCGCCCACATCCTCGATCGCTTCAGCGATTTGCAACGCATTGCGCGTCTTGGTGCCCTTGAACGCCATATGCTCAAGGAAGTGCGCAATCCCGTTCTGTTCGGGGCGTTCATGACGACCGCCTGCCAGAACCCATATCCCGATAGAGGCCGATTGCAACCCCGGCATCAGTTCCGACACGACCCGGAACCCGTTGGACAAAGTGTGCAGTTTCACAGTCACTGAGCGATACGCTCCTTGACCAGCGCCTCCAGCGCGGCAAGGTCGTTGCCGATGCGGGTCACACGTTCGTCACGCTCAAACAAATCCGCCATACGGGCGGGCAGCGCCGGATGCTGGCCGCTGGCGGCCTCCACAGCAGCGGGGAATTTCGCCGGATGCGCGGTGGCCAAAGTGATCATCGGCACCGATGCGTCGCGTTTTTCCTCGGCCACTTTCACGCCGATGGCGCTGTGCGGGCATAGCAATTCGCCAGTGGTCTCAAAGAAGGTTCTGATCGTTGCCGAGGTCTCCTCCTCGGAACAATTGCCGCTGTCAAACAACGCCTGTAGCTTCTGCAGGGCGCCTTGCGACACGCTGAAGCCGTCCGCTTTCAGTTCATCCATCAACTGGCTGACCGCCGCGCCATCCTGATCGTACGCATAGTAAAGCGCCCGTTCGAAGTTCGAGGACACCTGAATGTCCATCGACGGGCTGATCGACGGCTCCACCCCATCAGGGCGATATTCCCCGGTGCTGAGACAGCGGTGCAGAATGTCGTTTTGGTTGGTCGCCACCACCAGACGATCAATCGGCAGGCCCATCTGCTTGGCGATATAGCCTGCAAAGATGTCACCGAAGTTGCCAGTCGGCACGGTAAAGCTGACCTTACGGTGCGGTGCGCCAAGGCTGACGGCAGAGGTGAAGTAATAGACCACCTGCGCCAATACGCGGGCAAAGTTGATCGAGTTCACACCGGCCAGACGTACGCCATCGCGGAAGTCGAAATCGTTGAACATGTCCTTAATGCGGGCCTGACAGTCATCAAAATGACCATCCACCGCCAGCGCATGTACATTGCTGTCCGCTGGCGTGGTCATCTGACGGCGCTGCACCTCAGACACGCGGCCGTGCGGGTAGAGAATGAACAGGTCCACCGCGTCGAGACCTTTAAAAGCCTCCATCGCCGCCGATCCGGTGTCGCCAGAGGTGGCGCCTGCGATGGTCACGCGGCTGCCAGAGCGTTTGAGCGAGGCCTGAAACATCTGGCCGATCAGCTGCATGGCGAAATCTTTGAACGCCAGCGTGGGTCCATGGAACAGTTCCAGCAGAAAATGATTGTCGCCCAGCTGCACCATCGGGGCGCGGGCGGCGTGGCCGAAACCAGCGTAGGCTTTGGCGATGATCTCTTTAAACTCGTCATCCGCAAAGGTATCGCCGATGTAGGGTTTCATCACCCGGAACGCCACCTCTTCATAGGGCAAGCCAGACAGCGCTGCGATTTCATCCGCGCTCATGGTCGGGATGGTTTCGGGCAGATACAGGCCACCGTCACGGGCCAGCCCGGTCAGCATCGCTTCTTCAAAATTCAGGACGGGCGCCTTGCCCCGGGTCGAAACATATTTCACGGCTCAGATCCCTTTCAGAGGTTGCGTGCGGATTTGTACATGCGCCACAGGAAAAGGCCAAGCATCAGCAGCCAAACGGCCGCCAGCCCATACCAAGTAACGACATATTCCAGATGATCGTTAGGAATGCCCTCAGTGCCAACACCCAGCGGCGTCACCTGTGGGTCAACGAAAGATGTGCTGCGTGCAATCACCAGCACCGGGTCAGCCTGCAGATGCGCGGCCAGAACCGACACCTCGCGGGCAAACCAGATATTATCACTCAGATCATTGTCGGGCGTGTATTTATCACGCTCTTCGGGCCAGTGCAGGTTGCCGGTCACAGTGACGACCCCCGCTGGCAGATCAGGCTGTGTGTCGGCCACGCGGATAAACCCACGATCCACCATGATGCGCCCCGCATCCGTGTCCAGCGCAGTGATCAGGCGATAGCCTGCGCCCATCTTCTTGTGGCTGACCAGCACGCGGACCGTGTCGCCCACAAAAGTTCCACGCACCGAAACCGGCAGAAACCTGTGCTGCACCGGATCAGGTGCAGCAGGGACCGCCACGGGGGCTGCATCAATCAACGATGCCACCTCGGCCAGATAGGCTTCTTTCTCGCCCATACGGCGCATCTGCCAATTGCCCAGACTGACCAGAATGCCAAAGCAGACCAGACCAAGGATCAAGGTGACAGCGAACCGGATCATAAGGGCAAGAACGTCCTTTCAACGCAGTGCCCAGCAGTGGGCAGCTTGCGCCTGTTTTTGCCAATCACAGCCTGATTTACAACTGCATTCGCGACGCTCTGCGACAAATTCCTTTTAATGATCCTCAAATACGCCATTCCCCCTGCAATCACACCGTACCCTATCCAAGTAAAAGCCCCCCGCAGTCACCTGCGAGGGGCTAAAACCATTCAGCTGTAACGCGGCTTAGCCGGCCCAAATGTAAACTGCGGCAAACAGGAACAGCCACACAACATCAACGAAGTGCCAATACCATGCAGCCGCTTCAAAACCGACGTGACGCTCAGGGGTGAAGTGCCCCTTCATGCCGCGCAGCATGCAGACGAACAGGAAGATGGTGCCGACGACAACGTGGAACCCGTGGAAACCGGTCGCCATGAAGAAGTTGGCGCCATAGATGTTGCCTGCAAAACCAAAGGAGGCGTGGGTGTATTCGTAAGCCTGGAAGCCGGTGAAGATCAGGCCCAGCACAACCGCGATCGCCAGACCCATAACGAAATCCTTGCGGTTGTTTTCATGCGCCAGCGCGTGGTGCGCCCAAGTGGCCGCGAAGCCCGAGCACAGCAGGATCAGCGTATTGATCAGCGGCAGATGCCAGGGGTCAAAGGTTTCAATCCCAACGGGGGGCCAAACACCGTCCACTGCGGGGCTTTCGGGACCCATCGGGTACATTGCGTGCTTGAAGAAGCTCCAGAACCATGCGGCAAAGAACATCACTTCGGACATTACAAACAGAATGAAACCGTAGCGCAGGCCGATGGCAACAACAGGGGTGTGATCGCCGGTCTGTGCTTCGTGCACCACCTCGGCCCACCAGCCGAAAGAAACGTACAGAACACCGACGAAGCCGATGAGGAACATCCACGGGCCGTTCAGCACAACGTTGCCGCCGAACATCGGCACGTCGCCCGACATCCAGACAACTGCGCCGTATAGCATGACAAAAGCAAAGAGCGAGGCCAGAAGAGGCCACAGCGACGGGGGCAGAATGTGATAATCGTGATTTTTAGCGTGCGCCATTTCTTTTCCCTCGTTGGAAGGCTTTTAGTTTAGGTTTGTTTTCTTGCCCGTCGCAAGCGCCGCTTCTTGCTGCGCTTCCTCCTCGGGCAAGTCGATTTCATAGAAAGTGTAGGACAGCGTGATCTGGTGAAGGTATTTACCCTCACTGTCCTCGACGATTTCGGGATCCACAAAGAAGGTCACGGGCATCTGTACCCGTTCCCCCGGTTGCAGCACCTGTTCGGTGAAGCAGAAGCAGTCGATCTTGGTAAAATAGCCACCCGCCGCGTAAGGCGCGACGTTATAGGTCGACTGGCCTGCGATGGGTTTGTCGGTAGGGTTATAGGCCTCGTAGAAGGCCAGACCGGTTTCGCCGATACGTACCTCCATCTCACGCTGCACGGGCTTAAACTCCCACGGCATATCGCGTTCCTTGGAGGCGTCAAAGCGCACCTTAATTGTTTTATCAAGGATCTGGTCCGCGCCCTGTTCAGACACCAGCGTGGTGCCGCCAAAGCCGGTCACCCGACAGAACCAGTCGTAAAACGGCACCGAGGCCCAGGCCAGCGCGCCCATGGTCAGCACCACGCCAACCAATTTCACCACGGTTTTACTCTTGGCGTCCATTGCCACAGCTTTAACCCTCACCCTGTGTTACGTTGGTGATCGTTGCCTCAAGGCCGCCGCTGGTGATTTTCACCATGGTCAGTCCAAAAACGATGGCAATAAAGGCGGCCAGCGTCAGGCCGACACCAATATTGCGACTGGAGCGGCGCTTGTGCAACTCGTGTTCGACGTTTTCAAAACCCATTTTACCAGCCTCCCAGACCGTAGGGGCGCAACGCCGCTTCGGCCAGAATCGCACCGAAGTGCAGGAACAGATAGAGCAGCGACAGGCCGAAAAACGACTTCTCGACACGGTAGGTATCCGCCTCGGCAGCCTCTTCGGGACGACGCCAGATTTTTACCGCACCCCACAGGAACATCGCGTTCAGGACGACGGCGGTTGTCATGTAGATCGGCCCACCGATCGCGGTCAGGCCAGTGCCGATCGCCAGAGGCGCCAGCAGGATGGTGTAGACGAGGATATGCGCGCGGGTCACTTTACGGCCGTGTGTTACGGTCAGCATCGGCACGCCTGCCTCTTTGTAGTCAGACTTCATGAACAGCGCCAGCGCCCAGAAATGCGGCGGCGTCCACATGAAAATCAGCAGGAACATCAACACGGATTCGGCGCTGACACCGCCGGTCGCAACGGCCCAGCCAATCATCGGAGGAAAAGCACCCGCCGCACCACCAATAACGATGTTCTGCGGGGTCCAGCGTTTCAGCCACATGGTGTAGATGACTGCGTAAAAGAAGATGGTGAAGGCCAGAAGACCCGCAGCAAACCAATTCGCTGCCAGCCCCAGCATGATCACCGCCATGCCCGACAGCGCCAGGCCGATGGCCATCGCTTCGCGCGGTTGCACCTTGCCCGACGGGATCGGACGTGAGGTGGTGCGTTTCATCACCGCATCAATATCGGCGTCCCACCACATGTTCAGCGCGCCAGAGGCACCGCCGCCCACTGCAATGAACAGAACTGCACAGAAGGCAATGAACGGATGCACCGACACCGGCGCCGCGATCAGGCCAACGAGGGCTGTGAACACCACCAGCGACATCACACGCGGTTTCAGCAGAGCGAAGTAATCGCCAAACTGTGCTTCGCCCGGATGGGTGTTGTTATTTACGGAGGTATCGAAACTTGCGTCAGTCATTCTTTGCCTTCCAAATCTGCGCGTCATACGCAGGGGAATGGTGGGGTCAGCCAACGGCCCGCCCTTTCACCGGCGGGCCGTTGAGATCAGGCATCAGCCCTTCGGGATCAGTTCGCGGCGGCGACCTGATAGCCGGGCAGTGTGGTGATATCGCCAGCGTATTCGTCAATCGCGCCTTTCAGCCACTCTTGGTAGGCCTCTTCGCTGACGACTTTGACGGTGATCGGCATGTAGGCGTGGTCTTTACCGCACAGTTCAGAACACTGGCCAAAGTAGATGCCTTCCTGTTCGGCTTTAAACCACAGCTGGGCGATACGTCCAGGGACAGCGTCCTGTTTCACACCAAAGGCGGGGATGGTCCATGAGTGGATCACGTCAGCGCCAGTCACATCCATGACCACAACCTTGTTGACCGGAACCACGACCTGCGTGTCGGTGGCCAGCAGGAACTCGTCCTCATTATACCCAGCGTCCACCAGCTTGGCGCGCATCGCGTCGTCCAGAACATAGGGGGACACATCAGCATCTGCCGCGCGCGTATCAGAATCCAGCGTTGCAGGCTGGCCGATCATGTATTGATCAAAGGCAAATTCGTGATCGGTGTATTCATACCCCCAGTACCACTGGTAACCGGTCACCTTGATGTGCACGTCACCTGCGGGGATTTCCTGCTGTTTAAACAGGACCGGAAGGCTGAAGGCGCCAATGATCACCAGGATAAAGATCGGTACGATGGTCCAAGCAATTTCAATCCCGGTGTTGTGGGTGAAGGTTGCCGGCGTTGGGTTTGCCTTACGGTTGTGGCGCACGATGATGTAGGCCACCAGACCAACCACAAACAGGGTGATCAGGGTAATAATCCACAGCAGAAGGCCGTCCAGCCACTGAAGGTCACGGGCCAGTTCGGTGGCCGCAGGCTGAAAGTTTAGGCCTTTGGGGGTCGGCTTGCCAATAGTTTCGACGGCTTCCTGGGCAATGGCCGGAGCCGCAATGGCGGTTGCTGTTGCGGCCAGAAGGCTAGTGTTAAGTCGCATATGTCACCCTGATCGGTTGAGCTGTTCTTCGTTTTTTGCCGCCTTAGATATCTGAGGCAGCGGAATCTCGTTGTTTTGCCGAGGATACAAAGCATATTCTAGCTTACGTAACAATAATCCCGACGCGGCAAACGGTCGCTTTTTTGATTTAGATCAAATTCGCCCTCTGGGAAAGACAGGAAAACACTTATGAGCGATGCACCTTTTCGCCCCTTTGATACCGCTCTTGATCAGGGGGCAGCCCTCTCAGTTTTGCAGGAGGCAACGCAGGGCGCTGATGATGGTGAGCTGTTTCTGGAACGCCGCCGCGCTGAGGCACTGGTGTTTGATGACGGCCGGCTGAAGAACGCCTCTTACGACGCTTCCGAAGGATTCGGTCTGCGCGCGGTACGCGGAGAGGTCACCGGCTACGCCCATTCCACTGAGTTGAGCGAAGCCTCACTGCGCCGCGCCGCCCAAACCGCCCGGTTGGCGGTCGGTGCAGGCGGCGGCACGCTGGCCGATGCACCGCAGGCAACGAACACCCGCCTTTATACTGATGAGGATCCCATTGCAGGCGCCTCTTTCCCGGTCAAGGTGGACACGTTGCGCGACATCGATGCCTTCGCCCGCGATCTGGACCCGCGTGTGGTACAGGTTTCGGCCACTATTGCTGCATCTCTGCAAGAGGTAGAGATTTTACGCCCCGATGGCACCCATCTGCGCGACGTACGCCCAATGACACGGGTCAATGTTTCTGTGATCGTAGAACAGAATGGCCGCCGTGAAAGCGGATCGGCAGGGGGCGGCGGTCGCGTCGGCCTTGATGGGCTGATCGCGCCAGCAGACTGGCAGGCCAAAACCCGCGAGGCGCTGCGCGTGGCGGTGGTCAATCTGGACGCCGAACCTGCACCCGCGGGTGTGATGGATGTGGTTCTGGGGCCGGGTTGGCCCGGTATTTTGCTGCACGAAGCGATTGGTCACGGCCTTGAGGGCGACTTCAACCGCAAAGGATCGTCTGCCTTTGCTGGGCTGATGGGCCAGCGCATTGCCGCGCCGGGCGTGACCGTTCTGGACGACGGCACCATTCCCGACCGTCGCGGATCAATCAGTTTTGATGATGAAGGCACACCGTCTGGCAAGAACGTCTTGATTGAGGATGGCATTCTGGTCGGTTACATGCAGGACCGCCAAAACGCCCGTCTGATGGGCGTAAAACCCACCGGCAACGGGCGGCGCGAAAGCTACGCCCACGCGCCGATGCCGCGGATGACCAACACCTATATGTTAGGTGGCGATGCCACGCCCGGCGATATTGTGGCCGATCTGAAGGATGGCATCTACGCCGTTGGCTTCGGCGGCGGTCAGGTGGACATCACCAATGGTAAGTTCGTCTTTTCCTGCACGGAGGCGTACCGCGTTCAAAACGGCAAGGTCGGCGCGCCAGTGAAAGGCGCGACCTTGATCGGTGATGGCGCCACCGCGCTGAAACAGATCCGCGCCCTTGGCAACGATATGGCGCTGGATCCGGGAATGGGTAATTGCGGCAAGCAAGGCCAATGGGTGCCGGTTGGCGTCGGCCAGCCAACCGTGATGATCGGTGGCCTCACCGTTGGCGGCTCGGCGACCTGAGGGACCATCGGCGCCGCATAATCGTCACGCGGCGCCGAAGTCTTCGCAGGGTTCACCCTCTGTTAACCAGACTCAGCCTAAGACTCATCGGGCTAGCCTGGCGGAGCCCTGTAAATGATACCTATGTCCCCTTCCAACCACTCCCCACCCCTACCCGCCTCGGAAGTGGACAGGGTCGCATGGCTCCGCCTTATTCGGTCCTATCGGGTAGGACCAACGACCTTCTACAGGCTGATGGCCACACATGGGTCGGCGCAGGCGGCACTGGACGCGCTGCCAGAGGTGGCTGCAAAGGCGGGGGTGAAGGATTACGCGCCTTATGACCCTGACCGTGCGCTGGCAGAACTGCGCGCGGGTCATGCAATCGGTGCGCGGATGCTGTGTCACGGCGCACCCGATTATCCCGCTGAACTGGCCGAAATCCCCGATGCGCCCCCTGTCCTCTGGGCGTTGGGACGGCTGGATCTGCTGTCACAGCCCAAGGTGGGGCTGGTGGGGGCGCGCAATGCCTCATCGCTTGGCACCCGCATGGCGCGGCATCTGGCGGCAGATCTGGGGCAGGCGGGACAGGTGGTGGTATCCGGCCTTGCCCGTGGCATCGATGCAGCAGCGCACCGCGCAGCGATAGATACTGGCACTATCGCCGTTCTGGCAGGCGGCGCGGACATCATATATCCGGCGGAAAACACACCTCTATATTCTGCCATATGCGAGCAGGGCCTGATCCTGTCCGAACGCCCCTTTGGCCTACAGCCCAAGGCACGTGATTTCCCCCGCCGTAACCGCATTATCTCTGGCCTCAGCCGCGCATTGGTGGTGGTGGAGGCGGCCTATCGATCTGGCAGTTTGATCACCGCCCGCACCGCGCTGGATCAAGGGCGAGAGGTACTCTCGGTCCCCGGCCATCCGCTGGATGCCCGCGCCGGCGGCTGCAACGCACTGATCCGCGACGGCGCGCGGCTGGTGCGCAGCGGCGCCGACGTGCTGGAGGCGCTACCGCCGCCTGTGACCCAAGAGGCAACGGCGACACAAACGACACTGGATCTCAACGAACAGCCCGCACAACCGTCACAACCGGCCACTGAAAAACGCGGCCTGCGCGATACAGCTGCGCTGCACCAGCAGATTCTGTCGCGCCTCAGCCCCACCCCTGTGGCGGAGGATCAGCTGATCCGCGACGTCGGCGCCTCTGCCCGTCATGTCGCACCAATACTGACAGACCTGGAAATGACCGGGCGGATCAAACGCCAACCGGGCGGCTTGCTGTCACGGATGCCAGATCAGGGACCGGATCAGGGAACGTCCTGACCACGCCATCCAACATCCGGCATTTGCACCGAAACAGGGGGCTGGCAGCGGGGCGCAATGTCGCGCCGCTGCCAGCGCCCCAGCCTCTGTCCTTGCGCTCCGGTCTCATCAAAACGACGTAAATACCCCCTCACAAAGACGCCAATTCCACCAGAAGAAAGACAGCAATTGACAATACCCTCTTGCAGGCCTCATCTTGCGCGGCCATAGAAAGCACGCGTTTTTTCATCACAGAGGTCGCCACTGACATGCCAGTCGTTGTTGTAGAATCTCCGGCCAAGGCCAAGACAATTAACAAATATCTTGGCTCGGATTATACGGTTTTGGCATCTTATGGCCACGTCCGCGACCTGCCACCCAAAGACGGATCGGTCGACACAGACGACGATTTTGCCATGACATGGGAGGTGGGCAACGATTCCCGCAAACACGTCAAAGCGATCGCCGATGCCCTGAAAGACGACAACGAACTGATCCTCGCGACCGACCCCGATCGCGAAGGAGAGGCGATCAGCTGGCATCTTGAAGAGGCGCTGCGCAAACGCCGCGCGGTCAAAAAGGACACGCCGGTGAGCCGCGTGGTCTTTAACGCGATCACCAAATCCGCCGTGACCGAAGCGATGCAAAACCCCCGTCAGGTCGACACCGATCTGGTGGAAGCCTATCTGGCCCGCCGTGCCCTCGACTACCTCGTGGGTTTCAAACTGTCACCGGTTCTGTGGCGCAAACTGCCGGGTGCGCGCTCCGCCGGTCGCGTGCAATCGGTCTGCCTGCGTCTTATCGTTGAACGCGAGATGGAGATTGAGGCATTCAATCCGCAGGAATACTGGTCGGTCAAGGCCATGCTCGCCACCCCGCGTGGGCAGGAATATGAGGCGAGACTGACCGTTCTGGGCGGTGACAAGCTGGACAAGTTTTCGATCACCAATGAAACGCAGGCCGAGCTGGCGGTGCAGGCGATCAACAGCCGCAATCTGACGATCACTTCGGTTGAGGCGAAACCCGGCAGCCGCAATCCATCGGCGCCCTTCATGACCTCCACTCTGCAACAAGAGGCGAGCCGTAAATTTGGCATGGGTGCGCGCCAATGTATGAACGCAGCCCAGCGCCTCTATGAAGCGGGCTACATCACCTATATGCGGACCGACGGCATCGACATGGCGCCAGAGGCAATCACCGCCGCGCGTGAGGAAATCGCCACGCGCTACGGCGCCGAATATGTGCCCGATAGCCCGCGCATCTATAAAAACAAAGCCAAAAACGCACAGGAAGCGCACGAGTGTATCCGCCCTACCGATATGTCGGTGGACGCTGGCCAATTGGCCAAGCTGGAGGCGGATCAGCGCAAGCTGTACGATCTGATCTGGAAGCGGACGCTGGCCTGTCAGATGGCCGGCGCCCGTCTGGAACGCACCACCGTTGACATCGGCAGCGACGACCAGCAGGTTGGCCTGCGCGCCACCGGTCAGGTGGTGATGTTTGACGGTTTCATGCGCGTCTATGAAGAGGGCCGCGATGACGTCGCCAGTGGCGACGAGGATGACAAGCGTCTACCGCAGGTGATGCAGGGCGAAAAGGCCGACAAGCGCACCGTCAGCCCCGAACAGCATTTCACCCAGCCACCGCCACGCTACACCGAGGCGACGCTGGTCAAAAAGATGGAAGAGCTGGGCATTGGTCGCCCCTCTACCTACGCATCTGTGCTGGGTACGATTCAGGAACGCGAATATGTCCGCAAGGATAAAAATCGTTTGTTCCCAGAGGATAAGGGCAGGATCGTGACGATCTTCCTGCTCAATTTCTTCCGCAAATACGTCGGCTATGATTTCACCGCGCAGCTGGAGGAACAGCTGGACGACGTGTCCGCTGGCGAACGCGATTACAAGAGCGTTCTGGAACGGTTCTGGCGCGATTTCGGCGCAGCAATTTCTGAAACGACCGAATTGCGGATTACCGAGGTTCTGGACGTTCTGGATGACGCGCTGGCGCCGCAACTCTACCCCCCGCGCGAGGATGGCACCGATCCGCGTGTCTGCCCGAAATGTGGCAACGGACAGCTGCACTTGAAAACGTCGCGCACGGGCGGATTTGTCGGCTGCGGCAACTATCCTGAATGCACCTACACCCGCCCCATCGCCGGTGAAGGCGCTGAGGGCGAAGAGAAACTCCTTGGCACCGATGGTGAGGATGAAATCTGGCTGAAGGATGGCCGTTATGGCCCCTATGTTCAGCGCGGCGAAGCCACGCCGGAAAACAAAAAACCCAAGCGTTCCTCCCTGCCCCAGACCCGTCACGGCGGCTGGCCCAAGGCGGACACCACGCTGGAACAGGCGCTGAAACTGCTTAGCCTGCCGCGCAACGTGGGCGACCACCCCGAAGGTGGACGCATCAGCGCCAACCTTGGACGGTTTGGTCCCTACATCATGCACAAGCTGCCAGAGGCGGAAAAACCGACCTATGTGAATATGAAAACATGGGAAGAGATGTTTGAGATCGGCATGAATCACGCGGTGGAAATGCTGGCCGAAAAACGCGCCAATCCCGGTCGCCGTGGCGCCGCTGCCGCAAAAGCCCTGCGTGAACTGGGTGATCACCCCGATGGCGGTAAGATGAGCGTGATGGAAGGCCGTTATGGTCCCTACATCAAATGGGAAAAGGTGAACGCCACCCTGCCTAAGGATGTGGAACCCAAAGACATCACCGTCGAACAAGCGGTTGAACTGGTGAACGAAAAGGCCGCGAAAAAGCCGGGCCGCAAGAAGGCTGCGGCAAAGACCACTGCCAAGAAGCCAGCGGCGAAGAAAACCGCCGCCAAGAAAACGACTGCAAAGGCGACAACCAAGAAAGCCCCAGCAAAAAAGGCAACGCCAAAGAAAACTGCGACCAAAGACGCTGACGCATAAAGAAACGGGCCCGAGGGCCCGTTTTTCTTTGCTCTCAGCTCTCAATTTCCTTACGTGCCCCCGTCCCCACACCGCAGAGGATGGATGCGCACCACGACTGTGCGGGTCTTACCCGTCAGCGGCGGTGGTAGAAATAATCGCCAGACCGTTTCTGAACCCACCAAGAGAGACAGGAATTTCGATCGGCCCGGCATTGGGGACTGTCACCATAAACGCCGCGCCCTGACCTTGCTCAAGCGTCTCAAAGGCCGCTTTGGACAAAGGGGCCTCAACCATGCAACCGGCTTTGAGGCAGCGGGACCACATGAATGTCTCAACCACTGCGCCGTCCACACGCAACTCTGGCGGCACTTGTAGATCCACCCCCAAAGGCAGGGCCGCCTGTAACTGCAGCGTGCCCTGATCCGGCAGCCAGACCAGCGCCACCACCAGTGCAGCGGTGTTCGGATCCTGCGTCAGGATACGTTGGTAGAGCTGACAACTCTCTGGTCCGGGATCGCGGCCTGCCAAACATTCCACCACCCAGTCACCTGAAAGCTGCCGCTTGGCCGTATCGAATGTGGACTGAGCCTGCGCCGGCACATGGCTGCCCCATGCAATCAGCCCCGCCAGACCATACGCAATTACCGCGCGGGCTATGGCAGTCATGATGCACCTGTCTTGGCTGCCTCAGCATCGATCATCTTAGCCGCGCGGCTCACCAACGAGTCTTGATCTTCGTCGGCAGCGACTGTGGCGCCAGCCAGCCGTTCGCGCTGTTTCAACAACAATTCGCGTTCGACATTGCCATTGCGGAAATGCCAGACATTCTTGCGTGCGCCCTCAAGGATAAGGTCATAGACGGCCAGCTCCACCGCTTGGCGTACAGCGATGCCAGTGGGTTCGTTGACAGAGATACCGGCATCAAATTCAAGCAACCTATCAACCCCAACGAAGCGGAACACAGTCACCTGATCCGCCAGCGAATAGATGGTCTTTTCGGTCTGCACAGATGCCAGCACCTCACCAGTTTGGACGCTGACCGCCCGCAAAATCACGGAAATCCGATCGCGCCGGTACTCCACACGGTTGCCGATCCCCAGCAGACGCGCCCCGATGCCGCCGGTGATGACGTTGGTGTCATAATCAATCACCCCACCCGAAACGATCAGGCCTGCAAAGCGCAGCGGTTGCAGGGTCGAGCGTCGCGTACCGCGGTAATTCTGATTGGTCTGGTCGATCAACTGGCGTTCCGTCAGCAGGTCCTGCAGGGCGGCACGTTCCACAACATTGAACCAGCGCCCGTCGCCCACGTCAGTCAGCACGTCGATCAGGACGTCTGACATCCCCTGCGACACAGCCCGCGAAAATCGCGTTAGATTATCGGATTCATCATTCTGACCGGTTTTATCGTCATATCGATAGACCGCCACATCCACCCGCTGACGCGGCGCGGCGAGGTTTTTCAAACGGGTGCCGGATACAGTTTCCGGTGTCGAAAGCGGTGGCGCTGCGTTTGAATCAAATTTGGTCCCGACGCTTTCACGTCCCGGATCCGAACAGGCACTGACCGCCACGACAACCAATACCCCGCCCACAAACGCACGCGTCTTCGAAAACAAAGTTTTAAACTGTCCCATGCTGCCAACCTACGTTAATTATCTTTAAGTATTTTGGGTTCGCTTTCCTGACACACTGTGGTCAGTTGGAAGGCGCCGCCGCTGCTGGATCTTGCGGCGTTGGCGTCACCGGAGGTGTCCCGCCGATGCCACCCAGATCAATCACAATTGGTGGAAAGTTAATGTCTGGTGCCCCGCCACCGCCGCTGCTTTCAGGAACGAAGCGGTTTTCAATCTGTGCCGCGCCCAACAGGGGTGTCCAATAATCTGGGTTGCCCCCCAGACCGGGCACGATGGGGCGATAGATCAAATCACCTGCAAGGGCATTGCCAGAGATAAGGGCCGATAATAATGCTATGCCCGCTCCAAACCGTAGTTTTGATATCTTCATAACGTCTCCCTTTCAAAATGCGTGGTCTTGTTAACCTCAATTCAGTCTGACGACGGTGCCTTCGGCCGCGTTTACAATCACAATACCGCCGCTATAGCCCTCACCGGCCTGACCATAGACAACCGTGGTCCCGACAGAGTTCACCAGCGCAACCGAGCTGCTGAGGTTCTGACCGATTTGCGCGGTCGCGATGCCGTTGTTAGACCCGCCAACAATCGCCGCGACCGAGTTTAGATTGGTGCCCAACTGGGCCTGCGCGATCGCACTGCCAGGAGAATCCTGAATGACTGCGATCGCCGAATTGGAATTGCCGATCTGCTGAGCGGCTGTGCCAGCATTCTGGCTGCCTGTGATCGACGACAGGGCGCTGTTCAGGTTGCCTGCCTGTTCGATGAGGGTCGATGTCCCGCCGCTTGAACTAAAAGGCGTATTTTCAGGAATGCCCGTGGATACGACAACCTGTTCCAGCGTCAGACCGTTGCTGATCTGAAACCCGAAATCTTGTGAAAATGCAGGGGAAGACGGGCCAAGAGACGACAGGCCAAAAACAGCTGCAGCTAAGAGAGAGAGATGACGATATTGCATTCCGTGCTCCTCGGTGATTGGCCTGTAATACAGGCACTATTTCCTATAGCTCAGTGAACAAGACGACCTTTGCTTCCCATCGTTAATTTTGAGCCGCGCGTTCAGCTGACTCCCCCTAGAAAGGTAGATCGTGGTTGTCGAAAGAACAAGAATTTCCTGTGTCTGATGCGTGCCCCCCTCGAAGGCACCGGCCTGTTGAGACAGGGAAACATTGCCGTTCTGGCGCGTCTCTACCAACAGTGTGTAGGTGCCAGCGGTCCAGATTTGCGGATCAACCGCGCCCTGCAGCGTGACCAGATTTTCGTTTTCTTTTAAATGGATTGAGCAATCCTGCGCGCGCGCATCATCTGCGGAAACGGCGGAGCTCACCGCAAGTGTAATCAATAAATCCAAAGCTAAAAACATGTCAGGCAACCTTCACACCTGATGAGGTCGAAAGTGGGGGCACCAAGGAAGCGCCCCCACAAGTGTTTAGCTACTCAAACTTGTCTCAACTGGAGATTAGTTCGAGTTCTGGTAGTTGACCGCTTCGTTGCCGTTACCCTGCTGAATGATGGCGCTGGAGTTGCCATCACCCAGCTGGATGCTGGCCGCGGAGTTCAGAGAGGCTGCACCTGCCACAGCACCGCCTACAACGAGGCCGGCGGGAATGGCCACATTGCGGGTTGCACCGTCAATCGCGGCCAGCGTTTGGCTAGCACCCCCGCCCTGTGAGATCAGAGAGGCGTTCCCATCACCTACCTGAACCTGCGCGGCGGTGTTATCGCCGTCGTTCTGGAAGGTCATCGCGTTGTTGTTCAGGCCAAACTGCGAATGCGCTGCGATGTTGTGGTCACCAGCTTGCAGGATGGTCGAAACGTTGAAGTCACCGACCTGTGCCGATGCCGCGCCATTGTCGATGCCGTCCTGAATGATCGCGTTCATGTTGTCATCACCATACTGCGAAATCGCAGCTTCGTTGCCAGCTTGAGTCTGGCTGATGATGGCATCGTTGCGGTCGCCGCGCTGCAGGGTCGCAGATTCCTGACGCACACCGGCTTGCAGGTTTACAGCTTGGTTATTGTTACCAACCTGAAACTGCAGGTTCGCGTTCGCAGCCTGCTGGGCAACGGTCGCGCTTATGCCACCAGTGGTCTGGCCTTGCGCAGTGATCGCGGAGCTCAGGTTCACGCGTGCACGTGCGCCGTTGCCGGCCTCACCAGCAGTGGCAATCGCTGTTTCGTCGTTCCCGCCACCAGCTGAATCGAGCGCTTCGGCACTGTTGAAGATACTGCCTGTCTCATTCGCTGTCGCAGCAGTGTTGCTCTCAGCCGACGCGTTCGCTGGTGCGATCCCACCACCAGTTGCGGTTTGCGCGAATGACATGCCAGCAGTCAGCACCAGAGCGGTCGAAGCCAAAAATAGCTTTTTCATAGTCAAGTCCTTTCGATGTCCTTTGATCCAAAAACACCGCCGTAACCCCCTCAGGTCAGCAGCGATGTAAGGACGATAGGAAGATAGGACCGAACCGGACATTCCTGAGATCACTCAGGCTCCGCTGCATGGGTTCCTGTACAAAAGGAGGTAGCCCCTATCCGGATTCGACTATTTGCCCCAAGGCGCGTAACCGATTCCGGTTATGCGGGGGGTACGGAAACCGGTTAGCCTGCGAAAATCCGGCGATTCGCATACAAGATTCCAGTAACTCGACCGAAATATTTGCAACCGTTTAGGGGAATTTCGCGACAATTTGCCCATTTTTCTTGACTTAGCGTCACTCTGAAAGGTTAATGTGCCCTCAAAAGGTTAACAAACCGTTAATTTGTTAAGAGCAAGAATTCCGCACTGCGGGCCAAGTCAGAGCCTGACCGTCTAAACGCAATTTACGTGGGACTTGAGCAATGATTTTGAATTCTAAAGTTCGTTTTTTTCCAATGGCCGCAGTTTGCGCGGCCACCGTTGTCTGGGGGCACATTGCACAGGCTGATAGCAAAGTGTTTGTTCCCCAAGCGCAGGATCGGGTTGGCAGCGTTTATGTGCTGCAGGCTCATCAGGTTCGCAACGTCAGAGCGGCAGCTGCCGCCAGAGCCAAGCGCGCCCAACAAGCGCGAGCCCGGCAAGCAAGGGCGCAGCAACAACAAGTGCAGGCCGTTTCAGTACAAGACGCTGAAATACTGGAGCTTCCGGCAAGCGGACTCCCGGTACTACCCAACGCGCACATTGCTGTGCGCTAAGACCTGAACCATTCCTTCAGTCAATTCACCCGTTGGCTGCTTTTCTAGACACTGTCGCGAGACCTTTTATTAGGGGGGGACATTTGATGAGTCATGTAGACGTGCATTCGTTGAGTATTCTGGCGCGTACCCACTTACTAAAGTCAGCTTTGGAGCAGATTGCCTCCGAGTTGCAGCTGCCATTTTATACCATTGAGGACGCAAATTCCGTCCAACCAATTTCCAAAGTTGTTTTACTATCTTTCACAAACGAAGAAGGGTTGCTTGAGGATATCGATATCCTTCTCAATCGGCTGACCGCACCACGGATCGTACTGTTTCCGCTGGATCCATCGCTGCTGCAATCGTTGAGCAGTCTGCCCAATGAGGTCGCGGCGGTTGTGTCGCCCGATATGCTGGCAAGCGAGATCAAATCGGTTATCTCTCTTGTGGTAGAAGGGCACCGGATCATTTCCTATTCCACCAAGGCTGACCATCACGATCCGCTTACGTCGCATCCGCAATCCGGGCGATTGAAGCTGCTCACAGAACGTCAACTGGAGATTTTGCAGCAGGTCGCGCAGGGGCAATCAAACAAATCTATTGCCCGCACCTTGGATATTTCGGTCAACACCGTTGAGGCACATGTGTCCAAGGTCATCCGAAAGCTGAAGGTGGTCAATCGCACCCAAGCTGCGCTGGCACTAAGCGGTGTCACAGACGAGTTACCGCACAAAAGGCGAAACACAGACGACTACGAGCGCCCCTCAACACCACGAGTCAGCCAGTTCAGAACCATCACTGGCGGCGTTTCTACGGCAGCGGCCAAAACGACCAGCCTGAAGATATGACGCAAACACCGTCGCATTACCTGACCAGGGTCCTGCCCGTCTTAGCGCGCCTTGCAGGCCTTAGAAATATTTGACTGGAACCACGGGGGGGACAGTGGCTCCAGTCAAGGCTGGGAAAATTAACCTTTGTTTCTAATCAGAAGCATTTGGATCAGGACTTCTTAAGGCAAACTAGCACGGTACTTCAAAGACGGAGGTGTCGAAAATTGACGAAAGGTGATGACAAAGAAGGCACCGCTTTTGGGGTGCGTTTCGGTCTATTAGTGCGTTCTTTCCGCGATGACCTTGGCCTGTCGGTCAAAGATCTGGCCGTGCGCGCATGGAATGATGAGGGGCGCAAAGCCAGCATTTCGCGCCTTGAAAACGGCCATGTCGCAAACCCCACAGCGCGCACAGTACAGACGCTGGCCCATGCTCTCGACATCCCGCAAGACGACATCGATGCGCTGCGTGAAGCTGTACAGAAACCAGCCGAGGCGATGCCCCCGCAACTCGACGGACTCGGCAATGCGCGTCGTGATCAACTGGAAGCACTGGCAAGCCGGTTTGAAATCGACCGCGTCTATGACAGATCGGATGCGGAGCTGCGGGTGCTGCTGGATGACAAGGCAACGGAATACCGTGTGTTCAAACAACGGTTTCAAGAACTGGATGGGCTGGCGGCTGAATTGACCAACACCAAGGCCGCTGCAGCCGAAGCGGCAGCCCGGCTTGATTTTGCGGAATATGATATGCTGCTGATCAAGGTGGATCGCATCTACAGCTCGATGGCGGTGCGCGCCAAAGAGGCACGGGCCCATAACGCCCTGCTGCGCGGACGGATCGAGGAAGCATTTCTGGTTTTTTCCAGCGCGGCAGAGGCACTGAACACCCTTGATACCATGCAGTCAGCGGAAAAGCGGCTGGAATATCACCGTTTCCTGTTTGAACACGGGTTGCGCTACGACCCCGCCGGTCTGCGCTATTCAGCCGAGATCCTGAAACCAGCGGTTGCTGTGCAGTGCTGGCCGGCCCCACGGCGTGCGCGGGCACTGCAGAACTATGCCAATGCGCTGGCAAACATGGGCATGCGCACAGATGCACCGGACAGCACCCCATTGCTGGATGACGCCATCAGTGCCTATCATTCAGCCCTGCGTTTGGTAACAGACACAGACCACGGTGAAACATGGGGCATGATCCAGCAAAACCTAGGGGCGACGCTGTCATTGCGCGCCAAACATGCGGCCCATCACGCCGAAGCGCGCGATTATCTGGGTCAGGCGATAGATGCGTTTTCGACCGCATTGAAGCTGCGTTCAGAAACAGAGATGCCGGTGGAATGGGCGATGACGACGCAGAACCTGGCGGTTGCCCTTTTGGAAAAGGCCAAACTGACCGACGGTACGAAGGGCACGGCGCTGCTGGAAAAGGCCAAAGACCTGCTGGAAAACACATTGGACGTGCGCACCCAAAGCGACACCCCCTTTGACTGGGCCTTAACGCAGGAAAACCTTGCGATCGTGACCAAGGCGCTGGGGGAAAGGACGCAGGCAGAGGTATCGGCTAAGTATCTGGAACGTGCGCAAACGCATATCCTCGCCGCTCTGCGGATCTATGAAGGCGAAGCAGGGAGTTTTTATCGCGCCAAGGCCCGGACCCTGAAAAACGAAATCCAGCAAAAGTCGCTGGAACGGCACCTTCAGTAACGGGGATTGCGCCGGTTCTGTCCACATCCTAACACATGTTTTCAGATCCGGCGCGGGGTGTGGGCCTGCGTCAGTCGCAGGCAGCGGTGATGATCACTTCGACCTTGAGTTCGGGACGGGCAAGTTTGGCCTCACCACAGGCGCGGGCGGGTGCGTGGCCTTCGGGCACCCATGCGTCCCAAATGGCGTTCATTTCAGCAAAATCCGCCATATCAGCGACCCAGACGATGGCCTGCAGGATCTGTTCCCGCGAGGATCCTGCCTCTGCCAGAAGGGCATCGACCCGGCGCAGGCATTCGGCGGTTTGGTCTGCTACGCTCTCTCCCGCATTGCCGACCTGACCGCAGAGATAGACGGTTCCATTGTGCTTGACGATCTTACTCATCCGTTGGCCGGTGTGCTGGCGTTCAATCATGGTCATGTCCTTTATGTATCTTGGCTGCTGGCATCATAGGCGGCCAGCTCCCCCAATGTGACGGGTTTCAGAGGTGCGCGGATGCGCAGCGCACCGGTTTCGTCCTGACTTTGCCCGGTTTCCTGCGCCAGCAACTCTGTCACGGTCAAACCGCAGAAGCGTCCCTGACACGGTCCCATCCCTGCACGGCCAAAAGCCTTGGCCTGATTGGGACCTTTACAGCCCAGTTTCGCAAAGCGGCGGATGTCACCGGCGGCCACCTCCTCGCAGCGGCAAATGATTGTGGCATCTGCGGGCGACAGAGACTGTGCGGCTGGCGGATAGGACCGGTCCAGAAACGGGCGCGCGTGCAGCTCATGCGCTCTTTGGCGCTGCAGCGGCGCGACAGCAGACTGCAACGCGTGCGGTGTAAGCAACCCCAACTGGCAGGCCGCGCCGAGGGCCGCAATCTGCCCCGATATCGCGGCGACTTTCGCGCCACCGATACCTGCACCGTCCCCCGCGATGCTGACCGCGGGTTCAGAGGACGTGCAGAGCGCATCAACCGTCGGCAGAAAACAGCGCTGGGTCTGGTCATAGACGTGATCCAACCGCAGCGCGCGGCTGATCTGGGTGTTTGGCACAACCCCGTGGTGCAGCAGCGCCGTATCGGTCGCGATCTCATGGGATTTGCCGCGCACGGTAAACCGCACAGATGTCAGGGCGCCCTGCCCCTCCAGCGCGATGTCGCGTGCACCCGTATAGCGCGGCACGCCTGCGGCCATGATCTTGGCCATCAGACCCGCGCCCTTGACCAGATAGCGCCAACCCCGCAATGCCCCGGCCAGATCACCGCGCGCCGCCCACATGTCACTGCGGCTTTGCGTTTCGATCAACGCACGGGGTTTGCGCCCCGCCGCAATCATCTGCGCCGCCAGCAGATACAATAGCGGGCCGCAGCCGATTAGCACCGGGTCGCGCGCCACAAGCCCACCGGATTTCAGCAGGATCTGCGCCGCACCAGCGGTCATTACCCCCGGAAGGGTCCAACCGGGCAGCGGCATGGGCCGTTCGGTGGCACCCGTTGCCAAGATCAGGTGACGCGCGCTGATCTGTTCGGGTTTGCCGTTCTGCGAATAGGTTACAACGCCGTCGCGGGTTACATCCCAGACGGTGGCGCCCGCACGGTGGAGCGCACCGCTGTCACGCAGGCCCTGCGTCAGAACCCGCCCATGGCTGTAGTCAGGGCCAAGGATCCGATGCTGCACATCGCTGGCCTGATCCACATTACGGTAGATCTGGCCGCCCGGATTGGGCTGTTCGTCAAGAACCACCACACTGGCGCCCAGTTGCGTTGCACGGGCGGCAGCCGCCATACCGGCAGGTCCGGCCCCCAGAATGGCAATGTCAAAGGTGTCGGTCATACTGCACCCTCACTGTCAACTTGGCGGGAGCCGACGCGTTTTACCTGCAGGCCATCCTGCACCGGTGTCATGCAGGCTTGCACCGTCACGCCGTTAATGGACACAAGGCAATCGTAACACGCCCCCATCAAACAAAATGGCCCCCGCGCCGCGCCGGACACTGGCGTGTCGCGAAAAGCAGTTATCCCCGCACCCAACAAGGCTGAGGCCACAGTCGCACCCTGAGGTGCAGAAAGCTGTCGGTCTTCAAACTGGAACTGCACCTGATTGGTGCCCTGTGGCTCAAGGGGATCAAACATTGAACCTGCTTTCACTGAACAAAGAGAGGTCGGGGGCGGTGTTGCGGTCCTGAATCCAGTCAGGCAACAGCCCTGCGTGCGCGGCCGCCAGCGTGATACCGCTGTGGCAGGTCACGAAATGCGCCCCCGCGAATTTGGTTGAACGCTGATAGATCGGCAGACCATCCGGCGACATCACCCGCAACGCAGCCCAGCTGCGCACCAGTTGCACATGTTCCAGCAGCGGGAACACATCGACCGCATAACGGGCCAGATCCTGCAAGGTTGGCAGATCGGTGCTGTCAGCACCGGTTTCCGCCTTTGAGGCCCCGATTTGCACACCGCCTTCGTTCACCTGCCGGATCCGGCCAGACGGATATTTCAGAAAGAACGGCAGTTTTTCGGTGATCAGCACCTGCCCTTGCTGCGGGCGCACCGGCGCGTCAAACCCCAGATCCGCGCCATATTCGGCAGAGCCGAGGCCAGCAGCCAGAACTAAGGCATTGCCTTCGATCCTCTCCCCTGTTTCCAGTGTCACGGTATAAGCGCGGTCGCCACCGGCAATCTCTGTCACTTTGGCACCGGTTTGCAACCGCCCGCCCATCTGCTGTACCGCCACTGACAGGGCCCGCAACAGCAGCAGCGGGTTCACATGCCCGTCCATCGGCGAATGGATACCGCCGACAACCTTCGGACCGATCTCTGGCACCAGCTGTTTCAGGCGGCTGTGCTCCAGCACCTCGAACGGGTAATCCCCGTCAAAGTGATCCTGCAACCCCTGCAAGCCAGCGGCATCCTGAGCCAACGCATCGGCATCGGTAAAATACTCCACCCCGCCGATCTGACTGAAGGCAATGTCGATGCCAGTCGCCTCTTTCAGGTCCTTCGCAAAGCCCTGCCAAAGTTTGGCAGAGCTGCGCGACCACGCGGCGTAATGCGGGGCCTTGGCGCCTTTACCTTGGATCCAGACCAGACCAAAGTTGCCGCGCGACGCACGCGCATCCGTGTCGCTGCCGTCAATGACAGTGACCTGTGCGCCCTGTTTCAGCAGACCATAGGCAACCGACAGGCCAACAACGCCGCCGCCAATCACTAGCGTAGTCATCGTTTATCCTTTGCCCACAAAGATCTTGTCCAACCCATAGAGGCGGTCCAGTACCAGCATCAGCAGGAAGGTCAGCACGATCAACACGGTCGAGACCGAGGCAATCAGCGGGTCAATTGTCTGCGCGATGTGGTGATACATGCGCACCGGCAGGGTTTGCGTGGCGGGAGAGGCCACAAAGACGCTCATGGTCAGTTCGTCAAAGCTGGTGATGAAGGACAGGATCCAGCCCCCTGCCACACCAGGCAGGATCAACGGCAGCGTAATGCGACGGAACACGGTAAACTTCGACGCACCAAGGGTCATCGCGGCCTGTTCCGCATCCTGCGGCAGCCCCGTGGCAGAGGCCAGCGCCAGACGCAATGCATAGGGCATGACCAGCACCACATGCGCCGCTGTCAATCCGGCAAAACTGCCACCCATCCCGACCTTGGAATAAAACTGCAGGAAGGCAACACCCAGCACCAGATGCGGGATCATCAACGGCGACAGCAGGAAGGCGGAAATGGCATCGCGCCCCGGAAACTTGCGCCGTGCGATAGCCAATGCGGCCGGCACCGCCATCGCCACTGCAATACTGGCTGAAATCAGCCCCAACCACACCGACACCCAAAAGGCCGAGATGAAATCAGGATTATCAAGGATCGCATAGAACCAGCGCAGCGACAGACCGTCGGTGGGCAGGGACAGATAACCTTTGTCGGTGAAAGACACGGCAATCACCATCAACAGGGGGGCCATGATGAACGCGACAAACAGCGCGTGAAAAATCAGGGCAATAGGGCCAAGACGTTGCATGCTGTGCGCTCCTTATTCGAAGACTTTGGCGAAACGGCGTTCCACCAGTTTGTTGTAGGTGACGATAATCACCACGTTTGCCACCAGCAAAAGAACAGCGATCGTGGCCCCCAGAGGCCAGTTCAATGTGCTGAGATATTCATCATAGGCAGCGGTCGCGACCACCTTCATCCGGCGGCCACCGATGATGGCGGGCGTGGCAAAGGCGCTGACGGTCAGGGCAAACACGATGATCGACCCGGACAGAATGCCAGGCATCGCCTGCGGCAGAGTAATCCGACGCAGCACGGTCAGCTTGGAGGCACCAAGGGTCCATGCGGCATCCTCGGATTGCGGGTCGATCTTTTGCAACGACGCCCAGACCGAAATCACCATAAAGGGCACCAGAACATGCACTAGCGCAATGGTCATCCCGGCAAATGTAAACATCAGGCTGACCGGCTCATCGCTGAACCCCAACCCCTGCGCAATCATGGTTAAAATACCGTTACCGCCAAAAAACAACGCCCATCCCAGCGTGCGCACCACAACCGAGATCAGCAGCGGTCCCAGTACCACCAGCAGGAAGATCGACTTCCACGGGTTTTGCAGCCGCGACAGCACATAGGCTTCGGGTGCGCCGATCAGAACACAGATAACAGTGACCAGCGCCGCCAATCCGAAGGTGCGCAGGAAAATCTTGTGAAAGTAGCTGTCGCCCAGAACGTCAGCATAATTCGCCAATGTCCAATCCGGCAGAACACCGGCGTTGAAATCATAGGCGTGCAGGCTGAGCAGGAAGGTCATGATCATCGGCGCACCAAGAAGGGCGGCAAAGAAGATCACGCCGGGGGCCGTCATGGCCCATGCGGCACGGTTTGCAGAGCTGGCCATCACGAGGCCTCCGCAAACATGGACAGGGCACCGTCGGGCCAGTTCAACCGCGCGGTTTGGCCACGGGCAAAGCCGGGCGCACCGGTATTGGGCTGTGTCACAAACAATTCGCCCATCGCACCGCGCACACGGTAAAGCCAATTGGCACCGTGGAAAATCGCCGCCTCAACCTGAACTTCATCGCCGTCGCCTTCAGGGCTGAGCGCGAATTTTTCAGGCCGGATCGACAATTGCATAGAGGCGCCAGCTGGCATTCCGTGAGCGGGCAGCAGCAAAACGTGATCGGCGACCTTCACATGGTCGGCATCAATAATCTGGGCATCGAACAGGTTGGTCTTGCCGACGAAATCCGACACAAACGGGCTGACCGGACGCTCATAGAGGTCCAGCGGCGCAGCGATCTGTTCCATTTCGCCATCTTTCATCACCACGATGCGGTCGGACATCGACAGGGCTTCTTCCTGATCGTGGGTGACCAGAATAGTGGTGACGCCAATTTCCTGCTGCAACAGCCGCAGTTCCAGCCGCATGTCCTCACGCAGTTTGGCATCCAGATTGGAAAGGGGTTCATCCAGCAGCAGAACCGGCGGCTCAATCACCAATGCGCGTGCGAGGGCAACCCGCTGTCGCTGACCACCGGACATCTCCTTGGGGAAGCGATGCATGAACTGGCCCAGTTTAACCTGTTCCAGCGCTTTGCGTGCGCGGTCCTGACGTTCGGCTTTGCCGACACCGCGCATTTCCAGCCCGAAGGCCACGTTGTCCAGCGCCGACATATGCGGAAATAGGGCATAGGACTGAAACACTATGCCCAGCCCACGTTTGTTGGGGGGCGTGTGCGAAATATCGCGACCGTCCAGCAGGATCTGACCGGAAGTGGGTTCCAGCAATCCGGCAATCATCTGCAGGGTCGTCGTCTTGCCGCAGCCCGACGGGCCCAGCAGCGATACAAACTCACCCTTTTCGATCGACAGTGTCATGTCGCGCACTGCGGTGAATTCGCCAAATTGTTTATTGAGGTTCTTGAGGCTGAGGAAAGACATCCACGCTGTCCCTAGAGGCTAAGAAAGACGCGGGTGTTCAGTCCCGCGCCTTTGAATTTAGTGCAATGAGGCGCGATTAACGCTCGATTTGACGGGTCCATTTCTGGGTCCATGCGCCGCGCTGTTCGTTGACCACGGTGTAGTCAATGTTCACCAGCGTGTCGACGCGCTCTGGCCCCACCGGCAGGGCACCGATCTGTTCGTCGGTCAGCGCAACGTTTTTGTTCACCGGACCCCAGCCTTTTTCAATGGCAAAGTACTGCTGCATCTCGGCAGAGGTGATGAACTTGAGGAAGTCCTGGGACAGTTCCGGCACATCGGAATCAACCACCGGGCAGGCTGCAATCAACAGATTCACCGCGCCCTCTTCGGGGTAGGCAAACGCGCCCGGGAAACCGGTGTCCGCCAGCGATTTCAGACGGCCAGACCCCCAGACAGACAGCGCAATTTCACCGTTCTGGAACAGTTCAGACATTTTGCCGGACGAAGGTTCATAAACCAGTACGTTGTCGTCGATCTTGTCCTGGAACATCTCGAAACCAGGTTCAATATCGGTTTCGCCACCACCGTTCAGTTTTGCCGCCATGATCAACGCATGCAGGCCATAGCCGTTGGTGATCGGTGGGATCGCCACTTTGCCCTTATACTTCGGGTCCGCCAGATCCGCCCAAGAGGTCGGGGCCGCCCAACCGTTCTTTTCAAACATCTCGGCGTTATAGGCCAAACCGGTTGCCACGATGCCAACGCCGACGGCCTTGTTTTGGGGCATGCGGGACGCATCATACAGATCGGCAAAAGTCGCTTCGTCTACGGTATCGCAGTAGCCGAAGTTGATCGCCTGTGTCATCGGGCCATCGTCGATAAACGCGATGTCAATCTCCTGCGCACTTTCCTGGGCGCGCAGTTTCGCCAGCGTATCGGTGGAGTTGCCCGATACATAGACCACCTTAGCACCGGATTTTTCCTGCCACGCGGGAATGATAACTTCCTTGAACAGCGTCTCGGTCGAGCCACCGTAAGCCGCAAGATAAAGGGTTTTGTCTTCTGCATGTGCCAGCCCTGCCGAAATGGCCAGCGCACTTGCCGCAATCAGTGTGGAACGCATTTGATCCTCCCTAGGCGTTTTGATTGGATCCTTTGTAGCGAGGGTGAATATCATATTTCAAATTCAAATATTCGTGCTATTCATGCGCAAATGTTATGGATAGGGAAAGATGCCTTGAAACTCAACCATCGCCAGCTGGAAGCGTTTCGCGCCATGATGGAAACCAGCAGCGTCACCGAAGCGGCGCGGCGGATCCACATCACCCAGCCCGCAGCCAGTCGGTTGCTGTCTGACCTTGAACTGCAAGTTGGCTACCCCCTGTTCATTCGTCAGAACAAACGCCTGACCCCCACCTCAGAGGCGATCGCCCTGTTTGAAGAGGTGGATCGTTCCTTCATCGGGTTGTCCACGATAGCCGAAGCAGCGCGCGAAATTGGCACCTTCCGCCGTGGGGCCCTGCATATTGCTGGCCTGCCCGCGCTGGCGCTGGAGTTTCTGCCAGACGTGATTTCCGAATTTTGCGCAGACCGACCGGACATTTCCGTCGCCCTGCAGATACACAGCTCTCAGAAGGTGCTGCAATGCATCGCGTCGCAGCAGTATGAACTGGGCTTTGCCGAACGCAGTGTATCCCACCCGGCAGTCGCCTCCGAGACACTGTGCGAAGTGCCGATGGTGGCGGTACTGCCTATCGGTCATCCACTTGCGGATCGAGAGGTACTGGTGCCGCAGGACATGGAAGGGGAATCGTTCATCTCGATGGGTTTGAATTACGCCATTCGCCAGCAGATCGACGCTATTTTCAAAGCTGCGAACGTAGAACGACGACTACAGGCAGAAACGCAATTGTCCTTTGCTGCCGGTCATTTGGTCGCCAGTGGCTCAGGCATTTCGGTCATTGATCCGATCACGGCAAACTACCTCACGCGGTTGAACCTTGTCGTGGCCCGTCCGTTTGAACCATCGGTCAGCTACGCCTACCAGATGCTGTTCCCCCGCCACCGCCCACGCTCCCAGATCTGCGAAGCCTTCGCAAGGATCACCAAAGAACGGCTGCATCAGCGCCTGATGGCGTGCTGACCGCGCGGGCGGAGTTAACTGTCGCCCATATTGCCATTCACGTGCAAACGAAGAAGCCCTGATAAATTGACCCGCCGTCAAAACTACGTACATCCATACGTAGGAATACGATGTCCCCCTCCCTCACATTGACAGCGATACGACGCCACGTCACAACCAACGCCATACCTGAAACGGGAGATTTCTATGAAAAAAGTCTATCCGAACGCCGCCGCCGCCCTGGACGGGCTGCTAAAGGACGGCATGTTCATTGCCTCGGGTGGTTTTGGCCTGTGCGGCATTCCTGAATTGCTATTGGACGCGATCAAGGATGCCGGCACCAAGAACCTGACCTTTGCCTCCAACAACGCGGGCGTTGATGATTTTGGCATCGGCATCCTGTTGCAGACCAAACAGGTCAAGAAGATGATCAGCTCTTACGTCGGCGAAAACGCCGAATTCATGCGCCAGTATCTCTCTGGCGAGCTGGAGCTGGAGTTTAACCCACAAGGAACACTGGCCGAACGCATGCGCGCAGGTGGTGCGGGTATCCCCGGTTTCTTCACCAAAACCGGCGTGGGCACGGTGATTGCCGAAGGCAAGATGGAAAAACAGTTCCCCACCGGCGCAGACGGCGCGATGGAGGATTACATCATGGAGGAAGGCATTTTCGCCGACCTCGCCATCGTGAAAGCGTGGAAAGCCGACGAAACCGGCAACCTCGTGTTCCGCAAAACCGCCCGCAACTTCAACGCCCCTGCTGCCACCTGTGGCAAGGTCTGCGTGGTTGAGGTGGAGGAGATTGTGCCGACCGGATCCCTGGACCCCGACAGCATCCACCTGCCCGGCATCTATGTGCATCGCATCATCAAAGGTGATCACGAAAAACGTATCGAACAGCGCACCGTTCGTCCGCGCGAGGAGGCATAATCATGGCCCAAGAGACCAAAGGATGGGATCGCAATCAAATGGCGGCCCGCGCCGCACAGGAACTGCAGGACGGCTGGTATGTGAACTTAGGCATCGGGATCCCGACGCTGGTATCCAATTACATCCCCGAGGGTGTTGAGGTCACGCTGCAGTCTGAAAACGGCATGCTGGGCATGGGCCCCTTCCCCATTGAAGGGGATGAGGACGCCGACCTGATCAACGCGGGCAAGCAGACCATTACTGAGTTGCCGCAAACCGCCTATTTCGACAGCGCGCAGTCTTTTGCGATGATCCGCGGCGGCAAGATCGCCATGGCCATCCTCGGCGCGATGGAGGTTGCCGAAAACGGCGATCTGGCCAACTGGATGATCCCCGGCAAGCTGGTCAAAGGCATGGGCGGCGCGATGGATCTGGTCGCCGGTGTGGGCCGTGTGGTCGTGGTGATGGATCACGCCAACAAACATGGCGTGTCGAAGGTGCTGAAGGAATGCACCCTGCCGCTGACCGGCAAGGGCGTGGTGGATCGCATCATCACCAACCTTGGCGTGCTGGATGTCGTGGAGGGTGGCCTGAAGATCGTCGAAACTGCCGACGGTGTATCCGAGGATGAGCTGCGCGCCGCGACAGAGGCGACGATCGTCAACTGATCCTTGCTACAGAACACAAAAAGCCCCGGCCGATCTGGCTGGGGCTTTGCGTTGGGGCTTTTACGTTTAGGGTGTCAGATTGAACACGCAGCCGTCTGAAATCAGCTCTGGCGGCGTTTTGCACAGCGCCTTTGCAACGGCGAAGGCCGCCAGCACTTTCGGCACGTAATCGCGGGTTTCAGGATAAGGCGGCACGCCTTCGTGCTTCTTCACCGCGTTTTCGCCCGCATTGTAGGCCGCCAGCGCCAATACTGGATCGTCCTGAAATTCGCGCAGCAGCCAATCCAGATAGGCCACGCCACCACGGATGTTCTGACCGGGATCCATCGCGTCCTGTACGTCAAACCGTTCAGCAGTTGCGGGGATCAACTGCATCAGCCCCTGCGCCCCTGCCCCGCTCACCGCATCACTGCGCCCGCTGCTTTCGACTGCAATCACCGACAGCACCAGCGCTGGCGAGACGCGGCTGTTCACACTGCTGATCAGGATCTGCGGCGCATGGGCATTGGCAATGGCCAACAGGCTGTCCAGACGCGGTGCCGCCACGGCGTTCTCTGCAGATGCGGTGGCCAATGCGGTCAGCGCTGCCTCCAAACGGCCCGGACCGGTGTCTGCAATCGCCGGGGAAACATCCTGCCAGAACCAGTCATAGCGTGCGCTTGTCACGGCAGCAGGGGCGCCTTCGCTTGCTGGCGCGGCGGCTTCAGGCACGTTTGGGCCCACCTGCACGGTAATGCGCTTGCTGGTGCCGGGTGCCGGTGGCGTCACCTTCTTGAAGGTGAAATCAGGAAAGGGTTTCGGTCCCTCCGCCAAAAGCGGCATCGCACATATTGCTGCTGCACACACAGCGACTACCTTGAAAATACGCGTCATACTTGGGCTGCCCTGCCTCTGATTTGGGCGACAGTATGACATAAAGGCCAAAGCCTGACTAGAATCTGTGAATAAGTCTGAGGACTTTTATTCAAAACAAAACAAAAACAGTAGCTTAATGTTGTTTTAGCAAAAAAGTTCAATTGCTCCGAAGTTGCACGATTCACGCCCTATTCGCGCCCCATTCCGCGGCGAAAACAGTGTCAGCCAAGGCAACGAGGCGGAGGTGAGAGACCGCTTCGACCTTAAGCCGCCAAGGCAAACACAAACCTTTATTTGGAGAGACACCATGATCAAGTTCATCAAAAACTTCCGCAAAGACGAAGACGGCGCCGTAACTGTAGACTGGGTTGTTCTGACCGCAGCCATCGTTGGCCTGGGTATCGCAGCCGTCACCACCGTTTCCAACGGCATCGACACTGCAGCCACCTCGCTGGTCACCGATCTGGCGGCCACCTCGACCGCTGCTGAAGGTGTCAACTAAGCCCTAAGCGCTTAGCACACTGAGACATGGGCCTCCTCACAGATGTGAGGGGGCCTTTGCGATTCTGCACGTAGGCTGCAGAATCATTTCTGCGATCATTAACAAATAGTTAATCGAAAAATTCTGCATTAACCGGCTTCCATAAAACCACCGCGAACATACCCATAACTGACCCGAAACGCGCCCTATTCGCGCCCCATTCCGCGGCGAAAACAGTGTCAGCCAAGGCAACGAGGCGGAGGTGAGAGACCGCTTCGACCTTAAGCCGCCAAGGCAAACACAAACCTTTATTTGGAGAGACACCATGATCAAGTTCATCAAAAACTTCCGCAAAGACGAAGACGGCGCCGTAACTGTAGACTGGGTTGTTCTGACCGCAGCCATCGTTGGTCTGGGCATCGCCGCCGTAACCACCGTTTCCAACGGCATCGACACTGCAGCCACTTCGCTGGTCACCGATCTGGCGGCCACCTCGACCGCTGCTGAAGGTGTCAACTAAGCCCTAAGCGCTTAGCACACTGAGACGTAGGCCTCCTCACAGATGTGAGGGGGCCTTTGCGATTCTGCAGGGCGCGTCAGCGCAGCGCGCCAACCATCAAACAAAAATGCAAATATCGCCAATTTCATAAAACAACCGCGAACATACCCTGAACTGACCCGAAACGCGCCCCATTCGCGCCCCAATCTGGGTCGATAACATCCTTAGCCAAGGCACAGAGGCGGAAGTGAGAGACCGCTTCGACACGTAAGGCCAAGGCACACACATTTTCTGGAGAGACACCATGATCAAGTTCATCAAAAACTTCCGCAAAGACGAAGACGGCGCCGTAACTGTAGACTGGGTTGTTCTGACCGCAGCCATCGTTGGTCTGGGCATCGCCGCCGTAACCACCGTTTCCAACGGCATCGACACTGCAGCCACTTCGCTGGTGACCGATCTGGCGGCCACCTCGACCGCGGCCGAAGGCGTCAACTAAGACCACCTGCTGGCGGCAAGACCGACCAGCACCAAAGTTTTCCGGAGCCGCCCTGCCGGGGCGGCTCCGTTGTGTAAAACAGTTTCTTTGGTACCTCGTGCGTTTGTATGACCCCATCCGGCGCGATCCAACCTCAAGCTGGAATTTAATCGGAGTTTTTAGAATGCAGAAGTTCATCAAATCCAAACTGGCGTTTTTCAAACGCGACATGTCCGGTGCTGTGACTGTCGACTGGGTGGTTCTGACCGCTGCTGTGATCGGCCTTGGGATCGGTGTTGTCACCGTTTTCTCGGACGGCACAACAGGTGCTGCGGCGACATCAAACCAAAACCTCGCTCAGGCCATGACAGCAGCCGCGAACACAAATTAAACACAACAGCCCCGTTTGAAGCGGGGCTAACACACTTGCACACTTATTAACCATGAAAGGAAATCCCATGCGAGCCGTCTTTGGATTGGTCCTTGTTGTTGGCCTCGGCCTGGCCGGGTTTGCCGCATACATGGTCCAGACTTATATCGCAGGCTATCAGACCGAATTGGCCAAAGCCCGCGCCACATCAAACAAAGTGGTCGAAATGCCTACGGTCGACGTCTACGTCGCCACCCGTCAGTTGAAATACGGCGAGGCGCTGGGTGAAAAGGATGTCCGCCAGATCAAATGGCCCAAGGACGCCCTGCCCGAAGGCTTCTTTACCGAAACCGCAAAACTGTTCCCCAACCCCAATGATCCCAGCCTACGCCGTGTGGTGTTGCGTCAGATTGAGGTGAACGAACCGGTGTTGTCGCTCAAAGTGACCAAACCGGGTCAAGACGCTGGTCTGACATCGCGTCTGGAACGTGGTCAGCGCGCCTTTGCGATCAAGGTTGATGTGACCTCTGGCGTTTCTGGCTTCCTGCGTCCGGGCGACCGTGTCGATGTTTACTGGACCGGTGCGGCCAATCTGGACTCCACTGGCCGTGGCGGCTTTACCAAGCTGATCGAAAGCTCGGTTCCGCTGATTGCTGTCGACCAGACCACCAACGATGACGAGACCGAGGCGACCATCGCCCGCACCGTCACTGTTGCTGCCTCCCCTGCGCAGGTTGCTGCACTGGCTCAGGCGCAATCGACCGGGCGTCTGTCGCTGTCTCTGGTGGGTGCCCGTGATGACACCGTGGCCGAGCAGATCGAGGTGGACCAGCGTGACCTTCTGGGCATCGTCGACGCACCCGCCCCCGTAGTTCAGGCCGAAGTGCGCCCTGAGATCTGCACCATCCGCACCCGTCGCGGCGCCGAGGTGGTGGCGATCGAGATCCCCTGCAACGACTAAGGTCCGCGCAACTTGATCTTAGGGCAAACCGCCCTGTCAGATAAAAATGGGCGCCTCACAGGGGGCGCCCGTTGCATTTCCGCCGCAGAACGCAGATGAATTGCCCAGCTTGCTCCCTACGAAAGTCAGGCATTTTCATTGATTCTTGCATATTTGCGGAAATTCGCGCAGGGTAGCCGCAATTAAGCGGGCAACAGACCCGGATCTGAGGCGTGATCCAAAAGGCAGGTCACATGACATATCGGACTATTTTCAAAGCCGCTTGTTTCGGTTTTGCTTTGGCGACGGCGGGCAGCCTGATGCCAGAGATCGTGAATGCACAGACCTTGAAGGTCGTGAAAAGCAACACCTCGTCGTCACTGAACGTGCCGATGAACCGTGCGGTTGTGGTGGAAAGCGAAACACCTTTCGCTGAACTGTCGATTGCCAATCCGGCAATCGCAGACATCTCTTCCCTATCGGATCGCTCGATCTACGTTCTGGGCAAAGCGCCCGGCACCACGACGCTGACCCTGTTGGACGCGACCGGCAGTCTGATCACCAACGTGGACGTGGTGGTGGCGGCAGACCTGACGGAATTCAAAGAACGTCTGCGTCAAATCCTTCCCGGCGAAAAAATCGAAGTACGCTCTGCCAATGACGGCATCGTACTGTCAGGCACTGTGTCCTCCGCCCAGCGGCTGCAGCGGGCGCTGGATCTGGCGGAACGCTATGCGCCGGAACGGGTGTCAAACCTGATGAATGTCGGTGGCGTGCAGCAGGTCATGCTGAAAGTACGCTTTGCCGAAATGCAGCGCAGTGTGCGCAAATCGCTCAGCTCGTCCCTGTCACTGAACGGGATCGAAAGCGGCACCACCATCAATGGCGGCACCGGCACCACCAACACCTCTAGCAGCGTTGCCAGTTCGTTGAGCGGCACAGTGCCGGCGGTGAACGAAAACATCGGCGCATTGCTGTTCGGGTTTGGCGTCGGGTCTGTTGAGGTTGGCCTGCTGATCGAGGCGCTGGAAAACAAAGGCGTTGTACGCACCCTGGCGGAACCCAACCTTGTGGCGCTCTCGGGCCAGGAGGCGAAATTCCTTGCCGGTGGCGAATATCCCGTACCGATCAGTCAGGAAGATGGCCGAATCACAGTAGAATTCAAACCCTTCGGTGTTGAACTGGATTTCGTTCCGCGCGTTGTGGACGGCGATCTGGTCAATCTGGAAATGAACGCTGCAGTGTCGGCGATCGACCCCACCAACGGTTTCCGCACCGAAGCCTTCACCATCGACGCCTTCCGTCGCCGCGAAACATCGACCACGGTAGAACTGCGCGACGGGCAAAGCTTTGCCATCGCGGGCCTATTGCAGGACGAATTCATCGACAGCAACGGACAGATCCCGTGGCTGGGCGACATCCCTGTTCTGGGCGCGCTGTTCCGCAGTGCTGAATACCAGCGCCAGCAGTCAGAACTGGTGGTGATTGTGTCGGCCCATCTGGTGACCCCCACCCGTGGCGAGGCGCTGGCCCTGCCCACCGACCGGATCAAACCACCGTCCGAATCGGATCTGTTCCTGTTCGGCAACGTCGCCACCGACAAGTCGCGCAAACTGAAAGGTGCGGCAGGTGAAGTGGCCCGTCAGGATTTCAACGGCTCCTATGGCTATGTGATGGAGTGATCAGATGACTTTCAACCTGCACTCCCCTGCCCGTTTTCTGTCGCGCGGCCTTGCCCTGACCCTGTGTTCGGCACTGGCACTTTCGGCCTGCACCACCAACAGCTACTCCAGCCTGACGGGCGAAGCGGGGGCGCTGGTCTCGGGCGGTGATTTCGGCAATGCAACGATGCACAACACGCTGGCTCAGAATGGCGAACGGCCCTTTGTCATCGATTTGGCCAAACGGTTCGCCCAAGAGGTTCCGGGCACAGTGAACTTCGCCTTCAACTCGGCCCAGATCGACGCAGAAGCGGCTGAGGTGCTGAATGTACAGGCGCGTTGGATCCGTCAGTTCCCTGAGGTGCGCTTTACCGTCTTCGGCCATGCAGATGCGGTGGGATCTGACAGCTACAATCGCTCTCTTGGCAAACGCCGCGCCAATGCGGTGGTGAACTATCTGGTGCGCCACGGCGTCAGCCGCAAGCGCCTGAAGGCCGTGGTCAGCCATGGCGAATCCCGTCCCCTGATCGTGACGGAATCGGCCGAACGTCGCAATCGCCGCACGGTGACCGAAGTGTCGGGCTTTGTGCAGGATGCGCCACTGGTTCTGGATGGCAAATACACGCAGATTGTGTTCCGCGATTATGTCGCCAGCGCCGAGGTTCCGACAACGCTGACGGGTCTGGAAACCGGCATCGCTGCTGCGAACTGATCGCCGGATAGGCACTGAATTTTAGACGGGGGGCTGTTTTAACAGCCCCCCGTTTGCATTTTAGCCCCCCAAAATGCCGCGCGCCCGCCCCTAAGGCCTGCCGCAATTGCCCCTGAACTGCCCCAAACAATTCCGCACAAATACGTTTTTTTAGCCCCAATTCCGCCCACATTGAGCGTGATCTTAGCCCTACTGGGAGCAGTGTGTTCGGCTATGCCGGACGGGTTGCAACAGGACGGGATCATAACGCCATCAAGGCAACCGCCCCGTTGCATTGTAAATGTAGGACATGAGGCTATGACGAGTAACGACTATACCGAAGCAGAGGTTCCACCGATCCTCGCCTGTACCATCAGCCGTGATGTGCAGAACTTTGAACTGTTGATCGACGACATGGAAGACATCATGGGCGAAGCCTGGGGTGATCTGGGTGTCGATGATGCCATTCCTTATTTCCAACAACCCGACGCCACTGCGCTGGAATTTGTTGCCATTGCGGTTGATCACGACGACGAACAGAATCTGATCGCGCTGGGTGATATCATCGCCGCCGCCAAGGAGCGGATGATCAAGGTGATCCTGATCACCCATGAGGTGACGCCGGGTGCGCTGCATCAATTGCTGCGTCAGGGCGCCGATGAATTTGTTCCCTATCCCCTGCCCGAAGGTGAGCTGCTGGCCGCGGTCGAACGTGTCCGCGCACCGGACCCTATCGTGCTGGAAACCTATGAAGAATCCGTTGAGGCCGAAGCCCCTGCTGAAGAGGCTGCGCCTGAAATCGCGGCCGATGCGCCCGCAGAACCTCCGGCTGATGCGCCTGCGGAGGCCGCGCCCGCCGCGCCCGCACCCGTTCCTGCGCCCGCTGTACAAAAATCCAGCGGCGACCATGAGGGCGTGGTGATTGCGGTGCAGGGTCTGGCCGGTGGCACCGGTGCGACGACATTGGCCGTGAACCTCGGCTGGGAACTGGCCACTATTGCCAAGAAGAAAGAAACCCCGCCGCGTGTCTGCATTCTGGATCTGGATTTGCAGTTTGGCTCTGTCTCGACCTATCTGGATCTGCCGCGCCGCGAAGCCGTCTATGAGATGCTCAGCGATACCGAGGCGATGGATGCCGATATGTTCGCACAGGCCCTGACGCCCTTTGACAGCAAGATCGACGTGCTGACGGCACCTGCCGACGTGCTGCCGCTGGATCTGGCCGAACCCGAAGACATCCAGCGTCTGATCGACATGGCGCGCAAGCATTATGACTATGTGATCATCGACCTGCCCAAAACGCTGGTGCAGTGGACCGAAACCGTTCTGCAAGCCGCCCATATCTATTTCGCCACGATCGAAATGGACATGCGGTCTGCCCAGAACACCCTGCGCCTGAAACGGGCTTTGCAGGGCGAAGGGCTGCCCTTTGACAAGCTGCGTTTTGTCCTGAACCGGGCCCCCAAATTCACCGACCTCAGCGGCAAATCACGGGTCAAGCGTCTGGCGGACAGTCTGGACATCAAGATCGAGGTCCAACTGCCCGATGGTGGCAAGCAAATCGTGCAATCAGGCGATCACGGCACCCCTCTGGCGCAGTCCGCGGCGAAAAATCCGCTGCGCAAGGAAATCGTCAAACTGGCAGCCTCGCTGCACAAACTGAAACAGGCGGACGGCAACTAAGCCGCCCGCCCTAGCGAAGACGTAAGAAAAGGGGGACTGCGATGTTTTCTAAATACAAAAAGACCGGCAAACCCGCATCGGCCAAAGTCGTCGAGCTGCCAAAAACAGACGCAAAAGCCGCTGCCCCTGCAGCCCCCCCTGCTGCGACCACCGCCCCTCAAAGCCCAATGCGCCGCCCCACCAAGGTGGCCGCGCAGGTCACGCCGATGGACAAAGAGCGCAAGCGCAAGGACCGTTTGAACGACATCAAACTGGACCTGCACCACACGCTCTTGGACAACCTGAACCTTTCCGCGCTGGAAACCGCCAGCGAACAGGATCTGCGGGCCGAAATTAACGCGATCAGCAATGAAGCACTGTCTGAACAATCCATCGTGCTGAACCGCGATGATCGTCAGATCGTTTTTCAGGAACTTTATGATGAGGTCACAGGCCTTGGCCCGCTGGAGCCATTGCTGAAAGATGAAAGCATCAGCGATATCCTGATCAATGGGCCCAAGCGGATCTTTATCGAACGCAACGGTAAGCTGGGACTGAGCGAAGTGTCGTTCAAGGACGAAAAGCACCTCTTGCGGATCATCGACAAGATCGTTTCCGCTGTTGGTCGTCGGGTTGATGAATCAAATCCCTATGTGGACGCCCGTCTGGCCGATGGGTCGCGTTTCAACGCTATGGTTGGCCCGATTGCGATCGACGGTTCGCTGGTGTCGATCCGTAAGTTCAAAAAGGACAAGCTGGGCATTGATGATCTGGTCGGCTTCGGCGCCTTTTCTGAAGAGATGGCCGCCTATCTGCAGGCCGCTGTGGCGACCCGCCTCAACATCATCGTTTCAGGCGGTACAGGGTCCGGAAAAACGACCACGCTCAACGCGCTGTCCAGCTTCATCGACAACTCTGAACGGATCCTGACGATTGAGGATACCGCCGAACTGCAGCTGCAACAGATCCACGTTGGCCGCATGGAAAGCCGCCCCCCCAACGTCGAAGGCAAGGGGGAAGTATCCCCCCGCGACTGTCTGAAAAACGCCCTGCGGATGCGTCCAGACCGCATCATCGTGGGGGAAACCCGCGGCGAAGAGGTGATCGACATGCTGCAGGCGATGAACACGGGCCACGATGGGTCCATGACCACAATCCACGCCAACAACCCCCGCGATGGCATCAGCCGTCTGGAAAACATGATCGCGATGGCAGGGATCGAAATGCCGCTGAAAGCAGTGCGCACGCAGATTTCATCGGCGGTGAACCTGATTGTGCAAGCCTCGCGTCTTCAGGACGGATCGCGCCGGATGACCTCGATCACTGAAATCACTGGTATGGAGGGCGACGTGATCTCGATGCAGGAGGTGTTCCGCTTCCAGCGTGTGGGACTGACGCCGGATAACAAGATCATGGGCCATTTCACTGCAACAGGTGTGCGCAGCCACTTCTCTGAACGGTTCCGCCTTTGGGGCTATGACCTGCCGGCGGAGATCTTTGAACCTATGGCGGCGGAGTAATCAACATGTCTGTCCCCATCGAAGTTGTCATCTATGGCCTTGTCTTCATTGGTGTTCTGGTAATTGTCGAAGGCATCTACCTGACGATGTTCGGCAAATCCATCAGCCTCAACAGCAAGGTGAACCGCCGCCTGGACATGATGGAACAGGGCAAACACCGATCCGAGGTGATGGACACCCTGCGCAAGGAAATGTCCCAGCATATGCAGTGGACCAACTTCCCCGTGTATTCGCTGCTGGCGTCCAAGGCGCAGAAGGCGGCACTTGCGTTTTCCCCAATGCAGCTCATTGGTATGATGGGCGCGCTTTCGGTCATGGCCTTTGTGGCCTTGACCGTTGGTACAGCGACCGATCTGGTGGTGCGCGCCGGCATTTCGGTGGCGATGGGCGTTGGTGGCATCTTTATCTGGGTGTCGATGAAGGCCAAAAAACGCATGTCGATGATCGAAGAGCAGCTGCCAGACGGCATCGAACTGATGGTACGTTCGCTGCGCGTTGGTCACCCGTTCAACTCTGCGATCCAGATTGTCAGCCGTGAAATTGACGATCCCCTTGCCAGTGAATTCGGCATGATCGCAGATGAGGCACAATATGGCCGTGACGTGGGCGAGGCGTTGCAGGAAATGGCCGACCGTCTGGACATGCAGGATCTGCGTTTCCTTGCGGTGGCAGTGACGATCCAGCAGCAATCGGGCGGCAACCTGGCAGAGATCCTAGATGGTCTGGCCAAGGTGATCCGCGCCCGTTTCCGCCTGTTCCGTCGGGTGAAAGCGATCACCGCCGAAGCGCAGTGGTCGGGCAAGTTTCTGTCCGGTTTCCCCCTGATGGCACTGGTGGGCATCAACCTTTTGGAACCCAACTATTATGACGAGGTGATGGACCACGCCATGTTCATCCCTGCCTGTGTGGCCGTGGGCGTGTTTTTGGCCGCCAACATGTTCGTCATGCGGATGCTTGTAAATATCAAGGTCTAAGGAGGGCTATAGATGGACATCCTCAGCACAATCTTCGGCGGCGGCCTGGGGCCTCTGTTTCTTGTCGGCTTCCTTGGGGTCGCGCTGATCCTTGGCACCTTGCCCTTCCTGATCAACACCAAACCCGATCCGCTGGACAAGCTGAAACAGACCGTGCGCGCCGATGCCGCTGCGGCCTCAGCGGGGGGCGGGTTGCGCCCCCAAAACAGCAGCGCCAAACAGCTGGAGAAGTTTTCTACCTTCCTACAGCCGCAGGATGCCGAAGAATTTTCGGAAATGCGTCAGAAAATGATGCGCGCGGGGTATCGTAGCAAAGAGGCGGTGATGATCTTCCACTTCGCCCAGTTTGCGCTGGGGCTGGGCCTCTTGGCTGTGGGACTGATCTATTACCTTTTGGTGAAATCCGGCCCCGATGCCACCGCAACGCAGATGATGATGTGGGTCCTTGGCCCCGGCTGTGTGGGCTACATGGCACCGAAATACTGGATCACCAAACGCCAGCAGGAGCGTCAGGAACAAATCGTCCAAGGTTTCCCTGATTCCCTCGATATGATGCTGGTCTGCGTAGAGGCCGGTCAGTCGATGGATCAGGCGATCATCCGCGTCAGTCGTGAAATCCGCAGTTCATATCCTGCCCTTGCCGATGAATTCGAGATTGTCAGCCAGCAGATCAAGGCGGGTATGGACAAGGCCAACGTTCTGAACGAAATGGCCGAACGCTGCGGTGTACAGGACGTCTCCAGCTTTGTGACCGTTCTGGTGCAATCGCAAAGCTTCGGTACCTCCATCGCCGAGGCGCTGCGGGTTTACGCGGGCGAAATGCGCGATAAGCGGGTGATGCGGGCCGAAGAAAAGGCAAACAAACTGCCCACCAAGATGACATTGGCGACAATGACATTGACGGTGCCGCCCTTGCTGATCATTCTTGTTGCACCGTCGGTCGTAGGGATTACTGCGCTCGGCCAATAAAGCCTGAAAGAGCAGAGCAGATGAAACGACCTATCGGCGTGCGCGCCTCGCTTGTCACGGGACTATGTGCCCTGACCCTAACCGCCTGCACTGCAGGCGGTTTCAGCCCGTCCGAGGATCAGGTTTTTGCCCCCGGCGTTGATCGACGTGGCGAAGCGGTTGATGGGTTGGTTGTTGGCGGCCGCCTGATGGATGCCGGCGAATACGAATTGGCGATCGAGGCCTATACCCGCGCAGCCTTGGTGCATGGGATGAACGTCGATGTGCTGGCAGGCCTTGGCAGCGCCAATCTGGCGCTGGGGCGTTTAGGGCAAGGCGAACGTTTGCTCCGCCGCGCGGTGGCCAAGCCTGAAGCCAGCCCAGAGGTGTGGAACAACCTCGGCGTACTGTTGTTGGAAAAGGGCGCTATCGGCGAAGCCCAGCTGGTCCTGCGCAAAGCCTTTGCCCTGGACAATGGCGCCACAGACGCGATCCGTGACAATTTGCGCAAAGCCCTCGCAAAAACGGAAAATGCGGTCTATGATGCCCCAAAAGAAGAAGATTATAAATTGGTACGACGTGGCAGCAGCGATTACCTGATCCGCGCGATACCATAACAGGCAAGAGCAGTTGAAGGACGCAGGCACATGCGCCACCTCATTCGTTTTACCCCCCTGCGCGTCACCGTTTCGGTACTCGCCTTATTCTCGCTGAGCGCATGTGACGAACTGCGCGGCGGCAATCAGGTTGACCGCGCGATATCTGCCATTAACGCGGTAGATGAAAACAACCTCTCTGACATCATGCTGACCGTGGCAGATGCAGATGAGGCCGTTCGTTATTTCCAGCGCGCTAGTCAGGAAAATCCCGGCCGGATCGACCTGAAACGTGGTCTGGCCCAATCCCTTGTGCGTGCCTCCCGCGCAACCGAGTCGGTGGCGGTCTGGCGGCAAGTGACCTCAATGGAGGGGGCGACACAGAACGACGCGGTGGATATGGCCGATGCGATGATCCGATCCGGTCAATGGGATGAAGCAGACCGCGTTCTGGACAGCGTGCCCCCCACCGTGGAAACCTACAAGCGCTACCGACTGGAAGCGATGGTCGCGGACAGCAACAAGGAATGGCAGAAGTCCGACAGTTTCTATGAGACTGCCGTTGGCCTGACCACCCGGCCCGCAGGCGTGTTGAACAACTGGGGCTATTCCAAACTGACCCGAGGCGATTATGCCGACGCAGAACGTTTGTTTGCAGAGGCGATCAAAAATGATCAGTCGCTGTTTACCGCCAAAAACAACATCGTTCTGGCCCGCGGCGCGCAACGTAACTATTCGCTGCCCGTCATCCCAATGAGCCAGATCGAACGCGCCCAACTGTTGCACACCATGGGCCTAAGCGCGGTCAAACAGGGCGATGTGCGCACCGGTGAAAGCCTGCTGCGCGAGGCAATCGACACCCATCCCCAACACTTTGAGGCAGCGGTGCGCGCACTTCGGGCGCTGGAAAGCTGACCATGATGCCGAATCTGATGTACTTCCTCTGGGGTGATGCGTCAGGTCTGGCGCAGGGGCAGCTAGCGGGGCTGACGTTTTTCATTCTCACCCTGCCCCTGTGCATTTGGGTCGCAATGAGCGACCTCAAACACATGCTGATCCGCAACAACGCTGTACTGGCACTCGCCGGGGTTTTTGTCGTAGCTGGTCTGTTCCTGATGCCCTTGCCCCAGTACGGCTGGCAACTGGCGCAGCTGGCCATTGTGTTATGCGTGGGCATTGTGATGAACGCCCTTGGCATGCTGGGGGCAGGTGACGCAAAGTTCGCCGCCGCTGCTGCACCTTATGTGATGCTGGGGGACATACGCTTTGTGGTGCTGCTGTTTGCGCTGATCCTGTTGGGATCAGTCGCCACCCACCGTCTGGCCCGTGCCACACCATTGCGCACCCTCGCCCCTGACTGGGCCAGCTGGGAGCGGAAGAAGGATTTCCCCATGGGCCTTGCCCTTGGCCCAACCCTATCTGCATATCTGGCATTGGCCGCGATTTACGGCAGCTAAAACGCATACAATGCAAAGCAGGGCAAATGCCCCGCAGGCGCACAGGTTTCACCCTTTTTCTGCCATGATCTGCCGCCACCTTTGCCCAAAGCCGCAGCATCATCTGCGCGCAGATTCTGGCCAAAGGCGTTGTAACCATGACCATGCAAACACCTGTTCCGGCGCGCACTCGCGTTACGCCCCCACCTGCCCCGGCGGGACTCGCCGATATGCAACTGCCGATCACTATGATGCGGGACATCCTGCTAAAGACATGTTTCCGCAAATCCCTCAGCACATTGACAGAGATGGCAGAGTCCACCTGCCTGCCGCGCAACGTGGTGCAGGAGCTGATTGATCTGTGCCGTGAACAGAAACTGATGGAAGCGATGGGCACCTTGCATGCCGGTGCGGGTAATGAAATGGCGTTTCAACTGACCGATGCCGGCAAATCGCGCACGCAGGACGCGCTGGCGCAATCCGAATACTACGGTGCCATGCCCGTGCCGCTGGAGGTTTACCGCCAGCAGATCAAACGCCAGTCAATCCGTGACATCCAACTGACTCGCAAACAGCTGACCGATGCGATGGGCCATCTGGTGCTGCCACAGGACCTGTTATCAAACCTTGGCCCCGCTGTCAGTTCTGGCCGATCAATCCTGATGTATGGCCCGCCGGGCAATGGGAAATCTTCGATCTCCAACGGTATTCGCGACGCGATGGGGGATAAGATCTATGTCCCCCTCGCTATCGAATACGCCGGTCAGGTGATCACTGTTTATGACCCCATCGTGCATTCCAAGGCTGAGGCAGAGGCGCAGGATCCAAACTCCCTACGACGCAAAAAGGGATTTGATACCCGCTATGTGCGTTGTGACCGCCCCACCGTGATCACTGGTGGCGAATTGACGCTGGATATGCTGGATCTGACCTACAACGCTACCGCCCGCACCTATCAGGCGCCGCTGCAGCTGAAGGCAACAGGCGGCATCTTCATCGTTGACGACCTTGGCCGGCAGCAGGAACCGCCGCAGTCGCTGGTCAACCGCTGGATTGTGCCGCTGGAAGAGTCAAAGGACATTCTGGCCCTGCAATCAGGTGAGAAGTTCGAGGTCCCGTTTGACACGCTGGTGGTGTTTTCCACCAACTTCCACCCCAACAAGATCTTTGACCAAGCGGCGCTGCGCCGGATCTTCTACAAGATCAAGATCGACGGACCGGATCAGAAGAACTTCCTCAAAATCTTCTCTCTTGTGGCGAAGAAGAAGGGGATGCCGCTGGCAGAGGATGCACTGGTGCACCTACTGCACCGCAAATATCCCTCCATTGACAACATTTATGCAAATTATCAGCCGGTGTTTCTGATCGACCAGATGATCTCGATCTGCGACTTTGAAGGGATCCCCTATCAAATGACGCCAGAGCTTATCGATCGTGCATGGGCAAACATGTTCCTCAAGGACGAGGATATCGTGAAGTAACCGGCCATCTCACTGGTCAAGCAGATCACGCCGCCCTAGCTTGGGCGGCATGACCGCCCTACCCCCACATATCCCAGAGCAACCTCTGCCCGCACAGATCAGCACCTGGTTCACCGATCAGGGTTGGTCCCTGCACCCGCATCAGCGTGATATGCTGGCGCGCAGTGCGGAGCCCGCGCAATTGCTGATCGCGCCCACAGGTGCGGGCAAAACGATGGCGGGGTTTCTGCCTACATTGACGGAACTGGCGGACGGTGGGTACGACGGGTTGCACACCCTCTATATCTCCCCACTGAAGGCGCTGGCCGCAGACATCAAACGCAACCTGGAAACACCGGTGGCGGGCATGGGCCTGCCGATCCGCATTGAGGACCGCACCGGCGACACCCCGAACAGCCGCAAACGGCGTCAACGGGCCGATCCGCCCCATATTCTGCTGACCACACCAGAGAGCTTGGCGCTCCTCATGTCCTACGAGGATGCACCGCGTATTTTCCAAGGGTTGCAACGTGTTATCGTGGATGAGATTCACGCACTCGCCGAAAGTAAGCGTGGCGATCAGCTGATGCTGGCGCTGTCACGCCTTACGGCGCTCTGCCCTGATTTGCGCCGCGTGGGGCTGTCGGCCACCGTCGATGATCCCCGCGCAATTGCCCGCTATCTGGCCCCCACAGGCTGCGCCATTGTGCGCGCGGATCCCGGCCCTGCGCCGGACATCACCATGTTGCAAACGACTGAGGCCCCGCCATGGGCGGGCAGCGGTGCGGCCTATGCGATCCCTGCGGTGCTGGAACAGGTGAAACACCACAAAACCACACTGATCTTCCACAATACTCGCGCGCAGGCTGAGATTTTCTTTCACAATCTGTGGCTGGCCAATGACGATGCCCTGCCGATCGGTATTCATCACGGATCTCTTGACCGTGCGCAACGCGAAAAGGTAGAGGCGGCAATGGTCGCAGGCGACCTGCGCGCGGTTGTCTGTACCGGATCTCTGGATCTGGGGATCGACTGGGGCGATGTGGATCTGGTGATCCAGATCGGCGCACCGAAGGCTGTGAAACGGCTGGTGCAGCGCATTGGCCGCGCCAACCACCGCTATAACGCCCCGTCCAAAGCCATACTGGTCCCCGCCAACCGGTTTGAGGTGATCGAATGCCTCGCCGCGCTTGAGGCCGTGCAGGAGAACGATCTGGACGGTGATCCCCGCCCTTCTGGACCGCGCGATGTGCTGTGCCAGCATATCCTGCTGTGCGCCTGCTCCGGCCCCTTTGAGGCAGACACGTTATATGCAGAGGTCACACAGGCTGGGCCATACGCCGATCTGGCCCGCGCGGCGTTTGACGACTGCCTGACCTTCTGCGCCACCGGCGGCTATGCCCTGCGCGCCTATGACAAATGGCAACGGTTACAACAGCGCCCCGACGGCAGCTGGCAGCTGCGCGATCCCCGCAGTGCAGCCGTGATCCGCCAGAACGTCGGCACCATTCAGGACACCGACAGGCTAAAGGTCAAAATGCGCGGGCGTCATGGCACACCGTTGGGGGAGATTGAGGAGGGATTTGCCGCCTCTCTCAGCCCCGGTGATACATTTCTGATCGGCGGGCAGATCGTGCGCTATGAGATCTTGCGCGAAATGGTGGTGCAAGTCAGCCGCGACAAGGGGCGCAGACCCAAAGTCGCCACCTTCATGGGCAGCAAGTTCGCCACCTCCACCCAATTGAGCCAGCGCATCCTGCATCTGCTGAACCAACCGGACTGGCCCACCCTGCCCGCCCACACAGCCGACTGGCTGCATCTGCAACGACAGATGTCCGAACTGCCCCGCCCCGATACACTGCTGATCGAAAGTTTCCCCCATGATGGGCTTGCACACACCTGTATCTATGGCTTTGCAGGGCGCAACGCGCAGCAGACGCTCGGCCTCCTTGCCACCCGCCGGATGGAAGAGATGGGGCTCGGCCCCTTGGGCTTTGTGGCGACGGATCAGGCGACGCTGATCTGGGGGCTCGAAGCATTGCGCGACCCTGCCCCGCTGTTTGATCTGGCCACGTTGGAGGACGGGCTGGAGGGCTGGCTATCCTCTAACGCACTGATGAAGCGTAGTTTCCGCACTGTTGCCACCATCGCAGGGCTGATACAGCGCAACATTCAGGGCCAGCGTAAATCAGGGCGACAGGCGACTTTTTCCTCCGACATCCTGTACGACACGCTGCAACGTTATGACCCGGATCACCTCTTGTTACAGATCACACGACAAGAGGCGCTGAGCGGGCTGATCGACTTTGCCCGTTTGCGCGATCTTGTGGCGCGCGTTGCAGGTCGGATCAACCACCGCCATCTGGATCGTATCACCCCGCTGGCCGCGCCGCTGCTGCTGGAGGTGGGCCGCGTCCGTATCGATGGTGAGGGGCGCGAACGTCTGCTGCGTGAAGAGACCGCGAAACTGATGGCAGAGGCGGGGCTGATGGACGCAGGACTGGCTTAGGCAAGAGTGGCGGAAATCTGATCAGCCATAGCGAATCTCTTGCAGCTCAAGATTTGGTGTGCACACTCTTAGGTATGAGCAGATATTCCTTCACCCTCGCCGGACAAAGTATGGAAGCCATGCCATCTGGGGCCCTCTTCTGGCCCGAGCAGAGCCTGCTCTGCGTGTCCGATCTGCACTTTGGCAAAAGCGAACGGATCGCCCGACTGGGCGGCGCGATGCTGCCCCCTTATGACACACGCGACACGCTGACCCGGCTGGAAAAGGACCTGACCCGCACCAAAGCACGTTCGGTGATCTGTCTGGGCGACAGTTTCGATGATTCCATCGCCGCGCGTGGCATCAGTGAGCAAGAGTTCACATGGATCACCCGCCTACAGGCCGGCCGTCACTGGGTCTGGATCGAGGGCAATCATGATCCCGGTCCCTTGGCGATGGGCGGCACCCATATGGCCGAACTGCCACTACCACCGGTTCAGTTCCGCCATATCGCCGTACCTGGCAGCGCGGCCGAGATTTCGGGGCACTACCATCCGAAGGCACAGCTCAAGACCAAAGCAGGCACCCTGAGCCGCCCCTGTTTCCTGATTGACAGTGATCGGGTGATCATGCCCGCCTATGGCAGCTACACGGGCGGGTTGATGTGCGATGATCCGGCGCTGGTAGGATTGATGCGACCAGAGGCGCTGGCGGTATTGACCGGCGATGTGGCGCAGCCAATACCGATGCCCGGGCGACGCAGCTCCATACATGATGAGATCTGAGGCCGCGCCAATCAAACAGAGGTGTTGAACCGAGCGAGGATGCCTTCGTCCTCCAACCGTGTGCGCGCACTGCGGCTGACAGGCACGCGACGGCCTGTTTCCAATATCAGGTACATCTTGCCTTCTTCACGCAGCACGCCAGTGATCGCCTCTTTGGCAACCCAATGAGACCGGTGGGTGATCATGCCCGCAACCCCATCCATTTCCGCCACCGCATCGCTGAATCGCATGCGCAAAGAAATCAGCGCCCCTGCCAGTTCCACATCCACAAAGTGATCGCGTGCAGACAGATGCAGAATCATTCCTGTGGTACCAGCAGGCAGCCGTTCATAAAGACGCGCGGGCGCTTCTACAGCCACCTCTGATGCATTTTCTGACGTGGGCGCCTGCATGCCGAAGGCATCAAAAGCCACCGCTGGTCCCGACGCGGGCGCCGAGGCGACCAGCAATTCGGGATGCGCCGTGATCAAGCGCAGGGCAGAAAACAGGGACGCGACCATAAAGACAAGGCCGAGCACCTTCACGTAAGGCGCCGTCCCGCCTTGTAAGATCTCCAGCGGATAGAAGAGACTGAGCATATAGACCACAGGGCTAAGCAGCACAGTAAAGCCAGCGACATGCAGCACCTCGCCCAGACTATCAGAGGCGTTGGGCAAATAGTGCTCACGCATGTCACGAATAACCGTGCTAAGCACGACCGACGTCGCGCTAATCACCGCCCAGAAAAGGGTGCGCTGACACAGTACAAGGCTGGAATAGGTATCAAACGGCCCCATGATCACACCCGCCACCACAGCCAGCATCCAGATGCTCAACACGCGCGGCGCGATCAAGCGCCGAACTGCACGTTTTACAGACTTCGATAGGGTCAAAATCGCACCGTCTACTTATTTTCCATCACGCCCTCATAGGGAGAATTCCCAACAGGCGATCTGCTTCTAGGATATAGTACGTATGCACGCGCCATCCTGTTAGAGACTAGGGGGAAAAAGTCACATCAGGCACCAAAGCAGAAAAAATCGTGACACCCTCTGTCACGACGCTCCGAGGCGCAGCGATTGGTGATATTTGGTGGAAAAATGCGACCGTTTGGCCCGGTCAACATGTCGGTTCGCCCGGTCAATTCTGGGCAAAACAGGGCGCCAGTTCAATCGCGGGCGCCCTGCCGAATCAGGGGTTTAGGCGGTCAGGCCTTCCGGCTCTGCCAGACCGTTGGCACGGCAGCAGGCGGTCACAGTGTTGGCCAAGAGGCAGGCGATGGTCATCGGACCGACACCACCGGGAACGGGGGTGATGGCACCGGCCACCTTGGACGCGCTTTCGAAATCGACGTCACCGACCAGTTTGTTTTTGCCGTCACGCTCGATCCGGTTGATGCCCACGTCAATCACGGTGGCGCCTTCCTTGATCCAGTCGCCGGGCACCATTTCGGGGCGGCCTACAGCGGCAACGACGATGTCGGCCTGTTTCACCACACCGGGCAGATCCTTGGTGCGCGAATGGGCGATGGTCACGGTGGCGCTGTCGTTCAGCAGAAGCTGCGCCATCGGTTTGCCAACGATGTTCGAACGACCAATCACAACCGCGTTCATACCAGAGATGGAACCATGATAATCACGCAGCATCATCAGGCAACCCAGCGGGGTGCAGGGGACCATGGATTTCTGGCCGGTGCCGAGCAGACCCACATTCGAGATGTGGAAGCCATCGACGTCTTTTTCCGGCGCGATGGAGTTGATGATCAGATCTTCGTTCAGGTGGCCGGGCAGCGGCAACTGCACCAGAATACCATGAACAGCAGGATCGTTATTCAGCTGGTCGATCACCGCCAGCAGATCTGCTTCAGACGTGTCGGCATCCATCTTATGCTCATAAGAGTTCATGCCCGATTCAACGGTCTGTTTGCCCTTGGAGCGCACGTAAACCTGACTTGCGGGATCTTCGCCCACCAGCACCACCGCCAGACCGGGGGTGATGCCGTGCTCTTCCTTCAGACGGGTGACATGTCCCGCCACCTGTTCGCGCACTTTGGCCGCAAAGGCCTTGCCGTCAATCAATGTTGCAGTCATCTGCCTACCCTCTTTTAAACGTCGGTCCGGGCGTAGCTGTCCCGGTAGTGATCTTTCTGCATCCGTGTTGCCAACACGGCGTTTTTCATCAGTGTCGCCACAGTGACCGGACCAACGCCGCCCGGCACAGGGGTGATCCAGCCGGCCACTTCGGCGCAGCTGTCAAAGTCGGCGTCGCCCACGGTCTTTCCATCCACGCGGTTGATGCCAATGTCAATTACTGCCGCGCCGGGTTTGATCATGTCGCCCGTGACCAGACCGGGTTTGCCCACGGCCACGAACACTGCGTCCGCGGCGCGCGAGTGCATTGCAACCGAGCGCGTCATGTGGTGGCATACGGTAACCGTCGCGCCCAGACCCATCATCAAGAAGGCGATGGGCTTACCAACGATTTCGCTGTGGCCGATCACGGTGACGTTCAGACCTTCCATTTGCAAAGGCAACGTCTTCAAAATCTCAACCGCCGCGACGGCAGTACAGGGGCCAAGCGCCAGATCGTTATAAACGATGTTCCCGATCGAGGCGGGGTGCATACCCTCCACATCCTTCAGCGGGTGCACGGCTTTTTGCAGCGTTTTCACCGGAATATGGGCCGGCAGCGGACGCTGGATGATAATACCGTTGACGCGCGGGTCGCCATTCAGGCCCTGCAGCACACCGGTCAGCTGTTCCAGCGAGATATCTTCGGGATAGTTGCGCGCCTCAAACTGCACACCGGCGCTTTCGGCCGAACGTTGCTGGTTGCGCACATAAAGCTCAGAGGCCGCCATATCGCCGACGCTGATCGACACCAGACGCGGCTGCCAGCCCTGTTCGGCCAGTGCGTTGGCCTCTACGGCCACCTCGTCACGCATCTTTTGGGCGATGGCCTTGCCATCAATGGTTTGCGCTCGCATCGGGGTATTTCCTTCTTCGTTCAGGCGTTTCTGCCTTTATGCGGGCTTCGTCGCATGAGGCGCACATTCCGCCCCAAAAGGAACAGCCCAGAGCGTAGGCTCTGGGCTGTTCGGGATCAGCGCCTGATTAGAACAGGCCTTCGATCAGACCTTCATCGTTCAGGCGGATGCTTTCCGACGCAGGTTTGCGGGGCAGACCCGGCATCGTCATGATCTCACCGCAGACAACCACGATGAAGCCAGCACCTGCGGACAGGCGTACTTCGCGTACCGGAACCGAGTGGCCGGTGGGCGCACCGCGCAGCGAGGGGTCGGTCGAGAAGGAGTACTGGGTTTTCGCCATGCAGACCGGCAGGTTGCCGTAGCCCGCGTCTTCCCACTCTTTCAGCTGGTTGCGGATTTTGTTGTCCGCCAGCACTTCGTCAGCACGGTAGATACGCTTGGCGATGGTTTCGATCTTCTCGAACAGCGGCATGTCGTCGGGGTAGATCGGTGCGAAGTTGGCAGTGCCACCTTCAACGATTTCCACAACTTTTTCTGCCAGCGGTGCGGAGCCTTCCGAACCCAGTTCCCAGTGACGCGACAGAACTGCCTCAACACCGTGCTCTGCACAGTAGTCTTTTACAGCCTGAACTTCGGCGTCGGTGTCGGTGACGAAGTGGTTGATGCCCACAACAACCGGCACCCCGAAGGATTTCACGTTCTCAATGTGGCGGCCAAGGTTGGCGCAGCCGTTCTGAACTGCTTCGACGTTTTCTGCACCCAGATCCGCCTTGGCAACGCCGCCGTTCATTTTCATTGCGCGCACGGTGGCAACCAGCACAACCGCGGACGGTGCGATGCCTGCCTTGCGGCACTTGATGTTCATGAACTTCTCTGCGCCGAGGTCCGCACCGAAGCCTGCTTCGGTCACAACGTAATCCGCAACTTTCAGCGCGGTTTTGGTTGCGATGACCGAGTTACAGCCGTGCGCGATGTTGGCGAACGGGCCGCCGTGGACGAAGGCAGGGTTGTTTTCCAGGGTCTGAACCAGGTTGGGCTGCATTGCATCTTTCAGCAGAACAGTCATTGCACCCTCTGCTTTGATGTCGCGGCAATAAACCGGGGTCTTGTCGCGGCGGTAGGCTACGATGATGTCGCCCAGACGCTTTTCCAGATCTTCCAGATCGTTGGCCAGACACAGGATCGCCATAACCTCAGAGGCAACAGTGATATCGAAACCGGTTTCACGGGGGAAGCCGTTCGATACGCCGCCCAAGCTGGCAGTGATCTGACGCAGGGCGCGGTCGTTCATGTCGACCACACGGCGCCATGCAACGCGACGGATGTCAATCTCGCACTCATTGCCCCAGTAGATGTGGTTGTCGATCATCGCCGACAGCAGCGAGTGGGCCGAGGTGATCGCGTGGAAGTCACCAGTGAAGTGCAGGTTCATCTCTTCCATCGGCACAACCTGTGCCATGCCGCCGCCCGCTGCGCCGCCTTTCATGCCGAAGTTCGGGCCGAGAGACGCTTCGCGGATACAGATCATGGCGTTTTTGCCGATCTTGTTCAGGCCGTCGCCCAGACCCACGGTGGTGGTGGTCTTACCTTCGCCCGCCGGGGTCGGGTTGATCGCGGTCACCAGAATCAGCTTGCCGTCTTCGCGGTCCTGAACCGAGTTGATGAAGCTCTGGCTTACCTTGGCCTTGTCGTGGCCGTAAGGCAGCAGGTCCGCCGCGGGGATGCCCAGACGGTCACCGATTTCTTGAATCGGTTTCTTGTTGGCCTCTCGGGCGATCTCAATATCAGTCTTAAAGCTCATGGGTCGCCCTCCCGGCGTACTTGAGTGATCTTTCTTCTCACCCAAATAACGACGCGTCACGAGGGGGTGCATCGCGAAATCCGACATTTCCGGCACGGCTTGCGTCGCGCTAACATACGGGCCCTCCCGCAAGGTAAGCTAATGTAGCCTATAGGAAACACGACGCTTACCCTTGATCGAATCTATCGACGCGTACGCACCTCATCATAGTGCGCCCATTCCGGCTGATCAGGAATAGACAATTGCAGAGAGTCGCCAAGTGCTATCTCCCCCTCCCTTTCCACCCATGCAGTGACGCCCCGTTTGGCCCAAGCCGCCGCGCGCAGGCCTCGGGCAGGGGATTTTGTCGCCGCCTCGATCACCGGAATGGGCAAATTGCAGGGACGATTTTCCATATCCACCACCAATGAGGCACCTGATGGCGCCTGCAAGCGGCTGCTGGGCGGCAAGCGGCTGAAATCAGGGATGCCGCGCAACAGAACGGTGGTGCCGAGCCATGCGGGATCAATGTCACCAATGCCCAGTTCTATCGCGATCGCTTCCAGATCCTCGGCAGCCATCAGACAGATTTGGCGGGTGTTGCGAATCGTAGTGCCACGAGCGTGCATCCCTGCCACCCGCCCGCAGGAGGGGCGCGTCACACCCGCATGCGAATCTGCGGCGACACCGCCCCAATCCAATGTCAGCGCCTCGCGCGGGCTGGACGCCAAAGACTGAGCGCGGTCTTCTACAACCCCCAGCCATTCAATGGTGCCGTGAAAATCGGTTTGTTTTAGTGCCGGCATGCCTGTCCCGCTCTCCCGGTTGCTTGTTACGGGCGTCCGGTCTGGCCGGACAGGTCAGACAATATGGCGACGGGCGTAGAACACAACTGCCGAAAGTGTCGCAAAGGCAAAGCCAAACTCCAGGGTCTCTTCCAGCACCATAGAGGCCTGATGTGTCCAATCCGATATTTCGATACCATAGGGGACCAGATTGCGCTTCAAACCGTCCAGCTGGCTGCCGAAGAAACCCGAGACCAGCCCAAGAAAAGCAACCCGCGCCCAAGGTTCACCGGCGCGCAACGCGCGCAAGGCAGGTTTGCTGCCCGCCCAAATGAGGTGGATCGCGGTGAGCAGGATGACCAGCATCAGCGCTGCAGACACCCCTTTTTGCCACAGCGGAACCGGCGCCGAAAAGATCCCGATATGCAGCACACCAGGTTCAAACCACCAATTGTGAAAATCCAGTTCGCGCAGCGCCAGAAAGCCGGTGAACAGCGGCACAGAGATAAAGCGTTTGCCCCCCAGCACCGCAATATAGCCGCTCAGCAGCGTCGCCAGCGCCAAACTGATAAAGGCCGCCTCTTCAAAGGCGCCGATTTCTTTGGTGACGGTAACCTTCCAGCCTGCGGCATTGACGCTGGACATCAACAGCAGCAGCAGGACAACAAAATAGGTCTTAAGCGACCCGGGTTGTCTGGCGGTGTTTAACAATGCGGATAGCGCGCCTTCGGATGCGGCGGCTGAAGATCTCTCGGCCATTTGGGGATCCAGCGTGCGGTTTGATGAAATCTAGATAAAGTCTCGATCATCGACCGCAAGGAATGACACAAATTTGTTACAGTTTGGATACCGTACGGAACGTTGCGTCATGAAAAGCCCCGCCACGGTGACACCGGACGGGGCTTTGATCTTTCGGGGAGGCTGGTGTTTAGCTCAGCTCTGGCTCCATGCCACCGTCACCACTGGGCTTCGCCTTGGGTTTGGTTTTCGGGATGGCAGCCACGGAGGGGGCGTTGCCCGCGCCGGAATTGTCATCCTCATCCTCACTTGCATAAGGAGAATCGCCACGCATCACGCGCTTGATTTCTTCGCCGGTCAGGGTTTCGTATTCCAGCAGGCCCTGCGCCAGACGCTCGAACTCTTCTTCGTGTTCGACAACCAGTTTTTGCGCGTGCTCATAGGCCTCTTGGATAAAGCGCTTCACCTCATCCTCAATCATCTCTTTCGTATTCGCAGAGACGGAGAAGCCACCGGTGTTGCCAGAGTAGCCTTCGTGCGCTTCGGCATAATCGATGTTGCCCACCTTGTCCGACATACCCCAACGCAGCACCATCGCACGGGCCAGCTGGCTGGCCTGCTGGATGTCTCCGGCAGGACCGTTCGACACGTGATCAGCACCGTATTTATGGATCTCCGCCGCCTTGCCAGCCATGGTCATGGCCAGTTTCTGGTGACATTCATCCTTGTGCCAGTTCAGGCGGTCCATTTCAGGCAAGGACATCACCATACCCAGCGCACCACCGCGCGGGATGATCGTCGCCTTATAGACCGGATCACACTTCGGCAGTTTCAGACCAACCAGCGCATGCCCTGCCTCATGATAGGCAGTCATCTCTTTCTGTTCGGCGGTCATGACCATGCTGCGGCGTTCAGCGCCCATCATGATCTTGTCCTTGGCTTGCTCGAAATCTTCCATGGTGACCGCACGGCGACCCACGCGGGCAGCCATCAGCGCCGCCTCATTCACCAGGTTCATCAGATCCGCACCAGAGAAGCCGGGGGTGCCGCGGGCGATGATGCGCAGATCCACATCGGGACCCAGCGGTGTCTTGCGCGCATGCACGGCCAGAATCTTCTCACGGCCTTTGATGTCGGGGTTGCCGACGGTGATCTGACGGTCAAAACGCCCCGGACGCAGCAGGGCTGGGTCCAAAACATCCTTACGGTTGGTGGCCGCGATGATGATGACACCTTCGTTGGCTTCGAAACCGTCCATCTCAACCAGCAGCTGGTTCAGCGTCTGTTCGCGTTCGTCGTTACCGCCGCCATACCCGGCGCCACGATGGCGACCCACGGCGTCGATTTCATCGATGAACACGATGCAGGGCGCGTTTTTCTTCGCCTGCTCGAACATGTCACGCACACGAGATGCACCAACACCCACGAACATTTCAACAAAGTCGGAACCAGAGATGGTGAAGAACGGCACACCCGCCTCCCCCGCAATCGCACGGGCCAGCAGGGTCTTACCAGTACCCGGAGGCCCCTCAAGCAGGGCGCCTTTGGGGATCTTGCCGCCAAGGCGGGAGAATTTCTGCGGGTTCCGCAGGAATTCAACGATCTCTTCCAGCTCTTCCTTGGCCTCATCAATGCCGGCCACGTCGTCAAAGGTCACGCGACCGTTCTTTTCGGTCAGCAGCTTGGCCTTGGATTTACCAAAGCCCATAGCGCCGCCTTTGCCGCCACCCTGCATACGGTTCATGAAGTAGATCCACACACCAATCAGCAAAAGGAACGGCAAGAGGCTGAGGATGAAGGTCTGGAACCCAGACTGTTGCTGGCTTTCTGCAGTGACGGGAATGTTCTCCGCAATCAGCATTTTGGTGACTTCGGCGTCATCCGGCTTGATCGTCACATAGTCACGATTGTCGGTGCCGCGGAAGCGCACGGCCTCACCATCCAGCGTGACGGAACTGACTTTGTCTTCGTCAACCGCCTTAACAAATTCGGAATAGGGGATGGAGTTGCTTTGCAGGCTGCCGCCAGAGCCACTGAACATATTGAACAGGGCCAGAACCAGCAGAAACAGGACCACCCAGAAAGCGATGTTTTTCGCGTTGCCCAAGGAAAATCTCCCAATATTCGGTTGCCACCGCAGGTATCACAGGCGGCACCTTACTTAAATAGAGATCCTGCGCCTATCTTCAACGAGATACCACCCATTTGGCAAAATCGCGGCAGAAGGGCGCAAGTTCGCCGCTCCAGCCCTGTTTTGGATCCACCAATGGCGCTGAAATGAGCTGATCGTTTCGCCAGACCGCTGGATCCGCCATAACCGCCGCCGCAGGGCGCAGAGATTCGCGCCAGTTCTCGCAGCCCCGCAGACCCGCCTCCCCCATCGGCGCGATGTGCAGGTCAGGCGTCATGGGACCGGTCAGATGCCAGCGGGTGTCAAACGGCACTGTCGGCTCACCGCGCAGATCGGCAACTGCGGCATATTCACGGTGCAGGTAGACCGCGCCTTTGCGATGCGTCATGCGCACACCGGCTAATGTGGCCCCCTGCCCGCCGAGCGCGCTGTTACGGAATTGGGTCAGTTCCGCCCCCCGCGGCCCGTAGCCCTGTCCATTGATCCAACTCAGCGCGTGGCTCAGCAAACGACGTTGCAATTCTGCGGGCAAGGCGGCGAAGGGTTCAGCGTCAATCGCCAGATCGCCAGCGGCTTGGCTGACATACTCGCCGGCAAACTGCGCCACCGCCCAGTTGAGGGCCTGGCGCGCCTGTCCCAGCGCCTCAGCCGAGGTGGCCACCTGATCGACGCTGACCCCTTGCTCCGCCAGACCTTGCAACGCCCATCGCATTCGCACCCGCTCATATCGCGGGTTTTCATTACTGGGGTCATCGACCCATGCGACGCCCTGCCCGCGCAACGCGTCCCGCAGCGCCTCACGCCCGACCGTCAACAAAGGGCGGTGAAAAGTCACGCCATCAACCACTTTGGCAGACGCCATAGCAGACAGGCCATCCACCCCAGCCCCGCGCGCGAGCCGCATCAGTAGCGTTTCAGCCACATCATCACGGGTGTGGCCCAACAGCACCGTAGCGATATCACGCTTTGCCGCCCACCCGGACATAAGGTGGTAGCGGGCGCGGCGGGCGGCATCCATCAGGTTGCCACCCGCCGCGCCCGCCTGCGCCCATTCTAATGTGTCATGGGATAATTTCAGCGCTGAGGCATGACGCGCGACCTCTGCCGCCTCTGCCGCTGCCTCTGGCCGCAAACGGTGATCAACCGTGACCACATGCAGGGCACGGCCCGTACCCGCAGACCAGTCTGCCGCCAGATACATCAGAGCAAGGGAATCACTACCGCCCGAAACCGCCAGACCCAGCGGGCCGTCAGGCACATCCTGCAACGCCGCCGCCAGCTGGGCGGCAAGCGCATCCTTTGTCATGAACAGGCCAGACGGCTACGCTCCGCCTCTGCCGCTGTGACAGAGTCGCTGCCGGGGAAGCGCACGCCCACTTCGGCCAATGTCACGCAGGCTTCTGCAGTTTGACCCAGCTGACCCAGCGAATAGCCCAACTTATAGAGAGCCTCCGGCGCGCTATCACCATCAGGCGCGGCGCTGAATGCCTCAAGGTATGCGCGGGCCGAGGCGGTTTGATCGCCCCCCCCCGCCAAAGCATCGCCGCGCATCAGATGCGCCAAAGGTGCCAACGGGCTGCCGGGATAGGTGGTGAGGAACGTCTCCAGAAGCCCCAACGCCTCAGCATAGCTACCCGCATTGAGCGCCGCGTCAGCGCGTTCAAAATCCGCCTCTTCGCCAATCGCCAGCTCAGGCCCCTCAACAATACCGGCATCCGGCGCAGGCGCGGCCACATCGACGTCGCCGCCAAGAGTACTGCCCTCAGCCAGCGTGGCGATATCACAACCGGACTCCAACTCGCACAGACGAAATTCCAGATCCCCCACACGGTTGCCGCCATCCGTGGCGATGCGATTGATGCGGAACTCCAACTCTTCAGTCTTTGCGGTCAGGCGCTGCATCTGCGTCTCAATCGCATTGGCGCGCTGCAACAACGTGCCGCCCGACGCCGCAGTGGGGGCGCCGGTTGTGTTCAGCTCGCGCTTCAGCCGCTGCAAATCCACATAGAGAACTGACAGCTCCTGCCGGATATCTGCCAGCGTCTGGTCGCGATCCTGCGCCCAGGCATCCTGCGGGGCGGTGGCAACAAGTAAGGCGACAATAGCAATCCAGCGCATCTGTTCTCTCATCCTGTAGTGGCGATCCCGCCGGTTGTACCTGCCTGCAAGCAGCGGGGCTTAACTTGCCGACAATACCGTCACACCACGACGGTTTTGCGAATAGCAACTTTCGTCCGAACAAATCGAGATCGGCCGCTCTTTACCAAAGCTAACCACCTTCAGGCGGTTGGGCGCAATCCCCCGTTGGATCAGATACTGGCGCACTTCACTGGCCCGACGAGCCCCGAGGGCGAGGTTGTATTCGCGGGTGCCCTGTTCATCAGCGTGACCTTCGATCACTGCGCTGAAATCCATGTTCTGCAACAGCCAGTCCGCCTGCAGATCCAGCGTCGAAGCAGCGGTGGGCGAAATTGTCGATTCGTTCACCGCAAACAGGATGCGATCACCAACGGTCTGTTGGAAATACGCGGGCGAACTGGGGTCACCCTGCACGCCAGCCACCCCACCTGCCGACGGATCACCGCTGAGGTAGACGTCATCACCTGCGCCAGGGTTGGTACAGGCTGCCAGCGCCAGTGCACCGGTTAGCATCAATGCCCGTGTGAGCCCTTTATTCATCGCCAAATTCATCATCTTCCTGCCCTTACCTCTATCTGCGCCCTAGCAGAGCGTGTCTCTATCTGATCGGCGCACCAATCCACGTGTCGTTTCCGTCAAGCTTGCAGTCTGACCTGCCTCCGCCCGTTTCCAACAGTAGGGGGGCAAAGCGCAAATCAGGTCAAGCCCTGCCCCCACATCCCAAAGGCGCGGGCGGCCTGTCTGTTATTCCTGCAGCGGCGACCACGACGGATCCGATCCACCGCCCTGCGTGCGCACACGGCGCAGGTTGCGTCCGGTGATATCGACCGAAAACAAGCTGGCCTTACCGTTGGCACCCTGAGTTTCACGGGTGAACATGATCACCCGACCGTTCGGTGACCACGTCGGCCCCTCATCCAGGAAGGAGGAGGTCAGAACCCGCTCTTCAGACCCATCTATGCGCATGACGCTGATATGAAAGCGGCCTTTGTTCTGTTTGGTAAAGGCGATCAGATCCCCGCGCGGCGACCAGACGGGCGAACCATATTGCCCTTGACCAAAGCTGATCCGGCGCGGCTCGCCGCCGTTGGCATCCATAATATACAGCTGCTGGGTGCCGCTGCGGTCGCTTTCGAACACGATGCGGCGACCATCGGGACTGAAGCTGGGCGCGGTTTCAATCGACGGTGCCGAGGTCAGCCGCTGGGTACGCCCCGAATTGATGTCCATTTTGTAAAGGTCGGTATTGCCGCCCTGCGTCAGCGAATAAAGCACTGTCTGCCCATCAGGCGAAAAGCGCGGCGCGAAACTCATGGTACCGTTTTGCTGTTCCAGCACCCGCCGACGGACCGAGGCCACATCCAACACGTAGATCCGCGGAAACCCCGTTTCATATGAGGTATAAAGGATTCGGTCACCCGTGGGCGAAAAGCGCGGTGCCAGCACGATGGCGCGACTATCGGTCAGAAACTGCAGGTTGGCGCCGTCATAATCCATGATCGCCAAACGTTTCTTGCGGTCATTTTTGGGACCGGTTTCGCTGACATACACAACACGGCTGTCGAAATAGGCGCTTTCACCGGTGATCCGGCTATACACCGCATCCGACACCTTATGTGCCATGCGCCGCCAGCCATCCTGCGTGCCGGTAAACTGCAGCCCACTGCCCAATTCCGTGCCCGCAAACACGTCATAGAGACGGAATTTCACCGTCAGACCACCGCCCGGCTGCACAGAGACCGCGCCTGAAATCAGCGCTTCGGCATTGATTGCCTTCCAGTCGGCGAACTGCACAGGGCTGGAGAAACTGGTGATCGTACTGATAAAGGCGCTGTCTGGGATTTCCTCAAACAGGCCGGTGCCGCTGAGATCATCGGCCACAACCTGCGCGATGTCCTTGGCCAGTTGGCTGGCGTTACTGCTTTCCGCGACGAAATCAGGGGCGGCAAAGGGCAGTGCTTCGATCACGCCATTGGTAATCTCGATCCGAAGCGGGGCCGCCTCTGTTATAGCGGGCAGGCCAAGCATCATGGTCGCCGCGAGGCAGGTCAGGAAACGTCTGATCATTTGATCCTCATTTTCTCCGGATTGAAGGTCATTTCAATTTCACGCCATTGTTCAAATTTTTCCACCGGCAACGGAAAACCGCGGGCACCACAGCGGATAATTGCCCGTCGTGCCGCCTGAAAGGCCTGATTAACAGACCCGCCGGTGCCGCCGGAACTGGACAGCATACGGATGCTGCCTGCGTTGGGCTTACCATCCTCGGACAGCGCAACCGAGACCACCACCGTCGTGCGCAGCGCGGCCGACGAAAGCGATCCGGTGTTCCAGCATTTTTCCACTGACACCCGCAGAGCATCCTTTTCACCCGCACTCAGCGGCGGACCCGATGGGCGCGCAGGCTCCGACGGCGTGTCTGCTTGTTCACTGGCCAATCCGGCCAGCACATCGTCAACCGCAGACTGGGTATGTTCCTGCGCTGGTTGCTGCGCTACCTCTTGCGGTGGCTCGGGGCGGTTCGGCCGCAGGCGCGGGCGCAGGGAACGGGACAGCCCCTGCTCTTCTGCCTCTTCAGCCTCTGTCACAATCTCTGTCGCGGCGGCCTCTTCGACGGTGCGCTCTTGGTCGGGCAGCTGTTCCTCGCCCGCCTGATCAGAGGTTTCCACCTCCTGCGCCACATCAGCCACCTGATCCTCTGGATCAGGCTGCTCTACCGGTGTCGGTGCCACACGATCCGCCGCCTCGGGGCGCAGCGGTTCTAGGGTCACCGGGCCCTCAGTTTCAGGGGCCTCTGGTTCCGGCGCGATCACCGTTACATCGTCCGCAGGCGACGGCGGCGCAGGCGGGTCAGGTTCCACCGGTTGGGGCGGTTCTGGGCGCGGGGGCGGACGCACAGGCGCAGGGTCCTCGGGCGGATCCTGGGGCACATCTGGGACCTCTGGCGCGACCACATCTGTGGACGGCACCTCTGGCGGGGTGGTGTTGAACAGACTGTCAAATTCCGCCTCAGAAATAGCCACCACTTCGGTCACCTCAAACGGTTCCGACGTGGGCTGGAACGCCCCGCCGAACAGCACCCAGCCGATGAGGCCGACATGTGCAACGCCTGAAATGGTGTAGCCGATCTGCATCTGCGATCAGTTCCCTGTGGTCTCTGTCTCTGCGTCAAGTGCGGGGCCGCCTGTGTCTGTCACCAGACCAATATTGCTAAAGCCCGCGCGGTTAAGCGCGCCCATGACCTGCACCACATCCTCATAGGACACGGATCCGTCCGCGCGCAGGAACACACGATCGCCTTCACGCTCCGCCGCGATGGCACGCAAGCGGCCCACCAGATCGACGCGCGCCACTTCGGTTTTCTGGATCATCACCGTGCCTTCGGCAGTGATGGTGATTGCCAGCGGTTCTTCCTGCTCGCCGGGCAAAGCACCAGCGGCGGTTTTCGGCAACTCCACCGGCACACCCACCGTCATCAAGGGCGCCGAGACCATAAAGATGATCAAGAGCACAAGCATCACATCCACAAACGGCGTAACGTTAATCTCTGCCATCGGCTGGGCACCACCGCGCCGCGCGCGTCTGCGGCGCCCGCCGCCTGCCCCCTTTTTCATCACACCCGCGCCCATGGATCACAGATCCAACTGACGGCTGAGGATAGTGGAAAACTCGTCCGCAAAGGCCTCATAGCCCGCAATGATGCGATCCGCATCGGCAGAGAGCTTGTTGTAAAACACCACGGCCGGAATCGCCGCCAACAGGCCGAGGCCAGTCGCCAAAAGCGCCTCTGCGATGCCCGGTGCAACAACAGCGAGGTTCGTCGACTGCTGCTCTGCAATGTCGATGAAGGCCACCATGATGCCCCAGACGGTGCCGAACAGTCCGACAAAGGGCGCTGTGGAACCGACGGTCGCCAGAACCGGCAGGCCGTTTTGCAGCCCCTCGGCCTCTTTGGCGATGGCCACATCCATGGACCGGTCAATCCGTGCCTGCGCACCGGCAATCAATCCCCCATCATCACGATGCGACCGACGCCATTCGATCATGCCTGCGGCAAAGACTTTTTCCGAATGCCCCTTGGGGTCCGGCCCGATCTGATCAAAGAGACCGTCCAGTGGCTCCCCCGACCAGAAGGCGCGATCAAACCGCGCCGCCTCGCGCCGGGCCGCACGGTAGGAGATGGTTTTCTGAATAATAATCGACCAAGACCAGAACGACGCCACAATCAGCAGCAACATCACCAGTTTCACGGTCAGTGTGGCGCGTGCAAATAGTGCCCACATGGAGAAATCAATCTCCTGCGCCAAGGCAAGGGTTTCTGTTTCCATAAGCCTGCTCTGCTCTCTTGGGCCGTTTGTCGACCTTTGTTTACGCGCAAAGCTAGCTGAAAATCAGGGGGAAAGCCATCAAAATGGCGTCAACACGCGCCTTTCCGCCTAAAATTGATCAGGTTTAGGCGCAGCCCCACCCCCGTTGCCGCAACAGCGCTGTAACAGCGGCCGATCCTGAGCCTAGTTCACCATCTGGCGAATGTTTGCGGGCATGCGGGCGGGCTGACCGTCTTCATTCATCATGATCACGGTGACCACGGCGTGAAATAGGGCTTTGCCCTGGCATGTTACCCATTGATCCATCACCAGACGTGCACCTGTTACCTGCGCCACCTCTGTGGTGACGATCAGCTCATCATCCAGCTTGGCGGGCGCCAAATAATCCGCCTCCACCCGACGGACAGCAAAGACGAAGCCCTCGGCCTTCATCGCGTTCTGATCGATTCCGATCTCACGCACCCATTCACTGCGGCCGCGCTCAATGAATTTCAGATAGTTGGCATAATAGACGATGCCCGCCATGTCGGTGTCTTCGTAGTAAACGCGCACGGGGAGTTCGTAGATCATCTGCTTGCCTTCTATAATCCGGTAACCGCACCGTAGCAGACGTTAAAGAGGCTGCAAGTCATAGCTGGCCAGCGGCTCATAAATAGGGCCATCAGCGGTGAGGGTCGATTGGTAGAGGGAAAAGGTCACCCCCTCCTCAAGCGCCATCGTGACCGCGCCCTGTGACAGCACAAACGCCGCCAGTCGCGCCTGCGCATCAGGCGGCAGACCACGCTGGAAGCGCACCAGCGTCACATGAGGTTTAAACCGACGACGCGGCAGGTCGATCCCTGCCCCGCGCGCCACCTGCACAACCTTTTCCTGCAGATGCAGCAGTTCCGGAACCCGTTCGGCAAGCATGACCAGCGCGTTCGGGGATTTGCCACCCCATACTTCCAGCCCTTGCAATTGCAGGCGCGCCTGCGGCAGACGCAGATCGCTGAGGCCCTCATGCAGCGGCTCCAGCACATCGTCCGGCTGCGCATCAAGGAAGCACAGGGTCAGGTGCAGGTTCTCCTCCTCCACCTCACGGCCAATGCCCAGCCCCTCTGCCACCCCCAACAGCCCATCGCGCAAGGGCTCCGGCAGATCAAGAGCGATGAACAGCCGCCTCATTCGCCGCGCTGGATCTGGTCACTGTCATCCTCGATCACCAGATCGCCCTGCACCTGCAGACGCGCATAAAGGCGCAGCGCGTGGGACGGATCGCGGTCTGATCCCGGCATCAACGGTGCATAGGCCGCGCGGATCACACCGGCCACATCGGGCCGCAGGATCACAGCCTCACCCGCAAGCGCCAGCGGCGAGGTTTCAGCAAAGGCCGCATTTGACCAAAGCAGCATCACCTGAACCACCTGCGTCAGCGCCAGCGTTTCAGCGGGCATCTGGGCCATTGACACATCCATCTGCACGAAGACAAAAGCCGCCTGAATGGCCCCCAGATCATCAAATCTGAAACCGCGATACTGGTTGGCATCCTGCTCTTTCAGTTTGCCCACCAGCGTGGCCAGATCCGGCACCAACTGATCAAGGTTCGGCACCTCTAACAACTCATCCCAGTCCTTGAAGAAGAAGAACATCAGATTGGCGCCCAACTCGGGGTCTGTTTCGGCCATCTTGTGACCGGCGAGGGCCACCACAGCCTCCAACGCGCCTTTGACGACCTCCAGCGTCTCCTCCTCAACACCGAAAACCACAGGTACGATGGGACGTCCCCAACGGGCAAAAACATAATCGCCGCCGTCGCGGGTGAACAGCGCCTGAACAGCTTCGGGAGAGAGGGCTTCGGGTGTCATTCTGGATCCTTCAGATACTTGCCCCATTTTCGCGCAAAGACATGGGCAAGGTCCACCCCCTGCCAGTCTGCAAACAACAAGACAAAGCCAAAAAGATCGGCCATCTCGTCCTCTAAGTCACGACGCAACACATCGGGATCACAATCGCTGCCACGCGAACGACCAGAGAGTTTCAGATAGGCCGATGATACCTCGCCCAATTCTTCCATCATCTTGCCGAGGTAGAAACTACCATCCCGCGTTACATCAAAATTGTCACCGTAGATCTGGCCAATCCGCACGGCGATGTCCTGTAACCCGGCCAAATCACGCGGGGTGTCGGTGCGATCACTTGCCAAAGAGGGTGCCCTGTTCTTTTTCACTGCGCTGTGGCGCCTCCAGCCCCATGTGCCGCCATGCTTTCGCCGCCAGCATTCGACCGCGCGGGGTGCGTTGGATCAGGCCCTGCTGCAACAGGAAAGGTTCAATCACCTCCTCCAGTGCGTCCCGGCTCTCACTCAGCGCAGCCGCAATGGTTTCGATTCCAACGGGACCGCCACCGTAGTTTTCAGCAATCAGGCTCAAATAACGACGGTCTGCGCCATCAAGGCCCAGATCATCCACCCCCAACCGCGTCAGCGCATGATCGGCCAGTGCCTGCGTGACCTTGCCATCGCCTTCGACCACGGCAAAATCCACCACACGCCGCAAGAGGCGGCCCGCAATACGGGGCGTACCGCGGGACCGTTTGGCGATCTCCCGCGCACCATCGGGTGTTGCGGGCGCCCCCAACAATTTGGCGTTGCGCGTCACAATCTCGTTCAGCTCATCCACGGTGTAGAACTGTAGCCGTGTCGGGATGCCGAACCGGTCGCGCAATGGCGTCGTCAACAGACCCAGTCGGGTGGTTGCCCCGACCAGCGTAAACGGCTGCAACTCAATCCGCACGGTGCGCGCAGCCGGACCTTCACCGATCACCAGATCCAGTTCGTAATCCTCCATCGCGGGATAGAGCACTTCTTCGACGGCGGGATTCAGACGATGGATTTCATCGATGAACAACACATCTCGCGCCTCAAGGTTCGTCAGGATCGCCGCAAGATCACCCGCCTTGGCCAAAACGGGCCCTGAGGTCATGCGAAAATTCACCCCCAGCTCCCGCGCCATGATCTGTGCCAGCGTGGTTTTACCCAGACCGGGGGGGCCGTGAAACAGGGTGTGATCCATCGCCTCGCCCCGTTGGCGGGCCGATTGGATAAAGACACGTAGGTTCGCGCGCGCCTCTGCCTGACCGATGAAATCGCCCAGTTCCTGCGGACGCAGGGCGCGGTCGTTGTCTTCGGGCAGCGGGTCTGGCCGCAGGTTCGGATCGGCGTCAATCATCTAGCTTATCCCTTCGGCGCCAAGAGGATCAGCGCAGCGCGGATCAGTTCCGATGTGCCTGCCTCTGGCGCATCCTGCGCAGCTTGGGCGACAGCGCTTGCCGCCTCCGCCGGTGCGTAGCCGAGGTTTGAAAGGGCCGACAGCGCATCAGACTGCGCCGCCGCCGATTGTTGCACCGCGGTGGGTTCCGCCTGCTTGCGGGGTTTGCGTGCAGGCTTTGGCGCATCCTCGATCACCTCAGCAGGTTCGGCGGCCTCGGTTCCCATAGCAGCGGACAGCGTGCCGCCCATCGCCATGACACCGGGGGCCTTATCCTTCAACTCATGCACCACACGCTGCGCGGTCTTTGGCCCGACACCCTTGGCCGCTTTGATCGCCGCAATATCTCCCAGCGTGATGGCGCGGCTAACGCCCTCTGCGCCCAGTGCAGACAGAATCGCCAGCGACGCCTTCGCACCGATCCCCTGAACGGAGGTCAGCAGACGATGCCATTCCTTTTCCAAAAGCGTCGGAAAGCCGAAGAGCTGCATCAGATCCTCGCGCACCAGCATATCGGTATAAAGCGCCACCGCCTCCCCCGCGCGCGGCAGGGTCGCCATGGTGCGATCTGAGCAGTAGACGATATAGCCCACGCCGCGCACATCGATCAGCACGTGATCCTCACCACGATAGTCCAGAATACCCGAGAGTTTACCAATCATCTGCGCACCTCTTTAATCCGCAAGCCACCTATACCATCCGCAGCCCCCAACGTGGCATTCAAACCCGGACCGCGCGAATAATGCGCGTGACAGATGGCAATGGCCAGCGCATCTGCCGCATCCGGCCCCTCAATCACCACACCGGGCAGCTGCATTTTTACCATATGGTCGACCTGTTGTTTCGCCGCGTGGCCAACACCAACCACAGTCTTCTTAACCTTGTTCGGGGCATATTCACCAACCGGCAGACCAAACTGCGCCGGAACAAGCAAGGCAACGCCCCGCGCCTGACCCAGTTTCAGGGTGCCGACAGCATCTTTGTTCACGAAAGTCTGCTCAATCGCGGCGGTGTCAGGCTGAAAACGGTTGAACACATCGGTCAGCTGTTCATGCAAAGACAATAACCGTTGTGCCAGATCCGCACCCGAATCAGATTGGCACACCCCGTTGGCAACATGGCTCAGACGGCTTCCATCCGCCTCAATTACACCCCAGCCAAGGTTACGCAGCCCAGGATCGATCCCCAAAACGCGCATCACTGCCCCTTTTTATCCATTTTTTTTTAATCAGTAGCACAAAGGGGGAACAAACACCAAGCCCAAAGCGAAAAGCTCAAAAACGACGCGCGTGGCTTATTCGCGTCAAAAGCGTCTGAATTTCGCCACTGAAATCGCTGAAAACGACGCCGGACGATGTCGCTTTTGCCCCTTTGTTACAGGCAGATAACAGCCCTGCGACGGCCATGCACAAACCGCATAGAAGATATGCAATTCAGCCCAGTTGTGCGGATAAAAAAGGCGCTCTAGATGCCGTCAAAGTAGAAGTAACGAAACACGAAACAGAGGTTCCTGATATGGCTGTCTATGAGAACACCCGCACCCAGTATCAGGCTGGCGCAATGGCCAGCCTTATCGCCCGTACCGCATTTGTTGCGGTAAACGGTCTGACCCACATGCGCGAAACCTTCAGCACTTGGAACGAGGCACGCATCACTCGCAAGGCCCTGTCCCATCTGAGCGACCGCGAGCTGGACGATATCGGCATGGTTCGCGCTGACATCGACAAGGTGAGCAAGCGCTGATCGCAGCCTTGCGACCACGGTGTTAACGACCAAGAGTTGACCCCGCGACTTCGCTCCCCGAAGTCATAAAGCCCTGACTGAGATCGCTCAGTCAGGGCTTTTCTATGTCAGGACGGATTTTCTATCTGAGGACGGAAATAAAAGGTCGGGCACAACGCAGCCTTAACTCAGCCTCAACGCAAGTAAGGACGCACCTTCAGCGCTAGGCTCTCTGAGATTGGATCAGGCTGCATCAGAAACGCACCCGCGCGTTCCACCACGCCACCAGCATAGAGGTCATCCACCCGTTCCTGATAAGTGGCAAAGCCGATTCCGGCCAAGAGCAGCGTCTTGAATCCGATGAATCCCAGCAGCAGAAACAGCAAACCGCGCCACGGCAGGACGGACCGTTTCCGCTGCGGGCGCACCACGATCAATCCATCGCGGTTGACGGTCGTGACAAAACCGTTCTCTTTCAGACGCGCATTTTTTTCATCGATGCGACGTAATCTGTTATCAAACTCGTTAAAGGCATCAGACATAACAACCTCCGAAGGTCGAGCCCCACTCAATACTATAAGAGCTTTTGATACCTGCGAAATAAGGCAAAATTGGGGCAAGCGCCCCAATTTCATGTCAAAAAGGGGCTAAAACCCCTTATTTTACTGATTATTTCTGCAAAGTCAGCGTTGTCCACTCGCCGATCTCTTCGCGGTGGGTCAGGCTGATACCATTGTCGGCGTAAACGGCGATCACCTCATCGGCCTGTTCATTCAAAATACCCGACAGGATCGCGTAACCACCCGATTGAAGGTTCTTTGCCATATCAGGGGCCAAATCAATCAGCGGCCCTTTCAGGATGTTGGCAAAGACCAGATCAAACGGGGCCGCGGCCTGAAGTTCCGGCGCGTCAAAACCTGCGGCGACCACACAGGTCACGCGGCCATCCAGATCGTTGACTTTGACGTTGGCCGCCGCCACTTCGACCGCGACGGGGTCAATATCACCAGCCAGTGCAGGGTTCGGCCAGATGCGCGCTGCCGCCATGGCCAGAACGGCGGTTCCACAGCCGATGTCGGCGACATTCGCGCCTTTCACACCTGCCTTGTCCAGACGGTCCAGTGCCAGAAGGCAGCCCTGCGTGGTGCCATGATGGCCTGTGCCAAAGGCCATCGCAGCCTCGATCAACAAAGGTTCACAGCCTTCCGGCACCTGATCTGCATCATGACTGCCATAGACAAAGAACTGCCCTGCCTCTACCGGTGCCAGTTCACGCTTTACCTTGGCGACCCAGTCAGTTTCAGGCAGTTCAGAAATCGCGAAAGGCTTGGCATCGAAGGCTGCGGCCAGAACCGCCAGACCGGCCTGATCCGGGGCCTCGATAAAATAGGCACCCACTTCCCACAGCCCAGAACCATCCTCAATCTCGAACACGCCGACGCCAGTGGGTTCGGGGGTCAGACGCTCCATCGCTTCGCCCAGCGCCTCAGCAGGTGCTTTTCCAGGCAGGGTGGTCAGGGCGGTAAAGGTGGGCATGGCGGCCTCCGGGGCTGAAATCTATCTGAAGTCTTAACGCCTGCGCCTAAGCCCAGCCTGCGCCGGGGTCAAGCCTTGGCTGGTTTTGCAGGCTCAATTCCACGCCCCGACTGCACATAGCGCCATGCGACCCAACCTGCGAGGATCCCCACGACCGCATTGCCCAGCGCCTGCGCCCAGATGACACCACCTGCACCGAACATCGCGCCCATACCAAACGCCAGGGGCGCCATCAGCAGCCCGTCGCGGGTCCAGTTGGCCACTGTGGCCCACAGGGGGCGGCCTAGGTTGTTGAACGTGGCGTTGGCGACAAACAGTGCACCGGTGAACACAAAGGTGCCTGCAGCGTAGTAGCAGAACACTTCCACCACTTCTGCCGCCTCAGCACTCAGACCAAAAGCACTGACGATAGGACCGGCAAGGGCGGCCAACACCGCCCATGTGGCCAGCGTGTAAATCGCGCAAAACTTGAGCGAGTCGTTATAGGCCTGCCGTACGCGATCGCCTAAGCCCGCGCCCGCGTTCTGGCCGATAATACCGCCGATCGCCCCCGACAGAGCATAGATGCCGCCAAAGCCAAGGATCGTCAGGCGTGAGACCACGCCAAAGCCCGCCACTGCCGCGTCCCCATGTTCGGAAATCGCGCGGATCAACAGCCAGTTGCCGAAAGGCGTCGCCATTTGGGTGGCCACCGCCGGTAGGGCAATCGCCAGATAGGCACCAAGGAAGCGACTGAAATCAGACAGTCTGGGTCGCGCCATCATGTTGTGTTTTGCAATCACCCAATAGATGCCGACGCCCGCCATCAACAGGCGCGATCCAACAATAGCCCAAGCCGCGCCTTCGACGCCCATGTCTAGATAGATGATGAACAGCGGATCCAGCACCGCCGCGAAGAGACCGCCGATCACAGTCACCATCATACCGCGCCACGCATCGCCAATGGCTCGCAGGACAGATGCCGCACACATCCCCGCCGCCATGATCGGCTGGCTGGGCAAGGATAGGGTGAGGAAGGATTGGGCAACCTGCAACGTCTCTCCCTCAGCGCCGCTAAGGCGCAGAAGCGGTTCCAGATAGATCAACGCCAGCAGCGACAACAGCGTCTGAATGGCCACGCTATAGACCAGCACCACAGTCGACAGCCGGCGCGCCCGCTCCCCTTGCCCCATGCCCAATGCACGACTGACCAGCGCGACACCGGCGATCATCATGCCGATGGCAACGGAAATAATAAAAAACTGGATCGTCGCAGCAAATCCGATAGCGGAAACCAGCATTTCAATCTTCAGCTGGCTGACCCAGAACAGGGCCAGAAAGTCGACGAGGAACATGAAGCTCAGCCCGAACGCGCTGGTCAGGGTCATCACCACCACGTGGCGCATGGTCGACCCAGTGGTGAAGCGCGCCTGTGGGGCGGCTTTCTGAGCTGCCTCATCTGCGGGCTGATTGGCTGTGTCTGTGGCCATTGCGTTCTCTCCTCAACAGGCAATGTCGTCTCGAATAGGCCTCAGGCCGCGGCGGCCCCTCGGCGGTATTTGGCAAAGACCGTCTCATTCCCTGGTTCGGGATGGCGCGGGATCAGACAGGCCAGCGCCAGTGACGTGGCAGCTATGCCAGCGGCCAGCAGGAACACTGCCCCCGGCGACACCAGCCACAGGTAGCCCAGCAGCGCAGGCAGAAACACCGCCGCAATATGGTTGATGGTAAAGGCCACCGCCGCCGTGGGCGCCACATCCGCAGGATCAGCAATTTTCTGAAAGTATGTCTTCAGCGCAAGCGCAAGGGCGAAGAACATGTGATCCAACACATAAAGGATCGACGCCAATAAAACGCCCCAGCCGAACCAATAAATGCCACCATAGGCCAAAAACACGGTGACAAGCCCAACGTATTCAAAAACCAGCGCTTTGCGTTCCCCAAAATGGGCCACGACTTTGCCGAAGATGGGCGCAAGGATGATGTTGGCCACCAGATTGATCAGATAGAGGCCCGTGACCTCATGCACATCAAAGCCAAAGCGTTCCACCATCATGAAGCCTGCAAACACGACAAATATCTGCCGCCGTGCCCCCGCCATGAACTGTAGCGCGTAGTAAAGCCAGTAGCGTTTGCGCAGAATGAACTTCTTCACCTGCGGGGTGGGACTGTCGAACTGCGGATAGGCGATCAGGCAGAAAATGGCGATCACAGCGGTGATCCCGCCCGACAGCATATAAACCATATTATAGGTCAGGCCCAACCGTTCCCAGCTGAGCACGATCAGCACATAGGCCACCAATGTGGCCGCCGATCCCGCCGACGCCATCCAGCCCAGCATCTGCGGCGCGCGATCCTTTGACAACCATTGCAACTGTAACGACTGGTTCACCGTTTCATAGTAGTGAAACCCGATGGAGCTGAGCATTGTAATGGTCAGGATCCCCCCCATGGACGGGAACCACGCAGTGATCGCGGTTGCCACGCCCAACAGCGCAAGCGAGACGACTCCCAGCACCTGTTCGCGCATGAACATGATGATCGCGATCACCCCGATCGCCAAAAACCCCGGTATTTCGCGGACCGTGTGCAGCCAGCCGATGTCAGATCCGTCAAAATCCGCCACCTCGATGACGAAGTTATTCAGCAGCGCCGACCATGTGGAAAAGGCAATCGGCATCGCCGCTGCCATCAAGAACAGCAAGGTAACAGGGCGGCGCCAGACCGGCAGGGTAGCGGCTTGATCAAGGGTGTAGACAGTCTTCATCCCTCCGCCAATACGCGCAAACCGGCGCGAAAGCGAGGATGGACACTGCCCACAGATGCACAGAGGCCTCTTCAAAAAAGCGCACCCTCCCCCGCCAAGGCCCCATCTGGATGCTTAAAGGAAGCTCTGCGGGTCAATATCTACCGATATGCGCATCTGTCCCCCGGGCCGGAATTGCGCCAACCACTGGGTCAGCGCACGTTGCAGCGGCGCGGCCTTCTCGGCCTTAACCAGCAGACGCACTCGGTGACGACCACGGATACGGGCAATGGGCGCCGGAGCGGGGCCAAAGACCTGCGCACCAATCGCGCGCAGTGGCCCATCGCGCCGTGCCATTTCCGCGCCCAGATCAAAAGGCGCTTGCGCATCCGGCGCACTGATCACGATGCCGGCCATCCGACCATAGGGCGGCACGCCTGCCAATCGTCTCTGGTCGGCCTCTGCCCGCCAGAATCCTTCCTCATCCCCTGCAAGAATAGCGCGGATGACGGGGTGTTCGGGCTGATAACTTTGCATGATAGCAACGCCCTTGCGCTCTGACCGGCCTGCACGGCCTGCCACCTGCCGCATCAGTTGAAACGTCCGCTCTGCCGCGCGCAGGTCCGATCCCTGCAGGCCAAGGTCCGCGTCAATCACCCCCACCAGCGTCAGCAGTGGAAAATTGTGCCCCTTGGCCACCAACTGCGTGCCGATGATGATATCCGCACCCCCTTGGGCGATCTGGGCGATCTGTTCTTTCAACGCGCGCGCAGATCCAAACATATCGGAACTGAGTGTCACCACACGGGCATCGGGAAACAGCTCTGTCGCTTCCTCGGCCAGACGTTCCACACCGGGCCCAACGGGGGCCAGACGATCCTCTGCCGCGCAATTGGGACAGGTGGTGGGCACCGGTTTCGTTTCTCCGCACTGGTGGCACATCAGACGTTTGAGAAAACGATGCTCCACCATCCGCGCGTCGCAGACATCGCAGGCGATCTGATGGCCGCAGGCCCTGCAGATCGTCACCGGCGCATAGCCACGACGGTTGATGAACAACAGCGCCTGCTCGCCCTTCGCCACCCGCGCCAGCACCTCATCGCGCAGGCGGTTGGATATCCAGCGGTTCGACGGCAGCTTGTCCTGCCGCATGTCCAGCGCCCGCATGTCCGGCATGACCGAAGGGCCATAGCGGCTGACCAGTTCGATCTTGCGATACTTGCCCTGATCGGCGTTGACCCAGCTTTCCAGCGATGGCGTGGCAGAGGCCAGCACCACCTGCGCCCCGCACAAATGCGCGCGCAGCACTGCCATATCGCGGGCGTTATACAGAACCCCCTCCTCCTGTTTGTAAGAGGTGTCGTGTTCCTCATCCACGACGATGAGGCCAAGATTCTGATAGGGCAGAAACAGTGCCGATCGCGCCCCGATCACCATCTGCGCCCCGCCTTGACCGACCATTTTCCAAATGCGGCGGCGTTCGGTCATGGTGACACCGGAATGCCACTCGGCCGGCTTGGCACCAAACCGCGCTTCAACGCGGGTCAAAAACTCCGCCGTCAGGGCAATTTCCGGCAACAGAACCAACGCCTGACGCCCCTGCGCCAGACATTCGGCGACTGCCTCCAGATACACCTCGGTCTTGCCCGATCCGGTCACACCACGCAGCAAGGTGGTGCCATATTCATGGCTGGCCACGCCGGCGCGCAATTGCGCCGATGCCTCTGCCTGCGCATCAGTCAGGGTTTTGCCGGCGTGATCATGGTGCATCCGCGGAAAGGGCAGATCGCGCGGGCGGTCCTCTTCCAACACGACGTTTTGTTTCACCAGTCCTTTGACCACGCTGGTCGACACATCCGCCATCTCGGCCAGTTCTTTCAGCGTGAAGGCCAGACCGCCGTAGTCTTTTAGCACCTCAATCACCTTGGTGCGCGCGGCCGTCGTGCGATCTGGTTCTCCAGCCCCCAAACGGTAGATCTTCTGCATCGACGGCGGATCACCCAGACCAGGCGCCCGGGTCGCCAGCCGCAGCATAGCAGTCAATGGCGTCAACGTATAATCGGCAGAGCGTTCCAAAAATTGCTTCAGCTCATCGCGCATCGGGGCAACATCCAGCACCTTCAGGACCGTGCGCACCTTGGCCAGATCGTAACCGCCCTGCCCCGCGCCCCAGACCACGCCCAAGACCTTGCGCGGACCCAGCGGCACCTCGACAAACGCGCCACGCCAACAGCCGCCTTCGGGCGCCTTATAGTCCAGCACACGGTCCAGCGGCTGGGTCGTCAGCACGCCCACCAATGCGCCCGACTCGAAAAATTCGGGCTCTGCCTGCTGTTTCTGTGCTGCCATCCGCCTGCCATCCAGATTGAAACCGCGCGGGGGCTAGCCCCCCTTCTCGTCATGAGGTAAACGCTAACGCGACAATAGCCAACCCGCGCCACAAAAGGGAACGCCCCATGAAATTCTTCGTTGATACCGCAGAGATCGACGCCATTGCCGAGCTCAATGACCTTGGCATGGTGGATGGTGTCACCACCAACCCGTCGCTGATCAAGAAATCCGGCCGTGACATTCTGGAAGTCACCAAAGAGATCTGTGATCTGGTGTCGGGCCCTGTATCGGCTGAGGTTGTCGCAACTGATGCCGACGCGATGATCGCCGAAGGCCGCAAGCTGGTGGAAATCGCCGAAAACATCGCCGTCAAAGTACCGCTCACATGGGACGGCCTGAAAGCCTGTAAAGTGCTGAGCGGCGAAGGCCATATGGTCAACGTGACCCTGTGCTTCTCTGCCAACCAAGCGCTGATCGCCGCCAAGGCCGGTGCGACCTTCATCAGCCCCTTCATCGGGCGTCTCGATGACATTGCGCTGGACGGTATGGAGCTGATCGAAGACATCCGCACCATCTACGACAACTTTGGTTTTGAAACCGAGGTTCTCGCTGCTTCGATCCGGTCTGCCAACCACATTCAGGACTGCGCCCGCGTTGGTGCCGACGTGATCACCGCCCCCCCCGCCGTAATCAAAGCGTTGGCCAACCACCCGCTGACCGACAAAGGTCTGGCCGCCTTCCTCGCCGATATCGAAGCGGCGAACATCAAGATTCTGTAAATTATTTACAGCTAAAATCAGCGCCCCCGACCTGTTCGGGGGCGTTTTCTGTTTCAGATTGGTATGACTTGCCTGCCAAAACCTTTTGGTCAAGCCGCATGAAACCGCAAAAATATGAAGAAATCCGGCAGAACCTCTGTTAGATTTCCATCAACAACACCGCAGGTCGAAACGGCCGCACCCGCCGCATCAAAAGCAGCACAGTAAACAGAGCACTATGAGCACAGCAAAAATCGACGACACCCTGCGCGAGAAGATCATCTCGGAACCAGATGTTATTCTGGACGATCAGGATGTGATGCAGGCGCTGATCGCCGCCAATGAACGGGCAATGGGGGGCAATATCGTTGATCTGCGCGGCATCGCGATGGAACGGCTGGAACATCGTCTGGACCGGCTGGAGGACACCCATCGTTCTGTTGTGGCGGCGGCGTTTGATAATCTTGCAGGCACCAATCAGATCCATCGCGCCATTCTGCGAATGCTGGATCCGATCGAATTTGAACCCTTCCTCAAGGATCTGAACGGCCCTGTTGCCGATATCCTGCGCGTCGACAGCATGAAACTGGTGCTGGAAAGTGCCAATGCCGAAGGCGAGGTTGCGCTGCAACGCCTTGGCAGCGTACTGCAGGTCGCAGAGCCCGGGTTTGTCGCGCGCTACGTCAGCAACGGCCGCGCCGCGCCGCATCGCCAGATCGTGCTGCGTCAGATGCAGGAAGGATCTGCCGCCATCTACGGGGATAAGGCGCCTTACCTGCGATCTGAGGCCTGCCTGCAACTGGATTTCGGCACCGGCCGTCTGCCCGGCATGCTGGTCATGGGCGCGGAGGATCCGCATCTGTTTTCACCGCAGCAGGGCACCAACCTGTTGGAGTTTTTCTCTGGCGTGTTTGAGCGTTCCATGCGGCGCTGGTTGTCGTGATGATCATCTCTCCCGCCGCGCGCGATTCGTTGCAACGGTGGCTGGACAGCCAGAAGGCGCTGCAATCTGCATCAGATCACACCATCGCCGCCTATCAGAGCGACGTCAGTGACTTTCTGGGCTTCATGGCCGGCCACCACGGCAAACAACAGGGTCTTGGTGCCATTGCCCGCCTGACCGTCAGCGATATGCGTGCATGGATGGCCGCCACGCGGGGGCAGGATGTTGGCGCTCGCTCGCTGGCGCGCAAACTGTCCGCAGTCAAAAGTTTCTACCGCTGGCTGGCAGAGCGCGAGGGGTTTGACCCCACCGCTGTGCTTTCCACACGATCGCCGAAGTTCACCAAGAAGCTGCCCCGCCCATTGGCCCCCGATGCGGCCAGTGCAGTGATCGCGGAGGTCGAAGATCACGCGCGTGAAGACTGGATTGGCGCCCGCGACACCGCAGTGCTGACGCTGCTTTATGGCTGCGGCCTGCGAATATCAGAAGCGTTGAGCCTCACCCGCGCCGACGTCCCCCTGCCCGAAATGCTGTACATTCGCGGCAAAGGTGACAAGGACCGCATAGTCCCGGTTCTGCCCGTGGCACGTCAAGCGGTCGATCGCTACCTTGCCCTGCTGCCGTTAGAGCTGCGCGGTGAGGATGCGCTATTTCGCGGCGCCCGTGGTGGCCCGCTGAACCCGCGTATGCTGCAACGAACCATGGCGCAGGCCCGCGCGCAGCTGGGCCTGCCGGCCAGCGCCACGCCCCATGCCCTGCGCCATAGCTTTGCCACCCACCTGTTGAACGCGGGCGGTGATTTGCGCACAATCCAAGAGCTGCTGGGCCATGCGTCCCTGTCCACAACCCAGACCTACACGGCAGTGGACTTATCCCGTATTTTGGACGTATATGACCAAACTCATCCCAAGGCCAAAGAGCCAAAGAAATAGGGCCAAAATGGTTATTACCCAAGAATCCAAGGCGCTAAGCGTCCATTTATTGACCGCCACCGGCGCCGTTTTTTCCATGTTGGCCATGCTGGCCGCGGTTGAATTGAAATGGGACCTGATGTTCCTGTGGCTGGTTGTGGCCTTTGCCGTTGATGGCATCGACGGCCCGCTGGCGCGCAAATACAACGTCAAACACTACGCACCGCAGTTTGATGGTGTGCTGCTGGATCTGATCATCGACTATCTGACCTATGTGTTTATCCCGGCCTTTGCGCTGTTCAAATCCGGGCTGCTGCCCGGCTGGACCGGTTGGTTTGCGATCATCCTGATCACCTTCTCCAGCGCGATGTATTTCGCTGACACGCGGATGAAGACCAAAGACAACTCCTTCGCCGGTTTCCCCGGCTGCTGGAACATGGCGATCCTTGTATTCTTCGCTGTTGAGCCAAATTTCTGGATCATTGTCGCTGTGGTCGTGGCACTGGCCGCGTCGATGTTCCTGCCGCTGCGCTTTATCCATCCGGTGCGCACAGCACGCTGGCGTATGGTGTCACTGCCGATGGCGCTGGCGTGGACCTTCTTTGCCGGTTGGGCCGCATGGGTCGATTTCCACCCCGAAAGCTGGGCCCACTGGGGTCTGGTGATCACCTCGGTCTATCTGCTGCTGGTTGGTATGGTGCAGCAGATCGTGCCAGAGAGCAGATCGAAAACCTGATATCACAGATACCCAAAACGCCCCGGACCTGCGCCGGGGCGTTTTGTTATCAGCAGACGCAGCCCAACCTATCAGCCCGCCCGGGCAAAGGTTTTTCCTAAGCCTCAGATCAACAGCCCTGCCGCGCCCTCATGGCGCAGAAGCGTCACCTTAGTTTCCACCCCACCGTCACCAGAAAACCCGCCAAGCCCCGTGGCCGACAGCACCCGATGGCAGGGAATAATCACCGGAATGGGATTGGCCCCACAGGCCTGCCCCACCGGCTGCGCGGACACGCCAAGGTCGCGGGCAATTTCCCCATAGGTCCGTGTTTCCCCAAAAGGAATCGCTGACATCGCATCACACACCGCCCGTTGGAAGTCCGAGCTATCCACCCGCAATGGCAGATCAAACTGCGTCAGCGTTCCGGCAAAATAGGCACCCAGCTGCGCCTCCGCCTGTCGCAACAAGGGCGTATCATCCCCGCCACCTGTCCCCCAGCGCAGGCGAGTGATCGCGCCCTTCTCCTCCGTCAAAGTCAGATCGCCGACAGGGCTGGAAACGGTCAGTTCAGGCATATCATCCCCCGCGACAGGTCAAAGAAAAGGGCGCCTGAAGCGGCGCCCTTCGTGACTTAGATCTCAAAACCCATTTCTTCCAGCGCATCATTACAGCGCTTGCAGACACCGGGGTATTTGTAAGTGCCAACATCAGGCATGATCTTCCAGCTGCGTTGGCATTTCTGTCCCTGCGCTTTTTCAAAAACGACGCCAACCCCCTCAACCTCGGGCAGGCGGAACGCCTCTGCCGGCATCGGATCATTGGTGACAGAGATGTCAGAGGTGATGCAGACATCGGCAAACTCAATCGCCTTCAGTGCGCCCACAACGTCCGTGTCACGCACATGCACAACCGGCGCGGCCTCCAGGCTGGAGCCGATGACCTTATCCGTGCGCTGGATTTCCAGCGCGGCGGTGACAACGCGGCGCACTTCGCGCACCTTGCCCCATTTGGCGGCCAACGGTTCGTTCAGCCAGTCGGCAGGAGTTTCGGGGATATCTGTCAGGTGAACCGAACTGTCGCTGCCCGGGAACCGTTCCAGCCAGACCTCTTCCATGGTGAAGACCAGCACCGGCGCCAGCCAAGTTGTCAGGCGGTGGAACAGGATGTCCAGCACAGTGCGGGCCGAACGGCGGCGCAACGTGTTGCCATCGCAGTACAGCGCATCCTTGCGGATATCGAAGTAGAAGGACGACAGATCCACAGTGGCAAAGTTGAACACAGCCTGCCACACACCGTTGAAATCAAAGCTCTGGTAGCCTGTGCGCACCTGATGGTCCAGCTCTGCCAGACGGTGCAGCACCCATTGCTCCAGCTCGGGCATGTCGGCGGGATCGACACGGTCTGCCTCGGTGAAATCGGCAAGCGAGCCCAGCATAAAGCGCATGGTGTTGCGCAAACGGCGGTAGCTGTCAGCGGTGCCTTTCAGGATTTCCGGCCCGATACGCTGATCGGCAGTGTAATCGGTCTGGGCCACCCACAGACGCAGGATGTCAGCACCATATTGCTGGACGACCTTCTCTGGGACAATTGTGTTGCCCAGAGATTTGGACATTTTATTGCCCTTCTCATCCAGCGTGAAACCATGGGTCACGACGTTGCGGTACGGCGCACGACCTTTGGTGCCGCAGGCCTGCAGCAGCGACGAATGGAACCAACCACGGTGCTGGTCGGTGCCTTCCATGTAGACGTCTGCGATGCCGTCATCAGTCCCATCCTCGCGATCGCGCAGCACGAAGGAGTGGGTGGAGCCACTATCAAACCACACGTCCAGCACATCAAAGACCTGCTCATACTCATCCGCATTGGCCGCATCGCCGATGAAGCGCTCTTTGGCGCCCTCGGCGTACCATGCATCCGCGCCTTCAACATCGAACGCCTCAACAATACGGGCATTTACGGCCGGATCACGCAGCAGGAAATCAGACGCTGTCGGCAGCGTATCCTTCTTGATAAAGCAGGTCAGTGGCACGCCCCACGCACGTTGACGCGACAGCACCCAGTCAGGGCGGCTTTCGATCATCGAATAGAGACGGTTACGCCCGGTCTGCGGCCACCATTTGACCAACTGGTCGATGGAATTCAGCGCACGTTCGCGGATGGTTTTGCCCATCTCATCCTGACCATCACCCACCTCACGATCTACAGACGCAAACCACTGCGGCGTGTTACGGAAGATGATCGGCGCTTTGGACCGCCAAGAGTGCGGGTAGCTGTGGGTCACGCGGCCACGGGCGATGATGCCACCGGCCTCTACCAGCTTGGCGATGACGGCATTGTTGGCCTTGCCCTCTTTGCCCTTGTGATCCAGCACGCGCAGGCCGGCGAAGAACGGGACATGCGGCAGGAACTCGGACTCTTCGCCGACGTTGTGAGTCATGCGGTCCAGCCAGTTGCGCTTGACGAAACATTCGTAGTCGTCAGCACCGTGGCTGGGCGCGGTGTGCACGAAACCTGTACCCGCATCGTCGGTGACGTGATCGCCGTCGATCATTGGCACCTCATAGTCCCAGTAGCCTTCGGCCCCATCAACACCGTGGAACGGGTGTTTCAGGATCGCACCGTCAAATTCGGACGCAGCAACATCGCGCACGCGGGTAAATTCAGTGACGCGGGATTTGCCCAGTGCGTCCTCTGCCAGTGCATCGGCAAAGAGGTAGAGGTCGCCGGGTTTGGTCCAGCTTTCTTCCTCTGTCGCGTCCACACGGTAGAGGCCGTAGGCGACCTTTTCGTTGTAGGCCACAGCCTTGTTCGACGGGATGGTCCACGGTGTGGTGGTCCAGATCACCACGCGGGCCTCTGCCAGATCGCCTGAGCCAGCGGCGAAGCTGAACGGCACCCAGATCGTGTGCGATTTGTGATCGTGGTATTCGATCTCTGCCTCGGCCAGTGCGGTCTTTTCGACCGGCGACCACATCACGGGTTTGGACCCTTGATAGAGCGTGCCGTTCATCAGGAATTTCATGAACTCCTCAGCGATAACCGCTTCGGCGTGGAAATCCATCGTCAGGTAGGGTTTGTCCCAGTTGCCGGTGATGCCCAGACGTTTGAATTCATCCCGCTGAATATCCACCCAACTGTCGGCAAAGGCGCGGCATTCCTGGCGGAAGTCGACAACGTCGACCTCATCCTTGTTCTTGCCCTTTTTGCGGTACTGTTCTTCGATCTTCCACTCAATCGGCAGACCGTGGCAGTCCCAGCCCGGCACATAACGCGCGTCAAACCCCATCATCTGGTGGCTGCGCACGATCATGTCTTTGATGGTTTTGTTCAGCGCGTGGCCGATGTGCAGATGGCCGTTTGCATAGGGGGGGCCATCATGCAGGGTGAACGGCTGGCGCGCGCCATCTTCGGCCTTCTGGCGCAGTTTGCCGTAGACGTCGATGTCGTTCCAGCGGGCCAGCCAGCCGGGTTCACGTTTCGGCAGACCTGCCCGCATGGGAAAGTCGGTTTTCGGCAGGTTCAGCGTGTCTTTGTATTCGGGGGTGTCGGCGCACATTTCGGGCGTCCTTCATCTCAGGTCTTGAATTAAGGAAGAGAGGCGGCGCGGTATCCCATACGCCTTGTCCCGGCCGCTCGTTTTTGATCAGAGCGCCGGGCAAATAATTCGAATAATGATCGCGTGCATCATCATGGGTCCGCTTATAGGCGCGAAGCCCTTAAGGGTAAAGCGCAACATGTGGCTTTCATTGAGTGCTTGCTGGCCAGAGCGCCACTGGCATAATCGTACAGGCCACCACAACGGTAGGTTCGTGCCCGAGCCCGAGGGCGGCCTGAAATTTGGCACAGGCCCCGCAGGCTGCGAAGCGTCACATGATCTGGAAACGTTTCAAATTCGTGCCCGCCCTGGGGGCGGAGTCGGGCACGAACCGGCTCGCTGCGCGATCCGGGGCTTTTTCCAAAAACCGAAAAAGGGACCGCCCGTCGGCGATCCCTCTTCTCTTGGTCCGGTCGCCCGGCTGGCGGGCTATGTCACTGGTGACTCTGACTGGGCCTGATGGGCTAAACCTGGCGTGCTGCGTCTGGCTGGCGACATCTGGCTGGATAGGTCTGGCTGGTTAGATCTGGCGACGTGGCTGGCGACCAATGCAGAGGTTCAAAACCTTGCGGGGTGGCGGGCGGCGGTGCTGGATCTGACGTGCTGGGCCTGTCAGGCTGGATGGTGCTGTGCGAAACGTGGCGAGGCTGGATCTTGCGAATTGGGCCTTGCTGTACTGATTACGAAACATGCGTGCTAAGGCGACGCGAACCTATACCTTAAGGTGCTGGCGAACGCTGGCGCTGATCACGCTTTGGCGTCAAAGCGGCCGCACCAATCTGTCGATTTCACGACCGGCCATTTCGCGTCCAGCTCTGCCTCGGTCAGGAAGCTGGGGGCGTTAAAACGGCACAGGCCTGCGTTGTCAGCGACCTTGGTGGCTTTGTCGAAGAAGGTGCACGTGGTGCAAGCTTTGGCGGACATGATACTCTCCTAGTCATTATCTGGCTGGCGAGATCTGGCGGCGTGGCTGGCATCAAAGCTGGCTGCGTAGCGTGATCTGGCAGGCTGGAAGGTGAGGCTGTTTCAGCGATCACCGTAAAGTCTGTAAAAGTATTCCTAGACCGACTCGCCGCATGTCGCAAGTATTTTTTTGTTTATTTTCAAATACTTGATAGGTTTTGTCGGGAATTGCAATCCGATCATTTCTGTCGGAAACCGCCACCCCTGCGACACCCCCACCCCTTGTCTGCAAGGGCGCAGCGACATATCCCTGAAAATGAAAGGATTTTCCCATGACCGCCCAGCCGCCGCGTTTTGACATCACCCGCAAAGAGATCGAGCACGTTGTCGCCACTTTCTACGCGGCGATCCGTGAACATCCCGGATTGGGACCGGTCTTTGCTGCGCATATCAGTGACTGGCCACCGCATGAGGCAAAGGTTGCCGCCTTCTGGGCCAATGCGATTCTCAATGAACGCTGCTATGATGGGAATCCTCTGTTGGTGCATCGGCAGGCAGGCAATGTGCATCCCGGTATGTTTGAAACATGGCTGGGACTGTTCGACCGCGTACTGACCCGTGAGCTACACCCTGATCAAGCGGCCGCTTGGTCCGCGCTGGCCCATCGCATCGGCCGATCCCTGCGCGCTGGTGTGGTGGAAAAGGTGAAGAACAGCGACGGCATCCCCATGCTGCGTTAATCCGCCCCTTTGTCCCCCTTGCCAAACATTCCGCCGAGGGCAGCGCCCGCCATCTGGCTGACGCTGGGACGTTTGCGTTGGGCGTAGGGGAGCGGACGACAGACCTCCATTGCGGCGACACCAACACGCACGGTCAGGGCGCCATTGATCAGACCTTCGCCGAAACGGCGCGATAGCTTACTCATCACACTTCCCCCCAGCATGGATCCCAGCAGATCATCGCCAACCGCCACCGCACCAGTGGCGACCAGATGGGTGATCACCGAACGAAACAGTCGCCAACTGCCAAGAGTGCCCGCACGCCCACCATAGATTTCCGCCACACGGCGGATCATCCGCAGGTTGGCCGTCAGTGCTGTCAAAACATCCGCCAGCGCCAATGGCACCAGCGCCGTCACCGTCGCCACCTGACGTGCGGCGACCTGCACCTCTGCCTGCGCCTGCAGGTCAAGCGGTGATAGCAGCTCCTGCTCTGCCAGACCGATCAGCGCGTCGGCGTCAAACTGTTCGCCTGCACGTTCTTCAAACCGCTGCCGCCCCCACGCTAAGTCCGCACGATTTCGATAAAGCCGCAGCAAGGACGCTGTCACCTTCCGCGATTCTGCCAGATCGTGATCGGCCAGTGCGGCGCTTGCCCTGCGCTGCAGGGCGCTGACACGGGACAGACGGGACAGAGCTGCCAGTTCGCCGATTACGGCAAAGACCACCGCAACGATCACCCCAACCCCAAGTATGGCCAGCGCATAGCCCAACAGCGGTACACGCATGATCATACCTGCCACGGCATCATAGGCTGCAATCAACGCCAAAGTGCCGAGGAAAGACAGCGCCAGCCCGAGGATCCAGCGCCCCAGACGTGATCCTTTACTGCTGCCACTCCGCGTTACGGCACGTTGCAGGCCGGTCTGGGCACTGGCCGGATCTGCCGCTGGATCCGGCCCAAAATCTGGAACTGGTGGCGCCTGATCAGGGCGCTCCAATGTCACCTCATCTGACAGCTCAATCAGCACAGGGCCTTTCGTTGCCTTCGCCTCATCCATCACAACACATCCCCGATCAAAAACTGCGCCGCGCGGTCCAGCCGGATATGCGGCGGCCCCGCCCCCGGCCGCAGTTCAAGTGGCGCAGGTGCGAAACACATCACTGCGTAATCCTGATCCAGCCACTGCGTCTCCCCCTGCCGTGCCGGTGCAAGCAGCTGCGCGGGATCTTCCGGCAACGCCCCGGGATAGAAAGCAGCCCGCTTGCCGCTATCCAGCAGGATGCCCTGAACACAGTCCACCTCGCGCCCCTCATACGGCAGCCGTGCCTCTGACGTGGTGCGCAGTGCCGCCAGTGCCATCGCCTGCGTCTTGGCCCCCGCGAAATCCGCACGGTCACGGGCATCACGCAGCAACGCCTCGGTGATCGCTGCCAGCTGCGGATGCTGGTTGTGATGCAAATGGTCGGCCTTCGTCGCGGCAAACAGGATCTTCTCAACCCGTTTACCGCCTAAGATACGCGTCAAGAAGGCGCTGCGTCCGGGGCGAAAGGCGGCAAGAATGTCAGCCATAGACTGACGCAGATCCTCCACCGCAGCAGGACCGTGATGCAAAGCGCCCAGCGCATCCACCAGCACCACCTGACGGTCAATGTGGGCAAAATGATTGCGAAAAAACGGTTTCACAACCTGCGCTTTATATGCCTCATACCGACGCGCCATTTCACGGCCCAATGTGCCGCGACCTGCACCTGCAGCGCCATCCGGCAGCGGGGCGAAGCTGAGAACGGGGGAGCCTGCCAGATCACCAGGCAGCAGGAACCGCCCCGGCGTGCAATCCGAATACCCTGCCGCGCGGGCCGCGTTCAAATAGGCGGTGAAGGATTTTGCCAGCGCCTGCGCGGTGCCCTCTTCCAGCTTTGCCTCGAAATCAACACCCCGCAGATCCTCCAGAAAACCCACCGCCTCCTCACGCGCCTGCAGGCGGGTCAAGATATGATCACACCAGTCAGCATAGCTTTTGTCCAACAGCGCCAGATCCAACAACCATTCGCCGGGGTAATCCACAATATCCAGATGCACCGTGCGCATGCCCCGCACGCCGGACAACAGGCCAGCAGGACGCAGCCGCAGTGACAGGCGTAACTCGCTGATCCCGCGGGTGTTGTCAGGCCAATGCGGGTCGGGGCCGGTGAGGGCGGCAAGGTTTTCCTCAAACGCAAAGCGCGGCACGGTGTCGTCTGGTTGCGGCTGCAAGAAGGCGGTGGCGATACGGCCCTCTGCCTCGGCCAGCAGTTGCGGCATGCGTCCACGATCTTTGAGGTTGGCGACCAGCGAGGTGATGAACACCGTCTTACCCGCCCGCGCCAATCCGGTGACGCCCAGACGGATCACCGGCTCAAACAGCGCCTCATTAACGCTGTCAGTCACGGTTTCCAATTGACGGCTGACCGCCTCTGCCACGGATGAGATGATCACGTACTCTCTGCCCTCTAACCCCTCTTGTCCATTCAACATAGGCACGCGCCTGCTGCGATAAAAGCACCGTACGCAGGGGTTTGCGGGGAAAGCCTGCCAGAACTCCCCCTAAAATCACACCTACCCGTCCGGCACCCGTCCCGTGCCCCTTCCCATGTCGTGCAATTTCCGCTACGCCCCCGCCATGCCCAGATTTGCCCTTCTTGTTGAATACCACGGCGCGCCCTTTGCAGGCTGGCAGCGTCAGGCCGATCAGCCTTCTGTACAGGGCGCGATTGAGGCTGCGCTGGCGAAGCTGGAACCGGGCGCGCACACCATCGCCGCCGCAGGGCGCACCGATGCAGGCGTGCATGCGCTGGCACAGGTGGCTCATTGCGATCTGCAAAAGGATTGGGACCCCTTCCGCCTGTCAGAGGCACTGAACTACCATCTGAAACCATCACCCGTCGCAATCACCCGCGCGGCCCGCGTCAATGATGACTGGCACGCACGGTTTTCGGCGCATGAGCGGCGCTATGTCTTTCGTCTGTTGATGCGCCGTGCACCTGCGACCCATGATGCGGGGCTGGTTTGGCAAATCTCTCACCAACTGGATGCAGGAGCGATGCGCGAGGCCGCAACACACCTGATCGGGCTGCATGATTTCACCACCTTCCGATCCTCAATCTGTCAGGCGGCCAGTCCAGTAAAGACGTTGGATGAGCTAACGATTACCGAGGTTGATGGCTTGTCAGGGCGCGAGTTGCGGTTTTTCCTGCGGGCGCGCAGTTTCCTGCACAACCAAGTGCGCAGCTTCGTCGGTACGCTGGAGCGTGTGGGCGCTGGCGCGTGGGAGCCCGACCGCGTGCGCGACGCGCTGGCGGCCTGTGATCGCGCCGCCTGCGGGCCAGTCTGCCCACCGCAGGGCCTGTATCTGGCCGGTGTCGGCTATGAGGACGATCCGTTTTCAACTGCGGCATCGCCGCAGGGCTAACCCTGCCCTCGCCTTTCGGGGACCCCGTGCTAAGCTACACGCAAAACGCGCAGCACGTAGAGGAGACACCCTATGAAACTCATCTGGCTTGGCCATGCCAGTTTCCGCCTGGAAATCGGCGATCAAATCCTGCTGATCGACCCGTGGTTCACCGGCAACCCGATGTTTCCCGAAGATCAGAAAGACGCCGCAACCGACGGCGCGACCGCGATTCTGCTGACGCACGGGCATGGCGATCATTCCGCCGATACTGTGGCACTGGCCAAGGCGCTGTCTGTTCCAGTCGTGGGAATTTACGATCTGATGTCGTTCTGGGAGGCAAGCGAAGGCATCGCAACCATCGGCTTCAACAAGGGCGGCACGGTGCAGATCGGCGATGTGGCGATCACAATGGTGAACGCAGTGCATTCCTCATCGCTCGGCTCTGACAGCGGGCCGATCTATGCGGGGGCAGAGGCGGGATATATGATCGCAGGCGAAGGCCACACGATCTATGTCTCAGGCGACACGGATGTGATGGCGGATATGCAGATCTTTAACGATTTGCACCAGCCGGATATTGGCATTCTGGCCGCGGGTGGTCATTTCACTATGGATATGAAACGCGCGGCCTATGCGGCCAAGACCTTCTTTGACTTCAAAACGGTGATCCCGTGTCATTACCGCACCTTCCCGATCCTGGAACAATCCGCCGAAGCACTGGCCGAAGCCTTGCCGGAGGTGAATGTGATAGAACCAGAGGTGATGCAGCCGATCGAGCTGTAATCTGCGAGAGCGGATCCTCCGGCGCCAGAAAACCCAACTGATTTTGACGTCAAAATCCACGCATGCGCATTAACGGCGGGCGGCGAAAAAATCCCTCAGCAAAGCCTCCGCCGGGGCCGCGCTGAGCCCATCGTAAACCTCTGGCACATGATGGCACTGGCTGTGGCTGAAAATACGGGGGCCTTGCGCCACGCCACCGCTTTTGGGATCAGACGCGCCATAATAAAGCCGTGCAATCCTTGCGGCGGAAATCACCGTGGCGCACATCGGGCACGGCTCTAACGTTACATATAGGTCATGGCCCGGCAGCCGTTCACTGCCCAGCGCCTCACAGGCGGCGCGGATGACCAGCACCTCCGCATGAGCTGTGGGATCTGACAACTCGCGCGTGCGATTTCCAGCGCGGGCCACCACCTCACCCGCAGGCGACACCAGAACAGCGCCCACCGGCACCTCCCCTCGGGCGGCCGCAGCCTGCGCTTCCTCCAGCGCCTGATCCATGTATGTGCGAAAAACCATGCCCTTGGTGTGCCCGTAGATCAGCGCTTTCGCAATGGGCAAATTTGGGTTAGGTCTGACGCCTCTTTTCTGCTGTTTGCCACAAAGGCCGCCCCCCATGTCTGACAAAGCCCCCGAAACCACCCCAGCCGGGGATCGCATTGCCAAGGTGATTGCGCGGGCTGGCGTTGCCTCGCGCCGTGAGGCGGAGAAGCTGATTGAAACCGGACAGGTCAGTGTGAACGGTAAGGTGATCACCTCGCCCGCGCTGAACGTCACCGGCAAGGACCGCATCGTTGTGAAGGGCCGCGCCTTGCAGGCGCCGGAACCGGCGCGGATGTGGCTGTATCACAAACCCACGGGTCTGGTGACCAGCCACAAGGACGAACAGGACCGCGAAACCATCTTTGACACCCTGCCCGAGGATATGCCGCGGGTGATGTCGGTGGGACGCCTCGACCTCAACTCAGAAGGGCTGCTGCTGCTGACAAACGATGGCGGCATAAAACGGCAGTTGGAACTGCCTTCCACCGGGTGGCTGCGTAAATATCGCGTGCGGGTGAAGGGGGCCGTGGATGACGCCAAACTGGCCCCGCTGCGCAAGGGCGTCACCGTAGATGGTGAGAAATTCCAGCCGATGGAGGTCACATTTGACCGCCAGCAAGGCGCCAACGCATGGGTCACCATTGGCCTGCGCGAGGGCAAGAACCGCGAAATTCGCCGCGCGATGGAAAGCATCGGGTTAAGCGTGAACCGCCTGATCCGTGTGTCCTATGGCCCCTTCCAACTGGGCACCCTGAAACAGGGTGAGGTTGAGGAAATCCGCCGCAAAGTGATCCGCGATCAACTGGGGTTGAGCGCGGAGGATTTCGCCGACCCAGAGGCCACCCCCGGCCAAAAGGTACGCCGCCCGCTGCGCAAACCAAAATCCAAAGGCAGTTTTGGCGGCCCCGGCCAGCCCGGCCGCCCGCGTGAAGAGGACCAGAAAGCGCCCCGTGGAGCAGGCGGCAAAGGCCGCGATGCCCGCGCCAAGGGCTATGGCAAGTCGCGTGATGAGGATCGCAGCGACGAACGCCGTGGCGGCAAATTCGGCGGCAAACCTACGGGCAAGCCCTCTGGGAAATCCTTCGGAAAATCCTCCGCAGGGCCGCGTGGCGATCGCACTGATCGCCCTGCCCGTGATGACGCCCCTCGTGGCCGCAGAGGCGCGATGGACACCAGCCAGTCGCTGCGCCGTGGTAAAGCTGGCGGCAGGGCAAGTGGCAAACCAGCGAGCCGGTCAGGTGCTCCACAGGGTGGCAAACCCCGCCGCTGATCCCAAGAGAGCAGCGCAAACCCGCACGCCACAACGGTTTTGCGCCGATCCGGCAAATCTTCCCCCTAGCGAAACTGGGGCAGACACCTTAGGTTTTATCCCAACGGCAAGCCCGCCTTGCATTTTGATAAGAGCCTTTGAATGTCTGCGACCGGATTACAGAAACTGGCCTATGCGCTGCTGATCCTTCTGATGTGTTACACCATCTGGGGGGGCGCATAATGGCACAGAAATTTGGCGGCAAATACAGCCCCGACAGTGGTCAGACATCGACCCCGAATACGCCCCCGCCCCCATCCGCAGGGTCACAGGAATTTCGTGGTGCGGTGCGCAGCCGGGTCGGACTACGCTCTAACCTATTGTTCCTGTTGCCGATGCCGCTGATCCTAAAGGCGTTTCGCGCCGAGCCTTTGATCATGGCCCAATACCTCTTTGCACTGGGGGTCTTGATCCTTGCCGCGTGGCTGACCCGCGAAGGTCTGCGCGCTGAAGAGGCCTATGAGGCCCGCAAGATTGCCCGCCGCCCCGCCATGCCGCGCAAGATAATCGGCGCGATCAGCCTTGGTCTTGGTCTTGGTTTGGTGGGAATCGCTGGCTTTGGCCCTATTGAAGCGGGCATCTTTGCAGTGCTGGGCACAGTGTTGCATCTCATGGCCTTTGGCCTTGATCCGCTGAAGGACAAGGGGATGGAGGGGATCGATACCTTCCAGACCGACCGCGTTGCCCGCGCGGTGGAAGAGGCGGAGGCCTATCTGGCGGAAATGCGAGATGCAATGGCGCGCGCCGGGGACCGCCAGGCCAGCCGCCAGTTGCAGTCCTTTGAAAAAACTGCCCGCGATCTTTTCCGCAAGGTCGAGGAGGATCCGCGTGATCTGACCGCAGCACGCAAGTACCTCAGCGTTTATCTGATGGGTGCGCGCGACGCGACGGTGCGATTTGCCGACATCTACAGCCGCAGTGGCGACGATCAGGCGCGCGACGACTACATGGCGTTGCTCAGCGATCTTGAGCAGAACTTCGCCGCCCGCACCGAAAAATTCTTGCTGGAAGACCGCAGCGACCTCACCATCGAAATTGAGGTGCTCCGCGACCGGCTGAAACGCGAAGGCCTCACTGTTGAGTGAGTGTTAACATCCTATTCTGCGGCCCCGCCGCCTGCCTATTTTTCCCAGTTTGAAAGGGACCAAAATGTCTACGACCATTCAACAAAAAGCCCAAGCCGCATTGGCAGAAGTGGAACAAGTCACCGCCGCCATCCTGCCCGCCCCCAGCACCGATGTGGTGCCGCTGGAGGCCGCAGATGACAGCGCCAGCGCTGAAATCCGCACCCGGATGGCGGAACTGGACATGGAAGACAGCGGGTCGATCATCGGTTTCGGGTCCAAGGCGCAGGCGGAATTGCAGAGCATTTCTCAGGCTATGCTGACCGATGTGCGCAACAAAGATCTGGGTCCGGCAGGTGATTCCCTGCGCGATATCGTGACCACTATCCGCGGTTTTTCCATGTCCGAACTGGACACCCGCCGCAAGCGCAGCTTCTGGGAAAAGATCATCGGTCGCGCCGCGCCTTTTGCCAAATTCACCGCGCGCTTTGAAACCGTGCAGGGTCAGATCGACATGATCACCGACAACCTGCTGAAGCATGAGCATACGTTGCTGAAGGATATCAAATCCCTCGACATGCTTTATGAAAAGACGTTGGAATTTTACGACGAACTGGCGCTCTATATCGCCGCAGGTGAGGCCAAGATTGCCGAACTGGACGCCACCGTGATCCCCGCCAAAGAGGCAGAAGTGCACACCGCGGATGAAGAAGCGCAGGTGATGAAGGCGCAGGAACTGCGCGATCTGCGCGCCGCACGTGATGATCTGGAACGCCGCGTGCACGACCTGAAACTGACCCGTCAGGTGACCATGCAATCTCTGCCCTCGATCCGTTTGGTGCAGGAAAATGACAAATCGCTGGTGGGCAAGATCAACTCCACCCTCGTGAACACCGTGCCGCTGTGGGAAACCCAGCTGGCCCAAGCCCTGACCATCCAGCGCAGCGCCGAAGCGGCAAACGCCGTGCGCGACGCCAACGACCTAACGAACGAACTGCTGACCGCCAATGCCGCGAATCTGCGTGAAAACAACAAGGTGATCCGTCAGGAAATGGAGCGCGGCGTCTTTGATATTGAGGCGGTAAAACAAGCCAACGCCGATCTGATCGCCACGATCAACGAAAGCCTTGAAATCGCAGACGAAGGCAAAGCCAAACGTGCCGCCGCCGAAGCCGACCTGACACAGATGGAAGCTGACCTGCGCGACACGCTGGCCGCTGCCAAGGCGCGCCAGGACGGGGTGGGCGACACCATCGCCACCTCCGCCGGAGCGGAGTAACCAGAATGAGGCCACACGCCCACCAAGCACGCCCGAAGGCCGCGCTAAATCTGAGCGCGGCCCTTGGCGTTCTGGGACTGGTTGCGGCCTGCACCCCCTTGAACGTGTCCCCCGCCCCCGTGGCCCCGCCGAAGGCGCGCGTCGCGCCTCAGCCAGAGGTGATCCCTGCATCCGCCCCTGCGCAGACCTTGGCGCGCTATTATGCCACGCTACAGGCGGATCAATTGGTACAGGGCCTGTTGCGCACCGACGGCGGCGGCATTGATACACCCTATACCGCCCGCCAGCTGGCCGAAAATTACGAGGCGATCGCCTTCTATCAGGAATACCAGAACGGCAGCTGGCAACGGCAGGCAGACGCCACCCCATCGCAACTGCGCCGCTGGGCGGATCCAATTGGGGTGAACGTAGAATTCGGCCGCTCTGTCCCGCTGGAACAGCGGCAGCTTGATCGCACCAACACACGTCTGTTTACGCAACGCCTCAGCCGCATCACTCGCCACCCGATGTCGATGGCCCCCGCCGCCCGCGCCAATTTCCATGTGTTTTTCACCGGCTATGACGATCAGGCCCAATTGATGACCCGACTACGGCAGGTCCTGCCCGGTGCGGATCCGACATCTCTGCGCCTTGTGGCGACGATGCCGCGCTCGACGCATTGCCTGATGCTCAGCTTCGGCGGTCCGCGTCAGCCCCAGGAAATCACCCGAACCGTTGTGGTGATCCGCGCCGAACATCCTGACATCCTGCGCAAATCCTGCATCCACGAGGAAATGGCCCAAGGCATGGGATTGATCAACGACAGCCCCCGCGCGCGACCTTCTATCTTTAATGACGACGACGAATTTGCCTTTCTGACCAGTCACGACGAGCGGTTGCTTGCGATGCACTATGACCGCCGGCTGCGCATCGGAATGCCACTGCCAGAGGCCCGCCCGATCGTGCGCCAACTGGCCGCTGAACAGATGGGCGCGCAGATCTGAACACATCTGACGGCTGCGCCATGCTCGCGCCGCCGTACTAAATTTCACCGCCCACGAAGGAGGGTTTCATGGGTATTTTCGACTTCCTCACTGGGGAATTCATCGACGTTATTCACTGGGTTGATGACAGTCGCGACACATTGGTCTGGCGTTTTGAGCGCGAGGGCCATGAAATCAAATATGGCGCCAAACTGACTGTGCGCGAGAGCCAAGCGGCAGTCTTTGTGCACGAAGGCCAGCTGGCCGATGTGTTCAGCCCTGGGCTCTATATGCTTGAAACCAACAACATGCCGCTGATGACGACGCTGCAGCACTGGGACCACGGGTTCAAAAGCCCGTTCAAGTCTGAAATATACTTCGTCAACACCAACCGGTTTACCAATCTGAAATGGGGCACCAAAAACCCCATCATGCTGCGCGATCCCGAATTTGGCCCGACCCGCATCCGTGCCTTTGGCACCTACACAATCAAAGTGTCTGACCCCGCATTGTTCCTGACAGAGATTGTCGGAACCGATGGCGAGTTCACGATGGATGAGGTCAGCTTCCAGATCCGCAACATCATCGTACAGGAATTTTCCCGAGCTATTGCCGCTGCGGGCATTCCGGTGCTGGATATGGCCGCCAATACGGCCGAAGTTGGCAAGCTGATCGCGCAGGCCATCGATCCGGTTCTGGCGGGGTATGGCCTGTCCATTCCGGAACTTTACATCGAAAACATCTCCCTGCCGCCCGCAGTGGAAAAGGCGCTGGACGCCCGTACATCCCGCGGCATTGCCGGAAACCTCGACGACCACATGAAATGGAAAGCCGCCGAGGCAATGGGCAATGGCGGCGCACTGGATCAATCCATGGGGGCCGGCATGGGAATGGGCATGGGCCTGCAGATGGCCCAAGCCATGGGCGCTCAGATGTCTCAACCGCAGCGCAGACCTCAAACTGGATCCCAGGCCGGACCATGGGGGGGCGCAGCAGCACAGGCAGCCCCTGCCGCTATGGCTCCACCGCCCCCGCCCCCTGTGGAGCACGTCTGGCACATCGCTGAAAACGGCCAGACCAAAGGCCCCTTTTCCAAGGCCCAGATGGGCCGCATGGCCCAAACGGGTGAACTAAAGCGTGAGACCCACGTCTGGACGCCCGGTCAGGACGGCTGGAAAACCGCAGATGAGGTGGCCGAACTGGCGCAGTTGTTCACCGTGATGCCGCCCCCACCCCCGCCGCCGGGTATGTAAGGTAATATGCCAAACCAAGCCTACGTTCAGACCATGGCCAGATATAACCTCTGGCAAAACGAAAACCTGATCACCGCCGCTGATACCCTGTCAGCGGCGGAGCGTCTGCAGGATCGTGGCGCCTTCTTCGGATCGATCAACGCGACGTTTTCGCATCTCTATTGGGGCGACATGATTTGGCTCAGCCGGTTTGCCGGTACACCAGCGCCGACGACTGGCATCCCTCAGTCAACGGGCTTTGCCGATGACTGGCAGGCGTTCAAAACAGACAGAAAGGCTTTCGATCTGCGCATCCTCAAATGGGCACACGAGGTTACGCCAGACTGGTTTCAAGGCGACCTCAGCTGGTTTTCCGGTGCCATCGGACAGGATGTGACCAAGCCGAAAACGACCCTGGCAATGCAGCTCTTTAACCACCAGACCCATCACCGTGGCCAGATCCACGCGATGCTAACCGCCGCAGGTGCGCGTCCGCAGGATACAGATCTGCCATTCATGCCGAATGAATATCTGACCATGTAAACGCACCACATCTAGGGACGCGGTATAAACTGTCAGCCTTGCCCGCTGCCCCCCCCCGCTGCTACCTCACTGTCTTCAAAACAATATGTGACGTACTCCTGACGACCAGATCACTCTGCCCGATACGGTCATTCAACGTCGTCAGCGCGGCCACATTCGGCACCGCGCAACGCACCAGAGCATCGACATCCCCAGACAATGACAGCACCTCCTGTACCCCAGTCAGCGACGACAGCCAGTCCAAGGCAGGTGCACAGGGCCGCACTGCTATTGTCACAAACAAGACCGCGCGGATAAGACTGCCGTCCTCCTGTGACACAATCGCGCGATAGCCTTCGATGACACCGGCAGCTTCCAGACGCGTCACACGGTCCTGCACTGCTGTGCGCGACAAGCCAATCTGGCGTCCAACTTCTGCAGCGCTGGTCCGACCATTTCCTTCTAGAATTGCCACAATGCGTTTGTCGGTCTGATCCACGTTCATTTCCTTCGATTGGCAGGGGGATGCCGTCGGTGCGCAACTCCCGCGCGTAGCGCCAGCTAGGTAATATAGCCGGTGACACGACACATCATATCGCGACCAATGACGAGGGAAATATGCAAAAGATCACCGCCAAAGACTTCACCGGCCAAAACGCCTGGGACGCTTTGGACATCGCCCAGATTGAGGGTGCAACTGTGCGCCTGCATTGGACCGACGCCCCCTACAAGTGGCATGTAAACGATGGGGCCGAGGTCTTCGTCGTGCTGGATGGTGCGGTCGATATGCACGTGCGCGACGACGGCGTCGAAAACGTACTGCGACTGGAATGCGGGGACATTTTTCATGCCAAGGACGGGGATGAGCACGTCGCCTACCCTGACGGTGTTGCGCGCGCATTGGTTATTGAAAAGACTGGCAGTGTGTGACGCCAGTTGAGCAAAACAAAAGCGCCCTCCGATCCGGGGGCGCTTTTCGGTTGAGAGAGCCGAGTAAGTTTGTGGCGTTTACGAAATCTCAACTTTCCAGTGCGACAGTGCCTTGGTCAGAGCCGCAGCTGCGTCGGCGTAGTAGCCAGTGGCCAGTTCATCAATCGCCGCGTCGAAATTGCCGGTGGCGATCAGCGCAGCCACACCGCAGGCGGCGTCGTGCAGGTCAATGTGCAGCGCGTCAACTTCTTTGGCGCGGGTGATCATCTGTGCGTTGTCTTTCAGGAAGGAGATCAGTTTACCCAGACCACATTTCTCGGCGTTCTTATAGGCGCGCACCGGCAGGCTGCGGTTGCCGTCGATGGCAGCGGCGCGCAGCTGATGACCCAGAACGTAATGTGCAACGATGCTGTTGTTGATGATCTCAGCGGTGTTCAGAACGGTCATCTGGGTCATGGTGTTTCTCTTTCTCGTTTGTCGCTTATGCGATTGTGTGCTCGTGCTCTCTACAAACGAATATAGATATCCGCCTTTATCGCCTCAATTGAGATAAAGTATGGTCCGCCCTCTCGATGGTCCTAAGGCGCATAGGCCGTTCCGGCGGGGACGGCGCGGCCTTTTGCCGGATGGTGCTAAAATGCGCCCTCTCGAACCGCTGGCACGGACCTAGAAAGGATATAGTCGCGATATATCCTTCGGGAGGTAGAAGGCAGGGAAAATGGGTGGGGGGCGGAGGCCAACAGGCAGATAATCTACGCCCCCACACTCCACAAAAAGGCGCACACAAAAAGGCGCCCCGGTGGGTCCGAGGCGCCATAAGAGCAATCGTTACCGTACTAAAGCGTTAGACGGTTTCCATTTTCCAATATGACAGCGCCTTGGTCAGAGCAGAGGCCGCTGTGGCGTAATAGCCGGTGGCCAGTTCATCAATCGCCTCGTCAAAGTGACCAGTGGCGATCAGCGCGGCCACGCCACAGGCGGCGTCGTGCAAATCAAGATGCAGTGCGTCGACTTCTTTGGAACGGTCGGTCATCTGGTCGTTTTCCTTCAGAAAGGCGATCAGTTTGCCCAGACCACATTTCTGCGAATTTCTATAAGCGCGCACCGGCAGGGCCCGGTTTTCCTCATAGGCGGCGGCGCGCAGCTGATGGCCCAGAACGAAGTGAGCAACGATCGCGTTGTTAATGATCTCGCAAGTGTTGGTGACTGTCTTCTGGGTCATGACGTATCTCTCTCTTGGTTGATCGCGTAATGCGAATGGTTGCTCTCAATAACTACAAACGACAGTATCACCCCCCATTTTAGGAAGATAATGAGAATAAGTATGACAGGCGCTCTCAATGGTCCTAGCCGGACTAGGACTTTGGTCCTAGTGATCCGGCTTTGGTCATAAAAAGTGGCGCTCTTTCAGAAGATTGCAGCATTTTTCATGCCAACTCTGCCCGACTGACCTGCTCTCAATTTGCGTCCTGTGCCCACCTGCACTCTGACTTTCCTGTCCTCTAAGGACGGATTGAATTGTGGCATCTTTGTGGCGGACACGAGACCATTTGTGGCCGCTCATATCGCCATAGAAAAAGGCGGCGTCCCCCCGGATCGCCGCCTTCGTCAAGCAGTCAGTTGTCTGCCCGCCCCTCGCCCCTGAGGGAGCACAGTTTAGGCCGCCAGATCACGCACCTGCCAGCGCACCAGCGCCTGATTCAGTGCGGCGCTGATCTGCGGGAAAGCGCCAGTCGACATCGCTGCGCGGGCCTCATCGTGTTTGCCTTGTTTCACCATGAACGCCACCTCGGCCGCAGCGATATGCAGGTCCGCGTGCAGGCGGCGTACCTCTGCCAGATATTCAGACTGTTGCAGAGACAGCGGCAGGTCCATCAGGAAACGGCCAAATTCGCTGACCTCAGCCATGCGCAGCTCTTCAATGGTGACATGGGTGTTCTTGCGGGCTACGGCGCGGATCATGCGCTGTTTCCACGCGCCATGCGCTTTCAGCGCGCTTTGCAGTGCAACGTCCAGCCCCAGCAGGGTGGCAGGGGTGGCGTTCTGGTTTGCTGCGGTCGCGGTCATGTTGGCAGTCATGGCGATGTCCTTCGGCTAAGGTGCTATCTTTTTCTGTGCGTTCAGATGTCAAAACGACATAGCCTCTCCCCTTTTTAGAAAAAAGATGAGAAAAAGTTTGGGTCGCCACCCACAAAAGTATGGGACGCCTATTTCATGATGGATAACACATTGTCACAACACCATTTTCCCTGTGATCTCTGCGGGGCGGATTTCCGCTTTGACCCAACGAAAGGCCAACTGATTTGCGATCATTGCGGCAATGAGGGCGAAGTTCGGCAGAAAAACCCATGGGCCGGCGGTATCCGCGAACTGGATTTTCAACAAGCGTTGGAGAATTTGCTGCCTGCACAAGCGATGGAGGAAACACGCGTTAGCGAATGCCCCAGCTGCGGCGCGCAAGTGGAAATGGATGGTGCCACTCATGCAGCAGAATGCCCTTTCTGTGCGACGCCCGTGGTGACCGGCACCGGCACACACCGCCACATCAAACCGCGCGGCGTCCTGCCCTTTGCCCTGCAGGAACGCGATGCGCATGAGGCGATGAGCGCTTGGCTGGGCCGCCTGTGGTTTGCGCCGAACGGTTTGCAGGACTACGCTCGCAAGGGCCGCAAGATGGAAGGCATTTATGTCCCCTACTGGACCTTTGATGCCCAGACAGACAGCCGCTATCGCGGTCAGCGTGGCACGGTTTACTATGAAACCCGCAGCGTCATGCGCGATGGCGAGATGAAGCAGGAACGGGTGCAAAAAATCCGCTGGCGCAATGTGTCAGGCCGTGTGGCGCGATTCTTTGATGATGTGCTGGTGCTGGCATCAAACGCGCTGCCGAAACGCTACACCGATGCGTTGGAGCCGTGGGACTTAGCCGCGATGGAGCCTTATCAACCTGAATACCTCGCCGGTTTTCGGGCAGAGGCTTACACGGTTGAGTTGACCGATGGCTTTAACGAGGCGCGCGAGCATATGGATCAGGTGATCCGCCGCGACGTGCGTTTCGACATCGGCGGGGATCGCCAACGTATCAGCGACGTGGAAACAGCGATCCGTGACGTGACCTTCAAACATGTTCTGCTGCCGGTCTGGGTCGCAGCCTATAAATATCGCGGTGAGAGCTACCGGTTTGTGGTCAACGGTCGCACCGGTCGTGTTCAGGGCGAACGCCCGTGGTCGAAATGGAAGATCGCGCTGGCAGCGCTTGCCGGTCTGATTGTGGCGGGTGGCATCGGCTATGCCATTGCGGTGAGCGAGGGCAAACTGTGACACAGTTGATCTCGTCGCGACCGTCGCAATCAACGCCTGTTACGGCTTGATCAGACTTGCACAGGGCCGCGTTCTACGGCCTTTGTGGGACCACGAGTAAAACACCCGAAAGGAAGTCGCCCATGCGCGCCCTGTTGCAACGTATTTCGCATGCCTCTGTCACAGTAGATGGCGAGAAAATCGGTCAGTCCGGTCCCGGCCTGTTGATCCTGATCTGCGCCATGCAGGGCGATACAGAGGCGCAGGCCGACTATCTGGCGGTCAAGATCGCCAAGCAGCGCATCTTCAAGGATGAAGCGGGCAAGATGAACAAATCCGTGCGTGACATCGACGGTTCCGCCCTTGTGGTGTCGCAGTTCACGCTGGCGGCTGACACCTCGCGCGGCAACCGCCCCGGCTTTTCAACCGCCGCACGACCAGAAGAGGGCAAGGCGCTTTATGAATACTTCGCTGCGAAACTGGCAGCTGAAGGCGTGCCGGTAGAGACGGGCGAATTCGGCGCCGACATGCAGGTCGAACTGCTAAACGATGGCCCGGTGACCATCTGGATGGACACCGACGCAGGCTAAGGCCGCAGGTGCAGAACACTGTGGGCGGGGCGCGATGCACGCCCCGTCCTTTTGTTGGCGTGGGGTCGGATTACTCCGCCGGTTCCACCTGATCAGCAGGGATATACAATTCGCCGCCCTGTTGGAACTTCGCCGCCATTTTAGCAAACCCATCGGCCTTCTCTGCCTCGGCACGGATGTCGTGGGAAATCCGCATCGAACAGAATTTCGGCCCGCACATGGAACAGAAATGCGCCACTTTGTGGGCCTCTTTCGGCATGGTTTCATCGTGGAAATCACGCGCGGTTTCAGGGTCCAGTGACAGGTTGAACTGATCCTCCCAACGGAATTCAAACCGTGCACGGCTGATCGCATCGTCCCGGTCCTGCGCGCCCGGATGGCCTTTGGCCAGATCCGCCGCATGGGCGGCCAGTTTATAGGTGATCACGCCGGTTTTCACGTCATCACGATCCGGCAAGCCAAGGTGTTCCTTGGGCGTCACGTAACACAGCATCGCACAGCCGTACCACCCGATCATCGCCGCCCCAATGGCGCTGGTGATATGATCATACCCCGGTGCGATATCGGTGGTCAGCGGGCCAAGCGTGTAAAACGGTGCCTCATGGCAATGTTCCAGCTGTTTATCCATATTGGCCTTGATCTTGTGCATGGCAACGTGGCCTGGCCCTTCGATAAACACCTGACAGTCACGGGCCCAAGCGATTTTGGTCAGCTCGCCCAGCGTCTCAAGCTCTGCAAACTGCGCCTCATCATTGGCATCCGCGATAGAGCCAGGACGCAAACCATCGCCCAGCGAGAAGGACACGTCATAGCGACGGCAAATCTCGCAGATCTCTTCAAAGTGTTCATAGAGGAAACTTTCGCGGTGGTGATGCAGGCACCATTTCGCCATGATCGATCCACCGCGCGACACGATGCCGGTGACCCGTTTGGCGGTCATCGGCACCATATGCAGGCGCACACCAGCATGGATGGTGAAATAATCAACGCCCTGTTCCGCCTGTTCGATCAAGGTGTCGCGGAACACCTCCCACGTCAGATCCTCGGCAATGCCGTTCACCTTTTCCAGCGCCTGATAAAGCGGCACGGTGCCGATTGGCACGGGGCTGTTGCGGATGATCCAGTCGCGGATGTTGTGGATGTTGCGGCCCGTGGACAGGTCCATCACCGTGTCCGCCCCCCAGCGGGTGGCCCAGACCATTTTGTCCACCTCTTCCTCCATCGAGGAGGTGACAGCAGAGTTGCCGATATTGGCGTTGATTTTGACCAAAAAGTTGCGGCCAATGATCATCGGTTCCAGCTCGCGGTGGTTGATGTTCGCGGGAATGACAGCGCGGCCTTGGGCAATTTCCTGACGGACAAATTCCGGCGTCACCAGATCGGGAATAGATGCCCCAAAGTCATGACCGTCGCGCTCCTTTTCCCATGCCTTGATCCGACCGTTATTTTCCCGGATGGCCACGAACTCCATTTCCGGCGTGATGATACCAGCGCGGGCATAGGCCAGCTGCGTGACCGCCTTGTCACCGACCGCGCGCAGCGGGGCGCGTTGCTGTGGGAAGGCAGGGACCAGCTTGTCACCCTTGGCAAAGCCATTGTCGGCGTCGGTAACAGCGCGTCCCTCGTAGGTTTCGACATCACCGCGCTCTTGCAGCCATGTGCCACGGTTGTCGGCCAGACCTTCGCGAATATTAATCTCTGCCGCCGGATCGGTATAGGGGCCGGAGCTGTCATAGACTGTGACCGGTGCCTCATCGCCGCCCACATGGATCTGGCGCATCGGCACACGCAGGTTTTGGTGCGTCTGGCCGTGGACGTAGATTTTATAGGATGCGGGCAACGGGCCAGTGGTGATTTTGGCGGCTGTTTGCTCCACTGCGGTGTCTGCGGTGGTTTTGGTTTCAGTGCTCATGGCGTCTCCTCAAGCGATAATCTCGAAAAGACCCAAGCCGAACGATGAGGCAGAAAGAGACCGCACGGATCCCATGAACAGGGCCCATATGCGGCCCAAAGGACGCACTGCGCCCCTTGGTCTCCCTACGCCAGTGTCAACTGGGTCAGGTTCTAAGGGTCGCGTCGCCGGTGCAAGGTTGCCCCTGCCCCTGTCAGCCTCTCAGTCTCCTTGGTGAGACTCCCCCGACGGAGGCAGTGATGCGACGTTGGGTCATCCATGTCAACCGCAATGTCCGGCTGCATACGCAGCCCTTGCATCCGGTGTCTGGCGGATGGCATCAAACGAGAGAGAACAACGGAAGGCCACATGACAGACTATTCAGCCAATCTGGGCTTTCTTTGGGCTGACCTCCCGCTGCCGGATGCCATCCGCGCCGCCAAGCGTGCGGGATTTCAGGCGGTGGAATGTCACTGGCCCTATGCCGTTGATCCCACCGATGTCTGCGCAGCACTGGAGGAAACTGCCCTGCCGATGTTGGGGCTGAACACTTCCCCTGGTGATCTGACGGCGGGGGAGTTTGGCCTCTCTGCCCTGCCGGGTCGCGGGGCAGAAGCGCTGGCTGAAATAGATCGCTCCATTGCCTATGCAACAGCAACCGGCACGCGCAATATCCATGTCATGGCTGGCAAGGCTGAAGGAGCGGCAGTAGAAGCGACCTTTGTAGAGGTGCTGAAAAAAGGTTGCGAGCGTGCGCAGGCCTATGGCCTGACGCTGTTGATCGAACCGATCAACAACCACGATGTTCCAGGCTATTTTCTGACCACACCGGATCAGGCAGCTATGATCATGGATCAGGTCGGCGCCCCCAATCTGGCGATGATGTTTGATTGCTACCACGTTGCCCGCATGGGTCTGGATGTAATCGCTGAACTGGATCATCACCTATCTCGCATCGGCCACATCCAGTTTGCTGGCGTGCCGGATCGCGGCCGCCCTGATCGGGGCGCACTGGATTACGCGGCGGTCTTTGCGCATCTGGCGACACGGGGCTACAATGCGCCATTGGGGGCGGAATATCGACCAGACGGGGCGACAGAAGGATCCCTCAGCTGGATGGCGCCACTCGGCACTGATTAAACTCCGCCAATTGACAAGCCTGCCGATCCGCGCAACTGATTTCCCACAAACCCACCGCAACCGGAACCCCCATGGAACCCGCCAAGACCCCGACAGATGCAGAGGTGCTGCCGCTCGGCCAGACCGGTGTGTTGGTCCGCTTTGCCCGCCACGCGTCCCCCGCCGCGACCGCCCGTTGTCTGCAATTGCGCAACGCGCTGGCCACACAAACCATTCATGGCGTGGTCGAGGTGATCCCATCGCTCACCTCTGTCCTATTGCAGTTTGACCCAACACAGACCAACCGCGCCGCAGTTGCCAAGGCGGTCAAAGCACGTTTCACCCCACAAGACACAGCTGAAGATGCCCTGCCCGCCCCCAGCCGCCGCTGGCACATTCCGGTGACCTTTGGTGGGGAGTTTGGCCCGCAACTGGCGGATTTCGCCACCCTCAGCGGGCTGAGCGAAGACGCCGTCGTGACGCAGGCCCAAGAGACTGAGTTACGCGTTCTGGCCATCGGTTTTGCCCCCGGTCAGCCCTACCTTGGCTATCTGCCGCCCGCATGGCAGGTGCCACGCCAGCGTGACCTGACCCCACAGGTGCCCGCTGGTGCGATTGTCACGGCCGTGCGCCAGATGGTGCTGTTTTGCAATGCCTCTACAACCGGCTGGCGTCAGATTGCCCAGACTGGGTTCCGTCCCTTTCTGCGCGACCGTGCAGAGGCATTTCTGCTGCAGCAAGGGGATGCGCTATGCCTGCACCATGTGAGCCATGATACCTACCGCGATCTGATGCGCGACAATGCTGATGGCATGGGTGGTGCACGCCTGGAGGTCCTGACATGAGCGGCGCGCTGCATATTCACCGCGCAGGCCCTGCCCTATCGGTGCAGGATCTGGGCCGTCCCGGATTGATGTCACAGGGCATCGCGACGGGCGGCGCTGCGGACCGGCTGGCACTGAAAGAGGCAGCGGCGCTCCTACAAGCCCCCTGCATCCTGCCCGCGATTGAGATGGCAGGGTTGGGCGGCAGTTTCACTGTCACCACCCCCACCCGTTTTGCCCTCACAGGCGCGGTGATGCAGGCCATATTAGACGGCGAACCGCTGGGCTGGAACGAGAGCCACCTGCTCTCTCCCGGTCAACGGCTGGAAGTGGGCGGCGTGCTAAAAGGCGTTTATGGCTATCTGACCTTTGCCGCGCCACTGGACCTGCCGCGCTGGATGGGAAGTGTGGCGACGCAGGCGGGCCTTGGCATTGGGCAAATGCTGACTTCAGGGGACAGTTTGCCGATGCAGGCAGACCCCGACGCTGCCGCGCCCACCCGCCGCCTTGCGGTGCCCGATCGTCTGTCAGGTGGGGCATTGCGGATGATGGCAGGGCCGCAAACCGCGCTTTTTGCGCCAGAGACTTTAGAGCGCGCCCTCGCGACGCCCTTTCGCCGTGACGCCGCAGCCAACCGTCAGGGCGTTCGGTTGCATCATGACGGCGCGCCCTTCCCTGCCGATGATGCCACCGCACTGGCATCCGATTTCATCTGTCCCGGTGATGTACAGATGACCGGTGACGGCGTGCCCTATGTGCTGATGGCTGATTGTCAGACCATGGGCGGTTACCCCCGCCTTGGCACCGTCGTCGCGCAGGATCTGCCGATGCTGGCACAGGCGCCGCTGGGCGCAGAACTGCGGCTAGAGACGATCACGCTAGAACAGGCCGATGCACTAACCGCAGCTGAGGCGCAGACCTTGCCCCAACTGCGCGCCGCGGCTGAGGTCAAGCTGCGCGATCCCTACCAGATCCGCGACCTGCTGCGGTATCAGCTGATCAGCGGCGTGACCGCGGGCGACGATCTGGATCGCGATTGATTGCCGGACTTGGCAAAGGGCAGTTTTTGCGTCACTTCTTTGGGCGAAAACCGCGCCAACAGAAAGACCTCGCTCATGATCCTCAGCTATGAAACCATTCTGGCCTTCACCGCAACCAGTGCGCTTTTGGCGCTGATGCCGGGACCGGACAACCTGTTTGTACTCACCCAATCGGCACTGGTCGGGCGACGGGCGGGCCTGATGGTGGTGCTGGGGCTGTGCTGCGGCCTGGCTTTGCACACCTTGGCAGTGGCGCTGGGTCTGGCGGCAGCGATGCAGGCGGTGCCTGCGGCCTTCACTGTACTGAAAACCCTTGGCGCCGCCTACCTGATCTATCTGGCCTGGGGCGCGTTTCGCGCAGGCGCTGCAGGTGCACCGGATCAAGAGGCCCCGCGCCTCAGCAGCGGCAAACTGGTGGCGCGTGGATTCGTAATGAACATCACCAATCCCAAGGTCGCGATTTTCATGCTGGCCTTCCTGCCCCAATTTGTCATTGCGGATCAGGGCAATATCGCGGGCCAGATCCTCAGCCTTGGGCTCATCATGGCGCTGGTGACGATGGTGGTGTTCGGCGGTATCGCGCTGGCATCGGGTTTCGCCAGTGAAAAGATTGCCGGTTCAAACCGCGCACAAGTCCTCATGAATCGCCTAGCCGGTGTCGTTTTCCTGGGCTTGGCGTTCAAACTGGTCACACAGAAGTAAGGGCTCCCCCCTCACATGATCCGAACATGAAAAGGGCCACCCAGCAGGGCGGCCCTTTCCATTTCTATCCAGACAGAAATTAGCCTTTGTTGGCGATCAGCTGCTGGGCAACCAGATCATGGTCCAGCCACAGAACGGGACCAGCGGGATCGCTGGCCTCACCAAAGATCAGCTGGCCGGTGGCATTCACCACCTCATGGCTCAGCACGTCGCTGACCAGGACTTTGCGATCCTTGTGCAGCGCCACGATGGCCTGCGAGGTGCCAACAGTCTTTTCGACCTGTTCGCCGCTGTTGGGCATTGGCCAAGCTTCAAAATTGTTAAAGGGCTGCATCACCGGATCCAGCTGATAGTCGTTCACGTCTTTCAGCAGACCCTCAACTGTTGCGCCATCCTTCAGCAGGTCCTGACATTCACTCCACAGCGCGTCGACCCATGCGCCGCCGCCTTCCTTCCGCAACGCCTCCAGCAGAGGCAGCAGCGACAGTTCGATACCGGCAAACACATCAGAAGAGTTGGTGCGGATTTCGGGGCAGTTGAAGACGGTTGCCTTGATGCCCTTTTCAAACGCCGCCTGTGCGTGACCCTCAAGGGTCATCTTGGCGTAGCCTTGTGTGTAGTTGGTGTAGGTCTGCCATTTGTATGCGCCATCAATCAACACGCGGGTGCCGTGATAGCCATAGGCCGTATAGCGCACCTGACCACCCTCACCTTCAATACGGGTGCGGATGGCGCTGCTGGCTTCGATCAGGTGGCCGAAGGTATGTGCGGTCACTTCGTCGAAGTTTTGCAGAATCAGCTTGCCCAGATCGCTGTCGACCAGCGATTGCGACGGCATGTAACGGGCACCGCGACCTTTGTAGATACGGTTGGCGATCGCCATGAACACCTTCGCACGCGGAATACCGCCCGCCATAGTGTGGGCAAAGAACACGTTTTTACCGGCAGGGATCAGCGCGTCCAGCTGTGCCATGACATCGATCAGCGCGGTTTTGAAACGGGTGACACCCAGTTCGCGGCAACGGTCGATCAGGTCAAAGTCCAGCTTGTGATCCTGCCAGCCGTCGATGGTCATTTCGCCCACCAGATCGGTCGGGGTCTTCTCACCCTCGGGCGCATCCATATCAAAACCGGCCATCAGCGGCACGTTGATAATCTTGCCGCCCAGGTTTTCCTCGGCTGCAGTGTGCTCCTCAGCGGTCAGCGCGCGCAGGCTCCCGTCCTCTTCGCGGCGACCAACGGTGATGCCCACAACGGTCATGCCAGCCGCTTTGGCCGCGTCAATCAGCCCGGTGGCATAGCCACGGCCGAACAGTTCGCCGAACAGTACAAAAACATCGCCTTCACCATAAAGGCTGTTGGTCGGAAGGGAGGTCAGCGGAATTGATTCTTTCATCTCAGCTTCTACTCTTGTCTTGGTGAGCGCAGCGCGTCGCGCTACGGCAGAAAAACGACAGTGACGCTACGCAAAGCGCAGCGCCTTTGTTCCCCAGATAACGATCTTTTGACGGCGGTTCCATCGGCAAGATGCATTTCTTGCCGTTTCAGCGGAAAAATTACCCTTATTCGGCGGACAATTCCCGAAAACAAGAGCTGCGCACGCGGTCAGCGCAGGGATGGCCTAGGCTGCACGGCCCGTCGGAGCTGCGACGGTGGCAGGGGGGGTGGCGGGTGCCTGCCCTGCGGTGCAGGCCTGATGTAGTTCAGTGGCGGTGGTGATTGCTTTCAGCCGTAGGGCAGAAATCTGTGATTTCTGTATGATCAGGGCCTGCGCGATCTCTTCCAGGTTCTGCCCCAATTCCGCTGACAATTCCGGCACCGCGACGGCCTCTAGGCGGCTGCGCAACTGCGCCACCTCATCGCCGCGCTGACGGGCCAGATCGGCCAGCTCTGCAAACGCGCTATGGCATTGCGTTTCCAGCTTAGAGGTTCTAGCGCGCAACGCTTTTGCTGCGACAGCATCCGCGGTGGAGGACGTCTGTTTCTGCGCAGCTCGCAGGCCCGGACGCGCTACAGGCGCGGGCTTGCGAACTGCTGCCTTGTTTGCACCATCCAGGGCATCTAGTTTTTCCAGAAAACGCACCTTTTCCGTCAGAATCGCATCGACAACCTTTTGCAGATCCTGATCCAACGCCACCAAATCCCGCGACAGAATGTGCTGACGCTGTTCCAGCTTTAATGTGGGATTAAACAGGGCGAGTAGTGGCTTCAAAAATTCAAACACGGCGACCTCACAGCGGGTCTGATTAGGTTAGATTGTTTCCCATAACGGCGATTTCTGCTGTTTCTTTAGAGCCCGTAGACCTGCGCGCGAAAATGCCGCGCCGTAAGATTCGCCCCCCTTAAATGCAGAGGCCGGCACCCGCAGCAGCGACCCGCGACCGACCGCTCAAAACGCGAATTCATATTCGCATCAAGTGGCGATCTTCATGTTATTTACAGGGCCACGCTCAATCCTGAGCATTATTGTTGACTTACAATTTTTAAAACTTATTAAAAGTGTCAGAATTTTGAAACTTCGCGACCAAGACCCTGAGAGGAAACACCAATGCGTTCAATTAAACTGCACACCACGGCCCTGGCCCTGATCGCAATGACCGCCACCGGCGCTGCCGCGGCCGATGTGTACGGCCCCTTCCCCGTCACACTGAAAGGCTATGAAGGCGAGAAAACCAACTCTGTCTCCTATTCGGGTCAAATCGCCCGCCATGCGCTGCATGACAGCCTGAAAAAGGCCGCTGCTCTGGGCAACGGTGGTGCAAACGCCGCCGAAGTTGAAGCGCTGATGCTGTCCTACTTCAACGGTTCCGACGCCGATCTGGACATTCTGGCGCCGAAGTCCAAAGACGGCTTCCCGATCAAACAGACCACCGTGAACGCCATCTCCAAGGGCAAAAACATCTCGGGCAAGTTCTACAAGGGCGCAATGCCCGCATGGCCCGGCAACGGCACCGGCAAAGACGCCGTGATGCACATGATCAAAATGGCCGCCAAGGCGGACAAAGGTTTTGACGCTGAAAACGGCTATGACTGGGGTCAGGTGATTTCCAAATTCACCATGGGCGCAATGATGTACAACCAGTCGGTTGACAACTATCTGGACGAAAAGCTGGCCGCTGACAACAAACCGAACGACAAGCCCTACAAAGACGGCGCCTACTACACCGGCAAAGAGCACAGCTGGGACGAAGGTTTTGGCTACTGGGGCGCCCCTGCACACGCGATGAGCCTGACTCCGCAGCAAGCCTACGCCATTGCCAAAGGCAAGGATCTGGCAGCAGCGGACGCCAACGGCGACGGCATGGTTGACCTGAAAACCGAATACGTCTTTGGCCCGGCCTACTACGCCGCTGGCGCCGACAAAGGCGGCACCAAGTCGACCAACTACATGCACACCATCATGCAGGCTTTCATTGACGGCCGTCAGGTGATCGCAGACGCCAAAGGCGAAGCGCTGTCCGATGAGGCCCGCGCCCAGTTGAAAGCGCACGCCGCCACCATCGAAAGCAACTGGGAAAAAGTGCTGGCCGAAGCCGCGTTCAAATATGCCGGTTCGGTTTACAAAGACATCAACAAGATGGCTGAGGCCGAAGGCGAAGAGAAAGCAAAAGCCTACCGCGCCTACGTCAAGCACTGGGGTGAGCTGAAAGGCTTCGCCATGGCGCTGCAATCGGGCCGCAACAACCTGGGCGCCACCGCGGTTGAGCTGAACAACCTCGTAGGCTTTGGTCCTGTAACCATGGACAACTCTTACGTCACCGGCATCGACGCAGACGGTAACTTCGTCCGTGATCGTCGCATGACCTGGAACGACTACCAGCTGAACATGCTGAAAACCCAGGAACTGCTGAAAGGCAAGTTCGGCCTGAAATCTCTGGCCAACGATCAGCTGGCGCAACTGGAAGGTCTGGCCGACAAGATGAAGGCCGAGGCAAGCGCCGAAACCGACTAAGCCGCCAGAATGCGCAGGATCCAGGCAGCTGGGTCCCCCAATAGCTCCAGGGCGGCCTTTCGGGGCCGCCTTTCCTTTTCGTCGCAACCCGAATAGAGGTGCCAGATGGACGTTTTCGCAGATATCTTTGGGGATTTCTGGGATCCGAAGAAACGGATTTTCTTCGGCTACCTGTTCCTGTCTCTGGTCATCGGCGCTGTCTGGCTGGTGGCCGTGAAACACAAAACCCTGCGCGCAAGTCTGGCGCAGATCTTTGACCGGCGGGTGTTCTTATCCTCTTCGGCCAAAGCGGATTACAAGATCTTTGTGATCAACCGCTTTTTCACCCTGTTCATCTCGCCACTGCTGATCACCCAGCTCAGCATTGCGACGGCGGTGTTTTATTTCTTATTGAGCGTCGACTGGCTGCAAAGCGGCGTGTTCTCAGACGCCCCTATTGCAATGATTGTGACATTGTTCACATGTGCCATGTTCATCTTTGATGACTTTACCAAGTTTCTGCTACACCGCTGGATGCACCGTTGGCCACTCCTCTGGGCGATCCACAAGGTGCATCATTCGGCCGAAACCATGACCCCGATCACCGTCTACCGTGTACATCCGCTGGAGGGCGTGCTTTACGGTCTGCGCAGTGTGTTTGTGCAAGGCACGGTGCTATCGGTGTTTTTCTTCTTCTTCGGCAATGCGGTGGACCTGATCACTATCGTGGGCGTCAACGCGGCGGTGTTTGTGTTCCATGTCACCGGGTCGAACCTGCGCCATTCCCACATCGACATCCACTATTGGCCGTGGCTGGAACGGCTGTTGATCTCCCCCGCCCAGCATCAGCTGCACCATTCGACCGCGGTGGAACATTATGACAAGAACTTCGGTGTTGCGCTGGCAGTTTGGGACTGGCTGTTTGGATCACTGCACCTGTCGGAAAAAGACCGCACGCTCGCCTTCGGGCTGCCACCGGAAGAGGCCAGCGCCGATGCGCTGCTCGATATTTACCTGCGCCCGTTCCGCGATATGGCCGCAGTGATACGGCGGCGTCTGCGCCGCCTGCAACGCGCCCTGAACCGTCAGAACAAGACGCTCAAAGAGAACTGAGCCCGCACAAAGGTTCGCAGAGTGCGGGCAGAGGGCCCAAACAGCTCCTTTTCCCCCGTTGGTCAGCAGTCTGTGCGCAGCGCTGCAAATTAGGTCAGTAAAGCGTCCTAAATTTCCGTCCTGATTCTATCGGAAGGATTCGAGCGACTGCAAAATTACTAAAATCCCGCCGCACAACACCAGAACACAAGGTGGTGCTCAGTTTTTATCAATATATTTATGTCATAAAAACTGACCTAAGCATATCTATATCAAGCCCGAAAGCAGCTATAACAGCCAACATTATCGCATATCATCACATTCTACATTAAATTTAGATCCGCATCGGACCAAATATACGTAACATTGCGTCTGCCAGACTTGAATTTTGTGGTGTCGTCCGCTACTCGCAATGGTGACTAGACCTCCAGCCCAACGCCAGAGACAGCCTATCCGCCCCTTCCGTCGAAGCGGCGCAATGTCCCTTTATCGTTGGAGCCCGGAATGACAGCCAAGCCAGGAACCTATGGCCTTTATGACCCCAAGAGCGAGAAAAGCTCCTGCGGGGTTGGTTTTTTGACCCGCAAAGATGGTGTGCAAACCCATGAGGTGTTGAAACACGGCCATGAGGCGCTGTGCGCGGTGCCTCATCGTGGCGGCATGTCCTCCGAAGGAGTAGGCGATGGTGCTGGCCTGTCCGTGGACCTGTCCCTGTCATTCTTTAACAAGATCACCGGCAACACGCTGACGCCCGGCCTGTTCGGCGTTGGCAACTTCTTCCTGCCTGCGGACGAAAGCCAGCATGACCGCGCCGCCCAGTTGATCGAAACCGCGCTGGATAGGTCAGGGTTTCAAACCAAACTGATCCGCAACATGCCTGTCAATAATGACGCCATCGGCGTGCGGGCGGTCAAATGCCAACTGCCGATCGCCCAATGGGTCTTTGTTGCGCCCAGTGGCATGGATCAGACAGCCTTTGACAAACGCATTCACCTCGCCCTGTTGGAGATCGAGGCAGAGGCCTACACCGATCCCGATCTGGAAGGCCTCTACCCGCTGTCGCTGTCATCTCGCATGCAGGTGTTCAAAGGGCGACTGAATTCGTGGGAAATCATTCCCTATTTCAGCGACCTGTCCGATCCCGATCATGCGGTGCATACGCTTTACTTCCACACCCGTTTTTCCACGAACACTGATCCGCACCCATCGATGGCCCAGCCGTTCCGTTTGATGGCACATAATGGGGAACTGAACACCGACAAGAAAAACCGCCTGTCAGAGGCGGCGATTGCGCTGGCGCGCAACAAATCCATCGTCCGCCCCAAGGGGCAGTCCGACAGCTGTCGTCTGGACCAGACACTGAACGCACGGGTCTATGGCGAAGGTCTGGATCTGGTCGAAGCGGTGGTGGCGATGATGCCACCCGCGTGGGAAAACGATGCCCGTATCAGCCCCGAGGTGCGGGCGATGCTGGAATACTTCTCCCTGTCAGAGGAAAAGAACGACGGTCCTGCCGCGCTGGTCTTTGGCGATGGCAATATCATTGGCGCCCGCCTGGACCGTCTGGGCCTGCGCCCGATGCGTTCGGTTGAGACCCGCGAGTATCTGGCGGTGATGTCCGAGGCAGGCCAGATTGATTTCCCGCCAGAGGATGTGCTGCGCCGCGGCCGTGTTGAGGCAGGCGGCATGATCTATCTGAACCACGCCGAAGGCCGGATTTATGAAACCGATGAGGCGCTGGCGAAACTGGCAGAAGCCAAGGAATACGCCACCCTGTTGGCGGATGCGCAAACCAACATCGACGATTTCCCCATCCCCGACACCGCGCCGTCGGATGCGGCGGCACGCTATGACGGCGACCTCAGCTGGGCGGCGCGCTATGTGGGCTACACGCTCAATCAGGAAAGCTTCAAGTTTCTGATGGATCCGATGCTGCAAACCGGGGTCGAGAAGGTTTCTGCCATGGGCTATGGCAACGCGATCAACGCGCTGTCGGATAACGAAGGCGGTGTGGCCAAATATTTTAGCCAGCGTTTTGCGCAGGTGACAAATCCGCCGCTGGATTCAATCCGCGAGGCGGACGGAATGACCCTGCGTGTGGCGCTGGGTGAAAAACCGTATCTGGGCCACAGCCGATCACGCCAAATCGTGGTGAATAGCCCCGTTTTGTTGATGACCGATGTTTTGAAGATCAAAGCACAGTCCCAGACCCCTTGGGCCAAGTTTGACGCGCTTTATGTGCCGGTGTTTGACGATGCAGCCGCAAATGAGACCGCGCTCACCAGCGCGATTGATGCGGTGGCGGAAGAGATCGTCGTCTTTGCCCGCGATCACGGTGGTATTGCCATCCTGTCCGATCGTCACCTCAGCCGCAGACGTGCGCCGATGCCGATGACACTGGCCGTATCGGCAATCAACCAGCGCCTGATCGAAGAAGGCATGCGGTTCAAGGTGTCTCTGGTGGTGGAAAGCGGTCAGATCTGTTCCTCCCACCACATCGCCTGTGCCTTGGGCTTTGGCGCCTCTGCCGTCTATCCGATGGCCGTGCGGATGCGCGCCGAAGAGCTTTATGGCAATGAGGCTCCTGCTGCTTATCAGAAATTCAAAAAGGCAGCTGAAAAGGCGCTGATGAAGACGATGGGCAAGGTCGGTCTTTGTACGGTGGAGAGCTATTCGGGCGGGGAATTCTTTGAGCCGAACTTCCTCGACACAAACGATGCGGTCTTTGCCAAATATCTGCCGAACATGAAAACGCCCGTCGGCGGCGTGCGCTTTAACGTGGTGGCGAAATCGGTCGCTGATTGGCACGAACGCGCACTGAGTGTCGAGAGCGACAAGGACATCCCGATCCTTGGGCTGTTCAAGGAACGCGCAGAAGGCGCGGGCCACTCGTACGGCACCACAGCGGTACGTGGGTTTGTCGACCTGACCGAAGAAAAGATCAGTTTTGAGACCGCAAATGACGGCGGCGCGCTGGATGGGGAAACCGATCCCTTCCGCCTGCTGACCCTGCGCCAAATGGAGGATGCCTTTGGCGTTGATGACACGGGCTATGTGAACACTTCCTTCGCGAAGCTCACCCAGGAACAGATCGACAATTTCACCATCACCCCCGGCTACCGTGCCTTCAGCGCCATGATGGCCGAAGAGCGCCATCGTCGCCCTGCCGCCCTGCGCGATGTGCTGGCGTTCCCGGCTGATATCACCTTCCTCGACACTGTCGCGGATATGAAGCGTGAGATGATGCTGTTTAACCGCGCGGGCAACAATGACTTCGCTATTCGTGGTCTCGCGGTAGAAGATCTGGGAGAGGGCGCCTACCTGTTGCGCCTTTCTGGTGCCAAATCCGGCGATCTGGGGCGTTTGGATGTGCTGGCGGAAACGCTGGTGGAACGGTTTGGCAAGGATGTCGAAGGGCACTACATCACCAAAGGTGCGCTGAAGGTCACCGTCGTTGGCATGGCGCAGGACTATATTGCGCGCATCCGCCCAGCCCCCGACCGGATCGCACTGGAAGAGGTTGAACCTGCGTCACAGATTACCGGACGCCTTGCCTCTGGCGCGATGTCACATGGGGCGCTGGTGGCCTCGGCGCATGAAGCGGTGGCCCATGGCACCAATATGGTGGGCGGCATGTCCAATTCTGGCGAAGGCGGGGAACATATCACGCGCTACGGCACCATCCGCGCCAGCCGCATCAAACAGTTTGCATCGGGCCGTTTTGGCGTCTGGGCAGGCTATCTGGCGGACCCCAATCTGGAAGAGATCGAGATCAAAATCGGTCAGGGCGCAAAACCCGGCGAAGGCGGCCAGCTTCCGGCGCCCAAAGTGACGGTGGAAATCGCCGCTGCCAGAGGCGGCACACCGGGGGTGGAGCTGATTTCCCCCCCGCCGCACCACGACACCTATTCGATTGAGGACCTCGGCCAGTTGATCCACGACGCCAAGGCGGCACGGGTGCGCGTCATCGTCAAACTGGTTTCCTCCGAGGGCATCGGCACCATTGCGGTGGGCGTCGCCAAAGCGGGCGCCGATGTGATCAACATCGCCGGCAACACCGGCGGCACCGGCGCGGCGGCGGTCACGTCCCTGAAATACACCGGTCGCGCTGCTGAAATTGGCATCGCTGAGGTACACCATGCGCTTTGTGCAAATGGCATCCGCCAGAAGGTGCTGCTGCGCTGTTCGGGCGCGATGCAAACCGGTTCAGATGTGGTCAAAGGTGCCCTCTTGGGCGGTGACAGCTTTGAATTTGGCACCACCGCGCTGATGATGCTGAAATGCGTGATGGCCAAGAACTGCAACGTGAAATGCCCAGCCGGTTTAACCACGAATCCAGAAGTATTTGATGGCGACCCCCGTGCCTTGGCGCAGTATCTCTTGAACATCGCCCATGAGGTCCGTGAGGTTCTGGCCTCGCTTGGCCTGAAATCCTTGGCAGAGGCCCGCGGTCGCTCTGACCTGCTGCACCTTCTGGACCACCCCGCATCGGTGGGCAAACTGGACCTGCGGGCGATGTTGACCAATGTGCCGGAGGTCAAGGTTGAAGATCCGGTCTATCTGGAAAAAGACTTCGCTGTCGATGATGCGCTGCTGGAACAGGTGAAATCCCGCCTGATTGAGGGGGATGAACGCACGATCGAGCTGCGTCCAAACATGCCGCTGAACAATCGCAATAAAACTGTGGGCGGTCAGCTGGGCATCGACATTGAGCGGATGCTAAACCATGAGTTGGAACAGCTTCCCGCCGCAGCATTTCAGGATCAGCGTGGCCGCCGCTATCTGGATGCCCGCGCGATCAAGGTTGTGACCAACGGATCTGCCGGTCAAAGCTTTGGCGCCTTCTGCAACGATGGCATGCTGATGGAACACACCGGCACCTGTAACGACGGTGTTGGCAAAGGGGCCTCTGGCGGTGAAATCATCGTGCGCAGCCCCGGTGGCGCCAAGGGTCGTGAAAACGTGCTGGTCGGCAACTTTGCCCTGTTTGGCGCCACCGGTGGTCGTACCTTTATCGAAGGTCAGGCAGGAGACCGTTTCGCGGTGCGCAACTCCGGCGCGACGGCGGTGGTTGAGGGCGTGGGCGATTTCTGCGCCGAATATATGACCAACGGTGCGATCCTGAACATCGGCGACTTCGCCAAGGGTTTTGGCAACGGCATGTCGGGTGGCTTTGCGTATCAGTATGATCCTGAAAGCCGCATCCAAGAGATGATGAGTCAGGACTCCGTTCTGGCAGGCACGCTGGCAGACGGCTCTGATCACGCCCAGATCCACGAAGGGGCGGTCCGCCAGATGCTGACATGGCATGTGGAAGCAACGGGATCTGCCAAGGGTAAGGATCTACTGGGCGATTGGGACACCACCCGCACCCATATGGCGTGGATCATGCCAAAGGCGCTCCTGCAATATCAGGACGCAGACGCCATTCTGGCCGCCCGCAGCCGCAAGGATCTGATCGACGAACTGTCTACTGCGCTCGCCAGCCACCAGATCGCCGAGGTGAAGGCCGCATGGAAACACGGCCGGCCTGTACAGCGTGGTGCGGTGCCTGCCTATGGCGAGATGGACACCGATGAGATGTTCCGCCTGCTGGGCAGCTACATCGTGCTGGAACAGGCGCAGGTGATTGCGGCGAAGCGTGTGAAAGGGCGCGACCAGTTTGCGCTGGACAAGGCCGCGCGCAACCTGATCCTGACCGAAGACTTCGCGCTTATGGCGGCCCTTGGCAAACACGCCAAAACCGCTGTGGAAGGCTATGATGATGCCGGTCTGGCCGCCCTTGTGGCCAACAAGCGCCTCAGCGACTTCAAGCGGGCGCTGAGCCTGCGCAACATCCTCAGCATGGACAGCCCCGGCACCTATGCCTGGATCCTGCACCAAAGCGCCAAAAACCGCGCGGCACTGGGCGAGGTGCCCAGCTTTGACGCGCTCTTTGCCGAAAACGCGATCCCTGACGTGATCGCCCGCACCGCAGCCGAGTGAACAGATGACCGATACAAACACCAAAGTCCCTTACATCCCCGGGGATGCCCCGTTTTCTGGCGAACAGCGCCTATGGCTGGGCGGGTTTCTTGCTGGCCTGCACTCGCGCCTTGCCGCTGGCGGCGGTGCCGCCGCTGCCACGCCCGCCACTGCGGCGGCAGAGGTGAAACACCTCGACATCCTGTTCGGCACCCAGACCGGCAATGCCGAAACCGTGGCCGAAGATGCCGCCACACTGGCCAGGACCAGGGGCTTCACGCCACGGCTGGCCGAAATGGATGACGTCAGCATGGAACAGCTGGCCGCCATGCAGAACGTGATCATCGTGGTTTCGACCTACGGCGAAGGCGAAATGCCCGACAACGCACACCAGTTCTGGGGCGCGCTCAGCGCCTCCACTGCGCCACGGCTTGAGGCGCTGAACTACGGCGTTCTGGCTCTTGGCGACACATCCTATGATGAGTTCTGCCAAGCCGGAAAACTGGTTGACACCCGTCTGGAACAACTGGGCGCCAAACGTCTGGCTGCGCGGGTAGACTGTGACGTTGATTTCGAGGATGCCGCAGAGGCATGGATCGCCGCGACGATCCCCGATGCAGGCAGCATCGCAGCCGCCGTGCCCGTGGCCGACGCCACGCCAAAGGCTGAAAAGTCCGGCTGGGGCCGCAAAAATCCCTACCTCGCCACCACGCTGGACAACCGCGTCGTGTCTGGCGCGGACTCCGCCAAGGAAATCCGCCACATCGCCTTTGATCTGGGTGACAGCGGCATGACATATGAAGCAGGCGATGCTTTGTGCGTGATGCCAGTGAACAACCCAACACTGGTGCAGGGCTGGCTGGACCGTCTGAGCGCAGGGGCTGACACCGATATTGGCGGTCGCGCCTTAGGCGATCTACTGACCACAGGGTTGGAGATTATGACGCCCTCGCGCGATCTGATCCGCGCGATTGAGCCGCTGGCTCATAATGATGAGCTGAGCCATGTGGTCGGCAACGGCGACAAAGAGGCGCTGGATGCCTACCTCTGGGGCAAGGATGCGCTTGATCTGTTGAACCTCGCGCCTGACCTCGCCCTTGATCCGGCCGAGGTGGTCAACTGGCTCAAACCGCTGCAACACCGCGCCTACTCGATCTCTTCCAGCCCGAAGGCCCACCCCGGCGAAGTGCACCTGACCGTCGCTGCTGTGCGCTGGATGCATGACAATCGCGCTCATGGCGGGGTCTGTTCGACCTTCCTGGCCGATCACATGCCTGCAGGTGAACAGACCGGGATCTTCATGTCGCCAAACAAGAGTTTCCGCGTGCCAGAAGATGACAGCGTACCGATGATCATGGTCGGCCCCGGCACTGGTATCGCCCCCTTCCGCGCCTTCCTTGAGGAACGCCGCGAACGGGGCGCGAACGGCGCCAACTGGCTGTTCTTTGGCGATCAGCACCGCGCCAGCGACTTTATCTATGAAGATGAAATCAGCGCTTTCAGCGCCTCCGGTCTGCTGAGCCGCCTGGATCTGGCATTCAGTCGCGATCAGGCGGAAAAAGTCTACGTACAGCACCGTATGGCCGAGAACGGCAAAGATCTGTTCGCTCAACTGGAAGAAGGTGGATATTTCTACGTCTGCGGTGATGCCACCCGCATGGCCCGCGATGTGGACGACGCGCTGCACCAGATCGTCGCCACACATGGCGGCCTCTCACAAGACGGCGCGGTCGCGTATGTGAACGCGCTGAAACGCGACAAGCGTTACGTGCGCGACGTTTATTGACCCGCGCGCCAGACAAAGCAGAACGGGCGCCCCACTCGGGCGCCCGTTTTTCTGTATGCACGCGGCAGATAGAAAACACGGCTAGAACACTCTAGACGAAGGCACCCGAAACATCTTTTGCCTTCACCAGTGAACGCCCCTCACACAGAACCGTACCATCTGGTGCCGTACAGCTGGCCCAGAGATCGACCAAGTGCTTGTCAGGCCGCAAGCGGGTGACTTCGACCCGTGCAATCAAGGGGGTGTCCAGCGGCGCCGGCGCTTTGAACGCCAGTTCCTGTTTCAGGTAATTGGTCCCTGATCCCGGCAGTTTGACCCCCAAAAGGTAGGAAAACAGCGCCGCGATCAGCGGTTCCGGCACAGTATCGCCGACGCTGCCGCTGAGGGCCGCAAACTCTGTCAGATCAGATTGCGTGTAGGTGCGACGGATTTCTGCCGCCTGTCCAACTGTCAGCATGTAACCTCTGCCTCCCCGGTCAGGCATTCCGCACCATCTGCGCTGCGCGTGACGCGCATTGTCAGGATATTGGGGCGGTGCTCAGTGATCTCCAGCAGCAATTCCTCGCCGGTGAAGGCGGGGTTGGGAAACATCATCTGCTGGCTGACCTGCCGCAGCGACGGGTCATAGCGCCGTACCATGCCCCAGAGTTTCGAGTAGATCAGCATCCCGTGGCTGACCGTACGCCCAAATGTGGTTTGCGCACAAAAGTCCGGATCCACATGGATCGCGTTGTCATCGCCAGACACCCGTGCAAAGGCGTCAAAATCGCCCTGCGTCGGGGTCCAGACCTCGCTCAATTCAATCATGTTCAAAAGCCTCTCGCAGATCGGGTTTGCAGACCTTGCCCGCCGCAGTGCGCGGGAACTCATCGACGATGCGCACATAAGCAGGCACCTTGTAGCCCGCCAGCCGTTCGCGGCACCACGGGCGCAAATCGCCCGCATCCAACGACGCGTCGGGGCGCAGCATAACATGGGCAGCGCCCACCTCCCCCCAGCGTTCATCCGACACGCCAATGACCGCCGCCTCCAGAATCGCAGGATGGGCGTTCAGCACACGCTCCACCTCTGCCGGATAGACGTTTTCCCCGCCAGAGATGAACATGTCCTTGAGGCGGTCCACGATGTAGTAATACCCATCCGCATCGCGCCGTGCGACATCGCCGGTGGCAAGCCAGCCATCGTCTGTGAAGGTCTTGGCCGTGGCCCCTTCGTTCTGAAAATAGCCAGGCGTGATGCCGGGACCACGCAGATGCAATTCACCTGCGCCCGCTGTGCCGTCGGGCACATCGACCAGCCGCACCTCCGCCAGAGATTGCGGTTTGCCCACCGATCCGATCTTAGCGCTTGCATGGGCAGCATCCATCAAGAAAACGGTCGGCCCGCTTTCGGTCATGCCCATGCCGTTCAAAACATCTGCACCGCGTTCGGCAAAGAACCGGATCAAGGGTTCCGGCAAGGGGGCACCACCACAGCCGCACCGTACCTTGGACCAGTCGACATCGGCAATCTCGGGCATCAACGACAGAGCCTGATAAACCGCAGGCACGCCAAAAAACTGATTGATCCGCCCAGATGCTAATAGCTGTTGAACCGGCCCCTCCTCAAACTTCGCCAGAACAGTAGAACTGCCGCCCCACAGGAACACCGGCAGGGTGTAGAGGTTGATGCCAGCGGTATGAAACAACGGCAGGAAACACGCCGCGCGATCCCCCGCCGCGATATCAATCGCCTGCCCGATGCTGATCGCATTGGCCCAAGCCATGCGCGCAGTCTGGATCACAGCCTTGGGCGTGCCAGTGGTGCCGGAGGTGAACAGCAGATACCAAGGCCGCGTTGCCGGAATGGCTGCCGTTAGCGCGGGCCCACCCGCATCGATCCATGCGCCCAGATCGGTTTCAATGCTTAGGGTCGCGGTCCCCGTCAGACCTGCAACCTCCGCTGCGACATCCCCAAACCCCGCGTCGCTGAGGATCAGCGATACGCCGACCTGCGCCACAATCTCCACCAGTTCAGGCGCAGGCAGACGCCAGTTCAGCGGACAGAGGATCACGCCAGTTTTCTGGCAAGCAAAGAGAGCGATGAAAAACTCCACCCTATTCTGGGACAGGATGGCCACACGGTCGCCCTCCCCCAGACCGCATGCGGTCAGGCCGGCAGCAACTCCATTCGCTGCCGCATTGACCTCGGCAAAGGTCCAGTCGCGCATAGTTACCAGATCGTGAAAGGCCAGCGCATTAGGGCTCAACTCCGCCCGTTTGGCGGCCATGTCAGGGATCATATCAAACATCTCTCGTCCCTTTTTCAGGTGTCAGAAAAGAAGTCATGCGTGCCAGTGTTTGCTGCCGCGTGATCAAACGACGAAAGGCGGCGGTTTCCGCGTCCAAACCCGCACGCACGCGGGCACGGCGCTCTGCGGTCCAGATCATCGTCTTGGTCGCCAGCGCAGTGCCTGCATCTGTGCCGTCAAGCAGTGCCAGCGCACGATCCTCTGCCGCGTCATCCACCGCCTGAACCAAGCCAAGCGCCAAGAGCTGATCCGCTTCATGGCGCAGGTTCGCGTGCAGCCAACCCTGCGCAGGCCCTGCGCCGATCAATTCTGGCAGAACAGCCGTCCAGCCGCCATCGGGGGCAAAACCCATCACGCCATAATAGGGCTGTAGAAACGCATCCGGCGCCGCGATCACCAGATCGGAGGCAAAGATCAATCCCGCAGATCCCCCCGTCGTGGCGCCGCGGATGGCAGCGGCAAACAGAACTGGCATGTCGATGATCCGCATCACCAGATCCTGCAACACCGGCACCACCTGATCAGCATAAACATCTGCGCGGCCTTCTTGTGCGGCGCGATAAAACCCCGCCACATCGCCACCGGACGAAAAATTGCGCCCCGCAGTCCGCAGTAACGCCTTAGTCGCGCCCGACTGCTGCAAGGCGTCAAGCGCGGCATGCAGATCACCCAGCACCTGAGGTTCCAGTGCATTGGCACGCGGTGCCTGCAGGGTGATCTGGAAACAGACCTCCCCGCCTGGCAGTGCCACCTCTGCGCAGGTAACCCTCTCCTCCCTGATGTCAGCCATATTCCCCCCTATGATGCCAACCCGTTGCAGATGAATTTATGCGCCTCTGCCACCACCCGTTCGATATCCACCTCACCCTCCTCCCAGAGGACGAAACGTTCGCCGAGTGTTTTGGCGATACCCATCAAAGCCCAGGCGCGCACCTCTGCGTCGCCAGCCGAAATCTCACCCTGTTCTGCGGCCTGTTTCAGCTGGTCCGCATAGGCTTCGCCAAATTCGGTGTAATAGGTGCGATAGGCGTCTGGATCGACAAAACGGGCCTCTTCGACAATGCGGTATTGCATCGGACGATCCCTTACGACGATCAGGTAGGCCTCTAGGCCTGCGCGCTCTGCCTCCAGTCGGTTTCTGGCCCCCGCGATGCGTTCAGCCGCCTGTGATCTTGTAGCGCGGCCCATATCCTCAACCAGTTCACGGAACAAAACGTCCTTGCCCGAAAAATAAATGTAGAAAGTGCCCGACGCCGTGTCCGCCGCGCGGGTTATGTCCGCGATGGAAGCGGCGGCGAACCCCTTTTCGCCGATCACCTGTTCGGCGGCGGCAAGGATCTTGGCACGGCGTTCGATACCGCGTTTGGTTTTTGGTTGGCTGGCGGCGGCTTTGGTCATGGGATCGGGGCTTTCTGTGCAGGCTGGATCTGTGTCCGGGTCAGGGAGGATGCCAGCCCTTTTGCCGCAACGAAGCGACAAATGGCATCACAAAACGCCTCTGGCTGCTCCAGATGCGGCGAATGGCCTGCCTGTTCGATAAGGGCGAGGGTTGCGTCCGGCGCGGCCTCAACCAGCCACTGTGCGGTGGAGCGCGGATAAAGCCCGCTTTGAGCACCCGCACAGACCAGATAGGGCACCTCGATAGCCGCAATCCCCTGCCGCGCGTCGGCCTCCACCAAATCCGCCCACACAGAAACCAGATTACCGGGATCTTGACCGCACAGGAAATCTGCAATCTCCGTGCGTGTCGGCACCGGCTGGCTTCCTTCAGCGAACATGCTTTGAGCGATGCTTCTGGCCATGCGCTGCCAGCCCGGCACGATGCGGGCGGCGGTGGCGCGGATGGCATCCGCATCCCGCGCGATCAGCCCCTGCGTCCAGCCCTGATCCGGCAACATGCGTGGCGACATATCAAGGGTCACTAGCCCCCGCATCCCACTCGTACCCAGCCGTTCGATCAGCCGCCATGCAATCGCCGCCCCCATTGACCAGCCCACCACAATGGGCCTGTCCAGCCGGCTCATCCAAGCCGCTGCCAAATCTGCGCAGGCATCCAGCCCCCCGGCCTGATCCGCAGCCGCACCGTGACCGGGCATATCCGGCATATGGCAGTCGAAATCAGGGCCAAGGCGACGGGCAACATCCGCAAACAGATCACCGCGCATCGCCCAGCCGTGTAGGAATAGTACCGGTGTCGTCATGCCTTGCCGCGCTCCCGCAGGCGGCCAACGATGCCGGTGGGGAAGAAGTAGACGCTAAGGATAAACAGGATCCCCAGCCACATCAGCCAGCGGTCCGGTTCCAGCAAATGTGGCAACAGTGGCAGGTTGTGCGTCGCCTCGGACGCGACGCCCATCAGGTTTTGCAGGTAGGTCTGCGCCATGATGAACAAGGTCGCCCCGATCACCGCGCCATACATCGTTCCCATGCCGCCGATCACCACCATCAACAGGATGTCCAACATGATCTCAAAACTCAGCGTGGTGTCCGGCCCCACATAGCGCAGCCAGATGGCAAAGAGGCTACCGGCCAGCGCCGCCGTGGCCGCCGACAAGCAGGTGGCAGCCGTGCGATACCAGACCACGCGATAACCGATCGCCTCGGCCCGGAAATCGTTTTCGCGGATCGCCTGTAGCACCCGCCCAAAGGGCGAATTCACGATGCGCAGCAGCAGCAGGAACAGCGCCAGCGAGGCAAAGAAGATCAGGTAGTAATTCAGGATCTTTCCGCTGATACGGGTGCCCAGAAATTCCCCCATCCGGTTGGCGGAAGTCAGCACGCGGGGGATCTTGTAGGTCAGCCCGTCCTCCCCCCCCGTCAGGCCGGAAAACTGCGACACCAGAACCGCCACGGCAGAGGCGACAGCAAGCGTGATCATCGCAAAGAAGATCGCACGCACCCGCAAACTAAACAGCCCGATCATCAGCGCCAGCACCACCGCCGCCAGCGCACCCGCAACACTGCCCACGATCAGCGCATCAAACCCGCGCCCCATATAGGTCGAGGCCAGCGCAACGCCATATGCCCCAAGGCCGAAGAACATCGTATGTGCAAAACTGACGATGCCGGCATAGCCCAGCAGCAGATCATAGCTGGCCACCAGCACGATAAAAATGCAGATGCGCGCCGCCGTATCCAACGGGCGCACCCCGTCAAACAGCAAGGGGGCACCAGCCAGACAGATCAGAATCATCAGCAGGATCGCCGTCAGCGCGCGCGACCGTGGTTGATCGCCGGAAAGAAATTTCGTCAGCATGTTATTTCGCCTTCACAACAGGCAGCATCCCCTGCGGGCGCCACATCAGGATTGCGGTCATCAGCGCGATATTGGACACCAGCGCCAGTTTCGGTTCCAAAAAGGCAACGTAGTTCTGCGTCAGCCCAACCAAGAGCGCACCGATAAAGGCGCCCTCGATCGACCCCAGCCCGCCGATGATTGCCACAATAAAGACCAGCACCATCATCCGTTCGCCCATACCCGCGGTGATCACCTCTTGGTACAGCCCCCACATCACCCCACCGAGGCCCGCCAGCGCCGATCCGGCGATGAACACCCCGACAAAGACCATGCGCAACCGGTAGCCCAGCGCCTCGACCATTGGGCCGTTTTCGACGCCTGCGCGCACAATCAGCCCCACCTTGGTACGGCGCAGGACCATGCGCATGGCGATAAACAGGATCAGCCCGATCGCCACAGCCAGCAGACGATATTTCTCCATCGCGGCCCCGGCGAAGGTGATCGCACCTTTCAGGGTTTCGGGACGATTGATGAAAATCTCATCCGGTCCCCAGACCACATGGATCAGTTGTTCCACCACAATCAATCCGCCAACGGTCACGAGGATCTGTTTCAGGTGGGCGCCATAAACGGGCTTTACGATCACCCGTTCAAACCCCCAGCCCATCGCGCCAGTGACCGCCATCGCCGCAACCACCGCCAGCAACACCGCCGCAATATTAAGGAGGAGCGAGGGCGTACCGGTCCAACCGCCCAGCGCGAGCAGGACAGACACACCGACAAAGGCGCCGACAGAGACAAAAGCGCCATGACCAAAGTTGATCACATCCATCAGGCCAAACACCAGCGTCAGACCAGAGGCCATGATGAAAATCATCATCCCCATCGCCAGTCCAGACACCGTCAGTGTCAACCACGAAGACGGCGCGCCGATGGCGAAGAAGCCCAGCACGACTAGGATCGGGATCAGCAGAACAGGCATCGCCTTGCCCAGCTGTTCGCCCAGCGACATCTTGGCAAATGTCGGTTTATGATCGGGTGCAATTGTCATCTCAATGCGCCTCCATGCTGAGACCCATCAGCTGTTCTTGCAGATCTTTACTGTCGGCCAGTTCGGCCATAGCGCCGGACCAGACCACCGCGCCGTCATCCATCACCAACGCTCTGTCACCCAGCGCCCGCGCGACGGAGAAGTTCTGTTCCACCAGCAGGATCGACGCGCCCTGCTCTTTCAGCTCGCGCAACGCCTGCGCCATGGTCGACACAATTGCCGGCGCCAGCCCTTTGGTCGGTTCATCAATCAGATAAAGCTGGCGATCCTCCGCCAGCGCGCGGGCAATGGACAACATTTGCTTCTGCCCGCCTGAGAGGTTCCCTGCCTCGCTCTTCCAGAAGGTTGCCAGCGCCGGGAAGGCCGCCAGAAGCCAGTCCTTGCGCGCAGGGTCCAGCGGGCCTGAGGTACAGCCAAGGATCATGTTTTCCTCCACCGTCAGGTCGCCAAAAATACCCATGTCTTCGGGCACAAATCCGATACCAGCACGCGCACGCGTTGCGGTGGGCAGGGTGTTGATATCGCGCCCTTCATACAGGATGGCACCCGATTTTGCGTGCCACTGCCCCATGATGGTTTTCAGCGTCGTCGTCTTGCCCACGCCGTTGCGGCCCAAGAGCATCGTCACCTGCCCGCGTGGCACGGTGAAATTCACGCCCTGCAGGATGTGGTATTGCGCGATGTCGGTATAGATGTTGTCCAGTGTCAGGATCGGGTCAGACATGATCCAGCTCCTTGCCCATATAGGCCTCTTGCACCACATCCGAGGCCATCACCGTTTCCGGATCGCCATCTGCGGCCAGCGCGCCGTTGTGCAAAACGATGATCCGATCTGCGAGGGTGCGGATCACGTCCATCTTGTGCTCAACCAGCAGAACCGTGCGTTCACGGTCGGCCTTAATCTCGGCAATCAGATCCAGAATGACGGGGGCTTCATCCACACTCATCCCGGCGGTGGGTTCATCGAACATGTAAACCATCGGGTCGAGCCCGATCATCAGCGCCACCTCCAGCTTGCGTTGATCGCCATGCGACAGTTCCGACACCAGCAAGTCCTTCTGGTTGTCCAGCCGCACCCGTTCCAAAATGGCCATCGCGGCGACGGTCAGTTCGGTGTGACTGTCGGCCATGGAAAACAGGCCAAAGCCCTTGTGCTGACGCGACTGGATCACCAGCCGGATGTTTTCCAGAACCGACAGGCTGGGAAACAGGTTGGTCAACTGAAAGGCACGGCCCAACCCACGACGGCAGCGGTCCGCAACGCCAAGACGGCTGATATCCTCACCCATCAGGGTGACGCGGCCTGCGCTGGCGGGGATCTGACCAGAGATCAGGTTAAAATAGGTGGTCTTGCCCGCGCCGTTCGGGCCGACAATGGCGGTCAACTCGCCCGCGTGGAAGCTGCATGAAACGGCATCCACCGCCACATGCCCCCCAAAGCGCACGGTCAACCCGTCCGTCTGAAGAAGTGTCTGTGTCATGGTCCTGCTCTCAGCGATCCTGCGTTTGGGGTGTTGTCTTTCGAACGGCACATAGCGCGTGCCGGATATGTGACCTGCGGCACGCAGGTTCGCCCGCCGCAGGTCCATCGCATCCAAGAAACGGGGTTACTTGTTGCGCACGGGGATCGCCATTTCGTCCATTCCGATCTCACGCACCAGAACCGGCACGCCGTAGTCCTTGCCCTCCTGCACCTCGGTGCGGAAGTGGTACATGGTCTGCATCGCCTGATGGTCATCTGCGCGGAAAGTCATCTGGCCCTTGGGCGTGTCCCAGCTCATGCCTTCCATCGCTTCGATCAAGGCCTCTGCGTCATCTGCGCCACCGGCTTTTTTGATTGCTTCAACAATCGCCATGCCCGATGCCATGCCGCCTGCGGTGAAGAAATCCGGCGGACTGTCAAACCGTTCGAAATGGGTTTTCACCAACCAGTCGTTCACCGGGTTCTGCGGAATTTCGTAGTAGTAGTAGGTCGCACCCTCCATACCCGGCAGCTCTTTGTAAGCTTTGAGAGCGGCCAGAATGTTGCCACCTGTCGCGATCTCCACCCCGAAGCGGCCAGGTTCCATCGCGTTTATCTTGCTCATCGGGTTGCCGCCGCCGGCCCAGATGATGAACAGCTTCTTTTCACCCTCAACATCCCCCATCGCGGTAAAGATACGCTCTGCCGCAGCGGTAAAATCAGTGGTGTCGGTGGGCACGTATTCCTCATGCGCGACCTTGGCGCCCGTGGCTTCCAGCGCTTCCTTGAAGGCGGCAACGCCGTCGCGGCCAAAGGCATAATCCTGCGCCAGTGTCGCGATTGTCACACCCTCGCCGCCCAGAGCCACCGCATTGGCAATCGCATCCTGAGAGGAGTTACGCCCGGTGCGGAAAATATAGCGGTTCCAGTTAGATCCGGTGATCGAATCTGCCACCGCAGGCTCGACAATCAGCACCCGTTCGTATTCCTCGGCCACCGGCAGCATCGCCAGTGCCACACCGGAACTGACCGGACCCACAGCGATATGCGCGTCGTCATCGCCGTAAGCCTCTTCCAATTGAGCGCGACCGATATCCGGCTTCAGTTGGGTGTCCTTTTCGATCAACACGATCTTTTCGCCGTTCACCTCCATGGTGCCGCCGGTGGCGTATTCCAGCCCCAGCTTCAGCCCGTTATGGGACTGCGCGGCGTAGGCCTCAAACGGGCCGGTTTTTCCGTAAACATGGGCAATGCGGATTTCCGCAGTGCTCGCGGTTGCCATCAAGGCACCAATCGCCGTCATCGCAAATGTGCGAAACATCTGTCTTCCTCCCTGGGTTCTCCTCTGCCTCAATGTGAAATATGAATCATGATTCATGTCAACGGCATTTTCGCCAACACCGTGTTTCCCACAGGCCAGACAGATCACCGCTTGCAAAGGAAAACCTGCGAGCAATGTACGAAATTTATTTTGATTTCAGTTGATTGACTGACAGAGCAGAGCACACACAGAGACACGCTGCGTTAAGCCGCGCCTTCGCAGCAAAGTGTGCCGCCAGTCGCCAGACTGGCCGTAGAACCCGCCGGAGCAGGCAAAAAGAAGAAAGTGCAATGCCCTAAACCGTGTGGGCAACAGCCTTCTCGGCAGGTGCCGCGCCAGATTGGCGAGCCGATACAAGCTGCGACGGGAACATCGAAACAATCTCAGCCAGAGAAGAAACAGCGATCAATGATGCGTCCCTCAGTGATCCCACCAAACCAATCGGACCATTCAGCCTACTGATATCTTCTTCGGTAGCCCCCATGCCCCGCAGCGTGTCACATCGCATCATATGCGTCCGCCGACTGCCCAGCGATCCGATGAATCCAGCAGGGCGCTGTAGTGCCTTTTGCAGGAGGTGTGGCTCCCAGTCATGATCATGGAACAGGGTCAAAAATGCAGTCCGACGATCGATCAAACTGAGATCCACAGCCTGATCAAAGGACCGAAGGTGCACTGACGGCTGCGTTGAAAAATGCTGTGTGGCCTCCAGATCCTCGGTATCCGGCGAGATCAGAAAAACCTCATATCCCGTCGCGTGACCCAGCTGCGCCATCGAGCGAAAGATCGCACCGCGCCCAGCAAGGCAAAGCCGCACCCGGGGTTCGTAGGTGAAATAATGCGTGTTCTGGTCTGTCGCGTTGGCCCGACAGGACAGCCTCGCCTGTCTGCGCGCATCAAAATCACGTTTTGCTTGGCGCAGCATGTCGCGGTCTGGGTCCGGGTCGATCAGCACCTCCAGCGCGCCACCGCAGGGCAACTTCAAATCGACGAAACGCGAACCTTCGCCATAGCGCACCACCTCCTTGCGATTGCCCACCAAGGCCATAAGCGCACGGTGCTGAATGTCACGATCAATACAACCGTTGGACAAGTAACCCGTCATCGTTCCATCAGCCTCGACAATGGCCAGTGAACCCACTTCGCGTGCTGCGCCCCCTTCGATCGCGATGGAGGTGATCAGGGCAAACCGTCCGTCGCCCTGAATGAGACGCGCGGCCACATCTATGATGTCGGCCACGCATTCAGCGTAGGGGCCAGTTTCAAACGGCAACATCTTGATTGACCACATCGGCAAAGGACTTGAAAAACTTCGCCGCCAGCTTTCTTGCTGTGCTTTGGATCAGGCGGCTGCCCAATTGGGCCAGTTTGCCACCGATTTCCGCCTTGGCCTCATAGCGCAGAATAGTCGTGTCACCATCAGCGGTCAGCGTCACATCCGCACCGCCTTTCGCATGACCTGCTGCGCCGCCATTGCCCTGACCGGTCAACGAAAAAGCATCCGGCGCGCCGCTTTGGTCCAAAACAACATTGCCACCGAAGCGCGCTTTGACAGGCCCAACTTTCAGCACAACCTTGGCCTCCAATTCAGTATCAGAATGTTTGATCAGCTCTTCGCATCCGGGAATGCACTGTTTAAGGACCTCTGGATCATTCAAGGCCGCATACACGCGGTCTGCAGGGGCATTGATGGTGATTTCGTCACTTAGTTCCATGTCTTGGGTATCCTTTGTTAGCAACAGGGAAATCGGATGTTGTCAGCCTGCTCAGGTGTCATTTTCCACCTTTTCCGCAGGGCCCTCAGCCGTTTGAAAAATCGGGTCATTGGGCGCCCTCCATCTCTTTTTGTCTCAACGCGGCATAGTCGTGCGGGGTGTCCACATCTGTATAGAAACCCGGCGCGCGCAGCGGCGCGAACTGGACAAGCTCCGGTCGATCCCGCGTGAGGCGCATACAGCCCGGACGGTCGGGGTTTTCTGTCAGACGGGGTCGTAGAACGCGCGGCACAATGATGGGGTTCCCGCGCACGGCGCCCTGTTTGGGCACGGTAATTTTACGGGAATCGTTGGAACGATGCCAACGCATCAGCTGCCTGAGGTCGTCTGCCTGCAGATAGGCTTGATCCGCCAATCCGATCAGCAACAGATCCGCATCAGATACCACCCCAAGACCAGTTGCGACAGACCCGGGCTGACCTTGGCCAAAGTCGTTGTTGTGGGCAAAGACAAGCGGCAGCCCGGCCAGTGCTGCGCGCACCTCGCACGCTTGATGTCCAGTGACAACAGTCAGCGGGGATGTCACGACCGACAGATAGGTTTCTGCCAGATGCCGCACCATGGGTTTACCCGCGACATGCAGCAACAGCTTGTTGCGGTCCCCCATGCGGCGAGACAGGCCGGCGGCCAGCAGGATTGCGGCAACATCATCCATCTGCGGCCACCGTTTCTGCGCGGCGCACGCGCAATAATTGCGCCAGTATCGACAGAGCGATTTCTTCTGGCGTGACAGCGCCCAGATCCAATCCGGCAGGCGCATTTACGCGGCCGGTTTTATCCGGCCCAATCCCTAGACTGTGAAGCTTCTGGGCAAGGGTCGCGAATTTCCGGCCGCTGCCGACAAAGGCAACATATCTTGCCTCACCCGAGAGCGCCGCCTTCAGCGCGTCAAGGTCGCCCTGCCCTTGTGTCGCAATCACGATAAACGTTTGCTGCGCACTGGCAGTTTCGGGCGCAATAGTGGCCGAGACAGACCAGTGAAACTGCTGGGCAAGTGTACTGAGCGCCTGTGCAACAGGAGAGGTTCCCATGACCACCAATGCGGGCATCGGCAGGCAAGGTTCAATAAAGATGTCGACGGTGCCACGTGACGGGCACCCATTGCGCGCGAAATGCGTGCCGTCAACGGTATCTCCGGGGGCTATTCCCTTTTCGGCCAGCAGGTCTTCTGGCGCGACAGATATCAGCTGCGGCGCGCCGCTTTGCAGGGCCTTGAGAGCAGCACGCTTGACCGCGCCGCGCGTACAGCCCCCGCCCAGCCAGCCATGGACAATCGTGCCGTCTGCACTCAGCAGCGCCTTTGCACCCGGCTTGGCCGCCGTGGCACCCGCCGTCCGCACGATCGTTGCAAAGGCAAAGGGCACTTGCCGCGCGCGTAACTCCTGTGCTGCATCGGCCAAACCGGTATCAAGGATCTCTGCCGGACTCATAGCGCCCCCAATTCGGTTTCCAGCGCCGCCAGATCGTCCAGCGTATTGGCCGCCTTGAACAGGTCAAGATGCGGCAGCGCCGCTGCCATGCCACCGACGACCGGCGCGTAATCACGCCATCCTTTCAGCGGGTTAAGCCAGATGATTGTGCAGCCTCGTTTTTTAAGTTTGCCCAGTGCAGCATCCAGTTGGTCCGGCGGTTCGGTATCGCAACCATCAGACAAGATCACGACAACGCTGCGGCCATTAACAAACCGTTTGGCGTATGTCTCCGCGAACTGCTGCAGCGATGGACCAATCTTGGACCCGCCACCAAACCCGTCGGCCATGAGCGACATACGCCCGATCGCACGCATCGCGTCCTTGTCACGCAAGGCTTCGGTGATCCGGACAAGGCGGGTATGAAACAGATAGGCATCCGCGTCTTTGTCGGCCCGCATCAGACCAGCCAGAAACGCAAGAAACACCTGCGCATACACATTCATGGACCCGGACACATCACACAGGGCCACGATCTTACGCGTGCGATCGGGGCGGCGTTTACGCAAAAGACGCAAAGGTTCCCCGCCGGTCGCAAGACTACGCCGGATGGTCTTGCGGAAATGCAGCCTGTCGCCCTTGCGGGCGGCGATACGACGCCGCGAGCGTTTGTCGCGCAGAGAGGCCCCCAGGCGACGCGCGACGGCCTCTGCCTCGGCAATTTCCTCGGCCCGCACAAGGTCGCGCAGATCGCGACGGCTGAGGTTACGCTGTTCGGTCGCGATCAGCTTGCCAGTGCCATCACTGTCCGTCTCGGCGTCGTCTGCATCTGGTGTCGTTGAGGTGCCCTGCGCCCCGGCATCCTTCCCATCGGCATCACGCGAACTGTGAACAGCGTCGCTCAATGTCTCTTGCGGTTTAGGAATGATACGTTGTTTTACCCGTCCTGCATCCATCCAATAGCTGTCAAAGAGGGCATCAAACCGCGCTGCCTCGTCTTGGCAACCGGTACAGATCGCGCGTAACGCGCGGCGACATTCGTCCGAAGCTGCAGCATTTACCTGCGTCAGGGCAGTCAGGCTAAGATCCGCCTCCGTCACACCCAATTTCATTCCGTTGTCGCGCAAATGCGCCATAAATCCGACGACGCGCGCGGCTGGCCCCGGATCGCGGGCGGCAAAGCGGGTGACCCTGCTCATGCTGCCTGCCCCGCAATGCGGACGGCAACGTCGGCGGTGATCTGCGCCTGATCGCTTTGGGTTTTCAGAAGTGTGGCGAGTGTCGATTGCAAGACCGCCGGACTATCGGTTAGGTCGGCAATTCCAAGTCCCATCAGCGCCGCTGCAAAATCAAGCGTTTCGGCGATACCGGGTGTCTTTTCCAGGTCCTGTTCGCGCAGCTTTTGTACGAAGCCGACAATCTGCTGTGCCAACCGCACCTCGACCTGCGGACAGCGCGCCCTGAGGATCGCCAACTCCGTCGCACGATCAGGGTAATCAACGTATGTGTAAAGGCAGCGACGGCGCAACGCGTCTGATAAATCCCGTGTTCCGTTTGATGTCAGGATCACGATCGGCTTGCAGGTGGCTGTGATCGTGCCCAGTTCGGGCACCGAGACCTGATAATCTGACAGGACCTCCAGCAAGTAGGCCTCAAACTCTTCATCCGCGCGATCGATTTCATCAATCAGAAGCACAGGAGGCTTGTCTTGAGTGATCGCCGCAAGCAACGGACGTTCCAGCAGGAAATCGCGGGAGAAAATACGATCTTCGACCACTTTACCGGTCTGGCCATCCTCTGCGGCAGAGCGGATCGTCAACAGCTGGCGTTGGTAGTTCCATTCATAGATGGCCTGCGAAGCATCCAGACCTTCGTAACACTGAAGGCGGATAAGCGTCGTGTCCTGCGTCAGGCTGAGCGTGCGGGCGATTTCTGTTTTGCCGACACCCGCCGCGCCTTCCAGCAGCAAAGGCCGCTCCAGCGAGAGCGCAAGGTGCAGCGCCACAGATAGATCGTCGGACGCGACATAGCTTTCCGCAGCCAGCGCGGATTGAAGTGTTTGCCAAGTCATCTAAAGCTCCGAGGCTGGGGCACGCAGACAAAGTTTCTGCGCGCCCCCCGTTATGGATTAGTCATGCAGACCCAGTTCATTGGCAGTCTTCCAGATCCGCCAGTGATCGTGCGGCATATTGGTGTGCCGCAGGCCAAAGGCACGGAAGGCATCCTGCACTGCGTTCGAAAAACATGGGACGCCGCCGACGTGCGGGCTTTCGCCCACACCTTTTGCCCCGATGGGGTGATGCGGCGATGGCGTCACAGTGTAGTCGGTTTCGTAGTTTGGCACTTCCCAAGCTGTTGGCAGGAAGAAATCCATTAACGTACCCGTTTTCACGTTGCCCATGTCGTCGTAAGCAATCTCTTGGCCCAGCGCGACGGCCAGCGCTTCGGTCAGGCCGCCGTGCACTTGCCCTTCGATCACCATCGGATTGATCCGCGTCCCGCAGTCATCCAGTGCATAGAAGCGGCGGATTTCGGTGACACCTGTATCCACATCAATGTCCATGACACAGACATAGGCCCCGAACGGATAGGTCATGTTCGGCGGATCATAGTAGCTGACCGCTTCCAGACCTGGTTCGATCCCGGGGATGGCCTGATTGTAGGACGCAAAGGCGATTTCCTTCATCGTCTTGAACCGCTCAGGCGCGCCCTTGACCACAAAGCGGTCCACGTCGAATTCAACGTCGTCGTCGTGCACCTCCAGCAGGTAGGCGGCGATCATCTGGGCCTTGGCACGGATTTTACGACCGGCCATCGCTGTTGCAGCCCCCGCCACCGGCGTCGACCGAGAGCCATAGGTGCCCAACCCATAGGGCGCCGTGTCGGTGTCGCCCTCTTCGATCGTGATCGAGTCTGCAGGCAGACCGATTTCCGACGCAAGGATCTGCGCAAATGTCGTCGCGTGCCCCTGCCCTTGTGAAATCGTGCCCAGCCGCGCAATCGCCGACCCTGTTGGATGAATGCGGATTTCACAGCTGTCAAACATCCCAAGCCCGAGGATATCGCAGTTTTTAACCGGACCCGCGCCGACAATTTCGGTAAAGAAGCTGAGACCAACGCCCATCAATTTGCGGGTTTCCCCACGTTTGAACGCTTCGACACGTTCTGCCTGCTCCTTGCGTAAGCCGTCGTAGTCTACGGTCTTCAGCGCCTTGTCCCAAGCGGTGTGATAGTCACCGGAGTCGTATTCCCAGCCCAGTGCGGCCTGATAGGGGAACTGGTCCTTGCGAATGAAGTTGATCCGGCGCAGCTCTGCCGCGTCCATGTTCAACTCAATCGCCAGCACCTCGATCATCCGTTCGATGAAGTAGACCGCTTCGGTCACGCGGAAGGAACAGCGATAGCTGACCCCGCCCGGCGCCTTGTTGGTGTAGACGCCATCAACCTCAAGGAAGGCGGTCGGGATATCGTAGGATCCGGTGCAGATGTTCATGAAACCGGCCGGAAATTTCGTCGGGTCGGCGCAGGCATCGAACCCGCCGTGGTCGGCGGTGACGTGACAGTGCAGACCGGTGATTTTGCCGTCCTTGGTCGCCGAAATCCGGCCTTTCATCCAGTAGTCACGCGCAAAGGCCGTGGTCATCAGGTTGTCCATCCGGTCTTCGATCCACTTGACCGGCTTGCCGGTCACAATGGAGGCCACAACCGAACAGACATAGCCCGGATAGGCCCCCACCTTGTTTCCGAAACCGCCGCCAATATCAGGAGAGATTACACGGATGTTGTGTTCTTCAATGCCCGAGATCAGGGACACAATGGTGCGGATTGCATGGGGCGCCTGAAACGTCCCCCAGAGCGTCAGCTTGCCATTCACCTTGTCCATAGACGCCACACTGCCGCAGGTTTCCAGCGGGCACGGGTGGGTGCGGTGATAGTACATGCTTTCTTCCGCGACAACTTCGGCGGCATCAATCACCTCAAACGTTGGGTCCTTGTCACCAGCTTCCCACGTAAAAATGTGATTATGGTGCTTTCGGGGACCGTGCGCACCGTCGAGGGCTTTGCCAGCCTCATCAACCGTATCTTCGCGCAGGACGACATCGGACTCCAACGACTTGAACGGATCAACGAGAACCTCCAGTTCTTCGTAGTCCACCTCAACCGCTTCGATCCCGTCCGCCGCTGCATACCGATCTTCGGCGACAACAAAGGCCACTTCCTGACCCTGAAACAGCACCTTTCCGTCGGCCAGTACCATCTGTTTGTCGCCGGCAAGTGTTGGCATCCAGTGCAAGCCAAGTGGTTCAAGATCCTTCGCGGTCAGAACTGCCAGAACGCCCGGCACCTCTAACGCTGCCGCAGTATCGATATTCTTGATCCGTGCATGAGCGTAAGGGGACCGTACAAAATCACCAAAGAGCATACCGTCCAGCTTGATGTCGTCGACGTAGTTGCCTTTGCCTTGCGTAAAACGGGCATCCTCGACGCGCTTGCGCGAACAGCCCATGCCTTTGAGGTTCTCTATCCGCTCTTCGCGAGTTGTTGCTTCGTCTTTCATTCTGCCGCCTCCTTGGCCGCATTCATCTCTGCAGCAGCAGCCTGAATGGACTTCACAATGTTCTGATAGCCCGTGCAGCGGCAGATATTGCCAGCCATACCAAAGCGGATTTCCTCTTCGGTCGGGTCGGGATTTTCCTCCAGCAGCTTGGTCGCACGGGTGATCATCCCCGGGGTGCAATAGCCGCATTGCAAACCGTGGTGTTCTTTGAAGGCGGTTTGCAGCGGATGCAGATCATCCGGCCCACCCAGTCCTTCGATCGTTGTGACATCCTTGCCGTTCGCTTGTGCCACAAACATCGTGCAGGCTTTCACCGATTTGCCATCAATGGTGACGGTGCAGGCCCCGCAATGTGAGGTATCGCACCCAATATGCGGGCCAGTGATGTTGAGCCGCTCGCGCAAAGTATAAATCAGCAACTCACGCGGTTCAGTGAGGAATTCCTCCTCCTTGCCGTTCACCGTGATTGAGTAATGTTGTTTCTTTCCCATTTCGCTCTCTCCCTCAGGCGCGTGACCAGGCGCGTTCGATCGCGCGACGCAGGATCACGCCTGCGACATGTTTCTTGAAAGCGACAGGACCACGATTGTCTTCGGTCGGGTCGATATCGCCGAGCATTGCCTCCATCGCGGTGCGGATCGCAGCGTCGTCAACGGATGTGCCGACCAGCGCAGCACCTGCGGCCTCGGAATAGATCGGTATGTCGCTGAGGTTCGTCATCGCGATGGAGGCCGACACACAGGATCCGCCCTCTTTCACGATCTGAACAGCCGCCGCTGCGGTGGCATAGTCACCAATCTTGCGCTTTTGCTTCTCATAGGCGTAGCCGCCCTTCGGGATCGGAACCGTAACTGCGGTCAGAACTTCCTCGTCCTCTCGCGCTGTCATATACGCGGCCTCATAGAACGCCCGCGCGGGGATCTCTCTCTCGCCATCAGCGCCAATGACTGTAAAGGTCGCATCAAGGCATTGCATCAACCCCGGCATATCATTGCCGGGATCGCCATTTGCGACATTGCCACCAACAGTCCCCATATAGCGCACCTGCGGATCCGCAATCTGCAACGCAGCTTCGCGAAGGATCGGTGCGACGGACGCAAGCGCCTCATTGTCGATAATATCGTGCTGGGTGACCATGGCACCGATCCGGATGCCTGCGGCGCTGATCTCAACGTCAGACATCCCACCGACATCCTGAAGATCAATCAGGTGCGGCACATCCGCCATACGAAGCTTCATCATAGGAATAAGGCTGTGCCCGCCAGCCATAACGCGGGCATCGTCGCCGTGTTCTTCCAGGATAGACAGAACACCTGCGATATCCTTGGGTCGATAGTACTCAAACCTAGCTGGTATCATCTGCTCTCCTCCTCAAAGCGATTCAACTTGCTGAGGAGGATCAACGCACACGGCGGTATGCAGACGCTTCAGAAAATCAATGAAAAACAGGGTTTTTGCACGAAATGCGCGTCAGGTCGCACGAACTGCGCTGACCTGCGACGCCAATGCGTCCTGTATTGCCTTCAACTTGGAACGGCTCACAGGCGCAGGGGGCGTGTCGGGGCCAGAGAACACACATTTACCACTGTCTTTCGTCCGCTCAAACCGGACGACGTGCTGCGGATTGACCAGATAGCTCCGATGGGTCTGAAGAAAGCCCTGCGAGACAAGACGCTTTTTTGCATCGGTCATTGACCACGCGCAGAACAACCGTTCGTCCTGCGTATAGACTTGGGTGTAATGCGCATCCGCACGGACAAAGACCACATCCAAAGCAGACACAAAAACCTTCACCCCCTCCCGTTCGCAAGGAACCTGCAACGGCAGAGGTTCGGGATCAGCAGCAACGTCATCCTCAACCGGCTGCGCCCCCTGAACAGGTCGCGGCAGATACGTCACCCCAACCCAAAGGCAGGCGCCGAACATGACGAAGCTGAAGAAGATGACACCAAGCGCAAGCGTTTCATTGCTCATCAATGGACCAAACTCAGAGCCGTTTGAAACCACTACAAATTTGGTCCCTTTCATGGCTAGGAAATGCACGCTGACCACTGCACTTGCAAAACACGCGGTGCCAAGGAAGATATTCCGGTTGGTCCTCTGGCCATATGCAATGCCAATGGCCAGAATGCACAGCGCAATGGCCACAAGTGATGAAATCGCAGCACCAAACGGCGTATAGACCGCGCGGCACAATTCAAGCCCGGCCATACCGATGTAATGCATCGCCAGGATACCCACACCAATCGTCCCGCCTGCCAGACACACCGTAAAACGGTTACGGACGGTGAAATGCAGGATAATCAGCGCAGCCCCGACAATCAGAATTGCCGTTAGGGCTGAAATCAACGTGATTGCGGCATCGTAATAGAACAAAATGGGCATCTGTAGGCCCAGCATCGCCACGAAGTGCATAGCCCATATCCCACCCCCGAGCGCGATTGCGGCCAATGCAATCAATACCTTCTTCTCGAAGTCCGGTTTTGATCCAAGATCCCGTGTCAGAGACAGACCAGTGAACCCTGCAACCAGAGCCACCAAACATGACAGCGTAACGAGGAGGGTGTTATGACTGACGTCTAAGAAATCCATGTTTGCAAAGTGACCAAAAATACCACACTTGGCAAACGCTGTGACGATTTGGATCACACAATTTTGCGAGAAAACCCCAATTTTTTGCCCCAGCCTGTCAGCAGTTTTGATCGACCAAATGGAGCAAAACGCATCTGAGTTGCTTGATCCGTCTGGTCCTGAGGAAACCGCAGAAGTCCCAGACACCGCCAAACCGTTTGATGAGATCGTCGTGGGGTAATCCCCCAATTTTTAGGAGGGGGCAGTAAAATCTGATCCTCCCCCACTGAATTGACCCGCCCGTATAATTAAGACCCGTATAATTAAGAAACGGAGGACCAAGAATGGGAAGAAAGTGTCACAAGCCGAAAAAGAGTGTCGCAAAGCTGCAGCAGGCTGAGGCGCTTTGCGGATCGGATTTCTTACTCACGCGAAGACGGACTTCGAACACCCCAAACCACCTTGCCATCCAAGGTGTTAGAGGGATTTTCCAGCCAAAAATGTAAAATGGCGGAGACGAAGTCCGCCTAAGTAGGGTCCAGAGGGGTCCAAGTGCATCTACCATTAACATTTTAGATCAATGGCTTATGGAAATACTCTTCCAGATAGGTCTTGATAAATCCCCCTACAGCCGCCCATATTGCGTGGGTAGGGCTGTGGGTAGAGGATTGCCACCATGTCGAAGAAGATCACCAAGCTTGAGGTAGACGCGTTCAACACGCGTGGTCGGCTGCGCGTTTCCGAAGGGTTGTACTTACAGGTATCGAAGTGGGGCACCAAATCGTTCGAATTCCGGTTCACGCTTGACGGTCGCACCCGCAGCATGGGGCTTGGTCCATACCCGAAAGTGTCGCTGGCAGATGCACGGTCCAAGGCGAAGCTTCTAGCGGCCAAAGTGGAAAAGGGCGAAGACCCGATAGAGGAACGCCAAGCCAAACGTCGCAAGAACACCAAGGCCGAAAAGCCCATGACGTTTGCCGAAGCTGCGTCGGCATATATCGACGCGAAAGTTGACGTAGACGAAGGCGGCTTCAAGAACCCGAAGCACCGCCAACAATGGCGCAATACGCTTAAGACGTACGCCAACCCGATTATTGGCAACGTGCCCGTCGCAGACGTGAACACCGATCTAGTTTTGCGCGTACTTCAACAGGAAACGACGGCAAAGGGCAAAGCCGGGCCGCTTTGGAATATGAAGACCGAAACCGCATCGCGCCTTCGTGGGCGTATCGAAAAGGTCTTGTCGTGGGCCGCGTTTCGCGGGCTTCGCGCCAAAGGCGACAATCCGGCAAGGTGGAAAGGGCACCTTGAGACCGAACTTGTTGCCCGCAAAGACCTGCGCAAGCCGAAGCATCATGCCGCCCTGCCATATGTGGAAGTCGGCGCATTCATGGCAAACCTTCGTGGGCGCGAAGGCGTCGCCGCAAGAGCGCTGGAATTCAGCATCTTGACCGCCGCGCGATCCGGCGAAGTGCGAGGCGCGACATGGGATGAAATCGGCCTCGACGCGAAGGTCTGGACTATCGACGGGTCACGCATGAAGGCGGGCAAGGAACACCGCGTCGCGTTGTGCGACGAAGCGATTGCTTTGCTAGAAGCCCTGCCGCGCGAAGAAGGCAACCCGCTTGTTTTCGTCGGCACCGCGAAGACGGGCGGACTTTCCGAGAACGCCATGAACAACGTTCTTAGTAGCATGGACCGCAGCGAACTTACGCAACATGGGTTCCGGTCTACGTTCCGCGATTGGGCTGGCGAAACAACCGCACACCCGCGCGAAGTGATCGAACATGCCCTTGCCCACAGCCTCAAGGACAAGGCCGAAGCTGCGTACGCACGCGGAACCCTCATGGCGAAGCGGGCGCGGCTCATGGCCGATTGGGGCAAGTATTGCGCCGTGGACCGTAGGAACGTCGAAGACGCGGGCGTTGTTCCGATCCGGGGCGCGGTCTAATGGCGCGCATCGGGTCAAAGGAAGGGCAGCTTGCCGTGTTGTTGCACGAAGCGCCCAATCGCCCCGACGCGGCAGCGGGACTAATGGCCCTCGCAGCGGACTACCTGCGCGAAGGGCAAGCATTGCCCCAACCCCTTGCCGACTATCTCGCCAACGCACTTGCAAAAGCGGCCAAAGCCGAAAGCGCGGAAAGATCAAATGTGCTGGCAACCGAACTGTGGGTGAAGCAAAGCGCCAACGCACCAATCAAGGGACGCGAATTCGACGTATTCTTGTTAGTGGTCAAGCACGATGCCAAGTCGGAATGCCAACCTAAGCCGCAGGCGAAGGAACTAGTTTCAGACGTCATGCAAGCCCTAGGCGTAGGGGAACGCACGGCACGCCAGCGTATAGCCGCCGCCCGCGCCCGGCTGAAAGATGCTGCCAATCTGTCAACCCAATAGGGCTGCAATTACTGCCCTAATAATTGCAATCGGCTTTTGATGCCGGGCCGTTCGTTTTCGGCCAAGGTCAGTCCCAATGCATCCGCATGGCTTCAAAGGAACCGACCAATGCAAAGCGCAACCACAGCACCCGCCGTCCCGGCCCACCACTCATTCGCCCGCTTGCCCGCCGCGATTGACCAATCCGGCTTGAGCCGCAGCACGATCTACGACCTTGTGCAGCGCGGCCTTTTCCCGCCGCCGATCAAGGCCGGGCCGAAGCTGGCCCTGTGGGTCCGCTCCGAAATCTCCGCATGGTGCGCAGCGCAAATCGCGGGCAAGTCCGAAGACGAAATCAAAGCCTTGATCGTGTCCTTGGTCGAAGCCCGCAAGGACGCAGCCTAAGCATTCGACGGATGCACAGTCCGTCGAATCTGCCGCAAATCCACTTAATTTCAAAGCTCTAGCTTACGGTCACGCAAAAGACTGTGGCTACCCACGCACCTACCCACAGGCCAACGACAAAATGACCGTAGCCACACGCAAGAACATACCCGAAGAACTGCGGTCGTATTCCCAATGGATATGCCACGACACAGACAAGCGCCCGATCAACCCCCACACAGGCCGATTTGCGGACGTATCAGACCCGACGACATGGGGCACCTTCGATCAAGCGTGCGCCGCGCATGATGCTGGCAGGGGTGTGGGTATTGGTTTCGTGTTCACCGAAAACGATCCGCTCACAGGGATTGACCTAGACGTACCAGAGTGCGGCACAGCGACGCCGCTTCAAGAACAAGTCTTCGCGGCGTTTCCAAGCTATGCCGAACGGTCGCCTAGCGGTCGCGGGGTGCACATCATCGTAAAGGGCCGTGTGCCCGCTGCGATTAAGGATAGCGCCCAAGGTATCGAAGCCTATTCGACGCGGCGATACTTCACATTCACAGGCGACGTGGTGCGGAAAGAACGCCCCTTGGAAATGCAAGAGGCACTGGACGCGCTCTATGCCCGGCTGCGCCCCCCGGACCCGGCTAGTTTTTACACGCACGAAACCCCGGACGATGTATCGCTAGTGTGTGACGCAGAGGCCGTAGCCTTCGTTCGCAAGTCGGAAGCCAATCGCCGCAATTGGGATGGTGAAGGCGTAGCCGATCAATCCAAGGCGTTCGGGGCCGTCGTCGGCGCACTCGCCCTAGTGGGGTGCAGCCGTGAACAGGCAAAGCGCCTCGCCCTGTCCAGCCCGCTTGTTGTCAACGGCCCGCCGCATAGCAGCGGCACCCGCCCTGAGAAGTCGGCACGGGACTTCGATAGGATATGGCCCGCCTTGGCTCGGAGAGGGGCCGTAGAACGGCAGGAACGGGCGCTGGGGGTCGATCATGGCCGACAGGTCGCCCAAACCCTCTTGACCGGCTGGAACGAACGGGGCGGAGCGGCACAGCGCCCCCGTTTCCGCGTGCAGCATGTGTCGGATATCGAAGCCCGCGAACCCGACTTCATAGTTGGCGATTTAATTGAAGCCCGAAGCTGCGTCGTCGTGTTTGGCGCACCGGGTTCTGGAAAATCCTTTGTCACACTGGACGTCGCCGCCTGCGTAGCTTCGGGTCGAGAATTCCACGGCAAGGAAGTGCAGCAAGGGTGCGCTGTTTACGTCGCAGGCGAAGGCGGGGCTGGTATCAAGCGGCGGCTACAGGCTTGGAGCAAGCACACGGGCGAAGAACTGGATAAGAGCAAGCCATTGTTCGTCATTCAATCGCCAATCGAAATGCTCAACGCGTCGGACGTCAAAGCGGCTTGCGACGCCATTGCCGAAGCGACAGGCGAATTCACCATCAAGATCATCGTGCTGGACACCCTTGCCCGGAACTTCGGAGACGGCGACGAAAACAGCACAGGCGACATGAACCGTTTTGTTATGGCGGTAGGTCGGATGATTGAGCGCTTCGGCTGCACCGTTGTCGTGGTTCACCATAGCGGGCATGGCGACAATTCACGCGGTCGCGGTTCAAGCGCATTGCGGGCAGCAGCCGACGCCGAATTCCGTGTGGAGAAAGACAACAGCACTGTGACGCTTGTCCACACGAAAGCAAAGGACGCACCAGAAAGCGAACCTATACGTTTCAGCCTAGAAAGCATCGAATTAGGAACCCGAAAAAACGGCGCACCGTTTACGTCTGCGGTGCTGATTGAGCGCGAAGAACAAGTGACACGCGCCATTAAGCTAACCCGGTCGCAGCAACGCGCCATGAAGGCATTCGAAGACGCTGCCAAAGAGCATGGGCAGTTTGCTGACGACGGCTCGTTTGTCGGCGTGCACCGCGACGATTGGCGTACGGCGTTCTATCGCATCGCAACGCAGGACAACGACGACAGCAAAAGCAAGGCTTTCCGCCGTGCCTGTACCGATCTTGTCGAGAAAGGCGAACTGGACGTGGCCGACGACGTATTCCGCTACGTAGGCTCGTTCGCTTGGGTGAAAAATCAAGCGGTTACGGCCACCCGGACCGCCGGACAGGACACGGACATTACCGGACATGTCCAAATGGCGAGACCGTGAGTTACCCGGACGGACAGGACACACCCCTTTAGGGGGTGTCCACTTGTCCGGCACGGTCGGGAGTTTATCCGACCAAGAGAATGCCGCAATAACAAAGGGGAAGACGATGCACGTAATCATAGAATGTTTGGAAATCACACGACACGGCCAACCCAAAGGACGTATCGTTATCAACCTCGAAGCCATCATCAATATCCGCGAAGAAACGATAATTGGCGAACTCAAAGGATGCAGGATTACGACCAAGGAACTCTCAATAGACCTGATAGCGGCTGAAACCTATGGCGCTTCAGCTTCGTATTCAGATAGCGTCTTGGTTGCAGGCAGCATCAAGGAATTCTTCGAGCGCATTGAAGCAGCGCAAGCCCAATGTGGGAACTGAGCAAGACTGTCCCGGCCAATAGCCTCCGGGGCACCCAAGAGTCATCAACCCAGAATTTCCGTCCGTATAAGTCTAATTTCAGGCTGCGGCACAATTTGGTTTGACGTCCCGCAAAACTCCGCCCTAACTGGCGAAAAGACACCGATAAAGGGCTGAAATTGGCAGGTTAAGACGATGGCAAACGCACCTACACAAAGCGGGGTAGACAAAGCCCCCCACCCCCAAGGGCAGACAACCCGCCGTGTTCGGGTCAAACTCGATACCGTGACTGACGCCCGAAAAGAAATGTCGAAGCTGTACCGCGAAGCACGCGCGGGCAAGATCGACATTGCAGATGCCTCCAAGTTGGCAAACATTCTCATGCTGATAGGGCGAATGATCGAAGGCAGCGACTTCGAACGGCGTTTAGAGGCCCTAGAAGCCGCAGAACACATATGACCCGTACCGCCCTATCCCGGCTAAAGCGCCTTGAAGCCCAGCGCCACGCACCCCCTACAACGCGTCACCATGTGGTTCGCTTCTCGCCTGCCGGTGTTTTGCTGGATGACCTGCCCAAGGGCACTTTCATGGCCGTCACAGACCACGGGACAGACACGGAATGGGAAGACTGCCTTGCCGAACAGCAACGAAGTCTTACTACGCCCAACGCGGGCAAGTGACCGAAGACGTTTAGCGCGGGCAGATGCTACCCGCAGACGGGGAAATATCAGTCACCGGACTTGTGCCGCCCCAGCGACGCAGATTGCCGCCCAAGAAAGACACAAGGAACGTTCGCACGCCCGCATACCCGCCGTAGCTGTTGGTCGCGTTGATAGTCACGCAAACGCCTGTTTGACCTTGAAGTGCGGCTTCAATCGCAAAAGGTTCCGACACGTTGTGTAGTCGCATTGACTGCGGGTCCAACAAACTTTGTTGCACCGTAGAAACGGCGGTTTCTTTGTACCAGTTTGGCGTGCGGTCAACCGGGTTGGATACCGTAGGAGTGACGTTGCACGCGGCAACGCCCAGTGCCGTGAATGCGACAAGTATAGGGGAAGTACGTCTCATGGAAGCCTCACAAAAATATCTGAATTTTAGATAACTGGTTTTCAGATATAGGTGAAGTGCCCATTCGAAGCAAGGATGGGCGTACGTGGAGAAAACACTTACTTCAAAAGCACATGCCAAGTTGGTTCGCATGTTGATCGACAAGCGGGAGGCCGCAGGGATGACACAAACGGAGTTGGCGAACCGGCTGGGGGAGTATCAGTCATTTGTCGCACGTTTGGAGAGTGGTCAAAGGCGTATTGACGTCGTAGAGTTGATCGAAATCGGAAAGGCACTTGGCTTTGAAGCCTCCGAATTTGTCAAGACAGTAGCGGAACCAGATAGTTGAATTACATTGAAAGCGTGGAAATAGAGGGCTTTTGGGGGCGGAAGAACGTCTCGCTAAAGCTTCAAGAGGATTTGAACTTTCTCATTGGCCCAAACGGAAGTGGCAAAACAACAATCATCAACCTGATTTCAGCAGTCTTGCGAGCGGATATTCCCGCCCTGTATTCTGTTCAATTTGAGAAAGTGACGGTTCGGCTTAAAGCAATTGGAGCAAATCGAAAGCCTGTCATTGAGGTGGCAAAGGTTGTTGATAAAAAAATGGGCAGCTTTGAACTGCGATACACAGTCAAGGAGAAGTCCAGTGACAAAGGGCGAACGTACGGTGTCGAAGGCCCATACGACGAAAGGATATACAGAGACTACCGCTACAATCGCCCACGTAGGTACATGGAAGAAGGCGCTAGGCTAAGTAGCATTCTGTCCAATTTGGTAGAAGTAAACTGGTTGTCGATCCATCGCTCAAACTCAGAAATGGAGCGAAGGAACCGTCGTGAAGAAGGCTATGAATCCTCCATAGACCAGAAACTGCATGATATTTCACAAGCGTTCTCGCAATACTTTTCTCTACTCAGTTCGAAGGCCGAATCTGAAAGTAAGAATTTTCAAGAACATGTCTTCTTGTCGCTCTTGGAACAAAACCACTCAGGTGGTGAAGTGCTAAAGCAGGTTATAGCAGAACCCGAAGACAAGAGCACAGTCGTAGGGGTTCTACGTGACTTGGGCGTTAGCAACACCAAGGCGACAAAGAGTGTGAACACACACTATTCTAGGCTGGACGATGCCAAAAAGCGATGGGCGGACGAAGACGCGTTCAAACTTGAAGATGCAATTACATTGTCGGACGCCCGTCGCGTAAGTGAGATGATCAATGAGTGGCGAGACCTTCAATCGAAGCGGCTTGCCATCTTCGAGCCGCGCATAAAATTCGAAAAAATCATAAATAGCCTACTATCGGGAAAAGAGCTTCACTTTGATGCCCGCAACAATCCCAAGGTACATCTTGCCTCAGGGGATACAGTTGACATTGATGTGTTTTCGTCCGGTGAGAAGCAACTGTTCATCCTGTTGGGTGAAGCCCTTCTTCAAGAAGAAAAGCCTGTGATTTTTATCTCTGATGAACCAGAGCTTTCACTACATGTAAGCTGGCAAAGCTCGTTGTTTGAAAACATCCGAAGTCTAAATGGCTCTTGCCAGATAATTTCCGCTACGCATTCGCCCGATATTGTAGGGGCATTTCAAGATCGAGTAATTCAAATTGAGCAGTGCATTTCGGATGTTCACCAGAACTAATTTAGGAATTGAGAACGAGCATCTTTTTCATGGCGTGGATTTTGTTGTCTATTGCGAAGGCAAAGAGATTGAAGGAGAAGGCTCGTCGTTGGACGAAGTGTTTTGGGAGCGTGTTTTTCGGGAAAACGGCAAATCGGTCCACTGCAAAAGTATGGGCGGGAAATCTGTGGTGCGGCCCCTAGCTGAAAGAGTTGTAGCGGAAGGCATACGCAATGTCATTGTGGCTATGGACCGTGACTACGACGATTTACGTGGCCTAGCCATAGACCATCCACAGGTGTTCTACACCTTTGGATACAGTTGGGAATCGGACGTGGTGTTAGATTTCCAGTTCTCACCAGCGCTGTCACTTTTTGCAACAACCACTCGAAGGCAAACAATACGAGCGGAGTTCGTAACCTTCCGAGACGGCTTGTCGCAAGGGCTAAGGCGAATTTGCGCACTGGACTATAAGTACATCGGCCATCATGAGAAACTGTTTGATCGTCAAAAACCTATGTCGATAATAGCAACGCCCGGTAGCAGCGAACCCTTCGTTAGGGCTTCATCCATGCTGAAAAAAGCCAAGACTCTAGGGCACTTTCAGACCGCGCCGCTTCCGACTGAGCAATACAATACGCTTTGTGGCGTTAAGTCGTTCTTTGGCAAGGTGGTTGCCCGTCTGGTATTTCATTGGTTTGCTTACCGAACGAAGCGCATCACCGGGTCACGAAAGGTAGTCTATGAGGCATTCATGGACGTTCTAACCAACACGCTTGATGTCACCAGTGGAGGTCGCCCAAGAAACGACTACTATGCTAACGCGATTGCAAGGCTCTGAGCTATCGGCTTTGGCTTCTTTTGTCACTCCGACGGTGAGTTTCACCATCAAACGCAAACCTTCTGGCAGGACGCAGCTTCTGCCATACAAAACAGTGGCAAACGGGGCCAGAAAAACGAATGAGAGTTACTGACCCGCGCAATGGCAAGCAAGCACCACTAGACGTCGATTTGGCACAACGCTGGGCAAAAGAGTTCTCCGCGTGGTCGGGTCAAGAGTGTGAACATGAGCGGCAGGAACTGCGACGCGGTCTGAACAAAGGCGGTGCGCCTGTTGTCCGTATGCAGTGTTTGGACTGCGGCCTTCGCGTCGGAAACCCTGTTAAGCGTCCACCCAACGCCGATGAACTGCCTGAATTCGACGACGCTATGCGCGACGCCTACGACGCAATGCGAACCGCAGAGAAAGAAAAGATCGACCAAAGATACGTCGAAATTCAGTTGCGGCGGTGGCGGGCGAAAGAGCAAGGCGATAGCTACTATCGTCAAGCCCATGATGCGTACATAGCTTCGCCCGAATGGCGCGACCTTCGCAAACGCGTCATGGACCGTGCGAACGGGCTTTGTGAGGGTTGCAGGCTTTCCCCTGCGAGGGAAGTGCATCACCTAAGCTATGAGCATTGGGGGCATGAATTCCTGTTTGAACTTGTTGCCTTGTGCGGCGACTGCCACGACCGCATTCATGCGAAAGGCGACCACGAAGCCTTGGTGGCCGCTTGCAGCAGTTGCCTTCACGCTAGCCGGGGCCACTACTGCCGCCTCTACGACGTTCCGATGGTTACGGCTCTGGAGGCCGAAGAACTATGTTCCTTCGAACGCGTCGGCTACGAGGAAACGTTTTAGTTTACGATCTGCGATCACGCTTTCGTGAGCGCAAAGTACCGGTTTCTAGGCAGGTTTTGTGCGTGGGTACTTCGTGGGTAGAATTGGCAGATCGCCAAATTATCCAATAAAATCAGCGGGTAATGGCGGAGACGAAGGGAGCTTACGCGAGTGTTAATTTGTGTTATATTTTACAATATCTTAAAGATCGTCATCATAATTAGTGTAGCATATAATTGTAGCAAATATTCCCGCAATCACCCATCACTTTGATATATTCGAGCCTATTACAGTCATTCGGTTACGGGTTTCGCGATCAATGTGCCATTTCACACGAACATCCAAATGTTACAATCAGCTCCCCCCACGATTCATGAAATGTTTGCGCTCTGCCAATGCTATCCACACCAACAGATAACCATATACGAGAGCCGAACCTACTATACCTTCAGCGAAGATGTTTCCGAAATTAATAACGAAGACGGTCCAAAAGGTATTCCAAGCTGACGACGCGACGATAGATACACCAATAAAATTGATGGTCGGCATCTTAATTTCAGCTAAACGCAAACAGGCAATAGAAGCTAAGTGTGGATGCCAGAAGCTTGAAAGCGCCAATGCCAGCGGCCTCACTTTAGCCTTGTTGCTTCCGACTGCATCCCTCGACGAAAAGCGTGAGAGAAGCGCCCCCCCAAACTTAAAAGTTACAATTTGGCCTGCAATGCCGCCAACAGTAACTATCAACCAAACTTCTAAGATCAACGCATAGTCTGATGATGCTCCATGCATCGCGGCCAATATAGCAACCGAGCCAGGGAAGTATGCATTAGCAACAGCGATGTTCTCCAAGAATGACAATACACCCACAAGCAACAGGCCATTGGTTGCAAGCCATGAGGAAAGAGCTTCAAAGGCAACAACTTTACTGGGCAGGACTGAAAAATAAGATAAAAGGTCTACGATGCTGATGAGCAAAAGAATGCTGATTGGTGTCGCTGATGGCCTCACTTCTAAGCAACTGCAATCGAGAAAACACCAAGAAACATTGCTAATCGTGTAGACCTCAACCCCTTTTCCTCATTTGAGAGATACAAGCATGCAGACACCGCTAATGAAATCAGCGCAAGGTAAAGCACTAGTATTGATACAGGATTATGTAATAATACTTGGCCAGCCATAAGACTGCCAAACATGCCCAACCATCCTACGGTTCTAGCATTTTGCTCACCCAGAACATGCGCCACCGTTTTTAAACCAAAAGCGCGGTCGCCGCTTGCATCGAGTGTGTCCAGTAGGATTTCTCTGAACACTATAAAGAAAAATACAATTGATACTAAATCTGGTTGCACACTGGCTTCGGATGCAGCAGCTGCAAACCCAAACGGCACTATGCATAGCAATGCGGTATAGACCCCTTTGAACAAGGGGAACTTTTTTGAGAAAGCCGAATAGAATACAAGTGCCGCAGCGGTGAGAATAGACGCAACGACAGCGGCTATACCTAAAAATCCAGACACAAACACCACAAACGCAAACAGACAAATGGCGAACAATGCAGCTACTTTAGCGGGAAGCTTTCCTGTTGTGATCGGCCGCGACTTCTGCGCTATTTTGTCTTTTTGGCGATCAGAAATATCGTTTGAAATAAACCCAGCCATCGTCAACATCGTCATGCAAACAGCCACCAAGGCTGCAAGCAAAAAGCCGCCGCTATCAGCCACAAAGACCGTGGTTCCCGCAGCAAACCCTGCGATCCAACTCACGCCCAATCTGCCACTCTTTATGCAATCGAGGAAATATTCTAGCGTCCGCACTGGCAGCACTCGATTCAAGTTCACCACAACGGCTTCCTTTGAGTATTTTTCGTTAGACATCACTTTAACACTTGTCGGTTCACCATTGAAGGCAGTTTCCACTCTCATTCACATTTTAGGAGCATCGTCTGGCTACTGGGCTACCCCAGCTTCCGATTTGAGCCTCTCCACACTACCACGGCCAGTAAATGTTCCAATTAGTGCTAACAGGGAGATAAACGTCACAACGAAACCCGCGTTTGCCAGGTTGCGGCCCAGCCCTAATACAGCTGCTTTAGTCACGGCGTCGGCAGATGTTACATTAAAGAGAACCAACACGAACAGGAAGAGTAAGGCTACCACGATAAGTGAATTTGCCGTTAGAAGCAAAAACAGGCAATGACCTCTTAGCAAGTAATTTGTGGGTACATAAAGCTTACGGAAGAAGTCGGCCAGATCAAGACCCAGGGTGTCCTTTGCAAGGCGCAAGAGACCTACAGCGAAGCCCACCTGTGCAAGTAAGGCCAATACTAAGTCAGAAACATTAGCCTCGGCACTGAACCAATCTTTGCTAGTTGCACCGCTTGTAACGGGAACGACAAAACCCCAAATGATTGTTACGGGCAATACGCACCCATAAGCAAAGGCAAACAGAAAGCCGATGCGACCCGCCTTGATGTGCTTTGGAAAGTGCAGCCATGCTACCACAAAAGCGGCCACAACAATTGCTGTAGGGACGTAGTAAAAATCGTCAAATGCCGACAGCATCGTTAGACCTAAGACGGGAAAAATCACTGACGACCAATTTGATCCCAAAAGGAAAAACTCTGCATGGCTGTCATAAAAATCTTGATACTTGTTTGCGACGATACCGCTATACATCATCGCAACTCTTGCAACACCCGTCGCCAGTGTTAACGCAAAAGCAATCCCTATAAATTTAGCAATCGGCGCGTCGACAACGACTGGTGTAAGGACTGCGGCAGAGATAAGCGTCACTACTAACACCAACGTGTATAGCTGCAAGCGAACACTTCGTTCAATGAACCTCCAGAACAAGAAGTCGAAATAGAAGGTGCTTAGCACTATGATAACTATGGCAAGTTTGATGGTAGTGGGGTCTCCAGACAAAGGCATCGCCGCATACAGCCCCATTGAAAATGCGGACAACATAAACACGACTGATGGAATAAAGACCTGGTTCAAAAAACCTAAGTGTATCAAGTCCAGTTCTGACAGATTAAAACTGGCCGAGGAAGCCGAACCAGTACGCCCCTTGGCTGGGTCCGTGGTTTTCGATTTAGTGATATAAGCAAGGATAAAATACCCTATCGACGGAAGGCTTAGACAGAAATGGATCATTAATCCATTTAATACGGATGAGAACCGATTGAGGTCTGTCTCGACCATAATAAGCGTGAAAACCGATGCTCCAACCATCAAGAAAAGAACAGAAGGCGCGGCAATCAAAATAATCTTTGTCGTAGCATCTGTCCGCCTAGGAGATGCCAAAATCTGCCACGCTCCCACAAACACCACTAAGTAAATTGGTGTGGCTGCTAAGCGTCCAATATCGAGCCTACGCAGGCTATCCATCAAATAAACGACATGATGGTCCAGTACGGTAAGTTCACTCAAGGCAACTATCAGACCTGTAGCCCAACTGAGGAGCCCAACGACACCTAAGAAAATCGCACGTCCCAGCTGTTCCAAAAAGTTTTTTAGCAATTTAACGACCATAAAAAATGAGTTAGACTTGGGGACAGCTTAAACATCTTCCACAATATCTGCTAGACCTATGAAATAGGTGATTTAGTCAACCTCATGGGCCGATCAGTTCCACTGAAATTCAGTCAGATATTCTGGGTATTAGGCCTGCAGGCGTCTGGCAGGGCTGTTTGTCTAGGTGGGCCATTATCATTTGATGCTCCCACTCTTCCTACCCCATTCTTAATGCAGATCAATTAATCACAAACGGTCGGTTTTGAGGTTCTCGATACCACCAGGATTACGTGAAATCCTGGCCCATATAACACTGCCTATGACATTCTCATTACCCCCTATCGAAACACTTACTCCATCCTGTTATGATGAGGTTGAGTTTCGAGAAGGGGAATACATGAAGGTTGGCTACGCTCGTATCAGTACAGATTCACAAACACATGACGCACAGATCGCAGCATTGAAGGCGGCAGGGTGTGAACGGATATTTACTGAGGTTGCGTCTGGATCACGAAAAGATCGTCCTGTGCTGGCAGAAGTCATGACTTACCTGCGTCCGAACTCAGATGACACATTGGTCGTTTATAAGCTGGATCGGGTTGCACGTAGCCTTCCACATCTTATCGAAATCATGGATCACCTGAAGGCCAACGGCATTGAGTTCCAAAGCGTCACTGAGGCCATTGATACCACCACACCTGGTGGACGTTTGTTGTTCCATGTGGTTGCAGCCATCGCAGAATTTGAACGTGATCTGATCCGCGAACGTACTCATGCTGGCCTGAAGGCTGCACGGGAAAAGGGACGTGTTGGTGGGCGGCCTCGTCAGATGACTCAGGAAAAGATTATGGCTGCGAAGGAACTTTTAACAAACGGTACCGCCGTGAGAGACGTAGCAGAAGCCATGGGCGTATCAGTACCGACACTGTACAGGTGGCTACCAGCATCAGCACGTTAAAGACGTTCTGAAAGTGGTTGTGCGCCCGCTAATCTAGACATATCCGTAACGCATGAATGCACCAAAAATCGTTACGGCTTGTAGGCATTGCAATGCTGAACTGTCACCAGAAACACATCGCTCTGATCGGAAATTTTGTTCTGACAAGTGCAAGCAAGCTGACTATCGACGCAGACGGAAGGTCAAAGATAATCCCGTTGAAGCATTGGTACGTGGTAACAATGCCGATCTGATCAGAGAAGTGGCAAGGCTCTATGCTGATACTGGTGTTACCATTGCGGATGTCACTTATGGCAAAGGCGCATTCTGGCGTAAGACCCCGCATCTAAACGTCACGGGATCAGATTTGTTGACCGTACCAGAACGGCCATATGACTTTCGCAATCTTCCTTATCACGACAGTTCTTTTGATATTGTCGTTCTTGATCCACCGTATCTTGTATGGCCTGGCAACCATATGTCTGATGACCGCTACCGCAACGCTGAGACCACCAAGGGCATCGACTACAAGGGCATCCGTCAACTGTACCATGATGGCCTTAAGGAGGCCGCACGGGTCGCCAGGCGGCAGATTTGGGTCAAGTGTAAGGATACAGTAGAAGGACCACGACAACGTTTTTTACACGTCCACCTATTGCAGGATGCAGAAGCTTTGGGGCTACGAGGTCGTGATCTGTTCATTCTGGATGCAACCAGCAGAATGCCAAACAATCACTGGTCCACTCAGAAACATGCACGGAAAACCATGTCGTATCTTTGGGTCTTTGATGTCATCAGTTGATCACGTCTGACGTTCCACTGAACCCTTCTCAGGCACAGCCAAATGGTCGGAGGACTACGACAACCAACTTCACCTGCCTGCGTTCTGATTTGATCACACAGGTGATTATCACCGACGGTCAGGGATCGTAAGTCACGCCATGTCAGGCCATATAGCAGCGCATCAATGATGGTCTTACTGGACAGCCATATCCTACGTCTGCGATGTATCCGCTTGGTGGAGACTTCCGTCTTGGCAGCTTGTACCAGTTCACGAATACGCCGTCGTGGTCTATGGTATGTATCAAAGGCGTAGTCCCACTTCTCTGGTGATCTTTTCCTAAGCTGACAAAGACGTTTCGGTGTCAGGAAACGGTTTTGCCCAGTACGGATACCCTGAAGGTCTAACTCATCGCTTATCTCTTCATATGAAGGTTTCTGACCACCACCACGATAGGTCATGTTGGCTATGACGGATAGAACCTGTGCTTCTCTTTCATCAGCCAAGCGTGTCTTCGTGATTGATCCTTTCTTTGAATGTTTGGCGATGTCAGGAGAACCAAATGCCTGTCCATCCGCCATAAGTCGTGCGATTGCTTTGAACTGCGCTTCACGTTTGGCGTTTGTCAGTTCTTCCACCTTGTGGTGATGATTTAGTTCGATGATGTCATCCACGTTCATCCCAGTGGATGCATCATAGATACGCTTACCTAAGCCTTGCTTCTGTATGAGTTCAAATACTTCAGCCCGTCTGGAAATGCGATCATCACTGGATACCAGAAGAATTTCGGATTGATGACGCTTCAGGTGTCGAAGGCATTTACGCAGACCTGTGGCCATTCGGACTTCTGTATCACAACGACCAGATATGACTTCCTTAACGCTGATGTTGGTAGAATTGGATATGGTAAATTCTGGATAGTGATCCTTAATGCACTCCAGTTGATACTTATAACCATCCTCTGCCTGCTTAGGTGTGCTTACCCTTCGATATAGATTGGCTTTCCCTGCTATGATTGCCTTTCGGATAACGTCTGAGTGCATCACACTACCATATGTAAAACCTTGACTATAGGTAGGGTCACCTCAGCGCATATGGCGCTGGAATTGCATGTATCGGTGGCCTTCAGTCTGGTGGTCATTGGGCAAGGTTTCGTTGGTCTGGTGCATCATGACGCACCACGGTGAACTGGTATTTATGTGATCCGACGATGACATCGCTGACTTGGATGCAAGGTAAGTCCAGAACGGCGTGTGAGACTAAATATGGGTGTAATCCATCAGGAGAAAAACCATGTCAGGAACCCGCAATACCATCCGTAATCTGGACCCCGATCTTGTGACCGAAGCCAAAGTGCATGTCCTTCAGACAGGCCGTCGTACATTGGGGGAATTGGTCACAGATGCAATTGAACTGTTGATAGATCACGAGACCAGTGACGATACTTCCATGGCTGATCCTCACACACCATCGGCGTGATTAAGTACAAGGCAATAATATACCGTGGGGGTGGAATACCCTCTGTGACGAGTTTTGACATCGCATAAATCCCTGTGTGGACACTATCTGGAATCGGACCAGATGGATGGCATCGGTGAATGTGCACCGCGCAGCATCAAGGTAGGAGTATAGGTGCTTCCGTTCAAGGAAAATGGCTGGTTGTTTTGATTTCGTGATCGAACTTATGTTCTTGAAGAATAAACACTTTTCATTCTTCATGAATGAAGTTTCATTCTTCAAGAACGGTTTTGTAAAGCACAGAAGTCCCAATAAAATATGGCCTTCTGGATTCACCCAGTCGGCCACTTTCCTGAAGTGGTTTCATTCGTCACAAATGAAAACTGCCACGCACCATTGAAAACTGTAACATTTGAATCCTGCTCTAACGCCACTGGCGCACGGCTGATGTAAATATACCCCGAATCTGCGACCACTAATTTGAGGACGTATCGTCCAATTTATCGCAATTGCGGTACCAGACGATTGATGACGGCAATAATGTCGGGCTGACGATCTCTTGGATCAGCCACACCATGGTCAATGTGAACCTGATCTACGCATCTTTTGTACAGACGAACTGCAATGAGTATACGGCCTGTCAAACTGTCTGGCCAAGCGATGTCGGCAAAGGCATCAACCAGATACTGTTCCAGCAAGTCTTCGTATTCTGCGACTTCCATGGTGTGGACCTTTCTGCGGTACATCTTGGTGATATCAATCGGCCTCATCCCCATCTGAAAACGGATGTGGTTGCGATGGAGAAGACGTTCGTAAACCTGCTGACGCTGATCACTGGTCGTAAGGGTAGTGGTGGTACTAATGATCAATGTCACCCAAAGCCTCACACAGCCCCTCTGGAAGCCCCTGTAGACCTTCTGACCCACCACGGACCCATATGATCATCAGTGACGCTTTACGACGCTGTACCCATGCTGTCCGTTCATCAGCATACATACGGCACCAGGAATAATAGAAGCTACCACGATACTCATCACGCAGGTTGATAAGGGCTATGTCGATTTCCTGTACCCAGCGTTCTGTGGTGAAGCGGGGTATGGTGTCAGGTGGTAATTTCGGATTTAGGAACGAACCACCATAGCGGCGTATGATCCTTTGTAACCAGTTATGACTGATACGGACCTTCTGCACTTAACTATCTGATGTGGATAGCTGATGACGTGCTTCTGCTTCCATCTCTAAAACCAGTGTCGGGTTCGCAGCCCTCCATGCCACATAAGCCGCATAACCACGCTGGTTAACTTCAGCCCGTTCCGTTGCTGTCATTGCAGCATAGTCGGTTACATCAACATCAGGAAGAAAGCTGAGTTTCACCGCAGTATATGTACTGGTACAGGATTCGACTTCAGCACGACCCAACAGGCGTGTCTCGGCAGCTTCACTGCACAGGAAGTATGATGCGATCAGGGCTAGGGTTTCGGCAGTCATTCAGGCTCCTTAGATGACGGATTTTCCAAAACACGTCATCTAAGGACTATTTTGGAATCATATACGTCATTATATGACGGCTTTAATCCTTATCCGCCATATCAATTGACTGCACAGGGAGATGAATTTCGGTGATGATGACGATCAAGCAACATCCTGAGGCTGATACCTATGGACACCAAGGTCCCCAACAACATTGCCAAACTCCGCAAACAGATGGAGTTATCACAGGATACTTTGGCAGGCCGTCTGGGAATTTCGGTGACCCAACTCTCCAGATTGGAGCGCGGGTTATCATCTCTGACACAGGCGCGGATGAACCAGTTGGCAGAAGTGTTCGCAGTAGAACCACACGATCTGTACCGCAACGCGACATCCAAGGAGCGGCTTGAGTTGAATGTTATGCGTGATGTGATCGTCCAACTGGACGAAATGATAAGCCGTCTGGATGTCAGCCTTACACCACAACAGCGTGGTGATTTAACGGTGGAATTGTACCGACTGGAAGTGGACGGGCTTACCGATGAAGCCCTGACCGATCATGTGGTGAACCTCAAACGCTTCGAAGGTATGGTGAAAGCTCTAGGGAATTGATGATGTCACCAGCTAAATTTTTGACCAATCAACCTGCGGATAGTCCACCCTTACGATCTCATCCTTGAGTTCTTCCACGCCGAACCCGTTACCGTAGATATCAAACGCATCAGTATTACTCCGCGTCCATCCACCCAATGCACGGCCAATCTCGGGGTCGACTCGTCCCTTACGCATCGCATCTCTGAAGTTGTGCCTGAAAGAGTGAAACTTATGGCGCGGACCATGAGTGCCGATGGACTTAAGGTACCTATTCACCTTCTTGCTGAAGTTTGTGGAATAATAACCATCTGCACCACGAGTGATATCACCAAACAGTTTTGACCCAATTGGGCGGGTTCCATGGTATTCAAGTAAACCAAAGTCGATCAGGCGTGGATGGATCGGTACAAAGCGGATCGAACTCCCAGTCTTAACCGACTTATCATCTTCACCAGTGGCGCTGATGTGGGTCACATCAAAGCCCCAGACATTCTCCTCTAACTTGATGTCAGCGGCGTCCAATTGGCAAATCTCGTTTGAACGCATACCATTCCACAAGGCTATCAACGGCACCCAGAACAAGCTGCTATCGCGGTCCTGATCAACATACACACGGCTGGTGAAGATGGTGCTTAGCTGATCATTGCTGAACGCTTCTCTCTTATCTTCTTTGCGCACAGGATCAGCAACTTTGATCTCACCATAGGCCGTAGGCATTCGATCCATCATGCCTTTACGATGGCACCACGCAAGGAACGTCATCAGCCAACGTAGATAGTTGTTCACCCCTGTGGGTGACAGCTTTGCCATCCTTTTGCGTTCAGCAACGTCTGCCAGTTCGTGGAGGGTAAGACGCTCAGCACCAGGAAGCTTCTTGAAGTTCGGCGGAAGCCTCATAATCAGATCACGTACTTCCTCTATCGTTCCCTCACTGATGTCGTTGACAGGTGTAGTGTCTCCAATGATCTGGAACACGACATCAAGATAACCCCTGATGGAGTCCTTAGTCTTTTTCGTTCGATGTTTGTTAGGATTTGCCAGGAACTTCTCCATCATCGTGGTTAAGCTAGGAGTTGGTTCAGGTGGTGCAGCCAGCAGTTCACCGAGACTTACAATAGGATAAGGACGGCCAGTTTGCAGATTAATGATCTGGGGATTTGGGTTTTCGTGAACTGGATACCCCTCTAGCAGTGCCAACTCTGCCCGCTTTGCCTCTGCAAACGCATGACCACAGATTTCTAAGACCTGCTGGTAAGCCCTAGATGATCTAGGGCAGGTAACGCCATTTCTTTGCAACAGACGATGCGCCCGAATACGAAGTGCAGGGTTGTCGTAACCCTCAGCCCTCAGTGAGGCCACTATCGCCTTGTTGCGACTCGCGATCTTATCCACGAAGTCGTCCCAACTTAAGCCACTGCTCTGTTGTTCTACGATCAAAGCATCGGGATCAATGCGGTTGAGAGAATACTCTTCACGCATCAACGCCGTAACCTGCTCATCCGTTAACTCTGTGATCGTTTCACGGATTTCCTCTAGGCGACGGTATACTGCGTTTATCTCACGTCTCTTCTCTTGGGTCTTGGCTGTGGCACGTTGAAGGGCTTCAGATTTTTCTGAAGTATTCAAAGAAACCCAATATTCCTTACGCTTTAGCCTCTTTTGCATCGACTTTGGCACCTGCACACGCACGTACCAACGGCTACCTCGTAGAAAGATTTTAGGAACAGATACACGTGGATTCATGCATCAACTGTAGCAGCCTATTGTAGCAGAGCAAGTTGCAAAAAACCCTATTTTACAGTATCATTCTGAAAAATATGGGTAATTTGTGTTGATGGCGGAGACGAAGGGATTCGAACCCTCGAGACCCTTCCGGGCCTACTCCCTTAGCAGGGGAGCGCCTTCGACCACTCGGCCACGTCTCCGCTGACCCGTTTATCTAGGCTTGGCGGCAGGGACAAGAGGAAAAACGCATCACCATTCACAAAGCTTTCACGTGGGTCGCAGATCTGCGGGTACCGCGACCTGTGGCACGGGTGAAGCCCCCAACAAACAAAAGAAAAGGGTCGCGATAGCGCGACCCCTTTCGATACTTTTATAGCCGAACAGTCCTGATCAGGTGTTGAACAGGAAGTGCATCACGTCGCCGTCCTGCACCTCATACCCCTTACCTTCGGCGCGCATTTTGCCCGCTTCTTTGGCGCCCTGCTCACCGTTGTTGGCGACATAATCATCATAGGCGATGGTTTCTGCACGGATAAAACCGCGCTCGAAATCGCCGTGGATCACGCCTGCGGCCTGCGGAGCCATGGTGCCGACCTTGATGGTCCAGGCGCGGGCCTCTTTCGGGCCGACGGTGAAATAGGTTTCCAGATGCAACAGGCCGTAGCCGGCTCGGATCAGGCGATCCAGACCCGGCTCTTCCAGCCCCATTTCGCCCAGGAACATCTCCGCCTCTTCGCCGTCAAGCTGGCTGATCTCTTCCTCGATGCGGGCAGAGATGATGACGTGGCTATTGCCCTGCTCGGCCGCCATTTCGGCGACGCGGACGGAATGGGCGTTTCCGGTGGCCGATTCATCTTCGGCCACGTTGCACACATAGAGAACCGGTTTGGTGGTCAGCAGCTGCAACAGCTTCCATGCTTTCAGGTCTTCATCATCAACCTCAACCAGACGGGCGGGCTTGCCATCTTCCAGCATCGCCTGCGCGGCGGCCAGAAGGCGCTCCTGCTGCTGCGCCTCTTTGTCGTTACCCTTCAGCTTGCGCACCAGATTGGCGCGGCGCTTTTCGATCGATTCCAGATCGGCGAGCATCAGCTCAGTTTCAATGGTTTCGGCGTCCATCACCGGATCAACGCGCCCCTCAACATGGGTCACATCGCCATCCTCGAAACAACGCAGCACGTGCGCGATGGCGTCAACCTCACGGATATTGGCAAGAAACTGGTTGCCCAGGCCTTCACCTTTGGAAGCCCCTTTCACCAGACCGGCGATATCCACAAAAGTCATCCGCGCCGGAATGATGCTGGCCGATTTGGCGATCCCTGCCAACGCGTCCAGGCGCTGATCCGGCACGTTCACCTCACCCACATTGGGTTCGATGGTGCAGAAGGGGAAGTTTGCCGCCTGCGCCGCAGCGGTTTTCGTCAGCGCGTTGAACAGGGTCGACTTGCCCACGTTCGGCAGACCCACGATACCCATCTTGAAGCCCATGACCGGCCCTTTCTGAAATCCATGTTTTACGGGGCTTCTAGGCAGTTGCTGACGCCGTGGCAAGATGCGTGTTATCCTAACCACCACAGCCTGACGGCGATCAACGCAGATTGCCACTCCCTTGCCCCCCCCTGTGGACCAACCAGAGGCCAGATCAAAGGAATGACCATGACCTTTACCCCCTACCTATACTTTGACGGTCAGGCCGAAGCGGCACTGCGCTATTATACAGAGGTGTTTGGCGCCAGCGACCTGACCCTGATGCCCTATCATGAGGCGCCGGAGGCGGAGGGCCTGCCAAAATCTGACCGGATCATGTACGGCCATATCATGCTGGGCGATGCCTGCCTGATGGCCTCCGATGTCATGCCGGGCACAGAAGCGGGGCCGCAACAGGCCGTTGCGATCAACTTTCCGGTTGAAACCGTCGAAGAGGGGCAGCAGCTGTTTGACCGCCTGTGCGACGGCGGCGCAGTGACGATGCCCTATGGGCCGGTGTTCTATTCCAAGGCGTTTGGCATGGTGAAGGACCGGTTCGGCACCCACTGGATGATCGGCGTTCCACCAGAAGAGCCTGCATCAGAATAAACACAGCTGCACAGTCCGGCCCAAGCGGCATTGATTTTCCGCCCCAAAGCAGGCACATGCAAAGTCAGTGATTTTGAAGGACAGCCGCATGACCCGCATTGACGCCAAGTTCGCCGCCCTGAAAGCCGAAGGTAAAAAGGCCTTTGTCTCTTATGTCATGGCAGGGGATCCAGACTACGCCACCTCTTTGGAGATCGTCAAAGCCCTTCCCGAGGCGGGCGTAGACATCATCGAACTGGGCCTGCCCTTCACCGATCCGATGGCTGATGGCCCGACCATCCAGCTGGCGGGCCAACGTGCGCTAGATGCGGGCCAGACCCTGCAGTCCACGCTGGATCTGGCGGCAGAATTCCGCAAAGATGATGACACCACCCCGATCGTGCTGATGGGCTATTATAACCCGATCTATAACCGTGGCGTGGACAAATTCTTGGCAGACGCCAAAGAGGCGGGCATCGACGGTCTGATCGTGGTCGACCTGCCGCCCGAAGAAGATGACGAACTGTGCATTCCCGCCCAGAAGGCTGGCCTGAACTTCATCCGTCTGGCCACACCGACCACCGATGAGAAACGCCTGCCCACCGTGCTGCAAAACACCAGCGGTTTTGTTTACTACGTCTCCGTCACCGGCATCACCGGTTCGGCAGAGGCGCAGGCAGGCAACGTCGGTCCCGAGGTGGCGCGCATCAAGGCCGCAACCGATCTGCCGGTGATCGTCGGCTTCGGCATCAACACGCCGGAGGCTGCTGAAAACATCGCCTCCGTCGCCGATGGCTGCGTTGTGGGGTCTGCCATCGTGAAGGAAATCGGCGAGGGAAAATCGGTCGAAGAGGTCAGCGCCTTTGTTGCCTCTTTGGCGGACGGCGCGCACCGCGCCTGATCCCCAACCCTATCTCTGAACACCCGCAAACGCGCCCTTGTGGCGCGTTTTTCTTTGCGCGCGCCGGCCCATAGCACAGAAGAAACCGGACCAATTTGGACACAAAACCACCCCTACAGATCGAATTGGTCATATTTTAATGGAAAGGGATTGTCGCAGCAGCACATAGGCGGTAAAGAAACCTAACCAAAATGTAAGGTTTCGACTCATCATGCCTGTCATCACCAACATCGACGACCTGAAACGCATCTACAAACGCCGTGCCCCGCGGATGTTCTACGACTACGCCGAAAGCGGCAGCTGGACAGAACAGACGTTTCGCGAAAACACCTCGGATTTTGATCAGCTGTATCTGCGCCAGCGTGTTGCGGTTGATATGTCGGGCCGTTCGACCGCAACGCAGATGATCGGTCAGGATGTGACAATGCCAGTTGCTCTGGCGCCTGTCGGCCTGACCGGCATGCAGCACGCGGATGGAGAGATTAAAGCCGCCCGCGCTGCAGAAAAGTTCGGCGTGCCCTTCACCCTGTCCACCATGTCGATCAACTCGATCGAGGATGTGGCAGAGGCAACCACAAAACCTTTCTGGTTCCAGCTTTACACCATGAAGGATCAGGATTTTGTCAGTCGCCTGATCCAGCGCGCCAAGGATGCGAAATGCTCGGCGCTGGTGATCACGCTGGACCTGCAAATCCTTGGCCAACGCCATAAGGATCTGAAAAACGGCCTGTCCGCGCCGCCGAAACTGACGCCGTCGACCATCGCTAACCTGATGACCAAATGGACATGGGGCCTACAGATGCTGGGCGCGAAACGTCGCAATTTCGGCAATATCGTTGGCCACGTCGAAGGTATCTCGGACGCTGCGAACCTTGGTGCATGGACCGCAGAACAATTCGACCCGACGCTCGATTGGGGAAAGATCGCCAAGATCAAGGAAGAATGGGGCGGTCCTGTTATCCTGAAGGGTATTCTGGACGCTGAAGATGCCAAGATGGCTATGTCCGTTGGCGCCGACGCTATCGTTGTGTCAAACCACGGCGGTCGCCAGCTGGATGGTGCGATGAGTTCGATCAAAGCGCTGCCGTCCATTCTGGACGCCGTGGGCGATCAGGTCGAGGTGCATCTGGACAGCGGCATCCGGTCCGGTCAGGACGTGCTGAAGGCGCTGGCCATGGGCGCCAAAGGCACCTATATCGGCCGCGCCTTTGTCTATGGTCTAGGCGCGATGGGCGAAGCTGGCGTCACACGGGCGCTGGAGGTCATCCACAAGGAACTGGACACCTCAATGGCGCTGTGCGGACGCCGCCGCGTTGATGAGCTGGACCGTGATATCCTACTGATCCCACAAGATTTCGAAGGCCGCTGGCAATAGCCGGCACCCACCACTCACGGCCCTAGAAAGAAAGGCCCGGGGTTTTGACACCCCGGGCCTTTTTGGTGCAGGGTGCCGCCAGTTAAAAACACCAAGAGGCTGGGCATGCTGGTTTTTGTTGATGCGAATATCGCACTGTTTGCGGTGCCGAAAACCGGCTCCACCGCCTATCATCTGGCGCTGAAAAGCAAGGCAGACATCGCGCTGGTGGGCAAACAGGCGCTCAAACATATGCCACTGCGCAAGTATGATCAGCATTTCGCTCCCTTCCTCAAAGGCGCCTATGGGATGACGCCGGAACGGGTCGCGGTGATGCGCCATCCGGTGGAACAAATCCGCAGCTGGTACAAATACCGCAGCCGCGACAAGGTGCGCGGCGCCAATGCGGTGCCCGCGGGCATGCGCTTTGACGATTTCGTGGCAGAGGTGATTTCCCGCAAACCGGCGCCCTGCGCTAAACTGGGCAGCCAGTTCACCTTTTTGACCAATGACGCAGGTGAATTGCGCACCGATCACCTCTTTGCCTATGAGCGGCCATTAAAACTGATCCGCTTCCTGCAGGACCGGATCGGCACCCCCGTTGAAACGCAGCAGAAAAACGTCTCCCCCCACCGTGATGCGCCGCTGAGTGCCGCGATGGAGGCGGATCTGCGTGCCGCGCGATCGGAGGAATTCGCACTCTATGATCGGGTGATGCAAGCAGGCGGCCATCTGGAAACACGGATTGTCGAGTGACGGGGCACGACGCCCGCGCCATCCCTTCCCTGCCCCAATAAAATAAGCCCTTTCAAAATCCTCCCAGCTGGTCTATACGCGCGGCTTCATGCGGGCATACAGCCTTGGAGGATGCCCGCGATTCTAACTTATTTATGGAGAATTCCAAATGGCTGGAACTATTCCTGACCTTCACGCAGAGGTCCGCACGGGGACAGGCAAGGGCGCCGCTCGTCAAGCACGTCGCGATGGCAAAGTCCCCGGTATCGTATTCGGTGGCGAAGCAGAGCCGCTGGCAATCAACATCCCCTTCAACGACCTGCTGAAGCGCCTGAAAGCTGGCCGCTTCAAGTCGACCCTGTTCAACCTGAAGGTTGAAGGTCAAGAAGACGTGCGCGTGATCTGCCGCGACGTTCAGCGTGATGTTGTCAAAGACCTGCCGACTCACATCGACCTGATGCGTCTGCGCCGCACCACCCGCATCAACCTGTTCATCAACGTGAACTTCGAAAACCAAGATGACTGCCCCGGCATCAAAAAAGGTGGCGTACTGACCATTGTACGTCCCGAAGTTGAACTGGAAGTTCTGGCTGGCGACATCCCTGAGTCGATCACCGTTGATCTGGCAGCAGCCAACATCGGCGACGTTCTGCACATCTCCGACGTGACCCTGCCCGAAGGCGCCAAGCCGACCATCGACCGTGACTTCGTTATCGCGAACATCTCGGCTCCGTCGGGCCTGCGTTCGGATGAGAACGAAGCGGAAGACGGCGAAGCAGAAGGCGGCGAAGAGTAATCTTCACCCGACTTTTGATCGTACAAAAAGAAACGCGGGACAGATCACTGTCCCGCGTTTTTTCTTTGTGCAGCTGCCTGAAATTCGGATGGGCAATCAGGCGCTTTCGTGCAGCACGGTCTGGAATCCCTCAAACTGCGGCGGGCCAGCCATCAGGCCTTTGGTGCCGCTGTTGCCGGCATTCTTGTGGGCATCACGGAACTGCTGGGACTTGGTCCACGCAATAAAGTCTTCCTCAGTCTCCCACAGGGTGTGGGACGAATAGAGGCGGTAGTCCTCAGTCGCGGGGCCTTTCAGCATGCGAAATTCCTGATAGCCTTTCAGCTCGTTCAGGCGGCCTTCACGCTGGCGCCAGACTTCTTCAAACTCTTCTTCTTTGCCAAGGACCACCTTGAAACGGTTCATCGCGATATAGGACATGCCTTTTCCTTTACTGAAATGGGGGAGAGGCTGGCAGGAACACACGTTCGGCTGGCTACGCGCACCTTTGCGCTGATGCGCGGCGAAGGTCAACGGGACGCGACGGCGCAGGCAGGGGTTTTGTGTGCCAGCCATTTGACGTAAAACGCCCAAACACCCGAATGACCCGGCCCCATTGATCCGGCCCCCTGTTCAAACCCAGAGGAATGACCCCATGCAGCTTTTCGTTGGCCTCGGCAATCCGGGCGCAAAATATGCCGGTAACCGCCACAACATCGGCTTTATGGCGCTGGATGCGATTGCCCGCGATCATAACTTTGCTCCGTGGCGCGGCAAGTTTCAGGGGCAGGTCAGCGAAGGTCGCCTGGGCCGTGAAAAGGTCATCCTGCTAAAGCCAGAAACCTTTATGAACCTTTCCGGTCAGTCGGTCGGCGAAGCGATGCGGTTTTACAAACTAACCCATGACGATGTGGTGGTCTTTCACGACGAACTGGATCTGGCACCGGGCAAATGCCGGGTGAAACAGGGGGGCGGCCACGCGGGGCACAACGGGTTGCGCTCTATTCACCAGCATATCAGCCCCGAGTACACTCGCGTGCGTCTGGGCATCGGTCATCCCGGTCACAAGGACCGCGTGTCGGGCTATGTGCTGGCCGATTTTGCCAAGGCCGAGCAAACCTGGCTGGACGATCTGATGCGCGGCATTTCCGATGGTGCGGCGCATCTGGCCGAAGGTGACAATGGCAAGTTTCAGAACGCCGTTGCCCTGCGGGTGAACCCACCGCGCAGCTCTGGTGGGCAAAAGGGCGAACAGGGCGGCAAGCCTCAGGGCGCATCGACGAAGGCAGACACACCCAAGGCTGACCAACCTGCCGCGAAACCCACCAAACCTGCTGCGGATCAGCCCGACACCCGATCCGCGATGGAACGGTTGCTGGACAAATTCAAATAGTCCGCGCAAACGCTTTACCTAACGGCACCACCTCACCCCCTTGCCCCATGCCAGTCCCGCATGGTCATCTGCGGGTCGGGAGGATTGCTTATGCGTATAGTATTTAGGTGGGCTGCACGGCTCGTTCTTTTGTCGTGTCTGGCCGTTTTGGTCGTAGGTGTCTGGAAACGCGAAGAGGTCACACGTCTCTTGGCGGTGAACAGCCTCTTTGCCGAAGACAAGATCGTCAGCAACTTTTCCAACATGGACCAACTGTTCTGGACCAAACCCGTTCTGCGCGGTGATGGCCCTGTCAGCCCGCTGCCCCAAGGCGCAGCTATGACCCTACCTGCTGGATCGGACGATTGGATCAAACAGCGCGCGCTCACTGGCCTTTTGGTGTTGAAAGGCGGCGAGATCCGGCATGAAAACTACTACCAAGGCACCACGCCACAAGATCGCCGCATCAGCTGGTCGGTGGCAAAATCCTTCCTGTCGGCGCTCTTGGGCATTCTGGTGGACGAAGGGGCACTGGCGCTGGAGGATCCGCTGACCCAATACGTTCCTGCGCTTAAGGGATCAGCCTATGAAGGCGCCCGCGTGATCGACGCGTTGCACATGGCCAGCGGGATCGCGTTCAACGAGGACTATCTGGATTTCTATTCCGACATCAACAAGATGGGCCGCGTGCTGGCTCTGGGCGCGTCGATGGACAGTTTCGCCACCAGTCAGGACCGTGTGCGCGATGCACCGGGGGCAAGCTGGAAGTATGTCTCGATCGACACACATGTGATTGCAATGGCGATCCGTGGTGCGACGGGGCGCAACATCCCCAGCCTGATGCAGGAAAAGCTGATCGCGCCGCTGGGTCTGGAAGATGACGCGCTAATGATCACCGATGGTCTGGGCGACAGCTTCGTTCTGGGCGGCCTCAACATGCGTCTGCGCGACTATGGCCGGTTTGGCCAGATGGTGCTGCAGGACGGTGTCTGGCAAGGCAAACGCATCCTGCCTGAAGGCTGGGTCAAACGGTCCGGCACGTTCACCGCCCCCACCGCCGAAGGGCAACAAGCCTATGGCCTGCACTGGTGGGGCGCACGCGACCCACGCGAAGGTGAGTTTTTCGCGCGCGGGATTTATGGTCAATATGTCTACATCAACAGACCGCAGGATGTTGTGGTGGTCGTCACCTCGGCCGACCGCCTGTTCCGAGAAAAAGGCGTCAGCGACGAAATGGTCGATATGTTGCGCCAGATCGTGGCAGCAGCGCAGAGCTAACCCTCACGGTCTTCCCACTCGGGAAGAAGAGGAAAAGGGACGGGCCTGCAGGTTCTGTCAGAGCGCACGCGAAGGAGAAAATGCATGGTTCATCCCCTGCCCGCAATCAACGTACTGGGCGCCACATTGACGCCCTGTTCAACCGATCCTGTGACCGGCTTTTTTCGCGATGGTCATTGCAACACCTGCCCCGAGGATCAGGGATCCCACACCGTCTGCGCGGTGATGACGGCAGAGTTTCTGGCGTTTTCCAAATATCTTGGCAACGACCTCAGCACGCCGGTGCCGGAATACGACTTCCCCGGTCTAAAACCGGGGGACCAATGGTGCCTGTGCGCAAGCCGCTTCATGCAGGCCCATGTGGAGGATTGTGCACCCCAGGTTCGCCTTGCCGCCACTCACCAGCGTGCGCTGGAAGTGGTACCGCTGGAGCTGCTGCAGCGTTACGCAATCGACTGAGCGCTGCGATCCCCCTGCCCTGCCTCGCCAGCTTCATGCGTGCCGTCCAGCAGATCCTCGATGAACAGGCTCAGCAGTTGCGCACGATTGCTGACCTCTGCCTTGCGGTAGATCGCATTGCTTTGCGCCTTCACAGTGCCGGGAGAAGTGTTGCGCAGGCTGGCAATCTCTTCGATGCTGCAGCCCTTCAGCGAAAACAGTGCGACCTCGCGTTCCGCCGGCGTCAGCGCCCATCCGCGGAACCGCTCTTCCAAATGGTCGTGAAAGGCGCTCTGCACCACGCGCAGGCTCTCCTCTGCCTGCTGGGTGCGCTGCATGGATCGACGGAAGGCAATCCAGCCCAGCACCACGCCAAGGATCAGGCCAAGGGCGGCCCCCACCTCTAGCAATTCGCGGGTTTGCCAACTGATCGGCGAGGCGCGCAGCCCCACCACGGTGGCCAGAATGTCAGACACAAAGAAGACAGCGCAGATCGCCTGCAGCAGGATCAGAATGATCAGGGGGACAGATTTGGTCATGCGGCACTCTCCGGCGCGCAGATAACGGCGGGGCGATGGAGGTTAATAGTCATCGTCACCGCCGTCATCGTCATCATCGCCACCGTCATCATCATCAAAATCGTCGGCATCGCCGTCATCGTCCCAGTCGCGGTCGTCATCCAGATCACCGTCAAGATCGCCTTCAAGATCGCCTTCAAGATCACTGTCCGGATCATCGTCCATGTCCTTCCAGTCCCCTTTGTCATCATCGCGATCGTCATCATCATCCCATGTGGGCGCAATGGTGCGATGGTCGCCCTCGTCCTTCTCATCCTCCCAATGGTCACGCAGCACCTGACCTGTGCGGGGATTCACGATCACCTCGCGCTCCGCCCCCTTACCGGTGGCTTCAATGCGGATACGTCCCAGAAAGGTGCGTGACACTTCGACCCGGTCATAGCCCTGATCAATCAACTGCTGTGTCACATGATCGACAATCGGGTTGGCCTGTGCTTGCGCAGCAAACGCAGCCAGCGCCAGAATGGCAAAAGTTCGGCGGATCAATGTTCGGTCCTCTGCACGGTTATAGTCACACAGGCTGCGCCCCACCCTCGCTGGCATGACGTACGGATGCAAGGGGGCTGGACGCAGGAGGCTGCCCCAGTGGGGCAGCCATGTGATTGTGGGGCTATCAGGTGTCCCGATCAGAGGTCATCGCGACCGTCATCAGAATCGTCGTCACCGTTGTCATCATCGCCGTCATCGTCTTCGTCGTCTTCGTCGTCTTCGTCCTCGTCCTCGTCGTCTTCAATGTCGGCATCATCAAGATCGCTGTCGTCCATATCACTGTCATCAAAATCGTCGTCAACGCCGCCGTCCATGTCGTCGCCCATGTCGTCGCCCATGTCCCCGTCCATATCATCATCCATGTCGTCCATGTCGTCAGTCATGCCGTCATCCATGTCATTATCCATGTCATCGTCCAAATCGTCGAACTCGTCGTCGATATCGTCGTCCCCTTCTCCGACGTCGTCATCCTCGTCGTAGCGTTCCACCTCATGAGACAACACATCCCCGTCGCGGGCGTCATAGGTGGTTTCAATGGCGTAGCCGTCACGCACCGCTTCGACGGTGACTTCCATACCGTCGGCGTAGACTTCAACCTCGTCATAGCCTTCGCGGTTGAAGTGCTCGACCACCGCTGCGACGAAATCATCAGGCGTTGCGGGCACCTGAGCGTGCGCCTGTGCAGTGAACCCGAAGGCGATGGTGGTGGTGGTGATCAGAATACGTTTCATGTCTGCTCCTCTTCCGTGTTGGCGGACGCCTTTTCGATGTCGGGTCCGATATGTGACGGCAAGCGGACAAAGCGCCTGCCACAGCGGAACCAAAGCGCGAGAGGCAGCACAAGACCATCACCCCAAAGATTACACCCGCGCTCTCAGAACGCGGGTTTAGGGGCATAAACCTTGGTTTATGGCAGATTTTCGGTTTTGCAGCGCGGGGTTACAGCTGCGCCTCCATCTGACGCAGGTGATCTTCAAATTCAGAACAGAACACCACTTCACGCGCTTCGGGGTCGTAGAAGGCGTTGGCCTCGCCGCAGCTTTCTTCGCGCACGGTTAGCTGCGTGGACAACGACAGCTCATTATTTAGGGCCTTTACCTCTTCGGCAATCACCTGCGCGGTCAGACTGTCTGTGTCACCCTCAAAGGTGATCGTTTGCCCCGCGCCCCGCGCTGTCAGTTCATCCAGCAAAACGCCCCAGCTGGCATCCGCCTGCTCATATTCCATCGGGCAATACTCCGCACGTTCCTGCGGCAGGTCAAACTCCTTGGCGAACTCTTCCCGCGCATCAGGATTGGCACCGTAGAATAGACAAACCGTATTATAAAACCGCTGTTCATCAGGACCATGCGTGTCCCACCAGGCGATCTCTTCCACGCCGCCCTCACGCATTTCTGCCTCCCCGATGAAGCCCCAGGCTGCGTCATAGGCCAGCGCCTGCGCTGCCTCTTCTTCAAACAGGGTGTGGATCATCAGGATGGAAAACACATCCGCCGCATCCTCTTCCTGACCAAAGATCGGCACCTGTTCCAGATCGATCAGCGCATGGGCCAGTTCGTGGTAGAAGATGCCAAGGATATTGGCTTCAACAAAGCTGCTCTCGGCCTCTTCGGCCACGGCGGCGAACGGCATCAATGCGGCCAGTGCGGCGGGGATAAAACGGTTCATGATGGTCCTCCTTCAGAACGTGGCCCGACTATGCCAAGGGCTGCGCGCAGGTTGCAAGAAGGCGTCACACGAAAACGGCCCGGGTTGCCCCCGGGCCGCAAGAACATTCATCTATGCCACGCCGATCAGTCGGCGTCGCGACCTTCCAGACCAGCAAGGTCAACGCCAAGGTGACGCGCCACGGTAAAGATATCCTTGTCACCACGACCACACATGTTCATCACGATGATATGGTCTTTGGGCAGTTCTGGCGCGATCTTCATCACATGGGCCAGCGCGTGGCAGGGTTCCAGCGCAGGAATGATGCCTTCGCTTTCACAAGAGAATTGGAACGCCTCCAACGCCTCTTTGTCGGTAATAGACACGTATTTGGCGCGACCGATCTCATGCAGCCAGCTGTGTTCCGGCCCGATACCCGGATAATCGAGACCTGCTGAGATTGAATAGCCATCAAGTATCTGGCCATCGTCATCCTGCAACAGGAAGGTACGGTTTCCGTGCAGCACACCCGGGCGCCCACCAGTCAGCGAGGCGCAGTGTTCCATATCGTCGTTCACACCCTTACCGCCGGCCTCTACGCCGATAACATTGACGCTTTCATCGTCAAGGAAGGGGTGGAACAAACCGATGGCGTTTGATCCGCCGCCGATCGCTGCGATGATGGTGTCGGGCAACCGGCCCTCGCCCTCTTGTTCCTGCAATTGCGTGCGCACCTCTTTGCCAATGATCGACTGAAAATCGCGGACCATCGCCGGATAGGGGTGCGGACCTGCGGCAGTACCGATGCAGTAGAAGGTGTCGTTGACATTGGTCACCCAGTCGCGCAACGCGTCGTTCATCGCGTCTTTCAGCGTGCCGCGGCCCGATTCCACTGCGACGACTTCTGCCCCCAGCAATTTCATGCGGAACACGTTCGGTTTCTGACGTGCAACGTCATGCGCGCCCATGTAGACCACACATTTCAAACCGAATTTTGCACAGACGGTGGCGGTTGCCACGCCGTGCTGACCAGCACCAGTTTCGGCGATGATACGGGTTTTCCCCATGCGGCGCGCTAGCAGAATCTGACCCAACACGTTGTTGATCTTATGTGCGCCTGTGTGGTTCAGTTCATCGCGTTTCAGGTAGATCTTGGCCCCGCCCAAACGTGCGGTCATGCCTTCGGCAAAGTAGAGCGGCGAAGGACGGCCGACGTAGTGTTTCCACAGATCTTCCATCTCCGACCAGAAGGTGGGATCCTCTTTGGCGCGCTCATACTCCTCTTCCAGCGACAGGATCAGCGGCATCAACGTTTCAGACACGAAACGTCCACCAAAATCCCCAAAACGGCCCTTTTTATCGGGGCCTTTCATGAAGCTGTTGAAAAGGTCATTGGCCATCGGTGGCTCCTCAGCTCAGAAGGTCATAATCCCCATGTGCATAGGCCGCATGGGTGATTTTTACCAGCCTGTTTTACAGGCTGCATCAACGGGTTGTCACGTAGCGCAAGCTATATTGCCCCGCAATAGAGGCAAGAGTTTACCCCACGCGTGCCGCAAAAAAACACAAGAGATCAGCCAAGCAACTTCTTGTACCCGATGTGGTCTGCTGAAAATCCAAGTCGTGCATAAAACCGTTGGGCATCTTCACGCGCTTTATTGGTGGTCAGCTGCAGCATAATGCAGCCTGCGTCCCGGGCGCGCCGTTCAGCATCGGCAAACATCAAGGCCCCGACGCCCTGACCGCGCAGGTCACTATGCACCCGTACATTTTCAATTTCGGCCCGCCGTGCGGCCTGCATTGAGAGGCCGGACATGCAAATCAACTGATAGGTGGCCACAACCTGCATCCCGGCAGCGCGTGTCTCGTCCACACCAACCAGCAACGCATTATTACTCTCGGCCCCAATCTGATCGAAGGCCTGAAAATAAGGGGCCAAGCTGTCACCTTCCCGGCCCTGCCCCAGAATATCGTCGCGCAGCAGGGCGACAATTTCAGGCACTTCACTGCGCTTTGCTGGGCGAAAAAGAATTGTCACGCCAGAGCAGCGCGCAAAAATGCGTCCATCAAGGCAGGATCTTTCACGCCGGGCGCAGTTTCAACACCAGAACTGACATCGACCTGACGTGCACCCGTGAGATTTTGCGCCCGCCCGACATTGTCAGGCGTGAGCCCTCCCGCCAGCATCCACGGCAGCGACCAGTATTTGCGCTTCACCAATTGCCAGTCAAAGGACAGACCATTGCCACCAGGCAGATCGGCCCCTTTTGGGGCCTTGGCGTCAATCAACAGTTGATCAGCGACATCAGAATAGCGGTCTATTTGAACAACATCCGCCTCCGTGGCAATGCCCACGGCCTTCATGACAGGCAGCCCATAGCGGGCTTTTACCTCGGCCACACGTTCGGGGCTTTCGCTCCCGTGCAGTTGCCACATGTCGATGGCTACATCGTCGTTGATCGCATCAAGCGTCGCATCATCGGCATTTACAACCAGTGCAACCTTGGCCAGCCCGACAGGCGCCGCCCAGGCCAGTTCGCGCGCCTCAGCAACGCTGACATTGCGCGGCGATTTTGGGAAAAAGACAAAGCCGACATAGGCTGCGCCCAGACGGCCAGCCAATTCAACATGGTCAGGCTGGCGCAGCCCGCAGATCTTTACCTTAGTGTCTTGGGGCATTGTCGCCTCAGGACGCCTTATCAAGCAGGGCCAGCACGTCGTCCTTCTGGGCCGACGGTGCCTCTGCCTCATTACGGCGTTTTTCGCGTTTCAACTGGCGGTTCAGCACCTGCACCTCTTGGGTCTTACGGGCCGCTTCGGCGCGGTGCTTGTATTCGCGCAGCCATTCCCAGACGAAACCGATCAACAGACCCGAGATGATAGCCCCGAAGATCACCACAAAGAGCGGCAGTTCAATTGACTGGCTAATGCCCAGCAGGCGCTCGAACGCCTCAGGCATCAGGGACAATGTCACAGTGCCACGGTTGGCAAAGGCAACAGACACCAGAACAAAGCCCAGAGTCGCAAGGAAGGCATAGCGGATGTAACGCATCAGTATCTTACTTTCCGTTCAGTCGGTCACGCAGCAGCTTACCCGTCTTGAAGAAGGGTACGTGTTTCTCTTCTACCTCAACAGACTCGCCGGTGCGCGGGTTACGTCCCGTTCTGGCATCCCGCTTCTTTACTGAAAACGCGCCAAAACCGCGCAATTCCACACGATCGCCGCGCGACATGGCACCGGTGATCTCGTCAAAAATCGTATTCACGATTTTTTCCACGTCCCGCTGGAACAGATGTGGATTTTCGTCTGCAATCTTCTGGATCAATTCCGAACGGATCATCGGCAAGTCCTCCCCCGGGAAAAATATCTGGCTAAATGCAGCCCAATTCATTGGACTATAGAAAGAAATTCCTTTGACGAAAACATACCTTTACGGTGTATGGCAAGTTTTCGCGGGCGAAAAAGGCGATCAGCGACCACATTCTCACCAAAAGCGGAACAGGAATGCAGAGCGCCACTGGCGCGCGATCTTTACCTGTTCCGCGGGCATTGATGATTCGTGGTGCCAAACCATGGTCGTTCCTGACACACACCCGACTGTAAAACCGTGCTGCGCCGCCCCCCCTCAATAGTGTGAGGAGGCAGGCATACCATCATTGGCATGCCCTCATAGTCCTCAGGACACCACAACCTTGATGGTCACGCGCGAGACATCAAAATTATCGTAAGCCTCCTGATCCTCGAAGGCGAAATCAATACTGCAGATCTCATCAAAAAATCCGGTTGTGATGCTTGGCTCCATGCTGAGCAGATGGAATGGGGACCCAGTGTTGAGTTGATAATGACTGCCCAGAAACTGCTGCACAGGGGCGCAGAAATCTCCGTCTTCAACAGTCTCGGCAAAGGGCTTCAGCCGTTCGTCGGCACGCGCCTGCAAGGCCTCCCATACCTCATGGTTCTCATCTGTGATGGCAACGTCAAGCCGGCGATGCTGCACATCGACGCCCGACACATCTTCGAACGGGTGGAAATCAAAATTCCACTGCCGGAACGGACCGGTGGTCGCGCCCCTTTCTTCGTAAGCTTCTAGGAATTCCCACTCGACCTCGAACTGTGACAGATCTGGCATCTGCGGCATGTCCCTTGGGGGGTGGGTGTCGGCAGCATCCGGCGAATAGAGCACGCGGCAGCACATCTCATGATCGCCCTCAAAGTCATAATACCACAGCTGCATGAAGAAGAAGAACAAGGTCCCGGTTTTCGGCATGTCGGGCATCCCCGGCAGACGCGGCACCTGCGCTAAATCTATCTGGGCGATGAAATGCATCGGAACGCTTTCATCCCCTTCGATATCCGCCATTGGCCACGCCATTTCAGGTGGCAAATTGGGCAAGCCGCCCGCCCAACACCCCGGCGCACCCGGTAGATCAGCCGTGGGCATCAGGTCTAACATCAGGGCCGGGCGGCGGCGCAACGCCAGTTCGCTGGCGATCTCTTCCTCCGTCATCGGCGCGTAGTATTTTAGCATCCGCGCAGTCATTTCATCAAAATGTACCTGCGAAAAATCACCATCCACATAACGCTTCATCGTGGGGTCAAGCCCATCAACGGAGGCGTATGCGTCAAACGCCATCAGCGGTGTGATCTGAGCAAGAAACGCTTCCACCCGTTCAGCACGAATTTCTTTTGGGTCGGTCGGGGTCTGGGACATAAAAGGTCTCCTCGGAATGATAAAAATTCACCTATGCCTAGGGACGACAGATGGCGCGACTTAGACACGATAAAGGCGAAACCAAGAAGGGCAACACAAGACAAACGATCCCCGCACACCGCCCCACCCCGCCCAAACAAAAAAGGCCCCGCAAACCGCGGGGCCTTTCTAATTTCACAGGGTCGGACGATTACTCGTCGCCGCCTTTCAGCGCTGCACCCAGGATGTCGCCCAGCGACGCACCGGAGTCGGAGGAACCGTACTGTTCCACGGCCTCTTTCTCTTCGGCAATTTCGCGTGCTTTGATCGACAGGCCCAGACGACGGGTCTTGTTGTCCACGTTGGTCACGCGCACATCAACCTTGTCACCAACCGAAAAACGCTCGGGGCGCTGTTCGGCACGGTCACGGGACAGATCGGAACGACGGATGAAGGATTTCATGCCTTCGTATTCCACTTCGATGCCGCCGTCTTCGATTGCGGTCACTTCAACGGTTACGATCGAGCCACGCTTAACGCCGCCGGTTGCTTCGGCGAACTTGTCGCCACCCAGGGCTTTGATCGACAGCGAGATGCGTTCTTTTTCAACATCCACTTCGGAGACAACGGCCGAAACCATGTCGCCTTTGCGGTAGTTCTGGATCGCGTCTTCGCCACGTTCGTCCCAAGACAGGTCGGACAGGTGAACCATGCCGTCGATTTCGCCGGGCAGGCCGATGAACAGACCAAATTCGGTGATGTTCTTGACTTCGCCTTCGACTTCGGTGCCCTCGGGGTGAGTTTCCGAGAAGACTTCCCACGGGTTGCGCATGGTCTGCTTCAGGCCCAGCGACACGCGGCGCTTGCCGGCGTCGATTTCCAGAACCATGACGTCCACTTCCTGCGAGGTCGAAACGATCTTGCCGGGGTGTACGTTTTTCTTGGTCCAGGACATTTCGGACACGTGAACCAGACCTTCAACGCCGGGCTCCAGCTCAACAAATGCACCGTAATCGGTGATGTTGGTGACGCGACCTTTGTGAACCGATTCCAGCGGGTACTTGGCGGCAACCAGATCCCACGGATCTTCTTGCAGCTGCTTCATGCCCAGGGAGATGCGGTGGGTGTCTTTGTTGATCTTGATGACCTGAACCTTAACGGTTTCACCGATCGACAGGATCTCGGACGGGTGGTTCACACGGCGCCATGCCATGTCGGTGACGTGCAGCAGGCCGTCTACGCCGCCCAGGTCAACGAAGGCACCGTATTCGGTGATGTTTTTAACAACACCGTCAACCGAATCGCCTTCGGCCAGTTTACCGATAACTTCAGCACGCTGTTCGGCACGCGACTCTTCGAGGATCGCGCGACGCGACACAACGATGTTGCCACGACGACGGTCCATCTTCAGGATCTGGAACGGCTGCTTCAGACCCATCAGCGGGCCAGCGTCACGTACGGGACGTACGTCCACTTGCGAACCGGGCAGGAAGGCTACTGCGCCACCCAGATCAACGGTGAAGCCACCTTTGACGCGGCCGAAGATGGCACCGTCAACACGCTGTTCGTCAGCATAGGCTTTTTCCAGACGATCCCAGGCTTCTTCACGGCGTGCCATCTCGCGCGAGATAACAGCTTCGCCACGGGCGTTTTCAGCAGCGCGCAGGTAAACCTCAACATTGTCGCCAACAGCGATTTCAGGAGCTTCACCCGGGTTTGCGAATTCTTTCAGTTCAACGCGGCCTTCCATCTTGTAGCCTACGTCGATAATGGCCTGGCCCGCTTCAATCGCGATTACCTTGCCTTTAACAACGGAACCCTCGGTCGGGGTGTCCATTTCGAAGCTTTCGTTCAAGAGTGCTTCAAACTCTTCCATCGAGGTCATAGCCATCTGGCGTATCAATCCTTTACAAGTCGTTTTAACTGGCCGACGGTTGTCTCCGCAGGTCTTGGGTTCATGATATCTTGCGCCGCAGCAACCGAGCAGTGGCATGAGGCGACACACAAACAAAGAACAAGGGCCTGAGTATTCCTCAAACCCTCCTCACCTCATCCGCGACTCTTTACGGTCACAAGATTGATCGCGCGTATAGGCCCTGACAGCCAATATAGCAAGGAAAATACGACTCTGACGCGCCTGTCGAACGGTCGTTCCCTGAACGCCCTTGCGGTACAGCCGGGCCGCTGGTAGCCACCACGCATGGAAAAGCAAATCGTCTGCATCAACTGGGGCACCAAATACGGCGCACCTTATGTGAACCGCCTCTACAAAATGGTCGAGGCGAATATCACCCCGCCCTTCCGCTTTGTCTGCTTCACTGACAACAGCGACGATTTCCTGCCCGAAATTGATTGCTTTGACCTGCCGCCAATGCCCGGCTTTATGCCCAAAAACACGCTGGGCAAATGGCCGAAATCCCGCCTCTGGGCGCCGGAATTAGGTGATCTGAAAGGCGCGTTTCTGTTCATTGATCTAGATGTCGTGATCACCGGGTCGCTTGATTCCTTCTTTGAATACGGTGACCCCGACGATGTGGTTCTGGCCCGCAATGCCGCCAAACCACTGCACCGTCTGGGCCAGACCTCGATCTACCGGATGCCGGTGGGGGCGCTGGCGCCGCTGCAACAGATCTTTGCCAATGATCCGCAGGCCGTCGCCGACAAATACCGGTTTGAACAGCATTTTGTGACCAAGAACGCCCCGAACGGCATCAAGTTCTGGCCGCGCACATGGGTGCAACACTTCCGCATCCAGTGCATACCGCGGTTCCCGCTGAACTATTTCACCGCCCCCAAGGTGCCGCGGGATTGCCGCGTGGTGATTTTCGCCGGATCGCTGAACCCGCCCGACGCGATGGTCGGCCAATACAAAGAGACCCTGCCACACCTGCCCCGACGCGCCCATATCAAACGCGCCTTCAGCATGAAGCGCCCACTGCGGGCCCTGCGACAGTTCTATTTCCCCGCCAAGTGGGTCAGTGACATCTGGGGCAAGGCCGACGCCTCCACCGCAGCAGAGCGCAAGACAGACTGACCCACCGGATCGCAGACATGTAAAAGGCCGCAGCGGACGATCCCCTGCGGCCTTTTTGATGCCCTTATCCGGGTTTGGCCGGATCTGGTCGGTTTACTTCACCTCAGTGATGAACTGATCCCGGGGACGGCGGACTTTTTTCAGGTTCACCAGCCAATCGCCCTGACCGTCACGGTAACCCAGCGGCAACAACAAAACCGACCGCAAGCCGCGCTCTTTCAGGCCCAGAATCTCATCAACCGCTCCGGGATCGAACCCTTCCATCGGGGTGCAATCTACCTCTTCTACAGCAGCAGCAGCCATGGCAAAGCCAAGCGCGATGTAGGCCTGACGGGCCGCGTGTTCGTAGTTCACCTGCGCGTCACGCGGCAGGTAGTTGTTTTTCAGGTTGGTATAATAAGCCTCTAGCAACTCGCTGCGGCCGCCGCGCTCATCCGCCATCTGATCAGTCACCGCATCAATGCGCGCCTCAGAATAGTTATCCCACGCGGCAAACACCAACAGGTGCGAACCGTCAGTGATCTGTTGTTGATTCCAAGCCACCGGTTTGATCTTCTCGCGCAGCTCGGGGTTGGTCACCACCAGCACCTCAAACGGCTGCAACCCGCTGGAGGTCGGCGCCAGTTCGATGGCCTTCAAAATGGTTTCCAGCTTCTCGTCCGATACGGATTTGGAAGGGTCCATTTTCTTGGTCGCATAGCGCCAGTTCAGTTTTTCGATCAGCATCTCTGTCTCATCCCGCAAACGCCCTTCGATAAGGGCAATTAAATTCAGAAACAGTTAGTTGGGGATGATCCCGCCCAGTGCAAGGGGGCATCAGCACAGCATATACCAATGCGCAGAGCTGCCGTAGCGTCGCGCCGTAGAACTACGGATAAAATTACATACGGTCGCGTATGGTCGCAATCGCCGCCTCAATCGCCGCAGCAATCGACAGATCAGACGTGTCGACCAACACCGCATCATCCGCCGGTTTCAGCGGTGCAGTGGCACGTTCACTGTCTCGCTTGTCGCGCGCGATCACATCCGACAGCACATCGTCATAGGATTGTTCGCTGCCCTTTTCCGACAGCTCCTTGAAGCGGCGGGTCGCGCGCACTTCGGCGCTGGCGGTAACAAACAGCTTGGCCTCCGCCTCGGGGCAGATCACCGTGCCGATGTCACGACCGTCCAGCACCGCACCGCCATCGCGACGGGCGAAAGCCACTTGAAAATCCACCAACGCGCTACGCACTTCAGGGATCACCGCAACCTTGCTGGCGGCCTGCGCCACATCAGCCGTGCGCAGATCGCCGCTCTCCAGATCCTCTGCCCGCAGGGCTTGTGCGGCCTCGATCGCATCGGCCCCTGCCAGAACCTTCGCCCCAACGGCACGATAGAGCAGCCCCGTATCCAGATGCGCGTAGCCGAAATGCGTTGCGACAGCCTTGGAAATGGTGCCTTTGCCTGAAGCGGCGGGTCCGTCGATTGCGATGGTGAATGGCATGTCTCGCTCCTCTTCCTCAAGCAGAGGGGTACTGCACCCCCCGCCCTGCCTCAAGGTGGAATTATGGCGCACCCTCGTGATGCCCCTTCAAAACGGCAAAACCCGGCCGCTTGGGCCGGGCTTCACTCTACAAACAACGGCCAGCGATCAGTCGCGGCGCAAATCAGCACCAAGACCGCCCATCAGATCCTCAAAAATCGGGAAAGAAGTGGCAATCGGGCTGCCGTCATCGACAGACACCGGCGCGCTTGCCGCCATGCCCATCACCATGAAGCTCATGGCGATACGGTGATCCAGATGGCTCTCGCAGGTGGCGCCACCGGGCACATTGCCGTGGCCGCGCCCTTTGACAATCCACCAATCCTCGCCCTCATCCACCTCAACGCCGTTGAGGCGCAGACCCTTGGCCATCGCATCAATTCGGTCGCTTTCTTTGACGCGCAACTCTTTCACACCGCGCATCACGGTATCACCCTCGGCAAAGGCCGCGACAACGGACAGCACCGGATATTCGTCGATCATGCTGGCCGCGCCTTCGGGGTCAATCTCGGCCCCTTTCAGATCGGGCGAGAACCGCGCGCGCAGATCCGCCACCGGCTCGCCCCCCTCTTCGCGCGGGTTCTCAAACGTCAGGTCCGCGCCCATGGATTGCAGCGCATAAAACAAGCCCGCCCGGGTTGGGTTCAAACCAATGTTGGGCACCAAGACATCCGATCCAGGCGTGATGATCGCCGCACAGACAGGGAAGGCCGCCGAGGATGGATCACGCGGCACCACGATGGTTTGCGGTGTCAGTTCAGGCCGACCTTTCAGGGTGATGACGCGGCCCTCGTCGGTCACTTCGGTGCGGATATCAGCACCGAAACCTGCCAGCATCCGCTCGGTGTGGTCGCGGGTCGCCTCTTTCTCAATCACCACAGTCTCCCCCGGCGCATTCAGACCCGCGAGCAAAACCGCAGATTTCACCTGCGCAGACGGCATCGGAACCTCATAACGCACAGGCACCGGATCAGCCGCGCCAACAATGGTCATCGGCAGCCGGCCACCAGAGCGGCCATAGGACTGCGCCCCGAACAAAGCAATCGGATCCGTCACCCGCGCCATCGGCCGCCCGTTCAGCGATGCATCCCCCGTGAAGGTCACGGTAATCGGCGTCGTCGCCATCGCGCCCATAATCAGACGCACACCAGTGCCGGAGTTGCCGCAATCAACCACATTGCCGGGTTCCGCAAAGCCGCCAACACCGACGCCATGCACATGCCATGTGCCATCCTCATCGCGCGTCACCTCCGCGCCGAAGGCACGCATGGCTTTCGCAGTATCCAGCACGTCTTCACCTTCCAACAGGCCGGTGACCACGGTCTCACCTACTGCCATCGCGCCGAACAACAACGACCGGTGACTGATAGATTTATCGCCGGGGACATGGGCCTCACCCTTCAGCGGGCCGCATTTATGCGATGACATCGGAATGGGGGTGCCGTGGCCGGACATGGTGCGCTCTCCTCATAGTCTTAGGCGCTGATAGCGCAAACTCAGAGGTGCGTCTATATGGCCAAAGGGACAAATGAAACAGGGCGCCCGACGCGCACCGTTTCAATGCCCTCTAGATACTCAAATTCCCGACCTTAGAACCACTGCCCCGGCTCCATCAGGCCCAGATCCAGCAGCTGACGCGAATGCCATTCAAACGGGGCAGAGTTGTGCCAGCGGAAGGTATCAATTTCAAACGTCGATCCCGGGTTCCGCTTCAGCGCTTTGGCGGTGCGGAAGGAACACAGCGCTGCGGTCAGGTTATGGTGCCACGGGCAGGCGTAGGTGTTGTATTCTTCGTCATTGAAGGTGTGATCTTCGCGCAGGCGCAGGCCTTCTTTGGCGCGAAACAGCGCGATCCGGTCAATCTTGCGTCGTTTGGCGGGAATGTGTTCCTCATAACGCCAACGCAGGCCGCCGAAGAAATCCAACTGCCGTTCCTTGGGATGATTGTGGTTGTCAGGATCAGGACGGGCCAGCGCATAATACCCCGATTTATCCAGATGCGCGCTGTCCAGCGAAACGGCGTCAGGGTGACGATCAAGGTTATCGGCGTAAAGATCGACCACATAGGTCAGCATGGAAAACCGCCGCTCTTCGGTATGATAGGCCAGCATCTCCCCCACGGTACGCGTTTCGCAAAATGGGTAGAACAGATATTCCGCATTGTAGCAGTAGAACATCCACTGTCCGGCGGCGGCATCAATCAGTTGGTTCACCGCCCCCTGCGCCGCATCCGGCACCGAGGTGTCATATGTAATGCGATGCGCAACAGCCGCTACATCTTCGGCCAACATAAACGCCTCTGGCATGAACACCAGAACAGTGGCGAAACCAGTGTTCAGATGATGGCGCAGGGTTGTGTCAATCTCTGCCTCATCTTCGGCGAAGATCAGGGCAATCGGCCCTTTTTTCAGCGCGCTCGCGCCGGTTTTCAGAAACTCTGCCAGACTGTTGTACTGCATCACTCTAACCTGCAACTTGGGCGCCCTGTCGGGCCACCGCTATGATCACCATCCGGCAATTGCCTCATTAGGGCCAGCGCGTTGGGGTATGACCTCTGTTTTTCAGGTAAAGTCTGCTAATTTGCCTCGCATTGCAAGTCACCCGCGTTGTGGTATAGGACAGCGCCTTAAAACATGACCCAGCGCGCGCAAGATCAAATCAGGACAAGCTCATGAGCGAAGCGAAGACCGAAGCCAAAACCGAAGCTAGGATCGGCGACCAGCAAAACAGCGACCCCAAGAAACTGTTTATCAAGACCTACGGTTGCCAGATGAATGTCTACGACAGCGAACGCATGGCAGAGGCGTTGGGTGGCAAGGGCTATGTCGAAACCGACAATCCTGATGATGCGGACATGATCCTGCTGAACACCTGCCACATTCGCGAAAAAGCGGCCGAAAAGGTCTATTCCGAACTGGGCCGCTTTAAGGGACTGAAGGCTGAGAAGCCGGATTTAAAAATCGGCGTTGCGGGCTGTGTGGCCCAAGCTGAGGGTGAAGAGATCATGCGCCGGCAGCCGCTGGTCGATCTGGTTGTGGGCCCACAAGCCTACCACCGCCTGCCAGAGATGGAGGCCAAGACCCGCACCGGCGAAAAGGCGCTGGACACCGACTTCCCCGAAGAAGACAAATTTGCCCTGCTGAAAAGCCGCCCCAAGGCGCGCCGTGCCCCTGCCGCGTTTCTGACTGTGCAGGAAGGCTGCGACAAGTTCTGCGCCTTCTGCGTGGTCCCTTACACCCGCGGTGCAGAAGTGAGCCGTCCCGTCGAACGTGTCCTGTCAGAGGCGCGCGATTTGGTCGAACGTGGCGTGCGCGAAATCACCCTGCTGGGCCAGAACGTCAACGCCTACCACGGTCAGGGTCCAAACGGCACCTGGTCGCTGGCGCAATTGATCTGGGCGCTGAACGATGTGGACGGGCTGGAGCGTATCCGTTTCACCACCTCGCACCCAAATGATATGGACGACGATCTGATCGCCGCTCATGGCGAGTGTGAAAAACTGATGCCCTATCTGCACCTGCCGGTGCAGTCCGGCAGCGACAAAATCCTGAAACGGATGAACCGCAGTCACACCGCAGAAAGTTACCTGCGCCTGATCGAGCGCATCCGCGCGGCACGGCCTGATATTCTGATTTCCGGCGACTTCATCGTCGGCTTCCCCGAAGAGGATGATCAGGACTTCGAGGATACGATGGCGCTGATCCGCGAGGTGAACTACGGTCAGGCGTTCAGCTTCAAATACTCAACCCGCCCCGGCACCCCTGCCGCAGAACGCGCGCTGGTGGATGATGCGGTGGCCAGTGAACGTCTGTACCGTCTGCAGGCACTGATCGCTGAACAGCAGCGCGGCATTCAGGACAGCATGGTGGGGCGCGACGTGTCGGTCCTGTTTGAAAAAGCCGGTCGGTTCGAAGGTCAGATGGTCGGCAAATCCGACTACCTGCACGCCGTCCACGTGGCCAACGCCGGTGCACAGGTGGGTGATATCGCCCGCGTGCGTATCGTCGAAAGCGGTTCCAATTCGCTGAAAGGTGAGCTGATCCGCTAAGCGTCCTGCCCATCAGGCAGCCCCGCAAAAACACCCAAACAGCCCGCCTGAAATGGCGGGCTTTTGCTTTGACGCCTTGATCACGTCAGGCGTTCGTCAGGACAGGCCCAGCAGAAAATCGCAAAACTGTTGTATTTACCACATCAATTAGTGGCGAATCGCTCCACTGTTTCCAAATCTTGCGCAATACGGCGTGGTTTCTCCTTCCTTTGGCGGGCAAAGCTGTTACAGTTAATGGATAGTTATTTCGCCATGATGCCCGTTTCGCGCCCTTGCCAAACGGGGGTCAGGCGCAGCGATCATATGAACCATTAAGGACAGGGCTGGCACAAATGATGATCAAGGCATTTCGTACCGCAATGGCCTGCGCAGTGGTGTCTGCTCTGGGGATGACGGCGTTTGTACAACCTGCCGCTGCCCAGCAAACTGCCACTGTCAAAGGCGAACGTTATATTCCCACCATCTGGATTGACCCCGATGGCTGTGAACACTGGGTCATGGACGACGGCGCCGAGGGTTACATGACCCCTCACCTGACCAGCAAAGGCCTGCCGGTCTGCCGTGACCTGAACCTCTGCGGCACCGTGAACACCGACCAGCTGTTCAAAACCGACAGCTACCGCATCAGCGCTGCCGGCCGTCAGCGCCTGCAGCAGTTCTTTGCCTCTGCTTCGGCACGTGCTTTCGTGATTGTCGGCCACACCGACAGCCGCGCCTCTGACGCCTACAACATGCGCCTCAGCTTCAACCGTGCCAACGCGGTTGCAAAGGTGGCGGCAGCTTCTGGCGTTCAGGTTTCGGACGTACGCGGCTTTGGCGAACGGATGCCACTTGCCTCCAACTCCACCGCAGCGGGCATGCAAAAAAACCGCCGTGTTGAAATCTTGTGCTTCCAGTAAGCGAGGGAGAGAACAAATGACTTTGGTAAAAGCCACACTGGCCCTCGCAACTGTCGGCATGCTGGCAGCCTGCGCCACCGGCGGCCATGCTCCCGTGAAGGGCGACAAAACCCGCGACCGCGGCACTGACAAAAAACACCTCAGCCAGTTGGTGGCCGGTATCTGGGTAGACCCCAACGGCTGTGACCACTGGATTATCGACGATGGCGTCGAAGGTTACGCAGACGCCCGCCGTGACAAATACGGCGTTCCGGTCTGTTCCAACGTGGCACCACCGGAAACCGCTGTAGGTCCGTTCAAACGCGGTACTTTCATCTCTGACCCGCTGTAAATACAGGTCAGACAGATAGAATTCCAAAGCCGTCGGTGGCAGCACCGGCGGCTTTTTCATGGTGTTTTCGCTGGCTGTTTCAGTGGCACGTCTGCGTGAACCGCAGAGGAAATGTCACAAAACAGCACTATATCTTGCGGAGAAAGGCCGTGTTTGGCACCATAGCTATATGGGCCGACTCAATTTTGCACTCGGCCAAAACAAGGAGATCTGCTTGCCTACCAGCGTTCTGACCCCGCCCATCGATCCTGACAGCCTCAGCGAAGCGGTATTGGAATTTCCGGACAATCGACTGCTGATTGACCTGTGCGGAGAATATGACCGCAACCTCGCAGCGATTGAACAAAAAATAGGCGTGCACATCCTGCGCCGCGGCAATCAACTGTCCGTTCACGGCGGCACCGAAGCAGTCGAAGAATGCGAAACCGTTCTGCGTGGCCTCTATGAACGTCTGGAAGAAGGCCGCGATGTGGAAAGCGGCGACATCGACCGCGAGATTCGCATGGGCCCAGCGGATGCAACGCCGGACAGCGAAGGCACACGCGATGGCAACCAACTGGAAATGTTCCGCGGTGGTCGCGTCGAAATCAAAACCCGCAAAAAACGGGTGGAGCCGCGCACCGAAGCGCAGCAAACCTACGTTGAAAGTCTGTTCAAAAACGAGCTTGCCTTTGGCATCGGTCCCGCCGGCACGGGCAAAACCTATCTGGCGGTCGCTGTGGGCGTATCAATGTTCATTGACGGCGCCGTGGATCGCATCATCCTCAGCCGTCCGGCTGTCGAGGCGGGTGAGAAACTGGGCTACCTGCCCGGTGACATGAAGGACAAAGTCGATCCCTACATGCAGCCGCTCTATGACGCGTTGAACGATTTCTTGCCCGCCAAGCAAGTCGCCAAGCTGATCGAAGAAAAGCGGATCGAAATTGCGCCGCTGGCGTTTATGCGCGGGCGGACGCTGGCCAATGCCTTCGTTGTGCTGGATGAGGCGCAGAACGCCACCTCCATGCAGATGAAGATGTTCCTGACCCGTCTGGGCGAAGGGTCACGGATGGTGATCACTGGCGACCGGTCGCAGGTTGACCTGCCACGCGGCGTGTCCTCGGGCCTGCATGATGCGGAGCGGCTGCTGAAACACATCCCAAAGATCAGCTTCAACTATTTCACCTCCAAGGATGTGGTACGTCACCCGCTGGTGGCCGCAATTATCGAGGCTTATGAGGAAGAAGAGGCGCGCGGGAAGTAAGCGTGCCTATACGACGTGGTGCCATACGTCAGTGTATGGACAGCCTCCGGCTGAGGTATTTTGAGAACATTGAAAGGGGCGCGGTTTTCGTGCCCCATTTTCATTGGCAGCATGATGGTCTAAGGGCGCAGGCATGACAGTTGATGTGATATATGAAGACCCCCGCTGGCAGGCACAGGATCTGGAGGCGCGCGCCGAAGTGGCGGTCGCGGCAACACTGGCGCATTTCGGCTATGATCCGGAGGCGTGGGAGGTTTGCGTAATGGGCTGCGACGAAGCGCGCATTGAAGGCCTGAACGAAGAGTTTCGCGACAAGGGCAAAGCCACCAATGTGTTGTCATGGCCATCCGAGGAGCGCGGCGCCGAGGAAGATGGCGCGCTGCCCGCGGCGCCCGAAGGGTATGATCCCGAACTGGGCGACATTGCGATTTCCTATGACACCTGCCTGCGTGAAGCGGCAGAGGCAGGCAAGCCAGCCGCCGATCACATCACCCATCTTTTGATCCACGCGACCCTGCATTTGCTGGGCTTTGATCACATTCGTGACAAGGATGCCACGTTGATGGAAGGGATAGAGGTCGAGATACTTGGCAAAATGGGTATCTCTGACCCATATAATATAGATTGAACGACTTGTGTCGTTAGACTGAAGGAACCACATTGGTTCCTGAACAATTTGGAAAGGTAAGATGGGCGACGGACCTGATGGCTCTTCTACGGCGGCGCACAGCGCGCCACTGACACTGGAGCACCCGAAACCGGGGATTTTGAAACGGCTTTTCGGGGCCAAAGGCACTGCGCAGCTGGCAGCGGATCAAACCGCGCCTTTAACGCAGGCCAACACGCAACGCCAACATCAGACATTGATGAATGCCCTTGGGCGGGTACGGGTGCGCGATGTCGCCATTCCCAAGGCCGACATCATCGCCGTGGCGGAGACGACCAGTCGTGAGGAACTGGTACAGGTGCTGCGCGAAACCGGCTTTACCCGGCTGCCCGTCTACAGCAGCACCTTGGACACCCCGCTGGGCATGGTCCACCTGAAAGATTTTGCCCTGCGCTACGGGTTCAACGGTGGCGCTGCGGAAGATTTTTCGCTGAAAGCGATGCTGCGACCGCTGCTTTATGTGCCACCGTCGATGTCGCTGGGCGTGCTGTTGCAGAAGATGCAGACCGAACGGCGGCATATGGCGCTGGTGATTGACGAATATGGTGGCGTCGATGGCCTGCTGACCATCGAGGATCTGATCGAACAGGTCGTCGGTGAGATCGAAGATGAACACGACGCCGAAGATGACAAATTCTGGGTCGCGGAAAAGCCCGGCGAATATCTGGCCTTGTCCAAGACACCCCTTGATGAGTTTGAGCAAGAGATCGGCCTGTCGCTGACCGACAGTGCCGAGATTGACGAAGAAGAGATCGACACGCTGGGCGGTCTGGTTTTTGTCCTCTGTGGTCGCGTGCCTGTGCGCGGCGAGGTGGTCCAACATCCCGCTGGGCATGAGATCATGGTCGTGGACGCCGATCCGCGTCGGATCAAGCGGCTGCGCGTGCGGCTGAAATCCGGCTGAGCGGCGCGGGCGTGGCAGAGGTCGCAAGCTGGCGTTGGGTACGGGCTGAGGGGCGATTGGGCCTCTTGGTGTCCGCTGGCATGGGCGTGGTCGCCGCCACGGGGCAGGAGCCGTTTGATCTGTGGTTTCTGTCGCTCTGTGCGCTTGGCGTTGGTGTTTTGCGTGTATCGCTGGCCGAAACTGCGCGGCAGGGGTTTTGGCGCGGGTGGGCCTTTGGCTTTGGCTATTTTGCGCTGGCGCTGTCGTGGATCATTGAGCCCTTTCTGGTCGATCTGGCGCGGCATGGCTGGATGGCACCCTTTGCCCTCATAGGGATGGCGGGCGGCATGGCGCTGTTCTGGGGCGCAGCGGGCGGCATTACAATACGGTTACGTATGGGACTGTGGGGCGCAGCAGTTCTGCTGGCCGCGGCAGAGTTTCTGCGCAGCTACCTCTTCACCGGCTTTCCCTGGGCGCTGATTGGGCACATCTGGATTGAAACGCCTTTGGCGCAATGGGCGGCGATTGTCGGGCCGCAGGGGCTGACGCTGCTGGCGTTGTTGTTTGGGACTGCCTTTGTCATGCCGCGTGGCAGAGGATGGCGTGGGGCGCTGGTGGGGCTGGCTTTTGCGCTGTTTTGGATCGGTGGTACTGCGCTGCAAGGCACGCCTGAGGATTTGGCGGATCGGCCTGTGGTGCGGCTGGTGCAACCCAATGCGCCGCAGCATCAGAAATGGGATCCGGCGCATATTCCGACGTTTTTCCGCCGCGGGGTTGCGGCGACGGAAGCTGCCCCGCGTCCTGATCTGATCATCTGGCCAGAAACTTCCGTCCCTGTGGCGTTGGACCGGGCTGAACGCACGTTGGCGGTGATGGCGGATGCGGCAGCGGGTGTACCGCTCGTCTTTGGTATCCAACGCTTTGACGGGCGGCAGATCTATAACAGCGCGGCACTGCTAGATGGCGAAGGCCGTGTGAGCCAGATTTATGACAAATACCACCTCGTGCCCTTTGGCGAATATGTGCCCTTCGGCAATGTGATGGCGCGCTTTGGCATTCATGGCATGGCCACCACGCAGGGCGATGGGTTTTCCGCAGGTCCCGGCCCAGTGTTGATGAATTTGGGCGGGTTGGGACAGGCACTGCCGCTAATCTGTTATGAGGCGGTATTCCCCAACGACGTGGGCGCCGCGCCAGAACGTCCGGATTTTTTGATGCAGCTGACCAATGATGCGTGGTTTGGCCAGATCTCTGGTCCCTATCAACATCTGGCGCAGGCGCGATTGCGGGCGATTGAACAGGGCCTGCCAATGGTGCGCGCAGCCAATACAGGCGTGTCGGCGGTGATTGATTCCAAGGGCCGCGTGCTGGCCGCCCTACCGCTGGGTGTGGCCGGTCATGTGGATCACCCGCTGCCTGCGCCAACCTCACGAACAATTTATAACGTGACAGGCGATCTATTGGCGCTATCTGCCCTGATTACGCTGTTTTTCGCGATTTGGGCCTATCAGAGCGCTGTTGCGCGCCGTTTTGTTGATTGACCTCACATTGCGTGGAGCGTAACGAGTTTGGAATTCCCCGTCACAACGGCTTCCTGACGTGGCGGGCAGACCTTAATGGAGCAATATCCCATGACACGATCGACCTACACCTTCACCTCTGAGTCCGTTTCAGAGGGCCACCCCGACAAGGTGTGTGACCGCATCTCTGACGCAGTGCTGGATGCCTTTCTGGCAGAAGAACCCGAAGCGCGCGTTGCCGCTGAAACCTTTGCCACCACAAACCGCGTCGTGATCGGCGGCGAGGTGGGCCTGTCGGATCAGACGAAGCTGACCGAATATATGGGCAAAATCGACGAGATCGCCCGCGCCTGCATCAAAGACATCGGATACGAGCAGGACAAGTTCCACCATGAAACGGTGAAGATCACCAACCTTCTGCACGAACAATCCGCCCACATTGCGCAGGGTGTTGATGCGGCAGCGGACAAGGAAGAAGGTGCAGGCGACCAAGGTATCATGTTTGGCTATGCCACCAATGAAACCAGCGCCCTGATGCCCGCACCGATCCAATACAGCCACGCGATCCTGCGCCGTCTGGCAGAGGCCCGTAAATCCGGTGCCGAGCCGACCCTGCGTCCCGATGCGAAATCGCAGATCTCGGTCAACTATGTGGATGGCAAGCCGGTTGGCGTGTCCTCGATCGTGCTATCGACGCAACATGCGGATGAAAGCCAGACCAGCGCAGATATTCGCGACATCGTCGAACCCTATATCCGCGACACCCTGCCCGAGGGTTGGATCAACGCCGATACCATCTGGCACGTGAACCCGACTGGTAAATTCGTGATCGGCGGTCCTGACGGCGACGCGGGTCTGACAGGGCGCAAGATCATCGTGGACACCTATGGCGGTGCTGCGCCACATGGTGGCGGTGCGTTCTCTGGTAAGGACCCGACCAAGGTGGACCGTTCGGCGGCTTATGCCGCGCGCTATCTTGCGAAAAACGTTGTGGCAGCCGGTCTGGCCGAACGCTGCACCATCCAGCTGAGCTATGCCATTGGTGTATCCCACCCGCTGTCGATCTACGCGGACCTGCACGGCACCGGTCAGGTGGACGCGGCCGAGATCGAGGCGGCGATCCCCCATGTGATGGATCTGACCCCGCGCGGCATTCGCACTCATCTGGGACTGAACCGCCCGATCTATGCCCGCACTGCCGCCTATGGCCACTTCGGACGCACACCGGATGCAGACGGTGGCTTCTCTTGGGAAGCCGTTAATCTGGTGGAACAGCTGAAGAAAGAGGTCGGCAAGACTGCCTTTGCGACGGCGTAAGGGCTGACGCAGAATTACATATTTGATAGCCGCGACACCAATCGGTGCCGCGGCTATTTTCGTTTTAAGAGCTTAGGGCAGCGTCTGCCTGAGTAGGCGCGAATGCGCCTGCCACAATATCTCTTTGGCGGGCAGGCAGGCGCAGCCCGACCTATCAGTCGGGCGGGACATGGATTGCAGCCGGTATTGAACCGACCCTTGACGCCACGCACACCTTGCGGCAAAGGCTCTGGTCAACCAAATGCGTGAGAGACCATGGCAGATACTCCTGACGATAAATCCGGTGCAGATCACCCCGTAGATCCCTCAAAGGGCCATCCCTCGGGCGCCCCATGGCGCAACTTCTACGGCCGTTTCAAAGGTAAGGGGCTTCGCGACAGTCAACAGAAGTATCTGGATGAAGATCTGGCCGCGCTTTCCCCCGGAGCTGTCGGTTGGGAAGAAAACCCCGACCGCACCCCGCTGGACCTAGAGGCCCTGTTTCCCGGCAAAGACGTCTGGCTGGAGGTCGGATTTGGCGGCGGCGAGCACATGGTGCATCAGGCGGCCAGCAACCGCCATGTCGGCATCATCGGCTGTGAACCCTATATCAACGGGGTGGCAATGCTCTTGGGCAAGATTCGCGATGCAAACGTCGATAACGTGAAGGTGCACCCCGGTGACGCCCGCGACATGTTCGACGTACTACCAGAGGCGTCGATCAGCCGTGCCTTCCTGCTTTACCCTGATCCGTGGCCCAAAAAACGCCACCACCGCCGCCGTTTTGTCACGCAGGAGCACCTACAGCCGCTTGCCCGTGTATTGAAACCCGGTGCGATTTTCCGTGTGGCCACCGATATTCCCGATTACGTGCGCCAGACGCTTCAAGAGGTGCCGAAGGCCGGTTTTGAATGGCTGGCCGAGGGACCAGAGGATTGGCGCCAGTCGTGGGACGACTGGATTTCGACCCGCTACGAACAAAAGGCCCTGCGCGAAGAACGCACACCGCATTACTTGACCTTCCGCCGTCTGTAAGAGATTGAAATTATATTATTTATAAGTTCATAGAAAGGCGCCTGAGAGCTTCGGGTGCCTTCTTCTTTTGCTGCTACTCGAACTGTTCGCGCAGCAATCGCTCTTCCAGTCCGTGGCCGGGGTCAAACAGCAGGCGGTGGGAAATCTCAGGCTCTGAACGGATTTCAACAGAGGTGACATTGGGCACCAGATTGCTGTCGGCCTCTGCCATCACCGGCCGCTTGTCCGCCTCAATCACGTCAAAACGCACGGTGGCGGTGGTCGGCAGCAGCGCACCGCGCCAGCGTCGTGGGCGGAAAGGGGCGATTGCAGTCAGCGCCAGAATATCGGTGCCAACGGGCAGAATGGGGCCGTGCGCCGAATAGTTATAGGCAGTCGATCCCGCAGGCGTCGCAACAAGGGCGCCGTCGCAGATCAGCTCTTCCATACGCAGGCGTCCGTCGATGGAAATACGCAGCTTCGCCGCCTGAGAGCCGGAACGCAGCACCGACACCTCGTTGAGCGCCAGCGCGCGGTGGGTGCTACCATCGGCGCAGGTGGCGGTCATCGACAGCGGGTGAATCGCGGCCTCCTCCGCCTCGGCCAGACGTTTCAGCAGGTTGCTTTCGGAATATTCATTCATCAAAAAGCCAATGGTGCCGCGGTTCATCCCGTAAACCGGTGTGCCCAATTCGCGACAGCGGTGCAGGGTCGATAGCATGAAACCGTCCCCCCCAAGGGCAACAATTACATCCGCCTCTTCTTCTTCGACACAGCCATAACGGCTAAGAAGCGCGGCACGTCCGGTCTGGGCCGAAGGGCTGTCACTGGCAACAAAAGCGATTTTCATGGGGATTCGGCAATCTTGTGGTTTCCGATAGGCGTCATTGGTGCCGATCGAACCACAACTTCGCCCCAAGCACCACCCCTGCCGCCTACACACGCCACTTGGTCGCATTCATCGCTTTCTGAAAGGACATAATTCCGTTACCTAAACCCAATCAATCTCTGCCCTCTAAATTCTGACGGAGTGTCCCATGTCCGATACCGGTTTCTTCACCGAAAGCCTCGCCACCCGCGATCCCGAGCTGTTTGGCTCCATCACCGACGAACTGGGCCGCCAGCGTCATGAGATCGAACTGATCGCATCAGAGAACATCGTTTCCGCTGCCGTGATGGAAGCGCAAGGGTCCGTGCTGACCAACAAATACGCTGAAGGCTACCCGGGCCGCCGCTACTATGGCGGTTGTCAGTACGTCGACGTTGCCGAAAACCTGGCCATCGACCGCGCCAAGCAACTGTTCGGCTGTGAATACGTGAACGTTCAGCCGAACTCCGGTTCGCAGGCCAACCAAGGCGCCTTCATGGCGATGATCAAACCCGGCGACACCATCCTGGGCATGAACCTGGCCTCCGGCGGTCACCTGACCCACGGCGCAGCCCCCAACCAGTCGGGCAAATGGTTCAACGCAGTTCAGTACGGCGTGCGTGAAGACAACAACCTGATCGACTACGATCAAGTCGCCGAACTGGCGCGCGAGCACAAACCTGCCCTGATCATCGCCGGTGGTTCCGCCATCCCGCGTCAGATCGACTTTGCCAAGTTCCGTGAAATCGCCGATGAAGTTGGCGCCTTCCTGCTGGTTGACATGGCCCACTTTGCCGGTCTGGTTGCCGCAGGCGAACACCCCTCGCCCTTCCCCTATGCGGATGTTGCCACCACCACCACCCACAAGACCCTGCGCGGCCCCCGTGGCGGCATGATCCTGACCAACAACGAAGCGCTGGCCAAGAAAATCAACTCGGCCATCTTCCCCGGCATTCAGGGCGGCCCGCTGATGCACGTCATCGCCGGTAAGGCAGCCGCCTTCGGGGAAGCGCTGCGCCCCGAGTTCAAAGCCTACCAGAAGCAAGTGCGCGCAAACGCTGTTGCACTGGCAGATCAGCTGATCAAAGGCGGTCTGGACATCGTGACCGGTGGCACCGACACCCACGTGATGCTGGTTGACCTGCGTCCCAAAGGCGTGAAAGGCAACGCAACCGAAAAGGCCCTGGGCCGCGCACACATCACCTGCAACAAAAACGGTATCCCATTTGACCCGGAAAAGCCGATGGTCACCTCGGGCATCCGTCTGGGCACCCCTGCCGGCACCACCCGTGGTTTCGGTGAGGCGGAATTCCGTCAGATTGCTGACTGGATCGTCGAAGTGGTCGACGGTCTGGCTGCCAACGGTGAAGAAGGCAACGCCGCTGTAGAAGCCAAGGTGAAAGCCGAAGTTGAAGCGCTGTGCGAAAAATTCGAGATGTACCCGAACCTGTAAGGTTTGCGATCATCCGTGACACAGGAAACCCCGGACCGATGGTCCGGGGTTTTTCTTTGCCTCTGCGATAGGATCAGGCGTCTTCGCGCAGCGCCTCCTCCAGCATCTTTTCGTTGCGCGCGTCCTCGATTTTGCGAATGCGATCCTCGCTGGAACGCTGGTCAAATCGGTATTTCACCACATTGATCAGGCTCAGCGTCAACAGCACGATGCCCATCCCCCAGAAGCCTTTGGTCGACAGCGGCACATCCGTGGACAGCCACAAAGAAATCGCCAACAGACCATAGGCGAGGGCCACACCAGCCATGTTCAGGTTGATAATCAGAGTGTTATCGGTACGATCGGTCATCAGTTTAATCCTTTAATATCAGTAAATTTGTTCAGTTATGCAGTTTTCAAGCGGGCCAGCACGGCGGCAGCTGTTACCTGTTGCGCGGCGCCATAACCGGCATCGGCCAGCGTGTTCAACGCGCTGTCGGGCTTCAGGCCGCTGTCGATATCATCCAGAATCTGAGCCTGTTCAAACGGATCATCCGCGCCCAAAACCTGTGCGATAAGAGCCTCCGCCTCTTCAAAGGCGCTGTCCTGCGCGATGTGACGGCGCAGCACCCTCTGCGCGCCCTGTTCGCGACGCACCGCACGGGCCGCAACCGCGCCCTGTTTCAGGTCCAGAATACGGCGGCTGGCACGCTCTACCGCGCTTTGCAGTTGCAACACATGCGCGTCCAGCCGGTTCACAGTCTGACGGCGCAAGGTGGCCTCATTTTCCAGCGTCGCAATCGCCTCTGCTGCCTGCCCAGCCAGATCGTCGCGCGCATCCGCCAACGCCCCGGTCGCACGGTCGGTCAGATCGATGATCTGCCCCTCAATCCGGGTCAGCTGCGCCGCTTCGCCGCGCTGTTTCTGGATCAGGCTGGCGAGGCTGAATTTTGCGTTCTTCAGGCCGGTTTCCGCCTCGCGGATTTTCTGGTCAATCAATTCGATGGCATGCTCGTCCCGCAACCGCGCCTCTGCGCGGGCGTTGGTGCCTTGGATCAAAGTCTTCAGCGTTGAAAACATCTTCTAACTCCGTTGTTGTGGTGTTCAAAAAATGAACGCCGTTCACAAATCGGGTATAGAAAATAAATGAACAGCGTTCAAGATATTTTTTGAACAATGTTCAATTTTTATCGAATGTGCCCCAGAACCTGCGCGATCATCACCTCGATCTGCGCGCGCGGCACGCCGGAAATGCGGTTTTCCAATCCCAGCAGCACAATCCCATGAACAGAAGAAAACAAAGCCCGTGTCATCAATGACACCTCTTCCGCCTCCATCTCTGGGAATATCTGCGACAACGGCTGCGAAATCAGCGCAAATAACTCGCCCAAGGCGGACATGTACCAGTCCGGCACCTCTTGTTCAGTCGACATCTCCACATCAAAGAGCGCCCGCCACAAATGCGTGTGTTCCGCGGCGAAGGCAAGATAAGCGTGGCTCATCACGATCAGGCGGTCATTAGGCGCCAGCCCCTCCGCCCCTTCAAACGACGCACGCACCGCAGGCCCCAACGCCTGAAAGGTGCGACCATTGACGGCCAGAACCAGCGCCGTCATGTCATCAAACACCGTGTAGATCGCCCCCAGCGCACAGCCTGCGTCTTGCGCCAACTGCCGCGCTTTGAGCGAGGAAAGCCCGCCAGCGACGATCTGCGCCTCTGCCAGTTCGATCAACTTTTCCCGCAATGCCGCCCGCCGCGCTTCTACCTTACCTGCCATCTTAGCCGCGTCCTTACATCAAATAGGATGAACATCGTTCATAGATATCTTAGCCTCTGCCCTAAGGGAAGGCCATCCGCGCCCTTAGCTGGACAGATTGGCAGAAAACCTGCAATGGGAGAGCAACACATATTAAACCCACGATATTTTCTGCCCATGACCTCTCCTCCCCCCCTGACCATCGAACGTCGCCTTGGCGATCGGATGCGCGCCCGCCTGCCGCATATGGTCGTTGAATTTGTCATGTTCATCCTGAAACAGGGCTGGGCCTGCCTGTTCGGGATCTGCCTGCTGGCAGCGATCCTTGCAACCAAAGCGATCTGGCAACCGGAATGGGCGTTCCACCGCTATGATGCGCTGGTAGGCATCTCTCTGGGGCTGCAAGCGGCCTTTCTGGCACTAAAACTGGAAAGCTGGGAAGAGGCCAAAGTCATCGCGCTGTTTCACCTCACCGGCACCGCGATGGAGCTGTTCAAGGTGCAGGCCGGCAGCTGGGCCTATCCAGAACCGGGGGTGCTGAAGCTGATGGGGGTGCCACTGTTTTCAGGCTTTATGTATGCCGCTGTCGGATCCTACATGGCGCGGGTGATCCGGCTGTTTGATATGACCTTTGCCCCCTATCCGCCGTTCTGGGCAACTGTGGGGCTGGCCACTGCGATCTACGTAAACTTCTTCGCCCACCATTTCCTGCCAGATAGCCGCATAGCGCTGTTTGCTGCAACGCTGGCGCTGTTCCTGCGCACACGGATCTGGTTCCGCATCGGCGCGAACTGGTACTGGATGCCACTACCGCTGGCGGCGTTCTTGTCCAGTTTCTTCCTGTGGCTGGCAGAAAACATCGGCACGCTGACGGGCACATGGCTCTATGCCGGTCAAAATCCTCTGGATCGGGTCAGCTTTGCCAAAATGGGATCATGGTACCTACTGCTCTACGTCAGTTTTGTCACGGTTACGCTGGTGCTGCGCCACGCCCTGTGCCGTCACCCCTGCAATCCCCGCGACAGCTAAAGAACCCACTGGCGCCCTGACCCGCGCTGTTCTATCCAGTTTCCATGCTGAACCAGATCATCCACGGTGACCCGACCAACCAACCCGCCCTTCTCATTGTGCACGGCCTTTACGGGTCAGGCCGCAACTGGGGGGTTATTGCCAAACGCCTGTCAGATGAGCGTCAAGTGATCGCGGTGGATCAGCGCAATCATGGACAAAGCCCGTGGACGGACGATCACAGCTACGCTGGCATGGCCGCTGACCTCGCAGAGGTGATCCGCGCCTACGGCAGCCCTATGGACGTCCTCGGCCACTCTATGGGGGGCAAGGCAGCGATGATGTTGGCGCTAGAACATCCCGAATTGGTGAATCGCCTGATCGTCGCAGATATCGCCCCGGTGACCTACACCCATTCTCAGATCCAGTATGTCGAAGCGATGCGCGCAGTGGATCTGGCGAAGGTGGAAAAGAGGTCCGACGCAGAGGCGCAGCTGCGCGCGATCGTAGATGACCCGATCCTACCGACATTTTTCACCCAATCACTGGATGTGGCCGGCAAACACTGGCGGCTTAACCTGGATGTGCTGGCGCAAGATATGGATCAAATCCTTGGTTTTCCCGCCGTAGACCGACAGTTCGAAGGCGATACATTGTTCCTATCCGGCGCCCTATCGGATTATGTGAAACGCGAAGACCGGAATTTGACCAAATCCCTGTTCCCCAATAGCCATTTCGCCAAAATCCCTGATGTTGGCCATTGGCTGCATGCAGAAAAACCACGTGAATTCGAGGCAGCGGTGCGCAGCTATCTGAACCGCAAGTAGAGATCTCCGAACAGTACGCAACCGTATGGTCGAAAAAAGTGGTGACGACAACGCTTGGGGGACCCCTTCCCACTCGCATCATCGCCACCGTCCCACCGAGGCGGGATTCGCACAACGTCTTGATCAGTCAGTGAAAAGAGCCCGCGCGACAAAGTATGTCACAGGCAGGGAGACGACAAATCCGACCAACGCGGCGACAATCAATCCGCCGACAGTGTCGTGTCCAGTCACCAACGCTACGATCAGCGCTGACCCTGCCAGCGTTGTCCCAATAAAGAGATGTAAGATGGCTGCGAGTCTGAACATGTCATGTCCCCCAATTCGGTAGCTTCGATTTGAGTGATCACATTACCCCCTTTGAATGCTGTGAGGCATGATTTGAATCAACTCTTATCTACAAGATTTTGACATTGACGTAAGGTAAGCTTCATAAAGCGCACGCATTTGCACCACTGTATAGTTGAGCAACAGGCCAAGACTTACAGTCATTGCGAGAATTTAATTTATCAACAAAATCAGATAGTAACCATGTGAAGTATCTTTAAGTTATGACATACGTTAAGGAAACAACTCGAAACGGAGTCATGCAAGCGATTGGATTGCGGCGTCCATATTTTGACACCACAGCCATAAGCGCCCCCGACAAACAAAAACCCCGCCTCCAATTTCTGGGGCGGGGTTTTCTGATCAATCGTCCATTTTCAGGGCTGAGATGAAGGCCTCTTGTGGGATGTCCACCTTGCCGAACTGGCGCATCTTCTTCTTGCCGGCCTTCTGCTTTTCCAGCAGTTTCTTCTTCCGGGTCATGTCGCCACCGTAACACTTGGCAGTCACGTCCTTGCGCAGGGCCGCCAGAGTTTCGCGGGCGATCACTTTGCCGCCGATGGCAGCTTGAATCGGGATCTTGAACATGTGACGCGGGATCAGATCCTTCAGCTTCTCACACATGGCACGGCCACGCAGTTCGGCACGGTCACGGTGCACCATGACAGACAGGGCGTCCACCGGCTCGTCGTTCACCAGGATCGACATCTTCACCAGCGTATCCTCGCGGTAGCCAGTCATCTGATAGTCAAAAGAGGCATACCCCTTGGTCACCGATTTCAGGCGGTCGTAAAAATCAAACACCACTTCGTTGAGCGGCAGGTCATAGACCGCCATCGCACGGCTGCCCGCGTAGGTCAGGTCCTCTTGGATACCACGGCGGTCCTGACACAACTTCAGGACATCACCCAGATATTCATCGGGCACCATGATGGTCGCCTTGATACGGGGCTCCTCAAGGTGGTCCACCTTGGACAGGTCGGGCATATCCGCAGGGTTATGCAGTTCAATCATCTCGCCCGGTTCATTGTCCTTGCCCTTCATGTAGACATGGTAAATCACCGACGGCGCGGTTGTGATCAGCTCGATGTTGTATTCGCGTTCAATCCGGTCGCGGATCACCTCAAGGTGCAACAGGCCAAGGAAACCGCAGCGGAAACCAAAACCAAGTGCGGCAGAGGTTTCCATTTCATAAGAGAAGGAGGCGTCATTCAGCGCCAGTTTCTCAATCGCGCCGCGCAGATCCTCAAATTCCGCAGAATCGACGGGGAACAGGCCACAAAACACCACCGGCTGTGAGGGCTTAAAACCTTCCAGCGGCTCTTCGGCACCCTTCTTCTCTGTCGTGATGGTATCGCCCACTTTGGTGTCACGCACCTGCTTGATCGACGCAGTAATGAACCCGATCTCGCCCGGCCCCAACTCTTCAACTTGTGTCATCTCAGGGCGGAACACGCCCACACGATCCACAGGGTAGTTGGCCCCGGTCTGCATCATGGTGATACGCTGGCCCTTGCGCAGGGTGCCATCCATGATCCGCACCAGAACCACAACGCCCAGATAGGCGTCATACCAACTGTCCACCAGCATCGCCTTCAGCGGCGCGTCACGGTCGCCGGCGGGGGCTGGCAGGCGCTTTACGATCGCTTCCAGCGTGTCCTCAATGCCAATGCCAGATTTGGCCGAGACCTGCACAGCGTCAGTGGAATCAATGCCGATCACATCTTCAATCTGCTCCGCCACACGGTCACAGTCGGACGCGGGCAAGTCGATCTTGTTCAAAACCGGCACGATCTCGTGGTCCGCCTCAATCGCCTGATAGACGTTGGCCAGCGTTTGCGCCTCAACCCCTTGGGTCGAATCGACAACCAAGAGCGATCCCTCAACCGCGCGCATGGACCGCGAAACTTCATAGGCGAAGTCAACGTGGCCGGGTGTGTCGATCAGGTTCAGCACATACGTTTCGCCATCCTGCGCCTGATAGTCGATGCGCACGGTGTTGGCCTTGATCGTGATGCCCCGTTCCCGCTCGATATCCATCGAGTCCAGGAGCTGCTCCTTCATGTCCCGATCGGCCACAGTATTGGTCGATTGGATCAGGCGGTCAGCCAGCGTGGATTTACCGTGGTCAATATGCGCCACGATCGAGAAATTGCGGATATGTTTCAGGTCGGTCATGGGGCGGATATGCTTTGGAATCAGGCTTTGGTCAATATGGTGCATGGGCTCTGGGCCGCGCAAATGCACTTTGTGACCAGTCTTGTCCGCCAGCAATGGGGTTTTCCAGCCCATTTCCCCAAAATTAAGGCCTGCCCCAATGCAGGGGCAAGCCAGCACACGCCACTCTGACAGAAATGGCAGCAGGGAGTTTGTTGGCAGTGCTCAGCGCAGCACGTGCACGGCGCATTTGGCATGACGCACAACGGTGGTGGCAGTGGAACCCAGCAACAGGTTCTGCATGCCCGGACGGTGCGAGGCGATGACGATACAATCCACCTCGTTCTGTGCGGCGAAATCGACGATTGTGCGGCCCGAATGGCCGTCAATCACCTGCACCTCTGCGTTCTCTAGCCCGTCCAGCATTTTGGACAGCTCTTCGACTACGGATTTCTGCATATCTTCGTGAAAACCGGCAGGCATATAGGTCATCGCATAGCCTGGAACCGCCTCCATCACATGCAGAAGGGTCAGCTTGCCACCCTCTTCGCGAATGGCTTTGGCAATTTCCAAGGCACCTTTGGAATCGCGGTTTGCCTCAAAGGACACGGGGACAAGGACATTCTTGTACATAGGGGATCTCCTGTTTGCTGAGGCAAGCCTGCCACAGCCACAAAAGATCCACTTTGATCGAGGTCAGATACCTGACCCTACGTCGGCGTATAGCGCAAGAAGCGTTAAATCACCGTGACCTTGGTGCCACGCGGCACACGGTCATAAAGGTCGGTGACATGATCGTTGATCATGCGGATGCAGCCGTTAGACACCGACCGCCCAATGGTGCGCGGCTGCGTGGTGCCATGGATGCGGAAATACGTATCGCGCCCATCCTTGTAGAGGTAAAGCGCCCGCGCACCTAGCGGGTTTTTCGGACCACCGGGCTGGCGAAACTCATTGTCGATAAACTTGCCATAGGCCGACGGGTCCCGCTTGATCATCTCTGGCGTCGGACGCCAAGAGGGCCACTTGGCCTTGCGCTGGATGATGGCGTCGCCTTTGAATTCCAGACCTGCTTTACCCACGCCGACGCCATAACGCCGCGCGGTGCCCACACCGGTCACAAGGTACAGAAAATGCGCCTGCGGCAGCACCAGAATTTGGCCCGGTTCCACATCCGATTTGATCGCCACGTCCTGCGGCAGATACTTCTGCTCCACCTCAAAGGCCCGCGCGATAGAGGGCATCGCAAGTGTGGCGGTGGCGGCAGCGGCCGTGGTCAGAAAATGGCGGCGTTTCATCGGCAATACTCATGTGCTGGGTAAAATATGTTCGATCAGCATGCCGTAAGCTACGTTGAAAATCAATGTAGGGCGCAGCCGCAGTGATCACGTTTCAGCCAGCTATGCCTGATCAGATGGCGGCCCAATCGGTGAACCGATGCGTCTGCGGCGCGGGTGTGCGGGGAGTTTCAGCGCTGGGTTTGGCGGGTTGGTTGCGGTTTAGCTGTGTGGTCTGTGACATGGGTGTGTCCTCCTATGCGATCAACATGGGAAGGCAGGCGCAGCGTTGCGAGGGATGTTTCAACCGGCTGGCGCGGGTGTGAGGGGATGTGTTTGCACCACCTCAAACAACCGCGCCGCGCCCGAACCGAGGGGCGAAGCAAAGCGCCCGCCCCGTGGGGGCGGTTCGGGCGCTGCCAAATCTTCGATTTGGCACGAGTGCTTCGCGCTAAAGTCAGCTAGTCCACTGAGGAGGCTTCATCACCCACAGCAGAAGCAGCCAACAACTTCTGTTGTGCTTTCTCGTCTGCGATCTGCTTCACTTTTGCAAAGCGTTCTTCTCGCCTTGCACGCGCGACGTACCATTCATCGAATAGTGTCTCGATCAGTTCAATAAGAACCTGCGCCTCATCAGAATCTACATCAACAATAATATTGATGTCCTTTTCCATATGCGCGCCAATATTCCCAATCTGACGAATATAGTCGATTGCCTCCACGCTTTCGATAGACACCCCTCGTGGCGCGTTACCCTCATCTACTTGTTGTTTGAGCGCAGCAATTTCCTTGAACAACGTCGGCTTAGAGATGCCACAGAAATCACGAATCATTCCTTGCAGGCATCGGCGCGCCAAAGTAGCTGATGCTTTGGGGCTGAGGTCACGGACCAGACATGCCTCCGCATAGTCTTCTCTCAGTGCGGCTGGGATGCAATCGGGTTGAGGTCTCGCAGCGCTCTCAGGCATAAGCTGCCTAGCAAGAAAAGTCTTGCCACGCCCACCCTTATAATTAATCAACCGAACAAGAACAGTAGCTCTCCGGCAATCTTCATTCGCACACGAAATCGCCTCGCTTTGCAAATGAATTGGCCCCGACGCACTCACCCCAATGTCCAGCAACATTTGCCCTTTAAAATGGTTCGCCACCGTAACCGTTTGCGCTTTGTCGCAATATGGACATGTCCAATTCATTGCTGCCTCATAATCAAATAACAAAAAAGCGGCCCCGAAGGGCCGCTTTCCCACTCTTTAGCGGGTGAACTTCTTGTGCTTGATGCGCTTGGGTTCCAGCGCATCGGGGCCGAGGCGACGTTTCTTGTCTTCCTCATAATCGGCGAAGTTGCCCTCGAACCATTCCACATGCGCGTCGCCCTCAAAAGCGAGGATGTGGGTACAGATCCGGTCAAGGAAGAAACGGTCGTGCGAGATGACAACCGCGCAGCCGGCAAAATCAACCAGCGCATCCTCAAGCGCACGCAGGGTTTCCACGTCCAGGTCGTTGGTCGGTTCGTCGAGCAACAGCACGTTACCGCCCTCTTTCAACAAACGCGCCATATGCACACGGTTCCGTTCACCACCGGACAGAAGGTTCAGCGTTTTCTGCTGATCGCCGCCCTTGAAGTTGAAGGACGAACAATAGGCGCGCGAGTTCACCTGCGCATCGCCCAGTTCGATCAACTCGGCCCCGCCGGAAATCGCTTCCCACACGGTTTCATTGTCCTGCAGGTCATCACGCGACTGATCCACATAAGACAGCTGCACGGTGTCACCATACTCGACCGTTCCCTCATCCGGTTGTTCCTGACCGGTCAACATACGGAACAGTGTGGTCTTACCAGCGCCGTTCGGGCCGATCACACCAACGATACCACCGGGCGGCAGCGAAAACGTCAGATCCTCAACCAACAGCTTGTCGCCCATGGCCTTTTTCAGACCGTTCACTTCGATCACCTTGCCGCCCAGACGCTGACCGTTCGGGATCACGATCTGCGCGCGGGTGATTTTCTCACGCTCTGACTGGTTGGCCAGATCGTTATAGGCGGCGATACGGGCTTTGGATTTCGCCTGCCGCGCCTTAGCGCCCTGACGCATCCACTCCAATTCGCGTTCCAGCGTTTTCTGACGCGTTTTGTCTTCCTTGGCCTCATGCTGCAGACGTTTTGCCTTCTGCTCCAGCCACGCGGAATAGTTGCCCTCGTAGGGGATGCCGCGCCCACGGTCCAGTTCCAGAATCCAGCCGGTGATGTCATCGAGGAAATAGCGGTCGTGGGTGACGATCAGGATGGTGCCTTTGTAATCAATCAGATGCTGTTGCAGCCACGCGATGGTTTCCGCGTCCAAGTGGTTGGTCGGTTCATCCAGCAGCAGCATGTCAGGCGCCTCAAGCAGCAGCTTGCACAGCGCCACGCGACGTTTTTCACCCCCCGACAGGCTGGTCACATCGGCATCATCGGCAGGGCAGCGCAGCGCCTCCAGCGAGATGTCGACCTGACTGTCCAGATCCCACAGGTTCTGGCTGTCGATCTCATCCTGCAGCTGCGCCATTTCATCAGCGGTTTCATCGCTGTAGTTCATCGCCAGCTCGTTGTAGCGATCCAGAATGGCCTTTTTGGCGGCCACGCCCAACATCACGTTACCGCGCACGTCAAGGCTCGGGTCCAGTTCAGGCTCCTGCGGCAGGTAGCCCACTTTAGCACCTTCAGCGTGCCAAGCTTCGCCGGTGAAGTCCTTATCCATACCGGCCATGATCTTCATCAGGGTGGATTTACCCGAACCGTTGACGCCGACGACACCGATTTTCACACCGGGCAGGAAGTTCAGGTGGATGTTTTCAAAGCACTTCTTGCCGCCCGGATAGGTCTTGGAGACGCCGGACATGTGGTAGACAAACTGATAAGATGCCATGGGTTGCTCTCTTGCAGGGGAATAGGGTTGGCAGAGGTGATACCGGAAGGGGCGAACGGGGGCAATGCGGTTGGTGGTGGACGTGCTTCTACCCACCACAAAATCATTCGCCTCATGCCAGTGATGGCCTAGCGCCGTTCCGAGGGGAGGCGCAATCGCGCCGCCCCGTGGGGGCGGAACGGCGCGGCCCAACAGTCCCTGTTGGGCGAGACACTGACGAGAGGCCGTATGAGCTGCGAAAGGTTAACCGCTGAAAAGAAACATTGAGCATGAACACCACTAGGCAACCCGCGCAATGCCCCCGCCCCACACCGACAATCTGGCGCAAGATTGCCCAGCCGGAGATGGCGCCATTTTTCGCCCGCCCTCAAAGGGCCTTTTCAAAGAAGCGGTCGGGGTACGGATCGTCGTTGAACCGCTCAATCTCTACCCAGCCCGACCGCTGATAGAGCGCGATCGCCTCAGGCAGGGCCGAATTGGTATCCAGCCGCAGGAGTGTGATGCCCAGCGCCTTAGCGCGCGCCTCTGCCTCGGCCATCAGGGTGCGGGACAGGCCCAGACCGCGGGCGGCGGGGGAAATCCACAGGCGCTTGATCTCGGCATAGCCCTTGTCTGTCCCCTTCACCCCCACACAGCCCAGCGGCATGCCGTCGGAATAGGCGACCAGAAAACTGCCGCGCGGGGCCATCATGTCCGCCGCTTCGGGATCGGCGCTGAGGTTCACGTCAAATCCGGTGGCCAGCCGTGCGCCTAGCTCTTGGTAATATGCCGTCAGACACCTCACCGCATCGGGGTGGCGCGGGTCACATGCCACCAGTTCCATCCGATCCCGCCCAAGGGCAGAGGCCACCAGATCCATCGCCGCCAGCAATGCGTCAGGATTGGGGTGGCGCGACAGCAGATCATCGGCGCGGGCATCAGAGAGCGCGTTATAGGCGGCACGTTCGCGCAGCCCGGCATCCGTCAGCACCGCAATGCGGCGACGGCCATCGCTGGCGTCCCGCTCCAGCCGCAGTAGACCCTCATCCTGAAGCGACTTCAGAAACCGGCTGAGCACTGGCTTATCCAGATCTAGGTACCCGCGGATCGTTTCCAGTTCCCGTCCTTCTGGTCCGATGGCATGCAGCACCCGTGCAGGACCCAGCGGTCGACCGCGGCCCAGAAACGACTGATCCAGCGCACCGGTTTCGCGGGTAACTGCACGGTTGAAACGACGAATGCGAGCGACGGCATCGGTGGTCATCTGAACGGCCTTTCAAGAACATCAATGTGGTTGCATTGCATCAACTATATTTCCAACACAACCCCCTGCAACCGTCATTTCCCACACCACACGGCACCGTTAGACGCAGCGAACTGCACACTTACGACACGCTTTCCAGTTGACAGTCCCCGCCTCAGCCGAGAAGGAAACATATGCGCAACGCACTGCCATATGCCCGCGCCGGTCAGGTGATCGGCCTGTTGGGGGGATCTTTTGATCCCGCCCATGAAGGGCATGCGCATATCACCCGTGCGGCACTGAAACGTTTCGGTCTGGATCGCGTGTGGTGGCTGGTCAGCCCCGGCAACCCGCTGAAATCACGTGGACCTGCGGATATTGACAAGCGGCTGGCGCGGGCGCAGGCGGTGATGGATCATCCCCGTGTGACCATCACCGATTTGGAAACACAGACTGGCACCAGATTTACAGCCGAGACACTGTGCGCCCTCCAACGCCTCTACCCCGGTGTGCGCTTTGTCTGGCTGATGGGGGCGGACAATTTGGCGCAGTTTCACCAATGGCAGGACTGGCAGGCGATCATGGCCTCTGTGCCCATTGGCGTGCTGGCACGCCCCGGCGACCGGATGGCCGCGCGGTGCTCCAAGGCGGCGCAGATGTACCGCACCGCGCGCCTGCCCGGCTGTCATAGTCAAGCATTGGCCGATGGCGCCGCGCCGCGCTGGTGTTTTGTGAATATGCCGATGAACAGCCAATCTTCCACCCGGTTGCGTGCAAAAGGCGACTGGCGCTAAGCGCGGCGCCGATACCGCACAACGCATGTCGCAATAGTTTCACCTCACCCCCCTCCTGTAGCGCTTGAGACTTGGGGCCAAGACGCGCTAACTTAGCTTCATGATTAATTCGTTTTCTCGACGTGCATTTCTCACGTCGCTGGCCGCGTTTTCCGCCAGCACCAGCATCGCCGCTCCTCTTGGCCGCTCCTTGCGTCCTGTGGCCCGCCCTGATCTCTCTGGTCCAGAGGGCGCGGCGCTGCGCGCACGCTCGCTTGAGGCATTGCTGAAACAATCAAATCTCAGCGGCGGGGTAAGTTTCGCCGTGGCCAACCCGAAAGACGGCAAAATTCTTGAGGGGCGCAATGCCAATGCCCTGCTGCCCCCCGCCAGTGTGACCAAGGCGGTGACTGCACTTTATGCGTTGACCTATCTGGGGGCGAATCACCGTTTCCACACACGGGTGATTGCCACCGCGCCGGTGCAAAACGGCGTACTGCAAGGCGATCTGATCCTCGCCGGCGGCGGCGATCCGACGCTGGACACTGATGCACTGGCGCGCCTGGCCAAGGCACTGAAAGCGCAGGGACTGCGCGAGGTGCGCGGACGCTTTCTGGTCTATGCGGGCGCCCTGCCCTACCTGCCCCATATCGATGACAGCCAACCCGATCACGTCGGCTATAACCCCGCCATTTCCGGCCTGTCCCTGAACTTCAACCGTGTACATTTTGAATGGAAACGGGCGCAATCTGGCTGGGGCGTGACGATGGATGCGCGATCCAACAGCTACCGTCCTGCCGTCACCGTGGCCAAGATGAAGGTGGTGCGCCGTCAGGCCCCCCTCTACACCTATGCACAGAAAGGCACGCAGGACCACTGGACCGTCGCCAGCGGCGCCCTTGGCAAAGGCGGCAGCCGCTGGTTGCCGGTGCGCCGTCCTGACTTTTATGCCGCCGAGGTGTTCCGCACCCTTGCCCGCGCCCATGGCGTTGTTCTGCCCAAAGAGAAAACCGTGAAACGCCTGCCCGCAGGCGCAACGCTGGCCAGTGTGGAAAGCGCGCCCCTCAGCACCATCCTGCGCGCAATGATGAAATATTCCACCAACCTGACCGCAGAAATGGTCGGGCTGGCCGCGTCACAGGCGGCGGGGGGCAAACCAACATCGCTACGTGCCTCGGCAAAGCAGATGACCAAATGGGCCAATCAGACCCTAAACATGCGGCAAGCGCGGTTTGTCGATCATTCTGGATTGGGGGACGGATCCAAGGTCTCGGCGCAGGATATGGTCGCCGCGCTCAGCACACCGGTGGCCCAGCGCCACCTGTCGCCGCTGATGAAGCAGATCACCCTACGGGACGGGCGCGGCAAGCCGGACAAGAACCACCCGCTGCGGGTGATGGCCAAAACCGGCACGCTGAATTTCGCCTCCGCGCTTGCGGGCTACGTCACCACCCCGGGCGGCGCACCGATGGCCTTTGCCTTTTTCAGCGCCGACAGCAAACGCCGCGATCAGTTGAAAAAGAGCGAACGCGAACGCCCCGAAGGCGGCCGCAGCTGGAACAAACGCGCGAAGACCTTGCAGCAAGCGCTGCTGGAGCGTTGGGGTGGGTTGTATGGGGGGTGAGGTAGGATAAAGGCTCATTGGGCACGTCGAATTAGCATATTAGCTACTATTATGCATAAACGCCCCAAAAACTGCGAGAAAACCCTGCGAGAACGGCACTGCAAGCAAGCCCAAACCACAGAGAACAAAAATTGTGCAAAGCGCGCGTGCAACCGACTTTGAGTAATTGAGCCAGTCAATAAACTTCCAAACAAGAGTGGTGGTTAATAACTTTTTATCTTCATCTTCATTTCCAGTCAGCTTGAACGCCCGTAAATAAGTGCCAGTGCCGGGCAGATCACGAATATGGACACCCGCAACCGCTGACTGCATAAGGTTGTCGCCGTTCCCAGTATCCCAATGCTCACCAACAATATTGGGCGAACCAGTAATTTCCGAAAGAAAAGAGTTAAGGCGTAATCCTTCTGGACTGAGTGGGTTTTTCTTAAGTGTAACCGCAGACAAGTACCCTGAAGCATAATCCCTAACGGACGAAGCTGTGATGCCTGCTGATGTCGCGTCTGCCGCTACAGAATATTTCTTGATGAAATCGGGACAGAAGATCACATAGCAGAGTCTAGCTATGAAGAAACAAACCGCTGCGAAATAAAACAGATACCAATTGAAAGGAATTTTCAGGACGAATGAAATTGGCTCCTGCCCACCAAGCGGAGCGGCGCTATATCGTTCTGGGAATTCTGATGTAAAGGTTAATATAACTGGCACTAGCACCAACCAAACCGAGGCGGTTTTAACAGCTTTGGTCTCTAGAACTGCTCTAAGCGCCATCCAAGGCAACCAGTCAATACCGGCCCACTCTTTGGGACCTGCATTTTGTTTCCTTAAGCCCAGTGCAAAAGCGTTTATCATGTCTTCAGGTAGCTTATTGTTCATTAAAATCCTTGTGCACAAAAGTAACTCTTAAACTTAGGCCTGTCAGCCAACCTCACCAAACATCACATCCACCAAAAACAAAACCCCGCTCACAACAAGCGGGGTTTTCCAATTTCAGCGGCACCTACCGCCCCTCACCCAGAAATATGCCGCGCCCGCGATCCGCGCTCAATCGCGGCGGCGTGCAGGCGGTCGATGTTCAGCTCGTGGCGCATCTCTTCCAGCAGGCGCAGCTCAGACTCGGGGATGTTGCCATCTGCCGCCGCAACGTCACAGGCCAGCGCGTAGGCGGTTTCAAACAGATGCTCCGGCAGGTTGGCGCGGATCAGGCCAAACAGGGCATCCAGGCCCTCTTCCTCGGAAAACAGCTCAAACACGATGCGGGATACATCCGCGATGCGGTCAATGTCATAGGTGCCAAACACCGGCAGGTGGTTCACTGCGTTCTGGATCTTGACCAGCTCAGCGGTGCGCATATTTGCGTCGGCGGCGGAAATCGCGATCATGATCGCAACCAGACAGTCCTGCGGGCTGAGCGGATGGGGGGGCTGTTCACGGGTCATAAATGCTGGCCTTTCCGGGCTTATTTGGGACTGTTCGCAATTGCAGAATATTGACTGACAGCCATTGTCGCAATAGGAAGCGTCGGTCTGTCGCGCATGGGGCGCGAGCGGACCCCTGATCTAATGGAGACAGCAGATGTCTGAGTTGCGTGACGCCGCATTGAAATCCAAAGCCTGGCCGTTCGAGGAGGCCCGGAAGCTGGTCAAGCGTTACGCAAAGGGCGCACCTGAAAAGGGCTATGTGCTGTTTGAAACCGGCTATGGCCCGTCGGGCCTGCCGCATATCGGCACCTTTGGCGAGGTGGCGCGCACCACGATGATCAAACGCGCCTTTGAGGTGATCAGCGATATCCCCACCAAACTGATCTGTTTTTCCGACGATCTGGACGGCATGCGCAAGGTGCCGGGCAACGTGCCGAACGCCGACAGCCTGCATGAACATCTGCAAAAACCGCTGACCTCGGTGCCCGATCCCTTTGGTGAGTATGAGAGCTTTGGCCATCACAACAACGCCATGCTGCGCCGCTTTCTGGATACCTTCGGGTTTGAGTACGAATTCTACTCGGCCAAAGAGTTCTACGAATCCGGTCAGTTTGATGAGGTTCTGAAACGCGCGGTCGAGAAGTATGATGACGTGATGGCCATCATGCTGAAATCCCTGCGCGAAGAGCGCGCCGCGACGTATTCCATCTTTCTGCCGATCCATCCTGAAACCGGCCGTGTTCTTTACGTGCCGATGAAAAAGGTCTGTGCAGAGACGTATACCATCACCTTTGATGATGAGGACGGCAAGGAATGGACCCTCCCCGTCACCGGCGGCACCGTGAAATTGCAGTGGAAGCCAGACTTCGGCGCCCGCTGGGCCGCGCTGGGGGTGGATTTTGAAATGTATGGCAAGGACCATTCGACCAACACACCGATCTATGACGGCATCTGCCGCGTGCTGGGCCAGCGCGCGCCAGAACACTTCACTTATGAGCTGTTTCTGGATGCCAACGGGCAGAAGATCTCTAAAACCTCCGGCAACGGTATTTCGATCGACGAATGGCTGACCTACGCCCCGACCGAGAGCCTCGCCTACTTCATGTATCAAAAGCCCAAAACCGCCAAGCGGATGCATTTTGACGTGATCCCCAAGGCGATGGATGAATACCACCAGCAACTGCGCGCTTATGCCGGTCAGGACGTGAAGGCACAGCTGAACAACCCCGTCTGGCACATCCATTCCGGTGACGTGCCTGCATCGGATATGGTTGTTCCCTTCTCGATGCTCTTGAACCTCGCCTCCGTCGCGGGTGCGGACGACAAGGCGCAGCTTTGGGGTTTCATCCAGCGCTATGCGCCTGACGCCTCGCCCGAAGCAAACCCGCAACTGGATGCTGCGGCAGGCTATGCGGTGCGTTACTACAACGACTTCGTGAAGCCGGAAAAAGTGTTCCGTGCGCCGACCGATCAGGAACGCGCCGCACTGGAAGATCTGCAAGCAGCTTTTGCCTCCGCAGAAGTCGCGTTGGAGCAGATCGCCAAGAAAAACGCCATGATGGGAAATGAGGACGCGCTGCCAGAGGCAGACTTCACCGATGGTGATTTCCTGCAGTCGGTGGTCTTTGCCGTCGGCAAAAACCACGGATTTGAAAACCTGCGTGATTGGTTCAAAGCACTTTACGAGGTGCTGCTGGGGCAATCCCAGGGTCCGCGTTTCGGCTCCTTCGCAGCCCTTTATGGTGCAGCAGAGACCGTGGCGTTGATCGATCAGGGTCTGAAGGGCGAGTTGTCCTAAGCACCCGAGGGCGATCAATCTGGCGACACATGCCGTGCGCGCCTACAGATTTGACGAACACTTTGGCGGGCCTACCTGAATATCAGGAGGCCCGCCATGCGTTTGATCCCTGCCCTAGTGTTCACCCTGACCCTCGCCCTGCCACGCCCGCTGTGGGCGGAGCCAGAGACGGCGAAACAGGTGATCCGCGATCAGATCGCAGCCTTTCAAGTGGATGATTTCGCCACCGCTTTCAGCTTTGCCAGTGCCAAAGTCCAAGGGCTGTTTCGCACGCCGCAGAACTTCGGCCAGATGGTACAACGCGGCTATCCGATGGTCTGGCGCCCCACAGCACTGACCTTTCTATCCGCCAAAGCTCACCCCGGCGGGGTGGTGCAAAGCATCGAGGTGCAGGACCGCAAAGGCCGACGCTATGTGCTGGATTATCTGGTGCTGGAAACGGATGCGGGCTGGCGCATTGATGGCGTCTTCTTACGCCCGCCCTCAGACGTGGGCGCCTAATACACCGACCGCGCAACACCCACCGTCACGGTGGGCCAAAGTGCCCTTAACCCTTGTCCTCTAGATCTGTTCCCCACTTCGCTGAAAAGGGACATCCGATGAACAAGGCAATCACCGACGGCATCACCTTCACCCCCCGCGCGTTTGAGTTTGGGCTGGATCAATGGTCCAGCGGCGACGGCACGCCCGGCACCCCAACCTATGACGGCGCGGCCAATGCGGCCTTTGTGCCCGCAGACGCAGATTTTGGCGGCTGTCTGGAATTGCTGAAAACGGAAGGCACCCAGCGCCTGCGCTACATGGGGCAGACGCCGCTGGAACCGGGGTGCTATCTGCGCATCACCGCACGGCTGAAGGCAATCAGCGGCAACCTGCCCGATGTGCGCATCGCCGCATGGGCGGGCGACAGCAGCGGCGCGGCCCTCAGCGGTGTGACCACCATCGGTCCAACAACGACGCTGACGCAATACGGACAGATCGTCACTGTCAGCGCCATTGTCGGATCTGGCAGCCGTGCAGGCGTCGATATGGTCTGGGGCACGCAGGCCGCTTATGGCCATTTCGGCCTAGACCTTACCGGCGCCAATGGCGGGTTAGTACGCGTGGATGATCTGCAGATTGAGGATATCACCGCCGCCTTTCACCGTGACATGCTGGCCCGCGTGGATGTGCGCGACTATGGTGCCGTGGGCGACGGCAGCACAGACGACAGCGCCGCCTTTACCGCCGCAGATACGGCCGCGCAGGGACGCGAGGTGTTGGTGCCCAGCGGCACCTATTATCTGGCCAGTTCCGTTACCCTGCACAATCCGGTGCGGTTTCAGGGCACATTGACCATGCCGGATGCAGCCATCCTGTCGCTGACCAAGACGTTTGACCTGCCGACCTATATCGAGGCGTTCGGGGATGAAGTTCTGGCCTTCAAAAAGGCGTTTCAGTCGCTGCTGAATAACGCAGATCACGAAGGGCTGGACCTGGGCGGGCGACGCATCAACATCTCTGCCCCCATCGACATGGCGGCAGCGGTGCCGAACCGCACGGAATACGCCCAGCGCCGCCATATCCGTAATGGGATGTTCTATATCGAAAATTCCGGCGATTGGGATACCGAAACCTTCACCTCTCCCGCCAGCTACAGCGCCGCAAACAACAAACAGCTGACGGCAGTGGACAATATCGCCAACATTCCTGTCGGCGCCCTGATCACCGGCAGCGGTGTCGGGCGCGAGGTCTATGTGCGCGCCAAAAATGAAGCCACGGGCGTGATTACCCTGTCGGCGCCGCTTTATGATGCGGTAGGACGGCAAACCTACACCTTCACACGGTTCAAATACGTGCTGGATTTCAGCGGCTTTCAGAAGCTGTCCAAATTCTCGATGTCGGGGATCGAATTCCTGTGCAACGGCCGCGCCAGTGGCATTCTATTGGCCTCTGAAGGGCTGATCTTTCATGTCAAAGACTGCTTCTTTACTGCGCCCAAGGATCGCGGCCTGACATCGCCCGGAGATGGCTGTCAGGGGATGCTGATCGACCGGTGCCAATTCCTGTCAGCCGAGACCGGCGCGCGGGTGCAGGATCGCGTCAGCGTGGCGTTGAACGCCAACGCCAATGACGTCAAACTGCGTGATAACCGGATCACACAGTTCCGCCATTTTGCCGTGTTGGGTGGCACGTCGTCGATCATCACCGGCAATCACTGGTTTCAGGGCGATGATGAACCTGAAGGGGTCCGCACGGCCGGTATCGTGCTGACCGCCACCCAGAACCGCGCCACAATCAACGGCAACTATATCGACAACTGTTCGATTGAGTGGAGCAACGAACACGATAGCGCCCCTGATTTCGCATCAGAGTTTTCTTTCTCCGCACTCAACATCACGGACAATATCTTTCAGTCCATCGGTTCGGCCCCGTGGTCGCGGTTTATCGTGATCAAACCACATGGGCCGGGACATTTTATCAACGGGCTGACCATTGCAGGCAACATGTTCCGCGCCATTCACGGCACGTTGGATCGGGTGGAAATGGTCGATACCTCATTCGCTGACCTGGACTACAATCGCATCCGCAACGTGCTGGTGCAGGGCAACAGCTTTCAGGCGATTGATCAGGGGTTCGAAAACCCTGCCCGCATCAGCCATGACCAGAACACCCTGTCAAACCTGTGGACCGTGGACTGTGCGGGCCCTCTGCCTTTTGGCGGCTATGCTCGCAATGTGGATTCGGTTGTGGCGCGGGGCAAGATCGCAAACGCGGCCAATGTCGCCAACTATGACTTCCCTTATGCCTCGACCCAGCAGGGGGCGAACAATGATCAGGTCAGCCTGCGATTTTCGGAAAACACAATCGGCAGCGTCAGCCTGCTGGTGCGCATGGATGCCTAAGGAAGGTTAGAGCCCCAGATCCTCCGCCGTCAGCGTATAGGCACGGGCAAAGCCGCCGTTCAGGTAGGCTTTGCCGACCTGGAACAGCGCGAACCGGAAATCGGGGAAATCGATGTAGAGTTTCGATTTAGGGTGGCTTTGCAGATAATGCGCGGCCAGATCATCACGCCCCGTATCGCCATGACGCAGGAAGGTCATATGCCCCATTAGCGTCAATCGCGGGTGGGTCAGCGGATCGCCCTTCTCCCCCGGCTCACCGAGCAGCAGCGAACAGCGCGGATCGTCGATCAGTGCTTTGGTATGATGAGCAAGTCCTGAAATCAGCGTCACCGGACGCCCTTCAGGCGTGGTGCCCATCGCCACGCGGCTAACCAGCGGCAGGCCGGTGCCCGCCTCGTTGACCGCAAGGGCGGCGAAACGGGCATCATCAATCAACTGCCGCGCCAGTGCGCGGGCCTCATCATCGGTGGGTTGGGTCAACTCTGGCATAGGCCGGGGTGTAGCGTGGCCGTTCAGAGCAGGCAAGTATAACCTACTAAATCAGTCTGAATTATGTAGCCCCCCTATGCCAAAACACTTGGGGATGCGCCCGCGCCGGTGCTAGGCTGATCTGGCGTACAAGCCACCCAAAAGGAGGAGCCAGTGCCAAAAATCACCACCAACAAGGACTTTCAAACCGTTATCACCACTTTTGAAATGACCCCCGGCACCTGTCAGGATCTGATGGACGCATTACAGGATGCCTATGACAGTTTCATTTCCAAACAGCCCGGATTTATCGCGGCAGGCCTGCATGTGAACGACGCGCAGACACGGATCGCCAATTATTCGCAGTGGCGGCGGCGCGAGGATTTTCAGGCCATGTTGCGCAGCGATGAAATGCGTGCACGCAACCGCCGGATCGCCGAACTGTGCAAAGGGTTCGAGCCGGTGATGTACGACGTGGCCAGAACCTACGACCCATGACAAGAGCCGCAGGGGATCAGAGCGTCCCCTGCACCCATTGCAGAATACCCGCAGTCGGCATCGCACCTGCATTACGACCACGTTCCTTGCCACCTTTGAAGGCGGCCAACATCGGGATGCCGCGAATGCCATAACGGCGGCTGGCTTGCGGATGCGCCTCTGTGTTCAGTTTGACCAGACGCGCACGACCCGACAACGGTGCAACGGCGGCAGCGAATTGCGGGGCCATCTGGCGACAGGGTCCACACCAAGGGGCCCAGAAATCCACCACCAGTGGCACCTCATCGTTGCGCGCGGCCTTTTGCAGGATGGCCAGATCCACCTCGACCGGTTTTTGCGCGAACAGCTTGGTGCCACAGGTGCCGCATTTGGGACCGGATGTCAGGCGTTCATCTGGAACACGATTCACTTGCCCACAGCTGAGACAGGTCAGTTTTTTACCAGCCATTGGCGGCCTCCGTTCACATTTGGGCCCAGATATATGTGTGGTGAACGCAATAACAAGGCGACTTTCCCGTACTTTCCTCCGCCAGCTCTTGCCAGAATCCACAAATCGCCCCATATCTGTCCTTGCAACGTTATTGCTTTCGACCTCTGCTCCTATCTAACGGCTCAGTTTTTCGATCTTGCGACTGACGCGCCAAGCTGCCGCACCGACGCGGGCAGTGACTAAATTTAGGAGAAAACGGATGGCTAACGGCACCGTAAAATGGTTCAACACCACCAAAGGCTACGGCTTTATCGCACCCGAAGATGGCGGCAAGGACATCTTTGTTCACATTTCCGCAGTTGAGCGTTCGGGCCTGACCGGTCTGGCCGACAACCAGAAAGTGACCTACGACCTGCAAGAAGGTCGTGACGGTCGCGAGTCGGCGATCAACCTGGCACTGGTCTAAGACCTTTTGCAGGAAGACGATGAGGCGGGCCTTTCGAGGCCCGTTTTTCATTCGGCATGCCGCAGAGCAAAGCGCGGTGCCCAACCCTGAGTGTGCGCTTCGCAACGGCTGCCAATAGACATCACGCTCAAACTTAGATGTGCCGCATCTTTGGGTCACAACGCTGCAAATGCCTCCCATAGAGGAGAGACAGGCGCGGCGCGGCCTGACGCCTGCGCTAAGTTAGATCTGTGTCACTCCGCCAACAGTTTTGCCACCTCTGGCCCTAACCCCTCGACGATCAGCGTCACACCTTCCGCATTTGGATGGATCCCATCCGGCTGAAACAACCCGCGCAAGGCCGCAGGATCCTCATCGGGCAGCCCGATGAAGAACGACGGCACATAGGCCGTACCATATAGCGCCGACAGCTCTGGCCAGATCGCGTTGAACGCAGCCGCATAATCCGGTCCATAATTCCCCGGCGCAGGCATGCCCACAAGGAGCACCTTCACCCCCGCCCCCTGCACTGCCTGCAAAATCCCGTCTATATTAGCGCGCGTCACCTCTGGCGCGGTACCACGCAAAAGGTCGTTGCCCCCCAACGTCAGGATCATCGCATCAAAGGGTTCGGCCAAGGTCCAGTCAATCCGCGACAATCCACCCGCCGTAGTGTCACCGGAAACCCCTGCGTTGGTCACGGCCACATCCAGTCCCTGCGCGCGCAGCCATGCCTCCATCTGCGGCACGAACCCGTCGCCCTGTGGCAGGCCATAGCCGTGGGTCAGACTGTCACCGAATGCCAATAGTTTCAGCGGCTCCGCGCCTGCTGGCGCGGCCAAGAGCAGCAGCAGAAGCGCCAACACCTTGCCCCGCAACCTGTGCACCCCATATGACAGGGCAGAGTGTATTTTCAGATAAATTGACGTCGGGCTGACAAACATGACTTCTCCGGTTCTTTCCATAACAGATGTGACCTTGACGCTGGATGGCAATGCCGGCCGTGTTGAAATCCTCCACGGCATCTCTCTGGATGTCCAGAGCGGACAAAGCGTTGGTCTGATCGGGCCCTCGGGATCCGGCAAATCTTCGCTGCTGATGCTGATGGGCGGGCTGGAACAAGCCACCACCGGTCGGGTGCAGGCATTGGGTCAGGATCTGACCGCGATGGATGAAGATCAACTGGCCCATTTTCGCCGCGACAGCATGGGCATTGTCTTTCAGTCCTTTCACCTGATCCCGACGATGACCGCGCTGGAAAACGTCGCCACACCGCTGGAACTGGCTGGGCACCGCGACGCCTTTGATCGTGCACGGGAAGAATTAAAGGCCGTGGGGCTATCCGCCCGCGCCGACCACTACCCCGCGCAGATGTCAGGCGGTGAACAGCAGCGCGTCGCCCTCGCCCGCGCCGCAGCACCACGCCCCAAGATCCTGCTGGCGGATGAACCCACCGGCAATCTGGATGGTGCCAACGGTGCCGCGATCATTGATATGTTGTTCGGGCTGAGGGATCGGCATGGATCGACCCTGATCCTTGTGACCCACGCCGAAGATCTGGCCGCACGTTGTGATCGGGTGATCGGTCTGCGTGACGGCCGCATCGCCAATGAACGTGGGCCGGCCAGCACCACCGGCGCTGGAGCGGTTGCATGACCCTCGCCCTATCTGGCCGCATCGCGCGGCGCGAATTGCGCGGGGGCCTGCGTGGGTTCCGCATCTTTCTGGCCTGTCTGGCGCTGGGTGTTGCGGCCATCGCAGGCGTTGGATCCATAAGATCAGGGATCGAGGCAGGGTTGGCCGCCGAAGGTGCTGCTATCCTAGGCGGCGATGCGGAAATGGAGTTTACCTATCGCTTCGCTGAACCAGAGGAACGGGCATGGATGGAGGACACCGCACTGGCCGTGTCGGCGATCGCCGATTTCCGGTCTATGGCCGTACAGGGTGACACCCGCGCGTTAACGCAAGTGAAGGCCGTCGATGACGCCTATCCGTTGGTGGGCAGCGTTCTCCTCGCCCCCGATATGCCGCTGACCGAAGCGCTGGCGGGGCGCGACGGTCTGCCCGGCGCAGTGATGGCCCCGATCCTGATCGCGCAGATGCAGCTGGACACAGGCGACACATTCCGCCTTGGCACGCAGGATTTTGTGCTCATGGCGGCGCTTGAAAACGAGCCTGACAGCGCTGGCGACAGCTTCGCCCTTGGACCGCGCACCTTGGTGTTGCGCGACGCGCTGGAAACCTCCGGCCTCCTCGCCGCAGGAACGCTGTTTTCATCGAAATACCGACTGACCCTGCCAGAAGGCACCGTATTGGCCCCACTGGAGGCAGAGGCAAAAGAGCGGTTTGAAAACAGCGGCCTGCGTTGGCGTGACGCGCGCAACGGCGCGCCGGGGGTTGCCAGTTTTGTCGAACGGCTGGGCGCATTTCTGATCCTTGTCGGCCTATCGGGGCTGGCGGTGGGCGGCGTTGGGGTTTCTGCCGCGGTGCGCGCCTATCTGGCGGGCAAGACCAGCGTGATCGCTACGCTCCGCAGTCTGGGCGCGGATCGGCGCACGGTGTTTCAGGTCTATTTCATCCAGATCGGTGTGCTGTCCATCATCGGCATCACGCTGGGACTCATGCTTGGGGGGGGACTTCCCGTCCTCCTCGGCCCGGTGATTGCCGCGCAGCTGCCTGTTCCAGCGCAGTTTTCGATCTATCCGGAACCACTGCTTGAGGCCGCGATTTACGGCCTGCTGACAGCGCTGATCTTTACCCTCTGGCCGCTGGCCCGCACGGGTGAGGTGCGCGCCGCAACCCTCTTTCGCGATGCAATGGCGGGGGCAAAGCTGTTGCCGCCGTTGCCCTTTGTGGCGATCACATTAACGCTGGCAGCGGCGCTGGTGGGTGTCGCGGTGGCGTTTTCCGGCACAGTCACGCTGACTCTGTGGACCGCCGGGGGGGTAATCATATCCTTGGCTATCCTTGCAATCGCTGCGCTGATCCTGCGCTGGCTGGCACGTCGCGCAGCCCCGTTCAGCCGGGGGCGTCCTGCCTTACGCTGGGCACTGTCTGCCATCGGCAGCGTACGCGATGAGGCAACGCCTGTTGTCCTCTCCCTCGGGCTTGGCCTGACGGTGCTGGCGGCGGTTGGGCAGATCGACGGCAACCTGCGCAACGCAATCCAACAGGATCTGCCGGAAAAAGCGCCGTCCTTCTTCTTCGTTGATATTCAGCGCGATCAGATCGACGGTTTCCTTGATCGTCTGAACTCCGACGACCAGGTCAGCCGCCATGAACACGCGCCGATGCTGCGCGGGGTCATCACCCAGATCAACGGCCGTCCGGCAGCAGAAACCGCAGGCGATCACTGGGTCCTGAGCGGTGATCGCGGTGTCACCTACGCAGGTGCCTTGCCCGAGACCACAACGATCACCGCAGGCGAATGGTGGGGCGCAGAATACACCGGTACGCCGCAGATCAGCTTCGCCGATGAAGAGGCGGAAGAAATGGGGCTGCAGCTGGGCGATGAGATGACTGTCAACATTCTGGGCCGCGACATCACCGGCACTGTCACGTCCTTCCGCGAGGTGGATTTTTCCACCGCTGGCATGGGCTTTGTACTGGCGATGAACGAGGCGGCGCTAAAGGGCGCACCGCATAGTTTCATCGCCACCGTCTATGCAGATGAGGCAGCAGAGGCCGCGATCCTGCGTGACCAGACCACCAGCTATCCCAACATCACCGCGATTCGCGTGCGCGACGCCATCGACCGTGTGACGGCACTGATGGAGGGCATCGCCAACGCCACCCGCTGGGGCGCAGCGGCGACCTTGCTGACCGGTTTTCTTGTGCTGATCGGCGCGGCGGCGGCGGGCGCACCGGCACGCGCCTACGAGGCCGCGGTACTGAAAACGCTGGGCGCAACCCGGGTGCGGATTTTAGCTAGTTTCGCCCTACGCTCTGCCCTCTTGGGCGGCGGTGCGGCGCTGGTTGCCTTGGGCGCGGGTGTATCCGGTGGCTGGGCCGTTATGGTCTTTGTAATGGAGAGTGACTTTGTGGTGATCTGGCCCTCTGCCCTTGCCATTGTGACAGGCGGGGTACTGGCCACGTTGCTGGCTGGAATCGGATTTGCATGGCGGGCACTGGCGACCAAACCGGTGCATGTGCTGCGAGCGAAGGAATAGCGCGACATGTCTTGCGCCTGACATACAACCGTGGCAGGCCTCGCAGCCAAAGATAAGGGAACCATGATGACACTGACCCAAGCTCAGCAGGATCTGTTAATCGACACCGTTCGTGCCGCTGCAAAGGCCGAGATTCTACCGCGATTTCGTAACCTTGCGGCCAGTGACATCCGCGCAAAAACCAAACCCGATGATCTGGTGACAGAGGCCGATCTGGCGGCAGAGGCGCGGATCACCGCCGCCGTGCACGACGCCTTCCCCGACGCGATGGTTCTGGGCGAAGAAGCCGCCAGCCTTGACCCTACCTTGCGCACGCAAGCAGCCGAAGCGGACCTGGCGCTGATCATTGATCCCGTTGACGGAACATGGAATTTCGCCAACGGGCTGGCGACTTTCGGCGTTATCCTGGCGGCCACAAGATACGGCATACCCGTGTTCGGGCTGCTTTATGACGTGGTGATGGACGACTGGGTTTTGGCGGCAGGGAACGGTGCGGTAATGGCCGCGCCGGATCAATCTGCCAGAGCGTTGAGTACCGCGTCGGTGAAACCACTCGACCAGCTTACCGGTTTCATCCATCTCGACCTGATGGAAAAATCCGTGCAGGAGCAGATGGCAGCGACGCTACCGCGGTTCAACCGCACCTTCATGCTGCGCTGTTCGTGCCATGAATACCGCCTGCTGGCCCAAGGCGCGGTGGATTTCTGCCTGTCCGGCATGCTTAATCCGTGGGATCACGCGGCGGGCGTTCATGCGGTGGCGCAGGCAGGCGGCGTGGCGCGACTGATTGACGGGCGCGCTTACCACACCGGCATCACCACAGGCTATCTGCTGACCGCATCGAGCGAAGAGGTTTGGCAAAAGGTTGCGGCAGAACTGCCGTTCCTGCACTGAGAAAACGCGCTCAGATTAAGCCGCACGCACGCCGTATCCCATACGCAGGGATTGGCGGTAAAACTGCCCCGCAATCGTGATCGAAGGACGCTGTTCCTCCACCTGTACCACCTTGGGATCCAGCACGCGCTTGGCGTTCTTGCCCATGCGGGCGATCAGCTGCTTCTGCTGTTTACCCTCCGGCACCGGCAGGGCGGTTTCCGGCGGCGTGGCGCGGATGGCCAGATCGGGGAACAGGGTGAACAGTTCCTGGCGCGCAGCCTCTGTCAGACTGCGCAGGGCCTGCGGGCCAGTGTACAACGTTTCACTGGGGCAACCTTCGGCAAAGATCACCTGATGGCGATCCATCACGATATGCACATAGGTGACGCTGTCGACGCTGTCGTCCACATAGATGCCCGGCAGTTCGGTCAAACGGATCGCGGCGATCAGCACCTCAGCATCGCCAAACATCCGCTTCGCCACTGGCGAGGCCACCAGCATCCGGTGCTGCGGAGATACGAGAAGATCACGTTTGGGCAACCCCTGCCCCAGCGCACCGGCGGTGATGCGAACGGGCCGTAGGTTCGGGTGACGCTCCAGCTCCGCGCGGGTCAGTTGGCGTTTCAGCACCAGACGCACCCGTGCGCTGTCACCGGTCCAAAGCGGCAGGCGCTGGCCTTTTTGCAGCTGTTCCACCCGCTCTTCGCCGGTTTCGGTCAGGATCAGGGTGCCATCGGTGAAACAAGGGATCAGCCCATCCTCAAACGCGACAACGCCGATGGTTTCGCGTGTATGACCTAATTCCTGATCATTCGACTGCTCTTCCTCGACGAACAGCGTGACATTGGAATTGGTCTGCGAGTCGATCACAACGGTTGCAGTATCAGGGCCATTCTTGGTCTGAGTTTCGCCCAGAACCACCGCATTGGTAAAGGTATCGCCCAGACCCAGCGTGCTGAGTGAGGAGTTAACGCCGCCGTTAAGCGAGGCGGTTCCCGAGTCCGCGTCCCCCCCTGCCTGGATCGCGATCCAGCCAACAGTTTCAGTGCCGTGGTCGTTGGCCTGCGCCTCTTCTTCCTGAAGCTGGATCTGAAAGCCATTGGCGGTGACGGCCAGCGGATCACTGTCCACCGCAGTCGGATCGTTGTTCGACATGACCGAGGTGAGGACAACCGGCGGATCGGTGAAGGCACCGTTGAAACTGGGATTGCTGACATTATTACTGGTCGAGGTCGTGCCTGCCTCAATCACCCGGCCATCCGGCAGCGTATGGACGCCCGCTTCAATCGCCAGCCAATTGATGGTTTCCACCGCCGGATGCGGGCCGTCGTGGTATTCCCATTCCTCAATGATAAAGGAAAACGCAGTGGTATTGCCATCCGCATCAATGGTCTGATCAACCAGACGCAGGACAAACTGGTCGCCGCCGTTGTTGGTGGCGGTGAAGGCGAAAACGGGATCGGTCAACGGCTGGTCAAGGGTCACGGTAATTGGCGCATTCTCAACCGGAGAATTCGTCGTAATCGATCCTGCCTGTCCAATTGCCATGGTATATCATCCCAGAGATTCGCCCCGAAAGGCATATGTTCGCCGGGTTAATATCTACTTTCGTATGGGCATCAATAAGGTTCAATTGGGGCACAAATTGGAACGGGTTGCATCCCAAACGAGGGATTTAACTCCAAATTGGAAACAATCACACACAACATGAACCGCGCAGAAAAAACAGCGCCCCCGAAACAGAGGCGCTGTTTTTCTATTTTTCTATCAATCGCTTACTACGGCTATTATTCCGCAGCCTCTGCATAATCTTCCATCGGTGGGCAGGTGCAGACCAGATTACGGTCACCGTGAGCATTGTCCACGCGATTGACCGGCGGCCAGTATTTATCAACGCGGAAGGCCCCCGCCGGATAGCAGCCTTGTTCGCGGCTGTAGGGACGATTCCAGTCGCCCACCAGATCCTCCACCGTGTGGGGCGCACGTTTCAGCGGATTATTCTCCGCATCTATTTCGCCCTGTTCCACCGCTGCAATCTCTGCCCGAATCGACAGCATCGCGTCACAGAAACGGTCCAGCTCTGCCTTGGTTTCGGATTCTGTCGGCTCTACCATCAAGGTCCCGGCCACTGGCCAACTCATGGTTGGCGCGTGAAATCCGTTGTCGATCAGACGTTTGGCAATGTCATCTACCGAAATACCGGCACTCTCGGCAAAGGGGCGGGTATCTACGATGCACTCATGTGCCACACGCCCTGTCGGCCCTTTGTAAAGGACGTCAAAGGCGCCCTCCAACCGCTTGGCAATATAGTTCGCCGATAGGATCGCCACACGGGTCGCCTGTGTCAGGCCCGTGTCGCCCATCATCAGACAATAGGCCCAAGAAATCGCCAAAATCGACGCTGACCCATAAGGTGCTGCGGAAACCGGACCCTCTTCGCCGCCCACTTCCGGGTGGCCGGGCAGATGCGGGATCAGGTGCGATTTCACCCCGATGGGTCCCATGCCGGGGCCACCACCACCGTGCGGGATGGCAAAGGTTTTGTGCAGGTTGAGGTGGCTGACATCGCCGCCCAGATCGCCGGGACGAGAGAGGCCGACCATCGCGTTCATGTTCGCGCCGTCGATATAGACCTGACCACCGTGATCATGGGTGATCTGGCAGACCTCTTTCACCGTTTCCTCAAACACGCCATGGGTTGAGGGATAGGTGATCATGCAGCCGGCAAGGTTTTCGCTGTGTTTTTCCGCTTTGGCGCGGAAATCTTCCAGATCAATGTCACCGTTTTCCAGCGAGGTGACAGGAACCACCTTCCAGCCCACCATCTGCGCAGATGCGGGGTTGGTACCATGTGCCGACATCGGGATCAGGCAGACATTGCGATGCCCCTGCCCCTTGGCGCGGTGATAGGCCGCGATGGTCAACAGGCCCGCATATTCGCCCTGCGCGCCAGAGTTCGGCTGCATGGAGAAGTCGTCATAGCCGCAGATTTCGCACAGTTTATCGGTTAGGTCCTGCATCATCTCTGCATAGCCTGCCGCCTGATTGAGCGGCACAAAAGGGTGCAGATCCGAGAGTTCCGGCCAACTGATCGGCATCATTTCTGCCGCGGCGTTCAGCTTCATCGTGCAGGATCCCAGCGGGATCATCGCACGGTCCAATGCCAAATCGCGATCCGCCAGACGCCGCATATAGCGCATCATCTCCGTTTCGGCCCGGTTCATGTGGAAGATCGGATGGGTCAGAATATCCGATCCACGCAGCGCATGATCGGGCAGACGCCATTCGCCGGGTTGGTCATCCTTGCGCGCAATGCCAAAGGCACGCCAGACCGCTTCGATCGTTTCGGGGACCACAGCTTCATCAATAGTGATGCCAACCTTGGTGGCCCCGACGGGACGCAGGTTGATGCCCTCATCCACCGCCGATTTCAGCACCGCCTGTTGCAGCGGGCCAACCTCTACCGTCACGGTGTCGAAGAAATCTTCGGGTTCGACCATGAACCCTGCCTCTTCCAGACCTTTGACCAGACGCACGGTCTTGCGGTGAATTTTTTGCGCGATGGCTTTCAGACCGTTGGGTCCATGAAACACCGCATACATTGACGCCATCACCGCCAAGAGCGCCTGTGCGGTGCAGACGTTCGACGTCGCTTTTTCACGGCGGATATGCTGTTCACGGGTCTGTAGGGACAGGCGGTAGGCACGGTTGCCACGCGCATCAATCGACACACCCACCAGACGACCGGGCATGGAACGTTTGAAATTATCACGACAGGCCATATAGGCAGCATGCGGACCGCCGTAGCCCAGCGGCACACCAAAGCGCTGAGTCGAGCCGACGGCGATATCCGCGCCCATCGCGCCCGGTTCCTTCAACAAAACCAGCGCCATCGGGTCGGCAATCACAATGCCCACGCCCCTGTTTTCATGCAGCGCGGTCATTTCGGCGGTGAAGTCACGCACATGGCCATAGGTGCCCGGATATTGAAAAATCGCGCCAAAGACAGCGGTGGCATCCAGATCCTCGGGCGCACCAACGATCACCTCAATCCCAAGAGGCGCGGCACGGGTTTTCATCACCGCAATGTTTTGCGGATGGCAGTTTTCATCAACGAAGAAAGCCTTGGATTTTGCTTTCGACACCCGTTCGGCCATGGTCATCGCCTCTGCCGCCGCGGTCGCCTCATCAAGGAGGGAGGCGTTGGCAATCTCCAGGCCTGTCAGGTCCGAAATCATCGTCTGGTAGTTCAACAGCGCCTCAAGACGGCCCTGCGAAATCTCTGGCTGATAGGGAGTGTAGGCAGTGTACCACGCGGGATTTTCCAGAATGTTGCGCTGTATCGCGGGCGGAGTCACGGTGCCATGATAGCCCATGCCGATGAGGCTGGTCAGAACCTTGTTCTTGCCCGCCACCTCTTTCATCCGCGCCAGCATCTGACGCTCAGACAGCGCCTTGCCGAAGCCAAGAGGTTCCGCCTGACGGATCAGGGCAGGCATGGTGTCATCAATCAGCGCCTCTAGGCTGTCGGCACCAACGGTTTGCAGCATGTCCGCCATTTCATCCGGCGACGGGCCGATGTGGCGACGGTTGGCAAAATCGTAGGGTAAATAGTCGGTTGGCTGGAAGGGCATATCAACCTCTCTTGAGTTTATCTGTCTTCTGCGGCGGGCAAACCGCGTGGGTGGAGCGTATGGTGTGACCTGAAATGGCTCGCCGTCGGCATTTAAGCGCCGTTCCGAGGGGAGGCGCATACGCGCCGCCCCATTTTGCCGTAGGCAAACCTGCGGTTTGACGGGGCGGAACGGCGCGGCCCAACAGTACCTGTTGGGCGGAACTTCAAAACAATGCGCCGCTTCTCAGGTCATTCTGGCCTTACTCAACCAGTGCCTTATAGGCGGCTTCGTCCATGTAACCGTCGATCACCGATGGATCAGCGACTTTCACCTTGAAGAACCACGCCGCACCCAGCGGATCCTCGTTCACCTTGCCCGGCTCATCCTCAAGGGCGCTGTTCACTTCGACAATCTCGCCGTCCACCGGCGCCTCGATGTCGGACGCCGCTTTGACGGATTCGATCACCACGACTTCATCGCCTTTTTCAACTTCGGTACCCACTTCGGGCAGTTCCACAAACACAACATCCCCCAGCGAGGTGGAGGCGTGTTCGGTGATGCCAACGGTGATGATGTTGCCATCTGCGGTCAGCCATTCGTGGTCTTCGGTAAATTTCATCTCTGGATCCTTCCCTGCGTCGATCTGGATTGTGTTGATTAACGTTTGAAAGTCGCGGCCACGAAGGGCAGCGCGACAACTTCGACGGCCAGTCGCTTGCCGCGCACATCGCCGTAAAGAACTGTCCCATTGGCGGCATGCGCCGTCGGCACATAGCCCATCGCAACGGGTCCACCCACCGTGGGACCAAACCCGCCGGAGGTGACATGGCCGATCTGATCGCCGCCATCGTCACTGGCATCGTCACTGGCATAAAGCGCCACGCCATCACGCATCGGCGCGCGTGTCTGGGGTTTGAGGCCAACGCGCACACGGTCCGCGCCGCCTTCCAGCTCAGCCAAGATACGGTCTGCACCAGGAAAACCACCGGCGCGGGCGCCGCCTGTGCGGCGCACCTTTTGAATACCCCAGGTCAGCGCGGCCTCTACCGGGCTGGTGCCTGCATCAATGTCATTGCCATAAAGGCACAGCCCCGCCTCCAGCCGCAGACTGTCACGGGCACCAAGGCCGATGGGCAACACGCGCTCATCTGCGAGCAGCGCCCGCGCCAAAGCATCCGCAGCATAATCGGGAACGGAAATTTCATAGCCGTCCTCACCCGTATAGCCCGACCGTGAAATCCAGCATTCCGCACCGTTCAGGTCAAGGATCGCCACATCCATGAATTTCATATCCGCCACCACGGGGTTGAGCGTGGCAAGCACCGCCTCTGCCTCAGGTCCCTGCAACGCCAGCAAAGCGCGATCCTCAATCACCTCAACCGCGACGCCATCAGGCAGCCCGTTTTGCAACAGCGCGATGTCCTGATCCTTGCAGGCAGCGTTGACCACCACAAAGATGTGGTCGCCGCGATTGGCGAACATCAGGTCATCCAGAATGCCGCCCTGTTCGTTGGTGAAAAATCCGTAGCGCTGTCGTCCCTCCGTCAGGTCTGCGACGTTCACGGGCATCAGCGCTTCCAGCGCGAGGGCTGCCGCCTCATAGCTGTCACCGCGCAGGATCACTTGTCCCATGTGCGATACATCAAACAGGCCAGCAGCCGTACGGGTGTGCTGGTGTTCCTTCATCACGCCGGCGGGATATTGCACCGGCATGTCATAGCCAGCAAATGGCACCATCTTGCCGCCCAGTTCGCGATGCAGTGCGTCCAGCGTCAGGGATTTCAGTTCAGACATTCCGCCCTCCGGTTCTGTTCAAATCCGGCAGGTGTTTTGAAAATCCCCGGCCGGCACCATAATGGCGCAGGTCGCTGCGCCTTGATGCCCCCTCTGTCACGGTGCCTGAGATCGTTATCCCTTCGGCGGGCGCATTTGGCGCCACTCTCCAGAGTTGTCAGCCCTGATCGGTCCTTTTGGCCTGAGAGTTTCCGGGGCGGTTGCTCCTTCGGCACTGGTTAAACCAGTTCTCCCGATCAGTTGACTAAACCAGTATCCGACCGCATACCGCAGAACAAGCCACTTAATGCGACTATTTTAGATTTAAGAGCGACACATTGCCGGACTTAGGATCTCCAGCAAGCGATCATTGCCGCAGACAAGCGCATCCAGCGTCACCTCATCAAGGTGGGCAAAAAACGCCTCAGCCGCATCCGCCAGCGCTAGTCGCAGACGGCAGGCCTCTGTCAGGGGACAGGTGTTATCGATGTCGGCAAAGCATTCCGCCAGCGGCACCGACGCCTCCAACGAACGGAATACATCGCCGATACGGATATCCGGTGCAGGACGGCCCAGTTCAATGCCACCATTGCGCCCACGCTGGGTGCGCAGATACCCCAATTGGCCCAATTTATTGATCACCTGCGCCAAATGGTTTTCCGAGGCATTGCACCTTTCGGCGATTTCCGATTTGGTCACCAGACGGTCATCATTGGCCGCGCAAAACATCAGAATGCGGATCGCGATGTTGGTTCGTTTGGTAACGCGCATGGGTCCTGTCCTCACAATATTGTGGGCTATACCTTGCCTGTCACGGCGGGATGAGGGATTGATGTGGATCAAGACTTGGGTCTTAACGAGGGATTTCCTGCATGAAAGATGCATTTTTCTTTGGCTACGGCTCTTTGGTGAACCGCGCGACCCATATTTACGACAATGCCCACCACGCCCGCGTCCGTGGTTGGCGGCGGTTATGGCGGCACACGGCACTGCGTCCGATTGCCTTTCTGACTGTGGTGCCGGATTCGCAAAGCGTAATTGACGGCCTGATCGCAGGTGTCCCCGGCAATGACTGGGACGCACTGGACGCGCGCGAATACGCCTATGACCGCGTAGCGCTGAACGATCAGCTGGATCACGCACTGACGACAACGCCGGACACCGCAATCTACACCATCCCCGCCGATAAGCACGGCACGCCTGATCGTTTACATCCGGTACTGCTGAGTTATCTGGATGTTGTCATACAGGGCTATCTGAATGAATTCGGCGAAGAAGGCGCGCAGGCATTTTTTGCCAGCACTGATGGTTGGGACGCTCCCATTCTGGATGACCGCGCTGCGCCCTATTATCCACGCCACCGGATCCTCAGCCAGCAGGAGCGTGCACTGGTGGACCGCCTGCTGGACGACGCAGGCGCAGAACGCACACAGCACAGTGCCGCCGAGAAGGCCAGCTTCGAGGCGCAGATGAAGCAGCCCGCCAAACGCCCCTAAGCGCGCGAACCACAGGACCATGCGGCCGATCACCCAACTGGGCTCATTCTATAGAGAAACCAATACCCGCGCGGGTGAAACTGGTTACTGCACGCCCTGCAGTCTCTGATGAATTTATTAAAATAACCTAAATTTTTCGCTCATCTTAGGCGCGAGATCCGATTTTTGTCACCAAAACCGTAAACAATCCGGCGATTTCACCCAGATTATCGGCGATTTTCGCACCAGACCCCTCCTAAAGAGAGTGCCAACCATCCCTTTTAACGGGGTTAAACAGCGCGCTCCCCCGCCGTTCTACATACTGAGTAAAACGATCCAACGCTGCCGCTCAGGATTGTTTAGTTTGTAACGTTTCACGAGGGCTTTTGAACCATGACTCAGATCGGACACATTGAGAGAGCTCTTGAAGGGGGAACTATGAATACCAAACTGAAAACCGTTTCGCAGATTATCCGTAAACGTCGCCTGTTTTGCGTGTCGCCTGATGACATGGCACGTCAGGCCTGTAAGGTAATGACCAACCGTAAGGTCGGCGCTCTGCCGGTGATCGATGACAATGGCACATTGGTCGGCGTGATTTCTGAACGTGACATCGTACGCCGCTGCATCGGCGGCAAACGCAACACTGTGCGCACCCCGATCCGCGAGGTAATGACCCCGGACCCCATCGTGGCCAAATCCGATGACACCATCGTCGTCGCCATCGCCGTGATGATGCAAAACAACATCCGCCACCTGCCGATCGTCGAAAACGGCGTCGTCACTGGCATGATCTGCATCCGCGAAGTAATCACCGAACTGTCTACCATGGCGGTAAAGAACTTCGGCATGGCTGGCCTGACGTCAGAAACCGAACTGCGCTTTGCTGAACGCGTGACCATCTAACGCAGCCGCCCACCGCGCCTGACAGCGACCCCCGGGGCGGCGTTAACCTGTCCCCCTTCCCGCCCCTGAGGCCGCCCTATCGCTCTTCCCGAGCAGGCATAGAAAACCCCCGCGATGTCACCATCGCGGGGGTTTGGCGTTTCTAGGATCAGGCGGGTATTAGCCGCGCGCCTTGACCACCTGCAACAGCGGCATCACATCGCCCATGTCGGGACCATGACCCTGACCGGTCAGCGCCTTGCGCAGCGGCATGAACAGGCCTTTGCCCTTGCGGCCAGTGGCCTCTTTCACCGCAGCGGTCCAGGTTTTCCAGGTGGTGTTATCAAACGGACCTTCTGGCAACATCGCCATCGCCTCTTTGATGAACTCCGCATCTTCATCCGCGATTTCAGGCTCTGCGCCTTCGCTAAACAGGGTCCACCAGCCAGCAAGATCGCCGCGCACTGTGATGTTGTCGCGGGTCACGGTCCAGAACTGTTCGGCCAGATCAGCAGGCACGCCCAGCGCTGCAATCTCATCCTTTACCGCGTCAAACGGCAGGGTTTGCAGATAATGGCCTGTCAGCGGGAACAGATCCTGCACGTCAAACTTAGTCGGGGCCGAGCCGAAACGGTTGATGTCGAACCCTTCTGCCAGCTCCTCCATCGAGGCGCGCAGCTCCACCGGATCGGACGAGCCAAGGCGCGCCATCTGGCTGAGCAGCGCCAGCGGCTCCACACCCTGTTCGCGCAGATCCTTGATCGCCAAAGTGCCCAGACGTTTGGACAGCGCTTCCCCCTGCGGGCCGGTCAGCAATGAGTGGTGGGCAAAGGCCGGCGCTTCATGGCCCAGCGCGTTGATCATCTGGATCTGGGTGGCGGTGTTGGTCACGTGGTCAGATCCGCGCACGACGTTCGTCACGCCCATGTCGGTGTCATCCACAACCGACGCAATGGTGTAAAGAACCTGACCATCGGCACGGATCAGCACCGGATCCGATACCGAGGCCGCATCGATCGAGATATCGCCCAAGACGCCATCAGCCCATTCGATCCGGGCGTGATCCAGTTTGAAACGCCAGACACCATCACCGCGTTCTGCACGCAGTGCGTCCTTCTCAGCATCAGACAGCGCCAGCGCGGCACGGTCATAGACCGGAGGCTTGCCCATGTTCAGCTGTTTCTTCCGCTTCAGGTCCAGCTCTGTCGGGGTTTCAAACGCCTCATAGAACCGGCCCATGTCGCGCAATTTATCGGCAGCCTCGGCATAGCGGTCCAGCCGCAGCGACTGACGTTCCATCACATCCCATTCCAGGCCCAGCCATTCCAGATCGCGCTGGATCTGGTCAACGTATTCCTCTTTCGACCGCTCAGGATCGGTGTCGTCGATCCGCAGAATAAACGTACCGCCCGCCTTTTTGGCGATCAGGTAGTTCATCAGCGCAGTGCGCAGGTTGCCAACGTGAATATAGCCTGTCGGCGAAGGGGCAAAACGGGTGGTGGTCATCTCGATCTCCTGTTGCAGGGGCTGATGTCACAGCTTGATCCCTTTGTCCAGTTTCGCCCCGAACGCGCAGGCGATCTGGCGGGGTATAACACAATTTTCACGACTGCGTGAGAAGACAGGACAGGGTCGTACGTGCAACTAATTGGACACCGAATGCACAGAGGAGGAAGCCCTATGCCCCGCAAGTCCCTGCTGACCGCCCCGATGATCACCCGCCGCCACATGCTGACCGCTGGCGCCGCCGTACCGCTGACGGCCGCGCTTGGGTCCGGTATCGCCCGCGCCGCTGCGCCGATGCTGGGCCCCGCAACGCCCGAATTTCACCGCTTCAAGCTGGGAGAAATAGAGGTGACAACCCTGCTGGCTGGCACACGCACCGTGGGCGACCCGCAGACCATCTTCGGCATGAACGTCAGCGCTGAGGAATTTGCTGCCGCTTCCGCAGAGGCCAATATTCCCGTCGACAAGGCGCAGTTCTTCTTTACCCCCACAATCGTGAACACTGGCTCAGAGCTGGTGCTGTTTGACACAGGCCTCAACGCCGAAGGCATCACCGCCGCCGTGACGGCGGCAGGTTACACGCCCGAACAGGTGGATGTGGTGGTGATCACCCATATGCACGGCGACCACATCGGCGGGTTGATCGGCAATGGCACGGCGACCTTCCCGAATGCCCGCTATGTCGCTGGCGCGAAAGAGTTTGACTACTGGGCAACGACCGACAACGAACGTTTCGCCACGAAGGCGCGTCCGCTGGCTGAACAGATGACCATGTTAAATGATGGCGACAGTCCGGTGTCCGGCGTGACCGCCATGGCGGCCTTTGGCCACACGCCGGGCCATATGACCTATATGCTGGACAGTGGTGGACAACAGCTGTTGATCGCAGCCGATTTTGCCAACCACTATGTCTGGTCCCTGGCCCATCCCGACTGGGAGGTGCGCTTTGATATGGATAAATCAGCTGCTGCTGCCACCCGACGCAAGATCCTGTCGATGCTGGCCGCCGACCGCGTGCCGTTTATCGGCTACCACATGCCCTTCCCGGGCCTCGGTTATGTGGAAAAACAGGGCGATGGCTTCCACTATCATGCGGCCAGCTATCAGCTGTCGCTCTGAGCCTGAGCGGCGGGGTTTGAGTGTTCGAAGACCGTTGAGAAGGGTTTCCCGGCCTGCGAATATCCGCTCTGCAGGCACCCCGAGGGCCTTTGAGCCCGAGACATAAGGCGCGCCCCGATCGGGGCGCGCATTTTACTTACGCGCCGCTCATTTAGGCACCACTGGGATCGCGCCAGCGGTTCACAATCGGATAGCGGCGATCCAGCCAGAAAGCCTTGCGCGATAGACGGGTGCCGGGTGCGGATTGGAAGCGTTTGTATTCGCTGATGAACACCAGGTGCTCTACTTGCTTCACCGTGTCCCGCTCATATCCCGCAGCGACGCAATCGGCGACGGAGGCCTCTTCATCCACCAACATAGTCAGGATACCATCAAGGATGTCATAGGGCGGCAGGCTATCGTCGTCTTTTTGGTCAGGACGCAGCTCTGCGCTTGGCGGTTTGTCGATGATCGTCACGGGAATAACCGTCCCCTCAGGGCCGTTCATCCACGCACGGTGGTTGGCATTGCGCCAGCGACAGACGTCAAAGACGCGGGTTTTATACATGTCTTTGATCGGATTATAGCCACCGTTCATGTCGCCGTAGATGGTGGCGTAGCCCACTGCAACCTCTGATTTGTTACCGGTGGTCAGCAGCATTTCCCCGAACTTGTTGGACATCGCCATCAACAACAGACCCCGCAGACGGGACTGAATATTTTCCTCTGTCAGATCCTCATCCCGGCCCTGAAACAAAGGCGCCAGGGTATGGGTCACCGCAGCGCGGCTTTCGACGATGGGCACATAGTCGTAGGGACAGCCGAGGTTATTTGCCAAGGCTTCGGCATCGTCCAGCGAACCTTGCGAGGTGTATTCAGACGGCAGCATCACACAGCGCACGTTTTCTGCGCCCAGCGCATCTGCTGCAATCGTTGCAACAATCGCGCTGTCGATCCCGCCAGAGAGGCCAAGCAGAACCTTGCCGAAGCCAGATTTTCCGCAATAGTCGCGCAGGGATTGCACCATACAGCGGTAGTCCTGCTCCATCTCATCCGGCAGCGTGGCCTTGTCGCCCTCTTCGGCGCGCCAGCCGTCATCAACGCGACGCAGGGTGACATGAGCCAGCGCCTCATCAAACAGCGGCAGCTGCAGCGCCAGCGATCCTCCGGGATTTAGGATGAAAGAGCCGCCATCAAAGACCTGATCGTCCTGACCACCCACCATATTGAGATAAATCAGCGGCAGGCCGGTTTCGACCACGCGCGCGACCATGTGGTTCATCCGGCGCTCAAACTTGCCGCGATAGTAAGGGGACCCGTTGGGAACCAGTAGAAACTCCGCTCCTGTTTCCTCCAGCGTCTCCGATACATCCTCAAACCAAGCATCTTCGCAGATGGGGGATCCGATGCGCACGCCAGCGACGTCATAGGGCCCCGTCAACGGGCCGTGATCAAACAGGCGCTCTTCATCAAAGACGGTATAATTGGGCAGGTGATGCTTACGGCGGATGTGGGCAATCTTACCACCATCCAAAATGTAGTACGCGTTGAACAACTGGCCATTTTCGCCCAGCGGTCCGCCGATCGCCAGCGCAGGTCCATCCGCGCAATCCGCGGCCAGCGCCTCCATCACCTGATAGGCGCGGACCTGCAGCGCCGGTTTCATCACCAGATCCTGCGCGTTATAACCCAATAGGAACATTTCCGGCAGCGCAACCAGATCACTACCTGCCTCTTTGGCCGCACGCCAAGCCTCTTTGGCCTTGGCGGCGTTGCCGTCCAGATCACCCATCACGGGGTTCAACTGTGCCATGGTCAGTCGGAAAATGTCGGCCATATCCTGCGCTCCTCTTAGGCGGCTTGGGGATGGTGTAGCAGATCATCCGGCAAGGGAAAGCCGATTTGAACGAAAGCCGTTGCCTGATCTGCGCCCCTCGCTTAGTTTTTGCCTGTTTCAGGGCGAAACACGGGCGCCTTCGCAAAGGCACTCTGAAGGACAGGACAAAAAATGGCGAATAAGCACATGAAACAGGCTGCAATACTCTCGGGACTGGCGCTGAGCGTCAGCTTTGCGGCAAGTGCAGGCCAGGCACAGGACGGTGACGTTCTGACCAAGCAGTATGATGATGGCGGCGTCTATGAGGGCAGCTTCCGCGGGGGGGTGCAGCATGGCACCGGCACCTACCGGTTGCCCAATGGCTATGAATACACTGGCGACTGGGTCGATGGTGAGATCAAAGGTCAGGGTGTCGCGCGCTTCCCCAACGGATCTGTCTATGAAGGCGCCTTTGATAAGGGCAAGCCGCATGGGCTGGGCAAGATAGTGTTCAGCGATGGCGGCACCTATGAAGGCGACTGGGTCGAAGGTGCGATCACTGGTCAGGGCGTTGCGGTTTATGCCAACGGCATCCGCTATGAAGGCGGGTTTGAAAACACCAAACACCACGGCCGCGGCCGCCTGCAAAGCCCGGGTGGCTACATCTACGCCGGTGACTGGGTACAGGGCGTCAAAGAGGGTTTTGGCAAAATCACCTACCCTGATGGCGCGGTCTATGAGGGCGCGGTGCTGCGCGGCACCCGCGAAGGTCAGGGCACGCTTACCATGCCCGACGGTCTGGTCTACACGGGTCTGTGGAAAGACGGCCAGATCAACGGCAAGGGCAAACTGACCCAACCCAACGGCGACGTCTATGAGGGCATGCTGGTTGGCGGTCGCCGCGAGGGCGCAGGTAAAGTCGTTTATGCCAATGGCGACAGCTATGAAGGCAACTTTGCCGAGGATCAGCGCAGCGGTCAGGGCACATTCAGCGGCGCGGATGGCTATCGCTACGTCGGCAACTGGGTCGCGGGCGTGATCGAAGGTGAGGGCAGCGTCACCTACCCTGATGGGTCAATCTACAAAGGCCAATTCCGCACCGGCCTGGCCGATGGCGTGGGCGAAATTACCTACCCTGATGGCGCCACCTATGCAGGCGACTGGAAGTCAGGCGTGATAGATGGGCAAGGCAAGGCCACCTATCCCAATGGCCTGATCTATGAAGGCGGTTTTGCCAATGCGCAAAACCACGGGTTTGGCATCATGACCTACCCCGATGGCTACCGCTATGAAGGCGAATGGCAAAAGGGCCAGCGGCAGGGCAAGGGGCAGGCCACCTATGCTGATGGCACCATCTACAAGGGCGATTTCACCGCCGGTCTGCGCGATGGCGTAGGCGAACTGATCATGCCTGACGGCTTTCGCTATATCGGTCAGTGGAATGCTGGTGACCTGACCGGCAAAGGTATCGCGACCTATGCCAATGGTGACGTCTATGAGGGTGAATTTGTCAAAGGCAAACGGTCCGGTCAGGGCACTCTGCGCTACACAACGGGCCAAGAGGCCAGTGGCGATTGGGAAAACGGTGCGCTGACAAACGTGCCGGGTGTGCAGCCTGCGGCCGCGGAGGCTGAGACTGAGACTGAGACTGAGGCGACGGAAACTGAGGCTGAAACGTCAGCTGAATCTGCAACAGAGACGCCGACAGAATAACCCCCCGCCGCCCCGGCCCCGCGCCGGGGCCTGTCGGTTCTGGAGGAGAGAAACAAAAGGTTTGCGCCCGATCCCGAGGGCGGGGTCGGGCGCGAACCGAACCGCTTCGCGGTCCGATAAAGGTTCGCGCGCGTCACCAAACCACGCGTTTCCCCTGCCAGTCAAAGAACCCGCCGCTGTCCTCGCGACTTAACCCCTCGACCACCCGCAACAGGTTCTGTGCCGCCTCGGCGGCCGGAACCGTCTTGTGCCGTGCGGCGTAGTTCTCGGTAAAGGACGTCGCCACCGTGCCCGGATGCAGTGCCGCGCAGATCACGCCCTTGTGGCTGCGGCCCATTTCTATCGCACCGGTGTGGATCACTTGGTTCAGCGCCGCCTTGGCGCTGCGGTAGCTGATCCAGCCACCCAAAGCGTTGTCACCGATGGACCCCACCCGCGCGGACAGCGCCACAAACACCGCCCGCCCCTGACGCGGCAATAGCGGCAGCGCATGTTTCATCACCAGCGCCGGACCAATGCAATTGACCGCAAACTGATCCGCCATTGCCGTTGCAGTCAGCGCCTTGATCGACTTTTCCGGCGGCTGACCAGCACCGTGCAACGCGCCAGTGGCCACAAAGATCAGATCGAATGGCCCGGACAACGCGCCCAGATGCATCGCAACCGATGCTTCATCCGTGATGTCCAATCCGTGCTGGCGCCGTGACAGGCCAGTGACCCGAACACCCTGCCCACGCAAATTTTCAACAATCGCAGCGCCAATGCCGCCCGAGGATCCGATAACCAATGCCTGTTTCATTTCAGACGACCTAGCGGCATTTTCGACAGTGCCAAGGCGAAATTCACGCTTTTCATTTCGAACAAGAGGTTTATAACTTCGTCTCATGATGATGATGGCCCATATCCTTTCGACCCAAGCCCGTGCGCCCAGCGCGGCGGCTTCGGCTGGCCTCATCCTACTGCTAAGCCGCCTCTGAGCGTGCCGTTTTGGCGCGACCGCTCAGAGGATGTGCCTTTTTCGCGCCAAGATATCCCAAACGGACACCCCTCCGGCTTACGCACGTAATTTACCAAGAGACCTGACATGACCGATTCAGCCACTACCGCCCCCGCGCAAGACCACGTTTTGATTTTCGACACCACGCTTCGTGACGGGGAACAAAGCCCCGGCGCCACCATGACCCATGATGAGAAGCTGGAAATCGCTGAAATGCTCGACGATATGGGCGTCGACATTATCGAAGCAGGCTTCCCCATCGCTTCTGAAGGTGACTTCAACGCGGTGAAAGAAATCGCTGAACGTTCGAAGAACTCGGTCATTTGTGGTCTGTCGCGCGCGAACTTCAAAGACATTGACCGCTGCTATGAGGCCGTGAAACACGCCGCCCAGCCGCGCATTCATACCTTTATCGGCACCTCGCCGCTGCACCGCGCCATCCCCAACCTGTCCAAGGATGAGATGGCCGAGAAGATCCATGAAACGGTGACCCACGCGCGCAACCTCTGCGACAACGTGCAATGGTCGCCGATGGATGCGCTGCGCACCGAACATGACTACCTGTTCCGGGTGATCGAGATCGCGATCAAGGCTGGCGCCACCACAATCAACATCCCCGATACCGTGGGCTACACCATCCCCCGCGAAAGCGCTGATCTGATTGCCAAGATCCGCGAAAACGTGCCCGGCGCAGATGAGGTGATCTTTGCCACCCATTGCCACAACGATCTGGGCATGGCGACTGCCAACTCGCTGGCCGCCGTGGAGGCAGGTGCGCGCCAAATCGAATGCACCATCAACGGTCTGGGCGAACGCGCAGGCAACACCGCACTGGAAGAGGTGGTTATGGCGTTGAAGGTGCGCAACGACACCATGCCCTACCGCACTGGTATCGACACGACGAAGATCATGGGCCTGTCGCGCCGCGTGGCGGCTGTGTCTGGCTTTAACGTGCAGTTCAACAAGGCAATCGTCGGTAAAAACGCCTTTGCGCATGAAAGCGGCATCCATCAGGACGGCATGCTGAAAAACGCCGAAACCTTTGAGATCATGCGCCCAGAGGACGTGGGCATCGCGGGCACCTCGCTGCCGCTTGGCAAACACTCGGGCCGTGCAGCGCTGCGGTCGAAAATGACCGAGCTGGGCTTTGATCTGGCGGACAACCAGTTGAACGATCTTTTCGTGCGCTTCAAAGAGCTGGCGGACCGCAAGAAAGAAGTGTTTGACGACGACATCATCGCGCTGGTGCAGGTCGAGGCTGGTCAGGCCGATGCTGACACCCTTCAGCTGAAGCGTCTGCGCGTGATCTGTGGCACAGACGGCCCGCAGGAGGCGGAGTTGACGCTGACCATTGATGGTGAGGAAAAGAGCATTGATGCCACCGGAGACGGCCCCGTTGATGCGGCTTTTAACGCGGTGAAGATGATCTACCCCCACAGTGGCCGCCTGCAATTGTACCAAGTGCACGCTGTGACCGAAGGCACCGATGCGCAGGCCACCGTTTCGGTCCGTCTGGAAGAAGACGGGCGTATCGCCACCGGCTCATCAGCCGATACAGACACCGTGGTCGCCAGTGTGAAGGCCTACATCAGCGCCTTGAACCGCCTGATTGTGCGCCGAGAGAAGGTTGCGCCGGGTGGGGATACAAAGGAAATCAACTATAAGGATGTGCACTGATCGCATCCAGCGAACAGACCTATCCCTTTGACAGGCCCGGACCTACCCTCCGGGCCTGTTTTTTGTTATTTGGTGGGTAAGCCGACCCCATGCCGCCGGCCCTGTGCTAAGGTTCTGTCATTGGTAAAGTGGTTAAACCCGGCACCAGCATAACGCCATGCCGGACGTACAAGTGGACTAGATACGCCGTGAAGGAGCACCCGAAAACAAACGGGGACGGACTGGCTGCAACACCGGCTGCGCAACCAGCTGGCACTTCGGGTCAGTATCGTCGTCAGGTAGCGCGCACCACGGACAGTATTCTGTTGCTGCTGCTGGGGCTTACCGTCTACTCGATCACTGCGAACCTGTTTTACAACGCCACAAAAATGGTGATCACGGCGCTGCTGGCCTTTGCAGGCCTGATGCTGGCGCTCCTGCTGCACCGTGCAAAACGCTATATCCCGGCGCGCTTTGTGATGCTGACTACGCTCAATTTGGCGATCTTTGTCGGCAGTTTCTTCCTACCACCCAACAGCAACCTCTCGATGTTCCTGCTGACCTTTATCGGGCTGCCCTTTGTGGTGATGTCATGGTGGGAAAACCGCCCTCTGATGATCTATTTCTGCACTCTACCTCTGGTTCTATGGTCCGCCCTGCTGCTCACAAACTATGGCGATGGCGCTTATTTCGAACTGTCAGAGGACGTGACGCAGGTGTTCGGCTTTACCCATTCGATCATGATCTTTGCCCTGATCACCGCGCAATTTTTCTACTACGATCGCGTCACCCGCGACTATGCGCAGGCGCTGCAGCGGTCATTGCGGGCCCAACAGCAGGCCAATAAGGCCAAGACAACCTTCCTGCGTTCAATGAGCCATGAAATGCGCACACCACTGGGCGCCATTCTGGGATCAGTGGACCTCTTGCGCGAACGCGCCGATGCCCCACAGCAGCCGCGCCTGCCCGCAGAGGCGGAACTGGTGGATATCATCGCCAAATCCAGCAACGATCTGCTGTCCCTGACGGAAAAGAGCACATCGTTTGCACAGATCACCGCAGGCGACCTGTCGCCTCAATTGCAGACGCTCTCACTGCTGTCCGTTCTGAGCCCGGTTCTGAAACGGTTCGAAGACCAGATCACCCAGAAACAGCTGCAGATCAGCGTGTTAACAGAAGCCCTGCACAACGGCGCGACCACCCCACGCGATCTGATCACCGCTGATCCGCGCATGCTGGGCGACGCTTTGCTACAGGTCTTTGAAAATGCGATGACCTACACGCCAGTGGGGGGGCAGATCACCATCCAGCTGGATCCGCCGAGTGACGACTTCCTGAGCCTGTGCATCTGTGACAGCGGTCCCGGCATCCCCGAGGACAGCCGCGAAAATGTGTTTGAACCCTATGAACGTCTGGGGCAGGCCTATGGGTCTCAATCCGGCGGTGGCGTCGGGTTGACCATTGCGCGGGCCTATATTCGGGCGATGAATGGCGATATCGGGTTGGATCAGCCCCAAGACGGAGGCACCCGTGTCTGGATCCGTCTGCCCCTGCCGGTGAAACGAAAAGACCGCGCCTGAAAGCGCGGTCTTTAAGCTGTTGTCGACAGGATTGCAGATCAGAGCCAGTCAGGGATCTGATCGCGATTCAGCATTTCCTGATAGGTCGGGCGTTCACGGATCACTGCAAACTGATCACCATGAACCAGCACCTCTGGGATCATCGGGCGGGTATTATATTCGCTGGCCATCACAGCACCATAAGCCCCAGCGGAGCGGAAGGCGACCAGATCACCCGCCGCCAAAGGCGCCATCATGCGTTCCTTGGCAAAGGTGTCACCGGTTTCGCAGACGGGGCCAACAATATCATAGGGGTGTTGCTCAACACCCGGTGTCGGCTCTTTAACCGACACGATGTCATGATGCGCATCATACATCGCAGGGCGCAGCAGATCGTTCATCGCACCATCAAGGATAAGGAAATCGCGGCCTTCGCCAGATTTTACATAGATCACCCTGGACACCATGATCCCCGCGTTACCCGCAATCAAGCGGCCCGGTTCAATCTCGATCTCGCAGCCCAAATGGCCCAGCTCTTCCTTGATCATACTGCCGTATTCCACCGGCAGCGGCGGTGCCTCGTTTGAGCGGGTGTAAGGAATGCCAAGGCCGCCGCCCAGATCAAGGCGAATGATGTCATGGCCATCTGCGCGCAACTCTTCGGTCAGCGCCGCAACCTTGCGGTAGGCCTGCCGGAAGGGCGCCAGATCGGTCAGCTGGCTACCGATGTGCACGTCAATACCAACCACCTTCAGTCCCGGCAGGGCACCGGCACGTGCGTAGACCTCACGCGCCCGGGAAATGGGGATGCCAAACTTGTTTTCCGATTTACCGGTGGCGATCTTGGCATGGGTTTTGGCGTCCACATCGGGGTTCACCCGCACGGTAATCGGCGCCACCTTTCCCAGTGACAGCGCCACCTCATTGATGACCTCCATCTCCGGCTCGGACTCGACGTTGAACTGGCGAATGCCACCGGTCAGCGCGGCACGGATTTCTTCGTGGGTTTTGCCCACACCGGAAAAGACGATTTTGTCCCCCGGCACCCCTGCCGCAATCGCGCGGGCATATTCGCCGCCAGACACCACATCCATACCCGCACCAGCCTGCGCCAGCGTTTTCAGGATCGCCTGGTTCGAGGCCGCCTTCATTGCATAACAGACCAGATGATCCATGCCCGCCAGTGCCTCGTCAAACAAAGTGAAATGGCGCAAAAGCGTTGCAGTAGAATAGCAGTAGAACGGTGTGCCAACAGCCGCCGCAATTTCTGCAACGGCTACGTCTTCGGCGTGCAATGCGCCATCTTTGTAAAGGAAGTGATCCATCCGTCCGCCCCTTATCCAATCTTTCACAATCGACGCGCACGGGGGATCGCCTCGCACAGTCGCGTTTCAAGCGGTCATAGCAGATCAGACCATTGGATCAACGCAGCAATCGTACCGACACAATGGACCACACAAGGGCTACGAGACGTAAATCATAAAACGCAGAAAGCCGGATCGAGGACCGATCCGGCGCACCCTTTGCATCGCATGTTGGGTTATCCCTCGGCACCGATCAGGTGCTGGACCACCGCGCGGGCGTTGTCATCGTGCCATTCAGCGTCACCGATCAAACGACCGATCTCACGACCCTCAGGATCGATCAGCACCGACAGCGGCAGGCCAATCACCGCAGATTTACGCGCCAGTTCCTGTTTCGGATCGCGGTGCAGCGGCAGGGTTTCGACATTCACCTCGTCAAAGAACTTCTTCATCGCCGGCACAGGATTGCGACCCGTGGCAATGGTAACGACTTCGAACTCCTCGCCGCCAAATTCGGCATTCAGCGCATCCAGCGCGGGCATTTCAGCGCGGCACGGCGCACACCATGTGGCCCAGAAATTAACCAGGACATACTTGCCTTCATAGTCCTTCAGCGATGCCGCCTCACCATCAACAGTCACAAAATCATGGCCGCGCAGGTCCTTGGGTTCGCTGTGAACAATCAGCTTTTTCATGTCGCCCTGACGCAAATCCCGCAGGGCACCCAGATCGGCAGCCGCAGCGCCATTTGCACCAAGCACAAAGGCCGTATAAAGGACGGTGGCAACTAACTTTCGCATTTTTCCTCCCAAGGGGCAGACCATGAGTGACAAATCCTCGAACCAGATGTGGGGCGGCCGCTTTGCCGCAGGACCGGACGCGATCATGGAGGCGATCAACGCCTCGATCAGTTTCGATCAGCGAATGGCCAAACAGGACATCGAAGGTTCAAGGGCCCATGCCGCCATGTTGGCTGCCACAGGCATCATCACAGATAGCGATGCAGAGGTCATTCGGGAAGGCCTGCTCACGGTCTTGTCAGAGATCGACAGCGGCACGTTCCAATTTTCCGCCGCACTGGAAGACATTCACATGAATGTTGAGGCCCGTTTGAAGGAAATCGTGGGCGAACCTGCGGGCCGCCTGCACACCGCCCGGTCGCGTAATGATCAGGTGGCAACTGATTTCAAACTGTGGGTGCGTGACCAGATTGATGCGTCGATCGAAGGGATCGAAGCCCTTATCAAGGCGCTGATTGGCCAGGCAGATGTTGGCTATGACTGGGTGATGCCCGGTTTCACCCACCTGCAGACCGCGCAGCCTGTGACTTGGGGTCATCACATGATGGCGTACGTGGAAATGTTGGGTCGTGACCTCAGCCGGTTCAAGGATGCGCGCGCGCGGATGAACGAATCGCCGCTCGGTGCTGCAGCACTGGCAGGCACGTCCTTCCCGATCGATCGTCACATGACCGCCGCAGCACTGGGTTTTGACCGTCCAGCGGCAAACTCTCTGGATGCAGTGGCAGACCGCGACTTCGCGCTGGAATTTCTGTCGAACGCCTCGATCTGTGCCATGCACCTGTCGCGCTTTGCCGAAGAGCTGGTGATCTGGTCCTCGGCCCAGTTCCGTTTTGTGACCATGTCGGACAAATGGTCCACCGGATCGTCGATCATGCCGCAGAAACGCAACCCAGATGCGGCCGAACTGCTGCGTGCAAAACTGGGCCGTATCTTCGGCGCCAACGTGGCGCTGATGACGGTGATGAAGGGTCTGCCGCTGACCTATTCGAAGGACATGCAGGAAGATAAGGAACAGGTGTTCGACGCTGCTGACAACTTCCTGCTGTCGCTGGCAGCGATGACCGGCATGGTCAGCGATATGACCGGCAACAAGGATTCGCTGGCAGCTGCAGCTGGGTCTGGCTTCTCCACCGCGACGGATCTGGCAGATTGGTGCGTGCGCGCGCTGAACATGCCGTTCCGCGATGCCCACCATGTCACAGGTTCACTGGTTGCGCTGGCCGAGGAAAAAGGCTGTGATCTGCCCGATCTGACGCTGGAAGACATGCAATCCGTGAACGACCAGATTACTGATGAGGTGTTTGGCGTTCTGGGGGTTGATAACTCTGTCGCGTCGCGCATGTCTTATGGTGGCACCGCACCAGCACAGGTTCTGGTGCAGATCAAACGCTGGAAGAAGGAACTGGAATGAAACCTCTTCTGATGACCCTCAGCCTGCTGACGCTGACCGCCTGCGGGGTGGATGGCGCACCGCTGAAACCTACGGCCAATGCCGGAGTGTCGATCGGGACTGGCGGCATTTCGACCTCTGCCGGGGTCGGGGTGCGCAAAGGCCCACTATCCGTTGGCCTCAGCCTCTGAGATTGACGACGCCGCTGCCCCCGCAGCGGCGTTTTTCATTGGTCCGTGGTCTCTGCCTTAACCCTCTTTTAACAAAGACCTGCCACCCTCTCTCTGCGCGACCGCATCTCTATGCCTGCTCAGGGGGAAGGACAGCACATGCCGAACCGGATTGCACTGGAAATTCCCGATGAACTGTCAAATCCGCTGAACTATGCCGTGCATCAGCGGGGTCGCGATATTCTGGATACCGTGCGCGCGGCCTTGAAACATGGTGAGGTGCGGCTGGCCTATCAACCGATTGTAGAGGCGCAACGCCCGGACCGCATCGGTTTTTATGAAGGATTGTTCCGCGTACTGGATGCCGACGGTCGCGTGATCCCTGCCCGTGATTTCATGCCCTTTGCGGAAGATTGCGATATCGGCCGTGATATCGACTGCAGCGCGCTGGAAATAGGGTTGACCGCTCTTTCACAGGTGCCGGGCCTGCGCCTGTCAGTGAACATGTCAGCGCGCTCCATCGGCTATCCGCGCTGGATGCAGGTGCTGGAACGAAAGCTGGCCGATGACCCCGACATCGGTGCGCGGCTGATACTGGAAATTACCGAAACCTCTGCGATGACCGTGCCGGAACTGGTGCAACCGTTTATGCGCAAACTTCGCGCCCATGGTGTGGCCTTTGCACTGGATGACTTCGGCGCTGGGGCCACATCTTTTCGGTATCTGCGCGATCTCCGCTTCGACATGGTCAAGATCGATCAACAGTTTTGCCGCAATGCGCACCGGAACCGCGATGATCAGGCATTGATCCGCGCCATGTCACTGATCGCAGATCAATTTGACATGATGACCATCGCTGAAGGCGTCGAAAATGCAGGCGCTGCCAACTGGTTACGCGATGCGGGTCTGCATTGCCTGCAGGGCTACCACTTCTCCCTGCCGCAGCTGCGCCCCGACTGGACAACTCCAGCCAGACAACGGGCCTGACCCTTAACATGTCTCAACAAACCGCCGCCCAGTTACCACAGAGTGCCGCGTCAGACGTCGTTTTAAAGGCGAATCTTGCCGCAATGCAGCAAATACACTATCACTGGCCGCAAGGCGGGATGCGCTGGATCCGATCTTGGCGCAGGTCCGCCGTGCTTTTGGTGGAGGAAAACCCATGACGAACGTCGTCATCGTATCGGCAGCGCGTACCGCTGTTGGTTCATTCAACGGATCTTTTGCAAATACGCCGGCCCATGATCTGGGCACCGCCGTGCTAGAGGCGCTGGTTGACCGCGCCGGTATCGACAAGGCGGATGTCTCGGAGACCATTCTGGGTCAGGTGCTGACCGCCGGCCAGGGTCAAAACCCCGCCCGTCAGGCGCATATCAACGCCGGTCTGCCAAAAGAAAGCGCCGCGTGGAGCATCAACCAGGTCTGTGGATCCGGCCTGCGTGCGGTGGCACTGGCGGCGCAACACATCCAGCTGGGCGATGCGGCCGTTGTTGCCGCAGGTGGTCAGGAAAACATGTCGCTCAGCCCCCATGTTGCGCACCTGCGTGCGGGCACCAAAATGGGGGACATGAAATACATCGATTCGATGATCCGCGACGGCCTTTGGGACGCCTTCAACGGCTACCATATGGGTCAAACCGCTGAAAACGTCGCTGAACAGTGGCAGATCAGCCGTGATATGCAGGATGAATTTGCCCTCGCTTCGCAGAACAAAGCCGAAGCCGCGCAGAAGGCAGGTAAATTCACCGATGAGGTGATCCCCTTCACCATCAAAACCCGCAAAGGCGACATCATCGTCGACAGCGATGAATACATTCGCCACGGGGCCACGATTGAGAATATGCAAAAACTCCGCCCCGCCTTTGTGCGCGATGGTGGCACGGTAACCGCTGCCAACGCATCCGGCCTGAACGACGGCGCGGCTGGCGTCCTGCTGATGAGCGCGGATGAAGCGGAAAAGCGTGGCCTTGAACCGCTGGCGCGCATTGCCTCCTACGCGACGGCGGGCCTAGACCCGTCGATCATGGGCGTCGGCCCGATCTATGCCTCGCGCAAGGCGCTGGACAAAGCTGGCTGGGCCGCAGGCGATCTGGATCTGGTAGAGGCAAACGAAGCCTTTGCGGCTCAGGCCTGCGCAGTGAACAAAGACATGGGCTGGGATCCTGAAAAGGTGAACGTCAACGGCGGTGCCATCGCCATTGGCCACCCGATCGGCGCTTCGGGTGCGCGGATTCTAAACACCCTGTTATTCGAGATGCAGCGCCGAGAGGCCAAAAAAGGGCTGGCCACCCTCTGCATCGGCGGCGGCATGGGAGTCGCCATGTGCCTGGAACGCCCCTGAGGGCGCCGGTGAGCAGACGACAACATATCACAGGGCGCCCGCGTGGCGCCCTTTTTTACAATTTCTGCGTTATTTATGCTGCAAACGCGAAAAAACGCCACAACGCAGAAAATTCATTGCGTAACAATATTGCGCAAATTGGCTTTAATCGGTAACAGTTTTACAAGACAAATTCATGGGCCCGCTAAATTCATGGGATGGAGGATAAAATGGCACGTATTGCACTTGTAACCGGTGGCTCGCGCGGGATCGGCGCGGCAATTTCCAAAAAACTGAAATCGCAGGGCTTCGAGGTTGCCGCCACTTACGCGGGCAACGATGAAGCCGCGGCAAAGTTCACCGAAGAGACCGGCATCAAGACCTACAAATGGAACGTTGCCTCGTATGAAGAGAGCGCCGAAGGTATCGCCAAGGTTGAGGCCGATCTGGGCCCGATCGACACTGTGGTCGCCAACGCTGGCATCACCCGCGACGCGCCTTTCCACAAAATGACCCCGGAACAATGGCATCAGGTCGTCGACACCAACCTGACCGGCGTGTTTAACACCGTGCACCCGATCTGGCCGGGAATGCGCGAACGGAAGTTTGGCCGCGTGATCGTTATCAGCTCGATCAACGGTCAGAAGGGTCAGTTTGCCCAGGTGAACTATGCTGCGACCAAAGCGGGCGATCTGGGTATCGTCAAATCGCTGGCGCAGGAAGGCGCGCGCGCCGGTATCACCGCAAACGCTATCTGCCCCGGCTACATCGCCACCGACATGGTGATGGCGGTGCCGGAAAAGGTCCGCGAATCAATCATCGCGCAGATCCCCACCGGCCGTCTGGGCGAACCGGAAGAGATTGCAAACTGCGTAGCTTTCCTCGCCTCTGACGAAGCAGCGTTCCTCAACGGTTCGACCATTTCGGCAAACGGCGGTCAGTTCTTCGTCTGATCTGACGCGCATACACACTAGAAAGGCCGCCCGCGGGTTCACCCGGGGCGGCCTTTTTCGTCGCGTAAGTCCTGAAGGGATCAGGCCAGCGGGACGGTTCCGTAAGTGTCTGCCACGGGTTTGGCAGGCGCAGCGGAACGAAACAGGCTGCGGAAGAAGCCCCGAAAGAGACCGGTGAAGGCAGCCCCGCGGGCAGCATGGGCGGCGGCATAGGCGTCTTGGGTCTGGCGGGTGTGCGAAACTTCGATCATCTGGCGTCTCCTTTGTCTTGGGTTTGAGTCATTCTGAATTGAACCCAATATGCGGGCGCTCAGACCATTCTACAAACGAGTGTTTTCAAGCTGTCAGTTAAGGTATATTTAACTGATATGCCGGATCGCTTACCCCCACTCACTGCCCTACGCGCCTTTGAGGCAGCGGCGCGCCATATGTCGTTTGCTCAAGCGGCAGCGGAATTGCATGTGACGCCCGCCGCGCTGTCCTATCAGATCAAATCTCTTGAGGAGCATTTGGGTGCACCGCTGTTCATCCGCCTCAACCGCGCGGTGGAATTGACAGAGGCAGGTCGCGCCCTTGCCCCAGGCACGTCGGAGGCATTTCAAACCCTGTCGAACGCTTGGCGCAGCACCAAGAGACTGCAGGACAACACGACGCTTAACGTGACCGCTGGCCCCGCCTTCACCGCGAAATGGATGGCGCCGCGGCTTTATGACTTTGCCCGAACTCATCCAGAGATTGACCTAAGGTTTTCTGCCGCGCTGCGGATCATGGATTTTGACCGTGACGAAATCGACGTCGCAATCCGGTTTGGCTATGGACCCGACCACGGCGTGTGGGCGCAGCCGCTAAGCAGCGAATGGTTCACGCCAGTGATGACACCTGAGATGGCGGAGCGGTTCCCAACACCAGAAAGTCTGATCAATGCGCCGTTGATTTTCGACGAATCAACCAGTTTCCTGCGCCCGCAATGCGACTGGCCTACATGGTTTCGTGCTGTGGGCATTGACCATAACCCCAGCCACGGCTTGCATTTTTCCGGCGCGGATCACGCCGTTGACGCAGCACTGGCTGGTGTCGGTGTGGTGCTGGGACGCCGGGCGATGGTGATCAAGGACCTCTTTGACGGCCGATTGGTGGCCCCCTACGGTGTGGCGCTCGGCACGAAAGCGCATTTTCGCTTTCTCTGTCGGCTCGGCACTGAAAATCGGCCGCAGATTGTGGCTTTTCGCGACTGGATGCTTGCGGAAATTGCCAAAACCATCTCTGTTCATCAGACCTTAACCATTGTGCCTGTAGAAGAGGTCGCATCCGCATGACTCGAACCTTCACCCGAAGCCACGCCACCGGCATCGGATTTATCGCGGTTTTGCTGTGGTCACTGCTGGCGCTCTTTACAGTAGGCAGTGCGCCGACACCGCCGCTGCTGCTGAACGCGCTATGTTTTGCCATTGGCGGCACGCTGGGGGTGATCTGGACCCTGCGCACGGGCGGCCTGCAGGCGCTGCGGCGCGTGCCACTGAAAGTCTATGTGTTCGGCACCATCGGACTGTTTGGCTATCACGCGCTCTACTTCAGCGCACTGCGGCTGGCACCTCCGGCGCAGGCGGGGCTGATCGCCTATTTATGGCCGCTGCTGATCGTTCTGTTTTCTGGTCTGTTGCCCGGCGAACGCCTGCGCGCGGGGCACTTTATCGGCGGGCTGGTCGGATTTGGCGGCGCGGCCCTGATCATTCAGGGCGGCGGCAGCGGTTTTGATACAGCAGCTCTGCCCGGCTATCTACTGGCACTGGGGTGCGCGCTGTTCTGGTCAGGCTATTCCGTCATGTCGCGCCGCCTTGGTGATGTCCCGACGGAGGCCGTGGCGGTCTTCTGTCTGGCCACGGCGGTCTTATCGGCCGCGCTGCATCTCGTGGTCGAACAAACCGTCTGGCCCGCAGGCATCATCGGCTGGGGCAGCACGCTGGCGTTGGGGCTGGGACCTGTTGGCTTGGCGTTTTATGTCTGGGATATCGGCGTGAAACAGGGCGACATTCAGCTGCTGGGCGTCAGCTCCTATGCGGCGCCTTTGCTGTCGACATTGGTACTGGTGGGGGTCGGAATTGCCGCGCCCAGCTGGACGCTGGGACTGGCGGCCTGTTTAATCGCGGGCGGCGCGGCATTGGCAGCACGCGCCAGCCTCAAATCATAAAGTTATGCGTGTTCCGCGCTGAGACGCTCGATCTCTTCTTTTAGGCGCAGTTTCTGTTTCTTCATGTCGGCAATTTCCGCATCCGAGGTGCCGGGCGAACGCTGTGCCACCTCAACCCGATGCGAGAGGTCACTGTGTTTCTTCTTCAACTCTTCGATGTGCGAAGTCAGACCCATGTAAATCTCCTCTCATTTTTGTGATAGACACTCACTGCAGCACATAAAAACACCCCTGTCACGCCGCAGCGCGGCAGTCGGCTAAAAATAGCTTAACTCCCAAAGGGCAATGCCGCGCCATCGCGCAGCACAGCGCGGATTTTGGGCGCGTAGTCCTCACCGTCGCGCAGATGTTCGGCGCCTTCATGCATCACGATCCCATCATGCAGGCGAAAATCGGCGCGGCCATTTTTGCGACCACGGATCAGAACCAGCTGCGCCTCTCGCCCTGCACGCGGGATCAACGGCTGCACCTCAAGCGAACCAAGGAGCGGTTGCATCGCCATGATAAGTTCCGGCAGGCGTTCGATCCGCTGGATGAAAGTCACATAGCCCTTCGGTGCGCAGCGCTTTGCCGCCACCTCAACCCAAGTGGCCAGCGGCGTGTCACCGCCAAAGGCAATATCGCGGCCCGCATCCTGCGCAGCCGTTGATCGATCGCGCTGAAAATATGGCGGGTTCGCAAAAACGTGATCGAATTGACGCTGGCGCAAATCCGCAGGCAGCGCACGTAGATCGGCGATTGAAACGGTGAAATCGGCACCTGCCTCTCCCCCATTGCGCTGCGCCAAGGCGGCGTAATCCGCCTGCAATTCCACCCCCGTGACAGCCACGCCCGGCACCCGCGCCATGAGGCACAGCGAGGCCACCCCAACGCCACAGCCCAGTTCCAGCGCGCTTTGCCCTGTCTGTACGGGCAAAGACGCTGCCAAAAGCACCGGATCGACGCCCGCGCGGTAGCCCTGCACCGGCTGCCATGCGCGCACACGTCCGTTCAGGAAATCCGTATGGGTCAGCGACGGCACGCCTTATCCCTCCAGCGCGATGCCGTTGTCCGTAAGCACCTTCTGCGCCGCTGCCAGATCATCAGGATGTACCATTAAACGGCGCGGCAAAATGCCGATACTTCCCTCTAGGACGCTCATATTTACGTCCATTTCAAAGCAGTCTATACCCTCCCCCTGAAGCAGAGCTTTGGCAAAGGCGATCGACGTCGGGTCGGTGGTGCGAAGCAGTTGTTTCATATTGGGGAAAATAGGGGCACGACATAGTATTTGTCGACCCATGGACGGACGAGATGAACCAGGATCACGCAAGCACAAAACCGCATGAGCGACTGGCAGCCCATCTGGAGGACAAGCTGCGCAAGGTGAATGATATGATTCACAGCCGCATGATGTCCGAAAATGCGCCGCGCATCCCGCAAGTCACAGCACATCTGATTGACGCAGGCGGCAAGCGTCTGCGCCCGATGCTAACGCTGGCAGCAGCGGATATGTGTGGCTATCGCGGTGAATATGACGTGCATCTGGCGACCACAGTGGAATTTATCCACACCGCGACCCTGCTGCATGACGATGTGGTGGATGAAAGCGCACAGCGCCGTGGTCGCCCAACTGCGAACCTGATGTGGGACAACAAATCCTCCGTTCTGGTGGGTGACTACCTGTTTTCCCGCGCCTTCCAGATGATGGTGGAACCGGGCAGCCTGCGGGTTCTGTCGATTCTTTCGAACGCTTCGGCCACGATTGCCGAGGGTGAAGTGCTGCAGCTAAGTGCAGCGCAGGATCTGGCCACGGATGAGGGCATTTATCTGAAAGTTGTGCGCGGCAAAACGGCGGCACTGTTTTCTGCAGCGACCGAGGTGGGCGGCGTGATCGCTGACGCGCCAGAGGATCAGGTGAAGGCGCTGTTTGATTATGGCGATGCGCTGGGGGTTTCCTTCCAGATCGTAGATGACCTGCTGGATTATCAGGGCGATAGTTCTGCCACTGGTAAAAACATCGGGGATGACTTCCGCGAACGTAAACTGACCCTGCCAGTGATCAAGGCCGTAGCCCAGGCTGACGCTGAAGAGCGCGCCTTCTGGGTGCGTACCATCGAAAAGGGCCGTCAGGAAGAGGGCGATCTGGAACACGCCCTCTCGCTCCTGCACAAACACAAGGCACTAGAAGCAACCCGCGAAGATGCTCTGGCTTGGGCCGCAAAGGCCAAAGACGCGCTGAGCGCACTGCCCGAACATCCAGTACGCCAGCTGCTGGTCGAAATCGCTGACTATGTGGTGGCGCGGATCAACTGATCCAAAACCGCGACGATAATAGAAAAGGCGGCCCGTATTAGGCCGCCTTCCTTTCATTCAGATCAGCGCGGGATCACTCGTTCGCGGCCTGCAGCACCGTGGCACCTTCCTGCTCCAGCACCGCGTCCAGGCCCACTGCCAATTTTTGGCGCACGCGCTCCAGTGAGATATCAGTGGGGACATCGGTCGGGTCGATGAAGGACAGCGCGCGCTTCCACTGGAATTCCGCCTCGCGGTGACGGCCTACGGCCCACAGCGCATCTCCCAGATGATCATTGACCACGGGATCAACTGGCATCAGCTCTGCCGCGCGTTCCATATGAGGCACAGCTTCCTCGTAACGCCCCAGGCGGTACAGAACCCAGCCCAGCGAATCGACGATATAGCCACTGTCAGGCCGGGCAGCGACAGCGCGTTCAATCATCGCCAGCGCCTCATCCAGATTCATCCGCCGCTCAACCATCGAATAGCCGAGGTAATTCAGGACCTGCGGTTGGTCGGGATTCAATTCCAGCGCCTTGCGGAAATCGGCCTCTGCCTCCTCCCACTGCCCCATACGTTCCAGGCAGATGGCGCGGGCATAGTAGATAAACCACTGCGAATCCTGATCCGCGTCATAGAGTGCCAGTGCCGCATCATAGGAACGCACAGCCTGATCAAAATCCTTGGCCTGACGCTGCACATCCCCCAGCGTCACATGCACCATCGGCAGATCGCCGTGGCTGGTCGCCAGTGCGGACAACGCATCCGCCGCCTCCCCGACGTCGCCAGCGCGGCGCAACGCGTCCGCACGCCCCAGTTCGGCCGCGTGATAGGACAGATTATCAGACCGTACGCGACCGTATGTATCGACCGCCAGATCATAGAGCTGCAGATTATCCAGCATCGCACCGGACAAGAGTAATGCCTCTGTATGGGTGGGACGCAGGAATTCTGCCACACGGGAATAGAGGAGCGTGTAGTCACTTTCTGCCTCATAGCGCAGCGCGGACGCGACGGTAAAGAACACCTCCGCAATGCCGTCACGGGCATTGGTCAGCGTGCCAAAAGGCAGCGTTTTACCCGCCACCAACCGGTCGTGCAGATTGCGCAGCTCAGGGTCCAGTTCAGTCCCAAACTGTGCCTGCAAGAGCTGCAGAGCCTCGCCACCGCGTTCCAGCTGGCTGAGGATTTCTACACGGGCCACCACCGCACGGCGCATGGTGTTCAACCCCGCCAGCGCCGGATCAGACAGCAGTTTATCCGCCGCCTCATAATCCCCGACCAAGGCCAGCGCGTGCGCCTTGTGGAAAAGGGCAAAGCCGCCCATGCCCTTTTCAGCGGCCACTGCATCAAACTGTTTCATCGCATCAGAAACCGCACCGGTGCCCATCTGCGCCCAGGCCAGCACCAGACCGTCGATCAGCGGGCCGATGTTCAAACCAGTCTCTGCGCGGGCCAGCAGTGATGTGTAATCCTCACGCTGAGCAGCGTCAGCCATCAGCACCATGCTGGCGATCTGGCTCTGGCTCTGGCTTTCATCAGCCTCCAGACGGCGCGCCATAGGGATCCCCCGCTCCAGATGCCCCAAAGCCAGCTGGGCGTGAGTGGCAGATTCCATCAGCTGAATATTGTGCGGATCACGGGCCAAAGCGCGGGTGTAGTAATCCGCCGCCGCCGCGAAATCAGCGGAAAGACCCGCGTGGCGTGCTGCCAGATAGGGACCGGCCAGCCCCTGTGCCTGAACAGAGGACGCGACGGGCACCAGACCCATCACTGCCGCCAGAATCATTCCGGTAACCGTCTTGCGCATATGCTCCATCCCTTTTGCGTCTGCGTTCGGATCAGATTAACGCCGGTTTTCCCAAAGGCAATCACTAGGGGCAGAATCCGCCTGTCTCTGACAAATCTGTGAGAAGAACGCCAGCCAAACTGCCGAAAACCCGTGCGTGCGGATACGGACCCTATCCAATGGATCAATATAGCGCAGACAAAAAGGGCGCCCAGATTGGACGCCCTTTTGCAGATATTCCTGCGATCTGTGGTTGAGATCACATGTTGGGATAGTTCGGCCCCTCACCACCCTGCGGACAGGCCCAGGTGATGTTTTGCGCTGGATCCTTGATGTCACAGGTTTTGCAATGAACACAGTTCTGGAAGTTGACCACGAACTCTTTCTTGCCTTCCTTTTCAACCACTTCATACACGCCTGCAGGGCAGTAACGCTGCGCCGGCTCATCGTACATGGGCAGGTTGTTCCCAATCGGCACAGAAGTGTCGGCCAACTGCAGGTGCGGCGGCTGACTCTCTTCGTGGTTGGTGAAGGAGAAGCTGACGTTGGTCAAACGGTCAAAGCTCAGCACGCCATCAGGCTTGGGATAATCGATCGGTTTGTGCACAGATGCCGGTTCGGTTGCGGCGGCGTCGGTCTTGCCGTGCTTCAGCGATCCGAACAGCGAAAAACCGCCGGTCAGGGTCTGGAACCACATATCGAATCCACCCAGCGTCAATGAAGCGGTCAGGCCAAACTTTGACCACAGCGGTTTCACGTTGCGGACCTTCTTCAGGTCTTTGCCGATCTCGCCCTTGCGAACCTCGTCCTCATAGTCGTGCAACTCATCGCTGGCACGGCCCGCTTTGATCGCGCGTTCTGCGGCCTCTGCGGCGGCAATGCCCGACAGCATAGCATTGTGGTTACCTTTGATACGGGGCACGTTCACCATGCCAACCGAACAGCCCAGCAGCGCCACGCCGGGGGCCACCATCTGCGGCATCGACTGATAGCCACCTTCGGAAATCGCACGCGCACCGTAGGCCACGCGTTTGCCGCCTTTCAGCAGATCGGCGATCATCGGGTGATGCTTGAAGCGCTGGAATTCCATGTAGGGGAACAGGTGCGGGTTTTTGTAGTTCAGGTGAACAACAAAGCCGACGTAAACCTGATTGTTGTCGAGGTGGTAAACAAACGACCCACCACCCGCGTTGGAGCCCAGCGGCCACCCCATGGTGTGGGTGACGGTGCCCTCTTTGTGCTTGGCGGGATCAATTTCCCAGATCTCTTTCATGCCGACGCCAAATTTCTGCGGCTCTTTGCCGTCAGACAGGCCGTAGCGTTCGATCACTTCTTTCGACAGCGAGCCGCGCACACCTTCCGACAAGAAGACGTATTTGCCGTGCAGCTCCATGCCCGGCTCAGTACCCGGACCGTAAGACCCATCTGCTTCCAGACCGAAGACACCTGCAACGACGCCTTTGATCTCACCCTTGTCGCCGTAAACCAGTTCGGAACACGCCATGCCCGGGAAAATTTCGACACCCAGCTCTTCGGCCTGTTCAGCCATCCAACGGCAGACGTTGCCCATCGACACGATATAGTTGCCGTGGTTGTTCATCAGCGGCGGCATGGGGAAGTTGGGGATCCGTACTTCACCCGCTTCGCCCAGCATGTAGAAGTTGTCTTCACGCACCGGCACGTTCAGCGGCGCGCCTTTTTCTTTCCAGTCTGGCATCAGCTTGTCCAAACCGCAGGGATCCAGAACAGCACCGGACAGGATGTGCGCCCCAACTTCCGAGCCTTTTTCCAGAACAACAACGTTCAGATCGGCATCCAACTGCTTCAGACGGATCGCAGCCGACAGACCAGCAGGGCCTGCACCTACGATGACAACGTCATATTCCATTGCTTCCCGTTCGATTTCCGACATGGGTGGCCCTCCTTGGGTGCGCGCGTAACAATATTTCGCTCGTGATTAACGCGCCGCAGCATTGTTCGTCAATTGCGACGACGCGTTAAAAGAACGGGCTTCAGCAGTAAACGCGGCAGAACCCAGTTTGCCCCGCTGATTCCGGCTGTTTCGCGACAATTTGCGCCTTGTTTTGTCATCCGCCGCAGCGCGGCGGCAGCGGCGTTCAATCCGCTCCGGCCTCTGGTGCAGGATCCCCCATCAGATACCGCGGCCCCGCTCCGTAATGTTGTGCCTGATCGCTCTCATTATAAAGCGTGCAGGCCTTCATCGACAGGCAGCCACAACCAATGCAGCCATCCAATTTATCCCGCATCTGTTCCAAAGCAGCGATCTGCTGATCGAGGTCAGCACGAAACCCAGTGGAAATCCTGCGCCAATCGGCAGCGGTCGGTGTCCGCTGATCCGGCAGCCCCTGCATCACCTCGCGGATGCGCGCGATGGTAAAGCCGAATTTCTGCGCCACCATGACAAAGGACAGCCGCCGGATATCGGCCCTCTCAAACCGGCGCTGCCCACCCGCGTTGCGCCACGGATGCACCAGACCCTCTGCCTCATAATAACGAATGGCAGAGACAGCCAAACCTGTCCGCGCCGCCAAATCACCAATGGTCAAGCCAGACCTAATTGCTAAACGTCTGTTTTTACTCATCCCTTAGCCCTTTATCTAAAGTGCACTTTAGAAACTATTCTGCAAGCATCTGAAAATCAAATACGTCAGGAGAGTTATGATGCAGGCCATTCTGGAACACGCCAACGTCACCGTCGCCAACCCCGCCGCCACCGCCCACTGGCTGGAACAGGTGTTCGGCTGGCATATCCGCTGGCAGGGCGACGCGATTTCCGGCGGCCGCTCGATCCACATCGGCGGCGCGGACAGCTATCTGGCGCTATATGCTCCGAAAACCGATGCGACCACGACCGACGCCGACAGTTACCAGACCATTGGCGCCCTGAACCATCTGGCGGTGGTGGTCGCAGATCTGGATCAGGTGGAGGCACGGGTGCGCAACGCGGGCTTCACCCCTCATATGCACGCGGATTACGAACCGGGGCGGCGGTTTTATTTCAACGATGACAACGGGATCGAATTTGAGGTGGTCAGCTACGACAGCTGACACAACCACCCTGCCCCACCCGTCACAGTCTGCGACAAATCCGGCACGACTGTCGGCGCGTTTCGGGGAATTTCCGTGGCATCAGCGCCTGCCCCTTGCAATCCGCCCCCTGTTTGGGTCAGGTAAACGACAAGTAACAACCACAGGGCGGCGGGTGCCCCGCGCATCCGCCGCCCCTTCTCATGGAAAAGGGCCCATGGAAAAAATACCGATGACCCCAACCGGTTTCACCGCATTGGAAACCGAGCTGAAGCACCTCAAAACTGTTGAACGCCCCACGATCATTCAGGCGATCGCAGAGGCACGCGAACTGGGCGACCTGTCGGAAAACGCCGAATACCACTCCGCCCGCGAAAAGCAGAGCTTCATCGAAGGCCGCATCAAAGAGCTGGAAGGCGTGATTTCACTGGCCGATGTGATCAACCCCGCCGGCCTGTCCGGCTCGATCAAGTTCGGCGCAACCGTTACGCTGGTGGATGAAGACACCGACGAAGAGAAGGTTTGGCAGATCGTTGGCGAATATGAAGCCAACATCGAAAAGGGCCTGTTGAACATCAAATCGCCCATCGCCCGCGCCCTGATCGGCAAGGAAGATGGCGACAGCGTCGAGGTACGCACCCCCGGCGGTCTGCGCTCCTACGAAGTGCTGAAGATCGAATATATCTAAGCCAGAAAGACAGGTCGCGGTCATGGCAGACAAACGCAGCAGCTCCGCCACCCCTATGGGGCTTTATAACAAGCCCAGCCAATCCCGAATCACCGGCTTTGAACTGGCCGCAGCGGGGTTGAGTGTGGTGTGGATGGCTGGCGCTAGCTGGTTTTTCCTGTCCCTGCCCCGTCCGGATGCCAGCGCTACGGCAAACGCAGGCCCCGACGGCCTGCGTTTTTTAATGACCTTGTTGGTGATTTTCCTGCCCGTAGCGATGATCTGGGTCGGCGCCACCGCGGCACGGTCCAGCCGCGTGATGCGCGAGGAGAGCGCGCGGCTGCAATCGGCCATTGATGCGATCCGCCAGGCCTATGTGGCGCAATCGGCGCAGACCAACGGCCAGCCGCAGGGCGGCGAAACGGTTGCGCGAAAACTGGACGAAATCGCCGCTGCGCAGCGCAAAACGGAAACCGCGCTGGCCACCTTTACCTCCAGCCGTGACCGCGATGCCCTGCGCCCCGCGGCGACAGAGCCAGCAGGCGACAGTGACGATCAGGCCGCTCTGCCATTTGGCACCCCGGCCGATGAGCTGCATCCGCCACTGGCGCGCAACACGTTCATTCGGGCGCTGAATTTCCCTGATACGGCCGAAGACGAAGAGGGCTTTGCCGCACTGCGTCAGGCACTGAAAGACCGTGAAGCCGCGCTGCTGATTGAGGCCAGTCAGAACGTGCTGACCCTGCTGAGCCAAGACGGCATCTATATGGACGACCTACGCCCTGATCTATGCAAGCCTGAGATCTGGCGCCGCTTCGCCCTTGGCGAACGGGGCCGCACCGTGGCCAAAATCGGCGGCATTCACGACCGCAGTTCACTGGCACTGACCGCTGGCAGAATGAAGCAGGATCCCACGTTCCGCGACGCCGCCCATAATTTCCTACGCCGGTTCGACCGGATGATCCAATCGTTTGAAAAAGTCGCCTCGGACACGGAAATCACCACACTGTCCGAAACCCGCACCGCACGGGCCTTTATGCTGCTAGGGCGAGTCGCTGGTATTTTCGACTAAGATTTTAGCTTAAGCTGCTGCCCCATATTTGGCTACGCGCTTTGAGCATGCTTCGGATTGCATATACCGTACAGGCACCGTAAGCAGGAAGAAATACTTCGCACGGGTCAACTATGTCTGCAAACCTCTCTTCACACGCGCGATCGCCGATGTGGCAGGGCATCACCGATGGCCTGCCCTTTGTGCTGGTGATCCTCCCCTTTGGCGTGCTGTTCGGTGTATTGGCAGCTGAAGCCGGATTGAACATGTTCGAGGCGCTGAGCTTCTCTATCGTGGTGATCGCTGGGGCCGCACAGTTCACCGCACTGCAGCTGCTGGGGGAGCATGTGCCGACCCTGCTGGTGCTGACCTCGGCCCTTGCCGTGAACCTGCGTATGGTGATGTATTCGGCCTCCCTGACTCCGCATCTGGGGGCGGCACCTCTGTGGCAGCGGGTGTTTATCGCCTATTTCACGATTGACCAAAGCTATGCCTGCGCGGTGGCCGCCTATGAACGTAACCCGGGCTGGAGTGTGCCGCAAAAGGTGACCTATTTCTTTGCAACCGTCGCGATGATCTGTCCGCTTTGGTATCTGTCCACCGCGTTTGGCGCGTGGTTGGGAAACGGGGTGCCGGACGGTCTGGCGCTGGATTTTGCCGTGCCAATCACCTTTATCGCGATGATTGGCCCAATGCTGACCACAGGTGCCCACCGTGCAGCAGCGCTGACATCGGTTGTTCTGTCGCTGATCTTTAACTTCCTGCCGTTCAACCTGGGCCTGATAGTGGCCGGTATTGGCGCGATGATCATCGGCGCGCAGGTAGAGCTGTGGCTGGAACGCCGCGCGCCAGTGCAGGCAGGCAAAGGGGCACGCCAATGACCGACATTTCAGATAGCGCCCTGTGGGCCGTAATCATCGGGCTGGGGTTGGGCAGTTTCGGCCTGCGTTTTGCCTTTCTGGGGCTGATCGGCGACCGACCGATGCCGGAGTGGCTGCTGCGGCACCTGCGCTATACAGCGGTGGCAATTCTGCCTGCGCTGGTCGCGCCGCTGGTGGTTTGGCCTACCGCAACCGAGGGCAACTTCGACCTGCCCTGCATTTCTGCCGCACTGATCGCACTGACCGTGGGCTATGTAACCAAAAACGTACTGATTGCCATGCTGACCGGCGCGGTGACACTGTCCGGGATGGTGTACCTGCTGAGCTAAACGGGGCCAACCCCGCCAGCACAATTCCGGCACACCTAAGGTGTCGCATTCAGACGCCGTTAGCCTTCATGTTGTCTTTAACCCGCTCGGGATCAAAGGCCTCCAGCGCTTTGAAACGGTCGCCATCGTCGTATTCATAAAGCTCGGTGCGGGTTGCACCGTCCAGTTGATCGAATTGTGCCGACAGCGGTTTCGGGAACCAAGTGGTTTTCATCCCCTCCAGCCCCGGCAATTGCGACAGGATGGTCGAGATGGAGCGCGCGCAATAGGCATCAGGCACTTCGCCGCGCGCCATAGCCAGTTGCAGCGCCTGTTCAGCCGCCTCGGCGCTGACATCCAGTTCCTGTACCACAACGTGGTGGGTTTTGCGGGCATGAAACCGGGTGAAGACATCGGCCAGACCAGGGGTCACATCGTAAACCACATCATCACGGCTGACGATGCCACCTTTGCGGAACGACCCCGCCGGATCAAAGATCACCCGCTGCGAACCATTGATCATCAACGCCGAATGTGCGCCGTTTCCGCTGCGGTTATTGATCATGGTGAAAAGCGTCAGACGCGGCGGGCCGTCGTGGCGATAGACAGAGGCCGCCAGAACCTCATCCGAAACGGGGGGATCCTGTTTGACCACACAGCCCGACAACCCGATTACGGCCACAGCCGCCAGCACCAGAATACGCATCGCACAGCGCCTTACCTGTCAAAGATGAGGCCGCCCTGCAGCGGACGGCCAGTCATGTCTCAAAGATAATGTGACCTGAACCTCGGATCACAGATCAGCCAATAAAAATCAGCTGTTGAAAAGCGCCAGGAACACCAGCAGTCCCAGAATGGCAATGACCGACCATTTGGTAAAGTTAATGAACCCTACGTAGGTCTTTTCCTGCACTTCGGTGTTCATATCACCATGCTTGTGTTCAGCCATGTTCGCGTCCTTTGCTGACTTGGTCTTCGGTCCTGTTCAAACGTTGAGTAGCCGATTTTTTCCGGCCTGTCACGACGTCACTTTCCCCTTCACGAAGAGGCTTTGCCTTCTCCGGCTTCCAGATCCGCCGCCAGACGGAAACCGATACGCATGGCCTCTGGGGCTTCGGGCTGTTTCGGCAGGGCGCGCAGCATCACGTTCAGCTGGCTGACATGCTGCACCAGCTGGGTGCGGGCGCCAGTTTCGTCGCTGCCATAGAACGTGATCAGATCGGGATCGAAATAGCCCAAGCCTTCAATCCGCATGGCACCTGCGCTGCTGCCAGCAAAGCCCATAGCGACCTCATGGTCCTGATCCAGCGTTTGTTCAAAATTCTGGATATAAAGAACCAGCCGCTCATAGGCCCATTGCGCAGCGCTCTTCTTCTGCACTGGTGTGGCGGTGACAGCAGCGGGCACAGCTGTGTCGATCTTGGCCGCGGGCGCATCAGGGTCAGAATGCACCTCATGACGGCGCGGCAGGGCTGTGGCCTCATGTGCCTCAGCCGAAGTTTTGATTTCATCTTCCATTGGCGTTTCCTCCCGATGCACGTTGTTTTAGCCGTCAGTGCGCTGCCACAACCATGCGCCATCGCTGCGCTTTTCACGGCTGACCTGTCCTGTGTGCAGCAGATGGTTAAGATGCGCAACCGCCTCGACCATCGCCAGCCCGTAAGTGCCAGCATCAATGGTGCGCTTGAACAGGGGCGGAAAACACTCAACAGCGGTGCGTGGTTCCGACAGGTGATCCAGCAGGCGGCGCAACCCGCCGTGGTGGTTTTCGATCAGCTGGTGCATCCGCAACGGCAATCCGGTGAAGACACGTTTGTGCCCGCACAGCACCAGATGATCTTCACGCGCCAGTTTTTCCAGACGCAGACAGCTTTCCATCCATTCGCCCAAGGGATCGGCATCCGGTTCCGTCGGGTGCACGCCGATGTTGGGACTGATCGAGGGCAGGATCTGATCGCCAGAAATCACCAAATGATCGTCCCGCGACCACAGCGTCAGGTGTTCAGGCGCGTGTCCGTTGCCGATATGTACGTCCCAGTCACGCCCCCCGGCGCGGATCTGATTGCCCTGCTGCACGCGGGTGTATCCAATCGGCAGGGTATGGCCAATATCAGACACGTTAAAGGGCCGTTGTGACAGCCGCTTTTGCAGCACATCCTCTGCCATGCCCGCGCTTTTCCAATAGGCGACGGCCTGCGGACTAGGGGCTTCTTCGACGTCCAGCATCAACATCCGCGCCATCAAAAAGGCGGTGCGGGTGGTGACCAGTTCCGCGTCAAATCGGTGGCGAAACCAACCCACGGCGCCCACATGATCAGGGTGGTGGTGGGTCAGGATCACCTTGCCCACCGGTTTGCCGCCCAAGGCACCAGTCAGCAACGCCTGCCACATGGCGATGGTGCGTTTGCTGTAAACGCCCGCATCCACGATGGTCCAGTGGTCGCCCTCATCCAGCGCATAGATGTTCACATGATCCAGCGCCATCGGTAACGGCATTCGAATCCACAACACGCCCTCAGCCACCTCAACAGCCTGACCATTTTCAGGGGCCTCAAACGGATAACGCAGCCCATTAAGGGCTGCGCGATCTTTTTTCACCGATGTGATCCGCTGGCTCACGCCTCCAGATCCTCAAGGGAGAAGGCGTAAAGGTCATCTGAACCAGCGCGCGCATGCTCCAGGTAGGAGGCATGCTGCGGCAACAGGCGGCGGATGTAGAAACGAGCCAGTTTCGACCGCGGACCTTCGCCGCCTTCGGCCAGTGCAGCCTTCAGGTGGTAGTACCCCCCCAAGATACGGCCAAAGGCCATCAGGAACGGAACCGACCCTGCGAAACGGGTGTTCATGTCGGTCTGGCTGACCAGCCACTCAACCGATTCACGCAGGGTTTCGGTGGCTTGCCAGACCGGTTCTGCCAGTTCGGGCATTGCAGCGCGAGCGGCTTCAACATCTGCCTCGATTTCATCCAGCAGGATGTTCGCAGCTTCACCACCGTCCATCATTTTGCGACCCACAAGATCCATGGCCTGAATGCCGTTGGTGCCTTCATAGATCGCGGTGATACGCACGTCGCGGCTGAACTGGGCTGCGCCGGTCTCTTCGATGAAGCCCATGCCGCCGTGAACCTGAACACCCTGCTCTGCCACATCAATACCCACTTCGGTACCGAAAGATTTGGCGATCGGGGTCAGCAGTGCCGCGCGTGCTTTCCATTCCGGTGCGCCGGTTGCGGTGGCCATGTCGAGCGCGACGGCACAGGACATCACGATGGAACGGGCTGCGAAAGTGTCTGCCTTCATGCCGATCAGCATGCGGCGCACGTCGGCGTGGTTGACGATCGGGCCGAACTGCTCACGCTCTTTGGCGTAGTCCAGTGCCTTCTGGTAGGCGCCTTCGGCGATACCAACACCCTGTGCGGCCACACCCAGACGGGCGTTGTTCATCATGGTGAACATCGCGGCCATACCTTTGTGTTTCTCACCAACGAGCCAGCCTTTGGCGCCGTCAAACTGCATCACTGCAGTCGGAGAGCCGTGAATGCCCAGCTTGTGCTCAAGGCTGACAACCTTCACGTCATTCGCCGCGCCCATGTTGCCCTCTTCGTCCAGCAGGATCTTGGGCACCATGAACAGGCTGATGCCTTTGGTGCCAGCGGCGCCATCAGGCAGACGAGCCAGAACCAGATGGCAGACGTTGCCGCCAAAGTCGTGGTCACCCCAGGTGATGTAGATCTTCTGACCGGTCACGGCATAGCTGCCATCCTCCAGCGGCTCTGCTTTGGATTTCAGCGCACCCACATCCGAACCGGCGCCCGGCTCGGTCAGGTTCATGGTGCCGGTCCATTCGCCGCTGATCAGCTTTTCCAGATACAGGTTCTTCAGCTCTTCGGAACCGTGATGCTCCAGCGCTTCGATCTGGCCTTGGGTCAGCATGCTGCACAAACCCAGCGCCATGTTGGACGAAGACATCATTTCGTTGAACGCGGTGGTGTAGGCGATCGGCAGGCCCATGCCACCGTAGTTTTGATCACCGGACACCGCAACCCAGCCGCCTTCGGCGATGGCGTCGAACGCCGCCTTGAAACCGGGCGAGGTGCGCACAACGCCGTTTTCCAGATAGGCGCCATTAAGATCGCCGTCACGCTGGGTGGGATAGATCACCTCTTCGGTGAGTTTCCCCATGCCTTCCAGCACAGCGTCCGACAGGTCTTCGCTGACTTCGGCGAAACGTTCGGTGGCGCGCAGTTGCTCAACCGGCGCAATGTTATTGAAGATAAAGCGGATGTCTTCGACCTGGGCGCGATAACTCATGGTTTTCCTCCTGGCAGCGGCTTGGAATCGGGTCTGGCCGCATGTATGCAATTGTCCTGCGGGAGAACCTAGTTTGTGCCCCATGCCCACTCAATCAAAACGCGGCGTCATAGATTATGTCCAATACACAATCCTCAGACAGCACCGAAACCCTGCCCGACAGCGCAGATGGCGTAGCCCGTGCAGCGGCACTGCTGGCGGCGGGTGGATTGGTCGCGATGCCCACAGAAACAGTTTACGGGCTGGCCGCAGATGCCCGCAAGGACCGCGCCGTCGCCCGTATTTTCAATGCCAAGGGCCGGCCGCGGTTCAACCCGCTGATCGTGCATGTGGCCGACGTTGAAATGGCGAAACGTTACGTCGAATGGTCTAGCTTGGCCGATCGTGTGGCGCAGGCCTTCTGGCCGGGGGCGCTGACACTGGTGTTGCCGCTGCGCACAGACAGTGGGCTGTCGCCACTGGTCACTGCCGATCTGCCCACGCTGGCGGTGCGTATGCCTGCACACCCGCTGGCGCAGGATCTGCTACGCCTGTTTGACGGACCAGTCGCCGCACCATCTGCAAACCCCTCTGGTAAGATCAGCCCAACAACGGCAGACCATGTCGCCGCCGGTCTCACGGGCCGGATCGAAGGGATCCTTGATGGCGGTCCCTGCCCTGTCGGGGTTGAATCCACCATTCTGGGCCTGTCCGGCACGCCGACCCTGCTGCGCCCCGGCGGCATCCCACAAGAGGCGCTGGAACAGTGTCTGGGCCAGCCGCTGGAAGTCTATCAAAACGGCGACGCACTTACCGCACCGGGTCAGATGACATCGCATTACGCCCCCGGCGCGTCGGTACGGCTCAACGCCGACGCCTTGGCAGAGGGCGAGGTGATGCTGGGCTTTGGTGCGATGGAGTGCACACTGAACCTGTCTCCCGCCGGTGATCTGGTCGAGGCGGCAGCGAACCTGTTCGGGCACCTGCACGCGCTGGACGCGATGGGACCTGAAGGCATCGCCGTGGCACCGATCCCTGAAACCGGACTGGGCCGCGCAATCAACGACCGCCTGCGGCGCGCCGCGGCGCCGCGATAAATGCCGGAAATGATCCGCTAGAAGATCAGGCGTGCCCCGCTTCGGACGACAGCATCAGGGCATCCACACCCATGCTTTTCAGTGCCGCTTCCCACTTTGCCTCATCCTCAGTGTCAAAGACCAACTGACGATCGGCATCACAGGTCAGCCAGCCGTTGAGCGAAATCTCTTCCTCCAACTGGCCGGGCCCCCAACCGGAATAGCCTAACGCAACAATCGCGTTCTGCGGCCCCTCCCCGCGCGCCAGATCCTCCAGCACGTCGATGGTCGCTGTCAGGCCAAATTCGGCCCCCGGTGTTTCACCAGAAACCTCAAGTGTGTTCAATTCAGACCGGTAGGTCTTGCCATGCAACACGAAGCCACGACCTGTTTCCACTGGCCCGCCAAAATGCACCCCCATCTGGGGCGACTCGGGTGATGCAGGGATTTTGATATGTTCCAACAGGTCTTCCAGCGCGACATCTTCCGTCGGCTTGTTGACGATCAGCCCCATCGCCCCTTCGTCCGAATGGGCACAGACCAATACAACAGAGTGTTCGAACCGGGGATCCCCCATGCCAGGCATTGCGATCAGTAACTGTCCGGTCAAGTTCATACGTGAGAACGCTCCTCTCTCTCATTCAATGTAGGCACGGATCATGCCACGGTCCAGCGGACGCGACGAAAAAAGCGCACTCACGTGGCAATCGCCTTAATGTGAGTTGGCAAACGCCCACTCATGACCCAAATGATGAACTATGAAGACACGAACCGTCATGACCTCTGCCCACGTTGTTGCCAGCGCCGCTATTGCTGGTGTTTGTGGCGCCAGTCTGCTCCTCAGCGTTGCTGCAGGGGCTGTTTCTGCACAAGAGGGCAGCGTTGCCTCATACTCCGTCCCAATCTCCGGCACCGAAAGCTGGAGTGCGGATATGGCCAACCTGACCATCCTGCCCGGCTGGCCGCGCAAGGATGGCAGCCGTATGGCCGCGCTGCGCATCGATCTGGCTGAGGGCTGGAAAACCTACTGGCGTGCTCCCGGAGATGCAGGCATTCCGCCCGTGTTGGAACTGCAGGACAGTGACAATCTGGCCGCCATTGACCCGCAATGGCCGACGCCGGATGTGTTTATGGACAACGGCATGCGCTCTGTCGGCTATAATCAATCGCTGACCGTGCCCGTCGTGCTGACCCCCAGTTCAGAGGGACAGGAAATCCGGCTGCGCGGCCAGATGCGTCTCGGCGTTTGCAAAGATGTCTGCGTGCCCGTCTCACTGCCGCTGTCTCTGGATCTGCCTGCAGATCTGAATGCACAGGACGACAGCATCCGCGCCGCGCTTGCCGACCGTCCGGTGCCGGGGCAAGAGGCTGGCGTGCGCAAAGCGCAGTGTCAGCTGGCCCCCACATATGAGGGCCTGGCCTTGACCGCCACGCTGAATATGCCCAGCGCCGGTGGGTCGGAGTTTACCATCGTCGAAACCGGCAACCCGCTTATCTGGGTGGCCGAGGCCAAGACAAAACGTCAGGGCAACACCCTGACCGTAACCACAGAAATGATGCACGTCGAAGGCGACCCGATCGCAATTGATCGTTCCAGCCTGCGGTTTACCGTGCTGGGCAAGGATCAGGCGGTTGATATCCAAGGGTGCAGCGCGAGCTGAGCCCTCCAGACAATACTCAATGGTGCAGAAAAGGCGCGTGGGGAACCAACGCGCCTTTTGCTTGTCTGAAACTTTGCTCGTCTGAAACTTTGCTTTTCTGAAACGTTGGGCCGCGCCCTCACACCCGCCGCTGTAGGTTCAACCGCAGCAGCACTGCCAGATAGGCCAGCAGCGCCACCAGCGCGGCCCCTCCCAGAAACAAGGCAACAGACGCGCCAAGCCCAGCACCCGACAGCACGGGCAACAGTGCCACCAGCCAAGACGCCAGAGATCCGGTCAGCGCCACCGCGCCCAGTGTGGATGCCAGCCAAACGCCCAGCACTGCCAACGACACGCCCAAGGGGCCGCGCAACACAGCTGCCTTCAACCCGTGCCGCAACGCCCGCAACTGACGTCCAATGTCGGCCTGTGCCGCTATCAGCGCAGGCACCACCAGCAGAACCAGCACCATGCCGAACCCCAGACCATAGACCAGCGTGATAACTGTGGGCCGCAGGAACTGCGCCTGACTGGAACTTTCATAAAGCAGCGGTGCCAGCCCCAGCACCGTGGTCAAGGTGGTCAGCACCACAGGGCGCAACCGATCCGCCGCGCCCTCCATGATCGAGGGCACCAGTCCCCGTTCTTTGGCATATTGATCAATCGTTGTGACCAGCACGATAGAGTCGTTGATGATAATCCCCGTCATGCCCAAAAGACCTACGACCGAAAACATCGACAACGGCACATCCCAGACATAATGCCCCCAGATCGCACCCACGAGGCCGAAGGGAATAACGGCCATTACCACCAGAGGCCGCGTCCAACTGGCAAAAACCCATGCCAGCACCAGATAGATCCCCGTCAGACACAGGATCAGACCTGTGCGGGCATCGCGCAGGAAGCTGTCCTCTTGCTCCGACAGACCCGACAGGCGGTATTCCACCTGATGTTCACTGGCGATGCGCGGCAGAATGTCGGTTTCCAACGCCTGCGCAATTTGTTCGGCACGCGCGGGGTCATCTTCGGAAATGTCACCGGTGACGGAAATCAGCCGCACCCCGTTTTCACGCAACACGGTGGAAAACCCGCTGCGGCTTTGCACTGTAACCAGATCGGACAGCGGCGCGTAGCTGCCACTGGGACTACGCATTTGGGTGCGTTCCAGAAAATCCGCCGTCAGTTCCTGCGTGGGCAGTTCTACGCGGATCGCGGCAGAGCGCGGCCCATCGGGGAAGGTCGCCGCCTCGATCCCGTTCAGACGGTGGCGCAACACCTGCCCTAACCCGTCGATACTGAATCCCAGCGCTTGCCCCTGCGGGGTCAGCTCTAGGATAAGTTCTTCCTTGTCGTAGGCCAGATTATCCTCCAGCGCCGACACCTCAGGATACTGCGCCAAAGCGGACTGTAACGCCTCACTGGCAGCTTTCAGCACCTCGGCGCTGGCACCGGACAGCTGCACGTCCAGCGCATCCCCTCCGGGCCCCGACCGCCAACCACGGAAACTGACAATCTCAGCAAGGGGATGCTGCTGCACCTCCTGCTGAACCTCACGCACGAAGGCAAAACTGGAATAGGGGCTGCCGTCCTGTTTCAGGCGCAGATCGGCATCAATCAATTCGATCGAAATCGCCCCGAGAAGGTCAGCATCCTTATTTTCAGAACCGCTCAGCGGACGACCTGCGTTGCCGCCAATTTCGGTGATCACGTAATTTACGGGCTGCCAGCCGTACTGCTCTGCCAATCGTGCATTCACCGCCTCAGTCGCGCGCTGCATCTCCTGCATCATCGCCAGCGAGTCTTCGCGCGTTGCACCCTCCAGCATGGCAAAGTTGCCGGTGACCGAACTGCGCTCTGGCGCGTTGAAAAAGCGCCAGTTCACGTCGCCTCGGGTCAACAGCGCGATTTGCGACGCCAAGAGAACCACCGCCAGCGCCAAGACCGGATAGCGCGCCCAGACCACCAACCGCATCAGGGGGCGGAAGGCGCGGTCGCGCATCTGGCGGAAGCCACGGTTCACCACGCGGCTGGGCCAGTCGTACCAATGGTCCTTATGCTGATGTTTCAACGCATGGGCCATGTGATTGGGCAGAATCAGGAAACATTCCACCAAGGACGCCGCCAGCACCGCAATCACGGTGAAAGGGATATCCGCGATCAGATCACCGAAACGCCCCGAAATAAAAGTGAGGCCAAAGAAGGCAATCACTGTGGTCAACGTGGCGGAAAACACCGGCATCGCCATACGCCGCGCAGCGTTTTCTGCTGCCACAATAGGGCTTTCGCCATACTTGCGCAGGCGCGCATCGGCGTGTTCGCCGACCACAATTGCGTCGTCTACCACAATCCCCAGCGTGATGATCAGCGCAAAGAGCGAGATCATGTTGATCGTCAGCCCCCCCAGATACATCAGCGTCACCGCCGCCAGCATCGCCACCGGCATACCCGCTGCCACCCAAAACGCCGTGCGCGCATTGAGGAAGAGGAACAAGAGCAGGACCACCAGACCCAGCCCCATCAACCCGTTGTCGAGCAATAGAGACAAGCGGCCCGAAATCGCCTCTGCCCGCGTGCGGATCAAATCAACGGTGACGCCATCCGGCAGGGTCGATTGCAGCGCATCAGCGACCTCTTCGACGCGGTGCTGCATGTCAATTGCATCGCCGGAAGCAGAGCGGTCCACACGGATCGACACCGCAGGGTTGGTGCCAACAAAATAGCTGCGCGTGCCATCTGCGCCCAACTCCATCACCTTGGCCACATCGCCCACGGTCAGGCTGGACCCGTCACCGTTGCGGCGCAAAACGATCTGTTCGACCTCACTGGCGCTGCGCTTGGCCACGCCCGTGCGCACCCGCGCATTGGCGCCGGTGACGTCGCCTGCGGGGGCCGCATCCACCTCTTCGTCGATCGCCGCAGCGATTTGCGACAGGGTCACATCATGTTCGATCAGCTTGATCGATGGCACCTCGACCAGCACTTCGCGCGCAGCGACGCCGCGGACGATGGTACGGGTGACACCGGCGGTGAACAGGCGCGCGATAAGTTCATCTGCATAGAGGCCAAGCTGACGCCGTTCCACCGGACCGGTGATCACCACATCCGTCACCCGATCCCGCCAGGCACCACGGCGCACGGTGGGTTCTTCTGCCTCCTCCGGCAACGTCGTCAGCGCATCAACAGCGGCCTGAACATCATCGGCAGCACGGCCCATATCCCAACCTGGCTCAAACTCCAGATTGACGGTGGCGCGACCTTCGCGACTGCTGGAGTCAGAGCTTTCCACCCCCTCTACTGTTAACAGCGCAGGCTCCAGAACCTGCACGATACCCGCATCCACATCCTCGGCCCCAGCCCCATCCCAAAGGACAATGACAGAGACATCATCGACAATCACATCAGGAAAGAACTGCGCCCGCATCTGCGGCGTGACCGCCAGCCCAAGGACCAACAGAACCACCAATAACAGGTTCGCCACTGTCGGGTGGCGGGTGAAGTAGGACAGAATACCGCCTGCCACTGGGCTGATATCACGCACCATGTCTTACCCCCCCGTCCGCGCCAGCCGCGCCTCTAGGCGGGTGACAACATCGCTGGGCACCGCGTCCTTTTGCAGCGTTTCGCGCATGCGCTCTTTTACATCCTCAGGCATCCGCTTGTTGCCTTCAACAAAGGCCAACAGACGCGCGCGCTGCTCATCGCTGAGCGTGATCATCTCAGGCACCGCCTCCGTACCAGCAGGGCCAAGCGCCCGCACCTTTATCCCCGGCCCCAAAAGCGGCGTGCGTTGTGTCACGATCTGACGCCCGCGCAAGCCTTGCCCACGCACCAACACGTCATCGCCCTGACGGCGCAGCAGATTGACTGGCAGCGCCTCAATCCGACCCTCCTCACCCAATGCCAGCACCCGACCGTCACTGCCCAGACTGCGCGCAGGCAGACGCACCACGCGATCCAGAGCCGGTTCTTCGACCGACACGGTGACAAAATCGCCGGGTTTCATCCCCCGCGGTGCGGCGAGGCTGGCAAAGATCAACCGGCCACTCTGCCCCTCCGCCACAGCGGCACTGTCTCGACTGATCCGGCCAGAGGTCGACAGGTCAATGCCGCTGGTATCCAGCGACACGGTCACCGTGGCAGGGATCAACTCGCCATCCTGATCAAGCAACCGCGCGTGCTGCGCGGTAGACACGCGAAAGGCCACTTCCAGCGTGCGGCCATCGACCAGACGGGCCAATTGTTCATTGGTGCCCACCAGCCCGCCCGCCACGACAGATACCTCTGACAGCGTACCGTCAAATTCGGCGCGCACCACAGTGTCCGCCAAACGGCGCGCGGCCTCTTCGCGGGCAATCTCTGCGCGTGATAGGGCGGTTGCGGCGCGATCTACACGTGCCTCTGCCTGCGCCAAGGACTGACGCCGTGCCACTGCTGCCTGACGGGCAGAGGCGGCCGCAAGTTCCGCAACCTCGACTGCCGCCGCGGTGGAAACGCCGCGTTCCTGCAATCCCTCTTGGCGCTCAAAGGCACGTTGTCGCAGATCAGATTGCTCCTCCGCCGCTGCCAAATCCACATGCGCAAGTTCCAGAGAACGGGCCGCATCACGGGTTTCAGCCTGACCGTCGAGCAGGTTAGCCTCCGCCCGGTCCAGAGCGGATTGCGCGTCAGCTGGATCAATGCGCAGCAGAACGTCGCCCGCACGCACCTCCCCGCCCTCTTTCATCGCATCAGACAGCTCCACAACCGTACCCGCCGCCGCTGCCCGCAAAACCAACGACCGGCGGCTTTCGACCTGACCAAAGGCCTCCAGCCTCGGGATCACGGTTTCGGGCTGTGCCTCAACCACCGCAACGGCAAAGATCCGCTCCTGCGCGGGCCGTGACCGCCCCTCATCCGCCAATCGCTCCTGCACCGCGCCACGCACCAAAGCGACCGCGTAAAACAATAACGCCACAGTTACCGCCAGTAGAAACAGCCCGGTCAGGCTTTGTCGCAAAAAACGCATATCTCTTCCTTAAATACAGGCATTTGGGGGGCCACTTCCATAGGTAAGCCCCAAGGCTGCAAAGCCAAGTCTCTCTTCTTATACGAAGCAGAAATAGTTTCCGTCGCTTTTTTCTGACGGCGAAGTGACGGGCGCGTGACGTCAGCCCCCTCTACATCCGTGCCCCTTCACCCCTTGCTGCGGCGCTTGTGTTCCTCAAGCCGGGGAAAAATCTCGACGAAATTGCAGGGCATGTGGCGGTAATCCAGCTGGTATTTCAGGATTTCATCCCAGGCATCCTTGCACGCCCCTGTACTGCCAGGCAGGGCAAACAGATAGGTGCCGCCCGCGACGCCACCTGTCGCGCGGCTCTGCACGGCAGAGGTGCCGATTTTCTGCATTGAGACGATGGTGAATACGGTGCCGAATGCGTCAATCTCTTTTTCATAGACATCGCGGTGCGCCTCCACCGTGACATCGCGACCCGTCAGGCCAGTGCCGCCCGTCGAAATCACCACATCCACCACTGGATCAGCGATCCATGCGCGCAACTGGTCGGCAATTGCATCGCGTTCATCACGGATGATCTGACGATACGCCACCGTATGGCCCGCCGTCTCTATCCGACTCACCAGCGTGTCACCGGACCGGTCCTGCGACAGATCGCGGGTGTCCGAAACGGTTAGCACCGCGATGCGAACGGGAATGAACTCTCTGCTTTCATCAATGCGCGACATATATGAACTCTCTGCTTATCCGCGTTCCAGAAGGGCAAGGCGCACCGCCAGCCCGGCAAAAATAGTGGCGCTGATGCGGCCCAGCCAGCGGGCAAACAGCGGGCTTTGCATCATCACACGTCCGGCGCTGCCAGCAAATATACCGATCCCACCGTTGATGAGCGCCCCACCTGTGGCCAGCACCGCGCCGAAAATCATAAACTGCGCCAACACCGCGCCGCGCGCCGGATCAACGAATTGCGGCACAAAGGCCAGCACGAACAAGATAAACTTGGGGTTCGTCAGATTCACCATCAGCCCCTCCCGAAACGCCCGCACTGTCGGCGCGGCCACAGCATCTGTGCTGAGGTCGGAAGGGTTCAACGACATCCACGCCACATACAGGAGGTAACACACCCCCAGCCAACGGATCACGTCAAAGGCCACGGGGAACGCCGCGACCAGTGCAGACAGACCCAAACCCGCCAGTGCAGTATGGATCACCCCACCAACTGAGATCCCCAGGCTGGCCGCCACCGCAGGCCGCGCCCCAGATCGCAATCCCTGCCCAAGGCAGAACAGCATATCCGGTCCAGGGGTAAGGTTCAGCGCCAGCGCTGCAGGAATAAAGGCCAGCAGGGTGACAGGATCAACGATCATGCCCACCTCAGCCGTTCAGGTAAGCGCGCAGCGCCAAAAGGTCGGTCCAAGTGTCCCGCTTCGCCGCCGGATTGTTCAGCAGGCGCTGTGGTTCCAGCATCGGCAGCGCGGGTATGCCCAGTGCCTCCCCCCATTGGCCGCGCAGACGGGAAATGCCGCGTTTGGCCAGCAGCGCCTGACAGGGCAAATTGCCCATCAGCACCAGCACATCAGGTTTGGCCAGCTGAATGTGACGTTCAAGAAACGGCTTCATCATCGCAATTTCCGCAGGCGACGCATCCCGGTTCGTCGGCCCACGCCACGGCAGGACGGTGGTGATATAGACGCCGCTGTCCCGCTCCGGGCTGGTGCGGTCCAGATCAATCGCGGCCAGCATTTTATCGAGCAGCGTACCTTGGGAGCCAACATAGGGTTTGCCCAAACGGTCCTCTTCGCGGTTCGGCGCTTCGCCCACGATCATCACGCGGGCCCCGGCCAGACCATCCCCGAACACAAGGCTGCGCGCGCCCTGTTTCAATTCACAATGCGGGAAGGTTTCCAAGGCCGCGCGTAGGCTGGGCAGATCATTGGCGGAGGCGGCGGCCGCGCGCGCCTCTGCCGGTGGATCAACCTTGGGCTTCGCCACAGGTGCCGGCGCACGGCGTTTGCCGTCAGGCCCAGCTGCGGCGGCAGCGGGTTTGGGTTGCGCCTGTTGCAGGTCATAGCGATTAATCGGCGCCGCGCAGAGCGTTTCATCAACGCCCAGCTCCAGCTGCCAATCCAACATCGCAAGCGCGACATGATAGTCTAGGGCCGATTCCACCTGTTCCATAGTCTGAAGTTACCGCGCAGATGCGACAGGTGAAAGGGTGGTTACAAAACGGCTCACTTCTGCCCGATACGCGGCTCTTCGCCCTTGCGCAGGCGGGCGATGTTGGCGCGGTGCGTCCAGAAGATCAAGAGCGTCAGCGCCGCACCCATCACGATCATCTGACCATACCCCAACACCACCATCCAAAAGGTCGAGATTGCCGCCGCCACCAGTGCAGACAGCGACGAAATCCGCGCAATCACCGCCGTGGCCAGCCATGTCAGACAGGCAGCGACACCAACGGGCCACGCCAGTGCCAGCAACAAGCCAAGGAAAGTCGCAACCCCCTTGCCGCCCTTGAACTTCAGCCACACGGGGAAGCAATGGCCGAAAAACGCCATCAGACCCGCCAGTTGTGCTGCATCCTCACCGGCAAAGGCACGGGCCAGCAGAACCGCAACCGCCGCCTTACCACCGTCAAGGATCAGCGTCAGCGCTGCGGCGAGTTTGTTGCCGGTGCGCAAAACATTGGTGGCCCCGATATTGCCAGACCCGATGCTGCGCAGATTGCCCAACCCCATCACAGCGGCCAGCACCATGCCAAAGGGGATCGAGCCCAGCAGGTACCCAATCAAGGCCCAAAGGCCGAGGGTCGTAGGATCAGACAGCAGGTGAGGCATCACAGTTCTCCGAACACGGGGGCGCCGTTTACATATGTTGCCAGCACTTTGCCCTGCAGGCGCTGACCGTCAAAGGGGGTGTTTTTCGATTTCGAGCGTAGCTTGAACCGGTCCAGCACGAAAGGCGCATCAGGATCAAACAACACCAGATCCGCCGGTGCGCCCGTGGCCAGACGCCCCGTCGCCAACCCCAGCCGCGCAGCAGGGTTCAACGACATCGCGCGCCACAGTTGAGGCATCGTCAGATCCCCCGAATGATAAAGCCGCAGCACCGCCGGCAGGAAGGTTTCAAGGCCCACGGCACCACTTGCCGCCTCTTCAAACGGCAGGCGTTTGCTTTCTTCATCTTGCGGGGTGTGGAAAGAGGAGATCACATCAATCACCCCCTCGCGCAGCGCCGCAACCAGTGCCAGACGGTCATCCTCGGCCCGCAGGGGCGGTTTGACCTTGAAGAAGGTGCGGTAGTCCGCGACGTCGAATTCGTTCAGCGTCAGATGGTGGATTGAGGTGCCCGCGGTCACGTCCAGCCCGTTCGCCTTCGCCCGCTCCAGCGCAGGCAGGGCGCGCGCTGTTGTGATCTGGTCAAAGTGGTACTTGGCGCCGGTCATCTCCAACAGCGCAATATCGCGATCAATGCCCATGCGTTCGGCCATCGCCGACACGGCAGGCAGACCGCGCAGGGACGCAAACTTGCCCGAGGTGACGGCAGCGCCCTTCGACAGGATCGGTTCCTGCGGGTGGCCCATGACCAAAGCGTCCAGCGATTTGGCATAGGACAGCGCGCGGGTCAGAACCTTGGTATCGGTGACCACATGATCGCAATCGGTGAAGGCCACGGCACCTGCGTCCTGCAGAAACCCAATCTCGGTCATCTCACGACCCGCACGGTCCTTGGTCAGCGCAGCCATTGGCACGACATTCACTGGAGCCGCTTCTTGCGCACGGCGGGTGACGAATTCCAGCGTTTCAGGGTTGTCGATGGTGGGGGTGGTGTCGGGACGGGTGACAATGGTGGTGACCCCGCCCGCCGCTGCCGCCTGCCCGGCGGTGCCAAAGCTTTCCTTGTGCCGCTCACCCGGCTCGCAGACTTTCACGCCGATATCGACGATGCCGGGGGCCAGATATTTGCCCTGCCCGTCGATCACCTCTGCGCCCTGGGGCACTGCGACCTCAGCTCCCAGCGCGGTGATGACGCCGTCTGTCACCAAAAGGCTGCCCAGATCAGCCGTTCCGGCCTCTGGGTTGACGAGGTGCACATTGGTGAACAAGAGCGTGGTCATGAGCGGTCCTTTGGTCTGTGTTCTTTTTGCTGCGGCCTTGTGGCGCTGTGTAGGCGTGAACGGCCTGTGTGGAAAGGGCGAAGTGCTCTAGCGGTTGCCAGCAATCGCCTGCGCCCGCTCGATGCGGGCAATGGTGTCTTCACGGTCGGCCTGAAACTTCAGCAAGTGTTTGTCGCCCGCATGGGTGATCACCTGCACCGCAGAGCCGAGCTTGCGAATTTTAGCAATCTCCACCAGACGCATGTGGCGACCCTGCGGGCCCAGCAAGCGGGTTTCGGTCATGTCCCAGCGCGCCTTTAGCTCATCAGACGCCAGATAAAAGGCACGCACAGCGATGGCCGCCAGACCGCCGATGGCGCCGGTCCAGATATGCGGATTGCCAAGGATCATCAGAATCGCCATGCCACAGGCCATTGCGCCCGCTGCCAGCCAGGCATGATCACGCCAATAGGCCGCACGATCAGGATGGAAACTATGTTGTACGCTCTCACCGTCCTGCAACGGGGTGGTCGGAGTCATTTGCGGCATCAAATCGGAATGCATCATGCACCTCCTGTCAAAGCAGCGTAAATCGCCAAACAGCCAAGCAGCACCATCGCCGCCGTCATCAAATAGACCCAACGCGGTGTTGGCGTGGGAGCTGCGGGCGCGCTGCCTTGCAGCAGTTCGCCGACAGCGGATTGCGACCGCAATGGGGTAAACTCCAGATCGGGCACCTCTTCGCTCCATGCGCCGATAGGCGTCACCGCAGAGACAGGCGACAACGTCACCGACTCACCTTTGAAAACCTGCGGGTAGAGGATCAACACAACGCCCGCCAGCGCCTCAAGGCGGGCGCGGTCAGGTTCCAGCGCCTCTTCGGGCAGGCCATTGGCCTTGATCAGGTAGTTCATCAGACCAAAATCCGACAGATCGGCCAGATCGAACACCTCAACCCGCGTGGCATCAATCGCCTCAACGCCGAAGAGATCGGCCAAATGTCCCTTCGCCAACCCCGGCTCGGCATTGGCCAAAATGGCACCCAGACGGTCCAGTTCTGCCTGATCTGCGGCCAGCGAAAACAACCGCACACCGCGCGGTTCCTGTGGACGGACCGAGAGCAGTTCAAGCATCAGCAGCCCCGATATGGTGCAACCGCATCATTCAGGCGATCCAGACCATCAGCGCGACCAGCGCAAACATCACCAGCAGCGCATAGGTCGCAACCTTACCGGACATGCGGGGATCTTTGGGATCTTCCATCGGCTCAGACCTCCACCGCTTGGGTGCCGCGTGCCTCAGCCCGTGCAGTCCGCAGGTTGCGCGCCAGCAGGTCCATTGCCGCCATCCGCACCGCAACGCCCATTTCCACCTGTTCCTGAATGACGGAACGGTTGATGTCATCTGCGATCGTGCCGTCGATTTCGACGCCACGGTTCATCGGACCGGGATGCATCACGATCGCATTATCCTTGGCGTGAGCCAGCTTGGCCGCATCCAGACCGTAGCGGTGGTAGTATTCACGCTCTGACGGGATAAACCCACCATCCATACGCTCCTTCTGCAAGCGCAGCATCATCACCACATCCACGTCTTTCAGGCCTTCCTCCATATCGTGGTAGACCTCAACGCCAAACTGGTCGATCTGCGATGGCATCAGGGTCGGCGGACCCACCAAACGCACGCGATTTTCCATCTTGCCCAGCAGGATCAGGTTCGACCGGGCCACGCGGCTGTGGGCAATATCGCCGCAAATCGCGATGTTCAGGCGGTGCAACCGCCCCTTGGCGCGCCGAATGGTCAGCGCATCCAGAAGCGCCTGCGTCGGGTGTTCGTGTTTGCCATCACCGGCGTTCAGCACCGCGCAGTTCACCTTCTGCGCCAGAAGGTCCACCGCACCAGAATGCGGATGGCGCACCACCAACAGGTCGGGGTGCATAGCATTAAGCGTCAGCGCGGTATCAATCAGCGTCTCGCCCTTTTTGATCGACGAGGCCTGCATCGCCATATTCATCACATCCGCGCCCAGACGTTTGCCTGCCAGCTCAAAACTGGCCTGCGTACGGGTGGAGTTTTCAAAGAACATGTTGATCTGCGTCAGCCCTGCCAGCGCATCAGCGTGTTTCTGGTCCTGACGGTTCAGATCCACATATTGGTCAGCCCGGTCCAGAATGGCCGTAATCTCCATCGGATGCAGGGGTTCGATCCCCAGAAGGTGCTTCTGCGTGAATGTCATGGGCCCTCTCCAATGCGGTGCTGCCTGCTTATAGAAAGGGCATTGCCACGGGGCAAGCAGGCGCTACGTCCCATTTGAAATTAAGAAGATGCAGCGCTGCATCCATCACACCGCTGGGAGCACGCTGCCGCCATAACGCCCCACCGTTCACGCGGACCCCGCTAAAACGTTACTGTGTATATACGCACAAGTCTCACGCGTTCACCCACACTCAAATCTTGTTGTTTTGAACGTGATCGCAGCAGTGCCCATTTTTTCTACACCACGGCGCGATTACGTCGTTGGAAGAAATTCATCGGCAGGTCTCGGAAATTACGCCGCCCCAGCCAATCACAAAGATAAGGACTAACATCATGAACCCGATCAAATCCCTCATCGGCGGCCTGGCCGTAGCTGTTGCACTGACCTCCACCGCTTTCGCGGCTGGCACTGAAGTAAACGCAACCTCCACCGGCCTGGCACTGCGTGGCTATGACCCTGTTGCCTACTTCACCCTGGGTGAACCGACAGCAGGTTCGCTGGACTTCACCTCCACCTACGAAGGTGCGACCTACCGCTTCGTTTCCGCTGACCACAAAGCACAATTCGATGCCAGCCCCGAAGCCTTCGCGCCTCAATACGGCGGCTACTGCGCCTTCGGCACCGCCATGGGCTTCAAGTTCGACGGCGACCCCGAAGTATGGAAAATCGTTGACGGTGAACTGTTCCTGAATCTGTCCAGCGCTGTTCAGGTCCGTTGGGAAGAAGATCTGACCGGTCTGATTAACACCGCTGACGTCAAGTGGGGCGAAATCGCCGACAAGACTCCGGAAGAGCTGCAGGCACAATAAACTGTCCTGAACTCTGCATGTGTGGGAAGGCGGCCTCTTCGGAGGTCGTCTTTTCTTTTGCCCGCTGCCGAACGCCCCAAAGATCAGCGGCCAGCGCGGATCGCCTGCGAATAAGACAGGCCCGGATGCAGTGCCTCTGCCCCTGTCGGCAGCAACGCGGCATCATAGCGATCCTGCAACGACCCCTCCCCACCCAGCACGCCGAGGTTTTCCAGATAGCGTGGCAGACGGCCAGACAGAATCAGGCTGCTGTCAATCGGCAGATCCGATTGCAGATTGCGCGCCAGACCATAGACCACCGTGGTGCAATTAGCAGAGATTGTATTATAAAACTGCGGCGCCGCCTCTAGATCCTGCGCCAATTCTACGTAGGACATGAACATCTGGCGGCGGTGTTCGGGCGACAAATCCACAGAGAACATCCGCACATCCTCGCCACGGTGATCAGCGCGCAGCTTGACGATGTCGCGTTCCTTGGCCCCGATCAGCACCAGTTCGAACTGACGGAAAAACCCGCCCACCTCGCTGAACACCTCATCCGCTTCACGCCGGATTTCAACCGAAAAGGCGACCTGTTCCCCATCCGTGAAGCCAAAACTAACCAGCAAATGCGCAATATCAGGGTTCGACCAGACAGATGTGAACATGTCCACGCTGTCCAACTGCGTCAGATCATAGGTCTGCGACACCCATGCCTCTGTCGCGGTATCACGATCCTGCCAGTCAAAATCGCGCAGGTTCGACAGGGTGACCTGATCGCCCGCAACCCGCGCCGTCACCCCATGCGCCACATCCGGCGCCCAAAGACGATCCGCACGCGGCGTGATCGTTTGATACCACCCCAAAACCACCAGCGCAGTGACCGCCAGCAGCGCCCAGCCTAAACGGCGTTTATGAAACTGCACCCGTAGCGCACCAAGGACGAGCGCCACCAGAAGCGCCAGCGCAAATGTGCGCAGGGCCCCATCCGTGTTGAGCCACAGCGCCGTCGCCGACCAAGCGGCACCAGCAAGGGTGATGATTGAAAAAAGAACGTGCGGGAGGATACGAAAAAAGCGAGACATCATCCCGCTCTCTTACCTGTCTGTCCCCTCAGGGTAAATCCATCCCCTGCACTGACGCCACGCCGTTGCGCTCAGTAGCTGTAATCCGCGTAGATGCGGGTCAGATCACCGCCCCAGTCGCCATTGTAGCGCGCCAGCAGCTCATCCGCAGGAACCTGACCGCTGTCGACCGATTCCTTCAATGCGTTAAGAAAATGGGTTTCATTTGGCACCAAACCACCGGCGCCTTCACGGGCACGGGCGATCAGGCCTGCCTCAGAAATATCCAGCACTTCACGTGCCAGATCGTGCATCTTGATGCCGTTCACTTCGGCCTGCAAACCGTCGATCGACGCCTGAACGCGCAGCCCTTCGCGGGTTTCCGCGTCCCAGCTCTTGACCAGATCCCAGGCCGCATCCAACGCACCCTGATCATACATCAGCCCCACCCAGAAGCCGGGCAATGCACACAGACGACGCCACGGGCCACCATCCGCGCCGCGCATCTCCATGTATTTCTTGATCCGTGCTTCGGGGAAAGCGGTGGTCAGGTGATCGGCCCAATCGCTCAGCGTCGGCACCTCACCGGGCAACGCGGGCAGCTGCCCCTTCAGGAAATCGCGGAAGGACTGGCCCAGCGCGTTGATATATTTGCCCTCGCGGTAAACAAAATACATCGGCACATCGAGCGCATATTGAACATACCGCTCAAACCCCATGCCGTCCTCAAAAACAAACGGCAGCATGCCAGTGCGCGCGTCATCAAGGTGGCGCCAGATTTTCGAGCGCCAGCTTTTGTGGCCATTGACCTGCCCCTCAAAGAAGGGCGAGTTGGCAAAGAGTGCCGTCGCCACCGGCTGCAACGCCAATGCCACACGCAGTTTTTGCACCATGTCCGCCTCTGACGCGAAATCAAGGTTCACCTGAACAGTGCAGGTCCGGCGCATCATCGCGCGCCCCATGGTGCCAACCTTTTCCATATAGTCGTTCATCAGCGTGTAACGACCTTTAGGCATCAGGGGCATTTCCTCATGCGACCACAGAGGGGCCGCGCCCAAGCCGATGAAACCCACGCCGATCTCATCCGCGATATCCTTCACCTCACGCAGGTGAACGTTCACCTCATCACAGGTCTGGTGAATGGTTTCCAGCGGCGCGCCCGACAGTTCCAGCGCCCCACCCGGCTCTAATGACACGTTCGCGCCATCCTTAGTCAGCCCGATCAGATTGCCGCCCTCCTCAACAGGTGCCCAACCGTGCCGGTCGCGCAGCGCCTCTAGCACCGCCTTGATCGACCGCACGCCCTCGTATGGCAGCGGTTTCAGTGTGTCTTTGCAGTAGCCGAACTTCTCATGCTCGGTGCCGATGCGCCAATCGTCCTTGGGCTTGCAGCCAGAGGCAAGATATTCTGCCAGTTGATCGTGATGTTCGATCGGCCCGCCGCCGGATTGAGGGATGGACATGGGCTTGCTCCGTTTTGGCTGCTGCGCAGGCGTCACTGCTGCGTGGAATCTAGGGTCAGATCAGAATGTCAGAAGGCAAAGATTTGTGGTCCGTACCGGCAATTGTCAATGCAACTTTCGCATGTCGACATGCCACAGCAGGATCTCTTCGCTTAAGGGTTCGTCAAGAGCGGCCTGAACAACCTTCATATCAAGGCCCGGCAGGTTCGAGAACACGTCAAACAACTGATCCGCGCCCTCTGCGTTCACAGGAATGTCAAGTGGTGTGGTGTCTTGAGCCAGAAGATACCAGCGTTTGCGCCCTGAGCCGTCCACCAGCATGCGGATCGATACCAGACCCTCCACCGCCAGTGCACCGCCAGTCTCCGGGCCAAAATAGCCCAGCCGCCCTTCATCCAGCGTCACCACACCAGCCCCACCGCCACCGCGATCAAACCGCGCACGGCGCAGGGCAAGAACGACCCAGACACCGCCAAGGATCACGATCAGGGCGCCAAGGGCGCGAAACAGTCCGAAAGACGTCAAAAACCAATGCGCCCCCAGAGCCGTCATCAGCGTCGCAATCAACACCTCACGCCAACGGCGCAGGCCAGCGGCGGCTTCGGGACGCATAAAACTCATGTTCACGCTCCTATCTCGACGGTCACATGCAATACTGCGACACGGTAGCTGCCGACGCGCTGAAAACCAATGGCCTCATAGGCACGTGACGCCGCATCGTTGTTGGAAAAGAGGAGTGCAGTTTTCGTGCCTTTTGCCCGCGCCTCAGCCAGATGAGCGGCGACAACACGGCGCGCATAGCCCTGCCCGCGCTGACCGTCAGGCGTATAGACTCCGCCAATCTGCACCATATCCTGAAACTGCGCATTAAAGGCCGTCATCGCAACCGGCCTGCCGCCAACGATCAACACGCGTGTCACGTCACCCTGAATGGCATTCACCGCCCGTTCAATCGCGCGGGTGGTTGCATCAGGGCCGGCCATACTACCAGTGTCACGCCCATAGCCCAAATACCAAAAAGTCAGTGTTTCCACATCCAGCGTCTGCGGTGCACGGATATCACACGGACCATCGGGCAGGATCAGATCTGCGAGGTCAAGACGGTAGAGCGGTTCCACCGCATCTACAGTAAATGCCGCCTTTGACAGGCCCAGCGCGGCAATGGCATGGCCCACCTGTTCATCAGGGCCAGTGATTCCCTTGACCATACGCCCGCGTACGGCATCAGCAAAATCCGCCCATACGCCTGCGTCAGCCTCCGGCGCCTGACAGAGGCCAAAGCCTTCGTTCGTCAGACCAAAAACACCCCGGACCCTTTCCCCCGCCATCTGCAACAGATAGAGCGTACCATGCGGATGGTCGGCGTTGCCGATCCCCACTTCCTCAAGGTTTGAGCGCAGGAACATTGAGCTATTTGCGTGACGCGCCAGAAACACCTCCAGCGCGGGGCGATCAGCATCAGTGGCGGGGCGGATCATTACGGCATCCTCACGAGCAGAATTTCAAAAGGGAATCAGTCACCAATCGCCCAAGTGTTGCTGCCAGATCGTCAAAGCCGCAACCGCTGCGGTATCAGCGCGCAAAATGCGTGGCCCCAGACTGATCACATGGGCAAAGGGCAGCGCGTGCAGGCGTTTGCGCTCCGTATTCGAAAACCCGCCCTCCGGCCCGATCAGAATTGCCCATTTCTCGCCCTTGTCACGTGCGGCCTCTGACAGTGCCTTGCCTGCGCCCACCTCTGCTTCATCACAAAAGACCAACTGACGATCCTGCGGCCAGTCGGCCAGCAGACGGTCAAGGCGCTGCAAATCACAGACCTCCGGCACATAGGTGCCGCCGCATTGCTCGGCCGCTTCGACCGCATGGGCCTGCAGCCGGTCCTGACGGATGCGCTCGGAATTGGTGTATTCGGTCTGAACTGGCAGGATCCGCGCCGCGCCCATTTCCGCCGCTTTTTCGACGATAAAATCGGTGCGTGCCTTTTTGATCGGAGCAAACAGAAGCCACAGATCGGGCGGCATCTGCAAGGGCCGTATCTGCTCCACACAGGTCAACGCCCCCCCGCGTTTCCCAGCCTGATCGACGCGGGCGCGCCATTCGCCGTCCACACCGTTAAACAGCGCCAGTTCCGCGCCCACCTTCTGGCGCATCACGCCAAAAAGGTAATGCGCCTGATCACGGCCCAAGGGAACCGATTGCCCCTGCCCCAAAGGATGCTCTACATAAAGGCGGATCTTAATGCTCATGAGGCCTTTCTATGTCTGACCAGCCCCATACGCCAGCCCAGAATGGCCCTGAACCAGATAGCGGCACAGTCGCTGACGCCGTCACAGGCAACTGGGTCGATCACCTGGCACCCGCATGGTCGCGCCCCTACCTGCGCCTCAGTCGTGCGGATCGTCCCATCGGCACATGGCTGCTATTGATCCCCTGTTGGTGGGGGCTGGCGATGGCGATGCTGCATGACGGGCAGGCCAGCCTGCACGATCTATGGATCGCCACCGGCTGTGCCGTGGGTGCGTTTTTGATGCGCGGCGCGGGCTGCACATGGAACGACATCACAGATCGCAAATTTGACGGCGCAGTCGAACGCACCAAATCCCGTCCGATCCCATCAGGGCAGGTCACGGTGAAACAGGCGCTGGTGTGGATGGCGCTACAATGCCTGATATCACTCGGGTTTCTGCTGACGCTGAACACCGCAGCAATCATCGCAGGTATTGTCGCCATCGTGCCTGTAGCGATCTACCCCTTCGCCAAACGGTTTACATGGTGGCCGCAGGTTTTCCTTGGGGTGGCGTTCAACTGGGGCGCCCTTCTGGCATGGGTCGCGCACACCGGCAGCCTGCACTGGGCGGCGGTGGTCCTCTACTTGTCGGGCATTGCATGGACGCTGTTCTATGACACCATCTACGCGCATCAAGACAAAGAGGACGATGCGCTGATCGGGGTTAAATCCACAGCCCGACTCTTTGCCGAAGAAACCCCGAAATGGTTGAAACGCTTCCTCACACTTGCCGTCCTGTTAATGGCGCTGGCGGTGGGGCTGGCGATGACTGGAACCAGCGCGGCGTCCCCCTTTGCCCTTCTGATCGCCCTCCTTGGGCCATGGGCGTTTGGCGCGCATATGGTCTGGCAAATGCTGCGCCTTGATACCGAAGACACGGGTGTTTGCCTGCGCCTCTTCCGCTCCAATCGCAACACCGGCCTGCTGCCCTTGCTGTTTTTCGCCACCGCGCTGCTGATGTGATTGCGCTAAGGGCCTAAGGGCCCTAAACATCGCTGGACCAATAAATAAAGACCGGACGACATGCGACTGTCCTCGTACCTTATCATCGCGGCAACCTTCGGGGTTGCGGGTGCCCTCAGCCTGACGGCCGCGGGCAGCATTGCCAATGTGATCGAAGACACCTCGGAACTGGCGGTGCGCAATGGTCTGGACGCTGCAGACCTGACATGGGCAGAGGTCCATGCCAACGGCCTTCAGGTCTACCTGACTGGCACCGCGCCCTCCGAAGCAGACCGGTTCAAGGCTGTGACCACCGCCGGGCATCTGGTCGATGCCGCACGGGTCATTGACCAGATGGATGTGGCCAGCACTGCCGATCTGGCACCGCCGCGCTTCTCTATTGAGATCCTGCGCAATGACGACGGGTTGTCGCTGATTGGCCTTATTCCCACCGATAGCGACCGCGACGCCCTGCTGGAAGCTGTGCGCAAGATCGCCGATGGCGGCACTGTGTCGGACCTGCTGCAAACCGCAGACTACGATATCCCCGAAGGCTGGCAGCGCTCTGTCGACTATGCGCTAGGAGCATTGAAAACGCTGCCGCGCTCCAAAATCTCAATCGAGGCAGATCGGGTCGCGATCACCGCGATGACCAAAACCGCCGAAGAGCTGCGCCGCCTGGAAACCGAACTGTCCCGCAAGGCAGATATGGAACTGGTTCTGGACCTGTCCGCCCCGCGTCCTGTGCTGACCCCCTTCACCCTACGTCTCGTCATTGATGACGGCGCCGCCCGCTTTGACGCCTGCTCCGCAGATAGCGACGCCAGTGCGCAGCGTATTGTGGCCGCTGCCAAAGAGGCGGGCCTTGATAACGAACAGATGAATTGTACCGTCGGCCTCGGCGTGCCCTCACCCCGCTGGGCAGAGGCGGCGGAGCAGTCGATCAAGGCGCTGGCGTTCCTTGGCGCGGGTTCCGTCACCTTCAACGACGCCGACATCTCGCTGGTTGCGGAACTGGGCACCGATCAGGCGCAGTTTGACCGCGTGGTGGGCGAATTGGAAAACACCCTGCCGGCGGTCTTCTCTCTGCATTCTGATTTGCCCAAACCGACCGCCAAAAATGACGACGGCGATGCGCTGGAGTTTACCGCCACCCTGTCGCCCGAAGGTCAGGTGCAACTGCGCGGCCGTATTAATGATGAGTTGAGCCGCACCGCAGCCGAAAGCTACGCAGTGGCCCGTTTCGGCAATGCAAACGTTCACACCGCCGCCCGTCTGGATAAGGCCCTGCCCAAAAGCTGGTCGTTGCGCGTGCTGACCAGCCTTGAAGCGCTATCACTGCTGTCAAACGGCTTTGTCAGCGTCACACCCGATGTGATCCGCGTACAGGGCAACACTGGCCGCCCCGATGCTTCGGCCCAGATCGCGGGCTTTCTGGCCGAACGCCTAAATGAAACGCAGCGTTTTGACATCGACGTCACCTATCTGGAAAAACTGGATCCAATCGCATCCCTGCCAACCCCCGAGGAATGCGAAACGCAGGTCAACGACATCCTAAAGGTACGTAAAATCAATTTTGAACCTGGTTCAGACACACCCGATGCCTCGGCCCAAGGCGTACTGGATGACATCGCCGCAGTCCTGAAAGCCTGCAGCGAAGACCTGAAGTTTGAAATCGGTGGCCACACCGACAGTCAGGGCCGCGAAAGCATGAACCAGGCTCTCAGTCAGGCGCGTGCCGCAGCCGTTCTGTCTGGCCTGCGCGAACGCCGCCTGCTGACCTCTGCCTACCGTGCGGTCGGCTATGGCGAAAGCCAACCGATTGCCGACAACGGCACAGAGGACGGCCGCGAGGCCAACCGCCGCATTGAATTCAAGCTGATCCGTCCTGCCGCCACCGACACCAGCGCCGAGGATGAAAACGCCCTCGACGCGATGGCATCCGAAGGCGCAGAGGCGGCAGCGCAAAACACAGATAAGGCCACGCCAGAGGCCGAACAGACGAACGAAGGAAACTAATCCTTATGGAGCGCACGCAATTCATCATGGCCACTGCGATTATTCTATTCGTGGCCTTCTGCATGGGGTGGTTTGCCTATTGGCTGATCCACCGCTTCACCCAGATTTCAAAATCGGACATGGGTGAATTGGACCGTATGGCGCAGGAACTGCACGAAGCAGAGGAAACCCGCGATCAGGCGATCACCTATTTGCAACAGCGCGAAGCAGAGCTGACCACTCAGCTGAGCCAGACAGAGGCAGAACTGGCCGCCACCATGGATGGCCTGCGCGAAGCCCGCCATGAAGCCGAAGAGCTGCGCGCCCATCTGGAACGCAGCGTCTAAGCCCACCCGCGCCAATAAAACACAGCTAAGACAGCAAACAAAAACGCGCGCCAGCCGGCGCGCGTTTTGTGCTGCAGCGACATCGCCAGCTAACTGGTTTGGGCCGTTTCCTTAGCGCGCGGTTCCTCCAGCGATGCCTCCTGCAAATCATTCAACAGATCCAGTAGCAACTCCAACCGCGCTTCTCCCAGACCAGCCTTCAGCTGTTGGCACAGCAGCATTGCTTCGGCCATGTTCGCATCAACCACCATGCGACCGGCATTGGTCAGCGTAATCTGCTGTTTACGCCCGTCATGAGGGTGCGGCTCCCGGTAAATCAGCGCTTTGCCTTCCAGCGTGTGCAGGATCCGCGTCAGCGATGGCAGCAACAAACAGGCACGTTCGGAAATCTCTGTCGGATCCAGAACGCCGCATTCCTCCAATACCCGCAACACACGCCACTGCTGCTCTGTCAGCCCGACTTTGGACAGCATCTGACGCACCGGCCCCAATACTTTTTCACGCGCCCGCAGAAGGGCAATAGGCAAAGATCGCTCGGTAGTTAAAGGAGGATTACATTCATACATGGCAATGAACCTATCTTTCAGAGTGGTAAAAATAATAAAGGCACTTGGATCAGCTACTCGGGGGGGTTTAGCTGGGGCCGTTATAGATGAAACAATGCCCCGATCTTTGAGCTATGACAAAACATACAGGCTATGTGCGTCCTATTGGGGCTGAAGCGTGGCACCTTGACCACAATCCAGAATGGAAGTTTTGATGATAGATCAACTAGAAGAAATCGTAGGTGGCAAATATGTGCTGCACGGCGACGATCTGGCAGGCTGGCGCCATGACTGGACGGGGGCGTATGGTTTCGAACCACTTGCCGTCGTGCGCCCCGCTTCAACGACAGAGGTCGCCGCGGTGGTCCGCTGGGCCAATGGCACGGGCACCGCGCTGGTGCCTGTGTCGGGCAACACTGGTCTGTCTGGCGGCACCTTTGCAAACGGTGCCGTATTGTTGTCGCTGGACCGGTTAAACCGCATTCGCGATCTGCGGCCCGATGCCCGCGTCGCGGTGGTGGAGGCAGGGGTGATCCTGTCCACGCTCCATGACGCGACAGAGGATGTGGATATGATATTCCCCCTCACCTTTGGGGCGCGCGGGTCGGCTATGATCGGTGGATGCCTGTCGACAAATGCCGGCGGCTCGAACGTACTGCGCTATGGCAACACCCGCGATCTGGTTCTGGGGATTGAGGCGGTGCTGCCCACCGGTGAGGTGGTCAACCTGATGAGCGAGCTGCACAAGAACAATTCGGGCTATGATCTGCGCCACTTGCTGATCGGGGCCGAAGGCACGTTGGGCATCATCACCGCTGCGGTACTGAAACTGCATCCCAAACCGCGCGCCTACGCCACCGCGATGGTCGCGCCACAGTCGCTGGACGGGGCGCTGCATCTGCTCAACCAGTTGCAAGAGGCCACGGGCGGCGCGGTAGAGGCGTTTGAGTATATGCCGCGTAGCCATATCGAGGTGCACAAACAAATCGATCCGCAGGCGCGCGAACCGTTCGAGGCACCGCAAAACATCAACATCCTGGTCGAGGTTGCCGCCACTGCCCCCCGTGATTGCACCCCCGGCGCAGACGGCCGCCCCGCCATCGCCGCCCATCTGGAAGACACGCTGGCAGTCATGTTTGAGGACGGGCTGCTACTGGACGCTGTGGTCGCCCAGAACGAAGCTCAACGCACCGAGATGTGGGCGCGCCGGGAAGCGGCGGCAGAAGTCGCGATGTCGCGCAAACCCTTCATTTCAAACGATATCGCCGTGCCACTCGATAAGGTCGCGCCGTTTCTGGACACCATGGCCACCCGCCTGCCCGACTGCGATCCAGAGGCGCAAGAAATTATTGTTGCCCACCTAGGCGACGGCAATGTGCATTACACCGTCTGGCCTTCCAGCGACAATGCAGAGCTACGCGATCAGATCATGGAGTTGATGGAGGATGTGGCGCTGTCCTTCGGCGGGTCGTTTTCTGCCGAACACGGCATCGGCCTGTCCAAACTGCCCTCTATGCGGCGGCGCAAAGACCCGCAGGCCATCGCCACGATGAAGGCGATCAAGGCCGCCCTAGACCCCAAGAGCATCCTAAATCCCGGCAAACTGTTGCCCTGAATGCCCCAGAACGACAAAGCCCTGAAGAACACCTTCGGGGCTTTTCAATTCTAAACCTACGTCGGGTCAGCCGCGCCAGCTAAAGAAATCAGGCCCCGCCTGTGCCAGCATGTCCTTCGCCATCGCGCGGCCCAGTTCCGCACCGTCCGACACCGCACAGGTGCGGTCATCTCGGATCACCTCTGACCCATCAGGGCGCAGCACCTCACCACGTAGGCGCAACTGGCCGCGCTCCAGCGTTGCCAGCCCCGCAACAGGGGTTTCACACGACCCGTCAAGAGCGGCCAGAAACGCCCGTTCCGCCGCCAGCCGCTGACCGGTTTCGCCGTCATGCAGCGCCGCCAGCATTTCACCCGCGCGATCGTCATTTTCGCGCCGCTCAATCCCGATGGTGCCTTGGGCAATCGCGGGCAGCATATCCTCAGGCGCAATGGCCGAGCGCGCAGTGTCCGCCATGCCCAAACGGTTGAGGCCCGCCTTGGCCAGAAATGTCGCCTCCGCCACGCCCTCTTCCAGTTTCTTCAGGCGGGTTTGCACGTTACCGCGAAACTCCACCACTTTCAGATGCGGGAACTTGTTGAGCAGCTGCGCCCGACGGCGCAGCGACGACGACCCAACAACCGCCCCTTCGGGCAGGTCCTGCAGGCTCTCATACTTCAGCGATACAAAGGCATCGCGCACATCCTCACGCGGCAGAAAGGTATCCAGAAGCAGGCCGGCGGGCTGCTCCACCGGCATGTCCTTCGTGGAATGCACCGCGATATCGATACCGCCGTCCAGCATGGATTGCTCGATCTCTTTCGTGAACAACCCCTTGCCACCCAGCGTTTTTAGCGGCGTATCTGTCTTGATCAGCGACATATCGTCACCGGTGGTCTTGATCACCACCACCTCAAACGCCGCCTCCGGCAGGTCAAAAGCCGCCATCAGACGTTCACGCGTCTCATAGGCCTGCGCCAGCGCCAGCGGCGATCCACGGGTGCCAATTTTCAGGGGCGAAGCGGGGGTGGGCAAAGTCAGTGTCATGCGCCTAGCTCTAATCGGCGACTGGGAAACAGGCAAGGGGCGCGAAAGCCCCACGCCTGCGGCGATTGATCCCGCAGAGGATGCACCCCTTGACATCAGCGGCCCAGAAGGGGACGAACCCCACAAGCGAAAGGAAACCCGATGTCCGAGCCACAAAAACAGCAAAAGAAAATCCTGCGCGCCCTCGCAGGTGACACGCTGCCCACGCCCCCAATTTGGATGATGCGCCAGGCGGGCCGCTACCTGCCCGAATATCGCGCCACCCGTGCGCAGGCGGGTGATTTCCTGTCGCTGTGCTATAACAGCGAACTGGCCGCAGAGGTGACGCTACAACCAATCCGCCGCTATGGTTTCGATGCGGCGATCTTATTTGCAGACATCTTGCTGCTGCCGCAAGCGCTGGGGGCGGACCTGTGGTTCGTCACTGGCGAAGGCCCGCGCCTGTCGACCACCACCACTGCCGGTCAACTGGCCGCGCTGAAGGGCAAGGATGACATTCACGAGGTTCTGAACCCCATCTATGACACCGTGTCGATCCTAAGCCGTGAACTGCCGTCTGAGACGACGCTGATCGGTTTCGCCGGTGCGCCCTGGACCGTCGCCACCTATATGATCGCCGGTCGCGGCACCAAGGATCAGGGTCCGGCCCACGCGCTGAAGGACGAAAACCGCGCGGTGTTCGAAGGCCTCTTGGACTTGCTGACCGACGGCACGATTGAATATCTGTCCAAACAGATCGAAGCGGGCGCCGAAGTGGTGAAACTGTTTGACAGCTGGGCCGGTTCACTGAAAGGCGCAGATTTCCAGAAATATGCGCTGGAACCCGCCAAACGCATCATTGCCGAGATCAAAAAACGCCACCCCGGCATCCCCGTCATCGCCTTCCCGCGTGAGGCAGGCGATGGCTACATCGGCTTTGCCAAAGCAACTGGCGCCGATTGTGTGGCCGTTGACAATTCGGTCAGTGCCGAATGGGTCGCAGACCATGTGCAGGTCGATGGCTGTGTGCAGGGCAATCTGGCCTCGCGCCACATGGTGACAGGCGGTCAGGACCTGATCGACGACACCCGTCGCATTGTGCAGGCACTGGGCAAGGGGCCGCATATCTTTAACCTGGGCCACGGGATCACACCGGATGCGGATCCTGAAAACGTCCAGCTGATGATCGACACCGTGCGCAACGGCTGATCATCCAACCGCCAATGAATAAAACCCCCGTTCGCCAGGCCGTGCACGGGGGTTTTCCTTTGCCGTTTGACCTCTTGCATCCCTGCAGCCAACGCGGCACACACGCCCTATGGTTCATCACGTTACCCCGCACGATCCCGCATGGGCCGAGGCCTTCGCAACAGAGGCCGCGGCGCTGCATGCCGCCCTGCCTGATGTGGCGCTGACCCTATATCATATCGGCAGCACTGCGATCCCCGGCATTCTGGCCAAGCCAATCATCGACCTGATGGGCGTAGTACCGGAGCTGGCGCAAATAGACCGCCATGACGACGCAATGCAGGCACTGGGCTATGAGGTGATGGGCGCCTTTGGCATCGACGGGCGCCGCTATTACCGCAAGTTTGATGCGAACGGCCAGCGCAGTCATCACCTACATGTCTTTGCCACAGGGGCACCGGACATCACCCGCCACCTCGCCTTTCGCGACTACCTGCGTGCCCACGATGATGTGGCAACAGAATACTCTGCACTAAAGGCGCAACTGACTGCTGCCGACACCGACTGGGAACGCTATGTGGAGGGCAAGGATCCCTTTATCAAACGGGTCGAACAGGACGCTCTGCGCTGGTATCAGGCGCGCCGCTAATGCCTCAGGCTTTTGGCCCCCGCCGCAACACCGCGCCGATCCACATCGACATCGCCGCTGGCACCCGCGACCGGTTGCGCAGCACCGGCGTATTTTCCGAATGCCCACCCCGCGCCTCACGGAACAGGATATACAGGCCAGAGACGATGATCACCCCCGCGCCCAACACGGTCGCGCGGTCCAGATGCTCATCAAAAAATACCAGCCCGAAAACCGTCGCCCACAGGATCTGCGAATACTGCATCGGCGCAACCACCGCCGCCTCTGACGCGCGGTAGGCAAACACCAACAGCAATCCCGCCGTAAAGCCCAACAGCGCAATCGCCCCCATCCCCGCCAGATCAGGCAGCGCTACGGGGCGATAGTCAAAAATCATCAGCACGCCCATCACCACAAAGTTTGCCGCCAACGGATACAGCATCATCACCACCGGACGCTCCTCCTGCCCGACCTTGCGGGAAATGACAAAGACCAGCGACCCCAGACAGGCCGACGACAGCGCCGCCGCATGGCCCAGCCCCAGATCCGACGATCCGGGACGCAGCACCATGATCACCCCGCAAAGCCCGACAATGATCGCCGCCCCACGGTGCACCCCCACCTTCTCCCCCAGCATCGGAATCGCCAACAACGTGATCAGCAACGGCATGGAAAACAGGATCGCATAGACCTGCGCCAAGGGCAGTGTGGTGAAGGCGTGGAACACACACAGCGCATTCGCGGTCGCCGCCACGGTGCGGATCAGGTTCCAACCGGGATAGACTGGCAACAGCGTGCCCGCTGTCTTGTCCCGCATCAGCATCAAGCTGACCAAAGGGAAAGAAAACAGCGTCGCAAAGAACAGCACCTGCGCCGGCGCATAGGCACTGCCCAGATATTTGATCACCACATCATGTGTCGAAAAAAGGCCAAAAGCGACCAGAGCATAGAGTGCGCCGGAAAGGTTCATCGGATGGATCCTGTTCGAGGGTGTAACGTCCGACAGCAGCCCCATGTCAGGATAAATGCGCCAGCATGTTTGCGCCACCAGACACGGAATCACCGTCCATGCGCAAGGGTTAACGTTAATTCTGTTTCAACAGTGTGACAAAGCAGACATCCGCCGTACACGGACAGATATAAGGGCGCGCTTATGCGGAACGAACCCACCTTACAGACGCAAAAAAACCCGCCGTTTAAGGCGGGCTTTTTATGGCGGACCGAGGAGGATTCGAACCCCCGACCCCTTGATTCGTAGTCAAGTACTCTATCCAGCTGAGCTATCGGTCCGTCTGTGGCGGTGTTTAGGCTTTGGCGCTGGTAGCTGCAAGCGGAAAAAGACAGAAAAATGAAATTCTTCTAAATTTTCTTTGAAAATATTTATCTTTCAATCACTTACAAAAATCACTCAATTGTCTGACGGCACCAAATCCAATTCTGAATCACCACGTGGCAAGAAGATTTCAAACACAGTTCCCGACTCATTGGTCTGTTTCAGGCGCAATTGGCCGCCATGTCCACGGATCAACTCCTGCGAAATCGCCAGCCCCAAACCTGTGCCGCCTTTGCTGACCCCACCTTGGAAGGGACGGAACAGATTTTCCTGCGCTTTGGGCGGCAGACCGGGGCCGGTGTCACTGACCAGGATCACCCAATGATCGTCACACTCTTTGGCCGCGACGCAAATTTCCCCGCCCTGCCCCGATTGCACCAGCGCAATACGTGCGTTGCGAATCAGGTTCGACAAAACACGGAAAATCTGTTCGCCATCGGCACGGATCTGCAGCGTCGCCGGAATATCCTCGGAGAAGCTGACATCATGCCCCCCCGCCGACAGCCGTTCGCCATCGATCACATCGCTGACCAAATTGGCCAGCTCGACCCGTTCCAATCGCGGCGCTGGTTCTTCCGCTTTGCCGAAGGCCAGCGTGGCCTCACACAAATGCACCGCGCGGGTGATCGAGTTCACCAGTTTCGGCGCCATCCGTTTCACGCCGGGGTCCTGCGACATTTCAATCCGGTCAGTGAACAGCTGCGCAGAGGTCAGCATGTTGCGCAGGTCGTGGCTGATCTTGGCCACCGCCCCTCCCAGCTGGGCCAAACGCTCTTTCTGTTTCAGCGCGCTGGTCAGTTCGGTCTGCATGGTTTCCAACGCCTCTTCGGCCTGACGCAATTCGAGCAGACTGGATTCGGGCGTGATGATGCGGCGTGTATCTTCGGGATCGCGGGCATAAACCTTCATATGATGAACCACGCCTTTGATCGGTTTCACCAGAAACGCCCGCACCGCAAGAAACAAGAGCAGCGCCGTCACCACAGAAATCACCGCCGACAGTATCAGAACCCTGAAACCATAATCCACCATCGCCGCACGTAACCCGCTGGTTTCCATGGTTATCTCGATCAACAGCCCGGCCTCACGCACCGGGTTGCCGATCACACGGATCACCTTGGGATCGGGATCGATCAGCCGTGCAACTGCATCGCGGATCAATTCCGCCGCGCCAGCATCGCGCAGGTCGAAACTGGCCGAGATTGCCTGTGGCATCGGCGCGGCCAGTATCAGCTGCCGCGCTTCATCGCGGCGCAGCACCACGTTGAACACCTCTGCGTTGCGCAGCAGTTCCTCCTCCAGATCGGGGGAGATCATGTCATCAGCCAACAACGCCAGAGACGCGATCTGCGCCCGCTCCAGTCGCGATAGCAGATAGTCTTCGCGAAACCGCGCGATGGAAGGCACGAAAATCATAACCTCAGCCAGCATCACAAAGATGATGGTCAAGATCAGGAAACGGCCAGAAAGGGTGTTCAACATAGGGTCTCCAATACTGCGCCCCTTTAAAATATGGGGCTCAGGGGGTCACGAGATCATGGCAGGAAGCGTTGCACCAGCCGCACCACCTTTTTCACCCGTAGGTTATCAAACAGTTTAGGCGAGAAATAGGCACCCGCGGCGCGCTTGTTAAGCTCTGCGATGGTTGGATAGGGTGCGACCATTGCGCTGACCCCCGACATCTTGATCTTATTCGCGATCGCCAAAGACCATGTGGCGATCAATTCGCCCGCCTGATGCCCAACGATAGAAGCCCCGACAGGACGCCCTTTAACCACCATCACCTTAATCAGGCCCCTGGTCTGACGGATCGCGATGGCGCGGTCGTTGTGGGAATATTCAAACCGCGCCACTTCCAGCGCATCGCCATGGATCTGGCGCGCTTGTTCTTCGGTCAGGCCCACCTGCGCCATTTCAGGATCGGTGTAGGTGGCCCATGGGATATGCGCGGTCACTTCTTTCGCGGGCAGGCCAAACAGCGCCTGACGGATGATCAGCCCCGCATGATAGCCCGCGACATGGGTGAACTGCAGCCCACCGGCCACGTCGCCGATGGCAAAAACTTTCTTGTCCGTGGTACGCATGCTGGCGTCCACGGTGACGCCCTTGGGCGTGTAGGCGATGCCTGCCTTGTCCAGATCCAAACTGTCGATATTGGCCTTGCGCCCCACCGCGACCAGCAGATGGGTGCCCTCTACTGCGCCTTTCGGGGTCTGCACGGTGATCGCGCCTGCGGTTCCGGTGATTGCCTCGGCCGGCGCGTCTTCAAGGATCTCGATCCCCTCAGCGCGCAGATTGTCCAGCGCGATGGTCGCCAGTTCCGGATCATCTTTGCCCAGCGCCCGCGCCCCTTCGATGACCGTCACCTTGCAGCCCAGACGCACATGCGCCTGCGCCATTTCAAGACCGATAGGGCCACCCCCGATGATGATCAGGTGCTCCGGCTTCTCACGCAGATCAAACAGGGTTTCATTTGTGTAAAACGGCACATCTGACAGCCCCTTGATTGGCGGCACCAGCGGCGACGAACCCGTCGAAATCACAATCCGGCGTGCGGTAATCGTGTGTTCACCCGCCTGCACCGTGCGCGGCGCGATGAAACGACCGTATTCGCGGATCACCCGCACGCCGAAGCTTTCAAACCGTTCCTGACTGTCCACCGGTGCGATCTGATTGATCACCCCCATGACATGATCCTTGGCGGCGGAATAGTCGACCTCAGCCGCAACCGGCGTGATCCCCATCGCAGCCCCCGCGCTCATCGCGTGAGCCGCATGACCGGCGGCCAGCAATGCCTTGGAGGGAACGCAGCCAAAGTTCAGGCAGTCACCGCCCATTTTGTGGCCTTCCAGCAGGGTCACGTCGGCACCCATCTGCGACGCCCCTGCCGCAACGGACAACCCGCCAGAGCCTGCACCAATGACCAGAAGATCGGTTTTAATGTCAGCCATGGTTACAGCCCTTTCTGGCCGCGCACGGCCTTAATAACGATGGGCAGCGCCGCCAGTGCGCAGAGCCCCAGGATCGGCAACAGAATGGCCGGTTCAAAGATAATGCCAAGGTTGGGTGTTTCGCCGCGGGCAAACACCTCCCCCAGACCAGCCCCAACAGAGGTGTAGACAACACCGCCCGGAATGATGCCAAGGAAGGTCGAGATGATGAACCGGCTGAGCGGCACCCCCACAAGGGCGGGCACAAGGTTCGCGACGAAAAACGGCACCGCCGGCACCAGACGGATCAGGAACAGCATCGACCATTGGTTTTCATCAATGCCTTCCTTGATCTTCTTTACCGCACCCTCACCCGCGTCCATTTTGGCCGCAAGCCGTTCACCCAGCCCCCAGCGCGCTGCCATAAAGATGGCTGCCGCACCGACGGTGGCGGCGGTGATGTTGAACAGAGCACCGGGAAAGGTGCCAAAGAGAAAACCGCCGGTCAGCGTCGCGATGGTAGCACCCGGTAGCGAAAAACCGACGATCGCCACATAGACCGCAATGAACAGCAGCACGCTGATCAGGTAATTGGCGTCGCGAAATGCGATCAGGGCCTGACGATTCTCTGCCAGCGCCTGAAAGCTGAACACATCCTTAAGGAACACCGCCCCAAGCACGGCGGCCACGCCGATCACCGCCAGCGGCAGGTAACGCGCAAGGCCGGACTTGGGCGCGTCCTTACCTCTGGAATCGCTGTTCGGGGGTTGGGAATCATGTGTCATAGTGCAGGGTCCACGTTGGTTTTGCTCAACTCATTCAGGCCTAAGATGCAGATTACGGGCCATTTTTGACAGTCTGTGCGCAGCATCCTCACGGTGGGTTGATATCTGGTTACGATCCGGTGCAGAAAACGCGGGTAAAGGCGGGGTTTGTTACACAAACACCGTCCACCGTCCGAAATTGCAGCATTTTTGTTGCAAAACCGGATTTGGGCATTTGACTATTGCCGAAATCCCCCCTAAGGACGGGCCTCGGATTATATATCGGGCCGTAGCGATTCCGCTTGTCTGGCCCTCTAGACAAGATGGAGTCGGAGCGATGAAACGCACCTACCAGCCCTCGAACCTGGTTCGTAAACGCCGCCACGGTTTCCGTGCGCGCATGGCCACCAAAGCAGGCCGCAAGATTCTGAATGCACGTCGCGCACGTGGCCGCAAGTCGCTGAGCGCATAAGCTTAGCCACTTATCGGACAGATGACACCGCCGGAGGCCCCCATGACAGGCGACAGTGCCGACATGGGGAAGACCCCTCCGGCGGTTTCTGTTTGTCTGACGGTTCTGAAGAACCGCAGCGATTTCCTGCGTGCCGCCAAAGCGCGCCGGCAAGGCACGGGCGGTATGATGGTGCAGGCCCGCAAACGCCAGCCGGAGGAAGCTGCAACCGGCGTACGTGTCGGATTTACCTGTTCCAAAAAGGTTGGCAATGCCGTGGCCCGCAACCGTGCGAAACGCCGGATGCGTGAGGTCGCGCGTCTGGTCCTGCCGGAGCATGGCCTGCCTGACTATGACTACGTTCTGATCGGCCGCGCCGAGGCAACCGCCCAGCGCCCCTTTGATCAGCTGCAGGGTGACCTTATATATGCACTGAAACGTCTGCACCAACCGCCCCCGCCGCGGGGTGAGGGGGACAAGGCGAAACGTCCTCACAATCGACCGCACAAATGGAAACCTCAGACGTCATGAGCCCGCTTGCCCATATCGCTGCCCTACCAGTGCATTTCTATCGTCTGGTAATCAGCCCCTGGCTTGGCTCCAACTGTCGCTACCAACCCACCTGCTCTGCCTACGCGCTGGAAGCGTTGGAAAAACACGGTGCTTTCAAAGGCAGCTGGCTGGCGCTCCGCCGCATCGGTCGGTGTCACCCACTTGGCAGTTCTGGCTATGATCCAGTGCCAGAGCCGACAGGCAAAGGCGGCTGCGAAACAGGCGACGATCAGCCCCGCTGAACCGCCATCATGCCCCTGCCGAGGGCACGAAACCCTCGCACCGTTTTGCAGTGACACAGATGTGCCCCGGCCAATACCAAATGTGATCATCAACGGATGTGCCGCAATGCCCAGCGCCCTGCCGCACAGTCGCGCTGCTGCACTGCAACTGTACCAGGTTCGTTTTCTGCCGTACCCAAGGCGGGGTATAGATATGTTCATATTCCGGCGCCGCATCGCGCTGTGCACCCTCTGGCATTCACGCAGTCACCCCCTCGCGCCACAGTTGGAACCATTAATCGTGTGATTTCATCTTGGCTTCTTAGCAGGCGTGCCCCCCATTGGCCGTGGCGAACGTGATCCGAAAAACACAGCCATGCGCCGGACCGGGCAAACACTGCACAGCGTATTTTGCGATCCCGCCCAAATCGTGTATGCCCTCCACAGGTCCACAACCAGAGGCAAGGAGGGTGACCATGTATATCATTGCATATCGCTCTCAGCTGGCTGAGGTCCAATCTGGCGCGGGACGCGGCCTGGCGGGATACCCCGCGGCACGACGCGGCGGGGCTTGCGCACTGCGCTAAGCATTCCGATCCTTCGCCAACGGGCGCCATGATGGCCCCATCCTTTCCGACATCGCCTGCTGATCTGTGACCACTGCCCCTTGGTGCATCTGCACCATCTTAGTCGCACCGCATCCCGATGTCGGCCCACCTACCCTCAACACTGAAGGACCGGTCCAAGTGGACCGCATCAACATATGACACGTACCGAAACCACTCCTAATGGGCTGAACCCCAGCCTGATTCTAGAAGAGCTGATCACCAAACACGGCCTGATCAGCGTCCTGCGCGCACTGATCCATGCGCAAAGCCGTCAGCGGACCCGCAAGCGTGCGGCAGCACGGATGACAGACCACATGCGTCGCGATCTGGGCCTGCCCACCCAAACCGCACCCCCACGGCGGGGTCGGTAAGGCGGGGGCGCGTGCAGGGAGGCAAGCCTCCCTGCACGCGCCCCTCCCCCAACTGTCAGTTCGGGGGCAAAGCCGTCTCCACCGCAGGTAAAGCCTGTTCGCGAAGGATGGTTTGATCCGCAAGCGACAGGGTGAACAGCGTCACCGCCTTATCACGGGTGGCGGCGATGGTCAGCGCCTCTTCCGTTTCACCCACCAGCTGGTAGCTGTCGTGATCCGTTAGAATAGGCGTGCAGACAGAAAACGCTGCATCTAGCAAGCACAGGCCTTTGCGATCACGATCTGACAAGCGCTGATCGCCATTGGTGTCACGTCGCACCACCTCCAGCGTGTAAGCCACAATCGGCGCATTCTGATCCCCCAAAGGGCGCTTTAGTTCAGTCTTGTTCAGCGCCAGTTGATCCACACCATCAAACAACCATGTACTTTGCCCGTCAGCTGCAACATGCAAGTAATTCACCTGATCCGGCAAAGCATAGCTGCCCGCCCCCAAGATAAGGCTGCGGCGCCTCGCTACGAGCGGAACAACATAAGCATCGCCCGCTACAAACGCTGTGCCATAACGAAAGCTCTTTTCATCCCGCACCTTGGGCAGCTTTTCTTCGTCATTGTGCCTGACCGCAAACACGCTTTCACCACTCATCCAAGAGTTATATGTCACCACGGCACTAAAGACTGTCGTGATCAGAAAGATGAGTGAAGCACAGGCAATAACAACACCGTTAAAGCGCCAAATCCATTTGAAGAAACCGGTTTCCATTTCAATCCTTTCAAACACCTATCCGTGCAAATAGCCGCACAGCAAGTCTTGAAACTGTTATCCGATCACCGAGAAAATCGTCAATTCATCAATCCAAAACGGGTGCAAAATTCCTTGTTTCGCAAGCAAAACAGAGCGTTACGCTTACTGTTTCTCAAAGAAGATCAGAACTTCACCCAGTTCCACGCCAAAACGGGACATATACGCGCGGTTGAGCAGACGCCCATCCTCCAACAGCCACATCCAGTCGTCAAAATCGACACGCAGCGTGTCACCGCCCGGCACGGGTAGGTCGATCTGGTAGCGCCAGTTGAAGGTATCCCCACGCTCCTCCCCCACGGCGATGCCCTGCACGCCCTGTGCCGTGCCTTCCCACGTCTGATCCGCGCCAGCGGGACCGGTTTTGCGCAGGCGCCAGATGCGTTGCTCTGTACTGCCGTCGGCATAGGCGAAGTCTTCGACCAAGGTCAGGGTTTCGCCGTCCCATGTGCCATCAATCACCACCTCAAACCGCCGCCGCACGGTGCCGAAACGATCATTGAACTGACCGTAGGCGATGGTGCGACCATCAAAGTATTCCTCCAAGTTCAATTGCTTGTCGCTGAGCTTGGGATCCTCAAGGCTGGGCTTGCCGCAGGCGGTGAGGGTGATCAGGGCACTGAGGCTGAGAATCAGGATGATAAATGCACGCACGAGAACCTCCTTTACTGAGGTATACGCAGCACCGTCCTGTTTGGATGAAACCACATATAACCTTGGCCTGCACGCGGTGATCCTGCGCAAGATTTTACTTGGCAAAGCGGCCCTCAGCGTTTAGGCGGCGGCGCATGCTTGATGATGATCTGGACGATATCCACCCGCTCTTTGCCGGCGCGCCTTCGACGACCGAGTTCAAGAAGCTGCGCAAACGAATCGTGCGTCAGACGCGCGAGGCGATTGAGCAATATGGCATGATCGAACGCGGCACCCGCTGGCTGGTATGTCTGTCAGGCGGCAAAGACAGCTACACCCTGCTGGCCGTCCTGCACGAGCTGAAATGGCGCGGTCTGCTGCCTGTGGATCTGCTGGCCTGCAATCTGGATCAGGGACAACCGGGGTTTCCGGCCACCGTCCTGCCAGAGTTTCTGGAGCGGATGGGCGTTGAGCACAGAATTGAGTATCAGGACACCTATTCTGTCGTGATGGACAAGGTTCCGCAGGGCCGCACCTATTGCGCACTGTGTTCACGTCTTCGCCGCGGGAACCTTTACCGGATCGCACGCGAAGAGGGCTGCTCGGCGGTGGTGCTGGGTCATCACCGCGATGACATTCTGGAAACCTTTTTCATGAACCTGTTCCACGGCGGCCGTCTGGCGACCATGCCGCCGAAGCTGGTAAATGAAGAGGGCGATTTGTTTGTCTACCGTCCCCTTGCTCATGTGGCCGAAGCGGATTGCGAAAAGTTTGCCGTGTCGATGAACTATCCGATCATTCCCTGTGATCTGTGCGGATCACAAGACGGATTGCAGCGTCAGCAGGTAAAACAGATCCTTGATCAATGGGAAAAGAACAGCCCCGGCCGCCGTCAGGTGATGTTCCGTGCACTGACCAATGTGCGCCCGTCGCATATGCTGGATCCGAAACTGTTCGATTTTATGGGCCTCGCACTGGGGAAAGATAAAATTGATCAGATCGCGGATGAAATACCCAAGTTGCGTTAATCCTCCTTTGAGCATTTCGTGACCAAGTTGTCCTGTCCGACAACAAAAGGTCACGAGTATGCGCCTGTTTTCCGCTGTCACTTCTGTCTTTCCGGCCCGGGGTCTGCCCGTTCGGTCCCTGCGCCGTGCGTTCAATGCAGTGATGTCAGGTCCGCAGGCACTGGCCTTTCTGCCAGCGCTGATGCTGGCAGCCCTCTGGCTGGGCGGTGAGGGATGGCTGCTGGCAGTGGCACTGGGGCTGCCAGCTTTAATTGCAATGAACGGTGGCATGGCGACGAAGGCGGTGATGCCTGCACCACTGGGATTGGAGGCGACGCTGGATCAGTTCCTACTGCAGTGCGACATGCGAAATCTACGCTCTGCCTTGTTTCTGGTGGCGATCGATTCCTTTGACAAAATGAACACCCAGCATGGGTTTTCGGCGGCCGATCAGGTAGAAACCCACATTGCCGGTCAGTTGCAGCGGGTGCTGCGACCTGATGATCGGCTGTTCAATCAGGGCGGCGGCAAATATGCGGTGGTGCTGGCGCCGGTGGCAACGCTGGACCTGGAAAACGCGCTGCAACTGGCGCGACGGCTACAGGACACGGTGGCGCGCCCTGTGCCGCTGGATGGCACGGCGCTGCATATGACCTGTTCGGTCGGTTTTGCACTGGAGCGGCAGATGGCGCATCCGTTTGGCCCAGCCATGTTGGAGGCCGCGCAGGCCGCGCTGGATGATGCGCTGCACAATGCTCCTGCTGCGATCCGCGCCTATGCCCCGGGGATGGAAGGACGGCGGCGTGCGCGTACCGACCGGCTGCACGATCTGGTCCGCGCCTTGGAAAGCGGAGCGATTCATCCGTGGTTCCAGCCCCAGATCTCCACCGAAACGGGGGAGATTACGGGGGTCGAGGCACTGGCGCGTTGGAAACACAGCGATCAGATTGTCCCCCCGTCGGAATTCTTGCCACTGATCGAACAGCATGGACTGTGCGAACGGCTGGGCGATGTGGTCCTGACCCATAGCCTGATGGCGCTGGCGTCCTGGGATCAGTCGGGGGTCGTGGTGCCGCAGGTTGGCGTCAACTTCTCTGACGCGGAACTGCGCAATCCTAAACTGGTGGACAAAATCAACTGGACGCTGGATCGTTTCGACCTTGCCCCCAGCCGTCTGAATGTGGAAATTCTGGAAAGCGTTGTCGCCGCCTCCCCCGATGATGTGGTGGTGCAGAATATCGCCAAACTCGCGACACTGGGCTGCGGCATTGACTTAGATGATTTCGGCACTGGCAACGCCTCGATCACCGCGCTCAGCCGTTTTGATGTCAAACGGATCAAGATCGACCGCTCCTTTGTTACCAGCATAGATAAGGATCAAGACCAGCAGCGTTTGGTCGCAGCGATCCTGTCGATGGCGGAACAGCTGAGGGTGGACAGCCTGGCTGAGGGCGTGGAAACTGCCGAAGAACACACATTGCTGGCACAGATGGGCTGCCGCCATGTGCAGGGGTTTGGCATCGCCCGACCTATGCCCGCCAAGGATACGCTGGACTGGCTGCGCAGGTATCAATCGCGCGATCCATTGGTGCCAGAGATTGGCCGCACCCTGAGCAATCGCACCAGATAAAACGGTCAGAATGGCGGGAGCGCACTCAGGTGCGGGCCAAACGATTCCCCGGGCCGCACGCGGCCTGCACGCCGGCCCCCAACGCCAGTTGCGTATAAAACCCCAACAAAACAGCGCCTATCGTCGCAAACGGGGGGAAAGCCCTTGACCTTTGGGGCCGCACTCTGTTGAACCAGCGGCTAAGAATTCCAAGGACAGGCACGCACCCCCGATGGACGATCAGAACAAAAACCTTCTTTTGGCAACAGCACTCAGCTTTGTCGTAATTCTGGTTTGGTTTGTCATGTTCCCCCCGCCGGAACAGACCGCAACCGACCCCAACGCCGCAGTGACGGCTGAGGCCAGCGCCCCCGTTGCAGCTGCCGCCGCCAACACCGCCGCCGCTGTCGCGACAGAGGTGGAAACCACCGATGCCCCACGTCTGGCAATTGAGACCGCACGGGTTAACGGCTCCATCTCTCTCAAAGGTGGCCGTATCGACACGCTGGCGCTGAAGGACTACCGCGAAACGCTGGACGCAGACTCTGACATCGTCAGCATGCTGTCACCCATCGACAGCGCGCAGCCTTATTACACCCTGTTCGGCTGGGCGCCCGGTCAGGGGCTGGCCATCGATCAGGTGCCCGGCGCCAACACCATCTGGTCGGTCAACGGCAATGACGTGCTGACCGCAGATAGCCCTGTGACCCTGACCTGGGACAACGGCGCTGGCCTCATCTTCACCCGCGAAATGGCGATTGATGAGAACTACATGTTCCAGATCACCCAGAGCGTCACGAACAGCGGGGCCACAACCGTGTCGCTGGCGCCCTATGGTGTGATTGCCCGCCACGGTGAGCCGGAAGAGATGAAAAACTTCTTCATCCTGCACGAAGGCCTGATTTCTATGGCCGACGGCGAGTTGGCAGAGGTGGATTATGACGACGTAGCCGATCTGGACTTCGACGCCCGCGAAGGATCACGTGCCGAAGTGACCCAAGTGTCGGAAGCCGGCTGGACCGGTTTCACCGATCATTACTGGATGGCCACCCTGATCCCCGAAGCGGGCTTTAAGTCTGTGCGTAAATATGACGAACGCAGCGACGTTTACCAGACCGAAGCGGTACAACCGACCCAAACGCTGGCCCCCGGCGCAACCGTAACAGCCTCCACCCGTCTGTTTGCAGGCGCGAAGGAATGGGAGGCAATCCGCGCCTATGAAAACAACGCAGGCGTGCCCGGCTTCCTCGATTCGATCGACTGGGGCTGGTTCTTCTTCTTCACCAAACCGATCTTCTGGCTGCTGCACACGCTGAACGCCATGATCGGCAACATGGGCTGGGCCATCATCGGTCTGACCGTGGTGATCAAAATCCTCGTCTTCCCACTGGCGTATAAATCCTATGCATCGATGGCGAAGATGAAGGAACTGCAGCCACAGATGGAAGCGTTGAAGGAAAAGGCGGGCGATGACCGCCAGAAGATGCAGCAAGCGATGATGGAGCTGTATAAGAAGGAAAAGGTCAATCCGGCGGCAGGCTGTCTGCCGATCCTGATCCAGATCCCGATCTTCTTCTCGCTCTACAAGGTGATCTTCGTCACGCTTGAGTTGCGCCACGCTCCTTGGGTCAGCTGGATCACCGATCTGTCGGCACCCGATCCCAGCTCAATCCTGAACCTGTTTGGTCTGCTGGCCTTTACCCCGCCAGAACCCGGTTCCATTCTGGCAATCATCAGCTTGGGCATTCTGCCGATCCTGCTGGGTATCTCCATGTGGTTGCAGCAAAAACTGAACCCGGCGCCCACGGATCCGACACAGCAGATGATCTTTGCATGGATGCCTTGGGTGTTTATGTTCATGCTCGGCGGCTTTGCCTCCGGTCTGGTCCTCTACTGGATCACCAACAACATGATCACCTTTACCCAGCAGTATCTGATCATGCGCAGCCACGGTTACAAACCGGACGTGTTCGGCAACATCAAGTCGAGCTTCAAGCGAAAGGAAAAGGCAAAAGAATGAGCGCAACAGTCGCAAATCTTTGGCGGCACCCGATCAAAGGCATCGGGGCCGAGCCTCTCTCCAAGGTCCGTCTCTCACGAGGCGGGCCTGTTCCGTTGGATCGGGCCTATGGCGTGTTGACGGGCGATGCAGTGGACACTGGCGCATGGCAGAGCTGCCGGTATTTCGCCCGCGGCTGTTACGGCCCAGAACTGATGGCGGTCACCGCTCGCAGTGATGGTGATCTGATCACGCTGACCCATCCGAAGCTGGATGATCTGACGGTGAACCCAGATCTGGACGGTGCCAAGGTGGTGGAGTGGATCAAACCGATCTATCCTGCGGAACGCGCCGCGCCGCATACCCTGATCAAGGCCCCAGCCGGCGGCATGGCCGACGCGGATTTTTCCGCTGTATCGATTCTGTCCACCTCATCGCTGACCGATCTGGGCCAAACTCTGGGTGCCGATCTGGATCAGCGCCGATTTCGTGGCAACCTGTGGGTTGACGGGCTAACGGCATGGTCCGAACTGGATCTGATGGGCCGTGAGCTGCGGATTGGCGACGTGCGACTGAAGGTGATTGACCGCATCCAGCGCTGCCGCGCCACGGAAACAAACCCCGAAACTGGTGAACGCGATCAGACCACGCTGAAGGCGATCCGTGACAGTCAGGGGCACACTGATTTCGGCATCCGTGCCGAGGTTCTGAATGATGGCGAGATCGCGCTTGGCGACCGCTTTGAGGTACTTTGATGCAACTCCCCTTCCCACTGGCCGAAGCGCCGGATCAAATCACCCGCGAAAAGGGCCGCCTGCTGTTTGCCGGTGAAACCGACTTCCTCAAGGGCGTGGTCGCAATGAACGGCCTGCCAGAGGCGGACCGGATCGAAGTCTGCTTTGCCGGTCGTTCGAACGTCGGGAAATCCAGCCTGATCAACGCACTCACCGGCCGCAAGGGTCTAGCGCGCGCGTCAAACACGCCGGGCCGTACGCAGGAAATCAACTTTTTCACCGCGGGTGAAGAACATTATCTGGTCGACCTGCCCGGCTATGGTTTTGCCAACGCGCCGCTGGCGGTGGTGGAAAAATGGCAGCGGCTGCTGAAACAGTATCTGTCCGGCCGTCAGAACCTGCGCCGTGCCTTTGTGCTGGTCGATCATCGCCATGGGGTGAAACCCGTGGATGAGGAGATTATGAGCCTGTTGGACAGCTCCGCCGTGACCTTCCAGTGCGTATTGACCAAGGAAGACAAGGTGAAGGCCAAGGATCGTGAACGCATTCTGGATCAGGTGCGTGAGAGGCTGGCGAAACACCCCGCCGCTTTTCCTGAACTGATCGTCACCTCATCCGAAAAAGGCGATGGGATCGAGACGCTGCGCAGCACCATTGCGACGCTGATCTAAGACACATTAACGGCGGCCTCAGACGTGTTGGCCGCCGTTCACCTCAATCTCTGTGCCGGTGATGTAGGACGACGCATCAGTACAGAGGAAATAGATGGTGTTTGCCACCTCTTCGGTCTGCCCCAAACGGCGCAGCGGAATATCCTCAACCAGTTTTTCAGTGCCCGGTGACAGGATCGCGGTCTCAATCTCACCCGGTGCAATCGCGTTGACCCGCACGCCCATCGGGCCGAAGTCATGTGCCATTTCACGTGTCAGCGCGGTCAGCGCGGCCTTGGACGTGGCATAGGCGGCACCGGCGAAGGGATGCACGCGGTAGCCTGCGATGGAGGTCACATTGACAACAGCGCCTTTAGTCGCTGCCAGTTCTTCGCGCAGGCCACGGGCCAGCACAACAGAGGCAAAGAAGTTCACATGGAACACCTGCCCCCACGTCATCAGATCAGTGTCAATGGTATTGAGCCGCCCGCCTTCGGGGGTTTTGGGTGAGATGCCCGCGTTGTTGACCAATGCATCCAACTTGCCGTCCAGACGGTCGCGGATTTCTTCAACCTTGTTGATGGTATCGGCAGGGTCAGACAGGTCGATCTGGATGTGGTTTTCCGCCCCTCCACCCCAGGGGCATTCCGCTGGAAAGGGCGCACGGGAACAGGTGATCACCCGCCAGCCCGCTTTGTTGAACCGACGCACGGTGGCGTGGCCGATACCGCGACTGGCGCCAGTCAACAGCAGGGTTTTACGTCTGTCGCCTGTATCACTCATCTCTGCCACTCTCTCTAGCCACCTTTTGCGGTCAGCGTAGCATCCCCACCAGCGGGCGCAACCGGACCCGGCGCCGCAGTCACAGCAGATCGCGGGGTTGGCAGCAGCCCGCTGAGCGGATAACACCGTTTAGGTTAGTTAGAGATAAGACGTTCACAATGAAGAAGCAGAACATGGATCGCGATTGGATTGCAACGGCCCGGACCCTGTCCGAGGCCCTCCCCTACCTGCAGCGCTTCACCGGCGCGGTGGTGGTCGTGAAATTTGGCGGCAACGCCATGGGCAATGATGAGGCGATGGCCGAATTTGCCCGCGACATGGTTCTGATGCGACAAGTGGGCGTGAATCCTGTGATCGTGCATGGCGGCGGCCCAATGATCAATGAAATGCTGGCCAAGCTGAACATCGAAAGCGATTGGGTGCGCGGTAAGCGGGTGACCGATAAGGCCACGGTTGAGGTCGTCGAAATGGTGCTGGCTGGGATGGTCAACAAGCGTATCGTGCAGGCGATCAACCATGAAGGTGGCCGCGCCATTGGTATTTCCGGCAAAGATGACGGGCTGATGATCTGTGATGTGGATGATCCAGAGCTGGGTTTCGTCGGGCGTCCCGCCCAGATGAACGTGCAGGTGGTGCGTGATCTGTATGATGCCGGAATGATTCCGGTGATCGCCCCCGTCGGCGCAGGCCGTGAGGGCAATGAGACCTATAACGTCAACGGTGACACCGCCGCCGGTGCCATCGCGGGTGCGCTGCAGGCCGATCGCCTGCTGCTGCTCACCGACGTGGAGGGTGTCAAAGGCGCTGACGGGGCGGTTGTCACCCAGCTGAGCACCACACAGGTGCGCGACATGATCGCCGATGGTACCATCGCTGGCGGCATGATCCCGAAAACCGAAACCGCGCTTAAGGCGGTAGAAGATGGCGTGCGCGCGGTCGTTATTCAGGACGGGCGGGTGCCCAATGCCTGCCTGTTGGAGCTGTTCACCGAACACGGCGCCGGATCAATGATCCGCGGTGATGAAGCCGAGGACGTTTGATCAGCTGGTCTGATATCGAAGATGCCGCCTCCGGGCGGCATCTTGTTATTATGGGGGCGCTCTACCCCAATGATCTGGCAGGGGTGGAAACGCTGATCCTGCTAGGTCCAAAGGAGCCGGGGTTTTGGCCACAGTTCGTCCATACGGCAGAGTATGGTGATGGCCTGCCCGATCCGATGGATCGCTGGTCCACCCGGATGATCACTGATCTGGCGACGCAATTTGACGGCCAGGCGTTTTATCCATTCGGCGGGCCACCCTATCAGCCGTTTTATCAATGGGCGCTGGCGACAGGGCGGGCTTGGCCCTCCCCGATCAATCTGTTGGTGCATGATACAGCGGGGCTGCTGGTGTCCTATCGCGGCGCGCTGGGGCTGCCCCAGCGGTTAGAGATCCCGAAGAAGGTACCGCTGTGCCCCTGTGACAGCTGTGCAGACCAACCCTGCCGCAGCACCTGCCCTGTTGGTGCCTTTGACAGTGGGATCTATGATGTTTCTGCCTGCAAGGCCCATATCAGCAGTGCGGCTGGCAAGGTTTGTATGCGGGGGTGCCTGGCCCGCCGCGCCTGCCCGATCAGCGCCCGTTATCCACGGAACGCGGATCACAGTGCCTTTCATATGGAGGCCTTTCTATGAGCCTGAAACTGATCCTTATGCGCCACGCCAAATCCGATTGGGATGATCCCACGCTAAGCGATCATCAGCGTCCGCTGAACAAACGCGGTCGTGCCTCGGCCACGGCGATGGGGGATTGGCTGCGTGAGAGACGGCATCTTCCGGACCTTGTGCTCAGCTCGGATTCTGTCCGCACTCAGGCAACGTGGGAGCGGTTGGGGATGACCGCCGAGGTACGGATGATGCGGTCCCTCTACCTCTCGCCTGCCTTGCAGATGCTAGAGGTGTTGCGGCAGCTGCGTGACGCGCAGACGGTTTTGATGCTGGGGCACAACCCCGGCATTGGCGATCTGGCGCAGCAATTGGCGGCGGCGGATCCGCGTGATGATGGGTTTGCCCCCTACCCCACCTGCGCCACAACGGTGTTTGGGTTTGAGGCAGATGCTTGGGCCGGGGTGCGACCGCAGACAGGCATGGTGCTTGATTTCACCATTCCGCGGCGATTGATCTAAGCGCCTTGGAATTTGCCCCAAATTCCCAGCCGCTTTTCTAACGCCAGAACAGCAAAACGGCGCCCTCTTGGGGCGCCGTTTCTGTATCGTATCAGAGGTTTTCTTAGTGGCCCAAGATCTGGCTGAGGAACAGCTTGGTCCGCTCGCTCTTGGGGTTGTTGAAGAACTCTTCCGGTTCGTTCTGTTCCACGATTTGCCCCTGATCCATAAAGATTACCCGGTTTGCCACCTGACGGGCAAAGCCCATTTCGTGGGTCACACACAGCATGGTCATACCCTCTTCGGCCAGTTCGATCATGGTGTCGAGCACCTCTTTGATCATCTCTGGGTCCAGCGCCGAGGTGGGTTCATCAAACAGCATGATACGCGGCATCATGCAGAGCGAACGCGCAATCGCCACACGCTGCTGCTGACCACCAGACAGCTGACCGGGATATTTGTTCGCCTGATCGGGGATTTTCACCTTCTCAAGGAAGTGCATTGCACGCTCTTCGGCCTCTTTCTTGGGCGTTTTACGCACCCAAATCGGGGCCAGCGTACAGTTTTCCAAAATGGTCAGATGCGGGAACAGGTTGAAGTGCTGAAACACCATGCCAACCTCGGACCGGATCTTGTCGATGTTTTTCAGGTCATTGGACAGTTCTGTACCATCAACGATGATCTTGCCCTGCTGGTGTTCCTCCAGCGCGTTCAGGCAGCGGATCAGGGTCGATTTACCCGACCCCGAGGGGCCTGCGATAACGATACGTTCACCCTGATTGACGGTCAGGTTGATGTCGCGCAGCACATGGAACGCACCGTACCATTTGTTCATCCCGGTGATGTCGATTGCGACCTCATCCGAGACTTGCATTTTGGTGCGGTCAATTGCGCGGTCGATTGCCAGTTCAGACATATGTTGAACTCCTTAACGGTGATCGGTGGCGAGGCGACGCTCGAGCCACTGTGAGTATTGAGAGATGCCGTAGCAGACGACAAAGAACAAAAGCGCGGCAAAGCCCAGCAGTTCCCAGTAGACGCCGTTCCATTCGGTGGACGCCAAAATTGGGCCGCGGATCATACCGACCAGATCAAACATCGAGATCACCGAAACCAGTGTGGTGTCTTTGAACAGGCCAACGGCCACATTCACGATACCGGGGATCGAGATTTTCAATGCTTGCGGCAGGATAATCAGACGCATCGCTTCGGGATAGGCCAGGCCAAGGCTGTCTGCCGCTTCGTACTGCCCTTTCGGTAATGCGGCCAGACCGCCCCGGATCACTTCGGCGATATAGGCCGAGGAGAACAGGGTGATCATGATCACAACGCGCAGGAACAGGTCCACCGTGCTATCTGGTGGGAAGAAGTAAGACAACATCACCGAGGCGACAAAGAGCAGCGTGATCAGCGGCACGCCGCGCACGAACTCGATGAAGACCACACAGATGCCTTTGATCAGCGGCATGTTGGACTGACGCCCCAGTGCCAGCGCGATACCCAAGGGCAGCGACAGCGACACACAGGTGACGCCCAGCATTAGGTTCAGCATGAACCCGCCAAGGTCACGGCTGGGCACCGCCTGCAGCACAGCATTATCCGATGCGCCCTCAGGGATCAGCGCCCCGCCCACGTACCACACCACCAGCGCGGCACCAATGGCACCGATGAAGCCAAGAGCGAAGTTGTCACGCCCAAGGGTGCGGAACACCAGCCCGGCACCGACGAAACCCAAGAGGCCCACGACAGGCGCCAGGATCGTTCCGCCCCAGATCAGCCAGTAGGCAATAAACGGGTAAAGCGCGGTGAAGATCAGCAACTTGCGCGGCAAGTCAAAGAACAGTACCGGCGCAGCGGCAACCAGCAACAGAACCACAGCAAGGTTCGGGCGCCAGTATTCCGATGCCGGATATTTGAAACCATAGAGCAACTGGTGCCAGCGTTCGGTCAGGACCGAGAAACAAGCGCCGGTTTCACCCTGCAGGATTTCGCGACATTCCGACAGGCTGCCGGTGGTCCACAGACCATTCATCACCCAAGGCAGAACCTGCCCGAGGATCATGTAGATCACATAGAAGGACGCAACGGTCAGCAATGTGTTGGCGGGGGTGGAGAACAAGTTCTCACGCAGCCATTTAACCGGACCCACGGAGTTTGCGGGCGGATCCAGCTGCGGCAGTGTGCCTTCGGCGACGAAGGCAATCGAATCTTTCGGTGTTGCCATGTCTCAGCGCTCCTTCAGCTTCACGGATGCGTTGTAGAAGTTCATCGCCATCGAGATCAGCAGCGATGCGGTCAGATAGAACAGCATCAACAGCAGAACACATTCAATCGCGCGACCTGTCTGGTTCAGGGTGATCCCGCCCAGCGTTGCGGTGATATCCGCATAGCCCACGGCGATCGCCAGCGAAGAGTTCTTGGTGATATTGAGGAACTGCGAAATCAGCGGCGGGATGATCACCCGCAGCGCCTGCGGCAGGACCACCAAATTCATGATCCGACCCGAGCGCAGCCCCAATGCAGCGGCGGCTTCGGTCTGGCCTTTGTTAATAGCCTGAATACCAGCACGCACGTTTTCCGCAATGAAGGCACCGGTATAGATCGACAGGGCGAACCACAGGGCAATCAGCGGGCCACCGACCTTGATGCCGCCTTTGAAGTTGAAGCCTTTCAGCGCCGGCACTTCAAAGGTCAGCCCCATCACCAGCATCAGCACGGCGAAGGGCACAAACCACGCAGCCAAAATGGGCAGCAGGGTGCGCGGGCGCACGCCGGTTGCCTCTTGCTTGGCGTTGGCGCGGGATGTGATCTGGCGGGTGATCACCAGCGACAGGACAAAACCGGCCAGCACCAGAATCCAGTTCATCGCCGCATTGGCAAAGATACCGTTCTGGAAATAGGGCATCGGGATGTAGACGCCGCGATTGGTGAAGGCAAAGAGGTCCAGCACCATGCCTGCAGTGGCGTCATCACCGCGGAAATCACGCGGAGCCGGCATCACAGCGGTCATGATGGTGAAGATGATGATGATCCAGATCAGCACCGGAATATTCCGGAAGATCTCGACGTAGACGGCCATCAGTTTGGACACCAGCCAGTTGTTCGACAGGCGCAAAACACCCGCAATCACGCCAAATACGGTGGCCGTGATACATGCCAAGACGGCCACCAGCAGGGTGTTCAGGATCCCGACCAGCGCCGCTTTGGCGTGGGAGGATTGGCTGTCGTATTCGACAAGCCGCTGGTTGATGTCATAACCAGCCGGGTCGCCGAGGAAACCATAAGAGATGTTGAGGCCCGCAGCGCGCAGGTTCTGGATCAGGTTGTTGCCCAGAAACCAGATGCACAGCGCAAGCATAATGGCAGCGATCGCCTGAAAAGTCAGCGAACGATACCGGGTGTCATAAATCAGCATAGATAGCCGAAACGACGCCTTGGGAGGGTCGGTGAGAGTTGTCATTTGGGAATTCCCCGTCTGTCGACCTTGTTATTTTATAGCCGTTTTGCCGGCCTTTTGGTCGAACTTTTTACCTGTCAGTAGGTCAAAGGGCGCAGCTTGCGCCGCGCCCTTTAACGTTAGATGTATTTAGCGGAACGGCGGCGAGTACAGCAGACCACCGTCCTTGTAGGATGCGTTCAAGCCACGCGACAGAGCGATCGGGGTTGCTTCGCCGATGTTCTTTTCGAACAGTTCGCCGTAGTTGCCGCCTGCCATGATGGCTTTCTTCGCCCAGTCTGCGTCCAGACCCAGCATCGCGCCCAGGGTGCCTTCGGAACCCAGCAGACGGTTGGTTTCAGGAACGTCGGTGCCTGCTGCCAGCTCTGCTACGTTGGCGGAGGTCACGCCCAGCTCTTCAGCGGAGATCAGCGCATTCAAAGTCCAGCGAACAACATCGCCCCACTCGTTGTCGCCATGACGGACCAGCGGGCCCAGCGGCTCTTTGGAGATGATTTCGGGCAGAACAACGTGCTCACCCGGTGCTTCGAAGGTGGCGCGGGTTGCGGCCAGACCCGAGGCGTCGGTGGTGTAAACGTCACAGGCGCCGGACAGGTACTGCTGCTGCGATTCTGCGTTGGTTTCTACCGGAACAGGCTCATAGCTGATGTTGTTGGAACGGAAGAAGTCCGCCAGGTTCAGCTCGGTGGTGGTGCCGGTCTGGATACAAACAGTCGCGCCGTCCAGCTCCTTGGCCGAGGATACACCCAGCTCTTTGGGAACCATGAAGCCCTGACCATCGTAGTAGTTCACACCAACGAATTCAAACTTCAGGTCGACATCGCGCGAGAAAGTCCATGTGGTGTTACGCGCCAGCATGTCGATTTCACCCGACGCCAGAGCGGTAAAGCGGGTTTTACCGGTGGTCGGTACGAATTCCACGGCGGCCGGATCACCCAGAACAGCGGCAGCTACAGCGCGGCACATACCAACGTCGAAGCCTTCCCAGTTGCCGTTTGCGTCGGGGGCAGCGAAGCCAACCAGACCGGTGGTCACGCCGCAGTTCAGCTTGCCGCGCGCTTTGACGTCGTCAAGCGTACCAGCAGCCGCTGCACCAGCGGCCAGACCAGCAACGGTCAGCGCGCCAAGAAATACGGATTTTTTCATGTTTACCTCTTCCTGATTATCCGCCCTGCTTTGGGCGGTTATGCTTCGGTCCGTAGTCTTAGCATTGATAACACTTAGGCCAGAACCGTGGGCGATAAAGCCGAGACATTGCCCGGCAATTCCAAAACATTGGGCGAATTCATCGCTAAAGGTCAAGACGCAGTTCACAAAAACCGAAGCATTGTCGGTTCTTTCACAGAAGACGTCGGTATTTGCCTATTAATCAATACCTACATCAAAGGGTTGGCACAGGTCGAAAAATGCCTTGGCGTGTAGGAACTCCGCGCGCTTCTTGGCCGCCTGTTCTGTGGCCTCATCATCGGCGCCCCACTGCTCTTCCTGCCAGGTCTCATCGACACGGGACAGATCCCAAATCGCGGCGATCTCCTGCTGGTTGAACGCGGCAGCAAAGGCAAGAACGAGAGAGCCGGAAATGCCGACCAGATCATGGAAGGCCGCCAGCTGAAAGTTGTCCATTTTGTGCACATTTTTAGCCAATTTGGCTAGGGATACCGCATCCTGCGCCACATGCATGATACCTCCACTGGTTGCCAGACGGGCACCGAAAGTCTGATCCGCCCAATCCAGCATTGGATCCCAGAGCGCCGCCTGACGGTCGATCAGTTCTGCTGGAGACGTAGCGCGATAACACAGCAGATCCGTGCCGCCGTATTCCGCCAACATCGCCGCAACCTCATCGTGCTGCGTTGCCACCTTGTCCAGCGCAGAGTTGGCGGTACGGGTGAACGGCATATTTGCGGGGTCCACTTCGCCCTCTTGGGCCTCCCATTCCTGCGCGATCGCCTCTGCCAAAGCGCGAGTCGGGAGAATCACCAGCGTTTTTGCCGGTGTCCGCACGGGCCGCCCGTCCAGTTCCACCCGGAAACCGCCGTCAACCTCGGCAACTTTGGCCTCTTTCCAGAACCGTTTGGGTTTCATGATGCTCATGTCTCAACTCTCCCAGATCTTTTCAATTGCAGCCGGCAGATCGCGGAAATCGCTGACCACCTGATCCGCCAAGGGCGCCAGACGCGCCACGTCATGATAACCCCAATCGACTGCAATGGCAGCGACACCCGCCGCGCCTGCCATTTCCATGTCAAATACCGTGTCACCGATCATCACCGCGTTACCCGCGGTCAGTCCCATTTCACTCAGCGCCGCTTCGATCATCGCGGGATGCGGCTTGGAGGGATGATGGTCCGCCACCTGCTGGGTCAGAAACATACGTTCCAGCCCGTGGCCGGCCAGCAGCGCATCAAGGCCGCGACGCGATTTGCCGGTCGCGATCCCCAACAGATAGTGATCCACCGCTGCCAGTTGATCCAGCACCGTGCGGGCATGTGGGTAAAAGGGCGAGGATTGCGCAGATCCCTGTTCAGCGCGGATCTGCATATAGGCCTGTTTATAACCCTCAACGATCAAAGCCTGATCCTGCGCCGTCATATCCGGTGCCAGCTCGGCCACCGCAATGGGCAGCGACAGGCCAACGATCGAGAGGGTTGCCGCGCGGCTGGGGGGCGCCGCGCCCACGCCCTGAAAGGCACGTCTCATTGATTCAAGTATATGGGCCTGACTGTCCACCAGCGTGCCATCCACATCAAAGAGGATCAGCCGCAGGTCAGCACTCATCGCAGACCCTCAAACGGGTCGTGTTCGATCAGGTCCTCGGACCAGCCCAGCGTGTCCCAGCTGTGCGCCATGTGATCAGGCAACGGCGCCTCAATGGAGGTGACCTTGCCGGTGATCGGATGTTCAAACTGCATCTGACGGGCGTGCAGGTGCAGCTTCTTGGAAATCACCCCCCCCAGTTGAGCGCCCCAGCCATCGCCAAGATTTTCCTGACCAGATCCGCCATATTTGCCATCCCCAATAATGGGATGGCCGATCTCGGACATATGGGCGCGCAGCTGGTGGGTCCGGCCGGTCACCGGTTCCATCGCGACCCAAGCGGCGCGGCTGGCCACACGGTAGAGCGTCGCATAAAGCGTATGCGCGCGTTTGGCCCCATCGGTGCGATCCACTTCGCGGGGGTGGACGCAGATCATCTTCTCGCCCTCGCCCTGTCGGCCGTGCCCCGGCGCCTTCACCAGCCCGTATTTCACTTCGCCCAGATAGGGCGTCGGCACACCGGCAACCAAAGCCCAGTAGATCTTGCGCGTCTGTTTATGGCGAATCGCGGCCGTCAGCGCCTGCGCCACCTGACGGGTACGCGCCAGCAACAGAACACCGGAGGTATCTTTATCAAGGCGGTGCACCAGTCGCGGCTTTTCCTCAAACCCGAACTTTAACGCCTCTGCCAGACCATCGACATGGCGTTTCTGCTTGCTGCCACCTTGGGTCGGCAGACCAGCGGGTTTGTTGATCGCGATGATATGATCGTCGCGGTAGAGTACAGTCGACTGGATCAGCTTCTCATCCGCTGGGGAAACCTTGGGCTTTGCGGGTTCTTTGGGCTGCTCAGAAGCATCGGGCAGAGGCGGGATGCGGACGTTCTGACCGACCTCGAGCCGCGTTGCGGGCTTCACCCGCGCACTGTCAACGCGCAGTTCACCCTTGCGGCACATCTTTTCGATCCGAATCTGCGACACATGCGGGAACATCCGCTTCAGCCAGCGGTCCAGCCGCTGATCGCCGTCACCCGGCCCCACTGTGATCATCTGTACACGGCTCATGCCAACACCCATCGCATTGCGTAAACGCCCAAAATCAAAGCTGCCAGCGAACAGACCACCGACACCCCGACATACAGCGCCGCCCACCCCACCTGTCCGCGCTCGAACAATGTGTAGGCTTCCAAAGAAAAGGCCGAAAACGTGGTAAAGCCGCCCAAAACACCGGTCATTAGCACCGGATTGAGGTGGCTCAGCCCGCGCTGACCCAGAAACACCACCGCCATCCCCATAAGACCAGACCCCAGCACATTCACAAACAGGACGCCCAGCGGAAAGCCCGCGCCGACCAGCTTGAAAATCGCCACGCCCGAGAGGTAACGCAAAACAGCGCCCACTGCCCCGCCAAGGGCCACATGCAAAGCGGTGATAAACATGGCGCCTCTCCTGCGGGCTGGACGCTGCATTGTCAAGTTTTACAGCAGGCTCTGGCGCCATGCGTGCGTTGCATAGCCCTAGTCGCCTCGTTTGCGACGGAGATTTTCGAAATACTCCATCCGCTTTTTCAGATCGCGTTCAAAACCGCGTTCAACTGGTTGATAAAACGGCTGACGCTCCATCGTTTCCGGGAAGTAGTTCTGGCCGGAAAACCCATCCTCGGCGTCATGGTCATAGGCATAACCTGCACCATAACCCTGATCCTTCATCATTTGCGTGGGGGCATTCAGGATATGTTTCGGCGGCGGTTCTGATCCGTGTTTTTTGGCCGCGCGACGCGCCGCCTTGTAGGCCATATAACCGGCGTTGGTTTTTGGTGCCAGCGCCAGATAGATCACCGCCTGCGCCAATGCCAGCTCGCCCTCAGGCGAGCCGAGGCGCTCATACGCTTCCCACGCATGCATGCAGATCGCCTGTGCCTGCGGATCAGCCAGCGCGATATCTTCGACCGACATGCGCAGCAGGCGGCGGGCCAGATAGCGGGGATCCTCGCCGCCCTCCAGCATACGGGCATACCAATAAAGCGCCGCGTCTGGGTCTGATCCGCGCACGGATTTATGTAGTGCGGAGATGAGGTTATAATGTTCCTCACCGGATTTGTCGTATTTCGCCGCCCGTTTCATCAGGCGATTTGCCAGCGCGTCGCGGCCAAGCGGATCAACCACCTTCCACGCGGCCACCTGTTCGATCAGATTAAGCAGCGCCCGACCATCGCCATCGGCCATGTCCAGCAATGCCTCCCGCGCCCCTGCATCGAGCGGCAGGTCACGGCCCAATTCCGCTTCCGCCCGTGCGGTCAGCCTCTCCAACTCTTCCGTCGACAGGCGTTCCAGCACCAAGACTTGCGAACGCGACAGAACAGCCGCGTTCAGCTCAAAGCTGGGGTTTTCGGTGGTCGCGCCCACAAGGAGGATGGTGCCATCCTCCATATGCGGCAGAAAGCCGTCCTGTTGGGCCTTGTTGAAACGGTGGATCTCATCCACGAACAGTAGCGTGCCCTGCCCGTTCTGACGGCGGATTTTCGCGGCCTCAAACACTTTGCGCAGTTCTGGCACGCCGGTGAAAATCGCGCTGATCTGCACGAAATGCAAATCGGTTTCATCCGCCAACAGCCGCGCAATGGTGGTTTTGCCCACACCGGGCGGCCCCCAGAAGATCAGCGAGGACAGGCTGCCAGATCGTAACATGACGCCCAGCGGTGCCTCGTCGCCCAGCACCTGTTGCTGACCGATCACCTCTGCCAGCGTTTTCGGGCGCAGGCGATCCGCCAGCGGGCGCGGCGCCGTTCCGGTAGCGGTTTCAGCAGATGGGGTGTCAGATGCAAAGAGGTCAGCCATGCCTCAGTTTCTGAACCGGATCTGCACCCGCTGCAAGCCGCGTTGCACGGTGATCGCCACCCTGCTGCCAAGTTCTGACAGGATTTCGCGCGCCTCTGCCGGTGTGGTGGCCTGCGTGCCGTTGATGCCCAACAGGATATCGCCCCGTTGCAGGCCGACACGCGCGCCGTAGGGGCCGGTCGCTTCGACAATCACGCCCATCGCATCCAGCGGCAGGCCAAACTGGGCAATCACCGCAGGGTTCACATGCGACAGTTCCAACCCCGGCAGAACGTCGGCATCCGACAGAGTGACTGTGTCGCGCGCGGGCTCTTCCGGTGGCAGGATCAGGTCCACATCCACTTGGCGCGCAACGCCATCACGGTAGTAGGTGACTGCGACACGGCTGCCCATACCGGCAACCGACATGCGGTAGATCATTTCCTGCGGGCTGTTCACCTCACCGCCCGACACCATCTGCACTACGTCACCGGGTTGCAGGCCCGCTGCGGCAAAGGGGCTGGCCGCATGCAGGCCAGAGATCAGGACGCCACCGGGACGGTCCAGCCCCAGCGTTTCGGCGATGGCATTGTCGATGCTTTGCCCGCTCATCCCCGCCCAAGGGCGGAGGAAGCTGTCGTAGCCCTGACGCGCCTGCGCCACGAACTGTTCGACCAGATCCGCAGGAATGGCAAAGCCCACCCCGTTTGACCCACCAGAGCGGGTGAGGATCGAGGTGTTCACCCCGATCAGCTGACCATTAATATCAATCAAAGCCCCGCCGGAGTTACCGGGGTTGATTGCCGCGTCGGTCTGAATGAAATAGGCCCGCCCTGCCCCCGTGGCCGCGCCAGATCGTGCGAGGCCCGACACAATGCCTGAGCTGACGGTTTGGCCGATGCCAAAAGGGTTGCCGATAGCAAGTGCCAGCTCACCCACCTCAACCGCGTCGCTGTCGCGCAAGGACAGGAAGGGCATGTCCGGCGCCTCCTCCAGCTTCAGGATGGCCAAATCGCTGGCCTGGTCCGCCAGCATCACCTTGGCGGCAAATTCGCGGCGGTCCTTCAGCACCACGCGAATATCCGTGGCGCCGCCAACAACATGGTAGTTCGACACCACATAGCCATCCGCCGACAGAATCACACCCGACCCGAGGGAGTTCTGCACCTCTGGACGCGTTTCGCCAAAATCACGGAAAAACTCGCGAAAGAAGGGATCATTGCTGAATGGGCTGCTGCGGGTTTGCACCACACGTTTGGCGTAGATGTTGACCACCGCAGGGGCCGCCTGTTTCACCAAAGGCGCAAAGCCGAGCGCAATTTCTGCCTGCGAGCTGGGCACCTTGGTTTCCGCCACAGCAATGAGCGGCTGCGCCGCAAGGGTCAGGGCAGCGACAATGGGCACGGCGTAACGCAACATCAAAGATCCTCCTTCAGGTCACCGAAGATATGCGGTCGACCCGCCGTAAATGCAAGGCACGCGGCGGGCCGATCCCGATTGCGGCTGATGAAGGGTTCAGCCCGCTTTGCGCAGCGGGCTAGCGCGGCGGATTTCCACTGCCTGTGCCAGACGGCGTAGCATGGTCACCGTGTCTTCCCATCCCAGACAACCATCCGTGATCGACTGGCCATAGGTCAGCGGTCCGTCGCCCAAATCCTGACGGCCTGCAACGATATTGCTCTCCATCATCACACCAGTGATGCGGTGATCGCCTGCCTCCATCTGGCCAGCGATATCTTCCAGAACCATCGGCTGTTTCATCGGATCCTTGCCGCTGTTGGCGTGGCTGGCGTCGATCATCACATGGGGGCGAATGCCATCCTGTTCGGCCATACGGCAGGCCGCATCGATCGAGGTGGCATCATAGTTCGTGCCGCCCCCACCGCGCAGAATGATGTGGCAGTCGGGGTTACCGCTGGTCGCCGCAATCGCCGGACGGCCGTTTTTGGCCAGCGCCATGAAATGATGCGGGTGCGCCGCCGAACGGGCGGCATCAATGGCGATCTGCACATTGCCACGGGTGCCGTTTTTGAACCCGACAGGACAGCTGAGGCCCGATGCCATTTCGCGGTGGATCTGACTCTCAGTGGTGCGTGCACCGATAGCGGCCCAGCTGACCAGATCGGAAATGTACTGCGGCACGGAGGCATCGAGGAATTCCGTCCCCACTGGCAGGCCCAGTTGATTGACGTCCAGCAGCAACTGGCGCGCCACCTCAAGGCCCGCATCAATGCAGAAAGTACCATCAAGGCCGGGATCATTGATCAGCCCCTTCCAGCCGGAAATCGTGCGCGGTTTTTCAAAGTAGACGCGCATGACAATCTCTAGCTGTTCGCCCAATTCGTCGCGCAGAGGGACCAGGCGGCGGGCATAGTCCATCGCCGCCTCTGGGTCATGGATCGAACAGGGGCCAACAACGACAATCAGCCGATCATCATGGCCATGCAGCACCTTTTGCACGGCTGTGCGCCCGTCCAAAACGGTGCGGATGGACTGCGCGGTGATTGGCAGTTTGGCGGTCAGTTCAGCGGGGGTGCGCATTTCCATCATATTGGTGATGCGCAGATTTGCGGTTTCAGATGTCATGGTCGGGTGTCCTAAGATTGAAGAGTGTCTGGGTTAGGCCCCCCGTCGGCGGATGCGAAAAAACCGCCCGTTGGGGGGCGGTTCGTCTGGTATCTCTGGTGCGTTTAGAATGTTTCCTCAGAACGCGCAGATCCCTCCGACCGCCGTGTGGCGCGGATAGAAGGAATACCAAAAGAATACGGTCTGATGTGTCATGGCCAGAACGCTAGCGACGATTCGGGATTCTGTAAAGGGGGGGACAATGTCTGTTTTTTACGCACACCGCGTCCGAACCGAGGGGCGAAGCAGAGCGCCCGCCCCGTGAGGCGGTTCGGGCGCTGCCAAGTCAAAGATTTGGCAATGACATTCCAGCTATCGGGGCTATCTGATCCGCAAGATAGGAAACAACATGACCGAAACACCCGAAACCCGCACGCTCTACAATGCAGACTGTCCCGTCTGTAACGCCGAGATTTGTCATTACGCCGCCTACTCCGATGCGCGCGCGTTGCCCTTGGCCTTTGAGGATTTGAACACCGTCGATCTCACCGATTGGGGCGTCACATCGGATCAGGCTATGCGGCGGCTGCATGTGCTGCATCAGGGGCAGATCTACGTCGGATTTGATGCCTTTGTGATCCTTTGGGACCAGATGCCGCGTTACCGTTTTGCCGCGCGCATTGGCCGGCTGCCCCTGATCCGCCCCCTTGCCCGCTGGGGGTATGAGAGGATCGCAGCGCCGTGGCTATATAGGTCTCATAAAAAGCGCATGGCAAAATGGGCCGCAAAAAATCAGGCTACAAAATAGAAAAACCCCCGCACCATTTCTGATGCGGGGGCAGGTCCGGTCACGAATGACCGAGGATCTTATTCGTCAACGGCTGCTTCTGCAGCGGCAACGCGTGCTTTGTCAGCAGCGCCTTTGGCGTCGACGTCACGATCAACGAATTCGATGATCGCCATCGGCGCCATGTCACCGTAACGGAAGCCGGCCTTCAGGATACGAACGTAGCCGCCCTGACGGTCCTTGTAGCGCGGGCCCAGAACGTCAAACAGTTTGGTAACGTACTGGTCTTGCTTCAGCTTGGAAGCTGCCTGACGACGGGCGTGCAGATCGCCACGTTTCGCCAGAGTGATCATCTTTTCGATGATCGGGCGCAGTTCTTTTGCTTTCGGCAGGGTGGTCTTGATCTGTTCATGTTCGATCAGCGAACCGGCCATGTTCGAGAACAGCGCTTTACGGTGTTCATGAGTACGGTTCAGACGGCGGTAACCACGAGCGTGACGCATTTTCTATCTCCTAAACTTGCGTTTTTGCTTTGTCAGGCCGGCGATGCGTGTCGCTGGCTCACCTTGGGGTCATGCGACCCGAATAGTCCCCGGCAGCTCCGGGCATGTGTACACGGGGCGGCCCACTGGACCGCCCCGGTATTTTAGATGGCTTAGAAAGCGTCTTCGAACTTCTTCGCCAGATCTTCGATGTTGTCCGGCGGCCAGTCCTCGACGTCCATGCCCAGATGCAGCCCCATACCCGACAGCACTTCCTTGATTTCGTTCAAGGATTTGCGGCCGAAGTTCGGGGTGCGCAGCATTTCCGCTTCGGTTTTCTGGATCAGATCGCCGATATAAACGATGTTGTCGTTCTTCAGGCAGTTGGCCGAACGTACGGACAGTTCCAGTTCGTCCACTTTCTTCAGCAGCAGCGGGTTGAACTCCAGACCGTCGTCTTCGTCCTGACGGCCAGCCGACTCGGGCTCTTCGAAGTTTACGAAGATCGACAGCTGATCCTGCAGAATACGCGCCGCATACGCGATGGCATCTTCAGGAGTGATCGAACCGTCGGTTTCAACCTTCATGGTCAGTTTGTCATAGTCCAGAACCTGACCTTCACGGGTCGGCTGAACGTCATACGAAACCTTTTTGACCGGCGAGTAGATGGCGTCGATCGGCATCAGACCGATGGGCGCATCTTCCGGCTTGTTACGGTCCGCAGGAACGTAGCCTTTGCCGGTGTTGACGGTCAGCTCCATGTAGAGGTCTGCACCATCGTCGAGGTGGCAGATCACATGATCTTTGTTCAGGATTTCGATGCCAGCACTGTCAGAGATGTCACCAGCGGTCACAACTGCCGGACCTTTGGCGTTGATCGACAGGCGCTTGGGGCCTTCGACTTCCATGCGCAGCGACACGCCTTTGAGGTTCAGAACCACATCGGTTACGTCTTCGCGCACACCAGCAACGCTGGAAAACTCATGCAGAACGTTGTCGATCTGTACGCTGGTGATGGCCGCGCCTTGCAGCGAGCTCATCAGAACGCGGCGCAGCGCGTTGCCCAAGGTCAGACCAAAACCGCGCTCCAGCGGTTCAGCAACCAGAGTTGCCTGACGAGTCGGGTCATTGCCCGGCTTTACGTCAAGCTGGGTAGGCTTGATCAATTCTGCCCAGTTCTTATGGATCATGCGTCCCTCCATTCCTGTTCTGTCTCCATGTCCCAAAGACAGAACGCCCGAGGCTTCAAAATGACATACTGGGGCCGTGTCGGTGACACAGCCCCAGTCTTAAAAGCTGGATTAGACCCGGCGGCGTTTCGGCGGGCGGCAGCCGTTGTGTGCGATCGGGGTTACATCACGGATCGAGGTGATGTTGAAACCGATTGCGGCCAGTGCGCGCAGTGCCGATTCACGGCCCGAACCGGGGCCCTGAACTTCAACTTCCAGAGTCTTAACACCGTGTTCCTGAGCTTTCTTGCCCGCGTCCTCTGCAGCCATCTGAGCGGCGTAAGGAGTCGATTTACGCGAACCTTTGAAACCCATGGTACCGGCAGACGACCACGAGATCGCGTTGCCCTGTACGTCCGAGATCAGGATCTTGGTGTTGTTGAAGCTGGAGTTAACGTGTGCAACGCCAGCTGCGATGTTCTTGGAGACCTTTTTCTTGCCCCCACGACGGGTATCACGTGCCATTGGTAGCTACCTCCCTTACTTCTTCTTACCGGCGATCGGTTTTGCCGGGCCCTTACGGGTACGAGCGTTGGTGTGGGTACGCTGACCGCGAACCGGCAGGCTACGACGGTGGCGCAGGCCACGGTAGCAACCCAGGTCCATCAGGCGCTTGATGTTCATGGTCACTTCACGACGCAGGTCACCTTCAACGGTGTAGTTGGCGTCGATGTGCTCACGGATGGCCAGCACTTCGGCGTCGGACAGTTCGTTGACGCGACGGGTGAAGTCGATTTTTACAGCTTCGCAGATTGCTTCGGCCGAGGTCTGGCCAATGCCAGTGATGTAGGTGAGGGCGATCGGGACCCGTTTAGAGGTCGGGATGTTAACGCCGGCGATACGTGCCACGTGTCACTTTCCTTTTCAGTTGCGGTTCCGTAGTTCCAGAACCTTTTTTCACAACGTAAGCCCGGCGTGTTTTCACCGGGCCTTTGCTGATCTAGGTGGTCTGCGCAGGTGCCTAAAAGACGGCGCAAAAATTCGATTCCCCATAGGGGATGGCCGTAGGTAGGAGGAATTCTGCCAAAGGTCAACCCAGCTTGTGCATACGCACGGTTTTGCCTGTCAGAAAATCAACACTTCCCTTGCGGCAAGCCTTTAGAGGCTCTCTTTAGACGTAAAAAAACCCGACCGCAAAGCCGGGTTTTTTATTCAGTCAGCCGTCCGATCAGGCGTCCAGCACCTTGGCGATGTCTGCGGACACGGTGTCGATGTCGTTCAGACCATCTACCGCAGTCGACAGGCCTTTGGCATAGTAGTAACCGATCAGCGGCGCGGTCTTTTTGTAGTATTCGACCAGACGGAAACGCACGCTTTCCTCATTGTCGTCAGCACGCGCCTCTTTACCAGCAGCAACCGCTTCGGCAGCGCGGTTCACGATCCGCGCAACCAGCGTTTCATCGTCAACCTGCATTTCAACAACCGCAGCAAGGGTTTCACCCTGCTCTTCCAGCAGCTCCGCCAATGCATCCGCCTGCGGCAGGGTACGGGGGAAGCCGTCAAAGATGAAACCACCCTTTTTGTCGCCCTGCAGCTTTTCGCGGATCAGGCCGATCACGATGTCATCGGTCACCAGACCACCGCGATCCATCACCTCGGCCACAACCTTGCCCATTTCAGTGCCGCTGGAGCGCGCTTCACGCAGCATGTCACCAGTGGACAGCTGGATCATGTTACGCTCTTCCACGAGTTTCGCGGCCTGAGTTCCTTTGCCCGCGCCGGGCGGTCCAAGCAGAATAATGTTCATCGACGCGATGGTCCCTTCCTGTTGCGTTTTTTCCCTTTGCCACGCAGCTGGGATTTTTCAATGAGGCCTTCGTATTGGTGGGCCAACAGATGGCTTTGCACTTGCTGAATAGTGTCCATGGTCACGGACACAACGATCAGCACGGAAGTGCCCCCGAAGTAGAACGGGATAGCCAACTGGCTGCGCAGGATTTCCGGCAACAGACACACAGCTGCCAGATAGGCCGAACCCAGAACCAGCACACGGGTGGTGACGTATTCCAGATATTCGGCGGTCTTCTTACCGGGACGGATGCCCGGCACGAAACCGTTTTGGTTTTTCAGGTTGTCGGCAACTTCGTCCGGTTTGAACGAAACGTTGAAGGTGTAGAAGAACGCAAAGAACACGATCATCGCCACGAAGAACAACAGATAGAGCGGCTGACCAGGGCCAAAATAGGCCAGAATGGTAGACATGATCGGACCGGTCTGGTTCCCAGAGAAAGTAGAGATCGTGGTCGGCAGCAGCAGAAGCGACGAGGCAAAGATCGCCGGGATCACGCCCGCCGGGTTTACCTTGATCGGTAGGTGGCTGGAGCCGCCATCATAAACTTTCATCCCGACCTGACGGCGCGGGTACTGGATGTGGATCTTGCGCAGTGCGCGTTCCATGAACACAACAAAAGCGATGGTGGCGATCATCATGACCATCACACCGATGATCACACCGGGGCTGATGGCGCCCGAACGGCCTTGGCTCAGGAACTGGGCCAGTGCAGCAGGAACTTCGGCGATGATGCCAACAAAGATGATCAAAGAGATACCGTTGCCGATGCCACGCTGAGTGATCTGTTCACCCAGCCACATCAGGAACATGGTGCCGCCCACCAGCGTGATCACGCAGGAGGCAACAAAGAACCAATAGCCCAATTCCGCCTGCACCAGATCACCGGAATAAAGGCCCGCTGCCAGACCGTAGGCCTGCACAGTTGCCAAAAACACGGTGCCGTAGCGGGTGTATTGGTTGATCTTTTTACGGCCCTGCTCGCCCTCTTTTTTCAACTGCTCCAGCGCCGGCACCATCGAGGTCAGGAGCTGCACAATGATCGAGGCAGAGATGTAGGGCATAATGCCCAGGGCAAAGATCCCCATCCGACCCAGCGCACCGCCGGTGAACATCGACAGGATGCCCCCCAGACCAGCTGCCGCGCCTTCCATGAATTCGCGCAGTGCGTTGCCGTCGATGCCGGGAACGGGAATGAAAGTGCCCAGACGATAAACGATCAGAAGGCCCAGGGTGAACAGGATGCGGTTGCGCAGCTCAGTCGCCTTACCAAAAGCGGACCAGCTGGTGTTCGCAGCCATTTGTTCTACAGCAGATACCATGCGTTGGTCTCTCTTCATATGACAACGCCGCCCGGAGCGTTTTCCAGCTCAGGCGGCGTTCTTAGGAAAACTGGGGTCATATGTAAGCGGCGAAGCCGCCGCTCACAACCCGTTAACGCGTCACTTACGCGCCTTTGACCTTCAGAGAGCCGCCTGCTTTTTCGACAGCTTCGATGGCCGACTTGGAGGCGCCAGTCACATCCAGTTCAACTTTGGCGTTGAACTCGCCTTTGGCGAGGATGCGGATGCCGTCCAGTTTGCGACGGATCAGGCCGCTTTCGACCAGAACATCTTCGGTGATCGGTGCAGATACGTCGATCTTGCCGGCTTCGATGAACTTGCCCAGCAGGCCCAGGTTCAGAACGGCATATTTCTTGGGGTTCGGTACGTTGAAACCGCGCTTAGGCAGGCGCTGGTACAGCGGCATCTGGCCACCTTCGTAGCCGTTGATCGAGACACCCGAACGCGACTTCTGACCTTTGATACCACGGCCACCCATTTTACCTTTGCCGGAGCCGGGACCACGGCCAACGCGCATGCGTTTTTTGGTTGCGCCAGGATTGTCGCGGAGTTCGTTAAGTTTCATTTCGCTTCTCCTTGCCGGAACTGACCCCTGAAGCGTAAGCGGGTCAAACACGGCGTTTTTTGCTTGTTGATTCTATGACCCACCTAAGGCCACCGGGCGCGTATACGCGGGTTGGGCACATGGATCAAGGGGGCGATCCCTGCCCAACACCTGTGAACACAACGATGCATCGTCCGGCCGCCCCCCAAAAAACGCAAAACGCCTCTGCAAAGGCAGAGGCGTCATGCAATCAAAGCGATGTGCGTTGATGCGCCGCTTAGAGGCGATAAACGTGCTCAAAAGCGACGCGCTGGATGTCGTGGCGATCTACGCCCAGATCAATCAGTTCGCGGTTGCTGAGCGCGGACAGTTCGCTCACGGTTTCATTGTAAGCGGCGCGGCGCTTGCGCGCAGCTCTCAGTGCCGCGAAGGCGGCGTTCAGACGGGCAACGGGGTGAAACCCACGGGGAGTAGTAGCTGCAAAAGCCATATTTTTATTCCTAATGTTGTACGTCAGGGCGAATTCCCCAAGCGTGCTTGCATGTCGTTGTTGGCGACAGCGGTTATATAGGAATGGTGTTGTAGAAAGAGTATCGCAGACTCCGCCCGCCTGCTCTGCGTTTTGTGCATGGCTTGCCTCATGCGGCCGCGTTTGAGGCCAGACATAGTGGCGCGGCGATGGCCACTAGCAACTCCACCTCATACAGCGAAAGCGGAGCGTTGCTGCAGGCGCATACCACCTGTGCAGGCACCTCAGCGCTTTACGTTTCGTGACACAGACAACTGGCGGTACCGGGCCCACGATTCCTTTTAGCCCCGTTCGGACATCGCATCAGCTCGTGGATGAAACCCTCACCCCCTCTCCACCAGCAGATAACGATAGCGTTTGAGCCGTGCGCGCCAATGCGAAGATGAACAGAATCGGATTTCAGGATTTCGAACCGATCCTGCGCCATAACACCCCGAAACATACGTCACTGCGATACTGATGCCGCAGCTGTCATGCCATCATCTGAGCCTCCGCTGCCGCCGTCGCCGCGCAGATCTGCCTCTGCATGAATATCTGCTTGGCTATATGATCCCTTATCTCCACTGGTCACAGTGGTCATATGCGCCACATACCGCACAATAGAAAACGCCCCGACCAGAAGATCGGGGCGTTTTCAATTTTCAAGAAGCGGACGGCTTAGCCGCGCTCTTCGATGATTTTCACCAGATGCGGGATCTTATTGACCATGCCGCGAACCGAGGGAGTATCCTCCAGCTCACGAGTTTTGTGCATCTTGTTCAGACCCAGACCCACCAGAGTGGCGCGCTGATCTGCGGGGCGACGGATCGGGGAACCGATCTGTTTTACGACGATGGTTTTAGCCATGGGACGCTCTCCTTACGAGTCTGCCGCGGCAGGTGCTTCGTCCTTGCGCAGGATGTCAGCAACTTTTTTGCCACGACGTGCTGCAACCGAACGCGGGCTGGACTCTTTGGTCAGACCGTTCAGGGTTGCGCGGATCATGTTGTAGGGGTTCTGCGAACCGATCGACTTGGACACAACGTCTTTGATGCCCAGCATTTCGAAAACGGCACGCATCGGACCACCTGCGATGATCCCGGTCCCTTCCGGTGCGGTGCGCATCACGACCTTACCGGCACCGTGACGACCTTCCATGTCGTGGTGCAGGGTGCGGCCCTCTTTCAGAGGTACGCGGATCATTTGACGCTTGGCCTGCTCGGTGGCTTTACGAATGGCCTCAGGGACCTCTTTCGCTTTACCTTTACCGAAGCCTACACGGCCTTTCTGATCGCCGACAACCACCAGAGCGGCGAAGCCGAAGCGCTTACCACCTTTAACGGTTTTCGACACACGGTTGATCGCGACGAGACGATCTGCGAATTCCGGAGCTTCGTCGCGGTCGCGGCGATCCCGGCGGTTTTCACGTTCTGCCATTTCGGCATTCCTTTCTGAATGGCGCATTGCGGCGCCTGTTGTTTCAATCCTGGTGACTGCCCGATCAGAAAAGCCTGATAGGACAACCCCGGATCATCGGGGGGGCGACAGGCGCCCCCCGCAGGTCATTAGACCTTCAGGCCACCTTCACGCGCAGCCTCGGCCAGAGCCTTGACTTTGCCGTGGAACAGGAAACCGCCACGGTCGAAGTACGCTTCGGTGTGGCCGGCCTTTACGGCGCGTTCCGCAACAGCTGCACCAACTTTGGCAGCTGCTTCGATGTTGTTTTTGCCAACAACGCCCAGGTCTTTTTCCAGCGACGAAGCCGATACCAAGGTTACACCGCTGACGTCGTCGATCAGCTGAGCGCTGATGTTCTTGTTCGAACGGTGAACCGAAAGGCGCAGCTTGCCGGTGTTCACTTTGCGAAGTTTGTTCCGGACGCGCAGGCGGCGCTTCAGAAACAGGGTTCTTTTGCTGTTTGCCATTAGTCTGGTCCTTACTTCTTCTTGCCTTCCTTGCGGAAGATAAACTCGTCTTTGTATTTGATGCCTTTGCCTTTGTAGGGCTCGGGCTTACGCCATTCGCGGATGTTCGCCGCGACCTGGCCAACGAGTTGAGCGTCGTCACCTTCGATGATGATTTCGGTGGGCTTCGGTGCGGTCACGGTCACGCCGGCCGGCACTTCGAAGTTCACGTCGTGCGAGTAACCGAGGTTCAGCTTCAGGACATTGCCCTGCATCTGAGCACGGTAACCAACACCGTTGATCTCAAGCTCTTTCTTGAAACCAACAGTCACACCTTTGACCATGTTGGCCACCATGGTGCGCGACATGCCCCACTGCTGACGAGCGCGCTTGGACTTACCACGCGGGGTAATGGTCACAGCGTTATCTTCAACAGCGATGGTCACATCATCGGTTGCAGTGAAGGTCTGGGTCGCTTTCGCGCCTTTCACTTCGATGGTCTGGCCGGACACAGTGGCGGTAACGCCGCTGGGCAGTTCGACCGGTTTTTTACCAATACGAGACATTGCAGACCTCCTTAGAAGACGGTGCAGAGCACTTCGCCGCCAACGTTGTTGGAGCGAGCGTTTGCATCCGACATCACACCTTTCGGAGTGCTGACAATCGACACGCCCAGGCCCTGACGGACAACGGGGATGTCATTGACGCCCATGTATACGCGACGACCGGGTTTGGAGACCCGCTTCAGTTCGCGAATAACGGGGGTGCCTTCGTAGTACTTCAGCTCGATTTCGAGGGTCGGATGACCATCAACACCGGTGCCTTTTTCGTAGCCGCGGATGTAGCCTTCGTCAGCCAGTACATCCAGAACCCAGCCGCGCAGCTTGGATGCGGGGGTCGAAACATTCGACTTACCACGCATTTGAGCGTTACGGATACGGGTGAGCATATCGCCGATAGGATCGTTCATTACTATCTCTCCCTTACCAGCTGGATTTCACCAGACCGGGGATCTGGCCAAACGAGCCCAGTTCCCGCAGCATGATACGGCTGACCTTAAGCTTACGGTAGTAAGCGTGAGGACGACCGGTCAGCTGACAGCGGTTGTGCAGACGGGTAGCCGAGCTGTTGCGCGGCAGTTTCGCAAGCGCGAGAGAAGCGCGAAAACGCTCTTCCATCGGCTTTTCTTTGTCGTTGATAACCTCTTTGAGGGCAGCGCGCTTGGCAGCGTATTTTGCAACCAGCTTCTCGCGCTTAACCTCACGGGCGACCATGGATTTTTTAGCCATAACTCTAATCTCCCCGCGCTTAGCTGTTGAAGGGCATGTTGAGTGCTTTCAACAGGCTCTTCGCTTCCGCGTCGGTGTTCGCGGTGGTGGCAATCACGATGTCCATACCCCAGACTTCGTCAACTTTGTCGAAGTCGATTTCGGGGAACACGATGTGTTCTTTCAGGCCGGTGGCGTAGTTGCCACGGCCGTCGAACGACGTGCCCGAAACACCGCGGAAGTCGCGGATACGAGGCATTGCGATGGTGATCAGACGGTCCAGGAATTCATACATGCGGTCGCCACGCAGGGTCACTTTCGCGCCCATCGGCATACCTTCACGTACGCGGAAGCCCGCGATCGAGTTCTTGGCAACGGTGGTCAGAGCTTTCTGACCAGCGATCTTGGTCAGATCTTCCTGAGCGGATTTGGCTTTCTTGCTGTCTTTGACAGCTTCTGCGCCGCAGCCGATGTTCAGGACGATTTTGTCCAGACGCGGGATCTGCATGTCGTTTTTGTAGCCGAACTCTTCTTTCAAAGCAGCGCGGATGGTTTCGACATACTGAGCCTTCAGACGCGGGGTGTAAGTTGCATCAGTCATTAGATCACGTCCCCCGTGGTCTTGGCGAAGCGTACCTTCTGGTCACCTTCCATGCGGAAGCCAACGCGGGTTGCTTTGCCGTTTGCGTCCAGGATCGCCAGGTTCGACAGCTGGATCGGCATGGCCTTGGGCAGGCGGCCACCTTGGCTGGTCTGGGTCTGACGGGTGTGGCGGATGGCCATGTTGATACCATCTACAACTGCTTTGCCGGCTGCGGGATCAACGGAAGCGATAACGCCTTCTTTGCCCTTGTCTTTGCCGGTCAGCACGACGACCTTGTCGCCTTTTTTCAGTTTAGCAGCCATATTACAGCACCTCCGGAGCGAGCGACACGATCTTCATCATGCCTTTGCCGCGCAGCTCACGAACAACCGGGCCAAAGATACGTGTACCTACGGGCTCGTTGTTGTTGTTCAGGATAACAGCTGCGTTGCGATCGAAACGGATCGCGGTGCCGTCTTCACGACGTACTTCTTTGGCGGTGCGAACGACGACGGCTTTACGCACGTCACCTTTTTTCACACGACCACGCGGAATGGCTTCCTTTACGGAAACGACAATAATGTCGCCCACCGACGCATAACGACGGTGCGAGCCACCCAGAACCTTGATGCACTGAACTCGGCGTGCGCCTGAGTTGTCAGCTACATCCAGATTGGTCTGCATCTGGATCATTTGGTTTCTCCCGACCTGTGGGGGGACTTGCAGAGGTCCATTTCCCCAGGGTTTCGCTAATTAAAGCGTTGGGATCGGCTAAGTCAGACTTAGGCGATCACTTCCCAACGCTTCGTCTTCGACTTCGGTGCACATTCCTGGATACGGACGCTGTCACCGACGTTGAATTGGTTGTTCTCATCGTGAGCCCGGTACTTTTTGGACTTACGGATGGTCTTTTTCAGAACGGGGTGCGTAAAGCGGCGCTCAACCTGAACAGTCACGGTTTGTTCGTTAGCGTTCGAGGTTACGGTGCCTTGCAGAATACGTTTGGGCATCAATCAGGTCCTTATTCAGCAGCCGCTTGGGCTTTTTCGTTCAGCACAGTGGCAACGCGTGCGACGTCACGACGGACTTGGCGCATACGAGCAGTGTTTTCGAGCTGATTGGTGGCCTGTTGAAAGCGCAGGTTAAACGCTTCTTTCTTAAGAGCCGACAGTTCCTCACGGAGCTGATCCGGCGTCTTATCACGCAGTTCATTGGCGTTCATGTCGCCTTTTCCTTTCTACTACACCAGAAGGCCCCGCTATGTGTTTGGGTCACCTTGTTGCCTGGTGGGTTATGTCTGCACGGACGAATCCTTACAGCCTGCGAATCCGCAGATGCCGCTACATAAGGGGGATCAGGGGTGAGGGCAAGGGAAAGATGGGGCGGCCTTATTTTATTATGTCAAACCGCACACCACGCCTGAACCGCAGAGGTGAAGCGAAGCGCCCGCTCCGTCGGAGAGACGGGCCCTGCCAAATCGCAGGTTTGGCAGCAATGCTTCGCCAGCGTTCAGCCCAATCGTCACACCCCCTACCCCTCATGCACGCGCGGGTGTATCACCACCCCATGTCACAGATTGAATCGCTCTTCGTCACGCGCATCTATCGCGCAGAACTCAACGAATTTGGCCCCGGCGTTGATCCGGATGAGCTGGAAGCCTCCTGCTATGGCATTGCCGAGGATGATGAGGCTGGTCAGGACTGGTGTGAGGAAAACGGCTATCCCGGCTACACCTCCTATGCCTCGCTCACCGACCTTGGCTGGCGCTCGCCGATCTTTGCCGATGTGATCAAGGCACTCGACGCACACGTCGCCGCCTTTGCCGAGGATCTGGAATTTGACCTCGCCGATCGCAAGCTGGAGCTGGAAGACCTCTGGATCAACATCCTGCCCGAAGGCGGCATGCACTCGTCGCACCTGCACCCCCATTCGGTGATCAGCGGCACCACCTATGTGTCGATGCCCGAAGGCACGTCGTCACTGAAGCTGGAAGATCCCCGTTCCGGCCGCCTGATGGCCGCCCCGCCGCGCAAGAAGGACGCGCGCCGCGATCTGCAAACCTTTGTCTATATGGAACCGAAGGTGGGCGATGTGCTGCTCTGGGAGAGCTGGCTGCGCCACGAGGTGCCGATGAACATGGCCGAGGATGACCGTGTCTCTGTCAGCTTCAACTACAAATGGGCGGCAGAGTAAGCCCCAGATAGAAACGGCCCCATGCGGGGCCGTTTTCGTTTCGTCGCTTGCTTAGCGATCCCGCAACGCCTGTTCGATGCGGTCCAACCGGGCCACAACATCATCACGGTATTCATCCGTGGCAGCCGCCGTCTCCTCCGCATGGGCATCCTGCATAGTGCTGACGATCAGACCCACAACAAGGTTCATCACCGCAAAGGCCGTGATCAGGATAAACGGCACAAAGAACAGCCAAGCACTTGGATGCACCTCCATCACCGGACGCACGATGCCCATCGACCAGCTTTCCAGCGTCATGACCTGAAACAGAGAATAGAGCGAGGCACCCAGTGTGCCGAACCATTCAGGGAAGCTTGCGCCATAAAGCTTGGTCGCCATCACCGCGCCAATGTAAAAGATGATGCCCGTCAGCAAAAAGACCGAGGCCATGCCCGGCAGCGCCAAGATGAACGCCTCAACCACACGGCGCAAGGAGGGCACAACCGAGACGACTCGCAACAGACGCAGGATCCTCAGCGCCCGCAGGACGGCCAGACCATCACCCGCTGGCGACAGGGAAATCGCCACAATCGCCGCGTCAAACAGGTTCCAGCCAGAGCGGAAGAAGGCAAAACCGCGCGCATAAAGTTTGGCGGCCAGTTCGATCACAAAGATCGCCAGACAGATCTGATCCAGCGCCTCGATAACGCCGCCCGCCGTGGCCATCACAGCAGGTGACGTTTCCAACCCGAGGATCATCGCGTTAAACAGGATCACCGCCAAAATGGCATTGCCCACCCACGGGCGGTCCAGAAATTCAGCTACGGCTCTGCGCATGATTTACCCTCTGTTCGCTTGAGCGCTATATGTGGGGTTTTAGAGCGCCACGCAAGAACTACACAAAACAAAACCCCCGCTGCGCGAACAGCGGGGGTTTCGAATTTTTCAAGAGCGGTAAGGCTTACCAGTCTTCGCGAACGACGACGCGGGTTTTCACCGGCAGTTTCATCGCGGCCAGACGCAGGGCCTCACGTGCGATCTCTTCGTCGACGCCGTCGATTTCGAACATCACACGACCCGGCTTGACCTTGGCTACCCAACGGTCAACCGAACCTTTACCTTTACCCATACGAACTTCGATCGGCTTTGCAGTGACCGGTACATCGGGGAAGATACGGATCCATACACGACCCTGACGCTTCATGTGACGGGTCATGGCACGACGCGCAGCTTCGATCTGACGGGCAGTTACACGCTCGGGCGTGGTTGCCTTCAGACCGTAGGTGCCGAAGTTCAGGTCGGAACCGCCTTTGGCCAGACCTTTGATCCGGCCCTTCTGCATCTTGCGGAATTTAGTACGCTTTGGCTGAAGCATTGTCAGATCTCCTTAACGACGGCCACGACCACCGCCAGTGCGGGGCGCGGGACCATCCTGGGCTTCTGCAGCGCGACGATCACGAGCAGCAGGATCGTGCTCCATGATTTCGCCTTTGAAGATCCAGGTTTTGATGCCGATGATACCGTAGGGAGTCATCGCTTCGGCGTGAGCGTAATCGATGTCCGCACGCAGGGTGTGCAGCGGCACGCGGCCTTCACGGTACCATTCGGTACGCGCGATTTCTGCACCGCCCAGACGGCCAGCAACGTTTACACGGATGCCCAGGGCGCCCATGCGCATGGCGTTCTGAACCGAACGCTTCATCGCACGACGGAAGGACACACGGCGTTCCAGCTGCTGAGCGATCGACTCTGCAACCAGCTGAGCGTCCAGCTCGGGCTTGCGCACTTCAACGATGTTCAGGTGCAGTTCGCTGTCGGTCATGTTCGACAGTTTCTTGCGCAGAACTTCGATGTCAGCACCTTTTTTGCCGATGATCACACCCGGACGCGCGGTGTGAATGGTCACACGGCACTTCTTGTGGGGGCGTTCGATGATCACGCGGGCAATACCGGCCTGCTTGCACTCTTCACCGATGAACTCACGGATTTTCAGATCTTCCAGCAGAAGATCACCGTAGTCTTTGGTGTCGGCATACCAGCGGCTGTCCCAGGTGCGGTTCACCTGCAGGCGCATGCCAATCGGATTTACTTTCTGACCCATTAGGCTTGCTCCTCAACTTGACGCACCGTGATGGTGAGTTCCGAGAACGGCTTGACGATCTTGCCGAAACGGCCACGTGCACGAGGGCGACCGCGTTTCATGGTCAGGTTTTTGCCTACAAAGGCTTCTGCCACGATCAGCTCGTCCACATCCAGGTTGTGGTTGTTTTCGGCGTTCGCAATTGCGGACTGAAGACATTTCTTCACATCCTGCGCGATCCGCTTTTTCGAGAAGGTCAGATCGGTCAGAGCCTTTTCTACCTTCTTGCCGCGGATCATTGCGGCGACCAGATTCAGTTTCTGCGGCGAGGTACGGAGCATACGGGCCTTGGCCATTGCTTCGTTATCTGCCACGCGGCGGGGATTTTTTGCCTTGCCCATGACTTACTTCCGCTTCGCTTTTTTGTCAGCCGCGTGACCGTAATAGGTACGAGTCGGCGAATATTCACCGAACTTCTGACCAATCATGTCTTCGGTGACGTTGACGGTGATGTGCTTCTGACCGTTGTAAACGCCAAACGTCAGGCCCACGAATTGGGGCAGGATCGTCGAGCGGCGCGACCAGATTTTGATGACTTCGTTACGACCCGATTCACGCGATGCTTCGGCTTTTTTCAGCACATAAGCATCCACGAAGGGGCCTTTCCATACAGAACGTGCCATGTCTTAACGGCCCTTCTTCTTGGCGTGACGCGAGCGGATGATAAGCTTCTGCGACGCCTTGTTGGTGTTGCGGGTACGCTTGCCCTTGGTCGGCTTACCCCAAGGGGTTACCGGGTGACGACCACCAGAGGTACGACCTTCACCACCACCGTGGGGGTGGTCGATGGGGTTCATTACCACACCACGGACCGACGGACGGATGCCTTTGTGGCGCATACGACCGGCTTTACCGAAGTTCTGGTTGGAGTTGTCGGGGTTGGAAACCGCACCAACAGTTGCCAGGCATTCCTGACGAACCATACGCAGTTCACCCGAGCTCAGACGGATCTGAGCGTAGCCGCCGTCACGACCAACGAACTGAGCGTAAGTACCAGCTGCACGGGCGATCTGGCCGCCTTTGCCCGGTTTCAGTTCGATGTTGTGAACGATGGTACCGATGGGCATACCCGAGAAGGGCATGGTGTTACCGGGTTTAATGTCGGCTTTAGCAGACGCAACAACCTGATCACCAACTGCCAGACGCTGCGGGGCCAGGATGTAGGCCTGCTCGCCGTCTTCGTATTTCACCAGTGCGATGAATGCGGTACGGTTGGGGTCATATTCGATACGCTCAACGGTTGCTGCAACGTCGAATTTGTTACGCTTGAAGTCCACGATACGGTAGAGGCGTTTTGCCCCGCCGCCTTTGCGACGCATCGTGATCCGCCCGGTGTTGTTCCGGCCGCCCTTCTTGGTCAAACCCTGAGTAAGGGCTTTGACGGGGCGTCCTTTCCACAGCTCCGAACGGTCGATCAGTACCAGCCCACGCTGGCCTGGCGTAGTCGGCTTATACGACTTAAGTGCCATGCTTCTGTCTTCCGTTTTGTGAGGCAGGCGATTGCCTACCCTTAGGTTATAGCCCCCCGTCCGTTTGTCCCCTGCTGAAGGAAACGCCCTACTTAGGTGGCCGATCATAGGGCCCCGAAGGTCCCAAATTCCAAAACATCTGAGGCCCCGGAACGAATCCGGGGCCACAAGATGCGCGGGAGGTATCAGAGATGCGGGGGGGAGTCTATAGCAGAGGCAAGAAATAAAGGGGCAAAGCGCAATGCGCGCCTGCCCCTTTTATTTGATCCGAGTTGCGCCTTGCGGCACAGACAGAAAGGTGGATGCTGCGTTACCACTTACCGTAAATCGGGCTCTTGGTTTGCGGGCCGTCACGCACTGGCAGCGGACCACTACTGCAGGCCGACAGGGCCAGAACGCTTGCGATAACGGTGATCATGCTCAGTTTCTTAAACGCCATACTCAAAGCTCCTGTAGAGGGGTCTAGATAGGAAAACGACGCAGACATCGCCCATCTTAGGCCCGTCAGCGAAGGTCGGGCACCGATGCACCCATTAATGCGAGATAGGATGGCGACGGTTTGTGGAGGCTCGAAGGATAGAAGACGGCCATTTCAAGGCCAATCCCTTGCATTCAACCGATCCTGCCCCTCTGACAATAAAGTCCCCGTCAAGGCGGGATAAGGTCAGCCGCAACCAACATCTTCGCTATGCAACACAAACAGGCGCAATCTGTGCTCTATACCCCTGCAACGCCGGACGTCCGTTTTTGCCCAGACGCCACGCCAGCCGCTTCTGCTGTTTACGTTCAGGGATATGATAGGCGCTGTTGGCGGCGAAGCCGTGAAATTTAAACTGGGGAAAGATTTTGCAGACCTCTTCAATCGCCTCATCCCTCAGCGCCAGCCGCGCCTGTGGCCCCAACAGCAGACTCTCACTGGGGCAACCTTCGGCAAAGACCACCTCATGAGCATCAAACAGCAGGTGAACATAGTCCACCTCCTGCGTATCTTCGTCGATACTGACACCCCCCATGTCGCACAGGCGCACGGCCGCGATCATGGCAGAGGGTGCGCCAAACATCCGCTCACAAACTGGCGAATGCACCAGCATCCGGTGCTGACGTGATACCCGTAGATCCCGGATCGGCAACCCCTGCCCCAAGGCACCCGCTGAAATCCGCACGGGGCGCAAAGTCGGATCCTGCTCCAGATCAGCGGCTTCCAGCCTGCGCCGCCCAACCCAGCGCACTGGTTTCAAACCGTTTTCGGTCCAAACCAGGTCACCAATCGCGATATCCCGCGCAGCCTTGCTGCCAGCCTCCGTCGCAATCTGAGTTTCGCCATGGAAACAGACCATCAGCTCGATATTGTCGACAATGGCGCCCCGGCTGTCATTCGGCCCACGTTCGCTAAAGCGCAGCGTATAGTTTCCCGCCCCCGGAAAGGTCACCGGCAGCGTAAATTCCTGCAAAGTGTTATTGGTTGGTCGTATCTCGGCAAAAGCGATGGCGGTGCCGGTATCATCCAGCACCTCAACCCGAAACCCTTCGACACCCGCATTCCCATTCGACGAGAGACGCAACGCTGAATCGAAGGAAACAGTACGTGTGCTGGAACCGGACACGGTGAACGTTTGCTCCATCACCGTGATCTGATTGTTGCGACCGTCAAGCTCTGCAACGCGGTTAGAGGAGCCGTTGCCCAGATAAGCGCTTTCGCGGTGGTTCGCCTCGATATCCGTGCCGGACCAGCCGGTGGCACCAGCATCAAAGGTTCCATTCACGATCAGGTTAATAGGCGGCATCTCACACACTCTCAGCTCAATCACTGCGAGATTGCCCCAGACTTATGGATAGTCTGTGTGCGAATTGGGGTCTTTTTAGGACGCTTACCGCCGTTTCGTTGAGGCGCCTAACACGTCGTCGGCCAAACACCACACAGACCGGAGACTGCTCAGCCGTCGCACAGAATGCGTTTTAGGCAGCCTCGATGCCCGTCTGGCCCACCCGGTAGTTCTGCATAGGGCGACGCCCGTTCTTGAGCAAACGCCAGACCAACTGCTTTTGCTGGTTACGTTCGGGGATGTAATAGGCGCTGTGTGCGACAAAGGTGTGCGATTTGAAGCGGGGGAAAATTTTACACACTTCTTCGATCGCCTCATCCGTCAGCGCGCGCCGCGTCTGCGGACCTAAGAACAGACTCTCACTCGGACAGCCTTCGGCAAAGACCACCTCATGGGCATCAAACAAAAGGTGCACGTAGTCGACATCCCGCGCATCTGCGTCGATCTGAATCCCGTCCAAATCGCACAGGCGCACCGCAGCAACCAAAGCAGAGGCAGCACCGAACATGCGCTGGCACACCGGCGAGTGGACCAGCATCCGGTGCTGACGCGACACCCGCAGATCCCGCTCTGGCAGCCCTTGTCCCAAAGCCCCGGCCTCAATGCGTACTGGGCGCAACAGGGGATCCTGCGCCAAATCCGCCGGCGTCAGGCATCTGCGCCCAACCCAGCGCACCGGCTGCAAACCGTTTTCGGTCCAGACACGATCCCCAATCACAATGTCGCGCACGGCCTTATGGCCAACGTCGGTGGCAATCCGCGTTTCCCCATGAAAGCACACCATCAATTCGACATTGTCGACGATCGCACCCAGACTGTTATCCGGCCCACGTTCTGTAAACCGCAGCGTATAGGTGCCAGCCTCGGGAAAGGTCACTGGCAGCGAAAATTCCTGCAAGACGTTGTTTGTTGGGCGCACCTCGGCAAAGGCTATGGCAGTGCCCTTGTCATCCAAAACCTCGACACGGAACCCTTCCGCCCCAGCATATCGATTTGAAGCAGTCCGCAATGCCGTATCAAAGGTGACTGTACGCGTGCTGGACCCAGAGACAGTGAAACTCTGCTCCATCACCGTGGTGGCGCGCCGATGGCCATCAATTTCGGCCACGCGGTTTGCAGATCCATTGCCCAGATAAGCATTCTCGCGGTAGGTCGCCTCGATATCCGTACCGGACCAGCCGGTGGCACCGGCGTCAAAGGTTCCGTTAACAATCAGGTTGATCGGGGGCATCGCAGCGACTCGCTCTTATCGAACGGCTAAACTACCCCAAACTTTTGAACGCACAATGCAAGAAAGTCGGTATTTCCAAACTGAATTCGTCGACTTTTTGGCAAATCCAAACGACTATTTTCAGACCCCCAAACCGAAAAAGGCCCCCGCTTGCGCAGGGGCCTCCTATTTTCAGCAGTCCAGCGACTTACAGACCGGTGGTCACGTCGATGGTGTTGCCCTCTTCCAGGGTAACATAAGCCTTCTTCACGTCTTTACGCTTGCCCAGCTGGCCGCGGAAACGCTTGGCTTTACCTTTGGTGATGGTGGTGTTCACAGCTTTGACCTTCACACCAAACAGAGCCTCAACGGCCTCTTTGATCTGGGGTTTGTTGCTGTCGATCGCCACTTCAAACACAACAGCACCGTTTTCCGACGCCATGGTCGCTTTTTCGGTGATGATCGGTTTGCGGATCACATCATACAGTGCAGCTTTGGTCATTTCAGGCGAGCCTCCAGAGCTTCGACACCTGCTTTGGTGATCACCAGGGTGTCACGCTTCAGGATATCATAAACGTTGGCGCCCATCGTCGGCAGGATGTCCAGACCTTCGATGTTGCGTGCTGCGACGGCGAACGCTTCGTTGACGGCTGCGCCATCAATGATCAGCGCGCGCTTCCAGCCAAGGTTCTTCACCTGTTTGGCCAGCGCAGCGGTTTTGCCTTCTGCCTCGGCAGCTTCGATCACAACCAGCTCACCTGCTGCAGCTTTCGCCGACAGAGCGTGCTTCAGACCAAGTTTACGGAACTTCTTGGTCAGGTCGTGGCCGTGCGAACGCGGGGTCGGGCCCTTGTAGATACCACCTTTACGGAAGATCGGCGCGTTGCGGTCGCCGTGACGAGCGCCACCGGTGCCCTTCTGGCGGTAGATCTTCTTGGTCGAGTAGGAGGTTTCCGAGCGGGTCTTCACCTTGTGGGTGCCGGCCTGCGCGTTGTTACGCTGCCAACGGACCACACGGTGCAGGATGTCCGCACGCGGCTCCAGACCGAACAGGTCTTCGGACAGTTCTACAGAACCAGCCTTGCCACCGTCGAGTTTGATCACATCAAGTTTCATGCTTCACCCCCTTCGGCAGGTGCTTCTTCGGCCACAGCTTCAGCAGCTGCGGTTTTCAGAGCGGCCGGGAACGGTACGTTTTCAGGCAGAGCCTTTTTCACGGCGTCCTTAACGGTGACCCAGCCACCTTTGGAACCGGGAACGGCACCTTTGACCATGATCAGGCCACGGTCGGCGTCGGTTTTGACGACTTCCAGGTTCTGAGTGGTCACACGGACGGCACCCATGTGGCCGGCCATTTTCTTGCCTTTGAAAACCTTGCCGGGATCCTGACACTGGCCGGTCGAACCGTGCGAACGGTGCGAGATCGATACACCGTGCGATGCACGCAGACCACCGAAGTTGTGACGCTTCATCGCACCGGCAAAACCTTTACCGATCGACGTGCCCGCAACATCGACTTTCTGACCTTCAACATAGTGCTCAGCCGAAATTTCGGCGCCCACTTCGATCAGGTTGTCAGCGGAAACGCGGAATTCAGCCAGTTTACGCTTGGGCGCAACGTTGGCTTTGGCGAAGTGACCGCGCATGGCCTGGCTGGTGCGTTTGGCTTTTGCCGAACCGGCGCCCAGCTGAACGGCGGTGTAACCGTCACGCTCTTCGGTGCGCTGGTCAACGACCTGCAGGTTTTCCAGTTGAAGAACGGTTACAGGGATCTGCTTGCCGTCTTCCATGAACAAGCGGGTCATGCCCACTTTTTTAGCGATAATACCAGAGCGCATAATTTATACCCCCCGATTACGCTTGCAGCTTGATCTCGACGTCCACACCAGCGGCGAGGTCGAGCTTCATCAGCGCGTCAACGGTCTGGGGGGTCGGATCAACGATGTCGAGCATACGCTTGTGCGTACGGATCTCGAACTGGTCGCGGGATTTCTTGTCGATGTGAGGGCCACGCAGAACGGTGAACTTCTCAATCTTGTTCGGCAGCGGGATCGGGCCACGTACCTGAGCGCCGGTGCGCTTGGCAGTGTTGACGATTTCCTGAGTGCTGGCATCCAGCACACGGTAATCAAATGCCTTCAGCCGAATGCGAATGTTTTGACTTTGCATTTCGTCAGCCTTTTTTTAGGCGTTGGAGTTGAGAGGAGGGTCAGCGACCATCGCCGATCCTCATCGAACCCAAAAGGCGGGAATCACCCCGCCTCTATCTGCAACAGCAGACTTGCGCCATCTACAGCGCCAAAGCCCATGTGGCAAGGGGTTTTGAGGCCTTTGGCAGGAAATGTGAGGCAGCACAGGCTTCTCATGCCAAACAACTCGATTCAATCGTCAGCGAAGCCCTTTTGCCAGCCTCCTGCCAGTCTCCTCCCCCCACGCAAAAAGGGCGCCCCTAGGGACGCCCTTTTCTATTCTATCGCTAAATCGCTAACCTGAATTAGGCCAGGATTTTGGATACAACACCGGAACCAAC
>NZ_JAKRGF010000003.1 GCF_022347685.1 Thalassobius sp. Cn5-15
CTTCCGAACCCTCCAGAGTACCCTCCGTAGCCCCGTCCGCTGCCCCGTTGTGCGCCTCAGCGCCGCCGGTGAAGGGGGTTCTAAGGTGATTGCAGAAGAGCCGCAAGCGGTTTTTAAAGAAAAAACAAAAAAACATGAAACTTTTTTAAAAAAACAACAAAATCAATGGGTTGAGGTGCGGTAAAAGTTAAGGGAACACCAATAAAGGCGTGGGAGCTGCCGTCAGACCTTTGATATCTGCGGAATCGCAGCCCGCTCGCAGGTGGTCATTTTCCTCAAAGGGTGCAAACGCGCCTCTGGCAACAACTCAGGAGGTAAAAAGGCAGTGAATCGCCCCCGTTATGGCGATTCACCCATAATTTAAGAGCGGTGCAGTAAAGGGCCCAGCAGACCAAAACCCGAGTCGGAGCAACCACAGGGAACACACCATAAGCAAACCACGAGACATGATTGCCATTGTAGGAGGCGCTTTCAATGTAAATCACACGACACCTTTCTGGACTGTCAGTCCAACCATCCCATTTCACGATAGTAACGCGCTGCGCCTTCATGCAGAGGGACAGACAACCCTGCGACCGCCATCGTCTGTGGGTCCAGATCGGCAAAGGCCGGATGCAGCCGCCGGAAATCGGCAAAATTCTCCATCACGGCTTTCACCACAGTGTAGACCGCCTCTTCAGGCACATCGGCAGAGGTCACAAAGGTCGCGCCAACCCCGAAGGTCTGAACATCATCATTGCTGCCATGATACATCCCGCCCGGAATCGTCGCCGCCCGATAGAAGCTGTTTTCGGCAATCAACCGCTCCACCTCGTCGCCGGCCACATCAATCAACACCGCGTCGCAAGCCGATGTTGCCTCCTGGATCGAACCGGAGGGATGACCAACAGTATAGACCATCGCATCAATCATATTATCACAAAGCGCGGCAGATTGTTCAGACGCCTTCAGCTCTGTCGCAAGAGCGAAACTATCCATCCCCCAGCCCAGCGCGTCCATCAGAACCTCCATCGTGCCACGCTGGCCGGACCCCGGATTGCCGATATTCACCCGTTTGCCGATCAGGTCATCAAAACGAAAGATCGCTGCGTCGGCGCGGGCGACAACAGTGAAGGGTTCAGGATGCAGAGAGAAGACCGCGCGCAGGTCGCGAAACGGTCCCTGATCCGAAAACCGCGATGTGCCGTGATATGCGTGATACTGCCAATCCGACTGGGCAACACCGAAGTCCAGCTCCCCCTGACGGATGGTGTTGATGTTGTAGACCGACCCGCCCGTGGATTCGACCGAGCAGCGGATGCCGTGGTTGCGCCGCCCCTTGTTCACCAGCCTGCAAATCGCCCCGCCTGCCGGATAGTAGACCCCTGTCACACCGCCCGTTCCGATGCTGACAAATTCATCCGCAGCAACCACCGTGGTCGCCAGCGTCGCCGCCAAAGCAACCCCGCTGAATGTGAACTTGGTAAACATGTCTCTCTCCCTCAAGTGATGGGTCTATGTGTTAGCGCGCGGGTTGAAGTATTCTGCGCTCCGCCTGCAATGGGCGTCAATCGGTCCAGAACTCCTCCAGCGCATTATTGCGCGCCTGAACCTGCCGAATACGTTCGCTGCTGCTATTTGGGTCACGTGACACCACGAGAGCCATCAAGCTCTCCAGCAATGTCAGCGTCGCAGCGTAGGATGAAAAGAACTGTGGGCTGTCGGAGGGCACAATGAACGGGAAATCCGCATGAACCATAGCAGGGCAACTGTGGCTGTCAGTGATGACGATCACCTGCGCGCCTTGCGTGCGTGCCAGCTGCGCAGCACAGATCGAGCGGCGGGCATAGGGGGATTTGGTCACGATCAGCAAAACGTCCCCCGTCCCGATATCCGCCAATGACGCACCCAACGCCCCCCCCATACGACCAGCAAGGATCCAGTTGTCCTGACTGTACTGCGCCAAATAGGCCAGATATTCGACAATACCCGTCGATCCGTAGGCCCCAAACAGCAGAACACGGCGCGCCTCGCCTAGTGCCTTGGCCGCGGCATCCAGCCTTGCGGGGTCCAGTTGCACCTGAAGGGTTTGAATATTTGCAATCACGGCATTGGTCTGACGGGCAATGATCCCCGCCGCCGTGGCATCACCCTGCCCCAGCTTCACTGCCTTATCGGCAAAACCATCCGCCCGCTGTTCTACCGTCTGACGGCACAGCTCGCGCAGCGCCTCATACCCATCAAAGCCCAGCGCCTTTGCCAGCCGCGAATAAGTCGCCGGTGGCAGATCCGACGCGGCAGAGATCGACCGCAAAGAACGCGACGCCACATCCATCGGATGCGCCGCCACATAATCTGCCGCACGGCGCAGCTGCATTGGCAAGCTACCATAAAGAGCGGCGATACGGTCCTCCAGCCTATGCACGGGTGGCCGATCTGTTGCGGGGTCCTGCATCCGTATCCTCGTCCAAATGTGACAACGACACAAATGTATCTTCACATGACTAAAAATGAAACATATGTTTTACTGCAGCCGACTCGTTGACAAAAATTAATTGCGGGCCTGCATGTTTTATCCCAACTCGAAAGCGTAAAGAGATGTCCGGCACTCACACGTCCCCCTCGTCCCATGTCTTCCCCCGCCATACCCATGCCACCCTGCCCCACGCGGTCGCTGGCGACGGATGTTATATCGCGGACCGTGCAGGCAAACGCTACTTTGATGGGTCAGGCGGCGCGGCTGTATCATGTCTGGGCCATTCGGATCCGGTCGTGATTGACGCCATTCAGACGCAGGCGGCCCAGTTGGCGTATGCACACACCAGTTTCTTCACCTCTGATCCAGCAGAAGAGCTGGCGGACCTGTTGATCGAACATGCTCCCGCAGGGTTGGATCGGGTCTATTTCGTATCTGGCGGATCAGAGGCGATGGAGGCCGCGCTAAAACTGGCACGGCAGTATTTCACCGAAATCGGTGAACCGCAGCGCCGTCATGTGATTGCCCGCCGCCAGAGCTATCACGGCAACACGCTGGGCGTTCTGGCTGTGGGGGGCAACATGTGGCGGCGGCAGCAGTTTGCCCCTTTGTTGATGAACACCACTCATATCAGCCCCTGCTATGAATATCGCGGCCGTGAAAGCGACGAGAGCGCCTTTGACTACGGCCAGCGCGTCGCCAATGAGCTAGAGGAAGAAATCCTGCGCCTTGGCCCCGACAGCGTGATGGCCTTTGTCGCGGAACCTGTTGTCGGCGCGACAGCCGGTGCCGTGCCGCCGGTGGAGGGGTATTTCAAACGGGTGCGCGAAATTTGTGATCGATATGGTGTGCTGCTGATTCTGGATGAGGTGATGTGTGGCATGGGACGCACCGGCACACTGTTTGCCTGCGAACACGACGGCATCAGCCCCGATATCACCGCTGTGGCCAAGGGTCTGGGCGCGGGATATCAGCCTATTGGTGCAATGCTGTGCAGCCGGCAGATCTATGCCGCGATAGAAGGTGGTAGCGGGTTCTTCCAACACGGGCACACCTATCTGGGGCATCCGGTGGCGACGGCGGCCAGCCTTGCGGTGCTGCGCCGGTTGACGGTGGATCGCGTGTTGGACCGTGTCACCCCGATGGGGGATCGCTTGCAGGCCGCGTTGATGGATCGGTTCGGTGACCACCCTCACATTGGCGACATACGCGGACGAGGACTGTTCCGCGGGCTGGAACTGGTTGCGGATCGTGACAGCAAAGCACCCTTTGATCCCGCCCTTACTTTACCAAAACGCATCAAAGCCGCCGCTTTCGATGCGGGGCTACTCTGTTATCCGATGGGCGGCACCATTGATGGCGCGACTGGCGCGCATGTCCTGCTGGCCCCGCCCTTCATTATCAGTGACGACCAGATCGGTGAAGTGGTGGACAAACTGGACATCGCTCTATCCAAAACACTGCCCTAAACCCCACCGTCCACAGCGCAGAACACCAAACGCCTCCGCCAAAATCGGGGGCGTTTTTCGTGCCCAGCCCACAATCCAGCGCGGCAAGCTGAAATGCGTCGAATGCTGACGCAAATGCGGCGTTTCCTGCCCAGCGTGCGACGCCCCCATCGGATACCATTACGACCATAAGTTTCACTCAACAGGTCGTTAACATGTCAAAGTCAAGCTATGGTTTCCTCAGCCCGCAACCTTATATGAAAGACGCCATCGAAGAGATGAGCACCCGCGCCGATATCCATGTGATGGAGGCAGACACATGGGCGGCAGATGAAATCGCGCGTCACGTCGAAAGCTGCCGCGCGGCGGGCATCCGCTCCGTCGGCGGTTTTGCCCAAAAAGATGCGTTTCACCACATCCTCATCAACGAAGGTCTGGGCAACAAGGCGCCGTCGCGATTGTCTTTCCTTTACTGCATGAACAAATATCTGATGCGGACGCTGGAAACTAATCCCTTCTATTTCGACTATGTGGATCCGCTGAATGAAACCGATGACGAAATCATCGCCAAAATCCCGCATTGGCCCTTCATGCTGAAAAACACCTCGCTCAGTCTGGGCCGTGGGATTTTCAAAATCGAAACACCGGATGAGCTGCGCGAAGTGCTGAAATCCTACCGCGAGGACACCGACCTGCAGGAATTGATCGCCTCGCAATACGCCAGCTATCTGGAAGGCGTCGATCCCGCTACCGTGCCCGACATCGTCCCGCCCTTCATCGCGGAAACGCTGGTCGATATGAACAAGGCGATTGAATACTGCTATGAGGGGTATGTGACCCCCGACGGCAAGGTTGTGCATTACGCACTGACAGAAGAGGTCTACTTCTCCAACCATCAGGCGCTGGGATATGTGACGCCGCCGATCTCTATCGACACCACCATGGCCGCCAAGATTGAGGCCTGGATCGAAGATTACATGGGCAAAATCGCCGCCCTCGGCTACGTCGGTCAGTTCTTTAACATCGAATTCTGGGTCATGCCCGATGGCGCAATCCATCTGGTTGAAATCAACCCACGCGCGGCGCATTCCTATCACTACAACTATCTCTACTCTTTCGGCAGCTCACTTTATGAGGACAACTTCCGCCTCGCGGCCGGGGAACCGATGGAGGAACGCACACCGTGGATCAAATGGCGCGAGGGCGATGATCACAAATTCACCCTAATCGCGCTGATCACCGCCAAGGAAACCGGTGCTGTGTCAGATATTCTGGATTACGACTACGTCGATGAGTTGGAGCGAGAAGGCATTCTGGTGCGCCACACCCGTCAGCGCGGCGATGTGCTGACCGATGGCGACATGACCGCCGCCGGTGTGATGCTGTTGCAGATATGGCTGGTTTCCGACAGCAAAGAAGAGGCCATCACCAAAGAGCACGAGCTGCGCCGCCGCATCTATCGCCGCCCACAACGCGACGCGGAATATCCGGCCTACTGGAGCGTCTGATCAGACATAACAGCAGAAACAAGAAAGGCCGGGGTGATCCCCGGCCTTATTCTTTGTCCGCGCCCGTCAGCGATCAATGCAAATCGTGGCTGCGCTTTTCCAGTTCTTCTTCCAGCGCCTCTGCCAGCTCTTCAACATCGTCCTCACTGGGCGCAGTGGAAATGGCGTAGCTGCCACTCATCCAACGGCCCAGATCAATGTCTGCACAGCGTTTGGAACAAAACGGGCGATACTTCGCCTCTGTTTCCGCAGAACAGATCGGACAGGCCATTACAGCAGGTCCTTCAACGGCAGACGGTCACGCTTGCGCTGCAACTCGAAATTGCCCAGCGGGGTCCAGCCAGCCATGACGGTCTCAGTCGTATCGGCCTTCAATGCAGCGCGCAGGGATTGTTCGAACGTGCGGCGATCACGTTTCGGCATCGGCGCCAGATCAAGAGTGATCTGGCCGCCCAAACCACGCAACCGCAGCTGACGTGGCAGGTCGCGGGCAGCGGCCAGATTAGCCTTCAGTCCTGCAGCAGGTGAGGTATCACCGCCAGTGTTCACATCCACCGCAACCAGCGCGCGGGTGGCCTCTACAAACATATAGGCCCCACCTTCCAACTTGACCCGCGCGGACTGCGCATCCTCCAGCTGATCCAGCACGCCGTGGGTTTCAAATCCGCCTGCCTCAGTCACGATATCAGCAGGTTCGACCCACTCCCGCCACGCCTGTCCGTGGGGGCCATCACCCTCGCTCAGCACCTCAGCGTCACCTTCTCGGTCGGCCATCACAGCCTGCGCCAAATCGTACATCGCCATGATATCTTCGGCGATTTCACCAGGCTCGGCACCCTCACATGACGATCGCAGGATCAGGCCCATCGCTGGCTCTTCCCCCATCACCTCATGAGCGACACCCAAAAGCACATCGCGCAAATCGTCATCACGGATCTTGCGGCTGATGTTGAGGCCCGGCGCATCGGGCGTCACGATGGCATAGCGGCTTTTGAACAGCACCTTGTAGGTCACGGGCAACGCCTTGCCATCCTCGGCATAGCCGGTCACCTGCACCAGCAGGCGCTCACCGGGCGAGATGCCTTTGACCTGACGCAAAAACGCCTGACCGTCGGGCGTGGACATGAACAGCCCACCCTGCCCTTTCATAGGACGATCCGCAACGGCGCGATAAATCGTGCCAACGCGCGGCAGATCGGCGTCGATCAGAATGTCATGCAGTTTGCCATCCACCATAAGCGCTGCCGCCTCGCGCCCCTGCAGATGGTCCAAAATGATCTGGCGTCCCTTCATGTTTCTCTCCACATCGGGTAACCGGCTGCCGTCAGCAGTCCGGCAGTTTCCGCCAGTGGCAATCCAACCACAGCGGTGAAAGAGCCTGAAATCCAAGGGATAAACACACCAGCAGGCCCCTGAATGCCGTAGCCCCCAGCCTTGCCCTGCCAATCGTTTGTCGCAAGGTAGGCGTTCAGCTCTTCGTCTGACAGGCGCTTCATACGCACGTCGGTCACAACATCGCGTTCCCACAGCTGATCGCCACGGCGCACAGCCACGGCGGTGATCACGCGGTGGCGACGACCGGACATGGCCAGCAGAAACTCCGCCGCCTGCCCCACATTGTCGGGCTTGCCCATAATGCGGCGGCCAAGGGCAACTGTGGTATCCGCGCACAGCACGATATCATCCGTCTCTGCAGGGACAGCCTGCACTTTTTCGCGGGCCATACGCGCACAATAGGGACGCGGCAGTTCTGATTTTCGGGGGGTCTCATCAATATCGGGCGGGCGGATATCATCCGCCACAACCCCGATCTGGCCCAACAGCTCTTTGCGCCGTGGGCTGCCTGACCCGAGGATCAGGCGCACTTATTTGAAGCGGTAGTTGATCCGACCCTTGGTCAGATCGTAAGGGGTCATTTCGACCTGAACCCGGTCACCTGCCAGAACACGGATGCGGTTTTTACGCATCTTGCCTGCCGTATGTGCGATGATCTCATGGCCGTTTTCCAGCTCGACCCGAAACGTCGCATTGGGCAGGAGTTCCTTCACGACACCGGGGAATTCGAGCATCTCTTCCTTGGCCATGGTCTCTCCTTAGGTTGGCGACCCGCCTGATGCGGGACGCGCGTTAGATGGTCCCATTTTACCAGATTTTCAAGGGCAAATCTCTATTTGACCAAAATATAGCCCGGTTTTCCGTCCCGTCCCGCCTGTTCGCCCCAATGCGTTGCGTTCAGCACGCGCCCGTCGGCCCGCACCGCGCGCACCGCGTTCAGGTCGATCTGGGCGTAGGTCCATCCGGGTTTGTTCATCACACCTTCAGCAATAACGCCAGTATCGGGAAAGCCTGCATCGGGCGGGCCAAAAATCGCGCCCATACCAGTGTTTTCCTCCACTCCGTAAATCTCTGGCCGCGATCCGATGAGGGATGCCATCACCGACACGCACTGCCCCTCCAACGCGCGCGCCATCGCACCAATACGCACCCGCCAGTAGCCATCAAGCCCCTCGGTGCAAGAAGGCACCAGCAGAACCTCAACCCCAGCCTCAACCAAGGCGCGGCCAATCAGGGGAAATTCACTGTCATAACAGGTCAAAATGCCCAGCTTGCCCACAGGCGTATCAAACACCTGCAACGGTTCACCGCCGCATATCTGCCAATCCTCACGCTCAAACCGTGTCATGATCTGTTTGTCCTGATAGGCGATATCGCCAGAAGGACCAAAGACCGGCGCGCGGTTGACCATAGCCTCACCGACAACCACAGGGGCGGAGCCGCCAACGATAGTGAGCTGAAACTCCTGCGCCAATGCGCTCAGCACGGCGTTTGACCGCCCCACGTATCCCGCAACCGCGCGCAACGCCCGCGTTTCATGGCCCGCGACCTCAGCGCCTGCTAGCGACGCCAGTTCCATCGCGCCATACTCAGGAAACAGCAATAACGCCGCGCCGTTGCCGGCGGCCTCGGTCACCCAACCGCGCATCTTGGCTTCATAGGCCGCCCAATCGTCAAACCAATCCAGCGGATAGGCGGCAGTTGCGACGGTAAACCTGTCCATTTCGAACCCCTCTTTCAATGTTACCCAAATACTCCCGCCGGAGGCATCCCAGAGAGATCAAAGATCTTTCACCCAGACCTGCAACGGCTTGCTGCTTTGCTGGTTGTCCCCCAGATCTGTCCAATCATACTGCACCACGGCGCCCTCCAGCGGCTGATACCCGCGCCCGCGCCAGAACGGCCCCAGATCACGGGCGTTTTCAGGCCGCATCGGGTGATCTGTGGGGCGTATCACCGCGCAGAAACTGGATGTTGCACAACCAAGGGCGCGCGCATGCGCCTCCCGCAGATCGAAAAAACGGTGCCCAATTCCATGCCCGCGATAGTCAGGTAACAAGACAGATTCGGCGCAGTAAAAGATCTGGCTCAGATCTTCGCTGCGGGCGGCAAAGGCGCTGGCGAAATCATCAGCATGATCCTCCATCGGGGTGCCGGTGGCCGCGCCGATCAGGTGATTGCCATCAAAGGCGCCGACAAGAACCGCACCGGCGCTATCGCGGTAGGTTTGCAGATAATTCCGTTCATAGACCAGATCCCCGTCATAGAGGTAAGGCCAGTCACGAAACACTTTTATACGCAGGCGGGCCACATCCTCCAGCGCTGCCTCCAATGCGGCGCCGGTCAGAACCTCAACACGAATGGGTGCCGCCGTCATGCAGAGACCTGTTTGATCCAGTCAGCAAGATTATAATAAGTCACCACACGCGTGATCTTGCCATCCTCAAGGCTGAAGAAAGACCCCGCAGGCAAGCGATAACTTTGTCCATTGGCGTCCGGCAAGCCCTCGTCCGTTTCCAAATAGGTGCCGTTCACGATGAATTCTGCGGCAGCGCGCGTGCCGCCTTCGGCGTCGAAAATCACCATATCGGTCAGGATTTCACGGTAGCAACGGTTCATATGAGCGCAGAAGGCGGCGAAGGCCTCTTTGCCTGTGCGCACCTGACCTTCATTCACATGGTGGGCTACATCCTCGCTAAGGCAAGCCAGCATGCCGTCAATATCACCCGCATTGAAGGCATCGAAATAGGCGCGAATCGTGTCGTTCATTTGTGGATCTCTCTGATGGGCTATAGGTGTTATAACGCCATCATACCGCGTGCACCGGCGGCCCCCAGCGCGCAATCAGACGATTAACGATCTGATCGCGACTATGGCGGTAGGCATCCAGCTTCTGATTGCGGCTTTCTCCCAGTCCTGCGGGATCGTCGATCGGCCAATGCTCTACCTCCAGATGGTAAACGCGGGTCAACTCCTCCACCGCGGCCAGACTGGAAGGGGTCAGCGCGACGATCAGATCAAAGGACGACAGGTGGTCGCCATATTCATGCAACTCCTCAAAGCCGCGTGACTGGTGGCGCGACAGTTCCACCTCCAGCTCTTCACAGACAGCAATGGCGAACCCGTCAATCTCGCGGTCGCCTTTGGCACCTGCAGACTGCACATAAGTGCCAATACCATAGAATTTTTTCATGATGCCTTCGGCCATAGGCGAACGCACCGAATTGTGATCACAGCAAAATAGGACAGATTGGGGGAGTTGCTGGAGCTGCTTCTGGTGGGGGCCATCAACCACAGCGCTCACCCTCCAAAGTGCAGAACACAGATCAGGGTGAACAGGCGGCGGGAGGTGTCTTTGTCAATCTCCGCCTTGCCTTCAAGGCGTTCCTGCAACACCCGTGCGCCTTCATTGTGGATCCCGCGTCGCGCCATGTCGATGGTTTCAATCTGGCTGGGCGGCATGTTTTTCACCGCGTCAAAGTAGCTTTCGCAGATGGCCCAGTAATCCTTGACCACCTGGCGGAAGGGCGACAGGGACAGGTGAAACTCGGCCGCCTTCTGGTCGTCCTCAGTATTGATGTCAAACACCAGCCGCTTGTCCTTGATCGCCAGCCCGACGTGATAGGGCCCTTCGGGCACCGCGCGGTCATCGCGCTGAGGCAGGGCGAAGCTGTTGTTTTCCAAGAGGTCGAACATCGCAACCTTCCGTTCCTGCTCGATCTCAGGCGTAGGAGGCGGCAGATTGCGGTCGTCCAGCGCAATATGGCTGATGCGGGCGGTGGGTGCGGACATTGTGTCGCCTCCTTACTTATTCAAAGCGTCCAGACGAGCACGAACCGATAGGCCGTGCGCTTCCAGACTTTCGGAGATTGCCAGTGTTTCGGCCGCAGGTCCAATAGCTTGCAGCGCTGCAGGCGTCATTTTTGCCAAAGTGGTGCGTTTGACGAAGTCCATCACGCTGAGGCCACTCGAAAAACGTGCCGAACGGGCAGTGGGCAACACGTGGTTCGGCCCGCCGATGTAATCCCCAATCGCCTCTGGCGTCCAACCGCCAAGGAAGATGGCCCCAGCATGGGTGATCTTGGCCGACAGCGCATCCGGGTCCGCAACACACAGTTCAAGGTGCTCGGGCGCCACGCGGTTTGACAGCGCCGCCGCCTGATCAAGGTCCTCAACCACCACGACCGCACCGAAATCGCGCCAGCTGGGGCCTGCAATGGCGCGGCGTTCCAGCGTTTCCAGCTGTTTTTCCACCGCTTTGGTGACCGCATCGGCCATTGCCTGACTGTCGGTCACCAGAATCGACTGTGCGCTTTCATCGTGTTCGGCCTGACTGAGCAGATCCAGCGCGATCCATTCGGGATGCGCTTGTTCATCCGCGATGACCAGAATTTCCGACGGGCCTGCAATCATATCGATGCCGACCTTGCCGAACACACGGCGTTTTGCCGCCGCGACAAAAGCGTTACCGGGGCCAGTGATTTTATCCACCGCCGGGATGCTTTCGGTGCCATAGGCCAGGGCCGCCACCGCCTGCGCGCCGCCAATGCGGTAGATCTCATCCACACCAGCCAGCCTTGCCGCCAGCAGAACCAGTGGATTGGCCTGCCCGTCAGGTGTGGGCACCACGATGGCCAGCCGCTCCACCCCTGCCACCTTGGCCGGAATCGCGTTCATCAGCACGGAGGAGGGATAAGAAGCAAGACCGCCCGGTACATAAAGCCCCGCCGCCGAGACAGGCGTCCATCGCCAGCCCAGTTCTGCGCCGCTCTCTTCACGCCACAGCATGTCCTCAGGCAACTGCTTGGCGTGATAGGCGCGGATCCGTTCCGCCGCCAGTTCCAGCGCAGCGCGTTCAGCGTCCGACACTTCAGCGATCAGCGCCTCAATCTCTGCCTCGGAGAAGCGAAGCGTATCCGGCGTCAACTCCAGCCGATCAAATTTCGCGGTCAGCTCGATCACCGCCGCATCGCCGCGGCTGCGCACATCAGCGATAATGCCTGCCACCACATCATCCACATCCGGGCTATCTTCGCGCTTGGCGCTCAGCAGTTCCGTGAAAGCGGCGTCAAACTCAGGATCTTGGGTGTTCAGAAATACAGGCATGTTCCCTCCGGCTCTTGGCTTAGCACATATAGCGGTGCGCCGCTTTGCTCAAGCATCCTGCGACCTCCCGCCTCTTGGCAGACGCTGTGTCACGTCTACCTAATAGAAGACGACGCGAGAGGAGACTGCGATGAGTCTGGAAGAGAAGCGCAAAGATCTGGATGGTGAGAAGCAAAAGCGCCTGCTGACACGGCTGGTGGAGGAGTTGAGCCAATCTGATCCTGACCTTTACTACCGCTCCACCAGTGAGGTGGCGATGCAGATCGAGGGGCTGATCGGCCGCGCTGGCCGATTGAGCCTTGAGGATCGTCAGTTGCTGTCCCGCCTCAGCCGCCGCGATATAGAGGTGTTGTTGAGTTTGCACTGAGGACATCAGCGCGAGCCGCGCCTGACCCTGGGTGGGCGCAAAAAAGCTCAGAACGCTAGCGAGCCCTCACAACTCGGATGCCACTTGTATCTCTCGATACATCGCAAACGCGCCCTCCCTTGGGGAGGGTCGGGCGCGGCACGGGCTGACACCCGCGCAAGGGCACCAGAAACAAAAAAGGGCGCCGCAGCGCCCTTCCCTATCAGGTCAGATCATGTTCCGGCGCCTTGCCGGACGGGGCGCGGTAGGGCCGCGTCACATCACGCAGCAACACTTCCAGCGCCTCAACCTCCAGCCGGATGCCGCCATCACCCGCCAACACCAACTCAAGCACGCCATTGGCGTCCTCACCCGCAGTCCAGTTGATCGACAACAGCGACAGGATCATCTCTTTGTCGCTGCGATCAATCCCTTGGGACGCCACACGCTGCACGTTTTCAATGACAAGGATCGACTGAACCCGCTCCGCTCCGTGACGATCCCGGCCACCATCTTCCCAGCGGAAGCGGTTGAGCAGCAGCGCAAAACGCCGCTCTGCCGCCTGCCAGCGCATTTCCGAAATCGGGAACACCGCATCCTGCGCCAGTGCCGACAACACCTTCAGATCATCGCCGTCAAAGGCGCCAAGGTTCAGGGGTTTTTCCCCACCATCTTCAAAACGTGCGTCGTCCTGCATCAGCCTTTTACCCGCTCAATCTTGGCACCGAGGGCGCCCAGTTTCTCTTCGACCCGCTCATAGCCGCGATCCAGATGGTAGACGCGGTTGACGATCGTTTCACCCTCTGCCGCCAAACCCGCCAGAATAAGCGAAACTGATGCACGCAGATCCGTCGCCATGACCGGCGCACCTTTCAGGCGTTCAACCCCATGCACGGTGGCCGTGCCACCCTGCACCTCAATCGAGGCCCCCATGCGCATCAGTTCCGGTGCGTGCATGAAGCGATTTTCAAAGATTTTCTCCTCAAGCACAGCAGTGCCCTCGGCAGTGCACATCAACGCCATCATTTGCGCCTGCAGGTCCGTGGGGAAACCAGGGAAAGGTTCGGTCACAACATCCACCGCCGTCACACGGCCATTGCGACGGGCGACCTTCAGACCTTTTTCGGTCTCTTCCACCGAAATACCTGCCGCATCCAGTTTTTCACAGAAGGCTGCCAGCAAATCGATTCGCCCGCCCAACAGCTCCACTTCACCGCCACAAATCGCAGGGGCCAGCATGTAGGTCCCCAGTTCGATTCGGTCGGTCACAACGGGGTGCGTGGCGCCATGCAGGCGATCCACGCCCTGAATGGTGATGGTCGATGTGCCCTCACCTTCAATCTGCGCGCCCATTTTGCGCAGGCAGTGGACCAGATCCACAATCTCAGGCTCACGCGCGGCGTTTTTCAGCACTGTAGTACCCTTGGCCAGCGTCGCGGCCATCACCACGTTTTCCGTCGCACCAACAGAGGCGAATCGCAACTCATGCGTCGCGCCCTTCAGACCACCGGGGGCCTTGGCGTGCAGGTAGCCGTCTTTCAGCTCAATCTCAGCCCCCAGCGCCTCCAGCGCCGTGATGTGCAGGTCCATCGGGCGCGCGCCAATCGCACAGCCACCGGGCAGCGACACGATCGCCTCATGTTCACGTGCCAAGAGCGGGCCCAGAACAAGGTTCGACGCACGCATTTTACGAACGATTTCATAATCTGCCTTGGTCGTCGCAATGGTGTGGCTGGACAATGCCAGCACCTGACCATCCTGCATCGATGTCACTTCGGCGCCCAGTGAACGCAGCAGTTCAGACATCGTGGCAATGTCCGAAAGGCGCGGCGCATTGGTCAGCGTCAGCGGCTCATCGCTGAGCAGCGTGGCCGGCATCAGGGTCAGACAGGCATTTTTAGCCCCCGCAATGGGGATGCTGCCATTCAATGGGCCGTTACCCGTTACAATAATTGAATCCATAAAATCTGCCCCTTACTCGTTTTCGGCGTCTGTCGTTGGCTTGTGGCGATGGGCCTGCCCGCTAAAACGCGCCTGAGGCTCTGCACCCTCCGACTCATCTCCGGCGGACCGCGCCTTTGCCTGTGACTTCCGACGGGCCATATTGGCCTTTAGCGCGACCTTCAATCGGTCCTCGCGCGCATCTTGTTTTTTTGGCGATGTGTTGCTGTTTGATTTCTGCTGCATGAAAGTTTCTTACATGAGGGCGAAAAAACCGTCCACTACCCCCTTGCGCCCGGAATCTTGTTTGGCTAAAAGCCGCCACACAGTCGAGACGGACACAACCAACCGACTGCCGGTCGCTGCTGTAGCTCAGAGGTAGAGCACTCCCTTGGTAAGGGAGAGGTCGAGAGTTCAATTCTCTCCAGCAGCACCATATTTATTTTCCACGCCTGAAAACGCCCCTAAAGCCTTGAATGGCAAGGTTGTTTTGGGTGTTCTAGCTCCCTCATTTCGATGGTAAGAAAATCCTTCTGTAAACGCCAATCTGAGTAGCGTTAGAGGTGGTCGCGGAAATTTGGACCAGTCGTTAAGGTGGATCGCATGAAGAAAGTGACGATCCAAAATGAAGAAAAGAAAGAACCATTCGCCTGAGTTCAAAGCCAAGGTTGCGCTTGAAGCGATCCGCGAGGAGATGACGCTGACGGAACTGTCCAAGAAATATGGCGTTCACCCCACGCTGTCTGACGTCAGCCCTTCTGGGACCAAATAGGGTCATTTGCTAAGAGAGTGTTTGTCGCTCATCGTCACCACCGAGGAGTGGAAAATGAGAAAGCCAACGAAGAGCCCCGGCGAGAAGATCGTCAAAGACATCAAGCGCGCGACACGCAAGCAATATTCCAGCGAAGAGAAGATCCGGATTGTGCTGTATGGGCTGCGCGGCGAGGACAGCATTGCAGAGCTGTGCCGCCGGGAGGGCATATCCCAGGGTCTGTACTACAAATGGTCGAAGGACTTTATGGAAGCTGGCAAGAAGCGTCTGGCTGGCGATACTGCGCGGGCTGCGAACACAGACGAAGTGAAGGAACTGCGCCGTGAAGCCAAGGATCTCAAAGAGGTCGTCGCTGAACAGACGCTCGAGCTGCGTCTTCTCAAAAAAAAGCATGCTCGGGGATGGGGACGACCACGAATGAGGTATGCTGCATCTGAGAAGCTGGAGATCATTCGCCTGGTCGAGGAAAGCCATCTGTCAGCGCGTCGGACACTGGCTAAACTGGGCATCCCCCGCACCACATTCTACCGCCCCCTCTCGGCAGATTTGCCGTGCAAATCGCCTGCCGGGCAATGGGATACGACCAGTATCTGCAGCGTGGTAAGGCTGGTTTGCAGGATCGATCTCCCAAGCCCAATCACGTTTGGAACCGCGTTCCCGTCGAAGTGAAGCGCAAGGTTGTCGATCTGGCACTGCAGGAGACGGAACTGTCACCACGCGAGTTGGCCGTGACGTTCACCGATCAAGAACGCTACTTTGTCTCGGAAACCACAGTATATCGCACGCTCAAGGCGCATGACCTGATCACCAGCCCAGCCTTCATCGTGCTCAAGGCTGCCAATGAGTTCCAGCACAAGACGACGGCCATCAACCAGCTTTGGCAGACCGACGTCACCTATATTAAGGTAATCGGCTGGGGCAGGTTCTATCTCAGCACGGTCCTCGACGATGACAGCCGCTACATCATCTCCTGGAAGCTCTGCACGACCATGCGGGCTGAAGATGTGACCGACACGCTGGACTTGGCATTGCAGGTATCCGGCTGCGGCCAGGTGCATGTCGTTCACAAGCCACGTTTGCTGAGCGACAACGGATCAAGTTACGTCTCAGGGGATCTGGCTGAGTGGCTGCAGGACAAGGGCATGAAGAACTCGCGCGGTGCGCCATATCATCCACAAACGCAGGGCAAAATCGAACGATGGCATCAAACCCTGAAGAACCGCATCCTGCTGGAAAACTACTTCTTGCCGGGTGATCTCGAAGCACAGATCGAAGCCTTCGTCGACCACTACAACTACCAGCGCTATCACGAGAGCATCAACAACGTCACACCCGCCGACGTCTACTTCGGGCGCGACAAAGACATTCTGAAACAAAGGGAAAGGATCAAACAAAAGACATTCGAAGCGCGACGCTTGCATCACCGCAAACACGCCGCATAATCAAGCCAAACAGATGAGCCAAACTCTCTCTTAGTTCAGGCCGCCTTTGGTTCCACAAACTCTGACGACGGACATGCTGGAGTTCAAGACATCCCTTAACCGGTGGGTGAGAGGTTACCGAGCCAAACCGAGATGTCATTCTCATGGTCAGGATCAAATCCATAGATCAAAGCGACCACATCTCCATCAAGCGAAATCGCACCGATTTCGTCTGGATATTCCGATGTGGAATAGACGCTAAACGAAAGCCGCCCCTCAAGTTCATCGGCGGACAGCGGCACGCCTTCTGCGTCAGTCAGCAAGATAATTTCGCTGTCACTAGCCGTCGCGGAAGACTCGAAGCCATAAATATTAACCGGCGCCCCTGATGCGCCACCACTTACCACAACTTCAAACTGGTCTTTTCCGTCACTTTCTCCAAGCGAAGGATCAACATATCGGCTGCCATTGGAGAGGGTGTCGCCTGCATCGCCGCGCAGCGTATCATCTCCCGAACCGCCATTGAGCCAGTCTGGCGAATTGGTTCCATCCGCGTCAACTCCGCTAACAAAATCGTTCCCACGCCAACCGTAGATCTCGTCGCTTCCACCATTTCCTTCTACGTAGTCGTTGCCAGGGCCAGCACTAATTGTGTCGTCGCCACTGCTGCCTAGCAGCGTGTCATCTCCATCAAAGTGCCCGGACTCGTTTGGCAACAAGTTACCTACCCATCCACTTCCCGAGGCATTTGAAATATTGACCCCAAGCACAACAGCAACTACTTGGTCATACACAATAACCTGATATCCTGGCCCGTCTTCAAGTGCTTCTGTTCGCAGATTGCCAGCATCTACGCTTGTCAGTTCTTCCGGACTCAGAAGTTCGCCACTGGCGGTGACAAAGTTAATTTTTTCGTAGAATGCCTTGTCTCCAACGCCTGAGACAGGTCTTTCAAATGGTTCACCGTTCTGAAAATCTTGAATTACTACGGGTGTCGCCCCTGGGGTAGCAACGGTGATGTCGAACTTATCCAGACCTTCGCCTCCGACCAGCGTGTCGCCATCACCACCCCACAACCTATCATCTCCCGCGCCGCCATTAATGGCGTCTGATTCAGACAGGTTTTCGTCCACCGCTGATAGAAAATCATTTCCTTCGTTGCCATATATAGTGTCTTCGCCCGCGTTTGCTTCGGCAAAGTCATTGCCTTGGCCGGCAACGATTAAGTCGGCACCAGAGCCCCCATAAAGTGAGTCATTCCCGTTACCACCCCGCAAATTGTCAGAGCCTTCTTGGCCAAAAACTTGATCATCTCCAGCCCCGCCGTAGACAGTATCATCACCTGCTCCGGCTTGAAGCAGGTCCGCTCCGTCGAACCCCAACAGTACGTCCGCCCCATTGGAGCCAGTAATACTATCATTGGCCGAACTACCGTCGCTGGAATCTGGATTGTCAGATGATCCTTCGTCTTCATCGGTGGTTTCAAGCAGGGTTTCAGCTGCCAAGTAGCCAACCAGCCATGTTAACGCTATTCCGAGGATGCTCATCGTAATCACCGTTAAAGGGAATGCTTTGTAAAAAAATGTGGAGCGGCTAAGAGCGCCGCTCCCTGCCAATCTTAGAAGATAAAGTTGGAACTGTCTTCCAGCAAATTCGTCTATAGATTGTTTCCATCTCCGTTAAAACAGCAACCACCCGTCACACCTGAAATTGAAACAGAGTACATAACGGTTGTGAACCGCGCCGGGTTTGCCGGAGGTTGATTTGTCTTAGTTACGCGGTCATGTCTGATGTTTCCAGAGCAGCGTAGAAGTTCGCTTCGGCTTCTGCTGGCGGGATATTCCCAATGAGACGTGATCACCTCAATTTCGCGCGGCGCGTGCTTGACAGGTCCCCCCCATTTTGACATTCACCGTACCTGTGATCGGTTCCGTGAAGGCCCAAGGCCGGGCGGAAGAAATAGGGAACACGGTGAGGTGTAGCCATTAGGCGCCAAATCCGTGACTGCCCCCGCAACTGTGAGCGGCGAGCAACGCTGAGAAACGCCACTGGGACATGCAACCATGCGCCCGGGAAGGCCAGCCAAGCCATGACCCGCAAGTCAGGAGACCTGCCGGACACAAGTCGATGGGAGGTTTTGCCCATTGAGCTTTCAACCGGACGCCGGGGTGCGCGTCTGGCACGGCGGTTCCGCAAGAACAATCCGCGCCATTTGTCCCCGTTGTTCATTCCTGATTGCAGGGCCTTCATCCTGCTATTGTCGAATGAGGACGATATGAAATTGATGTCTCTGGTCGCCGCTGCGGCCATTTCACTGCCTATGACTGCTTCGGCACACTTCCTGTTGCACCACACAGACAACGTTCTGATTGATCGTCCCGGTGATGTGCCGATGGGCCTGATCTTCTGGCACCCGCTGGAAAACGGCCATGTCATGGACATGGAGAAACCGGAAGAATTCTACATGATCCACAACGGTGAAAAGACCGACCTGATGGACCGTGTTGCCCCCGCTACCTTTAAGGGCAAAGACAACGAAGCTGCCGCGTTCACCGCATCGGTTCCGGTTAAGCGTTCGGGCGACTACGTCGTGATCACCAAACCCGCGCCTTATTATGAGGAAAGCGAAGATATCTACATCCAGCAGATCACCAAATCGGTGCTGAACCGCAACGCGCTGCCCACTGATTGGGACCAGCCCGTTGGTCTGCCGACAGAGATTCTGCCGCTGAACAAACCCTATAACGTCATCGTCGGTTCCACCTTCTCGGGTGTTGTGCTGTCCGAAGGCAAACCGGTTGCCGGCGCTGAGATCGAGATCGAATTCATGGCCGCTGAGCCCGATCTGGAGGCGTTTGCCACCACCGAGTCGACTGTTCAGCCGATGGCCGGTGGGTCGATTGTCGCGATCACCGATGAAAAAGGTGTCTTCACCTTTGGTATCCCGACCGCAGGTCACTGGGGTTTTGCCGCGCTGGGGTCCGGTCCTGTGACCGAACACAAAGGCAAAGAGCTGAGCCAGGACGCCGTCCTGTGGATTCACGCCACCGAGCTCAAGTAAATCTGAGCTGAAATAAGGAAGCAGACCCGATGCATATCGTTGATGGCGCATTGTCAAACCCGGTTGTGATCGGCGGCGCGGTTGCCGCGGTCGGCGGTATTGCGATGGGACTGCGCAACCTGCCGCTGGAACGTATTCCGGCGGCGGGTGTCCTTTCGGCCAGCTTTTTTGTGGCCTCTCTTATTCACGTGCCGATCGGCCCCAGTTCGGTTCACCTGATCCTGAACGGTCTGGCTGGTCTGGTACTGGGCTGGGCTGCCTTCCCTGCCCTCTTTGTGGGACTATTGTTGCAGGCGGTCTTCTTCGGCTTCGGTGGCCTTACCGTGTTGGGCGTTAATGCCGTGAACATCGCACTGCCTGCGGTGCTGGTCGGCCTTGCCTTCCGCCCGATGGTGGCCCGCGGTACGCCTATGCAGGGGGCGATCTGGGGTGGTATTGGCGGTGGTCTGGCGATTGCGGCAACCACGCTGGCCGTTGCCTTGTCCTTGGCGCTGACCGGCGATGAGTTTCTTCTGGCGGCCAAACTTGTCTTCTTTGCCCATATTCCCGTCATGGCGATTGAGGCATTCCTGACCGGTGCTGCCGTGTTGCTGGCCCGTCGGGTGAAACCTGAATTGTTTATCAATACCCCTGCGGGAGGCCTGTCATGATCCGTACCAAACTCCTTGCCCTGACTGTTTCCGCCACCCTGATGGCCCCCCTGCCAGCACTGGCGCACAAGGTGATCTCCTCCGTTTTCCCTTCCGGCGACGCGATCGAGGGCGAGGTCGGATTTTCCAACGGTGATATGGCCGTGGATCTGCAAATCGATGTCTTTGACGAAGCGGGCACAAAACTGGGCGAAGCCCGCACCGACGCGGACGGCTTTTTCATCTATACCCCTACCAAACCCGTCACCCACATCTTTCGCGGTGATCTTGGTGCAGGTCATGTAGCCGAAATCACTATGCCCGCCGAAGACGTTGCCGACATCATGGGCGTCGCCGCCGAGGCAAGCCCAGCGGTAGCCAGCACCGCCGCAGCCACAGCCGCTCCTGCAACCGCGCTGTCGCAAGACACAGAGGCGGCAATCGCCGAAATGCTACGCCGTGAATTGCGCCCTCTGCGTCAGGAAATCACCGCGCTGAAAAACGAAACAAACTTCCAGTCCATCCTTGGCGGGATCGGCTATATCGTCGGGCTGTTTGGACTTGGCTTCTATATCGCGGCCCGCCGCCAGATCGGGGGCAAATAATGGCACACGCGCTGACACCGGATCACAACACCCCATATGGTTTGAGCGTGCTCAACCCCAAGGTTGCGCTGCTTGATCCGCGTCTGCGCATTGTGCTGACCGCCCTCTTTGCGGTAGTAGTCGTGGCCCTGTCGAACATGGCCGCCCTAACCGTGGCACTGGGTCTATCGGCGCTGCTGCTGCTGCGATCTGGCCTGCCTTTGGGCAAAACCCTGAAACGCATGGCGATGATGGACAGTTTCATCATCTTTATGCTGATCCTACTGCCCTTCACTATGCCCGGCACACCGATTTTCATCCTTTGGGGGATAGAGGCCAGCTGGGAAGGCCTATGGCGCGCGTTTGAGATTGGCCTGACCGCCAATGCCGTCATCCTGATGGTGTTAACTCTTACTGGCACGATGGAGCCGGTCACGCTGGGACATGCGTTGCTTGCACTGAAAACCCCCGAGCGGCTGGTACATCTGATCATGTTCACCATACGCTACATCGACGTGCTGCGCGAAGAATACCTGCGCCTGCGCACCTCGATGAAACTGCGCGGCTTCCGCCCTGGCACCAACCTGCACACCTATCGCAGCTTCGGCTATCTGGTTGGCATGATGCTGGTACGGGCTATGGAACGATCCGAACGTATTCTCGCCGCTATGAAATGTCGTGGCTTTTCCGGCCGTATCATCCTGCTGGAAGAGTTCCGTCTGCGCCGCAATGATGTGGTGTTTGGTGCCCTCTTCCTGCTTGCCCTGACTGGGTTGATCCTGATCGAGGTCATTTATGGCGCTGCTTGAGCTGAACGATATTCATTTCGCCTACCCTGGAGCGGACCCGATCCTGGCCGGTGCCTCCATGCAGCTGGAAGCGGGCGAACGGCTGTCGATTGTCGGCCCCAATGGCGCAGGGAAATCCACTCTGCTGAAAATCATCATGGGCCTTCTGCCCCCCAGCAGTGGCCAGGTGAGTGCCTTTGGCAGCCCCTGTCGGGTCGAGGCCGATTTTCAGGATGTGCGTCGCCGCGTCGGACTGGTTTTTCAGGACGCTGACGATCAACTGTTCTGTCCCACCGTGGCCGAAGACATCGCCTTTGGGCCACTGAACCTCGGCAAGTCCAAGGAGGAGGCACTGGCCATTGTGGACCGCGTGCTCAATCAAATCGGGCTGATGCGCCTGCGGGATCGGGTGACGCACAAACTGTCAGGTGGCGAAAAGCGTCTGATCTCCCTTGCCGCCGTGCTGGCGATGGAGCCTGAAGTGCTGATTTTGGACGAACCGACCAACGCGCTTGATCCTGACAACTACGCCCGCCTGATCAACATTCTGGAAGGGCTGGATCAATCTATTCTGCTGGTCAGCCACGACCCCGAGTTTCGCACCCGCATCGCACCTGCTGGCTACCAACTTGCAGAGGCGCAGCTAACGCGGATCTAAACCTGATCCGGTCACCCCTCGCACTGGTCTCTCCCGATAGGCGAAGTATTTCGCCCGTGACGAGCATCACCGCTTGCTGCATCGCCGCCGCCCCCCTAGCCTGCGCATGAAGAAGAGGGAGGGATCGCATGACGCCGTTCATATTTAACACCACAAAATCAGTGGTTTTCGAGGCAGGTGCCGCAGCGCGGCTGGATGCTTTGGCGGGCGCTTTGCTGGGGCCACGTATCTTGGTCATCACGGATTCGGCGCTGCGCCAATTGGGGCTATTGGATTCAGCACTGGCAGCCCTGCAGGCTGCGGGCCATGAGGTGGTCATTTTCGATGCCGTAGAAGCGGACCCGTCCCGCGCAACACTGATGACCGCCGTAGAGGCAGGCCGCGACGCACATGTGACTGGAGTGCTGGGCTTCGGCGGCGGCTCCCCGATGGATGTCGCAAAACTGGCGGCGCTGCTACTGGGATCAAATGAGGATCTGGATCAGGCATGGGGCGTTGCGCAGGCCAAGGGCCCACGCCTGCCACTGGTTTTAGTGCCAACCACGGCCGGAACAGGATCAGAGGTGACGCCGGTTGCGATCATCACCGTCGGCGATGAAGAAAAGCGCGGCGTGTCCTCGTCAGTGATTCTGCCGGATATGGCGGTTCTGGACGCAGATCTGACGCTGGGCCTGCCCGGTCACATCACCGCAGCCACTGGCGTCGACGCGATGGTGCATGCGATTGAGGCCTACGCCTCCACCTCCGCCAATAACAATCCCCTATCGAAAATGCTGGCCCGCGAGGCCCTGCGCTTGCTTGGTGCGAATATCGAAGCCGCAGTGGCCGACGGCCAGAACCGCGACGCACGCGGCGCAATGCTTCTGGGATCGATGCTGGCGGGTCAGGCCTTTGCCAATTCACCCGTCGCAGCGGTACATGCGCTGGCCTATCCGATCGGTGGCACCTTCCATGTACCACACGGGCTATCCAACGCACTGGTCCTGCCCCACGTGCTGCGCTTCAACGCGCCCGATGCCTATGAGGTCTACGCCGAAATCGCCGCCGATGCCTTCCCGCATCTGGCAGACGTACCCGGCGCACAGGCCCGTTGCGCTGCATTGATCGAGGCGCTGGAGGATCTGGCAAAACGCCTGAGCATGAAAACCCGCCTGCGTGATGTAGGCATCCCCAAAGGCGCCCTGCCCAAGATGGCCGCCGACGCAATGCTGCAACAGCGTCTGCTGGTGAACAATCCACGCATGGTCAGCGAAGAGGACGCGCTGAACATCTACACTGCCGCTTGGTAAGAAAGAGAACGATGAGCACACAAAATCGTGGCACCCGCGCCGACTACGTGGATTTCTACCCCCTGCAAACCCGTTGGAATGACAATGATGTCTACGGCCACATGAACAATGTGGTGCATTATGCGCTGTTTGACACGGCGGTGAACGGCTGGCTGATGGACCGCGGCCTGCTGGATCCGCACACATCCACCACCATCGGACTGGTGGTGGAAACAGGCTGCAAATATTTCGCGGAAATGGCCTTCCCCGACCAGATCACCGCCGGGTTGCGCGTGGCACATCTGGGGACCAGTTCGATCAGCTATGAACTGGGCCTTTTCCGCAATGAGGAGGAGCAGGCGTCAGCAGAAGGGCGTTTCGTGCATGTCTACGTCGACCGCGCCAGCCGCCGCCCTGCCCCAATTGAAGGTGAGCGGCGCGAGGCGTTTCAGGCGCTGATGCGAGGCTAGCCCAAATAGGGCGCGGCACTGGCCCTTAGATCAACCTGCGCCCTTAACCGTGTCGCCAGCAACGCCAGACCGCCAAGCTTTCGCTGCACATACAGCACATCCATCTCCACAGGGGGCGGGGTCAATCCATCCTCGAACAGGGCCATGCCCTCAGCCTGCAGGTGTTTCGAGAGTGTCGTGTCGGCAAAATCGAACCTCGCCCCCACCCCAGCACTGCGCAGCGCCTGAAAGGTCAGCCGCATCATCGCCTCAACACGGGCGCGATGGTCCGCTGCCATTGTGTCGTCGATAAACCCCAGTTTGGCAGCGGCAGCGATCGCTGTGTCATCCTGCCCCTGAAACGCTGCGCACAACAGGCCACGGTAGCCCTGAACCACCTCTGGCGCGATGCCCCGCGTGGCGCCGAAATCCAACAGCACAACACGCGCCTGCGCTGCATCATAAAGGAAGTTGGCAAAATTCGGATCGCTCTGCATCTGACCGGAGTGGAACAGTTCGGCAAAGAACAGGTCAAACAGATCACGCATCACCTTATTTCGCCGCTCTGGTGGGGCGTTTTCCAGTGTCTCTATCGGATGCCCAACGGCATAATCCATCGCCAGCACCTGCGCCGTGGACCAATCAGCATGATACGCTGGCACATGAAAAGCATCGCGGCACGCAAGTTTGGGTAACCAGTCACGGTAGGTGCTCAGGGCTGCGGCTTCACGCTGATAGTCCACCTCTTCATGCAACTGGGCACGTGCCGCTGCCAGATAGGGCATAATGTCAAAAGCGGGTGGTAGGACCCGCGTGCGCCGCAAGAGCGCACCGACATTGGCCACATCACTGTCGATACTGGCGGCGACACCAGGGTATTGTACCTTGATTGCCAGATCGCGCCCATCGCGAAGCCGGGCGCGGTGCACCTGCCCGATGGACGCCGCTGCAACAGGCCGCACATCAAAACGGCTGAACTGGCGCTGCCAACCGGAGCCCCACGCCGCGTTCAACACCTGCTTTAACTGCGCGGGCGGCATGAAATGCGCCTGATCGCGCAGACGCGATAGGATCACGGTGGCCTCTGCTGGCAGGACATCCCCAGCCTCCATTGAGATCAGCTGTCCAATCTTCATCGCCGCGCCGCGCATCTGGGCCAGCTCACGCGTCAGGCGTTCTATGTTGGCAGGCGTTAAAACCAGATCACCAAGCGATCGGCGATCCCCAGACAACGCGCTGCGCAGGCCTTGATAGGCCACAGACCCCGCCACCTGCCCCGCCAAACCGCCCATCCGCGCCAATCGGTGCAAACGCCCCGCAGGCACAGCGACCGCGCGGGGGCGCTGTTTGTCATCCTTTGGCATCGACTGCCCGCTCCTGATCTTCCTATGCACACTGGCCAGCTAGACGGATTTACCGACGCGTCAACAGCCTCAGAACGTAAAACGCCGCCCCGAGAGGCAGCGTTTTCTGTTTCAGCAAGACAAGGTCAGCGCCTAGGCGGCCGCCCATTCCCACGGACGGGTGTAGGCCCCCAGAACGTGGCCCACCTCATCGTCATGAACAACGCCGGTGCGTTCGACCTGCGCGATCAGGCCGCGCTTCTTGTCGTCGATCACATGGACCACCTTTGCGTTCAGCTTCGCCTCATCCAAAGCATTGTTGTAAATGCGGATAATGGCCTGTTTGCGCAGGTCAGGTTTGAATACCTTGCCCACAGCCGTTTTCGGCAATTCTGGCATCACGTCGATATGCTTGGGGATCGCGGCACGTTCGTGCACATGAATCTTGGCGTGTTTCATCAACTCTTCGGCGGTGGTGGTGGCACCTTCGACCAGTTCGACATAGGCGCAAGGCACCTCACCCGCGTGGGCGTCAGGTTGACCGATTGCGCCGGCAACGGCCACATCATGGTGCTGCATCAGCGCTTCTTCGATCTCTGCCGGGTCGATGTTGTGACCGCCGCGGATGATCAGATCCTTGGCACGGCCCGTGATCCAAACGTAGCCCTCTGCGTCCACGCGACCCAGATCACCAGTGCGCAAGTACTTGCCGTGGTGGTAGAGGCCTTCGTTCTTGTTCGCCTCGGTGTAGGTGTTGCCCGCAAACACGCCCGGGTTTGACACACAGATCTCCCCGATCTCATCAGCACCACACTCTACCGGTTCGCCGTTTACCTCCTTGAAGATCCGCACATCGCTATAGGGCAGCCGCACGCCGACCGAGCCAACCTTCTTGGCGCCGGTGGGCGGGTTCACGGACACCAGACAGGTCGCTTCGGTCAGGCCGTAACCTTCGACGATATCCACGCCCGATACGTCAGCGAAACGGGTGAACAGTTCCATCGGCATCGGGGCCGAGCCGGAGAAGGCGGTTTTCACGGTAGAGATATCGGCATCCACCGGACGCTGCATCAGTGCCGACACAGCGGTAGGCACGGTGATGATGAAGGTGATTTTCCAACGTTCGACCAACTTCCAGAAGTTGTCGAAAACGCCATCGCCGCGATAACCTGCGGGGGTCGGGAAGACCACATGCGACCCGCCTTGAATCGCTGACATCGCAATCACGTGGCAGGCGAAAACGTGGAACATCGGCAGTGGGCAGATCACGTTGTCATCGGGGTTAAACAGCAGTGTGCCGCCCAGCCAACCGTTGTAGATCATGCCGGAATAGCGGTGCTGTGCCACCTTGGGCATACCCGTGGTGCCGCCGGTGTGGAAATAGGCCGCCACGCGATCACCTTTGGAATCCTCGAACGACAGGGTGGTCGGATACTTCTTGGCCGTCTTGTTAAAATCCAAAACATCCGCGTGATGGTTGCCAGGATTCTTGGGGCGGATCAGCGGCACGATCCAGGATTTCGGCGGCGTCAGATAACGGTTCAAATCCACCTCCAGCACGGTTGCAACGCTGGGAGCGTGGCGCACGGCTTCGGCGGTCTTTTCGGCCACATCTGTCTTCGGGAAGGCCTTCAGCGTCACAACAACCTTGGCGTTGGTTTCGCGCAGAATGGCGGCAATCTGCTCCGGTTCCAACAGCGGGTTGATCGGATTTACGATGCCAGCAATCGCACCGCCAAAGATGGTCAACAGCGTTTCATGAGCGTTCGGCATGATGCAGGCCACAACGTCTTCTTCGCCGACCCCCAGATCACGGAACATGTTGGCAACCTGACAGGAACGCGCATGCAGTTCGGTCCAGGTCAGCGTCTCTGCCTTGTCCTTCGGACCACTGGTCAGTTGAAAGGTCATGGCGTTACGGTTGCCATGGCGCTCTTTGGTCTGCGTCAGAAATTGGTAAAATGTGACCGGAACATCGCGTTCCTCCCACGGCATCTCGTTCTCAACAGCAAGCGTATCTGCAATCGAGGCAAAAGTCATTGGCGGTCCTCCCTTTGTGCCCCTTATGCGGAGCTATTCTTCCCTGACCGCAATGTGGAAGGGAAATTTGCTTTATACAAGGGAACTTTCGTCAGGGGGTGCAACGTCAGGCCCAGCCATTGCATCCCCTTTATGGCGATTGCCTGGCCTATAAATCCCTGCAATCACGGGGTATGGACACCGCACCAAAGCATAAGCGCGGCGCCCTCCTGCAGCGTCCTACGGCGCTTGACATAGCGCGTCAGGCTGCCTCGCCCCCCTCGGTGAACTGCAGTTTGGCCAGCTGCGCATAAAGGCCACCGGCGGCCACCAATTCATCATGGGTGCCTTGAGCCACAACGCGGCCTTCATCCATGACCACGATGCGGTCTGCCTTTTTCACCGTCGCCAGACGGTGGGCGACGATCAGCGTGGTGCGGGTTTTGGACAGTTCATCCACCGCCGCCTGAACCGCACGTTCGCTGGCAGCATCAAGGGCCGAGGTGGCCTCATCAAGCAGCAGCACCGGCGCATCACGCAGGATGGCACGGGCGATAGCGATACGTTGTTTCTGACCACCCGACAGCATCACACCGCGTTCCCCCACGTCGCTGCGATAGCCTTCGGGGAGTTTCACGATAAATTCATGCGCGGCGGCGGCTTTGGCGGCGGCCTCTACCTCTGCGTCCGTGGCATCAGGCCGACCAAAGCGGATGTTTTCCATCGCACTGGTGGCAAAAATCACCGGATCCTGCGGCACCAGCGCCATATGGGCACGAAAGTCACTGCGCGCCATGTCCTTTAGATCGACGCCATCCAGCAGGATACGGCCCTGTTGCGGGTCATAAAACCGCTGGATCATCTGGATGATGGTCGTCTTGCCTGCGCCCGACGGGCCAACGAAGGCAACGCTTTCGCCCGGTTTGATCTCCAGCGCCACCTGATCCAGTGCCGACACATCCGGCCGCGTTGGATAGCGGAAGCTGACTGTGTCAAAGGTGATCGCACCGCGAACCTCTGCCGGCAGCGCCTGAGCCGTGACAGGATCGACAACGCTGTCTTCGGCATTCAGCAATTCGACCAGACGTTCGGTCGCACCGGCAGCGCGTTGCAATTCGCCCCAAATCTCGGACAGGGCACCAACGGCACCGGCGACCATCACGGCGTAGATCACAAACTGCACCAATGCGCCTGCGCTCATCGCGCCACCGCGCACGTCATTGGCGCCGATCCACAAAACGCCAACCACGCCAGAAAAGACGAGGAAAATCACAATTATCGTCATCAATGCGCGCGTAGAGATCCGACGGCGCGCGGCGTCAAAACTGTGTTCAGTGACATCGGAGAAGTCGCGACGCACCGCGCTCTCATTGGTGAAGGCCTGAACGGTCTGCACGCTTTGCAACGCCTCGCTGGCATTGCCAGAGCTGACAGCGATCCAATCCTGATTTTCACGGCTTAGCGTGCGCAATTTGCGCCCCAGCACCAGAATAGGCACCACAACACCGGGCACGATCAGCAGAACCAGCCCCGTCAGCTTGGCCGAAGTGAGCAGCATCAGCACGAGCCCACCAAGAAAGATCAGGATATTGCGCAGCGCGATCGATATGGAGGAACCGATCACCGACAGGATCAGCGTGGTGTCGGTGGTGATCCGGCTAAGGACCTCGCCGGTCATAATGTTTTCAAAGAAAGCAGGCGACATACCGACCACACGGTCAAACACCGCTTTGCGGATGTCAGCCACGACCCGTTCCCCCAGACGTGTGACCAACATATAGCGCAGGCCCGTACCCACAGCCAACAGACCGGCAATCACCAATGCAGCGGTGAAATAGAGGTCCAGTAGCGCGCCATTTTCGACGTTGAAGTTATCGACCACCCGACGCACCGCCAAAGGCAGCGTCAGCGAGATCGCCGCCGTAAAGATCAGCGCCAGACCAGCCAGACCGACCAGCAGGCGGTAGGGGCGCAGGAAGGGCCACAGCTCACGCAATGCGCCCACGCGTTTGGATTTTTCGCGGTCTTCATCCACAGATACCGGTGCGCGCGCCATTTCCTGTCCTTCCGTCTCTTCGCGTCTGCGGTTTAAGCGAGGACAGCCCAACGGGCAAGCGCAGGAGGGGTATATAGGGTGCGGTCATTCGCCCTGCCCTACCTTGCAGGTCATGTGGCAGTTTTTTGGCCTGCATCATAAACAACCGCAATATTGCCTTTTTAAGGCAAAAAATTCAGATACAATGCTTTCATATTGATAAATTATCAGGATAACTGACTGATATGGATAACTTCGACCGCAAAATCTGCGCCATACTTCAGACCGATGCACGGCGATCCTCTACCGATGTGGCGACCCATGTGGGGCTGTCCGTCTCTGCCACCAACGACAGGATACGGCGTCTACAGCGAGAGGGAATCATCACCCACTGGCAGGCGCGGCTGGATCCGCAGGCGTTTCAAGCAGCACTTTGCGCCTTTGTCCTCCTCGACCTCAGCTATGACGGGGAAGCAGCGGCGGTCGCCACCCTCACCGCACATGACGCAGTGCAGGAGCTTCACCACATCTCCGGACCGCATTCCTATCTGATGAAACTGCGCCTTGCCGACACGGCTGCACTGCAACGTTTCTTGAATGAGGTGGTCAAACCGCTGCCCGCCGTCACCCGCACAGAAAGCATCATCGCCATGGACACCGCCAAGGAAACGCTGGCTCTCTCCATTCCACGAGGTAACGATTGTGTTTGAGGTCGCGCTCACCGGCCTTTTGGCAGGTGTTGCCATTGCCGCCCCTGTGGGACCGATCGGTCTGTTGTGCATCAGGCGCAGTATGGTCGAGGGGCGCGGTGCAGGACTGGCAACAGGGCTCGGCGCCGCCGTAGCGGATGGCACATATGGTCTGGTCGTCGCCACCGGCATCGCCGCCAGCGGGCTGGTCGCACGTTATGGCGCTCAGATGCAGATCTTCGGCGGCACACTTCTATTGCTGATTGGCCTCCACACCGCGCGCGGGTTTTGGCGCGCCCGTCCTGATGCGGTGGCGGCGAACAAGAGCGGCAGCCTAATCAGCGCCTTTACCAGCACCTATCTGCTGACGCTGTCCAATCCGATGACGATGTTGGCCTTTGTGGCGATGATCGCAGGGTTGGGACAGGCCGCAGACAGTCACCCGCTGGCGCCTGTTGTTCTGGTGCTGGGGGTATTTTTGGGATCAGCGCTTTGGTGGCTGTTTCTGGTGCAACTGGCGCTTTGGGCGCGACAACAGATCACTGACGGGGCACTGCGTTGGCTGGACCTGCTATCGGGAACAGCAATCAGCCTGTGGGCCATAACGATGATCTTCTAGGGCATCACACTATCAGAGAGACATCTTGGAGCGGGTAGCGGGAATCGAACCCGCACCTTAAGCTTGGAAGGCTCTTATGATACCATTTCACCATACCCGCCCAGATGTTTTGCTGTCGTAATTCAGCCGCGCGGTGAGGTCAAGGGGATGCGAAACCCTGCAGGCGTTTTCCACCTAAAACCTGCCCTTCAAACGCAAAACGGCCCCGCGCAAGCAGGGCCGTTTCGTTTGGTATTGTGTCAAAGCGCAGCGCTTACTTGGCGCGGCGACGCTCGTTGACCAGACCGATGAAGATCGACAGGCACATCAGCACCAGCACGATGGCAAACGGGAAACCCGTCGCGATCGCAGCCGCCTGAAGTGCGCCCAGACCACCGCCGAGCAGCAGCACGATCGCAATCGCGCCTTCCAGCACACACCAGAACACACGCTGTGCGGTCGGTGCGTTGGTTTTGCCGCCTGCAGTGATGGTGTCGATCACCAGCGAACCGGAGTCCGAGGAGGTGACGAAGAACACAACCACCAGAACGATACCCACGAAGGACAGCAAGCTGGTCATCGGGAAGGCTTCGAACATGGTGAACATCTTCAGTTCCAGACCCGCTGCCGACAGCGCATCGCCTGCGCCAGACATGATCTGATCCAGAGCCGCACCACCGAATACGCTCATCCACAGGGCACCAACGACGGTGGGGATCAGCAGAACACAGATGATGAATTCGCGGATGCTACGACCACGCGAGATGCGCGCGATGAACATACCAACGAAGGGCGACCAGGAGATCCACCAAGCCCAGTAGAAGGTGGTCCAGCCTTGCATGAAGTTGGTGTCTTCACGGCCAACCCAGTTCGACAGGGCGGGCAGACGTACGATGTATTCACCCAGACCCGAGAAGAAGCCGCTGATGATCAGCAGGGTAGGGCCAACCAGCAGAACCAGAACCAGCAGTACGGCTGCGAGGATCATGTTTGCTTCGGACAGACGCTTCACGCCTTTGTCCAGACCAGCAACAACCGACACCAGCGCAAACAGGGTGATCGCGATGATCAGCAACACTTTCATGCCATCGGTCACCGGAACGCCGAACAGGTAGTTCAGACCAGCCAGCGCCTGCGTGGCACCCAGACCCAGCGAGGTTGCCAGACCGAAGATGGTCGCGAAAACTGCCAGAACGTCGATGATGTGGCCCAGAGGACCCCAGGTTGCTTCACCAAACAGCGGGTAGAACACCGAACGCATGGTCAGTGGCAGACCCCGGTTGAAGCTGAAGAAGGCCAGTGCCAGCGCCACAACAGCGTAAATCGCCCAAGGGTGCAGACCCCAGTGGAAGATGGTCGCCGCCATCGCCAGGTCGCGGGCCGCTTCGGTATCACCTGCTGCAGCACCCAGCGGTGCCCAGTCGGTGCGTACGCCACCTTCACCTACTGCGGTGCCGCCCAGCGACGAACCGTAGTGGGAAATGGGTTCTGCGACGCCCCAGAACACCAGACCAATGCCCATGCCAGCGGCAAACAGCATCGAGAACCAGCCCATGTAGCTGTAGTCTGGCTTTGCATCATCGCCACCCAACCGGATCGAGCCATAGGGCGTAACGATCAGGAACAGGCAGAACACCACGAAGATGTTACAGGCGATCATGAAGACCCAGTCAAAGTTGCTGGTCAGTGTCGGGCGGAGCCAGCCAAAGAATTCACCCGCTTGCTCTTTGAAGACCAGCGAGAAGAAAACGAAGGCAACGATGGTTACTGCGGAGATCGCAAAAACCGGATTATGGATGTCTAACCCGAATGGTTGGACATTGTCCTGACCGACTTCATAGTCGGTCTCTTTATTATCGTTAGTATCGGTCATAAAGACCCTCCCCTATTTTGAACCTCTATTATTGAGGGTTTTATGACAGGGGGCAGGTCGGGAAATCGACCCACATAGGTCTAAATGCGACAGATTTCTGACGTATTTCTACAAAAACCGACCCTACGTCATTTATGCGCGAAGATGCTCAACCGCAAAGGAATCGCTTTCTGCACTGCGGCAAAATGAACGGGGCCCCATGTGGGCCCCGAAATACGCTTAAAGCTCATACAAAAAAGGCATTCGACGCATCCGCGTCAAGGCGCCTTAGCCCGCAACTATAGAGGGACGCGCCTTGCGCAGCCCATTGGTGATCAGACCGGCCAGAACACATTTGATCAGGTCGCCCGGGATGAAGGCATACATCGACTTGGTCAGCCCCATCAGCGTGGCGTCCAGCTTCAGGTACATGCCCACGATACCAATCGGGTACAGCACCAAAATACCGCCGATCGCGGCAGCCAGCGCCGGATTAAACCAATTTGCCTTTTGGCTCCATGCTTCGGCCAAGAGGCCCGTCACATAGGCCGCCACGACCCAGCCAAAGAGGAAGCCCGCAGTGACGCCGCTAAAGACGCCCAGACCACCACGACCACCGGCCAAGAGCGGCAGGCCCAGCGCCACGAGGCCCAGAAACAGGATGACCGCCAGTGCGCCGCGTTTGGCCCCAAGGACGGTGCCGGCCAGCATGATGCCAAGGCTCTGTCCGGTGATTGGCACGCCCAGCGGCAGGTTAAATTTCGGGATCAGCCCCAGTGCAGCGATCAGCGCCGCAAAGAGTGCGATTAGAGTGAGATTGCGTTCCATTTTGTCCTTCCCCCAACTCGGTGAATTTCCGTAGTTCTACTGTGTTTGGGGCCAGTGTCTATTCCACTCCGCCCCTTGCCTTCAACGCCTCAGCGACCTGTTCCGCGTCATCCAGTGCTAACAGTGCGAAAGGTAACAACAATTTCCAACTGAATTTCTTGGTACTGCGGGCACGCCAGGCTTCGATCAAGGTGCCGCCCTTGCGGGTCAGTTCCGGAATGAAACGTATCACCAAGGCCACAGCCAGCGCAATCCTGCGCCGAATCCGCCGCGATACCCGCAGCCGCGCCATCAACCGTTCCAACACAGCCAGCATCTCATCCAGCTGGGTGGTCAGCGTTACCAGATTGGCCGCAGCCACCGCAGCGCCCAAACGCAAACAGACCACCGCGCCATCGGCAATATCGCGAATGGCGATATGATAACCCATAATGATGACACAGACCCAGACCAGCGGGCGCAGCAGGCGTAGCCCCTGACGGGCAAAGCGCACCCCGCAAATCAGATAGCACAGCGCCAGAACCGCCAGAACGCCGCCGCTGCTCAGCGGCGTGTCCAGATAGAAGGTGACGACAGTAAATAGGCACAGGCCCAGAAGTTTTGGCCCCGCCCACCAATGGTGATAGGGCGTGCGGACCTCAGAGGTCAGCGAAATCATCACCGTCTCCCTGCCCCTGCATCGCAGCGACATAACCGTCAATCACCGCAGCGGCGGCGCCATCTTGTTTGACCTTACCCTGATCGATCCAGATCACCCGATCATAGTCGCGCAACGCGTCCAGATCGTGGCTGATGTGAATAAGCGCGGGCGCCACACGGTCCAGATAACGGCTCAATGCCAAAGTGGTCGGCAGATCCAGACCAGCAAAGGGTTCATCCAAAACGATCACACCCGGATTCATCGCCAGCACCGCCATCAGGCAGACCAGATGCCGCTGCCCCTGACTAAGGGTCTGGATAGACCGGTCATACCAATCGAGACGGTTAAAACCCTCCAACGTGCGCCGTGCCTTGGCCTGCGCGTCATCCTTGGGCATCCCTTGGGCGACCAAGCCAAAGGTCAGCTCTTCACCCACGGTGGGAAAGATGATCTGGTGATCAGGGTTTTGAAACAGAATGCCGACAGTGCGCAGCGCTTTCAGGCGTTCCTTGGCCACATCGACGCCATTCACCGTGACCTTACCCGCATCCGCAGGGGCCAGACCGGCAATCAGACGCGCCAGTTGCGATTTGCCTGACCCGTTGCGCCCAATCACGCCAATCCGACGTTCGTTCAACGACAAATTCAACCCGTCAAAGACCTCAACCCCGTCCCGCAGATAGCTTATATTGCTCAACTCCACCCGACATGTGGGTGCTGCCGCAGCTGCAGGATCGGTCGCAGCATTCAGGGTGGCGCCATCTTGGGGGCTGGTCATTTGGTATTCTCCATGCGGCAGGCATTAAAAACAGAAACAGGTGCAAAGCAAGGCACCACAAACTGGTGCAAACCGGTCAAATTCAAACAGAGTACGCAGAGTCATCTTTGAAACGCCGCTTGAATGCACCTGATTTTGGCGCAAAATCAATACGGTATCATCACCGCCGCGGAAATATTTGACCGCTTAGGCGGCCTTTGCGCCGCTTTGTCGCGCCTAGAGGTCTTCCAGAACCTCGATCAGCTCCGCTCCGCTGGCGCGATTGCTGTTTACTGTGGTCGCCACACGGTGATGGTGGATCAAATCAGGTGCCGCCGGACGCATCAGCGGCGCGGCCCCCTTGCCTTCCTCACCCAGCCATTTGGCCCAATCCGATGCGTCCAGCACAACTGGCATCCGGTGGTGCACATGGGCCAAATCGGCGCTGGCAGCAGTGGTGACAATGGCGCAGCTGCGGATCTGGCTGCCCGCCCCGTCCTGCCAATCCTGCCAAATCCCCGCCATCACCAAGGGCTGACCATCGGCGCGGTGAAAATACCACGGCAAACGGTTGCCCCCTGCGTCTTTGGCCCACTCAAAATAGCCAGAGGTGGGGATCAGACAACGCCGCGTACGGCAGGCACTGGCAAAGGCGGGTTTGTCAGCAATGGTTTCCGCGCGCGCATTGATCAACAGCGGACCATCATTCAACGCCTTGTACCAATGCGGCAGAAACCCCCACCGCATCGCGCTGAGGCGGCGCAAGTCGCCGTCGTTGTAAACCACATGGACAGGATCGGTGGGGCAGATGTTGAAATTCGGCACCTCAGGCAGATCATTGGCAGGCTGGGCCGCAAACAGCCGTGCCATCGCGTCTGACGGCACCGTATTGGACAGCCGCCCGCACATGGATCAGCGATGCGCCTTGCGGGCGATGTCGATCCTTGCCTCCATCATCGACATCTCACGCATGATGTCCTTGCGGCGGGTTCGATCGCCTGTCTCACGCAGCTCTTCGCGCAGGCGGGACAGTTCCCGCGACAGGCTGACAAACTCCGGCACGCCGCCCGCCTCTTTGACCAGACGATTAACCAGATGATTGTCAGGATCGTCAACCTGCGGCAGCGGCTTGCCCGCGCCGGGTAAATCGTCAAAAGCGCCCTCTGCTTCGGCCGCGGCGATCTTAGCATCAATCAGGTCAATCAGCGGATGGTCCATAGGCGCCAGCATACTGCGCCCTGTGAGGTGAGGGAACCCCTCCGCCTGCCCCCTTTGTGGCAACGAAAAACGCGCGGGGTTTCCCCCGCGCGTGTCCTGTCATCCTATCAAAGGTGACTTATTTCTGAGTGATACGGCCATCCACATAAGGCGTGTACGGCGCGTTTTTGGCGAGGAACTCTGCCGTGACGTCGGCCAGATCGGGGCCGTAGTCATAGGCGTTTTCCGCGTCACGGAACATCTTGTAACCGTCGCCACCGTTGCGCACGTAGTTGTTGGACACCAGACCGTAGGTTTTGGCCGGATCAATCGCGACCCATGCGCCACCTTCCATCACCATCACGTCCGACACACGGCCTTCGTTCGGGGCCACGGCCAGATCGAAGGTGTATTTCAGACCCGATACCTGCGGGAAGCGGCCTTTGCCTTCCTCGACCTGGCTGACACCGTTTTCCAACGCCGCGACAACGGTTTCACCGCTGACATAGAAAGTGGACAGCGTGTTCTGGAACGGCAGTACGGTCAGCACTTCGCCCATAGTCACCTCACCCGCGTCGATGGACGCACGCAGGCCACCGCCGTTCTGGATCGCGATCGAAATGCCCTGATCCTTCACACGGTCCAGCATCGCATCCGCGACGAGGTTACCGATGGTGCATTCCTTGGCACGGCACACATCGCGGTCGCCCACGATCACCTCAGCGGTTTCAGCCACAACGCGCTGCTTCATTTCCTCAATCGGGGCGCCCATTTCGCCAACACGCGCCAGGATCGCCGCATCCGGCGTGACCGAGGCATCCAACAACATAGGTTCACCGCTGGCGGCGGTCACTTTGCCATCCGCGTCAAAGGTGACGTTCAACTCGCCCAGATATTTGGAATAGGCATAGGCCTGTACCACCGGCACATCCCCCACCATGGTGGGGTATGGACCTGCGGCGCGGTCACTGGTGTTCGACAGCAGCGTGTGGGAGTGGCCACCCACAACAACGTCGATGCCCGGCACGTTGGCAGCAATGTCCAAATCTTTGGGCAGGCCCACGTGGGTCAGCGCGATGATCTTGGTCACACCTTCGGCCTCTAGGGCTGCAACATCCGCCTTCAGGCTCTCGATCTCATCCTGAAAAACAACGTTTTCCCCAGGAGAGGAGGTTTCAACCGTGTCGGTCGCCAGAACGGAAATCACGCCAACCTTGTGGCCATTCACGTCCAGCACAACGTGGTTGCTGACCTTACCGTTCAACAGCGGCTCGGACGACAGGTCGAGGTTGCCAGAAATCACGGGGAAAGACACCGCATCAACGAAATCGGACAGACCTTTGGGCCCGTCGTCAAATTCGTGGTTGCCCACCGCCATCACGTCATAGCCGATGGCCTCCATAAACTCGGCCTCAGCCGCGCCTTTGTAGGTTGTGTAGAACAGCGAACCCTGAAACGGGTCACCAGCATCCAGAACCAGCACGTTCTGACCGGCCAGTTCAGCGCGTTTGGCATCAACGGCGGTTTTGATCCGCGCCACACCGCCGAAGCATTTGCCCTCGGCTTCGCTCTCGGCATTACAGGTCGAATCGTATTTGTTAATCGATTCGATACGGCTGTGAATGTCGTTGGTGTGCAGAATGGTCAGGTTGAAATCGGCAGCAGCAACGCCAGCGCTCAGCGCCAGAGTTGCAGCAGAAGCAAGCAGACGAACAGACATGGTCTTCCTCTCTGTTAAATTATGGCGGGAGCCTGCACTGTGTTGGCGCAACTGTCAAAATCTCTGTTCGACAAACCGCCGAAGTTCGCCGACTGCCGTTACAGCGCCGCTCGTTCTGGGGGTTTTAGCGGCACTATGTGAAGGATTGGCTACAGTTGCGCGCGCATTCCACATCACAGCCCACCAAACCCCCAATCCCCTTGACGCATCGCCCACAGGGCGGCATCACGCGGTCATGCTGATTTACAAGATATTTCGCGCACCCGAATGGCAGGTGCTGGTCGATCACGGCGAAACCGATGGGGCGCCGATCGACATCGCTGATGGCTTTGTCCATTTTTCCACCGCCACGCAGGCCGCAGAAACCGCCGCCAAGCATTTCACTGGCGAGCCGGATCTGATCCTTGTGGCGCTGGACGCTGATGCCCTTGGCGAGGCGTTGAAGTGGGAAGTGTCGCGCGGCGGCGCGAAGTTCCCCCACCTTTACCGCAAGATGCTGATGGCGGATGTCAGCTGGCACACCCCCCTGCCCTTGGTCGACGGCGCCCACCAGTTCCCAGAGGAGATGGTATGAAACTGATCGAAAAACTGGGCCTTGGCGCCCTGCACCGTCTGGATCCCGAACGGGCGCATGGTCTGGCGCTGCTGGCGCTGCGCACCGGTGCGGTGCCTTTGGCGGGGATGGTAACCTCGCCGCGCCTGCGAACATCGGTGGCGGGCCTGAATATGGCGAACCCTGTGGGTATCGCCGCAGGTTTTGACAAAAACGCCGAAGCGCTATCGCCTCTGTCGCGGTCTGGCTTCGGGTTTATCGAGGTAGGGGCTGCCACGCCCCGCCCGCAGCCCGGCAACCCCAAACCGCGCCTGTTCCGCCTGTCGGAAGATCGCGCCGCGATCAACCGTTTCGGGTTCAACAACGAGGGAATGGAGGCGATTGGCACCCGCCTGTCTCAGCGCCCGCGCGATATGGTGCTGGGCCTGAACCTTGGCGCCAATAAGGACAGCGACGACCGCGCCAGCGATTTCGCCCGCGTTCTGGCCCATACCGGTGCGCATCTGGATTTTGCCACGGTGAATGTCTCGTCCCCCAACACCGAAAAACTGCGCGACCTGCAGGGCGCGGCCGCGCTGACCAGCCTGCTGGACGGTGTGGTGACGGCCCGCAACGCGCTGGATCGCCCGATCCCGATCTTCCTGAAGATCGCGCCGGATCTGACCAATGACGAGATTGCCGAGATTGGTGAGGTCGCCCTGTCCACCGGTATTGATGCGGTGATTGCCACCAACACCACCCTGTCGCGCGACGGTCTGCAAAGCCAGCACGCGAGTGAGGCTGGCGGCCTCTCCGGCGCACCGCTGTTGGAAAAATCCACCCGCGTTCTGGCGCAATTGTCGGCGCAACTGGATGGTCGTTTGCCGATCATCGGCGTTGGCGGCATTGCCTCTGCCGAGGATGCCTATGCCAAGATCTGCGCGGGTGCCTCGGCCGTGCAGCTATACACCGCGCTGATCTACGGCGGCCTGTCTCTGGGCGCGGACATTGCCCGTGGTCTGGATAAATTGCTGGAGGCCAACGGGTTCACCAATGTGGCCGACGCTGTAGGTCACAAACGTGGGGATTGGCTATGATCACCATCTGGCACAACCCGCGCTGTTCCAAATCGCGCCAGACACTGGCGCTGGTGGAAGACAAAGGCGACGTCATCGTGCGCCGCTATCTCGACGACGCGCCGAGTGAGGCGGAGATTCGCGAAGCATTGAGCCTGCTTGCAATCCCAGCGGTGGATCTGATGCGGGTGAAGGATAAGCCATTCAAGGAACTGGGCCTCAGCAAGTCCGATCCCGAGGATGTGCTGATCAAAGCGATGGCAGAAACGCCCGCGCTGATCGAACGGCCTGTGGTTTTTGCCAATGGCAAGGCAACACTGGGCCGTCCGCCAGAACAGGTCCTGGATATTTTGTAACCATGTCAGGCGGCGTTGGTGTGCCCACGGCTACCGATCACCATCAGTTCGTTCAGAGGTCTAGCGCCGTTCCAAGGGGAGGCGCAACGCGCCGCCCCGTGGGGGCGGAACGGCGCGGCCCAACAGTGCCTGTTGGGCGGCACTTCATTCAACGAAGCGTTCATGTCTCCATCCGCGCTTCCAGCACTGGATAGCGGCTGGCCAGTGTCACGCCCCGCACCACGAAGGCCACCAGCATCGCCAACCACAAACCGTGATTGCCGAGACCCAGCAGCGGCACCAACAGTGCGACCGCCACCAGATAGACGCCCAGACTGACTGCCATCATGTTGCGCATGTCCCGGGTCGCCGTCGCCCCGATGAAGATCCCGTCCAGCATATAGGCACCTATGGCCAGCACCGGACAGGCCACCAGATAGGGCAGGTAGTTCCGTGCGACTTCGCGCACATCCTCCGCTGTGGTCAGTGTGTCGATGATCATCCCGCCGAACAGTGCAAATCCAACGGTCATCGCAATCGCGACCGCCACAGCCCAGATACTCGTCAGCCTGATAGATCGCCGCATCGCCCCGCGCAGACCCGCACCAAAATACTGCGCCACCAGCGCCTCGACCGCAAAGGCAAACCCGTCCAGCCCATGGGCGATCACATGCAGGAACTGCATCAGCACCTGATTGGCCGCCAGCGTCACGTCGCCAAACCCTGCCCCAACCAGCAGAAACGACAGGAACATCGCCTGCAACATCAACGATCGCAGCAAAATATCAGTGTTCACCCTCATCATGTGGCGCAAGGCAGCGCGGTCAAACACCCGCACACCCTGCCGCCATGCCGGGTTGGCGAAGACATCGCGGCACAGATAAAAGCCCAGCGTCAGGCCGCTCCACTCGGCCAGAAAGGTCGCAAAGGCCACGCCTTCGACACCCCAGCCAAGGCCAAGCACAAACCACAGATCCAGCAGGATATTCACCCCGTTCATCCAGATCTGCAGGATAAACACCGCACGCGTGCGCTCTTGCGCGATCAGCCAGCCAGTGACGCCGTATAGCCCGATGGCAGCAGGCGCCGACCAAACGCGGATCTGCATATAGGCCCGCGCCATGCCCTCCACCTCGCCCGACGCGGGCGAGATCTGGAAGGCGGTCCAAAACAACGGCCCTTGCAACAGGATCAGCACCAGACCGCCGCCCCCCGCGACCAGCAAGGCGCGACTGAACAGTGCTGCAACCTCACCCAAACGGCCCGCGCCCAAAGCCTGTCCCACCAATCCGGTGGTGCCCATCCGCAGAAAGCCAAAGATCCAGTAAAGCGCGCCCAGAAAGACCGCGCCAACACCCACAGCGCCAATTGGGGCCGCCTGCCCCATCTGACCAACAACGCCGGTGTCCACCAACCCCAGCAGCGGCACGGTGATATTAGACAGCACAATGGGCACCGCGATCTGCAGCACCCTTTTATGTGTCACCTCAGACTGGACGGTAGACTGGGCGGCGGGCTGGGCAATTTGATCAGTCATCCCGCGACGGCATCAGGAAATGGCCTGTCGCCTGCGCGAACGGACGGGCGCGGTTGTCCTGCCATGCCTCCACATGCACAGACCCGTAACGGCGGCCCGACCGGTTCACCTGTGCCCGTGCATAGGCATCGCGCGGCAGGCCAGAGCGCAAATAGTCCACCGTAAAATCAATGGTCTTCGGCAGGCGCGGCAACTGCCCCGCTTCAATCAGCATGGCGTCAGGACCACCGGTTTCAATCTCATCCCAAAGCGACACCCAGCTGAGGCCAATGATCGCCGTCATCTCCAGAAATGCCGCCGTTGCCCCGCCATGAAGCGCGGGCAACATCGGATTGCCAATCAATTCGTCCTTGAACGGCATAATCGCCGTCAACTCATCGCCACGGCGCTCAAACTCTATCCCCAGAAACTCAATATACGGCACGCTATGCACCAGCGCATGCAGCGCCGCATCACGCCGTTGTTTCACCACCTGAACAGGTTCGGGTCGTTTATACGCCATCACTTCTTCTCCGCCACAAAGGCGCCGGTTGCGGTCGCCACCACCGATTCGTCGCTGTCATCCAGTGCTTCGGCCCGGACAAATGCAACCGATCGCGTGACACGGTAACAGGTTGCACGAGTGCGGATCGCCTGCCCCGGGGTCGCGGGACGCATATAATCGATGCGCAGATCAATCGTTGCGGTTGTGCCCTTCACCTCCGGGTGCGCCATCACCGCCGCCCCACATGTGGTGTCCAAAAGCGCAAAGACCGCACCGCCATGAATAACCTTGCTTTCCGGATCGCCAATAAAGCGTTCATCATAGGGCATTCGCATCTCTGCATGACCCTCGCCGACATCGGTAAACTGCATACCCAAGGCCCTAGCATGCGGAATTGCTTCGATAAAACTCTGCGCTGATTTGGTTTGCTGCTGCGTCATTCGGTCCCCTCCCTCATGGCGCTGATAAGAGCCGCTAATGCCGCAAATCGCAATACCGACGGTTGCCCTTCGGGAAACGACGTCCTAATTTGCCCCCAAGGGAGCATTAGACCATGTCCGAAATCAGACTGTCCTTCAAAGAAATGTGCGCCAAGTTCGACGTTACCCCGCGGACCCTGCGCTACTATGAATATATCGAACTTCTGCAACCAGAGCGACAGGGCCGCTCGCGATTCTATGGTGGCCGTGAAGTCGCGCGCATGACGCTGGTCCTGCGCGGTCGCAAGTTCGGATTCCCACTGGAAGAGATCCGCCAGTGGCTGCTGATCCGCGAAAACGAAGGTGATATCGCCCAGAAGAAAGTCTGGGTCGATATGGCGAGCAAACAGCTGCGAGAGCTGGAAGAGCAACGTCACCAGATCGAAGAAGCGATCACCGAACTGCGCGATCTGCACGACGCCACGCTCGCCGCCCTAAAATAGGGGTGATTCCCGGCATTCATGCCGCAAGCCAGACACATAGCGCCGTTTTCGCCTCTTTTTGTCGCCATATGTCGCTCTCAGCCTCGGTTATTCCGGGGCTGTTTTCGTTCTGACGAAACGTCAATTGGCGCTCGATTTTAGTTTCCCTTGATTGATCCCACGTCACCCCACAAAGTGACGTCACGTATAGTTACGTAAGCGTAAAGCAGTAGTGTAGCCCTATCAGACAGCTCAAGATCTGTCTTCATGGGCCGAGCGTTAGGGGAGCGTGAAACATGACCGAAGAAGACACCATGACCATCCGCGAAATGTGCGAAGCATTTCAGGTCACACCAAGAACCCTGCGTTTCTATGAAGCGAAGGAACTGCTGTTCCCTATTCGGGAAGGGCAGAAACGTCTTTTCACCAAAAGTGACCGCGCGCGTCTGAAACTGATCCTGCGGGGCAAACGCTTTGGTTTCTCGCTGGAGGAAATCCGCCAGCTGCTGGAACTCTACGAAATGGGTGACGCGCAGCTGACCCAGCTGCAACGCACCTATGAAGTGGCCCAGCAACGTCTGGATGACATGCTGCGGCAGCGCGAGGAGCTGAATGAAGCGATCGAAGAGCTGAAAGACCAGATGAAGTGGGGTGCCGAAATGATCACCTCGCTCAGTGAAAAGAAAGACGCCGCCGAATAATTGCGGCTGGAATTTTTATCGGGAGAGAGAAATGCCTAGCTATACCGCCCCTACCAAAGACCTGCAGTTTGTTCTGCATGATCTGCTGAACATCAGCCAGTCTGACATCCCCGGCTATTCCGATCTGGAGGGTGAATTCACCTCCGCCGTTCTGGAAGAAGCCGGCAAAATCACCTCCGAAGTTCTGGCCCCTCTGAACGTTGTTGGCGACAAAGAAGGCTGTTCGCTGGAAAATGGCGTTGTACGTACGCCTACCGGCTTTCAGGAGGCGTTTGATCAGGTACGCGAAGGCGGCTGGACCGGCCTCGACATGCCCGAAGAGTACGGCGGCCAGAACCTGCCAGTCATTCTCAGCACTGCAGTAGGCGAAATGTTCTCCGCCGCGAACCAGGCGTTCACGATGTACCAGGGCCTGACCCACGGTGCGGCCTCGGCCATTCTGGCGCACGGCTCCGACGAGCAGAAGCAGACCTACCTGCCCAACATGGTCAGCTGCGAGTGGACCGGGACCATGAACCTGACCGAACCGCATTGCGGCACCGATCTGGGCCTGATGCGCACCAAGGCAGAACCGCAGGACGACGGCACATATAAAGTATCGGGTCAGAAAATCTTCATCTCCGCTGGTGAGCATGAGATGTCGAAGAACATCATCCATCTGGTTCTGGCGAAGATCCCCGGCGGCCCCGAAGGCATCAAAGGTGTCTCGCTGTTCATCGTGCCCAAATTCATCGTGAACGAAGACGGCTCCGTCGGTGCACGCAACGGCGTAAGCTGTGGCGCACTGGAAGAAAAGATGGGCATCCACGGCAACTCTACCTGCGTGATGAACTATGACGAGGCTACCGGCTACCTGCTGGGTGACATGCACAAAGGCATGCGCGCCATGTTCACCATGATGAACGAAGCGCGTTTGGGTGTTGGCATGCAAGGCGTCGCACAGTCCGAAGTCGCCTATCAGAACGCCGTCATCTATGCCAATGATCGTCTGCAGGGCCGCGACGTGACCGGCGTGAAAAACCCCGATGGTCCGGCCGATCCGCTGATCGTGCACCCGGATGTGCGCCGTTCGCTGATGGACCAGAAGAGCTTTAACGAAGGTGCGCGCGCCTTCCTGCTGTGGGGCGCTCAGCTGCTCGACAAAGCACACCGTAAGGGCGACAAAGACGCCGACGGTCTGGTATCGCTGCTGACCCCAGTCATCAAAGGCTTCCTGACCGACGAAGGCTACGACATGACCGTTAAGGCTCAACAGCTGTACGGTGGTCACGGCTACATCGAAGAGTGGGGCATGTCCCAGTTCACCCGCGACGCCCGTATCGCAATGATCTACGAAGGGGCTAACGGCGTTCAGGCGCTGGACCTCGTGGGCCGCAAACTGGCGGCAGACGGCGGCAAGCACGTGATGGCCTTCTTTGATCTGGTGAAAAACTTCATCAAAGACAACGCCGACAACGAATTCCTGGCCACAGACTTCCTTGCGCCCCTGAAAGACGCGTCGAAGGATCTGCAGGCAGCAGGCATGTTCTTCATGCAAAACGGCATGAAGAACCCGAACGCGGCATTGTCCGGCTCGAACGACTTCATGCACATGTTCGGTCACGTTTGCCTGGGCCTGATGTGGGCACAGATGGCGAAAGCCGCTCAGGACGCTCTGGACGCCGGCACCTCGGACAAAGACTTCTACGAGACCAAGCTGGCAACCGGCCGTTTCTACATGGCCCGCCGCCTGCCCGCGACCAAGCTGCACCTGGCGCGGATCAACTCGGGCGCGGATCCGGTGATGTCGCTGGCCGCAGACCAGTTCTGATAAGAACCTTGAGGGCGGACATGAAAGTGCCCGCCCTTTTGGGCCGGTTGGAGGACCGCGCCCAATCAAGAGGTTACATCGCCATTGCGGCACGGATCTGTTGAGATCTAACGCCCCGTCACATGGCAATGATGTGATCTCTTCTACGGTAAGAGACAGGTAGTCTTTGACCACCAAACAGCAGGGCGCTGCCTGCACATCCGGTCCGCGGATCATTTTGACGCTTCGTCAAACTGGCACGGGACCACCAAGGGTGCGTTAGTACGGCCATGCCAGTTTGGTTCGAAAAGAAAACCAAGTTTCTACGCCACACGGCGTATGGTTCGGGAGGAAAACCATGACGATCAAACTCTACTGCTTCGGTGAAAGCGGCAATTCCTACAAGGCAGCACTGGCCCTTGAACTGTCGGGGCTGGACTGGGAACCGGTCTTTGTCGACTTCTTCAACGGTGCAACACGATCTGCCGACTATCTGGAACAGGTCAACAACATGGGCGAAGTACCCGTGCTGGTAGACGATGATCTGCGACTGAGCCAATCCGGCGCAATCCAACAGTATATCAGCGACAAGTCTGGCAAATTCGCCGGATCTGACGCCGACAAATACGAAGTGCTGCGCTGGGTTCTGTGGGACAATCACAAACTATCCAGTCAGGCAGGCATGACCCGCTTCTTGATGAACTTCCTTCCCGAGGATAAGCGCCCACAAGAGGTCATCGGCTTTATGCAGGGCCGTCTGAAAGGCGCTTATACCACTCTGAACGCCCATCTGGAAGGCCGCGACTGGATCGTCGGCGGCGGGCTGACCAATGCAGACATTTCCTGCTGCGGCTACCTCCTTTACCCCGAACCGTTCGGCTTTGACCGTGCCGAATGGCCCAACATCGACCGCTGGCTGAAAAACATCGAACAGCTGGATGGTTGGAAACACCCCTATGACCTGATGCCCGGCAACCCATCGGATCGCGCCTAAGCGATTGGCCGACAGGGCGACCGGACATCAGCCACTGAAACCCAGTTCAACCTGAGAGAAACAGGAGACAACAAAATGAAAGACGTCTACATTTATGACGCTCTGCGCAGCCCGCGCGGCAAGGGCCGTAAAGACGGCACCCTGCATGAGGTAACACCCTCGTACCTGTCGGCCAGCGTGCTGAACGCGCTGAAAGAGCGCAACAACCTTGAAGGTCACGCCGTTGAGGATGTGATCTGGGGCAACGCTACCCAGGTGATGGAACAGGGCGCCTGTCTGGCCCGTACCGCTGTTCTGGCCTCTGATCTGGACGAACGCATCCCCGGTCTGTCGATCAACCGTTTCTGCGCCTCCGGCATGGAAGCTGTGAACCTGGCCGCCAACCAGATCGCGGGCGGCGCTGGTGACGGCTACATCGCCGGTGGCGTCGAAATGATGAGCCGCGTACCAATGGGCAGCGATGGTGCCGCCATCGCCGCAGACCCGTCGCTGGCCATTGACGGCTACTTCGTGCCTCAAGGCATCTCGGCGGACATCATCGCCACCGAATACGGCTTCAGTCGTGAACAGGCTGACCAACTGGCCGCAGAATCGCAGCGCCGCGCCGCTGTAGCATTGGAAGAAGGCCGCTTCGACAAATCGGTCATCTCCATCAAGGACATGAACGGCCTGACCATTCTGGACCGCGACGAATACCCCCGTCCCGGCACCACCGAAGAGAGCCTTGCCGGTCTAAAGCCTGCGTTCAAGGATATGGGCGAAACCATGCCCGGCTTTGACAAGGTTGCGATGCTGAAATACCCGCATCTGGAAAAGATCAACCACATCCACCACGCCGGTAACTCCTCGGGCATCGTGGACGGTTCTGCCGGCGTTCTGCTGGGCAGCAAAGAGTTTGGTGAGAAGTTCGGCCTGAAACCGCGCGCCCGCGTGCGTGGCACCGCGAAAATCGGCCTTGATCCCACCATCATGCTAACCGGCCCCGTGCCCGTCACCCAGAAAATCCTTGCCGACACCGGCATGGCAATCTCTGACTTCGACCTGTTCGAAGTGAACGAAGCCTTTGCATCCGTTGTGCTGCGCTTCCAGCAGGCGTTTGATGTTGATCCCTCACTGGTCAACGTAAACGGCGGGTCGATCGCACTGGGTCACCCGTTGGGCGCCACCGGCGCGATCATCATCGGCACCCTGCTGGATGAGCTGGAGCGTCAGGACAAAGAGACCGGCCTGGCCACTCTCTGTGTTGCATCCGGCATGGGCGCAGCCACCATCATCGAACGCGTATAACCCGGGGTAGGAGTTTAGATCATGACCGACTTTACCATGACCAAAGATGCCGACGGCATCGCAACCATCACCTGGGACACTCAGGGTAAATCCATGAACGTGATGAGCGAACAGGGCTTCTATGACCTGGACGCACATGTTGATGACGCACTGGCGGATGAGGCCGTAAAAGGCATCATCATCACCTCGGGCAAGCCGGGCTCTTTTGCAGGCGGCATGGACTTGAACGTGATTGCGCGCATGAAAGACAGCGCAGGCGATAATCCGGCACAGGCCCTGTTTGACGGTGTCATGAAAATGCACGCCGTACTGCGTAAAATCGAACGTGCAGGCATGGATCCCAAAACCAACAAAGGCGGCAAACCCGTTGCCTGTGTGATCCCCGGCACCGCGCTGGGTATCGGGTTTGAAATCCCGCTGGCCTGCCACCGCACCTTTGCGGCCGACAACCCCAAGGCCAAAATCGGCCTGCCGGAAATCATGGTCGGCATCTTCCCCGGTCTGGGCGGCACCACCCGTCTGACCCGCAAGCTGGGCGCGATGGCTGCATCGCCCTTCCTGCTGCAGGGCAAACAGGTAGACCCCAAGAAAGCCAAAGGCGCAGGCCTGATTGATGAGGTCAGCGAAGATCCAATGGCAGATGCACGCGCATGGGTTCTGTCCGAGCCCAAGATCGTGAAGCCTTGGGACGAAAAGGGCTACAAAATGCCCGGCGGTGCCCCCTACCACCCCGCAGGTTTCCAGACCTTCGTTGGGGCCTCCGCAATGGTGAACGCCAACACCCAAGGTGCCTTCCCCGCTGCCAAAGCCCTGCTGAGCGCGGTTTACGAAGGTGCACTGGTGCCCTTTGACACCGCCATCAAGGTCGAAGCACGCTGGTTTACCAACGTGCTGATGAACCCGTCCTCTTCTGCAATGATCCGTTCGCTGTTCATCAACAAAGAAGCGCTGGACAAAGGCGCGGTACGTCCGCAGGGCATCGAAGACCAGTCGGTCAAGAAGCTGGGCGTTCTGGGCGCAGGCATGATGGGTGCAGGCATCGCGCTGGTATCGGCGCAGGCCGGTATCGAAGTTGTGTTGATCGACCGCGACCAAGACGCTGCCGACAAAGGCAAAGCCTACACCGAGACCTACCTCGACAAGGGCATGAAGCGTGGCAAAGTCACCGCCGAGAAGAAAGAAGCGATGCTGTCGCGCATCACCGCAACGCCTGATCTGGAACAGCTGAAAGGCTGTGATCTGATCATCGAAGCGGTCTTTGAAGACACCGCAGTGAAGGCCGAGATGACCAAAAAGGTCGAAGCCATCATTCCCGAAGACTGCATCTTCGCCTCCAACACCTCGACCCTGCCGATCACTGGCCTGGCCGAAGCGTCGGTGCGCAAAGATCAGTTCATCGGCATCCACTTCTTCTCACCTGTTGAGAAAATGCTGCTGGTAGAAATCATCAAAGGCGCCGAAACTGGTGATCGCGCGGTCGCCAAGGCTCTGGACTATGTGCGTCAGATCCGCAAAACCCCGATCGTCGTGAATGATGCGCGCTTCTTCTACTGCAACCGCTGCATCATCCCCTACATCAACGAAGGTGCCCGCATGATCACCGAAGGTGTGGCACCGGTGTTGATCGACAACGCCGCGCGTCAGCTGGGCTTCCCGGTTGGGCCGGTCACCCTGACCGATGAAACCTCGATCGATCTGGGCGCCAAGATTGCCCGCGCAACCAAAGCAGCCATGGGCGACGACTATCCCGAAAGCCCCTCGGACGAAATGATCTTCTGGATGGAAGAAGAAGGCCGTCTGGGCCGCAAGGCCAATGCAGGCTTCTTCGACTACGATGAGAAGGGCAAACGTCTGGGCTACTGGAAAGGCGTGCACGACAAGTATCCGCTGGCCGACGAACAGCCCGACCTGCGCGACGTGCAGGACCGTCTGATGTTCAGCCAGGTTCTGGAAGCGGTGAAAGCGCTGGAAGAAGGCGTGATCGAAGACATCCGCGAAGCAGACGTTGGCGCGATCCTGGCCTGGGGCTTCGCGCCTTGGTCCGGCGGCCCCTTGAGCTGGGTCGACATCATCGGCACGCCCTATGCGGCAGAACGCTGCGCCGAACTGGCCGCTAAGTATGGCGACCGCTTCAACCCGCCGGCGCTTCTGTTGGAAATGGCAGAGAAGGGTCAATCCTTCTACGGTCGCTTCGACAAATCGGCCGCCGCCAAAGCTGCCTAAGTCAAAGCGATACGCAGACACAACAAAACGCGCCCCCCGGGGCGCGTTTTTGCGCTATGAGGCACGCGAAACGAAACACTTAAGCTTCAGTGCGATCTGGATTTTCGGGTCAGCCCACACTGCCCTTTTGTGCGCTGTCAAAAGCCTTTTGCCAGTCGCTGACCAAAGCGGTTCCCCTCATTGACTGATAGACCGCCAAGCGACAAAGGATAAAGCCCATCCCAAACAGCGCAATGCCCGCCGCGCTCTGTGCCTCCTGCGTTCTGGAAACCCCACTCCAAATCAACACGGCACCGCTAGCCACAGCAGATGAACCTAACGTCGCACACATCTCTTTTAGATAAATAGACCTGAAAACAGCGCGCGCCGCACCGTAGCCAGCAGCGGTTTGTTGCAGTGTCTCAACAGTGGCGCTCAACGAAGATCTCTGCGCGACAGCGGCTGCCACTTCGAACGTCTGCCCCCGCAAAACAGGGAACAACACCCGCATGTCTAACGGGACAGATTTCACATCAAAATAAGAAACAGTCGCTGTTACACGTGCCAGACAAAGAACTTCCCGAACACAGTAAGCGATGGCATAGCAGTAAAAGAAAATCAGTACTGCAATGCAGGCAAGTAATATGCCCGGCAGATCTGACAGCTCTGCGAGAGCAAGCCATGACACCAGATCCAAACAATAAGCAACGGTGGCTGAAAAGAGAACGCCTGCGGAAAAATACAGAAGGTCTCGCGCAAGAAAGTCATCCGCCTTTTCAATTAACGTGGCGACAGTAGCATCCATCATTTTAAGGCTCGCCCAGTGGTTTGCTCATGAACATGTAAATATCTGAATTACATATCAAAGTCGTCGAAAAGAGCACCAGACACAAAAAAGATGTCCTTCGGGCAGCGCCCTCACGCCATCACATCCTCAAACCCATAACCGAATCGTTCGATATCCTCGGCGCACACCTCGGCCAGAAAGGCAGCATCGCTGTCACTGTAATACCGTCGGTAATCGCGTGCCCGACGGGAGGGATTCGCATGCGGCATCTCCAGAGCCAACCCCAGATGCGCCTCCAACGGACCGATATCCTCTGCCAGATGTTCCAGTCGGATATAGAGATCACAAACCTCATTGCCGCGCGCGTCCGTCATATAGTGTCGCGCTGGTGCGGCTTTCTGTGCCTGCCATGTCATCGGATGAGCCAGAAAGCCGGAAAACTCTTCCTGCCGCGCCAATTGCACTGCGGGGTGATCAAAATCCTGCCGTTGCAGCCAGTGATAATAGCTGACCATCCGGTCCCACGGATTGCGCACAAGAGTGAAAGTGAAATACCGCTCTACTTCATCAGGTCCGACCAGCCCCTCGATATCCGCCAATGTCGAATGTTTCCACAGCCGCCCCCGCGTTTCTGCATCGCGGAACCGGCGACGGCGACGGCTGGCCTTGGGCGTGTCGCCTATCAACACATCATCCTTCTTCGCCCGCGCCTCCAGCGCCATAGCCATAGAGGTGCCACCCGTCTTGGGAATATGGATGAAGATATATTGGCGACCGTGGGACATGAACATGGCCCAAAGCTAGCCAATTCCACCCCAGAGGCAAAGCCTCTTTGCAGCCCCGCAGCGCCCCGTGCGCAAGTTCCCGAAACGTCAGCCATGAATTTGCGCAATTACGCACAACTACGTTCTTTTCAACGACCCTGTATCTGAACAATATACGCGCATTAAAATTTGGAGGATTACAATGGGCTGGATGGCCGACGAAACCGGATTGGAAAAGAACGCGGCAAACCACGTGGCGCTGACACCTCTGTCATGGCTAAAACGGGCTGCTGTTGTCTACCGCGACCTGCCCGCCGTGATCTATGGCACCCACCGCAAAACCTACGGCGAGTACCACGACCGCGTCAGTCGTCTGGCCTCCGGCCTTGTTCAGCTGGGAGTGAAACCCGGGGATGTGGTCGCCACGCTGCTGCCCAACCTTCCCGCACAGGCAGAGGCGCATTTTGGCGTGCCCGCCTGTGGTGGTGTCCTCAACACTATCAATACACGTCTGGAACCGGAAACCATCGCCTATATCCTTGACCACGGTCAGGCCAAGGTGGTCCTGTGTGATCCGCAGTTCCTGCCTGCACTCGCCAGTGCGGTGGATCTGATGACCGGCTCCGCACCGCAGATCATTGAGGTCGCTGATGATCAGGCCGGTGTGCATGCCCACGGCCACTACACGGAATATGAAGCACTGCTGGCCACGGGTGATCCCGCCTACAACTGGATCATGCCGCAGGACGAATGGGAAAGCATCGCGCTAAACTACACCTCCGGCACAACCGGGCGGCCCAAAGGCGTGGTCTACCACCACCGCGGTGCCTATCTAAACGCAATGAACCAGGTGATCAGCTGGCGCATGACCCTGCATCCGCACTACCTGACCATCGTACCGCTGTTTCACTGCAACGGCTGGTGCCACACTTGGCTGATGCCCGCGATGGGCGGCACAGTGATCTGTTGTCGAGACATCACCGCCAAGGCGATCTTTGACGCCATTGCCGATGAGGGCGTCACCCACTTCGGCGGCGCGCCCATCGTTCTGAACACGCTGGTCCATGCACCAGAGGCGGACCGCCGTAGCTTTGATCACACGGTTGAAGTCTTCACTGCAGGCGCCCCACCCGCCCCGGCGACACTGGCCGCAATTGAACCGATGGGGTTCAACATCACACAGGTCTATGGCCTGACAGAGGTCTACGGCCCCGCCACGGAATGCACGTGGAAAGCTGAATGGGACCCCCTCGAAGGCGACGCGCGCGCCGCGATAAAAGCCCGTCAGGGCGTCGCCATGCCCGCTTACGAACATGTCACCGTGGTCGATGAACAAATGCAGCAGATCCCGATGGACGGCCAAACGCAGGGCGAGATCGTCTTTCGCGGCAATGGGGTGATGAAAGGCTACCTGAAAAACCCCGACGCCACCGCCGAGGCCTTTAAAGGCGGATATTTCCACACCGGTGATATCGCCATCCAACACCCCGACAGCTACGTGCAAATCGCCGATCGCGCCAAGGACATCATCATTTCAGGCGGCGAGAACATTTCATCTGTTGAGGTTGAGGGCGTGCTGATGGCCCACCCAGACGTGCTCTTGTGCGCAGTGGTGGCCAAACCGGATGAAAAATGGGGCGAGGTGCCCTGCGCCTTCGTTGAGCTGAAGGACGGCCATACCGCATCCGAAGCAGAGCTGATCGCCTTCGCCCGCGAACGTCTGGCTGGGTTCAAATCGCCGAAAAAGGTCGTTTTTCAGGAGCTGCCCAAAACCTCCACCGGCAAAATCCAGAAGTTCGAATTGCGCACGCAGGCCAAAACCCTCTGACCGTGACATGGGGCCGCCGCGTCCCTTTCAGTGATCCCAAAGTACTCCGGGGTGAATTGGACATCTCTGATGAACCAAGAGGGGCAACGCCCCTCCCCCACCTCTCTGTACGATCTCCTACCCAAAGGTAGGGCAATCCCGCATTGCCGCCCGCCACGCGCTCATGTTACCCATTGCAAAAAACAGGCAGCGACAACAGGCAGAGCAGCCGCAATGAGCACAGCTTTACGCAAATACCAACGACTTGAAGCAACCGCCCTCTGGCGCGCTGGCGCGGACGCACAACGCCGCGAGGTGATCGTAGCTATTGGGGACGCCACGCTGGTGGTATCGGACACGCAGGATCGCCCGCTGGCGCATTGGTCGCTGGCCGCTCTGATGCGTGCCAACCCCGATGAAACCCCCGCCCTCTATCATCCCGCAGGCGACAGTGACGAAACACTGGAGTTTGGCGAGGACGAGAGTGAGATCGTCGCTGCCATCGAAAAACTACGCCTTGCGATCCATAAACGCCGCCCCAACGGCGGCCGGTTGCGCTGGGGCCTGATGGGGGCCTCTGCGGCCTCGGTTCTGGCGGTCTGTGTGTTCTGGTTGCCGGGTGCTTTGGTGGATCATGCCACCTCGGCCCTGCCAGAACGGCAGAAACAGATGATCGGCAATGCCATTCTGGCGGATCTGGTCCAGCACCACGGCCCCCGCTGTGACCTGCCGCGCCATCAGCCCCTGTTCAAACGGCTACGTGAAAGACTGCAACCCTTCGCCCCTGCCAGCCTACAGATCGCTGTGCTGCAGGATCTACAGGTTCCGGCGCTGCTGCTGCCAGGCAATACCTTGGTGCTCAGCGATCGGTTGCTGCGTGGCTTTGACGATCCCGATGTAATGGCCGGCTATATTCTGGCGCAACTGCTGACAGGCCACACTGAGGACCCGCTGCATGCCACACTTACCGACAGCGGATTGATTGCCACCCTGCGCCTGATGACCAGCGGCGCGTTGGACAGTGCCGCGCTGCAACGCCGCGCCACCACGCTCGGCCAGATGACTACATCTGCAATGCCTGACAGCGCAATGCTGCTGCAGGGTTTCCGTTCGGTCGGGGTCAAATCAACGCCCTACGCCTATGCGGTAGATCCTAGCGGTGAAACGACACTGACGCTGATCGAGGCCGACCCCTACCCACAAGCAGCCCCGCGCGCGGTCCTCAGCGATGCTGACTGGCTGCGCCTGCAAGCCATCTGCGAGGGCTGATCGCTCCCACAGTTTGCACCTAAAGGGGCGTCGCGCGGGCGTCAGCGCAGATACGCGTCGCCAAAACCTGACCGGCGCACGATCGACAGTGCCGCGGTGGCATGGCCACGATCCGCAAAGGGACCCACCAGCACCAGCTGCACAGGTTTACCACCTCGCTTAGCCGACCAGATCCGCATCGGCAGGCCTTTGGCCGCAAGTGCACCCGCAGTGCGCTGCGCATTATCCGGCTGGGCAAAGGTTGCCACCTGCACATAGGTGCGGCTGGTTGCTTTCGGTGCGGCCTGCTTGGCCACTTTGCGCGCAACAGGCGCTGTAGCGGCGTGCGATTTACTGGACACGACAACGCTTGACCGCTGCTGAGCATAGCTGGTGTGAGGATACTCCAGCCCTGGATAATGGCGAGTCACATCGCGGCCCGACACACGGTCGATCAACTGGCGCGGCACGGTTTGGGACCAGATCAGATCCATCGCGGCCTTGCCGCTAGCCGTCTGATGGGCGCGGTTCGGATTCAGACGGTCATCCTGCCACAGCGGCCGATAACCTGCAGGCACGCCGCTCGTCACCGCATGTTTCTGCTGCCACTCATAAACATGGCGTGGCGCGATACGCCCCTGACTGCCGGGCACCTGCACATATTCGGTCGGATCCGTCTTCTGCGCCGCTTGCTTGGACGGCGTCACTTTCACAGGCACCGGATCACCCGGCTGACGGGTCGGTGCCAGAACAGGCGCAGCCGCTACAGAGGTGGTCGCGACAGGCGCCCGCACCTGGCGGGCGGCAGGTGCCTGCACCACGGCACGCGGCACGGCAGACACCACCGGCGGCACAACGGCAGGCGCAGCTGCCACCGGCGCACGGCCAGTAATCACACGACCAGAATTCGCACGACCAGAACTCACGGAGCCAGACGCGGAACCAAAGATCGGTGATTGCGCCTGCGGGCCGCAACGCACGCCGCTGCCAGTGCCCAGATATCGTTGAGAAACCGAGGTTCCACCACCGCAGGCAGGCGCAACTGGCACGCTTGCCACACGCGGCGCTACGGGCGCCGGGCGAACGGGTTTCGGCGCAATCACCGGCACCGGCATCGGCCGTGGCGCTGCCACGCGCGGCGTCGGGCGCGACGCAGCCGAAGAGGCGTCAGTGCCGAAAATCGACGACAGAGTAAAACGCGGCGCCCGCGGTTTTGGCGCAGACGCAGCCGCAGACGCAACAGGCGCCTTCGCTACAGTGCGAACCGGCGCGGGTGCCGGTGCCGCTGCAGGCTGCGCAGGGGGTTTCGGCGCCGCCGCAGGTGCGGTCGCGATCACAGTTGTGGGGACACCACCACCCGCTGCAGGTGCCGCATCAGGGATCACCGGCAAGTTGCGATCAAACCCACCAGCGAATGTCGGCTTGGCGTTGCAAATATGTTCACGTGTGCGGGTGACGCGCGGAATCCAGTCCACCAGCCCACCCGTGCTGGCGCGGATATACACGCAGCCGCGACTGTCAACATATTGACGCCCCTCAAAGCTGCGCGGTGGAAATTCCGCCGGGATCGTTGTATCGCCACGTGCAAAAGCGGGCACAGCGGTAACGCCGGCCCCGATGCCAGTGGCAGTAAGAATAACAGCGGTTACAACAGCGCGTTTAAAACTCATTTGTGCCCCCACACAATATGTAGGGACACAATGCACGAGTTGCGGTCTCGTGTAAAGAATCGGGGCTTATTTTGTGCCAAACATACGGTCACCCGCATCCCCGAGCCCAGGCAAGATGTAACCCTTCTCGTTCAGGCGCTCATCAAGCGAGGCTGTCACGATCGGCACATCGGGGTGTGCTTCCTTCATTTTCGCAACACCTTCAGGCGCAGCCAGCAGGCACATGAAACGGATGTTGGTAGCCCCCGCCTCTTTCAGCAGATCAATCGCCTCAGCGGAGGAGTTGCCGGTCGCCAGCATCGGATCCACGGCAATGACCAGACGGTCACCGATATTTTCTGGCACCTTGAAGTAGTATTGCACCGGCTCCAGCGTTTCCTCATCACGGTAAAGGCCCACAAATCCCACACGGGCACCGGGGATCAGTTCCAGCACACCGTCCATCAACCCGTTGCCTGCACGCAGGATCGACACCAGCGCCAGCTTTTTGCCCTTCAGCACCGGCGCATCCATCTCCTGCATCGGGGTCTGGATGGTTTTAGTGGTCAGCTCCATCTCGCGGGTGATTTCATAGGCCAAAAGCTGGCTGATCTCACGCAGCAGACGGCGGAACTCGGGGGTTGCAGTGTCCTTGTCACGCATCTGGGTCAGTTTGTGCTGCACCAGCGGGTGATCGACGACGGTCAGATGGTCGGTCATACGGCTTCCAATCGTTTCTTGATTTTTGTTTTGGTGGCTGTGTCGCAGAAAGCGGCCTCCGCTGCCACAAGATTCAGCGCAGTGAAATCATGCTGACCCCAGCCAAATGCCTGTTCCAGCATCTCATATTCCCGCGTCATTGTGGTGTGGAAAAAGGGCGGATCATCGGTCGACACCGTGACCTTCACCCCCGCATCGCGCAGGCGCTTGATCGGGTGCGCGTCAATCGACGGGTAAACCCCCAGAACGACGTTCGATCCCGGACACACCTCCAGCGTGACGCCTTCGTCAATAACGCGCTGCATCAGCGCCGCGTCCTCGATCACCTGAACACCGTGACCCAGACGTTCCACCTTCAGATCATCCAGCGCCTGACGGATCGATTCCGGTCCACCCCATTCGCCTGCGTGCGTCGTCAGCTGCAATCCCGCCTCACGGGCGCAGTCATAGGCCCATTTGAACGTGCCTTGGGTGAACTTGTTCTCATCCCCGCCCATACCGAAACCGGTGATGAAATCGCCTCGGGTCTCAGCCGCGCACAGCGCCGTTTCTTTCGCCCAGTCTCCGCCAAAGTGGCGGATGCAAGTGACAATCCCCTTCAACACGATGCCATGAGCAGCCTCTGCCTTGGCGGCCGCTTCTTCAATGGCGTGCAAATATTCTTTCCACGCCTCAACATCACGCCCCCCACAGAAATCAGGGCTGATGAAGCTTTCGGCATAGATCACACCGTTGGCGGCGCATTCTTCCAACACGGCGGTGGTCAGGCGGGCGTAATCCTCCGGGCTTTTCAGCACCGACGTCGCGGCCTCATAAACGCTTAGGAAATGCACAAAATCACGGAAGGCATAGCTGCCGTCACCATTGAACACACCGCTCAGGTCGACCTTCTTCTCATGCGCCAACTGACGGATGAAGGCCGGCGGCGCAGCACCTTCGTGGTGCAGGTGCAATTCGACCTTTGGGGTATCTTGCCAGTTTGATTGGCCAGTCATAGGAAACTCCGTCCTGTGCCCTGTGCAGGCACATCCAAATGCGCCGCAACCGATGCGGCGATGTCTACAAATCCAACCTGCCCGATGCGGCCAGCACCAAGGCCCGCGATCAAAACAGGGGTGCGTTCGCGGGTATGATCAGTGCCGGGCCAACTGGGATCATTACCATGGTCCGCAGTGATCAGCAGCATGTCATCCTCGCGCAGCTGCGCCAGCACCTCCCCCAACTCGCGATCAAACCACTCCAGCGCACGCGCATAGCCGGAAATATCGCGGCGGTGACCGTACAGGCTGTCAAACTCGACAAAATTGGCAAAGGTCAGACTGCCCTCTTCGGCCTCGATGACCAGATCCTTCAGATGCTGCATCAATGCCTCATCCGACCCTTTGCGCAAATTATCAATCCCCCGCATGGAAAAGATATCGCCAATCTTGCCAACACCATAGACCATATGGCCTGCGCCCTGCACCCAATCACACAGGGTGGGCGACGGCGGCGCAATGGCATAATCGCGACGGTTTCCGGTGCGGACAAACCCCGTGGCCTCATCCCCCACAAAGGGACGTGCAATCACCCGCCCCACTTTCATCTCATGCACAATCGGCGCGACGTCCTGACACAATTGCAACAAACGTTCGAGGCCGAAGTGTTCCTCATGCGCCGCGATCTGCAAGACGCTGTCGGCAGAGGTGTAGCAAATCGGCCAACCGCTGCGGATATGTTCGCCGCCAAAATCAGCAATGACCTGCGTGCCCGAGGCGTGACAATCCCCCAAAATGCCCCCCGCGCCCGCCGCCTGCGCAATCCGCGCGCTGAGGTCAGCGGGAAAGCTTGGCTGCGCGTCGGGGAAGTAATGCCAATCCCAAGGCACCGGCACACCGGCGATTTCCCAATGTCCCGACGGTGTGTCCTTGCCCGGACTGACCTCTGTCGCCGCCCCCCAGTGGCCTGTGGGCGTGGCCCCCAAACCCGCCGCCTCAACACCAGACGCCAGCTTCACCGCCGCGCCCAAACCCAACGCGTCCATATGGGGCAGATACAGGGGGCCACTGCGCCCCTCCTCTGCCTCACCTGCCGCACAGGCTGCGGCGATATGGGCAATGGTGTTGGCGCCGGTATCAGGCAGATCACCGTTGAAAAACCGATCCGAATCCGGCGCGCCGCCGATCCCGACGGAGTCGATCACAACCAAAAACGCACGTGCCATTTCAACCGATCCTTTCATGAACGAGGGGAGGCAGATCCGGCGCTACATCCCCAATGGCGATCGCATCCCTGACGGCCGCAGCCGCCACCTCGGCCGCGCTTTCACGGGCGGCGTGGACACAGGCCAGCGTCTGACCTTTCTGCACCCGCAGACCAAGGGCCGCCACATCCGACAGGCCCACAGCAGGGTTCACCACATCGCTTTCCACCTGACGACCACCGCCAAGCACAACCACCGCCAGACCCAGGGCATGACCGTTCATCGCGGTGACGTAACCATCACGCGGCGCGGTCACCTCATAGATCACCGGCGCCTCTGGCAACATGCTGCGCCAATCGTCGATGAAACGCGGGGATCCGCCCTGCGCTGCAACCATACGGCCAAACACCTCTGCCGCGCGGCCATCTGCAATTACTGCACGAATCTGATCCGCACCCGCCGCTGCATCCACGGCCAATCCGGCATTGGCCAGCGCCACGCCGCCCAAGTCTGCGGTCAGATCCAACAAGGCACCGCCGCCGCGCCCCGTCAGCACACGCATCGAGCGTGCAACTTCCAGCGCGTTACCTAATTCCGGCACCAGCGGTTGGTTCATATCGGTGATCAACGCCGATGTCTGGCATCCGGCGGCATTGGCTGTGCTGACCAGCGCCTCAGCCAATGCCCGCGCCTCAGCTGCCGTTTTCATAAACGCGCCAGAGCCGACTTTGACATCCAGCACCAACCCCTCAAGGCCTGCCGCAAGCTTTTTCGACAGGATCGACGCGGTGATCAGGTCCAGACTCTCCACCGTGCCGGTCACATCACGGATCGCATACAGACGGCGATCAGCAGGCGCTACTTCGCCCGTGGCTGACACAATCGCACAGCCCACATCCCCAACAACCTGACGGAACTGATCCTCGTTCAGACCCGTGCGACAGCCGGGAATCGCCTCCAATTTATCCAAAGTGCCGCCCGTATGGCCCAGACCACGGCCTGAAATCATCGGCACATAGCCACCACAGGCAGCCAGCGCAGGCGCCAGAACCAGCGACACACAATCACCCACCCCACCGGTGGAATGTTTGTCGATCACCGGGCGGTCCAGATCCCACTGCATCACATCGCCACTGTCACGCATTGCCTGCGTCAACCCAACGCGCCCTGCCTCATTCAGACCATTCAGCAGCGCAGCCATGGCAAAGGCCCCGACCTGCGCGTCACTCACGGATCCATCGGCCAAGCCACGGGCAAACCACGCCAATTCCGCCCGCTCCAGCGGTTGGCGGTCGCGCAGTTTCACAATGATCGCACGGGCGTCCATCGCTCAGCTCCGTTCCATATGGGACATGTCAAACGCACCGGGCAGTAAATCGCCAATAGTGGTCTGCAAGGTGGCGCCATCGGTGGTGGCCAGCGTCACCGTGACATCCCGCGCGCCAAATTCGGCCAATTTCTGACGACACCCCCCACAGGGCGGCACTGGCGCCGGACTGTCGGCAATCACGCAGACCGCGGTCAGTTCCTTGGTCCCCGCAGCGACCATCGCAGCAATTGCGCCTGCCTCGGCACAGGTGCCTTCGGGATAGGCGACGTTTTCAACGTTGCAGCCCTGATAGATCACGCCATCTTTGCCCAGAATGGCCGCACCGACCTTGAAATTCGAATAAGGTGCATGAGCGTTCTCGCGCACGCGCGTGGCAATGGTTAACAGGTTTTCGGCGGTCGGCATGAGGGTGTCCTTTGTTCTTCTCATCCACGTCACCCAGAGAAGGCAGCGCAAAGACAGCATCGGATCAGGTGGATATTTATGGCGGATATTTTTGATCGAATGAGAAACCTTTGCCTAAAGGCATGGCCTTTGCAAGCGCCTGTTGGGCATAAACCAGCCTTAAGCCAAAATCCGCACCTTCCGCTAGGTTAAAAAATGGTTTAACACTAAACTAACTGATATTTATTGAGGCGAACCGATGTCCGACAGCCAGAAACAAACCCTGCGCCAGGCCGCTCTACTGTATCATGAGACCCCCAAACCCGGCAAACTAGAGGTGCGCGCCACCAAACCGCTGGCCAACGGGCGCGATCTGTCACTGGCCTACAGCCCCGGCGTCGCCGAAGCCTGCCTGGAGATCAAGGCAGATCCCGCAGAAGCCAGCCGCTACACCGCGCGCGGCAATCTGGTGGGCGTTGTGTCAAACGGATCCGCCGTTCTGGGCCTGGGCAACATCGGCGCGCTGGCGTCAAAGCCGGTGATGGAAGGCAAGGCCGTTCTGTTTAAGAAATTCGCCAACATCGACTGTTTCGACATCGAAGTGGACGAAAAAGACCCCGAAAAACTGGCCGAGATTGTCTGCGCCCTCGGCCCGACCTTCGGCGCCATCAACCTCGAAGATATCAAGGCGCCAGATTGCTTTATCGTCGAAAAGATCTGCCGCGAACGGATGAACATCCCCGTGTTCCACGACGATCAGCACGGCACGGCAATTGTTGTGGGCGCAGCTGCAACAAACGCATTGCAGGTCGCGGGCAAACGGTTTGAGGATATCAAGATTGTGTCCACCGGTGGCGGCGCGGCAGGGATTGCCTGCCTGAACATGCTGCTGAAACTGGGGGTTAAACGCGAAAACGTCTGGCTCTGTGACATCGACGGTCTGGTCTATGAAGGCCGCACCAGCGAAATGACCCCACAAAAGGCCGAATATGCCCAAGCCAGCGACAAACGCACGCTGGATGAGGTGATCGAAGGCGCGGACATGTTTCTTGGCCTGTCTGGCCCCGGTGTGCTGAAGCCTGAAATGGTCGCCAAAATGGCCGGTCGCCCCATCGTCTTTGCCCTTGCAAACCCGACGCCGGAAATCATGCCAGATGAAGCCCGCACAGTGGCCCCAGATGCGATCATCGCCACCGGTCGCAGTGATTTCCCCAATCAGGTCAACAACGTGTTGTGCTTCCCCTTCATCTTCCGTGGGGCGCTGGATGTGGGCGCGACGGAGATCAACGACGACATGTGCGTCGCCTGCGTCCAAGGCATCGCAGAACTGGCCCGCGCCACCACCTCGGCCGAGGCGGCAGCGGCCTATAAGGGTGAACAGCTGACCTTTGGCGCCGACTACCTGATCCCGAAGCCCTTTGATCCGCGTCTGGTCGGCGTGGTATCCGCCGCCGTGGCCAAGGCAGCAATGGACAGCGGCGTTGCCACCCGTCCGATTGACGACCTGGAAGCCTATAAACACAAACTGGACCAGTCGGTATTCAAATCCGCACTGCTGATGCGGCCGCTGTTTGAAAGCGCCCGCGCAGCCTCCCGCCGCATCATCTTTGCCGAAGGTGAGGATGAGCGCGTGCTGCGCGCCGCACAGGCAATCCTCGAGGAAACGACCGAAACCCCGATCCTTATCGGCCGCCCCGAAGTGCTGGAGGCACGCTGCGAACGCGCGGGCCTCAACATCCGCCCGGGGGTGGATTTCCAATTCGTGAACCCGGAAAACGATCCGCGCTATTTCGATTTCTGGACCAGCTATCACGAACTGATGGAGCGCAAAGGCGTCACCCCCGATCTGGCCAAGGCGATCATGCGCACCAACACAACCGCCATCGCCGCCGTGGCCGTGCATCGCGGTGAGGCAGACAGCATGATCTGCGGCACCTTCGGCGAATACCGCTGGCATCTGAACTATATCCAGCAGATCCTTGGCACCCCTGACCTCAGCCCACAGGGCGCGCTGTCGCTGATGATCCTTGAGGACGGACCGCTGTTTATTGCAGACACGCAGGTGCATGAACTGCCGACACCTGAACAGCTGGCGCGCATCGCCGAAGGCGCCGCGCGCCACGTGCGCCGCTTTGGTCTGGAACCAAACGTGGCGCTGTGTTCGCAAAGCCAGTTTGGCAACCACGCAGAAGGATCGGGCAAACGTCTGCGCGAAGCGCTGGCAATCCTCGACAGTCGCGACACTGATTTCACCTATGAGGGGGAGATGAACGTGGACGTGGCGCTGGATCCGGGCCTGCGCCAGAAACTCTTCCCGCGCTCGCGCATGTCGGGCGTTGCCAACACGCTGGTCTTTGCCCATGCCGATGCGGCATCAGGCGTGCGCAACATCCTGAAAATGCGCGCTGACGGGCTGGAGGTCGGACCGATCCTGATGGGCATGGGCAACAAGGCCCATATCGTCAGCCCCTCGATCACTGCGCGGGGCCTTTTGAACATGGCGGCCATCGCCGGCACGCCAGTGGATCATTACGGTTAAACCAAAACCACAAACGAAAGCGGGTGGCGCCGTCTGCTAAGCGCCACCCGATCCTTGCACTGTGCGCGGCACCCTCCCGCAAGGTACGGGTCACCCGGCCGCTCGATCCACCCGTGCAAGGATACGCAGATCAATGGTTGGCCCGACTAGATTGGGATAGCCGCTTGCGCCAAACACTCTGCGATCCAGACTGCCGGTCAGCAGCACCGACAGCTTACTTAGATCCCCCTGCTCTGTTCCCACCTGCCGGAACAGCTGCGCCTGTAAGGACACCGGTTTGGTCACGCCACGGACAGTCAGATCGCCGGTCACCGTCGCCTTGTGGATCGTGCCAGTGATCTTGCGTGCCACGAAGCGGATCTGGGGATGGCGGCGTACATCCAGCACCTCGGCCCCTTTCAGCGCCTCAGTGGCAAAAAACAGCCCGGCCTTCGCACGGCCGGGGTTCAGCGTCACATCAATCCGGCTGCGCGACACATCCCGCAGGTCCAGCTGCAGGTCCGCAGATTGCACCGGCATAGTGCCCTGAGTGCCTGCGTCATCCAGATAATAGGTAAATCCGACAGCGCTGTTCACTTTGTCCAGTTCATACCGTACCGGCGCCGCCTGCACGCTGCCTGCGCCCAATGCGATCACCCCAAACGACAGAGCCGATCGCATAAATATCCGACGTTTCATCCGCACCTCCAAACTCAAGAACACCGTCAACACCCGCCACTCCGACAGTGAGGAGACTATGACAGAGCCACCGATCACGAGTCCCAAACATCTGCGCGAGGGGGAATGTGATCCCCTCTGAAAGGCCAACTGCAAACTTTGCAATTTTGCAATTTTAACGGTGGCGCATTGGATTTCAGCAAAGTCTTTCCCGCTTTGCGAAGCGATTTTTGACGGTTTGGCGGAAAATGATAACCAACATCAGAATTGTGACCCCGCGTCACAGGCAATGCTTGCCCCATCCTGACTGCCCCCCGTATCCAATAGGCATGGAATGAGGAGGAGGAAAATCATGTCATACAAAGAGGTTTACCAAAACTGGCAGGCCAACCCCGAAGCTTTCTGGATGGAAGCGGCAGAGGCGATTGACTGGGACAGCGCCCCCTCAAAGGCGCTCTTTGACAAGGGCGACGATCTTTACGAATGGTTCGCAGATGCGAAAGTAAACACCTGCTGGAACGCCGTGGACCGCCACGTCGAAGCGGGCCGTGGTGAACAAACCGCAATCATCTACGACAGTCCCATCACCCACACCAAACGCGAGATTTCTTATGTCGAGCTGCGCAATCGCGTGGCTTCCCTCGCTGGGGCGCTGCGCGCCAAAGGCGTGGAAAAAGGCGACCGCGTGATTATTTACATGCCGATGATTCCCGAAGCACTGGAGGCCATGCTGGCCTGCGCCCGTCTTGGCGCGATCCATTCGGTGGTGTTTGGCGGGTTCGCTGCCAATGAACTGGCCGTGCGGATTAACGATGCGAAACCCAAAGCGATCATCGCCGCCTCCTGCGGGTTGGAACCGGGCCGCGTGGTGCACTACAAACCGCTGCTTGATGGCGCCATTGAACAGGCCGATCACAAACCCGATTTCTGCGTCATCTTCCAGCGCGAACAAGAGGTCGCCGAACTGGTCGAGGGGCGCGATGTGAACTGGCACGGTTTCCAATACGGTGTCGCCCCCGCCGACTGCGTACCGGTTGAGGGCAACCACCCCGCATATATCCTCTACACCTCCGGCACCACGGGGCAGCCTAAAGGCGTGGTGCGCCACACCGCAGGTCATCTGGTGGCGCTGAACTGGACGATGAAGAACCTTTATAACGTCGATCCGGGCGATGTGTTCTGGGCCGCCTCTGACGTGGGTTGGGTCGTGGGCCACAGCTACATCTGCTACGGTCCGCTGATCCATGGCAACACCACCATTGTGTTTGAAGGCAAACCGGTGGGCACACCGGACGCGGGCACATTCTGGCGGGTGATCTCGGAGCATAAGGTCAAAAGCTTCTTCACCGCTCCCACGGCCTTCCGTGCGGTGAAGCGTGAGGATCCGGCAGGCGACTATGTGCAGAATTACGATCTGTCCTGCCTGAAGCAGGTCTTTCTGGCGGGTGAACGGGCTGATCCCGACACGATTGAATGGGCACAGAAACAGCTGAACGTGCCGGTGATTGACCACTGGTGGCAGACCGAAACCGGCTTTGCCATCGCGGCGAACCCGCTGGGGATTGAGGAACTGCCGGTGAAACTGGGCAGCCCGACCGTGGCGATGCCGGGCTTTGACGTGCAGATTTTGGATGAGGGCGGCCACCCGATGAAACCGGGCGAGTTGGGCGCCATCGCGATCAAACTGCCGCTGCCGCCGGGCACCCTGCCAACCCTGTGGAACGCCGAAGAGCGCTTTCGCTCCTCCTACCTGACCACCTTCCCCGGCTACTATGAAACCGGCGATGCGGGCATGATTGATGAGGACGGCTATGTCTCGATCATGGCGCGCACCGATGACGTAATCAACGTCGCCGGCCACCGCCTGTCCACCGGCGGCATGGAAGAGGTGCTGGCAGGCCACCCAGACGTGGCGGAATGTGCCGTGGTCGGTGTCTCAGATGCGCTGAAAGGCCAGATGCCGCTGGGCTTCCTGTGTCTGAACGCAGGCTGTGACCGCCCCCACGCCGAAGTGGTGAAGGAAGTGGTGGCGTTGGTGCGCGAAAAAATCGGTCCGGTTGCCGCGTTCAAACTGGCCACCGTGGTGGATCGCCTGCCCAAAACGCGATCGGGCAAGATCCTGCGCGCCACAATGGTGTCGATCGCGGATGGCAAGGACTACAAAATGCCCGCCACCATCGACGATCCCGCCATTCTGGACGAGATCAAGCTGGCCCTGCAGGGTCTGGGCTACGCCCACGACTGACCCCAATCCCTGTGAAAAATGTCGCAAGGCCGCGCATCTGCGCGGCCTTTTGCGCATTTAACGAACATCGAAAGGGCGCGGTACAGCGCTTTGATCCCCTCAAAGTGCAAAGAAAAAGGGCGCCGCGCAGGACGCCCTTTTTGAAATTCAGACAGCAACCAGATCAGCCGCGATATTTCGACAGCAGCATCGACCCGTTGGTGCCACCAAAGCCGAAGCTGTTGGTCATCACCGTGTCCAGACCGGCGTTTTCCACCAGCGAGGTGGCGATTTCCGCAGGGTTCAGCGCCGGATCCAGCGTTTCAACGTTGATCGACGGAATGATGAAATCATGTTCCAGCGCCAGCAGACAATAGACCGCTTCCTGTGCGCCCGTGGCGCCCTGGCTGTGGCCCGTCATCGACTTGGTCGAGGAAATCACCGGCGTCTGACCTTCGCCAAAGACGCGGCGCACGGCCTCTACCTCACCCACATCACCCACAGGGGTCGATGTGCCATGGGCGTTGATATAGCCAACCTTGCGGCCCTCTTCGAGCGTCGACAGCGCCACGCGCATCGCACGTTCACCGCCCTCACCCGAAGGGGCAACCATGTCGGCACCGTCAGAGGTGGCACCATAACCGGTCACTTCGGCGTAGATCTTGGCGCCACGGGCTTTGGCATGTTCCAGCTCTTCCAGAACCAGAATACCGCCGCCGCCACCGATGACAAAACCGTCACGGTTGGCGTCAAACGCGCGCGATGCTTTTTCCGGCGTGTCGTTATATTTCGACGACATCGCGCCCATCGCGTCAAAAAGACAGCTGAGGGTCCAGTCCAGTTCTTCGCCGCCGCCCGCGAACATCACGTCCTGCTTGCCCATCATGATCTGCTCTGCCGCGTTGCCGATGCAGTGCAGCGAGGTCGAACAGGCCGAGGTGATCGAATAGTTGATGCCCTTGATCTGGAACGCGGTTGCAAGGTTCGCAGATACGGTCGAACACATGGTTTTAGGCACCGCGAACGGACCGATCCGCTTGGTCGCGCCGGATTTCAGCACCGTTTGGTGTGCAGCCAACATCGCGCTGGTCGACGGCCCGCCAGACCCGGCAACCAAACCGGTGCGCGGGTTGATCACATCGCTTTCCTCCAGACCGGAATCGGCGATCGCCTCCTGCATCGCAATATAGGCATAGGCCGCGCCCGGCCCCATAAAACGCAGGGTGCGCTTGTCGACGTGATCGGCAACATTCAGTTTGATGTCACCGGCGATCTGACTGCGGAACCCGTGTTCCTTCATCGCCTCATTGGCGGTGATGCCGGACGTGCCAGCTTTGAGAGAGGCCAGAACCTCTTCGGCATTGTTCCCGATGCTCGAGACCACCCCGAGACCTGTAACGACTACACGGCGCATGACGCCTCCTCTTATCAGCTTTCAGCCTATGTAGAACAGGCAGCCAGAAAGGGGAAGCGAATTGGACTGCGGCCAAGTATATTAAGGCCAAAACGGAAAACGACGCCACCGTAGGCAGCGCCGTTCAGACGTGTGGTCACGCCAAACTTGCGTTAGCCTTCAATCGCGTAAACCGCTGATTTCGTGCCGTCCCGACGGTTGAACACAACCGTACCCGCCTCAATCACCGGCGTGCTGCAATATTCACGACCTGTCAGGAAATCAGGCGCAGAATAGGTGCTGCACACCTCTGTCGCGGTGGTGGTGTAGCTGCCGACAACCGGATCACCTTTGATCTCACCGGACACGGTCCCATCAGCGTTGAGGATGAAAATAGTCCCCTCCGCGGACACCAGCTGTTTGTCCAGCAACGGGTCAACCGCCGTGGGGTTTGACGTCTCAGTGGCGGTCATACAGGCCGCCAAAGGCAAAATTGCAGACAGGGCAAGGATACGTAGTCTATTCATATTCAAACTCCTATTTGGTTAAAAACACGCTGAGTATACACCAAAAGGCGATCAAATTCGCTGTTTTACGCGCCCACCACACACAACCGCACGATCAACATCCCCCTCCTCCGCAACGCAAAACGGCGCCGCAAAGTGCGGCGCCGTTTCAGAAGTTATATAAATGGCTTAGCCGATTTCAGCGCCGTCTTCGCGCCAGACCGCAACGACCGACGAACGCGGCTTGCCCGCACCATCAGGCCACTGACCTTTCGGGTGCTGCACCCCGACGAAGGCCACTTTCTTGTCCAGCGACCAGCACAGACCGGTCACCTCTGCACCATAAGGCACGGTCATAAAGCGCAGGATCTCACCGCTTTCGGGATCGCCAACCAGCATCTGGTTGTTGCCCATACCGGCAAAATCGCCCTCGTTCTTGTAGTTGCCGTCAGTCTGGATCCAAAGCATGCCTTTGCTGTCAAACGCCATTCCATCGGGGGAGTTGAACATGTTGCCAGCGTTTACGTTGGCCGACCCGCCATATTCATCACCATGCACGGTCGGGTTGCCCGCCATCACATAAAGATCCCAGCCAAAGCTGTCCGCCGCGTGGTTTTCATCCGCCGGCGTCCAGCGTACGATCTGGCCGTAATGGTTGGTTTCACGCGGGTTCACCGCATTGACCGATGTGTCATCACCACCAGCATTCGGTTTCACGCCGCGATTTTTGTTGTTGGTCAGGGCGCAGTAGGCTTCGACCTTAATCGGGTTCGACGCGACCCATTCCGGGCGATCCATCGTGGTCCCCCCAACGGCCGAGGCCGCCATACGGGTAAAGCACAGGATATTCGCCATATCCATGCCGGTGGTTTCCGGCGTCAGCGCCAGCCATTCGCCAGTCTGATCCTCATTAAACTTCGCCACATACAGCGTGCCGTCGTTCAACAAATCACCGCCATCGGTGCCCTCGGCCCAAACGCCGTTCGACACGAAACGGTACAGGAATTCGCCACGCTCATCATCGCCCATATAGACCACGATCCGGCCATCCTTGGCCTGCACCATCTCGGCGTTTTCGTGTTTGAAACGGCCCAGCGCAGTGCGCTTGATCGGGGTCGAGGTAGGGTCAGACGGGTCAATCTCGGTGATAAAGCCGTGGCGGTGCGGCTCGTTCGGTTCGTTCGAAATATCATAACGCGGGTCGAACTTTTCATAGGCGTAGCGGCCCTTGCCCTTAATGCCATAGCGGATGTAACCCTCACCCTCAGGCATTTCTCCAGTGGCGCCGAAGTAACCGTTAAAGTTCTCTTCGCAGGTCAGGTAAGTGTCCCACAGGGTGCGGCCCGAACCACAGTTGTTCATGGTGCCTTTGACCGTGGTGCCGGTCGGGTCTGCCTTGGTCTGAACCAGCGCGTGACCGGCCAGTGGGCCTGCCAGCGCCATTTCGGTTTCGTGGGTAATACGGCGGTTCAACGGGCTGTCTTTGACCACGCTGTAGCCATCGGTGGCCTTGGCAATCTCCATCACCGTCACACCTTGCAGGTTCTTCAGCAGGCGCACCTCATCAGCCGTCTGCGGCGTGCCTTCAGAGGCGGCAGGCAGGTTGATCTTGGGATTCACATATTCAGAATTGACGGTGATCACCTCTTTACCGTTCACCTCAAACAATTCCATCCCATCGGTGTTTTCACCAAACACCTTGTCGGACATATCGGCGGATACGCCAGTCTCTGGGCTGTAGGCGCCGTCGGCGTCGGACCACAGCGCATCGCCCCAGCGTACCAGCACGTTGGATTTATAGCCCTCGGGCACATGCACCGCGGCGTCCGTAGCGATTCCGATGGGGTGGAAGCCAAACTTGCCATGACCGCCAGCCCGCGCCGCAGTGGTCGAGCCGAACAATCCGCTGCCGAAAACCGCCGCGCCAGAGCCAAAGGCCAACGCCCCGCCCAAAAATCCACGCCGCGAAATCGCCGCTTCGACCACTTTGTCAAATTGGTTGGTGTTGGGACGCGGATCGCGGGCTTCGTCAAAATCGTCCCACGACATATCTACATCATATTGATCGGTCATTTTCTGGCTCCTGAAATAAGTCGCTGAGGGCGGAGGCAGCCCGCCCGTATAAGAGCAATGTGTTAGGACCCGGATGTGTCGGATTTATAAAACCCTGCGAGGGATGCGCGTTTTTTTACCGATGGAGAAGCTTTGGCATATTCAACCAGCGCAAGTACCACATTGACACAGCAACGCCCTAAGATACCCTCAAAAAGAGCAATCAGCACAGAAAATCGCGCGAGGTCGTAAGGACGTCATCATCCTAATTCTTACAATCTCTGTGATCTACGTGATGCCCCAGAGATGAACAATCCATATGGGAAAAGAGCCAAATGGGCGCTGGTGAACCTATGCAAGGGTCAGGCAATCCGCGCCGAAGTCACCGCTATCGACGATCACGGCAGAACCGTAGCCAAATGCACATTGCCCGATGGGCGCGACCTATCGACAGAATTGGTAAAGCAGGGCCTCGCCATAGACTGGCCCAAGTTCTCCGGCGGCATTTACAAAGACCTAGAGCCAGAGGGCCTGCGCAAAAAACTCTGGCTTGCAGACGCCCGCCAGAAGGGGCGCAGGCATGTATGGGACCAATACGAGGCGCGAAAAGCGAACACTAAAGCAAACACTCAGGAATAAGTATCCTGTCCACGCGTCCTCACCCACACCTCGCACCCAACACAATCCACACTCCCAGCGGCACCAGCAGGGCCACAATCATCAGCGTGCTGGACACTTTGTTATGGGGGACCCTGTCGACCCCGACCATTGCCTTGAACACACCGCCAAGGCTGAGACGGTGCTTTCGTTTCAGGTAGAACAGCACCGTCAGCGCCCCAAGTACGAACAGCAGCGATGGCAATGGGAAGGCAGCGTCGACGCAGGCTGCTAACTCTTGGGCCGCTAACTCTTGAGCTGCCAAATCCCGGGCCGCAAGTTCCTCCACAAAGGTGGCCGTTGCGGTAGCTTCTGTCGTAGCAGCGGCTGTGATGGAAGCAGTGACACCTGCGTCAGGCACAATTGCTTCAGGCACGGCTGTTTCGGTGGTCATACACACACTCCAGATACGATGAGGCCGGCCACGATGGGCCGGCCTGTGTTCTGTCGATGAAAAGGCTTATCAGCTCTCAGACAGCGCCACTTTCATGTCTTTCACCTGATAGATCACCTCACCATCGGCTTCGACGATGCCATCAGCAACGCCCATAGTCAGACGGCGGGTCTGGATCGCTTTGGTGAAATCAATCTTGTAGGTCAGCATCTTGCGGTCAGGGCGAACCATACCGGTCAGTTTAACCTCACCCACGCCCAGCGCGTAGCCGCGACCCTGCCAGCCACGCCAGCCTAGATTGAAACCAGTCAACTGCCACAGGCCATCCAGACCCAGACAGCCGGGCATGATCGGGTTGCCGGGGAAATGGCAGTCAAAGAACCACAGATCCGGGGTGATATCGAATTCTGCCAGAACGTGACCTTTGCCATGCGCGCCGCCATCGCCCGAAATTTCGGTGATGCGATCCATCATCAGCATTGGCGGGGCCGGCAGCTGGGCGTTGCCGGGGCCAAACAGCTCGCCACGGGCGCATTTCAGGAGGTCGTCTTTGTCAAAGCTGCTCGGGTATTGTGCCATGGGCTTGCCCTTCTGGGATATCTGTCAGTTTCCGTTCGACCTCCTCTATCACCCCCTCAGTGCAGCGTGCAAGTGTTGCCCTGTTGAGGCAAAATACTGCACTGCCGCGTGTGCTCTTCCGGCGGCACCGTAACAACAGCTGCAGTTGAGAACTGTTTTCATTTGAAGTTGGCACCACCTGCACGCTATACAAAAGGCCTAAATAGTAGGATCCGACTCGATGACAGTTTCGCCCGAAGCAACCCAACGGGGTTCGCAATGGCTGGCAGGCGCCGGTCTGCGCCCCACACGGCAGCGTCTTTCCCTCGCCAGTTTGCTGGTCGGGGACGGTAAGGATCGCCATGTCACCGCCGAAAGCCTTTTTGCCGCCGTGCGCGAAAACGGCGAAAGCGTGTCTCTTGCCACCGTCTACAACACCCTGCGCGCCTTCTGCGATGCGGGGCTGATGCAAGAGGTGACAGTGGACGGATCCAAGAGCTATTTTGACACCAACACCCACGATCACCCTCATTTCTTCTGGGAAGAGGACGGCATGCTGACCGACGCCCCCGCTGATCAGCTGAAGATCGTGCAACTGCCTGACGCGCCCGAAGGGGCTGAAATCAGCGCGGTGGATGTGGTGATAAAACTGCGCCGCAAGGCCTGAGCCGAACAAACCCGACGCTATAGTATGGTGCCCCTACGGATGCGTAGGCCGGATGAGGCAGGCAGACTGCCCACCCCTTAGATGATCAGCGCACAAGCTGAGCCATATCTCCGCGAGTTGCTTAATGCCGCTCCGAGGCGTGGCTAAGCGCCGCCCCATGGGAGTGGAACGGCGCGGCCCAACAGTCCCTGTTGGGCGGGGCATCAAATGGGAACGAACCTCTCAGCCTAAAAGCCTGCTGCCCGTATCCCTGCCTGCTTAGCCGATCGACACCAGTTCGATCGCAAAGGTCAGATCCTTGCCCGCCAGCGGGTGGTTGGCGTCCAGCGTGATCTCTTCGTCGGTGACATCAACGATGGTGACCGGCAGCACCTGACCCTCTGGCGTCTGCATCTGCAGTTGCAGACCAACTTCTGCCGGAATGTCGGCGGGAAACTCGGCGCGCGGCAGCGCCTGACGGGCACCGGGCTGGATCGGACCATAGGCCTCTGCGGCGGGCACTTCGACGGTTTTCTTGTCGCCAATGCTCATCCCCGGCAATGCCTTATCAAGGCCCGGAATGATCTGGCCGCTGCCCACCTCAAAGGACAGCGGATCGCGCCCCTCGGAACTGTCGAAAACCGAACCGTCTGTCAGTGTGCCAGTGTAGTGAATACCTACGGTGTCGCCCGTTTTTACCTGGGTCATGCGTGATCCTGTCATGTCTGGAAATTAAAACTCCTCAGGCGCGCGATACCTTCTCCGCTCTGGCGCCTGAGCCTTGACCACCAGCCTAACAGGCCGACGCCCCCCACGTAAACCCTGCCGCCCCCCTGCCGCTCTTCGGACCGCGTCGCGAAATAACGTGTTTTCTTAGCCCCACAGAAGTGCAAACCTGCCTCAGACGCTGATGGGCCGACCTAATGGTCAAACAAAGGAGAGAGGGAATGCCAATCACCACCTGCATCTTTGACGCCTACGGCACACTTTTTGATGTCGCGGCCGCCGCCCGCATTGCTGCGGCAGAGCCGGGCCGCGGTGCACTGGCCACTGCCTGGCCACAACTGGCCGAACACTGGCGGCTGAAGCAGCTGCAATACAGCTGGCTGCGTGGCCTCAGCGGGCATTACTGCGATTTCTGGCAGGTGACACAGGACGGTCTGGATTGGGCGCTGGAGGCAACAGACCTGACGGGCGATCCTGAATTGCGCGAACGTCTTCTGGCGCTCTACTGGGAGCTGCAAGCTTACCCCGAGGTGCCGCAAATGCTGACCTCGTTGAGGGCGGCGGGGCTGAACACTGCAATCCTGTCCAACGGGTCACCACGCATGCTCGATGGTGCCGTGCAGTCGGCAGGCATCAGCGCACTGTTGGATGACGTGCTGTCTGTCGAAAGCGTCGGCATCTTCAAACCCGCACCGCAGGTCTATGATCTGGTGAAACAACGCTTTGACTGCAACCGCGACGAGGTTCTGTTCGTCTCCTCCAACGGCTGGGACGCGGGATCAGCGGCAGCCTATGGTTTCACCACCGCATGGGTCAACCGCGCCGGAGATCCGATGGACCGGCTGGCTGGAACGCCCGATCATATCCTAACGGACCTTACGAATGTCCCAGCCCTGACCAGGCTTTAAAGACCAAGAGAAGAGACACCATGCCCCATTTCATCAGTTCCGACGGATTGTCCCTTTATTATGAGGATGAGGGCGATGGCCTACCGATCCTCTGCCTGTCTGGCCTGACGCGCAATGTGCGGGATTTTGACCATGTGGCGCCGCAGATCCTGCAAGACCACCGGATGATCCGCATGGACTATCGTGGTCGCGGGCAGTCTGATCATGCCGAAGATCACACCACATACTCGCTCCCGCGTGAGGCACAGGACGCTTTGGAACTGCTGGATCACCTAGGGCTCACGCAGGTCGGCCTATTGGGCACATCCCGTGGAGGGCTGATCGCGATGGGACTGGCGGCTACGGCAAAGGACCGGCTGCTGGGCGTGGCTCTCAATGACATCGGGCCGGTGCTGTCGCCAGAAGGGATCGAGATGATCAAGACCTACCTCGGCCGCCGCCCCGCTGCGCCAGATCTGGACACCCTGGTACAAGTCCGCGCGTCACTGACCGCCGCACAGTTCCCAAACGTACCGCTGGAAAAGTGGCAGCATGAGGCAGAACACAACTATATCCAAGGTGAGAGCGGCGTCGATCTGACCTATGATCCCCGTCTGCGCGATGCGGTGCTGGCCGGTGGCGCCGGTGATGATATCGACCTCTGGCCGTTTTTCGAGGCGATCGCCCCCCTGCCCTGCGCCGTGTTTCATGGTGTAAACTCTGACCTACTCAGCGCTGATACAGTGGCAGAAATGGCCCGCAGGATGCCTGCGCTGCGCGTTGCCTCGGTGCAGGATCGCGGGCACATCCCGTTCCTTGATGAACCGGAATCTCAGGCGGTGCTGGCCGATTGGCTGACCGATATGGACAGAGCTGCAGCATGAACACGGACACCGCCTTTGACCCCGTCACCATCGAGACAATCCGCGCTGCGGCTGCCCGTCTGGAGGGCCACACACGGCACACGCCGCTCTTGTCTTCACCCTTTCTGGATGAGCTTGCGGGCCGTCGCCTGCTGGTGAAGCCTGAATGCCTGCAACACACCGGCAGCTTCAAGTTTCGCGGCGCATGGTCGGCCCTCTCGGCCCTTGATGTCGCAACACGCAGCAAGGGCGTCTTAGCCTATTCCAGCGGCAATCATGCCCAAGGCGTCGCCTTAGCCGCGTCTCTACATGGCGTGGCTGCTGTCATCATCATGCCCGCGGACGCGCCAGCGCTGAAAATCGCCAACACCCGCGCCTTGGGGGCGGAGGTGGTCCTGTATGACCGCGCCAGCGAAAGCCGTGAAGAGATCGGTGCGCGGTTGCAGGCTGGCCGTGGCCTGCATCTGGTGAAACCCTATGATGATCCACAGGTGATCGCCGGTCAGGCAAGTTGCGGGTTGGAGATCGCGGCGGAGGCGCGGGCGATGGGCATTGAAGAGGCTGAGGTTCTGATTTGCTGCGGAGGTGGCGGGTTGACCGGCGGCATCGCACTGGCGCTAGAGGCCGAGGCGCCGGGACTCACCGCGCGACCAGTGGAGCCGCAAGGATTTGACGATGTAACGCGATCGCTGCGTTCCGGCACCCGCGAGGTCAACGCAGCAATCAGCGGCAATATCTGCGACGCGATCCTGACGCCGTCCCCTGGGGAGATGACGTTTCCGATCATGCAGCGACTGTGCGGTCCGGGGATCACTGTCAGCGAGGAGGAATGCCTGCGCGCGATGGCGCTGGCATTCACGCGCTTGAAACTGGTGGTAGAACCGGGCGGTGCGGCAGCGCTGGCGGCGGCACTGTTTCATGGGAGCACACTGCAATCGGACACGGTGATCGCTACATTGTCCGGTGGAAATGTCGATGCAGCGATGTTCCACCGCGCGCTGACTTATGCTTAAAGCCGTCAGCACCACATAAGACAGGACCGCGCCATGCCAGAGGCACAACTCAAGGATATCACACTTAACTATCGTGAAGATGGCGATCCAAACGGTGCGCCTTTGGTGTTTATCAACTCTCTCGGCACGGACCTCAGTCTGTGGGATCCGCTGCTGCCCTTGTTGCCTGCGGGCCTGCGTATCATCCGCTATGACAAACGTGGTCATGGCAACAGCGAGGTGGCTGAGCCGCCCTATAGCATGGGCACCTTGGTGCGGGATTGCGAACAGTTGCTGGATCTGCTGAACGTGCGCGATGCTATGGTCGTCGGCCTGTCCATCGGCGGCATGATCGCGCAGGGTCTGGCGGTGAAACGGCTGGATCAGGTGCGGGCGCTGGTACTATCGAACACGGCCGCCAAGATCGGCCAACCGGCCATGTGGCAGGACCGGATGGAGCTGGCGCGTCATCAGGGCATGGCGCCCTTGGTGGAACCAACAATGGAGCGCTGGTTCACCAAGAGCTTTCGCAGCACCCCCACGGTGGACCATTGGCGGCAAAAGCTCCTCCATACGCCGGTGAATGGTTTTGTGGGGTGCTGCGCGGCGATCGCGGGGACGGATTTCTATACCCCCACCAGCGGGCTGCGCCTACCAACGCTGGGGATCGCAGGGTCAGATGATGGATCGACGCCTGCCGATCTGGTGCGCGAAACCACCGATCTGATCCCCGGCAGCCAGTTCAAACTGATCCGCCGCGCCGGTCACATTCCCTGCGTCGAACAGCCCACGGCCTACGCCGAAGCGCTGACCGCCTTTCTGCGCGACACAGGCCATATCTGACGGCATGGAGAGATGCAGGAATGTTTCGCGCGCGAAACGATTAATAACAAACCCTTAAAGGTTGCATTTCTTTAACCTGCGCCACACGCACCGCCTTCGCCAACAGGTTTGCACGGCTGGTCAAGCGCGAACGCTTTGTCTATGCACTGCGCAGATTTTCACCCCGCGTACGCAAACTGCGCCTGAGAGATTACGCTGAGAAAAGGGACCCGCTATGGCTGCCTCTGTTTTTGGATCCGAGCTGTATAACCGCCTGTTTCCCGTGGGTGAGGTGGGCAAGCTGTTCACCGACACCGCCGAGGTGCGCGCAATGCTGCTGGTTGAGGGCGCTTTGGCTAAGGTGCAGGGGGATCTAGGCCTGATCCCCACTGAGAGCGCCGCATTTATCCACCGTTCGGCGATGGAATTGCAGGTCGATCCCGGTGGGCTTGCCGCCAACACGGCCAAGGTTGGCAGCACCGTGCCCGCAATGGTCGAAGCCTTTGCCAAGCTGATGGAGGCACCAGAGCACGCCGCGCACCTGCATTTCGGCGCCACTGCGCAGGATATTTCTGACACCGCCCAAATGCTGCGGCTGCGTCAGTTTCTGACCCACGCAGGCAAAGCGCTGGAGGCGTTTGGCGCCGATCACGCCCCGCTAGCAGAGTTGCGCGAAGACCTGCCTGCCCTGCGGGAACGTCTGCTGCGTGTCTCTTTCAGCGGGACCGATGAGACAAACGCAGCCGCAGTGCGCGAGGCACTGGGCAAGGCGCTAAATCTGCCCGATCCGCAGTGCGACTGGCACGCAGACCGCAGCGGGCTGCATGCCCTTGGCGACTGGATTGTGCGCACAGCAAACGCATTGGCACAGTGGGCTGCAACACAGCCCGCAAACGTGCATGCGGCAGCGATCAGCGCCCTGTCGCTGCAGATCAACGGGTTCAACGATACGCTAAACGGCCCGGGTCAATCCCGGCAGACGGCCCTGTTTGTCGAAGCATTGGTGCTGCCGCAATTGTGCCTGTGCCTTGGCTCTGCGCTGGAACATGCGGCTGCATTGCGCATCAAATAGTCCCTGCGCCATCCTACGTCACCTTAGGGCAACCCCCCGTTGCTTTTCCACAAAAGCCCCCTAAGGTTTGGCCAAAGCTCAATCTGTCAGGAATCCCGATGGCCACCACCGACATTTCCAGCCGCTCTCAGCGCCTGCCGATCCTCTTTATCATGATCACCATGGTGATCGATGCGATGGGCATCGGGTTGATCATGCCGGTGATGCCGCAGCTGATCCAAGAGGTGTCTGCCGGGGCTTTGGGGCAGGCTGCGATCTGGGGCGGCATTCTGGCGTCCTCCTTTGCGGTGATGCAGTTCCTGTTTTCGCCGATGCTGGGACGGCTGTCAGATGCCTATGGACGGCGCCCGATCCTGTTGGTGTCCCTTCTTGTGATGGCGGCGGACTATGTGTTGATGGGGCTGGCCGGGTCCGTCTGGATCCTGCTGTTGGCGCGGATTGTCGGCGGCATCACAGCGGCCACACATTCCACCGCGCTGGCCTATATGGCGGATATTTCTGAGGGTTCAGAAAAGGCCAAGCGGTTCGGGCTGATCGGGGCGGCCTTTGGGCTTGGCTTTGTTCTGGGGCCGGGACTGGGTGGATTGCTGGCAGAATTTGGCACCCGCGCGCCGTTTTACATGGCGGCGGCCCTGGCCTTTGCCAATGCGCTCTTCGGGTGGCTGGTGCTGCCGGAAACGGTCACAGACGCCACCCGCCGTGCGTTTCGTTTGCGCGGGGTGAATCCGCTGTCTGCCTTTGTGGCGCTGTCAAAGATGCCAATGGTAAAGCCGTTAACGGCGGTGTTTTTCCTCTACCAGCTGGCAACAATGGTCTATCCGGCGGTCTGGGCCTATTTCGCCACCGAACGGTTCGGCTGGGCACCGGGGATGATCGGCGTTTCGCTGATGCTTTACGGGATTGGTGCGGCGATTGTGCAGGGGGCCCTTGTGGGGCCGGTGATTGCGCGGCTGGGACAACGGGGGGCGGTGCTGTTTGGGCTGATCGTCGAAGTGGTCATCTTTGGCATTTTAGGTTTCATCACATCGGGCACAATCACCCTGATCCTGACGCCGCTGATGGCTTTGGGCAACGTCGGGCTGCCCGCCCTGCAGGGGATCATTGCGCAGACCGCGCCGGATGACAGTCAGGGGGAAATGCAAGGGGTTCTATCGTCGGTCGGGTCAGTCGCGATGATTGTCGGACCGCTGGTGTTGACCCAGATCTTTGCCTGGGCGACCCGCGAAGGGACGGGGATCTACCTGCCCGGCGCGCCGTTCCTGGTGTCTGGCATGCTGATGACGCTGGCCGTCCTGGTGTTCATCACCCAAAGCAACAGCCGCAAGACGACGGGACAAACGCCCTAAATTCAGGCAGTTTACGCCGCGCCTGCGTCTTGAAACGCAGGGCGGCGTCCCCACATTGAGATATGTGAATATCTTGTCGCGTTCCGTCGCCAAAGCTCTTATTGTCGGGACCACCCTACACCGGACCAAGACACCATGACCGATCAGACCGCCCTTGAAGCACCGCAAGCCCCCCCTGCCAGCGAAATGGCCCGCAGTGCACAGGCGGCAGCGACCTATCTGAAAACGCTGGCCCATGAGGGGCGGCTGATGATCCTGTGTCATCTGGGATCGGGTGAAAAATCGGTGGGCGAGCTGGAATCACTCTTGGATATGCGTCAGGCCGCCGTCAGTCAGATGTTGGCCCGTCTGCGCGAAGAAGGTCTGGTCACACCCCGCCGCGATGGCAAGACGATCTATTATTCTCTGGCCGACGCCAATACGAGTGAAGTTATCGCCCTGCTTTACCGTCTGTTCTGCGCGCCCAGTACAGCTGAAAGTTAAGCGGACTTTTGGGGGCATCTGTGCTGAAGGTGATCCGCAACGCTCTGGCCGGTTTACTGGCACTGACGGCCAGTCTCGCATCGGCAGAACCGCAGCAGATCACCGTTTTCGCTGCCGCCAGTCTGCGCGACGCGCTGAGTGAGGTGGGGGATGCGTGGCAACGGGAAACCGGCCACACCTTGCGTTACTCTTTTGCCGGATCCTCGACCCTTGCCCGTCAGGTGGAGTTGGGCGCACCTGCGGATCTGGTGATCCTTGCCAATGCAGCGTGGATGGACCACCTCGACGCGCGTGAAGCTATTGAGGCGGAGAGTCGCCTGTCACTCCTCAGCAACAGAATGGTTCTGATCGCCCCGGCGGGGGCCGAGACGCGCGATCCTGAACAGGATATTTCCCAAACCATACGTCAGCGTATGGAAGACGGACGCATGGCGATGGCGCTGGTCGATGCGGTGCCGGCGGGGATCTATGGTAAGGCGGCGCTGCAATCACTGGGCCTGTGGGACGCGGTCGCGTCAAAGGTGGCGCAAACTGACAACGTGCGTGCTGCATTGGCGCTGGTGGCCCTTGGCGAGGCACCATTGGGCATTGTCTACGCCTCTGATCTGTTGGCAGAGCCAAGGGTACAGGCCTTGCACACCTTTGACCCAGAGAGGCATCCGGCGATCCTTTACCCCGCTGCCCTCGTTGCGGGCCATGACAGCCCAGTGACGACGGAGCTGCTGGCCTATCTTAACAGCCCCATTGCCAAAGAGATTTTTCTGCGCCACGGTTTTGCCGACCCGCCGCAATAGATCAGGCCGCAGACGCGCAGTTTATGACCGCTTTCCTTGACCTTCCCCTTTCGCCCGCAGAATGGATGGCGATCCGCCTGTCGCTGAAGGTTGCGCTGTGGGCGACAGTGCTGTCGTTGCCGCTGGCTGTTGCGATGGCATGGCTGCTGGCACGGCGCGAGTTTTGGGGCAAGCAGCTGCTCAACGGTCTGGTCCACTTGCCACTGATTCTGCCGCCGGTGGTGACGGGGTATCTGTTGTTGCTGACATTCGGCCGCCGTGCGCCCTTGGGGGAATGGCTGGAGCAGACCTTCGGCCTTGTCCTCGCGTTTCGCTGGACAGGGGCGGCGCTGGCGGCGGGGATCATGGGGTTTCCCCTGATGGTACGGGCAATTCGGCTGGCGATTGAGGCCGTGGACCCGAAGCTGGAACAGGCGGCGGCTACGCTGGGGGCGTCGCGGATCTGGGTCTTTGCCACCGTGACCCTGCCGTTAATCCTGCCCGGGGTGATTGCGGGCGCCCTGTTAGGATTTGCCAAGGCCGTGGGGGAATTTGGCGCGACGATTACCTTTGTGTCGAACATCCCCGGTGAGACGCAGACGCTGCCATCGGCCATCTATGCCTTTCTGCAGGTGCCCGGCGGCGAGGCAGCGGCCTGGCGACTGGTGATCCTGTCCATACTCATCGCGATGACAGCCTTGTTGCTGTCAGAAGCCTTGGCGCGCCGTGCGGCAAAACGGGTATCCGGGCGATGAGTATTCAGATCCAGCTACAGCACCGGTTTAACGATCTGCATCTTGATGTGGGATTTGAGGCACCTTCTGGTGTCACTGCACTGTTTGGCGCGTCAGGTGCAGGCAAAACCACGATCGTGAATGCGGTTGCGGGCCTATTGCAACCGGATCAGGGGATGATCCGCGTGGGCGGTACCACCCTCTTGGACACCGCGCGTGATCTGTCCCTGCCCGCACACAAGCGCCAGATCGGTTATGTTTTTCAGGAGGGGCGGCTGTTCCCCCATCTGAGCGTCCAGCAAAACCTGCGCTATGGGCGCTGGTTTGCACGGCGACGGGTGCCACAAGGCAAAGCGCATGAAGCACGACTGGTGGAGATGCTGGGTCTTGGCCCCCTGCTTACCCGTCGCCCCGGTGATTTGTCTGGCGGCGAAAAACAGCGCGTTGCCATTGGGCGGGCGCTGCTGAGCGCGCCGCGGCTGTTGTTGATGGATGAGCCGCTGGCCGCACTGGACGCCCCTCGCAAGGAAGAAATCCTGCCCTATCTGGAACGTCTGCGCGATGAGGCGGAGGTTCCGATCCTCTATGTCAGTCACGCGATCAGTGAGATTGCGCGTCTGGCCACAACGGTGGCCGTTCTGGATCGCGGGCAGTTGCGCCGTGCGGGGCCGGTGCAGGATCTGCTGTCAGATCCTGAGCTGGCACCCATCATCGGGCTGCGTGACACAGGTGCCTTGATCGCAGGTCGTGTCATTGCCCATCACGCGGATGGATTAAGCGAGGTCGCCGCCGCCGGTGGCCGCCTCTTCCTGCCCAAAGTGCCGACAGCCGTAGGCGACAGTCTGCGCGTCCGCGTGAACGCCAAGGATGTGATGCTGTCACTGACCCGGCCTGAGGGGATTTCGGCCCTCAATCTGCTGGAATGCGTGGTGACTTCGGTGCGGATGGGACGTGGACCCGGCGCCTTTGTGCAGGTGCAGGCGGGCGATGCGCAGATCCTGGCCCGCGTGACCAAACGGTCGGTCAGAGCCATGGGCCTGCGCGAAGGGCAGCATTGTCATGCGGTGATCAAAACGGTGTCTGTTGCGCGCGCGGATGTGGGCGGACGGGGCTAACCCACCCCGCCCTGTCTATAAGCCGCGTTATTCAGCGTTTGCCGCACGCACATGGCGCTGCAGTGCGGCCATGCCGCCAAGCCAACGGTCATAGTCCTGTGCTTTGCGCGTCATATAGCCCAGCACCTGTTCGTGTGGCAGGATAAGGAACTGCCCCTCAACCAGCCCGTCACAGGTCACTTTGGCCACATATTCAGCACTCAGCACCCCATCCTTTGACAGCGGCCCCATGTTCATGTCTGCGATCATATCAGTCTGCACCCCCTGCGGACACAGAACCGAGACACGGATGCCGTCATCACGGTGGGTGATCGCCAAATTCTCGGCAAACCCCACGGCAGCGTGTTTGGTGGTGGCATAGGGCGCGCTGCCCAATTGAGTCAGCAGGCCCGCCGCCGACGCGGTGTTGAGGAAGGTGCCACCGCCCCGCGCCTTCATCAGTGGCACAAGGGCGCGGGCGGCGTGCACATGCGCCATCACATTAACCTGCCACGCTTTATCCCAGACCGCATCCGACGCACCACCTGCATTGCCAAAGCTGAGATCAAATCCGGTGGCGATGCCTGCGTTGGAACAAAACAGCGCGATGGGACCAATATCTGCCTCCACCTCCTCAATCAGGCTGGTGATCGCAGCGCCGTCAGCCACGTCCAGCGTCCGGCCGTGACCGCCGATCTCTGCCGCGACCGCACTGGCGGTTTCGCCATTCAGATCGGTGACGACAACCTCTGCACCGCGGGCGGCCAATTCGCGTGCCAAGGCCGCACCGATGCCAGCGCCCGCGCCGGTCACAACGGCGATCTGCCCGTTGAAATCCATGCAATGTCCCCCTCTTCCCACAGGTCCCTCCCGACCTGACTGCCAACACCTTGCAATGAGGACGTGGCTTTGTCACAACATCCCCAACGTAAAGGAGCACCGCAATGGCGAAACAGATCCTGATCCTCAACGGTCCGAACCTCAACCTCTTGGGCACCCGTCAGCCGGAGGTTTACGGCAGCACCACGCTGGCAGATGTGGAACGTGACTGCAAAGCCCTGGCCGAGGTGCTGGGGGTAGAGGTGCGCTTTGCCCAGTCAAACCATGAGGGGGAGCTGGTCGATCTGATTCAGGACGCGCGTCAAAGCGCCAATGGCATCATCATCAACCCCGCCGCATATTCGCATACCTCGGTCGCTATTCTGGATGCGCTGAACATGTTTGATGGTCCGGTGCTGGAGGTGCATATCTCTAACATTCACAAACGCGAAGAGTTCCGGCATCATTCCTTCGTCTCCAGCCGGGCAGATGGGGTGATCGCGGGCTGCGGTGTGGCGGGCTATCAGCTGGCGCTGCGCCACATGGCAAGCCTGATCCCCTGAGATATTGAGCCGAGGTTTCCAATGGCCCGTATTGTTTTTGATCTGGACGGCACGCTGATCCATTCTGCGCCACAAATCCAGTATGTCGCCAATAGCCTGCTGGCAGATCGCGGTCTGGAACCGCTGAGCTTGGCTGAAACGATCGGCTTTATCGGCAATGGTGCGGCTGTGTTGATCGAGAAGATGAGCGCCGCGCGGGGCATTCCGGCGGATCAGCATGCGGTTTTGCTGGCGACGCTGGAAGAGCGCTACATGCATTCGTCAGACAAGTCCGAGGTGTTCGCCGGTGTGCTGGCCGCGCTGGAGGCATTGCGGAGTGCGGACCACCGGCTGGGGGTGTGTACGAACAAGCCCTTGGCGCCTGCGAAGGCGGTGCTGCATCATCTGGGGCTGGCCGGTTTTTTCGAGGTGGTTCTGGGCGGTGACAGTCTGGATGTGCGCAAGCCTGATCCCGCACCGTTGCATGCGACATTTGACGCGCTGGGGGATGGCCCACAGGTCTATGTGGGCGACAGTGACGTGGACGCGGAAACCGCTGATCGCGCGGGTGTGCCCTTTTTGCTGTTCACCGAAGGGTATTGCAAAGTGCCCCATGCAGAGCTGCCGCACCATGCGTTGTTTGATAATTTTGCGCGGCTGCCTGAGTTGGTGAAGGGGCTGGCTTAAGGGCGAAGATCGCGCCCGAACCAACCCAACATTGGTGACTTAGCGCCGTTCCGAGGGGAGGCGCAAACGCGCCGCCCCGTGGGGGCGGAACGGCGCGGCCCAACAGTGCCTGTTGGGCGGGATTTCAATAGAAACGCAGGTTCGGGCGCTGGCAAATCTTTGATTTGGCATTGATACCCTCCCAATAAAAAAGGCGGACCACGCAGCCCGCCTTCTCTCATTCACGATACCACCGCTCAGGAGCTGAGGCTGGCCAGCGCGTCGGCGTAGATGTCGAACATTTCGACCATCTGCTCTTCGGTGATGATTAGCGGCGGGCACAGCGCCACAGTGTCGCCGAGGTTCCGCACGATCAGGCCACGTTCCATACAGGCCGCAGCCATCGCACCACCGGCCACGCCCACGGCGTCGCCTTGCTGTTTCAACTCCAGCGCACCGATGAGGCCGATGCCGCGCATTTCCTTCACCAGCGGATTGGCGGTCAGTTCCTTCAGGCGCGACAGGAACAGCGGCGACAGACGGGCGGCGTTACCGACCAGATCACGCTCTTCGATGATCTTGATGTTTTCCAGCGCCACAGCCGCCGCAACGGGGTGGCCGGATCCAGTGTAGCCATGGCCCAGCGTGCCGATGCGATCGCTTTCATCCGCAACCGGTTGATAGACGCGATCGTTCACCAGAACCGCCGAGATCGGCATGTAGGACGACGACAGCTGTTTCGACAGCACCATCACATCGGGTTCCATGCCCATGGTCTGGCTGCCGAACATCTGGCCGGTGCGACCAAAGCCACAGATCACCTCATCCGCAATGAGCAGGATATCGTATTTCTTCAGCACTGCCTGAATAGCGGCCCAGTAGCCTTCGGGTGGGACAATCACGCCACCAGCGCCCATCACCGGTTCGCCGATAAAGGCGGCGATTGTGTCGGGCCCCTCAGCCAGGATCATATCCTCCAGCTCTTGCGCCAGACGGGCAACAAACTGCTCTTCGCTTTCGCCTTCCTGCGCAAACCCGCCGTAATGCGGGCAACCCGCGTGCATAATACCGGGCAACGGCAGATCAAAAGAGGTGTGGTTATACGGCAGACCGGTCAGGCTGGCAGAGGCAACGGTGACGCCGTGATAGCCCTTGATGCGGCTGATGATCTTCTTTTTCTGCGGCTGACCCATAGCGTTGGCGCGGTACCAGATCAGCTTGACCACGGTATCGTTGCCCTCGGACCCTGAGTTGGTAAAGAACACCTTGGACATCGGCACCGGCGCCATTTGCACCAGCTTTTCGGCCAGTTCCACCGCAGGGGTGTGCGATTTCTGCGCAAAGGCGTGGTAATAGGGCAGCTTCTGCATCTGCGCATTGGCAGCATCGATCAGGCGTTGTTCGCCGAACCCCACCGCAACCGACCACAGGCCTGACAGGCCTTCGATATAGCGTTTTCCAGTGTTGTCGGTGACGTAGATGCCTTCGCCTTCCTCAAGGATCAACGAGCCTTCGGACTCGGCCTTGCGGGCATTGCTGTAGGGGTGCAGGTGATAGGCCGCATCGCGCGCCTCGATTGAGTTCGGCTGAACGGTCATGGACGATCCTCCAAAAGAGCGGGCAGCATGCCCGACATTGCTATTCCCTCACGGCGCAGGGATTCGATCTGCACACCGCTGAAGTCAGGAATAATATGATCAAATTTTTCTACGCCGCCAAGTCTATTCCGCAGTTCATACGCGCGTTTTCAGCATCCCCCTCTTTTTATTAGACATCACAGGCACTTTGCGCTGAAGTAGAAATAATAAACTAAGGGAGGGGTGAAATGGAATTCGACTATGTGATCGTCGGAGGTGGATCAGGCGGTGCAACACTGGCATCGCGGCTGACGGAGGATCCGAATGTCACAGTTTGCCTGCTGGAAGCGGGTGGAAAAGGTAAAAGCATTTTTGTCCGCATGCCGATGGCTGTGGTCGCAATGCTGCCCGGACACGTGGAGATCAACAACTGGCGCTTTAACAGCGTACCACAGTCGGGATTGAACGGGCGTGTGGCCTATCAACCGCGCGGCAAAGCGTTGGGCGGGTCGTCAGCGATCAACGCGATGCTGTATGTACGCGGGCACAAGGGCGACTATGACGAATGGGCGGCGCTGGGGTGCGACGGCTGGGCATGGGACGATGTGCTGCCCTATTTTCGCAAATCCGAAAACAACGAACGGGGTGCTGATGCCGCTCATGGCGACACCGGCCCCTTGCAGGTCAGCAACCAGAAGGCTCCGCGCCCGATCACCCGCGCCTTTGTTGAGGCGGGCACCCGCCTGCAGCACCGTGAGGTGGCCGATTTTAACGCTGGCGACAACGAAGGTATCGGCCTGTATCAGGTGACGCAGTATCACGACCCGGCCAAGAACGGCGAACGCTGTTCGGTCGCGGCGGGCTACTTGCATCCCATCATGGATCGCCCGAACCTGACCGTGATCACCCGCGCCCATGCCGAACGCATCCTGTTTGACGGCAAGACCGCACGCGGCATCCAATATCGCCAGGGTAACAAGTCAAAAAACGTCCGCGCCAAAAAAGAGGTGGTGCTGTGTGGCGGTGCCTTCAATTCGCCACAGCTGTTGCAGTTGTCAGGCGTCGGCCGTGCCGAGGATATCACCCCCCATGGCATCGACATGGTGCATGAACTGCCGGGGGTTGGCCAAAACCTGCAGGATCACCTCGACTTCACCCTTGCCTACAAGACCAAGGACGCAGACAACATAGGCATCGGAGTCCTGCCGACGTTCAAGGTGGTGAAGGAAATGCTGCGCTGGCGTAAGGATGGCACGTCAATGGCGGCCACCTGTTTTGCCGAAGGCGCGGCTTTCCTCAAGACCTCATCGGCGGAGGAACGCCCTGACATCCAACTGCACTTTACCATCGCGGTGGTGGATGATCACGCACGCAAATTACACTGGGGCAACGGCTATTCCTGTCATGTCTGTGCGCTGCGGCCCTATTCGCGTGGATCTGTCACGCTAAACAGCGCTGATCCCAAGGCACCGCCGCGGATTGATCCGGGCTACCTCAGCGATGAGCGTGATCTGGCAACCCTGATCAAGGGGGCCAAGATGACGCGTGAGATCATGAAAACTGAACCGCTCAAGGGCTATGCTAGCAAAGAACTGTTTGGTGTGCATGACGACATGACGGACAAAGATTGGGAGAAAGCGATCCGCGCACGTGCGGAGACGATCTATCACCCTATCGGCACCTGCAAAATGGGTGTGGATGATCAGGCCGTGGTCGATCCTGAGCTGCGCGTTCATGGGTTAGATAACATCCGAGTCGTTGATGCATCCGTCATGCCGCGCCTGATTGGCGGCAACACCAATGCGCCCACCGTGATGATCGCGGAAAAGGCCGCAGATATGATCAAAGCGGCCCATGCGGGTGCGACACAGGACCGTCAGAGCGCCTGATTGGCCCTGATACAGGGGCTAAAGAGGCCCCAAAGAAAAAAGGCCGCTCCGGAAAGGGGCGGCCTTGAGTATTGCGAACAGGGAGATTGTGTCGCAACACGTTTATCGCGCGGTTAACTTTACGCTGCCACGGGGGCGGCGACCTTTTGCGGCGTGCCCGCGACATAGGTTTGGACAATCGCACGGTCATCGCCCAGCATTTGCAGGATGAACAGCTCTTCCGACAGGCTTTCCGCGCGGTCCATACGCAACCGCATAGCGTCCGTGGCACGGGCATCCAACACCACAATATCCGCCTCTGACCCTGCCGCCAGCGTGCCGATCTGATCCTGCAACCCCAGCGTCACCGCGTTGCCACGGGTGATCCAGTGGAAGGCCCGCAGGGGATGCAATTTCTGACCCTGCAGTTGCAGCACCTTGTACCCCTCATTCAGGGTTTGCAGCATCGAATAGCTGGTGCCAGCCCCGATGTCGGTGGCAATGCCGTTCACAATCCCGCGCCCGCGCAGGCCCGCATCATCAAAGAGGCCAGAGCCGAGGAACAGGTTCGAGGTGGGGCAGAACACCGGATGCGACCCTGTGTCAGCCAAAACCTCGATTTCGCGCGGCTCCAGGTGGATCGCATGCCCCAGCAGCGCACGGGGACCAAGAAGGCCGTAGTTCTCATAAACCCCCAGATAGTCAGGCGCGTCTGGATAAAGGTCCTTTGTAAACGCAATCTCATCGCGGTTTTCACTGAGGTGGGTCTGCATGTAGCACTCAGGGTGTTCGCCCATAAGCGCGCCCGCCGCCTCTAGCTGGGCGGGGCTGGAGGTGATGGCAAATCGTGGCGACACCGCATAAAGAGCGCGGCCCTGTCCGTGCCAGCGGTCAATCAGCGCCTTGGTCTGATCATAGCCTGATTGCGCTGTATCCCGCAGGCCATCCGGCGCATTGCGGTCCATCATCACCTTGCCACCGATCATCCGCATGTCGCGGCGCGCGGCCTCAGCAAAGTAAGCATTGGCCGAGGTGTCATGGACCGAACAGAAAGCCACTGCCGTGGTGGTGCCGTGGCCAGTGATCAGGTCGTAAAACCGCGTTGCCATCTGCGCGCTATGGTCAGCGTCGACAAAACGGGTTTCTTCAGGGAAGGTGTAATTGTTCAGCCAATCCAGCAGCTGATCGCCCCAGGACGCCACCACCTGCACCTGCGGGAAATGCAGGTGTGTGTCGATAAAACCAGCCATCAACAGGTTGGGCCGATGGTCGATCACCTGCGCGTCGCCCGCTTGTGGTGCGATCTGGCTGTGGTCGCCAGACGCAATGATGCGACCGTCGTCGATCAGCAGCGCGCCGTCCTCGATATAGCTATAGGCGTTGGTATCCGCCTCATGCTGCGGCTCTGAGGTGAAGGTGAGGAGGCGACCGCGTAAGAGTTTTAGACCCTGCTCTGTCATAGCCACACCATCTGACGGGCACACGCCGCCGCGCAACGACCCGAAGGCCGCATCTGTTGTTTCAAATCCCGCATTGGGACCTCCATATTTTAACCATCACCAAGACAACCATACGCAACCGTATGGTGTCTGCGGATCACTGGGCTGCCAGAGACGGCTCAGTTGCCCCCAAAGGGGCGGTTGCGGCAGGTTCAGAGGTCAGCGCCGTGATCACTTCGGCCACCACAAGGGCGGCGATCACGGCTGGCCGCTTGTCGCGGCTACCGCCTGCCCCGATGGGGCAGTTCAATTGAGCGACGGACAATCTGTCGGCGCAATTCTGTGTGCTCCAGTTGAGGAAGCTGGCACGTTTTGTAGCTGATCCGATCATGCCCACATAGGCCGCATCACCGCGGGCGAGTGCGGCGGAGGTCAGCAGGAAATCAAGACCATGGTCATGGGTCAGCACAATAAAGGCACTGCCCGGTGGGGCGATGTGGATGTCATGTTCGGGCAGTGCAGACAGGCGACAGTCCACATCTGCGCGGAGCTGCACCAACTCTTCCTGGCGCGGGTCAATCACGATGGTCTGCACCGGCATATGCTGAAACTGATCCGCCAAAGCGCGCCCCACATGACCGGCGCCAAGGATATAGACATGGGGCAGCAGCCGCTGTTCTGCGTCGGCGCGATCCACTGCCGCCTGCCGACCAGCAGCGTCCAAGAGGATCAGCGTGACCTCCACCCGACCACCGCAGCATTGACCAATCTCTGGCCCCAAAGGCAAATCCAGCGTGGCCGCTGTGTCGCCCGACGCCAGCAGATCACGGGCGGCGGCGATGGCACGGTGTTCCAACTGCCCCCCGCCGATGGTGCCATACAACGCGTCAGCGCTGACAAACATCTCCGTCCCTTCGCCACGAGGGGAAGAGCCGCGCACACGAGTCAACTGCAAGGCCACCACGGGGGTGTCTGTACTGAGAAAATCGTGCAGTGTGCGCGAGATGGACATGAGTTAGCCCCCAGTTCGCAGGCGTTCGCAGGCCATCAGCACCCGCTCAGGTGTCGCCGGTGCATCCAAGCGCGGACACTCGCGGTAATCGGCAACCGAGGCCACGGCCATCGACAGCGCCTCAAACACCGAGATGCCTAACATAAAGGGGGGCTCCCCAACGGCCTTGGAGCGTTTGATGGTCCGTTCCTTGTTCACCGACCATTCCGCCAGCTCAACGTTAAATTCACGCGGGCGATCACTGGCCAGCGGGATTTTATAGGTTGATGGCGCGTGGGTGCGCAGGCGGCCTGCGTCGTCCCACCACAACTCTTCGGTCGTGAGCCAGCCCATGCCCTGAATAAAGGCGCCCTCGACCTGACCTTTGTCAAGGATCGGGTTCAGAGAGCGGCCCACGTCATGCAAAATGTCTGTGCGATCAACGGTGTATTCGCCAGTCAGCGTGTCGATCGACACCTCAGAACACGACGCGCCGTAGGCATAGTAAAAGAACGGCCTCCCCTTGCCCGCTGCACGGTCCCAGTGGATTTTTGGCGTCTTATAGAACCCTGCGGCCGACAGGTGGACGCGGGCCATATAGGCCTCTTTCACCAATGTGTTGAACGGCACCAGCTCATCACCGATACGGATGGTATTGGGCAGAAAGTGCACCTGATCCTCTGCCACCCCGCGCGAGTCTGCCGCGAATTTGACCAGTCGTGCCTTGATTTGTTCCGCCCCATCAAGCGCGGCCATACCGTTCAGGTCCGACCCAGAAGAGGCTGCAGTGGCGGAGGTGTTGGGCACCTTTTCCGTGGTGGTTTTGGTGATCTTCACGCGGTCGAAATCGACCTGAAAGGCATCGGCTACAATCTGTGCAATCTTGGTGTTCAGACCCTGTCCCATTTCGGTCCCGCCGTGGTTCAGGTGGATCGAGCCGTCGTTATAGACGTGGATCAGCGATCCGGCCTGATTGTACCAAGTCGCGGTGAAAGAAATACCGAATTTCACTGGTGTCAGCGCAATGCCTTTGCGGATCACGCCGCCCTTTGCGTTGTGCTCCAGCACTGCCTGACGACGCGCTTGATAGTCAGCGTTTTCCTCCAACTCCGCCACCACACGGTCGATAATGTTATCCTCCACCTCCTGATGATAGGGTGTGAGGGTCCGGCTATCGCCGGGCTGACCGTAGAAGTTTGCTTTGCGCACCTCTAGCGGGTCTTTGCCCAGCTTATACGCGATCTCTTCGATCATCCGTTCGGCCGCGACCACACCCTGCGGGCCACCGAAGCCGCGAAAGGCGGTGTTGGACACGGTATTGGTTTTCAACGGCTCACTGCGCAGGCGGACATTCGGGTAGAAATAGGCGTTATCGGCGTGAAACAGCGCGCGGTCGGTGACAGGGCCGGAGAGGTCCGAGGTATAGCCGCAGCGCGCGGCAAAGACACTATCGACCGCCTGAATGCGGCCCTGATCGTCAAAACCAACATCGTAATCGACGACAAAATCGTGCCGTTTCCCGGTGGCCGTCATGTCCTGATCGCGGTCGGGACGGATTTTGCAGGGGCGGTTCCACTTCTTCGCGGCCATGGCGGCAACCACGCAGAACAGGTTCATCTGACTTTCCTTGCCGCCAAACCCGCCTCCCATCCGGCGCACGTTTATGGTCACCGCATGCGATGGCACGCCAAGGACGTGGGCCACCATATGCTGCGCCTCACTGGGGTGCTGGGTAGAGCTGGTGACAGTCACATCATCATCCTCTCCAGGCACGGCAAAGGCGATGTGGCCTTCAAGGTACATATGGTCCTGACCGCCGATTTCCATACGCCCCCGAATGCGGTGTAATGCGGCCTCCATCGCTGGCGTAACATCGCCACGTTCCAGCTTCAGCGGGTCGGTGACCAGCGTGCCGCCTGCATTTCGCGCCGCCAGCGGATCAAGGGCGTGCGGCAGGACGTCATACTCCATTTTCGCCAGTTCCGCCGCCCGCCGCGCTGCATCACGGCTGTCGGCGATTACGGCAAAGAGCGGGTGGCCGTGAAACTCGACCCGTTCGGTGGGGAAGACCGGTTCATCCTCTTTTCCCGTCGGGCTGATGTCGTTGTGGCCAGGAATATCCTCTGCGGTCAGCACACCAATAACGCCCGGTGCGGCGCGCACCGCATCAAGATCCATCGACAGGATGCGCCCATGCGCCACGGTCGAGGTACCAAGGTAGGCGTGCATCGTGCCCATCGGTTCGGCAATATCATCGCAGTATTCAGCGCGGCCTGTGACGTGTTTCACCGCACTGTCATGCTGACGGTCATCATTCACCAGACCTTTCAGCGGGGGGAGCGTGTCGTGTTTGTTCATCTTAACCCCTCCTCAAACCACCAGCCGCACGGGCTGATCTACGTCTGAATGTTCCATGTAGAACCGGCGCAGCAGATTGCTGGCCGAGAGCAGACGATAATCCGCAGAGGCGCGCCAGTCGCTGAGTGGCTGGAAATCTGTCGCCACAGCCTGCGCCGCAGCCTCAAAGGTGGCTGAGCCAAAGGGGCGACCGATCAGCGCCGCCTCTGCCGCCGAAGCGCGTTTCGGAGTGGCTGCCATACCGCCATAGGCGATGCGTGCATCCGTGATCTGGCCTGCCTGAACAGTGACAGAGATGCCCACCGCAACGGCGGAAATATCTTCATCCCGCCGTTTAGAGATTTTGTAAGCCGCATTCAGTTGCGCCGTGGATGGCACCGGGATAGTGACACTCTCCAGAAACTCACCCGCGTGCAGATCCTGTTTTCCGTAGTCGATGAAGTACGCCTCAAGCGGCACTTCTCGGCGTTCCATACCCTTGCGTAGGGTCACACGCGCGCCCAGCGCGATCAGCACCGGCGGGGTGTCCCCGATGGGCGATCCGTTAGCGATATTGCCACCCACTGTGCCCATGTTGCGCACCTGCCACCCGGCGATGCGGTTCCAGTAATCGAGGAGGAAGGGGAAGTGTTCCTGCACCAAGGGCAGGAAATCCGAATAGCTGACCCCCGCGCCAAGTGTGATGGCACCATCCGCGACCTCAATCCGTTTCAGCGCGTCGATCTGGTTGATGTGGATTGCAGGGCTGATCGGGCGCAGGAATTTCGTCACCCAGAGACCCACATCCGTAGCACCGGCCACAATCGTTGCCTGCGGGTTTTCGACCAGCACAGCAGCGAAATCATCCAGATCGGCGGGCACAATCGCCTGATTGTCCACTGGTCCCGTGACCACGCGGGCACCATCGCGCAGTTCCTGCAGCTGCTCAGTGATCCCGTCGCGGGTCTCCGCCAGATAATCTGCCGTTGCTGTGCCGTATTCACTCACCGCCAGTGCGGCCTTGATGATCGGTTCGTACCCTGTGCAGCGGCACAGGTTGCCCTGCAATGCCACCTCCACCTGACGGGCGGTCGGCTGCGCCACCTCCATCCACAAGGCGTAGAGCGACATCACGATGCCCGGCGTGCAGAACCCGCATTGCGATCCGTGATGATCGACCATCGCCTGCTGCACAGGGTGCAACCCACCGTCGGCGCCACGGATATGTTCAATCGTTACCACATGGCAGCCATCCAGTGAGGCGACAAAGCGGATGCAGGCATTCACCGCCTCATACCGCAGGCCCTGCTTGGTCAACCGCCCAACCAACACGGTACAAGCACCACAGTCACCCTCAGCACAACCTTCCTTGCTGCCGGTCAGGCGCTGGTCGATGCGCAGGAAATCCAACAGTGTGTCCGTCGCCGCAACCGACGGCAGCGAGATCGCCCGTCCGTTCAGCAAAAACCGAATATCGCTACGCTGGCTCATCCTGACCCTCCGACTGCGTGGCTGCCCCGCAAGCGGGGTGTGCCACAATAAAATACCACCGCCAACTATCAATGAATATGACGCTATACGCTAAATACTTTCTACAATCTGTTGATAATGATAGCCTGCCCGACAAATAAGCAGATCAGCGCGAGGACGCCGTCCAAAATGCCTTATATCGAATGCCTGCGCGTCTTTACCCGTGTGGTGGAACTGGGTTCTATCACCTCTGGCGGGCGCGATTTGCGACTGACACCGGCCGTAGCCTCCAAACGGATCAAAGAGCTGGAGGCGCGGCTGGGCGTGAGGTTGTTCAATCGCACCACGCGGTCGATCATCCCCACGGAAGTCGGCCAGCTGTTTTATCAGGAGGCCAAGAATGTGCTGGCCTCACTGGACACGGCGGAGGCGGTGGTGGCAAATTACTCCGACCGCCCGCGCGGGGTGATCCGAGTGGCCGCGCCCCTGGGTGTCGGGCGGCGCATCATTGCGCCACTGGTGCCTGAATTTGTGGCGGAGTATCCCGAGACGGAGGTGCAGATGCGCCTGTCAGATCGCGCGGTGGATCTGATGAGTGAACGAATGGATGTGGCGTTTTTTGTGGGGGTACCCAAAGAGTCCAACCTGAAACTCCGCCAGATCGCGGAGGTAGAGCGTGTGCTGGTCGCCGCCCCTGAGTATATCGCCAACCACGGCAGACCAACGGGACCGCAGGATCTGCTGAAGAACCACAATTGCCTGCTGCTGCGCTATCCGCGCTCGCCCGAATATTTCTGGCAGCTGCAGACGGACGCAGGCCTGCGCAAGCTGGAGGTGACGGGGCGCTTTGACGCTGATGACAGCGACGTGCTGACCGATTGGGCGCTGGCGGGGCATGGGATTGCCAACAAACCACGTTTTGACGTGGCAGTGCATCTGGCAAGCGGTGACCTGGTGGAAGTGATGGCAGACACGCCCCCTGCCCCGTCGCTGTTTGGCTGCCTGTATCCGCACCGCAAATTGCAGGATCCGAAAACGCGGGCCTTTGTGGATTTCATGACGGAACGTAGTCAGGCGCGGCTGGGGCTATAGGGTGGCGCGGCGGCGGATTTAAAGGTAAATTCAAATAAATACGCCGATCTTTAGTAAAAACCGGAAAATCCTATGGCCTACCTCGACAATATCCGCACCTTTGTCCGGGTCTATGAACTGGGCAATATGTCCGCAGCCGCGCGGGATTTGCGGGTATCGGCCGCGGTGGCCTCCAGCCGGATCTCTCAATTGGAGGATCACCTTGGCGTACGGCTGTTTCATCGCACGACACGCACGCTGACGCCGACGGAACAGGGACAGATTTTCTACAGCGGCGCGGGCAAGATCCTAGAGGCGGTGGAGGAGGCAGAGGCCGACATTTCCGACATCACCGACAGTCCGCGCGGCACGCTTTATGTGGCGGCCCCCTTGGGCGTCGGGCAGCGGTTCATTGCCCCTGCGGTACCTGCGTTCAAGGAACAGTATCCGCAAATCTCCATACGTTTGCGTCTGTCAGACCGGAAGTTGGATCTGGCGGCAGAAGGCCTCGACACGGCTTTCTTCCTTGGGGTGCCGGAGGACAGCAATCTGCGCATCCGCAAAATCACCGATTGCCCGCGGGTTCTATGTGCCGCGCCGGATTACATCGACCGTCGGGGGGCGCCACAGAACAGTGATGAGTTGCGCACCGATGCGCAGGATTGCCTGAACCTGCGCTACCCCGGCGCACCGGAATTTCAGTGGCCTCTGCACGGCCCGAACGGTGTGCAACGGGTGCCGGTGACTGGCCCGTTTGAAACCGACCACGGTGAGGTGCTGACCCAATGGGCGCTGGCGGGACATGGAATCGTGATGAAACCGGTGTTTGAGATTGCCGAACACCTTGCCACCGGACGGCTGGAGGTGGTTCTGCCAGAAGAGCCACCAGTGCCGATCCAACTGGCCTGCCTTTACCTGCACCGACGTCGGCAGGATCCAAAGGCACGGCTGTTCATGGATTTCATGGTCGAACACATTCAGGCCGAAATGGCGCGGCTGCCGCTGTGACTGCCCACCATACGGTAGCGTATGTTTAAAACCGTGTGGCCCAGCGCGGGTGATCGTCATCGATGATCAGCGCGTGGCTGTGACGATGCCCGCCGCCCTGCAGGTGCGGGTGATCAGGTGGCAGATTGTGGTGTGTGTGCTCCACCTCCACCGGATCGCCAACGGGCCAGAGGCGCATGGCGGCGACCATGCCCAGCGTGGCGATCAGCGTCAGACCCAGCAGCGCTGCCTGCACACCAAACCATGTGATCAACACACCCGCCAACGGATAGGCAAACAGCCAGCAAAAATGCGACAATGCAAACTGCGCCGCAAACAGCGCCGGACGGTCCGCCGCATGGGCGGAGCGACGTAGCAAGCGCCCCGCCGGGGTGGACAATGTGGAAAAGCCCAGCCCAAGGATCAGCCAACACAGCAACAGCGCAGGCCAGCGCAAACCGTAAACCGCCGTCAACAGCGACAATAGCATCAGCCCGCCAATCATCAGAACCGCCCCGAAGAGCATCACCGGGCGGTCTGCCAAATGTGTCAGCACCCGCGGCAGCGCCATTGCGGCCAACATGGAGCCGAGGCCAAAGGCAAACATTGTCCACGCCAGCGCACCCTCTGACAGGCCCAGATCTGCCCGCACCAGAACCACGGTATTCACCAGCACCATCGCACCTGCCGCCGCCACCGTGACGTTGAGCGCCATCAACCCGCGCAGGCGCGGCGTGGCCAGAAAGACCCGCGTGCCCAGCGTGGTGCGGTCATAGATCCCGCGTTTGGCGTCGGGTTTCGGCGCAGGCAGCATCACCGTCAGGATCAACACCGCAGACCCCAAGAAACCCAGAGCGGTGCCCAGAAACAGCGTATCATAGCTGACCAGTAACAACAGCAACGCCGCCAGTGTCGGGCTGATGATGCTTTCCAGATCGTAGGTCATGCGCGACAGGGCCAGACCTTGAGTATAGCGATCCTCCTCTGGCAAGACATCGGGGATGGTGGCCTGAAACACTGGCGTAAACCCGGCAGAAGCCGCCTGTAGCGCAAAGATCAATGCAAAGACCTGCCAGACCTCGCTGACAAACGGCAGCGCCACCGCCACTGCCACACGGATCAGATCCAGCCCCACCAGATAGGTACGGCGCGGCAACCGATCGGCCAAGGCACCCGCAATGGGCGCGATCAGCACATAGGCCACCATCTTGATCATAAAGACGATGCCCAGAACCATCCCCGCCTGTTCGCCCGCCAGATCAAAGGCCAAGAGCCCCAGCGCGACAGAGGCCAAACCGGTGCCAAGAAGCGCCACAAGCTGGGCAGTGAAAAGATGGCGAAACGCGCGATCAGAGAGGATAGAGAACATCAGCAGACCTCACAGATAACGGGAAATTGCCTTCAACTCGGCGCGCTGATCATCCAGCGTACCCTCGTCAAGGCAATGATCCATATGATCGTGAATAAGCGCCTGCTTGGCGTTGCGCAGAGCGCTTTCCACCGCTTGCAGCTGCTGAGCGACATCGACACAGGGCTTGCCCTCTTCGATCATGCGCACCACCGCCTCCAGATGGCCACCGGCGCGTTTGAGGCGCGAGATGATCTTGGGGTGGCTGTCATGCTTATGGGCATGTTCGTGCGGATGGGAATGAGGATGTGTCATCGTGACAACATCCTCCCCCAGGGGATAGATGTCAATATCCTCCCCTAGGGGATATTCTGGAAGCGGCGGGCAAATCAGCCAGCCCGCAGCAGCATCCCAAACAGATCGCGAGGATCATCAGGGTCGGCCAACATATCCAATTGCTGACAGTAGTCCGTGCCCTGCACCCGATCCCGCACATAGCGCAGTGCCGAAAAATCCTCGATCGCGAAGCCAACGCCGTCAAACAGGGTGATCTGGCGGTCACTGACACGGCCCTGTGCGGCGCCGGTGATCACTTCCCACATTTCGGTCACGACGAACGCCTCCGGCATCTGCTGGATCTCGCCCTCAACCCGCGTTTGCGGTGGGTATTCGACGAACACATCGGCGCGGGTCAGGATATCGCGGTGCAGCTCCGTCTTGCCCGGACAGTCGCCACCGATAGCGTTAATATGCACCCCCGCGCCAACCATGTTGTCGGTCAGGATGGTGGCGTTCTGTTTGTCGGCGGTGCAGGTGGTGATGATCTGAGCGCCTTCGATGGCCTCTTCGGGCGTTTTACAGATGGTGATCTGAAACCCGCGCCCCGTCAGATTATGCAACAGCTTCTCACTGGCACGAACATCAATGTCATAAAGGCGCAGGTGGTCCACGCCACAGATCACCTTCATCGCAGTGGCCTGAAATTCGGACTGCGCGCCATTGCCGATCATCGCCATCGTGCCCGCGCCTTTGGGCGCCAGATGTTTGGCAACCATAGCCGAGGTGGCTGCCGTGCGCAGCGCCGTGAGCAGTGTCATTTCCGTCAGCAGCACCGGATAGCCGGTGTAGACGTCAGCCAAGAGGCCAAAGGCGGTGACGGTTTGCAGGCCCTCCTTGGTGTTCTTGGGGTGGCCGTTTACGTATTTGAACCCATATGCCTCGCCGTCCGAGGTGGGCATCAATTCAATCACCCCAACCTCTGAATGGCTGGCCACACGCGGGGTTTTGTCGAACTTCTCCCAGCGACGGAAGTCATCTTCGATATAGTTCGCCAACCCTTGCAGCATCTCCTCCACACCAATGTGGTGAATCAGCCGCATCATATTTTCGACGCTGACGAACGGCACATAGGCCAGATCAGAGGCTAGGGGTTTGGTCATTTGCGGGCGATCCTATGTTGGGCCTTGGATGTGGCTGTCACTCTTGGCCCAACAGTATTGCTGACAAAACCACCAGATATTAGCGACCGAGTTGTTCAATCTGATGAGTTAGATCTGCGAAATGCATATAGTAACTCACCAAAATGACGGACTTAGCTTGCAGCCGCCAGCAGCGAGGCATTCCCGCCCGCCGCCGTGGTGTCGATGCAGGTGTGGCGTTCCAACTGGCAACGATCGCCAAAATCGGCCTCGACCAGCAGCGGGATCAAAGCCCCCTGACGCGCGGCAAGGGCGCGGCGGATCTGGCGTTGCACCGCCTCCGGCCCCCAATAGACCACCGCATCAAACCCATTGATCCTGCTGAGCGCATCGGGTTCCATCGCGCCATCCACCGTCTGTGGGCCCGATGCGTCAGGCGCAATGATCAGCGCGGTACAGCCATGCGCCACTGCAATCTGCTGCTGAGCCTGTGCAGCCTCTACAGTGGGGCCAAGGCATAGGATCCGGCCACGGCCGTAGGTGGTCAATACGTTGGATTCCCCCGTTGGTCCCGGCAGTTCCTGCCGCCGCAACGCCAGACGTTCGGGATGCGGCGTTGCATCCAGCGCTGCCTGTACGATTGCGGGATCAGCCGCCGCGTTTTCAGCCGCTGCAACCTCTGCCGTGATCGCCTGTGCGAAACGTTTGACATAGGCAGGCCCGCCCGCCTTGGGACCGGTGCCAGAGAGGCCTTCGCCGCCGAAGGGTTGCGATCCAACGATGGCCCCGATCTGGTTGCGATTGATGTAGATGTTGCCGACCGACAGCTGCGCAGTGACTTGTTCCACCCGATCATCAATGCGCGAGTGCATGCCAAAGGTCAGACCGAACCCTGATGCGTTGATCGCCGCGACGACCTGATCCAGCTCTGCCGCCTTGTAGGTCGCGACGTGCAGGACGGGACCAAAAACCTCTTTCTCCAGATCCGCCATGCCGGTGACTCGCAGCACAGTGGGGGCGACGAATGTGCCTTGCGCAGGTGTGGTCAGTTGCTTCAACACCCTGCCCTCCGTGCGGGCGGCGTCGATATAGGAGGCGATCTCTGCCTGCGCGGCAGAGGTGATGACCGGCCCCACATCAGTGCAGAGGTCCCACGGATTGCCAAGGACCAGCTCATCCATCGCACCATAGAGCATTTGCAGAATGGTATCTGCCACATCCTCCTGCACATAGAGAAGACGCAGCGCTGAACAGCGTTGACCAGCCGACTGGAACGCAGAGGCCACGATGTCCTTCACCGCCTGTTCGGGCAGCGCAGTGGAATCCACCACCATCGCGTTCAATCCGCCGGTTTCGGCAATCAACGGCGCGGCTGGTGCGATATGATCGGCCATGGCGCGGTTGATCACCTGCGCGGTTTGGGTCGATCCGGTGAAACACATCCCCTTGATCCGCGGATCACTGGACAGCCGCGCGCCCACCACCGAACCCCGTCCCGGCAACAACTGCAGCGCCTGCGCAGGCACCCCTGCCTGATGCAGAAGGCGCACAGCGATATAGGCGGTGATCGCGGTCGGTTCGGCCGGCTTGGCCAAAACACCATTGCCCGCCGCAAGGGCGGCCGCGATCTGGCCGGTGAAAATCGCCAGCGGGAAGTTCCACGGTGAAATGCAGGCCATGACGCCACGGGCAGGTGCAGACAGTTCCGTGCCCCGGGCGGCGTAATAGCGCAGGAAATCCACCGCCTCGCGCAGCTCTGCAATAGCGTCCATCGGGGTTTTGCCTGCCTCGCGGCTGAGGGCGGCAAAGATCTCGCCAAAGTTTTGCTCATAAAGGTCGGCAGCTCGGTTCAGGACCTGCGCCCTTGCAGCCGCATCCACATCCCACGACGCGGCGCGGGAGAGTGCGGTTTCCACATCCACCTCCTCCGCCTCAGCCACAGTCCCCACCTGATCATCTGGCACGGCGGGATTCATCACAGGACGCGTATCGCTGCCCGCCACCGTACCGGCGATCAGCGGGGTCGCGGCCCATTGGTGGGCCTGGAACGGATCGCGGGCGGCAGCAATTTCATTCAAATCGTCGAGGTCGTGCAAATCCCACCCTTTGGAATTCGCCCGCTCTGCCCCATACAGATCCTGCGGCAACCGCACGGAAGCGTTTGGACCGGCATCTGCCAGCATGTCAAAAGGATCAGCCGCCACGGTTTCAGGCGGCACATCCTCATCAACGATCTGATTAACAAAAGAAGAGTTGGCGCCATTTTCCAACAGCCGCCGAACCAGATAGGCCAGTAGGTCGCGATGTGCGCCCACCGGCGCATAGATACGGCAGCGGGTGCCAGCCTGTTTCAGCACCAGATCATGCAACCCCTCGCCCATGCCATGCAGGCGCTGGAATTCAAACGCGTGCTTATCCGCGGCCAGTTCCAGAACAGACGCCACCGTATGGGCGTTATGGGTGGCAAACTGCGGGTAAATGCGATCGGTCATTTGCAGCAGTTTCTGCGCACAGCAGATATAAGCCACATCGGTCGCCGCCTTGCGGGTGTAAACGGGGAAGTCAGACAGGCCTTCGACCTGGGCGCGTTTCACTTCGCTGTCCCAATAAGCACCTTTGACCAGGCGCACCATAATGCGGCGATCCACGTCCGCGGCCAGCGCATAAAGCCAGTCCAGCACCTGCGGCGCCCGTTTGCCATAGGCCTGCACCACCACACCAAAGCCATCCCAGCCCGTCAGCGAAGGATCGCGCAGCACCGCCTCGATCACATCAAGCGATAGGTCCAGCCGGTCTGCCTCTTCGGCATCGATATTCAGACCCATGTTCGCCGCCCGCGCCTGCTGCGCCAGTCGCAGGACCAGTGGCACCAGTTCGGACATAACCCGCGTCCGCTGACCGACTTCATAGCGCGGGTGCAGCGCCGACAGTTTGATTGAAATACCGGGGTTATCGCGGCTGTCCGGCGCTGTCGCCGCCTGCGCCAACTGGGCAATCGCGCCCTCATAGGCGGCCATGAAAGCGTCTGCATCACGGGCGGTCAGCGCTGCCTCCCCCAGCATATCGTAGGAATAGGTGTAACCCGCTGCCTCTTGTGGCGCGGCACGTTTCATAGCCTCGTCAATCGTTTGGCCTAGAACGAACTGCGCCCCCATTTCCTTCATCGCGCGGGCGACAGCCCGGCGGATCACCGGTTCGCCCAGACGTTTCAGCGCACCGCGTAAGGTCGCGGCCACGCCGGTACCGTCCTGCAGAACCTTACCCGTCAGCATCAGCGCCCAGGTGGAGGCATTGACCAACGACGATGACGACTGCCCCAGATGCTGGCCCCAGGCGGATGGCGCGATCTTATCCTCGATCAACGCATCAATTGTGTCGGCATCCGGCACCCGCAGCAACGCCTCTGCCAGACACATCAGCGCAACACCTTCGTTGGTCGACAGGCCATATTCCGCCAGAAACACCTCCATCAAGCCCGCATTGTCGCCCTTGCGGATGGCGCGGACCAGATCGGTGGCACGGTTCTGGATCACTGCCCGCTGCGCCGCGTCTAGACCATGTGTCGCCAACAGATCAGCGAGAACTGCACCCTCCTCCCGCAGGGTGTTGTGGCGCAGGGTCAGGCGAAGGGTGTGCAGATCGGTCATCGGGGTCTCCAATTGATATGAGCGGCATCCATTTTAGCAGATCCCCTCTAGGCACGTTGCCCAAACTATGACACCCTAACGGCTAACGACCCAAATTTACCCACCCAAATAGACCAAATCACCATGAAAATGCCACTTAATAGCCACTTAGATCGCCACGACACCGAAATCCTGCGCATTCTGAGTGTTGAGGGGCGGCTGCCAGTGACCGAACTGTCAACGCGGGTGGGCCTGTCCAAAACGCCCTGCCAACTGCGGATGAAACGGCTGATCGCTGAGGGGTATATTCAGGGGTTCCGCGCGATCCTTGACCCCGGCAAGCTGGGCGCGGAACAGGTGGTGTTTGTCGAGGTCAAGCTGAAGAAAACCACTGAGGAGGCGTTGCTGGAGTTTAACACCGCCGTGCAGTCCGCCGCCGAGGTGGAGCAATGCCATATGATCGCGGGTGCCTTTGACTATCTGCTGAAACTGCGCACCAAAGACATGCGCAGCTATCGTGAGGTACTAGGACGTGTGGTATCGACCCTGCCGCATGTGGACAGCACCTCGACCCATGTGTCGATGCAATCGGTTAAGGACTGACGGTGCAGTGCAGGCAGGACGCCACACATGCCCGGCAATCGCATCCGCCAGCGCGCGCGGCGGTTTACATCCACTGTCCGCCTCACTATCGGCTGAGACAACGATGCGCGGTGCCAGGAACGCACCGCTCCAAATGAACTTGAAGGCCCCATGATGACCATCACCCAGTTAATCACCCACTCCGGCGGGTTTCATGCCGATGAATTGCTGTCCTCTGTCATCCTGACGCATTTGTTTCCCGATGCCACGCTGATCCGCAGCCGCGACGCCGACGTGATCACACCCGGTCCGGGCAAGATCATCTATGACGTCGGCCGCGCCTATGATGCGGAGGCAGGCATTTTCGATCACCACCAGCGTCCCGTGCCCTTGCGCGAGGATGAGCAACCCTACAGCTCTTTCGGATTGATCTGGAAACATTTCGGCCATGACTATCTGCGCGCAGTAAACGTGCCAGAGGCGGATGTGGATCGCGTGCACCTGAGCTTTGATAAAGGATTTGTTCTGCCGGTGGATCTACTGGACAACGGCGCGATTGAACCTTCGGTCGCGGGGCCGCTGGCGGGGATGACCCTGCCAACCCTCTTGGAATCGTTGAAACCCACCTTTGATGATCGCGGCGCTGGCGCGGATGATCAGGCGTTTATGGCCGCCCTGCCCGTGGCCCGTGCCTTCGTCGAAGCCGCCATTCGCAACCGTGCCGCAAAATACCGCGCAGAAACGCTGGTGACCGAAGCGATCGCGCAGGCGGGTGAGGGGCGCATTCTGGAACTGCCGATGGGCATGCCCTTCCGCGCTGCCGTTGAGAAGACGGGCGCCGACCACTTGCTGTTCGTGATCAACCCGCGCGAAAACGGCGATCGCGTGGATTGGGCGCTGACCACCATACGCAAGGGCGGTGATACCTTCGAGGCCCGCGCCGATCTGCCTGGCGCGTGGGCCGGTCTGAACGGCGCCGATCTGGCTGCTGTTACCGGCGTCGAAGGTGCCGTATTCTGCCATAACGCGCTGTTTATTGCGGTGGCCAACAGCCGCGATGGCATCGTCAATATGGCGCAACAGGCGGTTGCAGCAGCAGAGGCTGCGGGGATCTGATGACCGCCCTGTCCGCCACGTTCCTGTTTGACGGCCCGAAAGGTGCCGACACCACCGTGCTACTGGCCCACGGTGCAGGCGCTGCGATGGACACGGCCTTTATGAACCAGATCGCCGCAGGCCTGAGCGCAAAGGAGCTGAGCGAAAAGCCCCTGCGCGTTGCAAGGTTTGAGTTCGCTTATATGGCCGGTCGCCGCAGCGGCGGCGCCAAACGCCCGCCCCCCAAAATGCCAGTACTGGTCGCGGAATACCGCACTGCCATCGCGGCCTTGCGCGAACAAGAGCAAGTGAACCGCCTGATCATCGGCGGCAAATCTATGGGCGGACGTGTCGCCAGCCTGCTCTTGGCAGCAGAGGCAGGCGCGGCAGACGCCCTCCTCTGCCTTGGTTATCCGTTTCATCCCAAAGGCAAGCCGGACAGCCTGCGCACCGAACACCTGATGGCCCTGCGCACCCCGACCCTGATGATACAGGGCACCCGCGACCCCCTTGGCACAGCTGATGAGGTGGCAGGCTACGCCCTGCCGGGCAGCATCTGCATGCACTGGATCAACGATGGCGATCACGACCTGAAACCGCGCAAACGGGTGACGGGCATGGACCACGCCGCCGCACTCAACGACAGCTGCACGGCCATTGCCAGCTGGGTGCGAACCCTACGCTAATCCGGCATCCGCCCCACCTTGACAGATTTTCGCACACACCTGCCCAGTCGGTCTTTTTCTTTCGTCAGCGATACTCTATAGCCAGAATCAGACCGGACGCGCCCCAGCGCCCCTGTCGACAGAGCGGTCCCTTAGCTCAACTGGATAGAGCAGCTGACTTCTAATCAGCAGGTTGAGGGTTCGAGTCCTTCAGGGATCGCCATTTTTCCAATTTCATATCGGTAGCCCCCCTGGTCGCCCATAAAACCCGCGACCGCATTGACAGATTGTTTTTGGCGCAACCGGATACTGGAAAGCCCGTACAAGAAAAAAGGCGGTATGGGTCTGCACTCTTTCCGTATGACGCCAGATCAAAATAACACGCAAGTCGTCAACATGGGTCATCTCAGTGGCGCGGCGGCACCAGTTCACGACATGGTTTGCTGCCGCAGAACATCATCCAGATCGCCGACCGTCAGCGGTAAATCTGAAAGTGCTGGACCTGCGCAGCGAGATGAGGCTGCTTCGACACTCACGCGCGGCCGGGAATCTTCTCATGCACAAAAAGTAACCTTTATTCTCCGAACTGCACAGCCATCGGCATCTGGTATTTCAACCGCAAAAGGGAAAGGTTGGTTTACTGACCGCCACGTGTGTTTCATAAGAGGCGTAAGTCCACGGTCCATTCTCACCCCATATCAGAGCACCTTGACCTTGTCCCAAACCTTGCCCACCGAACTTGTCCGCGCCATTGAGAGCTTTAGCGATAGGCTGGCCCTGTCTGACGACCACCAACAGCTGAGCTATGCGCAGCTTGGCCAGTATGTGTCATCTCTGACAGATCACCTTAATGCGCATGAGGTCATCGGGATCTTTGGGACGCCGGGGCTTGCGATGGGCGCAAGTGCGGTGGCCTGTGTGATCCATGGCCGTCCCTTCGTGCATCTTGATCCTGCAATGCCGCAAATGGTGCTGCACAATATCCTGTCCGAGCTACAGGTTGGTCTGGTTATCCTCTGCGACCCCGCCGCACCCGGGCAGTTGCCAGGCGATTGCCAAACGGTCGAGGCACAGGCGATATTGGCGCAGCGCACGCTCGACGCTCCGCTGCCAAAGCTGCGCGCAGCCGACGTGGCCCCCACCGATCCGGTCTATCTGGTTGCCACCTCCGGCACGACCGGCCGTCCGAAGTGCATTCCGGTGTCGCAAGATGCTGCGTTCCTGTCCTATCAGTGGCGCGACGCCTACACGCCCTATGCGCCACAGACCCGCGTTGGGATCTATGTCTTCGCCATCTGGGAAATGTTCCGCCCGCTGCGCAAAGGCGCCAGCCTATGGTTCCCTGACGCAGGCACGCTATTTGCGCCGGCGAAACTGGCGAATTTTCTGACCCAGAACCATATCGACGAGATGCTTTTCACCCCGTCCTTCTACGACACGTTCCTGAACGCGCTGGACCCCGAAAGCGCAGCGGCGCTGCCCCTGTCCCGCGTTGTCCTAAACGGGGAAGTCGTCACAGACGATCTGATCCGTGCCTCGCTGGCCAAGCTGCCCAGCACAGCGCTATGGAACCTCTACAGCATCTGCGAAACGCATGATATCTGCATGACCCAGCTGATCGAACCAGCCGGCAATCAGCCGGCCTCTGTTGGTATCCCGATGGAACACCTGCAGGCGATTATTCTGGACGAGGCCGAACAACCTTGCCCGCCCGGCACCTCCGGTCAGCTGTTTTTTGAAGGCCCGCGTATGTTAGGGACCGGCTATGTGAACCGTCCCGAAGAAACACGCCTGCGGTTCCGGCAGATGGAGGTCAATGGCCGCCAGACACGACTTTACGATACCGGCGATCAGGCGCGACAGGACGAAGATGGCGCGCTGTATATCGAAGGGCGGATTGCCCACATGCTCAAGCTGCGCGGCTATTCAATCCAAACCCGCGAACTGACTGAAACGATGCGCGACAGCCTTGGCTTTTCCAGTGCGGCACCGTGGGTGTCAGAGGTCAAAGGCCGCGGCCAGAGCCTGATTTTCTACTATGCTGCCGATAGCGCGCAGGCCAGGCGCAACGCTGACACATGGGGGCTGGTACCGGGCATCAACCGTATCCCTGCGACGCTGGCCAGTGACCTGCGCGCTGTGCTGCCGCATTACTGTGTGCCTTCCTATCTGGTGCAGCTTGACGCACTGCCGCTGCATCCTGTGTCCGGCAAAGCGGATGTGCGCGCCCTGCCGAAGGTCGATGATACCGCGCCCACCGAAGGTGCATCCGAGGATCTGGTGCTGGCCGCTGCAGCGCGCGCGATGTCCTGCGCGCCCGCCGATCTGGATCCTGCGCGCAGCTTTCACGATCTGGGCGGCGATTCTTTGATGTGCGTGAATCTGATGCTCGACCTGGAAGGTATCTATGGGCTGCCCGTCGATTTTGATCTGGCGATGAACGTGCCCTTGCATCGGCTCGATCAGCTTTTGACCCAAGAGGCCGATGCCCCCGCTGTAGTCGAAGCGTTTGAACGCCCGGGTATCTTGCTGACCGGTGCGACCGGTTTCCTTGGCGGGCATGTGCTGGCCCAAGCCGCACGCAGCCTGCCTGAGGGCGAGGTTATCTACTGCCTCGTGCGGAACAAGAACCACGCGGCCCGCGACCGTCTGGACGCAGTCGCCAAGACGCATGGCGTGGACCCAAGCCGCTATGTGATCGTCAACGGCACGCTGGACGCACCGCAATTCTCGCTCGATCCGGCGCAATATGCGACACTGGCGCAGATGGTCACCCGTGTGATCCATTGCGCTGCAATGGTGAACCTTGCGATTGGCCGTCAGGAGATGCTCGACTGGTCGGCGCGGGGCATCACCACCGTGCTGGAATTCTGCAGCGATGCGCAGGCCGACTTGCGCTTCACCTCGTCGACTGCCGTGGTTCCTGATCGCGGCGGCCCGTGGCCTGAGGGGCTGATCCCTGAGTGGGAGGGGTGCACTGGCTATGGCGCGGCCAAAATCGGTGCAGAGACAACCATCCGCAACACGGCCATCCGCGCGGCGATCGTCCGGCTGCCCTCGCTCTATGATCTAGAGGCACCAAACCCACGCGATATTTATGAACTAATCCTAGAAGCCGGACTGCGCGCTGGACATATGCCCAAAGGTCTTACTTTCCCGATGATCGACGTCACCGCAGTGGCGGCGTTCCTGTTGGGCGATATCACCATGCCTGACGCACCAATCTACAACCTGATCCCAGATCAGCGCGTTATGCCTGCAGGACCTGATCCCGTCGCGACACAGGACTGGCTGGACAAGGTCACACTGGATACGGGCATTGCGGGTGTCATCGCCGAGTTCCCCGACACGCTGCGCGCCGATGCGAGGTTTGAGACCGCGCAGGCCCGCGCCGCGTGGGCGCGCGTCAGTGATCAGGCGTTCGAGACGCTTTGTGATGCAAAGACGCTCTTGGAGCGCAGAACGCAGGCTTACCAGGGCGATCCTGCGTTGATCTCAAAGTCTGACATCGTCAGCGCCCGCGCTGCGTCACTGACCAGGTAAGCGGCCAGTTCGGCGACTTCTTCGGGCTGAACAAGCTGGTTTTGCGGGTTGGATTTCGCATATTCTGCCCGCACTTCTGCAAGGCTCTGACCTGTCGCGGCGATATCAGCGTCGATAAATTTTCGCAGCATCTCCGTTTCGACCCAGGTTGGGCTGATGGAAACACAAGTGACGCCATGCGCCGCCCCCTCTAGGCTGACGCAGCGGCCCAACCCCAGCAGCCCTGCCTTCGACGCACAATAGGCAGCATTATTGGCCATACCCGTATGCGCAGCCATCGACGCGATGTTGACAATCCGGCCCCAACCCGCGGAGGTCATATGCGGCATCACGGCACGGATCATGCGGAAGGTGCCGCTCAGGTTGATGTCGATCTGATCCTGCCAGACGTCCTCGGCGTGGTCGATGATCGCGGCTTCGTCATAGACGCCGGCGGCATTCACCAAAATATCCACGCCCCCCTGCGCGGCCACAACGTTAGCAACGAAGCCATCAACGCTGTCACGTGATTGCACATCCAGCACAGCCGCAGAGATTGTCCCTGCATCTGGCCCGAGTTTTGCCGCGACATGCGCCGCATCACCCGCGCGGCGCGCGCCGACAAACACCTTGGTGCCGTCCCGCGCCAGCCGTCGTGCGATCGCCAGCCCCATGCCCGAAAGCCCCCCAGTAACGATCGCAGTTTTTGGTTTCGATGACATGCAGTCCGCCCCTGAAGCAATTGAGATGTGATGCCGTTGTAAAAAAATAAGGGGCCGACTTACAGCGAAAACGCGATTATGCGCCGCCAATAATCACCATCAATCTACCAAGCCTATAAGCCGCACAGGAACCATCAACAAAAAAGAGCACCCAAAGGCGCTCTTTCCGAAACCTCAACCATCGCTCCGTGGGATCTTTGGCCCAATTTCGCAGCAACTTTGGCCCGATTTACAGCGTCAGTGGGTCCAGGGACCGCGGCGATTGGTGGCGAAGTTCTCACCATAGCCGCCCGCGCGGACGTTGGGTTTGCGTGTTTGGGGGGCCAACACTTCGGCTTCCAGACCATTTTCCGCAGCATACTCTAGCGCCGCTTCTTTGCTGTCAAAGCGCAGGCGCACCTGAGTTTGGGTGTCGCCACTAGAGGTCCAGCCCATCAACGGGTCGATGTCACGGGCCTCGGCCTGTTCGTAGTCCAAAATCCACTGGCGTGTTTTGCCCATGCCGGACTGCATCGCGTTACGGGCGGGCTGGTAGATTCGTGCGCGCATCACTGGCTCCTCTTGTTGATGCGTTTATCAATAAACGAGAGGGGTTTTGCAAGCGTCAGCTTCGACACGCTGCCTTTGCCTGTTGCGGCATTTCGCCCGTCAGGGCGCGTTAATTGCGTCATCTTTCAGCATTGGCTGCCAGTTAACCGCAGGGAGCGAGGGGTGGGTGAAGTGCGGCCTTCTGGCAGCCAAGCCTTGCACTTGCCAGAAAAGGTTAACATCAAAATCACCATTTCGCAACTATCTTGCAAGTGACGCTAGGTACATTGAAACAAAAGAATAATTAAAAATCCGCCAGTTGTGTCTGCACATAAAACTCGCCGCGTTAACCGCCGAGAATTTTGTCATCGTTCACGCTTTCCATGCGCGCCAGTGCGCGTTCCCATTGCCTTTATCCTTGAACCGGAACAAAAAGGGACCAGATTAGCCTGACCGATCAGGAGAGCGAAATGCCCTACGCCCATTCCGACAAATCTGTCGCCAAAACCAGTGTCGAAGACCGCGTGGCCCGCGACAAGCTGGAGGGCGGCAAGGCCTTTGTCATGCAGACCGAATTTTCCCCCGCCGGCGACCAGCCCACAGCGATTGCCGAACTGTCTGGCGGCATCAACGAGGGAGAGCGCGATCAGGTGCTGCTGGGCGCAACGGGCACGGGCAAGACCTTTACCATGGCCAAGGTCATTGAGGAAACCCAGCGCCCCGCGATCATTCTGGCACCGAACAAAACGCTGGCGGCGCAGCTATATGGGGAGTTCAAAGGTTTCTTCCCCGACAACGCGGTCGAATATTTCGTTTCCTTTTATGACTACTACCAGCCAGAGGCCTACGTGCCGCGCTCGGACACCTATATCGAGAAGGAAAGCCAGATCAACGAGCAGATTGACCGCATGCGCCACTCGGCCACGCGGGCGCTCCTGGAACGGGATGATGTGATTATCATCGCTTCGGTCTCTTGTATCTACGGTATCGGTTCGGTCGAAACCTATTCGGCAATGACACAGGATCTGGTAGCGGGCGAAGAGTACAATCAACGCGAAATTATGGCCGATCTGGTGGCGCAGCAGTACAAGCGCAATGATCAGGCTTTCCAGCGCGGATCATTCAGGGTGCGCGGTGATGTGCTGGAAATTTTTCCGGCCCACCTTGAGGACCGGGCCTGGCGGCTGTCCTTCTTTGGCGAGGAGCTGGAGACGATCACCGAATTTGACCCGCTGACGGGGGAAAAGACGGGCACCTTTGAAAAGATCCGCGTTTATGCAAACTCGCACTACGTAACGCCGAAGCCGACACTTAATCAGGCGGTTATTTCGATCAAGAAAGAGTTAAAGCTGCGCCTCAATCAGTTGGTGGATGAGGGCAAACTGCTGGAAGCACAGCGGCTGGAGCAACGCACCAACTTCGATATCGAGATGCTGGAGGCCACCGGCCACTGTAACGGCATTGAAAACTACTCGCGTTATCTGACAGGCCGCGCCCCTGGCGAGCCGCCCCCAACCCTGTTTGAATTCATCCCCGACGATGCCATTGTTTTCGCTGATGAGAGTCATGTCTCCGTACCACAGATCGGCGGCATGTATCGCGGCGACCACCGGCGCAAGTTTACGCTGGCTGAACATGGCTTCCGCCTGCCATCCTGCATGGACAACCGACCGCTGAAGTTTGAGGAATGGGATGCGATGCGGCCACAATCCGTCTTTGTTTCCGCCACCCCCGCCGCGTGGGAGATGGAGCAGGCCGGCGGTGTCTTTGCTGAACAGGTGATCCGGCCCACCGGCCTTTTGGATCCAGAGGTCGAGATCCGGCCTGTTGATATGCAGGTTGATGACCTTCTGGACGAAATCCGCCGCGTCAGTGCAGGTGGCTACCGCACGCTGGTCACCACGCTGACCAAACGCATGGCAGAGGATCTGACCGAATACCTGCACGAACAGGGCATCAAGGTGCGCTACATGCACAGCGACATCGACACGCTGGAGCGGATTGAAATTCTGCGCGATCTGCGCCTTGGCGCCTTTGACGTGCTGATCGGTATCAACCTACTGCGCGAGGGTTTGGATATTCCCGAATGCGGATTGGTCGCCATTCTGGATGCAGACAAAGAGGGCTTCCTGCGCTCTGAAACCTCGCTCATTCAGACCATCGGCCGCGCGGCGCGGAACGCCGACGGGCGGGTGATCATGTATGCCGATAAAATCACCGGCTCAATGGAGCGGGCGCTGGCCGAAACCTCGCGTCGTCGCGAAAAACAGATCGCGTATAATGAACTGCACGGCATTACGCCTGCGACAGTGCAAAAGAACGTCGAGGATGTGCTGGCAGGCCTTTATAAGGGCGACACCGACCAGTCGCGGGTTACTGCCAAAATCGACAAGCCGATGCATGGCGCCAATCTGGAAAGCCACCTCAATGGTCTGCGCGAAGAGATGCGCAAAGCGGCAGAGAACCTGGAGTTTGAAGAAGCCGCACGCCTGCGTGACGAGGTCAAACGGCTGGAGGCCGTGGATCTGGCCATCGCCGATGATCCGCTGGCCCGTCAATCCGCGGTTGACGCAGCGGTCGAGGAGGCCAGCCAGAAACGCGGCCGATCCACCGCCGGACGTGCGGGGCAGCGTGGTGGCAATGTGAAACGGCGGGGACGGTAACGAAAGGCATTTGGCTGTCGCACAGCAAATCGGCTGAGAGGCCGGATGGAGGATTGACCGCCTCTCTTTTTCGAGTAAGTTAATCTGAAAAAACTACTTTAAAGGGCACGCTTTTGCCATGCAGCGCCTCGCCAGCAATATAGTATTAAACGAATTTTCACGCAAACGCATAAGAAGCAGTGTGGCTTGTGTCCTGATTGCAACCCTGCTCGCGGGATGCGCGAGCACCTATCCACCTTCGGTGCCGTCGCAACCCGGAAAATCCTATTTCGCTGCCCGCGAGGCAGTGCGCCAGTGTATACCCGAGGCGCGGGTATCCGGCAGCAACGCCGTCACCGTGAATTATGTCCTTGGCGTGCTTTTAGGCGGAGTACTGTTGGGCCCGATGATCATTGCCGAAAACGAAGACCAAATCCGCTACGCAGGCGAAGCGAGAGGAACCGATCGCTGTCTGGAAGATGCAGACTACAGCCGCCGCGAACTGACCGCAGAGGAGGTTCAGATCCTGCAGCAAAGCTATGGCGAATACAGAATTTTCGTGTTGGATCAACTGGTGGCAGGTGAGGCGATCCAGCGCTAGCACGATGGCTGACATCACGCCCAATGTCCGCATTCGGGTCGCATAGCATAAACCTGCCTGCCCTGCACCGCCTCTGCGCCAGCCCCTTCCCTCAGCCGCACAGTTACGCCATACTCAACCCCGACAGGCCAAAACAAACGGCACAACCCGTTGCACATCAGAGCTTGAGGCATGAGCATGAAACAGATCTATACCGCCGCCTTTCTGGCGGCCCTGATGACCCCCATCACACTGCCCGCTACCGCTGGTCCGATTGAACGGGCATGCCTGACCTCCCCGCGCGATGGCGCAACACGTCAGCTGTGTGGCTGCATCGGGCGGGTGGCGAAACAGACACTTAGTTCGACTGACCAACGCAAGGCGGCGAAGTTCTTCAAGGATCCGCACAGCGCACAGGAAGTGCGCCAGTCTGATCGCCGTTCGGATGAGCGGTTCTGGAAACGCTACGTGGATTTCGGCGCCACTGCGGCAGCGGTCTGCAGCTGACACCGTAAGACCTGCAGCATACTTGCCAGCCGCGTCCGCCTGCGCCATGATCGCCGCTGAGTGGGGATTTGGATCCGCGAGGGGTGAAAATGCGTAAGTTTCTGGTGATTTTGGATGACAGCCGCGAATGCCTGAATGCCATGCGCTTTGCCGCCATGCGCGCCGCCAAGACCGGCGGCGGAGTCGAAATCCTTTCGGTCATTGAGCCGGAGGAGTTCAATCACTGGATCGGCGTTGGTGACATCATGCGCGAAGAGGCGCGAGAGCGGATTGAGGTCCACTATGAGGTCTTTGCCAAGTGGATGCGCGACCGTCAGGGGATTGATCCCGAACTGGTGATCCGCGAAGGCGAAGCCGTGACCGAGATTTTGGCGCAGATCCATGATGACCCCGAAATTGGCGTGCTGGTTTTGGGTGCTGGCACGGACAAGAAGGGCCCAGGACCACTGGTCACACAGCTCAGCCGTTCAGCCGGCACCTTGCCAGTGCCAATCACTATCGTCCCTGGGGATCTGTCCAAGGAACGGCTGGAATCGATCACCTGATCTGCATCAAGGCCGCAGTAAGGTAGCCTGCCCTAACATCGCAGGCGATCACACCCGCCGGACCACCGTTTCATGACCGCAGCCACCTGCAAAGCAGACTTGCTTTCAGCCACCCAAACTGAATTTACCGCCCTCACATCGCTGCTTGATACTGTGGCGCGCAGTGCACAGACCACACCAGACCCAAATGCAGAGGGCACAACCCCCAAGGACATCGTCGCCCATCGCGCCCATTGGATCGAATTGTTTTTGGGCTGGTACGCGGATGGGCAAGCGGGCAAACACCCCGCCATCCCGGCACCGGGGTACAAATGGAATATGCTCAAAGTCTATAATGCGGATCTGCGGGTCACGCAGCGTGACATGACATGGGGTGAAGCCCGCCAGTTGCTGTCAGGCAATCATCGTAAACTGGTTGAATTGATTGGCGCGCTGGATGACCATCAGCTTTATGCCGCCCCTATGAAGGGAGGTAACAGCAAGTGGCCCACAGGGCGTTGGGCAGAGGCTGCCGGCGCATCCCACTACCGTTCCGCACGCAAATATCTTCGCCGTCGCTTAAATCAGCTGAAACCCACCTGAAACATCAAAGTTAGAACTATTCTAAACCTTGACTCTGCGCGAGGCCGGGCGCATATCTCTGTCAAGCCATGAGGATTGCACGCTATGTTCATTCAGACCGAATCCACCCCGAACCCCGCAACGTTGAAATTCCTGCCCGGTCAGGCTGTTCTGGGCACCGGCACAGCCGATTTCCCCAGCGCAGAAGCCTCTGACGCATCACCACTGGCGCAGCGCATTTTTGCGGTTTCCGGCATCACCGGCGTGTTCTTCGGCGCAGATTTCGTCACGGTGACCAAAGCAGAGGGTGTTGAATGGGATCATATCAAACCCGGCATTCTGGGTGCGATCATGGAGCACTTCCAGTCCGGCGATCCGGTTATGGCGGGTGAGGCCACCGCCGCCTCTGGCCACGCCGAACACACCGGCGAAGATGGCGAGATCGTCGATCAGATCAAGGAACTGCTGGACACCCGCGTGCGTCCTGCGGTGGCTCAGGATGGTGGTGACATCACCTTCCACGGGTTTGACCGCGGCGTTGTTTACCTGCACATGCAAGGCGCCTGCGCTGGTTGTCCATCCTCGACCCTGACGCTGAAAATGGGGATCGAGAACCTGCTGCGCCACTACATCCCCGAAGTGACAGAGGTACGCCCCGTTGCCGTCTGACGCAGTGATACTGGGATTTGACACATCGGCCGCGCATTGCGCGGCCGCTTTGCTGTCAGGGGATCAGGTGCTGGCCAGCGCCCATGTTGAAATGTCGCGCGGGCAGGCCGAACACCTGATGCCGCTGTTGGAACAGGTGCTGGCAGAGGCTGGCAAGGCTTGGGGCGACCTCAACGCGATTGGCGTGGGCATCGGACCCGGCAATTTCACCGGCATTCGCATTTCAGTCTCTGCCGCCCGCGGTCTGGCGCTGGGATTGGGTATTCCGGCGATTGGGGTGAACAGTTTCGAGGCGCTGGCGCAAGATCCTGCCATAGGCATCAGCGCGGTGCCCGGCCCACGTGGGCAGGCGTATCTGTCCCCCGAAGGCGGCACGCCCTATCTGGCCACTGCGGATGAGATGCTGGACATCATGCAGGACGCCCCGCTGAAAACGCCACAGGCCGCCACAATAGCGATCCAGATCGCGCAGGCCGCAGCACAAAAGCTGAGCAAGGATCCCAGCGGGCAGTTTGACGCCCCTGCCCCCCTTTACATCAAGGCCGCCGATGCCGCGCCGCCACGTGATCCGGCGCCGACCATCCTGCCGGATGGTTCGGTCTGATGACCACCGAAGTTTACCCTGACGCGCTGGCACAGACGCACGCACGTGCCTTCACCGATCAGCGTCCTTGGTCGGCGGTAGAAATCGCCGATCTGCTATCTTCGCGCCATGTGTTTCTCATCGGGGATACCACCAGCTTTGCCCTTGGCCGCGTGATCGCAGGGGAGGCCGAACTGCTGACCTTGGCCACAGACCCTGACGCACAGGGGGGCGGGTTGGGCCGGGCAACGCTGGCTACCTATCACGCAACCGCGCAGGCGCGCGGCGCTGCGACCGCCTTCCTTGAGGTGGCCGAGACAAATATCGCAGCGATTCGACTATATGAAACCGCTGGCTATACGCGTGCTGCGTTGCGACCGGATTACTACCGGATGCAGAAAGGGCAAAGGGTCGCCGCAATCATCATGAACCGCATCCTATAATAGCGAATCCCGTTGCACAGCCCCCTTTTGACCGAGTAGTCAAAGGGGAGCCCTCAGTTTCCTGTTGACCCTCACGTTAGGCTACGGCCTAAATCTGGATTGGACAGACCTGATCTGCTCATTTGCTGGAGGGCTAGGAAAAGCCCCCGCATTCAACATTATGGGAGAGTATTATGACTCTGATGCAGAAGTTCCTCGGCGCTGCCGCCACTGTGGCCCTGACCGCCGGTGCCGTGGCCGCTGAGCCCGCCCTGATTTTCGACCTGGGTGGCAAGTTTGACAAATCCTTCAACGAAGCAGCCTTTACCGGTGCATCCCGTTGGGCCGAAGAGACTGGCGGCAAATTCTTTGAGATCGAACTGCAATCCGAAGCCCAGCGTGAGCAAGCCCTGCGCCGTTTTGCCGAAGCGGGCGCCAACCCGGTCATCACCACCGGTTTCGCCTTTGCAACCCCGGTTGAAGCTGTCGCCGGCGACTATCCCGACACCAAATTCGTCAACATCGACGGCTGGCTGCCTGAAGTTCCGGGCAACGTACAACTGGTGGGTTTTCAAGAGCATGAAGGCTCCTATCTGGTCGGTATGATGGCCGCGATGGCGTCGAAATCCGGCACCGTTGGCTTCATCGGTGGCATGGACATCCCGCTGATCCGTCACTTTGGCTGTGGCTACGCGCAAGGCGCGAAGGCCGTAAACCCCGACATCACCGTGATCACCAACATGACCGGCACCACCCCCGCCGCATGGAACGATCCGGTAAAAGGCTCTGAGTTGACCAAAGCACAGATCAGCCAAGGTGCAGACGTTGTTTATGCCGCGGCAGGCGGCACCGGCGTTGGTGTTCTGCAGACCGCGGCGGATGAAAACATCCTGTCGATCGGCGTGGACAGCAACCAGAACCACCTGCACTCGGGCAAGGTTCTGACCTCGATGCTGAAACGCGTGGACGTTGCCGTTTATAACGCGATGAAAGCGGGCGAAGGTCTGGAAACTGGCGGCTTCACCATTCTGGGTCTGGCCGATGAGGGTGTTGGCGTCGCGATGGACGAACACAACGCCGCGCTGATCACCGACGACATGAAGGCCGCCGTAGAAGAAGCGCGCGCCAAGATCATTTCCGGCGATCTGAAAGTCGAAGCCTACTACACCAACGACAGCTGCCCGGTTCACAAATTCTAATCCGGCACCTATCGTCAAAGATCAGGGGGCCGCGCCAGATCGGCGCGGCCTTCTGTTATAGGGAAATCAGATGACACATCCCCTAGACCAGTTTTTTGCCGCTTGGCGCAAGGATGATGCCGATGCGCAGGGTAGCGCCCAACGGGCCGCTCTGTCCGCCGTCTTGTCGCCCAACTGCACCTATGCCGATCCCAACACCCCTGCCCCGCTGGTGGGTGCAGAGGCGGTGATCGACTATGTTTCAATGTTTTCCATCCAGATGCCCGGCGCAGCCGCCCGTGTTCTCACAGTTGACACACATCATGGATTTGCCCGCGCCACGGTGGATTTCATCAATAATGAGACCGTGCTGATGCGCGGTCAGTATTTTGCCGAACTGGAGGGGGGGACATTATCCCGACTGGTCGGTTTTACCGGAATGGGGGACAATCAGTGACGTCAGCACCGGCCATCGAACTCAAAGGTATCTCCAAGGCCTTTGGCCCTGTCCAGGCAAACAAGGACATCTCGATCTCAGTCCAGCCGGGAACAATCCACGGCATTATCGGGGAAAACGGCGCAGGGAAATCGACCCTGATGTCGATCCTCTACGGCTTCTACAAGGCGGATGCGGGTGAGATTTACATCAAGGGTCAGAAAACCCAAATCACCGACAGTCAGGCGGCGATTGCGGCCGGCATCGGTATGGTGTTCCAGCACTTCAAGCTGGTGGAAAACTTCACCGTGCTGGAAAACATCGTACTAGGCGCCGAAGATGGTGCTTTACTGCGCCCCTCGCTACGCAAAGCCCGCAAAGAGCTGCGCCATCTGGCCGAAGAATATGAGTTGAACGTCAATCCTGACACTTTGATTGAAAACCTCTCGGTCGGGCATCAGCAGCGGGTGGAGATCCTGAAAGCGCTTTATCGCAAAGCCGACATCCTCATCCTTGATGAGCCCACCGGCGTTTTGACCCCAGCAGAGGCCGATCAGCTGTTCCGCATCCTCGACCGCCTGCGTGACGAGGGCAAGACCATCATCCTGATCACCCACAAACTGCGAGAAATTATGGACACCACCGACACCGTCAGTGTGATGCGTCGGGGCCAGATGACCGCCACGGTGAAAACCGCTGAAACAGACCCAGAACAGCTGGCCGAGCTGATGGTTGGCCGCAAGGTTCTGTTACAGGTGGAAAAGGCACCAGCCCAGCCTGCCCAAACCATTTTAGAGGTGGAGAACCTCTCCGTCACCGATGATAACGGCGTTGAGCGCCTGAAGAACGTATCGCTCAACATCCGCGCGGGTGAAATCCTCGGCATTGCCGGTGTGGCAGGGAATGGTCAATCGGAATTGATGGAGGTTCTGGGCGGCATGATCACAGGTCAGGGGACTGTGCGCCTGAACGGTGATGCGCTAGACTTGACTGGCAAGCATTCCGATGGCCGCTCGCGTCGTGCGCGTGGCATTGCCCACGTACCGGAGGATCGTCAGAGCGAAGGTCTGATCATGGATTTCCACGCTTGGGAAAACGTCGCCTTCGGCTATCATCACGATGCGAAGTATCAGAAGAACGCCCTGTTCATGGACAACGCTGCCTTGCGGGCCGACACACAGGCCAAGATGGACAAGTTCGACGTGCGTCCGCCGCTGCCGTGGCTGGCGGCGAAAAATTTCTCTGGTGGCAACCAGCAGAAAATCGTTGTCGCGCGAGAGATTGAGCGGAACCCCGACCTCTTGCTGATTGGTCAGCCGACCCGTGGTGTCGACATCGGCGCGATTGAGTTCATCCACAAACAAATCATCGAGCTGCGTGATCAGGGCAAGGCGATCCTCCTCGTCTCGGTCGAACTGGATGAGATCATGTCGCTGTCAGACCGCATCGCGGTGATGTTTGATGGCGAGATCATGGGCGAGCGCCTGCCCCAAGACACCAACGCACAAGAACTGGGCCTGCTGATGGCTGGCGTGACCGCAAGTGAAGGAGCGGCCTGATGGATAAGATGCCTAAGTGGGCCGATGTGGTCCTGATCCCGCTGATTTCTCTTATTCTGGCGACGGCGATTTCTGCACTGGTGATCCTGGCCATCGGCGAGGACCCGATTGAGGCGGTAAAACTGATGGTGCAGGGCGCGCTGGGCTCCAGCAACGGCTGGGGCTACACGCTGTATTACGCAACCAACTTCATGTTCACCGGCCTTGCGGTGGCGATTGCCTTCCATGCCAGCCTGTTCAACATCGGTGGCGAAGGTCAGGCGATGCTGGGCGGTCTGGGCGTCGCGCTGATCTGCCTGTTCATCCCATGGCCGCATTGGTCAATCGCCCTCATCGCAGCCTCCGGCGGGGCGGCACTCTTTGGCGCAGCATGGGCGCTGATACCCGCTTACCTGCAGGTGCGGCGCGGCAGCCACGTGGTGATCACCACCATCATGTTCAACTTTATCGCCTTTTCGCTGCTGAACTACGTGCTGGTAAACCAGTTGCGCCCCCCACGCGCGATGGATCCGGCATCGGCGAAGTTCCCAGAGTCAACACATTTGCCCAGTCTGCATGACATTCTGGGCACTGTCGGGATTGAGTTTTCCAAACACGCCCCCGCCAACATCAGTCTGCTGATCGCCATTGCCGCCTGTATCGGCGTCTGGGCGCTGATATGGCGCACCCGTTTCGGGTTTGAATTGCGTGCCTTCGGGAAATCTGAAAGCGCGGCGCGCTACGCAGGTATTTCGCCATTCAAAATCACCATCGTAACCATGCTGATTTCCGGCGGTCTGGCAGGGATGATGGCGATCAACAACGTGATGGGTGAAAGCGAACGACTGGTCCTGAACGCGGTGGAAGGCGCCGGTTTCATCGGTATCGCCGTGTCACTGATGGGCCGCAACCACCCGTTCGGAGTATTTCTGGCCGCGATCCTCTTTGGCTTCCTCTATCAGGGCGGCGCGGAACTGGCGCTGTGGACCAATATCCCACGCGAGCTGATCGTCGTCATTCAGGCGCTGGTCATCCTGTTCACTGGGGCGCTGGACAATATGGTGCGGATGCCACTGGAACGGGTTTTCCTAGCCCTCAACACTAGAAAGGAGGGCTGAGCACATGGCATTCCTTGATCTGATCCAACTCTTCGACACAACCATCCGTCTGGCTACGCCGCTGCTGCTGGCCTGTCTGGCGGGCCTCTATTCAGAACGCGCCGGCATTTTCGATATTGGACTAGAAGGCAAGATGCTGGCCGCCGCCTTCTTCTCGGCGGCGATTGCCTACAGCATGGGGTCCGTCTGGATGGGCCTTCTGGCAGGCATCAGTATTTCGCTGGTGCTGTCGGGTATCCACGGCCTTGCCTCGATCACCTTCCGCGGCAACCAGCTAATCTCTGGCCTCGCGATCACCATGCTGGCAAGCGGGATGACCGTTCTGGTCGCGCAAAGCTGGTTTGCCCAAGGTGGGCGCACGCCGTCCCTCACAGATGACAGCCGTTTCATTGGCATTGAGCTACCCTTCGCGATCGGCCCGACAGAGGCAGAGGCTGCAGGCCGCCCGCTGTCGCAATTGATCGCAGAGGCGGGTCCGCTTCAGCAGATCTATTCAGAGCTGATCTCTGGTCACTCGATCCTTGTCTATATCGCCTTTGCACTGGTGCCGCTGACGTGGTGGGTGCTCTACGCCACCCGTTTCGGCCTGCGCCTGCGGGCTGTTGGAGAAAACCCCGCATCTGTTGACACAGCCGGTGTGTCTGTCGTCGGCCTGCGCTATGCGGCGGTGATGATCTGCGGCGTCCTCTGCGGCATTGCGGGCGCCTATCTGGCCACCGCGCTTCAGGCAGGCTTCGTCAAGGATATGACCGCAGGGCGCGGCTATATCGCCCTGGCGGCACTGATCTTTGCCAAATGGCGGCCTTGGTACGCGCTATCCGCGACCCTGCTGTTCGGCCTGTTTCAGGCGCTGGAACTGCGCCCTGACATGATCGAAAACGTCACTGGCGTTGCCGTTCAGGCACAGCTGTTGGGCGCGCTACCCTATATCCTGACGGTGGTGATCCTCGCTGGTTTTGTTGGCAAGGCGATCCCACCACGTGCCGGTGGGCAACCCTACGTGAAGGAACGCTAAACACGCCCCCCCATCCCAAAGACAGCAGCCCGGACGGTTCCAACCGCCCGGGCTATATTTTCGTTCACTGTCACCAAACATCCCATGGTGAATTGGGTCATATCATATGACCCATAAGGGCGGCAGCGCCCCTCCAGCAACACCTGCGTCAAAATTTCACAGCTTTCCCTTGCGAGAACGACCAAGCTCACGCTAGGAAAACATATGCAGTTCTACCTCCCCATCGCCGAGGTTTCGGTAAACATTTTCCTGTTGTTCGGACTTGGTGGGCTTGTGGGGGTCTTATCCGGCATTTTCGGCGTTGGTGGCGGGTTTCTGATCACGCCTTTGCTGTTTTTTGTCGGCATCCCGCCTGCGGTCGCGGTGGCCACATCAGCCAATCAGATCGTTGCCTCCTCTGTCTCTGGCCTCTTTGCGCACTTAAAACGCAAGACAGTAGACCTGAAAATGGGCACCTACCTTCTGGCCGGTGGTCTTGTCGGATCAGCACTTGGCATCTTGCTGTTCAACTATCTGAAATCTCTGGGCCAAGTCGATCTACTGGTGCAGCTCTGCTATGTTGTCTTCCTTGGCATTATCGGCGGGCTGATGTTCATAGAAAGCCTGCGTGCCATTCGTCGCGCCCGCAAGGCAGGCGGCGCACGCCGCAAGCGCAGCCAGCACAATTGGGTGCATGGTCTGCCGTTCAAGATCCGCTTTCGCGCCTCTGGCCTCTATATCTCTGTCATTCCGGTGTTACTGGTCGGTGCCGCCGTTGGGGTTCTGTCGGCGGTGATGGGCGTTGGGGGTGGGTTTATCATGGTCCCTGCGATGATCTATATCCTTGGCATGCCGACCAAAGTGGTTGTCGGCACCTCGCTGTTTCAGATTATCTTTGTTGCCGGTTTCAACACGCTACTGCACGCGATCACCAACAAAACTGTGGACCTGCCGCTGGCCCTGTTCCTGTTGATCGGCGGCGTCATCGGGGCCCAGTTTGGCAGTTCCATCGGGGTTAAGCTGAAGGCAGAGACACTGCGCATCCTGCTCGCGCTTCTCGTGCTGTCGGTCTGTGGCAAGATTGCTCTGGACCTGCTGTTGGAACCACGAGAGCTTTATTCCATCAGCCGCGTTGCGGCAGGGGGGCGGTGATGCGCTGGCTCATTTCGCTGATCACGCTGCTCACCCTCACCTTCGCCGCGCAGGCCGAGGAAGCGATCGTGCTCGGCCTCAGTCAGGACCAGGTGGCAATCACCGCGCAGTTTGATGGCTCCGATATCCTGATCTTCGGCGCGGTGAAACGTGAAGTGGCGATCCCTGAGAGCGATCTGAACGTCATCATCGCCATCGAAGGTCCCACTGGCCCTGTCGAGGTCCGCCGCAAAGAGCGCCGGTTTGGCATCTGGATGAACGGCGCGACACTGGAGGTGGAGCGCGCACCGGCCTTCTACGCGGTGGCTTCCTCCGCCCCGCTGGAGGATATTCTGCGCCGGATCGAAAACGAACGCTACGCCATTACCATAGACAAGGCGATCCAGTCGGTCAGCGCCACTGTCGCCTTTGGTAACACACAGGCCTTTACCGATGCCCTGATGCGGATTCAGGCCAATAACGGATCCTACCAACTGTTGGAGGATGCGGTAAAAGTGGATCAGCAAACGCTGTTCCGCGCCTCTATCGCACTGCCATCCAACCTGACAGAGGGCGATTATAACGCGCGGATTTTCCTGCTGCGCGACGGCAATGTAGTAGCGGATATGACAACGATAATTGACGTGCGCAAGGTCGGGCTGGAACGGTTCCTATTCAATCTGGCCCAAGATCAGGCACCGATTTATGGATTGTTGTCGATCGTGATTGCGGTGTTCTGCGGCTGGGGTGCCTCTGCCCTGTTCCGACTGATCCGTGACGGCTAAAGCAACGCGTTAGCCACGCCCGACATAGGGCATCGTGGTGGCCATAAGCGTCATGAACTGCACGTTCGCCTCTGCCGGCAGGCCCGCCATATGCAGAACCGCGTCACTGACATGAGTAACATCCATCGTGGGCGGCGCGTTTTCCGGGTCTTGATCCATGATGCCCTGCAACAATTCTGTGCGCGCATTGCCGATATCGATCTGACTGCAGGCAATCCCGAAAGGCCGTCCGTCCAGCGACAGCGATTTGGTCATCCCAGTAATCGCGTGTTTCGTCGTAGTATAACAGATCGACCCCTCACGCGGACTATGGGCCGAAATGGAGCCGTTGTTGATGATCCGTCCGCCCTGCGGAACCTGCCGCCGCATCTGGCCAAACGCCGCCTGTGCGCAGTAGAGCATTCCGTCCAAGTTCACCGCCCGCACCCGATCCCAGTCTTCGGGCGCGATCGCATCCACCGTGCCCGCGGTTCCAAACGTGCCTGCGTTGTTAAACAGCACATCAAGCCGCCCCGCCTGCGCCACGAAGGTATCAAACGCCGCGCGAACCGCTGTGGCATCCGTTACGTCACAAGGTAGGATCACCGCATTTTCAAGACCGCCAGCCACATCTGCCAATGCCTCTGCGCGGCGGGCCAACAGGCCCACCTGCCAACCCGCCTCTAGGAAGGCACGTGCGCAGGCCGCGCCGATGCCCGCGCTGGCGCCGGTGATCAGGATGGTTTTCATGCCTCGCTCTCCTCTTGCGTCAGGGTGAGGGTCGGGGCGGCCTTGGCTTTCAGGTCGTCGATGCGCAGCGGCTCTGACGGTTTTGACAGACGTGGGCGCACCACCCAATGCAGGCGCTCTTCGGCGCGGGTGATCGCGACATAAGCCAGACGTTTCCACAGAGGTTGCCCTGCCTCCACCCGTCCCATACGTGCGGCTGCGTAGAGGTCAGGGGCAAAGACCTGCACGTTCTGCCATTGTGAGCCTTGCGCCTTGTGGATCGTCACCGCCGCACCATGCAGGAACACAGCGCCCATACGGGCGGCGAAGGGGATGAACGGCTCTTCCTCATCAGGTTTTTCAATCTTCACAATCGAGGCTGCAGAAACCTGCGGATCCTCTGCCCCCATCACATGCAGGCGAGAGAATCCGGGTTTGCGTCCCTTGCCCAGAAACACCACCTGCGCGCCCTTGATCAGGCCGCGAGCCTCCAGATCCAGTCGCTTCTTGCGGTGTTTCAACGGCAGTTCGATCCCGTCACAAATCAGCGGTTCACCGGACAACAACTCATCCTCCGGCGCGCCGTAAACAGAGCGGAAGGCGTTGATCAGCCGGATCCGCGTGGCGTTGCGCCAAACAAGGACGGGGGAACGTGCCATCAGGTCCACCTCTACCCGCTGGCCCCAGATCACGCGGTCATCGCGCTTGGCACTGTCTTCGACCAAGCGTTCAAAGTCCTCAAACCCGATCTGAGGATCCGCCAGTGCGTGGGCCAGATCAAGGATCGGGTTATCCGCTTGCTGACGGTGAATACGACTGAGATTCATCACCGCCTGTGGTGGCATGGTGTCAAAGACCATCTGCCCCGACTGCCCCACCGGTGCCAACTGGGCGGGATCGCCGAACAGCACCAGCGTTGGGAAAATCTCTTTCAGATCTGTGACCTGTTTATCGTCCAGCATCGAGCTTTCGTCGATAAATCCAATGTCCAGCGGTTCGTCCCGCCGTTTCCAGCCGGTGATAAAGTCGGACCCGCGCAGACCCGCAGCGGCCAAAGCGCCGGGAATGGATTTATGCAGTTCATAAAACGCTTTGGCGCGTTCCAGCGCTTCATCGGTCAGCTCTTCTATATCGGGTTTGTCTCCGCTACCGGCCAACCACTCGGCAATCTTCTCATATTCGGGATCGTAGACGGGGGTATAGAGGATACGGTGAATGGTCGTCGCAGGCACGCCGCGCATCCGCAACACGCTGGCCGCTTTGTTTGTTGGTGCAAGGATCGCCAAGGTACGACGTTCTTTGCGCTTTTTACCCTCATAGTCGCCGGAGACCACCTCAACCCCCGCCGCCTCAAGCGCTTTGTAGAGTTGCGACAGCAAAAGCGTCTTACCGGATCCTGCCTTACCCGTCACCGCGACGACACGACTGCGGCCATCCTCTGGCGGGCGCAGGAGGTCACCGTCATCATCATTCAGGTCCACCCCCGCAGCGCGCAGGATGTCGGTAATTCGATCAAAGGCAGCGGCCTGATCATCGGAGAATTGCAGCGCGGGAACAGTCATGGCGCGACCCTACATGGGGGGCGGTGGAAGGGCCAGAGGCATTGCATGGCTGACATGGGGAACAGCCACCCAACGCCAAATCTGAGATAAGGAACAGCGCGAAACACGGGTGAGCGCAGGCACGCCCAGCGCCTGTAGATGTCTGATTTTCCGGGCTGAACCCTGCGCAGATAACACCTGTGCCGCCAATGCCAAAGCCGCCGCAGCCTGCGTGTCACAGATCGGGCTAAGGCGCAGATCGCCGTCCATTTGCCATGCGCCATGCCGGTGATCAAGCAACAGCCAGCCCTGCGCACGAAACGCCGCGTCCTCCCAGATCAGATACCTCTCTGTCCGCGTATATGTTTCCCACCGCAGCATGGGCAGAGGTCTAGCGCCACCACCTCACCAAACCGGAAACGCTGCGTACGCAGACCCGCCCACAAAAAACCGCACCCCTTTGCAGGGATGCGGTCGAGGGAAATGAAGGGGAAAGGCGCTTAGGCCTTACCTGCCTCCAGAACATCTTCCAGCGTGCGCAGGCCGGTTTTCGGGGCCTGAACCAGCACCGACATGTTGCCGGGCTTGTGCTCGTTTTTATACATCTTCATATGTGCATCGGGGATTTCGGCCCAAGGGAACACTTCGGACATGTAGGGATCGATGCGACGTTCGATCATCAGTTTGTTCGCGGCAGCCGCCTGTTTCAGGTGGGCGAAGTGCGACCCCTGAAGACGTTTCTGATGCATCCACGTATAACGCACGTCGAAGGTACAGTTAAAGCCGGTGGTGCCGGCGCAGATCACAACCATGCCGCCCTTCTTACAGACCAGGTTCGACACCGGGAAAGTCGATTCACCGGGGTGCTCGAACACGATGTCTACGTTGTTGCCCTTACCAGTGATGTCCCAGATCGCTTTGCCGAAACGACGGGCTTCTTTGAACCATGCATCGTATTCGGGGGTGTTCACAGTAGGCAGCTGACCCCAGCAGTCGAAGTCCTTGCGGTTAATCACGCCTTTGGCACCCAGACCCATCACAAAATCACGCTTGTCTTCGCCCGAGATGACGCCGATCGCGTTGGCACCGGCCGCGTTTGCCAGCTGAATCGCATAGGAACCCAGACCGCCCGACGCGCCCCAAACCAGAACATTCTGGCCCGGCTTCAGTTCATGCGGGTGGTGGCCGAACAGCATGCGGTACGCAGTGGCCAAAGTCAGGGTGTAGCAGGCGCTCTCTTCCCAGGTCAGATGTTTGGGACGCGGCAGCAGCTGTTGTGCCTGAACGCGGGTGAACTGAGCAAAGGAGCCATCGGGGGTTTCATACCCCCAGATACGCTGGCTGGGCGAATACATCGGGTCGCCGCCGTTGCATTCTTCATCGTCACCGTCGTCCTGGTTACAGTGGATGACAACCTCATCGCCCACTTTCCAGTTCTTAACGCGGTCACCAACAGCCCAAACGATCCCCGAGGCATCAGAGCCTGCAATGTGGTAAGGCTGCTTGTGCACATCGAACATGCTGATCGGAACACCGAGACCCGCCCAGATGCCATTGTAGTTCACACCCGCGGCCATAACCAGAACCAGCACTTCGTGGCTGTCCAGCTTGGGGGTGTCTACCACTTCGACCTGCATGGCCTGATCGGGTTCACCCTGACGCTCGCGGCGGATCGCCCAAGCGTACATCTTTTCGGGAACATAGCCCATCGGGGGCATTTCACCGATTTCGTAGAGATCTTTTTCTGGCGCATCGTAGGATGCGGTGCCGGTGTTGGTATCCAGAGCCATCTGAGCCTCCATGTAGTCCGTTTATGCCGCGATGCAGAATCGCGTCTCTGACCCGAGAGATAAAGATGGCCGCGCAACAAAGCAATGTCGATTATGGAGGTTTTGAAATTTTATAACCCTGCAAATGCAGCATTGCGCTAGAGATCAGCGCTGCATGCGCGAAATAAATGGTCGATAGAATTGGCGTAAAAAGTAAGGATTTCGCGCTTTTCCTCAACAATTTTAACCTTTTCCTCCTCCAGCGTGACAACACCCCGCCCTTCGAGAAGAGTGATCGACTGTTGCACAGCAAGGCTTGTGCGACGTCGCGGCAAATAAATATTTCGTTCTGGCAAACACGCCATCGCGCTGTCCAAACGCGCCTCCAGCGCGGTCAGATCGACGCCGTCCCCTTCGGTTTGCAAAAGATAAGCAATCAACGGCACCGGCAGCACCGGCATATCGCGAGCGATCTGCCCCATCAGCCCGTCCGCCAGCCCTTGCACGTCGCCGTCAAAATCATTCAGCGCAATCGGGTCACCAAAGCGCACCGCCGCATTGCCATAACGGCTACGACGTTCACGGCGCCCCACCCACCACAGTTTCAGCGCCCCCCAGAACACACGGCGGAACTTGACCCGAAAGCTGCCACGCCCAGCGGTCTGGGCTGCAATCAGCACCTCATCTTCCAGCAGGCGGTCGTAATTCATCGCCACTGGTACAAAGATCACATCCCGATCCCCATCAGCATTGGCGTCATAGATATATTTCAGGATCCCCAGCCGCGCCTTGGCCAGCCGGGCATCCAGCGTCAGGCGCCCTTCCGGGAACACCGCCTGTGTCACACCTGCATGAGTGGCCTGTTCTACATACTTCTCCAACACCTGACGGTAGAGGTCGTTGCCATCGCGGCGGCGAATAAAATAAGCGCCCATCGCCCGCACCAGCGGACCCAATGGCCAACCGCGCGCCCATTCGCCCACTGCATAGGACAGCGCACCGTTGCGTGACGCCAGAAAAGTCAGCAGCACATAGTCCATGTTAGACCGGTGGTTAGACACCAGAACAACAGTGGCGTTCGGATCCAGCCCGTCAATCTTCTTTAGGTCGCGGTTCAACACCCGCACGCGATAAAAGCTACGACTGACCAGTTCCGCGATGCGCGATCCAAACCGGAAATAGGTCCATGCACTGAAGGCGGGCACAATCTCACGCGCGTAGCTGCGCGCCTTTTCAAAGGCCACCGCCTCTGGCACCCCGTTCTTCTTGGCATAATCTGAAACCGCTTGCGACACCTCAGGGTCATAAATCAGCCGTTCGATCATATCGTAACGTCGCGCCAGCTTGAACGGTTGGATTGGCCGGCTTAGGCGCGTGTTGAGCTGCGCGACCAGCCGCTCCATCCGCTTGCGGAAGAACCAGCGGACAGAAGGGAATAGAAAGTGGGATGCAAAAGTTACCGCCGCAAACCCTAGGAGTAAAAGCAGCACCCAGAGCGGCATTTCAACGTTTCGTGTCATGGCCGCACAATGCCGCGAAACTCTGTCGGGGTAAATGGGCCAGAGGCCACCTCTTTAGATGCAGTGCAGCAAATTGTGACGCTGCGATGCGGCGAATTGACAAAGTTGGATTATTCCACGTATCTATTGCGCGACGAAATATTATTGCCGATGTGATTCATCCATCCAGCGAGTAGGAGAGGCCCATGACCGAGACCACCCCAGAGCGCCAGAAAGACCGCCCCTGGCTGATCCGGACCTACGCAGGTCACTCCACTGCCAAAGCATCGAATGCGCTTTATCGTTCCAACCTGCAAAAAGGTCAGACCGGCCTGTCCGTCGCTTTCGACCTGCCGACGCAGACCGGTTATGACAGTGACCACATTCTGTCGCGCGGTGAGGTGGGCAAGGTGGGCGTCCCTGTTTGCCATCTGGGCGACATGCGCACCCTGTTTGACCAGATCCCGCTGGAGCAGATGAACACCTCGATGACGATCAACGCGACCGCACCTTGGCTGTTGTCGCTCTATATCGCGACGGCCGAAGAGCAGGGCGCCGATGTGTCCAAACTGCAGGGCACCGTTCAGAACGACCTGATCAAGGAATATCTAAGCCGCGGCACCTATATCTGCCCGCCGAAACCGTCGCTGAAGATGATCGCGGATGTGGCCGAATACTGCTACACCAACGTGCCCAAATGGAACCCGATGAACGTCTGTTCCTACCACCTGCAGGAGGCAGGCGCGACACCGGAGCAGGAACTGTCCTTTGCGCTGGCCACCGCGATTGCGGTTCTGGACGCGCTGAAACCGCGCGTGGCGCCTGAGGATTTCCCAGCGCTGTGCGGGCGTATCTCCTTCTTTGTGAACGCGGGCATCCGTTTCGTAACCGAAATGTGCAAAATGCGCGCCTTCGTCGATCTGTGGGATGAAATTCTGGTGGAGCGTTATGGCGTCACTGACGCGAAATCCCGCCGCTTCCGCTACGGGGTTCAGGTGAACTCCCTCGGTCTGACCGAACAGCAGCCGGAAAACAACGTTTACCGCATCCTGATTGAAATGCTGGCGGTAACCCTGTCAAAGAAAGCCCGCGCCCGCGCCGTTCAGTTGCCCGCATGGAACGAAGCACTGGGCCTGCCGCGCCCGTGGGATCAGCAGTGGTCGATGCGTATGCAGCAGATCATGGCCTATGAGACCGACCTGCTGGAATATGACGACCTGTTCGACAACAACCCTGCCGTCGACCGCAAGGTTGAAGAGTTGAAGGCAGGCGCGCGCTCTGAATTGGCCAACCTTGACGCGATGGGTGGGGCGATCAGTTCGATTGACTACATGAAGGGCCGTCTGGTGGAATCCAACGCCGACCGCCTGAACCGTATCGAAGCCGGCGAAACCATCGTTGTGGGCGTAAACAAATGGACCCAAGGCGAACCCTCGCCGCTGATGACTGGCGATGGCGGCATCATGGTTGTGGATCCGGCGGTTGAGGCCGAACAGATCCAGCGCCTGACCGAATGGAAAGAAGGCCGTGATCAACAAGCGGTAGAGAAAGCGCTGAAAGACCTGCGCGCTGCGGCTGAAGCGGGTGACAACATCATGCCCGCGTCGATCGCAGCGGCCAAAGCTGGCGTCACCACCGGTGAATGGGCCACCCAGATGCGCAAAGTGCACGGCGAATACCGTGGCCCGACCGGCGTGTCAAAATCCATCAGCAACAAGACCGAAGGTCTGGAAGACATCCGCGAAGCGGTAGATGTGGTCAGCGACAAATTGGGCCGCCGCCTGAAGTTCCTGGTTGGCAAACCCGGCCTCGACGGTCACTCGAATGGGGCGGAACAGATCGCTTTCCGTGCCCGTGATTGCGGCATGGACATCGACTACGAAGGCATCAGACTGACGCCAGAGGAACTGGTCACAGCCGCCCAGGAGAAGAAGGCGCATGTGGTCGGTCTGTCGATCCTGTCCGGCTCTCACATGCCACTGGTCGAGGATCTGCTGGAGCGGATGCAAAACGCCGGTCTCAGCCATATTCCGGTCATCGTCGGCGGCATTATTCCAGACGCAGATGCTGAACGTCTGTTGGAGCAGGGCGTGGCGCGGGTCTACACGCCCAAGGACTTTGAGCTGAATGCCATCATGCGTGATGTGGTACAGCTGGTTGATCCGACGGCAGTTGCCGCAGAGTAAGCCGCGAGGGCACTGCATCGCCCTTTGCACCCAGCGATAAATACAGTAGCAATCGACTCCTGAAAGGGATGTCGATTGTTCTGGTATATAGTCCTCAGTTTTATGGCCTTGATGGTGGTTGTGCTGCGCGTACGCTTTGGCATGACCGTGCTAAAGGGCGGCTTTATGGTGCTGGCCATCCCTGCCAGCATATTCTTCTGGATATGGCTCTATAACCTCGTGTGGTGATGTGGCTTAGGCTGTCCGCATCACGCCCTATGTGAAAGCAATGCCATGACACTTATCATCCGCCCGCTCGACGTCGCTGATCAGGCCGACTGGCACCGCCTGTGGACCGCTTATCTGGAATTCTACGAAAGCACCGTATCCGAGGCGGTTTCTGAAACCACTTTCGCCCGCCTGATTGACCCCGCACGCACGCAGCAAAACGGGATGATCGCACTGCTGGACGGGGCACCTGTTGGGCTGGTCCATTACATCTATCACGCCCACAATTGGCAGGTGGAAGACTGCTGTTACCTACAGGACCTCTACGCCGCCCCCAGCGTCCGTGGCCAAGGCATCGGTCGCGCGTTGATCGAGGCGGTCTATAAAGCAGCGGATGACAATGGCACGCCGAAGGTCTACTGGATGACTCAAGAGTTTAACAAAACAGCGCGTCAGCTATATGACCGTATCGCGCAGCTGACGCCCTTCGTGAAATACAGCCGATAGGAGCTGAGAGAGATGACCGTACATATTGGTGCCAAACCCGGTGAGATTGCAGAAACCGTCCTGATGCCGGGCGACCCCTACCGCGCCCGCTGGGCGGCAGAAACGTTTCTGGACGACGCTGTTCTGGTCAATGAAGTGCGCGGCATGCTGGGTTTCACCGGCACTTACAAGGGCAACCGCGTCACCATCCAAGGATCGGGCATGGGAATGCCATCCTTTTCGATCTATGCTAATGAGCTGATCCGCGACTACGGCGCGAAAACACTGATACGTATCGGGTCCTGCGGTGGCATGCAGGACAAAGTGAAAGTGCGCGATGTGATCATCGCAATGACCGCAAGCACGCTGAACAGCCCTTCGAGCGGCATGTTCAAGGAACTGAACTTCGCCCCCTGCGCCGACTGGTCACTGCTGAAGGCAGCGGTTGAGGCTGCCGAGGCGAAAGAGGTCGCCACCCACGTGGGCGGCATCTATTCATCCGATGTATTCTATTCGGAACGCCCTGATCTGGACAAGGAAATGACCCGCCACGGCATTCTGGGCGTCGAGATGGAAGCGGCAGAGCTTTACAACCTTGCTGCCCGCTACAATGTGCGGGGTTTGGCCGTGCTGACCGTATCGGACCACCTGCTGACCGGTGAGGCGCTACCGTCTGAGGACCGTGAAAAGACCTTTGGTGATATGGTCGAGATTGCCCTCGAAGCAGCCTTTGCTTGATTTCGCAATCCACTTGGAATGACCCAACGCCAGCCCCCGCCCAGGGCTGGCGTTTTGCGTTAAGGGTCGCGCCCTCCCGGTGGAAACCCGGGCGCGATCCCGGCTAACACCCGCGCCAAAATCTGTTTGTCTCACCGCCCGTGACTACGGTCATACCCGTTAACCGGCGGGCTGGTCCAATCACCCAATGCACCCTTCGCGGGCGCAAACACCTCCACCAACAGCGGATAGCAGGCCGCCTGATCTGACGAATGCACCGTCGAACAATCCCCACCCGGACAGGCTGACAGCACACCCAGTACGTCAATCTCGGCAAACATCTCCAGATAGTCGCCGGGGCGCACGGGGCTGGCCTTCATGAAATACTGCCCGGTGTCACGGGTAAAGCCTGTACACATAAACACGTTCAGCACGTCATGCACCGCGCGCTCTGCCTCGTCCAATGGCAGATCCGCATAATCCGCCAAGGCGCGCGTGAGGTTTGAGTGACAGCAATAGTGATACTGCCCCCCACTGAGGAGGTTGTTGGTGTACGGATCACAACGCGTCCCGATCACATCATGGACGGATCCGCCAAACTCATCCATGCCATACCAGTTAAGCGTATCTTCGATGATTGTTGCCATCGGCCGCAGATATGGGTGGCAGGACCACATGCGATCACCGGTAGTGATATGGGTGCGGTGCAGGGCGCGCGTCTTGCCAGAGTAAAACCTCTCTGACAGGTCGTTTGCGTTGAACAGGTTCAGATCCCCGACCTGCGGTCCTTCGATGGACGAAATACGGAAAAACTGCCCCGCCTTCACGGTGAAACTGGCTGCATCGCGGGGATCGACAACCACTTCATCCACTTTCTCAGCAGTGGCACGCGCCTCACGGTACAGCGCGAGGTTGGGCCTAGGCAGGGTTTCCACCGGATAGCAAATCACCGGCGGCACTGCGCGGCGGGCCTTGGCATCATTGGGGGGCATGGACATGGAACACCTCTTTCTGACCGGTGCTCACATGCTAGGCGGCGGCACCTCTGTTGCGCAGAGTTTTGGTGGCCTGCCATCATTTGTAAAGCGGATCTCGCCACAGACGGCACATCGATAGAAGCTTTGTCCATCTTGATCGCGGGCGCGATCCATCCGCCACTTGCACTGGCGGGTGGTTCGATTGCCAAAAAGCATCATCAGCACAAAGGCGAGGATCAAACCAGCAATGATAATCATAGGCATGATGTGCCAGAGCGTTCCCAGTAAGGAAAGGCAAAACGCAAAAGCGCCCCAAGGGGACGCTTCAGCGGGGTTCACACGGCAGGATGTGGATCAAGCAGCGGCGGCGTATTCGTAATATTCGACCAGCTCGTCCTCGTCTTTGGCAAGAACAGGGGTGGGGGTGTAATATTCAAACGCCTGATTCAGCGCCTCAAGCGCCAAGTCTGCTGCGGATCTTTCGGCCGCTACTGCGGTGCGTGTATCGGTCATCGGAGGCCCCTTTATCTAATCGTTTCTGCAATGCAGCATAAACGATTCCTGATTGGACGAGACCCCCTTATTCCCTGAATGCTGCCATGCAGAAATTGCATATTTCCGCAACGGCAGCCCCTCATCTCAGTCCAGACGCCCGTAAAAGGTCATTCGCGCCGATTCCGACAGCGATACGCCGGGTTCAGCGTTATAGGCCAGCACTGCCAGCATGCGGGTGCGATCGCCTGCATTCGGTGCCACACGGTGGATAGAATTACGGCCACGGAAAAACACCAGCGTCCCCGCTTCTGCCTGCATGGTTTTCACCGGTGCCTTGCCATCCAGGATATCACGCACCTGATCAAACCCCATCTCGCCGCTATCAGCATCACGCACGGCAGTGACATATTCAAACTGCCCGCCCGCCTCTGGCGTCTGCACCATCAAGGTGATCGAAAAGGACGAATTGTCGAAATGCCAGCCCAGCTCTTGCCCCGTTTCATGAAAGTGCAGATTGATCGATGACAGCGGGTCGGCATATTCATACAGTGCCTCTTCGCCCAAGACGTCACAAAGAAAGCTGCGGAAGGTCGGATCATCGTAAAGCGCGCGCAAGCTTGACGCCTGAGGCACCCGATCATCGGTGAGGCAGCCCTTTGACGAAGTAACTAGTCGGTTGCGCGGGTGATCTGGCGCGAACGCAGGATCGGCTTTCGACAGGTAGACCGTGTGCTGCTCGGCATTGCCGTAGACTTTATCCCGGTTCGCCTCCCCCTCATCGCGGATCGCAGTGATAGCGTCCGGCAGGACAAAATCAGGCATCACAAATACCCCGTCCTTGTCAAACTCCGCCTTGCAGGCGGCGCGAAAGGCGGGATCTGCGATCGGATAAGTATCCAAATCTACAATGTTGGTGAGGGTCATGTCAGCGCTCCATCTTTAGCGGCCTGTCCTGAGGTTTTGACCTGAGGTCTTGCCCCGGGATAATTGCGCGGACGATTGATGAGTTTACGGTCAATAACAAGAGAAATCTGCCGCCTCTGCCATATCTCGAAACGAAAAAGGCCCGCCGAACCGGCGGGCCTTTCGTAGTTCGGTCAATAAGATCAAACAGCGCGGCTTAGCTGAAGCTTCTTGATCTCTGCGATGGCTTTTGCCGGGTTCAGACCCTTCGGGCAGGTCTTGGCGCAGTTCATAATGGTGTGGCACCGATACAGTTTGAACGGATCTTCTAGGTTATCCAGACGCTCGCCGGTCGCTTCATCGCGCGAGTCGATGATCCAACGGTAAGCGTGCAGCAGCGCTGCCGGGCCGAGATACTTGTCACCGTTCCACCAGTAGCTGGGGCAAGAGGTAGAGCAGCTGGCACACATCACACATTCATAGAGGCCATCCAGTTTCTTACGGTCCTCGATAGACTGTTTCCACTCTTTGGCAGGGCGGTTGGTTTTGGTTTCCAGCCACGGCATGATCGATGCGTGCTGCGCATAGAAGTGGGTCAGATCAGGGATCAGGTCCTTCACCACCGGCATGTGCGGCAATGGGTAGATTTTGACCACATCGGTCTGAACCTCATCCATGCCGTAGATACAGGCAAGGGTGTTGATGCCGTCAATGTTCATCGCGCAGGACCCACAGATCCCTTCACGACAGGAGCGCCGGAATGTCAGCGTCGGGTCAATCTCATTCTTGATCTTGATCAGCGCGTCCAAAATCATCGGGCCGCATTTGTCCAGATCAATGAAATAGGTGTCCACCCGCGGGTTTTCGCCATCATCAGGGTTCCAGCGGTAGATCTGGAACTTGCGGATGTTGTTGGCACCGGTCGGCTTCGGCCAGGTTTTACCAACCTTAACCTTCGAATTCTTGGGGAGCGTCAGCTGGACCATATTCGCATCTCCTACTTGTTTCGCGCTGGGATTTCCCTGGCGCTGTTACAGGTGTGTCGGACCCAAAGGCCCCTGTTCAAAAGGGTCCCGCCGCATTCGGGCGGAACCGAAATCTTATTCTACCTGACGCAGTAGCTGGACCCGCCCTGCATCACCGAGGACTCTTGGTGACATCCCGCCAAGGGCTCGTATCCACGATTCTCCGCTTTGACGCTGCCGGGGGTAGTGTAGAATCCGTTGCCGTCCGCTGAGGTTGCCCCAACGCGGGTCAGACAAGCGGCCAACATCTGATCGTTCTGGCTGTTGCTAACGCCTTTAGCGATACCGCTGGCAACTGGAGTGATCCACCAAGGCCCCGCGTTTTGGTGCGGTGTGGTGGCCCGAATGTTGCGGATCCGTACGTCCTCTTTGCGGTGCTCGTAGCGACATTCTTCTACCGTCTTGGCCAGAGGCCAAGGCTTGTCAGGCACAGCGCAGCCCATCAGGGTTGCGCCTGCCAGTAGGGATGTCACGACGGCCATCCGCATCAGAACGTCCGTGCCTTGGGCGCGATGGTCTTCATGCTGATGCCACCTTGATCCTCATGCGTCAGCGGATCAGTGATCACCGGACGGTAGCTGAGGTCCACCTTGGTGCCGGTTTCATCAACACGGCTGACGGTGTGCACACGCCAGTTTTCATCGTCACGCTCAGGGAAGTCCTCATGCGCGTGGGCGCCACGGCTTTCCTGACGGGCCTCTGCCGACACGATGGTCGAAATGGCGGAGGGCATCAGGTTCGTCAGCTCCAGCGTTTCCATCAGATCAGAGTTCCACACCAGCGACGTATCGGTGACCTTAAGATCGCCCATCTTGCCCGCAATCGCAGTCATCTTCTCGACGCCTTCAGCCATGGTTTTGGCAGTACGGAATACGGCGGCGTCGGCCTGCATGCACTTCTGCATTTCCAGACGCAGATCCGCGGTCGGGATCGTACCTTTGGCGTAACGCAGGCCATCAAAGCGAGCGAACGCCTTGTCGATCTGTGCTTTCGGTGCTTGCGGGATCGCGGCTTCACGATCGACAACCTGACCGGCACGGATCGCCGAAGCGCGGCCAAACACAACAAGGTCGATGAGCGAGTTGGAGCCCAGACGGTTCGCACCGTGCACAGAGGCACAACCCGCTTCACCCACAGCCATCAGGCCGGGCACAACGCCGGTTGGGTTTTCCTCTGTCGGGTTCAGCACCTCACCCCAATAGTTGGTGGGGATGCCGCCCATGTTATAGTGCACTGTCGGCAGAACTGGGATCGGCTCCTTGGTCACGTCAACACCGGCAAAGATCTTGGCCGATTCCGAGATACCCGGCAGACGTTCGGCCAGCGCCTCTGGCGGCAAGTGGCTGAGGTTCAGGTGGATGTGATCGCCTTCGGCGCCAACACCGCGACCTTCACGGATTTCCATTGTCATCGACCGCGAAACATAGTCGCGCGGTGCCAGGTCTTTGTAGTTCGGCGCATACCGCTCCATGAAGCGTTCGCCTTCGGAGTTGGTCAGATAACCACCCTCACCACGTGCGCCTTCGGTGATCAGACAGCCAGACCCGTAAATACCGGTCGGGTGGAACTGCACGAACTCCAGATCCTGCATCGGCAGACCCGCACGCATCACCATACCACCACCGTCACCGGTGCAGGTGTGGGCCGACGTGGCGGAGAAGTAAGCGCGGCCATAACCGCCGGTCGCCAGAACAACCATCTTGGCGTTAAACACGTGGAAGGTGCCGTCGTCCAGTTTCCAGCACAGAACACCCTGGCATTCGCCGTCATCGCTCATCAAGAGGTCGATCGCGAAATACTCGATGTAGAATTCTGCGTTGTTTTTCAGCGACTGACCGTAAAGGGTGTGCAGGATCGCGTGACCGGTCCGGTCTGCTGCCGCACAGGTCCGCTGTACGGGCGGTCCTTCGCCAAATTCGGTGGTATGGCCACCGAAGGGACGCTGGTAAATTTTACCTTCTTCGGTGCGCGAAAAGGGCACACCATAATGCTCAAGTTCGTAAACCGCTTTAGGCGCTTCACGGGCGAGGTATTCCATCGCGTCGGTGTCACCCAGCCAGTCAGAGCCTTTGACGGTGTCATACATGTGCCACTGCCAGCTGTCCGGCCCCATGTTGCCAAGGGAAGCCGCGATGCCACCCTGCGCCGCAACAGTGTGCGAGCGGGTCGGAAACACCTTGGTCACACAAGCGGTGCGCAGGCCCTGTTCGGCCATGCCCAGCGTCGCGCGCAGGCCCGCGCCACCAGCGCCGACCACAACCACATCATAATCATGGGTTTCGTATTCGTAGGACGTTGTCATATTCAAATCCTTCCCGCGCTTATACGGCGAGTTTCAGCAGCGCCAGAAGACCTGCCGCCATCAGCGAGTAGCAGAACGCTGTTACGGCAACGATTGTCAGCTTGCGTTTCACGCCACCAACATAGTCTTCGACTGCTTCGTTAGCTTCCATCATCAGGTGGCGAATGCCCACAATCAGGCCCAGACCCGCAACCAGTGCCGGAACAGGACGCGAGAAATAGGCCAGTACATCCGCGTGATCGCGGCCAATGGCTGATCCCATTACGATGATAAACAGCGGCACCATGACCACCATCAAAATCGAGGATACCAGCATTTTCCAGTGGTGCTGACTGCCTGCGCCGCCGGCACCCATGCCTTCAGCGCGTTTACGATCCGTGAGAAATCTCATCGCCAATCTCCTTACAGAACCAGAGCGGTCAGCAGTGTCAGGACGGTTGCCGCCCCGTACATGCCCCAGCCCAGTTTTTCAGACGTCTTAATGTCTAGGCAGTAGCCAAAGTCCCAGACAACGTGACGCAGACGGCCCAGCATGTGGTACCAGATCGCCCAGGTTGCCAAAAACAGGACCAGATCGCCAACAAGGCTGGTCAGCAGCCAGTTGATGAAGCCAAACGCCGATTCAGATGTTGCAGCCGCCAAGAGCCACCAGACCAACAAGGTCACAGTGCCCAGCGACGCGATGGCCGTGATCCGCACAAAGATCGACGAAGTCGACGTGATCTGAGGGCGGTAATATGGCCCGATCATAAACGGAGAGAGCGGACGATTGCCGCGGTTCACATCAGCCATACCAGTTCCTTTCTAGGTTCCTTTGCTTGGCTACTTTCATAGCGGAATTTACATGCATGTCACGACGTAGGGACGTCACGGTTGCGCTAATAGTTTAACAAATTACAGTTTTTCTATCGTTTGTGATCACAGTGGTGGCGGGCGTGATCACAAAGACTTTTCCAAGTTTTTTGGTCAGATTTTAGAAAATGATTCTGCCGCGCAGCACGTCTAAACCGTCGTAGATGCAAAAACGCCCCTCCGGTGCGAAGGGGCGTTTGGCGTCGTTTTCACGTACGGAAAGCTGCGTGATCACAGGGAAACCACGCCAAAACATCACATCGGTATCAAGGCCCAGTAGTCCAGATCCAGCAGTACTTCAGGCTTATACTTGCCATCTTCGCCTTTCAGATCAAAGGGTTCACCACCCTTCGTGGCCACAAGACGCAGACGAATCGCACCAACACCCGGGGCATCTGTTTTCGCCTTATCCAACACCTCGGTCCATGCCTTCACCGTGTCGCCGGAGAAGCAGGGGTTCGCATGTGCACCACCGTTCAGACCAACGATCATCTGCGCATTGGCCAGACCGTTGAAGGACAGGGCGCGCGCCATGGAAATGATGTGCCCCCCGTAAATCAAGCGCTGACCATCAGGACGGAAGGTGGCGTCGAAGTGCACTTTGGCGGTGTTCTGCCACAGGCGAGTGGCCAGCATATGCTCCGCCTCTTCGATGGTGACACCATCAACGTGGTCGATCTTCTCGCCCACTTCATAATCACCCCAGCGGTGCGGTTCACCCGCCTGATCGAAATCATAGTTGCTGAAATCCAGACCTTCGGGGATCACCAGATCCTCTGCCGGAATGACCTGTTTCAGGTCAGGGATCACGGTTTCGGGGGCGGGCAGGTCCTGATCTTTCTTGCGCACCATGACCCAGCGTACGTATTCCAGTACCACTTCGCCCATCTGGTTGAAGCCACGGGTTTTCACCCAGACCACACCGGATTTTCCGTTGGAGTTCTGTTTGAGGCCGATCACCTCAGACACAGACCGCAGGGTATCGCCGGGGAACACCGGCTTCAGCCAGCGCCCTTCGGCATAACCGAGGTTCGCAACCGCGTTCAGCGACACATCCGGCACGGTTTTGCCAAAGACCACATGGAACGCCACCAGATCGTCCAGCGGACTGCCTTCCAGACCGCAGTCACGCGCAAATTCATCCGAGGAATAGAGCGCATGACGCGCCGGATAGAGGGCGTGATACAGCGCGCGCTCGCCCTCAGCGACGGTGCGCGGCACCGCGTGGACGATCACGTCGCCCAGTTTGTAATCCTCAAAAAAGCGGCCTGCGTTGGTCTTTGCCATTGTGTTTACTGAGCTCCCAGTTTGATGTCAGGTGTGTAGGTGCCGTCGACCTCTTTCACCACGGCCTGCCCGCACCGCATCACCCCGTTGGCTGCGTCAAAGGCATAGGTGGGATCGCCGTGCAGCTCCCAGCCTTTGTTTAGCGCGTCGGTCACTTTGTGGCAGAAGGCCGAGGTGTCGTCTTCGGTCAGCATCCGATAAAGTTTCATGGTCGTATCCTCATTCAAACCAGCTTAGCCAATGGGCCTTATCCGAAGGGGTTATAGCCCAGCCAGATGTGCACGCCAGCCATACCACCGAACACAATCACAGTGCCAATCAGGGCGCGGATCTCTTTGGCGATAGGGTAGTCATCCTGTGGCGCAGGCCGCGGTTCAGCGCGGTTGATCACGATCACCTCCACCACGGCCCAGGCCAGAAGGCCACCGAACAGGACAAAGGACGGCGTATCGCCATTCACGATCAGGTGCCCCAATGCCCAGACCTTCATCGCGGTCAGCTGCGGGTGGCGGATCACCTTGGTGATACGGGTTTTCAGACCCGACGCGGCGAACAGATAGACCGCAAACAGCATCAACAGGTTGTTGATGCCTGCCAACATCGGGCTGCGCCCCCAGAAAAACGCGCCATCCGCACCGCGATAACCAATGACCATCAGGACGATGGACAGCATGATCAACAAGGCGATCGGGCCCCTGCCCTTTTCACCCAGTTTTGCGCGCGCCTCAGGTGCCAGTCGTTTGAAGAGGTGTGTGCCGCTCCAGAGGAGCACGCCCAGAATAAGCCAAATCATAAGTTGCCTCCGTATATACGTGGGTCTTGGATTTCATTCTGGGCGCAGCTAACGCCGATTACATACGTTCTGCAATAGCGGCCGCTTTGGCCAGCAGTTTTGTCGCAGTTTCAACGTGCAGATTTTCAACGATTTTCCCGTCGACAACTGCCACGCCTTCACCCGCTGCTTCGCATTCTTCAAAGGCGGCGATCTGGCGTTTGGCCAGCTCAATCTCTGCCTCCGACGGGGCGAAGGCCACGTTCGTCACCTCCACCTGTGCGGGGTGGATCAGCGTTTTACCGTCAAAGCCCAGATCGCGGCCCTGATCGCATTCCGCTTTCAGGCCTTCTTCGTCTTTGAACTGGTTGTACACTCCGTCCACAGCCACAACGCCGTGGGCGCGTGCCGCAAGCAACATGGTCTGCAGCGCCATCTGCATCGGCAAACGATCCGCGCGGTAGCGACAGTTCAGTTCCTTGGCCAGATCATTTGTGCCAGCCACAAAACCCTGCAGCTGCGGGTGGGCAGCAATCTCCAGCGCGTTCAGCACGCCCAGCGGCGTTTCGATCATCGCCCAGATCGGGGTGCTATTGCCCAGCAGATCGGCCAGCGCCTGCACATCTGCGGCAGAATTCACCTTGGGCAGCAAAAAGGCATCGGCGTCCGCACCACGCAGTGCCTCAACGTCGCCCTGACCCCATTCGGTGTCCAGACCGTTGATGCGGATGATCTTGGCGCGGTTGCCATAGCCGCCGTCCGCCAGCGCGGCCTTCAGCGTGTCACGCGCGCCGACCTTGGCATCAGGGGCCACCGCATCTTCGAGGTCGAAGATGATCGCGTCAACGGCAAGACCACGGGCCTTTTCCAGCGCGCGGTCCTTGGACCCAGGAATATACAGTACAGAGCGGTAAGGGCGGGCGGCCATATCCATTTCAGATCTCCTCGCAAGAATGTTGCGCTGTAAAGACCAAAATCGCCAAAAAAGTTCAAGGCAAATCTCGCCGCAATGCAGAAAACGCCACGTCCAGCGGATCCGGCTCCACAATTGGCTGAATATAGGCAAGCCGCGCGGACCGTTAACCGGATCTTCAGCCCAAAGCATCAGCCTGTCCTTAGCTCTTCGTTCCCCGAAAGGACATCTGATATGTCACATCCCCTACTCCAGCCCGCAGCGCTATGCTGTGCCGCCCTCCTCCTAAGTGCTCAGTCAGCGCAGGCCACCGCGACCAACATCTGCGCTCCACGCGACAAGGTGGTCGATAAATTGGCCACAGATTACGGTGAAAGCCGTCAGTCCATCGGCCTTGGCCGGGACAATGCAGTCGTTGAGGTTTTTGCCTCCACATCTTCTGGCACCTGGACAATCACCGTCACCCGCGCCGACGGGATGACCTGCCTTGTCGCCAGCGGTCAGGCCTTTGAAACCCTGGCGGAAGCAGCGCCAGTCCAAGGATCGGCGCTTTAGTGCATTGATGCGCCCAGCCTACATCCTGACCGCGAATCTGCACACTGCGTCATTCGCCCGAAGGCGCGCGGGCAGTGCAGACAAGGCAAAAACGCAGTCTGATCACAAAAATACGACAAAGAGAGCGTTAGCGCCACCAGTCAATAGATACAGGGTTTTTTGGTACAAAAACCCAGTGAGACCCTGCCCGCTGCATCGCAGCACCCTTGCGCGAAAGGCCGGAAACGACTACCCCATCTCCGATTTCAAAACGGACCGGAGAGAATTTCCATGGCCAGACCCAAGATTGCCCTCATCGGCGCAGGCAACATCGGTGGCACCCTTGCCCACCTCGCAGCTCTGAAAGAACTGGGCGACGTTGTCCTGTTCGACATCGCAGAAGGCCTGCCCGAAGGCAAAGCCCTCGACATCGCGGAATCGGGCCCCTCGGAAGGGTTTGACGCAGCAATGTCCGGCACCCAGTCCTACGAGGACATCGCTGGCGCCGACGTCTGCATCGTGACCGCAGGTGTGGCACGTAAACCGGGCATGTCGCGCGACGACCTGCTGGGCATCAACCTGAAAGTGATGAAGTCGGTTGGCGAAGGCATCGCAGCCCACGCGCCCGACGCATTCGTGATCTGCATCACCAACCCGCTGGACGCGATGGTTTGGGCTCTGCAGAAATTCTCGGGTCTGCCCGCGAACAAAGTCTGCGGCATGGCTGGCGTTCTGGACTCCGCCCGTTTCCGTCACTTCCTTGCCGAAGAGTTCAACGTCTCCATGCGGGACGTCACTGCCTTCGTTCTGGGCGGCCACGGCGACACCATGGTTCCGTCGGTTCGCTATTCGACCGTTGCCGGCATCCCCCTGCCCGACCTGATCGAAATGGGTTGGACCACGCAGGAAAAACTGGACGCCATGGTGCAGCGTACCCGTGACGGTGGCGCCGAAATCGTTGGCCTGCTGAAAACCGGCTCCGCTTACTACGCACCGGCCACAAGCGCCATCGAAATGGCCGAAGCCTACCTGAAAGATCAGAAACGCGTTCTGCCCTGCGCCGCCTACTGTGACGGTGAGATCGGTGTGAAAGACATGTATGTGGGCGTGCCCACCGTGATCGGCGCTGGTGGCATCGAGAAAGTTGTCGACATCAAGCTGAACAAAGAAGAGCAAGTGATGTTCGACAAATCGGTAGACGCCGTTAAAGGTCTGGTCGACGCCTGTAAAGAGATTGACCCCTCGCTGGCCTAAGCCAGATAGAGCGCGCATTGAAGGCCCGCCATTGGCGGGCCTTTTTTATTGCGCGACCATGCGAAGACAGACAAAACAGAAAAGGTCGCCCGTTAGCGCTCAAAAGTCGCTTCACGCACCCCAAAGGCAATGAGTCGTCGGATCCATAGCCCACCCAAGAATGAGCGGCACCACAAGTCGACGGCTGTTATCACGACTTTTGATTTGTGATCACAGCCCTGAAATGCGTGATCACAAACTTCGGAAAAACAGCGCAAAACCGCCCCTGCGCATAAAAATTGCTTAAAGAACTGTCAGCCCTGTGCGTATATCTGCGTAATCGTAGCAAGACGGGACAGTTTCATGAACATTCATGAGTATCAGGCGAAGGCTCTGCTTCGCGAATACGGCGCCCCGGTTTCTGATGGACGTGTTGTCCTGAAGGCCGAGGATGCAAAAACCGCAGCTGGTGAGCTGGACGGCCCTCTGTGGGTTGTTAAAGCTCAGATCCACGCAGGTGGTCGCGGCAAAGGCACCTTCAAGGAAGCAGACGCTGGCGAAAAAGGCGGTGTCCGCCTGGCCAAGTCGGTGGAAGAAGCCGCTGAAGAAGCAAAGAAAATGCTGGGCCGCACTCTGGTCACACACCAGACCGGCGCCGCAGGCAAGCAGGTTAACCGCATCTACATCGAAGATGGTTCGGACATCGAGCGTGAGCTGTATCTGGCTCTGCTGGTAGACCGCCAGACCTCGCGTATTTCCTTCGTCTGCTCGACCGAAGGCGGCATGGACATTGAAGAGGTTGCGGAAGCGACCCCTGAGAAAATCCTGTCCTTCTCCGTAGACCCGGCCACCGGCTACCAGCCCTACCACGGCCGTCGCATCGCATTCGCTCTGGGCCTGGAAGGCACTGCGGTGAAACAGTGCGTCAAACTGATGAGCCAGCTGTATCAAGCCTTCGTTGAGAAGGACATGGAGATGCTGGAAATCAACCCGCTGATCGTCATGCCTGGCAACGAGCTGAAGGTTCTGGACGCAAAACTGGGCTTTGACGGCAACGCAGTTTACCGCCACGCCGACGTTGCAGCCCTGCGTGACGAAACCGAAGAAGATCCCAAAGAGCTGGAAGCGTCGAAATACGACCTGAACTACATCGCTCTGGACGGTGAAATCGGCTGCATGGTGAACGGTGCTGGTCTGGCGATGGCCACCATGGACATCATCAAACTCTACGGTGCAGAACCTGCAAACTTCCTCGACGTTGGCGGCGGCGCCACCAAAGAGAAAGTGACTGAGGCGTTCAAGATCATCACTTCTGACCCCAACGTCAAAGGCATTCTGGTCAATATTTTCGGCGGCATCATGCGCTGTGATGTGATCGCAGAAGGCGTTGTTGCGGCTGTGAAAGAAGTGGGCCTTGAGGTTCCGCTGGTTGTCCGTCTGGAAGGCACCAATGTCGAAAAAGGCAAAGAGATCATCAACACCTCTGGCCTGAACGTCATTGCAGCCGACAACCTGTCGGACGGCGCTGAGAAGATCGTTAAAGCGGTGAAAGGTTAAGACCAATGGCTATTCTCGTAGATGAAAACACCAAGGTCATCTGTCAGGGCTTCACCGGCTCGCAGGGCACCTTCCACTCGGAACAGGCGATTGCCTATGGCACCAAAATGGTCGGCGGTGTAACCCCCGGCAAAGGTGGCAACGAACATCTGGGCCTGCCCGTGTTCAACTCCGTACACGAAGCCAAAGCCAAGACCGAAGCAAACGCATCGGTGATCTATGTTCCCCCGCCCTTCGCGGCCGACTCGATCCTCGAAGCGATCGACGCGGAAATGGAACTGATCGTCTGCATCACCGAAGGCATCCCGGTGCTGGACATGATGCGCGTGAAACGTGCGCTGGAAGACAGCACCAGCCGTCTGATCGGTCCGAACTGTCCCGGCCTGATCACCCCCGGCGCCTGTAAGATCGGCATCATGCCCGGCCACATCCACAACCGTGGTTCGGTTGGCGTTGTGTCCCGCTCCGGCACCCTGACCTATGAGGCTGTGAAACAGACCTCCGACATCGGTCTGGGCCAGTCGACCGCCGTTGGTATCGGTGGCGACCCGATCAAAGGCACCGAGCACATCGACGTACTGGACATGTTCCTGGACGATGATGAGACCACCTCGATCATCATGATCGGCGAAATCGGTGGTTCTGCGGAAGAAGAAGCAGCCGAGTTCCTGAAGGAACAGAAGAAAAAAGGCCGCTGGAAACCGACCGCAGGCTTCATCGCTGGCCGCACGGCGCCTCCGGGCCGCCGCATGGGTCACGCAGGCGCAATCGTTGCCGGCGGCAAAGGTGGTGCAGAAGACAAGATCGAAGCAATGAAGTCGGCTGGCATCGTTGTTGCAGATAGCCCTGCAACCCTGGGTGAAGCCGTGCAGAAAGCTATCGAGCTCGGCTGATAAAAAGTTGAATTGGGGCGGGGTTGTTAACATCCCGCCCTTATTGTCACTTTACGATGAGACACCTGCGAAGCATCGCGGCAGGGACCGGTAAACCGTATCACTCGGGTCCCTCTCCTGTTGCTTCAGGTCGGACACAAGGAATGCAAAAATGAACGATCAAAGCCCGAACGACCTCTTCCATGCTTCCAGCTTTATGCAGGGGCATAATGCTGAGTATCTGGAACAAATGTACGCCCGTTACGCCGCGGACCCCAATGCGGTGGACGAGGTCTGGCAGGAATTTTTCCGCCAGCTGGGCGATGCAGAACTGGACGTCAAGGCAGAGGCCGCTGGCCCTTCCTGGGCCCGCAATGACTGGCCGCCAGTCCCCAACGATGATCTGACCGCCGCACTGGACGGTCAATGGCCCGCCCCCGCGCCCGAAGAGGCGAAAGGCGCTGGCAAGAAGATCAAAGAAAAAGCAGCCGAAAAAGGCGTTGAGGTCACTGACGAGGCGATCAAACGCGCTGTCTTGGATTCGATCCGTGCGCTGATGATCATCCGCGCCTACCGGATCCGTGGTCACCTGATTGCTGACATCGACCCGCTGAAAATGCGCGACCAGACCCCGCATCCGGAACTGGATTATAAATCCTACGGGTTCACCGATGCCGATCTGGACCGCCCGATCTTCATCGACAACGTACTGGGTCTGCAGATCGCATCCCTGCGTCAGATCATGGAAATCGTAAAGCGCACCTATTGCGGCACGTTCGCGCTGCAGTACATGCACATCTCTAACCCCGAAGAGGCGTCATGGCTGAAAGAGCGCATCGAAGGGTACAACAAAGAGATCACCTTCACCCGTGAGGGCCGCAAAGCGATCCTGAACAAACTGGTTGAAGCCGAGGGTTTTGAGAAGTTCCTGCATGTGAAATACATGGGCACCAAACGGTTTGGTCTGGACGGCGGCGAAGCGCTGATCCCCGCGATGGAACAGATCATCAAGCGCGGCGGCAACTTGGGCGTCAAAGATATCGTGATCGGCATGCCCCACCGTGGCCGCCTGAACATCCTTGCCAACGTGATGAGCAAACCCTACCGCGCCATCTTCAACGAATTTCAGGGCGGCAGCTTTAAACCTGAGGATGTCGATGGCTCCGGTGATGTGAAATACCACCTTGGTGCCTCTTCGGACCGTGAATTTGACGGCAACAGCGTGCACCTTTCGCTGACCGCGAACCCCTCGCACCTCGAAGCGGTGAACCCGGTTGTTCTGGGCAAGGCACGCGCCAAAACCGACCAGATGAACGACACAGACCGCACCTCGGTCATTCCGATCCTGCTGCACGGTGATGCTGCATTCGCAGGTCAGGGTGTCGTGGCTGAATGTTTCGCCCTGTCAGGTCTGCGCGGTCACAAAACCGGCGGCACGATCCACATCGTGGTGAACAACCAGATCGGTTTCACCACTGCGCCGCACTTCTCGCGCTCTTCGCCCTACCCCACCGACAACGCACTGGTGGTTGAGGCGCCGATCTTCCACGTGAACGGCGACGATCCCGAGGCTGTGGTTCACGCCGCCAAGGTCGCGACCGAATTCCGTCAGAAGTTCCGCAAAGACGTGGTTATCGACATTTTCTGCTACCGCCGGTTTGGTCACAACGAAGGCGATGAGCCGATGTTCACCAACCCGCTGATGTATAAAACCATCAAGAAGCATAAGACCACACTGCAGCTTTACACCGATCGTCTGGTCAAAGATGGCCTGATCCCCGAGGGCGAGATCGAGGATATGAAAGCCTCGTTCCAAGCCTATCTGAACGAAGAGTTCGAGATCGGCAAAGAGTATAAGCCAAACAAGGCCGACTGGCTGGACGGCCGCTGGTCCCATCTGGACAAACAGGATGCCGATTATGACCGTGGTCAAACTGCGATCAAACCGGAAACCCTGTCTGAGGTCGGCACCGCACTGAGCCGCCTGCCCGAAGGGTTTCCCGCGCACAAAACCGTTGCCCGTATTCTGGACGCCAAGTCCAAAATGCTGGAAACTGGCAAAGGGTTCGACTGGGCCACTGCAGAGGCATTGGCGTTCGGCTCTCTTCTGACCGAAGGCTACCCTGTGCGACTGTCTGGTCAGGACGCCACCCGCGGCACCTTCTCTCAGCGCCACTCTGGCATTGTGAACCAGGAAACCGAGGAACGTTTCTACCCGCTGAACCACATCCGCGAAGGTCAACCCCGCTACGAGGTGATCGACTCAGCCCTGTCCGAATATGCGGTTCTAGGTTTTGAATACGGCTACTCACTGGCAGAACCGAACGCGCTGACCATGTGGGAAGCACAGTTCGGTGACTTCGCCAACGGTGCGCAGATAATGTTCGACCAGTTCATCTCTTCGGGTGAATCGAAATGGCTGCGTATGTCCGGCCTCGTCTGCATGCTGCCGCACGGGTTTGAGGGTCAGGGTCCTGAACACTCGTCAGGTCGTCTGGAACGCTTCCTGCAGATGTGCGGTGGTGACAACTGGATCGTTGCAAACTGCACCACCCCTGCAAACTACTTCCATATTCTGCGCCGTCAGCTGCACCGGACCTTCCGTAAACCGCTGATCCTTATGACGCCGAAGTCGCTTCTGCGTCACAAACTCTGCATCTCGGAAGCTGAGGATTTCACCACTGGGTCTTCCTTCCACCGCGTACTGTGGGATGATGCGCAGAAAGGTAACTCCGACACCAATCTGGTGGCGGATGAGAAGATCAAGCGCGTCGTCATGTGTTCCGGCAAAGTCTACTTCGACCTTCTGGAAGAGCGTGACGCCCGTGGCATTGACGATGTCTACCTGATGCGAGTGGAACAGTACTACCCGTTCCCCGCTATGTCCCTGACAAAGGAACTGGAACGCTTCAAGGACGCGGAAATGGTCTGGTGTCAGGAAGAGCCCAAAAACCAGGGCGCATGGTCCTTCATCGAACCCAACATCGAATGGTGCCTGACCCGCATCAAAGCAAAACACACCCGCCCGACCTACGCCGGTCGTGCCGCTTCGGCGTCGCCCGCAACAGGTCTGGCCAGCCAGCACAAAGCACAACAAGCCGCGCTCGTAAACGAAGCGCTGACCATCGAAGGGAAATAACCCATGACGACTGAAGTTCGCGTCCCCACACTGGGCGAATCCGTGACCGAAGCCACCGTCGCCACCTGGTTCAAACAGCCGGGCGATGCGGTCGCTGCCGACGAAATGCTCTGCGAGCTGGAAACCGACAAAGTGACCGTTGAGGTGCCCAGCCCCGCCGCTGGCACGCTGGCAGAAATTGTCGCCGCCGAAGGCGAAACCGTAGGTGTTGACGCTCTGCTCGCCAACATCACCGAAGGTGGCGCTGCAGCGGCTCCAGCCCCTGCCGCCGCAGCCGCACCTGCCGCAGCCCCCGCAGGCGATGCGCAATCCATCGACGTGATGGTGCCGTCGCTGGGTGAATCGGTGTCCGAAGCAACCGTTTCCACTTGGTTCAAACAGGTTGGCGACACTGTTGCAGCGGATGAGATGCTGTGTGAATTGGAAACCGATAAAGTGTCGGTTGAGGTGCCTGCACCTGCCGCTGGCGTTCTCGCCGAAATCGTCGCGCCCGAAGGCACCACCGTGGACGCCACCGCCAAACTGGCCGTGATCTCTGCCGGAGCTGGCGCCGCCGTAGCCGCAGCCCCCGCTGCTACCCCCGCCCCCGCTGCTGCCCCCGCAGCCGGTGGTAAGGACATTAAAGATGGCCCCGCCGCTGAAAAAGCTATGGCAGAGGCAGGTATTGCCCGCGACGCAGTGACCGGCACAGGCCGTGATGGTCGCGCCACCAAAGCCGACGTGGCCCGCGCCGCAGCCGCTGCAGCAGCAGCCCCTGCCGCAACGCCCGCACCGGCCGCCATGCCGCGCGGTCCGGTCAGCGCCGACGATGCATCGCGTGAAGAGCGCGTAAAAATGACCAAGATGCGTCAGACCATCGCACGCCGCCTGAAAGACAGCCAAAACACCGCCGCCATGCTGACCACGTATAACGAGGTGGACATGACCGAGGTGATGGCGCTGCGCAACCAGTACAAAGGCGACTTCGAGAAGAAGCACGGCGTGCGTCTGGGCTTCATGTCCTTCTTCACCAAAGCCTGTGTGCACGCGCTGAAAGAAGTGCCTGAGGTGAACGCCGAAATCGACGGCACCGACATCGTTTACAAAAACTACGTCCACATGGGCGTAGCCGCCGGCACCCCGCAGGGTCTGGTTGTTCCGGTGATCCGTGACGCCGATGCCATGTCCTTTGCGGAGATTGAGAAAGCGATTTCGGAAAAAGGCCGCCGCGCCCGTGATGGCAAACTGTCGATGGCAGAAATGCAGGGCGGCACCTTCACCATCTCCAACGGTGGTGTCTACGGCTCGCTGATGTCCTCGCCGATCCTGAACCCCCCGCAGTCCGGCATTCTGGGCATGCACAAAATTCAGGACCGTCCGATGGCGATCAACGGTCAGGTTGTGATCCGTCCGATGATGTATCTGGCCCTGTCCTACGACCACCGTATCGTTGACGGCAAAGGCGCCGTGACCTTCCTGGTGCGCGTCAAAGAAGCACTGGAAGATCCCCGCCGCCTGCTGATGGATCTGTAAGATCGCTTGCTGCGCCAGCCCCTGCGGTTGGCGCAGCCTTTCGCCTGTAACGAGGACGCGATGTCCGGCCCTACCCCTCTGCCAGAAACGATCGCTCTCACCTCCTGCATGCGCAATGAGGGGCTCTTTGTGCTGGAATGGATCGCGTACCATCAGACCCTTGGGTTTGATGGGGTGGTGATCGTAACCAACGACTGCACCGATGGCTCCGACACCCTGCTGGACCTGCTGGCCGACCACGGTGTTGTGACCCACATCCGCCAGACCCTCTCCGAAGGGGATATTCCTCAGGATCAGGGCATGGACCTTGCCCTTGCCCATCTGCGCGAAATCAAAACCACATGGTGCCTGCACATAGACAGCGATGAATTCCTGCTGATCGAAGCAGGCGAGGGCCACCTGACCGACCTGATGCAGAATGTTTCAGACGCCGACTGCGTGCCGATCATCTGGCGCAATTTCGGCGACAGCGGCCTGACGGATTGGACCGCCGGTGATAGCGTCCTCAACGCCTTCACTCAGGCCGAGGCTGCGTCAGAACCGGGCCAAAGCAAATCCAAATGCCTGTTCCGCGTCGCCAGCTTCAACGCCGCCACCGATCACAATCCGCTGGACCCCACTGTGACCAACCCCTCGGTCAAATCCGCTGATGGCGCCGCAATGGCCAACGCCCCGCTGTTCAAACGCGCCAAGGTCTCGCGCTTCCGCCCCTATGGCCTGCCGTGCAAAGCAAAGACCGCCCGCATCAACCACTACGCGGTGAAATCACAGGACCTGTTCCTAATGAAAAACGACCGCGGCGACGGGCAAGGCAAACGCACGGATGACAAATACCACCTCGGCTCCCGCTGGCATGCACAGGCAAACCGCAATGACGTCACCGACCGCGCCATCCTGCGCCACTGGCCCGCAACCACAGCACGGCTGGCCGACTTACGCGCTCTGCCCGGCGTTGCCGCTGCTGAACAGCACTGCCAGAACTGGTTTACCAAACGCCGCGCTGCCATCCTAACCGATGCACAGCGCCAGACCTGGACCAAGGGAGCCATGACCGCATGACTTCACTGTTCCACAAATATCTTCGGGGGACGGCCCGCATGGACCGGGGGGCAGACCGCCCCCGCCCCGCCCGCAACACAAACATACATCTAGAACAAGAGACCTGACGGAGACACCTCATGGCACAATATGACGTCATCGTAATCGGCGCCGGCCCCGGCGGCTATGTAGCAGCGATCCGCTGCGCCCAGCTGGGCCTGAAAACCGCCTGCATAGAAGGCCGCGACACTTTGGGCGGCACCTGCCTGAACGTGGGCTGCATCCCCTCGAAGGCGCTGCTGCACGCCAGCCACAACCTGCATGAAGCAGAACACAACTTTGCCAAAATGGGCCTGAAGGGCAAATCCCCCTCGGTCGATTGGGACCAGATGAAATCCTACAAAAGCGAAGTTGTCGAAGGCAACACTAAGGGCATCGAGTTTCTGTTCAAAAAGAACAAGATCGACTGGCTGAAAGGCTGGGGTTCAATCCCCGAAGCGGGCAAAGTGAAGGTCGGCGATGAGGTCCATGAGGCCAAGAACATCATCGTTGCCTCTGGCTCGGAACCCTCCTCGATCCCAGGTGTTGAGATTGACGAAAAACTGGTCGTCTCCTCCACCGGTGCGCTGGATCTGCCGAAGATTCCGAAGAAAATGGTTGTTATCGGCGCCGGTGTGATCGGTCTGGAACTGGGCTCGGTCTACCAGCGTCTGGGCACCGAGGTGACGGTTGTTGAATTCCTCGACAAAATCACCCCCGGCATGGATGGCGACATCCAGAAGAACTTCCAGAAGATGCTGAAAAAGCAGGGCCTGAATTTCATCATGGGTGCGGCCGTGCAAAAGGTGGAAACCACCAAGTCCAAAGCCAAAGTGACCTACCAGCTGCGCAAAGATCAGTCCGAGGCAACGCTGGACGCCGATGTGGTTCTGGTGGCAACAGGCCGCAAGCCCTACACCGACGGTCTGGGTCTGGAAACACTGGGCGTTGAAATGTCGCCGCGCGGTCAGATCAAAACCAACAGCCACTGGGAAACCAACGTCAAAGGCATCTATGCCATCGGTGACGCCATCGACGGCCCGATGCTGGCCCACAAAGCCGAAGACGAAGGCATGGCCGCCGCTGAATGCATCGCCGGCAAACATGGCCACGTAAACTACGACGTGATCCCGGGCGTGATCTACACCACCCCAGAGGTCGCCAGCGTCGGCAAAACCGAAGAGCAGCTGAAAGAAGAAGGCCGCGCCTACAAGGTTGGCAAGTTCCCCTTCATGGGCAACGCCCGCGCCAAGGCCGTGCATCAGGGTGACGGCTTCGTCAAACTGCTGGTCGATGCAGAAACCGACCGCATCCTTGGCTGTCACATCATCGGCCCAGCTGCAGGTGATCTGATCCACGAGATCTGCGTTGGCATGGAATTCGGCGCTTCCGCCGAAGACATCGCGCTGACCTGCCACGCCCACCCGACCTTCTCTGAGGCGGTCCGTGAGGCAGCGCTGGCCTGCGGTGACGGCGCCATCCACGCCTAAAACATTCCCCTCCCGGCCCATGCGTCGGGAGGGGGTCTTTGACGAATGACGCGCTCCGCCAAATCCCTATTTCGCTACACCACTATTGTCTGCGCTGGCCTGACACTCGGCTATGCTTTGATGGGCCAATTCAGCCCCTCTGCGTTGGAGCGCCACGCCCACCGCGCCTTCGACCGGTTCGCAGCTATCTGCCTTTCTGCCATAGAAACGCCCCCACCCGCCGCCTTTCCCACTGGCGATGAGTTGGGCCTGACAGCGGTTGCCAGCGGTGCCGAAAGCAAGCGGTGGCTGGACACAGACAGCAACGGCATCCTGTCCGTGACCAAACACCGCTGCGGGTTAGAGTTCTATCAGGACACGGCCACCCGCCTGATCGACGCCGTGGACATCCTATAAACCCGCACCGCAGATTTTCTGGCCGAACACGCGCCAGACCTCAGCATTGACCCAAAGGCCAAATTGAACCCCTACGACCGCTTCGTCGCGTGGACAAATTGGCAAACGACCCGCGGTGGCGACCCCAAACGCTGGGGCGCGACCTTGCTGGCTGGGGAGCATACGGTCGGCGAACCGTTCGTAATGCTATCGGTGACATTGCCACGAGAGTGAGGGTTAAGGGCAGGAAGCCCCGAGACAAAATGTGGGAGAGCCGACAGATCACTGACGAACGTTTGATTATGGCCCTGTCGATCTGAATGGCGGTTGGGTTCAGACGAGTCAGGCCCACATAGGGGATACACGGCTGGATCGCTGCCTTCACAGGCGCTCACCACATAGATTGCACCGCGCGGTCGGGCCAGTCACGGTCATAGGCGTCACCATCGATGTCACCTTCGGTCATGGCGGTCAGGATGGTGCCGATGGTGGGCACCTCGCCGCTTTCGTCACCAGCGGTCCACAGGCGGGACCGCATAACGGCACGGGCGCATTGCACATAGACCTCTTCGATGCGGATCACGGCGACGGATCGGGGCAGTTTGCCCTTCTTTTCAAACCGCGCGCGCAGGCTGTCATCAAAGGTTACCCGGGCCTGACCGTTGACGCGCACCACATTGGCAGATCCCGGCACCATGAACATCAACGCGATACGCGGATCGCGCACAATGTTGCGCAGGGTGTCGATACGGTTGTTACCGTGCCAATCGGGCAGCGCCAGCGTACGGTCATCCAGGTCCAGCACAACCGGTCCATCGTCACCGCGCGGGCTGCCATCGGCGCCCTCGGGCCCAAGGGTGGAGACAACGCAAAACCGCGATGCCATAATCCAGCGGCGATATTCTGGCGTCAGACGCTTGGCGACTTTGGTAATCGGGGCACCTTTGGCGGTGCCATAGACCGCCTCCAACTCAGCTGTGTCTTTGACCCATTCCATTTTCCCGTCCCCTATCTGGTCGATGTCACCAGACGGCTATCACACCTCATAACCCGCTTCACGCATAAGGGCATTGGACCGGGTTTCTACGGTCTCTTCCAATTGCGCCATGAAATCACTTTTCTCCATATCGGGCGCCAGACGCGGCAGGAACTCCACCACCGCGACACCGGCCTGACGGGACACCCCGCGCTTGGGCCAGAAGACACCGATGTTGGTTGCCACGGGCACGACGTCCTGACCGGTTTCGCGGGCCAGAACATAGGTGCCGACCTTATAGGGCAGCTTTTCGCCCGGGGCGACACGGGTGCCTTGGGAATAGATCACCAGTTGACCGGGTTCTGCTGCGCCGCTTTCTACATCCTCGACCATCTGCTTGATCGCCGCGCCGCGCTTGCCGCGTTTGACCGGCACACAGCCAATACGCGCGCCATATTGACCGATAATCGGCATAAAGAGGACTTCCCGCTTCATGATGAACTTGCCCGCTGGAACGGCACTGAAAATCAGCAGGACGTCAAAGAAGGACATGTGCTTGGCAGCCAGAATGACCTCATCGGTGGGCGGCTCGCCGCGCACCTCACTTTTGAGGCCCAGCATCCAACCAGCGGTCCAGACGACCCAGTTCGCATAGCTCTTGCAGGCCAGTCGCGCGCCCCAGCGGCTGACCAGCGCCAGCGGAAAAAACACGATGCCGATCAGCAACATCATCACATACATCTGGACATTGAACACCAGACTGCGCAGCCAGCGCCAAGCGTAAGCCATTATGGCATCTCCTTCAATTTACGGTGCGCCGCCGATCGTGTGGCCGCCAACGCCACCGCGCCGCCCAGAACCGGAATGCCCAGCGGCCACAGCCAATGGGCGCCCTGAAAACCAAGGCCGGTCAGGAAGCCAGAGGTGGTTTCCGCCTCTGGCAATAGCCAGACCGCTGCGGTGCCGCCAAACGCGCCAATGGCCGCGCCGACGAAACCGCGATAGGTAAAGCGGCGCACGAAGGCCCCGGCGATGTAACTGTCCTGCGCGCCCACCAATCGCAGCACCTTGATCACCTGCGCATTGGCCGACAGGGCGGCAGACGCGGCCAGCGTGATCATTGCCGCCATTGCGCCACCAATCAGCAAGAACGCTGCCCAGCCCAGCAGGCGGATGCGCCCTGCCGCCGCGACCAACGGTTTGCGCCAGCGGGTGTGATCATCCAGCACAGCGCCCGGCACCTCGGCCGCCAAACGCAGACGCAGCCCCGTGCTGTCATATCCAGCGGAGGTTTCATTCACCTCGATGAGCTGCGGGATCGGCAGATCCTCGACCGGCAGGTCGGGACCGAAGAAAGGCTCTAGCAGTGCCTTTTGTTCATCGGCTGTCAGCGCACGGGCGCTGGCAACACCGGGGGTGGTTTCCAGCACTTTCAGTGCGGCGGCAATTTGCACCTGCATTTGATCCTCTGGCGCCGAAATACGCAATGTGGAGGATCGCGCCAGCTCATGCGACCAGCGATCCGCCAAGCGGCCCGACGCCAGCGTCAGCGCCATCGCAAACACCGCCAGAAATGCCATCGCAGCGGCGCTGAAGGTGGTGAGTGTCGCGGTAAATCCGGTGGGCGGCACCACACGGTCGGCCTGTGTGTCCGGGATAAACAGCGCGGTGAGACTTTTCAACTGTTTCATAGGTCCGCCCCTGCCAACTGTACCCGGCGATTGGCGATCCGCAACACACGGGCCTGCACCTGCCCCTTGGCGGCACGGATCAGGTTCATATCATGGGTGGCGACCATCACGGTCTTGCCCATGCGGTTCAGTTCAACCAGTAGGCGCAGCAGACGCTGAGACATCTCCCAGTCGATGTTGCCAGTGGGCTCATCGGCGAGGATCACGTCAGGCGACATAATCACCGCCCGCGCCAGCGCTGCCCGCTGGCGTTCACCACCCGACAGTTCCGGCGGCAGCGCCTCAGCACGAGATTTCAGCCCAACCCAGGCCATCAGTTCCTTGAGATTGGCCAGCTCATCGATGTTGTCGCGGCCAGACACGTTAAGCGGCAGCGCGATATTTTCCGAAATGGGCAGGTGATCCAGAAACTGACAGTCCTGATGCACCACGCCAATGCGGCGGCGCATCATCGCCATTTCGTCACGGTCCAGTGACCGCACATCGCGATCAAACAGCCGCGCCTGACCGGCGGTGGGCACCAACGCGCCGTAGCACAGCTTCATGAAGGTGGTTTTGCCCGCACCCGACGGCCCCGTCAGAAAATGAAACGATCCCGGCGACAGTTGCAGCGAAATCTCACTCAGGAGTTCACCACCCCCATAGCTGTAGGCCACATTGTCTAAATCAATCACCGGCTACTCCTGTTCTGGCGCGTTCTGCTGCATCTTTTACTGCACGAGGCGCTGCGCAGATGCAATGCGCCATCAGCCTTAGAACGCTGCAGACAGCCCCTCAATAACGCACCAATGCCGCTTTTCCGCCTATAGCCATCCGCGTAAGGGGGAAAACCGTCAAGCTTTGGCCTTTTACAAAGTGGGTTTCCCTCATATAGTTGCGTCAATGAATAGTGTTAACGAACGTTAACCAAACCAAGGCTTTATCCAGTCGAGCATCGGTGAGAGGCAAGGAAATGCGGTTGATCTGCCCGAATTGCGGCGCACAATACGAGGTGCCCGACGACGTGATCCCCGACATGGGGCGCGATGTGCAGTGTTCGAACTGCGGTGATACCTGGTTTCAGCACCATCCTGACAATGACCCCGATCTGCAAGAAGAGCTGATCGCCAGCGGTCTGGTCGAGCAACCCATCGCCGAAGGAGTCGCCGTCCCGGACACAGCCGTCGCTCCAGTGCCCCCTGAGGCAGCAGAGCCAGAGATCGATAATTTCGCAGAGATGGCCGAGGATGATCTCGCGCCACGTCGCCGTGAACTGGATCCTTCTATCGCCGAGGTGCTGCGCGAAGAAGCTGAGCGCGAAGCGCGCGCCCGCGCGGCTGAGGCAACCCCGCTAGAAAGCCAGCCTGATCTGGGCTTGACCCCGCCTGAGGACGCTGAGGAGCGACGCGCGCGTCAGGTGCGTGAACGAATGGCCCGCATGCGCGGTGAACCGGATGACGCCACCGCAGGCGATGCCCCAACGCCAGAGCCAGAGGAACTGGAAGAAAGTACCCCGACCTCGCGGCGCGATCTGCTACCGGATATTGACGAGATCAACTCTTCTCTGCGTCCAGCGGCTGAAAACCGCCCCGCAGCAGCGGATGATCATGACCTCCTTGACGGAGATGACCGCGCCCTAGCCCGCCCCAATCGCGGCGGCAGTGGGTTCCGTCGTGGCTTTGCCCTTGCCTTGATGCTGACAGCGATCCTCTGGGCGCTTTACAGCTTTGCGCCACGGATCAGCGCATCTGTGCCCGCATTGGCACCTGTGATGATGCAGTACACCAGCGCCATTGATGGCGCCCGCGCGGCGCTGGATGATCAGGTGCGGCAATTGTTGATCAACATACAGGCAGAAAGCGGCAGCTAAACCGTCCCCTGGCAAACAGGCTTAGAGCGCAGTGAACAACGTGCTCAACCGCTGCGCTTCATCCTCCGTGCCGAAGGGCGTGTTCACGACAAACATGCCCGAACCGACCATCCGGTGGCCTTGGCGTGCGGGACCAAAACGGACCTCATGGCGCAGCACTTTGGGCAGATCCAGTGCCTCCAGCGCCTTAACCATGCCCAGATGTGCGCCCGTGGTCAGAAGCGGATACCAGATGGCAATGACGCCGACATTCCATTTACGGTGCAGTTTGGCGACAAACGCAGGGATCGCGTCATATTCCGATTTCACCTCGTAGGCCGGATCGATCAGCAGCATACCGCGGCGCGGCTCTGGCGGGGTGCGTTCCATCACCATTTCATAACCGTCCTGTTTCACGCAATTGGCGGCACGGCGCGGGAACAAGCCATCAAGCGCTGCAAACTCCTGCGGGTGCAACTCTGCCAGCGACATCCGATCCTGATCGCGCAGAAGGTGTCGCGCAAGCAGGGGCGACCCTGGATAACTGCGCGCGCCGTGTTGATCCCGCACGGCGCTGAGCGCCTGCATGTAAGGATGGTCCGCGCCGAACCACTCGCGGGCCTCAACGGCATCAATGCCTGCTGCCGCCTCACCAGTTTTCACCGCCTCTGCGGCGTCCAGACCATAGAGTCCACGGCCCGAGTGGGTTTCAAAATAGCTGAGCGGTTTATCCTTCACTGTCAGGTACGCCAACATTTGGCACAAAAGCGCATGTTTTTGCACATCCGCCAGATTTCCGGCGTGGTAGATATGTTGATAGGACAGCATGGCCTGCACCCTTTTGCGACAATGATCCTGCGCTGATACGGGGTTAGACGGTGCGCTGGCAATGGCTGTTTTCAGTGGCAGGCCATCGCCCATTGCACAGAGGTCTCGCGACAGATGCCCTGAAATTGGCCAGCCTTGGCAAAAAGGCGCTGATCACACAGCCTTGTCCCCTTTCCCAACTGGACACAGCCGCCTATAAGCGATCTTGCGCCGACGCCTGTTGGCGATTTGTGTATGACTATTTACCACGGGGCACCATCCACTATGGGTATTATCGACAATCTGCCTGGCCTGTTTTCGTCCGATATGGCGATCGACCTTGGCACGGCAAACACGCTTGTTTACGTCAAAGGCAAAGGCGTCATTCTGAGCGAGCCGTCGGTTGTTGCATACCACGTCAAAGACGGCGTGAAGAAAGTGCTGGCCGTGGGCGAAGACGCCAAGCTGATGCTGGGCCGTACCCCCGGCTCGATCGAGGCGATCCGTCCGATGCGCGATGGTGTCATTGCCGATTTCGACGTGGCCGAAGAGATGATCAAACACTTCATCCGCAAGGTTCACAAACGCTCCACCTTCTCCAAGCCGAAAATCATCGTCTGTGTGCCCCACGGTGCCACACCGGTGGAAAAGCGTGCAATCCGTCAATCCGTTCTCTCTGCTGGTGCCCGTCGCGCCGGCCTGATCGCAGAACCGATTGCAGCAGCCATCGGTGCCGGCATGCCGATCACCGATCCAACCGGCAACATGGTGGTTGATATCGGTGGCGGCACCACCGAAGTGGCAGTTCTGTCGCTGGGCGACATCGTGTACGCACGTTCCGTGCGCGTCGGTGGTGACCGCATGGATGAGGCGATCATCAACTACCTGCGTCGCAACCAGAACCTGCTGGTCGGCGAAAGCACCGCGGAGCGTATCAAAACCACCATCGGCACGGCACGGATGCCCGACGATGGTCGTGGTGCCTCGATGCAGATCCGCGGTCGTGACCTGCTGAACGGTGTCCCCAAGGAAACCGAAGTCAGCCAGGCCCAGGTGGCCGAGGCCCTGGCCGAACCTGTGCAGCAGATCTGCGAAGCCGTGATGACCGCGCTGGAAGTGACCCCCCCCGACCTGGCGGCAGACATCGTGGATCGCGGCGTGATGCTGACCGGTGGCGGCGCGCTGCTGGGTGATCTGGATCTGGCCCTGCGCGAACAGACCGGCCTGTCCGTCTCCATCGCGGATGAAAGCCTGAACTGCGTTGCTATGGGCACCGGCAAGGCGCTGGAATACGAAAAACAGCTGCGTCACGCGATTGACTACGACAGCTGATCTCCCCACCTTTGGGTAAAGGGGGCATCGTGGCCAAAGACCGTTCACAGAGCGAAGACTATCTGGGACCGCTGAAGCGTTTGCTGACCGCGGTTCTGGTGCTGTTGCTGGTCGCCATCTTCATCGTCTGGCGCATCGACAACCCGCGCGTTGAACGCCTGCGCGCGCAGGTGGTGGATCAGGTTGTCCCCTCATTCGACTGGGCGATGGCGCCGGTGACGGGCGCGGTCAATCTGGTGCGCGATTTCCAGAGCTACAGCCGCATCGTTGAGCAGAACCAAGAGCTGCGCCGCGAATTGCAGCAAATGAAAGCGTGGAAAGAAGCGGCGCAGCAGTTGCGCGACGAAAACGCCCGATTGCTGGATCTGAACAACGTCCGCCTTGATCCGCGCCTGACCTATGTGACCGGCGTGGTGCTGGCCGACAGCGGGTCACCCTTCCGTCAGTCGGTGCTGCTGAATGTCGGTGCCCGCGACGGCATTCTGGATGGCTGGGCCACAATGGATGGCATCGGGCTGGTAGGTCGCATTTCCGGGGTCGGGCAACGCACCGCGCGGGTGATCCTGTTGACTGACACGTCCAGCCAGCTGCCGATCACCCTGCAGCCCGCCGGCCAGCAGGCCATTCTCAGCGGTGACAATACAGCTGCGCCGCTGGTGACGTTTCTGGAAAACCCCGATCTGGTGCGCGCCGGTGACCGCGTTGTCACCTCTGGCGATGGCGGGGTCTTTCCTGCGGGCGTGCTGGTGGGCCATCTGGCCGAAGACCCGTCGGGCCGCCTGCGGGTGCGCCTGTCAGCCGACTATGAACGGCTGAAATTCCTGCGCGTGCTGCGCAATCAAGGCACCGAGATTATCAAAGACCCCGGCGCCCTGATCGCCCCCGAAGGCGCCGTCACCCCATTGGTGGAGGCCGCCGATGAGTGAAGCCAGCCCCACCCAACCTTGGGTCAAACAACTGTCCTTTGCCGGCTTGTGTCTTGCGGTGCTCTTTTTCCAATTGCTGCCGCTGGAAACCACACCGCGCCGTTGGACCGGCCCTGACCTGGTGCTGCTGATTTGCCTGACTTGGGCACTGCGGCGGCCGGAATTTGCCCCGGCCTACCTGATTGCAGGCGTTGCATTGCTGGCGGATCTGATGCTGCAACGTCCACCCGGATTGCTGGCGGCGCTGACCGTGATTGCCAGCCAGACCCTGACCCGCCGTGCCCGTCAGATGCGTGATCAAGGCTTCGCGGTGGAATGGCTGACCGTTTCTGGCGCGCTGCTGGCGGTGATGCTCGGCAACCGGTTGGTGCTGGCGCTGGTCGCGGTTCCCCAAGCACCGATGGGGCTGACGTTGATCCAACTGATTATGTCTATTCTCTTTTTTCCGCTGGTCGCCGCACTGGCGCAGGTGCTTTTCGGGGTGCGCCGCGTCGCCCCCGGTGAGGTGGACGCATGGGGGCACAAACTATGAAACGTACCCCCCGTGACACCGCCGACAGCGCCCGCCGCATCACGCGCCGCGCCCTTCTGCTGGGCGGCGCACAGGTCGCTTTTGGGGGCATGCTGGCGCTGCGCATGCGCTACATGCAGGTCGATCAGGCTGATGAGTTCCGCCTGCTGGCCGAGGAAAACCGCGTCAAGGTCCGGCTGATCCCACCCGCCCGTGGTGCGCTTTATGATCGCAACGGCGCGGTAATCGCAAAGAATGAACCAAGCTACCGTATTATCATCACACCCGAGGATGCTGGTGACGTCGATATGGTCATCCGCCGCCTGTCGCATCTGATTGATCTGGACCCTGAGGATCTGGCCAAAGCGCGGAAAGAAATTCACAAGCATCGCGGCTCCCCCTTCCGGCCGGTGACCCTTGCGGATCGGGTCAGCTGGGAAGCAATCAGCCGCGTCGCCGTGAATGCCCCTGCCCTCCCCGGCATCACACCGGAGGTGGGCCTGTCACGCAACTATCCGCTCGGCCCTGATCTGGCCCATGTGGCGGGCTATGTCGGGCCTGTGTCTGATTACGATCTGTCGAAAATCGACGCACCGGACCAACTGCTGCTGATCCCACGTTTTCAAATCGGCAAAGTCGGCGTTGAGGCAAAACTGGAAGAGAACCTGCGCGGCAAGGCAGGCAACAAACAGGTGGAGGTCAATTCCGCCGGGCGCGAAATGCGCGAGTTGAACCGCCGTGAAGGACAGCCCGGTGCCAACCTGCAGCTGACCATTGATCACCGGCTGCAAAACTACGCACAGGCCCGTCTGGGCCGCGACAGTGCTGCCGCGGTGGTGGTTGACTGTGACACCGGCGATATCCTTTGCGCGGCGTCTGCACCCAGCTTTGATCCCAATCTCTTCGTGCGCGGCATTTCTGTCCGCGATTACCGCGAGCTGACCGAAAACAAATATCGACCACTGGCCAACAAGGCTGTGCAGGGCCTCTACCCGCCCGGGTCGACCTTCAAGATGGTCACGATACTCGCCGCGCTGGAGGCGGGGGAGGTCACGCCAGACGAAACCGTCTATTGCCCCGGTCATATGGAGGTCGCGAACCGCCGCTTCCACTGCTGGAAACGCGCGGGACACGGTCAGGTGGACCTGATAACCTCGCTGCGCGAAAGCTGTGACGTTTATTTCTATGAGCTGGCCCTGCGCGTGGGGATCGAGAAAATTTCGGCCATGGCGGAAAAACTAGGGCTAGGGCAACGCTATGACCTGCCAATGTCCGCGATCGCCCGTGGCCGTGCCCCCACCAAAGAATGGAAACAGTCCAGCTTCGGTCAGGACTGGGTGGTGGGCGACACGGTCAACGCCTCTATCGGGCAGGGTTTTGTGCTGGCGTCACCGCTACAACTGGCGGTGATGACCGCGCGAATGGCCAGCGGCAACTATGTGGCGCCACGGCTGATCAAATCGGTTGATGGCGTCGAGCAGGTGGTCGAGGCCAGCACACCGCTGGACATCAACCCCAACCACCTGCGCATGGTGCGCCGTGCAATGTATGCGGTCAGCAACCACCGCAAAGGCACCGCCTATAAATCCCGCATCATCGCAGATGACATGCAGTTGGCGGGCAAGACCGGTACCAGTCAGGTCCGTAACATCACCGCGGAGGAGCGCCGCCGTGGCGTGACCCGTAACGAGGATCTGCCCTGGGAGCGTCGTGACCATGCGCTGTTTGTGAACTTCGCCCCCTATAACAACCCGAAATATGCCGTGGCTGTGGTGGTCGAACATGGCGGCGGCGGTTCCACCGTTGCCGCCCCTATTGCACGCGATATCACGCTGCAGGCGCTTTATAACGGCGACCCGCCGCTAGAGGCTTATCCGAAGGCTGCACGGTCCAAGGCAAAGGCCCAACAGGACCGCCTGCGCCGCGAACGCCGCGCGTTCCTCAACCGTGAGGACCGCGCATGAGCTATCTTGAGTATGCTGTCAAAACCGTGCCTTCCGGCCTGCGGAAGGTATTGCACCTGAACTGGCCACTGGTGCTGCTGCTGACGGCGGTATGTTCAGTTGGTTTCATGATGCTCTATTCCGTGGCCGGAGGATCGTTCCAGCCATGGGCAGAGGCGCAGATGAAACGCTTCGGCCTTGGCATGGCGGTGATGTTCTTTGTCGCTATGGTACCGATCTGGTTCTGGCGCAATCTGGCGGGGGTGGCCTATCTGGCCTCGCTGGCCTTGTTGCTATTTGTCGAACTCTTCGGTGCGGTCGGCATGGGGGCTCAGCGCTGGATCGACCTTGGCTTTATGCGCCTGCAGCCGTCCGAGATGGCAAAAATCACTCTGGTGATGCTGCTGGCAGCCTACTACGACTGGCTGCCGATGAAAAAGGTATCCCACCCAATCTGGGTGGCGCTGCCGGTGTTCCTGATCCTGCTGCCCACCGCCTTTGTGCTGCAACAACCGGACCTTGGCACCTCGCTTCTGCTTGTCTTTGGCGGCGCGGCGATGATGTTTTTCGCTGGTGTGCACTGGGCTTATTTTGCAGCGGTGATTGGCGTCGGGGTGGGACTGGTGACGGCAGTGTTCCAAACCCGTGGTACGCCATGGCAACTTCTGAAAGACTACCAGTATCGCCGCATCGACACCTTTCTGGATCCTGCCAGTGATCCCTTGGGCGATGGCTATCACATCACCCAGTCAAAGATCGCGCTAGGATCAGGCGGCTGGACCGGACGCGGCTACATGCAAGGCACACAGTCACGGCTGAACTTCTTGCCCGAGAAACACACCGATTTCATCTTTACCACACTGGCGGAAGAGTTCGGCTTTGTCGGTGGCTTCTCCCTCCTATCTCTTTATGTGCTGATCATCCTGTTCTGCGTTGCATCGGCGATTGCCAACCGCGACCGGTTCTCTTCGCTGCTGACACTGGGGATTGCGGTGACGTTTTTCCTATTCTTTGCGGTGAACATGTCGATGGTTATGGGGCTGGCGCCGGTTGTGGGCGTGCCCCTGCCGTTGGTCAGCTATGGTGGGTCGTCAATGCTGGTCCTGCTGGGCGCCTTTGGCCTTGTGCAAAGTGCCCATGTGCACAGACCCAGATAGCTGGCCCAGATAGCTGGCCAGATAACGGATCTATATCTGCGAGATCCCCAACACCTGCCGCAGCACCTGTTGCACGGGTCGGCGGCTGTCCCGTTGCCATGACAGCAGCCCAACCTGCCGCTGTGCGGATCCAAGCGGCGTGAAATCCACCCCCGCGTGACGACGCAGGAGCCCCGCCCATTTTGGCACCACCGCTTGGCCGACGCCATCCTCTACCAGCTGGGCAATGGTTTCCAGCGCGTCCATCTCACATAGGAAACGCGGGCTGCCAAACTGCTGCTGCAACACGCGGTAGCACATCGCCCCACCCCATGCCGCCCGAGCATAAAGTAAAAAGGGCAGATCTGCTGCCCCGTCCTTCGGCATCAGCAATCCGACAGGTTGCTTTGTCAGCGGGTCAAACCGCAGAGCCTTCGGCACAGCAAAGGGTGGCGCAACAAGCAACGCCGCATCCAGCCGTCTCTGCATGAACGCCTCATACAGCTCCGCCGAAGCTCCAGGGGTCAATGTCAACTCCACCTCCGGCGCATGCTGTTTCAGCCCCTGCACCAGATCTGCCGCATGATCTGCAAGCGCGGTTGACACAGCGCCCAACCGCAACATCCCTTTCAACTGATCGCGCGCCAGGATCTGCGGCAGGCCTGCATGGATCGCCACCATGCGCCTCAGCTCGGGCAAGAGTGCCTCGCATTCTGGCGTGGCTGCCATCCCGCGCCCAAAGCGCAGCAACAGCGGCACCTGCAACTGCGCCTCCAGCGCATCCACCCTCTGAGAGACCGCAGCGGGCGTTACGCCCAACCGTCGCGCCGCACCAGCAAGCGAGGCCTCTTCGACGGCTGCAATCAATGTTTCAACAAACCGCAAATCCATAGATTTACTTATGTTTGAAAATATAAAAATAAGCTACCCTTTCGGGCAGTATCCCCATTATGCCTGAGTAAACCAAGACCTGACGGAGCCACTCGCATGACCCAACCCTTCAGCTATTTTCACCTTGCCTATCATGTAGATGACCTTGAAAAGGCGCGCGCTTTCTACGGTGAGCTTCTGGGCTGTGAAGAGGGACGCAGCACCGACACTTGGGTTGATTTCAACTTCTTCAGTCATCAGATCAGCCTGCACCTTGGGCCGGTGTTTGCAACCGCCAATACAGGCAAGGTGGGCGATCATATGGTGCCGATGCCCCACCTTGGGGTGATCTTGCAGGCCGACGTGTGGCACGCGCTGGCGGACAGGCTGACCGCCGCAGGTGTCACCTTCACCATCGCCCCCACCACACGTTTCAAGGGCGAACCAGGCGAGCAGCACACGATGTTTTTCCATGATCCTGCGGGCAACCCGATTGAGATCAAGGGCTTTGCCGATATGGCTGGAGTTTTTGCCACATGATCAACGTTCTCTTTGCCGCCCGCGCCGAACGCTGGAACACCTACGCCCCCGAACTGACCCGCGCATTTGCTGCAGCGGGTTTGAAGGTGGACCTGCAACAGGAATTTGCGCCTGACGTGGTGGACTACATCATCTACGCTCCGAACTCTGACCTGCAGGATTTCACGCCCTATAGGCGCTGTAAGGCAGTGCTGAACCTCTGGGCGGGGGTGGAGGCGATTGTCACCAATCCAACCCTGACGCAACCACTGACCCGCATGGTCGACCATGGGCTGACGCAGGGCATGGTGGAATGGGTGACCGGCCATGTGCTGCGCTATCACATTGGGATTGACCACAATCTGGAGCATCAGAAGGGCAAATGGCAGCGCAAACTGCCCCCCCTGTCACGGGATCGGCCAGTGACAATCCTTGGCATCGGTGCGCTTGGCAGTGCCTGCGCCACCACGCTCGCTTCCCTCGGATTTCCCGTCACAGGATGGAGCCGGTCACCTAAAGAGATCAACGGGATCACCTGCCTCTCAGGCGATGCAGGTCTGAAACAGGCGCTGGAAACTGCACAGATCGTGGTGACCCTGCTGCCACTAACATCAGGAACAGAGAACCTTCTGAATGCAGAACGATTGTCCTGGCTGCCGCATGCCGCTTGTCTAATCAACCCCGGACGTGGGCCGCTCATTGATGACGATGCACTGTTAGCAGCACTCGACAGCGGTCAGATCGCACGTGCCACACTCGATGTGTTTCGGGTGGAGCCGCTGCCTGCAGATCATCCCTATTGGTGGCACCCGCGCGTCACTGTCACGCCGCACATCGCCGCTGACACACGCCCTGCAACCGCGGCCGAGGTAATCGCCGACAATGTCAGCCGGTCAGAGCGCGGTGTGCCTCTGCGTTATCTGGTCGACCGATCGGTAGGGTATTGAGCGCGCAATTATGCGTATTTGGGGAACGTTGAAACCCCTTTCAATGCTCCAGAAATATTCCAAAATCCCTCTAACGCAGGCGCGGCGGCTTTTCGGGATCCATGCCAGGAGCGGTTAATCCAACCTCCTGCACCTCTTCGGGCTGGGGCAGATCAAACCGAAGGCCCCACTGCGCTAGCTTCGCCGCCAGAGGGTCTGCGGCGCGCAGAAAGCTGACGTCCAGCGCCCCTGCCTCGATCCCCGAAAAAGTCAGCGCCTCGGACACGGCTTGTGCCAACGAATCCTCAGCCCCCGGCACCGCGTCGATAAAGGCCAAAAGGTGATTGCGCGCGCCCCCTTCATAGGTCGCGCCAGCCAGATAGGCAGAATGCGCCAACCCGCTGGCGATGGCCAGCTTGGCATCAAGCGCAGTTAGCAACGCCTCTGGCAAGCCCAGCGGCCGACCGATCTCTTCGATGCGCGCCTCTGCCTCCTCGGGTGCCTGACCAAGTGTGTCGTGCAGCCAGCTGACCGCCTCTGCCGGGATCAGGATCGACGACGGCGCCACATCCAGATTGACCCCCAGACCGATGCCCTGCCCTGCCAGAAGGGCCGCAATCATCCGACCCGACAGGGCGGCATAAGGCGCCTCCTGTCCGACAAACTGCGCCAGCCGGTCCTCACGGTCAAAAATCAGCACAAAACGGTTGTCCGACACCTCAAACAATTCGGGCGTGATCTGATCGCCCTCCGCCTCAGTCGCCAAAAGCAGGAACATCTCACTATCTGCAAGGCGTTCATAAAACCGCAAACGCACAGCATCATCGCTGCTATCAGCGATCATTGCGCCGTGGGCTTGATCAAGTGCTGTAAGGTCGGTCATGGGGGACTTCCGGCAATTGTGATTTGCCCTGCGGTAGCCTGCGCGTCAGCTTAGGGCAAGGGAGGAGACCGGAAAATGTCACAGGACTTGCAACAAGACATCGCTGAGTGCCGCCTGTGCCGCGACCGGTTTGCTGTCACCAAAACCGCCCATCGCCCGCGACCTGTGCCATGGTTTCGCCCCTCGGCGCGCTTGTTGATCGCAGGACAGGCACCGGGGATGCGGGTGCATGAAAGCGGCGTGCCCTTTGACGACCGCTCTGGTGACCGGTTGCGCGACTGGCTGGGGATTGGACGCGATCTGTTCTATGATCAGGCTCAGGTGGCCTGTGTGCCAGCGGCGTTTTGCTTTCCCGGCTATGACGCCAAGGGATCTGATCTACCGCCCCCCAAAATCTGCGCCCAGACTTGGCAAGATCGGGTGATGGCAGAACTGCAGTCAGTGCGGCTGACGGTATTGGTCGGCGGCTACGCCCATAAAGGTCATCTGGGATTGCGCACCGGCGTGACCGAGACTGTGCGCAACTGGCGCGACCATGCGCCGGATGTGTTTGTCCTTCCCCATCCCAGCTGGCGCAACACCGGCTGGATCCGTAAAAACCCGTGGTTTGAGGCAGAGCTGCTGCCGCAGTTACGCGCCCGTATAACTGAGATATTGCAACCGGACATTGCCGCCGCCCATAACGCACAGGTTTAGGCCGAAAAAGCAGGCTGATCACTGCGTGGTGACGCGAGGAAACTTGCCCCAACAATACGAATAGCCTAATCCTTAAATATCCCGTTGGAACAAGAGCATAGGCTCTGGCGGGCCAAGAGGCAGGAGACAATATGTACCGCGTTTGGAATTTCATCACCAACTATTCCCTGTTGTTGATATTTGGGGCGGTGATTGCCCTGATCTGGGCCAACATCGACCCGCACAGCTATCACGCTTTTGTCGAATTCAAGATCTGGGATCATGCCCCAATCGGGCATTATCACCACGGCCATCGCACGTTGACTTTGCACTATCTAGTTAACGATATTTTGATGGCCTTTTTCTTTGCCATCGCGGCCAAAGAAGTGTGGGAGGCTGTCGCCCTGAAAAACGGCTCGCTGCGCGGCAAGAAGGCGGCAACGCCTTTATTTGCGACGGTGGGTGGCATGGTCGGGCCGATCTCTGTCTATCTGGGTCTGGCGCTGATCTTTGGCTCTGACACATATGAAGCGGTGAAGAACGGCTGGGCGATCCCGACGGCGACGGATATTGCCTTTTCCTACCTCGTGGGCCGTATGGTTTTTGGCGGCGGCCACCCCGCCGTGCGCTTCCTGCTGTTGTTGGCGATTGCCGATGATGCGGCGGGGCTGATCATTCTGGCAGTGTTCTACCCGTCCGGTGAACTGCTGCCGCAGTGGCTGCTGTTGTCGTTGGGCGCCGCAATTGCGGTTTATGTGCTGGCCAACTGGCTGCCGCGTCGCATGGATCGCGGTAATCAGGGGCGGCCCAATTCCACCTGGATTCGCAAAAACCTTGGCTTCTGGCCCTACCTTATCGCTGCCTGCGCCAGCTGGTACGGATTTATGAAGGCGGGCATTCACCCTGCCCTTGGCCTGTTGCCAATCGTACCAACAATTCCCCACGCCGAACGCGCCTTTGGTATTTTCAGCGAGGCGGAAAGCTACCTCACCGACCTTTTGAACCAGATTGAACACGCGCTGAAACATCCGGTTGAGGTGGTTCTGTTCTTCTTTGGGCTGCTGAACGCAGGCGTCGAATTTTCGGCAATTGGAGAACCCACATGGCTGGTTCTGGCTGGCCTGATGGTGGGCAAACCATTTGGCGTACTACTGTTCGGTTTCATCGGGGCGCATGTGCTGAAACTGGGTCTGCCGCAGGGGATGCGCACACCGGATCTCTTTGTGATCGGCTGCATCTCGGCCATCGGCTTCACCGTGTCACTGTTCATCGCAGCGGTCGCTTTCCCCCCCGGTGAGGTGCAGGATGCCGCTAAGATGGGCGCGCTGTTTAGCTTTGCCGCCGCGATCATGTCATGGATCGCTGGTAAGCTTCTGCGGGTCGAAAAGCACGAGCTTTGATTTCATCCATTTACGAAACAATCATGAAAAACCGATGCCTCTGGTGTCGGTTTTTCAACATTAGGCCTTAATTTTGCCCCTTTGCCCGTGCCATACTCTAATCAAAAGCCCGGAGTGACCGTTTTATAAGGTATCGGATGCCCCAACAACACCCTCTGGGAGAGCAGCAAAGCACAGGCCGCACATGCTTGAGTTTGAAAATGTCAGCAAGTCCTTCTGGACCGGCACCCAACGCAAGGTGATTCTGGAGAAGGGATCATTCCGTGTGGATCTGGGGCAATCACTTGGCATTCTGGCACCCAATGGCACTGGCAAAACCACACTGATCAACATGATGGCCGGTCTGGAAAAACCAGATGAGGGCATTATCCGCCGGTCTTCCCGCGTATCCTTCCCGCTGGGATTTATGGGTGGCGTGGTGGGCAAGCATACGGCGGTGGAAAACAGCCGCTATATTGCCCGTCTCTATGGGCTAGATCCTGATTACGTCGAAGCGTTCTGTCGCTGGCTGTGTGGACTGGGGGAATACTTTGACCAACCGCTTGGCACCTATAGTTCAGGGATGCGGGCAAGGTTTTCTTTCTCGCTGCTGCTGGCACTGGATTTCGACATTTACCTGATTGATGAGGGGATGCCGGGATCCACGGATGTGGAGTTCAACCGCAAAGCAGGCGATATCCTGCGAGAGCGTTTGGAGAAGACAACCGTGATTATTGTCTCGCATCAGGCGCAGACACTGGAACAATTTGCCCGTTCCGCCGCTGTTCTGATGAACGGCAAGCTACATATGTTTGACACCTTGGAAGAAGCGAAACAGCTCTATGACTATGAAACCCAAGGCTAAGAAGTTCCGCATTCGCCGTAGCGGACCCGCCGACGGTGCCGCCCAGCCCGCGCCCGCAACGCAGGCTGCTTCCGCGCCGCAAACCGCACAGGCCAATTCAGAACAGGCCAATTCACAACAGGCCAGCGCTCCTCAGACGAGCGCAACAGCACGCCGCCCCGCCGCAGGGGAGCGTGTAGAAAACGTGTTGCGCGCGAAACCAGCCAACCCTCAGCAAACACCCGCCGGGCGCCCCACACCTCAACCCACCGCTGCCGCGAAACCGCGCCCGCAGGCGGCCGAGGTCGCGCCGAGACAGCCGTCACCCGCGCAGCAAGCCGCCGCGCAGGCCGCACAGCAGCAACAAGCCCGCCCTGCCCGTCCGGCACAACCGGCCCAGCAGGGGCGCCCACCAGAACCTCAACAAACAGCAACACAACGCCCCCAGCGCCAAGCGGGTGCAGTCCCGTCACAGGCAGCGCCGTCACAGGCAGCCTCAACGCAGCCCCCTCACCCCCAAGAGGGCATGGTCTCTTCCGCAGAAGAGGTCACCGCGGATCAGGAAATCGACGCCATCCGCCGCGAAGGCCTGACCGGTCGTCAACTGCGCATTGCCCGCCGCGCCGCCCAGAAACACGGGCTTGCACCGACCTCGGATTTTGATGCGGTGCGCCTCCTGCGCGCAGCGGGAATCGACCCGTTCAAACGCTCCAGTGCGCTGGAACTGGCGCTTCCGTCAAGCAAAGGCGCAGAAACCGCTTCTGATGATGCGCAACTGCCGCAAACCGTGCAGCCAACGCAGAACCTGCCGTCCACTGAACTGGCCCCCGCTGACCGCCGTCAGCAGGAGATCAGCGAAATTCAGCGCGACATCGCCCGTCGCCGTCGCCGCAAAATGGTGCTCTTGGCAACGCGGCTTGGCTTCTTTGTGATGCTACCGACGCTGCTGGCCGCATGGTACTTTGCCGTTGTGGCCTCACCTCTCTATGCAACCAAATCAGAATTTCTGGTCTTGCAGGCCGATTCCGCGGGCGGTGGCAGTGTGCGTGGCCTGCTGGCAGGCACCCAGTTCGCAACCAATCAGGATGCAATCGCGGTCCAGAAGTTCCTGACGTCAGAACCTGCAATGATCCGTCTCGATGCAGAACACGGTTTCAAAGAGCATTTCGGCCAGCAAGAGATTGATCCGATCAAACGACTGCCGGACAATCCCACCAACAAAGACGCCTACAAACTGTACAAACGGTACGTGAAAATCGGCTACGACCCGACCGAAGGCGTCATCCATATGGAAGTGATCGCAGCAGATCCACAGACCACCGTCACATTTGCCAATGCGCTGATTTCTTACGCAGAGGAAAAGGTGGATGAGCTGTCACTGGAAAAACGCGATGACCAAATGCGCGAAGCCCGTGCAACACTGGCACAGGCCAAGGATGAGCGGGTTGCCGCACAGCGTGAACTGGTCACCCTGCAGGAAGGCACCTTATTGGATCCGCAGGGCGAAATTGCCAGCATTCGCGGACTGACCAACACTGTAGAACAACAGATTTTGGACAAACAGTTGCAGCTGAACACCCAGTTGGCCAACCCGCGGCCAAACCGGCCGAAAGTAGAAGCGCTGGAAACGGAAATCCGCTTGCTGAAAGAGGAGCTGGAGCGTCTGCAGTCCCGACTGAACGAAGCGCAGAATGGCGAAAGCTCGCTGGCAGCGAAAGCGGCGCAGATCCAAATGGCGCAAGCTGATCTGGCCACCGCCGATCTGTTCCTGCAATCCGCCCTGCAAAGCGAACGCCAGACCGCTCAGGCCGCGGCCCGTCAGGTACGTTATTTGACCACCGCCGTTAGCCCTGTTGTGCCAGATGCTGCCAGCTATCCTCGGGTGTTTGAAAACACTATTCTGGCGTTCCTGATCCTGTCGGGGGTTTACCTGATGATCTCGCTCACCGCGTCGATCCTGCGCGAACAGGTTTCAACCTGATCCAACGCCCCTATATAAACCACATTTGCCCACCTTTTCGCCTATGCGTCGGGGTGGGCAAAAAACTTCTTATGTTTAGTTGAATTGACATAGTCAGCTAGGCATAGAATACCGCCATTCCATCTGACGCGAAGAGAGCGATTTCATGACGAAGCCGATTGCCGACGTAACCCCCAACACCTGGGATTTTCTTAAACTGCCGATGATCAAACCCACGGGTTTCCGTGAATATGACGCGCGCTGGAAATTCCCTGATGAGATCAACCTGCCCGGCATGACTGCCCTTGGCCTTGGTATCGGCACCCAGATGCGCCTGCACGGGCTGGAACCAGTGATCGCTGTTGGCAACGATTACCGCGACTACTCGCTGTCGATCAAAAACGCCCTCATCGTCGGCCTGATGCAAGCAGGCATCACGGTGAAAGATATCGGCCCCTGCATCACCCCCATGGCCTATTTCAGCCAGTTCCATCTGGACGCACCGGCTGTGGCGATGGTCACCGCCTCGCACAACCCGAACGGTTGGACAGGGGTAAAAATGGGGTTCCAGCGTCCGCTAACTCACGGGCCTGATGAAATGGCAGAACTGAAAGACATCGTTCTAAATGGCAAAGGCCAGCCCCACGCAGGCGGCGCCTATGAATTCGTCGATGGCGTCTGGGAGGCTTATATGGATGACCTCGTGGGTGATTTCAAAATGACCCGCAAGCTGAAGGTCGTCTGCGCCTCCGGCAACGGCACCGCCGCCGCCTTTGGGCCCGCGCTGTTTGAACGTCTCGGCGTTGAGATGGTCGATAGCCACAACCGGCTGGACTACACCTTCCCCAACTACAACCCCAACCCCGAAGCAATGGAAATGCTGCACGACATGTCGGGCAGCGTGAAGGCATCAGGCGCGGACTTCGCCCTTGGCTTTGACGGAGACGGCGACCGCTGCGGCGTTGTAGACGATGAGGGCGAAGAGATATTTGCCGACAAGGTGGGCGTCATCATGGCCCGCGATCTGGCCAAACTCTACCCCGGGTCGACCTTTGTGGCAGATGTGAAATCCACCGGCCTGTTCGCGGCTGATCCTGAGCTGCAGAAATACGACATCAAGGCCGATTACTGGAAAACAGGCCACAGCCACATGAAACGCCGCGTGCATGCCATCGGCGCACTGGCTGGTTTTGAGAAATCCGGTCACTACTTCCTCGCTGGTGATATCGGTCGTGGCTACGACGACGGCATGCGCGTCGCGGTTGAGATCTGTAAATTGATGGACCGCAACCCGGACATGAAAATGTCGGACCTGCGCAAGGCGCTGCCGAAAACCTGGTCCACCCCCACCATGTCGCCTTATTGCGCCGATACGGAAAAATACGGCGTCCTGGATCGGCTGGTCGCAAAACTGGTGGCCAAAGCTGATGCAGGCGACACCTTCGCTGGCAAAGCAATCAAAGAGGTGGTGACCGTGAACGGCGCCCGCGTGATCCTTGAAAACGGATCGTGGGGTCTGGTGCGTGCATCCTCGAACACGCCGAACCTCGTCGTCGTGTGCGAAAGCAGCGACAGCGAGGAAGAGATGCGCGCCATTTTTGCCGAGATTGATGCGGTGATAAAAACGGAACCGCTGGTGGGCGACTACGACCAGACGATCTAAGGACGTAGCGTGCGACATCACTGGCCCCTCTTTGGCCTCATATGTCTCTGTGTAGCGCTTGGAATGTCCCTATTCACACCTGATGTCGGGGCATTCTACACAGGCTTTCTAATGTGTTTTGGTGCCAGCTGCATTTCCGGCTGGTTGGCATCAAAGCTACCCATTGGTAAGCGGCACACAGGCAAACCGATCTTGATTGATGGGTCCAACGTGCTGCACTGGCGCGACGGCACCCCGGATATCGCTGTAGTCAAAAACCTGATCCACAGTCTGCAAGAAACCAGCCATCGCCCTGCCGTCGTGTTTGATGCAAACGTTGGGTACAACATCTCTGACCGTTTTATGGATGAGCGCAGCCTCGCACGGCTTTTGGGGGTATCCGTAAAACAGGTACTGATCGCGCCGAAAGGAACACCTGCTGATCCTCTCATCCTCAATGCGGCGCGCGAAATGCAGGCTACAATCATCAGCAATGACCGCTTTCGCGATTGGATGGGTACGTTTCCGTCAGAAACACAGGCCCACCGCCTGATCCAAGGCGGTGTTCAACGCGGGTCTGTCTATCTGAAAATGCCCCAGTAATCTGCCCAATAATTTGATCCACATTTTTGCATAAGCCAGATGCAAACTCGTAAATTTTGTATGGAACGCAGTCGCTGTATCCCTTCGACATAGCCCGAGACAGCGGCGTCTGGCGGGCGCTTGGTTCAAAACGAAAGCGATACAGTATGAAACTGCAATTCCATCACCACATCCTCACCCTTTCCGCTCTGCTCACCCTTGCTGCTTGTGCCGACCCTCTGGACCGTCAGGTTAAACTGGCCGGACCTGCGGGCGTAAACTTCGCCGCCGATCAAGAACAGTGTCGCATGGTTGCTGAGACCTACACCGATGAGCGCGCCCGTCAGGGCATGTTGCTGGGCGCAGGCGTGGGTGCCGTCGCCGGTGCGGCTGAGGAGGAAGAACTGGGGGCCGCCCTTGCCGGGGCAGCCATTGGTGGCCTCATTGGGCGCGCTGAAGGTGAGGCAGAGATCAACGAAGACCGTCGTGCCGTAATGTTGCGCTGCCTGCAGAACAAAGGTCATTCAGTTCTGGGCTGATCTTTGTCCCCATACCTTCCAGCACCTGCCGCGGAAGGGCCGTGACCCACTCACAGTAAGGCGCCCCGGATTCGGACCGGGGCGCCTTCTCTTTCTTATCTGTCAGATTAAGCGGACGGTTTACGCCAGCCCGCGCCCTTTCAGCAATGCCGCAACACCGGGCAGACGACCACGGAAGGCAACATAAAGATCCTCAGCCTCCTGCGAACCGCCCGTGGACAGGATATGCTCCTCCAGCGCTTTGGCGCGGTCGGGATCAAAGGCTCCGCCTGCCTCTTCAAAGGCGGCGAAGGCATCCGCATCCATCACTTCGGACCACATGTAGCTGTAATAGGCCGAGGAATAGCCGTCACCGGCAAAGACATGAGCAAAATGCGGCGTCGCATGGCGCATGGCGATCTGTTTCGGCATACCGAGATCCGCCAGAACCTCTGCCTGTTTCGCCATAGGATCCGCCGTCGCCGCGCCACGGTGGAACGCCAGATCCACCATGGCGGAGGCGACATATTCCACCGTCTGGAAACCCTGGTCGAAGTTTGCAGCACCCAGCACCTTTTCCAGCATCGCAGGCGGCATTGCCTCACCAGTTTCAGCGTGCGTGGCAAATTCTGCCAGCACCTCGGGCACCTCCAGCCAGTGTTCATAAAGTTGACTGGGCAGCTCTACAAAATCACGGGCAACAGAGGTGCCAGAAATGCTTTCATAGGTCACGTTGGACAGCATCTGGTGCAGCGCGTGGCCAAACTCATGGAACAACGTACGCGCATCGTCATAGGACAGAAGCGCCGGATCGCCCTTGGCAAAGTTGCAGACATTGATCACCACCGGAGCCTGCGCTTTGGGGAACCGTGCTTGCGCCCGCATTGCTGAACACCACGCGCCGGATCGCTTCGATCCACGGGCGAAGTAGTCACCGATAAACACAGCCACATGTTCACCGCCGCGTGTCACTTCCCACGCCCGGCAATCTTCATGGTAAAGTGGCACATCAAGCGGTGTGAACTCCAACCCAAACAGACGGGTAGCACAGGCAAAAGACGCTTCAATCATCCGGTCCAATTGCAGGTAAGGCTTCAGCTCTGCCTCATCCAGATCATGGTCTGCCTTGCGCCGTTTGGCAGCATAATAGTGCCAATCCCATGCTTCCAGATCCCCGTTCAGGCCATCGGCGTGCAGCATATCCTGCAAGACCTTTGCGTCCTCTTCAGCGCGAGCCTTGGCCGGAGCCCAGACTGCCTGTAACAGTTCCTCCACCCGCTCGGGGGTTTTGGCCATTTCGGTTTCCAGTTTGTAGCTGGCAAAATCCACATAGCCCAACAGCTGCGCGCGTTCCTCACGCAGTTTCAGGATTTCAGCCGCAATCATGCGGTTATCATTGGCATTGCCGTTCGCCCCGCGGGAGGTGAAAGCCTGATAGGCCGTCTGGCGCAGATCGCGGCGGGTAGAAAATTGCAAAAACGGCGTGATAATTGACCGACCTGTGGTGACGACAGGACCGCTTGCGCCCTTTTCTGCGCCTGCTGCGCGCATGGCACTGATAGCAAAATCAGGCAGGCCGTCCAGATCGTCCTCAGACAGTTCCATGAACCAGTCGCGTTCATCGGCCAGCAGGTTCTGGGTAAATTCGGTCCCCAGCACGGCCAGCCGCGCCTTGATTTCACCCATACGGGTGTCCTCTGCGCCGGTCAGCGCCGCGCCTGCGCGCACGAACCCACGGTGCGTCAGCATCAACACCCGCGCCTGCTCCGGGCTAAGGTCCAATGCGTCGCGACGGCCCCAAAGGTCAGCCAGGCGGGCAAACAGCGCTTTATTTGACGAGATCGCAGCAAAATGCGCCGCCATTTTGGGGGAGAAGTCGCGCTGAAGCGCCTCGCGCTCAGCGTTGCTGTCAGCGCCTGCGACAGTGAAAAACACAGACAGGACCTTATCCAACGCCCCGCCTGCGGCCTCCAGCGCTTCAACAGTATTGGCAAATGTGGGCGTCGCGGCATTGTCGGCAATCGCCTGCACCTCCGCGCTGTGTTCGCTGAGCGCCTGCTCAAACGCAGGTGCAAAATCAGCGTCTTTAATGGCGGCGAAAGGGGCGATTTCAAACGGGGTGTCCCAGGTGGACAGCAACGGGTTGGTCATAGAGATCTCCTTTGACAATCAAGCTATGCCTGCGTTTGGGGATCGTCCAGAGGAGGTGGCGTAAAAAGGATGAGACCGCTAGAGGTTTGCGCGATCCCGTATCCAACAGATTAGCTCACATCTTTGCGCCGCAGATGCCGTTCAATCCGGCGCAGGACCAACGACAGGCCGATGGTCATAGTCAAGTAGATCAACGCCACGACATTATAGGTCTCAAAATAGCGAAAATTACTTGCCGCCGTGACTTTGCCCAGCTGCGTTACATCCAAAACACCCAGCACAGAGACCAGCGATGAATCCTTAACCAGCGCCACGAAATCATTGCCCAATGGCGGCAGGATCGTGCGGATCGCCTGCGGGAACACCACCAGCCGAAACCGCTGCCAGCGATTGAGGCCCAGCGCCTTCGCGGCCTCAATCTGGCCGACGTCAACCGATTGCAAACCCGCGCGGAACACCTCTGAAATGAAGGCGCTATAGGCGATCATCAGTGCGATAATTGCCCGCCACAACAGTGGAAAATGCCGTGTGCGGATCCGGTCGAGCCCGATAAAATCGCCGATGTAATTGTAAAATTCGACCAGTGCCGGTGCCAGCGCAAAGGCCACGTACAAAAGCAGCACAATGATCGGAACCCCGCGCACCACCTCTACATAGAACCGGCAGAGCTGGCGGATCACCAACCACTTAGACCCCGCTCCCACGGCCAACAAGAGGCCAAGGCCAGAGGCCAGCACAAAGCTGACCAGCGTCACAAACACCGTCAGCTTCATTCCTTTGCTGAGCGTGCCGAGGATCTGCACATAGAGATCATCACTGACCACCTGCCAGCCGAGGTACGCCCCGATGGTAGCAACAGCGACCAGCCACCAGGGGAAGTCTTCTTTGGTCTCGCGGATGGGGCCCATTGCCACCTCACTCAGCAAAAATCCCCGGCGCTGTAACGCACCGGGGATCCTTTGTCATGTCACGTCAGGGTTTATTGACCCAATTTGTATTCGAGGAACCACTTGGTGTTCAGCCCTGCCAAAGTGCCGTCTGCCTCCATCGAGGCAATAGCAGCATTGATCGGTGCCACGAGGTCGGATCCTTTGGGGAAGATGAACCCGAAATCTTCGGTGCCCAGCGGTTCACCAACGATCTTCAACTTGCCTGCGGAGGCGGCGACATAGCCGTTCGCGGCAGTGCTGTCCGACAGGGCCAGATCCACGTCACCAACACGCAACGCCTGAATGGCCGCACCGAATGTTTCAAACAGTTTGATACGCGGGTTGGCCTCATCCCCGTCTAAAATGTCATAAACTGTGACATAGAATGGCGTGGTGCCCGGCTGCGCCGCCGCCAGCAGATCCGCATCGGCGGCAAAGCCCGCAGCATCGTCAAACCGATCCTCATCGCCTGCAACAATCATCCGCATCTGTGAAGTCAGGTATTTATCAGAGAAATCCACCTTCTCCTTGCGGTCTTCACGAATGGTGATACCAGTCATGCCCAGATCGTACTGACCCTCGGACACCGCAGGGATCATCGCGTCCCAGCTGGTGTTTTCATAAACCACGGTGATGTTGATGCGCTTGGCAATCTCTGCCATGGCGTCATATTCCCAACCGATCGCCGCGCCGGTTTTGGGATCGACGAATTGCAGCGGCGGATAGGCGTTTTCGGTCACAACCACCACTTCCTTGCCGCCCAGATCGGGCAGGTCGGCGGCCATTGCAGCGGTGCCGAGGCTGATTGCGGCCATCATCGATAGAACAAATTTCATGTTACATATCCTTCCTGTTGGGCACCCTATGGCCCATTGTTTTGCCAATGGTTCTACCCGACAAATCAGCGACCTCAAGCACCGGAGTCGCCGCACACAGGGCAATCATCGCGTTGTTTCAGGCGAATTTTGCGCGTTTCGCCCCATAGTGCATCATAAATCATCATTTCCCCCCGCAGCACAGCGCCCGCGCCAGTGATCAGCTTCATCGTCTCGACCGCCATCATAGCACCGATCACACCGGGCAAGGGCGATATCACCCCTGCCTCTGCACAACTGGGGGCCAGATCCGCTGCAGGGGCTTCGGCGAAAACGCATTGGTAGCAGGGCCCGCCCTTTTTGGGATGGAAAACACTGATCTGCCCCTCCCATTGCGACAGCGCGCCAGAGACCAGTGGCTTACCCTGCGCTGCGCAAATCCGGTTCGCCAGATAGCGGGTGTCGAAATTATCGGTGCCGTCCAGAACGATGTCATAGTCGGCGATCAGATCCGCTGCGGTGTCAGCGTCCAGTCGCCGCTGATAGGGGCGCACGGCGACAAATGGGTTTTGCGCCCGCATGGCGCGTTCGGCGGAAAATACCTTGGGCGTACCGATATCAGCGTCACGGTGGATCACCTGCCGCTGCAGGTTGGAGTTGTCGACAACATCATCATCAATCACGCCAATGGTGCCCACACCTGCCGCAGCCAGATACATCAGCGCAGGCGAGCCAATCCCCCCTGCCCCGATCACCAGCACCTTGGCGTTTTTCAGCCGTTTCTGGCCGGTGCCTCCCACCTCTCGCATGACGATGTGACGGGCATAGCGGTTCAGTTCAGTTTCGGAAAACGTGGGCTTGGGCTTTGCCTCCTCCTCTGGCTCCACCCGTACACGTGCGCGCAGCCAACTAAGTCCGAGACGATAGGCTGCAATCAGTGCCATTGCCCCCGCAACCAGCACCCACAGCGCCGCAGATCCGCCCGTGGCGACACGCAAGCCATGCCCCGCCGGCAAGGTCAGATTCAACAGCACAACAGCGGCCCACAACAGGATCGTCAACATCCAGCGCATCGCTTTCGGCGCGCCCATCAGATGCCCGATCCCCCAGATCACCGCCACCAGTGCCAGAACCAGCAACATCGCGTTTACCCCTTACCGGTAGAGCCGAACCCGCCTGCGCCGCGTGCGGTGTCGTCCAGATCTTCGACCACGGCAAAACTTGCCATCACCACAGGCGCCACGACCATCTGTGCGATGCGATCACCGTGGGTGATGTGGAAGGGTGCAGACCCTGCGTTCATCACGATGACCCCCAAGGGACCGCGATAATCGCTGTCAATTGTGCCGGGGCTGTTGGGCAGAGTGATCCCGTGTTTCAGCGCCAGACCGGATCGCGGACGCAATTGCACCTCATAGCCCACAGGGATCGCCATACGCAGGCCGGTGGGGATCAAGGCACGCGCGCCCGGTTCAATCTCGATCCCTGCCGCACGCTGGCCGGGCGCAAGGTTCGCACGCAGATCCGCGCCTGCCGCGCCTGCGGTAGCGTAAACCGGCAGGCCCAGTGTCTGATCAGCCTCTGGCAGCCAACTAAATTCGATTGTCACCATAGTGGCCACTCCTTTCAATGGTCTTAAAACACTCAATTAGCTGAGCAGTTCATCCGCGATACGATCCGCCAGTTGCGCTGCGACCTCGTCCTTGCCCATACGCGGCCAATCCTCGGCACCCGCGTCGGAAATCAGCGTCACCGCGTTTTCGTTGCCGCCCATGATGCCGGTTTCGGGGCGAACGTCATTGGCGACGATCCAGTCACAGCCTTTGCGCGCGCGTTTGGCAGTGGCATGCGCAATCACGTCGTCGGTTTCAGCGGCAAATCCTACAACCAGACCGGGACGCCCCTGCCCCATTTGGCTAATCGTCGCCAGAATGTCGGGGTTTTCAGCAAACTCCAATACCGGCAGCGCGCCGTCGGCCTGTTTCTTGATCTTCGAGCCAAAAGCAGAAGCCACACGCCAATCCGCCACGGCGGCAGCAAAGACCGCCGCATCCACCGGCAGGGCCGAGGCAACGGCGGCCAACATGTCCTTAGCACTCTCCACTTTATGCAGTTCAACGCCCTTCGGCGGATCAACATCTGCCGGACCAGTGACAAAGATCACATTCGCCCCCAGCGCCACGAGCGCCTGCGCAATTGCGGTGCCCTGTGCACCAGAAGACCGGTTGGCAATATAGCGCACCGGATCAATCGGTTCATGGGTCGGGCCAGAGGTGACCAGAATGCGTTTACCGCTCAGTGGGCCATCCTTCAGAGCACTGCCGATCGCCTCCAGAATGTCTGCAGGTTCCACCATACGACCGGGACCATATTCACCGCAGGCCATATCGCCCTCATCTGGGCCCAAAACGGTGATACCGTCCTGCTGCAACAGCGCCAGATTGCGCTGCATCGCGGGGTGTTCCCACATGCGCACATTCATCGCGGGTGCAATCATAACCGGCGTATCCGTGGCCAGCAGCAAGGTGGAGGCCAGATCGTTCGCCATACCCTGCGCCATCTTCGCCATCAGGTCCGCCGTTGCGGGTGCAACCACCACCAGATCAGCGACGCGGGACAATTGGATATGGCCCATCTCTGCCTCATCGGTCAGGTCAAAGAGGTCGGTGTAAACCTTTTCGCCCGCCAGCGAGCCGATGGTCAGCGGGGTCACGAACTGCTCTGCCGCTTTGGTCAGCACAGGCGTCACGCTGGCGCCCTGTTCGCGCAGACGGCGGATCAGTTCCGGCATTTTGAAGGCCGCGATGCCGCCACCGATAATCAAGAGAATACGTTTACCCTGCAGCATCCAAGCCCCCGCAAAAATCCGGCCCAGATCACGGCCAAAACTGTGGCGGACAGTAAGCCGCCCCGCCTGCGAGGACAAGGGCGGCGGCTGTCAGGGGTTGCTGTTAACGAAACGCATCGCAAGGATCGCCCCGATCCACCGACGCACTGTCCAAGATCAGGTCAAACCCGCCCTCAGGCGGCACACCATCCTCTGACTGCCCCAGCGCCAACACTGTAACCGTAGGCTCTGCCGCGCGGATAAGTGCAGTTGCGCCCCAATCAGCGCGCGCGTGCCCGTTGCCGGTGATCACCGCAACAGGCCCGCCAGTATCCACCAGCGCCTGCAAAGCGGCCCGCGCCAGATGGGCATCGCGCAGCCGTTGCAGCGCGACCATTGGCGCCAGATTTTCACGCGGCATCGCCTGACAATGAGCATCATACTGTAGGGTTAAACGCGCCTGCATCTGCTCCTCTGGCAAGTCACGATCCAGACCATAAGCGGGCGCCAGCGGACCAAAACTGTCGGCGATCCCACCAGCGAAAGCCGCACGCGCCATGCCACGCGGCACACCTGCACCATAAAGCGTCGCATCAGGCGCGGCGGCAAAAATCGGCGCGTAGATCGCAAAATCCGGCCAGCCGCTTTCTGCCCAGTCAAAGGCCGTGGCAAGGGCCTGCAGGTCGCCTGGGTCCACGCCCTCTGCGGCCTCAACCTGCTGCGGCGTCAGCATCTCGAACACCAGTGCGGCAGGCTCCATCGCGGCAACCACTCGGGCCTGTTCCAGATGGTGGGCAGGATTATCATGCATCTCGCCCAGAACGGCGATGTCAGCTGTATTGAAAATGGAAATCGCCGCGCCCTCAGCGAAGAGGGGCGGCGACACGAACAAGCTGGCGGTAAGGCTGGCAGTCAGCGCCACAAGACGGGCGCCAAATCGGGTATGATCAAGCTTCTTCATACCAAAAGGTCATGCACCTCTTCGCTTTCCGCTTCAAGCTGGCGGCGCATCTTTTTCAGCGCGGCGGCTTCCAACTGTCGCACCCGTTCCTTGGACAGGCCCAGTTCGGTGCCCAGCGATTCCAACGTGCGGGCCGGTTCGCGCAGTTTGCGTTCACGGATGATGAACTGTTCACGGTCATTCAACCGCCCCACTGCATCGGTCAACCATGCGCGCAGGGCCTTGCGATCGTGATCTTCCTCCACCAACTCGGCCGCTTGGGTGCTGTCATCTTCGAGCGTGTCGATCCATTCGCGGCCTTCATCCTCGACACTTTGTGTTGCGTTGAGGGAGAAGTCGCTGCCCGCCAGTCGGCCTTCCATCATCTCAACATCATGCAGCGGCACGCCGATTTCCATCGAAATCGCTTGTCGCATCTGATGACGGTCCAACTCTTCGCCGCGCGAAAGAGCCTCACGCTCCAGCCGCGCCTGAACGCGGCGCATATTGAAAAAGAGAGATTTCTGAGACGAGGTCGACCCGGTGCGCACCATCGACCAGTTGCGCATGACATAATCCTGAATGGACGCCTTGATCCACCAGACCGCATAGGTCGAGAACCGCACGCCACGGTCGGGATCAAACTTATCCGCAGCCTTCATCAGGCCCAGACCCGCTTCTTGGATCAGGTCATTCATCGGCGCGCCATAGCGTTTAAACTTGGCCGCCATAGAAATGGCCAGCCGCATATAGGCGTTGATCAGACGGTGCAGCGCCTCTTCGTCGCGCTCATCGCGCCAGGCGTAGGCCAGTTTGCGTTCTGTTTCCGCATCCAGCAACTCGGCCTTCATGGCCGTGCGGGATAGCGACATTGCATTGGGTGAGTCGAGTGCCATAGCAGGTCCCCCCATGTTTACGACGCACATCAAATGCCGTGCGCCTTGTTATGATAGCTTCAAGAATGCTACGCAGCGCAAACCACGTTGGATCACAAAGAGGTGTCGGTAAATGAGTGCAGGGGTGACTTTGGTGTTGGGAGGCGCGGCGTCCGGCAAATCTGTTTTTGCGGAAAACCTTGTGATCTCAAGTGGGTATGAACGCATCTATCTGGCCACATCGCAGGCCTGGGATGATGAGATGAAAGCCAAGATCAAAAAACACATCACCCAGCGCGGCAAGGGCTGGACCACGGTTGAGGCGCCTCTGGATCTGGCGCCGGTGCTGGAAAACGTGAAGAAAAAGCAAATCGTGCTGCTGGATTGCGCCACCATGTGGCTGACCAATCACCTGCTGGCCGATCACGATCTGGCCGAACAGACCGCGTCTCTGATCAAAGCAGTCAAAGCCTGCAAAGGCAAAGTGGTCATCGTCAGTAATGAGGTAGGCCTGTCTGTGGTGCCGGAAAATGAACTGGCACGACGGTTCCGCGAGGCGCAAGGCACGTTGAACCAACAGATCGCAGTAGAGGCCGACACTGTGGTCGCCGTCATGGCAGGCTTGCCGATAGCCCTGAAGGGATCGCTGGAAGGCACAGCATGAGCCGGTTTTTCTGGGTCCGCCATGGGCCAACACATGCAAAATCTATGGTGGGGTGGTCCGATCTGCCCGCAGATCTATCAGACACTGCGCTGATTGGCCGGGTGGCGGATCATTTGCCGGGTGAGGCGCTGGTCATCTCTTCAGACCTGATCCGAGCGCGTGACACGGCCACTGCTGTTCAGGGCGCACGTGCGCGGCTCGATCATGACTCGGGGTTGCGGGAAATGCACTTCGGCGATTGGGAATTGCAGCGTTTTGACGAAGTGGCAGATCAAAACCATATCCGCCAGTTCTGGGAACAGCCCGGCGATATCGCCCCGCCGAATGGTGAAAGCTGGAACCAGCTGAGTACGCGGGTAAATGGCGTTGTCGATCGCCTGATCGCAGCGCATCCAGGCCGCGACATTGTGGCCGTTGCCCATTTCGGGGTGATCCTGACACAGGTACAGCGCGCGTTGCAGGTTGATGCCTACAGCGCATTTGCCCACAAGATCGATAACTTGTCGGTCACAGAACTGCATTGGGACGGCACCCGCTGGCACGCGGCCGTGATCAACCACCTGCCTTGAATGGGCCCCTACAGGGTTCCAGTGCCCAGCTTGACGCCACTTTCACCTCTGGCTCTGCGGGTTGTTCTACACAGGCCATGCTGCCAGCGCCCGCGGGCGACGGATGTGATCAGTGCGGCTTTCAGTATTGGGCCACGTGTAATGCAGCCGCCCGACACGCTACAGAAAACCATCCAGCACGCCTTGCTGCGCCGTTGCAGATATGTCAGGCGGTACAGCAAACATCTGTCACGCCCTGCCGGGGGGATGCGTTTCCACAAATTTCATCGCCGCAGCAGTGCGATTGCTGACCTGCATTTTGGTGATTATATGATGGATGTGCAGTTTGACCGTATGTTCTGACACCTTCAGTTTGGCCGCGATCTGTTTGTTTTGCAGACCATTGACCACCTCATGCATCACCGCAACCTCACGCGAGGTCAAGAGTTCCCTGCAGTCCTCGTCTGACGCCATCGCGCTGCTGGGCGGTGCGGCCTGTGGCTCTGGTGGCGGTGCTTGGACGGCACGCGGGAAGTGAGTCCCGCCAGAGAGGAACAGCCGCAGCACTGCCAGCCAGATGTCAATGCTCTGGTTCATGGGCAGAAACCCGCGAACCGCCGCAATCTGATTGATCTGCGCAGCAACAGTCTGCGCCTTGGCCTCGCTCCAATAGGCGATGACCAGACTGGGCGCCTGCTGGCAGGGAAATTCCGCCGCATCTGCCGCCGCCAGATCACGTAAGTCGTCAAAGGCCGCATCGCATAGACCTGCATCCACAATAATCACCCGCACAGGGGCAGTCATCGCGTCCCGCGATGCCAAAAAATCCGCGATGCTGTCGTGCCTTAAGGGCAGTGTACCCTCAATTTCATCTTCGAGAATTCGCAAAACAGTCTGGGTAAAGCTCTTTTGCGGTCCAATAAAAATGGCATAATCGCTGGCAGTTTCGGATGCCTCAAATTCACTGGCATTCAAGACCAACGGTGCCACAGCTTCAACGCTAGGCATTCGTCCCTCCAACTCTGGATGCAGTGCGACAGTTCTTCCCCGCTCCCACAAAGAAAGAACACACTACGTGCCCTGATTTCAGAGCATTCCACAAAACCCCTCAGTACTCGGAATATAAAAACGCCTCTCGACCAGTTAAAATTGTGGCCGCTTATTTACTTTAAATTAACCATTAAACTGTATGGCGCACCTTAATCAGGCGTCAATTAATCGAATGGTTAGGATATTATCCACAGATTATCCTCAACGCGTTCGTTTATTATCTCTATAAAAACAACGCCTGACAACATTGACACCTGAATTTCAGCCCCGCCATCACATAGACACCAGCAAGAAACGCCCCTAACCCACTGCTGTTTCATGAAAATTTAGAGCCCACTTTAGTCAAAAAGGTTAACACACAATGTGCAGCTTACCCGCGAAGGTTAAATTGCGCAGACTTAACATGATCTGAGGCGGCAGGATTTGTATCGCCCGACAGGATAATCGGGGGTCCCCAGCTGCCTTTATCCGCAACGTTTGGCCCACTGCTGCCTCAGATGTCACCGCCAAACGCAGGAAGACGCGGGCGCAGTGTCTCACTGACAGGTGTAATTTTTTGGATTCGATCCTGTTATTCCGGCCCGGGATTTCCAAACGCGTCACCGCAACAACCGCTGAAAGCGATGCGGAATCAAAGGCGGCAAGGAGATTGCAGAAATTATCCCGCAGGACGCGCCCTTGATCATCGAGGCGCTGATTCTGCGCAATGACACCGACAGCGTGCATTTGGACCAGCACGCGTTCATCCACCTCCCGACGTTTCATCAGCGCAGCACACCGGTGCTGGATAGAGAGATGATCTATCTCGCGGCGGGTTCACTCCACAACGCAACCAATGCCAACACCCCCAGAAGTCCACATCGCCCGCATCAACCTGACTCAGTTTCCGGGCTTCGTCCCAACGTCGGGGGCACCTGCAGAACTTCTGGTCGCACCCCAACAAAGGACATTTCTCCAGTATCTGACGATGCCAACCATCGACGCCATGTAATGCGCCCTGCGCGAGGACTGATCAATCTGTAGCCCGCTCACCGATCAGCCGCATCAATCAGTCACTGTGATCCACGCCAATCACAAATGATCATTTCACATGCGCTCTCCTTGGCCTTAGCCTGTGGTCAAGACAACGATAGGGAACGCATATGACCTATAATCTGATCATTGGGGACCGAAGCTTTTCCAGCTGGTCCCTGCGCGGCTGGCTGATGCTGGAAAAGTTCGACCTCGATTTCCGCACAACTGACCTCAGCCTTTATGATGGCAGCTACCGTGCGGTGCTGGCGCCGATGGCCCCTGCCAAGTTTCTGCCGGTGCTGGTCTGCCCCGATGGTACCGTGATGGGCGAAACAATGGCCATCGCCGAGGAATTGAACAGCCGTCACCCAGAGGCGGGCATGTGGCCCGCTGATCCGCAGGCCCGTGCCTTTGCGCGCTGGATTTCGGCAGAGATGTGTGCAGGGTTCATGGGGCTGCGCAGTGCCTGCCCAATGCAGTTGCTGCACCAATATATGGATTTCCCTGTCAACGATGACGTCAAGGACGATCTGGACCGCGTGCAGGATCTATGGGTCCGCGCGCGCAAACGCTTCGGCGCGGAGGGACCGTGGTTGTTCGGACAATACAGCCTAGCGGATGCGTTTTTCGCCCCTGTCGCGGCGCGGATTGCCGGCCACGGCCTGCCCGTAGATGAGGTTGCAGCGCATTATGTGACGACCGTTCTGGCAGATCCCAGTTTCCGTCGTTGGCGCGCGCTGGGGCTTACAAAATCCTATGATCCTGTGCCTTACGCCATGGACCACCCCACCCGCCCATGGCCGGGCCCGGCCCCGCTGGCGGCACAGGCAGTTACAGGCGCCGATGCGGTGAACAAAGCCTGCCCCTACTCGGGCGACGCAATCACCCATTGCCTGACACTGGACGGCGTAACCTACGGCTTCTGCAACGAAGTCTGCCGCGATAAAACAGTCGCAGATCCCGAAGCATGGCCAGCCTTCATGGATTTGGTCGCCACACACAGTTAACCCACGATTTGCGTTGTTAACACATCAGTAACCCCTCCTGCGTTAGGCTATTCGATGTTGAGCGCAGGAGGGAAATCATGGTCGCGCGGGCCTATACCGTGGCCTTTGAAGGGGTCGCCGCCCGCCGGGTTGAGGTGCAGTGCGCCCTGTCTCCGGGCATGCCTGGCTTTTCCATCGTCGGCCTGCCGGACAAAGCGGTGTCAGAGGCACGCGACCGGCTGCGCGCCGCCTTCTCCGCCCTCGCCATCGCGCTACCGTCGAAGAAAATTACCATCAACCTTTCCCCCGCTGACCTGCCCAAAGAAGGCAGCCATTTCGACCTGCCCATCGCGGTCGCACTACTGGCTGCGCTGGAGATTATCCCCCCCGACGCGGCAGAGGCGGTGACTGCCTTGGGCGAACTGTCCCTTGATGGAAAACTGATGCCAGTGATCGGCGCCTTGCCTGCCGCCATGGGCGCGGCTGAAGAGGACCGCGCGCTGCTCTGCCCTGCGGCCTCTGGACCAGAGGCCGCTTGGGTCGGCGCTTGTCAGGTGATCGCCGCGCCGACACTCTCCGATGTGGTGCGCCACTTCACCGGCCAATCCCCCCTGCCCCCTGCCTCACCGGGAGAGGTAACAGCACCAGCGCATCACCGCTGCCTGCGCGATGTGAAGGGGCAGGAACGCGCCAAACGCGCGTTGGAAATCGCCGCAGCTGGCCGCCACCACTTGCTGATGAGCGGTCCGCCAGGGTCGGGAAAATCCATGCTGGCCGCACGTCTACCCGGCATTCTACCGCCGCTAGAGCCGACAGAGGCACTGCAAACCTCGATGATCCATTCCCTTGCAGGATTGTTGACCGAAGGCGGTATTTCGCGTGAACGCCCCTTCCGCGAACCCCATCACACCGCGTCAATGGCGGCCATCGTCGGCGGTGGACGAAATGCCAAGCCGGGGGAAATCTCTCTGGCCCATAACGGCGTGTTGTTTCTGGACGAACTGCCAGAATTTAACCGGTCCGTTCTGGAAACCCTGCGCCAACCGATCGAAACCGGCGAGGTGATGATCAGCCGTGCCAATGCCCATGTGAGCTACCCCTGCCGTTTCATGCTGGTGGCGGCGGCCAATCCCTGCCGCTGTGGCCACCTGACCGATCCGGCCCGTGCCTGCAACCGCGCGCCTGCCTGCGGCGAGGATTACATGGGGCGGATAAGCGGGCCGCTTCTTGACCGGTTTGATCTGCGCCTGGAGGTGCCCCCGGTCGCCTACACCGATCTTGATCTGCCCGCGTCCGGCGATCCGTCCTCAGTGGTGCGCGACCGCGTCGCCACCGCCCGCATGCGACAAGCCGCGCGATTTGTCGACATGGGCACCAACACCCTACACTTAAACGCCGACCTGAATGGTGAGATGTTAGAGGCAGCCGCCCGCCCCGATGAGGCTGGACGGCAGTTGCTGACACAGGTTGCAGACCGCTTCGGCCTCACCGCGCGAGGCTATCATCGGGTGCTGCGCGTCGCCCGCACCATCGCAGATCTGGAGGGCGCCGAGGTCGTGCTGCGCCACCACGTGGCAGAGGCAATCAGCTACCGCCTGATCGCACCGGTCACTGCTTAGCCCTGAGCCGCGATGAAATCCGCAATCTGCCTTAGCGCCTGTCGCGCCTCGGGTACCCAACCATCCAGAATGTGCCAGACATGCGGTGCCTCAGGCCATTCCTGCAAACCTGCGTCCGCACCTGTTGCGCGCAATTTCTCCGCCATCCGACGACTGTCATCGCGCAGGATTTCACTCTCTGACACCTGCATCAATACCGGTGGGCAATTAGGAAACTCCGCAAACAGCGGGGAAATGCGCGGATCCTCCGGCACCAGATCCCCCAAAACCAGTCTCGCCAGAAACGGCCCGCGATCCCCGGGAAACATGTGATCCCGCTCGGCATTCTCCTGCACCGACAAACCGCTGAACGTCAGATCGCAAAACGGCGCAATGGCAAAAACCGCCGCCGGTTGCAGCCCCGCCTGACACAGCTCTGCCAACAAAGACAGGGCCAGACCACCGCCAGCACTGTCGCCGCCCAGAACGACCTGATCGGGACGATATCCCTTGGCTAACAGATGATCAAAAGCTGCGCGCGCATCCTGCAATGCAGCAGGCGCAGGGCACTCCGGCGCCAAACGGTAGCTGGGGACAAAGGCCCGCATGCCGGTCATCCGCGCCAAACGCGCGACCATATGCATATGGGTCTGCGGACTACCCGCGATGTAGCCCCCGCCGTGCAGATACAACAACACCCGATCTGCATGCACCAGACTGGCGCCGATCCAAAGCGCCGACGCGGGCGCAGTCGCCGCCATATATTGCACCGGCAACACATGGGTATGCGGCACAGTGCGGCACCACAACCGCGCCGCGCGGGCAAAATGGCGACGCACCAATTGCGGATCAGTCGCATGCTGCAACCGCGCCCGTACCCCACGGCGCAGCAGCCCGCCAATCAGGCGCAACTGCCAGCTCATCTGGGTCGAATTAGGACCCGTTGCCGCCATCCCATCAGCCGTTTTAATGTGCGCGTTTTGCCTCAATCGCATCCCAGATCTTCGCAGCGGTGTTGGTGCCATCAAAATGCTCCAACTCCTGAATCCCGGTGGGAGAGGTTACATTAATCTCCGTCAGGTAATCACCAATCACGTCGATACCGACGAAAATCTGGCCCTTTTCACGCAGAAGCGGGCCAATACGCTCACAAATCTCAAGATCCCGCGCAGTAAGGCCAACCTTTTCCGGGCGACCGCCCGCGTGCATATTGGACCGCGTTTCACCGGCCAGCGGCACACGGTTGATCGCCCCCACAGGTTCGCCATCAACCAGAATAACCCGCTTATCCCCGTTGGAGACATCGGGCAGGAATTTCTGCACGATCAGCGGCTCACGGCTGACGCTGGTGAACAATTCATGCAGCGAGGTCAGGTTGCGATCCTCTGCGGTCAGACGGAAAACACCGGCACCGCCGTTTCCGTAAAGCGGTTTCAGGATGATATCGCCATGTTTTTCCTTGAACGCGCGAATGGTTTCCAGATCACGGGCAATGGCGGTGGGCGGCGTCAGATCAGGGAAATCCAGTACCAGCAGTTTTTCAGGATAGTTACGCACCCAGAAAGGATCATTGACCACCAGCGTATCAGGGTGGATACGATCCAAGAGATGGGTGGTGGTGATGTAGAACATGTCAAAAGGTGGATCCTGACGCAGCCAAACGACATCAAAGGTGGACAGGTCCACCGCTTGCTGATCACCAAGGGCGTAGTGGTCGCCCTCAACCCGCTGCACGGTCAACGGCCAGCCGCGCGCCATCACCCGCCCCTCTTGGTAAAAAAGTTGTTCAGGTGTGTAGTAGAATAATTCATGCCCGCGCGCCTGCGCCTCTAGCGCAATGCGGAAGGTGCTGTCTGCGTTGATATCAATGGGACCAATCGGGTCCATCTGAAAGGCGATTTTCATCTTTGCCACCTGTGCTGGTCTACCATCTGATCAGGCCTGAAAAATCACGGCCTGAAAAAGCCGCGTCAAAACACGGGCCCTCCCCCGATACATGACCCAAGCCTTGCGCAGTGGCAAACCAGAAATCACATTGCCCACGCACAGGTGATCTGCACACGCCCCGCCTAGATGCCACATTCAGGTATCAAAAATCACCCCCTCAAGGAGCGAAATGTCCCCGATCCCATCAACCAGAGCTACGTCAAACCGCATGTCTGTGAACGGTCCCGCACCGCAGTCGCCCAGATATTCCTGCGCGGCCCGCATCAAACGGCGCTGCTGGCGACACCCCAGATGTTGCAGGGCGCGATCAAAGGTTTTGGACTGTTTCACCTCAACAAAGATAAAGCCCGGAACGGCGGGATGACGCAGGATCAGGTCAATTTCACCAGCCTTCCCGCGCCAACGCGCCTCACAGGTTTCATAGCCGCGCCGCGAATAGTGGATACCAACCTGATCCTCCGCCGCAAGGCCCGCCAGATAGGCCAATTGTCCGCGTTGCTGCCGCTGAGTGGGCGCGACCTCTGCCTTAAAATCAAAACATAACTGCGCCATAGCCCACCGAATGAATTGCGTTTAAGTGTTCTGCTAAGTGTTCTGCGACAGCGCCAAAGCCATTTGGTAGATTTTGCGCCGTTTGATACCAGTGCGTTCCGCCAAAGCGTCGGACGCATCACGCACCGACATCTCCTTCAGCAGCAATTGCAATTTCATTTCTAGATCAACTTCGCTAATATTTGGTGAACGGGCGCGATCAATCACCACAACGATTTCGCCTTTCAGCGTCCGCTCTGCGCAGATTGCGGCCAGTTCTGACAGTGTCCCGCGCAGAACCTCTTCGAATTTCTTGGTCAACTCGCGGCACACGGCGACCTCGCGTGCTTCTCCCATCACATCTGCCGCGTCCGCCAGCATGGCAGCGATCCGCTTTGGACTTTCGTAAAAGGCAACTGTGGCAGGGACATCACACAGCTCTTCCAGCATTTTGCGCCGCGCGCCTTTGGCGTTGGGCAGAAAACCTGCAAACATGAACCGGTCAGTTGGTAAGCCCGCCAACGTCAGCGCCGTCACCACCGCCGAGGGACCGGGGGCGGAGACAACCGGATGCCCATCCTCCCGCGCAGCGCGAGCCAGATCGAAACCGGGATCTGCAACCATAGGCGTACCGGCCTCAGACGCATATGCCAGCGATTTACCCTCCGCAAGAAAGGCCAACAGTCGCGGTCGCATCTGCGCGCCGTTATGGTCGTGGTACGACAGCAGCGGACGATCGCCAAGGGGCACGCCGTGGATCTCCATCAGGCGGCGCAGGCTGCGGGTATCTTCGGCCACCAGCACGTCAGCGCTGGCCAGAATATCCAGCGCACGCAAGGTGATATCCCGTGCGGTGCCTATCGGTGTGGCCAGAAGGTACACACCGGGGTCTAGTTTCTTGGGTTGCAGATTCAGCACTGGACCCGCCTCTTCCTGTGTTTATTATCGCGCGCAAAATCTTATTTGCGCATTTTCTCCGGTCCCGAAGGAGCCGTATCCCTAATGTTCGCCGTTTTCCGCAGTGCCCGCAAGTCCACCCGCCCGCAAGCTTTTGAGGTCGTACGCAAGGCCTGCCGTCGGGTCGCACGCCCGCTCTTCACTGCTCTTTCTCTGGCGGCGATTGCCGCCTGTACACCCGGAACTTTCCCGACTGTGCCTGGCATTGATACCAACCGTCCTGTGACCGTGGCCCTTTTGGTACCCGGTGGTAGCGACAATGCAGGTGATCAAATTCTTGCCCGCAGCCTGCAAAACGCCGCGCGTTTGGCGATTGCCGATCTGGAAGGTGTTGATATCAATCTGCGGGTCTACAACACCGCGGGCGACCCGACGCAGGCCGCAACACAGGCGGTCACTGCGGTCTCCGACGGGGCGAAAATCATTTTGGGACCGGTGTATTCCGCCTCAGCCAATGCCGTTGCGGTTGCCGTGGCCCCAAGCGGTGTGAACGTTTTGTCATTCTCCAACAACGCCCAAGTTGCCGGTGGCAACCTGTTCATCCTGGGCCCGACTTTCCAGAACACCGCAGAGCGCCTGATCGACTACGCCGCCAAGCAAGGCAAGGCCAATGTGGTCGTCGCGCATGACACGTCGGTGGCGGGTAATCTGGCACGCGCCGCAATCACCGATGCCGTAAATCGCAATGCCGGTGCCACGATGGTGCAGGCTGTGGGATATGAACGTTCTCAACAAGGGGTCATTCAAGCGATCCCCGCAATCCGTTCGGCTGTGAAGAGCGGCGGCGATGCGGTATTTTTCAATGCCAACTCCGAAGGCGCACTGTCGCTGATCACTCAGCTACTGGATGAATCAGGCGTCGATCCCGCCGAAACCCAGTACATCGGCCTGACCCGCTGGGACGTGCCGCCGCAGACCCTGGAGTTGCCCAGCGTTCAGGGCGGTTGGTTCGCCAAGCCCGATCCGGTCCTGACCCAGCAGTTCAGCAACCGCTACCGCGCTGCCTATGGCTCCGCCCCTCACCCCATCGGCGGGTTGGCCTATGACGGCATGGCCGCGATTGGCGCGCTTCTTAAAGACGGCAACCGCGATGCGCTGACCATCGGTGCGCTGACCCAACGGGCCGGTTTCCAAGGCGTAAACGGCATCTTCCGCCTGCGTTTTGACGGCACCAACGAACGCGGCCTGGCAGTGGCACAGATCCAAGACAAACAGGTTGTGATCGTCGACCCCGCCCCGCGCAGCTTTGGCGCTGCAGGGTTCTAATCATCGTAGCGGGGGCCTTTGCGCCCCCGTTTACCTTTGGGCGCCGCGGGCCTGCCTGACCCCACTGATCCCACCCTTCCGCGCGTCCTGCGCGATCACACACCTGCCTGCCCGCTGCGGGGAGGCGCCGCCAAGACAAAGGCACCATGATGCTGACCCTCTCTAAAGCCCCGAGAAAACTGATCTGTAACGCTGAGACGATCTTTGACGCGACTAAAGTTGCGGCCGAGATTGAGGCCGCAGCCGCCGAAGCCCGCGGCGCAGCAGATGATGGCACCGCCCTGCGTGGCCCGGTGGTTCAGATCCTACTGGCCGCACGCAAGGCGGGGATGGCAGCCATTTCCGAGGCCTTCACCAAAAACCCGTTCGAAGCCCGCGCCACCACCCGCGCCTACACCTATCTGACCGATTGTCTGGTGGTCACGGCAAAATACGTCGCCACCCAGCACATGATCCCCAACCCGTATCCCGGCCATGAGGATCGCCTGAGCCTGTTGGCCGTGGGCGGCTACGGGCGTGGGGAAATGGCGCCACAGTCGGATGTGGATCTGTTGTTCCTCACACCGAGACAGATCACCCCTTGGGCAGAACAGGTGATTGAGGCGATGCTCTATATCCTGTGGGATCTGCGCCTGAAAGTTGGGCATGCCTCCCGCACGGTGCGGGATTGTCTGAAACTGGGGCGTGAAGACTACACCATCCGCACCGCGCTACTAGAACACCGGTTCCTGACTGGCGATGCGCTGTTGGCCGATGAGCTGGCCGAACGTTTGGAAGCTGAGCTGTTCAAAGGCTCCGCTGCTGATTTTATCGAGGCAAAGCTGGCTGAACGGGACAGCCGCCATGAACGCCAGGGCGGCCAACGGTATGTGGTCGAACCCAACGTGAAAGAGGGCAAAGGCTGCCTGCGCGATCTGCAATCACTGTTCTGGATCGCCAAATACATCCACAATGTGCGCAACGTGAAAGAGCTGGTCGCGCTGGATGTCTTCACCGAAGAGGAATTCGAAACCTTCAAACAGGCAGAGGACTTCCTCTGGGCGGTGCGCTGTCATCTGCATCTGATCACCAAACGACCCGCCGATCAGCTCACCTTTGACCTACAGGTCGAAGTGGCCGACCGCATGGGCTATGTCGATGAAAACGGGCGGCGCGGCGTGGAACACTTCATGCAGGATTATTTCCGCCACGCCACATCCACCGGCGATCTGACTCGCATCTTCCTGACCAAACTGGAAGCGATGCACATGAAGAATGAGCCGCTGTTGCAGCGCATTTTCCGCAGGTCGCGCAAGGTCAAAAAAGGCTATAAGGTCATTCATAACCGTCTGGCCGTGGACAATGAAGAGACGTTTCTAAGCGACAAGCTGAACCTCTTGCGTCTGTTTGAGGAGGGCCTGCGCACTGGCATGTTGATCCACCCTGATGCGATGCGTCTGGTTGTGGCCAATCTGGACCTCATTGACGATGGCATGCGCAATGACAAAGAGGCCCAGCGCCTGTTTCTGGGGCTGATGCTGAAACACGGCAACCCCGAACGCGCATTGCGGCGGATGAATGAGCTGGGGGTTCTGTCAGCCTTTATCCCTGAGTTTGAGCCGATTGTCGCAATGATGCAGTTCAATATGTACCATCACTACACGGTGGATGAGCACACCATTCAGGTAATCCGCCACCTGAGTGAGATTGAACAGGGCGAACAGGTGGAAAACCTGCCGCTGGTCAGCCAGATCCTGAAGGATGGGGTGAACCGCAAGGTGATCTATGTGGCCCTCCTCCTACACGACATCGGCAAGGGGCGCGACGAAGACCACTCGGTCCTTGGGGCAAAAATCGCCCGCAAGGTGGCGCCGCGACTGGGCCTGTCGAAATCGGATGTCGAAACAGTGGAATGGCTGGTGCGCTATCACCTGTTAATGTCCGATATGGCGCAGAAACGCGATATCTCCGATCCGCGCACAATCCGCGCCTTTGCCAAGGCGGTCAAAACACGCAAACGGCTGGATCTGCTGACGGTGCTTACGGTCTGTGACATTCGCGGGGTTGGTCCTGACACGTGGAACAACTGGAAGGCCGTTCTGATCCGTCAGCTACACCGCGACACCGCGATTGCTTTGGAACACGGACTGGAAGAGGTGAACCGCGAAAACCGTGGCGCAGAGGCGCGAAAGCGTCTGCGCGAACATCTGTCGGGTTGGGGCAGCACCGCCCTGCGCACAGAAACCGGTCGCCATTATCCGCCCTACTGGCAGGGTCTGGACAGCAAGACCCATGTCGTCTTTGCCGAAATGCTGCGCGACATCCCCGATGACGAGGTGCGCATCGACCTGCACCCCGATGAGGATCGTGATGCGACCCGCGCCTGTTTTGCGCTGGTCGATCACCCCGGCATTTTCTCCCGCCTCAGCGGTGCCTTGGCGCTGGTCGGTGCCAACGTGGTGGACGCCCGCACCTATACCTCCAAAGATGGCTATGCCACCGCCGTCTTCTGGGTGCAGGACGCCGATGGCCACCCCTATGAAGAAGAGCGCCTGCCGCGTCTGCGCCAGATGATCCACAAGATCCTGCTGGGTGAGGTGAAGGCCAGCGAGGCGATGAAATCGCGCGACAAGATCAAGAAACGCGAACGTGCCTTCCGCGTGCCGACCTCAATCACCTTCGATAACGAAGGGTCGGATATCTACACCATTATCGAGGTAGACACCCGCGACCGCCCCGGTCTGCTGTTTGATCTGACCCGCACGCTGGCGAACAACAACGTCTATATCGCCTCTGCGGTGATCGCGACCTATGGCGAACAGGTTGTCGACAGCTTCTATGTCAAAGATATGTTCGGGCTGAAGTTCCATTCCGACCCACGCCAGAAGGCGCTGGAAATGAAGCTGCGCGAAGCGATCACCAAAGGTGCGGAAAGGGCCTATTCATGAAACCAATCCGTCTGATGGCCGGTTTCCTGACGGTGGGCGCATGGACCATGATGAGCCGCATACTGGGGTTTGTGCGCGATGCGATGATTCTGGGCTACCTTGGCACTGGTCCGGCCTATGAAGCCTTTGTCGTGGCCTTTCGCCTGCCCAACATGTTCCGCCGCTTCTTTGCCGAAGGGGCGTTCAACATGGCTTTCATCCCCCAGTACTCCAAGCGACTGGAGGGGGGCGAGGACGCGGATAGCTTTGCCTCGCAGGCTTTTAGCGGATTGGCAACAGTGCTGATCCTGCTGACTCTGCTGGCGCAACTATTGATGCCGTGGTTGATGTATGGCCTTGCCTCCGGCTTTGCCGGGCAGGATCAGTTCGACCTGTCGGTGGTCTTTGGCCGGATCGCATTTCCCTATATCCTGTTCATCTCGCTCGCCGCGCTACTGTCTGGGGTGCTGAACGCCAACGGCCGCTTTGCCGCTGCCGCGGCGGCGCCTGTTTTGCTGAACGTGCTGTTGGTCAGCGCAATGATTCTGGCCGTCATAATGGGCTGGGACGTGGCCGCCGCGCTGGTCTGGATGATCCCGATCGCCGGTGTGGCTCAGATGGTGCTGGTCTGGGTCGCCGCCAAACGTGCGGGTGTACGGATCCGCCTGCAGCGCCCCCGCTTCACCCCGGATATGAAGCAATTGGTCATCGTCGCCGTCCCTGCCGCGCTGGCCGGGGGCGTCGTGCAGATCAACCTGTTGGTGGGGCAACAAGTGGCCAGCTACTTTGACCGCGCGGTGGGCTGGCTTTACGCTGCAGATCGCCTCTATCAACTGCCGCTAGGTGTTGTCGGTATCGCCATTGGCGTCGTGCTGCTACCCGATCTGTCGCGCCGCCTGAAGGCAGGGGATGAGGCAGGTTCGCGCAATGCGCTGAGCCGTGCTGCAGAGATTTCGTTGGCGCTGACCATCCCTGCCGCCGTGGCCTTGGTGGTGATCCCGCTACCGCTGGTGTCGGTGCTGTTTGAACGCGGCGCGATGACGGCGGATGACAGTGCGTCGATCGCGATCGCTGTGGCAATCTACGGCCTCGGCCTGCCCGCCTTTGTGCTGCAAAAGATCCTGCAACCGCTGTTTTTTGCCCGCGAGGACACCAAAACCCCGTTCCACTATGCGCTTTGGGCGATGGTGGTGAATGCGGTGCTGGCGGTGGGTCTGGCGCCATTGATCGGCTGGACCGCCAGCGCGGTTGCCACCACGGTGGCCGCTTGGACGATGGTGGCGCAGCTATCCCTTGGGACGCGCCGCTTCGGCGATGTGGCGCGGTTTGATCCGCGCTTCAAAACCCGCATATGGCGCATCACCGCCGCATCACTGGCGATGGGTGCGATCTTGTGGGGGGGGCATCTGGTGCTAACGCCATTCCTTGGCATGACGGGCATACGCTACGGCGCGTTAACCGTTTTGGTTGCCGTCGGGATCATCAGCTACTTTGCCATTGGGCAGGTGATCGGCGCATTCCGATTGGCCGAATTCAAAGGTGCAATGCGGCGGGGGGGCTAATCCCCCCGTCCCTACTGCGCCTTAGCGCTGGCGCAGGCGCGCCACCAAACGGCCTATGCTGCCGGGGATTAGAAACACCGCCAAAATCAAACCGGTGACGAAACCGCCCACATCCGCCAGCCAATCTCCTGTGCTGCCAAACAACACCCCAAAGATCAACTGAATCCCCAACAAAAATCCGATCAGCGAAAACGCTCGAACCTGCTGCTCTCCCAGCATGCCCAAACGCAGCCACATCAAATAGGTATAGGCGCCAATCATCGCATATGCCCCGGGATAAGCCCCAATAAGGGGGGCCTGCGTATCCAGTACCAGCGCATAAACCAGCGCGCCGTTGGCGGTGCCCAGAACGAAAAACAGCAACAGCGCAAACTGGTTATAAACCTCACCCGCCATCTTGCCCAAGGCCAGGAATATCACGCAGCCAAACAGCGCCTGCGTGAAGCTGAGGTGGACAAACCCATAGGTGACAAAGCGCATCACATGTTCAAACGGCCACTGGCCACTGCCGCGCATCCATTCAAATATCTCATCCGAAAACGCATATTTCTGTAGCGCTGCCAAACGCCAGCCCATCGCCTCTGGCCCGCCGATGATGCCGCGTGCGCCAAGGTTAAACACCACTTCGATGCCGATGATGAACAGGAACAGCGCCACAATCACCGGCGGCAGCGGGTTCACCGGCTTGCTGTCGTCTTGCATGTTTTGATCACTCATTCTCTGCTCCTCGGCGCACTTTACCAGCGCCTGCCTTGACGGGGGTATGGGCCATGGGTAAGCCACCAGAGCATAGAAATCCAGACGGAGAACCACCATGTCGGATGCGGTCCAAACGCAATCCACCCAGAACGCCGGCTTTACCCCCCGCGTGTTCTCGGGCATCCAGCCCTCTGGCGGGCTGACCCTTGGCAACTATCTTGGCGCGATCAAGCGCTTTGTAGAGAAACAGGCAGACGGGATCGAAACGATCTTCTGCGTTGTGGACCTGCACGCCATCACCGTCTGGCAAGACCCCGAAGCGCTGCGCAAACAGACCCGTGAACTGGCCGCTGGCTATCTGGCCGCTGGCATTGATCCGGCGCAGTCGATCCTGTTCAACCAAAGTCAGGTGAAAGAGCACGCCGAACTAGGCTGGTTGTTCAACTGTGTGGCGCGCATGGGCTGGATGCAGCGCATGACCCAGTGGAAGGACAAGGCAGGTAAAAACACGCAGAACGCCTCGCTCGGCCTGTTTGCCTACCCATCGCTGATGGCTGCAGACATTCTGCTGTATCACGCGACAGAGGTGCCGGTGGGTGAGGATCAGAAACAACACGTCGAGTTGACACGCGACATCGCGGCGAAATTCAATCATGACTATGGCGTTGATTTCTTCCCCATGCCAGACCCCAAGATCGAAGGCGCTGCCACCCGCGTCATGTCTCTGCGTGACGGGTCAAAAAAGATGTCGAAGTCTGATCCCTCAGACGCCAGCCGCATCAACATGACCGATGATGCCGATACCATCGCCAAGAAGATCCGCAAGGCCAAGACCGACCCCGAGGCGCTGCCATCCGAGGTCAAAGGTCTGGAAGAGCGCCCCGAGGCGCGCAATCTGGTGAACATCTACGCCGCCTTGGCGGAGATGAGCGTGGATCAGGTACTGGCAGATGTGGGCGGCAAGCAGTTTTCCGAATTCAAGCCGATTCTGTCGGAACTGGCAGTGACGAAACTGGCGCCGATTTCGACCGAAATGTCCCGCCTGATGCAGGACCCGGCCGAAATTGACCGGATGCTGGGCCAAGGGTCCGCGCGCGCCCGCGAGATCGCCGCGCCAATCCTCAGCCGCACCAAAGAGATCATCGGTATGGTGGGCTAAGCGCCCGCTATCATTGAGATACTGAGGGCCTCCAGTCGGGGGCCCTTTTGCTTATAGCGTTGCCAGCAACCCGTCAGACGCCGCCTCGACCAGCTCCAGCACTGCATCGAATTCGCCCGTGTAATAGGGGTCCGGCACATCGCCCACATCACGACCAGCAAAGGGCGCGAAGCGTTTTACCGGCGTCAGGTTACCGGGCGGGCGCTGCGCCTCTACATCTGCCAGATTGCGGCCATCCATCACCAAAATCAAATCAAACCGGTTGAAATCCACCGGATGAAAGGGCCGCGCTACCTGTTCAGTGATGTTGTACCCGCGCCGTAGGGCCGCATGTTGCATAGGCACATAGGGTGGTTCCCCCGCGTGCCAATCCGAAGTCCCTGCTGAATCAATCTGCAAATGTGGCGCCTTATGGCGTAACACGCCCTCTGCGGCGGGCGAACGGCAGATATTTCCGAGGCAAACAAACAGGATACGGCTGGTCATCGGGATCTCCTTCAGCGCAGAGTGTAGTGGGTTCATGCCCAGCGGCAAGACCAAAGCCAACACCCGAACACGCGGAGGCCAAAGACAATGAGTACAGACAATATCGTGATCCTGACCGGCGCAGGTATTTCCGCCGAAAGTGGCCTTGGCACCTTTCGTGATGAGGATGGGCTTTGGGCGCAGCACCGGATCGAGGACGTGGCAACGCCCGAAGGCTTCGCCGCCAATCCGCAGCTGGTACACGACTTCTACAACGCACGCCGCGCCCAATCGGTGGAGGCCGTGCCAAACGCCGCCCACACCGCGCTGGCGCGGCTGGAGGCAAAACATAAAGGTCGCGTGTTGATCGTAACGCAGAATGTAGATGGTCTGCATGAAGCGGCTGGATCGAAAGCAGTGATGCACATGCACGGCGCGCTGGACGGTGCGCTGTGTGCGGGTTGCGATCATCGCTGGCCCGCGCCTCTGGTCATGCAGCCAACAGATGCCTGTCCCAACTGTGGCCAGCCAACGACGCGGCCTGACATCGTGTGGTTTGGTGAAATGCCTTATCAGATGGACCAAATCTGGGCGCACCTACGCGACGCGGATTTGTTTGTGGCGATCGGCACCTCTGGTAATGTCTATCCGGCTGCTGCCTTTGTTCAGGATGCGGATCGCTACGGCGCCCATACGGTGGAGTTGAACCTAGAAGCCTCTGCCACCATCAGCGACTTCGCTGAAGCGCGGTTTGGCAAGGCGAGTGAAATTGTGCCTGCGTGGGTCGATGAGGTTTTGGGTGGGTGAGTATCAAAGACCCCACCGGATCGCGTAGCGGTCCGGTTCGCGCCCGACCCCGCCCCCAATGGCGGGCGCGATCTTCGACGCATCCAAATTTTGCACCGTCACGGATAAGAATACTGTAAAATCCAGAGTAGAGCCGCCCTCGGGCTCGGGCGCGAACCTACCCTTACAACCGTTAGCCCTAAACGCAAAAAGGCGGCCCAAGCGCGCCGCCTTTATACTTTGATCTCAGTCGACCTTAGTTCGACTTCTTCATCATCTTATCATGATCGCCATGCTTGTGACCGTGATCACCATGACCGCCCTTGCGGGCCAGGTCCACGGGGATCTCCACAACCACCTCACCCGCCTTCTCAAAGACCAGCGTCACAGGCACCATTTTGTCCTGCGTAAACGGCTCTGTCAGGCCCATGAACATCACGTGATGGCCGCCGCGTTCCAGCGACAGCATTTCACCATCGGCAATGGCAAAACCCTCTTTGACGTGCAGCATCTGCATCACGCCTTCGCCGTTGTCTTTATGGGTGTGCAGTTCAACCCGCTTGGCCACATCGGCGCGGGCATCAATAAGGCGATCATCGGATCCGCTGTGGTTCATGATCATCATAAACGCCGCGCCAGTTTTCGCCGTGGGGGTGGCAGAGCGCGCATAGGCGTCTTGGACCATGATACCATCAGCAAATGCAGGCAGGGCAGCAAAGGCGGAAGCAACCGCCACAAGAAGGGTGGATTTCAGTGACATAATTCTGGTTCCTGTAGTCTGTCTGTAAAAGCGGCCGGCGCAGCACTGCAACCAGCCAGCGGAGATCAGGCCAAAACAGGGGGGCCGCGGGCGCTGGCTGGAATGACCCGCGTGACTGCGACGCCTTTGCCGCGCTCAACACGCAACGCCATGCCTTTCCCCAAGGGACGCAAATTCGGGGCGAAGCCGGGCTGCACCAATGCAACAATAGAGGCGCTACAGTCAGGACAATAATGTGGCGGATCAACGGGCTGGCCGTCGTCATCGTAATATACCGTGATCGCCTGCGACCCGATACACAGCACCATTTCGCCAACCGGCATCGAAGCATGACGCGCATTCCCCATGGTCTGTGTGGTCAGAACCATAAGAAGCGCCAGCATCACAGCCAAGTATGTGCGAACACGTGCCATATCGCCGATATAATCCCTTCGCCTATGAAGGGAAAGCGACAAAAGGAAACAGCCCCATTCCGGCGGAATGAGGCTGCAAATTCCTTGAAGGATCCGGAAGAGATTAGGCGGAGGCTTGTGCCTTCGCGATCTGCTTCTTGATCTTCAGTGCGTTGGCGGACAGCTCAACGTCTTTGGCTTTTGCCAGGAACGCGTCCAGACCACCACGGTGGTCAACCGAACGCAGAGCAGCAGCCGAAATGCGCAGTTTGAAGCCGCGGCCCAGGGCCTCGGACTGCAGGGTAACGTCGTTCAGGTTCGGCAGGAAACGACGTTTGGTTTTGTTGTTGGCGTGGCTGACATTGTTGCCAGACATCGGGCCTTTTCCGGTCAGTTCGCAACGGCGCGACATGGGTGTATCCTCGTCTCTTCGCGGGGCGCTAGAGACCCCTTCAATATAACAAGCGCCCGCCAGAGGCAGCGCCCAGAATTCCGTTCGGCGTCATTAGGCGGAATCAGGGGGGAGGTCAAGAGCCTGATCCGCAATGATCAGGGATTCACTGGCTTTCACCGGAATCCATCAAGTTTCCTTCAGCCTCCTGCGCAGCTTCGCCCAAGAAACCACCCGATTGCCGCGCCCACAGCCCTGCATAGACACCGTCGCGCGCCAATAGGGCCTCATGAGTGCCCTCTTCGATCACGCGACCCTGATCCATAACCACAATCCGGTCCATCTGCGCAATGGTGGACAGGCGGTGAGCAATGGCAATCACCGTCTTTCCCTGCATCAGACCAAACAATGTATCCTGAATCGCAGCCTCCACCTCACTATCCAGCGCCGATGTCGCCTCATCCAGCACCAGAATCGGCGCATCCTTCAGAATCACCCGCGCAATGGCGATCCGCTGACGCTGACCGCCGGACAGCTTCACCCCACGTTCACCTACATGCGCGTTGTAGCCCGTGCGCCCCTTAGGATCCTGCAGCGTGGTGATGAAATCATGTGCCTCTGCCCGTTGGGCGGCGGCGATCATTTCCTCTTCACTCGCCGACTGGCGGCCAAACAGGATGTTAGCGCGGATTGACCGGTGCAACAGCGAATTGTCTTGCGACACCATGCCGATCTGCTGACGCAGCGAGGTTTGATTGACCGACACAACATCCTGCCCGTCGATCAGAATCTGCCCCGCCTCTGCATCGCGGAACCGCAGCAACAGATTAACGAGCGAGGATTTACCTGCCCCAGAGCGACCGACCAATCCGACCTTTTCACCCGGTTTGATTGACAGGTTCACATGGTCCAGACCACCACGCCCTTTACCATAGTGGTGACTGACATCGCGAAACTCGATACCGGCCTGGTTGACCTGCAACTTCGGCGCATCCGCAGCGTCGGTCACATCATGGTGCACCGCAACCGATTGCAACCCCTCACGGATCACCCCCGCATGTTCAAACAGCCGCACCGTGACCCACATGATCCAGCCCGACATACCATTGAGACGGATCGTCAGGGCAGAGGCCGCAGCCACCTCCCCTACAGAAATCACACCACGCGACCACAGCCAGATCGCCGGGCTAAGCATACCGAGGATCAGCACGCCGTTGATAACGTTGAGGCCAAAGCTCAACTCCGTCATCAGTCGCAGGAACCGTTGGAACCGCAGGCGCAGCCGGCGCATGGCCGACAGGACATAGCGTTCTTCCGTCCCTTCATCGGCGAAGAGCTTGATAGTTTCGATATTCGAATAGGCATCGACCACCCGCGCGGTGACCATCGACCGCGCACCGGACCACTTCTCAGACGCCACCGCAACGCGACGTGCGATGTAGCGCACATAAGCCACGTAAATCGCCACCCACAAGATCAACGGCACCGCAAGCAGCGGGTGCACGCCAGACAGGATCAGCGCAGCAGATATCACATAGGTCAGCGCGTACCAGATGCCTTCAAACGCCATATAGGTGGCATCCTCTACCGCCGCGCCCATCTGCATAACGCGGTTCGACAAACGCCCCGCAAAGTCATTTTGGAAGAAGCTGGTCGATTGCCCCAGCAAATGACGATGCGCCCGCCAACGCACCTGTTCCTGCATGTTGCCAGCCAGAAGCTGTTCCAGAAACAGGTGGTTCAACCCGATGAGCAAAGGCCGAATCGTCAGAATAAACAGGGCCGCCAGCATCAGCTCAGTGCCGTGACTATCAAACAGTTGCGCAGGTGTGTTGGCCCCAAGCAGGTCAATCAAGCGACCCGAATAAAAGATCAGGCCCGTTTCCACCAAAGCCACCAGAATGCCAGTGACCGCCATCACTCCCATCCATTTGCGGAACGGTCCCAGCTGCGTGTGCAGATAAGCCCAAAGAGTGCCGGGCGGGGTTTCGGCACGAAACGGGGCGAAAGGGTCAACAAGATTTTCAAAAAAACGGAACATGGCTGGACCTCAAGGCGCGAAAACAACGGCGCGGAATATTCGGATGTTATGAAGGGTCAGTATAAAAACTGCGGGCAGTGATGTGCTGCGGCGGCACTCTCGTAAGGCCAGCCACATAGGGACGATGACCTTAGATAAAGGTGGATCGAATTCCCTGATACATCTACGTGCCTCCGCCAGTTACAAGCACTTGATAGCGCAATCATGCTGCGCTGTCATTTGTTTTCTATCTGTTACACTCGGGTGGCGCGCGCGCAAACTACGCGTCAGATTACGCCTGCCTTACTCTTTGGTCAGCGCATCCAGCATCTGCTGGGCGGCAGCCGTCGGGCTGGCCGCGCCTTGCGCCACCTCTTGGCCCAGCCGATCCATCGCAGTGCGGGCCCTTGGCGCTTGCAGTTGTGCCAATAGTGCCTGCTTCACCTCTTCCTCAAACCAGAAACGAGCCTGCGCGGCACGGCGACCGGCGAAATGGCCAGCCTCTCGCCGCCAATCAGTCAGCGCCTGCATCTCTTCCCAGGCTTTGGACAACCCGTCCTCTTCCAGCGCCGACACCGTCATCGCCTTGGGGAAGCCTTCGGGATCCTGTGGGCGTTTGCGCAGCAGGCGCAGGGCACCGGAATAATCAGCGCAGGTGCGCGTGGCAGTGGCTTTTAGGTCACCATCGGCTTTGTTGATCAGAATGATATCGGCCATCTCCATGATACCACGCTTCACCCCCTGCAACTCATCCCCGCCTGCAGGGGCCAGCAGCAGGATGAACAAATCCGACATCTCCGCCACCACAGTTTCAGACTGACCGACGCCAACGGTTTCAATCAAGATCACGTCAAACCCCGCCCCTTCACACAGCGCCACCGCCTCGCGGGTGCGCCGCGCGACGCCGCCCAGATGCGTCTGACTGGGCGAGGGACGGATGAAGGCATTGGGGTTGCGGCTGAGCCGCTCCATCCGCGTCTTATCTCCCAAAATCGAACCGCCAGAGCGCGCCGAACTGGGGTCCACCGCCAGAACAGCCACCCGCAGGCCCTGTTCGGTCAAAAAGGTGCCGAAACTTTCTATGAAGGTCGATTTACCCACCCCCGGAGTGCCGGACAGGCCAATGCGCAGCGCCTGACGGGGGGATTTCTGGCGGATCTCCTCAATCAGGGCGGCGGCGGTTTCACGATGATCAGCGCGGCTGCTTTCAACCAAGGTAATCGCCCGCGCCAATGCGCGTCGGTCCTGCGCCACAACCTTATCGCCTAAACCCTGAATATCCATGCCCTGCCCCTCTCTTTCTACTGCCCGTGTTTCTGCCAATCTGACGTCCGCCTGTCTACAGTAACGTGCCGCGCCACTGGGTTTCGCGGCAACCACCGCTTTACCCACCCCGACTGTTGCGGGATAAGCGTCCCATGACCCAAAAGATGCCCAAACTGCCCATCCAAGACGCTCTGCCTCAGCTGATCACCGCACTGTCGGATCAGGGGCGCGCTGTGCTGCAGGCGCCCCCCGGTGCCGGTAAGACCACCGTTGTGCCACTGGCAATGCTGGAGGCGGGGCTGACAGAAGGCCGCATTCTGATGCTGGAGCCCCGCCGGCTTGCCGCCCGCGCGGCGGCAGAACGGATGGCAGATACGTTGGGGGAGCCACTCGGACAGACCGTCGGCTACCGCATTCGCGGTGAAAGCAAGCGGTCCGCCCAGACCCGCATCGAGGTGGTGACAGAAGGCATCCTGACCCGCATGATTCAGTCCGACCCCGAGTTGAAAGGCATCGGTGCTGTCATCTTTGATGAATTTCACGAACGCTCCCTCACCGCCGACCTTGGCCTTGCGCTGTGTCTGGAAATTGCCGAAGCGCTGCGCGATGATCTGATCCTGCTGGCCATGTCAGCCACATTGGACGCTGCCCCCGTAGCGGCATTGATGGGCGATGTGCCTGTAATCACATCCGAAGGCCGCGCCTATCCCGTGGACCTGAAATGGCTGGACCGCCCGCTGCCGCCAAAACACCGCCTGCCAGAGGAATGCGCCAAACTGGTTGCGCAGGCCGTATCGGAAAGCGAAGGCGGTGTTCTGGTTTTCCTCCCAGGCGAGGGAGAGATCCGGCGCACCGAGGCGTTACTGCGCGACCGCCTGCCGCCTGAGTGTTCGCTACACATGTTGTTTGGCGCGATGGAGTTTGCCAAGCAACGCGCCGCAATCGAACCCGCGAGACAAGGCCGCAAGGTTGTGCTGGCGACCTCCATCGCGGAAACCTCGTTGACCATTCAGGATGTCCGCGTCGTGGTCGACGCTGGCCGGGCAAGGCGCGCCCGTTTTGATCCCGGGTCAGGCATGTCGCGACTGGTGACCGAGAAAGTGACCAAGGCCGAGGCCACCCAGCGCGCAGGTCGGGCAGGCCGTGTGGCGGAGGGCACCTGTTATCGCCTGTGGACCAAGGGAGAAGAGGGCGGCTTGCACCCCTTCCCCCCTACCGAAATTGACACCGCCGACCTGTCCGGTCTGGCGCTGGAACTGGCACTGTGGGGCGCAGGACCGGAAGATCTGCCTTTCCTCACCCCACCCAATGCGGGCACCTTTGCCGAGGCGCAGGCGCTGTTGCGGATGCTGGGGGCATTAGATGCACAGGGGCGGATTACCGATCACGGTCGTCAGATCGCCGCCCTGCCCCTACACCCACGTCTGGCCCATATGCTAACCGTTGCTGGTCCTGACGCAGCACCCATTGCGGCGCTGCTGGCCGACCGCGATCCGCTGGCCCGCTCTGCGCCCGCCGATCTATCCCTGCGCATCGCCGCTATCCGCGATTTCCGCGCCTATAGCGACCGCCATCCCCATGCCGCCAATCGCGGCGCAGTGGAAAGAATCAAGCAAGAAGCTAAACGTCTGGCGCGACAAGCAGGCAAGCCCGCAGAACAATATACAGACGCCGAAATGGCCGCCCTCGCCTACCCCGACCGCATCGGATTGCGGCGAAAGGGGGATGCGGCACGCTTTGTCCTCTCTGGCGGTAAAGGCGCGGTGATGGAGGATCACGACCCACTGGCCAGCAGTCGGTTGATCGTGGCCACCGACCTAGACGGTAACCCGCGCGAAGCCAAAGCGCGTCAGGCGATCCAGATCTCTGAGGCAGAGCTGCGTAATCTCTTTGCCGCCCAGATCGCTTGGGTCGACAGCTGCAACTGGTCGAAACGCGAACGCCGCGTGATCGCACGACAGCAGGAACGGCTGGGCACCATCGCGCTAGATGACCGGATCTGGAAAGATGCGCCCGAGGATGCCGTAACCATGGCCATGCTGGAGGGTGTGCGCGATCTGGGGCTGCGACCAACGGATGCCGCAAAGAGGTTCATCGCGCGGGTGATGTTGGTGCGCGACACCCTGCCTGATCTGCCCGACATGTCAGAGGCTGTGCTGATCGACACGATCGACGACTGGCTGCTGCCGCATCTGGGCGGGGTCAAAACCGCCGATCAGTGGAAGAAGTTTGATATCCTAAATGCCCTGCGCGCCATGCTGGACTGGAATCAGATGCAGGCACTGGACCGCGCTGCACCTGCGTATTTCACGACGCCGCTGGGGCGTCAGATCCCAATTGATTATTCCGGCGAGGTGCCAGAAATCAGCCTGCGCCTACAGGAAATGTTCGGTCAGAAGACACACCCACTGGTGGGACGCACGCCCTTGCGCGTGACCCTTCTGTCCCCCGCGCAGCGCCCCGTCCAAACCACAATGGACATCCCCGGTTTCTGGGCCAGTTCCTACGCCGATGTGCGCAAAGACATGCGCGGCCGCTATCCCAAACACCCCTGGCCCGAAGATCCAACAGAGGCTGACCCGACACTGCGTGCAAAACGTCGCAATTGAGGCACTTCTTTAAAGAAGCATTCCAGTTGCACTTTTCCTCTATGTCATAATTCCTATATATTAATACGTGTATAACAGAGGCTACACAGCGCGAGCAGTTAGAACCGACGCCAAAAACGATGCAAAAAACCGTGCGCAAAGCTTGGAACGAATATGTTCAACCCCTTCTTTACCGTCCCCCGCAAGTGCAGGTGGCGGCCATGCCCGTGCGCGGTAAGGGCCGCGACAAAGAAGTGCTGCTGATCACCTCACGCGGGACAGGTCGCTGGATCATTCCCAAAGGCTGGCCAATGGCGGGCAAAACCGACGCCGAAGCCGCTGCGCAGGAAGCCTGGGAAGAGGCCGGTATAAAACCGCAGAAAATTTCGCCCAAGCCGATCGGCAGCTATCGCTACGCCAAGGCTGGCGCGCAAGGCATCGTCACCCCGATTGAGGCCCATGTGTATCTGCTGAAAGTGGACAGCCTTGCCAAAACCTACCCCGAGTTGGGTCAGCGCCGCCGCAAGTGGTTCACCCCCGCAGAAGCCGCCGAGCGGGTGGACGAAATGGGGCTGAAAGATCTGCTGCTACGTTTGTAACGTTTTTTTGTAACTTTTGTGACGAATCCCTTGCCTAAAAGAGCCATGGCCACTAGGCCGCTGGCAACTTTTGCAAGGTGACTGTCATGAGCGACCAACCAACCGGAAAAAACTGGCCCACACTCGACAAGGATCTGGGGCGCATTTCGCAATTCGAACGGGCTGCGGGCTATATCGCACGCCCTTATATCGCCCCGGGGATCGCGCTGATCTTCATCCTGCTGGCAGGTCTGGCCGCCAGCGTTTTCTTTGGCGGTGCGTCGGGGTCGATCATTGTTGTCGTCGCCGCCGCCTTTGGCGCTTATATGGCGCTAAATATCGGCGCCAACGACGTGGCCAACAACATGGGTCCCGCAGTAGGGGCCAACGCGCTGACCATGGGTGGCGCGATCATCATCGCCGCCATTTTTGAAAGCGCAGGCGCGCTGCTGGCGGGGGGCGATGTGGTGTCCACCATCTCCAAAGGCATCATTGATCCCGCAGGCATTCAGGACAGCGATGTCTTTGTCTGGGCGATGATGGCAGCGCTGGTTTCCTCTGCCCTTTGGGTGAATCTTGCAACTTGGGTTGGCGCACCGGTCTCCACCACCCACTCCGTCGTCGGCGGCGTGATGGGCGCAGGCATCGCTGCGGCGGGCATGGCGGCTGTGAACTGGCCTACAATGGGTAAAATCGCGGCCAGCTGGGTAATTTCGCCGGTGCTGGGCGGCGTGATTGCTGCGGCTTTCCTCGCCTTCATCAAGGCCCGCATCGTCTACCAAGAAGATAAAATCGCCGCCGCCCGTCGCTGGGTGCCGGTGCTGATCGCGATCATGGCTGCCGCCTTTGCCGCCTACCTGTCGCTGAAGGGCCTGAAAAAGATCATCAAGATCGATATCACCACCGCCCTGCTGATCGGTCTTGGCATGGGTGTGCTGAGCTACGTGATGTCCAAACCGCTGATCCGTCGCCAGTCCGAAGGTCTGGAAAACCGCAACAAGTCGCTGAAAGTGGTCTTTGCCATGCCGCTGGTCTTCTCTGCGGCGATGCTGTCCTTTGCCCATGGCGCCAACGATGTGGCCAACGCGGTTGGCCCGCTGGCGGCAATTGTGCACGCAATCGAGTTCGGCGACTTTGCGGCCAAAGTGACGATCCCCAGCTGGGTGATGATCATCGGCGCCTTCGGTATCTCCTTCGGCCTGTTCCTGTTCGGTCCGAAACTGATCCGCATGGTCGGCAACCAGATCACCAAACTGAACCCGATGCGCGCCTACTGTGTCGCGCTTTCGGCAGCGATCACCGTTATTGTGGCCAGTTGGCTGGGCCTGCCGGTTTCGTCGACGCACATTGCCGTGGGCGGTGTGTTCGGTGTTGGTTTTTATCGCGAATGGCATATGGAACGCCGCCGTCAGCGCAATCTGGCCACCAAAGCGGTGAAGCCCGTGACCGCCGAGGAGCGTCGTCGCCGCAAGCTGGTGCGCCGGTCCCACTTCATGACCATTGTGGCCGCTTGGGTCATCACCGTGCCTGCCGCTGCGGGTATGTCGGCCGCGATCTTTACCCTGCTCTACTCCATCGCAGGCTAAGCCGCACACATATTGACAGAACAACAAAGGGCGGCCTAATCGAAGCCGCCCTTTTTTATGGTGCTACACGGTGGTGTGCTTACTTACCAAGACACCAGCGCATTACTGCCTTCTGCGCATGAAGACGATTTTCGGCTTCATCAAAGATGACCGAATGCGGACCGTCCATCACAGCGCTAGTCGCCTCATCATCACGGTGGGCAGGCAGGCAGTGCATGAACAGTGCGTCAGGTTTGGCGTGGCTCATCAGCGCCTCGTTCACCTGATAGGGGCGCAACTGATTATGGCGGCGTTCCTTGGCCGACTGCGGGTCGTGCATACTGACCCAAGTGTCGGTGACCACCAAATCGGCGCCTTCAACAGCGGCAAGGGGATCGCGCATGATCTCAACCTTTGAACCTTTAGCGCGGGCCTCTTCAACAAAAACCATTTCGGGATCCAGCGTTTCTGGACCGGCAAAGGTCAGATCAAAGCCGAACTGCCCCGCAGCGTGCGCGAAAGAGGCAAAGACGTTGTTGCCGTCACCACACCAGACCACCTTCTTGCCTTTAATCGAGCCGCGGTGTTCTTCAAACGTCAGGATATCAGCCATGATCTGGCAGGGGTGGGTGCGATCAGTCAGACCGTTGATCACTGGCACGGTGGCGTATTCCGCCATTTCCAGCAGCGTCTGTTCCTCAAACGTACGGATCATGATCAGATCCACATACCGGCTGAGGACACGGGCTGTGTCGGCAATGGTTTCACCGTGGCCCAGCTGCATGTCAGTGCCGGACAGCACCATGGTCTGACCGCCCATCTGGCGCACGCCCACATCAAAGCTGACACGCGTCCGGGTCGAAGGTTTTTCAAAGATCAGCGCGACCATATGATCCTTCAGCGGCAGGTCAGCGTCCGGCGTGCCTTTGGGCAGGCCATGACGCGCTTCTTTGGCGGAACGCGCTGTGTCGATCATGGTCCGCAGATCGGCAGGGTCGGTTTTGTGAATATCAAGGAAGTGGTTCATATCATCGTCTTTCTTGAGGCGAGGCGCGATCTATCGGCCCTCGCATATCTGTCAAACTCTTGGCTTAGCCGAGGCTCTTGGCCGCGGCATCAAGGCGGGTGATCGCCTCGTCAATTTCATTGTCGCTGAGCGTCAGAGGCGGCAGCAAACGGATCACATTGTCGGCGGCGGGGACGGTGATCACCTCATTGGCGTAACCGGCATTCACAACGTCGATGTTCACGGCTCTGCACTTCAGACCCAGCATCAGACCGGTGCCGCGTACCTCTTCGAACACTTCGGGGTTTTCGGCCACCAGCCCTTCAAGGCGCTGGCGCAACAGGCCCGCTTTGGCGCGCACACTGTCGAGGAATGCGGGGTCCGCGACAATTTCCATCACCTTGCTGCCCACGGCGCAGGCCAGTGGGTTGCCCCCGTAGGTGGACCCATGGGTGCCTGCAGTCATGCCGCTGGCAGCCTCCTCAGTGGCCAGAACCGCGCCCAGCGGGAAGCCTCCGCCGATACCTTTGGCAACCATCATGATGTCAGGCGTGATGCCTGCCCATTCATGGGCAAACAGTTTGCCAGTGCGGCCAACACCGCATTGCACCTCATCGAGGATCAAGAGCAGGTCGTGATCATTCGCGATGGCCCGCAGCGCCTGCAGATCCGCATCCGCCATCGGGCGAATGCCGCCCTCACCCTGAACGGGTTCGACAAGAATAGCGCAGGTTTCATCGCCGATCGCGGCTCTTACCGCATCAAGATCGCCCCAAGGAAGCGATTTGAACCCGCCAAGCAAGGGACCGAAACCCTTGGTCATCTTCTCCGAACCAGCCGCCGCGATGCCGGCAGAGGACCGACCGTGGAACGCGCCTTCAAAGGTCAGGATCTCTACTTTCTCTGGCAGGCCCTTCTCATACCAGTATTTGCGCGCCATTTTAACGGCAAGCTCGCAACTTTCGGTGCCGGAGTTGGTGAAAAACACTGTGTCCGCAAAGCTGTGATCGACCAGTTGGTCGGCCAGCGCCTGCTGCTGCGGTATCTGGTAAAGGTTCGACACATGCCAGAGGTTTTGCGCCTGCGTGCTCAGCACCTCCACCAAAGCCGGATGGGCGTGGCCCAGAGCGTTCACCGCGATACCCGCGCCCAGATCCAGAAAACGTCGCCCATCCGCCTCGATCAGCCAGCTGCCTTCGCCTTTAACGAAGGTCAAAGGGGCACGGGAATAGGTCGGCAAGACGGAAGCGATCATAATAGGATCATCCTTATTCTGTCAGAAGCCCCGAACAAGCATTACGAGGGCATGGGTGTCAACAATTTCAGCTTAGAGAGCCGGCATTCGGCGGTTCAAACAGCGGTCCTGCGGTCATTTCACCTGCAAGCACGCGGCAACGGACGTCAGACGCTGGTGCGTCGGCGTCGGCTGGTTAGGATATGGCGTCGTTTGAACATGGCGCCTTGCATAAGGCGCAGCGGTCAGAATGCAAAGCATATTTTTACAAACTGATCATTTTGCGCAAAAATGACCGCCCATTCATCATAATGACACTCTTTTGCACCTTGTGCCGTGGCATAAACGGCGGGAAAGCTGGCGGGTCGAACAAATCCGGTCCCAAGATCATGATTCCCCAGATTCCCGCCCCGAATCCGCGCCTTGCGATGGTGCTGATGCTGTCCTCCACCGCTTTCATGGCCGCAACCACCCTGATGGCCAAGGCACTGGGAACCGACACACTGGGGGATCCACTGCACCCGCTACAGATCAGCCATGGTCGGTTTATATTTGCCTTTCTGTTTTATGCCACAGCGGCTGTGGTCGTCCGGCTGCGGGTGCGCCGCCCGGCGCTACATCTGCATTTGGGTCGCACACTATTTGGTTGGGGAGGGGTCAGCTGCCTATTTGCAGCCGCAACGTTTATTCCGCTGGGGGATGCAACGGCGATCAGTTTCCTCAACCCGGTGTTTGCGATGATGTTGGCGATCCCTCTCTTAGGGGAACGGGTGGGGCCGTGGCGTTGGGCAGCAGCCGGTGTTGCGCTGATCGGGGCCCTGGTGCTGCTACGCCCGACGCCGGACAGTTTTCAGCCCGCAGCACTGATTGCGCTGGCCTCTGCCCTGCTGTTCGGGATGGAGATCATCTTTATCAAGAAGCTGGCAGGCCGTGAGGGGCCATTTCAAATTCTGCTGATCAACAACGGTCTGGGGGTGGTGATTTCATCACTGGCAGTGATCGCTTTCTGGCAGGTACCCAGTATGGCACAATGGGCGGTGATGGGCAGCCTGGGCCTGTGCATGGCGATGGCCCAGGCCTGTTTCATCAATGCGGTTGCGCGGGCCGAAACCAGCTTTGTCGCGCCGTTTTCCTACGCCACACTGGTTTTTGCCAGTCTCTACGACTGGGCCGTTTTTACGCAGATTCCAGACGCGATCTCCTACCTTGGTGCCGGTATCATCATCTCAGGAGCTGCCCTACTGGCATGGCGAGAGGCGCTAGCAGCCGCGCGCGCCTTTCCTTAGGCCGGCGCGATCAGCTTTTCAGGCGATAGCCGCTGCGGAACATGGCCCATGCAAGGGCGGAAACCGCCAGCGCACTGCCTGCCGAGACGGCCAACGCCAACATAGGTGCGCTGTCAGACACGCCCACAACACCAAAACGCACACCGTCAATCAGATAGAAGATCGGGTTGAAGTGAGTCAGCCGCGCAATGAACGGCGGCAGCGCCTCCACCGAATAGAAGGTGCCGGACAGAAATGCCAAAGGCGTGACAATGAAATTGGTAATCGCCGCCATCTGGTCGAACTTGTTGGAATAAATCCCCGCGACCATGCCCACCGCCCCAAGGAGGGCCGCACCCAGCACCACAAACAGCAGCGCCATCAACGGATGCGCAGGTACAATTCCCAGAAACAGCATCAACCCCGCGCACAGCAACAGCGCCACGATCACACCGCGCGCAATTGCGCCGGCCAGATAGCCCAGCACCAGTTCCAGCGGCGACAGGGGCGGCATCAGTGTGTCGACGATATTGCCCTGAACCTTGGAGATCACGATAGAGGAAGAGGTGTTGGCAAAAGCGTTCTGAATCACCGTCATCATCAAAATGCCCGGCGCGATGAAATGCGTGAAGGGCAGGCCCATCACCTCACCGCGTGCCTTGCCGATGGCGACAGAGAAGATCATCAGAAACAGTGCCGCGGTCGATAGCGGCGCCAGGAGCGTTTGCGTCCAGACCGCAAGGAAGCGCATGATTTCTCGGCGCCCCAATGTCACCATGCCCAGCCAATTGAACCGGCCAAACCGACGGTCGCCCATTTGGCTGGCAAAAGCGCTGTCTGCGCTATGGTCGGGGGTGGCTTGGCTCTGCATCGGGCGGTGTCCTTTGTGCTGTCATGGCCACGCAGGCGCATGGTCTGATTCGACGCCTTGTAACTCAGGCCCTGTTGGCTAGAATAGGGGCTGATCAAAAATTTCAGGGCGGCTCGATTCCTACGGGCCGTCTTTTACGAAGGGAACCGGCATGTCCTGGACCGACGAACGCGTCGAACTGCTTAAGAAAATGTGGGGCGAAGGCCAATCTGCAAGTCAGATCGCCAAAGAACTGGGCGGCGTGACCCGCAATGCGGTGATCGGCAAGGTGCATCGCCTTGGCCTGTCGAATCGTGCCACCAGCGCCAGTGCCGCTGATGCCAGCAAGACCGAGGCAAAGGCAAAGCCCGCCCCTAAGAAAGAGGCTGCGGCTAAGTCAAAGCCGAAAGAGGCCGCAGCGCCCGCGCCAGAACCCGCCGCAGCTGCGCCGGTACCGACCCCGCGTCCAGCGGTGAGCCCCGCGCGCAAGGCAATCATTCCTGCAGGTCAACCGCTGCCACCGCAGCCTTCGGCCAATGAGATTAGCCCTGAAGCCTTGGCAAAGGTGAACGAGGTTGAAAAGAAGTCGAAGAAGTTGGGCCTGCTGGAACTGACCGAACGGACCTGTAAATGGCCCGTCGGTGACCCTGCAACCGAAGACTTCTGGTTCTGCGGTCTGCCTGTGCAGGCGGGCAAGCCCTACTGCGAAGCGCATGTTGGCGTCGCGTTCCAGCCGATGTCCTCGCGACGCGATCGTCGTCGCTGATACCGGCCGCCATGATCGAGAATTCAGCGCCCTGCACCTCACGGTGTGGGGCGTTTTTCTGTGTGGGGATTGAGTATTTTGGGATCATTGAAAGAACGGCGGGAAATAGCCAGCGCGGCACAGCGATGGGAATAGAGCCTAGGCATCGGGCAGCGATCTGCCTAGTTTGGCCACACTTGGAGGTGAGTGATGACCCAGTATTCCCGTCGTTTTATGATGCTATCGCCGCTGGCGTTGACTGGCCTGACACTGACCGGTTGCGGTAGCACGCAACCTGCCCCGCCTGCGCGCCCAAGCGAGCCACCGCTTTACCCCAATGAAACGCCGCAGATCCGGTCGTTGATCAACAAATATGCCGATCACTATGAGGTACCGCGTAGCTTGGTGCACCGCGTGGTTCAGCGTGAAAGCATGTATCGCCCCAGTGCCCGCAACGGGCCTTATTGGGGGATGATGCAGATCCTACCCGCAACCGCGCGCAGCATGGGATTTCGCGGCCAGCCCAATGATCTCTTGGATGCAGAGACGAACCTGAAATACGCTGTAAAATACTTGCGCGGCGCGTGGTTGGTGTCCGACGGGGATGAGGCGACGGCCGTCAACTGGTACGCCCGCGGCTATTACTACGAGGCGAAGCGCCGCGGCCTGTTGCGGGAAACAGGCCTGCGGCCCTGAACCGAATAGCTGATCCTAGTTGAAGAGGTTGCCGAGGCCTTTCAGCAGCTCCTTCTCCAACTGCTCTTTGGCCGCATCCTCAAGGCTTTGTCCCTCTTCCTGCTTGATGCCCAGCTCTTTCTTCACTGCCTCTTCCAGCTTGGCCTTGGCTTTGGCTTCGGCCTTTTTCTTTTCTTCCTGCAGGTTCAGATCGATCGCCCGCTCCAGATCCGGCCAGACCTTGGGGCTGGCCCACGGCCCCCGGATGCGCACCGGCACAGCGATGCCACGCTGCCCCTCAAGACTGCTAATCTGTGGTGCGAACAGATAGTCGATATCCCGCTTGCCCAGGCCAACGCGCCCTTCGCCCGTAGCGGAAATGCGGGGCAATTTAAGTGACAGGTCAGGATTGTTCAAATCCCCATTTTTCATGCTGAAACTGGCGCTCAACTCATCAAAAACCGTGGTACCACCCGTCGCCAAACCCTGCCGCATAAGACTGTCCAGATCGACACCTTCAATCGTGCCACGCCCCATGTTGATCGCGCCGTTTCCTGAAAGGGAGTTCATGATCTGATGCACGCTCTGCCCGACGCCAAGGTAGGACAGTTGCGCCGCCGCGCGCCCGGTAAAGCGAGTGATGCCTGCCAGATCGCCCAGCAACTGCTGCATTTCCACCCCTGACGCAGTTACATTGCCACCAACGCTGAGGCCGTCACGGTTGTTCGCGACCACCTGCCCGGCAAAGCTGCCACCGTACCCCTGCAGCGCGTTCAGCGTGACCACGGCACGCGATCGGTCAATGCCCGCCCGCAGGTCCAGCGCCTGGAACCTAAGGCTCGGTAGCGCAATTGAGGGTGCAGTCAGCGTCAGATCCGCATTGGCCAGACTAAGCGCGGAGGCATCAATCGGCGCCTTGGACCAGTCGCTCGTGTTCGCGACCTGTGTTGCCGTTTCACCAGAGACGCGCGATCCGCTGGCAAGGCCGGTGAAATCAAGCGCTCCGCTCTTCAGGCGCGCGGTCACGACAGGGCGCGACGGCGTCAGATCCACATCTACCGCGCCGCTGAACCGGTTCTGATCCAGTTGCAGCACCATATCGCGCAGGCTGAGCTTCATGTCCTGCGTCAGCGTCAGATGACCCGCCAGCGTCACCTGCTGTCCCAAACCACGCGGCACCGCAACACCCTTAACGCCCGCCGCAGCAAGGGCTGCCGAGGTGTTTTCCGTTTTCACCGCAACGCTGCCCTGCACCTGCCCCGGCGCACCGACAACACCGTCAAAGGCCGCCGTCGCACCGCCCAGCGCAGCCTTCGCGGTGACACCCGTCACCGCCCCCTCGATCAGGGCGGCCAGATCGGCGATGTCACCGCTCACACTGATCACCTCCATCCCTGTGGGGCGCGCTGTGAGGGCAAACCCCGCCGCGCCGCGATAAATCGGCCAGCTGAGGTCGAGCGACAAATCCCTAACTGTCAGGTCCGTACCCGCAGCGTGATCCAGATAGCGCAGGCTGCCACCAGTGACCAATGCACGGTCCAACGACAGGGCCAGCGCGTTTTCACTGGCCGCTGCAGACGCGTTCTGTCCCGACGGGCTGACGCCATCCACCCCGATCTCCCAATTCGCGCGACCATCGGCATGGCGTTCCATCAATACGGCCGGCGACAGAACCTCCAGACCGGTAATCTTGATATCGCCGGCAATAAGCGCGACCAGATCAACGCCGATCTTCATCGCTTCCGTCCGCAGGAGCGGACCATTGTCGGACCAATCAGCATTCGCAATCTCGACCGCGCCGGTACGCGCGCCGAGGATGGGGTAGTAACTCAGCTGCACATCCCCAAGGAGCGTGACCCGCCGCCCTGTCTGCGCCTCTATCTGATCCAGCGCGACACGCGCGATCCTCTCACCGGGTAAGAGCAACAGACTGGCCAACCCAACGACCACCAGCAGCGCCAACACCAAAACAACCCGAACCAACCAGCGCATCTGCCTACCCCTAATGCTATGCCTCTTCTTCAAAAACCTAAGCCAGACAGCCGCCAGGAACAACAAACCAAAGGATCAGATCACCATTTTCAGCGCAAAAGCCTTTGCCAGCGCCCCCCACCTCAACTATATGCCCGCCATGACCAGCAATCCGCCAGACCTCCGCCCCGACCTCGCCCCGCGTGCGCAGTTTTCCGACACCCCCCGTGCCGGCCAGCCAACGATTGGCATGGTGTCCCTCGGCTGCCCAAAGGCACTGGTGGACAGTGAACGAATCCTGACCCGTCTACGCGCCGAAGGCTACGGCATCTCGCCACAATACGCGGGCGCCGATGCGGTGATTGTGAACACCTGCGGCTTTTTGGATTCAGCCAAGGCCGAGAGTCTTGAGGCGATTGGAGAAGCCCTCCACGAAAATGGCAAGGTCATCGTGACCGGCTGTCTGGGGGCGGATCCTGAATATATCACCGGTGTTCATCCCAAGGTGCTGGCCGTAACCGGACCACATCAGTACGAACAGGTGCTGGATGCGGTACACGGAGCCGTGCCGCCCAGCCCTGACCCATTTGTAGATCTGTTGCCTGCATCGGGCGTCAGCCTGACACCGCGCCATTACAGCTATCTGAAAATCTCCGAAGGCTGCAACCACGCCTGCAAATTCTGCATTATTCCCGATATGCGCGGCAAGCTGGCGTCGCGCCCCGCCTTCGCGGTAATGCGCGAGGCAGAGAAACTGGTGGAAAACGGGGTGAAGGAACTGCTGGTCATTTCGCAGGACACCTCTGCCTACGGTCTGGACCGCAAGCATGAAACAGAGCGCGGCCATCGCAGCCACATCACCGATCTGGCACGAGATCTGGGGTCGCTGGGGGCATGGGTGCGACTGCACTACATCTATCCCTACCCCCATGTGCGCGAGCTGATTCCACTGATGGCCGACGGTCTGGTGCTGCCCTATATGGACATCCCGTTTCAGCACGCCCATCCCGACACGCTGAAACGCATGGCCCGCCCCGCAGCCGCCGAACGCACACTAGACCGCATCGCTGAATGGCGTGGCATCTGCCCTGACATCACCCTGCGCTCCACCTTCATCGTCGGCTACCCCGGAGAAACGGAGGCTGAGTTCCAGACCCTTCTGGATTGGATGGATGAGGCACAACTGGATCGCGTTGGCTGTTTTCAGTACGAAAACGTCGAAGGCGCTCGATCTGCCACGCTATCCGATCATGTACCCGACGAGGTAAAACAAGAGCGCTGGGAACGCTTCATGGAAAAGGCACAAGCTATTTCCGAGGCAAAACTGGCCGCGAAGGTTGGTCAGGTTATGGACGTGATCGTGGATGAGATCGACGCAGACGGTATTGCCACCTGCCGCACCAAAGCCGACGCACCGGAAATTGACGGCAACCTGTTTATCGATGAGGGCACCGAGGGGCTGTCTGTGGGTGACATTGTCCGCGTTGAAGTGGACGAGGCTGGCGAATATGATCTGTGGGGTCAGGTGAAGGCGTGAGCGGAGGATGCTAAGCATCATTGCTATATTAGATTAACTTTCCTAAATATCCCTTAAAGGTGAAGTTTAGGAAAGATATTCAATTTTGAGATTTAAAGAGATCGAAGTAGACAAGCTGGTCGTCAATCCCAGCAATGATCGGCATGGCCCAATGGGGTCTGAATCGGCAGCGATAGCATGGCTATTTGAGAACAAAGCGCGTGACATGAAGGCGCTTGCTCAACACATCTCACAAACCGGGCGCCTTTTCGATAGTCCTTTGGTCGTCAAGGATGGCGACAAATTTCTTGTTAAAGATGGAAACCGCAGAGTTACATCCATCAAATTACTCATCGACCCAAACAAGGCGCCAATCCAGTATCGTGATTTTTCATAGATTTACAGCGAAGCGCTAACATCAAGTTCCCGCATAACATCACCTGCCAAGTCGAAGAAAATTTATCAACTGCCGACAAGATCATCGGCCTACGGCACAATGGTAAGCAAGAAGGAAGGGGACAGCTGGCGTGGGGTACTCGAGAAAAAGCCAATCATTCAAACCGAATATCCGGAAACTCTGACTATGAATGGCCGCAGTTGGTTGAGAAGTATCTAACCCAACATGGTTATCAAGCAGAAGCTGAAAGCATTCAACGATCAACATTAGATCGCGTAATCAAAGCCAAAAAACGACGCCTAGCATTGGGGATTTCGAAGACGGGCAACGGCGAATTACACGCCGTAAATGGCGACGAGAAATTGGTACCTCTTCTCCGCAAGTTGGTTGCCGATATGTCTTCGGGAAAACTCTCACTTGCCAACACATTGCGAGCCGCAGACGTCGACCAGTACTTAGGCTCTTTGCAAGGCATGGGATACGTCACGCATCAACCATCAAAGCCTGCAAAGGAAAACTCCGCTCATGAGAACACAAACAAAAGCCCGCGAAACAAGCCCACGCAGCCTCTAGAACGTAAAACACTTATTCCAAGTCATATAAACTACCATTTCAGTTGGATAGCTGGTCAGTCCAAAATTCAGTTAGTTTGGGAAGAGCTGCAGTATAGCTTGAAGCTCAAAGAACATGCATTCTCTATTGCGATCGTGCTTCGTGTACTTCTGGAGATAAGCGCGAAAAACTATCGCGATAAGTTTCAGCTAAAAGACCTGAACACTCTTTCGAAGAACCTCTCTCAAAACCTTGATGCGCTGCATGAAAGCGGAAATATCAACACACAGCAAAGAGGCGACATCCGGCGAATACTGAATGACAAACAGTCGATCTGCTCAATCGAAAACTTGCAGCGCGTCGTGCATTCAAGTTCTCAAGTGCTGTCAAATGACGACTTAATAACCCTATGGGATTGCATAGAGCCTCTCGTAGTCAACAGCATTCGAGCCGTGCAAGAAAAGAAGTCGTCGCTGTACACAGTCTAATTTTCCGACCTAGGGTCCCCCACAAACACAAAAGCCCCCGCCGGTCTGGCGGGGGCTTTGTTGTTTCTGACCCTAGAGCCGATCAGCCTTGCAACGGCATCACGGCAAAGTCACCTTCGGCACGCGCTTTGATCGCCTCGGCGGCGGCTTGGGCGCCGGCGGCGGTGGTGAAGTAGGGGATCTTGTCATAGAGCGCGACAGAGCGGATGGCGGAGCTGTCTTTGACCGCCTGTGCGCCTTCGGTGGTGTTGATCACCAGCGCAATACCGCCATCTTTCAGCACGTCCACAATGTTGGGGCGGCCTTCGTAGACTTTGTTCACCTGTTCACACTCAATGCCCTGCTCGGTCAGCCACGACTTGGTGCCCAGCGTCGCGATGAGCGAGAAGCCTTGTGCCACCAGCGTACGCGCAGCCTGAGCCGACGCGGCGGTTTTATCCGCATCCTTGATCGAGAAGAAGACGCGGCCTTCGCTCGGCAGTTCAGTGCCTGCACCCATCTGTGCCTTGAGGAAGGCCAGCGGGAACGACGTATCCCAGCCCATGACCTCACCGGTGGAACGCATTTCCGGGCCCAGAATGGTGTCTACGCCGGGGAAGCGGGCGAAAGGCAGCACGGCTTCTTTCACACTGAACCACGGCATATCGGGGTCGGCCAGGGTCATCGGATCCGCCATCGGCAGGGTGCCGGGTTTGGCATCTGCTGGGTAGGCACCGCGGAAGGGGAAGTTTTCCATCGGTTCACCGGCCATCAGACGCGCCGCGATAGAGGCGATCGCGCTGTCGGTTGCTTTCGCAACAAACGGCACGGTCCGGCTGGCGCGTGGGTTTACCTCAATCAGGAAGATTTCACTATCTTTCACGGCGAACTGCACGTTCATCAGACCAACCACGTTCAGCGATAGGGCCAGTTCAACGGTCTGGCGCTTGATCTCAGCAATGATGTCCGCCGGCAGCGAGTAAGGGGGCAGCGAACAGGCGCTGTCGCCCGAATGCACGCCTGCCTCTTCGATGTGCTGCATGATGCCCGTCACGTGGACTGTTTTGCCGTCAGACAGTGCGTCCACGTCACATTCGATGGCACCCGACAGGTAGCTGTCCAAGAGAACGGGGCTGTCACCCGACACCACAACCGCCTCTGCGATGTAGCGTTCCAGCTGCGCCATATCGCGCACAATCTCCATCGCGCGTCCACCCAGAACGTAGGAAGGACGGATCACCAGCGGGAAACCGATTTCCTCAGCAATCGCCAGCGCCTGTGCGTCCGTTGAGGCAATGCCGTTTTTCGGCTGCTTCAGCTCCAGCTTGTTGACCAGCGCCTGGAAGCGTTCGCGGTCTTCGGCAAGGTCAATTGCGTCCGGGCTGGTGCCGAGGATCGGAATACCTTCCTCAAACAGCGCGTTGGCCAATTTCAGCGGGGTTTGGCCACCGAATTGAACGATCACGCCGTGCAGGGTGCCGTTTTCCTGTTCAACACGCAGGATTTCCATCACGTTTTCAAAGGTCAGTGGTTCAAAATACAGACGGTCCGAAGTGTCATAGTCGGTCGACACGGTTTCGGGGTTACAGTTGATCATGATGGTTTCATAACCGGCATCCGTCAGCGCGTAGCAGGCGTGACAGCAGCAGTAGTCAAACTCGATCCCCTGACCGATCCGGTTCGGCCCCCCCCCCAGAATGACCACTTTCTTGCGGTCGCTCGGGCGCGCCTCACATTCGACATCACCCATCGCAGGCGCCTCATAGGTCGAATACATGTAGGGCGTCTGCGCCTCAAACTCTGCCGCGCAGGTGTCGATGCGTTTGAACACAGCGTTGACGCCAAGGTTCTGACGGGCGCGGCGTACATTTGCCTCGGTCCGGCCGGTCAGGATCGCCAGACGCGCATCGGTGAAGCCCATCATCTTCAGTTTGCGCAGACCTGCCTCAGTCACCGGCAGGCCGTCCTTACGCACGACCTCTTCGGCATCCACAATTTCGCGGATACGGTCGAGGAACCACGGATCAAACGAGGTGACGTTCTGAATCTCGGCGTTGGTCAGGCCGTGGCGCATCGCCTGCGCGATGGTGCGCATGCGGTCGGGGGTCTGTTTGCCGATCGCCTTGATTACGGCGACCTTGTCCGGTGCGCCGGGGATGTCCACCTCGTCAAAGCCGGTCAGACCTGATTCCATCGACGCCAGCGCCTTTTGCAGCGATTCGTGGATGGTGCGGCCGATGGCCATTGCCTCACCCACCGATTTCATCGCGGTGGTCAGGTAGGGTTCGGACCCCGGGAATTTCTCAAACGCGAATTTCGGGATCTTGGTGACGACATAGTCGATTGTCGGCTCAAACGACGCGGGCGTCACCTTGGTGATGTCATTGTCCAGCTCATCCAGCGTGTAGCCGATCGCCAACTTGGCCGCGATTTTTGCAATCGGGAAACCGGTTGCCTTGGACGCCAGCGCCGACGAACGCGACACACGCGGGTTCATTTCAATGACCACCATACGGCCATCGGCGGGGTTCACCGCCCACTGCACGTTGGATCCGCCGGTTTCCACGCCGATCTCACGCAGAACGTTGATCGAGTGGGTCCGCATGATCTGAAACTCTTTGTCGGTCAGCGTCAGCGCGGGAGCCACGGTAATCGAATCACCAGTGTGCACCCCCATCGGGTCGACGTTTTCGATGGAGCAAACGATGATGGCGTTGTCCGCTTTGTCGCGCACCACCTCCATCTCGTATTCTTTCCAGCCCAAGAGGCTCTCATCCACCAAAATCTGGTTTACTGGCGAGGCATCCATGCCGGTGCGGCAGAAATGGATGTAATCTTCTTTGTTATAAGCCACACCACCGCCGGTGCCGCCCATAGTGAAGGCAGGGCGGATAATGGCGGGCAGGCCGATTTCGTCCAGCTCATCCAATGCGATCTGCACACCGGCGTCCAGATCGGCGCTGCCGTCTTCTTTTTTCGGTGCGGTGACGATGGTGGCTTTGGGGTTCTCGATGCCCAGGCGGTCCATCGCTTCGCGGAAGAGCTTGCGATCTTCTGCCATTTCAATGGCATCACGGGTCGCGCCGATCATTTCGACGTTGAACTTATCCAGCACACCCATCTCTTCCAGCGCCAGCGAGGTGTTCAGGCCGGTTTGGCCACCCATGGTGGGCAACAGCGCGTCAGGACGCTCTTTTTCGATGATCTTGGCAACCACTTCAGGGGTAATCGGTTCGATGTAAGTGGCATCTGCCAGGCCCGGATCGGTCATGATCGTCGCCGGGTTGGAGTTGACGAGGATCACGCGGTAGCCCTCTTCGCGCAACGCCTTACAGGCTTGTGCGCCGGAATAGTCGAATTCACACGCCTGACCGATCACAATCGGACCTGCGCCGATAATCATGATGGAGGAGATGTCAGTTCTTTTGGGCATGGCGGACCTCATTATTTCGCGGGGCAAGTCGCGGGCAGCTGGGGACGCTGGCGGTGACTCGCCAACGCGCAAATTGTCGTGGGTTATAGAGATCGCGAAGCAACGCGCAAGAGGGTTCGGAAAACTAGTGTAATGTGCCGCATACGCGCCCTGTCAAATTGCAGTGCGTGCCCTATACCTATAGGGGGAGGCCACAGGGGCAGCCGTAGGCTACACTCAAGCCACAGTACCGAGACGCAAGATGCAGATTAGAATGGACAAAGGGCCGGAGGCAACGCCGGTTTGGTTTCAAAATCCCAGCGCGGTGATCACTGCGCTGAATCCAGATGATGTGCCTACTGCCCTAGCTGCTGTTGACGCCGCCCTTGCCGCGGGCAAATGGGTGGCAGGCTATGCGTCCTATGAACTGGGCTATGCTTTAGAAGACCGGCTCGCCCCTGTTATGCCAGAGACACGCGAGCTGCCTTTATTGAGCTTCGGCGTTTACGACGGCCCACAGGTGGCAGGCCCGTTGGCCACGGGTGGCCAACTGACGGAATTGACGCCGCGTTGGGATGCAAACCGCTACGCCGAGGCGTTTCAAACTGTGCATGACTACATCGGCGCAGGTGACATCTATCAGGCCAACCTGACCTTCCCGATTGATGCGGTTGCGACAGGTTCGCCCGAAGCGATTTATGGCACACTGGCTGCTCAGCAACCCGTGGGTTACGGCGCCTTGGTTCTGCCAGAACGTGGGCCGGCGATTTTGTCGCGTTCGCCGGAACTGTTTTTCCGCACATCGGCGCAGGGACGGATCGAAACCCGCCCGATGAAAGGCACCCAGCCGCGCAGTTCTGATCCAGTCGAAGATCAGAGACGCAAGGCGTTCCTAAATTCGGATGAAAAGAACCGCGCCGAAAATCTGATGATCGTGGATCTGCTGCGCAACGACATTTCCCGCGTCGCACAGGCAGGCAGCGTTCAGGTGCCGGAGCTGTTCAAGGTCGAAAGCTATGCAACCGTGCATCAGATGGTGTCCCATGTGATTGCCGATCTGCGCCCTGATGCCACCCTTTCACAGATATTCGAGGCGCTGTTCCCCTGCGGATCAATCACCGGCGCACCGAAACTGCGTTCCATGCAAATTCTGCGGGATCTGGAACCGTGGGCGCGTGACATTTACTGTGGCGCCATCGGCTGGGCAGCACCGGACGGGCGGTCCGAATTCAACGTTGCAATCCGTACCGTGATGCTGGATGGCGACAAGGCACGTCTGAACGTCGGCGGCGGCCTTGTTTGGGACAGCACCGCCGCGTCGGAATATGAGGAAGCCCTATGGAAAAGTCGCTTCGCCCAAACGCAGGAGATGGCTCAGCCTTTGATCCCGCCCTCAATCCCGAATGTCGCCTGATTGAAACCTTCGGATTTCGTCCCTCTCAAGGTATTGCGCGGCGTGCGTTGCACATCGCGCGGCTGACAGCCTCGGCAGAGACACTAGGGTTTCGATTTGATAAAGCCGCGCTTATTGCTGAACTCGACGCCATCACTGGTGATACACCTTTGCGCTGCCGCCTGACAGTGGCGCAGGATGGCACGCTTGATCTGACCACCGCACCTATGCCTGATCCGTGGCGGATTGCGTGTTTTGTCATCTCTGACATTCGTCTACCTTCAGATGACCCGCTGCTGCGGCACAAAACCACCCGCCGCCACCTCTATGATCAGGCCCGCGCTGCATTGCCCGAGGGTGTGCATGAGGCGGTGATGCTGAACGAACGCGGGGAAGTGTGCGAAGGCACGATCACCAATATCTCAATCACCACCCCAGACGGCGATCGCCTGACGCCGCCGTTATCATCGGGCCTGCTGGCGGGTGTGTATCGTCAAAGCCGCCTGAACAAGGGGCTGTTACAAGAGGCGAGGCTGACACTCGCCGATCTGGCGGACGCCACGTCGATCAACCTGATCAACTCGCTCCGTGGCTCAACGCAGGCGGACTGGGCGCCTGAGTGCACGCATTTCCCTCAACAATAGCGGCAATTCCCCCACATCGCTTGACAACGCGGTCGCAACCTTGTGTATCGGCCTAGATGAATTCCGTGTGCCCGTGGGCGCATCCTATCAGCCACGACGCACATACTAAGATTGTCCGAAAAGACGACCCGATCACGAAAGGTCACACCATGCACGCATATCGCAGCCACACCTGCGCTGAGCTGAACAAATCCAACGTGGGCGAAACCGTCCGCCTGTCGGGCTGGGTCCACCGCGTCCGCGACCACGGCGGTCTGCTGTTTATCGACCTGCGCGACCACTATGGCATCACTCAGGTGATGGCAGACCCCGACAGCCCCGTTTTCGGCGAGCTGGAAAAGGTCCGTTCCGAGTGGTGCATCAAGATCGAAGGCAACGTCATGGCCCGTGACGAAAGCCTGGTGAACCCGGCGATCCCCACCGGTGAGATCGAAGTGTTCATTCGTGACCTCGAAGTGCTGGGCAAAGCCGAAGAGCTGCCGCTGATGGTCTTCGGTGATCAGGAATACCCCGAAGAGACCCGCCTGAAGTATCGCTTCCTCGACCTGCGCCGTGAGGCGATGCAGGAAAACATGAAGATGCGTTCGGACGTTGTGATGTCCATGCGCAAGCGTATGTGGGATCTGAACTTCCGCGAATACCAAACCCCGATCATCACCGCATCCTCGCCCGAAGGTGCGCGCGACTTCCTCGTGCCGTCGCGTCTGCATCCGGGCAAGTTTTACGCCCTGCCGCAGGCCCCGCAGCAGTTCAAACAGCTGATGATGGTTGCGGGCTACGACAAATACTTCCAGATCGCGCCGTGTTTCCGTGACGAAGACCCGCGTGCCGACCGTTCGCCGACCGACTTTTACCAGTTGGACCTGGAAATGTCCTTTGTAGAGCAGCAGGACGTTTTCGACACCATCGCACCTGTTTTGGCCGGTGTGTTTGAAGAGTTCGGTGGTGGCCGCAAGGTTGACGCGCCGCAGGACTGGCCGCAGATCAGCTACCGTGACGCGGCGCTGTGGTATGGCAGCGACAAGCCCGACCTGCGGAACCCGATCAAGATGCAGATCGTGTCCGAGCATTTTGCCGGGTCCGGCTTTGCCATCTTTGCCAAACTGCTGGAACAGGAAGGCACCGAAATTCGCGCGATCCCCGCGCCAACCGGTGGCAGCCGCAAGTTCTGTGACCGCATGAACAAGTTCGCCCAGGGCGAAGGTCTGCCGGGCATGGGCTACATCTTCTGGCGTGAAGGCGCTGACGGTATGGAAGCAGCCGGTCCGCTGGCCAAAAACATCGGCCCCGAACGCACCGAGGCCATCCGCCAACAGCTGGGTCTGGGTGTGGGCGATGCGGCCTTCTTCCTGGGTGGTAAGCCCAAGGCGTTTGAAGCGGTGGCTGGTCGTGCCCGCAACGTCATCGGCGAAGAACTGGGCCTGATCGACAAGGACCGTTTTGCCTTTGCCTGGATCGTGGACTTCCCGATTTATGAACAAGACGAAGAGTCGGGCAAGATCGACTTTGAGCACAACCCCTTCTCGATGCCGCAGGGTGGTCTGGACGCGCTGAACGGCGATCCGCTGCAGGTGTTGGGCTATCAGTACGATCTGGCCTGTAACGGTTACGAACTGGTGTCGGGCGCGATCCGTAACCACAAGCCTGAGGTGATGCTGAAAGCCTTTGAAATCGCCGGCTACGGTGAGGAAGAGGTAAAGAACCGCTTTGGCGCGCTTTACAAAGCGTTCCAATACGGCGCCCCACCACACGGTGGTTGTGCCGCAGGTGTGGACCGCATCGTGATGCTGCTGGCCGATCAGCAGAACATCCGCGAAGTGGTGATGTTCCCGATGAACCAACGCGCCGAGGATCTGATGATGAATGCCCCGAACGATCCCACCAGCGACCAGTTGATGGAACTGGGCCTGCGCGTCATCCCTCAGGAATAATCCTGCCCCCAATGTGTTTTGGAAAACCCGGTTGCTGACGCAGCCGGGTTTTTCTTTGCCAGTCCTCAGCAGGCACGTTACACAGCAGGCGCGGCAGCGATGCGCCGGTCCAGCAAATCGCGCAGCTTTTTCAACGCTGCATCGGGACTGGCATCACGCATATGGGCGACAGCCAGCGTCATACTGGCGTCCTGCACCGCCTCATCCCCTGCGCTGCGACTGACGCCCAGCAAAAACTGCGCGGTATAGTCCAATCGCCCCTCGCCCCGCCCGGCCTGCAGCAGACCAGCGGCATGCCTCAGATCATCCACATAGCTCATCCGGTCAGGTGTCACCGCCACATCGTTCACCATCCGTGGTGCCAGCGGCCGCCGCTCCTGCGGCATGAACTGCAGCAGCACCTCCTGAAAGGCCGCGAGCGAGCGAAACGGCTTGGCAATAAACCCGTCCGCGCCAGCCCTGGCCGCGGCCTGCGCCACCCCGTCATCACCGCTGATCGCCAGAACAGCTGCCGCACCATGCCGCACCTGCGCCAGCCCGCGTATCAGGTCCAGACCACTGCCATCCGGCAGGCCCAGATCGACCAGCACAAAACTGGGGCAATAGACCTGCAGATGCCGCTTGGCCGCCGTCAGCGTATCTGCGCGGCGCAAACGCGCACCGCTGTATTGACACATCAGCCGTACAGTTTCGCAAGTCAGTCGGCTGTCATCGACAACCAGGACTGTGGTACCGCGCAGCGGTCGATCAGCAGTTGGGTAGGGCGGCGCGGCGGGCAGCGGTGGCAGGGGCGGTAGTGTGTCATCCATGAGACTTTCTTCCCATTCTTGTCGGCACAGATGGTGTGTCGCGGGTTCAGCATTGCCTGCAGCCCCCTAAGACACAGTTAACGTTGCGGCTGCACCGCCTCAGTGCTTGCGCGACCGTGGTTGGGGGCACATAAGGGAGCGACTTAAAGCCAGCTAGAGGAGAGCCCCAATGATTGGACGCCTGAACCACGTTGCCATCGCCGTCCCCGACCTAGAAGCCGCTTCCGCGCAGTATCGCACCGCGCTGGGTGCCAAAGTCGGCGAACCGCAGGATGAACCCGATCACGGCGTCACCGTGGTGTTTATCGAGTTGCCGAACACCAAGATCGAACTACTCTATCCCCTTGGCGAAGACAGTCCGATCAACGGCTTTCTGGCCAAAAACCCCGCTGGCGGCATCCACCATGTCTGCTATGAAGTCGAAGATATCATCGCCGCGCGCGATCACTTGAAAGAAACTGGCGCACGTGTGCTTGGCTCTGGCGAGCCCAAGATCGGCGCCCACGGCAAGCCTGTGCTGTTCCTGCACCCCAAGGACTTCAACGGCTGCCTTGTAGAACTGGAGCAAGTCTGATGGGCCCCACCTCGGCAATTGTCCTTTATGCGGTCATCTGGTTTTTGACGCTGTTTATCGTCCTGCCGATCCGCCTGAAAACACAGGGCGATGTCGGGGAAATTGTGCCCGGCACCCACGCTGGCGCACCGGCAGTGACCAATCTGAAGAAAAAGACCCTGATCACCACGGTGATCGCGGCGGTTCTGTGGGCGATCATTGCAGGGATCATTCTGACCGAAACGATCACCGTTCGGGATCTGGATTGGTTCAATCGGATGAGCCAACCGGATCTTAATTGATCGACCTCTTGGAAAAGAAAGCGGCGCCTCGCGGGGCGCCGCTTTTTGTTGGTGTTTGTCTTATTGGAATGGCGCGGGCGTCAGCCCGGGCCGCGCCCGACCCTTCCCATGGGAGGGGCTTTGGCGATGTCGTATTTGACACGGGCGTTTCCGTTGATTGCACACATCGGACGCCACTATGAGGTCATCTACGCCCACCCAGTGTCAGGCGCGTCCCTAACCGGAAGATATTACAGCTCCTTCGCTGCAGCCGCGTGGAAGATGTGGGTAAAGGTTGCCGCGCCCAAAATCGGAATCGCAAGGTTCATCAGCGGCACCGACAGCGGGATCGCCATCAATGTCCCCGCCAGCCAGATGGTGCCCATATGCTTCCGCCGCAGCTGCTTGGCCCCTGCGCGCCCCACACGTCGGATCGCTGCAAGGGTGAAGTATTCGCGCCCCAACAAAAACCCGTTCAGCGCCCAGAAAATGAACAGCGCAAAAGGGCTGAAGATCGCATAGACAATCAGCGCCAGAAGGTTCGCCGCGATGAGAACCCCGAGGAAATTCACCGTGTCCTTCACAGCCTCAGCAAAAGGCACTGGCGTGGCGGGCGGCAGGTGGCGGTAATGCTTGTCCTCAACCGCTTGCGCTACATCATCAAGAAACATCGAGGTGATCGCCGATGCCACCGGCACCATTAAAAACACCGACAGGATGGTCATGAACAGCAGACTGCCCCATGTGGCCAGATCATTGATCCACGTCACCTCCCCCACAACAGGCAGGGTGCTGGACGGCCCCAAAATCCACTGCAGGACCCAAAGGAAAGCCACATAGGCAAAGGCCAGCAACAATACCGCCAGCCCGATGCCAAGGCCCAACACACGGCGAAACCTCGGATCGCCGATCTGGCCCAGTGTTTTGCCAAAGGCGGCAAGAATCATTCCGATACCCATGTTGTCACTGCCTCCAGATCAGGGCGGGGCCGTTCGGGGGGCACAGTTTTTTCCGTTCCGATATGGATCAGGCCGGCGATGCGTTCATCATCCGCCAGTCCCAGACCTTGCGCCACAAAATCACGGTCATGGCTGGCCCAGCCGGACAGCCAGTTTGCACCCCAGCCCGACGCCAGCGCCGCGTTCAACAGCTGCAGGCAGGCGGCACCGGCGGAATAGGTGATTTCAACCGCAGGCACTTTCTCATTTGGTTTGATGATCTCCACCACTGCGATGGCCAGATTGCCATTGGCAAACTGATCAACGCCCTTTTGCACCTGAACCTCATCCAATCCCATCGCCTGACCCCGCGCCTCCGCCAGCATGGCCAGTCGGGTCAGTGCCGGCTTTTCCAGCACGATGAAACGCCACGGCTCCAGCTTGCCGTGATCAGGGCTGCGCGCGGCGGCAGTCAGGATCGGCAGCAATTCTTCACGGCTGGGCACCGGCGTGGTCAGCGTTTTGGCAGGGCGCGAACGGCGGGTCAGCAAGAACTCCAACGCAGCGGCATTATGTGTAAGGGGCTGGATGTCGGGCATCGCGTCTCTTTCTTTGCAGGTCGCACTTATGTCGGGGGTGGCTGCCCTGTGGTCAAGGTGGCGGCGGGGTGATAATTCTGCGGCGCACTATCAAGCGCGCCCAAAGACTTGTCCACCGGATTTAGGGTGCTGGGACCGAAGGCAAAAGGGACCGCATGACCATGAACGACACCTCCCCCGCTGATCTGTCTGCACATATCGTCGAAGGGGCGCTGCCGGTCAAAGTCACGCCTAAAGCATCGCGCAGCCGGATCACAGTGACCGACGAAGGCGTGCGGGTCTATGTCACCACGGTGCCCGAAGGCGGCAAAGCCAATGCCGCGGTGCAAAAGCTGCTGGCTAAGGCGCTGGGGCTGGCCAAATCCCGCGTGGTATTGATCCGCGGCGACACCAGTCGCGACAAGCTGTTCCGTATCGACGGCTAAGAAACCCGCTACTCTGGCGGATCAGGGCGCAGTTTGTAGACACCTTCCGGCAGGTCCAGCGCAGCGGCCAATTCTTGCAATTGGTGCAGGGACAGGGTGATCTTGCTGACATCATCTGTGCGGGGATCATACTGTTCGACCGTCACACATTCCTGAAAAGCATGGATGCTGACATCCTCTTGCAGAGGGGTTTCACCTTCATCCATCAGGGTTACGACGGTGGCGTCGAAATCGTGTTCTATGGTAAACATACATTAACGATAAGGCGCTAGCGTAAGGATGCAAGGGGTTTAGCCACCGTACTGTCCGGCGCAGCGTAGGGCTGGTGCGTGTGCAAAACGGTGCTACACTATCCTGCGAAGGAGTTTTGAATGTTGTTGCTGCTCGACCGTTTGTCCCCGCTGCGCCTTTGCCTGCCCCGACTGTCCCTTGTGCAGGTCACGGCGCTGCTGATGGCCGCGGTTCTGTCCGCCTGCAGTGTGCCCGGATCGGATCCAGCTTATGCGCCCGGCTATGGCAACGGCAGTCAGGCTGTGGCGCGGCAGGTTGCGCAACAATTCATACAGGTGGTGGACACCGTGGAACCCGTGGCCGAACGCGAATGCCGTCGCCGCACGGTGGGATCAAACTGCGATTTTCTGATTGTGGTCGATGACCGTCCTGACCAGCCCCCCAATGCGCACCAGTTTGTCACCGATGAGGGGCAGCCAGTGGTAGCTTTTACCTATTCGCTGCTGGAAACCGTGCGCAACGCGGATGAACTGGCATTTGTCATGGGCCATGAGACGGCGCATCACATCGCTGGCCATCTTGACCGTCAGGCCGCCAGCGCCGAACGCGGCGCGGCCATTCTGGCCGGACTGGTCAGCGTGCGCGGCGGCAACGCCGCCCAGATTGAGGAGGCGCAGAAAATCGGCGCGCTGATCGGATCGCGCCGCTACTCGAAAGAGTTTGAACTGGAGGCAGACGCGCTGGGGACAGTGATCACTCTGAAGGCGGGCTTTGATCCTGTACGCGGGGCGGAATTTTTTAACCGACTGCCCGATCCGGGCAACCAGTTCCTAGGCACCCACCCGCCCAATGCGGACCGGCTGGCAACCGTGCGGCGCACCGCCGCCGCGCTCTAGCCCTTACGAAAACGAACCACACACCATGCTACAGATTGAAAACGTCGTCAGCGACCGCGGGTCGCGCTACGCTGTATCTGGCGGTCCTGCTGCCAGTGAGGCAGAGGTTACGGCCTTCCTCAAACAGCTGAAACGGGCCAAGAAATACGCCAAAGCCACCCATAACACGTGGGCGATGCTGCAATTGGACGGGACGCAACGCAAAGGCGACGATGGCGAAAGCGGCGCCGGAAACGTGATTCTACGGATGCTAGAACGCGAAGACCTACGCGACCACATTGTGGTTGTCACCCGCTGGTATGGCGGCAAACATCTGGGCGGAGATCGTTTCCGCCACGTGCAAACCTGCGTAAACGCTTACCTAGAGGCACTCTCTTAAGTATAGGTTCGGGCCTGGGTTGATCTGAATCAATTCAGGTTGCGGGTTAGGTCACTAGTTAACGACTGGTCGACGATCCCAAAGAGAGCCCTTAATGCAAAGCGACTCCCCAGATCGACTCCATACGGAGTTGTTTCATCACATGGCTGACGCCACAGGTGTAAACCTTGAGACAGAGTTGCTGAGCGGGCGCTTGAATCTTAACGATCTGACAAGTGCTATCGAACGCTGCAAAAACTGCTCTGGCCCCACAGCGTGTGAGGCTTGGCTGAAGCAGTCCCAACCCAATCACGAAGAGACCCCGCCCGGCTACTGCCGCAATTCCGCTATGCTGCAGGTCCAGCGTGCCCTTGGCTACCTGTCCTCGGGATAACCGCTGCGAAAGAAGAAGACGGCCACACACGCCTCCTGCACCTTTCCTGATTGATCCGCGTCAAAGACATACCTGCGATGCCAACCTAGCATAGGTCAGCTACGGAGGATCGCTCATGAAACCTTTAGGAAATTTGAAGCGTCATTTCTGGTTGGTCAAACGCATGGCCAAAACCACTGGCGTAGATCTGGCAGCCGCCCGAGACGGCGGACAGTTGTCGCAAAAAGACTGGGCACAAATGGTATCGCGCTGCCGCACCTGCAGCACGCCGGAAGCCTGCTCCAGATGGTTGGACAGCGCAGCACTGAACGGCGGCGCGGAGGTTCAGCCCGAATACTGCGAAAACAAGGACCGCCTGAACTCGCTGAAATCAGGCACAACAGCGCCCTGCGCAACAGACTAGGACAGGATCGATCAGATGGGACACCGCACAACACTGGGCTGCCCTGAACTGCATTTCTGGCTCAACCGGTCGGTTGCCCGCGCGGTAGGCGTTAATCTGAGCGAAGCCATGGCCGAAGGCGATTTGACACCGCAGGGTTACGCGGAAATGGTGACACGCTGCCGGCAATGTCATCAGGCAACAGCCTGTCAGGAGTGGCTTTCGCAAAGCCCGTCCCATCACACCCCACCCGCGCATTGCCTCAACGCCGGAGAGATCGCACGACTGAAACACTAACCACCCCACACCAAGGCCCCGCGCCCAACAAACCATACCAATAGAACCTCACAGATACTCAGGACCCCCAATGAGCTTCTTTGACCGACTGGTCCGCACGGTGGACCTGATGCCCAGACTGGCACAACGTCTGGGTATCAATTGGCAGAGCCGGATAGACCGTGACCCCTATGGGGCTGCTGAATACCGTGATGCCCTGATGCGCTGCGCGCAATGCCCTCATGACGCGGCCTGCCGCCAATGGGTAGAGCGTCTCATCGAAACTGATCAGCCACCGGATTATTGCAAGAACCGGGCGCTTCTGCTCAGGCTGAGCGCTGAAACTCAGTCAGAAACCAAAGCCGCAAGTGCGCTGCAGGATTAAACGCACAGACGCTTTTGCGCCTTGACCATCCCTTTGCCCCGACAGCATAAATCGGGGCGGAGGATCCAATGACCAACTTTTTTGTTCGCCTGAAACATCGCTGCATCTGGAGCTGGGCCGGTTGGCTGGACAGTTGGCGCACCGAACATTCTTTCCGCAGCTGGGTCTGGGCTAATCTGGCCTCAGCCGCAATGGCACTGACCCTCTCCCTCAGTCCTGTTGAACGGGCGCTGATCCTTGCGCTGGGGCTTTTGGTGCTGGCGATGGAACTGGTGAACTCCGCGATTGAACGGGTGGTGGACTATATATCAACCGATCACCATGAACTGGCTAAACAAGCCAAAGACGCGGGATCTGCCGCGGTTGCGGTCGCTGCGATTGCCACTGGTGTGGCTTGGATTGTGGTGCTGTGGGGCTAGCGCGCTAACCCACTTGCCAGATCAGACGCTCTCTTCTTCGAGGTGCAGCTTCATCTTGATCAGAACCTGCTGCAGAGCAAGGGTTTCTCGCAACATACGCTTGGCCTCGTTGATACTGATCACACCGTCTTCGATCGACTGATTGTATTCCGCCATCAACATCGCAAAACGCTGACTCAACAAGATCACGTCAGCGTTGATGCCACCCGACCCTTCGGAATTGCGACGTTCATCATTCATCGACAGGGTAATGCCCTTCAGATCTGCCAGCGCGCTGGTGACATGTGGGAAGGACGCCGCCTCTTCCAGTGCAGCCACTGCATCCACTGGCATAAAACGATCCGCATGTTCAGCGTGATCCGAATAATAGCGTCCCAACGTGGCCTTGGATTTGCCGGTCAACTGGCAGGCTGCTTCGATGCCGACATCCTTGACCAAGGCTTCGGTGTGTTTCTTCAGATACCCGGAAACGACTGACATGATTGCCCCTTTACTGCCCGTGATGCGTGCCGTCACACACCCCCGGGGAAAACCAAACTTCCTTTCCCATTAAACCGCCCGCTGGATTTTGTCATTTATAAAACCACGCAAGGCGGTCGTGCTGGGGCATTAAGCCCCGCCCTCGGGGGGATTTATGCAGCGGTGGGCCGGCTGGCGTGCGTAACCAGTGGTAGCTGTTTATTTGAGTTTAGTGCTGCCTGAGTAATCAGTGTCCCCTCTCCCGTCCAAGAGAGTGGTGGTGTGTATTGGCAAAAGATCAGGGGCCATCCCCATTGGGGCAACGTCCCATCCCTGATCTGGCAGGCCCGAATATATCGAAATTTCTCTGCGATATGGGTCTGCCATGCCACGGTTCCGCAAGCGGCTTCACAGCCAGCTTGAAAAGCCGCTTGAAACCGTGCCCGTGGGCGGCGATAGAACCTGACATGGCCAAGCTCTACTTCAACTACTCCACCATGAATGCGGGCAAATCGACAGTGCTTTTGCAGGCGTCGCACAACTACCGCGAACGTGGGATGCAGACTTATCTGATGACCGCGCAATTTGACAATCGCGCCGGCGAAGGCTGTATCGCGAGCCGCATCGGCATCAGCGATAAGGCGGACACATTTGCACCGGGCGAAGATCTTTATGTAAAACTGTCCTGCAGGCTGTTGGAACAGAAGGTCGCGTGTATCTTTATCGACGAGGCGCAGTTTCTGGAAAAAGATCAGGTCTGGCAGCTGGCGCGCGTGGTCGATGATCTAAAGGTACCTGTGATGTGCTACGGCTTGCGCGTCGATTTCCGCGGTGAGCTGTTTCCGGGATCCGCCGCCCTCCTAGCATTGGCCGACGAAATGCGTGAAGTGCGCACTATTTGCCATTGCGGCAAGAAGGCAACGATGGTGGTGCGCATGGGATCTGACGGTAAGGCCCTGCATGAAGGCGCCCAGGTTCAGATCGGTGGCAATGAAACCTACGTCAGCCTCTGCCGTCGCCACTGGCGCGCCGCGATGAATGGCGAACCAATTGTGGGATGAGGCATTTTCTGATCCCAGAAAACGCAGCCACACACCAGCACCAATCTGCACGTCTCCAAAACCAAAACGGCACTGCCAGAGCTCCGTTTCTGGTCACTCATCAAACTTTTACGTCAGGCTTTTTCGATGATCACCGATCCAACCGAATAGCCCGCGCCAAACGAACAGATCAGGCCGACATCGCCCTTTTCCATATCATCAGAGTATTTCGAAAACGCGATGATCGACCCCGCCGACGAGGTGTTAGCGTAATCCTGCAGAATGTTGGGCTGTTCCCCCTCTTCCGGCATGCGGCCCAGCACCTTACGGCCAATGAAATCGTTCATGCTCTTGTTCGCCTGATGCAGCCACATACGGCGCAGATCCTCAGGCTTGCGGCCCTCTTCGGTCATGTGTTCGTGAATGTGAGCTGCCACCATCGGTACCACTTCTTTGAACACCTTGCGGCCGTTTTGCATGAATTGCATATCACGACGTTCCGCCAATCCATCTGGACGGTTGCGACGCAGGAAGCCGAGGTTGTTGCGGATGTTGTTTGAAAACTCGGTCGCACAGCGGGTCGAATGGACAATAAAATGGTCACCCTGCGCATCCTCGGCGCGTTCGATCACCACAGCGGTCGCCACATCACCGAAGATAAAGTGACAATCACGGTCGCGCCATTCCAAATGGCCGGAGGTCACTTCCGGGTTCACAACAATCGCGCATTTCACGGAACCAGAGCGCACCATATCCGCTGCCGCCTGGATGCCAAAGGTCGCGGAGGAACAGGCGACATTCATGTCAAAGCCGAAACCGCCCGCGCCCAGCGCCTGCTGAATCTCTATCGCGATCGCCGGATAGGCACGTTCCATGTTAGAACAGGCACAAATCACCAAATCGACGTCAGCACCGACGCGCCCTGCAGCGGCCAACGCCTTGTTGCAGGCGTCCATGGCAATTTCGGTCATCAGACCGGGTTCATCATCACTGCGCTGACGGAATTTTGGATACATACGGGTTGGATCCAGCACGCCCTCTTTATCCAACACGTAGCGCTGTTCGATACCCGAGGCTTTGAAGATAAACTCGCTCGAGGAATGGGCCTTGGCTTCCACCTCGCCAGCTGCGATCGCTTCGGCATTTTCAGCGTTGTAGAGGTCAACGTAAGCATTGAAGCTCTCAACAAGTTCGTCATTGGTAATGACGTTGGGCGGGGTGAAAACCCCGCTTCCGGTGATGGCTGGCGTATACATAAGATCCCCCGAAAAAACTGGGCTACAGATCACCTCAACGGCAGCAAATGGTCAAGAGTTACCGCTAGGGAAATCTACGCCGTTTCCAGTGAATCAAACACTATTACTGGGCGTGCGATCACTAAAATACGCCTCTAAATTGTCTAGCGCCATCAACCCCATATCACTGCGCACCTCTTCGGCGGCGGTGCCCAGATGTGGCAACAAGGTAACGTTGTCCATCTGACGTAGGACCTCTGGCACCTTTGGCTCGAATTCATAGACATCCAGACCCGCGCCGGCGATCTGGCCCTGTTTCAGCGCTGCGATCAGTGCCGCCTCCTGCACCACGTCACCACGGGCAATGTTGATGAAATGCGCGTGGGACTGCATAGCTGCGAAGACATCTGCCCCGATCATATGGTGTGTGTCTGCCCCACCGGGCACTGCGACGATAACCACATCTGCCTGCGCCGCCACCTCCGTCACAGACATTTGCTGCGCGGGGAAGTCCACAGCCTTGGTTGAGCGGTTGGCATAAATCACATCCATGCCGAACCCATAGTGACAGCGACGCGCAATCGCCTGGCCGATGCGACCCATTCCAATGATCCCGACAGTTTTGCCGCTGACATGCAGGCCCAGCATCTGGGTTGGATGCCATCCCGTCCACGCGCCTGACCGAACCAGACGTTCACCTTCACCGGCGCGGCGGGCAGACATCAACATCAACGTCATCGCCACATCCGCAGTGGCGTCCGTCACAGCCCCCGGCGTATTGGTCACGGTGATGCCATGTGCGCGGGCTGCGTCTATGTCGATATGATTATACCCAACGCCGAAATTTGCCAGAATGCGGCAACGGGGGCGGCCAAATTCGGCAAAGATCTCTGCCGTGAAACGATCGCCAAGGGTGACCATGATCCCATCATAAAGCGCCAGTGCCGAACGCATTTCAGCGCCACTCATCGGATCATTGCTGTCGCGCCATTCCACATGAAACAATTCCTCTGCCCGCGCACGCACGGCAGCAGGCATCGGACGGGCGATCAACACACGGGGCGGCGTGGCACGGGCGCGGCCTGCAGCGGTCATCAGTGCATCCTCCCGCCAAGCGGCACATCATGATCCGGTGACAATAGCACAATGCCGCCTTCCGCATCCGACACTCCCAGAACCAGCACCTCTGACATGAAGCGCCCGATCTGGCGCGGCGGGAAGTTCACCACTGCCATCACCTGTTTGCCGACCAGCGCCTCTGGCGTGTAGTGCGCAGTGACCTGCGCTGATGTCTTCTTCTCCCCAATCTCAGAACCGAAATCGATCCACATCTTGATCGCAGGTTTGCGCGCCTCTGGATAGGGTTCGGCGCGGGTCACGCGACCGGCGCGAATATCAACCTTGAGGAAGTCGTCAAACGTGATCTCATCAGCCACGGGCCAGCTCCTTTGATCGGGTCACCGCTGCAGCAACTGCGCGGTCCAGCAGATTGGGGAAACCTCTACCTTCGTCCATCAACACCTCCAGCGCGGCCTGCGTGGTGCCGTTGGGGCTGGTCACGTTGATGCGCAGCTGTGTCGGATCTTCCTCCGCCACCTCGGCCAAAGCGCCTGCGCCGCCGACCGTGGCCTTGGCCAGTTGCATCGCCAAATCAGCCGACAGACCCTGTGCCTCACCCGCCTGTGCCAGCGTCTCGATCAAATGAAAGACATACGCGGGACCGGAGCCAGAAACGCCAGTTACTGCATCAATCTGATCCTCGGTTTCCAGACGCACCACCTGGCCAATGGCGGCCAGCAGCTGGTCGGCCAGATCAAGGGCAGCATCGCTGACATGGCGGTTGCCAATGATTGCGGTGATCCCCCGGCCAATGGCGGCAGGGGTGTTGGGCATCGCGCGTACGATCGGGGTTTGGCCGCCCAGCACGTCCTCAAACTGTGCAATCGGAGTGCCTGCGGCGACCGAGACAAAGACCGTATCGCCGTTACCCATCGCCGCCATCACTGGCAGCGCCTCACCCATCATCTGGGGTTTCACCGCGACCAGAACGATTGCAGGATCTGTGGGCAGGTCAGTGTTTATATGAACGTTCGTGGTCAGCAACCAATCCGACGGATAGGGGTCAAGTACGAAGACCGAAGCGGCAGGCAGACCATCCTTCAGCCAGCCGGCCAGCATAGCCGACCCCATTTTGCCACAGCCCAAGAGTACAAGGCCCTTATCGGCCAGATGCTTCATATCCATGATTGCCCCTTTGATCAGATGTCATGGGGCAAAGTGTTACGCGCGCCCGTACGCCTCTGCAATGGCGACTTGAATCGCTTCCTGCGGCGACCGTCCGCCCCAGACCAACAGCTGCAGCGCAGGGTAATAGCGTTCAGCGTTCGCCACGGCGGCACCGATCATCATATCTACCTGTTCGGCGCTGGCATCCTGACCACCCGCCAAGAGCAGACCATAGCGGAAGACCATGAGATTCTGCTCTTCCCAGAAGGTGAAGCTACCGGACCAGATCTGATCATTGATCGCATTCAACATTTCATAAACGGCAGGCAGCTTGTCTTTGGGCGGTTCCATCTCGAACGTGCAGATAAGGCGCAGCGCCTCTTCCTGTTCCGACCACGCGAGGGTCAGAGTGTAGGTGCGCCACTGGCCTTCGACGGCCATAGCGATCTGATCCTCACCGATCCGGTCGAAATCCCACTGATGATGTTCCGCGATATACTCAACGAGGTCGATCGGATGCAGGTCTTCACCGATGAACTGCTCTGTCAAAGCCATCTTGTCACCTCATGCTCTTGCCCCGGCATGCAAACCTCAGCGTTTTCGCTGCGAGACCTGGCAGAGCCTCTATCGTTTGTCGCCTGTTCTAAATGATCGGTGAATATCCCCCGACCTTACAAGATATGGTGCCTGCGATGGTGAATCCTGTAAACCCCCACACTTGGGGATAACCGCAATAAGTTGTGGATGAATTGAATCTAAGCGCGATAAGCTGTGGGTATTTAGGCAAGGACCCGCCGGTTGAACAAACCGAAGGCGCCCCCGAAACTCCGGAAGCGCCCTAAATATTAACGCCAGATCAGCAGCGTTTACGTCTGCGTCGCGTCCAACGCATCAAGGCGGGCTTTCAGCGCCTCGTTCTCTTCACGCGCTTTCTGCGCCATGGCGCGCACGGCGTCGAACTCTTCGCGGGTGACGAAATCACGGTCTGCCAGCCAGCGGTCCAGCATGCTTTTCATCGCGTTTTCTGCTTCGTCCTTCGCGCCTTGGGCCACGCCCATCGCGTTGGTCATCAGTTGCGACATATCATCAAGAAACTTGTTGCGGGTCTGCATCTGGCTCTCCACCGTTACCAATTGTCCCTCATGAATATGGGACGGATAGAATTTCTCCCTATATGGGGCGGAACGCGACGCTTCACAAGGTTGACTTCGCACCACGCCCAGAGGCACAGATACCACCATGCAGGCAATGATCCACTTCCCCAACCTCTCGCCCGAGATTTTTTCCATCTCGCTCTTCGGTATCACCTTCGCACTGCGCTGGTATGCCCTGGCCTATATTGTCGGCATTCTGGCCGGATGGAAGCTGATCAACATGGCGGTGTCGCGGCCACAGCTATGGCCCGGGAACACAGCCCCGATGACCAAACCGCAAGTCGAAGATCTGCTGACGTGGATTATCCTTGGTGTCATTTTTGGGGGACGTCTGGGTTATGTGCTGTTTTATCGGCCCAGCTATTATGTCGAAAATCCCAGTGAAATTCTGATGGTCTGGCAAGGTGGCATGGCGTTTCATGGTGGCTTCCTTGGCGTGGTCGTCGCCGCATGGATCTGGGCTGGAAGACAAGGGGTCAATCGCCTCAGCCTCGGTGACAGTCTGGCATTGGCGGTGCCGACAGGTCTGTTTCTGGGCCGCGTGGCCAACTTCATCAATGGAGAGCTGTGGGGCCGTCCGACAGACCTGCCGTGGGGCGTCGCATTCCCCGGTCCATCTGCACAAACCTGTGAGGGTATTATCGGGCTCTGCGCACGTCACCCGTCACAGCTATACGAGGCAGCGCTGGAGGGGTTAATCCTCGGCACGCTCTTGTTGATCCTCGCCTTCCGCCGCGGGGCGCTAAAAGTGCCGGGACAATTGATGGGGCTGTTTGTGGCAGGCTATGGCCTGTCGCGCTTTATCGTCGAATTTTTCCGTCAGGCTGACGACCAGTTCATCACAATCGATAACCCGATGGGTTATGTGATCCAGTTCGGAGCCGCGGGCATCAGCATGGGACAACTGTTGTCGCTGCCGATGCTGCTCGGCGGGATCGCGATCATGGTTTGGGCCCGTGGACGCGCCCGCAAAGAGGCCACCGCATGAGTGCAATGCTGGGGCAGCTGTTGGAGCGGATCAACGACAGCGGCCCGCTGACGGTCGCTGATTTCATGGCGGAATGCCTACTGCACCCGACCCTTGGCTATTACACAACCCGCGATCCCTTGGGCGCTACGGGCGATTTCACCACTGCGCCGGAAATTAGCCAGATGTTTGGCGAGTTGGTCGGTCTGGTATTGGCGCAAAGCTGGCTGCATCAAGGCGCCCCGGATCAGATCGTGCTGGCAGAGGCTGGACCGGGACGCGGCACGCTGATGGCCGATATCCTGCGCGCCACACGCGCGGTGCCGGGGTTTCATGCCGCGCTGACCCTACATTTGGTCGAGGCATCGCCGGTTCTGCGCGCCAAGCAACAAGAGGCGCTGGCAGGCTACAACGTCACGTTTCACGACAGCATTGCAGACCTCCCGGAGGCGCCACTGTGGTTTGTTGCCAACGAGTTTTTCGACGCCCTACCGATCCGCCAGTTCATCCGCGATGGCGAGGGCTGGCGCGAAAAACGTGTGATCGCACAGGATGGTGATCTGGGTTTTGCCCTTGGCGGCATCGCGCCAATTGCGACATTGGAGCACCGTCTGGGCGATACAGAAACAGGCGACATGGTCGAGGTCTGTGCCCCCGCCGCACCACTGGCGTCCGAGTTGGGTCGCCGAATCGCAGAACACGGCGGCGTGGCGCTGATTTTCGACTATGGCGACTGGCGCAGCAAGGGCGACACGCTTCAGGCGGTGAAAGCACACCAAAAGGTGAACCCGCTTGCAGGCCCCGGTGAGGCGGACCTAACGGCCCACGTGGATTTTGAAACACTGGCCCGCGCCGCCGCCCCTGCAGCCCATACCCCCCTGACCCCTCAGGGCGTTTTTCTGGAACGCCTCGGCATTACCGAGCGGGCGCAAGCACTGGCAACGCGTGCCGCAGGGGGCACGCTTGATGATCTGATCGCTGCACATCGCCGCTTGACGCACCCTGATGAAATGGGGACGCTCTTTAAGGTGCTGGGTCTTTATCCGGCTACACATGCACCCCTACCAGGATTTGAATAATGACACTGGACATCCTGACCTCTGACCTGCTGGCTCCGATGCCGCATGGTTTTTTCACACGCCGTGGCGGCGCATCTTCGGGCGTGTTTGAGGGGCTGAACTGCGGTCAAGGCTCCAGCGATCAGGCTGAGATTGTCAAGATCAACCGCACCCGCGTGGCAGAGGCGATGGAGGTGCCTCTCAGCCATCTGGTGACGGTGCATCAGGTGCATTCGGCTGATGTCGCCGTTGTGGATGGCCCGCTGGGCGAACGCCCGCAGGCAGATGGCATCGTCACCGCAACCCCCGGCCTGACACTGGGGATCCTGACCGCCGATTGCCAGCCGGTGTTGTTCCGCGATGCCACCGCAGGCGTCATCGGAGCGGCGCACGCAGGCTGGCGCGGGGCGGTTGAGGGTGTACTAGAAAACACCGTCGCCGCGATGGAAAGTCTCGGCGCCAAGCGCGACAACATCCATGCTGTGGTTGGTCCCTGTATCAGCCAGCGTGCCTATGAGGTCGGGCCAGAGCTGCGTGAACAGTTCATCGCACAGGACCCCGCCAACGCTCGCTTCTTCGCCCCCGGTGACGGTGACCGTTATCAGTTTGACCTGCCTGCCTTCGGTCTGGCCAAACTGCGCGCTGCTGGCGTCGGTCAGGCTGCGTGGTCCGGTCATTGCACCTATAGTGACCCAATGCGATTCTATTCATATCGCCTGTCCACGCACCGCGAACAGGCGGACTATGGGCGTTTAATCTCCTGTATTAGACTCTGATTCAGGACATTGCACCGACAGGCGCAAAGATCACACCACAATTTGGCCATATGACATGCCTCCCATTTAAGGCGCAATGCCGTTTTTCGCTTCGATTTCAACGCTCTCGACAGAAATCCACAGGAGCGAAGCCCGATCACACAATCGCCCCATTTCCCGCAATCCCTGCCCCATATTGGCCCAAATGGATCGCCATATTGGGATCAACCAAGGCGCGCACCAAGCCGCACCATCAGAGATTTGAGTGAGCAGGAGTACCCAAGATGAAACGTCAGAAACGCTGGATGAAATCCGTGATCGCCACGTCGCAGACTGACCTGCCAACCCTGCCATGGGCTGCGCGCAAGGCCACTGCCTCGGCACAGAAACCAGCTTCCAAGAAAGCCGCATAACCCCTGCGTCTCCCAAGACCTGACCACCATCTCTCCTGCGCAAGTTTTCGTAACGAGTGATGTCAGTAACCAAGTAAAGGGCCGCCCCGTATTGGGGCGGTCTCTTCCCCTCAGGATCTGCGGCGCAGTTGTCGCATGAGACCTCCAGTTAAAGAGTTTTTGTTTTGAATAGTCTCACCCCTTCGGCACTAATCCGCCCGCCTTCAACGTCGCTTGCCGCAAAATCCCGCATTCTGAAACCGCACGCCAAGCCCAAGAAGCCGCCGCTGATGCGCCGCTATGAATGCCTGACCGAACAGACCACCAACACATTGATCGCCCCCGCGCTGCCCCTGTTTGAGGCGGCCTTTTCCGCTTTTGCCCGTGGCACCGTATTCAAAACCAACCAGGGCCCCTGTCCGGTAGAGGATCTGATGCCCGGCATGGCGCTGGACACCGTTGATCATGGGCTGCAGCCGCTGCTGTGGCGTGGGATGATGAACATCGTGCCGAACACCCCAACAAACCACCCCGAAAGCCAGCAACTGGCGCGGGTGATGCAGGGGTCCTTCGGGTTTGCCCGGCCAGAGGCGGACCTTATGCTGGGCCCTGCGGCTGAAATCGTGCGCCCGGCACCGACCGGCGGCGCACCGAACCTCACCCCCGTGACGGCTCTTATTGATGATCACACGGTATTCCACACCTCCCCACCTTCCAGCGTGCAAGTGTTTCACCTGATGCTACCGCGCCAATGCGGACTAATTGCAAACGGGGTGCAACTGGCCAGCTACCATCCGCCACTGGAACGGGTGCGACTGCTGGGTCCGAACATGAAACAGCTGTTCATGTCCTTCTTCCCGCACATCAAGCGACCAGAGGATTTCGGTCCTGCCCTGCGCAACGAAAAATCCGCGTCACGGGACGCGGATCTGCATTGGGCTTAAATTTCTGGAAAACCGCGAAACGCTTTAAGCCAGACGGCTCAGGCGTTCTTCCAGCACCTCGAAAGGCACACCGGGTTCATCCTTGGCGCTGCGGATCACCAGCGAAGTTTTGACCGACGCCACATTCGACGCCTTCAGCAGATCACCGGTAAGGAACGACTGAAACGTGCTGAGATCCGGCGCTACGCATTTCAGGATGAAGTCCACCTCGCCATTCAGCATATTGCATTCACGGACCAGCGGCCAGTCGCGGCAGCGCGCTTCAAATTCGCTTAGATCACTTTCGGCCTGTGACTGCAGACCGACCATCGCGTAGACCTGAACCTCAAAGCCCAGTTCCCGCGAATCCACCTCTGCGTGGTAGCCTTTGATATAGCCCGCTTCCTCCAACGTGCGCACACGGCGCAGGCACGGCGGCGCAGAGATGCCAACCCGCTTGGCCAATTCAACATTGGTCATGCGGCCATCTGCCTGCAATTCAGCCAGAATTTTACGGTCGATCGGATCCAGCCGCGCAGCAGACATAAAGCACTCTCCTTTGATGGCTTTCTTATATCACTCGCCAAAACACGCGCAACATTATTTCGCGCACTCAGACACGCCTTTGCGAATCTTTGAAAGTTCCTGCGCTAACAGCGTGCATTCTGGCGCTTTCGTCGATTTGATCGCCCCACCCCCGACATTGTGCGACAGGGGGGTTTTCTGGTGAGGGTGCCTTGTCTATATGCGTTTGGGACTGAATTATTGATACGAGAGGGCCCAGACATGGCCGAAACACGTCACACCAAGGTACTGATCATCGGATCGGGTCCGGCGGGCTATACCGCAGGCGTTTACGCCGCCCGCGCCATGCTGTCGCCAATTCTGGTTCAAGGTATTGAGCCGGGCGGGCAGCTGACCACAACGACTGAGGTGGAAAATTACCCCTCCTTCGTTGAGGTGCAGGGCCCTGAACTGATGATGAAGATGGAAGAACACGCCCGCGCCATGGGCACTGAGGTGATCGGCGACATCATCACCGATCTGGACACCAGCACCCGACCCTTCATCGCCAAGAGTGACAGCGGCACGGTCTACACGGCAGATGCGGTCATTCTGGCCACCGGCGCGCGTGCCAAATGGCTGGGTCTGGAAAGCGAAGAAGCCTTCAAGGGTTTCGGCGTTTCGGCCTGTGCGACCTGTGACGGCTTCTTTTACCGCGGTCAGGAAATCGTCGTGGTCGGCGGCGGCAACACCGCTGTCGAAGAGGCACTGTTCCTGACGAACTTTGCCTCCAAGGTGACGCTGATCCACCGCCGCGATGAACTGCGCGCAGAAAAGATCCTGCAGGACCGCCTGATGAAGAACGAAAAGATCGAAACACTCTGGTTCCATGAACTGGAAGAGGTTGTCGGTGACGACAATCCAAAAGGCGTCACCGGCGTAAAGGTGAAACACACCCAAACCGGCGAGATTTCGGAAGTGCCGTGTAAAGGTGTCTTCATCGCCATCGGCCACGCACCGGCAAACGAATTGGTGAAAGATGTGCTGGAACTGCACAACGGCGGCTACGTTCAGGTGACCCCGGGCACCACAGAAACTTCCATCCCCGGCATCTTTGCTGCGGGCGATCTGACCGATCACAAATACCGTCAGGCTGTGACCTCGGCTGGGATGGGCTGTATGGCGGCGCTGGATGCAGAACGCTTCCTTGCCGAGCAGGAGTAAGCGCCGTGGCGCATGATTACGCACAACAGAAGGCCGAGACACTCTCGGCCTTTTCTGATTTGCAGGCAGCCAACACCCTACCGGATGTTGCGGACCTGGAGTTGTTCTTCCTGCCTGCAAAACCTGCGCTGGACTGGCAACCGCTGGCCAATGCGCTGGCCGATTTGGGCTTTGCCTGCGAATGGATTGACGCTGATGGTGATGATCCAGCCGCTTTGGTCGCTGTGATGGAGGATCAGCCGCTGTCTGCCTCATCCATCTGGATGATCGAAGAGCTGGCAACGCGCGTTGCGATTGAAAAAGGTTTCACCCCCGATGGCTGGGGTTTTGCCGCAGACTGATTTGTCAGAATACTGTCCCACACCTGCAAATAGGTGTGGGAAACCTGCCTTAACTGACCTTTTACCCTGAAAATTGCACATTTTGTTCTTTGTTGCGCCGCAGGTCTATGCGATGCGTTCACCCGTGAACACAAATTGAGTCGCCAGTAGAGTCGCCCGTATGACCATCCCATCCCCCCAATTCACCGCCGCCGAGGAGGACATGCTGTTCCGCCTGCTGCGCCAGCTGGACATCACCCCTGATGCCACCCAGCGCACGACGGCAGAGGCTTTGGGAATTTCACTGGGCCGACTGAACACCCTGCTGCGCACCACCTCCGAACAGGGGCTGATCCAGATCTCTGCTCGTGACGGCCCCGACAAAAGACAACGCTTCGCCTACGCGATCACCGCACGCGGCGCAGCAACCAAGAACAGGCTGACGGATCAATTCCTGAAGCGGAAATTTGCAGAGTACGAGGCTCTGCATGCAGAACTAACAGGCACCACCAGCGGCCTGGTCCCATTCAAGAGTAGGATGCACATCATGCAAAACAATCTGGCACCCATCCCAGAGCTCTACGTTTCATACGACAGTGCTCAAAAACTGAAAGTCGAAGCGGCTGATCTGATCAGCTGGGATCTGACCCCGCGCCAGATCTGCGATCTGGAACTGCTGATGAACGGCGGCTTCAACCCACTGAAAGGCTTCCTGACCGAGGCAGACTATGACGGCGTTGTTGAAAACATGCGCCTCGCAGACGGCAGCCTGTGGCCGATGCCGATCACCCTCGACGTTAGCGAAGAGTTCGCCAGTTCGCTGAAAGAAGGTCAGGACATCGCCCTGCGCGACCAAGAGGGCGTCATCCTCGCCACTATGACCGTCACCGACAACTGGGTTCCGAACAAAGCGCGCGAAGCTGAAAAAGTATTCGGCGCCGATGACGACGCGCACCCCGCGGTGAACTACCTGCACAACACTGCAGGCAAGGTCTATCTGGGCGGCCCCGTAACCGGCATCCAGCAACCTGTTCACTATGATTTCCGCGCCCGCCGCGACACGCCGAACGAACTGCGCGCCTATTTCCGCAAAATGGGCTGGCGCAAGGTTGTGGCCTTCCAAACCCGCAACCCGTTGCACCGCGCACACCAGGAACTGACCTTCCGTGCCGCGCGTGAAGCGCAGGCCAACCTGTTGATCCACCCCGTTGTGGGCATGACCAAACCGGGCGACGTTGACCACTTCACCCGCGTGCGCTGCTACGAGGCAGTTCTGGACAAATACCCGCAGGCCACCACCTCCATGTCACTGCTGAACCTCGCCATGCGTATGGCTGGCCCGCGCGAAGCGGTATGGCACGGCCTGATCCGCGCCAACCACGGCTGCACCCACTTCATCGTTGGTCGTGACCACGCCGGCCCCGGCAAAAACTCCGCCGGTGAAGATTTCTACGGCCCCTACGACGCACAGGACCTGTTCCGCGAGCATCAGGATGAAATCGGCATCGAAATGGTCGACTTCAAGCACATGGTCTACGTTCAGGAACGCGCCCAGTACGAACCAGCAGACGAAATCGAGGACAAGGAAAACGTCACCATCCTCAACATCTCAGGCACCGAGTTGCGCCGCCGTCTGGCCGAGGGTCTGGAAATCCCTGAGTGGTTCTCCTTCCCTGAGGTTGTTCGTGAACTACGCCGCACCAAGCCGCCGCGTTCCAAGCAAGGCTTCACCGTGTTCTTCACCGGCTTCTCTGGTTCCGGCAAATCCACCATCGCGAACGCATTGATGGTAAAGCTTATGGAAATGGGCGGTCGTCCCGTAACCCTGCTGGATGGTGACATCGTGCGTAAAAACCTGTCGAGCGAGCTGGGCTTCTCGAAAGAGCACCGCGACCTCAACATCCGCCGCATCGGTTACGTGGCCTCCGAGATCACCAAAAACGGTGGTATCGCGATCTGCGCGCCCATCGCGCCCTATGCCACCACCCGTCGCGCTGTACGTGAAGACGTGGAACAGTTCGGCGCCTTCGTCGAAGTGCACGTTGCCACCACGATTGAGGAATGCGAACGCCGCGACCGCAAAGGCCTCTACAAGCTGGCGCGCGAAGGAAAGATCAAAGAGTTCACCGGCATCTCCGATCCCTATGATGTGCCCGCAGACCCCGAACTGTCGGTCGAAACCGAAAACGTCGAGGTGGACAACTGCGCCCATCAGGTTCTGCTGAAACTGGAATCCATGGGCTTGATCTCTGGCACCTGGGGCTAATTCGCCCGGTATAGACACCCAGAAGCCCCGCTATTTCGGCGGGGCTTTTTCTTTGCGTAATGCGTGCTTGACCTAAAGCGCACTTGAGATTCTAGACCTTTCTACAGCACCAAAGCGTGCAGCCATTTGAGCGAGGTCACCCATGCATATTCTCACCGTTCTGGATCACCCAAACCCACACTCTTTCAGCGCCGCCATTGCGCGCTCTTTTATGTCCGGCGCCCAATCCGCAGACCACACAACCGAACTCGCCGACCTCCACGCCGAGGGTTTTTCGCCCATCTGGTCCGCCGCAGATGCGAACCCAGAGACACACGCCAACAGCAGCCGCGACATTAAAGCCGAACAGCGACGCATTGAACGGGCCGATGCCATCTGTCTGGTCTTTCCGCTCTACTGGTGGGGTATGCCCGCAATGATGAAGGGCTGGGTGGATCGAGTCTGGAGCTGGGGTTGGGCCTATGATCAACTGGACGACCCTGACACATCGTTGCAACGCCCCCGCTCGGGCTTACTCTTGGTGCCCGCTGGGGCGCGATCGGATGAGATTGAAGCAAACGGCCACCGCGCCGCAATGGAAACCGCGTGGATCGATGGCACTTTCGGCTACTTCGGCCTGTCACCGCGCCGGTTGGAACTGCTTTGCGGCTCAACAGGATCCAACACACGCCGCGCCGACCTGCTGAACCGCGCTTTTGAAGCTGGGCGATCGATGACGCCCGCCACATCGCCCGCCACCCACAGAGGCTAATTAACCATGGGAGTGCGCAACGCCCTGCGCCTCTCGCCGCTCCACCAATGCCTGCCGGATGATCTGCACGGATGCAGACAGGAACAAACCGGCCATCACACCCGCGACGATCACATCCGGCCAGCCGGTACCACTGCCCCACACGCCAAGAGCCGCAAACATCACGGCCACATTGCCAATCGCATCATTGCGCGAACACAACCAGACCGACCGCACATTGGCATCCCCATCCTTGTAGCGCATCAACAGAAAGACAGAGGCAAGGTTCACCGCCAACGCCATCAGCCCAACGGCGCCCATAATATCGGCCTGCGGCACCCCCAAATACAAAACGCGATAGGCGGTTGATCCAAAGACCCACACACCCATCACCATCAGGCTGATCCCCTTGCCCAATGCTGCCATCGTACGCACCCGTATGGACGCACCGATAACGGCCAACGAAACCCCATAGGTCAGCGCGTCACCGAAGAAATCCAGCGCATCCGCCTGTAGCGCCTGCGACTGCGCCATATGGCCCGCTGACATCTCTACAACGAACATTGCCGCGTTGAGGACTATCACCGCCCACAGCCGCCGCTTATAGGCTGGCGACATGCCATCAAACTTGGCCCCGTGACCACAACACCCTGCCATCTCTGTCTCCTTGGCAAACACCCTTGAATCGCTGATATCCTCAACATAATTTCTCTAGTAGCTAGAGGTTCAAGAGGTTTCTCAAGATGTTTTCCATCGGCGCACTCAGCCGCGAAACCGGGGTCAAAGTCCCTACGATTCGGTACTACGAAGACAGGGGCCTGATCGACGCGCCCTTACGCACCGCAGGCAACCAGCGCCGCTATGGACATGCGGAACTGGAACGGCTGGGCTTTATCAAACATGCCCGCGATCTGGGGTTTTCGATTGAGGCGATAGAGGCTCTTATTGACCTTCAAGATCACCCTGACTGGTCCTGCGCCTCTGCCAATGAAATTGCCGCCAGACAACTGGCCGAGGTGCAGGAAAAAATCGCCCGCCTCAAACGGCTGGAGGAAGAGTTGCAGCGCATCACCCACGGCCCCTGCGGCGATGGGTCAAGCGCGGATTGCTATGTTCTGGCCTCCCTCGCCAGCCATAAACACTGCAAAGGCGAGCACTAGGCCCGCCTCTTCGCAAAGTCTGTTTTCTCAAGGAAAGGGGCAATGGCCCACATCCGTCACGCTGGTCACTGCTAGTGCAACGTCACCGGATCCAGATCATTCTTGCGCGCCAGATCAAAGGCCATCTCACGATCTCCGACCAATGCCAACTGTTCGCCGCTAGGACGCGATACCTCATAAAGGACATCGCGCGATCCAGCCTGATCCTGCACCTCTGGCGGCAGGTCAGCCACACGGACGGCACGCACATAGACCAGTTGCGCCGCACGGTCGCCCGCGACTGTTTCTGGCAAATACTTACTATCCATGTGTTACCCTTTCCGAATGTTAATCGTCTGCACCACGGTTTCCGGCTGCATACGGGACAAATCCACATGCAACAGGCCGTTTTCCATCACCGCTTCGCCCACTTCGACGCCATCAGCGAGAACGAAGGATCGCTGAAACTGGCGCGCCGCAATCCCGCGGTGAAGGAACACGCGCCCTTCGCTGTCGTCCGACTGACGGCCGCGGATGACCAGCTGCTGATCTTCAACGGTGATCGCCAGATCATCCTCGCCAAAACCGGCAACGGCAAGCGTAATGCGATAAGAATTCTGTGAGGTTTGTTCGATATTGAAGGGCGGATAGCCTTCATTTCCGGATTTCGCATTACGCTCCAGCAAGCGTTCCAGCTGGTCAAATCCCAAAAGATAGGGGTGCGTCCCCAAGGTGAGCTTTGTCATCGACACGTCCTTACGATCAAGCGACTGTGAGCGGGTTGCACGCATGGTGCCAACCCTCTGAATCAGGCCCCATTTCGGCAACCTTTTTATGAATATGGGGAGGCAGCGCTGCCGGCGCAAGGTCTTTGCCTTGCCACAGATTTCCGGTATCATTGCATTCCAACCCCGATTGCGAGGCCCGGCCATGAATATCACCGCCGACATTTCCATGAAAACCGACGATGTTTTACGCGTAGAACTAGAGGTTTTTCGCCAGGAACACCGCGATCTGGATGCCGCCATCAAGGCTCTGCAAGAGGTGGGGACCGCTGATCAACTGACGATCCAGCGATTGAAGAAGAAAAAGCTGCGCCTCAAAGATATGATTGCCATGATTGAGGACCGTTTGACGCCGGATATTATTGCGTAATTCGTCAAACCCTCTATGGTGCGCGCTTCCTTCATCTGGGGACGCTAAATGACACAGATCCAAGTAGGCATCATCATGGGCAGCCAATCTGACTGGCCCACCATGAAAGAGGCCGCTGATATTCTCGACGAGTTGAACATTCCATACGAGGCTAAGATCGTCTCGGCCCACCGCACGCCGGACCGGCTGTGGGACTACGGCAAAAAGGCCGTGGATCGCGGGCTGCATGTGATCATCGCGGGCGCAGGCGGCGCGGCACATCTGCCGGGCATGATGGCCAGCAAAACTCGCGTGCCGGTGATCGGCGTGCCGGTCCAGACCAAAGCACTGTCGGGGGTAGATAGCCTCTACTCCATCCTGCAGATGCCACGCGGGTTCCCCGTTGCCACCATGGCCATCGGTGCAGCGGGGGCCAAAAACGCGGGGCTAATGGCCGCCGGCATTCTGGCCAACAATAACGCCGATATCGCTGCACGTCTGGACGCCTGGCGCGATGCGCTGTCGGCCTCGATCCCGGATGAACCTGTCGATGAGTGATATGCTGAAAACCGGTGCTACCATCGGCATTCTGGGCGGCGGGCAACTGGGCCGCATGCTATCTGTAGCCGCCTCCCGTCTTGGGCTGCGCACCCATGTGTTTGAGCCCAGCGCCAACCCTCCTGCGGCAGATGTGGCCCACCAGTTGACCACTGCCAACTACGAAGATGAGGCCGCCCTGCGTGCCTTTGCCGAAACCGTCGATGTGATCACCTACGAATTTGAGAACATCCCCACCTCGGCCCTTGATGTGCTGGAAGCCCTGCGCCCGATTCGTCCGGGTCGCGAGGCGCTGCGCGTCAGTCAGGACCGCCTGACCGAAAAAACCTATCTGGCCGCTCTGGGCCTGAAGACAGCGCCTTTCGCCAATGTCGAAAGTGCCGAGGATCTGGAACGGGCTCTCGCCACGATCGGTGCGCCGTCGATCCTGAAAACCCGCCGCTTCGGCTATGATGGCAAGGGGCAATCGCGCCTGAAATCACCCGAAGACGCCGTGCGAGCGCTGGCCGATATGGCAGGTGCCCCTGCGGTGCTGGAGGGGTTCGTGACCTTCAGCCACGAGGTGTCAGTCATCGGCACCCGCAGTGCGGATGGGCAGGTTGCCTGCTTCGATCCCGGTGAAAACATCCACCGCGATGGCATCCTGCACACGACAACTGTGCCTGCACGCCTCAACGCGTCGCAGCGGATGGATGCAGTTCTGCTAACCGCAAACATTCTCAATGCGCTGGATTATGTCGGTACCATGGGGGTGGAGCTGTTCGTGACACCCGAAGGTCTGATCGTGAACGAGATCGCGCCGCGCGTGCACAACTCCGGCCACTGGACGCAAAACGGCTGCGCGGTGGATCAGTTTGAACAGCACATCCGTGCCGTTGCAGGCTGGCCGCTGGGCGATGGCAAGCGTCACAGCGATGTGGTGATGGAAAACCTGATCGGTGACGATATGGACCGTGTGGGTGACATCGCGCTGGAACCCAACGCCGCGCTGCACCTTTACGGCAAGGCCGAGGTGAAAACAGGTCGCAAGATGGGTCACGTGAACCGCGTGCAAACGTCGGCGAAGGGTTAAGCCCCTCTCAATAAAATTATCGCCCGACCGCAGTGTCGGGCGGTACGTTACCTCATAAAACGCTCAGCCACAGCACCGCTGAGGTAGGTGATCCGCCCAGCCGCTATCGTTGCACCGATACGGCCCTGATCATCCAGCACGAGCAAATCAGCACGTTTTCCCACGCTCAGTTCGCCCCGATCCTGCAAGCCTAACAAAGCCGCAGGGCCAGACGATACCATTGCCCAAGCGCGTTTCAATCCAACCTCTTCCGCCAACATCAAGGCCGCCTGTCGTGGCGCGGGGTAGTGGTAATCCGACGCCAGCGCATCCCCCAGCCCCTCACGGATCAAATCGGCCGCGCTGACATTGCCGGAATGGCTGCCGCCACGCACCACGTTGGGCGCACCCAGCACCGCGCCATCGGTCGCCGCCTCTGCCGCTTCGCGCGTTTCGGGAAACTCGCTGATCGTCACGCCGCGCGATCGCCACAACGCGCGCCCTTCGACCGTGTTGTCATCATGGCTGCCCAAGATCACGCCTTTTGCTGCCAACCGCGCGGACAGCGCTGCAACCGCCTCTTCCGCCTCTGCCATTCCGGCGTGCAGACCCTGCATCAACGCCAGATGCGCCTCTGGGCTGCGGCCACCTTTCAGGGCTTGGCCCGTCAAACGCGGCGGCTTCTTGCCCTTGGCCAAAGCCTTGTGCGGCAGGTGATCGTTAAACACGACATACGGCACCGCATGGTCGGTCACCGCCTGCTCAAAATCTGCGTAATCGGCCAGCATCGCATATTCAAACCGCAACTGAACCCGCAGATCAGTGCCAACGCCCTGATATCCCTGCAAAGCGTCCAGAAACCGCAGGGCGAAGCCACGCCCGCGCATACCCCCTTCCCATGACCAGAACTGCGCCAGCGTCGCTGTGGTGATGCCGTTTGCCGCCAGTTCTGCCTCGGCACTTGCCAAACCCTGCGCCAGGTCCTTCATCACGCCGCGACGGGGAGCAAGGTGGCGTTCAAAGCCGTCACCGTGAATATCCACGATGCCCGGCACTATGCGATAGCCGCCCAGATCAACATAGCGACCCACTGGCTCTGCGACCAACAGGCCGCCGTCCATTGACAGCGCACCTACCTGCAAACCATCAGGGCGCAGTACCTCTGCCCCGGCCAATGTCAACTGCATCTCTGCCCCTTCTACGCGTCGTTTGCGATACGAGGGATTAGCCTTTCTCAGGCAGACGGCCCACCGCTTCAGTCCAGGTCATCGCCCGATCGAACGCCCCGTTTTCGATGAATTCCAGCGTCTGGGCAAGGACCATTGGGTTGTTCATCATAAAGGTATGGGTCACCGGCAGCACCATATGGTCGCTCATCCCAGCGATACGGGTCGAATCAACAGACACCTTGCCGTCATCCTCGCCATCAATCAAAGCCGAGAAGACAGGGTTGATCGATTGATTTCCGGCAATCACGCCCAGCTCAAACTCCACTGGCGGCAAATGAGAGGGGAGACCGCGCTCACCGGTGCGCAATTGCAGGCCAGCAGGGCCATTGAACCATTCAAACGCGTCCAGCTCACCCAAAACATCCACCAGTTCGGTGCCCTTATTGGGCGGCGACAGCATCACTACACGGCCCAGATCAGGCTGCGGATGCGCGGCCAGCCAGACCTGCACCAGAATACCGCCCATCGAGTGGGTCACCACATGCACCTTTTCCCCGGGCGCCTCCGCCTCACAGGCTGCCAGCGCCTGCGGCAAGGTATGGGTGGCCAGATTGGCAATCGTTTCCTCGGTCGAGGGGTAGCCGGGGTTCACCACTTCATAGCCGTGGCGCTCCAACACCGCCTCCATCACGATGAAGGACGCATCGGTGCGCGCCAGCCCGTGTAACAAAACCACGCAGTCCGCGCGGGCAGGCAATGTCGTCATCAGCACCAGTAGCGGCGCCAGCATCCAGCGAAACGTCTTGGTCATCATGGAAAGATAGATAGGTTGCAACAGCGCCTGCGTTAAGGCCCAGCGCCCGGTTCCAGTGCAAAATGATCCCGTTCGGCAGGTTTAAGCGCATGAAACCGGCATTGGTGCCGCGCTAGTGCAACCGATCCGCCGACAAGAGCGGCGGCACCCAATGCAGCAGTGCATCCGCAACCCGCTGATGATAGGCGCCAGAAATTACGGTCATCGCCCCATGCGCCCCATCAAGGTGCAGGAACATAGGACGGTCGCTGAACAGATCCGGCGGCACCCGCAAAAGAGGCACAGCCCCAAGGCCCAGTTCAGCCAGACGGTACTTGGTCAACCCTGCCGCCCGATCGCCCAAGCCGGTGTCCATACCATGATCCACCCACAGAAAAACAAGCGGTGTCCGGTAGAGGCGCATCAGATCACTTATGTGGTGACGCCACGCCTGCTGCAGCCCCCTTTGAAGACGACGGTGCGCATAGACATCTTGCCGTTGCAAGCTGGTCATCAGATGACCGACAAAAGAAAAGCGGGTAAAATCCACCTGCGGAAACAGCTGCCGCAATGGCGCAGCAGGGGCCAGAAACCGGTCGTTGCGACGCGGGTGCACCTGAAAATATGGGTTGCTGCGGTACTGGGGCCCCATAAGTTGCAACACAATCAATCCCGCGCTACGGGCGTGCTTCAACACCACCGGATCACGCGCCAGCGTATCCCATCCGGCACTAAATACGCCCAGATTATGAACACTTAGGCCTGATTTACGCGCAAACCGCTGCGTAAAAGGCCGTGCCACATAATCGCCAAACGTCTCACTCCCACCCAGAAACAGAATGGACGACGCTTGTGCTTTGCCCTGAAAGCGTGCGCCCGCCACTGCATCCACAGGGCCACGAAATCGCAGGGCACTGCCCCGCACAGACAGCCCTTCTTCGCGGAGGGGCGCGGCCAGTTGAAATCCCATAGACATATTGTTCCCACCTTCTTCGTAAGTGCATCGCGCCCAAATCCTGCCCACAGATCCCACCATCAGGCGCCGTTTCGTTTTCACGCGATTTTGTTGCGAAACCCCTAACGTCGACCCTGCACAGCACTGTCTGGTTAAAAATGCCTTTCCGCAGCGTCGCTCTGCCCTTGCGGCCAGAGGGCCATCACGCCTATGGTTTGCGCAACAGAGTCAAAAGGGTGGATCTATGGAGATTCAGAAAATCGGCGTGATTGGCGCCGGTCAGATGGGCAACGGGATTGCGCATGTGATGGCGGTTGCTGGCTATGACGTCCTGCTAAACGACATCAATCAGGACGCGCTGGACAAGGCCGTAGCAACGATTTCGCGCAATCTGGATCGTCAGGTCAGCAAAGAACAACTAAGCGCTGAGGCCAAAAATGCGGCAATGGCGCGGATCAAGACAACGCTGCAACTGCCAGATCTGGGCCAAACCGATCTGGTGATCGAGGCGGCAACCGAACGTGAGACGGTGAAGCAAGCGATCTTTGATCAGCTTACCCCGCATCTGCAACCACACACGATCTTGACCTCAAACACCTCTTCGATCTCGATCACCCGTCTGGCCAGCCGCAGCGATCGGCCGGAGAAGTTCATGGGCTTCCACTTCATGAACCCGGTGCCACTGATGAAACTTGTGGAGCTGATTCGCGGCATTGCGACGGATGAACCTACCTATAAGGCCTGTCTGGGCATCGTCGAACGTCTGGATAAAACCGCCGCCAGCGCCGAGGATTTCCCCGCCTTTATCGTGAACCGCATCCTGATCCCGATGATCAACGAAGCGTGCTATACCCTTTATGAAGGGGTGGGCAACGTGGCCTCGATCGACAGCGCTATGAAGCTAGGCGCCAACCACCCGATGGGACCGCTACAACTGGCGGACTTCATCGGTTTGGACACCTGCCTGGCCATTATGAACGTGCTACACGACGGTCTGGCAGATACCAAGTATCGCCCCTGTCCGCTCTTGGTGAAATATGTCGAGGCTGGCTGGCTGGGCCGCAAATCCGGCCGCGGTTTCTATGACTATCGCGGCGACACGCCGGTGCCGACGCGCTAACCGGTACGGCATTTAACGCGACAACGCCCCGATCCTCTGGTCGGGGCGTCTTGTTTTTCTGGCCCGCTTTCGGCCAGTGAGCATCACCCCTTCAGGGACAGCGTGTGATTCCTGAGCCACGCGATGAATCCACGCGGATCCGACGCCAGTCGTTCCATCTGCTGGTCATCCAGCACATCCCCCACGATGGGGCGCTGCGGTTTATTACAGCTATGCACAATTTCATGCAGCAACAGACCCTGACGCAAGGTGGCCGACAGGCGGTTGGCAATCTGATACCAGCGCGAGTTCTGGCCCTGAAAACGGATCGGCACCACCTTGGCCCCCGACCGACGGATCAGTTGCGCGGTGAAGACGTTCCATTCACGCTCATGCACTGTGCCAAACATCGTGTCAGATGAAGCAACAACGCCAGACGGAAACACCGTCACAACGCCGCCAGCCTTCAGGTAGGCCATGGCAGCCGCGCGCATCTCCACGCTTTTGCGCTGCGCATCCTCTTCGTGCGGAAAGGGAACGGGGATCAGGTAAGACGACGCCACCTCATCAATACCTGTCAACAACGCCCGTGTAAGGATACGGTAGTCAGGACGGCGCCGACCGATCAACTCAGCCAGAACCATACCATCAACCAGACCATGCGGATGGTTAGCAACGACGACGACAGGGCCGGTTTCGGGAATGCGATTGATCTCATCCTGCGGGGTTTGCAGCGGGATGCCCATCACGTCCAATACAGCCTTCCAGAAGGCCTGCCCTTCGGGCGCGCCTGCTTTTTCAAACCGGCGCACCATACGCAGGATCGACAGTTTGCCAGTGAACCATTCGATCGTTTTGATCGCCAGCGTCTGAGCGCCACTGTCAAAAGAGTTGGCATAGGTCAGAGAGCGACGATCATATGTGATCGGCGCCTCCCCCGGCGCTGTGTCTGGGATCGCGTTGTTATGGGTGCTGTCGACCAAAATAGGCCTCTTACGTATTTACCAATTCTGCGGCAGATCGGGCGCTTTGAGGCGCCCGCGGCCCTTACATTTCTTCGCCGAAACGGTCGGCAACCAAAGCCTCAATCGCGTCCGCAAGTGCGTCCGCGTCAGCACCGGAGGTCTGCACCTCTATCATGGTGCCCTTTGAGGCGGCCAGCATCAACAGTCCCATGATGCTATCACCAGATGCAGACATGCCATCTTTGGACACCTCTGCGGATGCGTCAAATCCCTCAACAACCTCAACCAATTTGGCCGAAGCGCGGGCATGAAGCCCCTTCACATTAATGATCTCATGCTGTCGCATGTGCTGTGCCTCCCCTGCTCAGCGATCTAACGATAGTCTTTCAATGGTCTTTTCTAACGATCTGACTGTCTATGTACTTGCGCCCTGCTTCCGTTGCAGTACGCACGGCATCCGCCACGGACAATTGGCGGGTTTTGGCCAGTTTGATCAGCATTGGCAGATTCGCCCCATACATGATCCGGCGATTGTCCGGCTGACACGCGCGCAGCGACAGATTCGACGGCGATCCGCCAAACATGTCGGTCACCACAACCACACCGTGGCCGGTATCCACACTATCAGCCGCGGCACAGATTTCACCCTGCTTGTCCGCGCGATCGTGGTCTGCTTCGATGGAAATGGCCACGATACCAGGTTGGTGGCCTACAACATGTTCAATGGCTGCCAGATACTCTCTGGCCAATCCCCCATGCGCAACGATGACGATACCGATCACCTTGGCGTCCTTATCCTTGATCCACTGCCGCACGAGTGCCATACGACGAGGCGCGTTCCAACTCGCGATGCCTAGTTGACACCTGCCAGCCCCGGTCTGCAAGAGCTTGCGCCATCTTTTCCGCAATTGCAACCGAACGGTGCTGGCCGCCGGTACAACCAAACCCAATCGCGAAATGCGCCTTGCCCTCATCGCGGTAAGCAGGCAACAACAGCTCCGCCATTCCTAGCGTTTGTTCAAAAAAGGGCTGATAACGCGGATCGTCGCCAACATAGGCCGCAACCCCAACACTAGTGCCGTTGAGGCCACGCAGCGCAGGCTCCCAATAGGGATTGCGCAGGAAACGACAGTCCAACACCATATCCACCCCACGCGGCAGCCCGCGTTTATAGCTGAAGCTGTTCACCGAAACCGCCAAACGCGCGCCCACCTCAGGGGTGATCAGGCGCGCGACCTCTGCCTTCAGATCATGCGGGGTCAGGTCCGAGCTATCTATCAAGATCCCCGCACGGGCGCGAATCGGCACCAACAGATCCAATTCCCGCTGCACGCCCTGATGCGGGCTTTCGGCTGGGGCCAACGGATGGCGGCGACGGGTTTCAGAGAACCGGCGCAACAACACATCCGCATTACAATCAATGTACAGCAGTTCCGGCGTCACGCCGGGCAGCGCCTGCAGGTTATCAAGCGTCTCAATCAGCGCATTGGCAGAGAAGTCACGGTTGCGCACATCCAGCCCCAGCACCAGATCGCGAGCAATGGGCGGACCGTCCAGCAGGCGCGGCAGCAGGCTGAGCGGCAGGTTATCAATCGCTTCAAACCCCAGATCCTCCATCGCGTGAATCGCCGTGGACCGGCCCGCGCCAGAAGGTCCAGTCAGTAGGATGATACGTTGATGTTGATCACTTTTCATGTCGCGTGACACTCCCTCAGGCCCAGCGGCCCGCCTTCAAAAACTGTATGAGGGCAGGCACAAAATGCGGTCCATCCACATTCTGCACCAAAGGCACCGTGACACCCAAGACGGTAGTAGTACGCTGAGACGGCAGGCGCTGATCCTCATAGACACTCAGATCCACATAGGCCGCGACCTGCGCAGGCCCAACAGCGACCGCGTTCAAAATCCCGAGATTGCGCGCCTCAATCCGTCCACGAATCGCCTGCGGAGCATCTGCCATCAGATGCCCCCCTTCCACCCAGAGGCAGCAGCGGTCGTCAGCTACCAGATCAGCCCCAAGTGCCAACAGTTCCAGAGAAAGTGTAGATTTACCACTGCCGGACGGGCCGGTGATGATCAAGGCGTGCCCCGCCAGCGCCACGGCGCTGGCGTGTTCTATATGACAGTCCTGATCCGCAGGCCTCAATGGATCAGATCGGCAGGCCGACCACGAAACGGGCGCCCAGCGGTTCAGACATCGGATCGGCATCGGTGGGACGAATGTTTTCCGCCCAGATCACGCCGCCATGCGCCTCAACAATCTGTTTCGAGATCGCAAGCCCAAGGCCAGAATTGTTACCAAACTGGTTTTCGGGCCGTTCCGAATAAAAACGTTTGAACACTTTGGTCAGCGCCTGTTCAGGGATACCGGGGCCGGTATCCTCAACAACAATCAGCACGCGATTGTCACGCTGACGGGCCCAGACACGGATAGCATCCCCCTCTTCGCAGAAAGAGATGGCGTTGGTGATCAGGTTCACAAACACCTGCGCCAGTCGCGCCTCAAGCCCCAGCATCTCTATCGGGTCTTTCGGCAGATCGGTGATGAAGTCGATACCATCCTCACCCGCCTGTTGACCCAGATATTCGCTGAGGTTGCCCATCATCTTCATCAGATCGAAGGGTTCCTGCTCTTCTTTGACCAGTTCACTGTCCAGACGCGAGGCATTGGAAATATCGCTGACCAGACGGTCCAGACGGCGCACATCATGGTCGATCACGTCGAGCAGCTTTTCGCGGTGCTCTTCTTTCTTGACCATGCGCAGACTACCCACAGCAGAGCGCAGCGAGGCGAGTGGGTTCTTAATCTCATGCGCGACGTCAGCGGCGAATTGTTCGTTGCTGTCGATCCGATCATAAAGGGCAGAAACCATGCCACGCAGCGCGCCAGACAGCCGGCCGATTTCATCGGGGCGTGCGGTCAGATCAGGAATGCGGATGCGGCCACCGGCCTTCTGACTGTCATCGCGAGCACGACCCAATTCTGCGGCCGCGGCCAGATCCGACAAGGGGTTGGCAATGGTTGACGCCAGAACAAGGCTGAGGCCGATCGACATCAAGGTGGCGATCAGGAACATCTGCAGCACACGCTCTAGCTCCTCGCGATGTTGCTGGTCAATCTCACCGGCGGCGGAACTTAAGGCAACAACACCCAAAACCTGACCATTGTGTTGAACGGGTGTCGCGACTGTGTAGACAGTGCCGCCGTCGGCAGACATGCCGCTGGACACAACAGTGCCTGCCGTCAACGCCTGTTCTGACAAGGCGACGGCGTAGTCGGCGACGCCGGGCAGATCAGATGCCCTATTTGGCTGGAACGGGGCTGCGAGTTTACCCCAAACCCAGGACAGGCTGTCGACGATCACAGTCGATCCCGGCTCTGCAATCGGCAGGGTCTGATCCACACCGCGCCCTTCGATGCTGGCGATAACCTGCGCGTCGGTATCGGTCAGGAACAGTGACAGGCCCGCGTTCAGGTCCAATCCTTCCAGCGTGCGACTAACATCGGGTTCTCCACCACGTTGAAGCCGTTCAGCCGCTTCTGGGAGCTGGACCTCAACCACATCGGCGATCAGTTCCGCTTGTGCCAACAGCGCATTACGCCGTTCCACCGCCAGATTATCCTGCGACGTGGACAGCATCAGCACCCCCACAACGAGGAAGTTCAGCGCGATCAGATTGAAAAAGATAATCTTGCGCGTCAGCGGCGACCGATTCAGGGACAGCAATCCACGACGATTACGGCGCGCCTGCATTTCCTTTTCGACAATCGCCTCCGGGGCGACGAAATCGTCCCCCAGAACAAGATCTCCGTCCTGACGCGCCGCTCTTTGGGGCAAGCTCATTCCTTCAACCAGTGCCATCACTCTTCGTTATACCGGTAACCAATACCATAAAGTGTTTCGATTGCAGAGAAGTCACTGTCGACTGTGCGCATCTTCTTGCGCAAACGCTTGATATGGCTATCGATGGTACGGTCATCCACGTAGACCTGATCATCATAAGCCACATCCATCAACTGATCGCGCGACTTCACGAAACCGGGGCGCTGCGCCAGCGCCTGCAGCAACAGAAATTCGGTCACGGTCAGGGTCACATCCTGGCCCTTCCAACTGACCGAATGACGCAACGGATCCATCCGCAGTTCACCGCGCTCCATCACCTTCGTCTCTTCGGTTTCGGCGACAACATTACCGCTGACCGCATCCTGACGGCGCAGAAGCGCCCGGATGCGCTCCACCAGTAGACGCTGAGAAAACGGTTTTTTTACATAGTCGTCCGCGCCCATACGCAGACCCAGCACCTCATCGATCTCATCATCTTTGGATGTGAGGAAGATAACCGGCATGCTGGTTTTCTGACGCAAACGTTGCAACAGATCCATGCCGTCCATGCGCGGCATTTTAATATCGAGAACAGCCATATCGGGGAGCTTTTTGTTGAAAGCATCCAGCGCCGATTGGCCGTCGTTATAGGTTTCTACCTCAAACCCTTCTGCTTCGAGGGTCATGGCGACGGATGTCAGAATATTCCTGTCATCGTCCACAAGGGCGATCTTGGACATCGGAGTTATCCTCTACTGCTTTTCTTGCCTGTTTTTTGACACATTATGCCCAAACTTGGTTAGGGCAATCAATCGAAATCGGCGAATCACATGGGGTGGAGATTCGATTTCACCGTGATTTCCTCAATAGATGGCTAATTTGTCTCACATTTTGCGGGACGACCGGTGTCGATAGGAAACTTTCCGCTACGTAGGTGGCGTTGATTGCGCTAAAGCATCAATGGTTGCGCTAACTGGCAAAACCCGCCTGTTCCTTCACATAACCGACATGTTAAAGGACGCCCCATCGGGTGTGTCGCCCGATCTGGCACGAAAGCCGAGTTTCGTGCCGAGTGGTTAAAATCATCCACGCCCTATGCGCGGACACAGGAGCTTAGCAATATGACATTTGGACGGGTAAACCCGCAATTCCAGCTAGAAGATCAGGGGATCACTGGGCTGGGCGATGTCTACTACAACCTGATGGAGCCGGCCCTGATTGAGGCCGCCCTGAAGAATGGCGAAGGCAAACTGGGACAAGGCGGGGCGTTTCTGGTCACCACCGGTAAGTTCACCGGTCGTTCGCCCAAAGACAAACATGTCGTAAAGACCGCCGATGTTGCAGACAAAATCTGGTGGGAAAACAACAAAGCGATGTCGCCCGAAGGCTTTGACGCGCTACACGCCGATATGCTGGAGCATATGAAAGGCAAAGACTACTACGTACAGGATCTGATCGGCGGCTCCGACCCCGAACATTCGATCAACGTGCGTATGGTGACCGAGCTGGCCTGGCACAACCTCTTCATCCGTCACCTGCTGCGCCGCCCCGAACGTGAGGCACTGAACAGCTTTGTGTCGGACTTCACCGTCATCAACTGCCCCAGCTTCAGCGCAGATCCTGAACGCCACAACTGCCGTTCGGAAACCGTGATCGCGATGAACTTTGAAAAGAAACTGATTCTGATCGGTGGCACCCAATACGCTGGTGAGAACAAGAAATCTGTCTTCACCCTGCTGAACTACCTGCTGCCTGAAAAAGGTATCATGCCGATGCACTGCTCGGCCAACCACGCAATCGGCAACCCTGTCGACACCGCGATCTTCTTCGGTCTGTCGGGTACCGGCAAAACCACCCTGTCCGCCGATCCCTCGCGCACCCTGATCGGTGACGACGAACATGGCTGGTCGGATCGTGGCACCTTCAACTTTGAAGGCGGCTGCTACGCCAAGACCATCGGCCTGAACCCCGAAGCAGAGCCCGAGATTTACGCCACCACGTCGAAGTTTGGCACCGTCATCGAAAACATGGTCTTTGATGAAGAGACCTTTGAACTCGACTTCGAAGATTCGAGCCTGACGCAGAACATGCGCTGCGCCTACCCTCTGGAGTACATTTCAAACTCCTCCGAATCGGCACTGGGTGGTCACCCGAAAAACGTGATCCTGCTGACCTGCGATGCCTATGGCGTTCTGCCTCCGATCGCACGCCTGACCCCAGCGCAAGCCATGTACCACTTCCTGTCCGGCTTCACCTCGAAGACCCCCGGCACAGAACGTGGTGTGGTTGAGCCTGAACCGACCTTCTCGACTTGTTTCGGTGCGCCCTTCATGCCCCGTCGCCCGGAAGAGTACGGCAACCTGCTGCGCGAAAAGATCGCCAAGCACGGCGCAACCTGCTGGCTGGTCAATACCGGCTGGACCGGCGGCGCATTTGGCACCGGTTCGCGTATGCCGATCAAAGCAACCCGTGGCCTTCTGACCACAGCGCTGGAAGGCACCCTGAACGAAGTTGAATTCCGCAAGGACGACAACTTCGGCTTCGACGTGCCGGTTTCGGTTCCCGGTGTAGACACTGCCCTGCTGGATCCGCGCCAGACCTGGGCCGACGCCGCAGCCTATGACGCACAAGCTGCCAAGCTGGTAGGCATGTTCGCCGACAACTTCGAACAGTACCTGCCCCACATCGATGATGATGTGAAAGCAGCAGCCATCGGTTAAACTGACCTGAATGACCGAGATAGAAACGCCCCGACCACAAGGCCGGGGCGTTTTTTATTGTAAGATCAGCCAGCGTGATCCGGATCGAGCGGCACATGCATCACATGGCAAAGGTCGCGTTGCGCCATCCAGACCATATTGCAGGCAATCTGAGCCTCCTGCCCCTGAACCGCCCAGTTCAAACAATAGGGATCGCTGTGCATATACCCCTCCCTCTCGGCCAGACCACGACGGGCGGTAGGGCGTTTGATGAAACCGAACAGATGATCGGGATCCCAGTGCAGCATCGCCATCATAAAGGCATAGCGCGCCAACAGGTCAATCAACCCGCGACCGCGATAAGCCGGATCATCGGCCAGCCACATCTCGCCATGATAGGCAACACGCCCCGTAATCATCGCCGCCCCCGGCCCCGGCTGGAACCAAGACCTTTCCAGATCCAGATCCACCCCACCGGGAGGGAAATCGACAAACCGCTGGCTCAGATAGGCCCCAAGGGTCTGACCACACAGGTCCAGCAGCCTCAACGCTTGAGTGTGCAAAACGCGACCATCTTTGCCGCGCCCAACCACCCAGATGACATTCGTTTTGGGCAGAAAGCTGCGGCGAGGATCAAAGGGTGGGCTGAGCGGCTGCTCCGATCGATGGGTTGCGATAATTTCCGCAAACTCGTCAAAACTATCCCCCACGGTCAGGTTCATATCACCAGCCACCAACCGCTGGGTAATCGCAGTAACATGGCGGGCACTTTCACAGACATCTTGAATTTTCATTTGGGTCTCTCCTGTCATTAAACAGAGGATCAACTATACCCAAGATTGTGAGTCGTTACGCCTATACACTTAATCAGGTGTCAGATCGTCCATAATAAGCGAGGCTGGCATACGTTCGATTTCTTCCTGCGACAGACCATGGATGCGCAGATTATGACTACGCACCACCAGCGACGCCAACGCAAAGCTGCCATCAGGATAGCGACAGCCTAACAGCAGGCGTTTAAAACTGATCGGCTCATTCATCCCAAATTCGCCACGGTCCATACGAGTGTGGACGTGGTCATAGCGCAACCCGCCTGAGGCGCGAATTTCCTCAAACGGTTGGTGCAGCTGAGCCGCATGGGCCTGCCCACCGGGCAACAAGGGCACCTCACGGCCAATGGCGCTATATTCCCAGCGCTGGCCATACCAGCTGGCATAAGAGCTTTTGCTGCCGACACCTGAACAGACCCACCCGACCGAGGCACGGCGAAACACCATCAAAAAGTCACGGATAGGCGCCAGCGCCTCATGGGTAATGTCACCACAGGCCGCTGCCCAGCATTGCACCGCCGCGCGCAGGAGGGCGGATTCATCAGACCATAAATCCCCCAGCCCGTGCTGCTGTAGATAGAAGTACCAGCCGTCCTGAGGTGTCTTAAAAATATGGTAGAGCCCCTCGCGATGCCCCGCTTCGTTGTTCAGCCAGGCCAGCCCGCGTTCCTGCAGATCCTGCGCTTCTTGCAAGGCGTGGCGCCCCGCCTCTGACAGGTGATATTGGCGGTCATCGACCAGAAACAGACGTTCGCCCTTGATCTCCTCTAACGTGGCGATGTGGCGGCGCACGGTTTGCCGTGTTGACCCCAGTTGTTCCACTGCACGTGAGAGGTTCAAAGTCCCCGCCAGCGTGGTAAATGAGCGCAGCATTTCAAACAGCAATGGGTGATTCTTCAGTTCAGCCATAGCAAACCCATGAGTTGCAGAAGTTCCGGTGGATACCCGACAATGGTTAACAGCCGCTTGATGCCCCAGCTAAAGACACATCGAAGCCCTATTTTTTATGACGTTAGGTTAGTGGTAAATAAATCATACATCAATGGGTGATTTGCATAACCTATCCGAGAATTTCTAATCAATTGATTGAAAGCTATGGTGAATAATACTTCTTGTGGTAGTCCACTCACAGGAATAACCACATGTCGCACCCAGTAGATATCCACGTCGGTAAAAAACTGAAAAACCTGCGCGTTCTGCGCGGTCAGACCCAGACCGATGTTGCCAAAGGCCTGAACATCTCTTTCCAGCAAGTGCAGAAGTACGAGCTGGGCCGCAACCGCATCTCGGCCAGCAAACTGTATGAGATTGCCAACATTCTGAACGTACCCCCGGCCTATTTCTTTGAAGGCCTGGATCAGAACGCTGATTCCACCTCGCCAGTAATTGACGAGGAAACCGCGCGCATCGCGGCTGTCTTCGGCAAAATTCAGGACGACCGCCTGAAAGCGCAGATCCGTTCGTTCATCGACGCGGTGGCGGGATATGTGCCTGCGGAAACCGCCTCTAACAACTGATCCAGAGGCGGCATTTCCGCCTTCTCAGTTGACCAAATACAGAACCGGACGGGCGGTGGGGCGCCTGTCCGGTTTTTCTTATCCCAGCAGCGCGCGCCGCATCAGGTTCAGCGCCGCGATCAGCAGAACCACCAGTGTCACCTTTTTGAACGCTGCCTGATCAATACGTTCATGCAATTGGAACCCGACCCAAGTGCCAAGCAGCGCAGGCACCAGCAGACTGGCGGAAAACACAACAGTATCTGCACGCACCACGCCAGATTTGATGTGCGCCAGAAACAGCACCAACGCGCCTAGACCGTAGATCACCCCCTGAATACGCAGCTGTTCTGACTTGGGCGTTTCCAGTGCGGTCAGATACATCACCGTTGGCGGCCCCCAAACACCCGAAACACCACCAATCGCGCCAGCCAATAGCGCAATCAGCGCCTCAACCAAACCGCGCCCGTTGGTGGGCAGACGCAATTGCGCACCCGCCAGCTGGATCAGCGCAAACCCCGTCACCGGCACCGCAATTAACAAAAGCAGCGTGTCAGGATCCACCAGACGGACCAATTGTGCACTCAGCACAATGGCAGTGCCCCCCACCAACATGAAAACACGGAACCGCTTCATCGACTGCCAAGCCGCCGCGCGTCCCTGCCGCAGCGCCTGCCAGCCATTTGTGGCCAAGGTGGGCAACATCAGACCGGCCAGCGCCAGTTCCGGCGATATTACACTGCTGAGGCCGGAAATCAGGATCATAGGCATGGCAAATCCTACCATGCCCTTAATCACCCCAGCCCCCAGAGCGATCACAAAGGCCAGAAGGTAAGTTTCGAAACTGAGAAGAGCAAAAAGGATATCCATAGTGCCTGATATCATGTTGCTAGCGTGAACGCGGAGAAATTCGAGGCGGTAACTTTAGGAAAGTTACAAAATGACGTTCGGTATTTTTGTTGCGCTGCAGTTGCGAAATAGATATGCACAGTGCAGCAAAAAAAGGATTTGATTCATGGCTCATGATGGACAGGACCTGACGATGACGCAATCTGCCCTCCTCCCCGATCTGTTGAAACTGACCGGCGCGGCGGTAGCCCCGGTTGAAGCACTGCTGGAAACTGCGACCATCCGCGTGCGCGAAACCGTTTCCAAGGAAGGTCGTGTCTCAGGCGCACTGCTGGAAGAAAACCAAACCGCAGCGCATGGCCTGGCGTGGCTGGCGACCTATGCCTTTTCACTGAAGCAAATGCAGGCCTGGGCCGAAAAACTGTCCGGCGAGGGCAAGTTTGGCAAGATGGAACAGCTGATCCACCAGATCGCCTTCGGGGAATACCTGTGGCAGGTTTACGGCGGCATCCCGATGAGCCAGAACGAAATCATCCGTCTACAGGATCTGGGTCTGACCCAAGATGAAATGCGCGGCCTGATGACGCCTGAGGTGATGACCCTGTGCGACGGCGGCAACTCGCAAGCCGCGCGTGCGGCACTGGTCGATCTGATGCAAGACAACGCCGGTTTCGCCACCTTCGGCACCACCGGTCTGGACGAAGATCTGGAAATGATCCGCGACCAGTTCCGCCGCTACGCAGACGAACGTGTCGCTCCCAACGCTCACGAATGGCACCTGAACGACGAACTGATCCCGATGGAGATCATCGACGAACTGGCCGAAATGGGTGTCTTTGGTCTGACCATCCCAGAAGAGTTCGGTGGCCTGGGTATGTCCAAGGCGTCGATGGTGGTTGTGTCCGAAGAGCTGTCGCGCGGCTATATCGGTGTTGGCTCCCTCGGCACCCGGTCCGAAATTGCCGCAGAGTTGATCCTGGCCGGCGGTACAGATGAGCAAAAGGCACAGTGGCTGCCGAAACTCTCCAGTGGTGAAACCCTGCCCACCGCCGTCTTCACCGAGCCAAACACCGGTTCTGACCTCGGCTCTCTGCGTACCCGCGCGGTGAAAGGTGAGGATGGCGATTACACCATCACCGGCAATAAAACATGGATCACCCACGCAGCGCGGACCCACGTGATGACTCTGCTGGCGCGCACCAACCCTGAAACCGACGACCACAAAGGCCTGTCGATGTTCCTGGCGGAAAAGACCCCGGGCACCGACGAAAACCCCTTCCCCACCGAAGGCATGACCGGCGGTGAGATTGAGGTGCTGGGCTATCGCGGCATGAAGGAATACGAACTGGGCTTTGACGGCTTCAAGGTGAAGGGTGAAAACCTGCTGGGTGGCGTCGAAGGTCAAGGCTTCAAGCAGCTGATGAAAACCTTTGAAGCGGCCCGCATCCAGACCGCCGCCCGCGCCATTGGTGTCGCTCAGAACGCGCTGGAGGTTGGCATGCAATACGCCAACGACCGCAAGCAGTTCGGCAAGTCGCTGATCAACTTCCCCCGTGTGTCGGGCAAGCTAGCAATGATGGCGGTCGAAATCATGGTTGCGCGTCAGCTGACCTACTTCTCCGCTTGGGAAAAAGACCACGATCAGCGCTGCGACCTAGAGGCTGGCATGGCCAAACTGCTGGGTGCACGTGTGGCCTGGGCGTCCGCGGACAACGCACTGCAGATCCACGGTGGCAACGGCTTTGCACTGGAATATCAGATCAGCCGCATCCTGTGTGACGCGCGGATCCTCAACATCTTTGAGGGTGCTGCTGAAATTCAGGCACAGGTGATTGCCCGCCGCCTGCTGGGCTAAGCCCGCACAGCATGTGAAAAGCGAAAACGGCGCCCTCTGTGGCGCCGTTTTTGGTTTGAGTTTTTTGGAACATTGAAAGGGCGCGCACGGTTAGTCCGGCACGCAGATCTGCCCCTTCAGCGCGGCCTGTGTGGTGCGTATCAGCAACCCCGCGATAATCACGCAAAGGACAGCCAACAAGACGGTGCCAAAGACCGCATGCGCCATGCTGCCGGTGCCAGACGCAAAAGCGAAACTGGCGAGCGTGACCGCGGCAAACGGAAAGCTCAACGCCCAGAAGCTGAGCGCAAAAGGCAGCCGCAGAATGCGTGGCAGTTGCAGCACCACCAACAAGGTGAAGAAGTAAGCCGCATTGATCAGGAACCGCGCCACCGCATCCACCTCGCCCGATAGGCGCAGCCATGCAAGAAAGGCAACCGCAGGCGGTGCGATCAGGATGACCAGCGTGGGCTGCAAACGTCCCGGCAGTGGATCGTGAAAGATCAGACGATTCATCACCAGCGCCAACAGCACGATCCAGAACAGCACCCCGACGGACCAGAAGTACCAGCTGATCTCAACATGCCCCAGCGACACCCCTGCAATGGGGACAAAGACATTGCCAACGGCCGGAATAAACCACGCGGGGCTCAGCTGGCCCGCTTGAAACGAGCGTGCTGAAATCCAGCCAGAGATCACCGCCAGCGTCGCGCCGCCCTGTAGCACCATACCGATCATCCACAGCCATTCCGCCAGAACGATATTGCGGGTCATACTGGCCACCCCCAACAACAACAGCGAAATCGGTATCGCCGAGAAAAAGGCCATTTTCACCGGATGGCACCATTCGGCCTGCACCGCGCGCGGATATTGCAGCAGTTTCGCCAGATAGCCCATCAACAGCAGGAAGAAAGCAAAGCCCGTGAGGTAATAAAGCGTGTTCGCCACGCCCAGACCCAGCCCATAGTGGTAGGATCCCGCCTGCACCGCCAATGTCAGGCCAGACATGCCCATGATGGTCGCAAAAATGGTGATCGGGAAATGTTCCAGATTGCTGTGTTGCAACTCTGCTCTTTGGTCTGTCATGTCAGCCCTTTCTTTGATCTGCGGGTGACATTCCGCAAACCGCATATTTATCGTCCGCTTTGTGCCGCAAGACCTATGCCAGATCAAGGCACACGGATTGCGACAAAAGCAACCTTTGGCAGCCTCTCATCCCTTCACAATCTGCTGGTTCATGCATCGCACAAAGGAAAAAGGGCCGGTGCAATAACCGGCCCTTGGGGCTGTTTTACGGAGGCCCAGCGTTCTGCGGCACTTGGTTCAGTGTTTTTATTTAAGGCCAGTGCCTTACTTCAGCGCCTTGTCAGTGATCGCATGGGTCCATGCGCCCGTCGGTGCAGCGGTGATCACCGGATCAGACCCACCCGACATCAGGCTGGCGACCGTACGCTCATAATCCGCCGGATCCAACGCACCGTTGCTGCCTGCAGTCAGCTTCGCAACCTCCCCCATCATACGGATTTGGTGTTCTTCGGTCTGAGCGCCGGAGGCATCGTTATCGAGCACGATCAAAGCTGCCTCTTCAGCGTTTTCCTCAGCCCACTTCCAGCCCTTCATCGAGGCACGGACAAAACGCACCATCTTATCTTCGAACGCCGGATCTTTCAGGTTCTCTTCCAGAACGTACATGCCATCTTCCAGCGTTGCGACACCCTGATCTTCATACTTGAAAACCACCAGATCGTCAGGCGTCAGGCCCGCATCAATGATCTGCCAATATTCATTATAGGTCATGGTCGACACACAGGCTGCCTGCCCCTGCAGGATCGGGTCCACATTGAAGCCCTGCTTCAACACGGTCACGCCACCGTCGCTACCATCGGTGCCAAGACCCAATTTGTTCATCCAACTGAGGAAGGGATATTCATTGCCGAAGAACCAGACGCCCAACGTTTTACCAGCGAAGTCCTCAGGGCTGGAAACCCCCGCATCCTTACGGCAGGTCAGCATCATGCCAGACGATTTAAACGGCTGGGCAATGTTGACCAGCGGCAGGCCTTTCTCACGGCTGGCGAGTGCTGACGGCATCCAATCAAGAACCACGTCGGCGCCACCGCCGGCAATCACCTGTGCAGGTGCAATGTCGGGACCTCCCGGTTTGATAGTGACGTTCAGCCCCTCGGCCTCATAGAATCCTTTGTCCTGCGCGACGTAGTAGCCCGCGAACTGCGCCTGCGTGACCCATTTCAATTGCAGTGTCACATCATCTGCCGCCTGAGCCATGCCCGCCCAGACACCCATGGCTGCAACGCTTAGGGATTTGATCATCGTTTTCATCTCATACACTCCTTGTTGTTTCCCTTGTTGGTTATGGCTTTGGTTTTTGTTGATTTAGCCACGTTGGGAGGGGTGCCAGAAGGTCAGCGCCTTCTCTAACTTGGCGACCCCGCCGTAAAAGGCCGAACCGACGATTGCAGCAACCACAATCTCTGCCCAGACCAGATCCAGTGCCAGTTGACCGACACTGGTCGAAATCCGGAACCCCATGCCCTTGATAGGGGAGCCGAAAAATTCGGCCACAATGGCACCGATCAGCGCCAGCGTGGTGGTGATTTTCAATCCGTTGAAAATAAACGGCATCGCAGCAGGCAGACGCAGTTTGATCAGCGTTTGCATGTAGCTGGATGCGTAGGTCCGCATCAGATCGCGCTGCATCTTGTCGGTCGCTTGCAATCCTTCCACCGTGTTCACCAGCATGGGGAAGAAGACCATCACGACGACGACCGCTGCCTTGGATTGCCAATCAAAACCGAACCACATCACCAAAATGGGCGCCATGCCCACAATCGGTAGCGCGGCAACGAAATTGCCCACCGGCAAAAGGCCGCGTTGCAAGAACGGAAACCGGTCGATCACAATCGCTATCAGGAAGGCCGCGCCACAGCCAAGGATATACCCCGACAGCGCGCCTTTGATGACCGTCTGCACAAAGTCCTGCCACAGGATATCCAGCGACTGCACAAAGGTCACCGCAATGACCGATGGCGCTGGCAACAAGACGGGCGAGATTTCGAAACCGCGCACCGATGCCTCCCAGATCATCACCAGCGTCAGGCCAAAGGTCACTGGCACCATCAACGTGGTGAACCTGCTGGTCGGCTGCGCTGCCAGCCAGACATTTGCCCGCCAGCCGATAAGCCAGCTGATCACACCAATCGTGATCCACATCATTGCACCATCCCCATTCTTTTCAGCGTCATGCGCTGGATCGCCCCGATCATCGCCACCAGACAAGCCGCAAGGGCAGCCGCCATGATCAGCGCACTCCAGATCTGGATGGTCTGACCATAGTAACTGCCTGCCAGAAGCCGCGCGCCAAGACCGGCCACTGCACCTGTGGGCAATTCTCCCACGATGGCACCGACAAGCGAGGCCGCCATCGCCACCTTGAGAGAGGCAAAGAGAAACGGCATTGATGAAGGCAAACGCAGGCGCCAGAACTGCTGGCCCGCGGTGGCATTCCACGTGTGCATCTGGTCAAGCTGCATCTGATCAGGGCTGCGCAGCCCCTTCACCATACCGACCACCACGGGGAAGAAGGACAGATACATCGAAATCATGGCTTTCGGCAGCAGACCAGAAATGCCCACCGCGTTCAGGACAACAATGATCATCGGCGCGATGGCCAGAATAGGAATGGTCTGACTGGCAATAACCCAAGGCATCACAGACATGTCCATCACCCGGTTATAGACAATCCCAATCGCCAACAGGATGCCAAAGCCAGTGCCCATCACAAACCCCAGTATCGTCGCCGACAGGGTGATCCAGCTGTGATAGATCAGGCTGCGCTTGGAAAAGGCCCGGCCTTTAGCGACCATTTCGCCAGTGGTTTTCCAGATCTCTGCCGTCACCTGATGCGGGGCAGGTAGTTTAGGTTTCTTCTGCCTCCATGTCTCTGTGATCAGCTCGGAGAACGTCAGTTCAACACCGGCGCGTTTGGCCTGGTCCTTTGCCCACGGCGCATTCAGCGCAACCGCAGCGCCGTACCAGATCACGAATATCGCCGCGACGACAGTCAGGATGGGAAAGAGGTTTCTCATGCCACCCACTCCATCCTGATTTCTTCGACAGTCTCGGGCGGCTCTGGCATGTGGCGGCTGACCTCAACAAACCCTTCGCGGCGACGACAGTACAGCCCGCAAATACGGCCCAGCCCCAGATCATAGGGCAAGCAGCCCAGCACGCTGTCAGATTCTGCTTTGGTCGCCACCCAAATCTCCCGCTCCGGCAGGGCGCCACGGATGAAACCGGCGATCTTCTCCGAAACGTGGAGGGCAGGCACCCAATCCATCTCTGCCTCCCAGCTGCAGACGATATCGGCCATCGCAGGCACGTCACCAGTGGTGACGCGCTTGATCACAAAATCGGTCGCAAAATCATTGAACCTATCAGTCATAGGCATGCCCCGCACGCAGGCCCTCGCGGACGCGATGGGCGATGTCCAGAAATTCAGGGCTATCGCGGATGTCCAAGGGGCGGTCCTTGGGCAGTGTGCTTTCGATAACATCGGTGATCCGACCTGGACGCGGACTCATCACCACGATTTTAGTCGACAGATAGACCGCCTCGGGGATGGAGTGCGTCACAAACCCAATCGTCTTTTCCGTCCGCTCCCAGAGGTGCAACAGCTGCTCGTTCAGGTGATCACGCACAATTTCATCCAGCGCGCCAAAAGGCTCATCCATCAGCAGAATATCTGCATCAAAGGCCAGCGCACGGGCAATCGACGCCCGCTGCTGCATCCCGCCTGACAGCTGCCATGGGAACTTCTTCTCAAACCCTTCCAATTCTACCAGCTCCAGCACTCGCTTGATCCGATCCTGCTGATCGGCCTTGTCGTAGCCCATAATCTCCAGCGGGAGGGAAATGTTGCCGCCGATCGTGCGCCACGGGTAAAGGCCCGCGTGCTGAAACACATAGCCATAGGCGCGCGCTTTGCGTGCCTCTGCCGCGCTGACGCCATTCACCGTGATGCTGCCCGCAGTTGGATGTTCCAGATCCGCCATACAGCGCAAAAAGGTGGTTTTACCGCAGCCCGACGGGCCTATAAAACTGACGAAATCACCCTTGTGAATATCAAGGCTCACATCCTTCAGGGCATGCACGGGACCATCATTGGTCTGAAATGTCAGCGACAGTTCTTTGGCGCTGATCACGGTATTCTTGGTCACGTCCCCGTGCTCCATTCCTGTGTCTCCATCCGCATGCCTGCATTTCTTCAGCACACGTTTTCTTAATCTTGAGGGTCAACGACAAACGCCCCGAACAAGGTTCGGGGCGTGGTCAATTTTAGATCCCTGCGGGAATATTCATCGGGTCGCGGTTGATTTGCTTGGGCGCGGTCAGCTCTTTCCACTTGGACAGCGCAATCGAGGCCGAGTTGAAGGCAGGGCGCGGCACAAAACGTCCACGACCGGGCTGCGGCTGGCTGTTCTGCCCCCAAGCCCAGATCACCTCACCACGGCTAAGGGTGTAGCGCGCCTGTGCTTTCACCTGAAAATCCTCAAACACGTTGTAATCCAGGACAGAATGGTGGTTCGACGCGGAAATCGTCTTACTGATTTTCGGATCCCACACCACAATGTCAGCATCAGCGCCTTCAACGATCGCGCCCTTCTTGGGATAGATGTTGAGGATCTTCGCCACATTGGTGGAGGTCGCGGCAACAAATTCGTTCGGCGTCAGACGGCCAGTTTCCACACCTTCGGTCCACAGAACCGCCAGTCGTTCCTCCAGCCCGTTCGATCCGTTGGGGATCAGGCAGAAGTTGTCTTTGCCCATCAGTTTCTGTTCAGAGGTAAAGGCGGCATGATCCGTCGCAACCACCTGAAGACTGCCCGATTGCAGACCGGCCCACAAACTGTCCTGATGATCCTTCGACCGGAACGGCGGCGACATCACGCGACGTGCGGAATGCATCCAATCACCTTTGAAATATTCGCTCTCATCCAGTGTCAGGAACTGGATCAACGGCTCACCATAAACGCGCATGCCTTTCTGACGCGCCCGTCGGATCGCTTCATGCGCCTGTTCACAACTGACATGCACAATGTAGAGAGGTGTTCCAGCAGCATCAGCGATGGTGATTGCGCGGTTCGCCGCCTCGCCCTCAAACTCTGGCGGGCGGGAATAGGCGTGGCCTTCGGGGCCGGTGATGCCCTTGCCCAGCATTTCCTGCTGCAGATCGGCCACCAGATCGCCGTTCTCTGCATGCACCATCGGCAGCGCACCCAACTCCTTACAGCGCTTGAAGGAGGCATACATTTCGTCATCCTCGATCATCAGTGCGCCCTTGTAGGCCATAAAATGCTTGAACGAATTCACCCCCATATCGACCGCATCTTTCATCTCGTCAAAGATGGTTTCATTCCAACCTGTAATCGCCATGTGGTAGCCGATATCGGCACAGATCTGCGGCGCTGATTTGCGGTGCCATTCATTGATCGCGTTCTTGATCGACCCATCTTCGCCTGGCAGGCAGAAATCAACCAGCATGGTGGTCCCGCCCGTCGCTGCCGCCCAGGTGCCGCTCTCAAACGTCTCAGCCGCAGTGGTGCCCATGAAAGGCATCTCAAGGTGAGTGTGCGGATCGATCCCGCCGGGGATCACATAGGCGCCGGTCGCGTCGATGTATTCGTCGCCTTTCAGATCCTCGCCGATCTGTTTGATCACCTCACCCTCAATCAGCACATCGGCCTGCCAGGTACGGTCTGCGGTGCAAACGGTGCCGCCTTTGATCACTTTGGTTGTCATTTGTCTTTCTCCCTGAAACTGCCCCGGTTTCATCTTTCTTGAAATATTCCGGGAGGCCGGAGGATAGCGCCCCAGCCTTGTCACATGATCATTCGACGACCTGCGCGGTTTCCAGAACCGCATGCAGCAGCACATCGGTGCCCGCTGCGGCCCAAGGTTTACTAATCTCTTCCGCTTCATTGTGGCTGAGACCATCCACACAGGGACACATGATCATCGCGGTCGGTGCCACATCGTTGACCCAGCAGGCGTCATGGCCAGCGCCGGACACAATATCCATGTGCGAATAGCCAAGACGTTCTGCCGCATCACGCACAGCGTTGACACAGCCCTCATCAAAGGCGGGCGGATCGAACTGGCCGACGATTTCCCAGTCCAGCCCCACATCGATTTCGTCACAGAGCTTGGGCGCCCTCTCGGCAAACTCGGCCAGCATAGCGTCAATCACCTCTTGCAGATGAGAGCGGAAGTCGATGGTGAACACCACCTTGCCCGGAATGATGTTACGGGAATTCGGATAAACATCTACGTGGCCAATCGCACCGACGGAGTTTGGCTGATGTTTCATCGCAATCTCATGCACCAGCTCTGTGATACGGGCCAGGCCGCGACCAGCATTCTTGCGCATGGGCATCGGTGTGGATCCGGTGTGACTCTCTTTGCCAGTCACGGTACATTCAATCCAACGCAGCCCCTGTCCGTGGGTGACAACCCCAATGTCTTTGCCCTCGGCCTCCAGAATGGGGCCCTGTTCGATGTGCAGCTCAAACATCGCATGCATCTTGCGGGCGCCGACCTCTTCGTCGCCGACCCAGCCGATGCGCTGCAATTCATCGCCGAACCGCTTGCCGTCTGCGTCCACACGATCATAGGCCCAGTCCTGCGTGTGCCGGCCCGTGAATACGCCGGACGCCAGCATCGCCGGGGCGAAACGCGTACCTTCTTCGTTGGTCCAGTTGGTGACCACGATGGGGTGCTTGGTTTTGATATCCAGATCATTCAGCGTGCGGATAACCTCCAGCCCGCCGAGGACGCCCAGAACACCGTCATATTTGCCCCCTGTCGGCTGAGTGTCCAGATGGCTGCCCATATAGACCGGCAGAGCGTCAGGATTAGTGCCTGCGCGGGTAGCAAACATATTGCCCATCGTATCCAACCCCATGGTCATACCCGCCGCCTCGCACCAGTTTTGGAACAGGGCGCGGCCTTCGGCGTCCTCATCAGTCAGAGTCTGTCGATTGTTGCCACCGGCAATTCCGGGACCAATTTTGGCCATCTCCATCAGACTGTCCCACAGACGGTCGCTATTGATCTTTAGATTTTCACCCGGCGCAGACATGCCGTTCTCCCTCTCCATTGGTGGGTGAAGAGGCTCGCCGCTGCGCTCTGAAGCCTCTGACGGGCTTTTACGATAGACCTTGTTTTCTGGTCTTTTATGGCTGGAGAGCGGCGCCCTCTTGCTGAATTTTTACCACTTGGTAAATTGACGATTGCCAACGTTGGGGCACCTGTCAAGAAAACTCTTCCATCGACTGTGCCAAGATGTCCAACTAATCAGCGCAAGATTATTTTGTTGGCACAGCAGTCCGAGGTCCAGATGACGCAGCGCGAAACACCCCTTGCCGCCCCCGCAGAACAGGGCGGCGAAAAGAAACTGAGCCGCATTCAACAGCGCAACCGCACCCGAATTATGGAGGCAGCACTGGACGTTTTTGCCGCCCACGGATTTCGCGGAGCAACGCTGGATCAGATCGCCAAAGCGGCGGGACTGTCAAAACCGAACCTGCTTTATTATTTCGATGGCAAGGAAGCGATCCATGTGATGTTGCTGAACCGGCTGATGGAGACATGGCTGAACCCGCTAGAGGAGATGGACCCCAACGGCGACCCGCTGGAAGAGGTCATGGACTACATTCATGGCAAGCTGCAAATGAGCCGTGAGTTCCCTCGCGAATCGCGCCTTTTTGCCAATGAGATCCTGCAAGGTGCCCCCCGGATGAAACCGCATCTGGAAAGCAGTCTGAAACCTCTGGTCGATGAAAAAACAGCCCTGCTGCGTCAGTGGATGGATAACGGCAAGCTGGCAGCAGTCGATCCACGCCACCTGCTGTATTCAATCTGGGCGACCACGCAGCACTATGCGGATTTCGAGGTTCAGATTGATGTGCTCAAGCCCGATGACGAAGACCCGATCGAGGGCGCCGATACCTATCTGGACACGCTGTTTCGCAAACTGCTGACGCCGTGAGATGAAGCACAGCGGGTTGGAGCGCGGACCCCAACCCTGTCGGGCCTCCCCCGGAGTATTTTTGGAACATTGAAAGCTTGTCAGAGGCGTGTGCACTCTCTTTGATAGACGCGTGTCGTTGGAGGGAAATGCATGACCTTAGAAAGCTGGCTGACCTATGTGATCGCCTATGCGGTTTTGTCCATCGTTCCAGGCCCCAGTGTCCTGATGGTGATTGGGCAAGCGCTGTCGCGCGGGCGGCGCGCGGCATTTCGCTGTATATTTGGCGATCTCACCGGCGGGATTGTTGTCATGACCGCGTCGTACCTTGGGCTGGGGGTGATCCTTGCCTCCTCGGCCTTGGCCTTCAGCGTGATGAAATGGGTCGGGGTCGGTTACATGGCCTACCTCGGAGTGCAGCAGATCATTGCGACCCGCGGGTTGCGGGATGTTGCGCAAGCGGCGCCAACTACGTCGCGCGGTAGCGTTCGGGCAGGGTTCCTGACCGGCGTGCTGAACCCAAAGGCGATCATGTTCTATATGGCATTTCTGGCGCAATTCATTGATCCCAGCGTGCCGCAGTTGCCGCAATTCCTGATCTTGATGACCAGCTCCACCTTGGTGGTGGCCCTTGTGTTGGGCAGCTATGCGCTATTGGCCAGTGTGGTGAGCAGACAGCTACAAAGCCTGAGCGCACGCAAGCGCATGGGGTATGCTGGTGGCACTGCCCTGCTGGGCGGCAGTGCGATGATGGCGACGACGCGGTAAGGCCAAAACGTAACAGACCCCGCCAATCACAGGCGGGGTCTTTGGCGGGGTCTTTGATTACATCTCTCCCTCAGCGATCACTCACTCAGCCGCCGTCACATTCGACGGATTGTTGGGGTGCTGGGTCCAGTTGCCGTATTCATCAGGCACCGTTTCACCGGTGCGCTCGTCCAGTTCGCCGGCAGCGACCTGTTCCATGGTGATGCAATTTTCAATCGGGCAGACGTTAACGCAGAGGTTACAAGCCACGCATTCGTCGTCTTTGACGGTAAATGTGCGGTCCTCTGACATATCAATCGCTTGATGGCTGGTGTCCTCACACGCCGCATAGCAACGGCCGCATTTGATGCAGGCGTCTTGGTCGATTTTGGCCTTGGTCACATAGTTCAGGTTCAGGTACTGCCAGTCGGTCACATTCGGCACCGCACGGCCCACCAACTCACTGGTGGCGGTCATACCTTTGCGATCCATATAATCGCTGAGGCCCGAAATCATTTCCTGCACGACTTTAAAACCGTAGGTCATCGCAGCCGTACAGACCTGCACGTTGCCTGCGCCCAGCGCCATGAACTCTGCCGCATCACGCCATGTGGTCACACCACCAATGCCAGAGATAGGCAACTTCGCGGTTTCGGGGCTGCGGGCAATCTCCGCCACCATGTTCAAAGCAATGGGTTTCACCGCTGGGCCGCAATAACCGCCGTGGGTGCCTTTGCCATCAATGGTAGGTTCGGGCGCAAAATCATCCAAATCGACTGAGGTGATAGAGTTGATCGTGTTGATCAGACTGACTGCATCCGCACCACCACGCAGTGCGGCCTCTGCCGGTTTGCGCACATCGGTGATGTTAGGCGTCAGCTTAACGATGCAAGGCATCGATGAATGGTGCTTTACCCAAGATGTCACCATCTCGATATATTCCGGCACCTGCCCCACGGCCGATCCCATGCCCCGTTCCGCCATCCCGTGAGGACAGCCGAAATTCAGCTCCACCCCGTCAGCACCGGTATCTTCAATACGGTGCAGGATGTCCTTCCAGCTTTCCTCATCACAGGGCACCATGAGAGAGATAATGACCGCGCGATCAGGGTAATCACGCTTTACCGACTTAATCTCGCGCAGATTGGTTTCCAGCGGACGGTCGGTAATCAGCTCAATATTATTGAGACCCAGAAGGCGACGGTCCGCGCCCCAGATCGCGCCGTATCGCGGGCCGTTGACGTTGACCACGGGCGGGCCTTCGGCACCAAGGGTCTTCCAGACCACACCACCCCAGCCAGCCTCAAAGGCACGGCGGACGTTGTATTCCTTGTCAGTCGGTGGCGCAGAAGCCAGCCAGAACGGGTTGGGGGATTTGATCCCGATGAATTCACTGGTGAGATCGGCCATTGTGCTATCTCCTTCCTCGGTTACGCCGACAGGGCGGCGTGAATGTCTTCAGCTGCATCGCGGCCTTCGGCCACGGCGGTCACCGTCAGGTCATCCCCGCCCGAGGCACAATCACCCCCGGCCCAGACACCTTTCAGGCTGGTACGTCCGCCGTCGGTGACAGTGATCTTACCGCGGTCGACTGCGGGCAGATCATCGCCGCCAAGCTGCTGACCGATGGCCTTGAACACCTGATCAGCGGCAAGACGCACAGTTTCACCTGTGGGCTGCAGGTTATCGTCGGTGTAATCAAATTCGATCTCTTGCACCGCGCCATTGCCAATCACCGTTTTGGGTGAGGCATTGGTGATGATGCGCACACCTTTGGTCGCCGCCAGTTCTTGTTCAAAGGCAGAGGCGTTCATGCGATCCTTGCCGCGGCGGTAAACCAGACTGACGTTCAACGCGCCCAGCAGTTTCGCCTGCACAGCCGCATCTACAGCGGTCATGCCGCCGCCGATCACCACCACGTCGCGACCAATGGCGACCCCCGCCAGATCCTCCGCCTGACGCAGTTCAGCGATGAAATCGACCGCGTCAAGCACGCCATTCTTGTCCTCACCGTCAACGCCCAGTGCGTTCACACCCGCCAGACCGATGCCGAGAAACACAGCGTCATGATCCGCCTTCAACCGATCCAGCGACAGGCCAGCGCCCAGCCCCTTGCCGTGCTGCACGGTGATACCACCGATCTGCATCAGCCAGGCGACCTCTTTTTCCGCAAATCCATCGACAGATTTATAGGCGGCAATACCAAATTCGTTCAGCCCACCTGCCTTAGCACGGGCGTCGTAGATGGTGACATCATGCCCCTTCATCGCCAGACGGTGGGCACAGGACAGACCGGCAGGTCCGGCACCAACAACGGCAATATGCTTGTCGGTAGCAGCCGCACGGGTGAAGGGATGCACACCTGCCGCCATCAACGTATCGGTGGCGTAGCGCTGCAGGTTGCCAATCTCCACCGGCTTTCCTTCGGCAGTTTCGCGAACACAGGCCTGTTCACACAGCGTTTCGGTCGGGCACACACGGGCGCACATGCCGCCCAGAATATTCTGCTCCAAAATCGTCTTCGCCGCTGCTTCGGGCGTGCCGGTAGCAATCTGTCGGATGAACAGAGGAATATCGATGTCGGTCGGACAGGCCGTCATGCACGGCGCGTCGTGGCAGAAATAGCAACGATCCGCAGCGACCAGCGCTTCGTGATCGTCAAGAGGGGGATGAAGATCGGAAAAATTGTCCGCCAGATCCCCCGAAGGAAGCCGCCCTGCAACAATGCCTGGCGTCAGCGCGTTCGAAGTCATGTGTACCTCCACTGAGCTTGGTTTTGTCTTTATTTTTGCGACTCAGCTTGCACTGATTTTGTTTTTTTCCAAATGGTAAAATTTAGGCATTTTGGAAAGTTAAATAATTCCAAAGCATTGCTGACCCTCAGTATTGCCCAGATGCGGCCCACTATCCTCACTGATGAGGATATAATCACTCCAACACAGGAGGTAGTGCCTGTGCCAGACAGCCGGTCTTGCGCCCCAGATAGCCCACTATCATGCAGGGCACGCGGGGCCAAGGCCACGCCATTTGACCCCGAAGGAGACACGCGATGGGACTGCCCTTTTTCTCTGGCAAGGATCGTCCGGTTCACCTTGGTCCCTACCCTTTGGAACGGTTGCGCCGGGTCGATACCGCCGACCTGTCGAAAGTGCCCGCGTGGCAACCGGTCAGCTTTCGCCGTCCGGACGCTCCAGAAAGCATCGTCAATGCGATGGGCGAATATCAGGCGATGCTGGATGCGATCCGCGACGGTGGGGTGAACCGCCTGCAATCAGACATTCCCAGTAATCCGCAGGATCGCGCCAACCACCTAAAGGCCTTTGGCTATTTCAACGACGCCAGCATGGTCGGCATCTGCCGCCTGCCAGACAGCGCCCGTCTGCCTGCCCCTGTGCTGAACCCCGATATCGCCCGTCTGGCCGAGGCGCTGCAAACCCGCCAGACCAAAACGCTGGCCTCTGGCATCGACATGATCATGGCCGAGCTGAAAGAGGCGATGGCAGCCCCACCGTCATCGATCCGCGATCACGAATATGCGCTGGTCTTTCTCTACGAATCCCCCCGCGATCCTGAAGGGGACGAGGCAGGCACCGACTGGATACAAGATGCACAGGCTCAACGCGCCTGCCTACGCGCCAATGAAACGGCGGCGGTTCTGGCGAACTACATCCGCCTGCTGGGATGGGGGGCCAAGGCGCATTCAGGTGGATCATCTGACGTGGATCTGAACCGCCTGGCCGTCGCCGCCGGTCTGGCTACGGTGGAAAATGGCCAGTTGGTCGCACCTTGGCTTGGGGGGCGGTTTGGTCTGGCCGCTGTGACCTGCACATTGCCTGTCGCCACCGATCAGCCACTTGCCCCGATGGTGCAGCAGCCGTGGCGTGCTACATCCGGGCCTGCGTGGGTGCTGGGACTTGGCAGCGAAAAGTCAGCACTGAACCGCGACCTCTTTGCCAAGCGGCGCTTTGCCGATGGCGGCCATCCGTTTGAACGACTGAAACGAGTGGAGGCCCCCACCACCTATATTGACGAACCCAACGTAGCCCGCGTGCCCAAACGTACCGATATGTTCGCCCGCGCCCTGTTTGGCGACATGGGGAAACACGTGCAGGAGGCGACAAAAAACGGCCACTACGTGCGCAAATCCGCACCCAGCTTTGCCCAGCGCCGCGCCCTTGGTGCCTTTGTTGTGATCCAGAACGGTGACCCGAATCCAGAGGGACCGCGCCCCGCGGATGCAGAACGCAACGCCTTGAATATCAAGGCAACCAGCTACTTCCTTGGCGCGGATGCTGTGGGCCTTAGCCGGTGTCCGGATTTTGCGTGGTACAGCCATGACGCTGCGGGCGAAGAAATCACGCCGCGCCACGGTAACGCCATTTCGATGATCATTGATCAAGGCCGCGAAACGATGGAGGGGTCGTCAGGCGACGACTGGATCGCAGTGGCGCAGTCAATGCGCGCCTACCTGCGGTTTTCGCTCTTGGGCGGGGTCATTGCGCAGCAGATCCGCAACCTTGGCTATTCGGCCAAGGCGCACACGGTGATGGATGGTGAGGTGTTGCAGCCGCCCTTGTTGTTGCTAAGCGGTCTGGGCGAGGTCAGTCGCATTGGTGAGGTGATCCTGAACCCCTACCTTGGCCCCCGCCTGAAATCCGGCGTGGTGACCACCGACATGCCGGTGGCACATGACAAGCCAATTGATTTTGGCCTGCAGAAATTCTGCGAGAGCTGCAACAAATGCGCCCGGGAATGCCCGTCCGGCGCGATCACTGCTGGCCCCAAGCTGATGTTTAACGGCTATGAGATCTGGAAATCCGACAGCCAGAAATGCGCCACCTACCGGATCACCACACCGGGCGGCGCGATGTGTGGGCGGTGTATGAAAACCTGCCCATGGAACCTAGAGGGTCTATTTTCAGAGGCGCCGTTCCGTTGGGCCGCCTCAAACATTCCCGCCGCCGCGCCGGTGTTGGCAAAGCTGGATGACCGTCTTGGCAACGGTGGGCTGAATGATGTGAAAAAATGGTGGTGGGACATCGAGCTGTCAGATGATGGTGCCTACTATCCCAGCAAACACCCGCTGAACCGTCGTGATCTGCAGATCGATCTTGACCTGCGTTATGAGGATCAGACATTGGCGGTCTATCCCGCCCATTTAGCCCCGCCGCCGTGGCCCTATCCCTTCCCTATGGATCGCGAGGCAGGGATTGCCGCCTATCAGGCGATGATCCCGGCGCAGGAATATCGTCAGCGATTGGCAGCGGGCGACCTCACCATGCTGCACCGCTATCAGGTGGACACTGCCGACGCGCCGGTGATCCGTGTCGCGGTCAGCAAGGTCGAAGCGATGACCGCCGACGTAACCAAGTATGAATTCACCACCCTAGACGGCGCGCCGCTGCCAAATTGGACCGCTGGCGCCCATCTGGACGTGTTGGTCGCGCCAGAGTTCCTGCGCCAGTATTCCATGTCCGGCGATCCGTCGATCACTGCCAGCTATCAGATTGGCGTCCTGCGCGAGGATGAGGGGCGCGGCGGCTCTGCCCTGCTGCACCGGATCTTTGAGGAAGGGCGCAAGGTCTTTATCTCAAAACCCATCAATCACTTCCCACTGGTGGAGGCGGCGACCAAAACCTTCCTCATGGGCGGCGGCATCGGTATCACCCCGATGATCGCCTTTGCCCATCGCCTGCACGCCTTGGGCAGTGATTTTGCCCTGCACTATTCCTGTTCCAACCGCGATAGCGCCGGTTATCTGGACGATCTTGCGATGATGCCTTGGGCAGACAAAGTGCATTATCATTTTACTGATGAGGGCACACGTGCCGATCTGGACGCGATTCTCGCAGGCTACAGTGACGGCTGGCATGTCTACACCTGCGGGCCAGATCGCTATATGGCAGGCGTAATGGAGGCGGCAGAACGTCAGGGTTTCCCTGAAGACACCCGCCATCTGGAATATTTCAACGTCCCTGATCAGCCAGACTATGAAAATCACTCTTTCACCCTGAAACTGCGCGATGGGCGTCGTCTGGACGTACCAGCGGATAAAACCGCCAGCGATATCTTGATTGCAAATGGCGTGCATGTGGACGTGAAATGTGCCGATGGCATCTGCGGCGTGTGTAAATGCGGGTTGCTTGCAGGTGAGGTTGAACACCGCGATTTCGTTCTGTCCAACGCCCAACGCGAAAACAGCATCATCCTGTGTCAGTCACGCGCGGCAGAAGCGGGAGGTGAGGTTATGATTGATTTGTGACGTGTTGCACATGCCACAGAACGCAGGGTCAAATCCGAACGGACAGATTCTGCAATTGCAATATGAAATGCTGCACCGTAGCATTTCGGTATGACCAGCAAAACACGCCTTTCCAAAGCTGACTGGTTGCACGCCGGTTTTTCCGCCCTCGCTGAGGGCGGCCCCAACGCATTGAAGGCGGAGCCGCTGGCCCGACGGTTGGCGACTTCCAAGGGATCATTTTACTGGCACTTTGCCGATGTCGCTGCCTTTCAGACAGCCATGCTAGATGTGTGGGAAGCTGAGGCTCTGACGGCCCTGACCACGGTGATTGAGGAAGAGGCAAACGCAGGCGCCCGCCTGCGCCGTCTGGCAGAAGACATCACCGATTACAGCAGCTCTGTCACCGCAGACACGAACCCTGAACAACTGATCCGTGCCTGGGCGAAGGACGCGCCGATGGTCGCCGCACGGCTGGCCAAAGTGGATGAGCTACGGCTGGATCTGTTAAACGGACTGCTAAAGGAAAGCGGGATTTCCAATCCCGATTGGGGGCGTTTGATCCTGGCCTCCTCCATCGGGTTAAAGGATCTGCCACAGACGGCGGGCGGCGCATCGATGGGATCGCTGATTGATCTGGTGATGTCCCTGCGCTAAGGCACCGACCCGCCCCTATCTCAACAACCGATCAATAAACCGCTGACGCGCCTCTGGCAGTGGACGACCGCGGGTGCCTGAGGCCAGTGATTTTTGCAGGAAATGCCCTGTCGTGCGAAGGCCCAAAGCCACTTCGCGTGGGTCTGGGTCCAACCCACCTTTGAGCGCAAAAGGCAAAGGCAGCAACCGATCCGCCCATTCGCCCGCCGCCTCACGCGATACTGCGCGACCCGTTTTTGGCGACACATAGGCCAGCTCCTGCGTCTTGCCCGTCACCGCACATTGACTAAGGTCGAGGCCATAGCCCAACTCTTCCAGCAACGCCTCTTCCCAGCGTAGGTACGCCAGCGGCCACAAATCGTGTTCGTCCAGAATATCAAACAGCGCCTTGGTGCGTTCATAGAATTCGGGATGTGCCTCCCGCTCTGGCAGGCAATGAACCAGCAGCGCACAGACCGCGTTCAGCCCCGCCAACGCCTGACGGTCCTGCATCACCATCGCCGCGCGGCTGCGCAGGGGCTCCACAGTGTAGCTACCGATGTGATCCTCTAACCGTGCCCGCCATTGCACATCCAGCTGCGCGCCGGGTTGCAGATGCGGTGCAATCTTGCGGCTGGTTGCGCCGCGCATGATACCGGCATGGATGCCGCGGGTGAGCGTAAAAACCTCTAATATCGCAGAGGTTTCGCCGTGCTTGCGCACTGCCAGCAATATGCCCTGATCACGCCATTCCATGCTGCACTGTTGTCCCTCTGTCCCCGTTCTGCAAGGTTTAGCTGGGCAAGCGGGTCAATCAGCCAGCCCCGGCTCATCCAGCAGGTGCCGACCGGCGCGATCCTCTACCTCTACCACCCAGAGGTCAGGGTCAAAACCGCGCTGTTTGGTGATCGAGGCGTCTACCTCACGTTCTGCGCCTGCTGATAGTTCCATCCACAGCCGCTGGCCTGTCATCAGGTCAAACGAGCGCTGATAACACGCCGCCTGCCCATCCAGCGTATTCAGCTTCACCAACACAGCGCCCGCGGTATCATCGCCATGCGCGACCACAAAGGCGGGGATGTCATAAAGGCGCAGGCGGGTCAGGTAGGCATCGACCCAGATACGGGCTGTCAGGCGCATGAATTAAACTTCCTCGGGGCTGCGACGTACACCATAGCGATGTAACAAGTATAATCGCCAAGATTGAGGTGAGCATGTCTAATAGTCAAAAACGCACCATAATACCGCGTTTCCTGATCACAATCGGTGTGGCCTTTTTGGGGGCTGCGTTCGTGGAACTCCGCCTGATCCCCGCACCATTTCAGGCCACGTTAGGCGCCCTGCTGTGTTTCTTGGGCGCCTTTTGGTACCTACACGCGGTGGGACTATTTAAGCACCATCTTTGAAATCAAGACCCATCTCAGAATAACGTTCTTTCTCGTCCAGCCAGTTGCTACGCACCTTGATTTGCAGGAATAGGTGCACCTTGCGGCCCAGGAATGCGGTCAGTTCTTCGCGTGCAGCCTTTGAGATGGCTTTGATGGTTTCCCCACGGTGGCCCAGAATGATGCCCTTGTGGCCATCACGGGCCACATAGATAACCTGATCCACACGGGCGGAACCATCTTTGCGTTCTTCCCAGCTCTCTGTCTCAACAGTCAACTGGTAAGGCAGTTCCTGATGCATGCGCAGGGTCAGCTTTTCGCGGGTCATTTCCGCCGCGATCATCCGCATCGGCAGATCGGCAATCTGATCTTCGGGATAGAGCCACGGGCTTTCGGGCAGTTCGTTGGCCAGCCAGTAGCGCAGATCCTTCACGCCGCGCCCCTTTTCAGCCGAAATCATGAAGGTGTGTACGAAGTCATAGCGTTCGTTCAGATCCGCACTAAGCGCCAGTAGAACCTCGGGCTTCACCCGGTCGATCTTGTTGATCGCCAGCGCGACTTTACGGCCTGTGCCGATCTCTCCCAACCCCTCTAGGATACGTTCAACGCCTTCGGTCACACCTCTGTGTGCCTCAACCATGAGCACGATGATATCCGCATCCGCAGCACCGCCCCAAGCGGCAGCAACCATCGCGCGGTCCAAACGGCGTCGCGGTTTGAACAGGCCGGGGGTATCCACAAAAACCAGCTGCGCATCGCCTTCCATTGCCACCCCACGAATACGGGCACGGGTGGTCTGCACCTTGTGGGTCACGATGGACACCTTGGCGCCAACCATGGCGTTGGTGAGGGTGGACTTGCCCGCATTGGGCTCTCCGATCAGGGCGATAAATCCGGCGCGTGTGGTCATATGTGTTGCTTTCTCAGGTGGTCAGTCTCCGCGACAGACCTCAGTGTCTGTCCGGCAAGGGGTGCAGATCTAGCCGATCCTGTAGGATTCGGCCAGAACTACGGTTTTTCTTTAGGTCAAACGGTCCAGCAGCGCCTTGGCGGCGGCCTGCTGCGCCTGCCGTTTGGAGGCCGCAGTGGCTTCCTCGCTCTCACCGCTTTGCAAGGTAACGGAAATAGTAAAGACCGGCGCGTGGTCGGGGCCAGAACGGGCCAGCTCAACGTAGCTCGGCGGGGTCTGTTTGCGCGCCTGTGCCCATTCCTGCAGCGCGGTTTTCGGGTCGCGAGCATCGGATTCGACGGTATCAATCCGATTGCCCCAGAGCCGTAAAACCAGCGCCTTGGCAGTTTCAAAATCCGCATCCAGATAGACAGCGGCAATCACTGCCTCCATCGCGTCGCCCAGCAGCGCCTGTTTGCGCCGACCGCCTGACATCTGCTCTGACCGACCCAGCTTCAGAACCGCGCCCAGATCAATATCCTTGGCCACATCGGCACAGGCCTCTTTGCGCACCAGCGCGTTGAAACGCGGCGCCAGTTGGCCTTCGCTGGCACCTTTGTCACGGGACAACAGCGCCTCGGACATCACCAGACCCAGCACTCGATCGCCAAGAAATTCCAGCCGTTGGTTATCCTCGCGCGTCGGCGAGGACTTGGACGAATGGGTAACAGCTCGAACCAGAAGTTCGGGCTGTTTAAACTGATAGTCGATGCGCCCCTGAAAGGCGCTAAGTTCTGCTGATATCTTCATTCCACAGCCTTAAAGAAGCGGTCCCCACGCCAGGTCCAGAAGGCAAACATCGACGCCCCGCCAGAGGAGAACATAATGCGATCCGCGCGGCCGATCAGGTTTTCATAAGGCACCATACCCACGCCACCGGCCAGTTTCGGCACCCGGCTGTCAGTGGAGTTATCACGGTTATCCCCCATGAAGAAGTAATGCCCCGCAGGTACAGTGAAAACGGTGGTATTGTCCGTACCACGGTTGCCAATGTTCAGCACCGTGTAACTGCGCCCATCAGGCAGGGTTTCGATTGCTGCCCCCTTGTGGCAGTCACCACCGGCGCCCACGGGCCGCGAACACCGCGGACCCAGACGCTGTGGGCCTTGCAGTTCGGCAACCTCAACAAAATCTTCGGTCTGTTCCTGCGGCAGGGCCTGGCCGTTCAGGTAAACGATGCCGTTTTGCACCTGCACCGTGTCACCGGGCATACCGATCACCCGTTTGATGTAGTCCAGACCCGATACCGGATGGCGGAATACGATGACATCGCCACGTTCAGGCTCTGCGCCCCAGACGCGGGTGTTTTCATTGTCCAGCACGCCGCAGATGGTTTTGGCATCCAGCCCCAGAGACCGGATGTTAGGGCAGGAGGCAGCGGAATAGCCATAGGCCATTTTGTTGACGAACAGGAAGTCACCAATCAACAGCGTCGATTTCATCGAACCCGACGGGATCCAGAACGGCTGAAAGAGCAGCGTGCGGAACACACCGGCAATCACCAGCGCCCAGACCACCGTTTTGATGGTCTCTACCACCGAATTGCCCTTTTTCGCCTCTGTCGCCATCTGCGAACACTCCTGCAAAACACCTGAATATCTTAGTTGTTTGGTAGATGAGCGGTTGCGCCAGTGCTGTCAAGGCAACAGGCGGTGAACCGCCCGCTTTCAGCTCTTTGGCTGTACGATCGGCCGCGCCTCAATAACCACAAAAGCCTGCGCCCAAGGATGATCATCCGTCAGGGTCACATGAATGATCGCCTGATGCCCCGCCGGGGTCATTTCATCCAGCCGTTCGCGTGCCCAGCCCGTCACGTCCATCACCGGCTGGCCGGTGGATAGGTTTTTGACCGACATATCTTTCCATGCGATGCCCATCGCCAAACCTGTCCCCAGAGCCTTGGAACAGGCCTCTTTCGCGGCCCAGCGTTTGGCATAGGTCCCCGCAACATCACGGCGGCGCTCGGCCTTGGCCTGTTCCAGATCGGTGAAAACGCGGTTGCGGAACCGGTCGCCGAAACGCTCCAGTGTGCCAGCAATTCGGTCGATATTCGCAAGGTCTGTACCGATGCCAAGGATCATGGTCAGTTCGCAATCCGTGCAGTCAGGATTTTGTAACCCGCAAAGCCAAAGAAGCCCGCAAAGGCCAGATCAAACCAACGACTGGCACGGCGATAGCCCCGCACCACGCGGTCTGACGAAAATAGGATGGCATAGCCGGGAAAGATGATGATCGACCCACCGTACAGCAGGCCGAAATAACCAAACAGCGTTGCAGGGGTGGCATCTGCGGGCGCAACCAGCGCGTAGATCGACCCCCAACTGAGGATTGCCTTGGGGTTCGTCAAGTGAACGGCCATACCTTTTGCAAAAAGGGTGCGAGCACTGCCGGAGAACGGCGTACCAGCGGCGGCGACCCCGCTGGGCTGCAACGCCCGGCGCAGCGCCTTCAGCGTCAGCCAGCCCAAGTAGGCGGCACCGACGTAGCGCAACACCTCAAACAACCAGACATTGGCCAACATCACCGCCGACAGTCCCAGCGCCGCCGCAATGCCCCAGCTGGCCGAACCCGCCAGAATGCCCGCGGCAAAGGCCAGCGCAGAACGCCGGCCTGCTGACATTGCAGTGCCTGCGATGCCCATGGTCGCTGGCCCGGGCGATGCCCCAGACAACATCCATGCAACCCAGATCGCCGCAAATTCAGCTGTGATCATGGTCGCGCCTCATCCATCAGACGGCGCATCTCGGCAATCGCGGGGGTCATGCCGCGGAAAATCGCTTCGCCAATCAGAAAGTGACCGATATTCAACTCCATCACCTCGGGGAAGGCCGCAACGGGCTTCACAGTGTCGTAAGTCAACCCGTGCCCTGCATGCACCTCAAGGCCCAGCGAATGCGCATAAGCCGACATGTCGCGCAGCGCCTTCAGCTCTTCTTGTGCTTTGTCGTGATTACCTTCCGCAAAATGGTCGCAATAGGCACCGGTATGCAATTCGATCACCTCGGCGCCAATGCGTGCGGCCGCTTCGATCTGTTTGCGGTCAGCAGCGATGAAGATCGACACGCGACAGCCCGCATCGCGCAAGGGCGCGATGAAATGGGCCAGCTTATTTTCCTCACGCGCCACTTCCAGACCGCCCTCAGTCGTGCGCTCTTCGCGCTTTTCGGGGACGATGCAGACGGCGTGAGGCTTGTGACGCAGGGCAATCGCCTGCATTTCGTCCGTTGCCGCCATTTCAAAGTTCAGCGGCACCGACAACACCTCCATCAGACCGTCAATATCGGCGTCTGAGATATGGCGGCGGTCCTCGCGCAAATGCGCGGTGATGCCGTCGGCACCTGCTTCCTCTGCCAGTTTTGCGGCCCGAAGCGGGTCAGGATAGGCCCCGCCGCGCGCGTTGCGCACAGTGGCCACATGGTCGATGTTCACGCCAAGGCGCAGTTTTCCCAAAGGCTCCATCGCCTTTCTCTCCTTCATTCGAGACATCCCCGTCACCGCACAACCTAGTGCGGCTCAATCTGGTTTGGAACTGCCATCGCCCTTCAGGTGCGCTTTTTTCTTCAACGCCTCAAGTTTTGCTTTCAGCACACCTTTGCGACGGTTCTGATAGGCGCGGATCACCGGCACTGACACGTAATAACAAATGGCACCCGCAACGATGCCAGGCGCAATGCCACCGATCATGAAGGGATAGAAAACCTGATCGTAAAATACCGCCAGATCGGTCCAATCCATGGTCTGCTCCGTGAACAGCGCCTTGAGATTAATCCAGATCGCTTCGCCCGCATCCAGAAACTGCTGACCCACTGTGGCTGCGCCGCCTTCGGGATCGCTGCCAAAACCTGATACACCCTTATCCATTCCCAACAGCCAGTAGCCTGTCTGCATAGAGGTCATAACAATCGGCACATAGGTCAGAGGATTGCCAAAGAAGGTCGCCAGCAGCGCCGCCAGAACGTTGCCGCGCATGATCGTTGCCAGCAGTGCCGCAACAACAAAATGCAGACCGTAGAAGGGGCTGAAAGTGGTAAAGACACCGGCAAATATACCGCGTGCAATTGTTTCTGGCGATCCGGGCAGACGATGCAGGCGGTGTTTCACATAACGTGCGGCCCGTCCCCAGCCGCCGCGCGGCCAGAAGAACTCGAACACGATCCGCCAGATCGGCCGTCTATCCCGGCGCTTAAAAACCAAGGCGTTTCGCCCTCCTACTCACCGCTTGCCGTATTGGCACGCGACGGATCACGATACCGGGCAATCTCTGCCACGTCGCTCTCTGCCTCAACGGCAGACATGACGGTGTGCAGATGCTCGGCATCACGCAATTCGATATCGATCCTGATCCGGAAAAAGTCCGGCTTACGATCAACAAACTCAAGGTCCGAAATATTGGCCTTGCACTGGCCAATCAATGTGCAAATACGCCCCAGTACGCCCGCATCATTGCCAATGGTCAATTCCAGCGTTGCGTGGTGGATCGCTGGATGTTTGCCCGCGTGCCAATGCAGATCCAGCCAGCGGTTCATCTGATGCTCATAGGCCTGCAGCGATTCGCAGTCGATGGCATGCACCATCACACCCTTGCCACGACTCCCGATACCCACGATACGTTCGCCAGGCAGTGGTTGACAGCACTTAGCAATATTAAAACTCTGATCCGGTGACAGGCCAACCACCGCGCGGCGGGGTTCGATATTGTCGACCTCGGTTTCTTTCAGTTCTGGATAGACGGAGTGCAGCACATCAGAGGCGGTGATTTCCGCACTGCCGAGGCGGGCCAGTAGCGTATCCACATCCTCCACCCGCATGTTCCGGGCAGCAGTTTCCAAAACCTTATCGGTCAGCTTCTTATCCGCATGTTCAAAAACCGAGCGAACCAGTTCCCGGCCCAGCTTACCAAACCGCTCTTTGTCGATCTCGCGCAGCGCGCGCCGGATGGCGGATTTCGCCTTGCCGGTGATAGCGATGTCCAGCCAAGTAGCCTGCGGAATCTGACCCTCAGCCGTAATAATGATGATCGACTGGCCGTTTTTCACTCGCGTCCACAAGGGCACCCGCATGCCGTCTACCTTGGCGCCGACGCAGGCGTTCCCAATGCGGGTGTGGATCGCATAGGCGAAATCCAACGGCGTCGCGCCTTTGGGCAATTTCACCACCTCACCCTTAGGGGTGAAACAGAAGACCTTATCGGAATACATCTCCAGCTTGACCGCTTCGAGGAAGGCATCATGGTCCTCCTCCGCATCAAACTGTTCAGTAAGACCCGCCAGCCATTTCGCCGGATCCACAGCAAAGGGGTTCATCGAACGGACACCGTCGCGATAGGACCAATGCGCCGCAACACCGGTTTCGGCTACATCGTGCATCTGGCGGGTGCGAATCTGCACCTCCACCCGTTTGCCGTCGCGGCCTGACACGGTGGTATGGATCGACCGATAGCCGTTTGATTTCGGCTGGCTGATATAATCCTTGAACCGGCCCGGCACCGCGCGCCAGCGCTGGTGGATCTGACCAAGGGCGCGATAACAATCGTCTTCGCTATCCGTGATCACGCGGAAACCATAGATGTCCGACAGGCGGGAGAAGCCAACGTCCTTCTCTGACATCTTGCGCCAGATCGAATAGGGCTTCTTGGCCCGGCCAAAGACCTGCGCCTCAAGACCTGCGCTTTCGAATTCGGAGCGCATGTCACCGGTAATGCGGTGAATCACATCGCCGGTTTCCTTCTGCAGCATCACAAACCGCCGCATGATCGAGGCGCGAGCGTCCGGGTTCAGCACCTTGAAAGCCAGATCCTCCAGTTCTTCGCGCATCCACTGCATGCCCATACGGCCTGCGAGCGGGGCAAAGATATCCATGGTTTCACGGGCTTTCTGCGCCTGCTTTTCAGGGCGCATCGCCTTGATCGTGCGCATGTTGTGCAGACGGTCAGCCAGTTTAACCAAGATCACCCGCAGATCCTTGGACATGGCCATAAACAGTTTGCGGAAGTTTTCCGCCTGTTTCGTCTCGGAACTCGATAGCTGCAGGTTGGTCAGCTTGGTCACACCATCAACCAGATCCGCCACATCGGTGCCGAAACGTTCGGCCACTTCGGAATACGAGGCTTTGGTGTCCTCGATCGTGTCATGCAGCAAGGCGGTGATGATGGTGGCGTCGTCCAACCGCTGTTCGGTCAGAATGGCGGCGACGGCGATTGGATGAGTAAAATACGGCTCACCCGAATGACGGAATTGTCCGTCATGCATCGCAAGGCCATAATCATAGGCCTCACGCAGCAATTTTTCATTGGTTTTGGGGTTATAGTTGCGAACCAGTGCGATCAGATCGTCAACCGCAATCATACCTTCCGCGTCCTTACCCTGAGCTGGGGCTTAGCCCTGGCCTTGTGCTTCCATCAGCTGACGCAGCAGCATCTCTTCGGACATGTCGTCCTCTGCCGGCTTGTCCGCTTCGCCACCCCCCATCAGCAGGGCCATCGAATCTTCTTCGGGCTCGTCCACTTCGATCTGGGTCTGGTTGTTTTCAATCACGCGCTCGCGCAGGCTGTCAGCGGATTGGGTTTCATCCGCAATCTCACGCAGGGCCACCACAGCGTTTTTATCGTTGTCGCGATCGACAGTCAGCGGCGCACCGGAAGCGATTTCACGGGCGCGATGCGACGCCAGCATCACCAGTTCAAAACGGTTCGGAACCTTGTCTACGCAATCTTCAACGGTAACGCGGGCCATTACGACACTCCGATCATGGATAGGGCTAGAAACGCGGCTTGTACTGCGACCATGCCGGATTGACAAGGGATAATCAAAGGGGAACCACCTCGGCGACTGCCTCCGCGGGCAGAGAATTGTACATTTCAGCAACCGTTTTACCCAGCAACGGATGGCGCCAGTCCGGCGCAACGTCGCGCAACGGCACCAGAACAAAGGCGCGGTCCTGAATACGCGGATGTGGGAGAATCAGTTGATCCGGCGCGGCCAGTTTCTGCGTATCCAGTGGTAGCTCCAGCCAATCGCGTACCGTAGATTCATCAGGACAAACTGCAGACCCCACAGCAATCAAATCCAGATCCAAAGTGCGCCCTGCCCAACGCGATGTCCGCGCGCGACCGAAATCGCATTCAACCTGATGTAGCACTTCAAGCACTTGATCCGGCGTCAGATTTCCCGAACACGACAACGCACCGTTAACGTAATCCGGCCCCGCGCCTGCAGGAAAACAGGGCGTTTTATAAAGGGCGCTGGTATGTTCGATCCGCAAACCCAAATCAGCCAACTGTTCCAGAGCTCGCGGAATAAATTGCGCGGGCGCTTCGCCTTCAAGCGGTAAATTTCCGCCGAACGCGACAAGAATTAGCTGTTCTTTAAGCATTTTACCCTATCCTAATGAACTTGAGGCTTTACTTGCCACCCTTAGAACGACGCCCTATTTTTTATCAATAGCTACGCGGGACATATTTTTAACCACTCACGCCCCGCGTGCTGGATAATCGGAAGGAAATTTAAATGTTCTACAAAGACGAACGGCTGGCGCTGTTCATCGATGGTTCGAACTTGTATGCAGCGGCCAAGGCATTAGGCTTTGACATTGATTACAAACTGCTGCGTCAAGAGTTCATGCGCAGGGGCAAGCTGCTCCGCGCGTTCTACTACACGGCGCTGCTCGAAAACGATGAATACTCGCCGATTCGGCCCCTCGTTGACTGGCTGAATTACAATGGGTTCACCATGGTCACCAAACCGGCCAAGGAATACACCGACAGTCAGGGCCGCCGTAAGGTGAAGGGAAACATGGATATCGAACTGACCGTCGATGCCATGGAACTGGCACCGCGTGTCGATCATATCGTACTGTTCTCCGGCGATGGCGACTTCCGCCCGCTGGTCGAAAGCCTGCAGCGCCAGGGCGTGCGCGTGTCCGTCGTCTCGACCATCCGTAGCCAACCGCCAATGATCGCCGATGAGCTGCGCCGCCAGGCTGACAACTTCATTGAACTGGATGAACTGAAAGAGGTCATCGGCCGTCCCCCGCGTGAGGTGCCAGCAGACCGCGAAATGGCTTTCAGCGCCGAATAATCCGCGCTAACGCAGACCAATCAGCACTTTCTGATGTCGCACGTCTGGGGATGGAAATGCGGATATCGGAGGTGTTTCAAACCGGGGCTTATGGCCCCGGTTTTCTTTTGCCCGATCCTCTGTAATTTTAACCGCTGTCAATTCCTAACCAACTGACCATTATGTCTGATCCTTCGACACTCTCTGCCTACACCGCGATCGCAACGGGATATGCCGCAGGCAAAGCTCCCGCAAAAAACACCGATCAGAACGTAGACTATGCGCGCTTCACCGCCCTCCTCAAAGGCGACGCACGCATACTGGATCTGGGATGCGGCCCTGCCCACTGGGCTGCCCGGTTTCAACGGGATGGCTATTGTATAGACGCAGTGGATCCTAATCCTGAAATGGCTGCCTATGCAGCCGCCACCTACGGGGTATCGGTCAAGATCAGCAAGTTTGAAGATTTCACAGCACCGCTACCCTATAACGGGATATGGGCCAACTTCAGCCTGTTACACATCCCCAAATCCCGCTTCGCCACAGCGCTGAATCGCCTCCACCAAATTTTACAGCCCGAGGGTGTCCTTTCCCTTGGGATGAAGCTGGGTGCGGGTGAGGCATACGATGAACTGGGGCGCTTCTTTGCCTACTATCAAGAGGATGAGCTGCGCCAGATGTTGGCACAGGCGGGGTTTCGCACCCTGCACAGCCGCTGTGGCAACGGCCATAATCTACCCGATGGCGAAGATACATTTGTCGTTCTCACCGCCAGACGCAACAGCACATAACTCTGGATCTAATCGTCCACGCACATGGTGCCAAACCCGATGAACGACCTAGCTCTTCCCTATCACATATAACAGAGCGAGCAGCACAATGTCCCCCACACCCCCAATTCCCAGACCAGCGCTGATCCTTGGACTGACCGGCACCCTGCCTTTCCTCTTTGCCGCCTTCGCCGCACCCACGCCGGCAGCGGCGCTGGATCTCTCTGCAGCCTACGGGCTGGTGATTCTGTGTTTCATGGCTGGCACTCATTGGGGTTTTGCATCTGGTGATAGGGTACTTTGGGGATTTGGCCTCAGTGTTCTTCCGGCTTTGGCAGCGTTTTTCCTGCTGACGGATCACCTCATGACAGCTGTGATCCTGTCGCCGATCGCACGCCACTGGATCCTGACCGCGCTGTTCGCTGCTCTAGTACCGATTGATGCCGCCCTGCAAAGCGCAGGACTAGCACCGCCATGGTGGCTGCGGCTGCGCGCGCTGATCACTTTGATCGTTCTGACGGCACTGATCCTGACGGGCCTTGGCCAAACCCCTTGACGCCCCGCGCAACCGCTGGCACTGCCCCTTCATGGCTGAACTCTTTGCGTATACCGATGGAGCGTGCTCCGGCAATCCCGGCCCTGGCGGCTGGGGTGTCTTGCTGCGGGCAATGGATGGAGACACCGTGCTGAAAGAGCGCGAGTTGAAAGGCGGCGAGGCCGCAACCACCAATAACCAGATGGAACTGATGGCAGCGATTTCCGCTTTGGAAGCGTTGGAACGTCCATCCACCCTGACCGTTGTGACCGATAGTGCCTATGTGAAAAACGGTGTTACTGGATGGATCTTCGGCTGGAAACGTAACGGCTGGAAAACCTCCAACAAAAAGCCAGTGAAAAACGTAGAGTTGTGGCAGAGGCTGGATGCAGCCCAAAGCCGTCACGCCGTCACATGGCAATGGGTGAAGGGGCACGCAGGCCATCCCGAAAACGAACGCGCTGATGAACTGGCCCGCGCCGGCATGGCGCCGTTCAAAGACTGATCCAATGCCAGAAGCGTTGACCCTTCAGGTCCTACTGGACACCGCATCGGTGCTGATCTTTGCGCTCACCGGCGCACTAGTGGCATCACGGGCGCAGCTGGATCTGATCGGGTTTCTGTTTATCGCGGCCCTCACCGCTTTGGGCGGCGGCACGCTGCGCGATGTTCTGTTGGACCGCAACCCGCTGTTCTGGATCGGCGCGCCATGGTTTCTAGGCGTTGCTGTTTTCGCAGCCACTTTGGTGTTTTTCACCGCACACCGGCTGGAAAGCCGCTACCGCGCCCTGTTATGGCTGGACAGTCTGGCGCTGGCTGTTGCAGTGCCTGCGGGCGCTGCAGTGGCACTGGACCTGGGCAGTCACTGGGCAATTGTGGTGGTAATGGGCGTGGCAACCGGCACCTTCGGCGGTTTGATGCGCGATGTGGTCTGCAACGAGGTACCACTGATCCTGAAACAAGGAGAGCTATATGTGACCGCCGCCGCCCTTGGTGCGGGCGCCACCGTGGCTGCAACACACTTGGGCTTTGGGGGCTGGCCGGGGTTGATCGCTGGCGGTGTGGTAACCTGGTCGCTGCGTGCGGGATCACTGTATTTTGGCTGGGCCTTGCCGGTCTACAAGAGCTTCCCGCCGCGGCAGTAGCCCGCGCCCAAAACAAAAAGGGCCGCATCAGCGATGCAGCCCTCTCTCAAATTCAATTGCCAAGACTTAGCCCTGAACCGCCGCCTTGATGGCACGAATATTGTCACCATAAGGTGCAGGGTTGCCAACCGAACCGCCTTTGAAAACAGCGGAACCTGCGACCAGAACATCGGCACCCGCCTCGGCCACCAGCGGCGCGGTTTCCGGGGTAACACCACCGTCAATCTCGATATGGATCGGGCGATCACCGATCATCGCGCGAAGTTTGCGCACTTTCTCAATCTGGCTGTGAATGAACTTCTGACCACCAAAACCGGGGTTTACGGTCATGATGCAGACCAGATCAACCATATCCAGCAGGTATTCCACATCATCCAGACCAGTGGCAGGGTTCAGCGCCAGGCCAGCCTTACAACCAGCGCCGCGGATGGCCTGCAAGGTGCGGTGGATATGCGGGCCACTTTCCAGATGGGCGGTCAGGATGTCGGCACCCGCATCAGCAAACGCATCGATATACGGATCGACCGGTGCGATCATCAGGTGAACGTCCATCACAGTGTTGATGTGCTTGCGGATCGCCTTACACAGCGGCGGACCGAAGGTCAGGTTAGGCACAAAATGCCCGTCCATCACATCCACGTGGATCCAGTCGGCGCCCTGCGCCTCGACGGCTTCGATTTCCTGACCGAAGTTGGCGAAATCGGCTGACAGGATCGACGGGGCGATCTTCAGGGAACGGTCGAAACTCATGGTGAGTGCTCCTTTGGGAGGGGTGCCGGGCGGGGGCCCGGCAGGAAGTTTATTCGCTGAGGTCGTGGTGATCGGCCACACGCTGCACCTTCTGGGCAGAACCGAAGACCAGCGGCACACGGCCATGCAGGGTTGCGGCCTGACGTTCCAGAATCGGGGTTTCACCATCGGTAGCATGGCCTTGAGCCTGCTCGATGATAAACGCGATCGGCGCGCATTCGTAAACCATACGCAGGCGTCCGTTTTCATACCCCGGACGTGCATCACCAGGGTAAAGGAAGATGCCGCCACGGGTCAGAATGCGGTGGGTTTCCGCCACCAACGAACCAACCCAGCGCATGTTGAAATCCATGCCCCGCGGGCCGTCTTTGCCAGCCAGACATTCGTCGATGTAGGTGCGCACCGGCTTGGTCCAGTGACGGTAGTTCGACGCGTTGATCGCAAACTCCTTGGAGGTTTCGGGGACCTCCATCGCCTGATCCACCAGTACAAACTCACCCTTCGCCGGATCCAGTACGTACTGCTGGGTGCCATTGCCGAAGGTCACAACCAGACAGGTCGCCGGACCATAAAGAATATAGCCGCCACAGATCTGTTCCGATGCCGGACGCAGGAAGCTCTCTTCAGCGCCTGCTTTAGTGTCGAAAATCGAGAAGATAGTGCCGATGGAAACGTTCACATCGATATTGGACGAACCATCCAGCGGATCAATCGCCAGCGCGTATTTGCCACCCTCGGAAGTCAGCAGCGCATCTTCCTGCTCTTCCGATGCATACCAGCGCACATCACCACCACGCAGGGCGGCCTCAAACATGTCATCAGCCAGAACATCCAGCGCCTTTTGACCATCGCCATCGCTGTTTTCACCCACTTGTGCCGCCAGCGACTGCCCCAGACCCACGCGCGCGATGATTGCGGCAACGTCGATGGAGGTGGCGCAAAGCGCGTTGATGGTAGGGTAAAGCGCGTCAGGAATGAGGTCGGGCGAAATGACGTTGGCCGGGCTGGTCATGATCGAGTCCGTTTTTGATGAAAGATGGGGCTGCTATCTCAGGAAAAAGCCGCCCCGTCCAGTTTTCCCGACCCTTTTGGCGCAAATTTGCGGCGTTTTCTTGGCTCTGAAGCGAGCAACAGCAGAAACGCCGCCCTGCACTCACCCCAGTGCAGCCCGCAGCACGCGACCCAACCGCGCGATGCCTTCGTCGATCTGCGCCTGGTTCGGGCTAGAGAAGTTGAGCCGCAGCGTGTTGCGCCCGTCCTCACCCGGATAAAACGCGCCACCGGGCACAAAGGCCACCTTTTCATCGCGCAGCGCAGCTTTCAATACGTCCGCACCATCTATGCCCTGAGGCAAGGTCATCCAGACAAACATCCCGCCTTCTGGGCGTGTCCATTCCACACCTTTCGGCATATTACGGTCCAGCGCCGCCAACATCCGGTCACGCCGCGCCTTGTAATGCGCGCACAGAAGGCGGGTGTGGTCCTCAAACCCATCTGCCGCCACATGCGCCACCGCCATCTGATTGAGCGTCGCAGTGTGCAAATCGCCCGCCTGTTTCAACAGTACCATCTGATCAATCACAGACCGCGCCGCGCAAACCCAACCGATACGCAGACCCGGTGACAGAGTTTTGGAAAACGACCCGCAATAGATCGTGCGGCACGCGTTCAAATCGCCCTTCTCCGCCAGCTCCAACGACAGGATCGGCGGGATCTCTTCCCCCTCATAGCGCAGGGACTGATAGGCCGCATCCTCGATAATCATGCAATCCATCGCCTCGGCATGCGCCAGAACCTGCTGACGCTCCTTCAGCGACAGGGTGATGCCGGTAGGGTTGGCGAAATCGGGCGACAAATAGCTGAATTTGACCCTTCCGCCAGCCGCCGCCGCGTCAGCCTGCATTTCCGCCGCAGACCGATTCCCCATCGGGTCCAGCCGATCATACCGGGGTTCATAGGCATTAAACGCACCCAGCGCGCCAAGGTATGTGGGCCAGCCCACCAGCGCGGTGTCGTTGGGCGACAGGAACAGCTTGCCCAGATAATCCAGCGCCTGCTGCGACCCCGATGTGATCAGAATATTGTCAGCCGCACAAGGCACCCCCAGCTGTTTCATCCGCCATGCCAACCATTCCCGCAGCGGCGGAAACCCTTCGGAGGTGGAATATTGCAGCGACAGCCCCTGGTTCTGATCCGATAGGACATCGGCCATCGCAGTACGGAACTTTTCCGCCGGAAACAGCGCCGGATCGGGAATTCCTCCGGCAAAGGAAATCACATCCGGCTGGTCCAATAGTTTCAAAAGCTCGCGAATTTCCGACGCTTTCATGCGGGAATTGCGGGTAGCAAAGAACGAATCCATCTTCATCGGGCGACCTCCATCTCAGTGGACCATGTTCTTTGACTGTCAGTAAGTCAATATAGCTGACATAGTTCGTGATTTTTCCAAAGCCTTCATCAAAGCGTCGCCCACCTGTCACACAGGAGCGGCATGGCAATACCGTCCAACGCATAGATACCCACAGGGAGAAACCCATGACCTTTCGCTCGATCTGCTTGACCTCGGCGATCGCCCTGCTGGCGAGTCACGCCGCCGCAGAGCAGAACTTCAACCGCATTGCCTCTTTCGCCACGCCGCTGAACATGGCGACAGGTGAGGACCGTGCGCGTGAAACCTCTGCCGAGATTATAGCCGCCACCGCTGATGGCATGACACTGGCCTACACCGACAGCCCGCTGGGCGTACTGGGCCTGATCGACATTCGTGATCCGAAAAACCCGCAGCCCTTGGGCAATATCGCACTGGATGGTGAACCCACATCGGTCGCGATTATTGGTCAGACCGCCTTCGTCGGCGTTAATACGTCCGAGAGCTACACCGCTCCGTCGGGGCACCTGTCAGTCATTGATCTGAACGCCAAAGCCGAACTGGCCCGCTGTGATCTGGGCGGTCAGCCTGACAGCGTTGCGGTTGCCAAAGATGGCAGCTTCGCCGCCATCGCAATTGAAAACGAACGCGATGAAGATCTGGGCGACGGCCGCACCGGCCAGCTGCCCGCCGGTTTCCTGTCGCTGGTTGAGATCAAAGACGGCGTTGCCGATTGTGGCACCGTGCGTGCCATCGACTTGACCGGCCTGGCCGCAGTCGATGGTCACGATCCAGAGCCCGAGTTCGTTGACATCAACAGCAAAGGTGAGGTTGTCATTTCCCTGCAGGAAAACAATCACATGGTTGTCGTGGGACGCGATGGCAGCATCCTCAGTCACTTCTCTGCCGGTGCGGTGGATCTGAACGGGATCGACACCAAGGACGAACGCGGCGCGCTGTTGTTCACCGACTCGCTAAGCGCCGTTGTCCGCGAACCGGACGCCGTGAAATGGCTGGACGATGACCACTTCGCCACTGCCAACGAAGGCGACATGGACGGTGGTTCGCGCGGCTGGACCCTGTTCAACAAAGACGGCAGCGTTGTTTATGAAAGCGGCGTCACCTTTGAACATGCGCTGGTTCAAATCGGCCACTACCCGGACAAACGTTCTGACAGCAAAGGCGTCGAGCCGGAATCGATCGAAACCGCCATCTTTGGCGACACGCCTATGATCTTCGTCGGTTCAGAACGCGGATCAGCCGTGGGCGTTTATGACGTCACCAATCCGACCGCGCCTGTGCTGACCCAGATCCTGCCTTCGGGCGTTGGGCCGGAAGGCTACGTTGCGATCCCCGGACGCAACCTGCTAATTTCCGCCAACGAAAAGGACCTGATCGAAGACAACGGCCCGCGCAGCCACGTGATGATCTACGAATACCAGGAAGCGCCCGCGCAATACCCCATGCTCACCTCCGCCGGTGCGGATGAGCTGATCGGTTGGGGCGCGATTTCTGGCATGGTTGCCGACGCGGACGGTATGATCTACGCGGTCAACGATAGCTTCTATGGGTTCCAGCCTTCGATCTTCAAGATTGATCCCAGCCAGACGCCTGCACGCATCGTCGATGTGATCCGCGTGCACCGTGCCAATGGTGAGGCGGCGCAGAAACTGGATCTGGAAGGTATCACGCTGGATGGCAAGGGTGGTTTCTGGCTGGCCTCCGAAGGGCGCACGGACCGCGCGATCCCGCATGCGATCTACCACGTCAATGCAGACGGCCTGATCAAGTCCCACAAACAGGAGTTTGGCCTGCCTGCGGAGCTGATGGCGGTTGAAAAGCGCTTCGGCTTTGAGGGCATCACCCGCGTTGGTGACACCCTTTGGATGGCAGTCCAGCGCGAATGGAAAGATGATCCCAAAAACCACGTCAAGCTGGTCGCCTACAACACCAAGACCAAGGAATGGGGCGCAGTGCACTACCCCAAAGCAGAGCCTGCTAAAGGCTGGGTTGGCCTGTCTGAAATCGTCGCGTATGGCGACTATGTCTATGTGATCGAACGCGACAACCAGATCGGTGCCGATGCTGTGACCAAAAAGATCTACCGCATCCCCACCGCAGATATGGTGCCTGCGCCACTAGGTGATGCATTGCCCGTGGTCAGCAAAGAAGAGGTGCGTGACCTAATGGGCGATCTAAAACAGCTGAACGGCTACGTTCAGGACAAAGTCGAAGGCCTGGCGATCCTGCCCAACGGTCAGGCGTTTGTGTCGACCGACAACGACGGCGTGGACGATCATTCGGGTGAGACACTGTTCTTCTCCATCGGTCAGCTGTGACCCGAACGATCCATAGATCAAGCGAAGGGTGCCCCCAGCGGGCGCCCTTTTCTTTTGGCACTGAAGCGCGCTAGGGCCTGGGTGGACGCTTTCGCAATGCCGCCCGACCTTAATAAGACATCGAACATGCCCCCTCCCGGGGGAGGGCGGAGGCAGCCCGCACTTAAACCCGCTCCCGGACAACAAAAGGGCAGCGCCGAAACGCTGCCCTTCCGGCCGACGGGCATGCATCGGCTAGGGGAAAGAGAAATAGTCGCGCGGCGCTAGTTCACCGCTTTGGCGTCCAGCACGTCTTTTTCAACCGCCTTACCGGTAGAGATCGCAATCCGGCGTGGTTTCAACGCTTCGGGCACCTCTCGGGTCAGGTCAATGTGCAGCAGGCCGTCTACATGGCTGGCACCAGTGACACGCACGTGATCGGCCAAAGTAAAGCGACGTTCAAACGCGCGGGTGGCAATACCACGGTGCAGGTATTGCGGTGACTCATCCGCCGCGTCACCTTTGCGGGCGGCGACGATCAGGGCGTTTTCCTTGACCTCAACGGTCAGGTCCGCATCGGAGAAGCCGGCGACAGCGATGGAAATGCGGTAGGCATTATCGTCTGTCTTTTCGATGTTATAGGGGGGGTAGCTGGGCTGAGGCGCGTCGTTTGTGAACACGCGGTCCATCATGTCAGCGATTTGGTCAAAACCAACGGATGCACGGTAAAGGGGTGCAAAATCAAAAGAGCGCATGGGGTATCCTCCATCTGAGCGAAACCAATATGTGGTGCCTTCCATCATGGACAGGCGGTGGTCAGGACCCATCTTTGGCGCCCTGATGCATCAGATGTGGGGAGGGGGTCTGGACGTTTCAAGACCCGATGTTAGCGCAGGACTTCACTCAATAGGTCAGTCACCGACAGAGATAAATTTGGCACCCGTGCCCGCGCGGGTTTTCTGCGAAGCACTATTGCCGCGTTTGACCACCGGGCGGGCCACGCCAACACCGGATTTCATCTGCGCCCGCAATAATTCGATCGACGCGTCCAACTGGCTGCCCAATGCAACCTTCTCTCCCTCGGACTCGGCCTTGGCCGAGATCACCGAGACGATCCGCGGCACGCCACCGCTCATGGAAAAGACCGGTGCGCCAGAAGAGCCGAAGTCCACGTCGCAGGTCAGGATAAAGACCCCCTGCTGCTGGCCTTTCACAGCGCAGATATCCTGCAGCGATGGCGCCTCTGCCCGATCATGAGCGTAAGAGACAACACCCACACGGTCCCCTGCCCCGGCATCGCGCATCACGCGGTAGGGTTCGATGGATCCATTGCGAATAGGATGGGCCAGTTGCAGCAACGCCAGATCATTGCGCACACGCTCGGCGGTGATCGGACCATCAAAACGGTAAGACGGGTGCATCACAACGCGACGTACCTGACGGTAGGCTTCGGCGCGGCCATTGCGCAGACCGGCCTGAAATTCAATGTCAGCGGAATTGAAGCGAGATCCGTCTTTGCTGTCAAACAGACAATGCGCAGCTGTCAGCACCAGATCCGGCGCGATGAGCGCGCCGGTACAAAACCCACGTCCAGCCAGATCCAAGCGCCCGACCGCTTCCCAGCCCTTGCTTTGCTCGCCTGTATCCAAACGCCTCAAACGGCTGTCCTGCGCCGCAGTTTTGGGCGCCGTGAGGGGGAGGAAGACAGCTAGGCCAAGGGCCAAAACAATAAAGCGCAGCATACAGAATCCTTTCGTCAGGCTCTGTGTAATCGCTGCTTTGGGCGAAAATGGGGCGCCAAGACGCCCCATTTCGGACCGTATTCACGGCTTAACGCAGGATCGGCACCGCCTGTTCGCGGGGTCCGCGGCCCGCGTCCAGCGCTGGTGGTTTCGGGCCACCATTGGCCCAATCCAGCAGCTCTACCGTGTGCACAATCGGCACCTCAGTAGCGGATCCGATCTGCATCATGCAGCCGATATTGCCCGCAGCGATGATATCAGGGTTCTTTGCCTCCAACGTCCGTACCTTGCGCTGTTTTAGCTGACCAGAGATTTCGGGTTGCATCAGGTTATAGGTACCAGCCGACCCACAGCACAGATGACTGTCTGCTGGTTCCACCACGGTAAAACCTGCCTTTTTCAGCAAATCCTTCGGATAGGTCTTGATCTTCTGGCCGTGCTGCAGCGAACAGGCCGCGTGGTAAGCGATGGTCAATTCCTTGTCCTCGCCTTCGGGCAGCCCCAGCTTCATCAACACCTCAGACACATCCATCGCGATAGTGGACACACGCGCCGCATCTGCCGCCAGCGCGTCGTTGCGAAACATATGGCCGTAGTCCTTCACCGTGGTTCCACAGCCAGAAGTGTTGATCACGATCGCATCCAGACCTTCGCCATCCATCTCGCGGATCCAAGAGTGGATGTTCTTGGCCGCCGCATCATGGCTGTCTTTGGTTTTCCCCATATGGTGGGTCAGCGCACCACAGCAACCCGCGCCTTCGGGGATCACTACGTCACAGCCCATACGCTTCAGCAGACGGATGGTTGCATCGTTGATATCTGTGTTCAACGCCTTTTGGGCGCACCCGGTCATAAGTGCCACACGCATTTTACGTGGTTGTTCGGACGCAAAGGTCTGAGGGTCATCATTGCGGCTGACCGGTGGGATATGTTTCGGCGCCATTTCCAGCATCGCACGCAAACGCGCATCGGGCATCAAGCGGGCCAGAGGCCGGCCAATCTTGGCCCCCATCAGCGCCAGACGGAAGCGCATAGGATATGGCAGGATCTGCGCCAGAACCCAGCGCAACGCGCGGTCGGTGAAAGGGCGTTTGTAGTTATCTTCGATATATTCCCGCGCGTGATCAACGAGGTGCATGTAGTGCACCCCCGACGGGCAGGTGGTCATACAGGCAAGACAGCTCAGGCAGCGGTCCACGTGTTTCACCGTCTTTTCATCCGGCACACGTTCGTTTTCCAGCATGTCCTTAATTTGATAGATCCGGCCACGAGGGCTGTCCAGTTCATCGCCTAGAACCTGATAGGTCGGGCAGGTCGCGGTACAGAACCCACAGTGCACACAGGCGCGCAGGATTTCGTTCGCTCGTTCGATGCCCGGATCTTTCAGCTGCTCCTCGGTAAATGTTGTCTGCATGTCTTACCCCATCAGCCCGGTGTTCAGGATCCCGCGCGGATCGTATTTCTGGCGAATACTCGCAGTAAGCGCCGCAACAGGGGCGCGTTCGGGGTGCAGCATGGCAATCTGCGCCTTGGTCTCATCGCCTGCGCGCACCAGCGTGGCATGGCCACTGATACCTGCCAGTAAGGGCCGAATGTCCTGACCCGGATCGGTCAGCGCCCAGACGAGGCCACCGCCCCAGTCATACATTACACCGCGTGCGTTCAGCGCCGCCGCCACGCGCGGGCCATCCGATGGTTTCACCGAAATGCGCCAAACGTCGCCTTCTTGGGTCGCGAAACCTTCGACGTCGCGGATCCATTTCCACCCTGCGGCCAGTTTATCCGCGTCGGTTTCAACGCTGACGTCGCCAAACTTGCCCAGCTGGGTTTTCAACTGTTCAGAGCGATAGGCCACCGCACCAGCGAAACCTTCGATGCGCACCATAGTGACCGGCGTGCCATCAACACCCACAGGGGCATGGGCAGCCCCCGTCACATCGTAGGGCGATCCCAGCGCGGCAGACATCGCCTGCACCGCCGTCGCATCATCCAACCCGTTGATCAACACGGTCGCCGCCGCCTCTGGCTTAGGCAGCACCTTGAAGCTGATCTCGCTCAGCACACCCAACGTGCCGTAGGAGCCAGCCAGCAGTTTCACCAGATCGTAGCCGGTCACGTTCTTCATCACGCGACCGCCGTTTTTCAGCACCACGCCGTTGCCATCCACAAACCGCACACCAAGCATATAGTCACGGCAGGCCCCAGCCTGCACGCGGCGCGGACCCGAGATGTTGGCCGCTGCAACGCCGCCGATCGTCGGCACCCCAGCGGTGCCCAACAGCGCGCGGTGGTCCATCGGTTCAAACGGCAACCGCTGCCCTTCGGAGGCCAGCAGCGCCTCAACCTCAGCCACCGGCGTGCCGGCCTTTACCACCAGCGTCAGCGCGCCGGGTTCATAAATCTCCACCCCCGACAAACCACCAGTTTCCAGCACCGCGCCAGCGGGCGCCATACCACGGGTGTTGCCGCCGCGAATGGACAAGGGGGCATCGGCGCCCTTTATTATATCGGCCAGTTCGGCCTCTGTCTCAGGTCTCATATTTCCAGCTTTCATATATCTGAACTAGGGCGCAATCACTCAGCCGCGATGCGGCGGGGTGCGCTGGTCGCCAGCGGGAAGACCTTGGCTGGGTTCAGCAGCCACTTGGGATCAAAGACGTCTTTGACCGCCATCTGCGCCTCCATATCCTCAGGCGCGAACTGATCGACCATCAGGTCGCGTTTCTCGATGCCCACACCGTGTTCACCAGTCAGGCAACCGCCCACCTCGACACAGAGTTTCAGGATATCGGCGCCAAAAGCTTCGCATTTTTCCAGATCACCGGGTTTGTTCGCGTTGAACAGGATCAACGGGTGCATGTTGCCGTCACCGGCGTGGAATACGTTGCCGACGCCCAGCCCATATTCCTTACTCATCTCACCGATGCGGCGCAGGACGTAGGGCAGTTGGTTCACCGGAATGGTGCCATCCAGACACATGTAGTCGTTGATCTGCCCCATCGCGCCAAAGGCCGATTTGCGGCCCAGCCAGATGCGTGCGCTTTCATCGGCGCTGTTGCTTTCGCGCAGTTCTACTGGATTGTGCGATTTCGCAATAGCGAGGATCTTTTCAAGCTGTTCGTCAATCTCGGCATCGCTGCCTTCGACCTCAACGATCAGCAATGCCTCGCAATCAGGGTAGCCCGCACCGGCGAAGGCTTCGGTCGCGCGGATACAAGGGCGGTCCATAAATTCAATCGCAACCGGCAGAACCCCTGCCTTAATGATGTCGCTGACGCATTCGCCGGCAACCTCATTACTGTCAAACCCCATCAGCACAGGGCGTGCGCCCTCAGGCTTGCGCAGAATACGCAGGGTCGCTTCTGTCACTACACCCAATTGCCCCTCGGATCCGCAAATCACGCCCAGCAGGTCAAGACCGCCCGCATCAAGATGCGCGCCGCCAATCTCAACCACAGTGCCATCCATCTGCACCATTGTTACGCCCAAGAGGTTGTTGGTCGTGACGCCATATTTCAGGCAGTGCGCCCCACCAGAATTCATCGCAATGTTGCCGGAAATCGCACAAGCAAGCTGCGATGAGGGGTCAGGCGCATAGAAAAAATCTTCTTCCTCAACCGCGCCGGACACACTGAGATTGGTGCGTCCCGTCTGCACGCGGACGAAACGGTTGTCGTAATCGGTTTCCAGCACCTCGCTCATACGGGCGACACCCAGAATGACCGAATCCGCAGTGGGCAGCGCTCCGCCGGCCAGTGAGGTTCCCGCCCCGCGCGGCACCACCGGCACCCCCATGTCATGGCAGATTGTCAGCACCGCTGCGACCTCTTCGGTGTTGCGTGGCAAAACGGCGGCCAGCGGTGGGCAGCGGTAAGCAGTCAGTGCATCACACTCATAGGCGCGGGTTTCCACTTCTTCGTGGATCACCGCGTCATGGGGCAAAACCTCTTGTAATTTTTTGACCAATAGCGGCTTAAGAGCCAATATATCTGGGTTGGGTTTTGGCATTTCCATGTGACACCTCCCTTGAATTGGTAAACTTATATAACCAAAAAAACCCCTTCAGCAAAAACTTTTTGCCGAAGTGCCGTGGCGACACTTGTACATGCGCGGCCAAAACAGGCAGAAGGAGCACATGCAATGGGTTAAAATCATACACATCTTGTGCGTCATGGGCTGGATGACCAGCATCTTTGCCGTACCCCGTGCGCTGATCTACTGGCGGCGCGAATATGATCGATTAGGCGAATTTGGCCCGCTCGGAGATCTGACAATCCGCCTCTATCGATTCTCTGCCGGGTTAGGCGTGATCGCGTTAATCACTGGGCTTTGGCTGGGCTGGCAATGGGATTTTGCCACTTGGGTCTGGCTGAAACTGGGACTCGTCTCTGCCCTTACGGGGCATTATATCTGGACCGGTAAAATGGTGATCGCCGCACGGCGTGGCCAGTTTGCCGAGAGTGAAATGTTCCTGCGTATCTTTAATGAAGTCAGCGTTTTTGGCGTCATCGCCATCCTGTGGGTCGTCGTCACCAAACCATTCTGAGGGCTGCACATGCTGGACAATATGATCGACCTGCCGATGTCCCTGCATGACATTGCCGCGCTGTTTGACCGGATGGATCTGGTGGCGTTGCTGTGCCTGTTTTTTGCATGGCTATTGATCGGCTGGTTGATCCAGAACCCGCCGAAATCGCGCCCCTCTGTGGCACTCTTAATGGCGGAGTACCGACGCGAATGGATGCGTCAGATGGTCTATCGCAACCCGCGCATTTTTGACGCCCAGACTCTGACGACCCTGCGACAGGGCACGTCTTTCTTTGCCTCTGCCGCGATGATCGCCATCGGGGCAGCACTGGCAGCGGTGGGCAATGTCGATCAGTTGATCGACGTCGCCAGCGACCTGTCTATCAACAACGATCCCCGCATCGTCTTTGAAGCCAAGCTCTTGGTGGTTCTGTTCTTCCTCACCAATGCATTCCTTAAATTTGTCTGGTCCCACCGCCTGTTCGGCTACTGTGCGGTGATGATGGGGGCTGTCCCGAATGACGAGAATAACCCAGATGCCATACCCCGCGCCCTGAAAGCGGCCGAGATCAACATCACCGGCACCCGCAGCTACAATCAAGGTCTGCGGTCCATCTATTTCGCACTGGCGACAACCGCATGGATGATCGGGCCACTCGCGTTGATCGTCGCCACTCTTGTAACCTTCGGCGTGCTATGGCGACGCGATTTTGCATCACGGTCGCGGGCCGTCATTCTGGCGGCCACCGACGGAATGGAGCACAGCGCGGATAACCGCCGCGAACAGTGAAACAGTTCACACAGCATCGTGACCCTGCACCCAAAGGTGCGATGCTATAAGTGCAAACATGACACGTCTTATCCTGCGCTCCACAATTTTTTCTCTCGCTTGTGCAACCTTTATTGGCACCGCTGCCTTCGCCGATGCCCCGGAAGTCCTGGCAGTTGAAACACAAAAATCCGGCATGGGCTGGCGGTTCGATGTGACGATTAAACACAACGATACCGGCTGGGATCACTACGCCGACGCGTGGGAGGTTCTGGATCAGGACGGCAATCGGCTGGGGCTACGCAAACTGGCCCACCCCCATGTGGAGGAACAACCTTTCACCCGGTCGCTCAGCTCGGTGATGGTGCCGGACGGCACTCGCGTGGTCTATGTACGCGCCAGCTGTTCCAAAGGCGGCTGGAAAAGCAACACCGTCGCAGTGGAGCTAAAGCACTAACCACCGACTCCGCATCAGTTAATTTGCATCAATGATGGTCAATATTGCCGCCCGACCCTATCTTATCTGTGGTATAATTGCTGACAGTAAGAATGAGGACCGCGATGCAACAGATCCCTTCCGCCGACGGAATCGCCAAAGCAGCCAAAGCCGCCCAGAACGGCAAAGGCCTGCCCCCTGTCCACCTGTGGAACCCTGACTTTTGCGGCGATCTGGACATGCGGATTGCCCGCGACGGCACCTGGTTTTACCTTGGAACGCCGATCGGGCGGCCAGAATTGGTGCGGCTGTTCTCCACCATCCTTCGCAAGGATGATGACAAATATTTCCTTGTCACACCGGTGGAAAAGGTCGGCATCACCGTCGATGACGCCCCTTTTGTGGCCGTCGATTTCACCGTGAAAGGCGAAGGCAACGGCCAGACGCTGCATTTTTCCACCAACCTTGGCGACGAAACCACAGCAGGCCCCGATGCGCCGATCCGTGTGATACGCGATTGCGAAACTGGCGAACCATCGCCCTATGTGCTGGTACGTACCAACCTAGAGGCATTGATTGACCGCAAAAGCTTCTACCGACTGGTAGAGATCGGCGCGCATCAGGAACAGGACGGGGTCAGTTGGTTTGGCCTGTGGTCCGGCGGCGCGTTTTTCCCCCTCATCCCCTCAGCAGAGTTGGAGGGCTAAGTCCCCCATCTTTCGCTTCACGACTCTCTGGGCGTTACGGGACGCACCAAGCCTTCTTGCGCAGTGCTGGCCACAAGGCGACCATCGCGGCTAAAGATCTGCCCGCGGTTCAAACCTCGTGCACCACCGGTCCAAGGGGCGTCCATCGCATAAAGATGCCAGTCACCGAACTCGAAATCCTGATGAAACCAGACCGCATGGTCGAGGCTGGCAAACTGCATATCAGGATCGGCAAAGGCCTTCGCCCACGGCAACACAGCCGTGCCCAACAGATTGAAATCGGATGCATAGGCCAGTGCCGCGCGGTGCATCGACGGGTTCGCCCCCAGATCGCCGCGCGACCGCATCCAGACATATTGCACCGGATCACGCGGCTCCCGTGAAAACGGCGCACGCAGGCCAACGGCCCGCATCTCCACCGGCTTTGGCGCTTTCAACCACTGACAATAGCTTTCGGGGATCTGATCTGCAAAACGCGCGCCCAGTTCCGTCTCATTTTCCAGCCCTTCGGGACCGGGGACATCCGGCATTGTGATCTGCTGGGAATAGCCCTCTTCGCGCACATGGAAAGACGCCGCAAGGTTCAGGATCGGCTTACCCGACTGCACCGCAATCACCCGACGCGTGGCAAAACTGCGCCCATCGCGGTCCCGCTCCACGCGATAAAGAACAGGCTTGGTCGCGTCGCCGGGGCGCATGAAATAGGCATGCAGCGAATGCACGGGGCGATCGTCTCCCACAGTCTTGATCGCAGATTTCAGCGCCTGCCCGATCACCTGCCCGCCAAAACTGCGTCCGCGTCCCTGCGGGGTGGCCATGCCGCGAAAGAAGTTGTCTTCCACCGCCTCGACCTGCAACAGGTCGTGCAGCCAACGGGAAATATCGGGTCGTTCGGTGCTCATCTTCGTGCCTCTGACTGTTGAGCGCCTGATTTGAGTGGATTTACCCCCCTGACGCAAGACCGCAGAAATCCGTAGATCCCAAGCAAAAAGGGCGCCCTGCTTAGGGCGCCCTTTCGTAGCCTTATGAAGTGCGATCAAACACCCGCGTCGATGATCGCCTGCGCCAAAATAGGCACTGATGTTTTGTTCAGACCAGCGATGTTCATACGGGAATCGCCAACCATGTAGATCGCGTGCTCTTTGCGCATGACCTCAACCAGTTCCGGCGTGGTGCCAAGGCGCGAAAACATGCCGCGGTGCTGTGCGAGGAAGCCGAAACGGTCCGACCCCGACAGGCGCTGCAGCTCACCGGTCAGCTGTTCGCGCAAACCCAGCATCGACAGGCGCACCTCTTCCAACTCTGCCGCCCAGTCGGCCCGCAGCGCAGGATCCTGCAGGATCATCGACACAACGCGCGCACCGTGATCCGGCGGGAAAGAATAGTTCTGACGGTTGAGGAAGTTCAGCGACCCTTGCGTCAGGCCGACCAGCGACTTGTCCTGAGAGATTGCCATCAGGATGCCGGTCCGCTCACGATAGACACCGAAGTTTTTCGAGCAACTGGCAGCAATCAGACATTCCGGCACCGAGGAGGCCACCAGACGAGTCGCCTGCGCATCCTCTTCCAGACCATCTCCAAAGCCCTGATAGGCGATGTCGATCATCGGGATCGCGCCAGTTTCCAGCAGAACCGCAACAACCTCTTGCCACTGCGCCATGTTCAGGTTGGCCCCGGTGGGATTGTGGCAGCAGCCGTGCAGCAGCACAACATCGCCCTTTTTGGCCTGTTTCAGATCGGCGATCATGCCGTCGAAATCCACGCCACGGGTTTCACCATCGAAATAACGGTATTCCACCACAGGCATGTTCAGGAATTTCAGGATCGACAGGTGGTTCGGCCACGTCGGGTTCGACACGAACACGCGCGCCTCTGGGTTCGACCAGCGGATCATTTCAAACGCCTGACGGCAGGCGCCGGTGCCACCGGGGGTGGCGGCAGCAGAAATGCTGTCACGGGCCACGCTGTCGCCCAACACCAGATCAATCATCGCGTCAGAAAAACTGGGATCGCCGGCCAAACCTGTGTAGGCCTTGGTTTCCTGCTGTTCCCACAGCTGTTTTTCAGCGGCCTTCACGGCGCGCATCACAGGCGTCACACCGTCGGCATTTTTATAGACCCCGACGCCAAGATCGATCTTGGTGTCGCGCGGATCTTCGCGGAAGGCCTGCATTAAGGCCAGGATTTTATCGGCGGGTTGTTGTTTCAGATTGCTGAACATGGTCTCAGGCTTCTCCAGTGGCGACGGGGACAGTGGGGAAGGCCCCCCATTCCGTCCAGGATCCGTCATAAAGCGAATGATCGGTCTTGCCCGTGGCTTCCAGTGCCAGACTCAGCACTGCGGCGGTGACGCCGGATCCACAGCTGGTGATCACGGGTTTAGAAAGGTCAACACCCGCAGCCGCAAAGATCGCCGTGATCTCGGCCGGGGATTTCATTGTCTGGTCATCGTTCAGAAGCGACTTGAAGAACACATTGCGCGATCCGGGAATATGGCCAGACCGCAGACCTTCGCGCGGCTCCGCCACCTCCCCACGGAAGCGTTCGGGTGCGCGGGCGTCCACGATCACGTAATCGCCCAGCTTCGCAGCCGAGGACACTTGCGTCACATCCTTCACCATCTCTGGGCGGCGACGCACGGTCATGTGGCGATCCCGAATAACAGGCGGCAGGTCATCGACGGGACGGCCTTCGGCCAGCCATTTTGGCAGACCACCGTCCAACACGGCAATGTTGTCCTGCCCCATCAGCTTGAACAGCCACCAAACCCGCGCTGCGGAGTACAATCCGGCACCGTCATAGACCACAACCTGATGGCCATCTCCCACGCCCATGGCACGCAGACGCGACATGAATTTTTCCACCGGCGGCACCATATGTGGCAGGTCAGAGCGATGATCCGAGACATCATCAATGTCAAAGAAACGGGCGCCAGAAATATGCGCCTGATCAAATTCGGCGCGGGCATCGCGCCCCTCGGACGCCATATACATGCTGGCATCCAGAATACGCAGATCAGGATCTTTCAGATGCGCGGCCAACCATTCGGTAGACACCAGCGTTTTGGGATCATCATAGGCCATCACCACCCCCATCGATCAGTTCATATCCGACCTATAGAACAAGGACGTCAAGGGCAAGACCCGCCCCCATCCGACCTAACGCCAGAACGCACTGCATCAGTTGAAGATTGAAAGATCATTGATAGGCGCTTGCAACGCGCCGTTGGTCTTCAGACCATTAAGCGATCACTCACCATGACGCAGCAGGCGCTGTTTCTGGCGGCCCCAGTCACGCTTGGCTTCGGTGGCGCGTTTGTCGTGCAGCTTCTTGCCCTTGGCGATGCCGATCTTCAGCTTCGCCAGACCTTTGTGGTTAAAGTAGAGAACCATCGGCACCAGCGTCATGCCTTTGCGCTGGGTGTCGTTCCACATGCGCGACAGTTCTTTCTTGCTGACCAAGAGCTTACGACGACGGCGTTCCTCATGGCCCCAGGTCTTGGCCTGCTCATAAGGGGCGATGTAGCTGTTCACCAACCACAGTTCACCATTCTCAACCGCCGCATAGCTTTCAGCGATATTGGCAGAGTTTTCGCGCAGAGACTTCACCTCAGACCCTTGCAGGATAATGCCGCACTCGACGTCATCCTCAATGGCATAGTCAAATCGGGCACGCCGATTTTCGGCCACCACTTTGTAATTCGGATCTGCGTTTTTCTTCTGTGCCATGGGGCTGTCCTAATGCGCATGAGCGCAACTGTCCATGCGTGCGCCCGTGTCAGATCAGAAACAAAGACTGTTTTTTCAAGCCAGCGGCGCCAAAACCTGCCACAGTTAAGGGGATCAACCAGCAGAGAGCGTCGGAAGGGGGATAAAAAACATTCGATCTTTCATATATATTATTTCGAATATATAAGTATCGAACCAACGCGACAGGACATAAGACTCATGGAACTGCCCCCTTACCTGCGGCGCAACCTGCCAATCCTTGATTGGGCCACAGGCTACAACCGTAACACACTGACCAATGACATGTTGGCGGCGGTGATCGTGACGATCATGCTGATCCCGCAATCACTGGCCTATGCGCTGCTGGCGGGGCTACCTGCGGAAATGGGGCTTTATGCGTCGATCCTGCCACTGGTGGCTTATGCAATCTTCGGCACCAGCCGCGCTTTGGCCGTTGGTCCTGTAGCCGTGGTGTCGCTAATGACCGCAGCGGCAGTGGGCAATCTGGCGCTGCAAGGCACCGCAGAATATGCGCAGGCGGCCATCACACTGGCGTTCATGTCCGGTGCAATCCTGTTGGTTATGGGGATTTTCCGGCTGGGGTTTCTGGCCAACTTCCTCAGCCATCCGGTGATTGCGGGGTTCATCACCGCCTCTGGCATCCTGATTGCCACCTCACAGTTGAAACATATCGCTGGTATTGAGGCGCACGGGCACAACATGGTCGAACTGCTGTATTCACTCGCCACGCATCTTAGCGAATTGAACCCGATCACCGCCGCCATCGGCATCAGCACTGTGGCGTTCCTGTTCTGGGTCCGCAAAGGGATGAAGCCGCTTCTTTTGTCGCTAGGCCTGCCACCGCGTTTGGCGGATACCGTAACCAAGGCAGGGCCTGTGTTCGCCGTCGCCGCAACCACGTTGGTGACTTGGGGCTTTGACCTAGGCGCGCGGGGTGTTGCCATCGTGGGGGATGTGCCCAAAGGCCTGCCGCCCTTCAGCCTGCCATCCTTCAGCATCGACCTTTGGGGGGCACTGTTCATGTCGGCGCTGCTGATATCGATCATCGGGTTTGTTGAATCCGTCTCCGTCGCGCAGACGCTGGCAATCAAGAAACGCCAGCGTATTGTCCCTGATCAGGAGTTGATCGGCCTTGGCACCTCCAACATCGCGGCAGCGATCAGTGGCGGTTATCCTGTGACCGGCGGATTTGCCCGGTCTGTGGTAAACTATGACGCAGGCGCCGAAACCCCTGCCGCGGGTGCCTTCACCGCTGTTGGCATCCTGCTGGCGGCGCTGTTTCTGACGCCGCTTTTGTTCTTCCTGCCCAAGGCGACGCTAGCAGCGACCATCATCGTTGCGGTCCTCAGTCTTGTGGACCTGTCGATTCTGCGCAGCACATGGGACTATTCCCGCGTCGATTTCGCCGCTGTGGCCACCACCATCGCCTTAACCCTGTTGATGGGGGTCGAGATTGGCGTCTCTGCTGGTGTGATTCTGTCGATCCTGCTGTTTCTTTACAAAACCTCCCGTCCCCATGTGGCAGAGGTGGGGCTGGTTCCCGGCACCCAGCATTTTCGCAACATCCTGCGGCATCAGGTAGAAACCCATCCAGAGGTGGTCACCCTGCGCATTGACGAGAGTCTCTATTTCGCCAACGCGCGCTTCCTAGAAGATTACATCTACGACCGCATTGCCTGCGAGGAGCCGATTGCGCATGTCGTGCTGCTGTGTTCCGCCGTTAATGAGATCGATATGTCCGCGCTGGAAAGCCTGGAGCAGATTAACCACCGCCTGGCAGACCTGAACATCAAGCTGCACCTGTCAGAGGTGAAAGGCCCAGTGATGGACAAGCTACAACGCAGTCACCTGCTGGACGCGCTGAGCGGAGAGGTGTTCCTATGCCATTATGATGCGATCTGCGCCCTAACCAACCAGCCGGAGGGCTGCGAGGGCGAGAGCACAAGCGATGCCGCAGAATAGCCGCCGCGAACACCATACGCTTGCGTATTGAACAGTTCTGTGATGCCACTGCGGCATGACAGAACACACCGCTCCCAAACCCGCGCCAAAACCGGCATCGGCCAATTTCATCGGCGCCCTGTGGATGGTGCTGGCTATGATCCTTTTTGCCATTGAGGACGCGCTGCTGAAACACGCCGCAGGTTCACTGCCTATCGGGCAGGCGATGATCTGTTTCGGCCTTGGCGGTGCGGTGCTGTTTGCGGGTCATCTGCTGATCACTGGCGAACGCCTCTATCATCGTGACGTGCTGTCCCGCCCGATGCAGCTGCGCGTGGTGTTTGAGGTGTTTGGCCGGCTGTTTTACGTGCTGGCAATTGCACTGGCGCCTTTGTCGTCGGCCACCGTCATCCTTCAGGCCACGCCATTGGTGGTTGTGGGTGCGGCGGCACTGTTGTTCGGTGAACGGGTCGGTTGGCGGCGATGGCTGGCGATCTTGATCGGCCTGAGCGGCGTTTTGATAATCCTGCGCCCCACTGGCGACAGCTTCACCATGTTGTCGGTGCTGGCAGTTCTGGGCATGCTGGGTTTCGCGGGCCGCGATCTGGCCAGCCGCATGGCGCCTGCGACACTCAACACATCAATACTGGGATTATACGGATTTCTGTCGCTTGCCCTCTCTGGGCTACTCTACCAGATCTGGGAAGGTCAGGCGTTGATACGCCCCGCAGCCAGCGACTTTCCGGTGCTGGCCTGCATCGTGCTGGTCGGGGTCTGTGCCTATAGTTCCCTGATGAAGGCGATGCGCACCGGCGAAGTATCAGCCGTCACCCCGTTCCGCTATTCGCGCCTGTTGTTTGGCGTTGGCATCGGGGTGGTATTTTTCGATGAGGGCTTTGATCATTACATGGCGATCGGCAGCGGTCTGATCGTCCTGTCTGGGCTTTTCATCCTGTGGCGCGGCAAACGCAGCTAGCCTACTTACGCCAGCGCGTGGGCACGATAATCAGCGCCCCGATAGAGGCAAGGATCGCGTCCACACCCGGCGGGCCGAAGCTGATGCCGAACATGATCCGCACAAAGTAGAACAAAAACGCACCGCCCACGCAGATGATAATTGAGGGCAGGATACCATTGTGGGTGAAACCGGTTTTCTCGACCAGATAGCCAAGGATACCCGCGATCACGACGGTGCCAATCAAGGTTGGAAACATCTCGCGCCCTCCGGTTACAGTTCTGTGCCCTTGGGCAGCGGCAGGCCGCGTAGGAACACCTCGGCATCTTGGGCCGCTTTACCTGCACGTTGCAAGCGCAACAGCTGCACCGCGCCCTCGCCACAGGCTACAGTCAGCGCATCATCCAGCACGCGGCCCGCCGCGCCGCTCCCATCTGCCAGACGGGAGGCCAGCAACTTGATCCGCTGTCCGTCATACTCCACAAAAGCCCCGGGGAAGGGTGACAATCCGCGGATTTTACGATCCACCTCTGCAGCAGGGGCGGACCAATCAATTGCCGCCTCGGCCTTGTCGATTTTGCTGGCGTAGGTGACGCCCTCCTCCGGCTGCACCTCGGGCGTCAAATCAAACAGGCGAGACAGGGCCTCAACAATCAAGATGGAGCCCATGGCAGACAAACGGTCGTGCAGCTCTGCAGTGGTTTCTTCAGCCTCAATCGCTGTGGCCTCACGCAGCAACACAGGACCAGTGTCGAGCCCCGCCTCCATCTGCATGATGCAGATGCCGGTTTCGGCATCCCCTGACATGATCGCACGGTGGATCGGCGCAGCACCGCGCCAGCGCGGCAGGAGGGAAGCATGGATGTTCAGACAGCCCTGTGCAGGTGCATCAAGAACGGCCTGCGGCAACAACAGACCATAAGCAACAACGACCGCCACATCGGCGTTGAGGGCGGCAAACTCCGCCTGCTCCTCAGGCCCCTTCAAGGATGCGGGATGGCGGACTTCCAACCCTAACTCCAATGCGCGGGCGTGAACGGGGGTCGGTCGTTCCTTCTTGCCGCGCCCCGCCTGACGCGGGGGTTGGCAGTAGACGGCGGCAATGTCATGGCCCGCCTCGACCAGCGCATCCAGAACCGGAACCGAAAACTCTGGCGTTCCCATAAAAACTACACGCATCTTACATGTCCTTTTTGCTGTCTGATCACTGATTAGAACCACAGGGACAATTCCCTATTTTCCCGATGGGTTTCTATTTCACAAACCCTTAGCGCGATTTACGCGCCTTGCGGATCAACATGTCGCGTTTGGTTTTGCTAAGATGGTCGAAATACATCTTGCCATTAATGTGGTCGATCTGATGCTGCACAGAGGTCGCCCAAAGGCCGACAAAATCGCGCTCTTCTATCACGCCCTGTTCATTCATGAACCGAACTGTCACCGCGCGGGGACGCGAAATTTTAGCCGAAACACCGACCAGGTTTGGGCTTGCCTCATCATGTTCTCTTGGCTGGACGGAAGCATGCAGGATCTCTGGATTCGCCATACGAACAGGCTGGTTGCCCTCCTCGGTCGCGTCCACCACGATAAGGCGCAGCATTTCGCCGATCTGGTTCGCCCCCATGCCGACGCCGGGCATCGCATACATGGTGTCAATCAGATCGTCCCAGACCTGATGCACATGATCGGTGATCTCAGTCACAGGTTCAGCCGCGGTGCGCAGGCGTTTGTCGGGCCAGGGGATACATTTGCGCACAGTCATTGACGCGACTCCTTATATGCAGCTGCCAGCCGCGTGCGGTCATCGGGCGACAGGTGATCAAAGATCACCTTGCCGTTCAGGTGGTCCAGCTCATGCTGGGCGCATTTTGCTTCAAACCCCGCCATCTCACGGATGTGGCACTGACCGTCGAGGTCGAGCCATGTCATCACAACCGTGGCAGGGCGGGAAATGTCCATCGGCACATCGGGGATCGACAGACAGCCCTCAATACCGCCCGCCATCTCGTCAGAGGCAGAGACGATTTCAGGATTGATCAGAACCTGCGGCGCGCGCGTGCCCTCTTTCCAGTCGCAATCCATAACAAAGATCCGCTGCATCACCCCCACCTGCGGGCCCGCCAGCCCACGGCCCGGCGCGGCATACATCGTGTCCAGCATATCAGCAGCAAGACCGCGCAGATCTGCGCCCGCAGGCACCGGATCACACTTCTGCTGCAAGCGCGAATCTGGCCAGTGCAGAACCTCTAGCACCGCCATAATCAGCCGCGCGCCAGTTCGCGTTTCAACTTCTGCATCTTGCGGGTGATCATCTGCCGCTTCAGCGGTTTCAGATAGTCAATGAACAGCTTGCCATCGAGGTGATCAATTTCGTGCTGCACACAGGTCGCCCAAAGATCGCGGAAAGTCTCTTCTTGCTCTGCACCGTTGCGGTCTATCCAGCGCACGGTAACCTCAGCAGGGCGGATCACCTCTGCAAACTGATCTGGGATCGACAGGCAACCTTCGTCATAAGACGACATATCATCCGAGTGCGCGACAACCTCAGGATTGAACATCACCAGCGGCTGATCGGCCTCTTCCTGCGCGGTGCAATCCAGCGTAATGACCCGCTGCAGCACGCCGATCTGCGGCGCGGCCAGACCAATGCCCGGCGCGTCATACATGGTTTCCAACATATCATCCGCCAGCACGCGCAACTCATCACTCAAATCCGCAACAGGATCACAGAGCTTTTTCAGGCGCGGGTCGGGGTGGATCAGGATCTTGCGTTTCATGGGGTGGATGTAGGCCAAGGCGGGCTGCGGCGCAATGGGGACAGTATGCCCCAACAGCGCGTTTCCCCGTGTTTTTACGGAGAATACCGCCTCGCCTGTGCGGCCAATGCCAGTTCTGACGCCAGCTGTGCACCAATCCACAGGAAACCAGAGTGTACGGCCTTGTTTCCGCCCCCCGCTTGCCCCTAGGCTCCGCCCTCAGAACAGCTGCCGGACACACCGCAGCGCCAGACGATCCAAGAGGGACATCCATGAGCTTTGACGACATCCACAACCGCGTTGGCACCCATTCGCTGAAATGGGACATCATGGAGAGCCTCTACGGCGTCTCGCCCGAGGATGGGCTGTCCATGTGGGTCGCAGATATGGATTTCAAAGCGGCCGAACCGATCCAGAACGCACTACAGTCCATGCTGGATCATGGCATCCTTGGCTACTATGGCAACGATACCAGCTACCGTGCGGCGATCTGCTGGTGGATGGAAAACCGCCACGGCTGGACGGTTGATCCGGCCGCGATCTTCACCACCCACGGTCTGGTGAACGGCACAGGGGTCTGCGTTGATGCCTTTACCCAAGAAGGCGACGGAGTGGTGCTGATGACACCCGTTTATCACGCCTTTGCCCGCGTCATCACCGCCGCTGGCCGCCGCGTGGTGGAATGCGATCTGCGCAATGACAATGGCCGCTATGAAATGGATTTCGACGCCTGGGATCAGCAAATGGATGGGTCGGAAAAGATGCTGATCCTGTGTTCGCCGCACAATCCCGGCGGCCGTGTTTGGACCCGTACAGAACTGGCAGGCGTGTTGGCCTTTGCAAAGCGCCATGACCTTATTCTGGTGTCAGATGAGATCCACCATGATCTGGTCTTCCCCGGCACAACACATATCCCGATGGCCAATATCGACGGGGCTGAGGAACGGTTGGTGATGATGACATCTCCCTCCAAAACCTTCAACATTGCAGGCACCCACTGCGGTCAAGTGATCATCCCCGACACCACCCTCCGCGCCCAGTTTGGCGCACGCATGGCCGCACTGGGCCTGTCCCCCAACGCCTTCGGCCTGCACGCAACAGAGGCCGCCTATTCTCCCGAGGGCGCCAAATGGGCCGATGCAGTGCTGAACTATATCGACGGCAACCGCAAACTGTTCGACGAAGGAATCAACGCCATCCCCGGCCTCACCTCAATGCCGATGGAGGCCACCTATCTGGCCTGGGTCGATTTTTCCGGCACGGGTATGTCGATGCAGGATTTCACCAAACGCGTGGAGAAAGACGCCAAGATCGCCGTGAACCACGGCCCGAGCTTCGGCTCTGGCGGGGACAACTTCCTGCGCTTCAACCTCGCCACCCCCCGCGCCCATGTGGAGGAAGCGGTGAAGCGGATGCAGGCCGCCTTTGGCGATCTGCAGTGATATGACAGTTGGGCGCCCTGCCGATCGCGGGGCGTCTACCCACCGCGGTGCAATTGGCGGAAAGCACGCGGTGACAGGTCTGTGTTCGCCTCAAAACTGCGGGTGAAGGCACTGCGGGAGGCAAAACCGACCATCTCCGCAATTCGTTTCACAGGCAGATCGGTATCCCGCAACAATGCCGCCGCTTGCCGCATCCGCAACGCCCGCAACAGATCCATCGGACCAGACCCGTAGGCTTCGGTAAAGCGTTTGGCAAAGGCGGAGCGGCTCATGAACACGCTTTCGGCCAGACTTTCGACTGAATGGTTCGCGCCCGGCTCATCCAGCATCGCCCGCAACGCGTTCCAAAGCATGGGATCCGCCAACGCTGCCATCCATTCCAACTGTCGTCCTGTCGCCAGTCGTTTACGCAGCATCTCGATTACACATTGGGTGAGAAGCGCGCGGATCATCGCGCGGCTCCCCATCTTGGGATTTGAAATCTCACACAACAAGCCTTGCAACGCACCCTGCATGGCGCTGGTTTCACCGATCCGTTCCACCAGTGGTTCACGGATCAAATCGATCACATCACTGACCCCGCGCAGGCCAACGCGGATGCGGCCACACAGCGCGGTCATCTGATCGCCCCCCGTAGGCCCCTCCCCCGCCATCAGACGCGCCAGATGCAACTGAGCAGGTTGGCATTCCGGCACCGGATCGCGAGAGGTGCCATAGCTGCGCAGACTGTGATGTAGCAAAGCCGGGATCAACACCAGCGAACCGCGCGCGACCCGCAACGGGGGTTGGTTGGCGAAAGCGATTTCTCCCTCCCCTGAGAGAATATAGTGCAGCGTGGCCGACGCATCCTGCGACAGACCAATGTTGCATTGCCCCTTAAGTTCGCACAGGGCGAAGGGGTCAGTGGTAATTTCCAGATCATTGAACAGATTATCATAACGCATATCGGCTCTTAGCACTTGCTGGACGATCGGGCACGTTTTTATGGCCAAGGGCACACCATACGGACGAAAAGGCACATCGATTTCCGTACCCCTATGCACACTGCAACTCATTGGAGGAATGACTGATGTGCAATTGCCATGATCACGACCCGCAAAAAGCCAATCAACCGGCGCACGGTATGACACGCCGCGCCGCCCTGCGCGGGGGCTTTGCCGCCACAACCGCTGCAGCCGCCGCGACCTTTGCTGGCGCACAAGGTGCCGCAGCAATGGACAAAAGCCCGTATGCCGAGCCGGCAGAACCCGCCCTGCCCCCGTCGGATATGAAGCTGGACCTCAGCCGCGCCGCGCTGGTGGTGATCGATCCGCAGATCGACTTCCTTCATCCCAAAGGCGTAACCTGGGGCGTCATCGGCCCGAGCGTCGAAGAGCACAACACCGTGCAAAACATCGAAACCCTGTTCAAATCGGCCAAGCAGCACGACATCACCACCGCCGTGTCGCCGCACTACTACTACCCCACCGACCATTCGTGGAAGTTTGAGGGTGCGCTGGAAAAGCTGATGCACAAAATCGGTATGTTCAACCGCGCAGGCCCATTGGATCTGGACGGGTTCGAAGGCTCCGGCGCCGACTGGATGCCGCAGTACAAACAGTACATCGAGGATGGGAAAACCATCGTCACTTCGCCGCACAAGGTTTACGGTAACGACACCAACGACCTTAGTCTGCAGCTGCGCAAACGCGGTGTGGATCAGGTGATTCTGGCAGGCATGTCGGCAAACCTCTGTGTTGAATCGCACATGCGTGAATTGCTGGAAGACGGCTTTGAGGTTGCCGTGGTCAAAGACGCCACCGCCGCCGCAAAAGTGCCCGAAGGTGACGGCTACCTCGCCGCGCTGATCAACTTCCGGTACATGGCCAACGCGGTCTGGACCACTGAAGAAGCGGTTGCGCAGATCACCGCTGCTGCCTGATCAAAGAACGCATAATCCCTTCCCGTGGCGGCGCACATTCCACCGCCGCGGGGCTCAGGGTGTCGTTCTGACCCGGTCGCAAGCGGCCACTGTGAACCTGTCTCCCCAGACATTCCGCCAGAACGACAAAGCGGGCCCTCGGGCCCGCTTTTCATTGGATAAATGTTCAATCAAACGTCTCAGATACGTCGCTCCTCGATCAAGCCGCTGACTTCCACCGCATCCAGCACAAAATCGGCGGGCTGTTTACCGGTGATCGCCGTCAAGCGCTTGAACTCATAACACATCTGCCCCGCCTCTTCGGCGCTAGCCAGAATCAGACACTGATACAGGTGTTCGCCCCGGTCATAGAGATCCACAAACCCACGCAGATGCGGCGCGGCCTCTGCGTCCAGTGCAAACCCGGTGTCCCAGAACCGCAGCACACGATAGGTCTGACCGTCTGCCTCAACCAGCATTTTGCTTTTGCGCGACTGGTCCTTTTTGCGCGCGGCATCCAGACCAGCCTGAACCTCTTTGGGTACAAATGTTGTCATGTCGCGTTCTCCTCTATCGTCAAAGTGACGCGATCTAACCGGTTCGGTCAAGCAAAGGTTTCACGACACCGCCGCTTGACCAGCGAGTGTTTACAGATAGTTACTGATCGATCGGCTCTTCCAGCACGGCGCCTTCAACGGGGCGCAGCACGTGCGGCATGGTCGGATCGTAAAGCGCGGAATCTTTGAAATCGCGCACATTGCCCAATGCCGGACCCACCAGAATCAGCGCGGTACGAGTGATTTTTTCCTCGCGTACTTTCTTGCGAATATCGCTCAGCGTGCCTTTGATGAACATCTCATCCGGCCAGCCGACGCGGTAACCGACCACAACAGGACAATCCTCACCGTAGTATGGCACCAGCTGACGCTCGATTTCACGCAGGTTGCGGATACCAAGGTGGATCGCCAGCGTCGCGCCAGTGCGGGCGAAATTTTCCAGCGTCTCGCCTTCGGGCATCGAGGTGGATTTCATCGACACACGAGTCAGAATGATCGACTGCGCCACCTCGGGGATGGTTAGCTCTTGGCCCAGTGCAGCGGCCATCGCGGCGTAGGCTGGCACCCCCGGGATCACCTCATAGGCAATGCCATCCGCCTTCAGACGACGGATCTGTTCGGCAATAGCGCCATAAAGCGACGGATCGCCCGAATGTACCCGCGCCACATCTTCGCCGCGTTCATGCGCCGCCAAGATTTCAGCATGGGTATCGTCCAGCGTCATTGGTGCGGTGTCCAGCACCCGTGCGCCTTCGGGCGCACAGGCCACCACCTCTGGCGGCACCAGTGAGCCTGCATAGAGACACACAGGACATTCACCGATCACCCGTTCGGCCTTTTTGGTCAACAGTTCAGGGTCCCCCGGACCCGCCCCGATAAAGTATACGGTCATGCGCCGCGCCCCTCTTTCAATGTGCCAAAAATACTCATTTTGCTGCCTTGCCAGACAGATCGCCGTCAATCTTGCGCGCATAGCCACGCGGCGTGAACATACGAGGGCCTTCACCCAGCTCTGCCAAACGCGAGTTGCTGGAGCCGATCAGAACCACGGTCAGCATATCAACCTCATCCACCTCCAGCTGATCCAGACGGCGGTAGCGCACATATTCCTCTGGCCGACCCAGCGACGATGCCAGCATCACCGGCGTATCCGCCGGACGGTGCTGCAGCAGGATATCGCGTGCCTCTGCCAGCAGGGTCCGGCGGGTTTTCGAGACAGGATTGTAGAAAGCAATCACGAAATCGCCCTCGGCAGCGGCTTTCAGACGGCGCAGAATATCATCGCGCGGGGTCAGCAGATCTGACAGCGAAATGGTGCAGAAATCGTGGCCCAAAGGCGCCCCTGCGCGGGCCGCAGCGCCCTGCAACGCAGACACACCCGGCGAACATACAACCTCAACCCGATGCGCGGCATCGGATACGCCGTGCTCATCCGGCCCGCGGTCCAACAGTTCAAAGACCAGCGCGCCCATCGCGTAGATGCCCGCGTCGCCGGAACAGACCAGCGCCACGTTCTTACCCTTCGCCGCCTGTTCCAGCGCGTAGCGGCAACGTGCCTCTTCCCCACCCAACGGGAAATCAGAACGCTCTTTGCCAGCGGCAAGCGGCCCTAGCAGATCAATGTAGAGGCCATAGCCCACCAACTCTTCCGCCTCAGACACCAGACGCGACACCTCGGGCGTGCGCCATGCGGATTGGCCAGGGCCGATGCCGACAACCGACAGCCGACCACGTGAACGGCCCGCGATTTCCAACACCGGTGTGTCAGCCATCGCCAGCGCGGCGGTGCCCATTGCAGTTTTCCGCTTCGGCTCTATCAGGGTCACGGCAGCGCCACCCGCAGCCAGTGCTGCATTTTCCGCCACACCGTGGGTGCCAATTTCAGCGAAGACAACGTCAGACGAGGTCGCACAGCGCGGGGTTTCCGCGTCCAGTTCAGCCGCGGTGAACAGGCGCAGCGGCACGTTAAACTTCACTGCCAGTGCGTTCATTGCAGGTTCATCCGCCTTCAGGTCCGCCGTGGCAATTGCCGCCAGTGCGCCGCTTGCAACACCTGCATCAGACAGCAGTTCAGCCACCAGACCGTCCAGCTCTTCGGTCGGACAGTTGCGCGAGCATCCCACGCCCAGAACGACACGCTGCGGGTGGAAGACCAGCGTGGTCTCATCCGTTACCTCAACAGGGGCAACAGTCGCGTGAATGGTCACACCGTCGCCCTTTGGCAGGCCGGACAACCAATCAGCCGCCTCTGCCGCCTCACCCACAACGGATGCGCCTGCACCAGAGAGCAGAGCGGCCATTGCCGCCTTGGCATTATCCGGGTTCGCCAGGACCCAGCCGTGAGGTGGTTCATCCAGTGCTACGCCCATTGCCACGTCGCCTGCGGTTGTGACAGCTGCGGTGGCATTCAGCGCCTCAGCGATCTGGCCAGCCAGACGGTTTGCACCGCGATGGCCACCCAGCAGAGGTACCACAACGGCCCCATCGTCAGAGACAGACACAACCGGCGGCTCAGCACGTTTATCGCTTAGCATCGGAGCAACAGCGCGGACCAGAATGCCCGAGGCGCAGACGCCCACGACCGGCACGCCAGCGGTGAACAGATCACGCGCGTGATCCAGCGCATTGGGGAAGAAGGCATCTGCCTCAGCCACGCGCCCCTCACGGCCATGCAGGTCAGCACCCAGCAGATCGGCCACCTTGCGCGCCACCACTTCGCCCGAGGCGCTGAGAGCCAGTACAACCGGCTTTACGTTTTCATTTCCGGCAGTTGCAGTCACAGCCATGGGTCGCCCCCTTTTACGAGTAGAATCATAGAGAAATACGGCGCTTTTTCCGGCGCCTCGCTCAGCGGGCAAACCACCTCTTCGGGCAGGCTTGCACGCTCGATATACTTGGCCTTGTCGGTCAGGCCGAGATCGGCAATCACCGTGCGGATCTTGCCTAAATGCCGACCCACCTTCATGATCGCCACACTTTCCGCGCCTTCGATGCGCGCGCGCAGCTCCGCCTCGGGCAAGGGGCCCGGCAGTACGGTCAGCCGTTCATTGCGCGCCACCAGCGGCACACCCGCACGCGCCGCGCAAGTGGTGATGGACGTGACGCCTGGCACCACCTCTACCTCAAACCGTTCAGACAGGCGGGCAAAGAGGTACATGAACGACCCATAGAAAAACGGATCCCCTTCACAGAGGCAGATGACGTCCTGACCGGCGGCCAGCGCCTCGGCGATTTCAGCAGCGCCTTGATCATAAGCAGCCTGTGCAGGACCGCGTTCCACGGTCATTGGCACATCCATCACAATCTCACGCGCGCCATCCGGGATCACGTCTGCCGCGATGGCGCGGGCGAAACTATCGCCGCCGGCCAATGCTGGATAGGCTACGACCTCAGCACCTGAAATCAGGCGATGGGCACGCAAGGTCATCAGGTCGGGATCCCCCGGCCCCAAACCAACGCCGTAAAGTTTGCCGCGAGCTGTTGCAGTCATCTTTTGATCAAGCTCCACTGGGTGACGGTGCGCAGAGGTTTCCAGCCGCTCAAGGGACCGATCGCCTCGGCCCGCTCGACCGAGATTTTGACCAGTTCACCGCCAAATTTCTTCTGGAGGGACACAAGGGTCGCCTCACTTTCAATTGTGACCGCATTGGCAACCAAGCGGCCGAGGGGGCGCAGCGCAGCCCATGCATGCTCAAAGGTTGCATGGCTGAGGCCGCCACCGATAAACACCGCATCCGGCGCGGGCAAACCGACCAGCGCATCGGGCACCTTGCCCTCCACCAGCTGCAGTTTCGGCACGCCCAGCGCCAGCGCGTTTGCCGCCGCCAGTGCGCGGCGATCCGCACGTGGTTCGATCCCGATAGCGCGGGCGTACGAGGCAGAGCGCATCCATTCAACCGCCACCGATCCGCAACCAGTGCCAATGTCCCACAACAGAGCCCCGCGCATTGGCATCAGTTTTGCCAATGTGGCGGCGCGCACCTCTTGTTTGGTCATGGTGCCGTCGTTTTGGAACAATTCATCCGCCAGCCCCGGAACCCGTGGCAACAAAGCCGCATCCGGCGCAGCGATGCATTCGACAGCCAGTGTGTTAAAAGGGGGCACCTCATGATCCCACGCCTCTGCCACGCCATCAAACCGCGCCTCATCCGCGCCGCCCATGTTGGACAACACCGTCATCCGCGATTTGCCAAAACCGCGATCCGTCAGAAAGGCCGCGATCTTCGCCGGTGTTTCTGATCCTGTGGTCAGGATCAACAAGCGTGCAGATGGCTGGATGAAGGCAATCATCTGCTCTACTGGCCGACCATGCACCGTCAAGGTTTCCAGATCCGCCATCGACCAGCCCAGCCGCGCAGCGGCCAGTTGAAACGCCCCTACCTGCGGGTGATAAACCAGTTCGGCCGGATCCATCTGGCGACCAATGCTGGCGCCAACTGAAAACCATAGGGGATCACCGGTGGCCAGAACCACCACACGCTTGCCCTTCAGCCCCTTCAGCATGCCAATGAGTGCATTGAAGGGTGATGGCCATGCCAACCGCTTAGCAGTCACATCGGCGGAGAGTTTATGGTGGCGCTCACCGCCCACGATCACCTCTGCCGCCTCCACAACTGCGCGGGTGGCGGGCATCAGCCCGTCAACGCCATCCTCGCCAATGCCGACGATATGCAGCCAGGGATCAACCTTGGTCGCTGTCATCAGGCCTTCTCCTCAGGCAGACCAGCAGCCAATGCGTTTACGGCGGCCGAGGCAATGGCCGATCCACCGCGGCGGCCCCGCAGAGCGACGAAATCGCAACCACGTGGATGAGCGGCCAGTTCAGCTTTGCTCTCTGCCGCGCCGACGAAGCCGACGGGGAAGCCAAGGATCGCCGCCGGTTTCGGGGCGCCCTGGTCTAAGAGTTCCAACAGATGGAACAGCGCGGTCGGGGCGTTGCCGATGGCGACGACAGCACCATCCAAATGATCAGCCCACAGCTCTACCGCTGCGGCGGAACGGGTATTGCCGATCTCTGCCGCCAAGGGCGGGGTGCGGGGATCATTGAGGGTGACAATCACCTCATTCTCCGCAGGGAGGTAGCGCCGGATGATGCCCGCGCCGACCATTTCGCAATCACACAGAATCGGCTTACCCGCCTGCAACGCTGCGTTACCTGCCGCATAGACGTCAGGGGAAAAGGCCAGACGGTCGGCAACCTCAACCATGCCGCAGGCGTGGATCAGCCGGATCGCAAGGCGTTGCATACCTGCGTCAAACCGATCCAGTTTCGCCTCGCGGCGCACGGTGGCGAAGCTTTCGGCGTAGATGGCCGAGGGGTCTTTTTCATAGGGTCGCATCAAGGCAGCCTCTGTACGAATGGCCGCCGAAGGATACCTCCGGCGGGGAGTATGCTCAGGAACGTTGAAAGGCCGTTAGCCTTTACGGCGAGCGCTTTCAGGGCCAAGCGGGTGTTTGGCGTGCGGATATTCAGCATGCACGTGGTCGTGATCATGGTGGTGATGGTGGCCGTGGTCATGGGAGTGGTCATGGCTGTGCCCGTGGTGGTGGTGACCATGCGCGTGGTCATGGTGGTGATGCCCCATATCCAGGCGGCATTCGCCAGTACAGAACAGATCACACATCTTACAATCCGATACGTTCGATCCGGGCGCAGAGGCACCTTGGCCTTCGACGTGGTGGTGGTGGCTTTCCTGTATGGAACCAACCTCCGCCTCAAAACCAAGAACCTGCACGCGGTATTTACACATCACACATGTCGGCGGCGGGACCGAGGCGAGAGCAGGATGCGCAGTGCCTTCGGCAGCCTTAGCGCGGTCTTCGGCAGAGATGACAATCTTGCCATCCTCCATCGCCAGTTCCTGCGTGCGGAACAGACAGGTGCCACAGTTCGGCGGCGGCACAGCGCCCGCCTGTTCGATGATCCGTTCGGCAAAGGTCGCCAGCACCTGTTCGTGATCGTTCAGGTAGCCTGCCTTCACGAACTGGATTTCGGGGTGATCCACGGCAACCTTATCGGTGAAGCCATAGATCCGGTCGATCAGGATGCCCGTGAACAGGAAGTAGGGGAACACGATGACCCGTTTATAGCCTAGCTTGCTGGTGTGACGCAGGCAGGGTTCCACGAGCGGGAAGGTGACGCCGGAATAGCCGACCTCCAACCAGCCAAAGCCCATGCCCTCTTGCAAGAGGCGGGCGATTTTCGACACGTTGGCGTTTGCATCAGGGTCTGAGGCCCCGCGCCCGATCACCACCAGACAGGTGTCATGCAGCGCGACCTCACCATGTTCGGCGTTAGCCTGTTCCACCGCTGCCTGAATGCGGGCACCGGCGGCGGCGACCATTTTGGGATCAACACCCAATTCGCGGCCATAGGACACCTCGATGCCATGTTTCTTGGCGTAGGTATTCAGAACAGTGGGAATATCGTTCTTCGAGTGCATCGCCGCAAACAGCATGCCCGGCACCGCCAGAATACGATCGCAACCTGCCTCACGCAGTTTGTCCAGACCGTCGCGAATTACCGGATTGGCGAATTCCAGATAGCCGTATTCTACCAGCCAATCCTGCGGCAGCAGGGCGGGCAGTTTGTCGGCAAGGACGGAAAATTCATCTACTGCAGCTTGGCTGCGCGACCCGTGGCCGCAGATCATTACACCAGTTTTGCTCATGACTTTAGGCTTCCTGCAATTCTTCGTCGTGGGTCGCGTCGTGGTCCGAGGCGGCGTTCGCAGCCTCCGTGTCTGTCTTACTGCCCTTCAGGCCCGCAATCAGGGCAATAAGCCCCGCCGCGCCCAAAGCGCCCAGCGCGATCCAGTGATCATGGCCCGCCGCATCACCCAAATGGCCGATGTGCGCCTGCGCTGCTGTTGCCCAAAACAGGGCTGCAATTGAATAGATGGCTTTCATGCCGTTTCCCCAGTTCAACCTCACTTTGCAGAGAGAATGCCCGGGTTCGGGCATCTGACGACGTTTGTTCCTGATCCCCGATGTGGGTCGACCGTACAAACACACCTCTCCGGCCCCCATCTGTCGGGGACTCGTCTGTGCGTTGTTATAAAGGCCACGCATCCCTGCCGCAATGCGGTTCGCGGCACAGATCACCCCAAAGCCGACGTCAAAGTGACACTCTGCGACCTTATCGGCGAAATTCGTATGCACCCGTATCCGCTATCTGCACCGTAGCCTGTGCACAGATGCAGGAGACTTGCGCCCGCAGACGCGTACCCTGCCCGCCGTCATGACGTTAGGATCATGACAACTTACATGAAAAGGACTTCACCATGGGCAAGCTGATCGACGGTGTCTGGCATGACGTCTGGTATGACACTAAATCCTCAGACGGAGCGTTCAAACGGTCAGAGGCCGCGTTCCGAAATTGGATCACCGCTGATGGTTCCGCGGGCCCTTCGGGCGACGGTGGGTTCAAGGCCGAAAGTGGACGCTACCACCTCTATGTCTCTTACGCCTGCCCTTGGGCGCACCGCGCGCTGATCTTTCGCGCTCTGAAAGGATTGAGTGCTCACATCACCGTATCCGCCGTGCACCCCGATATGCTGTCGGACGGCTGGAACTTTGGCACCGATTTTGACGGGGCAACGGGTGACACCCTTTATGGGCTGCCATTCATGCGGGATGTCTACCTGAAGGCGCTGCCTCATATGTCCGGTCGCGTTACCGTGCCAGTTCTGTGGGACAAACAGCGCGAAACCATCGTGTCGAACGAAAGCTCTGAGATTATCCGAATGCTGAACAGCGCCTTTGACAGCATCACCGGCAATATGGACGACTACTGGCCCGCCGATCAGCGCGCTATGATCGAAGAGGTGAACGCGCGAATCTACGACACGCTGAACAATGGTGTTTACAAAGCGGGCTTCGCCACCACGCAAGCGGCCTACAACGCCGCAGTCGAGCCGCTGTTTGACACGCTGAATTGGCTGGAAGAGCGCCTCAGCACCTCGCGCTACCTTATAGGCGACAGGCAGACAGAAGCTGACTGGCGTCTGTTCACTACGCTGATACGATTTGATCCAGTCTATCACCTGCATTTCAAATGCAACCGCGCGCGGATCGTCGATTACCCCAACCTCTGGGCCTATACCCGTGACCTCTATCAGACTGCGGGCGTGTCGGAGACGGTGAAAATGGATCACATCGTGCGCCACTATCACTACAGCCACGATAGCATCAATCCGCACCGCATCCTGCCGATCAACCCTGTTTTGGACTATATGGCACCACACGGACGTGACCGGATGACGTGATTGCCCACTTGTGCCAGCGCCAATTTTCGGTTTTCTCTGCCCCCGATAGAGGAGCGCGCGAATGACAACTTGGATTACGGTGTGTGACACCTGCAAAACCGAAGATTGGGAGGCCTCAGGCCGCGAACAGAAAGACGGCGAAGTTCTGGCCGAACTGGTCGAGGCCTGCGCCAGTGGCCGCGCGGATGTGAAAACCCGTCGTGTGTCCTGTCTGATGGGCTGCAATCAAGCTTGCAACATCGCGATCCAAGGTGAAGGCAAATTAGCCTACACTCTGGGCCGGTTCGATCCCACCGAGGAGGCTGCAGCGGCAATCGTCGAATACGCTGCCCTGCATGCCGACAGCAAATCCGGTCAGGTGCCGTTTCGCCAGTGGCCACAAGGCGTGAAAGGGCATTTTGTCACCCGCCATCCACCGCTACCGACGGATGAGGCGGAATAAATGATCCAAGAGGCTCGCGATCACGGCGGCGGCGTCGATGCTGCGGCAAAAACATACGGTGGCGTACGATCTGATTGGCTGGACCTGTCGACCGGCATCAATCCGGTGCCCTACCCCATCGGCGAGATCAAAGCCGACGCTTGGAACGCCCTGCCCGACAAAGGCGCACAACAGGCGTTGGTCGCAGCGGCGCGACAATTCTGGAACGCACCCGAAGGTGCTGCCATTTTGGCTGCGCCCGGCGCCTCATCCCTGATCGCACGCATTCCGGCGCTGCGCACAGCGGGCCGCGTGGATATTCCCACCCCCACCTACAACGAACACGCCGCTGCCTTTGCTGCGGCAGGCTGGCAGGTGACACCAAAGGATCCCAGCGCCCGCGTTATCGTCCATCCGAACAATCCCACCGGCCACCTCTACAATACGGAACCGTATTGGTCAGATCTGCATATCATTGATGAGAGCTTCTGCGATGTGACCCCAAAGGCGACGCTGATTGAGCGTGCGGCCAATAACGGTACGATCGTTCTGAAAAGCTTTGGTAAATTCTGGGGCCTCGCTGGTCTGCGTCTGGGGTTTGCTATTGGAGACCCTTCTCTGATTGCAAAACTGGAACAGATGCTGGGCCCATGGCCCGTTGCCGGCCCTGCCCTGCGTGTTGGCACTGCCGCGTTGCAGGATCACGCATGGGCCGATGCCACTCGCCAGCGGCTGCAATCCGACAGTGACCGGTTGGATCAGATGATGACACAGGCAGGCGCGACGTTACACGGCGGCACCACCCTGTTCCGTCTGTATGAGGTCGATGATGCCGCCCAATGGCAGAACCGTTTTGCGCAGGCGCAAATCTGGACCCGCATCTTCCCCTATTCCCGCAATTTCATCCGTCTGGGCCTGCCCGCGCCCGACCAATGGCACCGGCTGGAGGCCGCACTATGATTCTGTTTCTTGCCATGCTCCTGGACGCTGCCGTGGGCGAACCCAAGGCGATCTATGACCGTGTCCCCCACCCTGCCATTCTGATGGGGCGATTGATCGGCTGGGCCGACACCCGTTTCAACAATGATGAAGACAACTATGAACGCCGCCGTGAGAAGGGCGTACTGACAATGGCCGCGCTTGGCCTTGGCGCGCTGGTGCTCGGCTGGATCCTTGCCAGCTTTGGCCCCATCGTCGAACTCCTCATTCTGGCCGCGCTTCTGGCGCAGCGGTCGCTAGTGGACCATGTGCGTGACGTAGGCAATGCGCTGCGCCTGTCCGTAGGTGATGGCCGCCTGATGGTCGCCCGCATTGTCGGGCGCGACACTTCAGACATGGATGGCCCCGCCATCAGCCGCGCCGCGATTGAAAGCGCGGCCGAAAACTTCTCCGACGGGGTGATTGCACCAATTTTCTGGTATGCGCTCCTCGGGCTGCCGGGGTTACTGCTGTATAAAATCACCAACACTGCTGACAGCATGATCGGCTATCGTACCGAGCGGCATGAAGATTTCGGCTGGGCTGCTGCCAAATTCGACGATCTGCTGAATCTGGTTCCCGCCCGCCTGACTGCGGTTCTGATTGCCCTGACACACCGTGTTTATCAGGGCTGGCCGCTCTTGGTGCAGGATGCGCGCCGTCACCGATCCCCCAACGCAGGGTGGCCAGAGGCCGCGATGGCCCGCGCGCTGGATGTGGCGCTCGCCGGGCCGCGCTCATACGAAGGTGAAATGCAGGATTTCGCCTATGTAAACGTCGAAGGCACCCAAGACGCCAGCCCCGATCACGTCGATGCAGCCTGCACCGCGCTATGGCGGGTTTGGGGCGTCATGCTCGCTCTTGCCCTGATCGTCACGGTGATCTGAGAATTTTCTAACCCATACGGCGCCGTACGTGGTAGGCAGCGCGCAACTTATTCAACTCAAGAGGCATTTATGAAACGCGCTCTAACGACCCTTGCCCTAATCGCAGGTCTGGCCGCCCCCGCATACGCCAGCGAATGTGGCGGTAATTTCAACGCATTTGTCAAAGACCTGCGCAACGAGGCAGAGGCCAACGGGTATGATGCAGGTCTAACCAAACGCTTCTTCGCCAATGTTCGCCAAGATCAGAACGTGCTGGCTGCCGACCGCCGCCAAGGCGTGTTTCAGATGGATTTCACAAGCTTTTCACGTCGGTTGATTTCGCAAGGCCGCATCAACACCGGCAAGCGCAAAGCGCAGGAATACAGCGCCGTTTTTGACCGGATCGAACGAGAATATGGCGTGTCGCGCGGTGTCCTTTTGGCGTTCTGGGCGTTTGAAACGGATTACGGCGGGTTTCAGGGTGACATCAATACACTGAACGCACTGGTCACGCTGGCTCATGACTGCCGCCGTCCCGAATTGTTCCGCCCCCAAGTCTTTGCTGCGCTGGAGCTGTATCGCCGCGGCAATTTTGACCCCCAACGCACCACAGGTGCCTGGGCGGGCGAAATCGGCATGGTGCAGATGCTACCTGCCGACATTCTGGAAAACGGTGTGGATGGCGACGGCGACGGTCAAGTATCGCTAAAAACCTCTGCCCCTGATGCGTTGATGTCGGGGGGCAAAATGCTGCAACACCTCGGATGGCGTGCGGGGGAACCATGGCTGCAAGAGGTTGAGGTGCCTGCCAATATGGACTGGTCCCTCAGCGGTACGGCACAGGCACTGCCAGTCAGCAAATGGCAGGCGATGGGCGTGCGCCCACGCTCCGGTGCATGGGATGGCAAGGGGCTGAAGGCTAAGTTAATCCTGCCGCAGGGCCGGAATGGCCCCGCTTTCGTTGCCTATCCGAACTTCGACGTTTATTTTGAATGGAATCAAAGCTTTACATATGTACTGACTGCTGCCTACTTCGGCACCCGCCTGATGGGTGGTCCGGTATTTAACGCAGGTAACCCTGATCCCGGTCTGGAAGGCGCGGAGATGAAAGCCCTGCAAAGCAAGTTGGCCGCGCGCGGGCATGATGTGGGCAAAATCGACGGTATCTTGGGCGCGGGCACCCGTGCTGCGACGCAGGCGGAACAGCAACGTCTGGGCCTGCCAGCGGATGCTTGGCCAACACGAGCGCTGCTGAACGCACTGTGATCCAAAGGCTTTAGAACATTTAAACCGGCCGCATTATTGGCGGCCGGTTTTCAGTAGGTCACCGAATTCTCAGCCATTTCACGTACCGGGAAACGCTGACCGTCGGCAGTCAAAATCACCAAACGACCACTATTTTCCACGATGCGATCGCAGCGTGTCACCTCGGTGATAAAATCAACACAGACCACACTGCCCTCCTCAGCGCGCCACATGCCGTGCCAGTCACCGCCACCGGCATAGGTCCACTGGTAGGTACCATCCTCTTTGTAAGCTGAGGTGCCGCCATCAAAAAACTCCAGCGTGCGTCCCTGCAGCCTATTTTGAAGATCCAATTGACTGAACAACATATCGCTGTCGCGGTCCGGCCAAATCTGTTCCTGCGCAAGCAACGGGCCTGCAATGAGAGCGGCCAGCGCCGCCCATTTCAAAGCGTTAGGTGTCTGCATTCTCTACCTCCTGTTCCAAGTGATCCTGACACGGGTTGAAGCGCGACAGGGTCACAATCAGGTGACGTCTTAGTAAAGGGAGGGGTGAGGGATCAGGCGACCAGCGCCTCAGCCTTCTTCAGATCGACGCTGACCAGTTGGCTAACACCCTGTTCTTGCATGGTGACACCGAACAGGCGGTCCATACGTGCCATCGTCACCGCATGGTGGGTGATGATCAGGAAACGGGTATCGGTGCGGCGACACATTTCGTCCAGCAGATCGCAAAAGCGCGTCACGTTCGCATCATCCAGCGGTGCGTCCACCTCATCCAACACGCAGATCGGCGCAGGGTTGGCAAGGAACACAGCAAAGATCAGCGCCATCGCGGTCAGGGTTTGCTCCCCCCCGGACAAGAGAGACAACGTCGACAGTTTCTTGCCCGGCGGCTGGCACATGATCTCTAGCCCCGCGTCCAGTGGATCATCACTTTCGATCAGTTCCAGATTGGCCTCCCCGCCACCAAAAAGGTGGGTGAACAAGAGCGAGAAATTGGAGTTTACCTGCTCAAACGCGGTCAACAGCCGTTCGCGACCCTCTTTGTTGAGGTTGGCGATACCGGACCGCAGCGCTTTTATCGCCTCCTCAAGGTCAGCCTTTTCGTCGACCAGCGCCCCATGTTCTTCACGCACTTCCTTTGCGTCTTCCTCGGCGCGCAGGTTGACTGCCCCCAGTGCGTCTCGCTGACGTTTCAGGCGATTGACGTCTTGTTCCAACGCGTCTGCATCGGCCATGTCTTCGGGATTTACATCCAGCGTCTGCAGCAATGCCTTGGGTGTGACCTGCATCACCTCATCAATCCGCTCAACAGTCAGAGCGACTGTTTCGTGCGCAGCCTCTGCGCGGGCCTCTGACCCTGCACGGGCTTCGCGGGCATCAGATGCAGCGCGTTCTGCGTCGCGTTCGCCCTGTTCAGCCAGCCGCAGGGCATTTTCCGCCTCTGCCAAAACATCAGCCGCCTGTTTCCGCCGATCCTCTGCGGTTTCAATCGCCTCACCCAGCTCTTCGCGCTTTTCCGCGATCTCTTCAGGCATGGCCATCGCTTCGGCTAGTTCTTCTTCGCTTTCTTCCTTGCGCTCCGCCAGTTCTGTACTGCGTTTGGAGGCGGTTTCAAGGCGGTGTTTCCAGCCAGAGATTTCCTTGGTCACCTCCTGCGTGCGACGCAGGCGGGCCTCACCCTCGCGGCGCACCTCATCATGGGCGGAACGTTTGGTCATCATGGTCATCCGCGCGGCCTCAACCGTCAGCTTCAGATCCTCAATCGCGGCGCGGGCCTCTGTCAGATCCTCCAGATCCTCCATCGCTTCTTCGGCCTCAACCACACGCTCACGGGCCTCCATCGCTTCATCTTCATGGCGCTCCACCGCCATACCGAGACTTTCAAGCTTTGAGCCCGCCAGTGTCATATCCGCCTCTGCCCGCGACAACTTGCGAGAGGCCTCATTCACCAGACGATCCGCATCACGGCGTGCCTGACGGGCAGCCTGATCAGCGCGGGTCAGATCAGCCAGACGTTGCGTCAATGCCTCATGCGCCGCACGTGCAGCTTCAGCGCGGCTGTTGGCGTGTTCTGATTGCTGTTTTAACTCTTCCAAACGGTTCAGCTGTTGCAGGCGCAGCGCGGCAGCGGACGGTGCATCCTCTGCCCAGGCGCGATAGCCATCCCAACGCCACAAGTCGCCTTCTATCGACACAAGGCGCTGCCCCGGCTGCAAAAGAGGCTGAAGGCGCGGCGCGTCCTCAGGATCAATCAAACCGATTTGCCCCATACGCCGCGCAAGAACATCCGGCACTGAAACATGATTGGACAGCGCAGGCACGCCGTCAGGCAGTCGTTGCACCACATCGTAATCAGGCAATTCGGTCCAGCCAGAGGGGCCATCCCCCTCCACCTGCGGAGCGCGCAAATCATCAGCCAGCGCAGCGCCCAGCGCCTTTTCAAACCCAATCTCCACCTGCAGGCGGTCAAGGATCTGGCCACCCTCTGCCGTGTCACGTTCCAAAAGTTTCGCGAGTGCCGTGACCTCAGCCCTGAGCGCGTTCAATTCGCCCTCAGTCTCGGACCGTTCGGCGCGCACATCTGCCTCACGCGCCTGTGTCTCCGCGCGGGCGGTTTCTGCGTCCAGCAGGGTCTCTTCGGCGTTTTCGGCAGTCGCTTGCGCGATCTCTGCTTCTTCTTCAGCGCTGGCGAAATTCGCCTCTGCCTGCTCGGACGCCTGCTGCGCGGCAGTGACAGCATCGCGGGCTTTCATCGCCTCCGCCTCAGACCGTGCCAGCGTGCGGCGCACATCATCCAGCAAGCGCTGCGCTGATTGGTGGCGGGCGGACAAACGCGCAACATCTTCGGTCTGTTGCGACATCTCTGCCTCACGTTCCTGCAGGATGGCAGCGGCCTCTTGCGCCATGTCTGATGCGATCTCCAGCTTTTCCTCATGGCCTTCGCTGGCTTTTTGCAACTCCCGCGCTTCCCACTCCAGACGTTCGATCGTTTCACCAGCGTCGCGGTTCAGGCCGGCCTCGCGCTCGATATCCTTGGCCATCTGCAGAATGCGATTTTTCAGCGTTTCAATGGATTGCAGCGCCTGGGCTTCCTGATCCTTCAGCGTATCACGCTGCACCATGAGGCGTTGCAGTATCGCGGCGGCAATCGCCTCTTCTTCCCGCAGGGGAGGCAAGCCTGCATCCAGTTCTTCCCGCATCTTGGCGATTTTGCGCGCCTCTGCCTCTGCTTGTGCGGCGACCGTGACTCGGGACCGAAGCTCTGCCTCTGCAGCCAGTCGCGCCTCATCCGCCTCGCGCCAGCGGCGGTAGAGCAGCAGACCCTCAGCCTTGCGAAGCTCTTCGCCAATGATGCGATAGCGGGCGGCCTGACGGGCCTGACGATCGAGCGTTGCCAGTTGACTGGCCAGCTGATCTACCACGTCATCGACACGCGCCAGATTCTGTTCCGCGCCCTTCAGCTTCAGTTCTGCCTCATGACGCCGCTGATAGAGGCCAGAGATCCCCGCAGCCTCTTCCAGAATACGCCGCCGCGCCTTGGGTTTAGCGTTGATCAGTTCTGAAATCTGACCCTGCCGCACCAGCGCCGGTGAATGTGCGCCAGTGGAAGCATCTGCAAACAGCATCTGCACGTCACGGGCACGGACATCCTTGGTATTCACCTTGTAGGCAGATCCAACATCGCGGGTAATCCGGCGGACAATTTCCAGCTGATCATCGTCATTGAACCCCGCGGGCGCCAAGCGCTGCGAATTGTCGATGACAAGGCTGACCTCAGCATAATTCCGCGCCGGACGGGACGAGGCACCGGCAAAGATCACATCCTCCATCCCGCCACCGCGCATCGCCTTGGGACGAGTTTCGCCCATCACCCAGCGCAGCGCCTCCAAAAGGTTCGATTTGCCACAGCCGTTCGGCCCGACCACGCCGGTCAACCCGTCCTTGATCAACAGATCGGTCGGATCGACGAAGCTTTTAAAGCCGGTCAGTCTGAGTTTAGAAAACAGCAAGTGGCGCGGTATCCCTGCGTTTGGCCTAAATATGATTCCAATGATCCCTGATCCTGAGTGGTCACGAAGGCGTGAGTCAACGCAATGACCCCGTATTTCGACTTATCCTGTCAGTTATCCACAAAATATTGCGGGTTGTCGGCAAAAGCCCTGCGAAATGACGTCGTTTTTAATCCCCGGCGCTGCGCAAACACGCTTGACCTATGGGGCGCATTTACGCGATCAAATGCCTCGTATGGTTTCTGCGGGTCACCGGATCTGCAGGACGAAGAGGGAATGTGGAACAGGAGATCCAAGCCGGAACCTGCGACCACAGCCGCCCCCGCGACTGTCCGCGGTGAGCCGCTGTCAAAGAGCCACTGAGCATACGCTTGGGAAGGCGACAGCGGTATTGACCCGCCAGCCAGGAGACCTGCCATACGCAGAAAAAACCGAATCCGTCGGGGATGGCGGGTGAGAGGAAAGATGCCCGAAAGCCGCAGCATATCTGTGCGACCGCTTTCGGCGACTGCACTCTGGCACTGTCCCCCGGCACTGATTACATAGCCGAAAATCAGCCTGCGTGGCAGGTTCCGCAGTCACCGCCCGCCCAAAGAGAGAGAACACAAATATGTCCGCCAAGATCCCCGCCACCGTTGTCACAGGTTTCCTGGGCGCCGGGAAAACCACGCTTATCCGCAACATGCTGGCCAATGCCAACGGCAAACGCATTGCGCTGATCATCAATGAATTCGGCGACCTTGGCGTCGATGGTGACATCCTGAAGGGGTGCGGCGATGAAACCTGCACCGAAGATGACATCATGGAGCTCAGCAACGGTTGCATCTGCTGCACCGTGGCCGAAGATTTTATTCCGACGTTGGAGAAACTGCTCGATCGTGATCAGAAGCCTGACCACATCGTGATCGAAACCTCCGGCCTTGCGCTGCCGCAGCCGCTGGTCCGCGCCTTTAACTGGCCCGAGATCTCGACCCGCGTGACAGTGGATGGCGTTGTCACCGTCGTGGACGGCCGCGCTGTACATGACGGCCAGTTCGCCCACAACGTCGCTGCGGTGGACGCACAGCGCAAGATGGACGAAAACCTCGACCATGAAACGCCACTGTCCGAACTGTTTGCAGATCAGGTCACCTGCGCCGATATGATCGTGGTCAACAAATCAGACCTACTGAGCGAGGACGAAGCATCCCAGCTGACCGCCAAGCTGAAGTCAGAGAGCCGGTCAGGCGTGCAGGTTATCAAAGCCTCGATGGGGGCGCTGCCAGTGGATGTGCTGCTAGGCCAAGGGGTGGGCGCCGAAGAGGACATGGACGCCCGCCACGAAAGCCACCACCATCACCACCATGAGGATGACCATCACCACGACGATGATCATCATGATGATCACGACCACCACCACGATCATGATCACGACGCTTTCGAAAGCTTCGTCGTGGAGCGCGCCGAAGTGGCCGATCCCAAGGCCTTCGCTGATCAGGTGGTATCCGTCATCCGCGACCATGGCATCCTGCGCCTGAAAGGCTTCGCCGCTGTTGAAGGCAAACCCATGCGTCTGACCCTGCAGGCCGTTGGCCCGCGCATCGATACCTATTTCGACCAACCCTTCGGCAGCGCCCCGCGCCAGACCCGTCTGGTGGTGATCGGTGAATCCGGCCTGGACCGCGCCGCGATCGAAAAAGCGCTGCAGGCATGATCGAAATCGCGCAGGAATCACCGCTGACCGATGACGGACGCGCCCTGCTGGCCGGATCCGATGCGGCCCTGCGCGCGGTCTATTCGGCTGACGAATGCTTCACCCTTGATCCAGAGGAACTGATGGATGACAGCATCACCTTCTTGGTCGCCCGTGAAAACGGCGCGGCATTGGGATGCGTGGCATTGGTGGATTGTGGCGACTACAGCGAGGTTAAACGCCTGTTTGTCACGCCGGAGGCACGTGGCAAGCAACTGGCGAAGCATCTGATGGACGCGCTGGAAAGCCGCGCCATCGCGCTGCGACACTCGGCGATCAAGCTGGAAACAGGTGACAAGCTGGTGGCGGCAGTCGCGCTCTATAAACGTCTGGGCTACGCAGTTTGCGGTCCGTTCGGGAACTATCCCGAACATCCCGCCAGCCTCTTCATGCAGAAACCGCTGCTTCCGGCGGTGGTTGCCTGAAACATGGGCCTGCCTGCCTCAGCAACACGTGCGGTGGATATCATAAGAGCTGAGCGATCAGCCCTTATGCTCTTCCTCAGACGCCTTGCCTTCCTCGGCGGCCTTCTTCATCCGCTCCAACAGCGCGGCCTTGTCAGTGCCGGCATCGTTGTTGCGGCGATCGTTCTTGTTGCGGGGCTTGTTTTTGCCATATGTGGGCTTCACCCCGCCCATTCTGCTGTAATCCATCTCTTCCCTCTTTTACTGGTTCTGACGGCTCATGCCGCACTCTACCACAAAGCTCAAGCAAAGGACTGCTAGATGCATCTTCTCGCTGCGACCCCCGGCTCTATTGATGATGGGCAGGAGCCTGTGGATCTGGGCCAGACACCGGCCGAACTGGTGTTTATTTCTGCCGCCGACACGGAACTGGCGGCACTGAGCCAAGCACGTCAGGATCTGGAGGACGCACCGCAGCTGCGTTTGGCCAACCTCACCCACCTGCAACACCCGATGTCGGTGGACCTGCATCTGGATGATTGCGCGACCAAATCGAAACTGGTGATTGCACGAATCCTTGGCGGCGCGGGGTATTGGAAATACGGGTTCCAACAATACGCCGCCCGATTGGCAGAGGTGGGCGTGCCTTTCGTGGCACTGCCCGGCGATGATAAGCCAGACGCAGAGCTGCGTGAGCTGTCCACTGTATCTGCCGCCGATTACGACGCACTGTGGGCCTACATGGTTGAGGGCGGGCCAGACAATGCGCTGAACTTCCTGTCCTACGCACGCTGGATGCTGGCAGGGCATGAGGGCGAGGCCCCGCAAGCTGCGGCGCCACTGCTGCGTGCAGGTGTGTACTGGCCCGGTGCAGGTGTTGCTGATCTGTCTGCCGCGCAAACCGCATGGCAGGACGGGCAGCCGGTGGTTCCGCTGATCTTCTACCGCGCGTTGGTACAGGGGGCAGGCCTGAACCCGATCAACCGCATGGTGAAATCGCTGCTGCGCCAGGGGCTGAACCCGCTGCCAATCTTTGTCGCCTCCCTAAAGGATCCGGTGTCAGTCGCGACATTGGAAACCCTGTTCACTGCCGCACCGCCCTCGGTCATCCTGAACGCCACATCCTTTGCCGTCGGTAGCCCCCATGTGGGCGACACCAGCCCTGAAAACCCGCTGATCATGCCCGCAGCCGATGAGGCACCAGTATTTCAGGTAGTTCTGGCAGGCAGCAACGAACAGGCCTGGGCCGAAGGCCTGACCGGCCTGTCAGCACGCGACATCGCAATGAATGTCGCCCTGCCAGAGGTGGACGGTCGCGTGCTGTCCCGCGCGATCAGCTTCAAGGATGAGGCCTATTTTGATGAAGCCACAGAATGCCCCATCGCCACCTACCGCGCGCAAGGCGACCGGATCGAATTTGCCGCCTCGCTCGCCGCGAACTGGGCCCGTCTGCGCCATACACCTATCGCAGATCGCAAGGTCGCAATGGTGCTGGCAAACTATCCTAACAAGGACGGGCGACTGGCCAATGGCGTCGGCCTCGATACACCTGCGGCGGCGGTCAACATGCTGCAGGCGTTGGGTCAAGCAGGCTACGACGTAGCAGACGCCCCCGCCGACAGTGACACCTTGATGAAGGCCATCATGGCCGGCCCCACCAACTGGCTGACCGACCGCGCCACGCGTGAAGGTGGGGTGACCCTGTCACTAACCGACTACAAACGGTTCTACGACGCCCTGCCGTGGGAGGTGCGCGAACCGATGGAGGCGCGCTGGGGCCAACCAGAGGAGGATCCATTCTTTACCGCAGACACAGGTTTCGCCCTGTCGATCTTCCCCTTCGGCAACGCGCTGATCGGGGTGCAGCCCGCGCGGGGCTATAATATCGACCCAACGGATACCTACCATTCGCCCGATCTGGTGCCGCCGCACAACTATCTGGCCTTCTACTTTTACCTGCGCCACGTGTTTGGTGCCCATGCGATTGCGCATATGGGCAAGCACGGCAATATGGAATGGCTGCCGGGCAAAGCACTGGCGCTGTCATCGACCTGCTGGCCCGAGGTGGTCTTTGGCCCGACGCCGCACCTCTACCCCTTCATCGTCAATGACCCCGGCGAAGGCACGCAGGCCAAACGCCGCGCCCAGGCGGTGATCATCGACCACCTGACCCCACCCCTGACCCGCGCCGAAAGTTATGGCCCGATGAAGGATCTGGAGGCGCTGGTGGATGAATACTACGAGGCAGCGGGCGTTGACCCCCGCCGTATCGAGCATCTGCGACGTGAAATCCTATCGCTGACCTCCGCCACCGGCATTGGCGAGGACGCGGGCCTAAATGGGGAAGATGAGGATCGCGATCTGGCCAAGCTAGACGCTTACCTCTGCGACCTGAAAGAGGCGCAGATCCGCGATGGGTTGCATATTTTCGGCACCTCACCAGAAGGCGTGCAGGCCCGCGATCTAGCCATCGCGCTGGCCCGTGTGCCGCGTGGGCAGGGCAAGGGCGTGGACAATTCGCTGATCCGTGCCTTAGCAACCGATCTGGGGTTGGATTTTGATCCGCTTGATTGTGACATGGCCGCGCCTTGGACTGGTATACGCCCCGACCTTTTGGCCGCATTGGACGCCGCCACATGGCGCAGTACAGGCGACACGGTGGAACGGTTGGAATTACTGGCGATCACACTGGTCGGCACCGGCGCTGAAGCTCCCGGTGAGCAGTCGGCAGAGGTGCTGACCCATCTGCGAGAGAAGATCATCCCAACGCTGGACGCCTGTGGTCCGGCAGAGCGTGACGGTTTCCTCAAAGTGCTGGAGGGTCGCTTCCTGCCACCTGGCCCCTCTGGCGCACCGACGCGCGGACGGTTAGACACGCTGCCGACAGGACGAAACTTTTACTCCGTCGACAGCCGCGCAGTGCCGACACCAACCGCTTGGGCGCTGGGATGGAAATCTGCCAACCTACTGATCGAAAAGCACCTTCAGGATCACGGCGACTGGCCGCGCAGCATGCTGGTCACCGCATGGGGCACCGCAAACATGCGCACCGGCGGCGATGATATCGCACAGGCGCTGGCCCTGATGGGGGTGAAGCCAAAATGGGACAGCGCCAACCGGCGCGTGACAGGGTTTGAGATCCTGCCCGAAGGGGTACTGGGCCGTCCGCGTGTGGATGTAACACTGCGTATCTCGGGCTTTTTCCGCGATGCCTTCCCACAGCTGATCGCGCTGGTCGATAGCGCCGCACGCGCGGTGCAGGCGCTGGATGAAAGCGACGATCAAAACCCAGCCGCCGCCCGTGCACGGGCCGGTGAAGGCGCAGCGCGCGTTTTTGGGTCAAAACCAGGTGCCTATGGCGCGGGTCTGCAGGCATTGATTGATGAGCGCATCTGGAATGACACCGCCGATTTTGCCGAGGCTTATCTCGAATGGGGCGGCTATTCCTATGGCGCTGGCGGTGAGGGCACACGCGACCGCGTCGGCTTTGAGCAGCGCCTTAAACAAACAGAAGCGATTGTGCAAAATCAAGACAACCGCGAACACGACCTTTTAGACAGTGACGACTACTACCAATTCGAAGGCGGCGCAGCCGCTGCGGTGAAAACCCTGCAGGGTGAGGCGCGTCCGATCTATCACAACGACCATTCGCGCCCCGAGCGTCCTGTCATCCGCACCTTGGATGAGGAGATTGGCCGCGTGCTACGCTCCCGCGTGGTAAACCCCAAATGGATCGATGGCGTGAAGCGTCACGGCTACAAAGGCGCGTTCGAAATTGCTGCGACGGTCGACTACCTCTTTGCCTTTGCCGCAACCACAGGCGTGGTGAAACATCACCATTTCGACATGGTGCACGCTGCCTTTCTAGAAGATGACGATACGCGCGAGTTCATCGCTGATCACAACGCCCCTGCGCTACGCGAGATTGCCGAGCGCCTGAAGGAAGCCCTAGATCGTGGTCTCTGGGTGCCGCGGTCAAATTCGGCTCGTGCGTTTATCGAGGGCCTTTTGGAAAACAACTGAACCGATGAGGCAGCCTCCCCCGCCGGACACACTTGGGGGCGCAGATCCGCATCTGCGCCCCCAAGTTTCATGCCTGACTGCCCTCCCAAACAGTGGCATGAGGGACCTCATCCTAACAGCTAGCGCGCGGCTGCATCACGCGTCGCCTGTCGCTGCCAAAGAGCGGCACCACATATCCCCGGCCTTGGAAACTCGACATTTGTAGTCACCACCGGCCGCCAATACGGCAGCGTCCGCCGGGTCATTACAGTGTAGTTTCACCTGCACTACCGCCACATCACCACCGATCTGACGCACCTCACAACTTGTGAGAGTTTCCATCGCCATACCTGCCAATAAACTGACCTGATCCATGCGCGGATCCGCCATGGGATTGGTTCGAATCGCCTCAACCGTGTGACCGGCTGCCCGCATGGTGAACTGCATGTCAGCCACCGCAACGCGCGTTGGCGGCACACCGCGAAAATTCCGGCCAGCCATATCGCAGCCCGCCAGAAAGAGAATCATCACCCCGCAAATCACTAAAAAATAACGCATAACAGGATGATTACGGCGGAGAGGTTAATGCTCAATTAATGCGTTCGGATTTATTGGCCGCATTCACCAGTTCCTGAGGGGTCTACCATTGCATTCCATTTTTTGAATATTATATATTCCATAATTGGAATATTAATGGAATCTCGATGGAGGCCGTCATGGCATCAAACTTCAAACGCCCTGCCGACAACTATACGCCGCTCTACTTCCTTGCTTCCCTCGGCGCGGGGGGGCTGGCTGTCACGTTTTTCATGTATCTGATGTTCTGGGTGCCGCACCCTGACCAGCCGGTGCCGCTGTTTGGTGACATTACAACGGCCTTTCAAACCGGCACCCTGCCGATGCAGGTTGCAATCGCTGTCGCGGTCCTTGGAATCGCGGGCTTTGCAATCCTGAACATCAAGACACTGCTCTGGAACCTCTCGGCCCTCTCCGCTTTCCGCAATTCAGACGCCTACAAGACCCTGACCAGTACAAATGGCGAAGCCACCCTGTTGGCCGCCCCGCTGGCGATGGCTATGACCGTGAACGCTCTTTTCATCATCGGAATGGTGTTTGTCCCGAACCTGTGGTCGGTGGTGGAGTATCTGTTCCCTATGGCCGTGCTGACCTTTTCCCTGATCGGGATCTGGGCACTGCGACTGATCGGACGCTATCTGGGCCGCATCTTTAGTGAGGCAGGACAGTTTTCGCTGGCAGGCCACAACTCCTTCGCACAGCTGATGCCTGCATTTGCTCTGTCAATGATCGGCGTTGGTCTTTCGGCCCCTGCTGCGATGAGCCACAATCACATCACCGTAACAATTGCGATGCTGCTGTCGACCTTCTTTGCTGTTGTCGCTGTGATCTACGCACTGTTCGCTGCGATCACCGCTGTCAGCGCCATGCTGCAACATGGTACCGCCAAAGAGGCAGGTCCGACCCTGATGGTAATCGTACCGCTGATGACCGTGCTGGGCATCCTGTCCTTCCGCCAGTCCCACGGGCTGCACACCAGTTTCGACGCCCATGCTGAGGCGAGCGATGGCATGATGTTCTTTGCCCGCATGCTGAGCGTTCAGATCGTCTTCATCGCCCTAGGCATGGTGGTGATGCTGCGGCAGGGATATTTCAAGGACTACGTTTTTGGCCGCCTGACCTCGCCCGGATCATACGCGCTGGTTTGCCCCGGTGTGGCACTGACGGTGATGATCCACTTCTTCCTCAACAAAGGATTGGTGCCTGCCGGTGCGGTGGACCAATTCAGCCTGACCTATTGGGCGGTGACCGCCGTCGCACTGGCTGCACAGATAGCGATGATCGCGCTGGTGCTGCGCCTCAACCGTCAACATTTTGGCCGCTCTGATGAAACAGCGGTGATGCCGGCGGAATAAACGGCAGCGAAACTGAAACAACAGGCGGTCCCTTCGGGGGCCGCTTTTGCGTTAGCAGCAACGCCTGCCCCTTGCGCCCTGAAGCCAAACACCTCAAAGTCGGTCCAGACCGCAAGAAACAGGCGACAGGAGATCCCCCAGATGACAGTAGACAGCGACCGTCATGCAATGAAGATGGCCAAGAAGAAGGCCGCCCGTGACAAGATCATGGCCACCAAAATCGACGAAAAAGGCCTGATCATCGTTAACACTGGCAAGGGCAAAGGCAAAAGCTCTGCCGCGTTCGGCATGATCTTCCGCTGCATCGCCCATGACATGAAGTGCGCCGTGGTGCAATTCATCAAAGGCGGAATGAGCACCGGCGAACGTGACCTGATTTTGGACAAATTTTCCGACACTTGTTCCTTCCACACAATGGGCGAAGGGTTTACCTGGGAAACACAGGACCGCGACCGTGACGTTGAAATGGCACAGGCCGCGTGGGAAAAGGCCAAAGAGCTGATCCGCGATGACAGCCACAAAATGGTGCTGCTGGATGAGATCAACATCGCCCTGCGGTATGACTACATCGACGTCAACGAGGTGGTGCAGTTCCTTGAGGAGGAAAAGCCGCCAATGACCCACGTGGTCCTGACGGGTCGCAATGCCAAGGAAGAGCTGATCGAAGCCGCCGATCTGGTGACAGAGATGGAGCTGGTCAAACACCCCTTCCGCGCCGGTATCAAAGCGCAGATCGGGGTGGAGTTTTAAGTGTTCATCACTGGGCACCTTTCCGGGGCCTATCTGGCGCTGAAGCCCTTTCAGCGCCACCTTCCCCGACAGGTATTCGCCGCGGGTCTCGTTGGGGGAATTTTACCGGACATTGATATGCTCTGGTTTCATTTTGTCGATCATGGTGCATTTCATCATCATCAGTATCTGACCCATCGCCCTCTGCTATGGGTGATCGTTCTGCTAACGGGCCTGTTGCTCCACCGGATGCAAAATACGTTGGGTCTGACGGTCATTATGGTCGGCGTGGGCGGATTGGTTCATATGGCATTGGACACCATCGCAGGCGCTATCGCTTGGGGCTGGCCGCTGGACCATACTCCAAACACGCTAGTCATCGTGCAGGCGACCCACAGCCACTGGATCCTATCCTTCCTAAATCACTGGACCTTTCAGGTCGAAATTTTAATGACAACGATCGCGCTATTTCTGTTGTGGCGCAGTAAATCTGTCCCGCGCTAAGCCCTTTACCAATCCCCTGCTTGCCAGCCCTCTATGCTGGTCATATAAATTGACCAATTACATAAAGGTGATAGATGCCCTTCCAGAAAGTTCAGCCCGAAAAACTCTCCACTGCAGTGACGCGCCAGATCGAATTGTTGATCCTGCGTGGCATCCTGCGCCCCGGTGAACGGCTGCCCGCAGAGCGGGAGCTGGCGGATCGGCTGGGTGTATCGCGCCCATCGCTGCGCGAAGCGATCTCGGATCTGCAGGAAAAAGGGTTGCTGACCTCTAAGGCAGGATCGGGGATCTATGTGGCGGATGTACTTGGATCGGCCTTCTCGGACTCTTTGGTCAAGCTGTTCGCCAACCATGACGAGGCGGTGTTTGACTACATTTCTTTCCGTCGTGACATGGAAGGTCTGGCGGCAGAACGTGCCGCTCGGCTGGCATCGGATACCGACCTGAAGGTGATCCAGACCATCTTTAATAAGATGGAAGGCGCCCACTCAAAGCGCAATCCCGATGATGAGGCGCAGCTGGACGCGGATTTTCACCTGTCCATTATCGAGGCCAGCCACAACGTGATTATGCTACACATGATGCGGTCGATGTATCAGCTGTTGCGCGAAGGTGTGTTCTATAATCGCAAGATGATGTTCAAACAGCGTACAACCCGCGACACCCTGCTGACCCAGCACCGTGCGATCAACACCGCGTTACAGGCACGCGATGCCGAAGCGGCACGGCGCGCAGTGGAAGCGCATTTAGACTACGTGCGCACCACGCTGCAGGACCTAAACAAGAGCGAACGCAACGAACGTGTCGCCCAGCAGCGGTTTCAACACGAACAATCACGCTGACCCCACTGATACCCAAAGCGCAATGGGTCAGGCGATCGCGCGGTAGCGATCTTCGATATCGGCGGCCATGCTCGCGATACGGGTGTGAAAACCCTTGTTCATCTTGGTACGGGCAAGCTTCAGCGACTGTAATAACAGGCGTGCGGCCAGTGTGTGCGCCTCTAGCGTCACTTCAAAGGACAGGCGCGTGCGGTCACGCGACATCGCCACCAGTTCCACATCCACACGAATCCCAAGACCGGTGCCATCGCCGCGAAACCGCATCACATTGGGTGCATCATATTCTGTCAGCGTCAGGACCACATCGCGCGGCTTACCACGGTAGTCGAACTGAATCTCCCATTCCATCCCCTCGCCGGTGGTGTGCAGCATATCGCGTCGCTCCACCTCGACCCCCCGGCGCAGGGCAGCGCGTTCGAACGCCTCAAAATCAGTCATCATGGCAAAGACATGATCAATCGGGACGTCTACGTCTTCCTTAGCTGAAAAAATCATTCAAATCCTACTGTTCTGATGTCGCCGGGGTGGGCGATATGTGCATGCGTTTCAGATGTATATCTTGTCTTAATCCAGCTTGTCTGCAAGCCAGTTCCGCAACAAAAACTGCGCGATTGCGCCTTTCCGCGCAGGTTTCAACTGAGGGTGGCGATCGGAGAAGGCAAGCATAACCTCTTCACGGCTAAACCACCGTGCATCCTCGATTTCATGAGGGTCAATGGTGATCTGATCCCCCAGTGCCTCGCCTGCGCAGCCCACCATCAGCGAATTGGGAAAGGCCCAGGGCTGGCTGGCCAGATAGCGCACATCACCGACCATGACACCGGCCTCTTCCCAGACCTCGCGGCGCGTCGCTGCCTCCAGCGTTTCACCGGGTTCCACAAAACCGGCAAGCAGGGAATACATCCCCTCAGGCCAGCCGGGAGAACGCCCCATCAACACGCGATTGCCACGGGTGATCAGCATGATCACCACCGGATCGGTGCGCGGAAAGTGCGAGGCACCACAGCTGCCGCAATCACGTTGCCATCCGGCCTGCGTCACATCACTGCGCGCACCGCAACGGGCGCAGAACCTATGGGTGCGGTGCCAATTCAGCAACGCCCGTGCAGTCGCCGCCAATTCCGCATCACGGGCATCAAGCCCTGCCATTACCATCCGCAACTCAACAAACTGTGCCTCAGGCACATCAATGTGCTGTTGGCGTGACTTGTCGGTAAAAGCATCCAGCGCCAGCCCTTCAGTCTCTTCCGGATGCCAACGAGAGATATCATGGGCAAAAATGGCATCGCCCGCCTCATCAAGTCCTAAAAACAGCGGGGCCTCAGCCGCATGGGACAATACCGGATGATCCATTGCCACCCGCAACAGCTGCACAGCGTCGTCAGGATTCTGAACCAAAGGCTTACCTCGCCACAGCACGATCGAACGGCTGCCAGCAAGGGTATGCAGGGCGGAGACATCAGCGCGGCGATGCGCCGCCCGGTCCAGCCCCGATCCCCCGAAACTGACTGTTTCTGCATCTTTCACCCGCTGCCCTCCTGCACACGTCACTTAGTGACGGAACGATAGAGCCTGCATAGGGAAACGGAAAGCCACGAATGCGCGACCTATGACGGAACAGCAGTACGGGCAAAAACCATCTTTTGCTTGCTGTGAATTTCATAAATACTACCATAAGTATTCAAAAGGGATGTATGACATGCCCCCACAGACCCCTTGCGAAGACGCCCAGCGGCCACTTCAACACGACCTGCACGACTTCAGCTCTGTGACCACAGCCTCTTTGCGCATTCTGCACACGTCCGACCTCCACGGACAATTACACGGATACAACTACGGGCTGGACCGCGACGGCCCGCCTGCAGGGCTGTGCCACCTCGCGCCGCTGATTGCCAAACAGCGGCAAGAGGCAGATGCATGTCTGCTGTTTGACAGCGGGGACTTCCTCACGGGCACATTGATGGCAGCCCCGGATGTGCTGCAGACCGTACCACGCGACCAGCGCACACTGGGCTACTTTCCAATTGTCGGCATGATGAACCGTCTGGGATATGATGCAGTGGCCCTCGGCAATCACGAATTTGACAACGGGCAGCGCGCGCTGCCGCCCTTGATACATCAGGCCGCGTTCCCGCTGGTGCTCAGCAATCTGGTAACAGCCGAAGGCGTTGCAAAACCGCTGCACAGCCTGCCGCAACAACTGCTGCTTCGACGCAGCCTCACCTGCAAGGACGGGAACATACGCAAACTGTCGATCGGGGTGATCGGCCTGACACCCGTGCAAACGCCGGAATGGACAATGCCGGGCCAAGCTGACTGTCTGACACTAGCGCCCATGGCCAAAGCCGCCAGCAGCGCCGCGCAATCCCTGAGACAGCAGGGGGCGGATCTGGTTATTGCGATTGCCCACACCGGCATCGGCGACGAAAAACAAATCACACCACCGGATCAATCTGCCCTGCAGATCGCTCAAGAGGCGGACATCGATGCTTTGCTGTGCGGCCATCAACATCATTGTTTTCCCACACCGCAATCCGCAGGCAAAAACCCTGCGGACCAACCGTTACCCCCTAAAGGCCATCCTTTGATCGACGCCCATCGTGGCCGCATTGCCGGATGCCCTGCTACGATGCCCGGGTCCTTTGGCAGCCATCTGGGTCAGATCGATCTGACCCTCCGTCATGATCAAACCGGTTGGCGCGTGACCGCACAACGCAGTCGACTGCTGACCGCCGTGGCAACAGCAGCCCCAAATCGCGATCTTGTTGCCCCCTACCACCGCGCCGCCCGCGACTTTGCCCGCCAGCCCGTCGCGCAAATGACCCGGACCCGACATTCCTACTTTGCCCGTTTTGCCAATGACGGCAGTGTGCAGTTGCTGGCTAAGGCGCAGGCACATGCCGCGCGGCACCTGATCCAGGGCAGTTCGGACGAAAAGCTGCCGCTTGTCTCTGTCGCCACATCATTTCGCACCGGCGGCACCAACGGGCGGCGGGGGTATCTGCAGATCCCCGCTGGCCCGCTAAATAGGCATCACCTGACCGAGCTCTACCCTTTTGAGGATCAACTTTGCCTGACCCGCCTCACAGGACAGGATCTACGACTGTGGATGGAACATAGTGCACGCAATTTTCACACCATCGTCCCCGGCCGACCGGATCAGCCGCTGCTGAATCCGGAAGTGCCCGGTTACCTCTTTGATCACTTTCTGGGGCTGACGTATGAATTCGACCTGACCGCGCAACCTGGCAATCGCGTGCGGAACCTGCGCTGGCAGGGTCAGGGACTTAAGGACGACCAGATTATCCTGACGGTCGGCAATAGTTTCCGTATGAGTCATGCAGGAGGCCTGCCGAAACGGCAGACCAGCGTCCCAACCGGACTGTCTATCCATGCGGTGCTAGAGCGATATTTTACCTCCGCTCATTGGCGTCGCACGGAAAGTCGCGGCAAAGGGCAAACAGCCGAGATCTGGCGTTTCACCAAGATCGGCAACACCTCCGTCCTCGTCCCCACGGTATTGCCAGCCCTCAACCATCTGGAGGGTATCGCGCATCTGTCGCCAGAGGCTCAGGCTGCAACGCCGCCCGGATCCGTCCAGCTGAAACTACACCTCTGAACAGGACAATCCCATCCGCCGACCCACGCGCCCCCTTGCAACAGCTGCGTCCCTGACCTATATCGCCCTTGAGAGGTTGGCGCGGGCGAGCGCCTCGCCAACCCGGTCAGATCCGGAAGGAAGCAGCCGTAACGAGCCCCGCTTGGGTCGTTGTCCAGCCTCTCACCTACCCTCACTCAATGCAGCGAAAATGGCATGGGACCGAACAGGTCCCCGCAGTCACCCTGCATTTGCTTGCGCTTGCGGACAAAACACGCATGCTGCGCAGCACTGAATGATACGCAACCAAGAGGATCCCGTGAGCGTCCATAACCTTGCAGATCTGGGGTGGAGCCCGTTTTTCGCCGATCAATTCGAGGCGAAGACCGATTCGGGCCTGATCCCTGTGCGCGCCGCCACGGTGCAGCGCAGTCTGGCCCGGGGCTTGGGCGCAGATGGTATGACACGGCTGATTTTTCCCAGTGACATCAGCGCATCAGATTTGGCTGTCGGCGACTGGATCTTGATTGATCCTGAAACCCATATGATCTGCCGCGTTTTGGACCGGCATTCCAAACTCAGCCGTCGCGCAGCAGGGGTAGAAGCGAAATCACAGCTCTTGGCTGCCAATCTGGACACATTGTTCATCACCACCTCCTGCAATGAGGATTTCAACCCCGCCCGCATCGAACGTTATCTGGTGCTAGCGCTTGATGCGGATGTGACACCGGTGCTGGTACTGACCAAATCCGACCTGACTGATGAGGCCGGCCGCTATCTGAAAGAGGCGCAGGACATCTCGCCCAAATTTGCCGATGTGCTGTGCATCAATGCCACGATAGCGGATGGTGTGGCGACGCTGGAACGCTGGTGCGGCGCGGGGCAAACGGTCGCCTTTGTCGGCTCTTCAGGCGTGGGAAAATCAACGCTGATCAACTCGCTGACAGAGGCCGCGCAGGCCACCGCCGGTATCCGTGAAACTGATGCCAAGGGACGGCACACCACCACCTCACGCTCACTGCATTTTGCCAATGCAGGTGGCATGGTGATCGACATGCCGGGGATGCGCGAACTCGGGCTGCATGACGTCGCTGGCGGCATCGCCGAACTGTTTGATGACATCACCGAACTTGCCACCACCTGCAAGTTTCGCAATTGCGCCCATGTGTCGGAACCCGGCTGCGCAGTGCTGGCCGCGATGGACGCCGGCGAAATTTCAGAAACACGACTGGACCGCTGGCGCAAACTACATGCCGAGGATCAGCTAAATTCTCAAACCATGGGACAAACCCGCCGTCGGGCCAAGGAAATCACCCGTCAGCACAACGCCACGCTAGAGGCGCAATACCGGATGAAGGGCAAACGTCAGCCGACAGAAGGCAACAGCAAAGGCAGCAAAAGCAAGGGCGGTAAAGGCCGCGGGAAGAGCCGCAACCGCTAAGGCTTAGCCGCCACGCAGTACCCGTCCGGTTTTGGCCCAGTGCATCTGCGCCTCTGTCTCGATCGCGCAGGGCCGTGCCTGCCGCAACCGCGCCAGTGCCGACTCGGGTGTTTCACCCGCCTCGATCATCAGCCGCAACATCACCATACCGGACCGACCGCAACCGCCCATGCAATGGACAAGCACGCGACCGCCGCCACGCAGGGCGGCCAATGCAGTATCGCGCACCTCTGGCCATTGCTCGGCAAAAGCCTCATCCGGTACGCCATAGTCCGCTATCGGCAAATGCACCCACCGACTGCCCGCATCCGAAATGTCAGACCCCAAAATCGTTGCGCCTTCGGTCAGGAATTCCACCTCGGTCACCAGGGAAATCAGCATCGATGGCTTCCACTCCTTCAGATGCTCCAAATCCGCTGCGTAGGTGCCCCCCCGCCCCGGCAAAGGGCAGAGCGCCAGAATACCGCCGCCCACAGTGAGGGCATGCACAACAAAATCAGACATTGGCGTTGCCTCCCACAAGGCCGAAACGCAGACGAAGAACTTGCTTACACAATCGGCGTATGATGGGGCGCAAGGTGTGATGTGGCAAGCCTGAACCCCCGACGCCCCCCGTATTGACCGAGCCAGCCAGATGGGTCTTAGGCCAAACCGCCCTCAACCACCTGCTGCGGGTGTTCTTCGGCCCAATCGCGCAGAAACTCTGTCACCGCCAGCTGTCCCGGCCACTCCAGCGCTTGTCGCGGTAGGTCAATGCCCTGCGCCAGCGCCAGTTCAAGACAAGCGATATGATCACGTGCTCCCCGCGCCGGGCAGTGTTCCGCCCCATGCACAATCGTGGACAACAAAGTACCGCCATAGCCGTTGACATGCGTCAGATCCGCACCGCATTCAATAAACAGCGCCATGACGTCTGGTATCCCCTCCCACGCAGCAATCTGCAAAGGTGTCAGGCTCTGGCCATCCACACCGTCGATCGGCAGGCCCAACGCCAGCAGCGTGCGCAAATGGTCACGGCCGCGATCCAAAGGGATGATCGCGTGCAAGAGGTTCTGATAGGCTTCAGGCAAAGCCGCCGGATCAAGTCGCACACCAGCAACATGCCCCTCAACCGCCGCAGCCAGCACCTTTTCTACCGCGCTCAACTGCGGGGTGCCATGCGCCTCAATCGCCAATGCCAGCGCCTCATTGCCAAAGACCTTCGCATACCCATAGGCATTGGCACCCTGATAGCGCACCGATGGGTCTGCGCCCGCGCTCAGCAACAGATCAACCATCTCTGCGTCACACATCCGCCGCGCTGCCTGATGCAGGGTGGGAATGACCCACGGCATATCACCGCCCACAGGATCAGCGGTAAACTCATTCACATCCGCCCCCGCTGCCAGCAACAGGCGCACCGCCACGTGATCGTTGAAATCCAGCGCTCGCAACAGGGCGTTGGTGCCTTTGGGATCGGCACCGGCGCGCAGCAACATCTCTATCCCGCGGGTATGGCCCAGCTCTGTCGCGTGATAGAGGCTCTCCCCATCGTTGGGATCCGCGCCATGATCCAGCAGCCATTGCGCCAGCACCATGTTATTCGCATGCCCCAGCGCGCCATATAGCACCGACAGCCCGTGCCCATCTGGCCCCGCCAATGCGTCATTCACATCGGCGCCATTGTCGATCAGCAGCTGCGCAATCTCCAGCATCGCAGCCTTTCTGTCCGGCCAAACATGGATCATCTTTGAGAAACACAAATGCACCATCGGGCTGCGCGGCCCCAAAGGCGCCACCGCAGCCGTCGGATCCGCAGCCAGGGCAGCGCGCACCACCTCAACATCATATAGTGCAATCGCACAGCCCAGCAGGCCATCCACCAGATCCGGCGTCTGAGCCAGCAAATGCTGCACCACTGCCCCCTGCCCGTTGGCCAGTGCCAGCTTCAACCGCTGCTGCCGTGCCGCGCGATCCAGCCCCATCGTTTCTGCCGCCAGTTTCAGTACGGGCCAACTGTTGAAATTCTGTTCGCGGGCAATGACATGCAGATAGTCCGCATGTTGCAACACCCGCGTATCTGTCCCAGCGTCAGAACGCGGCGGATGAATGCGCAGCCGTTCCAGCGCGCGTGCGTCGCCCGCCTGATGGTCCCTACGCAGCCGTTTGGCCGCACGGCGCAGTTTATCGAGTGAAAGATGTGTCATCGGGTTCCCCTATTATACGCCCATTGGTTCGCTGACACGGGCAGGAAAATCCGAAAATCGGTTTTCATATCATCAAAGGGAGGCAATCACGCTTTCCGCGAACCTGGGGGCCGTCCCTGATCGGCCTGTCCCTGCTTAACAAGCCATCCCCCTCTGGTGCAAGCCCCGCATATCCCCGCCCGCAAGGTACCAATCCGGTAGACGCGCCAGCACCCTTGGCCTACCCTAAGCGGCAGACGAATCCGCGCACCCTCAGGGACCGCCGCAAGCCCCCCGTGAAAGGCCGACATGAGCGACACCACCACCCCCGCCTATCAGGTTCTGGCCCGCAAATACCGCCCGGAAACTTTTGCCGATCTGGTGGGACAGGATGCGATGGTGCGCACCCTGAAAAACGCGTTTGAGGCGGACCGGATCGCGCAGGCCTTTGTGATGACGGGTATTCGCGGCATCGGCAAAACCACCACCGCACGGATTATTGCCAAGGGGATGAACTGTATCGGCCCAGACGGCACCGGTGGGCCAACGACGGAACCCTGTGGCCAGTGCGAACATTGCACCGCCATCATGGAAGGCCGCCATGTTGACGTGATGGAAATGGACGCCGCATCACGCACTGGTGTGAATGACATCCGTGAAATCATCGACTCGGTCCATTATCGCGCTGCTTCGGCCCGCTATAAGATCTACATCATCGATGAGGTTCACATGCTGTCAACCAGCGCGTTTAACGCGCTGCTGAAAACGCTGGAAGAGCCGCCGGCGCATGTGAAGTTCATTTTTGCCACCACCGAGATTCGCAAGGTCCCTGTCACCGTCCTCAGCCGCTGTCAGCGCTTCGACCTGCGCCGGATTGAACCGGAACAGATGATCGGCCTGTTGCGCAAAATCGCGGGTGCCGAGAATGCGGAAATCAGCGATGACGCACTGGCGCTGATCACCCGTGCTGCCGAAGGATCTGCGCGGGATGCAACGTCGCTCTTAGATCAGGCAATCAGCCACGGGGCGGGCGAAACCAGCGCCGATCAGGTCCGCGCCATGCTGGGTCTGGCCGATCGCGGCCGGGTTCTGGACCTCTACGATATGATCATGAAGGGCGATGCTGCTGCCGCACTGACCGAACTGGGATCACAATACGCCGATGGTGCAGACCCGATGGCGGTGCTGCGGGATCTGGCCGAGATCACGCATTGGATTTCCGTGGTGAAGATCACGCCCGAAGCGGCAGAGGACCCCACCGTCAGTCCCGATGAACGCGCCCGTGGTCAGGCGATGGCAGAGGCACTGCCGATGCGATCCATGACCCGCATGTGGCAGATGCTGCTGAAAGCACTGGATGAGGTCGCCAGCGCCCCCAACGCGATGATGGCCGCCGAAATGGCTGTGATCCGCCTGACGCATGTGGCCGACCTGCCCAGCCCGGAGGAATTGGTCAAACGCCTGAAGAATGCCACACCTCCGCCAATGCCCGGTGGCGGCGCCCCGATGGGTCCGAACGGTGGCGGCGGTGGCTATGCACCGCAGGCGCAGGGCGGCATGGGCGGCGGCATGACCAACGCCCAAGGCGCGCCGATGGGTGGCGCCCCGATGGGAAATGGGGGGCCACAGGCGGCATTGGCGCAGGATGTGCAAAACGCGCTGGCCCGCTATCCGACGTTTGAACATGTGGTCGAGCTGATCCGCGAACGCCGCGATATGAAGCTCTTGGTGCAGGTGGAAACCTATATGCGTCTGGCGAACTATCAGCCGGGCCGCATCGCCTATCAGCCGACATCCGATGCGCCGCAGGATCTGGCCAGCCGTCTGGGCCAAGCGCTACAAAGCTGGACCGGCAGCCGCTGGGTCATCACGCTGGTCAATGAGGGTGGCGCAGACACCATTGATGAAAAGCGCAACGCCAAACTGAACGCCCTCAAGGCCGAAGCAGAGGCGCACCCGATGATGCAAGCCATCCGCGCTGCCTTCCCTCAGTCGCGCATCACCAAGATCCGCACCCCCGAAGAACTGGCCGCCCAAGCCCAAGAGGATGCGCTGCAAGAGGTGGAGGACGAATGGGATCCCTTCGAGGAGGAGTGACCCTATGACACGCACACGCCGTTTCCTGCAGGTCGATGTGTTCTGCGATCAGCCGGCCAAGGGCAATGGGCTGGCGGTCGTGGTGGATGCCGATGGGCTCAGCACCCAGCAGATGCAGGATTTCGCCGCCTGGACCAATCTGGCGGAAACCACGTTTCTACTGCCCCCAGAAAATCCCGCTGCGGATTACCGCGTGCGAATCTTTACCCCGACTAAGGAAATGCGCTTTGCCGGCCATCCAACACTGGGCAGCGCGATCAGCTGGCTGCATTGTGGCGGTGCGCCATGCGATGCCGGGCGGCTGATGCAGGAATGCGATATTGGGTTGGTTGAGGTGGACCTAAGTACCACACACCCTGCCTTTGTCGCTCCGCCAACCGAAATCACCCCGATGCCAGAGGCCGAGCGCGCACGCCTGATCGCAGCGATGCAGATTGATCCCGCATGGGTCAAAAACACCATCTGCCTCAACAACGGACCCGCTTGGAACCTGTTTGAACTGCAGGACGCCGCGCAGGTTCTGGCGGTCGACGCCAGCCTGACCCGTTCGCCCGATCACGCGGGCCTGTCGTTGATCGGCACCCATTCGGCAGGCGAACCATGTGCCTACGAGGTGCGTAATATCGCCCCCTCCAGCGGCATGGTAGAGGATCCGATCACCGGATCCCTCAACGCCGCCATCGCGCACTGGCTGGCCGCCACAGATCGCCTGCCCGACCAGATGACCGTGGCGCAGGGCAGCGCCATCGGACGTCCCGGACGAGTCAACTACCGCAAGCGCGGCGATCAGGTGCTGATCGGTGGCGCAGTAAACATACTGATTGACGGACAGGTCACGCTATAGCTGCGACTTTGACGACCCTTGCGGCAACCCGGCACTTGCCGCACTGCTCGCCAGTCCGTATCTAGAGGCCAACAACTTCTCAGGAGATACCCATGCTCAAAGGTCTCGGCGGTCTTGGCGATATGGCCAAGATGATGAAAAAAGCACAGGAAATGCAGGGCAAAATGGCCGACCTGCAAGAGGAATTGGCAAACATGACCGTTATCGGCGAATCCGGTGCCGGTCTGGTCAAAGCCAGTTGCACCGCCAAAGGCATTCTGAACGGTCTGGACATCGACCCGTCGATCTTCCACCCCGATGAAAAAGAAGTGGTGGAGGATCTGATCCTTGCCGCGATCAAAGACGCGCAGACCAAGGCAACTGCCAAAGCGCAGGAAGAAATGTCCAAACTGACCGAAGGTCTGGGCCTGCCGGCAGACGTCAAACTGCCGTTCTGATCCCAGCATCATACGTTACCGAAGGGTCCGCTAACGCGGGCCCTTTTTCGTATACACCCCGCGCATTGCACTGTTCATCAGTCGGAGGCCAGCGTATCGTCACCCCATGACTGACCACGCCCCCAAAGACATCGACACATTGATTGAGTTGCTGGCAAAACTGCCCGGCCTTGGACCACGGTCGGCCCGCCGCGCAGTTCTACACATGATCCGCAAACGGGCGATTCTACTAGCCCCGCTGGCCGACCAGATGCAACGGGTGGCCGAAACCGCGCGCGAATGCCTGAACTGCGGCAATGTCGGCACGGCGGATGTCTGCGATATCTGCGCCAATGAGGCGCGTGGCAACGGCATCCTGTGCGTGGTGGAGGATGTGGCCGATCTGTGGGCAATGGAACGGGCAGCTGTGTTCAAGGGCCGCTATCACGTTTTGGGTGGCACACTATCAGCACTAGACGCTGTGGGGCCGGAAGAGTTGCGCATCCCGCAACTGGTGGACCGCGTGACGTCCGAGAATGTGACAGAGGTCATTCTGGCACTGAACGCCACCATAGACGGTCAAACCACCGCTCATTACATCGCTGATCAGCTGGAGGGACGGGTCACGCTCACCTCGCTGGCACAAGGCGTGCCCATCGGCGGCGAATTGGATTATCTGGATGAGGGCACGATCACCGCCGCGCTCAACGCACGGCGCCAGATCTGAAAAGGTTTAGGGGGACACTGCCCCCTTGGCCCTCAACCCATTCACCCGGGATAATATTCGGACAGAAAAAGGCGCAGCAGCGCATAGAAAAACCCCGAGGCGCTGTGCCATCGGGGTTTTGATGTTCATACCAAACAGGCGCAGCCTTAGGGCTGTTCGTCGTCGTCCGAATCACCGGGGAGGTTGAAGAAGCTGTCAGCGTCGATGATCTCTTCTTCCTTCTCTTCGGGTTCATCGCCGCCGAGGCTAAAGGTTTCCAGACCTTCGATGGCGGTCGGGATTTTCGGCGCCTCTTCTTCCATGGCCAACGACTGTTCGGTGCTGACCAGCTTACGGCGCTCATCATCGCTCATCACGCCGCCTTCGGCAGCTTTCTTGGCGACAGCCTTCTGAACGGCGGCGTCCAGTTCAGACTGCTTACACAAGCCCAGCGCCACCGGGTCCACCGGCTGAATGTTGGCGATGTTCCAGTGGGTACGCTCACGAATCGCCTGAATGGTCGGCTTGGTGGTGCCCACCAGTTTAGCGATCTGCGAATCTGCCAGTTCGGGATGAAATTTCACCAGCCAGTAGATCGACGCCGGACGGTCCTGACGTTTGCTGAGCGGAGTGTAACGCGGGCCGCGGCGCTTTTCCTCGCCCACAGCGGCTGCGTTGAACTTCAGCTTCAGTTTGTGCAGCACGTTCTTTTCGGCGGCGTCAATCTCTTCTTGCGTCAGCTGGTTGTTGGTGACGGGATCAAACCCCTTCACGCCGGGCGCAACATCACCATCGGCGATGCCCTGAATTTCCAGCTCATGCATGCCGACGAAATCGGCAATCTGCTTGAAGCTGATCGTGGTGTTGTCGATCAGCCAGACAGCGGTGGCTTTGGCCATAATCGGCTTGGACATTGCATGTCTCCTTAACTTACAACTTCCCCGTCGCCTGAAAGCAGGCTGTCCCGATTTTCGGAACGGATCACCTTTTTGGGGGAACTTGGCCCCTGTATAGTCTTTTGCGAGTGATAAGGAAAGAGAGTAATGCGTTTACCTAAATTGCGCCGCGCCACACGACAACTGTGTGGCCTAATCGCGGCTGGCCTGCTGGCGGTGTCTACCGTCCCTGCCCGCGCTGACGGCGAAAAATCCGGCGTCTTTGACTACTATGTCATGGCGCTGAGCTGGTCGCCGACATGGTGCGCACTGGAAGGCGATGCGCGCCAGTCGCCGCAATGCGACAAGGCGGCCGATTTCGGTTGGGTCCTGCACGGGGTCTGGCCACAGTTTCATCGCGGCTGGCCGGCCTACTGCCCCACGGTGGAACGTCATCCCAGCCGTCAGATGACAGCCGAGATGGCCGATATTATGGGCACCCCTGGCCTGGCTTGGCATCAGTGGAAAAAGCACGGCACCTGTAGTGGATTATCCGCGCGAGGCTACTACGATCTGTCGCGAGAGGCTTACGCCAGCGTGACCCGCCCAGAGGTGTTCCGCAAGCTAGAGAAATCCGTGAAGCTGCCCGCCAGCGTAGTGGAGGAAGCATTCCTGAAGGCAAACCCTGCCTTTGAACCGGATATGGTCACTGTGACCTGCAAATCGGGCCGGATCCAAGAGGTGCGGGTGTGCCTGTCAAAGGATCTGGACCCAGTGCCCTGCGGTCAGGACGTGGTGCGTGATTGCCAGATGAAGGACGCGCTGCTGGACCCGGTGCGTTAAGGAACATACGCAAGCGTATGGAAGGCGCGCCACCCGCGCCCTCCATGATTTCAGGGTCGGATCACACCTTCAGAACGATTTTACCGATATGGGTGTTGCTTTCCATATGGGCGTGAGCGGCGCTGGCATCCTCCAGCGCGTATTCACTGTCCATCACCGGCGCAATGCGCCCCGCCGACAGCAGTGGCCAGACCTGTTCGCGCAGCTCCGCCGCGATACCGGCCTTGGCCAGATCGCTTTGCGGGCGCAGAGTGGAGCCTGTGATCGTCAAACGGCGCAGCATCACTTGCGCGAAGTTCAACTCAACCTTAGGCCCTTGCAGGAAAGCGATCTGCACCAGCCGCCCTTCATCCGCCAATGCGCGGATATTGCGCGGGATATAGAGACCGCCAACCATATCGAGGATCAGGTGCGCGCCGCCTTCCGCGCGCATGATGTCGACGAAATCCTCATCGCGATAAACGATGGTCCGCTCTGCCCCTAGGGCGGCGCAAGCAGCGGCTTTTTCTTGCGTTCCGACAGTAGCGAACACGCGGGCGCCAAGGGCATTGGCCAGTTGGATCGCCGTCGTGCCGATGCCAGACGCACCGCCATGCACCAGAAAGCGTTCACCCGCCTTCAACCCGCCGCGCTGGAACACATTGGACCATACGGTGAAGAATGTTTCAGGGAGGCAGGCGGCCTGTTTCAGGCTCATCCCATCAGGCACGGGCAGACAATGGGCGGCAGGTGTGGCGACATATTCAGCGTAGCCACCGCCGGGCAGCAGGGCGCAGACCTGATCGCCGACAGACCAATCACTGACGCCTTCGCCCAGGGCCACCACCTCGCCCGAGGCCTCCAGCCCCGGCAGATCACTGGCGGTGGGCGGCGGCGCATAAAGACCCGCACGCTGCAACGCGTCGGGGCGGTTCACACCGGCATAGGCGACCTTGATCACCACCTCACCAGAGGCAGCCACGGGCATAGGACGACTGCAGGGTTTCAACACATCGGGGCCGCCGGCCTCGGTAATTTCGACAGCGCGCATTGTGTCAGCCATGCTGTCCTCCCTTCTTATCTGTTCTGAAAATCTCTGCCGCGGTTACGGCTTCTGATGACCCGGCAAATCTGTCTGCGCAGCTGCGGGTGCACTGATTCGATCAAGTATCGACAACGGACCCTTCAGCACACCGGACAGCAACTTGTTGTCGCGCACGCCTGCCTTCAGTTTTTCGAACTGCATGACATTGTCGATGCGACGGTCCAGAAACTCCCACGTCGCGGCGTGCTCTGCGCTATCATCGCCCAGCCAATAGAGCAGGGTGGTGGTGTAAACGCCAGACAGAGTGGCGCGCTTGGTGTACCAGTTCACATCGTCGGATGTATCGCCCAGCGCGGTCCAGATCTGATCAACTGTGCCCCAGACCAGCCGCGTGCCCTCTGCCGCGTAGTGTGGCAAAGCAAACAGGGTCATGCCTCGACGAACAAGCTCTTTATCCTCAACAGCTTCCAGTCGAAATTGCACCGCTGCAGCGATGCGATCACGAAACCGCATGTCCGCCAGATCCGCGTCTGCCAAACGGGCCAGCATAGCCGCATCACCCGCCTGGTGATAGGCCACCGCCAGATCCACCGCCCCACGCGGGCACAGGGCATTGGCCACCACCGGGTTCACGTCCACATCTGTCAGCGTTGCCTGCCATGTTGCATCACTCCACCCGTCAAAAGGCACATGCATCAGCGCCGCCTCCAACAGATCAGCCTTTACATCACGGGTCTCAGTCATGCTGTCATCCTTTCGCAAAGTGCCACAATGGCAATGGGGGTGGGCACCCTAGACAGATAGCGCGTTCCTTGCTAAAGGACCACCTCCTGCAACTTCATGCAACTTAACTAGAAAGGTGGTGAAAACCACATGCAGGTTTCTGTTCGTGACAACAACGTCGATCAGGCGCTCCGCGCCCTGAAGAAAAAGCTCCAGCGCGAAGGTGTCTTCCGCGAAATGAAGCTCAAGCAGCATTTCGAGAAGCCGTCCGTCAAAAAAGCGCGCGAGAAAGCTGAAGCCGTACGTCGTGCCCGCAAACTGGCACGCAAGAAAGCCCAGCGCGAAGGTCTGCTGTAAGATCTTCTCTCAAAGGCTTTGAGCTTTTGAACGGATAAGTTAGAACCCCCGGTCGTTCGCGCCCGGGGGTTTTTTTGTTATTTCAGCTTTATAGCTAGAGCTATTTGTATCAAACGATTGGGACCGAGCGCCGCCCCGTGGGGGCGGAATGGCGCGGCCTAACAGTGCCTGTTGGGCGGGAGTTCGATAAAAGACAACTACGATATCTTTGGTGATCACACCGGCAGCGCCGTGGTCTTGAACACTGTGCGCAGGGCAAAGCTGGATTGCATCTGCGCTACGCCGGGCAAACGCGCCAGATGCTGGCGGTGGATACGTGCGAAATCTTCGGTGTTTTCAGCAACCACCTTCAGCAGATAGTCCGCAGACCCCGCCATGAGGTGGCACTCGAGCACATCAGGAATGCGCGCCACCGCCTTTTCAAAGGCCTCCAACACCTCATCCGCCTGCCCCTGTAGGGTAATTTCCACAAACACAGTGGTCGATACCCCGATTTTACGTGGGTCCAGCAGCGCGACGTAGTCACGAATATACCCGTCCGCTTCCAGCCGCTGCACCCGGCGATGACAAGCCGAAGCCGAGAGGTTCACCGCATCCGACAGGTCAGCATTGGACATCCGCCCCTTGCGTTGCAAAACCGTCAGGATACGCCGATCTGTCGTGTCTAAGGTCATTTATGCAAAATCCTTCGCCAAATTTGACGATCCTTCGTAGAAAATTTCTGACGCAACGTCAAATACAGCGGAGTTTCGGAACCGATTGCATAAAAAATAGGCAAAATGAAAACAGGAAAATCATCTGGCAGCGAGGAGATGCGCAATGAAAATCGGATGCCCCAAAGAAATCAAGCCACAGGAATTCCGCGTTGGCATGACGCCCAACGCAGCCCGTGAAGCAGTAGAAGCTGGTCATCAGGTGATGATCGAAGCGGGCGCAGGCCTTGGCGCTGGTTTCACAGATGCGGACTACACACTGGCGGGCGCCGCCATTGTGGACACGGCCGAAGAAATTTTTGCCACCGCCGAAATGGTCGTCAAGGTGAAAGAACCGCAAGCGGTTGAGCGCAAGATGCTGCGTGAAGGTCAGCTGTTGTTCACCTACCTTCACCTTGCCCCTGATCCCGACCAGACCCATGACCTGATTGCCTCAGGCTGTACCGCGATTGCCTATGAAACCGTGACGGACCGCAATGGCGGCCTCCCCCTCTTGGCCCCAATGTCAGAGGTTGCGGGCAAACTGGCGCCGCAGGTGGGCGCATGGACCCTACAGAAGGCCAATGGCGGCCGTGGCGTCCTGATGGGGGGCGTGCCCGGTGTATCGCCGGCCAATGTCGTGGTGATCGGTGGCGGCGTCGTTGGCACGCAGGCCGCGCGTGTCGCCGCTGGCATGGGCGCTGATGTGACCGTTTTGGACATGTCGTTGCCGCGTCTGCGCTATCTGGACGATGCCTTCCGGTCTGAGTTCAAGACCGCCTACGCCTCCAAGGGCAACACCGCCGAACTGGTCCGTCAAGCCGATATGGTTGTTGGCGCTGTGCTGATCCCCGGTGCCGCCGCGCCGAAACTTATTAGCCGCGAACAACTGAGCGAGATGAAGCCAGGCGCGGCACTAGTGGACGTGGCGATTGATCAGGGCGGGTGCTTTGAAACCTCGCGCGCGACGACCCATGCGGATCCGATCTATGACGTCGATGGCATCATGCACTACTGTGTCGCCAACATGCCGGGCGCAGTTGCGCGCACGTCCACCATCGCGCTGGGAAATGCGACCATGCCCTTCATGATGGCGCTGGCGAACAAAGGCTGGAAACAGGCCTGTGCTGACGACGAGCATCTGCTGAACGGTCTGAACGTCCACGCGGGCAAGCTGACCTACTACGCAGTCGGCAAAGCGCTGGGGATCGACGTGACCTCGCCGCAACTGTTGGTTAAATAAACCTACTGAATAAACCTGATGGCGGTCCAAACCCAAGCTGGACCGCCCTCAGACCACCGGAGCCGGATGGCGCACTGCGACCGGATTCACCCCAAACCGGGCGCGAAAGGCGCGGCTGAAACCCTCCCCCGATCCATAACCGTAGCGCCGCGCCACCTGCTCCACCCGATCGCCACGGGCCAGATCCTGATGCGCCACCGTCAGCCGCCAATGGCGCAGGTAGGCCATTGGGGTCATCCCCACAGCGGCGGCAAACAACTCTGAAAACCGGCTGAGCGACAATCCCGCCTCCTGCGCCAGATCGCTGTTGTTCCAGCCTTGGCCGGGGCGGTCGTGAATCGCTACCAAAGCCCGCGCCAACCGCAAATCCGACAGCCCTGCCAGAACACCCGGCTCGGCACTGCCGCAACTGATCTGATGGCGCAGAATGCGCACCATCAACACCTCACCCAAGCGGCGCTGGACTGTCGGCCCACCGCAGTGTTTTCCCGCAATCTCAGCCTGTAGAAACGCGATCAACCCAACCACTTCTGGGCTATCCTGCAGCGGCATATCCACCGCCGCAGGCAGCGCCTGCATCAACGGGTTCGCCGCACCACCCCAGCCAACACGGGCGGCAAAAACAACCCGGTTATCGCATCGCCCCTGAGGCTGCCCGCGCAGCACAACATGACAGGGCTGACCGTCTTCATCCCCCAGAACCAACAGGTTCGCCTCCTCTGGCGCGGCTGGCTCTATATCCATTTCAAACCGTTCCATAAGCGCGTTAAGGCGGTCCATCGCTACGCCCTTTCGGTGTTTAAATCGGATTATTCGGATTTTTCCGACACAAAAATGCCTCACATAGGTATTCAACGTCAATCCCTGTTTTTGTCGTTACGGCAACCAGAAAGGAAATGCTTATGCTGATGCCCCGTCAGAAAACCCCAAACCTCACCCTACCGACACTGGATCATGGTGATTTCGACCTGTCCGCGCAAACCACCGAACGTGGCACGCTGGTGTGTTTCTATCGCGGCCTGCACTGTCCGATTTGCGCCAACTACCTGACCGAGCTGGAGAAGCTGGCTGATAAATTTGCCGAACGCGGCATCGACTGCGTTGCTGTCAGCTCTGACGGTGAAGAACGCACCCGCGAGATGGCCAAGAAGATCAGCAGCACCAAGATCAAGTTTGCCTATGATCTGCCATTAAGTGTTGCAAAGGACTGGGGCCTCTACATCTCTACTTCACGGGGCAAAACCTCCATCGGTATCGAAGAGCCTGCGCTGTTCTCCGAACCCGGCCTGTTTCTGGTCAGCGAGCAGCAGACACTGTTTTACGGCTCGGTGCAGACCATGCCGTTTGTTCGCCCCCACTTCTCTGAACTGCTGGGCGCAGTGGATTTCGCTATCGCCAACAACTACCCCGCACGCGGCGAATACACCGGCGAGGTCTGAGGCGGGGCCTGAGGCCACGCCCACACCAGACCACACCAGACCACAACCATACGCACCCGAACGCGCCCGCTAAAACTGCGGGCGCATTTGGCGTTTGAACACATGTTCCTCAATCGCACGCATTAGTGGAACAGGACTCTCTTTCAGACGGCGCACAGAGGGGATGCGTCTTTTGCACAGTTTGCCCTCTTTTGCTTTGGGGCAAAGCCCTTATCTTCCTCTCAACAACATTTCAGGAGCGCAGACATGTCCTTTCCCACCGACTACCCGATCAACAACCGCTGGCCCGCCAAAGATCCGTCGGTGATCCAGCTCTACTCCTTCCCGACGCCGAACGGCATCAAGGTGTCCCTGATGCTAGAGGAAAGCGGTCTGGCCTATGAACCGCACACCGTCACGCTGGCCGATTCTGATGTGCGCAGCCCCGAATTTCTATCGCTCAGCCCCAATAACAAGATCCCGGCGCTGATCGACCCCACCGTCGAAGGTGAACCTGTCACTGTTTTCGAATCCGGTGCTATCTTGATTTATCTGGCGGAAAAGTCGGGCCAGTTCCTGTCCACCGATCCAGCCAAACGCGCGGAAACTCTTCAGTGGCTGATGTGGCAAATGGGCGGTCTGGGCCCGATGTTTGGCCAACTGGGCTACTTCACCAAATTCGCTGGCGCCGAGATTGAGGATCCCCGCCCGCGTGAACGCTTTCTGAATGAAGGCAAACGTCTGCTGAACGTGCTGAACGGCGCGCTGGACGGCAAAGACTGGGTTGTGGGCGACTATTCCATTGCGGACATGGCCATCGGCCCGTGGCTGAACGCGTTGGAAATGTATGGCACCAAAGACGCCCTTGGCTTCGCCGAGTATAAAAATGTCGTCGCCTATCTGGACCGGTTCAACGCACGCCCCGCCGTGCAGCGCGCAAAAAATATCCCGCCGCGTCCCTAAGCATCACAATAGAGGTGGGCACATTGCCCACCCTACGGGGGCGTATGGAAATACCGCCCCCCTTTTTTGCGCCTGTCTAAATGCAGAAAAGCCGACCCAAACTGGATCGGCTTTCCCGAAATTATGAGGCCCTGTATGAGAGGGCCTCAAAGCGTATTATATGAGCGGCTTGCCGTATAGATCTGGCCAAATTATTTGCCCAGCGCAAACAGAACGCCATTCTGGATCGCGGCAAACGACGCGTCATCTTCATCCAGGTTATCGATCACTTCAGCCGCGCTCTGCAGTGCAGCGGCATCAACCAGCGCCAAATCAACGTTCGGTGCGTACTGGCGGATCTGAGCTTCTTCAAAGCCCGAGATGTCGGCGGTCATAGCAGAAGCAGCACCGGTCAGAGCGATCAGGGCGGCGGCGGATGCGGTTACGATGGTTTTCATTGTGGTAACTCCTAAGTCGATGTGTCGTGGCGCAGCATGGGGAGGAACGCCGATATGATGGGCATGGGTGAGGCCTGCGATCAGTGCAGACCTCAAAACCCGAATTACTTGCTCAGTGCGAAGAGAACGCCGTTCTGGATCGCGGCGAAGGACGCATCATCGTCATCCAAGTTGTCGATCACTGCGGCCGCTTTGTGCAGCGCGTCAGCGTCAACCAATGCAAGATCAACGTTCGGTGCGTACTGGCGGATCTGGGCCTCTTCAAAGCCCGAGATGTCGGCAGTCATAGCAGAAGCAGCACCGGTCAGGGCGATCAGGGCGGCGGCGGAAGCGGTTACGATACGGTTCATGGTATTAACTCCTAAGTCATTGTGCAGTCGTTACTATCTACGATCGGGGAGGAGATCGCTTTGACGCCAGCTTGGCAGTGTGTGCCGTGCTGACACCAAACGAAATGGAGTGCGATTGGCTGAATTAAAACCCCACAGCCACCTCACGAAAATTAACGCAGATGTGAGTTGAAAATGGATCCTGTCACACAGCTTTCTGCGCCCTGTTGCACAGAGTGTGCGCGGATCATGTTTTGCTGGCAGCCCGCTGCGGCAAAGCGTTGCAGTCTGTGCCGCGCAAGATGAAACATTGGCCCCCAAAATGGGCAAAATATTTCTCGTCACATAAACGTTACGAGTACGGTTTTCCCAATTGTTTCAATTTCTTCACGGCGACGCGCGCGACTGCAAGAAAAAGGGAATTTTTTGTACTCGACATCAGGTACAATCGAAAAAAAATTTTCCCCAGCATCCCCTCTATCACGCACCGCAAATCATGTGTTGCGCGACGTCGTTTCGCCATTTCGTTGACACGCCCCCCCACCCCCCGCTTACCCTGATGTCGGAGGAGAGCTGCGGGCATCCGCAGCGCAAGGGAGACGAGCAAACATGACACTATTTGCACCCACAGCGGCCTGGGTTCAGGACGAACATAAGATGTTTGCCGAAAGCTGCGCCCGCTTCATGGCGGATGAACTGGCCCCGAATCAAGAAAAGTGGGCGGATCAGGGCATGGTGGACCGCGATTTCTGGCGGAAAGCCGGCGCGGCAGGCATCATGGCTGGCGCGGTGCCAGAGGAATACGGCGGCGTTGGCGGTGGCATCAGCTTTGACGCAATCACCGCCTACGAACAGGCCCGCAAGGGCGACATCGGTTGGGGCTATGGCATCCAATCCATCGTCACGCATTATGTCACCGCCTATGGCACTGACGCACAGAAAGAGCGCTGGCTGCCCAAACTCACCTCTGGTGAAATGGTCGGCGCCATTGCAATGACCGAACCCGGCACCGGATCGGACCTCAAATCGGTACGCACCACCGCCGTGCGCGATGGTAACGGCTATCTGATTAACGGCTCCAAGATCTTTATCACCAACGGCCAAAACGCCGATCTGGTCATTGTCGTGGCAAAAACGGACAAGGACGCAGGCTCCAAAGGCGTGTCACTGATCGCTGTCGAAACCAAAGATGCAGCAGGCTACAGCCGCGGCCGCAACCTCAAAAAAATGGGGATGAAGGGCAATGACACCTCAGAACTGTTCTTTGAGGATGTGAAAGTGCCGGCCGATAACCTCTTGGGTCAAGACGAGGGTCAGGGCTTTTACCAGCTTATGAAACAACTACCGTGGGAGCGTCTGGTGATTGCCATCAGCGCGCTTGGCTCTATCGACTTCGCTCTTGAAGAAACCCTGCGCTACGTGAAAGAGCGCAAGGCCTTCGGCAGCCGGATCATGGACTTCCAGAACACCCGCTTCAAACTGGCGGAGTGTAAGACCAAAGCCGAAGTTCTGCGCAGCTTTATCAACGACTGTATCGCGCGCCTTGAGGTGGGTGAGCTGGACGCCGCCACCGCGTCGATGGCCAAGTACTGGGGCAGCCAGGTGCAAAATGAGGTGATGGACGAATGCGTGCAGCTGCATGGCGGCTATGGCTATATGCAAGAGTATCCAATTGCGCGCATGTATACCGACGCCCGCGTTCAGATGATCTACGGCGGCACCAATGAAATCATGAAAGAGCTGATCGCCCGTTCGCTAGACGACTGATCCGATAGGCGGATCGCAAAGCACGCGCACAAAAAGCATCCGGCAACGGGTGCCTTTCCGCAAAATAGCACGAGATGCGCGATAGGTTGCAACCGCAAGATTGGGAATTTTTGGGAAATGGCAGGGGCACCAGGGCTCGAACCCGGGACCTACGGTTTTGGAGACCGTCGCTCTACCAACTGAGCTATACCCCTACGCTGGGCGTTTGATTATGGCAGCGCGGGGGGGAGATCAAGGGGCTTTTTCAGTTTAACCGGCGAAAACCGATTTCCGCTGAACGAAACGCCCTCCTCTCCTGCCCGCGCAGCTCTGGGTCGCTGGCCTCTGGTCAATCTGCGCCAGCGACAGATCCCACCAGCGAGGCGCCCTAACAACTCGACCACCGCCTCAGCGAAACGCATGCACACCGCCACCCGCGCCGGGTTGCCCACAACCACAGCAGAGGCTGGCACATCGCGGCTGACCACAGCGCCTGCGCCGATGAACGCACCATTGCCCACTGTGACACCCGGCAGCACCATCGCGTTGTGGCCGATCCAGACCTCATGCCAATATGGGTGTCACTGCCTTTGGCAAACTCCTCCGCGTTGAGGTCCAGCAAAAGGATAGGCGCTGAACCAACGCTTGAGGTGATCACTCGAGGCGGTGATGAACCGAGTGCCATGGGCGAACTGACCAAAGCGGCTGATATACAGCCGCTCTGGTGCATTTGGGTAAAAATACGACGCGATGCGGGCGGCATAGTCCGTAACCGGATCGAAATTGTTTAATGGGTGTAATCGCCTTCAGCGATACTAGGATGATCGATCACCTGCGACAGATAGACGGTGTTGGGATAGGGCTGACCGTCGGGCAGCAGGGTGAGATGACACATCTATGCATCGAAGAAGGCAGGCATAACAGCACTCCTGTTTTGAAACATTCAAATCAGATTGTTGCTGTTAGTGGTCCACGGCACCCTCCATTGGTGTGTCGATTATGTGGGCGTGCACGGAGGTATTTCAAGCGTCAGCGAAGCCCTTTTGCCACTCTCCTGCCAGCCTCCTGCCAGTCTCCTCCCCCCACGCAAAAAGGGCGCCCCTAGGGACGCCCTTTTCTATTCTATCGCTAAATCGCTAACCTGAATTAGGCCAGGATTTTGGATACAACACCGGAACCAAC
>NZ_JAKRGF010000004.1 GCF_022347685.1 Thalassobius sp. Cn5-15
GTGCGCCTCAGCGCCGCCGGTGAAGGGGGTTCTAAGGTGATTGCAGAAGAGCCGCAAGCGGTTTTTAAAGAAAAAACAAAAAAACATGAAACTTTTTTAAAAAAACAACAAAATCAATGGGTTGAGGCTTATGTTGTCGCAAACAAAAACAGCTACCGAACCCCAAAAGTGCCCAAGATAGGCGCAGAACACCAGAATTGCTGCGACTCCTCCCATAAGTCTGGCAGAGACTCGGGAAAAAGGGGGCAGAATCCGACTCGGGCGCGTGTTGATTCCGCTGCTTAGACCGACTCGATTCCGCAAAACCTGCATCTAGGTCGCTGCATAAGCCGTCTTCATCCCAGAGATACGCGTGTTTTCATGGCAATTGCTGCGCTGCGGCGCCAATATCCATGTCATTTTAGCCGTATTATTGTTCAATTGTGATCTTTGCGCCCAAATTTCGCTCAACAGATCGGTAAATCCACGGAGTTCCCCCCCGACAAACTGCCCAAAACCTCAGCAAGAGGTTTGGCTGTGGCTGCCTGCGGGACAGTCAAACGGGACATCAGGGAACGCGGGTGTGTGGCGACCATACGATTTGGAACCTCGGTACAGCCGCCACACGGATCGCAACACAAGTTGCGGGGACAGGTAAGGCGAAAGGTCGACTGCACGCAAGTCGGGACGCGCCACCTTCTATATGAGCCCCGCAGGAGGACTGCATGACACTCTTGAAATCCACTCTGGCCAGCTCGCTTATCTTTGCCTCGCTCACTGGCGCAGCACTGGCAGCAGAAGACACCATTAAGGTTGGCGTATTACATTCGCTGTCCGGCACCATGGCGATTTCGGAAACCACTCTGAAAGACACCATGCTGATGCTGATCGACCAGCAGAACGCAAAGGGCGGCCTTTTGGGCAAACAGCTGGAAGCGGTTGTTGTTGATCCCGCATCGGATTGGCCGCTGTTTGCCGAAAAGGCACGTGAGCTGCTGACCGTGCATGAGGTGGACGTGATCTTTGGCAACTGGACCTCTGTATCGCGCAAATCCGTGCTGCCAGTGATCGAAGAGCTGAACGGCCTGCTGTTCTATCCGGTGCAATATGAAGGTGAGGAATCATCAAAGAACGTTTTCTACACCGGCGCCGCACCGAACCAGCAGGCAATCCCCGCCACCGACTACTTCCTTGAGGAGCTGGGCGTAGAGAAGTTTGCACTGCTGGGCACTGACTATGTTTACCCACGTACCACCAACAACATTCTGGAAAGCTACCTGAAGGGTAAAGGCATCGCCGAAGAGGACATCTTTGTGAACTATACGCCCTTTGGCCATTCCGACTGGTCGAAGATTGTGGCCGACGTCGTAGCGCTGGGTGCGGATGGTAAGAAGGTTGGCGTAATCTCTACCATCAACGGCGACGCCAACATCGGCTTCTATAAGGAACTGGCGGCTGCGGGCATTTCCGCAGATGACATTCCTGTTGTCGCCTTCTCGGTTGGTGAAGAGGAACTGGCGGGTCTGGATACTTCGAACCTCGTGGGCCATCTGGCGGCATGGAACTACTTCCAGTCCGCCGAGAGTGAAGTGAACGCCTCCTTCGTGGACACATGGAAAGCAACCATGGGCGATGAGCGTGTGACCAACGACCCGATGGAAGCGCATTACATCGGCTTTAACATGTGGGTGAACGCCGCGAGTGAGGCTGGAAGCACCGAAGTCGACGCCGTGCGCGCCAAGATGTACGGGCAGGAATACCCGAACCTGACCGGCGGCACCGCGGTCATGCTGCCAAACCACCACCTGGCGAAACCGGTTCTGATCGGTGAGATCCAGGAAGACGGTCAGTTCGACATCATCAGCCAAACCGCTGAGGTCGCAGGTGACGCATGGACCGATTTCCTGCCAGCCTCCGCCGTACTGAAATCAGATTGGAAAGATCTGGAATGCGGCATGTACAACACCGAAACCGGTACCTGCGTACAGCTTTTGTCGAACTACTAAGGTTGACTATATTATGTGCGGAGGGGGCTTTGGTCCCCTCTGCGCACCGCCCTCCTGCGACACCTCGCGGACAGGCGGGTGCCCCTCATATTATACCGGCCCAAGACTGACGGATCCCCGACAATGAGACAGATATATGCAGCGGCTCTGGCACTGCTCTTGTTTTGTGTGACTGCGCTAAGTGCTGCCTCGCAGGACACACAGGATGCGCGGGCCATTCAGCCCCTCTTGCAACAGCATCAGGCGGTGATTGCAAAATCCTCGCGCAAGACAATCGGCCCCGTAATCGACGCCATTGCCGCCAGCGGGCTGCCACAGGCACAACAGGTGCTGCAGGTCTGGGCGGCCAAGGATATGTGGATACGAAAATCCGACGGCCACTTCTTCATCGGGGAGAAGGTCGGGGGCAAAACCTACCGCCTGACTGATTTTGACAGCGGCGATGTGGTAGGAGAGTTTCAGAAGGGGGATCTGAAACAGCTGAAACCCAACAGCGGCATCCGGGCGCTGATCGCCACCGCGCTGGTACAATTCAAGCTCACCGATCCTGACCCCGCCGCCCGCGCCGATGCGCTGCAATCCGTAGCGCGCAATCCTTCCGCCGATCAGCTGGCGCCGCTGCGTGCATCAATCAACAGCGAAGCGAACGCCGCGCTTGCCACGCAAAAGCTGCGGCTGGAACGGCTGCTGACCATTCGCTTTGGCGCCAGTGACGCCGAACGTATCAGCGCAATTGAGGATATGGCGGGAGATCTGGGCGTTGATCTGCGCGCCACGCTTAATCCCGTTGTCACCACCGTGCGCGAAGCTACACCCACGTTGCCGGACGCAAACATCGCCAAAACGCTGACCGTTGGCGAAGACATCAGCACGAGTGAGGCCTACGCCCTGCTGGTCGCCGCCAAACTGGCCCCCGCGCCGGTCAGCGACGATGTGATCCGCACCGCCCTTGCCGACCATATAGATGGGGGCCGCGTCGGTGACGTGCCGGTTGCGCAGCTATCTGATCCCGCCCAGCGCACCCGTGCCTACGAGGCCTTGACCAACGCGGGCAAGGTCGCCCCGCTAGTGGGCGAGGCCGATATTGCACAGGCTCTGGCCAACCACGTTATATATGACCGCTATCTGGACCCATCCGCTGCCGTCACCGCAGCCGCCGCCAAGGCGCTGAAGGATATTGAGGTAAAGGTGGCCTTGAACCAGACGCTGGATCTGGGACTGGATGCGCTCTCGCTCGCCTCGATCTACTTCCTCGCCGCCATTGGACTGGCGATCACCTTTGGTGTGATGGGCGTCATTAACATGGCCCATGGCGAATTTATCATGATGGGCGCCTATACTGGGTATGTGGTGCAACAGATCGTGCCCGATCACACCCTGTCGATCCTGATCGCCATTCCCACGGCCTTTGCCGTGACCTTCGCCGCCGGCGTGGTGATGGAACGCCTGGTGATCCGCCATCTATATGCACGGCCCCTAGAAACACTGCTGGCGACCTTCGGAATTTCCATTGCACTGCAACAGCTGGCAAAGAACATCTTTGGCACGCAGGCCCGCCCGCTGACCGCGCCCGGCTGGCTGGATGGCGCGTGGATGATGAATGATGTGGTGTCGATCAGCTATATTCGCATCGCCATATTTGTACTGGCGTTGATCTTCCTTGCGGTGTTCCTGTTCATCATCAAACGCACCCGTCTTGGCCTTGAAACCCGTGCGGTGACCCAGAACCCGGCGATGGCGGCTCAGATGGGTATAAACCCCGGTCGGGTCAACATGCTGACCTTTGGCCTTGGCTCCGGCATTGCCGGTGTTGCGGGCGTCGCCATTGGATTGTTTGCCAAAGTCACATCTGAACTGGGCAGCGACTATATCGTTCAAAGCTTCATGACCGTGGTTGTCGGCGGTGTCGGCAACATATGGGGCACACTGGCCGGTGCGGCACTGATCGGCTTCCTCCAGAAAGGGATCGAGTGGCTCAACCCGTCGAACACACTGGCGGCACAGACCTACATGATCATCTTTATCATCATCTTCATACAATTCCGGCCACGAGGCATCATCGCTCTTAAGGGTCGCGCGGCGGGGGATTGAGCGATGTACGGATATCTAAAAGGCAGCCCACGAACCGCATGGGGCGGGTATGCCAAACAAACTGCCCGCTGTGCTTCGCACAACAGATCACAAACTCAATACCTAAAGACCGAAACCCCCGCCCCGTTGGGGGGCGGCGGTTCGGAAGCCGCCCGACCTGCCGGCTGGCATAACACTATTTTCGGAGGCACCGCACATGCAGCGTAGTTTCATTGCACGGAACCCTTCGGTTCTGATCTTCCTCTCCCTGTTGGCGCTTTTCACCCTTGTGGTCACGGTGCTGAGTGAAGGGGCTGGTGCAGGTTTCATCTCCACCTCTTTCATCAAAACATTGGGCAAAACGCTCTGCCTCTGCCTCATTGCAGTGGCGATGGATCTGATCTGGGGCTACGCGGGTATCCTCAGCCTTGGCCATTTCGCCTTCTTCGGGCTGGGCGGCTACATGATCGGCATGTGGCTGATGTATGAACGCACCCGTCTGATTGTAGTGGACTCCCTCAACCAGACCGAGATTCCCCCGACAGAGGCAGAGGTGATTGAGGCCATCGGCACGCAGATCTTCGGCGTTGTGGGATCGTCGGACTTTCCGATGATCTGGGCCTTTGCTGACAGTTTGATATTGCAACTGGCGCTCGTGGTGCTGGTGCCAGGCATGCTGGCGCTGATCTTTGGCTGGCTGGCGTTTCGCAGCCGTGTCACTGGCGTATACCTGTCAATCCTGACACAGGCGATGACACTGGCCCTCGCCCTCTACCTGTTTCAGAACGACAGCGGCTTGCGCGGCAACAACGGTCTGTCCGGCCTGCAAAACCTGCCGGGCGTCACCGCGTCACAGGATATCGTATCGCTGTGGTTTCTCTGGGCATCAGCCTTTGCTCTAGGCGCGGGCTACTTCCTTGCGGCATGGGTCGTATCGGGCAAGTTCGGCTCGGTCATCTGCGGCATTCGCGACAATGAGGCCCGCGTGCGCTTCCTTGGTTATTCGGTGGAGGCGTACAAACTCGCCCTCTTCACCCTGACCGCCTGCCTCGCGGCCATCGCGGGGGCGCTTTATTACCCGCAGGCCGGCATCATAAATCCAGCAGAGATTGCGCCGATTGCGTCCATCTATCTTGCAGTCTGGGTTGCCATTGGCGGGCGCGGGCGGCTTTATGGTGCGGTCATTGGTGCAGCTTTTGTCAGCCTTCTCAGCACATGGTTCACAGGCGGGCAGGCCCCGGATCTGCCCATGGGCGTCTATACAGTGAAATGGGTGGATTGGTGGCTGGTGCTGCTGGGCGTGTCTTTCGTCCTCGTAACACTCTTTGCGCCCAAAGGCATCGGCGGGCTATTTGACCTGATCCCAACAAAGAAAGGGTCAGAAGAATGAGTATGCTTCTGGAAGTGTCCGGCGTGTCGGTCAGCTTTGACGGATTCAAGGCGATCAACAACCTCAGCTTCAACATCGGTGAGGCCGAGCTGCGGGCGATCATCGGCCCTAATGGCGCGGGCAAGACGACGTTTATGGATATCGTCACCGGTAAAACCCGCCCGGATGAGGGGCGGGTGATCTGGGGCGAAAAATCGGTGTCGCTGCTGAAAATGTCTGAAGCGCAGATCGCGCAGGCGGGTGTGGGGCGCAAGTTCCAGAAACCCACCGTGTTTGAGGATCAGACCGTGCAAGAAAACCTGCTGGTGTCACTGAAAAACCCACGCAGCTGGCTGTCGGTTCTGACCTATCGCCCGACGGCCGAGGATCTGGGCCGCGTCGATGCACTGGCGGAGGAGATTGGCCTAAGCGATCAACTGACCCGTCTGGCGGGGGAGCTGAGCCATGGTCAGAAACAGTGGCTGGAAATCGGGATGCTGCTGGCGCAGGAACCGCGTCTGTTGCTGGTCGATGAACCAGCGGCGGGCATGACCGTCACCGAACGCCAGCACACCACCGACATTCTGGTGGAGGCCGCGAAGACCCGCGCCGTGGTGGTGGTGGAACACGATATGGAATTTGTCCGCCGCCTGAACTGCAAGGTCACCGTCCTGCACGAAGGCAGCGTTCTGGCCGAAGGATCACTGGACCACGTAACCGCAAATAAGGACGTGATCGACGTCTATCTAGGGCGCTAAGCGATGCTGACACTTGATAATTTGACGCTGCACTATGGCCATTCACAAATCCTGCACGGCGTGTCGATGGAGGCCGCGCAGGGCGAGGTCACCTGCCTGATGGGCACCAACGGTGTAGGCAAAACCAGCCTGATCAAGGCCATCGCTGGCACCCACGCGCGATCAGGTGGCAATATGACACTGGATGGCGAAGCGCTGCCAGTGCTGCCACCACATGCATTGGCCCGCAAGGGCATCGCCACGGTGCCACAGGGCCGCGATGTGTTTCCGCTACTGACGGTCACAGAAAACCTGCAAACAGGGTTTGCCTGTCTGCCCCGCGATCAGCATTTTATTCCAGATGAGATCTATGACCTGTTTCCGGTGCTGAAAAAGATGCAGAACCGCCGTGGCGGCGATCTGTCTGGCGGACAGCAGCAACAACTGGCGATTGCCCGTGCGCTGATCACCAAACCCAAGCTGTTGTTGCTGGATGAGCCAACAGAGGGCATTCAGCCCAACATCATCCAGCAAATCGGCGAAGTAATCCGCCATCTGCGCACCCAAGGCAGCATGGCGATTGTCCTGGTCGAACAGTATTTCGATTTCGCCTACGATCTTGCCGACCGTTTCAGCGTTCTTCGGCGCGGCGAGGTAATTCTGCAAGGCGACAAAAACAACGTCAGCCGTGACGAAGTGCTTGCGGGCGTATCAGTCTAAACTGGCTTAGTTCCCTCCGCCAGCCGCAACCGCCCGCTGATAGGCCGGGCGCGCCATCATCGCATGGGCAAAGGCGGCAAGGCGGGGAAATGCCTCCTCCCGGCCCATGCGCAGCACGCTCATCGCGGGGAAGCTCAGCATAATGTCCACCGCCGACAGCTGATCCAGCACAAAGTGGCCAGAGGGGCGCAGACTGTCCTCCATGAATTGCAGGTGGTTGGTCACCTCCGACTGAATACGCGGCTGCAGCGGTGCGCCAGCATCACCCAAAGTGCCAACGTAGATCTGCAACAACAGCGGAATCATCGCCGACCCTTCGGCGAAATGCATCATCTCCAGATGCGTCAGATAGGCAGCGGATCCTTTTTCCGGCACCATCTGAGGACCATTCAGTGCACAAAGGTGCTCCACAATCGCGCCGGATTCCGCCAGCCGCTGACCGTCAATCTCAACCACCGGTGATTTACCTAGGGGATGCACCTGCAACAGTTCCGGCGGGGCCAGAAAGGTCACCGCGTCCCGTTCATAGCGCTGCACATCGTAGGGCAAGCCCAACTCCTCCAACAGCCAAAGGATCCGCAAGGACCGAGACTGCGACAGATGGTGAACCTTGATCATGATGGGCCTGCTTTCTGAAAGGGCAACGGGTGAAACGACAAAGCGCCCCCAATTTGGGGACGCTTTTCATATGCTTACCAGCCCACCAAGGGGCAAGGTGACACGTTGGCTCATGCCACCGGAATGTTGGAGAAGTCCGGTTCACGCTTTTCAGCAAAAGCGCTGACGGCTTCGGCGAACTCAGGACCTTTCAGACCTTCGTAGAACTGTTTGAACTCCAGCTCGATCCGTTCGGCCAGACCTTCGCCGGCAACATCACGCATCAGGGCACGCGACCGCATCATCGCGTTTGGCGGCTGTTTGACCAGCATTGCTGCGGCCTTTTCAGCGGCAGCAGCCACCTCTTCCTGCGGCAGAACCGAGGAGACCAGGCCAAGGCTTTCTGCCTCAGCGGCAGAGAACATGCGGCCCAAGAGAACCAGCTCAGCCGCCTTGGCAGCGCCCATCAGACGCGGCAGCAGGAAGGATGACCCCGCCTCTGGCACAACGCCGAGGTTTACAAACGGCATGCGGAACTTGGTATCTTCGGCCGCATAGATAATGTCGCAATGCAGCAGCATGGTCACACCGATGCCCACGGCCAGACCTTCAACCTGTGCCACGATCGGTTTGTTGAAGCGGACGATTTCCTCGACAAACTGTACCGGCGCAGGCACCTGGCCTTTGGACGCGCTGAAACCATTTACGTCGTTACCGGATGAGAACACACCACCGGCACCGCGCAGCAGCACCGCGCGGATACTGCAATCAGTCGCCGCTTCGGCCAGGGCGTCTTTCATCTCCAGATACATTTCACGGGTGATGGCGTTTTTCTTGGTCGGATTATCCATGGTCAGACGCAGGATGCCGTCCTGACGTTCGATCCCAATCTTTGCCTCGGGCGCGGTGGCGTTGGTCATGTTATTTACTCCAATAGCGGTCCGCTGGAGCTGAGAGATCAGCGCGTGCGGGAACCGGTTCCTCCGGTGATGGGACGGTGATAACGGCTGGTGACAGGAAATTCTTCCTGTTCGTTGCGTCAATCACATGGTGCCGAAATTCAAACGGATACCGATGTTGAACACCGCACCAATGATCAGGCATACGCCCTTCTTCTGACATCTCTCCTCTTTGTTGTAGAAGTCGCCAGAACAGGCCCTGGTCCTCCCCGACGCTGCGCGCCTCGGCGCTAGAGCGCGAAAGATATGGTCATCAGGACTGGTTTGTATTTTAAACTCAAGTGAATTTGACGGATCGCCTCAACCGCATTACTGATCAATCAGGACATGACGTAGGGGCAAAATGGCCGGTCGACACAAACAAACCTGCTCGCTCGCTGGGTTCCTGAATGTTTTCGGGGACGCGTGGTCGCTGATGATCGTGCGCGAAGCGATCTATGGAACCACACGGTTTTCCGAGTTTCAGCGTAACACAGGTGCTGCCCGCAACCTGTTGTCGGAACGTCTGACTACATTGGTGAATCACGGCATTCTGAAAAAGGTGAACATCGCCAGTAAAGGCGAACGCTACGCCTATGAGCTGACGGAAAAGGGCCGCAGCCTGCAACCTCTGCTGGCAGGTATCATCCTGTGGAGCAATGAACATCTCTATCGTGAGGATAGCGCGCCCAATCGCGTGATCGACACCACCACAGGGGACGAACTGCACGGCATCACTCTCACCCATACCCCCACACAGATGCCCCACGACATCCGCGTGGTTGCCGGACCCGGCGCCAGCTCTGCCGCGCGCAAACGCTTGGCAGAGATCTACTGACCTATCAGCTCAGCACATGATTGCTGGCGGCCAGCCCGTCCGGCACCGGACGGCCCAGCGCCTCGGCCACAGAAATTTCCATCGTCCGGCACATTGCATCCAGCGGCAGCCCGTTCTGCACATTGCGGAAGGGCTGTTCCAACTCGTTCGTCACCGCCTGCAGGCCAAAGAAGACATAGGCCACAACAGCGGCAAAGACCGGGGCAAAGCCACCTGTCGCCTCGATCAACGCGAAGGGCAGCAGCCAGCAATACAGATAGGTCGTGCGTCGCACGAGCAGCGAATAGACAAACGGCAGCGGTGTTGCCGCGATCCTCTCACACCCCGCCTGCGCTAAGGCCAGCGAGGCCAGCGTCTGCGAAACGGTCATCTGGCCAAACCCGTCCAAATCACCCTGACCCGCCAGTTCACTGACCTGATCCGCCATATCCCGCAGCGCCGCATCCGCAGGATTGCGATGGGCCAAAAGCACCTCTGCCTCATTGACGCCGATCCAGCCCACAATCTCATCACGTACGACAACGCCGCGCAGAAACCCGCGATGCAGATGGGCAAAGGCGACAACATAGGACAACATCCGCCCTCGCGCCGGACAATTGCCAGTGAACACGGTCATATGCCGCCCCAACGTGCGCACATCCGCGACCATCCCGCCCCACAATTTGCGCGCCTCCCACCAACGGTCATAGGCGGCGTTGTTGCGAAACCCCAGAAACAGCGACAACGCCACCCCAAAAATTCCCATCGCCCCGATCGAGATATGCGGAAGTGTCACCAAAAAGCGGTCGATCAAAAGGATCAAAACAGTCAACAGCGCAATCCCGATAATCTTGCCAAGGATCATCGGAACGACCGATCCTTGCATCACAAAAAACAGCTGAAGGGAGGAAGGTTGTTCACGAACAATCATTTAAGGGGCCACTGCGAGGTTAAGAGGGAGGACACTGGCCGCACGGCTGGCTGAGTTGATTAAACATCAAGCTGAGCCGGAAACCAAGGCGACACGACTACGCGCCGAACACTCAGATAATCGAATGGGAAAGCTCAAAGATTGGGAAAACTGGTGCACCTAAAAGGAGAAAGCTCGAACCGCATATTTGCTGATCTTCGACGTTATGAAGTCCTACTTAGGCAGTGTGCAGATCGCTCGAATACCAGTTTCCCAGCCCCCGAAACCTCAAGGTGATCTGGCGCACCTTTCTTTTCAACATGGAGAGAAATGGGTCCGGGTGCATGCTGCGCCGTATGCAGCTCCGACCAACACCGGACTACACTGCGATGAAGAAGCGGAGGGTCGTCGCAGCGGCCCTCCAACATTGAAATTCTGTTCCAAAGCTTAACGCAAAATTAGGTGCAGCACGTCATATTGAGGAAGGTTTAGTCGTTCACAATCTGTCGTAAGCTAGATATGCTGCACCAACGCCTCAAACAGCTACATTTTTTGGATATGCTCGAAGCCGTGAACAAAGTTGCCGACATCGAACCTCTTGCCGACGAGAGAACCGACACCAACCGTCGTCCAATGTACATGGTGGACATGTTCGCGGGCTGTGGTGGCCTGTCCATGGGCATGGAGAACGCGGACTTTGTTCCTGTCTTCGTGAACGAACTGAATCCGGACGCGATGGCAACCTATCTAAAAAACCGCCATCACTCCTTAGGAGGATTGCATTTCTCGGCGAATGAGGACCTCCGATGCAACGATGCCAACGACTTGCGTGGTCCGAGGCTTGAGCAACTGGTGTCCGATCTCAGGAATATTCCCGAACTGGGACTTCAATTCGATCTGGGAGCGAGTGCCGAGACAGGCGCTGGCTCCAATCTTGATGTTCTCGCGGGCGGCCCACCTTGCCAAGGCTTTTCCGGCATCGGGATCAGACGCTCTTATGACGTGGATAAGGCAGACTTGCCGTCCAACCACCTGTTCGTTCGCATGGCACACGTCATTCGCAAGCTTCGTCCCCGAATCTTCCTTTTCGAGAACGTGCAGGGCCTACTGAACGCGAAATGGACACGCGGTGGGACTGATAAAATTTTCCCGGATATCCTAGCCGAATTCCGTTCGATCCCCGGCTACACGGTTCGCTATTCACTTGTAAAAGCCAAGGACTACGGTGTGCCTCAGAACCGTCCTCGCGTTCTGCTGGTCGGAATTCGCGATGACATCGCAGCTTCTTGTGAATGGCTAGAGCCGCAAGCCCATAAAGAAGATGCCGTGACATGTGGCTTCCTCCCCAAGCCTACAGGAGGCTTTCCAGACCTTATCGACCTTCTGGGTGATTTGATCGACGATAATGTTGCCGATATCTTGCAGAGCGGAGATTTCGCGAAGGGGCCATTCATAACTGACAAATATCCTTCGACGCCAAAGACTGATCTTCAGAGGCAGCTTCGCACGGCCCCACACTGGTTCCAGAGCAAGACCGTGCCCTTGACCGAACAAGAGTACAGCAAACACAAGCCCAATATCGTTGCCAAGTTCCAGCACATGCTGGACAACAATGGCGAGATCCCGGTTCACTTTAAAACCAAAAAATTTTCCCAACGCGTTCTTCGGGCACGTTGGGGTAATACTGAACCCAACATTACTGCTACGTCACTGGCAGATGACTACGTTCATTTTAGCCAGCCGCGCGCCCTGACGGTACGTGAATGGGCACGTCTTCAGTTGTTCCCTGACTGGTACCAATTCGCGGGTAAGCGAACCACAGGTGGCCTGCGGCGTGCAGGCAACCCGCGTGAAGGTCTGTTCGACCGGGAAGTTCCGAAATACACCCAAATCGGAAATGCCGTTCCTGTTCGGCTAGCTGAGGCCGTGGGTGAACATTTTCGCAAAATTATCGACGCATCAGTTTAAGGTCCAAACAGTCCTATTTGTGCGTCGATTGATTGCTGTATGCTTGCCCGAACGTTCAAGCCGAACGCACTTGCGAAATTACTGTCAAAAATCTCTGACAAGGAAAGCGCGACACCAGACTTTGTGGGTAAGCCCCAGTAGTTTCCCCCGGTGAGATTGGCAACGCGCTTCACGGCCATCTGGGTGCTCTTACTTGGCATACGTCCTTCTTTTTGCGAAGGGACGGTCACGAATGAATAAGTGAACCTCTGGAGGTTCTTTACACTATATCCATTTTTTCCAATGTGGATACCTGTGCCTGGTCCAAAACTGGCTCGATACACCATATCCCACAACATCGGCACTTGGGCGTTGTCGTTCCAGTTTGTCTTGCACTGGATAATCCCCAACTCGATGTCACCGATGCGCTTGGCAACCTCGGCATCCAGATTCTTCATGAAATCCTTATCGAGCACTGGGAAATTGAAATTCTCAGGGTACACGACGACACAAACATCCGACTCTGTATTTGTCTGGTGGTTCCCGTATCGGATAGTTGTCGCATCCAGCAAGGTTCTAGGTACAACGGCCTGAGATTGCCGCATCGCAACCGCGTTGGTTCCCGAAAACACCAAGTTTAGATACCAAGTGACTAGGCTTTCCCAACCAGCCCCACCTCCGGACAATGACCCTTGGTCTCGCGCTCCAGTGTTGGTTGCGAAAAAGACCTCGCGAAGGTGATCACCAAGCTGATGTACCTTGATTGCATCGGAGAAATTGTCTGAGAGATTGGATAGAGCCCCCTCCCAAACAGGCCAGCAATCCTGCCACGTTTTGATCGAGGCCACAGCCTTCATAGCCAAATGTCTATGGTGCTCAGCGGTCATCGATTTACCCTCGATTGCGCCCTGTCTTTGGAGCGGTATATGCGAAACTCAAACACGAATTTACGGTTCAAAACGGGCCTCATGCTATTCCACGGAAATGAATTGTTATTCCGCGTCGAGACAGCAGAAAAACCGAGTGAACCTGACGGCATCACACGTCCATTGTCAACTTATATGACATTGTCAGCGAGACTGACACACGCCCTACGTGAAGCTCAAAAGCCGCGTATACGCCAAATTGCGACAGACATGCCCGATGACAAGCACCAAATTAGCCTTGCTTCTATGTCGTTTTCTTCACCATTGAGCATAAAGGGACAGTTAGAATGACATTATGCGATTCGTGTCATTTTTTGTGACATTGTCTTCTTCCAAGGAGACCGCTCGTCAAAGCCGCCAATCTCAGAGAGTTTAGCGGTTCGACTCTGAGCAAAGCTCCCAACCCTATTTATCAGGTGCTTAGCATCCCATCCCCCCGATGGCTCTCGGGGGGAGTGTACTCTGGGGGGCGCAAAATCGTGTCACGAACTCTTACCTTTCCAAGCGTCCCGTTCTTTCCTTAACCATTTGTAATAGCGCGATTTCATGGCGCAAACCTGATCTAAATCCAAGGAGAGTTCGAACATGGAGAACGAATTGAACCATGGAAAAATCATCGACTTCGTTGAGGCAAGGAACCGTCGGCACCTGAGTGGCAAGAAGCTCGAGATCGACGTAGAACGCTATCAAGGATACCTTGATGAGAACAATTTATCAGACGAACAACGAAAGGACTTCGTTCAGGCCCTATGGACAGTGATTGTAGCATTTGTCGACCTTGGATATGGCGTACATCCCGTTCAAGCTGCCGGAGCTGAAATAGTCTCTATCTCTGAACACCGGCCTCTCTCTGCCAAACAGAATCCTGAATTTGAAGGTGCCGCCCATGTTTGAAAAAAACCAACAGAAGCGGGCGAAATGCGTCATCTATTGCCGAGTTTCCTCAGTGAAACAGACCATGGATGGTGCAGGCCTTTCCAGTCAAGAACGAAGCTGTCGTGATTATGCTCAGCAGTGTGGCATGGCGGTGGAAGATGTTTTCACGGACGTCATCTCAGGGGCCAGTTCGAACCGCCCCGGCATGAACATGCTTTTGGCTTTCTTGAACCGCGTCGACGCCCGGGACTACATGGTGATCGTCGATGGCGTGTCGAGGTTTGCTCGAGACGTTGGCGCTCATACCGAACTACGCAACAAGATCATGACCGCAGGCGCTGCAATCGACAGCCCAAAGACCAAATGTGGTGTCGATGCAGAAAGTCGATTTTTGGAGATGCTCTGGGCCTTGTTGGCATCCCGCGACCGGGAGAAGAACGCGGAGCTATCTAAGACGCGAACCATTGCACGTCGAAAAAACGGATATTGGACCTTTTCGGCACCGATTGGATATCAGTACACCAAAGCCCCCGGTGGCGGTAAGCTCTTGGTCCGCAAGGAACCTGAAGCATCGATTATCCAAGAAGCTCTGGACGGCTTCACCTCTGGACGATTTCAGAGCCAAGCAGAGGTTAAGCGCTTCTTGGACAGCAAGCCTGAGTTCCCACGTCATCGTGGGTCCACGGAGATTAAGTTTGATCGCGTAACGGCCCTGCTTACACGGTTGGTTTATGCAGGTTATTTGGAAAAGGCGGATTGGGGTGTGCCGCTTACCAAGGCACAACATGAACCTTTGATTTCCTATGAAACGTACCTGATCAATCAGGATCGCTTGGAGGGTAAGAAGGTCGCGCCTGCTCGTAAAAACCTTGACCGGGATTTTATCCTGCGTGGTTTTCTGACCTGCAACGAATGTGGTTATAGTCTCACATCTTGTTGGTCGAAGAGCGGCACCGGAAAACGCTACCCCTATTACCTTTGTCACCATAGAGGTTGCAGCCAACGCGGCAAGTCAATCGCCAGAGGCAAACTGGAAGCCGAATTTGAGGGGCTTCTAAAGAGTCTTACGCCGACAGAAAAGACGTTCGAACTCGCCAGCGAAATGTTCAGAGATGCTTGGGGTCGCTATAAATCCAACTCCAAGGAGGAGGCGACGAGACATCGAACTCGCTTAAGGCAAATCGATGCCGAGGTAAGTTCGTTGCTCGACCGCGCAGCTCGAACTCAACATGAGGAAACGGCTCTGGCGTACGAAACGCGGATTGCCGAACTGCGTTCAGAAACAGCTATTCTGGAAGAAAAACTGTTGGATCGCGACGCTTCTGAGGAAAATTTTGACAAGATGTTCGAACTTACAATGCAGTTCCTCTCAAGTCCTTGGAACATATGGGAAAAAGGATCCTACGAACTGAAAAGAACGGTCTTAAGGTTGGCCTTTGCAGCACCTATTGACGTGTGCCGCGAAACGGGACTTCGAACTAGAGAAACGACCTTACCTTTCAAGGCGTTGCAGTTTCTATCAACGTCAGAAAGCAAAATGGTGCCTCAAGAGGGACTCGAACCCCCGACCTTGTCCTTACGAAGGACCTGCTCTACCAGCTGAGCTATTGAGGCACTTTGGTGGCGGGGCTATAGCACCCCGCCGGGTCTGGGAAAAGACCTATTTTGATCCCTCATTGGCGGCCATTTTCTGCGGCGCCTCATCGGGATCAGCTGCGTTAGCAACCTCTGCATCAACCACCTCTACCTCATCTGTGGTCAGCGGGATAATCTCTGCCTCAGGCAACTCTTCAGGCGCGTCCGACTGGTCCTCAACCACGCCGACGATCAGGGGCAGCATGTCCACACCGGTCACGCTGTCGCCTGTACCCTCGCTCCCCGCCGGCGGCACCTGCCAGCTGAGCGTGTCAAAGGCCTGACAGTTGCCGCAAACCGGCGCCCAGTCGCTGTGGATGTTGTGACAGTTGCCACAAACCCACTGTGGGCCACGCGGGGCGGACAGAGCCTGCGTCAAGCGTGCCTTGACCACAGTATCCGATGCGCCTTCGCCACGTTCAACGGCGGCCATCACGGTCAACACACGACTGTCGGGATCGCGGTCCACCAGATCGCCCAGCGCCTTGCGGGCGGCGGGGAAATCTTCGGCTGCAATGTTCAGTTCGGCCAGCACCAGACGGCTTTCGCGATGATCGGGCATCAGGCGCAGCAGCGGCTGGAACCGTTTCAGGCGCGCCGCCGGATCCTCATCCGGTGCAATCGCCGCAAAGGCCGCGGCCAGATCGGGATGGGGCTGTGCGGCCCATGTTTTCTTTATCAGTTTGGCAGCTTTGCGAGCCTGTCCTTTTTCAATCATGTTACGCGCAGCCAATGCGGCAGCAGGCACCAGATCTGGGGACTGACGATTTGCCTCCACCGCAGCCTCTAGGGCGGCAGCGTCCTGACCCTCGGCCAAAATCGCCTGCGCCTCGGACAGGGCCAGAACCGCATCACGACGCTTGTGAACATCACGCGGCAGGGTGCCCTGTTTCAGCTTCAGCGTCAGAGTGTTACGCGCACCAGACCAATCCTGCGCACGGGTTTGCAGATCGAGCAGTGTGTCTTGGACCCCCTGATGTTTGGGTCGCAGCGCGATCGCCTTTTCGGCCAGTTGGCGCGCCACCTCATCCTCGCCCGCAGCGAGTTTCTGATTCATGATGCCGCGCACACCGACGAAACGGGTACTGTCATCCTTCAACAGGCGTTTATAGACTTCTTCGGCCTTTTTGCTATCGCCTGCCATCTCTGCCGCCTGCGCAGTCAGGAGGTTGGTCAGCTCAGGACGGCGCAGAAACTTCTCTGCCTTGCCAGCCTGACGCATAGCGGCGCGTGGTTCACCCGACGCCAATGCCATCATCCCGTCGGTCAGCGCCTGATAGCCCTTGCGTTCGCGGTTGCGATCAAAATAGCGGCTCAGCGCAGTTTCATCACCATTGATAAACTTCAACACCGCGACCGTGAGGGACGCCAATTTCAGCAGCACCCACAGCGCGGTGACCAGAACCAGTAGACCGATTGCGGTACTAAGCGGCGTCAAGGTCAACTCAACCCCACCAAAAGCGATGCGCACACCGCCGTCGATTTGCATCAGGTAATCCGCGCCCAGCGTGACAGCAGCAACGAAGAGGACAAAAACAACAATTTTAGTAAGCGACCACAGCATAGGATCCTCCTCAGTTGGTCTTCAGGGACTGGCGCAGATCGGCCAGTGCTGTTTCAGCGGCTTGGGTTTGCGCGACCGAGGCCCCCCAAGGCGCCAGAACAGCCGCTGCCGCCTCTGGCAGCGCTTCTACTTCAGCCAATGTCGCAGACAGATCACCGGCTTTCAGCGCAGCCTCCACACGCGACAGAACCGCATCGGCGTCATCCCCATCCTGCGGGGTCAGGGAGCGGACACCCAACTGTTCTTTGAGGAAGCTCACAGCGCCAGAGCTACTACCATTCGCCCGCTCTGCCGCCAGTGCCTGACGTGCCAAATCGGGGAAAGCCTCCTGCAGCCCGGCAAGGCTGGGTACACCGCCACGCACAGCGCTCAGCGCGGCAGGCACCGGTTGACCGGCGGCGGCCAGCGCATCCAGACCGGGCGCCAATGCAGTGCCTTCGACGAAAGCCTGATCCAACAGGATCAAGGCATCACGCGACGCAGCCGTCTGCGCCTGTGCGGCAGAAACGGCAAGTTTTTCCTCAACCTCAGCCCGTTGCAGCGCCATCGCCTCTTGCAGACCGGTCAGTTCACGCTGGTAAGCTGCGATCGCTTCGGGCGCCAAAACACTATCAAGAGGACGCTTTTCCAGATCGCCCACCAGCTGCGACAGCATTTCGATACGCGTCTGCTGTTCAGCCTGTTGTGCAGTTTGGACAGACAGTGCATCGTTCAACGCTGCAATTTCAGCACTTTCCTCTGCATCCGCCAGCTGCGCCGTCAATTGGCCCTGCAAAGCGGCGACCGCTTGTTTCTGCGCCTCCAGATCGGCAAGAATCTGCGCCTGCACCGGATCTTCAGCGTTGCTCAGCCCATTGGGAAACAGGGTCAGCGCGGCGCCGGCACCGATCGCGGCAGCAATCACACCACCCAGAACCATCGGCACAAAGCCGCCGCGTTTTGCGGGGGCTGGCGAGGGTGCAGCAGGTGCAGACCCCGACACCTCAGATGCTTCGGATGCGGTTTCATCTGCCTCAACCGCTTCGGCGATGTCCTCAGCCTTTACCGGCTCTACATCCGCGGCATTCGCTTCGTCGGGCAGGCTCTCTTCGGATGCCTCTTGGGCTGCATCCTCTGCGGCCTCAGGCGATGCCTCTGTGTCCTGCGATGCCTCTACAGCGCCATCACCCTCTTCAGCCCCCTCTGCGTCAGCGTCAGTGACATCTGCCGTGTCTTGATCGGCTGTCTCTTGATCGCGGGTTGTCTCGTCGGTCTCAACAACTTGGCCATCAATCTGGCCATCGTCGGAGGTCTTGGGATCGGACACCTGGGCCTTCCTTTCGATTCTGAAAAAATGAACTGTCTACAGATGTAAAGCTAAACGCCTTAGATTTCACCCTCAAGTCGCCGTAGATTACGCAACTGTCGGCTGAGGGTGTCAATCATCAAAGAAGTCTCCGGTTTGGGCAGGACATCGCATTGCACCACGGGCAAGGGGCCCAGCGCCTCTGCCACTGCGGGGCTGAAGGCCGCAACTGTGAGCGGTGCGCGCACCTCGATGCGCTGGCATTCCGCGGCAAACAGCGACGCGCTGCGCGGAGAAAACAACGCAACCATCAGGTTTTCATGGCTTTGCAGGCGCTTTTCTATTTCAGAATCAAAGTGTTGGGCGACCTGTTCATAGGCAACCGTTTCTTCCGTAGGCACCCCTGCATCGGTCAAACGTGCGGCCAGATTGCCGCGTGCATGACGGCCGCGAATGTGGTGCAAACCACCCTGAAAGGTGCCCGCCGCATGATCGGCCATAATCCGCCGGAACAGCGCCTCTGCATCCCCGTCGGCTACGCGTGTGATATATCCGGCCTTTTGTGCCGCTGCGTCAGTTGCCGCGCCTACAACATAGGCCAGCCGCCCTGCCCCATCCGGCAACGCCCACACCCCGTTGCGAGAGGTGAAGATCACTGCCTGATCCCCTGACAGTTCTGGCACAGGCAGCCTCTCGATCCGCATCAGGGGCGCGATCATTGGAACCGCCTCCACTGCTGCGGCCTGCAATTGGGCGGCAAAGCGGGCGCTGTCTGCCTGTGGCCGGGTCAACAAGAGCTGTACCATTTTGCCTGCCGGGATTGTTTGAGCCTCTTTGCGGTGTTACCTGCCTTACGATAGTCTTGCAACGATTGGGACATGGGCACCGTGACGGATACACTGACAGTTCTGGGTCTGGAGAGCAGCTGCGACGACACAGCCGCCGCCGTGGTACGCGATCAGACAGGTGAAATGCCAGAGATCCTAGCCTCTACCGTTTATGGCCAGACCGACCTGCACGCCGCCTTTGGTGGTGTGGTGCCCGAAATCGCCGCCCGCGCCCATGCGGAAAAAATCGATTTTTGTGTGCGTCAGGCAATGGATCAGGCCAACGTGAGTTTTGACCAGATCGACGCCATCGCTGTCACCGCTGGCCCCGGGTTGATCGGCGGCGTGTTGTCCGGTGTTATGTGCGCCAAGGGGCTGTCTGCCGCGACCGGCAAACCACTGGTGGGGGTAAACCATCTCGCGGGTCACGCACTGACACCACGGCTGACGGACCAGACAGCCTTTCCCTACTTGATGCTCTTGGTTTCTGGCGGGCATTGCCAGTTTCTGATCGCCCACGGACCAGAGCAGTTCACCCGCCTTGGCGGCACCATTGATGATGCACCGGGCGAGGCGTTTGATAAAACCGCGCGCCTGTTGGGCCTGCCGCAACCGGGCGGCCCATCGGTGGAACAAGCGGCAAAATCCGGCGATCCCAAACGTTGGCGTCTGCCGCGCCCGCTGCTGGATCGGGCAGGGTGTGACATGTCATTCTCCGGCCTGAAAACCGCGATCCTGCGCGCACGGGATGAGGTTGTGGCAGCCAAAGGCGGGCTGACGGAAAAGGACCGCTGCGATCTGGCCGCCAGTTTTCAGGCCGCAGTGACTGATGTGCTGGCAGAAAAAACCCGCCGCGCACTGGCGCTGTATCTGGCAGAAGATCCTGCCACCCCAACCATCGCCGTCGCCGGTGGTGTTGCCGCCAACCAAACCATACGTGCTCGTCTCGAACAGGTCTGCGCCGACCACGACACAGACTTTACCGCGCCACCCCTGGCATTGTGCACCGATAATGCTGCGATGATCGCCTATGCAGGGATAGAGCGATTTCGTCTGGGCCACACCGACGACATGACACTGGCCGCCCGCCCGCGCTGGCCGCTGGACAAAACCGCGCCCGCACTGCTGGGATCGGGGAAGAAGGGAGCAAAGGCATGATAGCTGTTTGCGGATCCGGCGCCTTTGGCACCGCACTGGCGATTTCCATTGCGGCGAAGGGGACCGAGGTACTCTTGTGGGCGCGAGACGCTGACCATGTAGTGGAAATGGCAGAGGCACGCGAAAACAACCGCCGCCTGCCCGGCCTCCCCTTCCCCGCCACATTGCGCGTGACCGCTGACATCACCGACATCCCTGCCGATGTGCCCATACTGCTATCAATCCCGATGCAGAAACTGCGTATGATGATTCAGGACCATAGCACAACGCTGGCACATCGCCCGCTGGTCGCCTGCTGCAAAGGGGTGGAGCTGTCCACCGGCCTTGGCCCTACAGCGTTGATCGCAGAACTGGTCCCCAGCGCCACGCCCGCGGTGCTGACCGGCCCCAGCTTTGCCGCTGACATTGCACGCGGTCTACCCACCGCGATCACACTGGCCTGCGCTGATGCAGACCTTGGCGCAACCTTACAAGAACAGATCAGCACCCCTGCCTTGCGCCTTTACCGCACCACCGATACCACTGGCGCGGAATTGGGTGGGGCATTGAAAAACGTGATTGCCATCGCCGCTGGCACCGTGATGGGCGCCGGCCTTGGCGACAGTGCGCGCGCGGCGATCATGACACGCGGCTATGCGGAAATGCAGCGTATGGCGCTGGCATTGGGGGCGCAGGTAGAAACGCTGGCGGGGCTTTCAGGCTTCGGCGATCTGACTCTAACCTGCACTTCTGAGCTATCGCGCAACTACCGTTTTGGCCTGTCGCTGGGCCGTGGCGACGGCTTCGACACCTCCGTCACGGTAGAAGGGGCCGCCACCGCGCGCGCCGTACAGAACCGTGCCGACGCAATGCAAATTGATATGCCTATTACTGCGGCTGTGGTCGCGCTACTGTCAGGCAAATACGACCTTAGCGATCTGATCAACGGGTTGCTCTCACGTCCCTTGAAGGAGGAATAACCATGTTCATCGCCCTGATTGGCAAAGATAAACCCGGTGCGCTGGAAATCCGCAAAGCTAACCGAGACGCCCATGTTGCCTACCTGAAAAGCACTGGCGTGGTTGCTCAGGCCGGGCCGCTTTTGGATGATGCGGGCGAAATGTGCGGGTCACTCGTTATTCTGGACGTCGAAAACATGACCGCCGCAGAGGCATGGGCCGCAGCGGATCCTTATGCACAGGCGGGCCTGTTCGCCGATGTGCAACTGATCGCATGGAACCGGGTGATCGGCTGATGCGCTACTGGCTGTTCAAATCCGAACCCGATACGTGGGGCTGGTCCCAGCAAGTTGCCAAAGGCGACGCGGGCGAGGAGTGGGATGGCGTGCGCAACTACCAAGCGCGCAATTTCATGCGCGATATGAAGATTGGCGACCGTGGTTTTTTCTATCATTCCCAAAAAGAAAAGGCGGTCGTCGGCATTATTGAGGTCTGCGCCGAAGCGCATCCTGACAGCTCTACCGATGATCCTCGCTGGGAATGCGTCGATATACGCGCCCTTGGCCCGGTGAAACATCCTGTCACGCTGGAAGAGATCAAGGCAGAGGAACGACTGGCAAATATGCCACTTGTCAAAAGCCCACGCCTGTCGGTGCAGCCTGTGGCAGCCGAAGAATGGGCGCTGATCTGTCAGATGGCCGGCGTGCCTGAATGGGCAGAATAAATCGGAACCTGCGCTCGGCGGCGAATCTCCTACCGTCTGGTAGGGCTCTCCTGTAGGTTACGTAAAGTAAGCCTAACAACACCGAAGAAAAGGGAGAGGCGCGATGGAATTTCTATCCGTAATCGCAGCGGCGGCGGCCAGCTATATGTTCGGGGCCATCTGGTACATGAGCCTGTCGCGGATCTGGGTCACAGCCTCTGGCGTCGCCACTGATGCCGAAGGCCAGCCCGCCAATCGCAGCAACCCCCTGCCCTATATGGTCTCCCTGCTGTGCGCGGTAATTGTGGCGGGGATGATGCGCCACATCTTTGGCCTGTCAGGCATTGAGGGCATCGGGGAAAGCGCACTGGCCGGATTGGGCGCAGGCCTGTTTCTGGCCTGCCCTTGGATTGTCACAAACTACACGTTTGCCGGCCGTCCCGTCGCGTTGATGGTGATTGACGGCGGCTATGCCGCCATCAGCTGCACGGTGATCGGAACGGTTCTGGCGCTGGTTTAAGACGCCGCAGACTGCACGGCCTTACAGATGCTGGTGATTACCTCATCCAGCTTGGCCTGATCGTTAGCCTCACCCATTACGCGGATCAGTGGCTCAGTTCCGGATTTGCGGATCAGCAGGCGACCGTCACCTTCCAGCGCCTTTTCACCAGCGGCAATCACAGACTGCACCTGATCACTGTCCAGCGGCGCTTTGCCTGAGATGTAGCGCACATTGCGCAGGATCTGCGGCACAGGCGTAAAGACCTGCGCCAGCTCGCTGGCTTTTTTACCGGTTTCGACCATTTCCTTCATGAACTGCAGGCCAGCCAGCAGACCATCTCCAGTCGTGGCGTAATCGGTCATCACGATGTGACCGGATTGTTCACCACCCAGATTGAAGCCGTTTTTACGCATGTTTTCTACAACATAGCGGTCGCCAACAGAGGTGCGTTCCAAATGGATACCATTGTCCCGCAGGTGGTTTTCCATACCAAGGTTAGACATCACCGTGGCCACCAGCGTGTCACCGCGCAACCGCCCGTCACGCTGCCAACTCTTGGCCATCAACGCCATAATCTGATCACCATCCGCGACATTGCCTTTTTCATCCAGAATGATGATGCGGTCCGCATCGCCATCCAGACAAATGCCCAGATTGGCACGCACTTCACGGACCTTCGCCGCTGCAGTGGCAGTGCTGGTGGAGCCGCAATTGTCGTTGATGTTGTGGCCGTTGGGGGTAACACCCACAGGGATCACCTCTGCCCCCAACTCCCACAGGATTGCAGGCGCGGCTTTGTAGGCGGCACCATTGGCGCAATCTAGCACCACACGCAGGCCATCAAGGCGCAGCGCGTTAGGGAAGGTGGTTTTGGCATATTCCACATAGCGACCCAGTGCGTCGTCAATCCGCTTGGCCCGGCCGATATTTTCAGGTGCAGCCAGACGGGCACCTTCGTTCAGGATACGCTCAATCTCTACCTCTGCCTTATCGGACAGTTTAAAGCCATCGGGACCAAAGAACTTGATCCCATTGTCATAGGCCTGATTGTGGCTGGCGGAAATCATCACCCCCACGTCGGCGCGCATGGAGTGGGTCAGGAAACCCACCGCCGGTGTCGGCATCGGGCCAAGCAGCAAGACGTTCATCCCCGTCGAGGTAAAACCAGCGGTCAGCGCGTTTTCCAGCATATAGCCTGACAGACGGGTATCCTTGCCGATCACCACGCGGTGTTCATTCTGATCGCGGCGAAAATACCGGCCCGCAGCGGCGCCCAGCCGCATCGCCATTTCAGCAGTCATCGGATGGGTATTGGTCAGCCCCCGCACACCATCGGTGCCAAAAAGGGAACGTTTCGGTGCAGATGCCTTTGCCGCAGATTGTGTCACTGTAAGAACTTTCGCTATATATCGCTTTGGCGCCTTCCTAGGCGCAGCATTGCCACCTGTCCAGCACCCCAGCAGGAAAGCGCCGCCCGAAGGCGGCACATTGTTTCAATGCGTTACAGAAACACAGCAAATCAGGCGTAATGCGCTTCTTTGCCAAAGTGTTTGACCAGCATATAGTAAACCACGGCGCGGTACTTGTTCCGCTCGGACCGGCCATAGGTTTCAATCACACTGTTGATCGCATCCATCAGCGCAGGGCCGTCTTCCAGCGCCAACTTCTTGATGAGGAAATTGTTTTTAACCGTCTCCAGCTCCGCTGGCTGACTGGCCGCCACGGTGGAGGCATCAGCATTATAGATCGCTGGACCACAACCAATGGTCACTTTGGTCAGCAGGTCCATATCGGGTTCCATACCGCACTTCTGGCGCAGGTCTTCTGCATATTGCGCAATCAAATCGTCCCGTTTTCCCATCATCTTCTCCTGAAATTGGCTGAAGGCTCAGGCTACATCCACGCGCCCTGCCCCGTGCCTGTTAAAATCCCGCCCCGAAAAGGCAGGGTAACGGTAGCGGAGGTAACCGCATCGCCAAAAGGAAAATTTGCGCCAAAATTTCCCCCGTGCCCAACCGTGAGAGATTTATCGCAGATAAACGCCGTCCGCGCGGCCATGATTGGTACGGCGGTCCAGCTCTACGTCTTCTGCCGCCCAGTGGTCGATAATCTCATAAGGAGTCTGGCACTTATCCGCGGCAACCGCAGCTGCCGCCTGCCTGCCGTGATCCAGATGCATCCGTTCATGCTTCAATAGCGCATCCGTCATCCGCAACCATTCGCGGCGCAGATCTGCTGGCATATCATCCAGACGGGTGTGGCGCGGCATGTCGATGGTCAAAGTCAACGTTACTTCACATTGTGCTGTCCACGACACCCACCACTGCGCATAAGCCCAATAGCCACGCGGCCCCTTGCGGGTCAGCTCACGACGAATGTTGTGCAATTTCAGTGAAGAAACATCGTAATATCGGATCTCTTCATCCCCGCCCTTAAGCGGTGTGGGATCGGCAGCAGCAGAAACGCCAGCGGCGGCCCAAAGGACCGCCGACAGCAGAATATATAGAGGCAGCAGGTGACGTTTCATCAGATCCCCCTGCCCATGTGCCGCTTAATAGCGGTAGTGTTCCGGCTTGAACGGACCTTCGGGTGTGACGCCGATGTAGGACGCCTGTTCCGAGGTCAGCTTGGTCAGCTTCGCGCCCACTTTGGCGAGGTGCAGCGCGGCCACTTTCTCATCCAGATGCTTGGGCAGAATGTAGACCTCATTGTTGTAGCTGTCGCCTTTGGTAAACAGTTCGATCTGCGCCAGCACCTGGTTGGTGAAAGACGCCGACATCACGAACGATGGGTGGCCAGTAGCATTGCCAAGGTTCAGCAAGCGACCTTCGGACAAGAGGATGATCCGCGCGCCCGAAGGCATCTCGATCATGTCAACCTGATCCTTGATATTGGTCCACTTGTGGTTTTTCAGCGCAGCAACCTGAATTTCGTTGTCGAAGTGACCGATGTTGCCAACGATCGCCATATCTTTCATCGCACGCATATGTTCGATGCGGATGATGTCTTTGTTACCGGTGGTGGTGATGAACACATCTGCGTCCAGCGCCTCTTCCAGCAGGACAACCTCAAATCCGTCCATTGCAGCCTGCAGGGCACAGATCGGATCCGCTTCGGTCACTTTCACACGGGCACCAGCCCCTTGCAGCGATGCGGCGGAGCCTTTGCCAACGTCGCCATAACCGCAAACCACAGCAACCTTACCGGCCAGCATAGTGTCAGTCGCGCGGCGAATACCGTCGACCAGCGATTCCTTACAGCCATATTTGTTGTCGAACTTCGACTTGGTCACGCTGTCGTTTACGTTGATCGCAGGGAACGGCAGCTGACCGTTTTTCTGCAATTCATACAGACGGTGCACACCAGTGGTGGTTTCCTCTGACACGCCCATGATCGCATCGCGAGTCTTGGTGAACCAGCCGGGGCTTGCCGCCATACGCTTGGCGATCTGCGCTTTGATCACCGCTTCTTCCTCGGACTGCGGTACGGGGATGATATCTTCACCCGCTTCGGCGCGTGCGCCCAGCAGGACGTACAGCGTCGCGTCGCCCCCATCGTCAAGGATCATGTTCGGGCCTTCGGCAAACATGAAGGATTTGTCGAGGTAATCCCAATGCTCTTCCAGGGACTGACCTTTGATCGCAAACACCGGAATGTCCGCCGCCGCGATCGCCGCTGCCGCGTGATCCTGGGTGGAGAAAATGTTGCAGGATGCCCAGCGCACGTCCGCGCCAAGCGCCACCAGCGTTTCAATCAGACAGGCGGTCTGAATGGTCATGTGCAGCGATCCAACGATGCGAGCGCCTTTCAGCGGCAACTCTTCGCCGTACTCTTCCCGCAGCGCCATCAGGCCCGGCATTTCGGTTTCAGCAATGTCCAGCTCTTTGCGGCCAAAGTCGGCAAGGCTGATGTCCTTAACAATATAGTCGTTCGCCATCTGCGAGGTTCCTCATACCAAGTTTGGCAAGGCAGATAGCACTGCCCCCCCCACCCGGCAACTTGTCTTTAGGCGGAATGACCTATTCTTTACTAGCTTTTTACACCTTTAGCATTGGTCACAGCCATAGAAGACCAGTTCTGACCGGTCGCCATGATGCAAGCCATCCCGTCTGCACGGGTGATAAAAACGGTAAAACTGCCAGTTTTCGGCGATGTCCAGACCTCTAGCAACTGCTTGGCATTCTGCAATCCACCACCGGACAGTTGTTCGCTATAGCGGCTTTGCAGCTTTTCGATCAGCACGGTGCGCGGAAAACACTTGGGGGACTGCGCACTGGCCTCACTAAGGGGCTGTGCAATAGCCATCTGGGGCAGGGCGGTCAGCGCAAGCGCCGCCAAGGTCAGGATGGTTTTCGGAAGGGGGGCCTTTTTACTCATAAAACAACACTCCTTGGTTTGAACCCGATGCCGTCCAGCACAACGCGGAGGAGGGGATGCGGTGCCTGTAGGGAGGAGGGAAGGGACAGGCATCGGGTTCATATAAAGAGTACGACAGGTACAGGTTTTTTTTCGCGCTCTCTTATGGGGAGATGACGGGAAAATGACGTATTTTCTGACAGACGACGATCAATTGACGCCGCCGTAATCTCTAAAATCCAGGGCTAAGTTTCTGGAAATACGGGCATATTTTTACCCCCATACTTTTGGGGGGCTTGCCCCCAAAAAGAGATTACTCGTGCGGAAAAAACCCTTAAAAACCAGAATGATCACAGAGGCATTTAGCTGGAAACGCCTTTCAGCGGCAGGTCGTAGCCAATCCAGTTCTTGCCAGTGGCCACAATACAAGCCTGCCCATCAGGGTTGGTGACAAAAATGGTGAAACTGCCGGTACTATCCGAACTCCAGATTTCGAGCAGGGTTTGCGGGGTCTGCAGGCCGCGGCCCAAGAGATCCTCGCCATAGCGTTTGCTGAGGTTATCAATAAGAACCTCACGAGTCATACAGCTGATACTATCAGCGCTCTGCGCAGTGGCGGGTGGGGCGAGAGCAGCGGTGCCAAAGATTACCGCAGTCGAGATGAGACGTTTGAACATCGGTCTTCCTTTCAGGTCATGGTCGTTGATGCGACCGGACCACCTGCCCGGCCGTCTATACTATATATAGGGGAAAAGTGGTCTCATTACGAGATATAGCGTCATAACAGGCCAACACATCGCCGTGGCAGACTTGAAACATTCATGACAAGCAGTGCGCAGCGTTGCACGGTGCAGGGCAGGGCGCTACTGCTAGGGTCCACACCAAAGGACACCGCTGAAATGCCCCCGAAAAAAACCCGCGCATGGCAACGCATGCTGTCTGGCCGCCGCCTTGACCTCCTCGACCCGACTCCTGTGGATGTAGAGATTGAGGATATCGCCCACGGTCTGGCTTTCGTCGCGCGCTGGAACGGGCAGACAGCAGGGGATTTCGCCTATTCGGTCGCCGAACACTCGCTGCTGGTCGAGACGCTTTATGGTCGAATGTATCCCGGCCAACCCACCAAATGGCATCTCGCCGCGCTGCTGCATGATGCGCCGGAATATGTCATCGGGGACATGATTTCACCAGTAAAGGCGGCTGTTGGAGCCGGTTACGATGATCTGGATAAACGCCTGACTGCCGCGATCCACATCCGGTTCGGCCTGCCTGCCACAATTCCGGTGAAGGTCAAACGCCAGATCAAACGGGCCGATAAGGTCAGTGCCTGGATGGAAGCTACCCAAATCGCTGGTTTCACAGAGGCAGAAGCGAACAAATTCTTTGGCAAGGTCGATCCCGCGTTGATCGATGGGCTGACCATACGCCTGCGTCCACCCGTTGAGGTGCGTGGTGATTTCACCACACGTCACCAGACGCTGCTGAATGCGCTCTGATCCCACCATACGGCAACCTGCCACCTTTGACACCGGCCCGATGGCGCAGCTGTTGTCAGCGATCATCAGGGCAGGGGGCACCACTGCGATGACCGCGCCGGTCAGCGCACAGGATATGGCGGCGATGATTGGACAAGATGCAGACCGATCCGCGTGGTTTGTAGCAGAGGTGGGCGGGGAGATCGCCGGTTTCCAGCACATCAATCCTTATTCCGGCCTGCCACCAGAAGCCTGCGATATCGCCACATTTGTCGGGCAGGGGCGTCAACAACTGGGGGTGGGATCAGCGCTGTTCACCGCCACCGCACAGGCGGCGCGAGATCTGGGCTATGACTGGATCTGCGCCTGCATCCGAACCGACAACGCCGGCGGCCGCGCTTACTATCAAAGTCGCGGCTTTCGCGACTATCAACTGCTAGAGAATGTGACGCTGGCCAATGGTCAGCAGGTCAACCAGATGCTGACTCGCTTTGATTTGGATTGATCCGGCCTTTCAAATCTCTGAGGCGTAGAGTCTCAGCGCCGCCCCATTTGGCGGAACGACACGGCCCAGCTGTTTATTGGATGGGACATCTAAATCGGTACCCGCTGGGTCAGCGGCGCCTTCGCTCAGCGCGGGCTGCGTTTGGCCAGAATGCGCTGCAGAGTGCGGCGGTGCATGTTCAGGCGCCGTGCGGTTTCCGACACATTGCGGTCACACAGCTCATAGACGCGCTGGATGTGTTCCCAACGCACGCGATCGGCACTCATCGGGTTTTCAGGCGGCGGCGGCAGTTCATCACCGTTGGCCAGCAAAGCATTGGTGATGTCAGTGGCATCTGCAGGTTTCGACAGATAATCCGTCGCGCCGATTTTCACCGCAGCTACAGCGGTTGCAATCGCGCCATAGCCGGTCAGCACGACAACGCGGCAATTGGGGCGCTTTTCACGCAGCACCTCAACCACATCCAGACCATTGCCATCCTCTAGGCGCAGGTCACAGACGGCATAGGCCGGGGGACGCGCGGTGGCGATGGCCTTGCCCGCAGCGACAGAACCGGCGGTCTCAACCTCGAAACCACGTTTTTCCATCGCCTTCGCCAATCGTTTCAGAAACGGCTCATCGTCATCAAGCAACAACAGCGTCTTGTCTTCGCCAATGTCTAGCAACGGATCTGCCATGTTCTATCTACCTTCGCGCGTCTTGTTTTTAATGGTTCTATAGGCGCCATTCGGCCTCGTCAAACCTCTGCCCTGAACTGCGGGTCACTTATTCTCGATAAAGCACTCAACCGAATTAGCAATTTGCTCTGCCGTTGCTTCGCGGCGGTAGAACTCGGCAAATCCGGTCTCTGGGAACATCAGATAGGTGAAGGTGGAGTGGTCGACCAGATAATATTCTTCATCCCCATCCTCAGGCTGTTGTTTTTTATAGTAAGTTTTATATGCCTTCGACGCCACTTTAACCTGTTCAGGACTGCCAGTCAGGCCGACCATACGGGGGTGCATGTAGCTGGCGTAATCGCTGACAGTTTCCGGCGTATCGCGATCAGGATCGACCGAAATGAACACAGAATTGATGGTGTGGCCACGCTCTTCCAGTAGGGTCACGGCCTCACCGTTGCGGGCCGCGTCAAAGGGGCACACGTCGGGGCAGAAGGTATAGCCGAAATAAATCAGCGTTGGCGCAGTGATCACATCGCGTTCGGTCACCGTCTGGCCTTCGGCGTTGACCAATTCAAACGGCCCACCAATCGCGGCCCCAGCAACAGACGAGGCGCGACACTCTGCCAAGGCGTCACCGGTGCGCATCGTGACGTAATACGTTCCTCCCAAGAGGGCGAGGGCAGCAACGGCAGCAGTCGAGGCGATCAAGGCGCGGTTCATTTGGTTTTCCTTTATAGGTGCGGCAACATATGATTGGTCTTAGGTGCATATTTAACAGCTACTGACAAAGATCAACGGGACGAAGGCGCACAGGCAAATGACAGACGGCGGATTTGATATCCTGAAGGATCACAATCGTGGCAACTGGATCAAATTGCGCACCATCACATGGCTGCGCTGGGGGGCGATCAGCGGTCAGCTGATGGCAATACTTGTCGCCCAGCAGGTGCTGGGATTGGATCTGGAGGTCGGGCTATGCCTTTTGGTGATTTCGGTGTCGGTCATCGGCAACCTGATTGCCATGTCGATCTTCCCTGAATCCAAACGCCTGACGGAAACCGAAAACCTACTGATGGTGCTGTTCGATCTGGTGCAGCTTTTACTGCTTCTTTACCTGACCGGCGGTCTGCACAATCCATTTTCGATGCTAATCATCGGCCCTGTTGTGGTATCGGCTTCGGCGTTTTCACCCCGCGCGACGATCTTCCTTGGCAGCACCACGCTGCTGGCAGTGACCTTGCTGACCGAATTTCACCTGCCACTGCGCACACTTGATGGCAAGGTACTTGAGGTGCCTGATATCTTTGTCTTTGGCAACTGGATGGCAATTGTGATCGCGGTTCTGTTCATGGGGGTTTATGCGCGCCGCGTGACCGCCGAAATGCACGCCATGTCAGACGCGCTACAGGCCACCTATATGGCGCTCAGCCGTGAACAGAAACTAACGGATATCGGCGGTGTCGTCGCAGCTGCAGCCCATGAGCTGGGCACGCCGCTGGCCACCATCAAACTGACCAGTGCCGAATTGATAGAGGATCTGGATGATCGCCCAGATCTACAAGAGGACGCCCGCCTGATCCGCGAACAGGCCGATCGTTGCCGTGACATCATGCGGTCTATGGGCCGCGCTGGCAAAGACGACCTGCACCTCAAACGCGCGCCCCTGGAAACCGTCCTGCGCGAGGCGGCCGAACCGCATCTGGACCGCGGCAAAACGGTGCATTTCGACGTCCATTGCGCATCCGATGATTATGACGGCACGGATCAACCCATCATCCTGCGTCGGCCAGAGGTGATCCATGGGTTGCGCAATCTGATCCAGAATGGTGTTGATTTCGCCGCCGCGCAGGTCTGGGTAGAGGCTGAATGGTCTGAGGAACGCATTTCCGTGCGCATCATGGACGACGGCAAAGGCTACCCACCCCATCTGATCGGTCGCATCGGAGACCCGCTGATGCGGCGTCGGCGTCAGGCCGACAGCACCAAACAGCGGCCCGAATATGAAGGCATGGGTCTGGGCCTGTTCATCGCCAAGACGCTGCTGGAACGCTCGGGCGCCGAGTTGAGCTTTGCCAACGCCCATGATCCTTTTGACCCTCTGCCCAGCGACATGGAAAGATGCGGCGCCGTGGTCGAGGTTATCTGGCCCCGGGTCAAGATCGACGGTCAGCCGGACACGGCGGGGGATGGCTACCTCGGCCCAAACCAGCCTTTGCAAATCTGACAGCCTTATTTCCCGCTGAAGTATCACGATACTCTGGAGACATACCGTTATTCAGCAACCGAATAAACGGCGCATTAACCTTTTGTTAACCTTCTGACACAACCCTTAATGGTGCAAATTAAGGGGGTGCAATGATCGAGTTTACAGATATCGCTGTTATTTGTGTGATTTCAGGCCTGGTGTCTGTGATCAGTGCACTCGCATCCCGTCGCCCTGCACCAAAGGCGGTAGCGCAACCGTCAACCGCACCTGCAAGGGCAGTTTTCCTTTTTGATAACAATACTATAGTTGATGTAAGCCAATCCGCAGAACCATTTTTCCAGGCCTATGGGATAGAAAGCCGATCATGGTCCACGTTGCATGAAGTACTGGCAACACGCTTCCCCAACCTACCCGAAGCGCCCCCACAAGAGACCGCAACCTTGCCGATGATCCTCGAATCGCAAGACGCTGGTCCGGCCTCCCGTCTGTTTATCGAAGCTGCGGGCCATCGTCTGCGGATCACACTTCTGGAAAAACCGATCCTTGCCCTTACTACACTGGAACTATTTCAGCAGCGCGGCTGGGAAAGTCAGCTGGCGCGGATGCGTGCGGCGGTAAACTATGCGCCATATCCGATCTGGCAGACCACAACGAATGGTCGCATCCTATGGACGAACCGCGCATATCAGGACCTGATGCAGGCCTGCGGCCGCACCGTTCAGCGCGGCCCCCGTGGCGTTACCTACCCTGAGCTGTTCAGTGATACCAACCGCAGCGGACCGCAGGCTGACCGCTACCGCGCCTGTGTCACCCTTAGCCCGGGTGCCGAAACCCTGTGGTATGAGGTGAAGGCCGTACGCAGCGATCTGCACACCATGCATTACGCCACCGACATCAACGCCATCGTCCAGAGTGAAAAGACACAGGCCGAGTTTGTGCAAACTCTGACCAAAACCTTTGCCCAGCTTTCTATCGGCTTGGCAGTGTTTGACCGCAACCGCAACCTCAGCCTGTTCAATCCGGCCCTGACCGATATGACTGGCCTTGCGCCCGCATTTCTCGCGCGACAGCCGGATCTGCGCAGTTTCTTCGATGCGCTACGCGATGCGCAAGTGATGCCAGAGCCGCGCGATTATCACACGTGGCACGCCGACCTGGCCACCCTGATCGACGCCGCCGCCGATGGCAGGTATATGGAGACATGGACGCTGCCCTCCGGCCAGATGTATCGGGTGTCAGGACGTCCTCATCCCGACGGAGCGATTGTCTTCCTGTTTGAAGATATCAGCGCAGCCATTATGCTCAGCCGTCAGTTCCGCGCAGATATGGCACTGAACCAATCGGTGCTGGACCAATTCATCCAACCGATCGCAGTTTTCGGCCCCGATGGCACAGTGCAATTCACCAATGCCGCCTATGATCAGCAATGGACCAACCCGTCCGGAGACGCTAATCCACAGGATCTAGCCAACCACCTGACCCTCTGGCAAACTGCCAGCGCTGGCCCTCAGGATTGGACACAGATCAGCCAGAATATCGCCCAATCCGACCCTAGCGCCCTGTCGGGCAAGGTCATCACCCTCAACGACGGCACAACCCATTCGATCTGGGTGCGTAAAATCACCGGCGGTGCCAACCTGATCTGCTTTGCCAAACATGGCCATACGACGCCGGATCTGGCACTGGTGGAAACCGCCTGAGCACACCTCCGGTCTTGCGGTCCGCAGCGCAGCGGATATTGTTGCGCCATGCTGTCCCTACACCTCCCTTCGGCTGAGGCCACCGCCGATCTGGCGCGTCACCTCGCCCCCCGCTTACGACCCAGTGACACCCTATTGTTAGAGGGTGGGATCGGCGCGGGAAAAACCCATTTTGCCCGCAGCCTCATTCAATCCCTGATGGCAGAGGTGGAGGATGTCCCCTCGCCCACCTTCACGTTGGTTCAGGTCTATGCAGGACCGGAGATTGACGGCAAGGAGTGTGAAATCTGGCACAGCGACCTATACCGGCTGTCCGACCCGGATGAAGCCGTGGAACTGGGACTGGAGGAGGCGTTTGAAACCGCGATCTGTCTGGTGGAGTGGCCAGACCGCCTGGCCGAACTTGCCCCTGCAAATGCGCTGCATATGGCCTTTTCGGTCACGCAAGAACAGGCGCGCGACCTAACGCTGACATGGCAGGATGAACGCTGGGACGACCGCCTCAAAGGGATCAACCCGTGACCCGCAGCATCACGGCATTTCTGGCCGCAACCGATTGGGCAAACGCCACACGCAGCCAACTGGCAGGCGATGCTTCTAACCGGCGCTACGAACGCCTACATATGGGGAACAACACAGCTGTTCTTATGGACGCCCCGCCAGACCGTGGCGAAGACGTGCGCCCGTTCATACAAATCGCCCGCCGCCTCAGCACACTTGGGCTGTCGGCACCTGAAATTCTTGCAGAGGACATCGAAAATGGTTTCCTCCTTCTGGAGGATTTCGGCGATGCACTGCTGGCACGATTGGTGGCTGAAGATCCGGCTGCACAAATCCCGCTCTACACCGCCGCAACGGACGTGTTGATCACGCTACACCAATCGCCAGCGCCCAAAGAGATTGAGGCGTTTACCCCGGCAGTCATGACCGATCTGATCACGCCACTATGGAATTGGTATATGGGGCAGGGTACCGCGCACCGTGATCTGGCACATAGATTTTCAATCCTATTCCTGCCTATTTTGCAGCAATATGCCAATGACACGTCGGTCATGATCCTGCGTGATTATCATGCTGAAAACCTGATCCACCTGCCAGATCGCTCAGGTGCTGCACAGATGGGGCTGCTGGATTTTCAGGACGCAAAGGCAGGACATCGCGCCTATGACCTCGTCTCCCTCCTACAGGACGCGCGCCGCGATGTCGCCCCGGAGATCGAAGCGCAGATAATCAACCACTACCTCTCCGAAACGGGCATTGAGCGAGACAGTTTCACCGCCGCCTATGCCACGCTGGGCTTGCAACGCAACCTGCGAATCCTCGGCGTTCTGACTCGCCTTTGCCTGCATGCAGACAAAGCGCATTACGTCGACTTCCTGCCCCGCGTCTGGGGCTACGTGCTACGTGATCTGGACCATTCTGCGTTGGCCCCGCTAGCGCCGTTTCTGTTTGAACACCTGCCCGCACCTACCCCTGAGTATTGCACCACATTGAAAGCGAAAGCCGGAACATGTCCAACGCCCTGATGCCTGACACCGCCATGCTGTTCGCCGCCGGATATGGCACCCGCATGGGGGCACTGACCGCTGACCGTCCGAAACCACTGGTGCCCGTAAAAGGTCGTGCGCTGATTGATCACGCGCTAGATCTGGTGGAGGACGCCGCGGTGACAAAAACCGTGGTCAATCTTCACTACCGTGGACAGATGATCCGCGATCATCTGGTAGGACGAGATATCACCTTTTCGGAAGAACCAGAGATCCTAGAAACCGGTGGTGGGTTGAAGGCCGCGCTCCCATTGATAGGGGCAGGACCAGCACTAACCCTCAACTCTGATGCAATCTGGCAGGGGCCGAATCCGATTAAGATGCTGCGTGCCGCGTGGGATCCCGAAAAGATGGACGCTTTGATGATGCTGATCCCACCGGCACAGGCGCGCGGTTATCAGGGACAGGGCGATTTTCACCGCACCGACAGCGGCCAGCTGACCCGTGGTGCAGGTGCGATTTATGGCGGCGTTCAAATCCTGAAAACCGATGGTCTGGCAACGATTGATCTGAAGGCATTTTCGCTCAATCTACTGTGGGATCAGATGCTGAAAGCAAGGCGACTATACGGCATCACATACCCCGGCACATGGTGCGACGTCGGCAATCCCGCTGGTCTGACACTGGCCGAAGAGATATTGCAGGACACCGATGTCTAAACCCATGTTTGCCCACAGCGACCGCCCCCGCGTCTATGGCATACCCTCTGGTGCGGACTTCCCCAAAACCCTAGTGCAGGGACTGATGGCCCGCGCAAATCCAGCACAGCCTGAAGCGCTGGCCAATGCCCATATGTTGGTAAACTCTACACGTATGGCACGGCGTGTGCGTCAAGTCTTTGATGCAGGCCCCGCCCTGTTGTTACCGCGTCTGGGGCTGGTGACGGACCCTGCCCGCACCCTCGACAGTGCCCGCACTCTGCCGGACCTGCCCGATGCCGTATCCCCCCTGCGCAGACGGTTAGAGCTGACACAACTGGTATCGCAACTCTTGGACAGCCAGCCGGATCTGGCCCCGCGCGCCTCGCTCTATGATCTGTCGGACAGTCTGGCGGCCCTGCTGGATGAAATGCACGGCGAAGGCGTCGATCCCGACGCACTGCGGCAGTTGGATGTCAGCGATGAAAGCGGCCACTGGCAGCGCGCGCTCAGATTTCTCGACATTGTGCAGCACTATTTCAGCGACACGCCGGAGGCGCCGGATAAGGAAACCCGCGCCCGTATGATCGTGAACGCGCTGGCGGATCACTGGACCACCGCACCGCCACAACACCCGTTGATCATCGCCGGATCAACCGGATCGCGCGGCACCACGATGCTGCTGATGAAGGCGGTAGCACAACTGCCGCAGGGGGCGATCGTGTTGCCCGGCTTTGATTTCGATATGTCACCGCAGGGCTGGACCGATCTGAAGGATGCGCTGACCAGCGAGGATCATCCGCAATACCGCTACGCCAAACTGCTGGATGAGTTGGACCTAACGCCACAAGAGGTGGCGCCATGGCACAGCCATGACGCCCCCAGCCTGGCGCGGAACAAGCTGGTCTCGCTTGCCCTGCGTCCCGCACCAGTGACTGATCAATGGCTGGAAGAGGGACCACAGCTCACCAGTCTTGATACTGCATTTGCCGATGTCACTCTGGTAGAGGCACAATCCCAACGGGACGAAGCCCTCGCCATCGCCCTACGCCTGCGCCAAGCAGCAGAGGAGGGCACAACAGCCGCCCTCATCACCCCCGACCGGATGTTGACCCGTCAGGTCAGCGCCGCACTCAGCCGTTGGAATATCACGCCGGATGACAGTGCGGGTATCCCGCTACAACTGACGGCGCCGGGGCGCTTCCTGAGACATATTTCGTCTCTATTCCACCGGAAATTGACATCTGAGACACTGTTGGTCCTATTGATGCACCCGCTCTGTCACACCGGCGGCGCCCGTGGTCAACATCTGCTGTTGACCCGTGAATTAGAACTAATGATCCGTCGTCGCGGCATGCCCTTTCCTGATGCCGAGGTGCTACGCACATGGGCCATCGCGCGGGATGAGGATATGGCAGAGCCTTGGGTCAACTGGATCATTAGCAGCTTCCTCAATCGTGATCAGGGCGGCAAACAGATGCTGGCACAGCATCTGGACATACACCTTACACTGGCCGAGCAAATCGCCGCCGGTTCCGCCCCTGAGCGGGAAAGCGAACTGTGGCAGGAGCAACCGGGCCGCGCCGCGCGCGCCACAGTCGATCACCTATTAGAGAATGCCGATGCAGGCGGTGAACTGTCGCCGCTGGACTACGCCGATCTGTTCGGCGCGGTGCTGTCTCAGGGTGAACTGCGCAATCCAAATGAGCCGCATCCTAACATCCTGATTTGGGGCACACTGGAAGCCCGCGTGCAGGGCGCCGAACTGGTCATTCTGGGGGGATTGAATGAGGCCGCATGGCCTGAAACACCCAGCCCAGATCCTTGGCTAAACCGCAAAATGCGCCATGACGCTGGACTGCTGCTGCCGGAACGGCGGATTGGCCTATCGGCGCATGACTTCCAGCAGGCGATCGGCGCACCAGAGGTCTGGCTGACCCGTTCCGTCCGATCCGATGATGCGGAAACGGTGCCGTCGCGCTGGCTGAACCGGATGGTGAACCTGATGACGGGCCTGCCGGATCAAGGCGGGGTTGAGGCGTTGAACGATGCCCGAGCGCGTGGTCAAAACTGGCTGTCAATGGCACGAAAACTGGAAGAGCCGGGCAAAACCACCCCCGCGCCGCGCCCCTCGCCCCGTCCGCCAGTGGCCGCGCGCCCGCGCCAACTGTCGGTGACAGAGATTCAGCGTCTGATCCGCGACCCTTACGCGATTTACGCCAAACATGTGCTGCGTCTGCGCCCATTGGATCCGCTGATGCGTGCGCCGGATGCGCTGTTACGAGGGATCGTCACCCATACGGTATTAGAACAATTCATCGACGACACACAGGCCGACCCTGCATATATGACCGCAGACCATCTGCGCAGCCTTACAGGCTCTATCCTTGCTGAAAACGTCCCGTGGCCCGACACGCGGGCGCTATGGGAGGCACGCATTCACCGCATCGCCGATTGGTTCGTCGCAACCGAAGCTGAACGCCGCAAGCGCGCCACACCCACCTATTTCGAGGAAAAAGGCGAATTGCGTCTGAAAGAGCAGGACTTTACCCTGACAGCCCGCGCCGACCGGATTGATATCGACGACATGGGCCGGGCCCATATCTATGACTACAAAACAGGCACGCCGCCCACGGCCAAAGCGCAGATCTCTTTTAACAAACAGTTGCTGCTAGAGGCCGCGATGGTCAGCCAGGGCGCGTTTGAGAAACTGGGTTTTGCCGATGTGTCACGCGCGCTGTTCATCGGTCTGGGCGCCAAACCGGCAGAGGTTTACGCGCCCCTAGACGATGAACCGGTCGAGCGTGTGTGGGAGAAGTTTGAAAAGCTGATCACCCGCTATTTCGACCCCGCACAAGGCTACACAGCGCGCCGCGCGCTGTTCAAAGATGATGATTTTGCCGAATATGACCAACTGTCGCGCTTTGGCGAATGGGATGTGACCAGCACATCACAGGCGGAGGATCTGTCATGACAAACCAGGCCAGGCAGCGCAATGAAGCCACTGAAAAGCAGGTGCAGGCGGCGCGCCCCAATCATTCCACGTGGTTGTCAGCCAACGCCGGATCGGGCAAGACCCGCGTTCTGACCGACCGCGTTGCGCGGTTGCTGCTAGAGGATGTGCAACCCCAACACATCCTGTGCCTGACCTACACCAAGGCCGCCGCATCAGAGATGCAAAACCGCCTGTTCAAACGCCTCGGCGAATGGGCGATGCTGGACGATGATGCGCTGCGCAATCAGTTGAACGATTTGGGTGTTGCAGGGGATGTCAGCACTGAGGATCTGCGCGGTGCCCGCACCCTGTTTGCCCGCGCCATTGAAACGCCCGGCGGGCTGAAGATCCAGACAATCCACTCGTTCTGCTCCTCCCTCCTGCGGCGTTTCCCACTGGAGGCGCGCGTCAGCCCACAGTTCGCCGAAATGGAAGACCGCGCCGCCGCGATGTTGCGGGCCGAGATTGTGCAAGAGCTGGCAGAGGATGACCATGCCCCCGTTGTACAGCGTCTGGCACAGTATTTCACCGGCGAGGATTTCGAAGGCCTGACTGCCGCCATCGTCCATAAACGTGCCGCCCTGGCTGAGCCGCTGGATCATGCTGGCGTCATGGCCCTGTTCGACTTGCCCCCCGAATTTGATACTGTTTCACTGGAAAAGAACGTTTTTCTGGGGGGCGAGGATGACCTGATCGCCGCGCTTCTGCCCTATCTGGATGCGGGAAGTAGTACGGACCAAAAGGCCGCAACATCCCTGCGGCTGATCCCTGAACTATCGCTAAGAACACTGCCCATGTTGGAAAAGTTGTTCCTGTTTGGCGGCACCGCAGCCTCCCCTTATGGAGCGAAAATCGGCAAATTTCCGACCAAGAAAACCCAAACCGCGCTGGGAACATTGCAGCCGAAGCTCGACGATTTTATGCGGCGGGTGGAGGATGCCCGTGCCAACCGTCTGGCGCTGGCGGCGGCACAAAAAACACTGATACTACATGAATTTGCCGCGCTGTTCCTGCCGGCGTATGAACGGCGCAAGCAGTTGATGGGGTGGCTAGACTTTGACGATCTGATCCTCAAGGCGCGCGATCTGCTGACAGATCCGGCGGTGGCAGCTTGGGTTCTTTATCGTCTGGATGGCGGCATTGATCACATTCTGGTGGATGAGGCGCAGGACACAAGCCCCGCCCAGTGGAAGGTGATCGAACTTTTGGCGCAGGAGTTTACCTCGGGCGAGGGCGCGCGCACAGATAAAGAACGCACCATATTTGTGGTCGGCGACAAGAAACAGTCAATTTATTCGTTTCAAGGTGCCGATCCGCGCGAATTTGATCGGATGCAGGCAGAGTTTGCTGAGCGTCTGGTTGCCACGGACAAACCGTTGAACGCGATGGAGTTGCAGTTTTCCTTCCGCTCCTCAGCCGCGATCCTCTCGCTGGTGGATGAGGTGTTTCAGGGACGCGATACCTCTGGCTTCCCGGCAGGATCTGAGCACCGCGCGTTTAAAGATCAGATGCCCGGCCGTGTCGATCTGTGGCCGGTGGTGGATCCCAGTCAAGAAGACGAGGACAACGAATGGGAAACCCCCGTTGACCGTCTGGGCGCCAAACACCACACCGTGCAACTGGCCGACCGCATCGCCCGTGAAATTCGTCGGATGATAGACGAAAAGGTCACGATTCCAGCTGAAATAGACAATTCCGGCACCTATCAGATGCGTCCGGTAAGCGAAGGCGACTTCCTGATCCTAGTGCAACGGCGATCTGCCCTGTTTGCTGAGGTGATCCGCGCCTGCAAGGAACAGAAACTGGCCATCGCTGGTGCCGACCGGCTGAAAGTGGGCGCCGAACTTGCAGTACGTGATCTGGCGGCGCTCATGTCTTTCCTCGCCACACCGGAGGATAGTTATTCACTGGCCGTGGCACTGAAATCGCCACTCTTTGGCTGGGGGGAACAGCAACTCTTCGACCTCGCCCACCGGCGCAAGGAACGCCATCTGTGGCAGGCCATGCGGGGACGACGGGCGGAGTTTCCGGTGGAACTGACAGTGCTGGACGATCTGCGCAGCAAGGCCGACTTCCTGCGCCCCTACGATCTGATCGAACGTATCCTGACCCGCCACGACGGGCGGCGCAAACTTCTGGCACGGTTGGGGGATGAAGCGGAGGATGGCATCAATGCCTTCCTCGCCCAAGCGCTGAGTTATGAGCGCAGCGCCGTGCCCTCGCTGATCGGGTTCCTGCAATGGATGGAAACCGATGAACTGGAGATCAAACGCCAGATGGACGCCGCCTCTGACCGTATTCGGGTGATGACGGTACATGGCTCCAAGGGGTTAGAGGCGCCGATTGTCATCATGCCCGACACCGCCCAACGTCGGGTCCAGCTGCGTGATGATCTGTTAGAACAGAACGGGCAGGTGATGTGGCGTATGGGATCCGACCAGATGCCCGCCACGATGCAAGAAGCCCGCGATGAACGGCTTGCTGCGGAAGAAGCAGAGCGCGACCGTCTGCTCTACGTTGCGATGACACGGGCGGAAAAATGGCTGATCGTTGCCGCAGCTGGCGATTTGGGCAAGGATGGCCGGTCTTGGTACGATCAGATCAGCCGCGCGATGGACCGTCTGAAGGCTGCGGAACAACCTTTTTCCTTTGGGACCGGCAAGCGCCTCAGCCACGGTAATTGGGATGCTGAACCGGCACCAATTCAGACCAAGCCTGTGCAAACCACGGTGACGCTGCCCGATTGGACAGAAACAGAGGCCACCGCGCCCATTGCAACACATCACACGCTCAGCCCCTCAGACCTTGGCGGGGCCAAAGCGCTGGCGGGTGACGCGGGGTTGGATGAGGAGGCGGCGAAAAAACGCGGCCGACAGATCCACCTGTTGCTGGAACACCTTCCCCTAATACCACCAGAGGACTGGGAGGTGCGCACCGCACGCCTATTAAACAACGGCGAGGATGCGGCAGACCCCGCCGATCATCCTGCCTTATTGGCAGAGGCCGCGCAGGTATTAACGTCTAATGTGCTGAAACCACTGTTTGATCCAACCGCATTGGCGGAGGTTTCAGTCACGGCAAATCTGGACGCATTGAATGGCAACCGCATTCACGGCACAATCGACAGACTGGTGATTGATCACGAGCGCGTGCTGGCCGTCGATTTCAAAACCAACGCCACCGTGCCCGCCACAACGCAGGACTGCCCGCTGGGTCTGTTGCGGCAAATGGGGGCCTATGCCCATGCGTTGAAACAGATTTATCCGGATCGGCAGGTGCAAACCGCCCTCTTGTGGACCCGCAACGCCACATTGATGGAACTGCCTGACACATTGATCACAGAGGCGTTGATGGACGTGCAGGCGTCTTGACCTATTGCAGGGCGATACCTACGTTCTGCCCTAACACAGATTAACAATCTCTAGGAGAGAGCACATGGCCACCGTCGCTGCCACCGATGCAACCTTTGAAGCCGAAGTTAAAAATTCCGATGTACCCGTTGTCGTAGACTTCTGGGCAGAATGGTGCGGTCCCTGTAAACAGATCGGCCCAGCTCTGGAAGAGCTATCGGCAGAGATGGAAGGCAAAGTGAAGATCGTCAAAGTAGACGTCGACAGCAACCCACAATCCGCCGCCGCAATGGGCGTTCGTGGTATCCCTGCGCTGTTCATCTTCAAGGACGGTCAGGTGATTTCCAACCGCGCCGGCGCTGCACCAAAGGCCGCGCTGCAAAGCTGGATCAACGACTCGATCTGATCCCTGCCTAGGGAAGAGCAAAGAGATTTTGAGAACCCCTGGCCTAAAGGCTGGGGGTTTTTGCTACAAAGGCCAGCCTGCCCGCCGGATCGCCTGCCGGATCTTGCGATCCGCACCATCACGGCCCGCATTGATCGACATTTCCTGCCAGAACCACCAGATATAGCCTGCGTAATCCGGCGCATGACCTGACAGCACTGTTTCAAAGGCCGCATCGCGGCCGTTACGGAACACATCGCCTGCAATGTGGTGGAAATCAACACGGGCGAACAGAACGCACGGCTTGCCGAAGAAATAGCCGTTGAACGCAACCGACGAATTCTGCGTCACCACATAATCGCAGCGCGCCAGCGCCTGCTCCATCGGGATTTTCTGCACCTTTAGCCGCGGGAACCGCTGGGTCAGCGTCTTCAGCTGCGCGTGTTCTGCGGGGGTGATCACCTCATTGGGGTGCAGGGTGGCAACCACTTGACGGGCTGGATCACGTTGCAGCACGGCAACCAGCATTTCGATCGGCGAACACGTCTGGAACGACCGCCGTTCCAATAACCGCCCCTGCAGCGGCACGTAAACAAACCCATCGTGACCAATGTCCTGCACAGCGTCGCCAAACAACCGTTTGCGCCAGAAATTGTAGAAGGGACGCGCCTCTTCCACCTCGACCTTTTCGGGCTTGAAACGCGCTTTGGCCACCCGCCAGTCCCAGCGTTCCGTAGTCGGCTCAATCTGCCAGAACGGATAGTGATAGACCCGCCGCATGGTCAGCCCGCGATCATTCAGCGGCTGGTCCATGTGAAACATTGCATAAGAATTGCGCCGCATGCTTTCAGCACGCTCTCCGGCGCTGTTGCCGTGAATAGCAGTGGTAAATCCGCCTTTTTCCAGCACCTCGACCACTCTGCTGATGAAATTATGCTGCCCAGCAAGAGCGGAGGATTTCAGCCCCGGTTCAAGATAAAAATCAACGTGTTTATTAATCATAATGAGGCGAAGCTACGGCGTATCATACCCTAGGGCAAGGGTGCTGTGGCAGGTATGGTGGCAGGGCCAAGAGCCTTGTGCTGATGCGTTCCAGCTTCCATATAGAAACGCAACGAACAGCCAGATAAGCGGAGGCAAAGATGGCAGAGACGCATTCTTCGGGACAATTTCCCGGCTGGCACGGCACCACCATCATCGGGGTGAAGAAAGACGGTGAAGTGGTCATTGCAGGTGACGGCCAAGTGTCGTTGGGCCAGACGGTGATCAAAGGATCCGCCCGCAAAGTGCGCCGCCTCAGCCCCGGCGGCCATGACGTGATCTGCGGCTTTGCCGGATCCACTGCGGACGCGTTCACTCTCTTGGAACGGCTGGAGGCAAAGCTGGAGGCAACGCCCGGCCAGCTTGCCCGCGCAAGTGTGGAACTAGCCAAGGATTGGCGCACCGATAAGTATCTGAAAAACCTAGAGGCGATGCTGATCGTCACTGATGGGCGCGATATGTTCGTGATCACTGGCGCGGGCGACGTCTTAGAGCCGGAACATGACGTAACCGCCATTGGATCGGGCGGCAATTTCGCCCTTGCTGCTGCGCGCGGTATGATGGACAGCGACCGCAGCGCTGAACAGGTAGCGCGTGATGCGATGGCGATCGCCGCTGACATCTGCGTTTATACCAACGGTCGCCTGACTGTGGAAACAATCAAGGGTTAAGGCCTCTGAGGCTGACCTTGGGGCCAGCCTTTCAATTTAAAACAGCTATTCAGGACACCGCCATGATTGACCGCGACGATATTCGCGCCGCTGTGGGCGCAGGGCTATTGACCGAAGCACAGGCCGCCTCACTGGGCGCTTTGGCCGACAGCCGCCGTGGCGCACGCGAAGATCTTGAGCCGGGTGATGAACCGTTTGAGCTGTTCAAAGGCTTTAACGAGATCTTCATCGTCATCGGCCTGATGATCCTGGCCAGCGGCTGGGTGGCAGTGAACTCGCTTGCGGCCATATCTGAGATCACCAACATCCAGCTGCAAGTCGGCACCACCGCCGCCGTAGGAGCGGTGATCCTCTGGGCGCTGTCGGAATATTTCATCCGCCGCCGCCGTATGGTGGCCCCCGCGATAGCACTATCCCTTCTGTGGTCGGCCAATGCGGCGACCGGACTAACAACCTATTTCGCCCAGCCATTTATGCTGGGGCAGCAGGATTTTTCATCGCTACAATTGCCGTTGGCCCTGTCTGTGGTCGCCACCGGTGTGCATTGGCTGCGGTTCCGCGTGCCCTTCGCAATGGCGTTGATTGCCCTTGGGGTGTTTGCGTGGGCCCTGATGGTGGCGGCGAACCAATCTGGCACACCGCATAATTTCAGCGATTTGTTCCTCCTGTCTGCCGATGGTCCCTTCGCACTGATCACACTTGTGGTGGGCGGGTTGACCTTCGCAGTGGCGATGATGTTTGACATGTCCGATCCGCACCGCGTGACCCGCCGCTCTGCCCAAGGGTTCTGGCTGCATGTTGTGGCCGCTCCGGCGCTGGTCAACACCGTGGCCCTGTCGCTGTTGGACAGTGACAGCGACGCCGCTTATACGCTGCTGCTAGCGGGGCTGATCGGCTTTGCCGTAGTGGCAATTGTGATTGACCGCCGATCCTTCCTGATTGCTGCTATTGGCTACACCGTGACGCTGGCCGCGATTGTGTTTGATGGCGAGGGCGCGGCAATGAGTGTGCTGCTGCTTGGCGTGTTTCTCGTCTTCCTTGGTGCGTTCTGGGCACGGATCCGCGCGGCGCTGCTGCGTCCCTTGGGCGTGATCCTGCCGTTGCAGAAACTGCCGCCATCGCACTAACTATCCAACATAGCCATGTCCCAATACGAAAACCGCCCCAGACAGGTACTGGTGCGGTTTTGGTGTTCTGGGCATAAGAAACGCCGAAGTTTCGCTTAGTTCAGTTTGGCCACACCCAGTGGCACACCGGCGACCTCACACCAGATGTAAACCTCATTGTACTGAGAAATCCCCTTGGTCTTGGGAACCGCATAATACTGTTTACCCTTCAACCGCAGCAGAGCGCCAAGAGCACTTTCAGGATCATAGGTACCATCCGCACCCAGACCAACGCGCGGATCCGGCCCACCATCAAGGGAGAAGTCATCCCCCAGCTCGACCACATATTTCCCCTCAATCTCAACAATCTGAACGGATCCGGTGGTCACATGGTTCGACCGGCCCTCAAACGTACCGGATTGACCGGTCTCTGCAGCAACGGCCTGTTGACCTAGGGCCGATACAGCACCGGCGGCAGCGCTGGCGGCAAAAAATTGGCGACGGTTCATAGGAAATCCTCCTCTGGAAAACACTGCCTTAGAAAACGACACTGCGGCGGGAATGGTAAGAGGCCTCACCTTGCTGTGATCCGTTGTGTAAATACCGCGCTGCCTTGTCGTTTGCCCCTCGCATGCTTAGGTTTGCTCAACACAGACAAGAGCCAGAGACACATGACCGATCTGACACCGCGCGAAATCGTATCCGAGCTGGACCGTTTTATCATTGGCCAGAACGACGCCAAGCGTGCCGTTGCCGTAGCCCTGCGCAACCGCTGGCGCCGCAAACAACTGCCGGATGACCTGCGCGACGAGGTTTATCCGAAAAATATTCTGATGATAGGCCCGACTGGCGTCGGCAAAACCGAAATCTCCCGCCGCTTGGCCAAGCTGGCCCGCGCCCCCTTCATCAAGGTGGAAGCGACCAAATTCACCGAGGTGGGCTATGTCGGGCGTGACGTGGAACAGATTGTGCGTGATCTGGTGGACTCCGCCATCGCCATGACCCGTGACCACATGCGCGAAGATGTGAAAGCCAAAGCCCGCGAGGCTGCAGAGGAGCGCGTCATTACCGCCATCGCCGGTGAAGATGCCCGCGAAGGCACCCGCGACATGTTCCGCCGCAAACTGGTGGCGGGTGAATTGGACGATACTGTGATCGAGCTGGATCTGTCAGACACCTCTAATCCTATGTCGATGTTTGACATTCCCGGCCAGCCCAGCGGACAAATGGGGATGATGAACCTTGGCGATTTGTTCGGCAAAGCGATGGGAGGCCGCACCACGCGCCGCAAAATGACAGTCGCCGAAAGCTATGACATCCTGATCGGCGAAGAGGCGGATAAGCTACTGGATGATGAAACCGTTACCAAATCGGCGTTGGAAGCGGTAGAACAAAACGGTATCGTCTTCCTGGACGAGATCGATAAGGTCTGCGCCCGCCAAGAGGCCCGTGGTGGCGACGTCAGCCGCGAAGGAGTACAGCGTGACCTGCTGCCTTTGATCGAGGGTACAACAGTCAGCACCAAACATGGTCCCGTGAAAACCGACCATATCCTGTTCATCGCCTCCGGTGCTTTCCACATTGCCAAGCCCAGCGATCTGCTGCCTGAACTGCAGGGCCGCCTGCCGATCCGCGTTGAACTGCGCCCGCTGACCGAAGACGATTTCGTCCGCATCCTGACGGAAACCGACAACGCCCTAACCCGCCAGTACACCGCGCTGATGGGCACTGAGGAGGTTACCGTCACCTTTACTGACGACGGCATAAAAGCGCTGGCCAAGATCGCAGCAGATGTAAACCAGGCAGTGGAAAACATCGGTGCACGCCGTCTCTACACTGTGATGGAACGGGTGTTTGAGGAGCTGAGCTTTACCGCGCCTGACAAATCCGGCCAATCAGTCAAGGTCGATGCTGCATTCGTTGACGAAAATCTGGGGGAGCTGACTAAGTCCACCGACGTCAGCCGCTATGTCCTCTGATGTGTCAATTACAATGACATAACCAGCGACATAAACACGTCACTGGATAGGATACGCAAAACGCGTTAGCTCTGGGGAAGATAACTTTCCCGGAGCTTTCTTTTGCGCGCGTTTCTGATGTACTGCCTCCTGATCCTGACCGCCTGCGGCGATCGCACTGCCCTGCCCCTCGCGCCAGAAGCAGCAAATATTGGCACTCATCAAAAGGTTTTTGTTGCCACGCAACGTGAGCGCGACGAACAGGGCTGGTTCAGCGGTGAGCGCGCGCAACAGATCTCCTTTATGGATGTGGGCGTATCGATCCCACCAGAGCGCGATGCCGGCAGTCTACCGCGTCGGAATGGCCCCGATCCCGACCCGCAACGCCATTTCGCCATCACCGACCGTCAGGACTACGCCGACGCCAGCGCCTTCACCCACGCGATCCGCAACACGCTGCAACAGCTGCCAGTCAACGAGCGGGACGTTTTGATTTACGTGCACGGATACAACAACACCTTTGTCGACGGGCTGTTCCGCGTCGCACAGATGCAGACCGATTTTGAACTGCCCGGCATTGCAGTGCATTATTCATGGCCCTCGGCGGCGAACCCGTTAGGCTACACCTATGATCGCGACTCGGTGCTTTATAGCCGCGACGGGCTGGAACAGATGCTGCGCACCGTCAGCGCCGCCAACCCGCGCAAGATCGTGCTGGTGGGCCATTCGCTGGGCACGATGCTGGTGATGGAAACCATGCGCCAGATCGAAATTGCCAGTCCTGGATGGACTGATCGTCACATTGGCGGCGTGGTTTTGGTGGCGCCGGATCTAGACGTCGATCTGTTTAATGCTCAAAGCCAGCGCTTTACTACACTGCCGGACCCGTTTGTTATCTTTACCTCTTCACGAGATAGAGCACTGCAGCTCAGCCGCCGCCTAAACGGCAGTGTCAGTCGTCTGGGCGGCCTGCAGGATGCAGAAGCCATCGGCGATCTTCCAGTCACGTTAGTGGACGTCAGCGAGTTTGCAAGCGGTGTCGGCATCGATCACTTCACCCCCGGCACATCGCTGTTGCTGATCCAACTGCTGCAGAAAAGCGTTGAACTGCAAGAATCGTTCGACGGCGATAGAGCTGGGCGTTCTGGCCTGTTGCCGGGAACAGTGATCACTGCCCAGCAGGCGACCCAAATCATCCTGTCGCCACTTTTGCTGACGCAGTCGATGCCCAAGCTCAGTCCTTAGGGAACACGGGTCGGATCTGCTTCACTGTCCTTAGCGACTCTTGCGCAGATAAACGTAGTAGGCACCACTGCCACCGTGGCTGATGTGCGCCTCTTGCACCTGCATAACGATGTGGCTCAGTGGGGCCATGCGCAGCCATTGCGGCACGTTATGTTTCAACACACCATAGCGCACCGGAATGGGACCGCCTTCATCACGATGCTTGCCCTTACCAGTGATCACCAACACCAGACGTTTTCCCTGCGCATGGGCGCGGCTGACAAACCCGATGAGCGCCGGATGCGCCTTGTCCATCGTCATACCGTGAAGGTCTATGCGCCCTTCAGGCACCATCTTGCCGCGCTTCATTTTACCAAACTGTTTGCTATCCATCTGCACCGGCGTCTTGCGCAGGGCATCGCCGACTGATGGGGCCAGATTATGCGGCGCCCCTGCACTTTTAGCCTTCGCACCAACGCGGAAGGCCTGCAGATCCTCCGGCCCCTGATGGGCGCGTGGTTTCTTCACCGGCTTGGGTTTCGGTTTCGGCAGCTCCGCACGTGTCAGCTCCGGGTGCATTTTTTCGGTGGTTTCAGCAACCCGTTTCCAAAGAGCCACCTCATCCTCACTCAACCGGCGACGGGTCATAGCGCATCCTCCTCTGGCAGGGAGGCATAAGCACGCTGAATAGGCATCAAGACATACATACGACCCGGATCACGCAGGCGACCCGCAGCCTTGCCCGCTATATCACCAGTTCCAAAGAAGATATCGGCCCGCTGCGCCCCCTTAATAGCCGATCCGGTATCCTGAGCAATCATCAGGCGACGCATTGGCCCATCACCATCCTTTTCCACCCAGACCGGTGCCCCCAACGGTGTGTAGCGTGGGTCAACTGCGATCGACCTCAACGCAGTGATCGAGCGGTTCATCGCCCCCAGCGGCCCCTGTTCCGGTGATACCCGTGTCACCTTGCGAAAAAACACATAGGACGGATTGGTTCGCAACAGCGCAGCACCCTCTACCGGATTGCGCCGCACCCAATTCTGAATGACCTGTGCCGAGACTTGGTGTGATTTATAAGTGCCGCGACGGATCAATTCCTGCCCGACAGAACGGTAATTATGCCCGTTATTGCCGCCATAGCCGACGCGGATATGCCCACCCGACGGCAAGCGGATCCGACCAGATCCCTGAATTTGCAGGAAAAACAACTCAACCGGATCATCGACCCAGGCGATTTCCAAACCACGCCCTTTCATTGCCGGGCCGGTTTCGATCTGTTCGCGGGTCAGCCACTGCCCCTTCGCCTCAGGCGGTTTGGCATAGACCGGATAGCGGTAGCGGGCCGAAGGTTGCAGCGATCCGTCCAGTTCAGGCTCAAAGTAGCCAGTGAACATCGCATCTTTACCCGCCTCTTCGATCATGACAGGGCGAAAGAAAAGCTCAAAGAATGCACGAGGATTTTCGATCGTGTCAGCCAGATTGCACAGGGTGGCATAATCCGGCTGATCCATATCCATACAGGTGTTGCGAAACGTTGCCAAAGCGCTGGCATGATCATCCTTGGCCCAGCCATCAAGGTCCTGAAAATTCAGTATCTTGTAGGATAGCTCTGCCTGCGCCGAACTGGCCGCAAGCAGTCCTGCTAAAGACGCTGCCGCCAGTCGTTTGATCATTCGCCTGTGGCCACCAGTTGCCAGTTCGGGTTGTCACTGCCCATCTTGCGGGCGAAGGTCCAGACGTCCTTCTGGCGCTTGATCACGTCCACCTTGCCTTCGACAATCTCGCCGCTGGCATCCTTCACAACAGACGTCATCTCACCAACGAAACGCACGGTGATTTCGCCCAGACCATCGTTGATCTCTGCATCCATCAGCTGAGTTTCACGCACGCCAAAGAATTCGGCATCAACGCTCAGACCGGCAGCGTTACGGGCTTCGATCACCTCGGCGAAGCTTTCATAAACGTCGGAGCCAAGGAAAGGCTTCAGCTCTTCCAGATCGCCGCGTTCGAAGCCCATCAGGATCCACTCATAGGCAGAACGCGCGCCGCCAATAAATTCACCGACGCTAAATGACGGTTCCAGCCGTTTCATATCCGCCAACGCAGCGGCAGCGGAACTATTTTCGTCCACGTGATCGATGATGTCGCGATCAGGGCCACCATCAATCACCTCAAAGGTGTTCTGACGACGTTCCTGTTGCGGTGCATCGCGTTGGACAGGTTTTTCAAAACCTTCCCGCGTGCCCAGCACATTCTTCAACCGCATAACCAGAAATACAGCGATCCCCAGCAGTACCAGTGTTTGCAACATCGCAGAGTCCATTCCATCCCTTTCGACGCAAAGCCGTTTAAACGTCCCGTTAGGAACCTTATGTAGGTGACGCGGGGGGTCAAGTCCACCGCAGGCGGCATAAAGAAAAGGTCAAACTCATGTGGCTTCTCCTTGCGTTCATCGGTGTCCCGATCATCGAAATTGCACTGTTCATTCAGGTAGGTGGTGCAATTGGTACGTGGCCAACACTGCTAATTGTGGTTCTGACAGCAATATTGGGCACATATATGGTTCGTGCACAGGGACGTTTGGCCATTGGCAACCTGCAACGCTCATTTTCGGAATTGAACGACCCGACAGAACCGCTGGCTCACGGCGCAATGGTGCTGATTTCTGGTGTTCTGTTGCTGACACCCGGTTTTTTCACTGACGGGATCGGCTTTGCCTTGCTGATCCCAGCGGTTCGTTCGGCGGTATTCCGCTACGTCCGCGCCCGCTTCACGGTCCAGAATTTCAGCATGGGCGCCGAAATGCACCACGGCCCGCAATCCCAGCGTCCCCAAAATCACTCGCCACATCCCACTGATGAAACAATCATCGAGGGTGAGTTTACCGAAGTCGATCCAAGTAAAAAGCCAACGCATAAACCCTCCGGCTGGACCAAGCATTGAGGCAACTCTTCCTAGCTGATAAGGAAGGTCCGAAAGTCTATTCTTGGAGATAAATAATGGCTGACAATGGCGCCGCCCAACCGCAGGCCCCCGCGGTCAAGATGAACATCCTAAACCAGTTCATCCGCGACATGTCCTTTGAAAACATCCTGGCGCAAAAAGGCGCCACGGGTGAGGTGCAACCGGACGTCAGCGTTCAGGTAAACCTCGACGCAAAAAAACGCGCGACGGAAAACCAGTACGAAGTGGCGATCAAACTGCAGGTCAAATCGACCAACAAAGACGGCGGTGAAAACCTGTTCCTGCTAGAAGTTGACTATGTTGGCTTGTTCCACATTGAAAACGTTCCAGAAGATCAGCTGCACCCGTTCCTGTTGATCGAATGCCCGCGTCTGCTGTTCCCGTTCCTGCGCCGTATCGTATCTGACGTAACCCGCGACGGTGGCTTCCCGCCGCTGAATCTGGAAAACATCGACTTCATGGCGCTTTACCGCAACGAATTGAGCCGTCGCGCGCAATCCGAGGCAGCAGAAGCACCTGCAAACTAAGACCTGACGGGGGGCGGTTATACCGCCCCTCATCAGTAATAATTAATCATTGTCCGTGATTTAATGACTGGACAGCTTTTTCCAAAGCGCATCATCACCCATTTTATCGATGAATGTCGTATGAGCGGCCGTTTCTTCATCAGTGATACGTGACGGCAATGTCGCCGGCCGCGGAAAGGGACGCCAATCGTCGCTCTCAGATCCTTCAGCGCCGCCAGATCCTGCAACTGCTGACAAACCGAAGTCCGGCTGCCGGCCTCCGATCATCTCCAGATACACATCCGCCAGAATTTCTGAGTCGAGCAGCGCACCGTGCAGCACACGATTGGAGTTATCTATGCCATAGCGGCGACACAACGCATCCAGAGTCGCAGGTGAACCAGGAAATTTTTTGCGCGCCATCGCCAGTGTGTCCAGCGATTGATCCATCGGTAAGGTCCGGAAACCATTGCGCTTCAATTCGGCATTCAGGAACCGCATGTCAAATTTTGCGTTATGGATAACCATCTGGGAATCCTGCACAAAGTCCAGAAATCCCTGCGCCACCTCCTTGAACAGTGGCTTGTCGCGCAATGTGATCTGACCAGGTTTTGCATCCTGCGGTGGTTCCAGCAGATCAGGACCAATGCCATGTACGCCAAACGCCTCATCTGGCATCATACGTTCGGGGTTCGTATAGACGTGAAACGTTTTGCCCGTTGGCATGTGGTTGAACAGTTCAAGACATCCTATTTCAACAATCCGGTCGCTACCTTCCGCCTCAAAGCCAGTAGTTTCCGTATCCAGAACGATCTGACGCATAGGTTATCCCTCATCCTCAACCATACGGGTGCGTATGGTGTGCAGTAATGCCTCGACTTGTGCGCGGGCATGGTCTGGCCTGTCTGTTTCAATCTCATAATCAGCACGGGCACGTTTGTCAGCAATTGGCATCTGTTTGGCGCGGATCGCTTCAAACTGTGCCACACTCATCGTTCCACGTGCCATTACACGCTCGCGCTGCGTATCCTCATCAACATAGACTGTGACAGTAGCGTCCATACCTTTATCACCATCAGTTTCAAACAGCAGCGGAATGTCGAATACCAGTATTTCAGAGGTTGCAGTCGCAATAAAATTCACCCGGTCTGCGGCCAAGAGCGGATGCACAATCGCCTCTATACGCTGCAGTATTGTGGGGTCTTCCATGATATGCTGTTTCAACACCTCACGCGATACCGCGCCGTCAATCACTGCTTCAGGTACCAGCTCCGTCATCGCAGGCACGGCCGCACCCCCAACACCATAAATCCGATGCACCGCCGCATCCGCATCCCAAACCGCGCAGCCAAGATCGGCAAAGATCTGGGCTGTGGTCGATTTCCCCATCCCGATGGAGCCGGTGAGGCCAAGTTTGAACGCCATTACCAGCCCCTCAGCGCAGTAAAATAGCGCGAATGTCTGCCTCTACCTCAGGCCGCTGACCAAACCAGCGCTCAAACCCTGGCACCGCTTGATGGATCAGCATGCCCAGACCATCCACAGTAACGCAGCCCATTTCCTCTGCCTCACGCAGCAGACGAGTTTGCAAAGGGTTATAAACCAGATCAGTAACCAAGGCGCCCTTCTGCAGCCCATCCAGCGGAACGCGCAGTTCCGGATGCCCCATCATGCCCAAACTGGTAGTATTCACCACTGTTGTCGCATCCTCCAGCACATTGCCGGCCTGCACCCAATCGACCACTTTGATCTTGTTACCAAAATCAGCTTTCACCGCTTCTGCGCGCGCCTGGGTGCGATTGCTGAGGTGAATTTCAGGCACCCCTGCATCCACTAGAGATGACAAAATCGCCCGCGCCGCACCACCGGCGCCCAAAACGACAGCAGGGCCAGCCGCAGGATCCCAATCCGGCGCCGTCTGGCGCAAATTGGCGATGAAACCATAGCCATCCGTATTGTCCGCATGAATTCGGCCATCCGCAGTGAAGGTCAGCGTGTTCGCTGCCCCAATCAACGCGGCGCGGTCCGTGACATCATCGGCAATCCGCAACGCCGCTTCTTTATGCGGTACGGTGACGTTCACACCGACATATCCCGCCTTGGGCAGTGCGCGCAGCACTTCCTCGAAATTCTGCGGCGCAACGTCCATCGGCACATAATGCCCTGCCAACCCCAATTTGCGCAGCCAGTGACCATGCAGACGCGGCGATTTGCTATGGGCAATTGGATGACCGATCACACCGGCCAGGGGAATCTTCGCTGCACTCATTGTTGCAAATCTCCTCTCAGAGTCAGGTAGTTGAGCATTTCCATCAATGGCAAACCTAGGACAGTGAAATAGTCCCCGTCTATACGCGAAAACAGACGCACGCCCTCGGCCTCCAACTGATAGCCACCGACGCTGTGCGACACGTCAGGCCAATTGCGATCTAGATAGCCCTCAAGGAAGTCATCGGAAAAATCGCGCATCCGCAAGCGTACCTGCCCAATATGACGCCAGATCGGTTTTCCGGCCTCACATATAACGGCAGCAGAGAGCAGCATGTGCCGTTCGCCACGCATTTCGATCAGCTGGGCACGGGCCTCTTCACGGGTTTCGGGTTTCGACAGCATCCGCCCACCCAAATCCAAAACCTGATCACAGCCAATGACCAGTGCATCCGGTTCCTTTTCGCTAATCTTCAGCGCCTTCATCTCTGCCAGCGTATCGGCAATATCCCTGGGCGGTGCCCCTTCGACCAAAAGCGAATCCTTAACCATGTCTTCATCGACTCGCGGTTTAATGATTCGCACCTGCACACCGGCATTTTGCAGCATCTGGGCCCGGATGGCGGATCCCGACGCCAGGATCAGATTTTTTTTCATTTTATTTTGCACCCCCATGCTTTTCGCTCATGTGGATAACCCAGTGGGAAACCAATTGAACAGACCTGTGGATCGGAAATGAACGATCTGGATACTTTTTCAGCCTGTGTAAAACCCACCCAACTTTCACGCGAATACCCTTTTCTTACCCTCTTGGGACAAGGATAAGCCTTACTGTGTGGATAAATATCCTTACTCAACCAGATTCCAAAGTTTTCCAACAAGGGTATAAACAGGCTAATTCGGACGCTAAGTAACTGATAATATAGTTACAAATCGTGAATTGTATGGCTATGAAAATTTCACTTTTCCTACCAGTTTTCAACAATCCTATTTCCATGTGAAAACACCACCGGATAAGGCGCTAATCCACAGAAATTCTTCCCTCTAAAATCAAATACAAAAAATCTTTTTTCTTATATTTTTTAAGAGGGGTCCTCAGGGCGTTCTCAGATCGAGCTGAGCAGGGATCGCGCCGTTTCTGAGAATTGACTCAAAATCTCGACACGCCTAAGAAGGGGTCACGCCTCATCCGAGGCAAATGTTTCCATGTCATCACAGTAAGTGCAGCGCCTCATGGCGTTGACGCAGGATTTTCTATGAGCGTACAGCGTCTGAACCTTGCCGATCTCAAAGCCAAAAGCCCAAAGGACCTAGTATCCCAGGCTGAAGAACTGGAGATCGAAAACGCCTCAACCATGCGGAAGGGCGAGATGATGTTCCAGATCCTCCGCGAAATGGCGGATGAGGGTTGGGACATCGGTGGTGACGGTGTTCTGGAGGTTTTGCAGGACGGTTTCGGTTTCCTGCGCTCACCAGAGGCAAACTACCTCTCTGGCCCCGATGACATCTACGTGTCACCCGAAATGATCCGCAAATTTTCGTTGCGTACTGGCGATACCGTGTCCGGCGTGATCAAAGCACCGGAAGAAAACGAGCGTTACTTCGCCCTTATCGAAGTTGAAAAGATCAACTTCGAAGAGCCAGAGAAAGCGCGCCACAAAATCGCGTTCGATAACCTTACGCCGCTGTATCCTGATGAACGTCTGCAGATGGAGATCGAAGATCCCACGATCAAAGACCGTTCCGCCCGGATCATCGACCTTGTTGCGCCCATTGGTAAAGGTCAGCGTTCGCTGATTGTTGCACCGCCACGTACTGGTAAAACCGTTCTGCTTCAAAACATTGCGCATAGCATCGAACAAAATCATCCAGAATGTTACCTGATCGTTCTGCTGATTGATGAACGGCCTGAAGAGGTGACGGATATGCAGCGTTCGGTGAAGGGGGAAGTGATTTCCTCGACCTTCGACGAACCTGCAACGCGCCACGTTGCGGTGTCCGAAATGGTGATGGAAAAGGCCAAGCGTCTGGTTGAACATAAACGCGATGTTGTGATCCTCTTGGACTCGATCACCCGTCTGGGCCGTGCGTTCAACACCGTTGTGCCGTCGTCGGGCAAGGTTTTGACAGGTGGTGTTGACGCCAACGCTTTGCAGCGGCCGAAACGTTTCTTCGGTGCTGCGCGTAACGTCGAAGAGGGCGGGTCGCTGACCATCATCGCCACCGCGCTGATCGACACGGGGTCGCGTATGGATGAGGTGATCTTTGAAGAATTCAAGGGTACCGGTAACTCTGAAATCGTTCTGGATCGCAAGGTTGCGGACAAACGCGTCTTCCCGGCGATGGACATCCTCAAATCCGGCACTCGGAAAGAGGACCTGCTGGTCGATGCAAAGAACCTGCAGAAAACCTTCGTTCTGCGCCGCATCCTGAACCCAATGGGCACCACGGACGCGATCGAATTCCTGATTTCCAAGCTGAAACAGACCAAAACCAACGGCGAATTCTTCGATTCAATGAACGGTTAACACTGTCAGGGGCCCTGTAATGGACACGATCTTCGCCCTTGCCACCGCACACGGCAAGGCCGGGGTGGCAGTGGTTCGCATTTCCGGACCACAGGCGTTTGCCGCTGGCGAACGCTTGGCTGGAAGCTTGCCCGGACCGCGCCGTGCAGGGTTACGCCTGTTGCGCGATTGTGATGGAACTCGGTTGGATGAGGCCCTGATCCTAACCTTTGAGGATCGTGCCAGTTTCACTGGCGAGTCGGTGGTCGAGCTGCAATTGCACGGGTCCGTCGCTGTCGTCGCTGCTGTTTTGCGTGAATTAGGATCCATTTCTGGCCTCCGTCAGGCGGATCCGGGTGAATTCACCCGTCGCGCTTTGGAAAACGGGCGCTTGGATCTGGCACAGGTCGAAGGTCTGGCAGACCTGATCGAAGCAGAGACAGAAGCGCAGCGTCGTCAGGCTTTGCGCGTCCTATCCGGCGACCTAGGTAGCAAGGCGGAAGGCTGGCGACGGGATCTAATCCGCGCGGCCGCGTTGATCGAGGCAACAATTGATTTTGCTGATGAAGATGTTCCAGTTGATGTGTCACCAGAGGTGACGCAACTGCTGACGCGCGTGATGTCATCATTAAATGAAGAGATTGCCGGTGTTTCCGCCGCTGAACGTGTGCGTACCGGGTTTGAGGTTGCCATTGTTGGCGCTCCGAACGTTGGAAAATCTACACTTCTCAATGCTTTAGCAGGACGTGATGCAGCGATTACATCTGAATTTGCGGGAACGACCCGCGATGTGATCGAGGTGCGTATGGATATTGCCGGCCTACCTGTCACGTTGCTGGATACCGCTGGATTGCGCGAAACGCAGGATAAGATCGAGGAGATCGGTATTCAAAGAGCCCGAGAACGTGCTGCCTTGGCTGATTTGCGCGTGTTTTTGGTGGAGGGTGATCAGCACCCGGACTTCACACCAGAAATGGACGACATCGTGTTGAAGGCTAAAGCGGATCTACTAGATGATAAGTCAGGCGCAGTATCTGGTATCAGTGGAGATGGGGTCGTCGGATTGATAGACGCTGTTTCTGAAAAACTGTCGCAACGTACGGCGAATATTGGGATTGCGACCCGTGAACGTCATCGGATTGCAATGGAACGCGCGGTCGAAGCCCTAACTAGCGCAAAAATGTTCGCTGCGATGGGGGAGGATATGACCGAACTGGCTGCTGAGGAGATGCGCACGGCAATCCGCGCACTTGATGCGCTGGTGGGACGTATTGATGTTGAAAACCTGCTGGATGAGATTTTTTCCAGCTTTTGTCTTGGGAAGTAAGGAGTGTTTCACGTGAAACAATTCGACTTCGATGTTGTGGTGATCGGTGCTGGTCACGCTGGTTGCGACGCCGCTGCTGCCGCTGCACGAAAGGGCGCGAAAACCGCTTTGGTAACGCTCAAACGCCAAGGTATTGGCGTAATGTCCTGTAATCCGGCCATCGGCGGACTGGGGAAGGGGCATTTGGTCCGAGAGGTGGATGCATTGGATGGTGTGATGGGCCGCGTTGCTGATGTGTCCGGCATCCAGTTTCGCCTGCTGAACCGTCGTAAAGGCCCCGCGGTGCAAGGTCCGCGATGTCAGTCGGATCGTAAACTCTACCGTGAGGCGATGCTGGCAGAGATGGAAGCGCAAAGAGGCCTTGAAATCATTGAAGGCGAAGTTACTGATTTCATTATGAAAGGTGGTGTCGTTTGTGGTGCGATTTTAGATGATGGAACTGAGCTGAACGCGAAACAAGTGGTTTTAACCACTGGAACCTTCCTGCGCGGCATCATTCACATCGGTAACGAACAGCGTCCCGGTGGACGTATGGGGGATAAACCTTCCGTGAAATTGGCTGAGCGTATTGATAGCTTCAAATTGCCGCTTGGGCGCTTGAAAACCGGTACACCGCCACGTCTGGATGGTCGAACCATCAAATGGGAACTGCTGGACAGCCAACCAGGTGATGATGATCCTGTTGTATTTTCTTTTATGTCTAAAGGCGTTACCGCGCCGCAGGTCAAGTGTGGCATCACCCATACAAATGAACGTACACATCAGATCATCCGCGATAATCTGGAGCGTTCTGCGATGTATGGTGGACATATCGATGGCGTAGGACCGCGTTATTGTCCGTCGATTGAAGATAAAGTTGTACGTTTTGCCGACAAGACCTCTCATCAAGTTTTCTTGGAGCCTGAAGGCGCAGATGACTATACCGTTTATCCGAATGGGATTTCGACCTCTCTGCCTGAGTATGTTCAGTTAGATTACATTCGTTCAATTTATGGCCTGGAAGAAGCGGTGATCTTGCAGCCGGGGTATGCGATCGAATATGATTACGTGGATCCCCGTGCTTTGGATGACGTTCTGTCGGTAAAAACCGTTCCAGGCTTGTTTTTGGCAGGCCAAATCAATGGCACAACAGGATATGAAGAGGCTGCAGCGCAGGGACTTGTCGCTGGCGTGAATGCCGCGGCGCGCGCGTTAGGGCAGGCCCCCGTGACTTTCAGTCGCTCTGACAGCTATATTGGTGTTATGATCGATGATTTGACAACGCGCGGTGTGACAGAACCGTATCGAATGTTTACCTCTCGTGCTGAATTTCGCCTGTCATTGCGGGCAGATAACGCAGATCAACGCTTAACACCGAAAGCGATTGAGCATGGATTTGCCTCGGAACGTCGACGTGAAGTGTTCGAGGATAAGATGCAGCGGCTAGATTCTGCACGTAGGCGTTTGGAGGAGACGACTTTCACACCACGACAACTGTCTGCGCATGGGTTGAAGGTGAATCAGGACGGCGCGCGCCGAAGCTTGTTCCAGATCTTGGCGTTTCCTGATGTTGATTTTTCTAAACTCATTGATCTAGATCTGACGCTTGCAGATATTGATGTTCCAATCCGCGAACAGCTGGAAAAGGATGCACTATATGCGAATTATATTCAGCGCCAACAGCGTGACATAGAGGCTGTAAAACGGGATGAGCAGCAGGTAATTCCTACGGATTTTCAATATGATGCGATTGATGGCCTGTCGAATGAGCTGAAGTTGAAATTGAACCAAGCGCGCCCAGCAAACCTTAGTCAAGCGGCTCGAGTGGACGGTATGACACCTGCTGCTTTGACGTTGTTGCTGGCGAAGTTGCGTCAGGCAAAACGGGAGAAGCGCGCGTGAATGACCTCGGACTTGATGTTTCACGTGAAACATTAGATCGGCTACACGCCTATGTCGCGTTGCTGGAGAAGTGGAATCCGCACATAAATCTCGTGGCGCGATCGACGTTGAGTCGGATCTGGGAGCGGCATTTCGTCGACTCCGCACAGATTTTTGGTTATGCGCCGGAATATGCCGATCATTGGGTTGACCTTGGCAGTGGGGGCGGCTTCCCGGGGCTCGTTGTGGCAACGCTTTCGTTGGAATTACGGCCCGACATGCAGGTTACGCTGGTTGAAAGTGATACACGCAAGGCGACATTCTTGCGTACTGTCATCCGCGAACTAGGATTGAAGGCAACAGTCATTGATCAGCGGATTGAGGCTATTAGACCGTTGAATGCAGATGTGTTGTCTGCACGGGCGTTGGCTGATCTGACGATGCTTTTGAGTTTTGCCGATCAGCATCTCAGCGAAACCGGCATTGCGTTGTTTCCGAAGGGGGCCACTTGGGAAAAAGAGGTTCAAGATGCACTGCAAACATGGCGATTCTCCTCAGAGCGTTTTACAAGTAAGACAGAGTCCGAAGCCGTTGTTCTGAGAATTAGGGAAGTGTCGCATGTCTGATCCCACCCGTCCGAAGGGGCCAAAGATCGTTTCCATCGCCAACCAGAAAGGTGGCGTGGGCAAAACCACAACCACGATCAATCTAGGCGCGGCGTTGGCGGCGCAGGGGTTGAACGTTTTGGTTGTGGATTTGGACCCGCAGGGCAATGCGTCCACTGGATTGGGAGTAGAGAACGATGCGCGGGAGTTCACGACATACGAGTTGCTGCTGGATGAGGTGGATTTGGATCAGGTGATTCAGCCGACCAGTACGCCTGGGCTCAGTATTATTCCGGCAACTGTTGATCTTAGCTCGGCTGATATCGAGCTGATTTCCAATGAAAAACGAGTGTTTTTGTTGCATGACGCATTGCGTCAACATGCGATGGATCGGCTGAATTATGATTATATTTTGATTGATTGTCCGCCGTCCCTGAACTTGTTGACGGTAAATGCTATGGTGGCATCCCATTCAGTTTTGGTGCCGCTGCAGTCAGAATTCTTTGCGTTGGAAGGTCTGTCGCAATTGATGCTGACAATTCGTGAGGTGCGCGGCACCGCCAATCCTGATCTACGGATCGAGGGCATTGTTTTGACGATGTATGATGCGCGTAACAATCTGTCGCAACAGGTTGAAGCGGACGCCCGCGATAATCTCGGCGAATTGGTGTTTGAAACCGTGATCCCGCGCAATGTGCGGGTATCTGAGGCGCCGTCTTATGCGGTGCCGGTATTGGAATATGATCCGAATTCCAAAGGTGCGCAGGCTTATTTGCAATTGGCGCGTGAGTTGGTTGGAAAATCTGTTCGCGTTGCGGCACAGTAAGAATAGCAGGAGGTAACGATGGTTGATCGTCCGAAAACTCGTGGCTTGGGGCGCGGTCTTTCCGCTTTGATGGCGGATGTAACACCGCCGTCGACTGCAGTGGAATCGGGGCAGGGAGACGCTGCACGTCGTCCTGATATGATGGTGCCTATAGAGAAGGTACACCCGAATCCAGACCAGCCGCGTCGCACCTTTACTGAGGACCAGTTGCAGGAACTGGCCTCCTCGATCAAGGAAAAAGGTATCATTCAGCCGCTGGTCGTGCGCGAACGCCCTGGTGATAAGGGTGCCTATGAAATCGTTGCCGGTGAACGCCGCTGGCGCGCAGCGCAGATTGCAATGCAGCATACGATTCCGGTGATTGTGCGCGATTTCGATGATACTGAGGTTCTGGAAGTTGCGATCATCGAAAATATTCAGCGGGCAGACCTGAACCCAGTGGAGGAGGCTGCTGGCTACAAGGCGTTAATGGATAAATTCGGCCATACGCAGGAAAAACTGTCAGAGGTTTTGGGTAAAAGCCGCTCCTATATTGCGAACCTTGTACGCTTATTGCAGCTACCCGATGAGGTGCAGGAGTATTTGCGCGATGGTAAGTTGAGCGCAGGCCATGCGCGCGCGTTGATCACATCTGATGATGCGGTGTCGCTTGCTAAGAAAGTGATTAGTTCTGGCTTGTCTGTACGTGAGACGGAACGTTTGGCGAAGAAAACCGTTTCTGAATTGTCTGAGATTGATCAATCGCGCCCGAAAGCGCCGCGTAAGTCTGTGGAGAAAGATGCTGATACCCGGGCGCTGGAAGCGGATTTGTCGGCTGCATTGCGCATGAAGGTTTCGATTGAGCATGGTGCAGGCGGTGAAAGCGGCAAGCTGATTATCTCTTACGATGATTTTGATGGTTTGGATGAGCTGTGCCGCAAACTGTCGGTTGGTAGCTGATTTGTTTCACGTGAAACATTGAATAGGGGCTGTGCCCGGACTAATTGTTCGGGCGGGTCCATATGAACAACAGCACGCAGGACAGCGTCACAGCCTGGATCAAAATCACCTTCACCGGCACCCCAACGATCATGGATACGCCAAACACCGCGATGATAGAGATGGTGGCGTAGCGCTTTCCGCGCGGGTTGATCGCACCGCGTTCTTGCCATTCACGAATTGAGGGACCAAAGGTAGGGTGTGTGATCAACCAGTTGTGCAAGCGCTCGCTGGATCTGGCAAAGAAGAACGCCGCCAGCAGCATAAACGGCACAGTAGGTAAGAGGGGCAGGACTACGCCTAATAGCCCCAGCCCAACGCTGATCAATCCTAAAGCTGCCCAGAGGTAGCGCATTTCAATCCACCAATAACTCTTTGATAACTGCATTAAGGACCATGCGCCCGTCCTCTGTCACTTGGACAGAGTGTCCCGTATCAAGGATCATTCCAATATCAGAGAGATAGCTCAAACGTTCGACGTTCAAGGGCTGGCCAGCCAGCATTTCGTATCGGTGTTTGTCTAGGCCATCACGGATGCGCAGCCCCATCATCAGGTATTCACCTGCTTGATCTAGTGGGGCAATGACATGTCGGGCCTCTGCGCTTTCACCCGCTTCGATGCTGTGCAACCATTTACCGGGTGTCTGTTCGGTGTTGGTCCCGTGGCGTTGGCCGTCCACAGTAATCCGGCCATGTGCGCCCGGACCGATGCCGATGAAATCGCCGTAGCGCCAGTAGATCAGGTTATGGCGGCTTTCAGCGCCGGGTAAGGCGTGGTTGGACACCTCATAGGCCTCCATCCCGGCCTCGGTACAGATCTCTTGTGTTGCAGTGTACATGTCAGCGGCGCTGTCATCTTCGGGTAGGCCACGCAGCAATCCGCGATCATAACGGTCGCCAAAGGCAGTGCCCTGTTCGATTGTCAGCTGGTAGAGGGACAGGTGATCAATCGCCATGCCGAGGGCCTGACGCAGTTCTGCCTGCCAATCGGATAGCGTTTGGTCCTGACGGGCATAGATCAGGTCAAAACTGACGCGGTCAAACTGGTTGCGGGCGATGTCAAAGGCGGCCTGTGCTTCGGCCACGCTATGCATACGGCCCAGGCGTTGCAGGTCGCGGTCGTTGAGTGATTGAATTCCCATCGACACACGGGACACCCCAGCCTGCGCGTAATCGCGGAAACGGCCAGCCTCGACCGAGGTGGGGTTGGCCTCTAGCGTGACCTCCAGATCATTGGCCTGTGGCCAGATCTGGCGCACCCGTTCTAGGATGCCGTGGACCACAAAGGGTTCCATCAAAGAAGGCGTTCCGCCACCGAAGAAGATGGATTTCAGTACCCGATCCGGTATTTCCGTTGCGTAGCGGTCCAGCTCTTTCAGGTAGGCGTCCAGCCATCGGCGTTGGTCAATCTGGCGGGAGACGTGCGAATTGAAATCGCAGTAAGGGCATTTGGCCGCGCAGAACGGCCAATGCAGGTAGAGGCCGAAGCCCCCTTGCTGCCAGTCGGTGGCCAGCGCCGCGCTGCGGTCACTGGCCTGTGTGGTGGCAGGGGCAGGTGATTTAGCCAAAGCAACCGGCAAGGAAGGCCTGAACAGCGCGGCCACGATGGCTGATGCTGTTCTTTTCTTCCTTCTCCATTTCAGCGCAGGTGATGTCATAGCCATCGGGCATGAACATCGGATCATAGCCAAAGCCGTGGGCACCACGGATCGGCCAGACCAGCGTGCCGGGCATCACGCCTTCAAACACCTCGTCATGACCATCGGGCCACGCCAATACAAGTGTGCAGCGGAACTGTGCGGTGCGGGGTGCGTCGGGGCCTTTGGCGGTGATTTCGTCATTGGCGCGGGTCATCGCCATCATGAAATCACGTCCATCGCCGGTTTCGGCCCAATCGGCGGTGTAGACGCCCGGGGCGCCGTCCAGCGCATCAATTGTAATACCGCTATCATCGCTCAGTGCCGGCAGGCCGGTGGCCTTGGCCGCTGCATGGGCCTTGATGCGGGCGTTGCCGACAAATGTATCCTCAGTCTCTTCCGGCTCCGGCAGATCCATCGCGGCGGCACCCACCACGGTTACTCCGTGGGGGGCCAGCATTTCGGTCATTTCTTGTAGCTTGCCTGCGTTATGCGTGGCGACCAGTAGCTTATCACTGTCAAATTTGCGCATCAGATCATTCTCCAACCGCAGCCAGCTGAGCGGCGGCCAGTTCGGCAACACCCTGCTCGGCCAGATCCAGCAGCTGGTTCATCTGGTCGCGGCTGTAAGTCGCGCCTTCGGCGGACATCTGGGTTTCGATCATCTGGCCGTTGGCCAGCATAATGAAATTGCCGTCAACGCCTGCTTCACTGTCCTCGGGATAGTCCAGATCCAGCACCGGCTGACCGGCGTAGATGCCACAGGACACCGCTGCGACGGGAGAGATTAGTGGGTTTGAGGTGACCTGACCGGTTTTCATCAGTTTCTGCACTGCCAGTTTCAGGGCAACCCAGCCGCCGGTGATCGACGCACAGCGGGTGCCGCCATCGGCCTGAATAACGTCACAGTCGACGGTGATTTGACGCTCCCCCAGTGCGGAACGATCTACGCCTGCACGCAAGGAACGGCCAATCAGGCGTTGGATTTCTACGGTGCGACCACCCTGTTTGCCCATCGCCGCCTCGCGGCGCATGCGCGAAGTGGTCGAACGCGGCAACATACCGTATTCGGCGGTTACCCAGCCAAGGCCCGATCCTTTGATAAAGGGCGGCACGCGGTCCTCAATCGTGGCGGTGCACAGCACGTGGGTGTCGCCCATGCGGATCATGCAGGATCCTTCGGCATGTTTGGTCACGTTGGTTTCAATCGAAACAGGGCGCATTTGGTTCAGCTGACGGCCGGATGGGCGCATGATTTTGGTCCTTGTTTAGGAAATGTCGATAGAATTGAGTGGGGGATACAGGGCTAGGGGGGCGTCTTGCAAGCCTGTCCTGCCTGCCTGTCCAGCAAGTGTGATTGACCTTTCTCCACCATACGATTTAATGAACGACAGAGGTAGAGATGACAGATCGCAGCAAAACCCTGAACCAGATGAACGACCGCTCCCGCGAGGTGTTTCGCCGGGTGGTAGAGGGGTATCTGCACAACGGTGATCCCGTTGGCTCGCGTACACTGACGCGCGAAATGAGCGAAAGAGTCTCCGCCGCGACCATCCGTAATGTGATGAACGACCTTGAATACCTTGGTCTTCTGGATAGCCCGCATATCAGCGCTGGTCGAGTGCCGACGCAGCAGGGGTTGCGGATGTTTGTTGATGGGCTGCTAGAGGTGCGCGATCTGGATCACACAGACCGTCACGCACTGGACCAGACGGTCAGTAGCAATGAAGGCGATGTTCAGGACGTGCTGGATCGTGTGTCAACCGCGCTGTCTGGCGTCACACAGGGTGCTTCTCTCGTTCTGACGCCGAAACATGAGGCTGCAATCAAACATGTGGAGTTCGTCAGCTTAGGTCCTGACCGTGCGCTGGTGGTTCTGGTGTTCGCAGACGGGCATGTGGAAAACCGCGTGTTCACCCCGCCGGTGGGGCAGACCCCGTCCGCGATGCGGGAGGCGGCGAATTTCGTAAACGCCTTTGTCGAGGGTAAGACGCTCAGCGAATTGCGCACGTCGATGAAACAGCAGATTGAGGCGCGCCGCCAAGAGATTGACACGCTCGCCCATGCGCTGATCGACAGCGGGATGGCAGTTTGGGCCGAGGATGGCGATCAACACGAACGTTTGATCGTGCGTGGCCGGTCGAATCTGTTGCAGGCAGAGGGCGCCGAAGAGGATCTGGACCGCATCCGCGAGCTGTTTGATGACCTGGAACGCAAGCGTGACATTGCTGATTTCCTTGATCTGACCGAGGCAGGCGATGGAGTTCGCATTTTTATTGGCTCTGAGAACAAACTTTTTTCACTTTCGGGTTCCTCTTTGGTGGTCTCTCCATATATGAACGCTGACCGTAAGATTGTTGGTGCGGTAGGGGTGATCGGTCCCACACGACTGAACTATGGCCGGATTGTTCCGATTGTGGACTACACGGCGCAGTTGGTGGGGCGGATGATTTCGGATCGCAGCTAAAGTTGGAAAAGGTGGCACATGCCTAGAGAAGACGAATTCCTCGACGATATCGAGACCAGCGAAGCCGAACTGGAAGCGGAAGAGCTGGCCGAAGACGCGGCGCTGGAGCTGGAAGAAGAAGCAGACGAGCTGGAGGCGCTGCGCGCCGAGCGTGACGATTTCCGTGATCGGTTCATGCGGGCCTTGGCGGACGCTGAAAACTCGCGCAAGCGCGCGGACAAACAGCGCCGTGAGGCAGAGCAATACGGTGGCTCGAAACTGGCGCGTGATATGCTGCCGGTTTACGATAACCTGCAACGCGCGATGGATGCGATCAGCGAAGAACAGCGCGAAGCCATGGGCGCGATGCTGGAAGGTCTGGAGCTGACCCTGCGCGAGCTGAAGAACACCTTCAAGAAGCACGGTATCGAAGTGATCGCACCCGAGGTGGGTGACAAGTTCGATCCGAACGAACATGAAGCGATGTTCGAGGCACCGGTGCCCGGCACCAAGGCGGGGGAGATCATTCAGGTATCCGCCGTGGGCTTCATGTTGCACGACCGCCTGCTGCGTCCGGCGCAGGTTGGCGTCAGCTCGATGGCTGGCTGATCTCGCCCATCTCACGCGCGCCGATTCTGGCAGGCGTCGATGAGTGCGTATTTTTGATTTTTGAAAGGGGCGGCATCAGTTTGGAGGCCGCCCTTTTTCGTGGCTATTTTTGGGGCTGAGATTTGGATCTTAAGGTGCAATCACACGAGCCGCGCGGATGAGATCGACGAGAGAGCCTGCAAAAAATCGAAAAATAGTCTCTAAACCACTTAAAATAAGGGCCTTAGAGCCTGTTTCGATGGAAAAATCCTAGCACCGTTTTTAGACGATTTAGCTCTTTGTCAGCTCTTTCAGTTCATAAACTAGCTGCAACGCTTCGCGTGGAGACAAATCATCGGGCAGGATGGTGTTAAGACGCTCCTCCACCTCGGATGGGCCTTTTGTGGCTGTCGGGGGCGGCGGTGGCGGCGCGGCGGAGAAGAGGGGCAGGTCATCTATGACCGCCTGCTTCTTGCCACCTTCGCGTTCACCTTTTTCCAGGGCGTCCAGCACCACGCGGGCGCGGGCAACAACCGCATCGGGCAGACCGGCCAATTTGGCCACCTGCACGCCATAGCTGCGATCCGCTGCGCCTTTGCGCACCTCGTGGAGGAAGATCACCTCTCCGTCAAACTCTTTCACCGCGACGGTGGCGTTGTCTACGCCTTTGAGCTTTTCGGCGAGGTTGGTCATTTCGTGGTAGTGCGTCGCGAATAGGGCACGGGACTGGTTCACGTCGTGTAGATGTTCCAGTGTCGCCCATGCGATCGACAGGCCGTCATAGGTCGCGGTGCCGCGGCCGATCTCATCCAATATTACTAGTGCGCGATCATCAGCCTGATTGAGGATTGCGGCGGTTTCGACCATTTCCACCATAAAGGTAGAGCGCCCCCGCGCCAGATCGTCAGAGGCGCCAACGCGGCTAAACAACTGGCTAACGATGCCGATTTTTGCAGACCGTGCAGGTACATAGCTGCCGACCTGTGCCAGCAGGGCAATCAGCGCGTTCTGGCGTAGGAAGGTTGATTTACCCGCCATGTTCGGACCGGTCAGCAGCCAGATATCGGCGCCGGCGGATCCGTCCGCCAGATCGCAATCATTGGCGATGAACGGCGCGCCGCCTTGTTTGCGCAGCGCCAGTTCTACAACCGGATGGCGGCCACCGCTGATCTGTAGGGTGCGGCTATCGTCTACCTCTGGCTTGGCCCAATCCTCAGCTCGGGCCAGATCGGCAAGGGCTGTGGCCAGATCCAGTTCTGCCAGCGCGCGGGCGGCGACGTTGATGTGATCGGCGTGGGACAGAATGGCCTGACGCAGATCCTCGAACAGTCGCTTCTCAATCTCTAACGCGCGGCCACCGGCGTTGAGGATTTTTGTTTCCATTTCTGACAGCGGTACGGTGGTAAATCGGACCTGATTTGCGGTGGTCTGGCGGTGCTTGAACGTGTCGGACAGCGGTTCGGACAGCATCTTGTCCGCGTGGGTTGCCGTGACCTCCACAAAGTAGCCTAAGACGTTGTTATGTTTAACCTTCAGGGAAGAGATGCCGGTCAGTTCCTGATATTCGGATTGCATTGTGGCGATGACGGAGCGGCCCTCATCCCGCAGGGTGCGTACTTCGTCCAGCTCCACGTGAAACCCTGGCGCGATAAATCCGCCGTCACGTGCCAAGAGAGGCGGTTCCGCGATCAGTGCGTTATCCAACAGGTCTATCAACGCGTCATGGCCGATGAGGGCGCCAGCGGCGTTCTGCAACAGGTCGGGCAGGGCGGTGGCGGTTAGCGGTTCGTGGATCTGTGCGGCCTGCGCCAGACCGTTGCGTATCGCGGCCAGATCGCGGGGACCGCCACGGTCCAGACCAAGGCGCGATAGGGCGCGATCAAGGTCTGGCACCTTGCGCAGATCATCGCGCAAATTGGCCGAGAATCGAGACTGTTCCAGCGCAAAATCGACTGCTGCCAGTCGATCGTGAATGACATTCAGCACCCGTGAGGGGCTGGACAGACGCCGTTCCAGCAGGCGTGCACCAGCAGCCGTAACAGTGCGGTCAATCGCGGCCAGCAGCGATCCGGCACGGCCGCCGGACATGGATTGCGTTAGTTCCAGATTACGGCGGGTGGCGGCATCAATCTGCATCACCCGTGCCTGCGCATCACGCACGGGTTTTTGCAGCAGCGGCAGTTTGCCTTTCTGGGTGATCTCCAGATATTCCACGACGGCGCCCATTGCGGATACTTCGGCGCGATTAAACTGTCCGAACGCGTCCAGCGAGCTGACAGAGAATAGCGTACACAGCCGCTTTTCCGCCGACGTGCTGTCAAATGCAGACCGAGATAATGGTGTGATGGCAGAGCCAGATTCAGAGACTATTTCAGCTAAATTCGCGTCTGACTGTTCGGACAAAATTAGTTCTGATGGCATCAAGCGGGCCAGTTCCGGCCCCAGCCGTACTGATGGCAGTGCCATCGCATGGAACGCGCCAGTCGAAATATCGACCCACGCAAGCGCCGCCTCATCCCGTACGGTGGCATATGCAGCCAGATAGTTGTGGCGCCGTGCCTCTAGCAGAGAATCCTCAGTCAGTGTGCCGGGGGTGACCAGGCGCACCACATCGCGTTTTACCACCGACTTATAACCGCGCTTTTTCGCTTCTGCGGGACTTTCCATCTGTTCGCAGACGGCGACACGGAATCCCTTGCGGATCAAGGTGAGCAGGTAGCCTTCGGCGGCATGAACGGGGACGCCGCACATGGGGATGTCTTCGCCGTCATGCTTGCCGCGTTTGGTCAGGGCGATATCCAAGGCCTCTGCCGCCGCGACCGCGTCGTCAAAAAACATCTCATAGAAGTCGCCCATCCGGTAGAACAACAGCGCGCTTTCATGTGCTGCCTTAATCTCCAGATATTGCGCCATCATTGGCGTTACTGCTGCTTTGGCCCCGGCCACCCCATGTCCCCCTGGGTTCGCTTGATCTTGGCGCTGACAATAAGCGGTGGGGGGAATGGGCGAAAGGGGCAATAGAGCGGTGCCGGATGGCGCAATATTGTCAAGAAATGTCGGATTTCTAGGAAAAGCATCCCGACGGTGGTTGAGGCCCGTCGCGGCAACCTGTATGCAACCCTGTAATAGAGTAATATTCGGAACGAAAAACCGCCATGACAAAGCAGAAAATTACGTCAAGTGAGGCGCTGGCCTTTCATTTGGAACCGACCCCTGGCAAGTGGGAAGTGACCGCAACCGTTCCGATGACCACCCAGCGGGACCTGTCCTTGGCCTATTCGCCGGGCGTTGCTGTCCCCTGTGAGGCGATCGCGGAAAACCCTGAACTGGCCTATGATTACACCAACAAGGGCAACCTTGTCGCGGTGATTTCCAACGGCACCGCAGTGTTGGGTCTGGGTAATTTGGGTGCTTTGGGATCGAAACCGGTGATGGAGGGTAAATCGGTCCTGTTCAAGCGGTTTGCCGATGTAAACTCCATCGATATCGAGCTGGATACCGAAGACCCGGATGAGATCATTCAGGCGGTGAAGCTGATGGGCCCGACCTTTGGCGGGATCAACCTAGAGGACATCAAAGCGCCGGAGTGTTTTATCATTGAGCAGAAGCTCAAGGAAGAGATGGACATTCCCGTGTTCCATGATGACCAGCACGGCACAGCGGTGATCTGCGCCGCGGGCCTGATCAACGCGCTGCATCTGTCGGGTAAGAAGATTGAGGATGTGAAAATCGTCCTGAACGGGGCAGGGGCGGCGGGGATCGCCTGTATCGAACTGTTGAAGTCGATGGGCGCGCGGCACGAAAACTGCATCGTGTGCGATACAAAAGGCGTTATCTATCAAGGTCGTACCGAAGGTATGAACCAGTGGAAGTCGGCCCATGCGGTAAAGACTGAACTGCGCACTCTGGAAGAGGCGATGGAAGGTGCTGACGTTTTCCTTGGCGTGTCGGTGAAGGGTGCGGTGACACAGGAAATGGTGCAGGCTATGGCAGAGGATCCTGTGATCTTCGCTATGGCGAACCCTGACCCTGAGATCACGCCTGAGGAAGCGCATGCTGTGCGTCCTGATGCTATCGTGGCCACCGGTCGATCAGACTATCCGAACCAAGTGAACAATGTCCTTGGCTTCCCCTATCTGTTCCGTGGCGCGCTGGATATTCATGCCCGTGCTATCAATGATGAAATGAAGATCGCCTGCGCCGAAGCGCTGGCCGAACTGGCGCGTGAGGACGTGCCGGATGAGGTGGCCATGGCCTATGGCAAGTCGCTGTCTTTTGGTCGTGATTACATTATTCCTACACCCTTTGATCCGCGTTTGATCCACATGATCCCACCGCGTGTGGCCAAGGCAGGCATGGACACAGGTGCTGCCCGTCGTCCGATCATTGATATGGATGGCTATGAGCTGTCGTTGAAATCGCGGATGGATCCGACGGCCAACGTGATGCGTGGCATTCACGCCCGTGCCCGCAAAGCGCAGGCGCGGATGATCTTTGCTGAGGGGGATGATCCCCGTGTGCTGCGTGCTGCCGTGCAGTATCAGCGCGCCGGTTTCGGTAAGGCGCTTGTGGTGGGTCGAGATGCAGAGGTGAAGGCCAAGCTGGAAGCGGCCGGTATGGGCGACGCGGTGCGCGAGCTGGAGGTGGTCAATGCCGCCAATTCTCGTCATCTGAACCAGTATAAGGATTTCCTTTATAAGCGTCTGCAGCGAAAAGGGTTTGACCGTCATGACGTGCATCGTCTGGCCAGCCGTGACCGCCATGTGTTTTCATCTCTGATGCTGGCGCATGGGCATGCGGATGGCCTGATCACCGGTGCCACGCGCAAGTCCGCCTATGTGATGGAGCTGATCAACCACGTCTTCGACGCCGATGCGGCGCATGGGGCTGTGGGTGTAACTGCGCTGTTGCACAAGGGTCGAATCGTGCTGATTGCCGATACGTTGGTGCATGAATGGCCGGACGAGCAGGATCTGGCGACGATCGCTGAGAGGTCTGCCGATGTGGCCCGTCACATGGGGCTGGAGCCGCGCGTGGCCTTCGTCAGCTTCTCCACCTTTGGCTATCCGGATTCGGAACGTGCGAATAAAATGCATATCGCGCCACAGGTTCTGGAAGCACGCGGCGTGGATTTCGAGTTCGAGGGCGAAATGACCGTCGATGTGGCCCTGAACACCACCGCGCAGGAAGCCTATCCATTCCAGCGCCTCAGCGGTCCTGCGAACGTGCTGGTGGTGCCTGCGCGCCACTCGGCGTCGATCTCGGTTAAGTTGATGCAGGAAATGGCAGGGGCCACGGTGATTGGCCCGATTTTGGCGGGTATCGACAACTCGATCCAGATTTGTTCGACCAACTCTACCGCCAACGACATCCTGAACATGGCGGTTCTGGCGTCTTGTAAAGTAGGCTAAGCGACTGCAAATAAATAGGATTAACGCGCCTGATGGAGTGATCCGTCGGGCGTTTTCTGTTGAGCGCTCCCTCCCTTGGGGGAGGGTCTGGCGCGGCCCTTACGGGCTTTAGCGCGCTCTTGCCTTTGATCCACATTCTACGCCATCTTGCGCCAAATGGAGGCACGTCATGGCAATCTGGAACCTCGGATCGATCAATGCGGATCACTTCTATCGGCTCGATCATATTCCCGCCCCCGGTGAAACGATCCTCAGCGGCGGATTGACCACGGGTCTGGGCGGCAAAGGCGCGAATATGTCCGTGGCAGCGGCCCGTGCTGGTGCGCGTGTGACCCATATCGGCGCGGTTGGACGCGATGGGGGTTGGGCTGTAGAACGCCTGCTGGAATACGGTGTTGATACGCGCCAGATCGCCACCAGTGTCGATGCTACAGGTCATGCCATCATCATGTTGGACCCAAGCGGTGAGAATTCGATCATCGTGCACCCCGGTGCCAATGTGACCATCCCGACAGACCAGATTGGTATTGCCCTGACAGAGGCCACGCCGGGTGATACCTTGTTGATGCAGAACGAAACAAATGCCCAAAGTTTTGCCGCTGATACAGCAGTGAAACTGGGCCTGCGCGTCGCCTACGCCGCAGCTCCATTTGAGGCAGAGGCAACCCGTGCCGTGCTGCCGCAGGTCGATCTGTTGTTTCTGAACGCAGTTGAGATGGCCCAGTTGAGCGCCGCAACAGGACAGGGGCCAGCAGATCTGGGTGTACAGACTGTCGTGGTGACCAAGGGCGCGGCGGGCTGCACACTGTATGATCAAGCGGCGGGCTGGGCGGCGCAGGACATTCCTGCGCCGGAGGTTGCGGTGGTCGACACCACCGGCGCGGGTGATACGTTCACCGGCTATTTCCTCGCCGCGCTGGATCGTGGTGCGCCGTTATTGGCAGCGGCCGAGCTGGCGATCAAGGCGTCGGCGCTGATGGTTACCCGTGCAGGCACCGCGGATGTGATCCCCGACCTCAAAGAGGTGCTGGACTGGGCCGTCTGAGGTGGCTGTTCGGGGCGATTAACCAGATGCTAACCACTCTGCGCCAATGTGGAGCGTATGAGAGAGCTAGGCGAATCCCCTTTTCCGCTGTTTGATCACGCATCGCGCGTGCATGCGCCTGTTGTGAAGCCTAAGGCGCCGAAACAGCCCAGCTATATTCAGGGGCACCGTAAACGCCTGCAAAAACGATTTCTGGACGGTGGTTCGGACGCGTTGCCGGATTACGAATTGTTGGAATTGGTCCTGTTCAACGCCATCCCGCGTCAGGATGTGAAACCGCTGGCCTATCGCCTGTTGAACACCTTCGGTGATTTCAACAATGTGCTGTCCGCCCCCATCCCCCGTTTGCGGGAAGTGGACGGTGTCGGTCCCGGTGTCATATGTGAATTAAAGGTGGTGGAGGCTGCCGCGCATCGTCTGTCCCGCGCGCGGGTGCTGAAACGGCAGGTGGTTAGCAGCTGGGAGGCGTTGCTGGATTATTGTCACACCACAATGGCGCACCGCGATACGGAACAGTTTCGGGTGCTGTATCTGGATCGCAAAAACGTGCTGATCGCAGATGAGGCGCAGGCGCAGGGCACCGTTGATCACGTGCCTGTCTACCCGCGCGAGGTGGTGAAACGCGCTCTAGAGGTGAACGCATCCGCTCTTATTTTGGTACACAATCACCCCTCCGGCGATCCCACGCCATCACAAGCTGATATCGACATGACGCAGCAGATTGCATTGGCGGCGCAGGCACTGAACCTGACGCTGCATGATCACCTGATCATCGGCAGATCACAGGAGGTTTCCTTTCGCAGCGAAGGTTTGTTGTAACGTGGGGCCGTTAGTGCACCCAAACCTCAACACGACGGTTCACCTGGCGACCCCAGGCGCTGTCATCACAGGCCATTGGCAGCGCCTCGCCAAATCCCCGCGCATTGAGTGTCAGCTGTTCTAGGTTTGCCGTCTCTGCCGCCTGCTTCACAGCCAGCAGGACCGCGCCCGCCCGTTTTTCGGCGATCCTTTGATTGGCAGCCGCGCCGCCATTGCCATCGCTGAAACCTGCAAACAACAGGTCACGGGCATCGTACTGTCCCGCCTCCAAGGCCTGCGCCAGAAGGGCGACGTTTGATCGTGATTGCGCATCCAGGCGCGCCGACCCCGCTTCAAACCTGAAAGACAGAGATAGACGTTTGCGATCGGATAGATCGGATACCATGGTTTGCAGCGCCTTCAGTCCGACTTCTGGTCCTGCTTGGGCGATGGCATTGGCAAAACGGTCACCTTGGTCGCGGATCGCAATCTCTTCGGGTGCCTGATCAGTCAGGCCAGCGCGGCGAATGACCAACTGCGCAGCATCAGACCGGGTGAAACGGATGAAATCACGGCCCAGTTTCGGCAATCGCCGGGCGGGCAGGTACAGGAACATCGGTGCAGACAGGGGATAATCTTCGGTTTTCAGGCTCAATCGATCGGCCAGCAGGCTGAACCCGCAGGCGCCAGTCAGGCCCAGTGTTTTGTTCGCGCCTGCCGCACTGGCGCTGATCAGCCCCAGACCAAAGGGGTCCTGTGCCACGGCTTTGCCCAGTGCCTGATCGCTGATGTGGCGCAGCGCACCTTCGGTCAGTGTTCCACCAGCGGGGCGCAAAAGACGATCCACCACCACTTGCCATATGCCCGCGCTCTCGTTGCGCAGGTGTAGTGTGATAGGTGCATCGGGCCCGCCCAAATCGGACCAGTTGGTGATCCGACCTGTCAGTATCGCTGCCAGTTTCGGAGTAGAGATTTTGGCGACTGGATTGTCTTGCGCCACCACTGGCACCAATCCGTCCAGCGCCAGAACACGGCCGCGGCGCGCATCCTGCATGTCGCCCAGACCTGCCAGCATCGCATCACTGCGTTCGCGTGGTCGCATTTCGCGTTGGGCCATCACGATGTCCGCGTCATTGGCCAGCAAATCGGTAAATCCCTGATCCGTATTGGCCAATAAAATGGTCAACACACCGACGAAGCGTGCGTTGGCCGCATCTTCTAGCGTCAGAACCAGTTCATTTGTGTTGGGCTGGGTGCGGGTCACGCGATATCCCTGACGGTCGGCAAAGGCCTGGATCAGTGCAGGGACCAACAACCGGCCCATGGTCTCGGAGCCCGAAAAGGTCAGGCGCGCCACGTAATCGGTCAGGTTTGGGCAGGCGGGCCCGTCGCACAAGACGCCGGATCCATCAACGGTCAGTTCGCCATAAAGGGTTTGAACGCGGTAAAATTCACCATCAAAGCCCAGCAAATCGCCAGAGATTTCGACAGTGCCGTCGGGCGATGTCAAAGTGACGTCCTGCGCCAAAACGGTTTGAACCATCGCGCTGATAAGAAAAAGTGCGGCGCAAACCGCCGCACGCAAAATAACCATTCCGCTTGCCCCTGCCTGAGGTGTTTCCACCGCTTAACGTGCGGCGAGTTTCAGGTCTTGTAGCAGGTTTTTCAACAACAGAAAGTCACCAACCGTGTCACAGCCCGGCACAGCCAGCGACAGTTCGCGCACCTCTAACTGGCCACTGGGATGCCATTGGATCGCTTCGGCCTGAATGTCGCGGTTGCAGTTGGCGGCTGTCACTTCGGCCTCAACAGACAGTTGGACGTTGCCGCTTTCGGCCCGTGTGACGGGGACGGTGTAGACCTCCGCACGGTAGCTTTCGGTCAGGTCGCGGTCCCCTAGCAGGATCATCTGGCCCTCCGCTTCGGTTGTGCTGAGGGCGCCAGACCAGACATGGCCTTCTTCGCCGTGGCCGGCACCGAATTCATGGGCGTGTAGGCTGATGCCCAGATCCCCACGCCATTGTGCGGCAGCGCGTTCATATTGGCCCATATCTGGCACCATGACGTGGCCGACAGCGCCGTCGCCATTGCCCAGATCAGCGATAAATACGGCAGAGTCTGAAAGTGCGGGCGCAGTCACAACCAACTGACCGTTTGCATCAGTGAGGTGGGTGAACATCAGCCCGTTGTGGTGCAGCGTAACGCGCTGACCCGGCAGGCAGGGCGCGTCGAGGGAGATCAGAACCATCGCGCCTGTCTGAGCCGTCAGGGTGATTGCGGGATCGCAGGCGCGATCCTCAACCTCCAGAAGGGGGGGCGCCAGATCCTCAAACGGGGCGGTGCTGACCAACTGGTCCAGTTGCAGCGCACCGGAAGTTTCGGCGATGTTTTTAGTGGGGTTTACGGGCTTGGACGGCGCAGACGTTTCTGCAATCGCTGGAGTCGGATCGGCGGCGCCAACTGTCAGTGTGATATCGGTGAGGGCGAATGCATCAGAGCGAGCGGTCTGTTGTGCATTTTGCACAGTTGCCGAGGAGACGCCCTGAACGGTCGTGCCATTTTGCATAAAGAAGCCGATAGCGAAAACCATGGCCAGCGATACGGCGGCCATCTGGTAACGTTGTGTCTGCTTTGTTTCCTTCGTCAGTGCCTTGGTCATTGTCCCGCCTCCGGTCAGAAGAACCCAACCCTGATAAAACGCGGCAAAAGGGGCACAAACATGGCACAGGCGCGGAGTCTTTGGGGACACCGCGCCTGTTGATAAGCGTTTTGTGGGGCGTGGCGGTTAGGCCATCACGATTAGGCGAGGCGCCCGTGGCAGTGTTTGAACTTCTTGCCCGAACCACAGGGGCAGGCATCATTGCGGCTGGGATTGCCCCAGGTTGTGGGGTCGTTTTCATCAAACCCGTCGACCAGCGGTTCACCTGCCAGTTGCTCAGCGGCCGGTTGCTGGCCGGTGCCAGCCGCCGGGGCGGGGGCCGCAGCGGCGGCTGCTTGTTGCATCTGTGCCTGTTGGGCCATCATTTGTTCCATGATGGCACGTTGTTCGTCCTCGGTCATCGGGCGAACCTGACCCAGTTTTTGCGACACATCTTCGCGCAGGCTGTCGAGCAGTGTTTCAAAAAGTTGGAAACTCTCAGTCTTGTACTCGTTCAGCGGATCGCGCTGCGCGTAGCCTCGAAAACCAACGACAGACCGCAGATGTTCCAGTTTAAGCAGGTGTTCACGCCATTTGGCGTCGATCGTCTGCAGCAGAACCTGCTTTTCGATGCCGCGCATGTTGTCGGCACCAAAGGCTTCGGCCTTTTCGGCCATGTTGGCATCTGCAGCTTCTTCCATGCGTTCTGCGATATCGTCACCATCAACACCCTCTTCATCACCCCAGGTGATGACCGGCACATCCAGGTTCAGCTTTTCAATCGCAGCGGCGTAGAGACCTTCGGTATCCCATTGATCGGCATAGGATTTCGGCGGGATATACGTATCCACCAGATCGTCGATCACCTGATCGCGCATGTCCTTGACGATTTCGGACAGGTCCGCAGCCTCCATGATCTCACGGCGCTGGCCAAAGATGACTTTACGCTGTTCGTTCATCACATCGTCGAATTTCAGCAGTTGCTTACGAATGTCGAAGTTGCGGCCTTCGACCTTCGCCTGCGCGCGTTCCAGCGATTTGTTGACCCATGGGTGCACAATCGCTTCGCCTTCTTTCATGCCCAGTTTAGACAGCACCGCGTCCAGGCGTTCAGAGCCGAAGATGCGCATCAGGTCATCTTCAAGGCTGAGGAAGAAGACCGAGCGGCCCGGATCCCCCTGACGGCCAGAACGACCGCGCAGCTGGTTGTCGATGCGGCGGCTTTCGTGACGTTCTGTGGCCAGAACAAACAGACCGCCTGCATCCTTGACCGCCTGTTCGTCGGCCTCATGCGCTGTTTCGATCTGGTCGCGGATGGTGGCGTGATCACCTTCGGGGTTGGCGGCAATCGCTTCCATCACCTTGAACTCAACGTTGCCGCCCAGTTTGATGTCTGTACCACGGCCTGCCATGTTGGTCGCGATGGTCACGGCGCCCAGTTTGCCGGCGTCGGCGACGATCTGCGCCTCTTGTTCATGCTGGCGGGCGTTCAGAACGTTGTGTGGCACCTCGGCGGCAGTCAGCAGCTGACTGAGAAATTCGGACTTCTCGATCGAGGTGGTGCCAACCAGAACCGGCTGGCCCTTGGCATGCGCCTCTTTGATCGTCTTAACCGAGGCGTCGAATTTTTCGCGCACGGTGCGGTAGACCTGATCGTCTTCATCCTTACGGGCAACGGGACGGTTGGTGGGCACTTCAACAACGCCCAGACCGTAGATTTCGGCAAACTCCTCTGCCTCGGTCGCGGCGGTGCCGGTCATACCACCCAGTTTGTCGTAGAGACGGAAGTAGTTCTGGAACGTCACCTGTGCCAGCGTCACGTTTTCAGGCTGGATCTGGCAGCCTTCTTTGGCTTCGATCGCCTGATGTAGGCCTTCGGACAGGCGGCGGCCTGTCATCATACGGCCGGTAAATTCGTCGATCAGCACCACGTTGCCGTCACGCACGATATAGTCTTTGTCACGGGTGAACAATTTGTGCGCACGCAGGCCTTGGTTCACGTGGTGAACGATTGTGGTGCTTTCGGGATCATACAGGCTCTGCCCCTCGGGCAGGATGCTGTTTTTCAGCAGCAGTTCCTCAAGAAACTCGTTGCCTTCATCGGTGAAAGAGACGTTCTTTGTCTTTTCATCAATGGTGTAGTGCTCTTCTTGCAGCTCAGGGATCATCTGGTCGATTGCGATGTACATATCGGTGCGATCTTCGGCCGGTCCAGAGATGATCAGCGGCGTCCGCGCTTCATCCACGAGGATCGAGTCAACCTCATCCACCACGGCAAAATAGTGATCGCGCTGCGCGATTTCCGATAGTTCGGATTTCATGTTGTCGCGCAGGTAGTCAAAGCCCAGCTCGTTGTTGGTGGCGTAAGTCACGTCACAGGCGTAGGCCTCGCGCTTCTCGCCTTCGGGCTGCTGCGGGTAGACAACGCCGGTGGTCATGCCAAGGGCGGTGTAGACCTTGCTCATCCATTCGGCGTCTCTTTTGGCAAGGTAGTCATTCACGGTGACGATATGCACACCACGGCCTGTCAGTGCGTTCAGGTAGGACGGGAAGGTCGCAACCAGCGTTTTACCTTCACCGGTTTTCATTTCCGAAATGTTGCCCTGATGCAGAAATATGCCGCCCATCAGCTGGGTGTCAAAGGCGCGCAGACCCAGGGCCCGTTTCGCCGCCTCACGGCAGTTGGCAAAGGCTTCGGGCAGGATTTTGTCTAGGCTTTCACCACCTGCGACACGCTCTTTAAACTCCGCCGTTTTGTCGATCAGACCCTGATCGGTCAGTTTTTCAAACTCAGGCTCCAGCGCGTTGATCTGCTCCACCAATGGGCGGGTTGCCTTGACCTTGCGGTCGTTCGGCGTGCCGAAAATCTTCTTGGTAAGCGTTCCGAAACCCAACATTTTCTTTCCGATCCGGTCATTGACTATAACGTGTGGCGCATTTGCTTGCCGCTTGTGTACGCAACGCATAAAACAATTACGAAACCCAGCAATATAATGGCCTCAAAGCGATGTAAGGGGCGGCTGGTGCAGTGTCAACGTTGCGCACCTTTTGCGCGCCACCAAAGGGCCTTTCCCATGCTGAATCTCTTGTCAAAACGCCTCACTTTCCTGTCAGTCGCCGCTTTTGCAGCCGCGACGATGCAGCCGTTGCACGCTGATGATGTGCCAACGGTAGACTCTGTCGTGGCTACGGTGAACGGGGCAGAGATCACGCTGGGCCATGTGCTGCAGTCACGCGCTGCGCTGCCGCAGCAGTATCAGCAGTTGCCCGTTGAGGTATTGCTGCCCGGCCTAATCGACCAGTTGGTCCAGCAGACCCTTCTGTCGCAAACCGCGGGCGATGCGCCCAAATCGGTGAAGCTGGCCATGGAAAACCACGAACGCACCCTAATGGCTGGCGTGACGCTGGATGCAGTAATTGCCGACGCGGTGACCGAAGATGCACTGCAAGCGGCCTATGATGCCAGCTACGGTGCAGCAGAACCGACACAGGAATACAACGCCTCCCACATTCTGGTTGAGGATGAAGCCGCCGCCGCCGCACTGACCAAAGAGGCACGCGAAGGCGCCGATTTTGCTGACCTGGCGAAAGAGCATTCCACCGGCCCGTCCGGCCCCAACGGCGGTCAACTGGGCTGGTTCGGCACCGGGGCCATGGTGCCCGCGTTTGAGGCGGCGACCATTGCACTGGAACCGGGTGCGATTTCCGAACCGGTTGAAACCCAGTTCGGCTGGCATGTGATCAAGCTGAACGACGTGCGAGAGAAAGCCGCGCCGACCTTGGACGAGGTCCGCGGTGAACTGGCCGCCCAAGTGCAACAACAGGCGATCGAGGCCCGAATCGCAGAACTGACCGAAGGTGCCAGCATTGATCGTAGCGCGGCCGATGCGCTGGACCCCGCGCTGCTGAACAGCATCACGCTGGACGCGGAGTAAACGCAGATGGCTGGAAACATCCCTGTCTCTCCGCTGGCTCCTGCCAGCTTCCCTCAGTTGCCCGTTGTTCAGGGCGCGACCTTTGCCTCCGCTGCAGCGGGGGTGAAATATCAGGGCCGCACTGACGTGATGCTGGCGCTTTTGAAGCCCGGCACGACGATGGCAGGTGTGTTCACCCGTTCCGCCACACGGTCGGCCAACGTTCTGGATTGTCAGGCGAAAATTGGCGCTGACAGCGATGCTGGTGCGGCGATCATCGTGAACTCCGGCAATTCCAACGCTTTCACCGGCAAGGCGGGTGAAGGGTCGGTCGACGCGATCTGCACCGCAGTGGCTGAGGCAGCTGGTCTGCCCGCGGCACGCGTTTTCACCTCCTCCACCGGGGTTATTGGTGAACGTTTGCCCCATGACCGCATCACCGCCAAACTGGCGGAACTTACGGCAGGGCAACAGGCGGATGGGTTGGAAGGCGCGGCGCAGGCGATCATGACCACCGATACTTTTGCCAAGGGCGCAACCGCGACGGTGCAGATCGACGGTGCGCCCGTGACCATCGCGGGCATTGCCAAGGGTTCGGGCATGGTGGCGCCGGATATGGCGACGATGCTTGTCTATATCTTTACCGATGCTGCCGCTTCCCGCCCGGCGCTACAGGCGATGCTCGGCGCGCATACCGACAAGACGTTCAACAACATCACCGTGGACAGCGACACTTCCACCTCTGACACGCTGCTTTTAGCGGCTACAGGCGCGTCTGGTGTGAATGTGGACGGGAATGACACCTTTGCACAGGCGCTGCATGACGTGATGCTGGATCTGGCACATCAGGTGGTGCGCGACGGTGAAGGCGCGACCAAGTTTTTGGAGGTCCATGTTACCGGCGCCGCATCTGATGCAGATGCACGCACCCATGCGATGGCGATTGCCAATTCGCCGCTGATCAAAACCGCCGTAGCGGGTGAGGATCCGAACTGGGGCCGCGTTGTCATGGCTGTGGGGAAATCCGGCGCAGCGGCGGATCGCGATCTGTTGACCATCCGGTTTGGCGATATTGTGGTCGCGGAAAACGGCTGGGTGTCAGAGAGCTATACCGAAGACGCCGGCGCCGCCTATATGAAGGCGCAGGATTTGGTGATCGGCGTCGATCTGGGACTGGGCAGTGGCACATCCACAGCATGGACCTGTGATCTGACCCACGGCTATATCACCATCAACGCAGACTATCGTTCGTAAGAACACCATCAAAGGAACCGCCCCTCATGAGTGATCACGCACAACAGACCGCAGCGCCCGTCAAAACCGTTCTGGTGTCTGCTGTTGCCCTGATTGATACAGAGGGGCGGATTCTGCTGGCCCAACGCCCAGAGGGCAAATCCATGGCCGGCCTCTGGGAATTTCCCGGCGGCAAGGTTGAGCTGGGTGAAACCCCTGAACACGCGCTGATCCGCGAACTGCAGGAAGAGCTGGGCATTGATACCTGGGAAAGCTGTCTGGCACCGCTGACCTTTGCCAGCCATTCCTATGAAAAATTCCACTTGTTGATGCCGCTTTTCGCATGCCGCAAGTGGGACGGCATCCCGCAGCCGCGCGAAGGTCAGGTGCTGAAATGGGTGCGCCCAGCCGATCTGCGCGATTATCCGATGCCGCCCGCGGATGTGCCATTGATCCCCATTCTGCGCGATTGGCTGTGATCTCAGCCTAATTTTTCCGCTTTTGCGCAAATTTATCCGCGTAAACCTGACCTATGGGTTATTCCGGCTTTACTCTTGCGTATAGGTCCGAAGTGAAAATTGCGTTTTTTACTAGGTTCTGGGTATCAATTATGTACTCTAGTCCCATCATTTGTTGGGGAGAGTGATATGATCAAGACCATTCGTATCGGGAACTACATCTCGGTTCAGGGTAATTTCGTCAAGAAAACAGAGGGTGGAAAAATGGTGGTGCGCGTCGGTGACAAGCTGTTCACCGGCACCCCGGTCGGCCAATGCGCCTGACCTGTGACATCTGATCTGCAGCAACCGATTTATGTGAAGCAGTCAGGGTACAGACCCACCAAGAATACCAGAGGCTCCTTGCAGACACTGTAATGTGGCCACTCACGGGGAAAGGGAAAGCGGGGATGCTTTCCCTTTTCTTTTACTTTGCACAACAACTGCGCGCTGTTGCTGTGAGGTTGGAAACGAAAAGGCCCCCGCCGATGGCAGGGGCCTTAATTCATTCACAATGAATGGATTAGTCCAGCTTACGTTCGATCTCTTCACGTTCGAAGATCTCGATAACGTCGTCGGGACGGATATCGTCATAGTTTTCAAACGCCATACCGCATTCCTGACCGGACAGTACTTCTTTGACCTCGTCTTTGAAGCGCTTCAGCGTCTTCAGCGTGCCTTCGTGGATCACCACGTTGTCGCGCAGCAGGCGCACGCCTGCGGAACGGCGCGCCACGCCTTCGGTGACCAGACAGCCGGCAACTTTGCCAACGCCAGTAACCTTGAAGACTTCTTTGATCTGCGCGTAACCGATGAAGTTTTCGCGGATCTCTGCCGATAGCAGGCCGGATGCGGCAGCTTTGACGTCGTCTACCAGGTCATAGATGACCGAGTAGTAGCGGATTTCCACGCCCTTCTGGTTGGCGGTGTTCCGGGCCGATGCGTTTGCACGCACGTTGAAGCCCATGATCGGCGCGCCAGAGGCTTCTGCCAGACCAACGTCAGTTTCGGTGATCGCACCCACACCGTAGTGCAGAACGCGCACGCGCACTTCGTCGTTGCCGATCTTTTCCATCGCCTGAACGATTGCTTCGGCAGAGCCCTGCACGTCGGCTTTCACCAGAATGGGCAGTTCTTGCACATTCTCGTCATCCTTTGCCTTCTGCATCAGCTGTTCCAGCGTTGCAGCGGCACCGGCGGCGGCGCGTTTTTCTTTGGCGGCGTTATGGCGGTATTCCGCGATCTCACGCGCCTGCGCTTCGGTTTCAACCACGTTCAGGACATCGCCCGCCTCGGGTGTGCCGTTCAGACCCAGAACCTCAACCGGAACCGAGGGACCAGCAGTCTGTACACGCGCACCTTTGTCGTCGACCAGCGCACGGACGCGGCCGTACTGCTCACCCACAACGAAGATGTCGCCTTGTTTCAGCGTACCTTTTTGCACCAGAACGGTGGCAACAGGACCACGGCCAACATCCAGCTGTGCCTCGATCACGGCACCTTCGGCGGCGCGGTCGGGGTTGGCTTTCAGTTCCAGAATTTCGGCCTGCAACGCGATCGCGTCCAGCAGTTCATCCAGACCCTGACCGGTGATGGCTGACACCTCAACGTCCTGCACATCGCCGGACATGTCTTCAACGATCACCTCGTGCTGCAGCAGTTCTGCGCGCACTTTCTGAGGATCCGCCGCAGGGCGGTCGATTTTGTTGATCGCAACGATCATCGGCACACCTGCCGCTTTGGCGTGGTTGATAGCCTCAATCGTCTGCGGCATGACCGAGTCGTCAGCTGCAACAACCAGAACAACGATGTCCGTTACCTGCGCACCGCGCGACCGCATGGAGGTAAAGGCCGCGTGGCCCGGCGTGTCGAGGAACGACAGAACCGCGCCATTATCGGTTTTTACCTGATACGCACCGATGTGCTGGGTGATGCCGCCCGCTTCGCCGGAAACAACCTTGGCATTGCGGATTGCGTCCAGCAGCGAGGTTTTACCGTGGTCAACGTGGCCCATGATGGTCACAACGGGGGGACGCGATTTCAGATCTTCGTCGCTGTCGTCGATCTGCTGGATCACGTCCTCAACGTCAGAGTCGGAGACACGTTGGATATTGTGGCCAAACTCTTCGATGATCAGTTCTGCGGTGTCGGCGTCGATGGTTTGGTTCTGTGTGACCATCATGCCCATTTTCATGAGCGATTTCACCACATCGGCCACACGTTCGGCCATACGGTTCGCCAGTTCCGACACCACGATCGCCTCGGGCACCTGAACGTCACGGACAACCTTTTCGCGCTCAACCGGTGCACCCATGGCTTTCTGACGGGCGCGTTCCTGTTTCCGCTTCATCGCGGCCATGGACTTTTGACGGCCACCTTCGCCACCGGTCAGCGCCTGATTCACAGTCAGCTTGCCCGAACGGCGGTTGTCGTCGCGGCCTTTGCGACCACGCTCTTCGCGCTCTTTTTTGCGCTCGGGCGCGGCGGGGGCAGGCGCAGCCTTGAGGTTACGCGCAGGTGCAGCGGCCTCTTTCTTGGGCTGGGCGGCTTCAGCGGCAGCGCGTTTGGCAGCCTCTTCGGCTTCTTTTTTCTTGCGTGCGTCTTCTTCAGCCTTGGCTTTCAGGGCTGCTTCACGCTCACGTTCGGCACGCTCTTTGGCTTCGGCCTCTTCGCGGCGACGCTGACGCTCTTCTTCGCGTGCTTTCTCTTCGGCTGCGCGCTTCTCAGCTTCCTCGGCCTCACGGGCCTTTGCGGCCTGCAGCGCGCGCATGCGACGCTCCATTTCCGCGTCGGAGATGCCCGCCGGGCGTTTTGAGGGATCGCCCCCCGCTTGGCCGGGACGACCACCGCCGGGTTTGGCTGCGCCGGGCTTGGGCACCACAACGCGTTTGCGCTTGGTCTCCACCACGACGTTTTTGGTACGGCCATGGCTGAAGCTCTGCTTCACATTACCCGGACGGGCACCGCCACGAACTCCCAAAGTCTTTTTACCGTCGTTTTCGCTCATCTGGCTCTCTTCATCCTTTCCGGTGGTCATCGTCGCCACCACGGGTGCGTATACCCTTAAGTCTTGCGGCATCCTCTACTACACGATGGGTCAAACCACCAGCGCCTAGGGCCACATGAATTACAGTTTGTCGCCCAAAGGCCTGTCCCAGCTCATCCGCAGTGAGCCAACCAATGAACGATCCGCCTTCCGGCGTGCGCAGTTTCGACTTGCCACGGCCCGAACCATCGGACGCCTGGATCAGCACTTCGGCGTAATCCTTGACCAGCCAGTCTTTGACCTTTTCAAATCCGGTGATGGCATCGCCCGTCTTACGGGCGAGGCTGATCAGATCAACAACACGACGCACCAGCATCGCCTCAACCTGATCCACCAGATCCTCTGGCACCGTGACTTGCTGTTTGGCGCCACGGTTAAACGCGCCTTTCTTTGACGCTTGCTGTAGCGCGTTCCGATCAGAACTGACCCAGATACCGCGCCCCGGCAGTTTGTCAGCGAGGTCCGGCACGATCTGGCCGTCCGGACCCACAACGAAGCGGATCAGCCCAAACTTAGGCTGCACTTCGCCAGTGACAACGCACTTGCGCTCAGGACCGTTTTCCCGATCCTTGGATTTTCCGCCGCGCCCCATGCGACCAGCCTCCGAGGCCTGAAAATCAGGCCTCGGCCTCCTCTGCGGGGGCACCTTCTTCGCCTTCGGCCTCTTCTTCGGCTGCCAGCTCTGCCGGATCGACCCAGCCAAGGGTGATACGGGCGGTCATGATCAGATCCTGTGCCGCTTCAAGAGTTACACCGAAGGGTTCCAGCGTACCGTCGTCTTTGCTGCGCTCACCGTTCACAGTGGTCCAGCCGCCGGCCAGCTCCCAGTCCGCGCAGGTGGCGAAGTCTTCCAGCGTTTTGACGTCATCTTCGGCCAGCGCCTGGATCATCTGCGGGGTCAGGCCTTCAAATGCGAACAGGCTGTCCTCTACGCCCAGTTCACGGGCGCGTTCGATGGCAGCGTTTGCCTGTGCTTCCAGATAGTCGCGGGCACGGGCCTGCAGTTCGCCAGCGGTGTCTTCATCAACACCGTCGATGACCAGCAGTTCGTCGATCTCAACATAGGCCACTTCTTCGAGGTTGGTGAAGCCTTCAGCAACCAGCAGCTGAGCGAAGAATTCGTCCACGTCCAGCGTCTGAACGAACAGCTTGGTGCGCTCTTCGAACTCTTTCTGGCGACGTGCCGATTCGTCCGATTCGGTCATGATGTCGATGTCCAGACCGGTCAGCTGCGACGCCAGACGCACGTTCTGACCGCGACGGCCGATGGCCAGGCTCAGCTGTTCGTCAGGAACAACAACTTCGATACGCTCGGCGTCTTCGTCCAGAACAACCTTGGAAACCTCTGCCGGTTGCAGCGCGTTCACCAGGAAGGTCGGCACATCTTCGTTCCACGGGATGATGTCGATCTTTTCGCCCTGCAGCTCGTTCACAACGGCCTGCACACGGCTGCCACGCATACCTACACAAGCACCAACCGGATCGATGGAGTTGTCGAAGGACACAACAGCGATCTTGGCGCGCGAACCGGGGTCACGGGCAACGGCCTTGATCTCGATGATGCCTTCGTAGATTTCCGGCACTTCCATTTTGAACAGCTCGGCCATGAATTCAGGCGCGGTCCGGCTGAGGAAGATCTGATGACCACGGGTCTCACGGCGCACATCCTTGATGTAGCAACGCACGCGGTCGTTCGGGCGGTAGCTTTCGCGGCCGATCTTTTCGTTACGGCGCAGCGAAGCTTCGCCGCGGCCGTTCAGATCAACAACAACGTTGCCAAACTCTTCGCGTTTGACGGTGGCGTTGATGATGGTGCCAACCTTGTCTTTGTATTCCTCGAACTGGCGGTCACGCTCTGCTTCACGAACCTTTTGCAGGATCACCTGCTTGGCCGACTGTGCCGCGATACGGCCCAGTTCTACCGGCGGAACCTCTTCGACGTAGGTGTCGCCTACCTCGGGGTTTTCCATGTACTGACGCGCCTGCGCGACAGTGAATTCAGCCTGATAGTTTTCCAGCTCTTCGTCCTCAACCACGGTACGCACGCGGGTGAAGGTGGCGCGACCGGTTTTGCGGTCGATGGAAACGCGGATGTCCATTTCGGCGCCGTAGCGCGACTTGGCCGCGCGGGCCAGCGATTCTTCCATCGCTTCGACCACCAGACCGGGGTCGATCATTTTTTCACGGGCGACCGCTTCGGCGGTTTGCAGCAGTTCCAGCTGGTTAGCAGAGGTAATTGCCATCTTTATTCATCCTCCTGAGAACCGGATTCGTCGGTTTCAATCTCGTCAAATTCGTCTTCGTTGATCAGGCCAGCGTCTTTACGCTGTTTCAGCATTTCCTTGATCAGCTCATCGGTCAGAACCAGTTTGGCGTCAGACAGCCAGTCAAAGTTCAGACCAACGGTCACTTCTTCATCGCCACGCTCAAGGTTCAGCAGAACCTCTTCGTCCTCGACACCTGCCAGCACACCTTTGAAACGGCGCTGACCGTCGATCAGTTCGGTGGTCTCAACCTTGACCTCATAACCCTCATAGGTCTCAAAATCCTTGAGACGGGTCAGAGGACGGTCGATGCCGGGGCTGGAAACCTCAAGGGTGTAGTGATCCAAAATCGGATCCTCTACGTCCAGCACGGCAGATACGGCGGTCGAGATGCGGGCACATTCGTCCACTTCGATCCCGCCTTCGGGACGCTCTGCCATGATTTGCAGGGTGGCGGTCTTGCCACTCATCAGGCGAATGCGCACCAGTTCAAACCCCATGTCTTCGACAACGGGGGACACGATTTCGGCAAGACGCCGATCCATCGCAGCTTTGGCTATCAGGTCGTTGGTCATATCATCCAAACACAAAAAAACGGGCCCGCGGCCCGTCGATATTTCCCGGTGGAGCGTTGTGTCCGACGCGCCGCTGTTGAGGGGGATATACGCCTGTGGTTGGTAAATTGCAAGGGGGCGGCGCGATCCCCCTTATACAGTGGCAAGAATCACCCCAACCCGCCAATCTCGGCGATCTGGTCCATCACCCGCACCAGTTCGGCGCTGATGCCCGGTTCGCTGAGGGCATGGCCGGCGTTACGGATCATTCGCAGCTCGCCCTTGCGCCAGTCGCGGGCTAGGTTCCACGCCGCCTCTGGCGGGCAAATCATATCGTAGCGGCCCTGAATGATGACACCGGGGATATGGTCGATCAGGTGCACATCACGCAGAATCTGACCGTCTTCCTCAAGGAAAACACGGTTGAGGAAATAGTGATTCTCTAACCGGGAAAAGGCACGGGCGTATTCACCTGGCGCATCGCCGCCGTAGCCGTTGGACTGGACGGATGCCAGAGCGTTTTCCCACTCCGCCCAGGCCTTGGCATATTGGGTCTGCACCCTCAGGTCGGGACCAAACAGGCGTTTGTGGTAGGCGGCGATGAAATCGTTCTGCTCACCCTCGGGAATCAGATCCGCAAAGCGTGCCCATGTTTCCGGCCAAAATCGGCCCGCGCCGCCGCCATAAAACCACTCCAACTCGGTTTTGGTGCCCAGAAACACACCGCGCAGGATCAATCCCAGAGGACGATCTGGATGGGTTTCGGCATAAACCAGTGCCAGCGTTGCGCCCCAGCTGCCGCCGAAGACATACCATTGTTCGATGCCAAGCTCCGTGCGAATCCGCTCAATATCAGCAACCAGATGCCAAGTGGTATTATCCTCGACCGAGGCATAGGGGCGTGAGCGCCCACAGCCGCGCTGATCAAACAGGATGATGCGGTAATATTGTGGGTCGAAATAGCGTCGCATCGTTGGGCTGCATCCGCCACCGGGGCCGCCATGCAGCACCACCACTGGAATCCCGTTTGGATTGCCGCTTTGTTCCAGATAAACCTTGTGACCATCACCCACGTCCAGCATACGCTGATCGAACGGGTCGATCGGCGGGTAAAGATAATGCACTGCGCTTTTTTGGCCCGAGAATCTGTCCATAACCGTCCTATATAGTGGCGCAGACCTAAAAGAGCATATGGAGAGCAGAATGCAAACCGCTCAGACCACAGTTGATCCCAACGAAGTCGCCAAATTCGAAGCGATGGCTGCCGAATGGTGGGACCCGAAGGGCAAGTTTAAACCGCTGCACCTGATGAACCCCTGCCGTCTGGATTATATCACACGCCAGATCGCGGCGGAATTTAACCGCGACCTTGGTGCGGAGCGCCCGTTTGAGGGGCTGCGCCTGCTGGATATCGGCTGTGGTGGTGGGTTGCTGAGCGAACCGATGGCGCGTCTGGGTGCCACGGTGGTCGGCGCCGATGCGGCGGCGGGCAACATTCCGGTGGCGCAGGTGCATGCACAACAGTCGGGGCTAGAGATCGACTATCGCAACATCACCGCCGAAGAGATGGCGAGTGCTGGTGAACAGTTTGACGTGGTGCTGAACATGGAAGTGGTTGAACACGTCGCCGACCCGCAGGCCTATCTGACCGCGTGCCAGCAGTTGCTGAAACCCGGCGGGCTGATGATCTGTTCGACCATCAATCGTAACGCCAAAAGTTTTGCCATGGCGATTGTCGGCGCGGAATATGTGATGCGCTGGCTGCCGAAGGGCACACATGAATGGAACAAATTCATCACGCCGGATGAGCTGTTTGCCCTGATTGGCAATGCAGGGCTGGAGGCGGTGGACCGCAAGGGCTTCGTCTTTAACCCCATCAGTTGGCAGTGGACGATTTCAGACCGCGATCTGTCAGTGAACTATGTGACTGCCAGTGTGAAGCCGCAGCAGGGTGGTGTTTGAGTATTTGCAGATCATTGAAAGGAGCGGGCTATGAGTGATCCCAAGAGCATTTATCTGGTTGATATCGAATATATTGCGGAAACCGATGCGGTTATGGCGCAGCTGGACGCTCATATGGAATTTGTTGGCGCCGGTTTCGGGCGTGGCGATTTTCTGGTCGCGGGTCGCAAAATGCCGCGCACCGGTGGCATCATCCTGGCGCGCGGTCCGTCCAAGACAGCGGTAGAGGAACTGATGGCAACCGATCCTTTCGCCACCTCCGGTGTGGCGCAGATCACCGTCACCGAGTTCTGGGCTGGCACCGTGCAGGACGGTTTGGCGGTGGCGCTGGATCAGGCGCTGATCTGATCGCATTAAAAAGGGGGGAGGGCGGTTAGTCCTCTTCCAGCTTCAGGCGCAATTCGCGCAGGATGGGCAGCGCGGCGCGGACTTTATCCTCACCCAGTTCGCCCACCAGATCGCGAATCATCGGGGCTATACCGGCCAGCGCCGCATCGCGGGCCTGACGGCCCGCCGGGCTGATCGCCACCATTTTACGCCGCGCATCGTCCCAGTCGGGGCGGATGTGAATATAGCCCGCCCATTCCAATTTGCTGAGCGTGTTGGTCATAGCGCCGCGCGTCACGTGGAAGCTTTTGGCCAGTTGGGCGGGCGTGCGCTCTTCACTGACTCGCGCCAGTTGGTTCAGAACCGAGAAGTGAGAGATTTCCATTCCCTTCGGCAACACCTTGGACAGGCGGTTGCGCACCAGCTGATCCGCTGTCAGCAATTCACTGAACAGCGCAATGGCCAGAGGATAGGGGTCGGTGGTCACGGTCCTGAAAACTTTCGCGTATGGGTGAGGGAGGGCACCTTGCGGCGCGCCTCAGTCACCGCACTGGTATCAAGATCAACGAAGGAGACGCAAGGCTGATCGCCTGCCTCTGCCAACACCTCACCCCAGGGGCTGATGGCGATGGAATGTCCGTGGGTTTTCCGTGTCTTGCCATTGTGGCTGTCATGGCTGCCGCATTGGCCAGGGGCCAGAACGTAACAGCCCGTTTCAATCGCCCGTGCGCGCAGCAGTGGTTCCCAATGGGCCGCGCCGGTTACAGGGCTGAAGGCGGCGGGCGCGGTCAGGATTGTGGCGCCATGATCGGCCAGCGTGCGGTGCAGGTATGGGAAGCGCACGTCATAGCAGATGGTCATGCCAACGCGGCCAAAATCAGTGTCCGCGACAACCGCGCGGTCGCCGGGACGATAGCCATCGGATTCCCGGTAGGTTTCTGTTGGCGAGACGTCCACATCAAACATGTGGATTTTGTCATACCATGCGCGGATGCCGCCATCGGGGCCAATCATGAAGGACCGGTTGGCAAAGCGGCCATCCGCATCGCCTGTTTTCAACGCCAGCGATCCGATCAGCAGCCAGATCCCCAGATCAGCCGCGGTTTCACGCAGGCCCCGCAGCGTCAGGTCATCATCCTGATGTTGCAGCACTGCATTTTGATGCACACGTGAAGAGGACAGGCAATTCGTCACTTCCGGCGTGAGGATAAAGCGGGCCCCGCCTGCTGCTGCCTCACGCATAAATCCCTGGGTCACCGGCAGGTTGGAAACGGGGTCGTCGGAGGCGTTCAGCTGGATCAGGGCCGCTTTGGTCTGCATCGGTTAGCTCTCAGGCTGCCAGCAGCGGGTCAAGTTTGCCCGCGCTTTCCAGTGCATATAGGTCGTCACAGCCACCTACGTGCACATTGTCGATAAAGATCTGCGGCACGGTGCGGCCACCATTTGCACGCTCGATCATTTTTGGCTTCAGTGTGGGATCGGTCAGGACGTTGTATTCAGTAAACTCCACGCCTTTTTCGTTTAGCAGACGCTTGGCCGCGTGGCAGAAGCCGCACAGCGGGGAGGAGTAGATTTCGACGTTGGGCATTTGGCGTTTCCTAAGTGTCTTCGGTTGTGTCTTGGTCAGTGTCTTCGATCTTGCCTATGTAGGAGCCCTTGTGTGCCCGTGCCAGTAACAGAACCGATAGATGTGTTGCGCCGCCATCTTTGCAGGTTTCAGCCACTGCCGCCAGTGTGGCACCTGTGGTCATCACGTCATCCACCAGTAAAACAGGCCTGCCCTGTAGCAGATGGGCGCGTTTGGGGTGGATACGGAACGCGCCCTGCATCTGGGTCAGGCGTGCGGCGCGGCCCTGTCCTCGTGTTGATGGCGTTGCACGGTGACGCTGGATCAGATCGGGGCAACAGGGGCGGTTCAGACGTTTCGCTACGCCCCACGCCAGTAGCGCTGCCTGATTGTAGCGCCGCGCGATCCGTCTTTGCCAATGCAGCGGGACAGGGGCAATAAGCGTATCGGGCTGGATTAAATCCGCGCCCACGCGTGCCATCCATGCGGCGGCGACTGGTGCGATATCCAGCCGGTCGCCATGCTTCAGCGCCATGACCAGATGCCGGCCCTTACCCTCATACAGTAGTGGCGCGCGTCCCTGCGACCATGGACGGGGATGGGAAAGGCAATCATCACACAGTTCCACCCGATCCGATTGGCCAAGCAGAGGCACACCGCAGGCGTCGCAGGTCAATCCGCCAGCAAAGGCCACCTCGCGCCAACAGGGCGGGCATAAACCAGCAGATAGCTCCGCCATCGGTTCCACCATATCGCCGCAACTCAGGCAGCGGGCAGGGTAGACCACCTGCGCCAGTTGGCGCAGCATCGGTATAGCGTTTTGCGAGATTGCGGTTTGAATTAATCTGCCTGCCATTCTATTTACCCCGCATGAGCGATTTCAAAATGCCCTATACCGCAGATGAGGCGCCGCGCCTCACCGACCGCACAGCGCTGTTGCGGAACCGCGCCCGTGCGCTGGGCGCTGATGCGCCTGCGCTGTTCCTGCAAGAGGCCGCGATAGATGAGGTTCAGTATCGTCTTAGCCTGGTTAACAGGACGTTTACCGATATGGCGATTGTCACAGGCTTCTCCGATCTGTGGCAGGCGGCGTTTCCCAATGCGCGGATCGTCGCGGATGAAGAGGTGCTGGACCTGCAGGTCGAGGCGCATGATCTGGTCCTCCACGCGATGGCGCTGCACTGGGCCAATGACCCGGTGGGGCAGTTGATCCAGTGCCGTCGTGCGCTGAGGCCCGATGGCTTCTTCCTCTCGGTTGGGTTTGGTGGTCAGACACTGGCAGAACTGCGCGCGGCCTTGGCAGAGGCAGAGGTAGAGCAGGCCGGTGGCCTTAGCCCGCGCATCCTGCCGATGGCGGAAATTCGGGATCTGGGCGCGCTGTTGCAACGTGCTGGCCTTGCGCTGCCGGTGGCGGACACGCTGCCCTTGGATGTCAGCTATCAGACCGCGTTTCACCTGATGCGCGATCTGCGCGCGATGGGCGAGGCAAACGCGCTGCATGCCCGCCTGCGCCGTCCGACCCGCCCCGGTGTATTGCGACGCGCGGCAGAAATTTATCACGATCACCACGCAGATGCTGACCGGCGTATTCATGCGACTTATGAGTTGATCTTCCTCACTGGATGGGCGCCGGACGCCAGCCAGCCGCAGCCCAAACGCCCTGGATCTGCGACAATGCGTCTGGCAGAGGCGCTGAATACCCAAGAAACGAAGCTGCCCGATTGACCTGTGGGACAAAGCGGTTATGTCCCATAAAAACGTATCAAAAAACGCTGTATAATCGCCGCATAAACCGGGCCCACCGCGCGGCCATCAAGACATGTAACGAAGGACGCTATGATGCTGGACGCCCAGACCACAGCCCAAGTACCCGCCCACGCCGACAAGGATCATCCCAAGGTGCCGCGCCCAAAGATCGGTGTTTTGCTGGCAAACCTCGGCACGCCCGATGATACCGATTATTGGTCTATGCGCCGTTATTTGAACGAGTTTCTGTCCGACAAAAGGGTCATCGACCTGCCATCATGGAAATGGCAGCCGTTGTTGCAGCTGATTATCCTGACCAAACGCCCCTTCACATCGGGCGCGGCCTATCGGTCGATCTGGAACGAGGAAGCAAACGAAAGCCCGCTGCTGACGATCACCAAGGATCAAACCGCTGCAATGACGCAGCGGATGCAGGACCGCTATGGCGATCAGGTGATGGTCGATTTCTGCATGCGTTACGGTAATCCGTCGACCGAATCCAAAGTGCAGGAAATGGTGGCTGCCGGCTGCACTAAAATCCTGTTCTTCCCACTGTATCCGCAATATGCAGGCGCGACGATGGCGACTGCCAATGATCAGTTCTTCCGTGCCTTGATGCAGGAAACCTATCAGCCCGCGGCCCGCACTGTGCCCGAATATTTCGACAACCCCGCTTATATCGAGGCGCTGGCCACCTCAATTGAGGAAGCCTATGCCGCTGCAGAGGATAAGCCGGAGATGCTCGTGGTGTCCTACCACGGTATGCCGAAGCGCTATCTGATGCAGGGTGACCCCTACCACTGTAAATGTCAGAAACAGACCCGCCTGTTGAAGGAGCGTCTGGGCTGGGATGACACGCAGATCAAAACCACGTTCCAATCGGTCTTTGGCACCGAAGAGTGGCTGCGCCCTTACACTGTTGAAGAGGTGGCGCGTCTGGCCAGCGAGGAGGGCAAGAAACACATCGCTGTGGTTGCGCCTGCGTTTTCTGCCGATTGCATCGAGACGCTGGAAGAGATCAACGAAGAGATCAAAGAAAGTTTTGAACATGCAGGTGGGGAGAAGTTCACCTATATCCCCTGTCTCAACGATCGCGATGATCACATGGATGCATTGGCGCAGATTGTTGAGGACAACCTGAAAGGTTGGATCGACGTTTGATAAACGATTCGTCGATCAGTCAAAACAAAAGGCGCAGCCGTCCGGTCTGCGCCTTTTGTTTTGACCGGGTGATGTGGGCAGCTGATCAGCGCTGCAGATACACGAGGCATGAAAAAGGCGGCAGGGTAACCTGCCGCCTTAATTCAGCGTAATACTGCGCTTTGGCGCAATATTAGTCAGCCGCAACAGCTGCTACGATCGCCAGCAGTACCAGCGGTACGATGATGCCAGCGGAGGAAGAGGATGCTGCTGCTTCTTGAACAACAACTTCTTTTTCCATCACGGGCTCAACAATGTTGCCAGCGAAAGCGGTGGATGCAGCGGCGGTCAGAGCGGCGGCGAGTACGAGTTTTTTCATTTTATCCTCCAAAGAGATTTCCCAACTTCGGAAACATACATGAAGCTGGGTGCAAGACGTCCTTGTGACACTGTCTAAACATCAAATGACGTTTAAATGCAAATATATCGTAGCCAAATTTCGGCTTCATGCGTCAAAATGTGGTCATATTAGCAACACTTGTGTGCCAACTTTCGCCATGGCGAAAAGTTCTGAGATATGCTCGTTATACATGCCGATACATCCATTGGATGAGCGACGGCCGATTTTGCGCGTGTCGTGGGTGCCGTGAATGCGATAATAGGTCCAGCTGAGGTACAGCGCATGGGTGCCAAGGGGGTTATCCGGGCCGGGACCGACGAAATCAGGCCATTCCGGATTGCGCTCTTTCATCGACGGAGTCGGCCGCCAGCTGGGGCCTTCGACCTTGCGGGTCACCTTAGTGCGGCCACGGCGTGTCAGATCCTCGGTCAACGGCACCGACGAGGGGTAGAGTTTGTAGACCGCTTCATCTTCGGACCAGTAGTGCAAGGCCCGCGAATCAAGGTCGACAAGGATCGCGCCGTTTTTTAGGTCGCTGAAATAGGGGCGCCAGTCGAGCGATCGGAAGCTGGAGATGTTACGGCGTACCGTCTGGGACACCTCTGCCTCAATCTCGGTTGTGTCAGCCTCAGCAACGGACTGCGCAATGGCGGGCGTGCCGATCAGCGCCGCGCTGCCCGCCAGAAACCCACGGCGGTTGAGCAGGAAAGGCGAAGATTTGGTCATGGAAGGTCCTCAAAAGAGTAAGTAGCCAGATTTCCGCATATAATATGGCTGGAATGACGCAGTCGCAATTCAAACACCTGTCATCTGGCAACTTCACGCGCATGTGGGTTTGAAACGCAACGCCTTAGCCTGTAGACCAGCGACAATCGGAAATATGCAGGTTTGACTAATGTTGCGTTCATTTTGCTTGATGGCTTTAACCAGCCTCGCCCTCGCCGCGTGCGGCACGCCATCGGTGCAATTGGGCGCGGATGGGAAGCCGCTGCCGAAACTTTACCGTATCAAAGACAGTGATGTGTCTGCGATTCAGTTCCGCATGCTGGATTCGGTCAACGCCCTACGTCAGGCGTCAGGCAGCCCTCAGGTACAACTGAACGCTCAACTGAATGCAGCTGCTGCGACACATGCCCGTGACATGGCGGTGCAGAATCGCCCGTGGCACTTCGGTTCTGACGGTTCCTCGCCTTTGGACCGGATTGTGCGCGTCGGCTATCTGGGTGCGCTGGTGGGCGAAAACATCTCGGAAACCTATGAGACCGAGATTGAGACGCTGGGCGCATGGATGGAACAACCCGACACCCGCCGTGTTATCACCGCGCCAGAGGCCAGCGATATGGGCTTTGCGTGGTTTCAGGAAACCAATGGCAAGATCTGGTGGACGCTGGTCATGGGCGACTCCACCCGCAGCCAGTTGATCGCTGCGCCCGTGCCCAATGCGGATCTGTCGGGGCCGACTGAGTAAGGCCTGAGTGAGAGAAGAATGAGAAAGGCGCCGCGGAAAGTTGGCGCCTTTTTTGATGGAAGAGGAGTAGGGGTAATGTCGGCTTTGAGCTGAATACTTTCAATGGTGTGTGGTGCACGGAACGCGTGTCTCCTCTATTGCCTCGTACGCACCCTAAGGCGTTTGCAAATTCAAGATGGGCCCGTTAGGGGGGGCGAAAATGAGCTGCAGTCGTTCAATTGCGCGTTCAGAACGCAGTTTGATCTCCGCAGAACTCAAAATTTCGACTGTGCCGATAGCGCGTCTAATCTGAAGATCACCCAAAAGAAGGGAGAGGAAGCATTCCAGATGTTCGGTCACGTCCTGCTCTTCGCCATAGGCCTCTTTCAGGAGATCGACCAAAATGGGCAGCACCTTGTTGCGCCCCTCTTGTCCTAAGGCGCGACCGAGTTCACCAGTTACATCTCCAGCGGCCGCCCGATTTAGCGCGATGGCATGTTCGGATGTGACCATTGCCAATAGCGACCCCCCAACGTGTAATAATGCCGCCAGCCCGGCTTTGCCGTTTCCTTTTGCCTTGAGGAGATCACTTTCGACACGTTGAGCATTGCTTTTGATCATTGCCGAAAAAAGCCCAATCTTGTCGCCGTACCACGCGTAGAGCGTTTCGTTGGATGCCTTTGCCTCTCTGGCAATTGCCAACATTGATGCGCCCTTGAAGCCCTTTGCTTCCAGTACCTTGTAAGCCGCTGCTTCGATCTTTTTTGTGCGCTCCTGTTTGGTCAATGTTCGACTCCAAATGTTTGTGTTGACATCAATCGTACATAAATTTACGGTTTCTTGCAATAACCGTACACTAATGTACGATTTTAATGGAGAAGTACTATGCACCCGCAGACAAAAACTGCTGCCCTTGGAACATTGCTAATCCTCCAAGGCGTTATGTTTGCCGCGTTACTATTCAAGTTGCCACCACATCCACCCGAAGTGATACCAATCGCAGGCATGGCGCCCACACTGGGTGCTTCCTTGTGCGCGGCCTTTGCCGCCCTCGTTATGAGGGGAGAAGGCATTGCCGGAAAACTACTTATCATCATCGCTTGCCTGCTCGCGGCGATTTCCTATGGCCCGCAGAAGTACTTCGATCCCGCCTTTTCACTTGTTTGGCCTGCTGTTATAACGGCTCAACTTGCGATTGTTGCGCTGCTTGGCGCACTGGTGCAGGAGAAGGTTTAAGCTGGCAGGGAATGACGCGACCCACCCTGCCGTATCATAGGCTCGCTGGGGGTTTTGAACTCCATTCGGACCTACGTGGCACCACAGCCAAGGTCCGCTTCGTTCACAAAGGTGCTATAAAAGGCGCTTTCGTTTGTCTGCCGTTCCGGGTAGCGGCCCTCTAAACCTAAGGCTTAATAAAAATCGGTGTCCCGACCTCAACCATCGCGTAGATCTCTTCGATCTCTTCGTCGGTGACGGCGATGCAGCCGGCGGTCCAGTCTTCTACCCCGTTGCGGAACCGTTTGGGGCGGCCGTGGATGAAAATGTCGCCGCCCGGATCAACGCCTTCGGCGCGGGCCTCGGCGCGGTCGCGGGCGTTAGGGTAGTTGATGCCCAGTGACAGGTGAAAGCGGCTTTGTGGGTTGCGGCGGTCGATGAAGTAGAGGCCTTCGGGCGTGCGGCCATCCCCCTCTTTCAGCTTGTCGCCTGTTGGGGCGAAGCCGAGGCTGATATCATAGGCTTTCAGCACTCGCTTGTTGTGCAGAAGGTACATCTGACGGCTGTCCTTTTCGACAAGGATCTGCGTGACCTTTGGGCCGGAATATTGTTTGAGAAACGGATTACTGCTGCAGCTCGACAGCACCAGAAGGGCCACAAGGCCCAGAGCCCATTTGAGTTGTTTCATGCCTGTTCGCCCCAGCGCGGTGAATAGTGGGATTTCCCATCTTTGAGCGTCACAGTTTAGACCACGCGCGGGCAGGCGCGTAGTCTAAATCAGATAGAATTTACGTGAACTCAGGCCATGCGGCTGAATTTTGCCACCAGCTCCACATGCGACGACCAGCGGAATTGGTCGACAACCTGGACCCAGTCCAACTGATAGGGGCCATCGGTCAGGATGCGGGCATCGCGGGCGAAGGTGACAGGGTTGCAGGAGACAAAGGCAATCACCGGCACGTCAGACTGCGCAAGTTCGCGCACCTGCGCCTCTGCGCCTGCGCGCGGCGGGTCGATGACGACAGCGTCGGTCTTGCGCAATTCATCCGGCATCAGGGGGCGGCGGAACAGGTCGCGGGCCTCATGACTGACCTTTTTCAGTCCCTGCGCCTGTCGCCAGCCGCGATCAAGGGCGGCCATCATTGCCTTCTCCCCCTCGACTGCGTGGACTTCTGCCGTTTTCGCCAAGGGCAGGGCAAAGGTGCCGCATCCGGCGAAGAGGTCAATCACCTGTTTGGCTTTGCCGACGATTTCCTGCACCGTGGTCAGCAGATCCTGTTCGCCCTCAGGCGTGGCCTGCAAGAAGGCGCCAGCGGGTGGGGCAACCTGCGCGGCGCCGAACTGTTGCAGGGGTGGTTCACGTTGACCGATCACCTCACCATCCCAGGACAGGCGCGCCAGTTTGTATGCCTCTACCTCGGCCGACAGGGCAATGCGCAGTGCCTCATCCAGCGGTTTTCCACCAGAAACGGCCAGATCCAGACCGGTCAGCGACATGGTTGCCAGAACGCTCAACTCTCCCTTGCGGCTGCCGCCGATTGTGGCCAGTTTTTCGGCCACGGGCATCGCTTTCATCACCTCGGGGTGCAACAATTGGCAATCGGGCACTTCGACGATCACGTCGGATCCTTTGGCGTGGAAACCGGCCATCGCACCTTTCTTTGTACGGCGCACAGACAGGCTGGCGCGGCGGCGGGTTTGCGGCGGGGAGGTCAGGATAGGGCGCAGCGGCGCCTCCAACCCTTGTGCGCTCAGAGCCTGTTGCACCACGCCCAGTTTCCAGTCGGCAACAAACCCGTCTGAAGCATGCTGCAGCTGACAGCCGCCGCATGACTTGTAGTGACGGCAATCTGGCGACACGCGGTGGTCAGACGGTGTCGCGATACGGATATCGCACAGCTTCTGCCCATCGATGCGGCCGCGCACTTCTTCCCCCGGGAGGGTCATCGGAGCGAAGATCGCGCCCTCATCGCTTTGCACAATGCCATCACCCTGATGGCCCAAACGTGTGATCTGATATGTTTGCATGGGCGCCTGATAGCCAAAGCGCCCAAGTTTCACTAGTGCTAAATGCGTTTATGCTGCGGCTTCTGGCTGACCTGCATTCTCATCCGCGCCGATAAATCCACCGGATTGACGGTCCCAGTAACGCGCATAAAGGCCATGTGCTGCCAGCAGATCGTCATGACTGCCCTGTTCGACAATGCGACCCTGATCCATCACGATGATGCGGTCCATCTTGGCAATGGTGGACAGGCGGTGGGCGATTGCCAGTACAGTCTTGCCCTCCATCACCCGTTCCAGTGCGGTTTGAATGGCGGCTTCGACCTCACTGTCCAGTGCTGATGTCGCCTCATCCAGCACAAGGATCGGTGCGTCCTTCAGGATGGCGCGGGCCAGCGCGATTCGTTGACGTTGTCCGCCTGACAGCTTCACACCGCGTTCCCCCAGATGAGCGTTATAGCCTTCACGCCCTTCACTATCGCGCAAAGCACAGACAAATTCATGTGCCTCGGCTTGCGTCGCGGCGTGGATCAGTGCGGCCTCATCCGCGTCCGGACGACCGTAGCGGATATTGTCACGCGCCGATCGGTTGAACATCGCGGTTTCCTGCGTGACCATGCCGATCTGACGGCGCAGGCTTTCCTGCGTTACGCTGCGCAAATCCTGTCCGTCGATGCGGATCTCGCCGCCTTCAGCCTCATATAGTCGCAGCAGGAGGGAGACGAGCGTAGATTTCCCTGCGCCAGAGGCACCGACAATGCCGAGCTTCTCGCCGGGTTTGATGGTGAGGGAGATATCGCTTACCCCGCCCACATCGCGGCCATAGGCGAATGTGACCTGATCCAGAGTGATCTCGCCGCCACGCACCTCAAGAGCGCGGGCATCTGACGCATCCTCCAGCCGGTTGCGGCGGGTCAGGGTTTTTACACCATCCTCCACCTCGCCGATGCTGGAATAGATCCCCATCAGGGCAAAGCTGAACCAGCCGGTCATCTGCGACAGACGCAGCGATACCGCACCAGCGGCCACAATATCACCGGGGCTAGCCTGCCCCAGCGTCCAGAAATACAGCGCCGCACCGACAAGGCCGAGGGGGAGGAGGCCCCCCACCAGCATCAGTACCGTACGAAACGCTGCAGAGGTGGCGCCAAAGGCCAGCCCGATGTCACGGAACCGGCGCATCTGATCCAGCGCCGCGCGATCTTCGTGATCGGCGTGGGCAAACAGCTTCACCGTTTTGATATTGGTGATCGTGTCCACCACTTGTCCGGTGACGCCCGCACGGGCACCAGCCCGCGCCTTTGACCGCACCCGAACACGCGGCAGGAAATAGCGCAGCACGCCGACATAGGCCGCAAACCACAGGGCAAAGATTCCCGCCATCCGCCAGTCAATCGCCATCAGCAGTACCATGCTGCCCACCGCCGCCGCTGCGGCAAAGGCGACCACGTGGATCACCTCATTCACTGCTTGGGTCAGGGCGCTGGCGGTTTGCATTTGTTTCTGGGCAATGCGTCCGGCAAAATCACTGTCAAAAAAATCGACCGATTGACCCATCGTCCAGCGATGCAGTCGGGACAGCACCAGCGGGTTCAGGTTCGGCCCGACGATATAGCCCGTGGTCAGCGCCGACAGCCCCTGAAACACCGGCCGCACGAGGACGAAGAAGAAAACTGCCGCGATCAGCAACGCCGCGTTGGCGTCCAGATAGCCTGCCACCGCGCCTTGGGCCGCCGAATCGACCACGCGGCCCAGAATGTAGGCGGTCGTTGCCTCCAACGCGCCGCCAAGGCTGGCGAGGACAAAGGCCAGAAAAAGCACCGGCCCGGTGCCTCGCAGCGCCCACCGCACGAATGGGACAGAGGCCGTCGGCGGCGGGCTGTCCGCGGGTTTGAAGGGGTCAATCAGGTTGAGGTGTTTCAGAAAACCGGACATTGGGCGCCTTAACGAGTGTGGGATGTAAACGGTTTAGCACCCTGGCGGTTTGGCTGGGGTCTGAAAACGGCGTTTCGATAGGGTTTACAGATAGCAGTACCCGAAATTTAGCAAGGCTTCGGTGTTAGCTTGCGTCAATTAGCGTCGCGCGGTCAGCGGTGAAATCGGATGCGATCCACAGGGCCTCCAACCGACGCAGGGCATCGCCGAGGGCACGGCCGTGGAAACGACCGGGGAAGGTTTCCATCAGATCAGCAGCTCTCACCGGGAACGTGGCCGCAGCGCCGTGATCCACAGCGGCGAAACTGCCGGGCATCAGGGGCATTTCCAACATCGCCGAGCGTAGCAGCAAGATACCGCGCGCCATGTCTGCCCCATGACGATAGCCCAGTTCACCCGCGCCCTCAGTGGTGCCGATATGATCGCGGTAGATCGCCAGCCGCTTGCGCTGTTCATTGGACAGACGCAGACCACGGCCATCCTCCTGCCCGCCCAGCGCGGCTAGACGGCGAATACCGTCGGGGGCCATGTCTGTTTGCTGTTCCAGATGCACCAAAGGCGCCAGCGCACGATCGTCCACACCCTCCAACACCATCGCCAGCACACCGCATTGGCGCATCGCGGCAACAGCTTGTTCAGGTACAGGCGCGGACAGCAACTTGATCAGTTCTGAGCCCACGCGTTCGCGGGATAACGTCTCTATTCCAGCCAAATTCGTGGCAATTGCAGAGAGCGCGTCAGGGTCTAAACCCTCTGCCGCGTCGCCGTACCAAGCGTGAAAGCGGAAGTATCGCAGAATGCGCAGGTAATCCTCGCGGATGCGCTGGGCGGGATCGTTGATAAACCGGAACCGCCGTGCCGCCAGATCATCCAGCCCCTGACCTAGTGGATCCACCACCACGCCCGCAGCATCGCAGTAAAGCGCGTTCATGGTGAAATCGCGCCGCTCTGCATCTTCGACCATCGTGTCGGCAAAGGCGACCACGGCACGGCGGCCATCGGTTTCGACGTCTTTGCGATAGGTGGTAATCTCATGCGGGATGCGACCGCTGATCACCGTGATGGTGCCATGATCAACACCGGTAGGCACGGCGGTCAGCCCCGACGCCTCTGCCAGTTCCATCACCCGTTCCGGCAGCGCATCGGTGGAGATGTCCAGATCGCTGACTGGCGCGCCCAACAGGGCGTTGCGCACGCACCCACCGACAAAATGCGCTTGGTGGCCCGCGTCTGTCAGCATCGCGCAAACGGCCTGCGTCTGAGGCTGCGTCAGCCAATCGCCATCAACCTTAACCATACACCTGCACCATCTGTTAATCCGCCATCCGTTCTGCCAGCCCGCGCAGCATTCGCGCGGTGGCGCCCCAGATGTAATAGGGTCCCCACGGGACAGTGAAATAGGGGCGTGGCTTGCCTGCCCAGATGCGTTGCTGGACCACATAATTCGCCGGATCGGCCAGATGGGACAGCGGCACCTCAAACACCTCTTCGACCTCACCGGGTTCGGGTTTGGCGACAAAATCGGCACTAATCCGGCCCAAAATGGGGGTAACGGTGAAGCTGGTGACGGTTTCATGCGGTGGCAGTTGTCCGAACACCTCGACCTGATCAGCGTGCAGGCCGACCTCTTCCCACGCTTCGCGCAGGGCGGTGGCGGTGACGTCTGCGTCGCTTTCGTCCACCTTGCCACCTGGGAAGGCGATCTGCCCCGGGTGGTGTTTCAGCCGCGACGACCGTTTGGTCAACACCACATGTGGCCCATGCCCGCGATCAATAAAGCCCACCAAAACGGCCGCAGGGCGCAGTGTGCGCCCCGCTGGCAAGATCAAATCGGGATTCAGGTCGAAATCCGAAGTGTCAGCGCCGGATCGGTCCAGCGCCGTCACCACAGTATTCATCAACCCCGTGTGAAGGGGATCAGCTTTCTGACTGTCCTGCATGCGGTCCTGCATCTTGCGTCTTTTCTGCGTCAAACCCGACGGTGGTTGGATCCAGATCGTAATGCGCCCCGCAAAATTGGCAATCCGCTGTGACGCGGCCATCCTCTGTGGTCATCGTTTCGATGTCCTTGGCGGAATAGATCGACAGCGACTGGCGCACGCGATCCTCTGAACAGGTGCAGCCGAAGGTGATCGGTTGCACATCATACACGCGCGGCTGTTCTTCGTGAAACAGACGGGTCAGCAGAGTGGTTGAAGTGACCTGTGGGCCTATTAGCTCCAGCTCTTCAACGGAATCCAGCAGGATGTTCACGCGGTTCCAGTTTTCACCGTCGTCACCATCCACCAGATCGCGGGCATGTAGCAGGCCATCGTCGCCGGTGGCCTCCTCGCCTTTGGCGAAAGGCGAGGCCTTCGGCATGTGTTGCAGCATCACGCCGCCAGCGCGCCAGTGCTCGCCAACGCCCGGTTCAATCGACTGACCGAAGGACAGCTGAAACCGTGTCGGCAGTTGTTCAGATTGGGCAAAATACGCTTCGGCGCATTCGGACAGGGATTTTCCTGCCAGCGGTGTCAGGCCCTGATAGGGGGTCATGTTCTGGCCCTGATCGATCATGATGGCAAAGTAACCCTTGCCCAGTTGATCAAACGGTGCTGCGTCGGTCAGGCGGTCGGGATCATAACTGGCGTAGGCGCGGATGCGGGCCGGTTCGCCTTCATCCGTTGGGCCGTAATAGTCGGTGGCGATCATCCGTACCGGACCGTCGGACTGCACCTGCAGCGACAGTTTCCAGCGTAGTTTCACCGTCTGACCGATGAGTGCAGTCAGTAGCGCCATTTCCGCCACCAGCGCCTCTACCACGGTGGGGTAGTTGTGCTGTTTCAATACGTTGCTCAACACACCATCCAGCCGCGCAACACGGCCACGAATATCAGAGTTGTCCAACTGGAACGGCAGTACAGTGTCGTCCCAAGCGAGTTTCGATCCAAGGGTCATGGGGTTTCCTTATGCGCCGTCGCTTGGCATAGAGGGAGGACAAGCTGAACGACAGTCTGTGGCAAGGGTATTTCTCAGGCGGTAGCCCTGATTTTGGCACATGGCATACAGGCTGAATATAGGCAGGACAAGCGTCAGTCCAAGGGGCTACGGGCCTGTAACGATAGTGGAACGGCGTATATGGGGTTGAAAGCAAGGCAACAAGCAGGGGGCATCAGCAGATGATCCGACGGTTCGGGCAAGTACCAAGATCTGACAAACGCTATAAAATTCGCCCTGGCGCCTATGTGATCCTGCCGCGCGGACGCGACATGTTGGTCACCTTTCAGGAAGAGCCGACACCGGAATATCAATTGCCCGGAGGCGGTGTGGATGCAGGGGAATCATCCCTTGTGGCGCTACACCGTGAGGCGTTTGAGGAAACTGGTTGGTCGATTGCCTATCCCCGTCGTCTGGGTGCCTTTCGCCGCTATACATTCATGCCGGAATATGACCTCTGGGCAGAGAAGGTCTGCACCATCTATATTGCCCATCCTGTGCGTCAGATTTGTGCGCCATTGGAGGAGGGTCATAGTGCGCACTGGCTGCCTATTGAAGCCGCAGCGGAGTTGTTGGGCAACGAGGGCGACCGCCACTTTGTGCAAAAATTGCTGTGATCGGGCTACATTCATCCTTCGTTAAGCCGTTTCTGACAGCATTGCGTTAAAGGTATGAGGTGTATGATGATCAATTGGGACCATATTCAGGAGTTGCACCACCAGTTGGGGCCGTTTGATTTTGCCACGGTGGTGGAACAACTGATTGACGAAATGCACAGCGTGACAGGCCGTCTGCACACACCCGATCCGCTGACGCTTGAAAATGACGTCCACCGGCTGAAGGCCTGCGCAACTACGCTGGGTTTTGATGACCTTAGTGCCAAGTGTCGCGAGGTGCAGCGTCAGCTGGATCTGCATCAGGATTTGCTGGCGCGTGACGCAACACCACCGCAAGCGATGTCTGCACTGCTCAGCTGTTGTGACCGTTCGGTCGCCATATTTGATGGCGAGGTATCAGGCCGTCTGGCGGCCTGACACAACTGGCCGCGATCAGATCACAAATTCCGCGATGCTTTCATTTTCTGTGATATCGGAATAGAGGAAGTCGCTGGCATCCAAGCGGGCAAAGAGAGCCTCAAAGTTTGCAGCCGTAGAGGTTTCGATGCCGATCAGCACCGACCCGAAGTTACGGGCGCTTTTCTTCATATACTCAAACCGGGCGATGTTATCGTCAGGGCCAAGGATATTGAGGAAGTCTTTCAGCGCGCCAGGCCGCTGGGGCAGGCGCAGGATCAGGTATTTCTTGACCCCGGTGTAGCGCTGGGCGCGTTCTTTCACTTCTGGCAAGCGTTCGAAATCAAAATTCCCACCAGAGGTGACGCAGACCACGGTTTTGCCGCGGATGTCCGCTGTCAGATCCTGCAGGGCATCGACAGACAGGGCGCCGGCGGGTTCCAGCACGATGCCCTCTAGATTCAGCATTTCCAGAATCGTGGTGCAAATTCGATCCTCTGGTGCGTCCAGCATTTTGGCAGGATCGGTGCCTTGCAGGACCTCAAAGGGATGTTTGCCGATCTGCGCCACGGCGGCGCCATCGACGAAACTGTCCACACCATCCAGTTTCACTGGCTCGCCTGCCGCCAAGGCGGCGCGCAGGCTTTGCCCGCCGGTAGGCTCTACAAACCGCAGGTCGGTGCCTGGTGCAACCTCATCCATGTAGCGGGTCACCCCCGCCGATAGACCACCACCGCCCACAGGCAGCACGACCATATCCGGTACGCGGCCCAGCTGTGCGGTCATCTCAGCCGCCACGCTGGCCTGTCCTTCGATCACGTCCAGATCGTCAAAAGGCGACAGGAAATAGCCCCCCGCCTCGGCGCAATAGGCCTGCGCGGCCTCAAGGCAGGCGTCGAAATAGTCGCCAACCAGACGAATTTCGACACTATCCCCGCCAAACATACGGGTTTTGTCGATCTTTTGCTGCGGTGTCGTCACCGGCATAAAGATCACGCCTTTGACGCCAAAATGCCGGCTGACATAGGCCACCCCCTGCGCGTGGTTGCCTGCGGAGGCGCAAACAAATACTTCCAGCGCCGGATCGCGCGCCAAAGCTTTGCCCATCGCGTTCAGCGCGCCACGGATCTTGTAGCTGCGCACAGGGCTCAGGTCTTCGCGTTTCAGCCAGATATCCGCGCCGTATTTCGACGACAGATGGTCATTGCGTTGAAGTGGCGTGGCGGGAAACAAGGCCCGCATCTGCTGCTCGGCCACGCGGGCCTTTTTCAGAAAATCGCTCATACGCCTATCTTGAAACAGCCTTGCCGCAAAGGCAAGCGGTTTGGGCCATGTGTGCCCAAGTATACACTTAGTCCAGCGGTCGTTCTTCGACGAAGTGGCCATAGATGGTCGTGATCAGGCTCACACCGATCATCGCCAGCAGCATCTGAACCACGATCCCAACAAGGCCTGCCACCTGCATGTTCAGCATCGCCAACTGGCGCACCAAAACGTCACCAGTCCATTCGACAGCTCCCAAACCAATTGCGCAGACGATCAATGTACCAAGGCTGCCAGACATTGCGGATAGCGCGGCGCTGATCGTGATGTTTCGATCAATCGCATTGGCGGGCAGGATCGGGCTTAATGCCAGAAACCCAGCGGTAAAGAAGAGGCTCAACACAATCATAATCCCCCGCGCAACAAGGATATTTCCATTCCTTAATAACTCCATAGCAATCTTTCCGAACACCATTCCCAGCAACCAGAACGGCAGGATCAGCAGCAGGCCAATCAGAATGCCACCGACGATATATTTCGCCGCCTGCCGCCATGACAGACGCAGCATCAATGTGCGCGGGGTCTCCTCCAACAGAATATACCGGTGCCAATGCACAACCCCGTTCATCAACGCGATCCAGATGACAAGGAGGGTGCAGAAAAACACTACGAGAAAACCGCCCGACATGTTGTCGAACCGTACATTCTGACCACCCAAGAAGAAGAACGGTCCCACTCCGCTATACGTGCTAAACGCCATCACAACCGCCATAACAACCAACAGCGGCAGCGCAAAAATCTGCACCATCGGCACCAGATTGGTAAACACCATCCGCACCGCGTGCCAAAACAAACGAAATCCCAGCATCTCAACCTCAAATATTTTTGCGCACATAAACACAACCCAGATACCGCAACAACCGCATCGCACCCTGCGCCACCTTGCTCTTGGTCCCAAAACCCGATATCGCGCTTGCGATTAAACGGATTCTACGAACTGTTAGGGGGTCATCATGTCCGCGCCCAAGAAAGTTGTCCTGGCCTACTCCGGTGGCCTCGATACCTCGATCATCCTGAAATGGCTGCAAACCGAATATGGCTGTGAGGTTGTCACCTTCACCGCTGACCTCGGTCAAGGCGAAGAGCTGGAGCCGGCCCGCAAGAAAGCAGAGATGCTGGGCATCAAGCCGGAAAACATCTACATCGAAGATGTCCGCGAAGAGTTTGTGCGCGACTTTGTTTTTCCGATGTTCCGCGCCAATGCCCTGTACGAAGGTGAATACCTCTTGGGCACCTCGATTGCGCGCCCGCTGATTTCCAAGCGTTTGGTGGAAATTGCGGCTGAGACCGGCGCCGATGCCGTTTCCCACGGTGCGACCGGTAAGGGCAACGATCAGGTGCGTTTTGAACTGGCCGCCTACGCGTTGAACCCGGAAATCACTGTGATCGCGCCGTGGCGTGAATGGGACCTGTCCAGCCGAACCAAGCTGTTGGAATTTGCCGAACAGAACCAGATTCCGATCGCCAAGGACAAACGTGGTGAGGCACCGTTCAGTGTGGACGCCAACCTGTTGCACACATCGTCCGAAGGTAAAGTTCTGGAAGATCCCGCCGAAGCGGCGCCGGATTACGTCTACCAGCGCACCGTGAATCCCGAGGATGCGCCGGATACGCCTGAAATCATCACTATCGGTTTTGAAAAAGGCGACGCAGTGTCGATCAATGGCGAAGCGATGAGCCCCGCCACCATCTTGACCGCGCTGAACGACTACGGTCGCACGCATGGCATCGGTCGTCTGGACTTCGTGGAAAACCGTTTTGTCGGCATGAAGTCACGCGGTGTCTATGAGACACCCGGCGGCACCATCCTGCTGCAGGCACACCGTGGCATCGAACAGATCACTCTGGACAGCGGCGCAGGCCACCTGAAGGATTCGATCATGCCGCGCTATGCGGAGCTGATCTACAACGGCTTCTGGTACTCGCCCGAGCGTGAGATGTTGCAGGCGCTGATCGACAAATCGCAGGAACATGTTACCGGCACCGTGACACTGAAGCTGTACAAAGGGTCTGTTTTTGTTGTGGCTCGTGACAGCGATCATTCGCTGTATTCCGAGGCGCACGTGACCTTTGAAGAAGACGCAGGCGCTTACAATCAGGAAGATGCTGCAGGCTTCATCCAGTTGAATGCTCTGCGTCTGAAGTTGCTGGCCGCACGTGATCGTCGCCTGAAAAGTTGATCCTGTTTAGCGGCTAAAAGCGCTAATTAAATTTGAGAGCCACCCTGTTTCAGGGTGGCTATTTTTTGTGCGCTCTACTAGCAGGAGAGTTATTGGCTACGGCCACTCCAGTTGTTTGATTTTCGCACGCTAGAATTTTCAGAAACCTTTGGGCAAGCAATAGTCGGGCCGGACATGACCACATAGGAGAATTTTGAATTTCGTGGCACGGGACGTGAATGGTGCGAAATCTGGATCGTTAACGTATTGTTTTCTATGCTGACTCTGGGCATTTACTCGGCCTGGGCCAAGGTGCGCATGAAGGCGTATTTTTACCAGAACACCTGGGCGACAAGCAGCACCAGTTTAAATCCACCATCGCTGTCGGCCCGCTGCTGTGGATCGCTACGCGCTGCATTTGCTACAAGACATCGGCTATTCCAATGCCGGATTGCAGCGCTTCTTTCGCGAAATGGCGGTGCAGGATCACGGCATAGCTGGTCCTCGACGCATCTGCACAGCGCTGAGCGGCTACAGGCGATCAATGCGTTCGATCAGTAAGAAGGCGCAGAGGCTTAGGCCGGCTGATCTGATGTTAGTTTACCCTGTGTCAGCATTGTGGTGGTAGGGCTGCCTCGCTAGCAACGTTGCATAGCTTTAGCGGAGGATGGCCATGACTTTGGATGAGATTGCAGCGCTGGTGCAAAAAGGCGTTAGCCATGCAGGGTTTTCAGATAGTCTGCAGTTTGATTGCGGTGATGCTGGCGTTGTGCGAATTGTCGATGGTGCGGTCAGTCTTGAGGCGGGAGATGCGGAGTGCACCCTGAAAATGTCGTTGGATAATCTGGCGAAGCTGATCACCGGCAAATTGAACCCGATGACCGCCGTAATGATGGGTAAAATCAAGGTGTCCGGCAATCCCGCGGTGGCGATGAAACTGAAGGATCTGCTGTAAGCGGTCTGTGGGCCAAAGTTCAGGCAATCGTCTGTTTTCGGCGGTCTTGCCTTGGGGGCGTTAATCCTATTTTAACCGGCTTTGTTGCAGGGTTGTTCTGTCGATGCGGCGTGTCTGCGATGCGCTGCGAACGACGTAGCCCACTGTCCTTTTCGTCAAAGGGAACGCAACATGGTTCACGCGCCAATGCAGTATTACGTAAACGACCGCGCGTTATCTTCAGGCGCGCATGAGGTTCACCGGCAGGACTGTCAATACCTGCCGCTGATCCGTTCTACGTCATCTCTGGGTAAGTTTGATAACTGCGCTGAGGCCTTGTTAAAGGCGCAGGCGGAATATTACCCGAATTCTGACGGTTGCGCTTACTGTTGTATCAATTGCCGCAACCGTCCTTAGATGTGGTGCTTAGGGCGCCAATTTCACCGCGGCCATGCGTTCATAATGCGGCAATGCCTGTGTCAGTAGATCTGCCTGCGTGCCTGTCAACTCTGGCAAGGGTCCCTCCGCTCCGGCGAAGGTGGTGGATTGATGCACTGCCCCATACCAATGCGCGGCCCAGACGCCATCGTCTTTGTGCCCACCTGCGGGCCAGTTGAGCATGGCAGGATCCCAATCCAGTCCGATCGCATCACACAGGCGTTTCAGCATCCCTTCAGGGTCACGGCGGATGTCGGCGCTGTCGATCACCACTGGCGTCTGCCCTGCGGCACAGAGTCCCTCATAAAGCTCTGTCTGTTGGGTGAACCCGATGTCGCTGAGGGTGGGCTTCTCAAACTTGGCCCCGAAGCTGGCGATCACTCGTGCCGGGTGACGCAGCAGGAAAACATTCACCACCTTCCGCATCCAATCCCGGGGCACGCCGTCGATCATGTGCTGGCACATGTGTTTCTGATAATAATGCGTTTTTTCCGCGGGAATAGAGTCTAAAAGAGATGCTGCCACCACTTCAGGGTCCTGCGATTGGGAGGCCAGAACCTGATCGCCCATCGGGTGTTCAATCCCTGTCATCGCCAGATAGGCGGCATAAAAAGGTTCATCAACAACGGCGCAATCTGACCGTGCGGCGAAGCTATACATCATCGCGGTAGACAGGTTACGGGGGCCGGACCACATGGCAATTCGCATCAGGCGCATTCCTTTTCGATCAGGTCTTTGTAGAGGTGGCGCAGTCGTTTGGTCATTGGACCCATTTTTCCATCACCAATCTGGCGGCCATCAATGTTGCCCACTGGTGTCTGCGCTCCAAAGGTGCCAGTCAGGAACGCCTCATCCGCGCCGTAGGTGTCGACCAGTGAATAGTTGCGTTCATAAACGGGGATGTCATTGGCGCGGCACAGGTCGATCACCTTTTGGCGGGTGATGCCGTTCATGCAGTAGTCCCCGGTAGAGGTCCAAACCGCCCCTTTGCGCACGATGAAGAAGTTGCAGGCGTTGGTGGTGTTCACAAACCCATTCACGTCCAGCATCAGCGCCTCATCCGCGCCGGCCTTTTCGGCTGCGATGCAGGCGAGAATGCAGTTCAGTTTGGAATGCGAGTTCAGTTTCGGATCTTGCGTCATCGGCAGACCTCGTTGATGTGGCACGGTGGCCAACCGGATTGGACGCGGGATCGCTGGTTTGGAATGTTCCATGATAATCGTCACTGTCGGCCCCTGCTGGGACAAGCTGGGGTGCTGAAACGGGCGCGATTTCACCCCGCGGGTAATCATCAGACGCGCGTGGGCATCTGTGGTCATGCTGTTGGCTGCCTGCGTTTCTAACAAGGCGGAGATCACCTGATCACGGGTCATGCCGATATCCAAATCCAGCGCCAGCGATGCCTCAAACAGACGGTCTATGTGGTCGTCTAGAAAGGCCCAACGATTGTTATAAAGGCGCAGTCCCTCCCAGATGCCATCGCCCAGCATGAAGCCGCTGTCATAGACCGACACAACTGCCTGCTCTTTGGGAACGATGCGGCCGTTCAGGTAAATTTGAATGGCCTCATTGCGGGCGTCTTCTTCGGCCTGATGGGTGCTAACGTGATCTGATTGCATGAAAATCCCCTATGTTTGCGCTGACGCTAGGGGCTGCGCGCGGGGGTGGAAAGGATTTTCTGCGCTTCACTTGCTCTCAAGCCTTTGTGAGAGGGTCTATCGTCAATGAAATAACTCGGTAAACCTGTCCTCAACCTTTTGGAGGACGACTCATGCTGAACATTCAACACCTGAAACCCGCCGTACTGGCACTGACCATCGGCCTTGGCCTCGCTGCGCAGGGCGGCATGGCTGAAGCTGCCCCGAAAGAAGAGCTGATCGTTGCCGGCGGCTGCTTTTGGTGTGTGGAGAGCGATTTTGAAAGCGTTCCCGGCGTGATTGAGGCGGTATCCGGCTACACTGGTGGCGACGTGAAAAATCCGACCTACAAACAGATCGGCAAAGGAGGAACTGGTCACTATGAAGCGGTTTCGATCACCTTTGATCCGGCGAAAGTCAGTCGTGATCAGCTGTTGAACATGTTCTTCCGCTCGGTCGATCCGACTGATGCGAGTGGGCAGTTCTGTGACCGTGGTGCCAGCTACCGCACTGCTGTGTTCGTCTCTAACCCAGCGGAAAAAGCCGCGGCAGAGAAGGCCAAGAAAGAAGCGCAATCAGCGTTGGGCCAGAAGGTTGTGACACCAATTCTGGATGCCAAGACTTTCTATGAGGCTGAAAAATACCATCAGGACTACTACAAGGGATCGAAGATTGTGATCACCCGTTTTGGTCCGCTGAAACAGGCGAAAGCTTACAAGAAATACCGCGATGCCTGCGGTCGTGACCAGCGCGTGAAAGCGCTGTGGGGTGATGCGGCACCTTTCGCCAAATAAGGCCCTAATCCAGCTGAAACACGCGGGCGTCAGATGGCTGTCGCCCGTTTTGTCGCGCATCGTTCAGCGGACAGTAAAAAGGGCGCAGTAGCGCCCTTTTAGATTTTTGCCCGTTAGACCAGGCTTAGCCCTTCATCGAATCCCAGAAGTTTTTCACCGAAGAAAAGAAGCTGGAGCTTTCAGGATTGTTGTCCTCGGACAGGTCTTCGAACTCTTTCAGCAGTTCTTTTTGGCGCGACGTCAGGTTCACTGGGGTTTCAACCGCCAGTTCGATGAACATATCGCCGGAATGGTTGCCGCGCAGGGCGGGCATGCCCTTGCCGCGCAGGCGCATCTGGCGGCCGGACTGGCTGCCACCGGGGATTTTGACGCGTGACCGACCACCGTCGATGGTAGGCACCTCTATGTCGCCCCCCAGCGCCGCTGTGGTCATCGACACCGGTACGCGGCAGAACAGGTCTGCGTCTTCGCGTTCAAAAATGCCGTGCGCTGTCACCTCGATAAAGATGTAGAGGTCGCCTGTGGGGCCACCGCGCATGCCCGCTTCACCTTCGCCAGCCAGACGGATACGGGTGCCGGTTTCCACGCCTTTGGGGATGTTCACGCTGAGCGAACGGTCCTTTTGCACGCGGCCCTGACCACCACAGCTCTTACAGGGGTTCTGGATGATCTGGCCCAGACCTGAACAGGTCGGACAGGTGCGTTCAACCGCAAAGAAGCCCTGTTGCGCACGGACCTTGCCGATGCCGGAGCAGGTCGGGCATGTCTGCGGTTCAGCGCCGCCTTCAGCGCCGGAGCCGTCACAGGAAGTACAGCTGACCGAGGTGGGCACCTTGATCGTTTTCTGCATGCCGGTGAAGGCGTCTTCGAGCGAGATGCGCAGGTTGTAGCGCAGGTCGGCGCCCCGGGTTGCGCGGGATCGGCCACCGCCGCCGCCGCCCATGCCGCCGCCGAACAGGTCATCAAAGATGTCCGAGAAAGAGCCGAAGCCTTCCTGTCCACCAAAGCCGCCGCCCATGCCGCCACCGGGACGGCCGCCGCCCCCCATGCCACCTTCGAAGGCCGCGTGACCGTAGCGGTCATAGGCAGCTTTCTTTTCGGCGTCTTTAAGGCAGTCGTAGGCTTCGTTGACCTCTTTGAACTGCGCTTCCGCGTTGGGATTATCCTTGTTGCGGTCAGGGTGCAGTTCTTTGGCCTTGCGACGGTAGGCCTTCTTCAACTCATCAGCCGAGGCCCCTTTGGAGGTGCCTAGAACGTCATAGTAATCGCGTTTTGCCATTTGGGTACTCCCTCTTGCAGAACGTCGAAGGCCGGCCCGGGTGGGCCGGCCCCGATTGTGTTCTTGGGAAAACGCGGATTAGGCGCGTTTGTCGTCGTCCAGATCCTCGAAGTCGGCGTCGACGATGTCGTCGTCACCAGTTGCAGGACCTGCGTCGCCGTCTACGTCAACGGGGCCTTCTTCGTCTTCTTCCTGCGCGGCCTTGTAGATGGCTTCGCCCAGCTTCATCGCCGATTCGGTGACGTTCTGGATGCCGGATTGCAGCTTGTCAGCCTTTACGTCGTCTTTGGCCAGATCGTCCTTCAGCGCGGCGATAGCCAGTTCGATGGCTTCAATGGTGGTCGGGTCCACTTTGTCCGAATGCTCTTCCATCGACTTTTCGGTCGACAGAATCAGGCTTTCGGCTTGGTTGCGGGCCTCTACCAGTTCACGGCGCTCTTTATCCGCTTCGGCGTTTTCTTCCGCGTCCTTGACCATCTGTTCGATGTCGTCATCCGACAGACCGCCCGAAGCTTGGATGGTGATCTGCTGCTCTTTGCCGGTGGCCTTGTCCTTGGCGCCAACGGATACGATGCCGTTTGCGTCAATGTCGAAGGTCACTTCGATCTGGGGCATGCCGCGCGGTGCGGGCGGGATATCTTCGAGGTTGAACTGACCAAGGATTTTATTGTCCGCAGCCATTTCACGTTCACCCTGGAACACGCGGATGGTCACGGCCGACTGGTTGTCTTCGGCGGTCGAGAAGACCTGCGATTTCTTGGTGGGGATGGTGGTGTTGCGGTCGATCAGACGGGTGAACACACCGCCCAAGGTTTCGATACCCAGCGACAGCGGGGTCACGTCCAGCAGAACAACGTCTTTCACGTCGCCCTGCAGAACACCGGCCTGAATGGCGGCGCCCATGGCCACAACTTCGTCAGGGTTCACACCCTTGTGCGGCTCTTTGCCGAAGAACTTGGTCACTTCTTCGATGACCTTCGGCATACGGGTCATACCACCCACCAGAACGATTTCGTCGATGTCGCCCGTGGTCAGACCAGCATCTTTCAGCGCTGCCTGACAGGGTTTGATCGAGTTTTTGATCAGGTCGGCAACCAGGCTTTCCAGTTTCGCACGGGTCAGTTTGACAACAAGGTGCAGCGGCTGGCCGGTGGAAGCATCCATCGAGATGAACGGCTGGTTGATTTCGGTCTGCTGAGCAGAGGACAGTTCGATCTTGGCTTTCTCTGCGGCTTCTTTCAGACGCTGCAGGGCCATCTTGTCCTTGGTCAGGTCGGCGCCATGCTCTTTTTTGAACTCATCCGCCAGATAGTTGACGATGCGCATGTCGAAGTCTTCACCACCCAGGAAGGTGTCACCGTTGGTGGATTTCACCTCAAACAGGCCTTCGTCGATTTCCAGAATGGTTACGTCGAAGGTACCACCACCAAGGTCGTAAACGGCGATGGTTTGGGTTTCTTCTTTGTCCAGACCATAGGCCAATGCAGCGGCGGTCGGTTCGTTGATGATGCGCAGCACTTCCAGACCGGCGATTTTGCCGGCGTCTTTGGTGGCCTGACGCTGGGCGTCGTTGAAATATGCAGGAACCGTGATCACCGCCTGAGTGACTTCTTCACCCAGATAGGATTCTGCGGTTTCTTTCATCTTGCCCAGAATGAAGGCCGAGATCTGCGAGGGCGAGTAGGTTTCGCCTTTGGCTTCGACCCAAGCATCGCCATTGCCACCGTTCACAACGGCGAAGGGCAGGTTTTTCTTGTCTTTGGCCAGATGCGTGTCATCTGCACGACGACCGATCAGGCGCTTTACGCCAAACACGGTGTTGGCGGCGTTGGTGACGGCCTGGCGTTTCGCCGGCTGGCCCACCAGACGTTCGTCGTCGGTGAAGGCGACGATTGACGGGGTGGTGCGAGCACCTTCCGCGTTTTCAATTACTTTCGGTTGCGAACCGTCCATCAGCGCAACACAGCTGTTGGTGGTTCCAAGGTCGATACCGATAACTTTCGACATTTTTGATCCCTTTTCACGTCAAGGCGATTGCACGAGGCGAAGACCCGTTGCGGCGTCCTGCCCCGATCTGGTTTGTGTGCCGGACAACTTGGATGGCCAAGGTGGTCCTACACGCTTCTCGGCGTATATAGGGAGGGTGGCGGCACCCTGCAAGCACTGCAAAAGGAGGGAATCGGTGATTCTGACGGGATTTTTTAACCATCTGATGCTGCAGCCGTGTGCGTGGGCGTTATGACCGTCCCTGTCAGCCTGCGCGGTGTCCAGATTTATCAAGGGCTGCTCACGCCAGAGGTGCAGGCGAATCTGGTCGAAGATCTGCGTGCCTGCGCCCGGCAGGCGCCGTTTTTCACCCCTGTGACTGCCTCGGGCAAAGCGATGTCTGTGCGGTTGACGTCTGCGGGGCGCATGGGGTGGGTCAGTGACCGGCGTGGCTATCGCTATGAACGCCGCCATCCATCCGGTGCCGTATGGCCCGCGATCCCTGAGACAGTTCTGGGTCTGTGGCGCGATTTGGTCAGTCGGGATCGTGACCCCGATTGCTGTTTGATCAACTACTACGGTGAAGGCACCAGAATGGGCCTGCATCAAGACCGTGATGAGGCGGATTTTCACTGGCCGGTTCTGTCCATATCGCTGGGAGACGAGGGGCTGTTTCGTGTTGGCAATACGACACGAGGCGGCAAGACCGACTCGGTCTGGTTGCGGTCTGGTGATGTGTTGCTGATGGGCGGTGAGGCGCGGCTGGTCTATCATGGCGTCGACCGGATCCGGTTTGGATCCAGCCGTCTGTTGCCACAGGGCGGGCGCATCAATTTGACCTGTCGGGTGGTGACCTGAGGCGTGCGATTTAGCGTCGTGCGCCCCAACTGATCGAGGAATGGCGTCTTGTATAAAATTCGCCAATCAGACCCAGCATCAGGATCACGCCATATACGATCAGCGCATATTTGATCGATGAATAGCGCGGCGTGTAGTTGATAAATACAAAGCCGCGCGCCTGATCAATTGCGTGGAATAGCGGATTCCAATCAAACATTGCCAGCATGAAACCGGGCAGGGTGTTGGCCAAGAACATCTTGCCCGATGCGATCATGTTGGCGCGCTGGTAGACCAGCGTGATAATTTGCACTGGCCCGGGGAACCACGGTTTCAGTGCCAACAGCACTGTGCCAATTGCCATGCCGCCAAACCACGCGAGCAGTAGCATGCCAAAGGCGCCTGCAGCATCCTCAATCACGAACCGGTTAAAGCCCATGTAATAGATGAATAGAATCAGTGTCAGCGCCAACACTTGCAAATATAGGGCGCTAAGGGCTGAGGACAGGATCGCGATGATTGTATTCATCGGCGCATGTAGCATCATTGGCGATGTCGGCCCCTCTGACCCTGCCACCGCGCCCAGCGTTTTGGTGTGGGTCATGTAAAGGAAGATGCCGGACATCAAATACAGCAGGAAATCGCCCCGCACCGCCGAGCTGCGCAGCCCGAGGATTGAGAACATCAGGAAAAAGGCGAACACCATGATCGCAAGCTGCAAAAGGTTTACAAGAATCGACAGCACAGCATTGCCGTGGGTGTTGCGCACTTTGCGCGCAATCGAATGGTACGTGAGCCCCGCCATGGTGGTGGCGGCCTCAAGGCTGTTTTCCTTGCGACTGTTGTAAAACATTTCAGCGACTGCTCCCGCGGCTTGCGGTCATTAGAACGGACAAACCTTGCCGTTTCGTTAGCCTGAGATCATAAGAGGGTGGCAAATTTATGGCAACATCTGCCCCTGTCGCATAACCTCACAGCTGTGAGAGGCGTGATATTGTGGGCAGGTCCGGCGTGAAAGGGTGAAAGCTTGGACTATCAGAAACTGACCGAAGTGATGCGCAAACTGGCGCTGGAAGCGGGTGATAAGATCATGGAGATCTACAACTCCGACAGTTTCGAAGTGAAGGTGAAATCCGACGAAAGCCCGGTGACCGAAGCGGATGAGGCTGCCGATGCGCTTATTTCGGCCGGTTTGCGGGCGGCGTTTCCTGATGTCCTTTTGGTCACTGAGGAACAAGCCGACAGTCACAGCCAGCGTGCGGACACTTTTCTGATCGTGGACCCGTTGGACGGGACCAAGGAGTTTGTGCACCGTCGTGGCGATTTCACCGTCAACATCGCCTATGTTGAAAACGGCGTGCCGACCCGCGGCGTGGTTTACGCTCCGGCCCGTAACCGCATGTTCTATACGCTGGCGGATGGTGCTGCGGTGGAGGAAACCGGCGCCTTGGCCAAGGATCAGATCGGTGAAACCGCCCCAATCCGCGTGTCGGATGCAGACAACACCGCGCTGCTGGTTGTGGCGTCAAAATCGCACCGGGATCAGGCCACCGATGACTACATCAACAAATACAGTGTTGCGGATAGCAAAAGCGCGGGGTCGTCGCTGAAGTTCTGTCTGGTCGCCTCTGGTGAGGCGGATATCTATCCCCGTGTTGGTCGCACAATGGAATGGGATACAGCCGCCGGCCACGCGGTTCTGCATGGCGCAGGCGGCAAGGTTGTGCGTTTTGATGACCATAGCCCGTTGACCTACGGCAAGGCTGACTATGCCAACCCGTTTTTCATCGCCTATGCCCCCAGCGTTGAGCTGAAAGAGGCGTAATGCCTATCGCCACGGCCTCATTTGATCCAGATGCAGCGGTCATTTCGACCTCTGTCATTGTGGTCAGTCGGGGCCGTGGCGCGGATCTGCAGCGCTGTCTTTCGGGACTCAGCCGGCTTTGTTACAGCGCCTATGAGGTGGTGGTTGTCACGGACCCCGAAGGTGAGGCGGCGATTGACGCGGCGGGCCTGCGGGACGAGGTGAAGCTGGTCCCCTTTGATACCCCCAATATTTCTGCCGCGCGCAACCTCGGAATTGGGATTGCTGCCGGTGATGTTGTGGCCTTCATCGACGATGATGCGGTGCCGGAACCTATGTGGCTGGCCCATCTGATTGCGCCTTTTGCAGATGATCAGGTGGCCGCCACTGGCGGTTATGTGCGCGGCCGCAATGGCATTAGCTATCAATGGCGCGCGCGTACGGTCGATACGCAGGGTGTTGCGCATGCGCTGGAGGTTGCGGGCGATGCCCCGCAGCGGATCAACCCGCCTGCAGGCCATGCGATCAAGACCGAGGGCACCAATATGGCGGTGCGCCGCGACTGGTTGCTGCGGTTAGGTGGGTTTGATGAGGCGTTTCAATTCTATCTGGATGAAACCGATCTGAACCGGCGGCTGATGTTGGCCGGCGGGGTAACCGTTCTGGTGCCGCTGGCTGAGGTACATCATGCCTATGCGTCCAGCCCGCGCCGTCGACCGAATCGCGCGGTAACTGATCTGTTTGATGTAGGCGCTAGTACGGCGGTGTTTCTGCGCAAACATGATGCGGATTGTGATCCTGCCGCCGCGCTGGCGTGGTTGCGTCAGGAGCAATGGGATCGCTTGCAACGACAGGTATGGCGGCGGTTGATCAAGCGATCTGATATGGTCGATGTGCTGTCCTCGCTAGAGGCGGGGTTGCAGGACGGCCAGGTACGGGATTTTGATCTGTCGCCTGACTGGCCCGCACCGCAAGAGGCTTTTCGACCCTTTGCATCCCGCGCAAATGGTCAGCACGTCGTTCTGTCTGGCTGGATCTGGGCGCGTCGCCGTCTGATGCGGCAGGCCACCGATTCGGTGAAGGCTGGCGCGACCGTCTCTCTCTATCTGTTCAGTCCTGACAGTCGCTATCACCGGCTTGGTTATCATCTGCCCGGTATCTGGTTGCAGCGTGGTGGATTGTTCGGTCGCAGCGTCCGCAGCCAAAGACTGGTACGGTTCTGGCGAGTCAAAGACCGTGTCGCAGCGGAAATTAACCGTTTGTTTAGAATTCGGTTCTAAGACGGCCGGCGTTTCTTAATTGGTTTAGGGTCGTCTGCTGTGTTCCTTGGCGGGAATGTGTGCGACAGAGCGGTATGGAGCCGTTCTCGGCGGCAATTTCCCCGAAGTCCTTTATTTTCAGATTTGGCGCAGGTATGAAAAGCCTAGCTTAAGAGGTACTTATGACACGTAAAATCACCAAGGCCATTTTTCCGGTCGCCGGTCTGGGAACACGCTTCCTTCCTGCCACAAAATCCGTTCCCAAAGAAATCATGACATTGGTGGACCGCCCCCTGATTCAATACGCCATCGATGAGGCGCGGGCAGCGGGAATCGAAGAGTTCATCTTTGTGACCTCGCGTGGAAAATCTGCGCTGGAGGATTATTTTGACCATTCTCATCAGCTGCAGGCAGATCTTGCTGCCAAGGGGAAGGATGACCTGCTGGAAATCCTGAAATCCACGAACATGGACAGCGGACAGATTGCTTACCTGCGACAGCACAAGGCGCTGGGCCTTGGACACGCTGTTTGGTGCGCTCGGCGCCTGATCCATGACGAACCCTTTGCGGTGATCTTGCCGGATGACGTGATCGCAGCCGAAAAGCCCTGTCTGAAACAGATGGTTGAGGCATACGAGGAAACCGGTGGTTCTATGGTCGCGACGATGGAAGTGCCACGCGAAAAGGCCAATGCCTATGGCGTGCTGGACGTCGCCAATGATATGGGTGCGGTGGTTGAGGCCAAGGGCATGGTTGAAAAACCGCCACTGGGGACTGAGCCGTCGAACCTCGCTGTGATCGGCCGTTACATCCTGCACCCGAACGTGCTGAATTCGCTCGACAAACAGGAAACCGGTGCAGGCGGTGAGATTCAGCTGACCGACGCCATCGCCAAGGAAATTGGTACCGATCGTGGCGTCTATGGCTACCGTTTCAATGGGCAGCGTTTCGACTGTGGGTCCAAGGCGGGTTTCCTGCAGGCGACTGTTTCTTTCGGCCTGGCACGGGATGAGTTGAAAGATGACCTGCGTGAGTATCTGCATGAGGTGCTGGCGGTTGATAAGGCTGCGCAGTAAGCGCATCACAAAAGCAAATCCTTGTATTTGCTGTGACAAATGATGAACATGGCCCGGCATTGTCCGGGCCTTTTTCGTGGTATTTCAACCGCCCGGTGCTAAGGATGTGTATGCCTGAACAAACCCGTCATACATCAGCCTATGTGCTGGATATCACCCGCAGCCTGCGGCGGGTGGGGCGGTTGCCGACGGGTGTGGATCGGGTGGAGCATGCCTATATCCGCTGGATGTTGGCGCAGCCGCAGCCGGTCTTCGCTTTGGCGCGCACGCGTTTGGGCTATGTGTTGTTGGGCCGTGCAGGGCTGCAGGGGATCTGGGATCGGATCGATGGGCGTGTGCCCTGGGGGCGTGCGCGCCCTTTGTCCCTGTTCGGGCGTAGTGATCCGGCAAGGCGACGTGGTGAAAGCGATCTGCGGCGATTGGCGATTGCCCGCAGTGTTCCGCGGCGGTTGCTTAGGATGCTGGCCGCGCATCTGCCGCAGGGGACGACCTATCTGAATCTTGGTCATTCCAATCTGACCCCGCGGGTGTTGGGGGCCCTGCGAGATCAGAACGCGCGGGTGGTGGTGATGCTGCATGATTTGATCCCACTTAGCCATCCTGACACGCAGCGGCCACAGCTGCGGGCGCAGTTTGCCGCGATGGTGGATCGGGTCCAGCAGGGTGCCGATCTGATCCTGTGCAATTCTGCCGCAACAGAGGCGGAGGTGACCGCGCACATGGCTGCCCATGGTGCCGCTCTCGGCACGGTGCCACAAACGTTGGTCGCGCCCCTTGGCCTTGATCTGGCGGCGCAAACTGCGACGCAGCCAGTCACTATGCCTGCGGGTTTCGACCCGAGCCTGCCCTTTGTGATGACCCTTGGGACCATTGAGCCGCGCAAAAACCATGCGATTCTGCTGGATGTCTGGGATCAGCTTTTGGCCGACAAGGTGTCGCTGCAGCTGGTGATTTGCGGCCAGCGTGGTTGGTTGAATGAGGCGGTATTTCAGCGATTGGACCAGTGGAAGGCGCGCGGCACGGGGGTGTTTGAAATCGCGGGCCTCAGCGACGGGCAGCTGGCAGAGTTGATGGGGCGGGCGGAGGCGCTGGTCTTTCCCTCCCTCGCTGAAGGTTATGGTCTGCCTGTCCTAGAGGCACGGGCGCGGGGATGTCCGGTGATTTGCAGTGATTTAGCTGTATTTCGCGAACACCTTGGAAACAATGCCGTTTACCTGCCTGCGAATGATGCCTATTCTTGGATAATAACGATGACCGAACTGGCACAGGCAGCACAGGCTTCCCCGCATCAGGCGCGCGCTGAACTGGCACGATTTGTGCCACCCAGATGGCAGCAGCATTTTGATCTGGTGGCGCAGTATCTGTAGGCCACGTCCAAAGTTCGGTCGCAGGTGCACAGTTTGGGTCGTGTATGATCCGCGTTGGGGGAGAGGCCATTGGGTGTCTGGACGGCATATCGGTTGAGGGTGAAGCGGCAGCGCTATTTGGGGCGTGCCATCCGCAAACGGCATGAGCTGTCTTCGGTGGTGAACCGTACCAAGGCGATCAAGCCAGGTGATATCCTGTTGTTCTGCACCCAGCGCAACGAGGCGATTCGCTTGCCGTATTTCCTGCAATATTACCGCGATATGGGGGTCAATCATTTCATCTTTGTCGACAACGACAGTGATGATGGGTCGATTTCCTATCTTCAGGATCAGCCGGACGTGTCGCTGTGGCATACCCGCGCCAGCTACAAGCGGTCGCGTTTTGGGGTAGATTGGTTGAACTGGCTGCAATGCAAATACGGCCATGGCCACTGGACGCTGGTGGTCGATCCAGACGAATTCCTCGTCTACCCGTTCTGTGACACCCGCCCGCTCAGGGCGCTGACGGATTGGCTGGACGCTTCCTCAATCCGGTCGTTTAGCGCGATGATTTTGGATATGTACCCCAAAGGCCGCATTGATCAGCAGCCTTATAGTGCCGGTCAGAATCCGCTGGAGATTGCCAATTGGTTTGACAGCGGCAACTACGCGCTGGAACGCAACTGGAAATTTGGCAACTTGTGGATACAAGGCGGACCGCGCCAGCGCGTTTTTTTTCCCGACGCGCCAGAACAGGCGCCTGCGTTGAACAAGATCCCGTTGGTTAAGTGGGATCGGCGCTATGTTTATATGAGTTCAACCCACATGTTGCTGCCACGCGGTCTGAACGCGGTCTATGACGAATGGGGCGGCGAAAAAGCCAGCGGCGCACTACTGCACACCAAGTTTCTGGACACCTTCAACGACAAGGCCAAAGAAGAGCTGGAGCGCAAACAACATTACTCTGGCTCGGTCGAATACAAAGCTTATGCCGCCACGCTGGATGAAAACCCGGATCTGTGGTGCAAGTGGTCAGAGAAATACATCAACTGGCGCCAGCTAGAGATTTTGGGCCTGATGTCCAAAGGCAACTGGGCGTGAGAGGGGCCAAGCGATGAGCAGTGTTGGGGTTCTCATGCTGGTGCACACCGCGCTGGGCCGCGCCGAACAGGTGGCGCGGCACTGGTCTGCGGCGGGCTGTCCGGTGGTGATCCATGTGGATGGCAACGTGGGCCAAGGCACTTACCGGCGTTTCGTCGATGCGCTGTCGGATCTGCCGGACGTGAAGTTCAGCCCGCGCCATCGCTGCGAATGGGGCACTTGGGGATTGGTTGCCGCAACGCAAAGCGCCAGTGAGATGATGCTGGATCACTATGGTGAGGTGCGCCATGTCTATCTGGCTTCCGGGTCTTGTCTGCCGCTACGTCCGGTTGAAGAACTGATCGATTATCTTGCCGATCGCCCGATGACTGATTTCATTGAAAGTGCGACCACCGCAGATGTGCCCTGGACCGTTGGCGGTCTGGATGAGGAACGGTTCAACTTCTCCTTTCCGTTCAGCTGGAAACGGCAGCGGTATCTGTTTGATCGTTGGGTGAACTTGCAACGGTTGGCAGGGCGCAAACGGGCGATGCCCAATGGCATTATCCCGCATATGGGCAGTCAGTGGTGGTGCCTGACGCGATCCACCCTGTCGGCGATCCTGGCCGACCCAGATCGTGAACTTTATGACAGCTTCTTCAAACGGGTCTGGATCCCCGATGAAAGCTATTTTCAGTCACTCGCCCGCCTGCATGGCAGCCAGATCGAAAGCCGCTCGTTAACCCTGTCGAAGTTCGATTTTCAAGGCAAACCACATATATTCTACGACGATCACCTGCAGCTGTTGCGTCGATCTGACTGTTTTGTCGCGCGCAAGATCTGGCCGCATGCGGATCGCCTGTATGACAGTTTCCTTGGTGATCCCACCAATATGGTGACGGGTGCTGAACCCAACCCGGGCAAGATTGACCGGATTTTTGCCAAGGCGGTAGACCGCCGGACCCGTGGGCGTCCGGGCCTCTATATGCAGTCGCGCTTCCCTCATGATGGTTGGGAAAACGGTGTGACCTCTTCACGCTATTCGGTGTTTCAGGGGTTTGGCGATCTGTTTGAGGGTTTCGACCAATGGTTGACACGGGCGGTGGATGTTCGGATGCACGGTCACCTGTTTGGCCAAGAGCGGGTGGAATATGCCGACGGGCAGACGGTGATGAACGGTGCGCTCAGTGACAGTGCGGCGGTGCGGGATTACAACCCGCAGGCCTTTCTCACCAATCTGATTTGGAATTCCCGCGGCGAGCGGCAGTGTTTCCATTTCAGCCCGCGCGACGCGCAGGACATCGGCTGGATCTTTGCCAAGGATCCGAATGCGCAGGTCTCGGTCATTTCGGGCGCATGGGCGGTGCCATTGTTCCTGTCTAATCGCAGCTTTTCCGACCTGCGCCGCGAGGCCGCCGCGCTGCAGAAGATCGAGGCGGAACATCTGAAAATCCTGCGGTCACCCTATGCCACCGCACGGATCCGTATCTGGACTATGGCTGAATTTATTGAGGCGCCATTAGAGCCGCTGCAAACCATTATCGATGAGATCGGCACCCGCCCCGGTCCCCGTCTGGCCGATGCGCCCAAGATGGTGGACCTGACGGGCTTCGGTCAGTTTTTGCAAAACCTCAAAAATCAGGGGATGCACCCCTATCTGATGGGGGATTTTGCCGTAGAGCGGGGGCTGAATGGCAACAAACGTCCCAAACGCAAACCATATTTGGCACGATAGGTAGTGATGAGCGACAGGTTTGATTATTTTGTTGTGTTTGCGGAAATGCGCACCGGCTCCAATTTTTTGGAGGCGAACCTGAACGCCTTCCCGTCGCTGACTTGTCATGGTGAGGCGTTCAATCCCCATTTCATCGGTTACCCGAACAAGACCGAGATTTTGGGCGTCACGCAGGATATGCGCGATGATGATCCGCAGCGTCTGCTGGACACGATCCGCCAACACAGCGATGGGATGGGCGGCTTTCGATATTTCCACGATCATGATCCACGCATTCTGGACGCAATGCTTGACGATCCGCGCTGCGCCAAGATTGTGCTGACCCGCAACCCAGTCGAAAGCTACGTCAGTTGGAAAATCGCGCAGGCCACCGGCCAGTGGAAACTGACCAATGAGACCAAGCGCCGTGACAGCAAGGCTGTGTTTGATAAGGCTGAATTTGAAACCCATCTGGCCGATTTGCAGGCGTTTCAGGTCATGCTCTTAAACCGGTTGCAGGCGGCGGGGCAGACGGCATTTTATGTCGCCTATGAGGATCTGCAGGATCTGGATGTGACCAACGGTCTGGCCCGCTGGCTGGGGCAGGAGGATCAGCTGGAAGAGCTGGACGGTAAGCTGAAGAAGCAGAACCCCGCCCCGCTATCCCAGAAGGTGGAGAATTACCCGGAGATGGAGGCCGCGCTGTCCCATCTGGATCAGTTCAACCTGACCCGCACCCCGAATTTTGAACCGCGCCGTGGTGCTGTGGTTCCGTCCTACGTGGCAGCCAAGGACGCGTCGCTGTTGTTCATGCCGCTGCGCAATGGCTGTGACGATGCGGTCCGGCGCTGGATGGCGGCGCTGGATGATGTGGGCGCGGGGCAGTTGCAGGACGGTTTTTCGCAGAAAACGCTGCGGATGTGGAAGAAGGACCATGCAGGTTTCCGCAGCTTCTCGGTGCTGCGGCATCCGGTGGCGCGGGTGCATGATGCGTTTTGTTCGCGCATTCTGGCCACTGGCCGCGGCACCTACCCCAAGATCCGCAAGACGCTGAACCGCCGCTTTGATTTGGGCCTGCCTGATGAGGTGGACGCACAATATGATGCGCAGGCGCACCGCGCAGCCTTCCTTGGGTTCCTTGACTTCCTCAAGATGAATATGGCGGGCCAGACCGCGATCCGTGTGGATGCCACATGGTGTAGTCAAAGTCAGACTTTGCAGGGATTTGCCGATATCGCCCAGCCGGACATGATCCTGCGCGAAGATGAATTGGCGGATATGCTGCCGGTTCTGGCGGCGGCTGCCGGCCGCCTGGAGGCGCCAGAGTATGCCCGTCCGCCAGAGATGTCCCCAATCGGGTTAGAAGCGATTTATAACGCCGATCTGGAGGCACGCGTGGCCGCGATTTATCAAAAGGATTACGTCAGCTTCGGCTTCACTAGCTGGGCCTGATCGCAACTGCTGAACAACTCTATGTGGGTCTATGGGAGGCTTCAGGCCGCCTGTTGGCCGCCTTGTTCTGCGGTCAGGATAGTATGTAGCGTTGCCGGATCGGCATTGGCCCGCAATTTGGTGCACAGCGCCGCCTCGCGCAGCGAACGCGACACCAACGCCAGCGCTTTCAGGTGTTCAACACCCGCATCTTCGGGGGCGAAGAGGGCAAAGATCACGTCAACCGGCTGACGGTCTACCGCTTCGAAATCGATCGGCTTTTCCAGCAGCACGAATACACCGACCACGCGGTCGATGTCGGCGATGCGTGCGTGGGGCAGGGCCACACCGTGGCCCACGCCCGTTGGTCCCAGGGTTTCGCGCTCCAAGAGCGCTTCAACCGCAGCTTCGGGATTGATACCGTAGGCTGACGCGGCCAGATCACCCAGATCATGCAACAGTCGTTTCTTACTGGAGGTCGCGCCAATAACCTTGACGGCCTCCGCTTTCAGGATGGTCGAAAGTTCCATGTGTGTCTTCAGCGCTCCGCTGGACGGGGGGGCCCGACCTGTGATTACTGAGGATCAATCCAGCCTATATTGCCGTCTTCGCGACGATAGACCACGTTCACCCCATCTTTACCCTCATTCCGGAAAACAAGAACCGGTGCTCCGGCCAATTCCATCTGCATGACCGCTTCACCGACGGACAAGGATGGGATCTTGGTTTCCATCTCTGCGACGATGATCGGCTGCAGATCCGCAGGTTCCGAGTCAGTTTCGTCGGCCTCAGATGCGAGGATATAGGACGAAGCTCCGAATTGTTCAACAGGTTCCGAGCGCACGCTGTGGTGGTCTTTCAGTCGACGCTTGTAGCGGCGTAGCTGTTTTTCCATCTTGTCACAGCATTTTTCAAAGGCAGCGTAGATTTCATGGTCGTGGGCTTTGGCCTGCGCTGTCAGGCCGGTGGACAGATGCACGGTTGCTTCGCAAACGTATTCGTTTGCCGACTTGGAGAAGATGACATTGGCGTCCGTAGGACGTTCTGCATATTTCTGTACAGCGGCCCCCAGGCCATCCTGCACGTGGGTTTGCAGCGCGTTGCCGATATCAATCTGTTTTCCAGTGATTTGATAGCGCATCAGGTCTCCTTTTCGTGACACTCCACCAATAAAAACACAGCCAGTCCCGTCAGACGGGATCGGTGCGGTTAAATGGGGAGGTGGGATTGTAAAATGGCCGAAACTCGCACGTCGGATCGACGCAGGGTCAAGTGCAAGGATGTGGCCTGCGTGCGGACGGGTCTTGTTGCCAAGACCGACCGTTTCAAAGCTGCACATGCAAGAGTCGCCATACCCCAATCGAACCCCTTTGTTGCGCCGGTGTCAATCAATCTGTGCAAGTTTTTTGAACTGACTTGCACAGCCAGCAAGCGACTGTAAGATGGGTTCGCTGATCAGAGGATTAGGAAATTTTGAAGTTGTCGCCCAGATAGACGCGGCGCACGTTTTCGTTTTCCACCACTTCCTCCGGCGTGCCGGACATCAGTACCTTACCGTCATGCAGAATGTAGGCGCGGTCTACGATTTCCAGTGTTTCGCGGACATTGTGATCTGTGATCAACACGCCGATCCCGCGTTTTTTCAGATCCGCCACCAGATGGCGGATATCGCCGACGCTGATCGGGTCCACACCGGCGAAGGGTTCATCCAGCAGCAGGTATTTCGGGTTTGCCGCCAGACAGCGGGCAATCTCTACCCGTCGGCGTTCACCGCCTGATAGCGCCAGCGCAGGCGCGCGGCGCAGGTGTTCGATTGAAAATTCTGACAGTAGTTCTTCCAGCCGTTCACGGCGCTTGTGGCGGCTTTTCTCCGCGATATCGAGGATCGAGGCGATGTTGTCCTCAACGCTCAGTCCACGGAAAATCGACATCTCCTGCGGTAGGTAACCAATGCCCAGTTTGGCGCGGCGATACATCGGCAGGCCGGTGACATCGCGCCCGTCGATCTTCACATGGCCACCTTCCGGGTAGACCAGACCGGCGATGGAATAAAACGTTGTGGATTTGCCGCAGCCGTTCGGACCCAGCAGGGCGACAACCTCACCCCGGTTCAACGACATGGAAAAATCGCGGATCACCACGCGGGTTTTGTAACTTTTGCGCAGGTTCTCAACGCTCAGCCCCTGACTGCCTTCGGTCAGGGTTAGGTCCGGGGTCGCCATGTCGTCAGTTCCCTGTCTGCAGGGTGGTGCGCACACGGCCGCCTGCGGTTGCAGTGCCGGTGGTCAGATTGATGGTCACCTTTTCGCCGGTGATCACATTGTCGCCTTGGGCCAGCAGAACCTTACCGGTCAGCACCACAAGGCCTGTGTCGATGTTATAGTCGGCAGCCTGCGCCTCTGCCGCGTCTGGACCGCTGGCCAGCGTTACGCCGCCTGTGGCCTTCAGGGAGGCGATTTTCTGGCTGTCCTCTTTGTAGACTACCCGCACATTGGCAGCGGACAGCATCATGTCGCCCTGTTCGATGACGACATTGCCACTGAAAATCGCGGTGCCATCTGCCTGATTGACCGATAGGCTGTCAGCAGCCACCGATACTGGCGTGTCCGCCGAGGGGCGGGTGCTGCCAAAGGCCAGTTCCTGACCTGCGCCCTGGGCCACGGCTTGCGCACCCCATGGCACCATAGCGGCCAGCGTCATTGCCGTTGCGGTCAGCAGCGAAAGGGTCTTGGATCGGGGCAATATGGTACGGATCATCATCGTCTTGGTCCTATTGGGGGCCAAAGGTTCAGGGCTGATATATCAGCTTTACGCCATTTGTGAAAAGCAAATGGACATCACCGGTTTGTGTGTCCTGCGATAACTCCATCCGGCCTGCGTCCAGCGTTCCGGCGGGGCCTTGGGCGGTGACTGGACCGGGCGTATGGGCTGAAACGGCGGCCATGTCGCTGGTCAGTGCATCGGTTTCGATGTGATAGCCAGTGGAGCTGTAGATCATCACGTCGCCAGCCATTTGCGCCACCTGATCGCGGGTGTTCAGCGTGCCAGAGTGAGCGGAGAAGGTGACGCGCGTGCCGCTGGTCAGGTTAATCTGTGCCCGCAATGCCTTGGCCTGCGCCATGTGTGGGATCACCGGATCAGGCTGGGCGGTATCCGCGGCAAAGGTGATCAGATCGCCAGATGTGCTGGCACCGGCAAAGCGCGGGTTTGACACGACTTCGGCACTGGCACGTTCCTGTAGATCGTTCAGTGCAAAAGGCAGATCGCCTGACGGGCCGCGCCTGTCGGAAAGCAGAAACAGCGTTGACAATAGTCCCAGCGCCGCCAGCGGTAGCAGGATCTTCGCCAAGACGACAAAGCGGGAATAAAGTCCGTTATGTGTTGCCATCCGCCAACGCCCTTTGGGTTAGTGCGAAAAGATATCGACGTCAGACCAGCCGGCCAGATCCAGCTGGGCGCGGGTGGGTAGGAAATCAAAACAGGACTGCGCCAAGGCGCTGCGGCCCTCACGCTCCAGCATACGGTCCAGTTCGGCCTTTAGGCGGTGCAGGTACAAAACGTCAGAGGCAGCATAATCCAACTGCGCTTTGGTCAGCTCCGATGCGCCCCAGTCGCTGCTTTGCTGCTGTTTGGAGATGTCTTGTTGTAGCAGCTCCTGCAGCAAGTTTTTCAGCCCATGACGGTCGGTGTAGGTACGAACCAGTTTGCTGGCGATCTTGGTGCAGTAAACTGGTGCGGCCAGCGTGTTAAAGGCGTTGTACATTGCCGCAATGTCAAACCGGCCGTAGTGAAACAGTTTCACCACATCAGGGTTTTCCAAAAGCGCGCAGAGATTCGGCGCAGCTGCCTTGCCCTTCCCGATCTGATCCTGACTGATCTGCACGATATGCGCATGCCCGTCGCCGCCCGACAGTTGCACCACGCACAGTCGATCGCGATGCGGGTTAAGCCCCATGGTTTCGCAGTCGATGGCCACCATCGGGCCAAGGTCCAGCCCATCGGGCAGGTCATTGTGGTAAAGGTGGTTGGTCATGCGGGTCTTTCGGGCCATAGAATCAGCGGTGCCGTCATCAGGATATGTGCGCTATACCCTTGCGGTTCTAGGGCCCTCAGCCCGATTTGCCAAGTTTGCCCCCCACATCTGCCTGCGGGGAATCGCCTAAAAGTATGAGAATACGGCCCAGATCGAACGGTCTAGACCAAATTGACGAGAATTAGGCCTTTTCTGCGTTGATCCACGCTTCTGTTAAGGGTTTGGAAATACTTTGAAATTACAAGGTGTCTGTAACTTTCGGAAAATGCGCCACTTACCAAAGTATGTATGCACATACCAATACCCAGATACCCAAGTTGGGCGGTCTTCGGGTAAAAACAATACCAAGGTACTGGTGATGAGTTCCAAAGTTGTAAGTAACCTGTATCTAGTTCTGTAACGAGTAATCAGGAGCGCGAGAGTTAGAAAACACACTAGGCAGTCAACCGTTGTTTTCGATGTCCCCCCCCTCGCTCGCGCTCCTTTTAAACAGTTTGTTTTCTCTCCTGATCAAGTCCAAACCCCGGTCCACATGACCGGGGTTTCTTGTTGCGGCGCGCGCATGCTGGGAGCGTTTATCCGTATCTACAAACCATAGAAAAAGCCCCGAACGCGCGTTCGGGGCCGCTCAGAAGCTAAAAAATTTCAAAGCCTTACAGCAGCCCGTGATCACGTGCCAGCAGTGCCGCCTGTGTGCGGTTTTGCACGTTTAGCTTCTTGTTGATCAGGGTCACGAACTGTTTCACTGTGGTTTCGCGGATGCCCAGCTCATAGGCGATGCTTTTGTTCGTCTTGCCTGTGGCAATTTCGCGTAGGATCTCTGTCTCTCGCCGTGAGAGCTGTTCGAAGAACGGGTTCTGCCCCCCCTCCGCGCCTTCGGCAAATTCATCGGGCATATGTTTGCCGCCCATCGCCAGATATTTCAGCGTCTGGACGAAGTAGTTGGCCGATACCGATTTGGCGATCACGCCAACAGCACCCAGGCGGAAGGCTTCGCGCGCCTCAGTTGCGGGGATCTGGCCGGACATCAGCGCCACATGTTTTACATTCTCTGCCTCTAACACCTGTTTCAGGCCCAAGAGGCCGTTCATGCCGGGCATCTGGTAATCCAGTACGACAAGGTCGTAGTCATGGCCGCTGTTCAGCAGCTGCATCGCCGCAGGCAGCGTAGCGGCCTTGTCGACCGCAACAGTGTCATCCTGACACAGATAGGTTGCGATCATCTCGATAAGTAGCAGATGATCATCAGCAAGAAGGATACGCATGATCTGTCAAACCTGCCTTTCCGGCTACCATAGAACTTAATAAAACTGCGTTTAGTATAGTCTGGCACGACCTTTGCAGGAAGCGGCGCGAGTCAGGTCATTGGGCGAATGCGGCCCGAAAAAGGTGGGGCGTGTCCCGTCAAACGGGTGGCTGTGCCCCATAAAGATGGGTGATTTTTTGTGATCTGCCGAGTCACTCGGGCGGACGGCCACCCAGTACCGTGGTCAGTTCTGTCGCCAATCGCTTCACCGTTTCGCCTGTTTCCGCCACCTTCTGCGGGGTCATCCGCGCGGCAAGGCCAGAAACGGAGATGGCGCAGGCCGGATCGCCTGCAGGCCCCCAGACCACGGCGGCGACACAGCGCAGGCCGATCACAAACTCTTCATCATCCAGTGCATAGCCACGGCTGCGAATGCGCTTAATCTCATCATGCACCGCCGCTGGATCGGTCAGCGATCGTTTGGTCATTGCCCGCAGCCCGTGGCGGTCGATCACGCGGTTGATGGCGTCATCTTCCCATGTCGCGATGATCGCCTTGCCCATGCCGGAACAGATTACCGGCACCCGCCCGCCGGGGGGGGATATTGTGCGCTTTACCTCGCGGCTTTCCACCTGGCTGAGGGTGATCACCTCCCCATCCTCAATCACGCCGAGGTTGGCGGTTTCCCGCGTCGCATCGCGTAGACGGCGCAGGAAGGGCAGGGCGGGAGCAACGAAACTGCGCTGTTTGGTGTAGGCGGATCCCACAGCAAAGGCGCGCTGCCCGACATGCCAGCGATTGGAGGCGGCATCGGAATAGACAAAACCGCTGTGCTCCAGCGTGGTCAACAACCGGTGCACGGTCGACGGTGCAAGTCCTGTGGTTCGCGCCAGGTCGGTCAGGCGTGCGCCACCCGGCACCTTTGACACCTGCGTCAGCAGATCCAGCGCCCGCTGCACGGACTGCACGCCGTTGGTCTGTCGGTCTGTCACTGGCTTTCTCCCTTTGAGCTAGCGCATCCTCAAGCGCTATTTTTCCACGATGTGGAAAAAATTTCCGATAGGCAAGACGACTCGGCCCTCGGGGGGTAGGAAAGGCGTAAAGATCATGAGGAGTGATAGAGATGACCACTTATGTGGCCCGCGCTGGGTTGGATGTGGCTGCTGAATTGGCAGACCTGATGGAAAACGAAGTCTTCCCGGGACTAGGTCTTGAGGCGGATGTGGTTTGGTCCGGCTACGCTGCGATGCTGGCCGACATGGTTCCTGAAAACCGCCGCTTGTTGGCTGTGCGTGCTGAAATGCAGTCGAAAATCGATGCTTATCTGCTGGAGCGTAAGGGCCAACCGTGGGAGGCGGCCGAGTATGAAGCGTTTCTGCGTGACATTGGCTACCTTCTGGACGAAGGCGAAGCGTTCGAAATCGATACCGGCAATGTAGATCCTGAAATTGCCACCATCGCTGGCCCGCAGCTGGTTGTTCCGGTGATGAACGCTCGTTTCGCGCTGAACGCCGCGAACGCGCGGTGGGGTTCGCTCTATGATGCGCTTTACGGCACTGATGCGCTGCCCGGCGTGCCCGAAGGCAAAGGCTACGACCCCAAGCGCGGTGCACAGGCTGTTGCGTGGTCGGCAGACTTCCTCGACAAATCGGTGCCGCTGGCCAAAGGCAGCCATGCCGATGTCACCGCCTACCGTCGTGACGGCGCTGCACTGGTGGCAGAGGTCGCTGGTGAAACCGTTGGTTTCGCCGATGCCGGCGCATTTGTTGGCTACAGCGAAGAGGGTGACAAAGCGTCCTACGTTCTGGTCAACAACGGCATGCACATTGAGCTGCTGATCGATCCCGGCCATCCGGTTGGCGCAGCGCATGCAGCTGGCCTGCGAGACGTGGTACTGGAAAGCGCGCTGACCGCGATTCAGGATTGCGAAGACTCGGTCGCTGCAGTGGACGCCGAAGACAAGGTCACGATCTACAGAAACTGGCTGGGCCTGATGAAAGGCGATCTGTCAGAGACTTTCACCAAAGGCGGTCAGGAAATGACCCGAAGCCTGAACGGTGATAAGATTCTGGTTGGCCCCGAAGGTGGCGAGGTTGTCTTGCCCGGCCGCGCGGTTCTGCTGGTCCGTAACGTTGGTCACCTGATGACCACCGATGCTGTCAAACTGAACGGCGAAGAAACCCCCGAAGGCATGTTGGACGCGCTGTGCACGGTTGCCTGCGCCATGCACGACCTGCAGAAAACCGAAGGTCCGCGCAATTCACGCGCTGGCTCGGTTTATATCGTGAAGCCCAAGATGCACGGCCCCGAAGAGGTGGCCTTTGCCAACACCATGTATGGCCGTGTTGAGGAAATTTTGGGTCTGGCGGCCAACACTGTCAAGCTGGGCGTCATGGATGAAGAACGCCGCACTTCGGCCAACCTGCGCGAATGTATCCGTCAGGTGAAAGAGCGTCTGGTGTTCATCAACACAGGCTTCCTTGATCGGACCGGCGATGAAATCCATACCTCGATGCATGCAGGTGCCTTCATCCCGAAGGATGAGATGAAAACCGCACTGTGGCTGATCACCTATGAAAACGGCAATGTAGATGCAGGTCTGGCGACGGGCATGCAGGGTCAGGGCCAGATTGGCAAAGGCATGTGGGCGAAGCCTGACATGATGGACGAAATGCTGGGTGCCAAAATCGGTCACCCGAAATCCGGCGCCAACACCGCTTGGGTTCCGTCGCCGACCGCGGCAACGCTGCACGCCACACATTATCATCAGGTTGATGTTTTCGCGGTACAGGACGATATGAAATCGCGTGAGGCTGCCAGCCTGACCGATCTGCTGACTCCGCCGCTTCTGGCGGGTCGCAATCTGACCGACGAAGAAGTGCGCCGTGATCTGGACAACAACTGTCAGGGTATCCTTGGCTACGTTGTGCGTTGGGTTGATCAGGGTGTTGGCTGTTCCAAAGTGCCGGACATCAACGATGTGGGCCTGATGGAAGATCGCGCGACCTTGCGTATCTCGTCTCAGTATCTGGCCAACTGGCTGCTGCACGGTCTGGTGACCGAAGAGCAAGTGATGGATAGCCTGAAGCGCATGGCGCTGGAAGTGGATCGCCAGAATGTTGGTGACACGGCCTACAGGCCGATGGCACCGGGCTATGACGGTGTGGCCTTTGCCGCCGCTTGTGATCTGATCTTCAAGGGTGTGGAGCAACCCTCGGGTTACACCGAGCCAGTCTTGCATGCCCGCCGCCGCGAAGCCAAAGCGCAATAAGCGGCAAAACGAAGTGGTAAGGACATACAGACAATGATGACTGTACAACGACTGGACATCTCGGACGCCCGTATCTTGATTGCGGGCGCACGGGCCAAGGCCGAAGAGATCGGCGTGCCTATGTGCATCGCCATCACCGATGACGGCGGTAACCTGATCGCCTTTGAACGCATGGACGGTGGCAAGGTGACCTCGACCCATATTGCGATCGATAAATCCTACACCGCCTCGGGTGCCAAAAAAGCGACCCACGAATATGGCGAGGTTAGCCAGCCGGGCAAACCGGCCTATGGAATTGCCTCGGCTATCGGTGGCCGTCTGATGGTGGTGGGCGGTGGCTTGCCGGTGATTGTAGATGGCGCTGTTGTTGGCGGCATCGGCATCTCTTCAGGTACACCAGGCCAGGATCAGGAAGTCGCACAGGCCGGTATCGACGCCTTTCTGGCGCAGCTTTGATCTGACGTTTCGTGATTGAGAAATAGAAAACGGCGCTCCATTGTGAGCGCCGTTTTGTTTGAGGTTAAGTGTGCTTTGCCCTCTTGGCCGTACGGCCAGCGCTACGTGCGTTTGGGGCTAATTGTTTTCCCCCAGAGCATTTGAGCAATGCTGAAAGCATTTAGGGGTCGAAAGGCGTTTCGGTTAGCGCGGCGGCGATGTCATCATCCAGCGGCGTGTCAAAGCTGTTCAGGATATAGCCTAGCGTCGAGTAGAAGCCGACGGTTGCAATGACGTCGAACATACCTTCGGTGCCGACCAGATCCACCAGTGCCGATTGGGTGTGGGGCGACAGGCGTTTTTCATAAAACAACTCATCCACCGCGCGGGCGATTGTGGCGTCATCTTTGCGCATGCCTTCCAGTGGGCCGCGGACCTTGTTGATGCGGGAATCGCTCATGCCGATGGCGCGAGAGCGGTGAACGTGCTGCGCCCATTCGTAAGACGATCCCAACCGGTGGCCAGTGCGCAGAATCGCAACCTCTGACAGCTCTGCGCCCAGTGCGTTGTCTTTCACCACATGTTGGCGCAGCGGTGCCCAGGCCTTCAGAAGGTCCGGGTTGTGGGCCATGGTGCGGTAGATGTTCAGCTGTGTGGCAAATCCGCCTTGAAGATCGGCGATCTGATCCGGCCAATCGTCATCGTGACGGGGTGGATAGGGGCGAGCTGTCATGGGGATGTCCTGTATTGGTCCGGCACGGGGTGATTAGCCGCCGACATGCGCGGCGTATGGGCGAGTGTCAAGGTAGCTGTCTTGCGAATGTGATTCTGCAGCGGGCGCTGGCGGCGTAGGTTCATCCTGCTGAAGTGGCGTTAAGATTGCGTTAACCATTTCATTTTATGGTCCTGCTCTGTGTGCGCCCTGAGGGGTGTAGAGGGGTATGTGTGCAATCGGTTCTTGCCGTGTGTGCTGCATTTCAAATTGAACAGGGACAGACTATGAAACGATTTTTAGGGCATAGCTTTGCCGTTGCTGCGATGGTGCTGGGAACTTCGGTTGTGGCGCAGGAGGCTGCGCCGATTGATTTTGGTGCCTTGCTGGACAGCTGTAATGAAGCGCCGGCAGAATGTCAGGCCGCGTTGAGTGCGCAGATCGCCGCGATTGAGGCACTGCCTGTCGCCGCTGCGGTGAAGACGGAATATCTGCAGACCATCGCAACGGTTGCCGCAAGTGCAGCTGGGACCAATAGAACCCTTGGGCGGCAAATGGCTGACGTTGTCGCGAAAACGGCTGTTGCAGTGGAGAAGGTGGCGAAAACTGCTCCATCGTCCGGCACAGTGGCCACGCCTGTTGAAGCAACGCAATCAGTGGTCGCGGCATTGGAAAATATTTCCAGCCAGCTGGAAGCAGGCGATGCGGTCGATCTGTCAGCTATTGGTGGCAGTCCCAGTTAAGCCAGCGCAGGCGTCAGGCGCATTGTGGAATGCCCATACGGATCAGCTCTGCCCCGCCGATTGTGATCAGATCGTCTGAATGGCGGGCGGTGCTCATGAACCACTGGCGCAGCGGTGAGGGATAGTGGGTGGCCATCTGACGGGACCAGCGATCGAAGTCGTGTGGCAGCATCCGCAGGCCCTTGGTGGCCAGCTGGGGGCCATGAAACCCGAATCTTGCGCGCGGCGAAACACAGGTGGTGCTGAGGCCAAGGTAGAGTGTGCAGGCAGAGTTGCAGTATCCGCGCCGGATCGCCACGTGCTGCCCGCTTTGGCGTAGGGAAGCGATCTGATCGATCCGCGCCTGCAGGCTGCCGCCGGCGTCATTTCGGATCTCCAGCACAGGGCTCTCTAGCACAGGGGTCGGGGTTGCAAGGATGGGCTGGGGAGTCAGCACGCCAAATGCCAGCAGGCAGAGGGGCAATAGCCATCCCAAACAGTGCAGGCCAAAGCTGCGCCGTTCGGGGTCCAGGGTCGGATCCCGTGTCATCGTTACACTCACTGATAGGGACGGCACGCCGCCCGAAAAGGCGTTCTGCCATCAGGTTAAGAGGCCGCGCACAGTCTGCAACGGCGCATCGGTCTGGTGTTGGCAGCCTTTGGTAGGGCGGTGCCGCACGTTGGGGGTGGGGCAGTGTCTTGTACGGACAGGATCGCGTCTGAATGAGGCGGGATTAGGTGGGAAAAGAGGGGTCGGATGTGGCGAAAGACTAAAACTCTATCCGTTTGGCGGTGGGGGCTTGTTGGTGGCTTTGTGTTGGCTGCGGCCGTAGCGCTGCGCCTTTTTGTTGATGAAGCAAAGGGACTGCAGGGCACAGTCTTTGATGTTCCGTCGACGCTGTTGCAAGCACGCAAGCAAGCGATAGACATCCCGCGCCCGCGTGGTTGGAAACAACAACAGCAGCTCTTGGTGCGTTGTGAGGATTTGCTGTCTTCTGTCTATTTGCAACTGGCGACGCCTGCGGTGCGTCGGAACGTTACCGTTCCCTGTCTGTCTTTTGCTGACGATGTGTTGCGCGGTGCCCCGACAGTTGCGATTGCGCATCTGATCCGCGCCGAGGTTTATGCGCTGCGCAACGCAGAGGAACAGGCGCGCGCTGCCTATCACACCGCGCAGCGTTTTGCCCCAGAGGAAGGCTGGCTTGCCGCGCGTCGGCTGCGTTTTGCCCTGCCGTTGTGGGGGGGGCTGGCTCGCGCGCCAGATGAGCAAGAGGCGTTGGTCAAGGATCAGCGATTGGTTCTGGCAACTGACAGATATCGCCCGCTGTTAGCACAACTTTACGACCAGAACCCGCAGGCGCGTGATTGGATGATTATTCATCTTGAGGCTGCTCCTGCGCGACAGAAGGCGCAGTTTTTGAATGATATCCGGCAGCGTAGCAGAGGGCTGTGAGGATGGATTTCACCACGACACAGCCCCGCAAAATCAGGTCGAATACGCCGCCTGCGCCTGCCGTTTCTATTGGGACAGGGACAGGGATAGGCACAGGGGCAGCCGCAGAAATGCCGATCGTTTATGACGTCATCCCATTGAAACGCTGGGACGGGCGTGCACGCGCGGCAGTGATCAGCCGATTGAACGGGCGTCTCGCGCCGATACTGGCGATTTTCCTTACGTTGATTGCGGTGCCTTTTGGCGCCAACAACAGCCTCAGTTGGCTGGTCGCGGCGCTGTTTCTAACGTTGCTCTGTGCGGTCTATATGGGGGCTGTGGCCCACTATGATCCGTTGCGCCCGTCAGCGCTGCGCCAGTATAGGCTTTCACTAGCGCTGGGCGCACTGGTTATCCTGAGCGCGATGGCGCAGTTGTTGCCGCATGACCTTTTGCGGCTACCGGACGTGGCTGCGGGCGCGCCGCCGCGTCTTGGGACGATGACGCGACCGGCGACGGAATTGGCTGTGTTGCGGCTGATATCCTACGCGGCGCTGTTCATTTTGGTGGTGGAGTGTTGTCACAATCGACGACGCGCGGTGCAGATGCTGCGCTGGATTTACGCGGGAGTTGTTCTGCATGCGATCTGGGCGCTGATTTCCCTCTCTGTGTTGCAGGACCAACTCTTGTTCACCGAGAAGGTGGCCTATCACGGTATGGCTACGGGCACCTTCATCAACCGCAACTCTTTTGCCACCTATCTGGCTATGGGGGCCACGGTTGGGACCGGTTTGATGTGGGTGGCCCTGCTGCGCCCAACCCAGCGGTCGGCGCGGCGCAGGCGGATGCCCACGTCGGTGGCGTTGCAACTGGGGGGGCTGGTGGTGGTTTTGGCGACTTTGGCGGCGACAGGATCGCGCATGGGGGCGTTGGTCGGCTGTTTAGGCGTTGGCAGCGTCAGTGCCTTGATGCTGTATCAGCATAGGGTTGCGCTGTGGCGTATCGGTCTGGGGACGCTGGCAGGTCTGTTGGTGCTGATTGCGGGTGCGGTGTTGAGCGGGCAGTCGGTGACAGTGGAACGGCTGTTCTTTGCCCTTGCAGAAGGCGAGGCGCGGCCAGAGCTGTTCCGTCAGACATGGCAGATGATCGCCGCGAACCCGTGGTGGGGCTATGGGGTGGACAGCTATCCGCTGGCGTTTGAGCTCTACCGCAGTGAAGGGTTGCGCCCGGACCTGACTTGGCAGGCACCGCACAACACCTATCTGACGCTGTGGGTCGAATACGGAGTTGGGTTTGGCTCTGTGACGCTTCTGTTGGTCGCAACTCTTCTTTATTGGGTGGTTCAGGGTCTAAATGGGGCAGAGCGCGACATCTTGCCGGCAGCGATTGCAACGGCGGTTATTGTATTAACAGCGGTGCATGCCCTGGTCGATTTCAGTCTGGAGATTGCGGCAAACACCTATCTTTTTGTCGCGCTGGTGGCGCTGGGCCTGCCGTCTGGCGCACGGGGGGACGCATGAACTGGTTTCGCCGTCGCGCCGCAAACGTCCCCGCCGTGCGCCACGCTGCGGTTGCGCCGCATATCCTGCGTTTGGCGACTCCACCAGCTGCGGTTTATGCGGTTGGGGATGTGCATGGCCAACTTGCCCTCTATGAGGCGCTGGAGGCGCAGATCGTGGCCGATGGCGCGGCGATAGCCGGGGTAAAGCTGATCGTGATGCTGGGCGATCTGATTGACCGTGGCCCCGACAGCGCCGGTGTGGTGGCGCGGATGCTGGCACCGGCGCCTCAAGGTTTTCAACGGCTGGTATTGTCGGGCAATCACGAATGGATGTTCCTGCAGTTTCTGCGTGATCCGGCCCGCCATTTGGAATGGCTGACCTGCGGTGGGTTAGAAACGCTGCGCTCCTACGGGATCGCCATTGTGCCGGACGAAGATCCGGCGGCAGACATTGCCCTGTTGAAACATCGGTTGGCGTTATCGGTGCCACAGGCGCACCGACAGTTTCTGGCGACGCTGGCCTTCGGGTTGGAAATGGGACGCTACCGTTTTGCCCACGCGGGCTATGATACAGGTCGTACTGCCGCTGCGCAGGATCCGCAGACACTGCTGTGGGGGCCGCGGCCTGTTGGGGCGGAACAGGCTCTAACGCTGGTGCACGGCCATGTTCCGGTACCAGAGGTGCAACAGACTTCCCAAACAATTGCGCTGGATCTGGGCAGCTATCGTACCGGCCGTCTCGCGGCGCTGCGCATTCTATCGGATGACGCCAACGCCTCGCCTTCCGTCTCCTCCCATAAGGTGTTGCTGGTCGACAGTGCACCGCCCCATTTCACTTAAGGTATTTAGAAAATGACCCAACCCCGCGAAGACATGGTTGATATCCGCGAAACATTGGCGATCCTACGGCGTCAGGGGCGTTTGATCCTGATGACTGTTCTGCTCTTGCTGACACTGGCCTTTGTCTATGTGGTGCGGGCCACGCCGCTTTACACTGCGACGGCGCTGGTGCGGATTGATCCGCAGGAAACCAACTTGTTGGACCCAGAGGTAGCAGCGCGCAGCAATGCGGCTGTTGAAACCTCGCGCCTTGATACAGAGGTGGAGATTTTGCGTTCATCGCGGTTAGGGCTACAGACCATCGCAGAGCGGCAGTTGCACAAAACGGAGGAGTTTGGGCCGACTGTCAGCCTGCTGGACAAGGCGCGGTTGGCCGTCGGGTTAGAGTTGCGGCGCATGCCGTCGCCCACGCAACTGACCAACCAGACGTTGGAGCGTTTCTTTGACGTGCTTACCGTGCGGCGCAAGGGGCTGACCTATCTGGTCGCGGTTTCTGTCACCAGCGCAGATCCCGATATGGCAGCTGATCTGGCTAATACGCATGCCCGCATCTACATCAGTGATCAGGTCGCCGCGCGGGTGGAGGCGGCGGCAATGGCCAGTGAGGTGCTGCGCAATGAGGTCACCAAGGCTGAGCGGCGGCTGTCGGTCAGCAATGCAGCACTGCGCGTCTATGTTTCGGACAATCTGGATCGGCTGACCGTTGAAGCCAATTCCGAAACCCTCAACGTCCTGAGTGCGAATTTCAAAACCAGCGTTGATCGGTTGGCTCAGGCTGAGGATCTGCTGTTGCAGGCGGACGGTGCATTTGGTCGGCGCAACTGGGAACAGCTGGCAGCGCAGATCGGGGATCAGAGCCTGCAGTCGTTGGAAGAGGAACGTCAGGCCCTGCGCACCCGGCTGCAGGGCAGCACGCTGGACCATCAAAAGGCATTAGACCTGGAGTCAGAGATTGCGCGGCTGGAGGCCGATCTGGAAGCGCGCGCCGCCGCCTCTGTCGCCGGATTGCAGGGGGAGGTGCGGCAGGTCCGTCAGGATCAGGACGGTGTACTGGACCGCATCCAGAAAGAGCTGACGCAGGCGGGCCTTAGCGCGCAGACGCTGACAGAGGTTTACGCACTCAATCAGGACGCACTGATTTCGCAGCGCCAGTATGATCAAATGATCAATCGCCTGCGCGATTTTGAGGCTCAGGCAGTGGTGCAGGTCGCAGACAGTCAACTGGTTGCAGAGGCGTTGCGGCCTAACAGCCCATCCTATCCGAAACCGGAATTGGTGATCGGTGTGGCGCTGTTGCTGGGTTTGGGTCTGGGCGTCGCCTTGGCGTTGGTGAAAGAGTTCTACTTTGGCGGCGTGACCTCTGCAAATCAGCTCGCCAACGTGATCGGTGCCAAGGTTGGCGCGGTGGTGCCACGGGTCAACGGTGGGACTGAGGGTCGCACGCTGGCCGATAAGGTTGTCGTCGAACAGATGAGTCAGTTCGCCGAGGCGTTTCGCAAATTGCGCGCAGGCCTTGATCAGGGATTGGGTCGCCGCAAGGATAAAGTCGCAGATGTGTCGGCAACGCGGGGGGCCGTCATACTGGTGACATCGGCCATTCCGGCAGAGGGCAAATCAACCTCTGCGCTGTCGCTGGCGCGTACCTACGCCTTGGCGGGCAAGCGGACGTTGTTGATCGATGCAGACCTGCGCAAACCCAGCATCCATAGTTTCGTTAAAGAAGAGCCAGAGATGGGGCTGCTGGAATATTTGCAATCCTATGATCTGGCGCAGGATCTGCCCCCAAACCCACCCCAAGAACCGGTCGGTGGAACACCGAAAAGCCTATCTGCAGCGGCACCGGGCGATCCGTCTGAAGGTCGTCCTCAGACCGCCACGCCTGCGGCGGATGCGCAGTTCTATGTGCTGGATCCACTGAGCAAGCTGGGCATTATCCTGGGGGGACGTCGCGCCAATGTGCCCACCGACGCGCCGCTGCAATCGGTGGCTTTCCGAAATCTGGTCGAAAATGCACGCGGGGCTTTTGACATCGTGGTGATCGACACCGCGCCGTTGCTGCCGGTGGTTGACACGCAATATATCGCCCCGATGGTAGATGCTGCGGTGGTCTGTGTGCGGTTTGCTGAATCTACTCAGGCCGAGCTGCGCACAACGATGGCGCATCTGCGCGATGCCTTGCCCGAAGGTGCGGTGGTGATGGGGGTTCTGAGTTGTTTTGAAGGCGGGCAACAGGGCGGGCGTTACGATGGGTACTATGGCGGTTAACGTCACATCGCTTTCGATGATATAGGCACAATCACTGATCTGATTGTACTCAGTCTGGAAATCCCGCCGGGAATGACGGTACAGATGCCGATCATACGGCTGAGCACGAACATCGACATGATGCCAAGCCCCGACCGGGCAAGCATGGCGAAGATAACGAGTGCGTTGAGGGCAAATCCTATTTTGAGGTTGCCTTATGTGCAGCTGTTGGGCGCCGGACCTCACCGCTCTGACTAAACGAAGATTCCGGAACCGATTGGGTCTGTGCTGGATTTGGACTTGTCACGGAATTGTTCCGTTCCTTGGACTTGGTATTTTGCCGACAAGGAGAACGGAAATGGCAAATGGGCACAGCGAAGAATTCAAGCGCGATGCGGTGCGCATTGCTTTAACGAGCGGTTTGACACGATGCCAGGTTGCGCCCAACCTGTTGGATCAAGGCGTCTCAGCAAGTGGGCCAAACCAGAAGTGGGCTGGCTTGAACCTCAATTGCATTGAATGCAATGGCACCAATGCATAGGTCAGCAAAGGCAGACTCGCCTCGAAAAGCACAGCTCAATGAAGAATATTGGCGGTGCCAACAAAGCTGACGTCCGACTTCGTCAATTCTTCAGATTTTGGCGAATTTCGGGGCATTTTTGCCTGTCCCGAAACTCGCCCAATTTCATAAAAGCGAACGACTTTGCGTGCTTCGCGAACGCTTATGGGTGTCGCGAACGATTGTGGAGCATCCTACAGCAGATTAGAAATCCAGATTTTCCACGCTCAGCGCGTTTTGTTGGATGAATTCGCGGCGAGGTTCTACCACGTCACCCATCAGCTTGGTGAATATGTCGTCCGCTTCGGTCATGTCCTCAATCTGCACTTGCAGGAAGGTGCGGGCCTCTGGGTCCAGCGTGGTTTCCCACAGCTGATCAGGGTTCATTTCGCCCAGACCCTTGTAGCGTTGCAGTGACAGACCTTTTTCACCCTCTTTCAGGATCGCGTCCAACAGACCCAGCGGGCCGTGGATCAGCACGCTACGGTCCTTGCGGTGCAGGGTACCGGTTTGGCTGTAAACCTCTTGCAGGTTTTGAGTAAAGCTGCCGGTTTTGCGGGCCTCGCCCGAGCGCAGCATCGGGCCATCCAGCGTGCGCACTTCCTCAACGCCGCGCAGGATGCGGGCCAGACGGATGCCGTGATCCTGAGTGATCCGACCCTGCCAGCCGCGCTCATATTCCAGCGCAATTTCGTCCAGACGCTTGGCGACCTTGTCAGCCACGCCTTGTAGGTCAGCATCCACCGCACCGGGGACAAAGGCGCCGGCAATAGCAGCCTGTTCCAGGATGTGGCGCGGGTAATGGGTGGGGAAGGCATCCAGCAGACGTTTCAGGCTGCGCGCCTCTTCGACCACACGTTTCAGATCAGCACCGGCCATTTCCATGCCATTGCCCAGTTTCAGAACCGTGTCCTGAATGCCCTGTTCGATCAGGTAATCATCCAATGCCGCCTGATCCTTCAGGTAGACCTCGGATTTGCCCCGGCTGACCTTATAAAGCGGCGGCTGCGCGATATAGAGGTGGCCCGCCTCGATCAGCTCGGGCATCTGGCGGTAGAAGAAGGTCAGCAGAAGTGTCCGAATGTGGGCACCATCAACGTCCGCATCGGTCATGATGACGATCTTGTGGTAGCGCAGTTTGTCCAGGTTGAATTCATCCCGGCCAATCCCGGTTCCCAGTGCCATGACAAGGTTGCCGATCTCTTGGCTGCTGAGCATCTTGTCAAAACGGGCGCGTTCAACGTTCAGGATTTTTCCACGCAGGGGCAGGATCGCCTGTGTCAGCCGGTCACGGCCTGTTTGCGCAGATCCACCGGCCGAGTCACCCTCCACCAGGAAGACTTCGGTTTTGGATGGATCTTTTTCCGAACAGTCTTTTAGCTTACCGGCGAGGAAGTTCACATCCATCGCGGTTTTGCGGCGGGTCAGTTCGCGTGCCTTCCGCGCGGCTTCGCGGGCCAATGCGGCCTCAATGATCTTGGATACGATCATTTTCGCGGTGTTTGGGTTTTCCTCAAACCATTCGGCCAGTTTTTCACCCGCCAGCGATTCCACCGCAGGGCGTACCTCGGAGGACACCAGTTTGTCCTTGGTCTGGGACGAGAATTTGGGATCCGGCACCTTCACCGACAGAACGCAGGTCAGGCCTTCGCGGGCGTCATCGCCGGTGAAGCTGACCTTTTCCTTTTTGCCGATACCGTTGTCCTGCGCGTATTTCGACAGGGTCCGGGTCAGGGCGCCACGGAAACCGGCAAGGTGGGTGCCGCCATCACGCTGTGGGATGTTGTTGGTAAAGGGCAGCACGGTTTCGTGGTAGCTGTCATTCCACCACATCGCCAGTTCAATGCCGATGTCATCTTTTTCGCCGCGCACATAAATCGGATCCTCCATCAGGGAGGTTTTGGAGCGGTCGAGGTATTTCACAAACTCTTTCACACCGCCGTCGTAGTACAGCTCGGTGCGCAGCGCCTCGGCGGGGCGTTCATCTTCCAGGATAATCCGCACGCCAGAGTTCAGGAATGCCAGTTCGCGCAGACGCTTTTCCAGCGTTTCAAACGAATATTCCAGGTTCGAGAAAGTATCGGTCGACGCAAGGAAACGCACCTCGGTGCCCTTTTCGCCCTCGGCCTCACCGACAACACGCAGGTGTTCGGTGCATTCGCCATGCTCAAACTTGGCCCAATGTTCCTTGCCGTTGCGCCAGATGCGCAGTTCCAGCCAGACCGACAGGGCGTTCACAACGGACACGCCCACGCCGTGTAGACCACCCGAAACCTTGTAGGAGTTGCTGTCAAACTTACCACCAGCGTGCAGCTGAGTCATGATGACCTCCGCCGCAGAGACGCCTTCTTCCTCGTGGATGTCGACGGGAATACCACGACCGTTGTCGCGCACAGAAACAGAGCTGTCGGCGTGGATTTTCACCTGTACGAAGTCGGCGTGTTTCGCCAACGCTTCGTCGATGCCGTTATCCACCACCTCATAGACCATATGGTGCAGGCCCGACCCATCGTCGGTATCACCAATATACATGCCGGGGCGTTTGCGAACCGCCTCCAAGCCTTTGAGAACCTTAATGGAATCTGCGCCGTATTCTTGCGAGTTTTGCTCGGTGTCGGACATGCCGGCCTTCCTACTTCTTGGGTCCAAAAGATATACGAAACCTGAGGTGGGATGTCACGCCCCTTAGGCGATTTTGGGCCAATGGCAAGGCGTGCTGTCGTGGCTGTGTTTGGTGGTGTGTTTCAGGGCTTGCTGTGGGCGTGGAAACGGGTTGCTGCGCTAGGTGTTAATGCTGGATCACGGTTGAGGTGCCGGCGTCATCGCGCACCTCCAGATACTGTGCGCGATCGCCCAGCTTATTGAACAGTTCCGGTCCCGTGCCGGTCATCCACGCCTGGGCTCCAAAACCGCAAATCTCATCATAAAGCGCGGCCAGGCGGGTAGCGTCCAGATGCGCTGCGACTTCATCCAGTAACAGGATTGGCGGCATACCGATCTGATCTGCCAGTGCCCGCGCATTGGCCAGGATCAACGAGACAAGCAGGGCCTTTTGCTCCCCTGTTGAACAATCCTTTGCCGGAACGCCCTTGGCGGCGAAAACACCATAAAGGTCGGTGCGATGCGGTCCGATTAGCGTGCGTCCTGCGCTCAGGTCGCGGAACCGGCTTTCGGACAGTGCGGTTAGTAAGTCATCCGCGTTTTGTGGCATTTCACCTTCGCTTTGGGTCAGTTCCAGATCCGCAGTGGGAAAGGCGGTTTCCGCCCGCATCTGCGCGGCTGCGATGAAGGCAAGGCTGCGCTGGCGGTTGTCATGAATGACCGCACCATGTTCGGCCATCTGCGCTTCTAGCGCCTTGTACCAAAAGGCATCGCGCTGCTGATCCTTCAGCAGACGGTTGCGTTCGCGCATCGCTTTTTCATAGGCCAGCGTCGCCTCGCCGTGGTTTGGGAAAAATGACAGCGCCATACGGTCCAGAAAGCGGCGGCGGCCTTCGGCGCCTTCGATCCATAGTCTGTCCATCGACGGGATCAGCCACAGGATCCGCGCCTGTTTGGCCAGTTCCAGCTGCGGCTGTGATTTGCTGTCGATCTTCAGCTGCCGCGCCGCACCACCTTCGGACCAGATCTCAATATCGGAGACTTGGCTGTCGCGGTGCAGCAAGCCGGTCAGTTTCCACCCCAACGCTTCTGGGCGGCGCGTCATCTCCTCTGCCGAGGCACGGCGCAAGCCCCGACCGGGCGAAAAGAGCGAGACCGCTTCTAAAATACTGGTCTTGCCGGCACCATTGCCGCCATAGATGGCTACAGGCCGGCCATCACAGTCAATCTTCGCCCGCTTGTGCGACCGAAAATGGGATAAGGTGAGGGATTTAAGTGCAAGTTCTGCCATAGAGGGCGTTTTCTGGACCAGAAAACGCCAGCGGAGTTTGGAGGAAACCCCGCCAGCGGGACCGTTTGGGTCAGACGCGCATCGGCATCACGACATAGACGGCAGAGGTATCACTGCCCTCTCGCATCAGGGTCGGATCACCGGAGGAGTTGAACATAAAGACCGCGTTTTCGCGATCAACCTGACTGGCAATCTCCAGCAGATATTTTGCATTAAAGCCGATCTCTAGCCGTTCGTCGCTGTAGGCGACGGCCAGCTCTTCTTCGGCGGCGCCACTGTCGGGTGCGTTGACGGACAGGATCAGGCGATCCTCTTCCAGCGACATTTTCACGGCACGCGAGCGTTCGGACGAAACGGTGGCCACACGGTCGACGGCAGATGCGAATTCAGAGGCGTCCACTTCCATCTTGCGGGTGTTGCCCATTGGAATGACGCGGCTGTAGTCGGGGAAGGTGCCGTCGATGACTTTGGAGGTCAGGGTGATGTTAGGGGTTGCGAAGCGGATCTTCGTTTCGCTTACAGACACCGCGATCAGCATGTCGTCGTCATCAAGCAGCTTGCGCAGCTCACCCACGGTTTTGCGCGGCACAATGACGCCGGGCATGTCGCCCGAATCCATTGGCAAGTCGGCGTCAATGCGAGCCAGACGGTGACCATCGGTGGCCACGGCGCGCAGGACCTTGCCGCCGTCGGCGTCTGCAACGTGCAGATACACACCGTTCAGATAATACCGGGTTTCCTCGGTTGAGATGGCGAATTTCGATTTATCGAACAGGCGGCGCAGCATCGGCGCGGGCGCCGAGAAGTTGCTGGCATATTCCGCGCTGGCCATGACAGGGAAATCTTCCTTCGGCAGGGTTGCGAGGTTGAAGTTCGAGCGGCCCGCCTCAACAGTCAGGCGACCGGCAACACCGTCTTCTGTCAGGGTGACCAGTGCGCCGTCAGGCAGTTTGCGAACGATTTCATGCAGTGTCACTGCGGACACTGTGGTGGCCCCGGCTTTTTCCACCTGCGCGGTGGCTTTATCCACGACTTCGATGTCCAGATCCGTGGCGCGGAACTGGACGGTGTCGCCTTCTGCCTCGATGAGGACATTTGCCAGAATCGGAATGGTGTTGCGGCGCTCGACAACTGATTGCGCCTGAGAGACGGCCTTCAGAAGTGTCCCGCGTTCGATGCTGAATTTCATTCCCTCGCTCCTATCCCTGTGTGGCCGTTCCGGGGGGATGCCCGGGGGATGCAAAGTATCGCAATCTCGTGCGGCCTCAAGCCTTTTCTTGGTTTCTGGGGGTGTTTGGCGGGGCCGTCAAGTAGATGGGCGCCGCAAGCGGATGCTGCGACGCCCAATTGTGCGGTTCCGGTGACGGTTTTGTCGTTACCGGGCTGTATCGGTCTGCACTTTATGCTTCCAGTGCGCGGCGCAGCAGTTCCAGATCTTCGGCGATCTGGCCGTCCTGCTGGCGCAATTCCTCGATGCGTTTCACCCCGTGCATCACTGTGGTGTGGTCACGACCACCGAAGCGACGCCCGATTTCTGGTAGCGAGCGGCTGGTCAACTGCTTGCACAGGTACATTGCCACCTGACGCGGGCGGGCATAGGTGCGCACACGCTTGGGGCCGATCATGTCGGACAGGCGGATATTGTAATGTTCAGAAACCTTACGCTGGATCTCTTCTACGGTGATCTTGCGCTCGGATGCGCGCAGCACGTCGGCCAGACAATCCTGTGTCAGTTCCATGGTGATCGGGCGGCCAACCAGAGACGCGAATGCGAACAGACGGGTCAGCGCACCTTCCAGCACACGAACGTTGGTGCTGATGCGGTGGGCAAGAAACTCCAGCACACCGGGTGCCAGTTCCAGACCGGGGTATTGTTGCGAGTGCTGCTCGACCTTGGACTGCAGAATGCCGAGGCGCAGTTCATAGTCGGTGGGGTGCAGGTCAACAACCAGACCACACTGCAGACGCGATTTGATTCGATCTTCCAGATCTTTGATTTCACCCGGCGCGCGATCCGCCGAAATGATGATCTGTTTGTTCTGATCAACCAGCGCGTTGAAAGTATGGAAGAACTCTTCTTGTGTGCTGTCTTTGCCAGCGATGAATTGCACATCGTCGACCATTAGAACGTCAACCGAACGGAAAAGCTGTTTGAAGTCCATCATCTTGCGGTCGCGCAGCGCTTGAACGAAACGGTACATGAATTGTTCAGCCGACAGGTAAACCACGTTGAGGTCGGGGCGTTTGGTCTGCAGTTCCCATGCGATGGCGTGCATCAGGTGGGTTTTACCAAGGCCAACACCGCCATAAAGAAACAGCGGGTTAAAAGTGACGGGACCACCTTCGGCGACGCGACGCGCGGCGGCGTGGGCCAGTTCGTTTGGCTTGCCCACCACAAAGGTGTCAAAGGTGAACCGCGCATCAAGTGGGGCGCCGGGCAGTAGGTCCTGCGCGATGGTCGTGCCAGAGGGGGCGTCGGTTACAGAATCGATCGTGGCAGGGCGGATGGTTTCGGGGGTATCGGCCAGACGGGGCTGGGCGGTGGCCGATGCGGTAACGGTTTCATAAGCGGCGGGCGCTGCAGCAGGGCGCGCCGCGGAGGCTTTAGCGCGTGGTGTGTTGGTGGTGCCCACGCGGAAATGGATGCGACGCACGTTTGCGCCACCTTCGTTCAGCTTGTGGACAATCAGGTCGCCGAAGTTCTGCGAGACATAATTGCCCAGAAAGGTTGTCGGTGCATGGAAGCTGGCAACACCATCGACGATCTCGACAAATTCGAGTGGTTCGATCCATGTTGCGAAATTGTTCTTACCTACTGTGTTCAATAGGTTTTGTTTGAGTTGGCCCCACTGATCCTGCGTCATATTCCCCTAATCCCAGCCTGTCTAATCTTCGCCATATCTTCTGTCGACGCTCTACCTGCGCCGCAAAACTCGTACCAACTTGGCCTCAGACAAAAACAATCCTTTCCGTTGCAGCATTGTTGCAACGGTTAGATCGTCCAGATCTGGACCGAACGTCACGCCACACACCACGATCTGCGCATGCCTGTCCCCCAACGGACATGCCTATGGTGCGCTGAAAGCGCGTCTTTACATTAGGACCGGCGGCAATAGCCTAAGGTGCCGCGCAATACGTTGTTCACTGCTTGAACAACCCTCACACGGAGCCGATGAAACCCTCATGGTACCATTCGCAGTCGAATGGAATCACTTAGGCGCCTGTCCCCCCAAGGCGATGTGGAATCGCTGTAGGGAGAAGGTATCAACTCGGCGCCTCGAGTCGCAACTGAACTTCTGGGCTTGACTCCGAGAATCCGAAAAAGAATCTCTCGGCCGAAATTTGCCTGCACCCATCGATAGAATTTATCTCAACCAGAATGAAAAAAGACGCCACCGTAGGGTGACGCCTTTTTCATTTGTTTACAGCGCATTGCTGGGGTGCTGTTAGCCCAGAGCCTTCACGCGGGACGCGAGGCGCGACATTTTACGCGATGCGGTGTTCTTGTGAAATACGCCTTTAGAAACGCCACGCATCAGTTCGGGCTGGCATTCGCGCAGAGCGGCAGTTGCTGCCTCTTTGTCGCCGGATGCGATTGCTTCTTCAACTTTGCGCAGGAAGGTGCGGATGCGAGAACGACGTGCTTTGTTTACTGCAAAACGGGTTTCGTTCTGACGGGCGCGTTTTTTTGCCTGAGGCGAGTTTGCCATTGCGATGGTCCCTATGGTTCGGGGTTAGATGTAATCAGCACGTGCCCCACCTGACAGCAGAGTTCTGTCGGGAATCATCTAGCCAGAGCGGGCTTCACGCGCATGTCTGGCGCCCTTTTAGCTAAGATTCGCCGGGATGCAACTGAAAAACGGGCAGTCAGGCCGCCCGTTTCCCTTATTTTTATATGTCCTAACCTTTGGGGTAGGGGGCGATCGTGTTACTTGTCGCGGAACTGCGGGGTGCGCTTGTCCACAAAAGCGGCCATGCCTTCTTTCTGATCCTCGGTCGCAAAGAGCGAGTGGAACAGGCGGCGTTCAAACAAGAGGCCCTGATCCAGCGGCATTTCAAAGGACTGGTTCACCGCCTCTTTGATGGCCATCAGCGACACCATACCCTTTTCAGCGATTTTGCCAGCGGCGCTCATCGCTTCGTCCATCAGCTTCTTGGCGGGTACGACGCGGCTGACAAGGCCTGCGCGCTCTGCCTCTTCAGCATCCATAAAGCGGCCCGTCAGGTTCATATCCATCGCCTTGGCTTTGCCAATGGCATGAGTCAGACGCTGGGTGCCACCGATGCCGGCCATCACGCCCAGGTTCACCTCGGGCTGGCCAAATTTGGCGGTGTCGGAACAGATGATGAAGTCACACATCATCGCCAGTTCACAGCCCCCGCCCAGCGCATAGCCGGAGACGGCAGCGATCACCGGTTTGCGGACATTGGTGATTTCGGCGCATTCAGCGCCAAACAGATCTTCGGTGAAAACCTCTGTGTAGGTCTTTTCACTCATCATCTTGATGTCAGCGCCGGCGGCGAACGCCTTTTCGCTGCCAGTGAGGACGATGCAACGCACTTTGTCATTTGTCTGTGCGGATTTCATCGCATCAGCAAGTTCGCTCATCAACTGCGCGCTGAGCGCGTTCATAGCGTCAGGGCGGTTCAGCTTGATCAGTGCGATGTGGTCTTCTACTTCGACGATGATCGTCTCATAGGCCATGAATTCAGCTTTCCATTGTTCCGGTCAGTGCTGATTACTGGCCAATACCGTCGCCCGGATCAAGCTATCTTTGACAAGTGGGGCAGTAAAAACTGGATCTGCCCGATTGAACCACACGTTGCACGGTGCCTGTGCAGCCCTTGCGTTTACAGGGTTTGCCTTCGCGATCGTAGACGTCAAACTGGTGTTGAAAATAACCCAATTCGCCGCCTGCACTGCGAAAGTCTTTGAGGGAGGAGCCGCCCGCCGCAATCGCATCCTGCAGCACTTCGCGGATAATTGGCACCAAACCGGCAACTTTCTGCTGAGCGATGGCGCCTGCTTTGCGCTTGGGGCTGATGCCAGCACGGTAGAGGGTTTCACAGACATAGATGTTGCCGAGGCCTGCGATGATTCCCTGATCAAGCAGTGCGGTCTTTACTGGGCTTTTCTTGTTTTCAAAGGCGTTGATCAGGTGCTGTTCGGAAAACTGGTTGCCCAGTGGTTCCGGCCCCAGCACGCTGAGGAGCTTGCTGTCCTCTGCCGTGGCGGTGTCCAGCAGGTCCATCGCCCCGAACCGACGCGGATCATTGAAGGTGATGCGCGCGCCATTGTCCATGTCTAGCACCACATGATCGTGCTTTTCCGCCGTCGGATGGTCATGCACAAACTGGCCTAACGGATCACCGGACACCAGCATCCGCCCCGACATCCCTAAATGGATTAGCAACGTTTCTCCTGACGCCAGATCGACGAGGATATATTTTGATCGCCGCCGCAGACGATCTACTCGTTGCCCCATCAGCCGATCCGCCATCCGGTCGGGAAACGGCCAGCGCAGATCGGGACGGTTCACCTGTGCCCGCGCGATCACCGCGCCCTCCATCGAGGGGGCAAGGCCGCGCATCACGGTTTCAACTTCGGGCAATTCAGGCATTCGTGACTCCAATGACAGATAGGCGCATTGCAGCGCCCTGTGAGCACTCTATAAGAAAGGGGAGATTAACGGACTGGCAAGGCCTATGACCCAGAACAGCGAAAACACCACTCACTTTGGTTTTGAAACCGTGCCCGAGTCGGAAAAGGCCGGACGGGTTCAGGGGGTCTTTGGCTCTGTGGCGTCGAAATATGACGTGATGAACGACGCGATGAGCATGGGCATCCACCGCATTTGGAAGGATGCGATGATGGATTGGATTGCCCCGCGTCCGGGGACCAAGCTGCTGGATGTTGCAGGCGGTACAGGGGATATTTCCTTTCGTTACCTGAAACGTGCAGGCCATGGCCATGCCACCGTCTGCGATCTGACCGAACCGATGCTGATTGCAGGGCGCCAGCGGGCAGAGGCGGATCAGATGGCCGACAGTCTGGATTGGGTCACTGGCGATGCAATGGCGCTGCCGTTTCCAGATAACACCTTTGACACCTACACCATCAGCTTTGGCATTCGAAACGTGACCCGCCCGCAGGAGGCGCTGAACGAGGCCTATCGCGTGCTGAAACCCGGCGGGCGTCTGATGGTGCTGGAGTTTAGCCAGATCCCTAATGAGATGATGCAGAAGGTTTATGACCTCTATTCCTTCAACATCATCCCCAAAATGGGTCAGGTGATCGCGGGTGACAGTGACAGCTATCAGTATTTGGTCGAATCGATCCGCAAGTTTCCTGATCAGGACACCTTCCTGAGTATGGTGAAACAGGCAGGGTTTGAAAACGCCAAGTATCGCAATCTGACCATGGGCATTGCTTGTCTGCATTCGGGGTGGAAGATCTAAGCGATGCGTGGACCACATAACATTTGGCGTCTGGTCCGCACCGGCGCTACCTTTGAACGTACTGGCGCAATGGGGCAGGCGCTGGATGCTGTCGATGCGCCGCGCGCGATCCGCATCGCTGCCCGCGTGCTGGCATGGCCGTTTCGCTGGTTGGGATACAAGGGTGATCCCAACATGCCACCGGTGACCCGCGCGATCACTGCGCTGGGACCGGCTTATATTAAGTTCGGTCAGATCCTTTCGACCCGTCCCGATGTTGTTGGCCCCGAAATGGCCCAGCAACTGCGCGTGTTGCAGGACCAGCTGCCACCGTTTTCCATTGAGGAGGCCCGTCACTGCGTCGAAGAGGAACTGGGCCGCCCACTGGAAGAAGTCTATTCTGAATTTAGCGATCCTGTTGCCGCCGCCTCTATCGCGCAGGTGCACCGTGCGCGGCGTGTGGATACGGGCGAAGAGGTCGCGGTGAAGGTGCTGCGCCCCGGTATCGTGCGTGCGTTTCAGAAGGATATCGATGCGTTCTATCTTGCGGCAGACACGATTCAGTTGCTGTCGCCCGCCTCGCGCCGGTTGCGTCCGCGGGATGTGATCGAACACTTCGAGGGCGTGGTGAAGGGTGAGCTGGACCTGCGCCTTGAGGCGGCATCGGCGTCTGAATTTCAGGCCAACACCGAAAAGGACGAAGGGTTCCAGCTGCCGCAGGTGCGCTGGGGGCTGTCTGGTCGTCAGATCATGACAATGGATTGGGCCGATGGTCTGCCCTTGGGCGACAATGACGCGCTGGACGCTGCCGGGCTGGATCGCCGTGCGATTGGCGAACGGGTGCTGCAGCTGTTCCTCAGCCATGCGCTGCGCGACGGTTTCTTCCACGCCGATATGCATCAGGGCAACCTGAAGGTCGCCGCAAATGGTGACATCATCGCCTATGACTTTGGCATCATGGGTCAGATCGATGAATACACCCGTCGGGTCTATGCCGAGATTCTCTATGGTTTCATTCGCCGTGACTACAAACGTGTGGCGCAGGTCCATTTTGAGGCAGGCTATGTGCCCGCTGATCAGGACGTTGATGAGTTTGCCCGCGCCCTGCGTGCGGTGGGTGAGCCGATTTTTGGCATGGACGCCACCCAGATTTCGATGGGGCGGTTGCTGAACTATCTGTTTGAGGTGACAGAGCGGTTCGGCATGGAAACCCGCACCGAACTGATCCTGTTGCAGCGTACAATGGTTGTCGTCGAAGGTGTCGCGCGTTCGCTGCACCCCGAGATTAACATCTGGGACGTGGCCAAACCGGTAGTCGAAGATTACATCAAAGGCAGCATTGGCCCCCGCGCTGCGCTGTCCGATCTGGCCAAAACCGCCGTGGTGCTGGGCCGTTTCGGTCCCCGCCTTCCAGAGTTGGTAGAAGCTGCGTTGATCCGTCAGACGCAGGAAGAGGCGCTGCCTGTTGGAACCTCTACGCGCTCTCGTCTTGTGTGGCTGGGTGGAGGCGTTGTCTTGGGCGCATTGTCGAGTGGTTTGGTGCTTTACTGCATCTGATTGGCGCAGTGCTCTAACGCCGCCAGCTCAAGGGGCAGGGCCGCCGTGTAAGCCGCGCTGCCCTGTTTAGACTTCCATCCGCAATAGGTCGCCATGCGCCAGTGATGCCAGGGGGCCATTGCCTTTATCCGCGGGTGAATGGCGTCATTGCCATAGCCTGCCAGAAACGCTCTTTGCTCTGCTGCTGTCAGGACGCGACCGCGATAGATCTGTTGCATCGCAGGGGATAGGAATATCGCCAGATCTTCCACCGGATCACCGATGGCGGGGCATTGCCAGTCGATCAGCATGTCCTGCGCAGGGTGGTTGCCCGTCAGAATATTGCCAGGCACCGGATCACCATGCAGCAGGCAGGTGAGATCGCTGCCTGTGATCGTTGTCTGTGGTTTCAGTCGGGTCAGTTGTTCCTGCAATGGAGCACCTAACTGCGGCAACATCTGTGTCACCTGCGCCTCGACCATTGCTGAACCACCGAGGATCTGGCGCAGGCCTGTCGGGGCCGGTGACAGATGCAACCGCCGCAGCAATTGACCGGCGCGTGCGGCGTCCGTCTGCCAAGGGGTTCCCTCCTGATGAGCATAGATCAGAACCGCTCCAACCGCACACTGGCCGGAATGCAGCAGCGCGGGCGCCAAATCCTGTGGCGCGAGATGGCGTAACATTACAGCCTCTTGGGCTGGATCATTGGGAAACAGCGGGGTTGCGCCGGAGGCGCTGAACAGTTTCACCACGATCTGCGCCCCGCCACCGCAAAGGTGCCATAGCCGGTTTGTTTGCCCCCCTTGCAACGGATGCCAGACTGCATTCTGCGGTAGCAGGTCAAGGGATTTTATGTAGTCCGCCAAGTCGATTGGCACATGATCAGGCAATTTTTGGGGGGGCGGGGCCATAGCGCGTTCCGGTGCAAAACTGACGCGACGCTATGCGCTTTGGCCCTGATGGGCAAGCGCCGCTGCGATAGCCTAGCCCTGCCAGCCGCCCCACGCGCCGATCAGGCGACGCGGTTGCCCTGTACCCAAGTACCACGCAGTACGGGCGCATTGGTGATGCGTTTGACGCGGATCATGTCAGCCCGCTGCCCAATGGCGATGTCGCCGCGATCCTTGAGCCCGCTGGCGCGCGCTGGCGTCTGGGTGATCGTCTTGATCCCCCGCGCTGTATTGCCCCACATATCGCCCAAGAGCAGACCGGCGGCCAAAAGCGCGGCTGGAACATAGTCAGACGATATGATGTCCAACAGATCCAGTTCGGCCAGCTCGCCCGCCGCAACGTTGCCCGAATGCGATCCACCACGGATCAGGTTCGGCGCCCCCATCATCACGGCAATCCCGTGATCGCGGCAGGCCTGCGCGGCCTCAACTGTGGTGGGAAATTCTGCCAGATGAATGCCATGGCGCGCTGAGGTTTCCACATGACCACGGGTGGTGTCATCGTGACTGGCCAATACGGCACCGTATCGTTTTGCCTCCGCCACCGCGATGGCCTCATGGCGGTCGCCATTGCGGGCGCGCATATCCTGCAGGTTGGCGACGTGATCGGCGAACTCTTCTTCATTCAGGTTGTTTTTGCCCATCACATAGGTTTTCAGCTTGCTGATATCGCGAAACTGTCGCTGACCGGGGGTGTGATCCATTAGGCTGATGATGCCCACGCGATCCTCTGGTCCAAAGGCGGCCATTTCCTCTTCCAGCGTTTCAGAACAGACCTCTGCCCGCAGGTGCAGGTAGTGGCTGATCTTCAGCGCACCGGCGCTGCGCATATCCAGCAATTCGGTCGCTAGCGCGCGGGCGTAGGCACTATAGCGTCCTTTGCCCGTCGGGACGGATCCGACGCGCATCGCGTCAAAGACAGTGGTGATGCCAGTACTGGCCAGTTCTGCGTCATGTGCTACTAGGGCGGCGGCATGGGGCCAGTCGACTTTTGGACGTGGCTGAATGTGACGTTCCAAATTGTCGGTGTGCAGTTCTACCAGACCGGGGCATAACAGGTCGCCGTCGAAATCTTCTGCCCCTGCTGGCACGGAGGTGCCGGTGTCGATTGCGGTGATTACGCCGTCGCGCACGGTGACGGCACCGTGGATCACGTGATCTGGTAGAACGATATTGGCATTGGCGAAGATCTGCTCTTTTGTCATGGTCGCGTTACCTTTGCGCGGCATCTGGGCCGCTATTGTCGAAGTTAAGAAAAGGTGAGGCCAGCCCTGTGACCAAATCTGTAAGCGAGTTTAAGCGCTATGCCATCTATTACGCCCCCGAAGCGGGAGACTTGGCTGATTTCGGTGCCAGTTGGCTGGGCTGGGATCTGGCCGCTGGGGCGGCTGTAGATCATCCGGTCGTTGAGGGTTTGGATGTAGCCGCCCTTACTGATGTGCCGCGTAAATACGGGCTGCATGGGACGGTCAAGCCGCCCTTTCGTCTGGCTGATGGGATGACGGTTGAGGCGCTGATGGAAGCGACGCAGGCTTTTTGCGCCACCCGCGCGCCGGTGGTTCTGGATGAGTTGCAGCTGACGTCGCTGGGCCGGTTTTTGGCGCTGACCGTTCAGGGGAACGCAATGGCGTTGAATGATCTTGCGGGTGCCACGGTTGCCGCGCTGGACCCGTTTCGCGCGCCGCTGAACGCGGCCGAACTGGCCAAGCGTCGCCAGTCCCGCCTGAGTGAACGGCAGGAGGCGTTGCTGGCGCAGTGGGGTTATCCGTATGTGATGGAAGAATTTCGTTTTCACCTGACAATGACGGGCAAGGTTCCCAAAGCGCAGCTTGAAAACATACGGAAGCGTATGGAGCCATTGCTGACCCCGATCCTGCCGCGCCCGTTTGTCATTCGTGACCTCTGCCTTGTGGGTGAAGATCAAGAGGGCATGTTCCATCTGATCCACCGTTACGCCCTTTCCGGCTGAAGCGCGGCGTCGATCTGCGCGATGGCCTGCGACAGCGGGCCGTCATTTTTGATCACGATCGGGTTTAGCCCCTCAGCGATCTGAAACTGTGCCCGTTTCAGGCGGCGCGCCTGCTCTTCCACGCTTTCACGGCCACGGGCGGCCAGACGGGCGGCCAGCACCTCTTCGGGTGCAGTGATTAGCAGGATCGCAGAGCGCTCAAACCGTTCAGTCAGTACCGGCAGCACCGAACGGGACAGATTCGCCATCACATCGCGTCCCTCTGCAAGTGCTGCATCCACGCCTGTGGGGATGCCATAATACAACCCGTGTGCCTGCCAGTGCAGCGCAAATTCCCCTGCGGCTTCCATCGCCTGAAACTCGGTCACGGAAACTGCGTCAGAGTCCTCCCCCACAGCCTCAGCCGAGCGGGTGATCACCCGCCGCGTGCGCAGGACGGTCGGATGGACGGCGCAATAGGCATCCATCACACTGTCCTTGCCCACGCCTGACGGGCCGACCACGGCGATGAAACGTCCCTGTGGCTCTGTTTGGGTCATGCGGCACGCACGGGGGTGAACCCAGTTACGTCCACCACCCGATCACAAACACGATCGCGCGCGGCCTCATCATGGAAAATCCCGATAATCGCGGCGCCGCCGGCTTTTGCATCCTCAATTAGCGACAGCACCACTTCACGGTTTTTGGCATCCAGAGATGCCGTGGGTTCATCCAGCAGCAGGGCCGGATAGCGGTGGGCAAAGCCACGGGCGATGTTCACCCGCTGCTGTTCGCCACCGGAGAAGGTAGTGGGTGACAGCGACCACAGGCGTTCGGGGATATTGAGTTGTGCCAGCAGGTCTTGGGCCCGTGCCTCTGCCTCTTCCACCGGCGTGCCCAGCGCCAACAGCGGCTCTGCCACAACACTTAGCGTTGGCACCCGTGGCACCACGCGCAGGAACTGGCTGACATAGCCCAGAACCTCGCGGCGAAGTGTCAGGATCTCACGCGGCTCGGCGCGGGCGACATCCACGTCGCCCACTTTAATGGACCCACCATTGGCCAGATAATTGCCGTAGATCATTCGCATCAAAGTGGATTTTCCCGCGCCCGACGCGCCGGTCAGCGCCACGCATTCGCCCGCCGACACATCCAGATGCGCGCCTGCCATCACAGGGATCACCGCTGCGCCCTGATTGTGAAGGACAAAGCTTTTCTCAAGGTTCCGAATCTCAATCATTGTGCTTCCCCCTATCAAACCTGCAGAACCGAACTGACCAGCAACTGCGTATAGCCATGCTGCGGATCATCCAGAACCTGATCAGTCAGCCCCTGTTCGACCACATGCCCCGATTTCATCACCATCAGACGATCTGCCAGCAGGCGTACCACCGCCAGATCGTGAGTGACGATTATGGCGCTCAGCCCCATGTCACGCACCAGGCCGCGCAAGAGGTCAAGGAGGCGTGCCTGCACCGAAACGTCCAAACCGCCTGTTGGTTCATCCATAAAGACCAGACGCGGGCCGGTGACCAGATTGCGCGCGATTTGCAGCCGCTGCTGCATGCCGCCGGAAAAGGCGCTGGGGCGGTCATCAATGCGGTCACCTGCAATTTCGACCCGTTCCAGCCAATCTAGCGCCTGTGTGCGGATGTTGCCGTAGTTTCGTGCGCCGACAGCCATCAGCCGTTCTCCCACGTTGCCACCGGCACTGACACCCATGCGCAACCCGTCACGGGCGTGCTGGTGAACAAAGGCCCAATCGGTCCGCCCCAGCATCCGCCGCTCGGGTTCCGACATGGTCACGGTATCACGCTGCCCATCTGCGCGGGTGTCAAACAGCACCTCACCTTGATCAGGCGCCAGATGTCCGGCCAGACAGTTCAGTAGTGTGGATTTGCCTGACCCAGATTCGCCCACGATGCCCAAAACCTCACCGGGATAGAGGTCAAAGGACACATTGGTGCAGCCCACGCGGCCGCCGTAGAACTTTGCGATGTCACGCACTTGCAAAAGCGGGGTCATGCTGAAACCTCTTCAAACGGCACACCTTGGTGCCCCACGTGGCCAGCCGCACGGCGCGACTGGCAGTAATCGGTATCGGAACAAACAAACATCCGGCTGCCGCTGTCATCCATGATGACCTCATCCAGATAGCTGTCTTCGCTGCCGCAGAGGCCACAGGGGTGATCGGCCTTTGACGGATCAAATGGGTGATCCTCAAAATCCAGACTGACGACCTGCGTGTAGGGTGGCAGAGCATAGATGCGCTGTTCACGGCCCGCGCCGAACAGCTGCACCGCAGCCATTTCCAGTTTCGGGTTGTCAAACTTCGGGATTGGGGAGGGATCCATGACATAGCGCCCCTCCACCTTCACCGGATAGGCGTAGGAGGTGGCGATGGCGCCGTTGCGCGCGATGTCCTCGTAGAGTTTCACATGCATCAGCCCGTATTCCTCTAGCGCGTGCATTTTGCGCGTCTCGACCTCACTGGGTTCCAGAAAACGCAGGGGTTCGGGGATCGGCACCTGATAGACAAGGATCTGATCCTCGCGCAGGTCCTGTTCGGGGATGCGGTGGCGGGTTTGGATCACGTCCGCCTCCTTCGTTGTTTCGGTGGTGGCGACCTCTGCCGTCTTCTCAAAAAACTTGCGGATCGATACGGCGTTGGTGGTGTCGTCAGCGCCTTGGTCGATGACCTTCATCGTGTCCTCTGGGCACAGAACCGCGGCAGACACCTGCACGCCACCGGTGCCCCAGCCATAAGGCATCGGCATTTCACGGCTGGCGAACGGCACCTGATAGCCCGGCACGGCCAACCCCTTTAGGATGGCGCGGCGGATCATCCGCTTGGTCTGTTCGTCAAGATAGGCGAAGTTATAGTCGCTCATAGCAGGCCCCTTTGTTCCAGTGCCGTGCGCAGGGCATCCGCCCCGGTGAAGTGGATGGCATCCCAACCCGCCGCGCGTGCGCCGTCGACGTTTTTGGGGCTGTCATCAATGAAAACGCAGTCTTCGGGTGCCACATTTGCGCGGTCACACAGAATGTCGAAGATGCGGCGGTCGGGTTTGATCACGCCTTCACGGCCAGAGATGACGAGGGTGCCAAACACCTCATCCAGTCGCGGGTGAGCTTTCAGGCCCTCGGGCCATGTCTCTGCCGACCAGTTGGTGATCGCATGCACCGGCACGCCACGGGATTTCAGATCGTCCAAGATCTCCCACGTGCCAGCCACCGCGTTTTGCACGGTTCTGGCATAGTTTGGCACATAATCCGCCAGTCGCCGCTGGTCTGCGGGATCCGCCAGTTCCTGTGCCATATCGGCGAAGGTTTCGCCGTTGTCACCGCGTAGATTGCGGTCGTAGAAATCGACACGCTGCATAAAGGCGTGGATGGCCGCCAGATCGTCAAACTGATCGGCCCAGGCCAATTCCGGCTGCCAGTTGACCAGCACCTTGCCGATGTCAAAGACAACGACGGTGGGTTTCGCGGTCACGCTCATTCCGCCGCCTCCTGTTGCGGGGCGATGTTCGCCTCGGCCTCTGCACGCAGTTTACGCACCAGTTCCAGTTCGGACTGGAAATCGACGTAATGCGGCAGCTTGATATGTTCGAGGAAGCCGGTCGCCTGAATATTGTCCGCGTGGTAGAGGACAAATTCAACGTCCTGCGCCGGGGCGCCCATGTTGTCCTCGCCCAGCTCTTCCCAACGCAAGGCGCGATCAACCAGCGCCATCGAGATCGACTTGCGCTCCGACTGACCGAAGACCAGACCGTAGCCACGGGTGAACTGTGGCGGTTCGGTTTTGGATCCGGTGAATTGGTTCACGGTTTCACATTCGGTCAGCTCAACCTCGCCCACCTCTATGGCAAATCCCAGCTCGGGGATCTCCATCTCTACCGCACAGGTGCCGATGCGCAATTCGCCAACAAAGGCGTGGTTGCGTGCATAGCCACGCTGGGTGGAATAGGCCATGCCAAGGACAAAACCTTCATCTCCACGGGTCAGTGCCTGAAGACGCAGCGCGCGATCAGCAGGCAGTTCCAGTGGTTCGCGGGTCAGGTCGCGGGGGGTCTCGCCTGTGTCTACCTCTGTCTGGATCACACCCTCTTGCTTGAGGAAGGTGGTGATATGCGGCGTTGCTTCTTGCGGGGCATCGCGCGTCGGTGCTTTGGCCAGTTCACCATCGGCGGCCAGTTTGAAATCCAGCAGGCGGTGTGTGTAGTCAAACGTCGGGCCCAGAACCTGACCGCCTGGCGCATCCTTGAAGGTGGCACTGACACGACGGTCGCAGGTCATCTCGGCGGTTTCCACCGGCAGGGTGGCGCCGAAACGCGGCAACGTGGTGCGGTAGGCGCGGATCAGGAACACAGCTTCGATCAGATCGCCACGGGCCTGTTTGATCGCCAGCGCGGCCAGATCGGGATCATACAGCGATCCTTCGGCCATCACGCGGTTCACGGACAGCGCCAGTTGTTCGCGGATCTGTGCGACGGACAGTTCGGCGATGGCGGTATCCCCACGGCGTTCTTCCGCCAGCCAGGCGTGGGCGGCATCAATGGCCTTTTCGCCGCCTTTAACAGCTACATACATCAGACGGTCCTCACCTTGGTGGAACGGGGCAGGGCGGCCAGTTGGTCGCCTGCGCATAAAAACAAGTCATAGCCAAGAGGGAACAGTGCAGTGTTGGCGCGGGCAGCGGCGACGTCAGGTAGAGACAGCTGCGCGCTGTCCTTGATGCCGGGGCCGGTCAGGATGGCGCCGGTGTTGGAGAGCGCTGTCATCTCTACCACCAGTGTCGCGCTGCGGTCGGGGTATTCTGGCGTGCCGATGCGGTAGGCACTGACAGGCTGCAGCGCGTCCCAGTCTCCAAAGGCAAAATCGGCCTCTTCCGCAGTTGCGAAAGGTGCGCTGGTGTGAAATGTCAGCCAGTCGCGCACGGCCGCGCAGTCCCATTTCCCCGCCAGATAGACTGGCGTGTTGTGGTCCAGCAACGTCAGCGCCAGCGTGCCTGCGGCTACAGATAAGGGCGCGGGGGGCAAGGCGAGGTCCAGCGTTTCGATCATACCGGGACGAGCCATAACATTCATCACCGCGCGAAAGGCGCGGGCGGATTGCTGTGGGGCCTCGGTGAAACCACCGCTCAAGGTTGGGGTTTGGGCCAGAGTTTGGGTAAGGGTCTGCATCAGTCCTCTCCTCTCGCCATGGTGAAGAAATCGACCTTAGTCGCGGCGGCTTTGGCGGCGCGGACGGCTTTGGCGCTGGCGCGTGCTTCGGCCAAGGGCGTCAGAATCTCGGCATGGATCGACTCGGCAGCATCGGTTTGCATCATGGCGTCCACCAGTGCTGCAATCCGCGCCTTTTCCTTGCTGCGGCCCTGCACATAGGCGTGGCCAATAGGCCCATCGCTTAGTTGGACCGAACAGCGGGTTATCGTCATTTCGCCAAGGTTAAAAGCATTGCCGGTGGCGCCAATGCGGCCGCGCACCATGGTGCTGCCAAGTTCGGGTGTGCGCAGCATCTGGTGATCGGGGGCGGGGCGTTCCCCCCAAAGGGCCAGCACCTGCGCCTCTGGCGCTTTGGCCAGCAGGCTCATCCACGCCTTGCGCGCAGCCTGTTTTGGATCGCCGTTGAGGGCGGTTCTATCGCTCATCTAGACACCTTGCAGATTTGTCTATTTATCTATACAACTAGACAAGTCATAAGATTTTGTCGCCGCATGAGGCAAGTTTTGTTTTGTGAAACCTTGGTGACAGCGTGAGGGGCAGATGGCGAAGACACCGATCTGGAAATCGATTTCCAACACACTGAATGGCGAGATTGCGGCCGGCCATTATCGCGCTGGGGATAAGCTGCCGACTGAATCCCAACTGGCGGCGCGGTTTAGCGTGAACCGTCATACGGTGCGCCGCGCGTTGCAGGCGTTGCAGGAGCAGGGGCTGACGCAATCACGACGCGGCGCAGGTGTGTTTGTGATGGCTGAGCCGACTGACTATCCCATTGGCCAGCGCGTGCGCTTTCACCAAAGCCTGCAGGCGGCGGGGCGCATGGCGACCAAGAAGGTGCTGAACCTGCAAACCCGCCCCTCGAACAAGGCAGAGGCAGAGGCGCTGGGCCTCTATCAGGGCGATCCGGTGCATGTCTATGAAGGGGTCTCATTGGCCGATCACGTACCAGTGGCGCTGGCACGCACGGTGTTTCCTGCAGCACGTTTTCCCGGTCTGCCGGCAAGTCTGATGCATTTCGGATCAATAACCGAGGCGCTTGCCGCCGAAGGTGTGGCGGACTACACTCGCAAATCCACCCGCATCACGGCTGTGGTTGCCGATGCGACTCAAGCCAGTCAGTTGAACATCACCGAAGGTGCGCCTTTGTTGCGGACAAAGGCGATCAGCGTCGATGAACAGGGCAGTAGGGTTGAGTATGGTCATACATGGTTCGTCGGCGACCGTATGACGGTGGTGGTAGAGGGGTGAAAGTGACCCCTAGGCGCCATTTATTCGTGAAAACTCAACGGATCTGTCACCTCGCCGACACAGAAGTTGCGTAATAAGAAGGCAACTTGGTCATGAGGCAGGCAAATGCAGCACCGACTCCCCCCTGTGCGTCTGACCGGCGCAACCGTCCTGCGTGACGGCGAAATGCAGAACCGATCCGTGGTGATCGAGGATGGCCGGATCACCAAAGGTCCGCGCCCGGCGATTGATTTGTCGGGTTATTATATCTTGCCGGGCATCATTGACCTGCATGGGGACGCCTTCGAACGTCATATCGCACCGCGCCCCTCGGCGCCGTTTCCGATTGAAACTGGTCTGCAGCTGACAGATCGCGATGCGGCTGCGAATGGGGTGACCACAGCTTGGCTGGCGCAAAGCTGGTCATGGGAAGGCGGCATGCGCGGTCCCGATTTTGCCGAGGATGTGCTGGTCAAGCTGGCCGACTATCGGGCCCAAGCGTTGACTGACCTGCGCATTCAGATCCGCTATGAAACGCACATGGTCGACACGGTAGAACGGCTGCTGTGCGCGGTGCGCCGCTACGGCGTCGATTATGTGGCCTTCAACAACCATATTGATGAGGCATTTAGCAGCGCGCAGGTCAATCCGGCGCGTATCGCTCAATGGGCTGCGCAAAGTGGCCGCACCGCGCGCGAACATCTGACCGTGGTCGAAAAGGCCGCTGCCCGTGCGTCCGAAGTGCCGCGCAGCCTGTGCCGCCTGGCCGAGGCGTTTGATACGCTGGGTATCCTGTACGGATCGCATGATGACGCCACCGCCGAACAGCGCGAGCATTACGCAATGATCGGGGCACGGATCTGTGAATTTCCAACCGCCCGCCCCCCTGCCGCAGCTGCGGCAGCGATGGGGGATCCGGTTCTGTTGGGCGCACCCAATGTGGTGCGAGGAGGCTCTCAGGCGGGCAACATTTCAGCCACGCATCTGATCCGTGAGGGGCTGTGTGACGCCTTGGTTTCTGATTATTTCTACCCTGCGCTGTCGCAGGCGGCCTTTGCCTTGGTGGATCAGGGTGTTCTGTCTCTGCCCAAGGCATGGGCGCTGATTTCCCAAGGTCCGGCCGAAATTCTGCGTCTGGCGGATCGTGGGGCGATTGCGCCCGGCAAACGCGCCGATCTGACGATCGTGCACAAGGAACGCCGCACAGTAGAGGCGACGATCTGTGATGGGCGCCTGTCCTTCCTCAGTGGTGAGGCGGCGCAGCGGTTTATGATGATTGAAGATCGCGACATGAGGTTGGCGGCGGAATAACGGCTGCTTTTGCCTTGATCCAGTCACCGAATCGTCAAGAAAAGCAGATATCCATGAGGAGAGGCGAGTGAGTGCGCCTCTATATTTAAGCACCAAATCTTAGCCTATTCCCAAGCATGCGGCCCTTTCCCCAAGGGTCGCATTTTTGGTGTGCGGACGCTGCATTAAGCACCTTCATATTTTTCCAGAAATGCCTCAGCGGGCATTGCGCGAAAATGAGGCAGGGCCGCGCGCAGGCGGTCATGATCCCAATCCCACCATGCCAATGCGATCATGCGGTCTGCCACGTCCTCCGTAAAACGGCGGCGCAGGGGCTGGGCGCTGACGCCGGCGACGATGGTGTAGGGGGCCACATCCTTGGTCACGATGGCGCCAGATGCGATGATGGCACCATGGCCGATGGTTATCTCTGGCTTGACCTGCGCATTGTGGCCGATCCAGACATCATGGCCGATGGTGATGCAGCGGGAAGCCCGGTGGGCAAAGAACGCTTCGTCCACGCCTGCGCCGTCCCAATAATCATCAGAACGATAGAGGAAGTGGTGCATGCTGGCGGTGTGCATCGGATGATCAGTGGCGCCAAGGCGCACGTAGCTGGCGATATTTGCAAACTTGCCGACGTCCGCGTTCGCCACATCCGCGTAGCGGTCACAGTAGGAATAATCGCCAAAGCTACTGTTCTGGATGCGGCTGCCGCGTCCCACCTCGCAATAGCTGCCAAAGGTGCTGCCCCTCACCTCTGCATCGGGGTGCAGAAAGGGGGTGTCTGCGCTTAGTCTGGGCATTGGTCATGTCCTTTTCAGTAAAAAGGCCCGCCAGCGGTAAAGCCGGCAGGCCCTCGATCAACGGAAGGGGGAGGATCCTTAGCCTTTGATCAATTTGCGCCGCAGGATGCCGGACAGCCAGTCCATCATCATCACCATCACGATGATCAGCATGATGTAGTAAGACACTTCTTCCCAGTCTTTCTGCGTAATGATCGCCTGTGTCAGCAGCAGACCAATGCCGCCGCCGGTGATCGCGCCAATGATGGTGGCCGAACGGGTGTTACTTTCGAGGAAGTAGAGCACCTGACTTAGCAGGATTGGTGTCACCTGCGGCAGCACGCCGAACCGGTAGCGCTGCAGCGGCTTGGCGCCGGTGGACTGGATGCCCTCAATCTGTTTGCCATCGACGTTTTCCAGCGCCTCCGAGAACATTTTGCCGAAGCTGCCAGTGTCGGTGATCAGGATCGCCAACGCGCCGGTTAGCGGGCCGGGGCCGAAGGCGCGGGACAACACGATGGTCCAGATCAGCGCATCCACCCCACGGAAGAAGTCGAACACCCGTCGCATTGCAAAGCGCAGCGCCATCAGCGGGGCAAAGTTCTTGGCCGCCAGAAAGGCCAGCGGCAGAGATACCAGTGCCGCACCACAGGTGCCGAGGAAGGCCATCAGGATGGTTTCAAAGATCGCCCATGCCACATCCGCATGACGCCACATCTTATTGTTCCAGACATCACTGGCAATGGCACCCGCCTCGCCAGTGACGGCGCGGCTCAGCACCTCACCCCAGCCCATATTGTGATAGGGGCTGTCGAGGGTGAAGAAGAACAATTCCCAGCCATAGTTGTATTTGAACACTTCGGACCGGTTGCGGGTCACGGTCAGGCGGCCTGCGTCGGTGTAAACTGCCAGACGGTTTTTAGATGCGTTGATCCAGTCGGGCAGATCCCCTGCGGGGAATTGTGCCTGAACGCCGCGTCGGCCCGGTTCGGTGACGATCAGCCCGTAGTCCGGAATGTCATAGGTCACCTGCGTTTCGCCAAATGTCACGACGTGGCCGTTGCCCAGATCAATCACGGTGTCAGTGCCAAAGGTTACCCAGTCCGGCGATTGGCCTGCGGGGTAGGCGCCTTTGCGTTCGCCTTCGACAGCGATGGAAACGGTGGCATTGCGGTTGTCACGGGTGACGTGTGTTTTGTAGCTGTAGCTGTCACGCACCAGCGTTTTGCCGTTGTCCAGATTGGCGCGGCCTGACAGACCCGCGATATCAAAGGCAAAGAAGATATAGGCGAAATAGGCCAGTACCAGTGCGGGCAGGCCAAAGGCCAGAAGGCGCTTGCGCCAGAACAGCGTGTCGATCTGCGGTTTCAGCGCAGTTGCATCAGCGGTCATGGTCATTGGGTAGCCTCTTTCAGCTTTGCACCATGGGTCAGACGGTGTCGCACTTCGGATGACAGCTGATCCACGATCACGATGGTGGCAAACAGCAGGATAAAGATGGCGGCGGCCTCGTCATATTGACCTTTGCCCCAGGACATAGCGTTCTTCAGCTCATAGCCGATGCCGCCTGCACCGACGAAGCCCAGGATAGCGGAGGCGCGAATGTTCACCTCAAACCGCAACAGCGCGTAGCTGAGGAAGTTGGGCATCACCTGCGGCAGAACCCCAAGGATCATACGCTGCGACCAGCTGGCGCCAACCGATTGCAGACCCTCAACCGGTTTGAGGGAGGCGTTTTCATTGACCTCGGAAAACAGTTTTCCAAGGGCACCTACGGTGTGCAGTGAAATGGCGATCATCGCAGGCACCGGACCACCGCCAAGGATAAAGATAAGAATCAGTGCGATCACAATCTCGGGGATGGCACGGGTGATGTCCATCAGGCGCCGGAACAGTGGTATCAGGCGCGGCCACCGCGCCAGCCCACGGGTCGACAGTAGCGACAGAACAATCGCCGCCATCGCACCTAGCAGGGTCGAGGCACCGGCGATGTTGATCGTTTCAATCAGCGAGGGCAGGAATGTCACAAAATGGGCCGGCATTTCCGCCAGCTTTTGTCCTGCTTCACCTAATACTTCGGCGGGGAAGTCAAACAGACGGTGCATCCCGTCAAAGAAGCCGCCCGCGTTGCGGTCATCGGCAGTGCGGAAACCCGCGACCATCAGGGCCACAAACACCGCCAACATGATGGCGCTATAGGTGCGGCGACGACGGGTCATTTCCAGATAATGGGTGCGGATGTCCGCAATCGGCGCATCGGCGGTTAGATCGGCCATGATGTATACCTCAAGTAAAAACAGGCCCCGGCATGAAATGCGGGGCCTGTTTCAAGAAAGGGAAAGCTTAGTTGGACTTCAGCTTACGCGCTTCGATGATGACTTCATATGCGTCATGATCGATGGGCTGGACGCCTTTGGCGTCGCCGGCCAGAACACCATAGGCGCAGTCAGGGTCAATCGCGGGCAGCGAGGCCAGCAGCGCGGTGAACTTTACTTTGACATCTTCAGGCAGCTCTTTACGCAGCACAAAGGGGCCTTCGGGGATCGGTTTGGATTTCCAGATCTGAACCAATTCGTTCATGTCGATCAGGCCAGCATCCACCGCACGACGCAGGGCGCCAGAGGTGTAGCCATCTTCCCATTCGCCCAGACCGTCGGCCCAGGTGACACCGCCATCGAAGTCGCCGTTGTAAACGCCAACGATGGTCTGCTCGTGACCGCCGGAGAATTTAACGTCGCCGAAGTAGTCGCCCGAGTCCATAGTGGCGCCGGTGATTTCAGGGATCTCGATCGAGGGGATCAGGAAGCCGGAGGTAGAGTTCGGATCACCGAAGCCGAAGGTTTTGCCCTTCATCGCTTCCAGTGTTTCAATGCCGCTGTCCTTGCGGGCAAAGCCGATGGAGTGGTAGCCGTAGCCGCCGTCCAGGTTCACCTTCACCAGAATCGGCTCAACCGCTTCGGGGTCAGACAGATAGGTTTTGGCGTATCCCGACGCGCCCAACCAAGCCATGTCGATGGTGCCGCCCAGCAGGCCCTGAATAACGCCGTTATAGTCAGCAGGCGCAAACAGTTTGGTGGGAACGCCCAGCACTTCTTCGGTTTTGGCGCGCAGGCATTCGTTGTTGTTCAGACGGTCTTGGGCGTTTTCGCCACCCAGCAGGCCGATGCGGAATTCGGTGATGGCTTTGTCTTCGGCCAGAACTGGTGTTGTCAGGGCGGTGGTGGCCGCAATGGCCGCGATCAGTTTTTTCATCTTCTCTCTCCGATGTTGAACCCTGCCTGTCGCGGCAGGAGATGAAAACTTGGTCAATCGTTAATGGGGTATGTCGTTACGCTGGCACGGCCGCAGGGCGCTGGGTGTTCAGTGCCTCGATCGAGGTGCTGGTGGCGGCCTCGGAAAAACTGGCGTCGGCGCCGTAGATGTCGCGGGCCGCGCCGGTGGTCAGCTGGTCGGGCGTGCCGTCAAAGACCACGCGGCCGTGACGCATGCCGATCACGCGGTCACAGTAGCGGCGGGCGGTGTCCAGCGTGTGCAGGTTGGCGATGACCAGACGGCCATCCTCGTCATGCAGGCGACGCAGGTCGTCCATCACGATCTGGGCGTTCATAGGGTCCAGCGAGGCGATGGGTTCATCGGCCAGCACAATCTTCGGATTTTGCATGACCGCGCGGGCAATCGCCACGCGCTGCTGCTGACCGCCAGACAGGGCTTCAGCCCGTTTGGCGGCGTGACCGGCGATGCCAAGGCGTTCCAGAATGTCCAGAGCGCGGTGAATGTCAGAGGTGGGGTACAGATTGAACAGTGTCGCTGCGGTCGAACGTTTGTTCAGTGTGCCGTGCAGAACGTTGCTGACAACATCCATGCGCGGCACCAGATTGAACTGCTGAAAGATCATCGCGCAGTCCGCCTGCCATCGACGTTTGTCCGCGCCTTGCAGGCCGGTCACGTCCTGGCCGTCAAAGACAATGCGGCCTGAGCTGGCGTCTTCCAGACGGTTCAGCATCCGCAACATGGTGGATTTGCCCGCGCCTGATGCACCAATCACGCCGATCATCATCGGTTTGTCCACTTTGATCGACACATTGTCGACGGCGGTATTGGCACCAAAGATCTTGGTCAGGTTTTCGATGTTCAGCATGGTCTGTCCCCAGTTCGTTAGGACAGCCTGCTAAAGCGATCAGGAATCGCTCAGTTGACAGTTTGATTAAAGTTTTGTGACCCCCCCGACTTGGGCTGTTTGAAGCTACGGGAGGCTAGATCATTCCTGTGACCGCAGTTTTGACCGCATCACATGACCGGGCAGAATGGCGAAGTTCTTGGCATAACGCGACGCCAGCCGCGCTGGATTGCCCAGCATCCGCCATAGCCATTCCATTGCCATCTGGCGAACCCATCGCGGTGCGCGTGTCTGCGTTCCCGCCAGAAAATCCAAGCCCGCCCCTATAGAGACAAAGCCAAGGTCGGGCGTCAGCTGACGGCCGCGCGCGGCGAACCGCTCTTGTTTTGGAGCCCCCAGTGCCAACAGGCAGACCCGCGCGCCTGCATCCTGCGCAGCGTTCAGAATATCGACGGCCTCCTCACCCATCGGGTCAAACCCCATCTTGGGTGCATGTTGATAGGCGATTTTCAGATCGGGATTTTCAGCGCGCAGCGCCTCCGCCGCGCGGGACAGGGCGTCTGCCTGGCTGCCGATCAGCGCAATCGGTACCTGATGCGCAGCACAGAGTGTGGTGATCGGCAGAACCAGATCGGACCCCGGCATCAGATCTACAGGCCGGCCCGCCAGCCGTGACATCCAGACAATCGGGTTGCCATCAGCCACCACCAGATCCTGTGCTCGATAGGCCTGCCGGAATGCCTCATCACGGCGCAGTTTTTCCAGATGGTCCATGTTCAGTGTCGCCAGCGCAAATCCTTGATGGGCTTCAAACCGCTGTACCAGCGCCTGCTGCAACCCCGCCCATTCAGCGACATTCACTGAGAGAGAGTAGGACCCGATCCAGAATTTCATGCAATTCCCCGATACACTGGATTAATTACGTTGGTTATGACTTTATAAATATCGCAATAGTAGATGCGACTTCGCTATCAAATTGAAGGGGCTTTGCCCAGTATTGGCTTTGGGCGTGGTTTCTGACGCACTATGTGACAATACGCACGACGTTCAGGCCCACCACGAAGAGTGGGCCGTGTTGGAGGGTGACAAGTGATCAAAGGCGATGTGGTTCTGATAGGTTGCGGCTTTGTTGCCGACCTCTATATGCGGTCATTTCAGACTTTCCCCGGTATTCGTATCCTTGGCGCTTATGATCACGCCCCCGCGCGGCTGCAGCGGTTTTGCGATTACTGGGATTTGCCGCGCTTTGCCTCGCTGTCTGATTGTCTGGCGGCGCTGCCGCAGGGCGGTGTGGCGCTGAATCTGACCAACCCGTCAGCGCATTTTGTGGTCAACAAGGCGATTTTGGACGCAGGTCATCATTGCTATTCGGAAAAGCCACTGGCCTTGGAAATGACAGAGGCGAAGGTGCTCTATGATCTGGCACAGGCGCGTGGGCTGATGCTGTCTTCGGCCCCCTGTAGCGTGCTGGGGGAGGCGGCGCAGACACTGGCGCAGGCGGTGCGTGATAAGGTGGCTGGCCCCGTTCGATTAATCTACGCAGAGCTGGACGATGGGTTCATTCCGCAGGCTCCGCTAGAGGATTGGAAGAGTGAGAGTGGCGCGCCCTGGCCTTTTGAGGATGAGTTTCAGGTGGGCTGCACGCTGGAACATGCGGGGTATTACCTCAGCTGGTTGATTGCGATGTTCGGCACCGTGCGTCGGGTTGTTGCCGCCTCGGCAGAGGTGTTGCCGGACAAGCGCGGCGTAGCAGATACCGCGCCCGATTTTTCGGTCGCAACCCTGTTTTTTGAAGCGGGCCCGGTGGTGCGGTTGACCTGTTCCATCGCCGCGCCCCATGATCACCAGATCCGCGTTGTTGGCGACAAAGGCGTCTTGGTGGTGAAACAGGCCTGGCACAATGGCGCGGCCGTGCGATTTCATCGCCGGTTCCGATTGCGCCGACGCTTGATCGACAGCCCATTGGGGCGTCGTCAGCGCTTGCGGGAGGTAACGCCGCCCAAGGTCGGGCGGCGCGGCGCGGCCTCGATGAACTTCGCGCTTGGCGTGGCAGAGATGTTGGCCGCTCTGGTGGATGATCGGGGCTGCAGATTGTCGAATGAGTTCGCGCTTCACCTTAATGAGGTCACATTGGCCATTCAAAACGCGGGCGAAACATCGGGTGCATGCACGATGACCAGCCGCTGTCCGCCGATGGCGACGGTTGGCTGGCCAGCGTAACGAAGGGCGTCAATAGTTTAGACGATCTGGTGTTTGAGTAGATGAGGGTTTTGTGACAGATCAGGCAATGCAAGGCAAAGAGACGGGGCAGGTGTTGCGGCTGTTGATCACCGGCGCGACGGGCGCGTTGGGGTGTGAAGTGGTGCGCCAGTGTCTGGTCGCGGGCCATCATCTGACGTTGGTTGTACGTGATCCGTCCCGCTGTCCGCCAGCGTGGCGGATTGATCAACGCATTACAGTGGTTGAGCGTGATCTGACCTCAATAACCGAGCTGCCGCAGGCAGATGTGGTGCTGCACCTCGCGGCGTCCCTCTCTGGCGATGCTGCGAAGCAGCAGAAAAATACCGTCGAGGCGACGCAGTCGTTGATGTGCGCAGCACAGCGAAGCGAGGTGCCTCCTGCGATCGTGCTGGCGGGGTCGATGTCTGTTTATTCGGCGATGCATCTGTCTGCGGGGGATGTGGTGGACGAAACCCGACCACTAGAGGATCAGCCGCATCTGCGAGACGCCTATTGTCACGCCAAGTTGGCGCAGGAACAGATGTGTCGCGACGCTGCTGTTGCCATGAACGTCCCGCTGCAAATCCTGCGGATTGGGGCCATTTGGGGCCCGGGGCGTTTGTGGAATGCCCATCTTGGCGTCATGTTGGGGCCGGTTTTCTTGCGTCTTGAAAACAAGGGCGAGTTGCCGCTATCCCACATTCGCCATGCTGCACAGGCGCTGCGATTGGCGGCAGAGGCGGCGGCGCGCGGGCAGTCGGATGTGATCAATGTGGTGGACAGTGATTTGCCGGATCGCACAACCTATCTGGCGCAGCATCGGCGCACAGGCTGGCCGCGTCTGGTGCTGCCGTTCCCATGGAAAATATTGGCGCTGGCAGCGCGGTTGACCCGGTCCTGTTTGCCGATTGGTCTGTTGAAATTGCCAACTATACGCTATCGTATGATGCCATTGCGTTTTGCCAACACGGCATTGACCGAACGCCTCAAATGGCGGCCTGAGGCAGGGTTTCAGACATTGATGGATGAGGCCGTGCGGCGGGGGGGTAAGCCATGACTGATCAGATCCACATCGCCTACCTCACTGGTGAATATCCTCGCGCTACCGATACTTTCATCCAGCGTGAGGTTGCGGCGCTGCGCGATCAGGGATTTACCGTCTCCACCTGTTCCATCCGCCGCACAGGGGCGGAACATCTGGTAGGCGCCGAACAGTGCGCCGAACAGGCTCGCACCTTCCATGTGCTGGAGGCTGCGCTGAGCCCGTTGACCGCTCTGCGCGCGCACTGGCGGGCGCTGTGCAACCCGCGTCGTTATCTGCGGGCGCTGAAACTTGCGCTAACAACCTCTCCCGGCGGGATCAAACCGACGATTTATCAGCTGTTCTACTTTGCCGAAGCTGTGGTGCTGGCTGATCATCTACGGACCCATGACGTGCAGCATCTGCACAACCACATTGCCAAGGCCAGCTGCACCGTGGCCATGCTATGCGAGGAGTTAAGCGGTATTCCCTATAGCTTCACCCTGCATGGGCCGGACATCTTCTTTGAACCCATACGCTGGCGTCTGGATGCGAAAATCGCGCGGGCGCGGTTTGTTGTCTGCATCAGTGATTTCTGTCGCTCACAAGGGATGAGTTTTGCGCACCGTCGCGATTGGTCGCGGATGCACATCGTGCACTGCGGCGTGACGCCAGAGCGGTATGACAGCGCGCCCAATCGCACTGGCAATCACCTGTTGTTCGTGGGGCGTCTGGCCGCTGTTAAAGGCGTGCCTGTCTTGTTGGAGGCGCTGGTCGAGGCGCGGCGCGAAAACCCCGAACTGCATCTGTCTCTGATTGGAGATGGGCCCGAGCGGGCAGAGTTGGAGGCCGAGGCGCAGGCGCTGGGATTGGGGCATGCGGTTCAGTTCCTTGGCTACCGTTCGCAGTCAGCGGTTGCGGAAATGCTATCCGAGGTGGACGCATTGGTCCTGCCCAGTTTCGCCGAAGGTGTTCCCGTGGTGTTGATGGAGGCAATGGCCGCAGGCCTGCCCGTGGTCACAACCCGCATCGCGGGCATTCCCGAACTGGTGGATGATGGGGTCAGCGGTCATGTGGTGTCACCGGGCGATGTTGATGCGTTGAGACGTGCATTGCGCGACGTGCTGGCGGATGCTGACGGCGCCGCACAGATGGGCGCAGCGGGTCGCGCCAAGGTGAAGGCTGAATTTGACATCGCGCAGGAGGCGGCGCGCTTGGGTGGCTTGTTCCGTGCTTATCATGGGGGCAAATCGCCGAATGTGGTGCGCGCGCCATTGCCAGATAAGGCGGGGGATCGACCATGACCCAGCCCACCGTCGCCGCCGTTGCCATTGGCCGTAACGAAGGGGAACGCTTGATCCGCTGCCTTATCAGCCTGCGCGGGCAGGTGGATCAGGTGGTCTATGTTGATTCCGGTTCCACCGATGGATCTGTGCAGGCAGCGCGGGATTTGGGTGTTGCGGTGGTGGAGTTGGACGCCTCTGCGCCCTTCACCGCCGCGCGGGCGCGCAATGCGGGGTTTGACGTCTTGCGTCAGGATTTGCCCACGTTCGTGCAATTCGTCGATGGCGACTGCGGGGTTGAAGATGGCTGGATTGCCGCCGCACTGGATGCTTTTTCGGGGCGCGAGGATTTGGCCATTGTCACCGGATGGCGCTACGAGGTGCATCCTGAGGCCAGTGTTTACAACCGCCTCGTGGACTATGAATGGCACCGTCCAGCTGGTGACATTAGTGCCTGCGGGGGCGACATGATGGTGCGCAGTGCGGATTTCATCGCGGTGGGTGGATTTGACCCAACCGTGATTGCCGCCGAAGATGATGAGTTCTGCACCCGCCTTCGCAAATCCGGCAGGCATCTGCTGCGTATCCCGCTGGCGATGACGCGCCATGACGCAGCTATGTTGCGCTTTGGTCAATGGTGGCAGCGCGCGGTACGATCCGGCCATGGCTTTGCGCAGGTGGGGGATTTGCACCCCGATTACTTTCGTCCTGAACGGCGGCGTGTGATGCTGTACGGTGGCGTGCTGCCTGCGATCGCCCTTATCGGGGCCCTATGGTTCTGGCCGCTACTGCTGCTGGTGGTTGCCCTCTATACGATATCGTATGGTCGCACAGTGCAGGGGCTACGGCGCGGGGATTTGCCGCGTAAAGAGGCATTGCATCAGGCTCTCTTCCTCAGCCTGTCGAAATGTCCCAATCTTTCCGGCATGATCCGCTACCATCTGCGCAAAGCGCGCGGGCGTGCCATGCATATTATTGAATACAAGTAAGGAGGCCCGATTTGCCGCATTCTTCCTCCACCCCTCGCCGGATCGGCATTATTGGCGCTGGCTATATCGCCACCTGGCACGCAGATGCGCTGAAGGCTTCGCCTCATGCGACTGTGACGGCTGTTTGTGACGTGTCGCTTAGTACGGCAGAAGCTTTGGCAGCGGGGTACGGTGCGCAGGCTTTTGGGTCGGTGGCCGATATGGTGGCGGCCGAGGTGGTTGATGCGGTGCACATCTTGACGCCGCCGCATTTACACCTGCCCATCGCGCTGGAGTGCATTGCGGCAGGACTGGACATACTGGTGGAGAAGCCAGTAGCAGAAAGTGCGGCTGAGCTGCGCCAGATTGCGGATGCCGCAGCGGCGGCTGGGGTGCAGTTTCACGCCGGTCACAACTTCCTTGCCGTACCGGGCTATCAGCGGCTGAAACAGGCGTTGGATCAGGGCCGCATCGGGCGGCTGTCATCGGTTGAGGTGAACTGGCATCTGCCCTTGGCCCCGTTGCGGTCGGGGCCGTATGGTTTGTGGCTGCTGCGAGAGGCCCGCAACTTGCTGCTGGAATTGGGTCCGCATCCGTTTTCTTTTGCTGTGGACCTGCTGGGTCCGCTGACGATCAAACACCTAGAGGTCAACCAGCCGATCACCCTGCCGGGTGGGGCGGTGCGCCATCAGGGCTGGCGCATCCTGGCAGAGGCAGGGGATGTGGCGGTGACGCTGAATCTGTCGATGGTGGAAACTCATGATGACCGCTCGCTCACTTTGCGGGGATCGTCGGGTTTGGCGCGGCTTGATTATGCGGCGGACGCTTTGGTTCTGGCGTCTGACAATGCGGCGGATCTGGTGATGAACCCGTTCTTGAAACAGATGTCTCTGGCGGGGCAGCACCTGCGCGAGGGGGTGGTGAACGCCGCCCGACAGTTGGTGACATTGAATCAGAAATCGCCCTACGGCCTCAGCTTCCGCGGTATGGTCGATGCGGTCTGGGGGCCGCAAACTTCGCCACAGTTTGCGCCCGAGGGGGCGGGCCATGTGATGCAGGCGATTGACGATGCTCTGGCGATGATGCCTGCGCCGGTTGAGGCTATGACAGTCACCGGCACCCCCGCCCCCCGCGTGATGGTCATTGGGGGTACCGGATTTATCGGCCGCAACCTGACCCGTCGTCTGGTTGCCGCAGGGCATGATGTACGGGTTCTCAGCCGGGGATCGTTTGGACCTTTTGCCGATCTTGCCGATCATGTGGAAACCATGGCCGTTAGCCTGCGAGACAAACAGGCCCTTATCGCGGCGATGGACGGCATCGACGTGGTGTTCAATCTGGCGAAGTCTATGGATAACACATGGGAGGCCGCGCTGGAAAACGATGTGGGGACTGCCCTGCGCATTGCTGAGGCGGCACAGGATGCGGGTGTGAAGCGGCTGATCTACACCGGGACCATCGCATCCTACGACATGTCGGATCCACGCCAGACAATTACCGAGGATACGGAATTCGGTGACATGTCCAGTCGCAACCTCTATGCGCGCTCCAAGGCGGAGTGTGAGGCGCGGCTGCTTCAAATGCACTGCGACAGTGACCTGCCTTTGGTCATTGCCCGCCCCGGTATCGTGATTGGCGAAGGTGGGCCGCTACAACATTGGGGCATCGGGCGTTGGCATGGTGCCGGGGCGGTGCGGATCTGGGGCGGTGGTGACCATACGCTGCCGTTTGTGCTGGCCGATGATGTGTCTGATGCGCTGATTATGATGATGGACCACTCTGATGCGGTGGGCCGTAGTTTCAATCTGATTGGCGACCCCATGTTGTCTGCGCGCGGCTATTTCGACGCGATCGAGCAGTCGCTGGGCGCACGGATAAAGGTGCGTCGCGGCAGCCTCATTGTCTTCTGGGCGGTGGATGGGATGAAGTATCTGCTGAAAACTAAGGTGCTGCGCCGCCATGGTGTTGTGCGTCCCTCGCTCAAGGATTGGCAGAGTCGCGCGCATTTCTCCCTTTTTGACAATGCGCAGCCTAAAGCGGTGCTGGGCTGGCAGCCGGAAGCGGACGCAAAGCGTTTTGTGGACCGTGGCATCCGCGACGCAAACCTGTTCGGTCTATAGAAATCTGGTGCTTTACCGGCTGTTCACCACGATGCGGGCACATTTTTGCCTATGTTCGCGCGCTACATGAAGGAGAGGTCCTGCGCGATTCGCAGGCCGAGTATAATTTTGCACCCGTGTAAGGGTTAGGCGATAGTATGGTTGAGCAGTCGAAGAAAGCAATTCGTCAAAAACGGCAAGCCCGCCGTGCGGCCCGCGCTGCGCAGGCGGCGGCTGAGGCATTGCAGGATACCCCCGTGGAAGAGGGTAAGCGCGAGGGTGGTTTCCTGATGCCCAGCGGCACCACTGCTGACGATATCGCTGATCAGGACCGTGCCCTGCGCGCGGCCTTCCCAATGTGGGAAGAGGATGAGGCAGAAGATGAGGTCGTCTCTTCTGCTGAACCTGTGCCTGAGCCTGCCGTTGAGGTTGCGCCTGCGCTGAAACCAGCCCCACTTCTGCTGACCCCTGCCGAAGCAGCACCCGCCGTGGAAAATATCGCTGCGGTATCGCACGATGACATCAAGGAAGAGGCGGTGGACGACTGGCCGTTTCTGGGTCCAATGCCGGTGCAGCGCGGCGCACTGTCGCGCAATCTGATCATCACCGCCAGTCGCCGCAATTCTGTGCATGCAGCCTTCGACGTCTTACGGACGCGGTTGGTGCAGGCGCTGTCGGAAAACGGCTGGAAACGGGTTGGGATAACCTCGCCCACGCGCGACTGCGGCAAAACCTTTGTGTCGGTCAATCTTGCTGTGGCCCTGTCACGTTATGACAATTGTCGCACGGTGCTGATGGATATGGATATGCGCAATCCTAGTGTTGCCAAAACGCTGGCACTGCGCGATGTGGGCAGCATCGGTGACTATCTGCGCGGGCAGGTTGCGACTCGCGATCAGTTTTTCAAGTTTGACCGCAACGACCTGAAGATTGGCGATAATCTGGCGGTTGCAATGAATGAACAGGTAGAGAGTTTTGCTGGTGAGTTGTTGCAGCAACCCGAAACTCGCGAACGCCTGCAACAGATGGAGGAGGAGCTGCATCCCGATGTGGTCCTCTTCGATCTGCCGCCTGCGCTGGCGAATGACGATGTTATTGCCTTCAAGTCGCAGTTTGATGGTGTGTTGGTCGTGATTGACGGCACCCGCACCAGTGCCGCACAGGTGCGGGAAGTGATGCGCCGTCTGGGCAAGGATACCCCGCTTCTGGGCGTTGTGCTGAATAAGGCCGAAGATGCCACTGGCGAGGAATATCGCTACTAATCCTGTGGAAATCACCAAAACAGACCAAAGGTCCCGGCATTGTCAGGGCCCGTTTGTGTATGTGCCAGGGGGGGGGGCTCAGCCGCGCCCGAACAGACCGGCCAGACGCCGCCGCAGCGGTGGGCGGTCGGTGTTGGCAGCGGTGTAGCCACGCGGTGTGCGCAGGTGCGGAATGATCACCACAGGGCGCACATCCAATGCTTGCTCCACATGGCGACTGGTGCGCAGCACGGGGCTGAGAAGCTCTATCAACAGCGCCAGCCCCAGCGCCCCGAAGACCGAGGCGATGCATCCCGCCAATACGATCTTAAACTTGCGTGAGGTGACCGCGTATTCCGGCACCAATGCGGTTTCCAGAACCTCGAACCGTTCGAACTGATCCTGACTTTCCAGCTGGCGAGCCATCGCGGCCTCTGTCCGGCGCTGGGTGATCTGTTGGTATTCGGTCTGCAGCTGTGCCGATTGACGCGCCAATAGGGTAAAGACACGCTCCACCTCTGGCGCGCCGGCCAGGGCGCGTTCGATACCAGCGATCCGCTCGTTCACCAGCGCGATCTGCTGGCGCAGTACCTCTGCCTGACGGACGCGTTCATCGGTGCGCAACCGTTCCGAACTGGTTTCGATCTGAATCAGCCGGTTTTCCAGCGTCAACTGGTTCTGCCGCAACAGCGCCAGCTGTTCGCGCTGGTCAGTGATCACGCTTGGCAGCGAGTCGGCGTGTTGTTCTTTGTAGCGTGCGAATTCAATCTCGAGTGCGTCCATCGCGGCGCTGATGCGTGCCTCTTCGGCCTCAAAGAAGGCAAGCGTCTGGGTTGTCTGGCCTTCGCTGCGTTTTTTGCCCTCAACCAGCACCTGTGCCAGCAGCTCGTTGGCTACATCTGCGGCCTGCTCGGGATCTTCCAGCCGTGCGGTGATCACCAGACCTGAGGGTTGTACATCGGTGCGCCATGCCTGAGAGGGGTCGATCAATTCGACAATTTCCACAGATTCACGCAAGGCGGTGACCTTTTCCGCCTGTGTCAGATCGGCAGAGCGGTTGAACAGATCAAATTTTTCCACCACAGCCAGCACGCTGTCGCGTGACATTAGTTTTTGTTCGATCAGCTTCAAGCGGTTGCGGTTGTTGCTGGACACAATCGCTGTGCCCGCGCCTTGCAGCGCGGTGGAGACCTGCGGTGCCTCGATCTGGATGACCGCGCTGGCTTCATAGACCGCGGGGCGGTTCAACGCAAACAGCACGGACAGAATGGATCCGCAGATCATGGTCGCAATGATCAGCAAGGCACGCCGGCACAAAATCCGATAAAGGCTGGAGGGAGAGATTAGAGAGCTCATAAATCGTCCTGTCGTGCGATACCGTCGCGTACTTGCGGACAAAACACGTCCGCATACTGCGTTTAGGTTAGCAGATCTGGCGCTTTGTTCCCAATTTTTTGGGGTATTTAGGGTGGAAACAATTTCTTTCTGGATCGTGGATCGGCGCCATGTTTCTGCCTTATTTGGTGGGGTTTTCGGCAAAAATGCCACTCAGGGGTTGGGTTTTGACCACCTCCCAGGTGATTTCTTGCATCAAACGGGCGGTTTCTGCGGGAATCGGGCTGAATGCGCTGCCATCAGTGCGCGTCAATTCATGAGGCAGGCCGACGGGGGATCGCTGGTAGATCGTTGCAAAATGGGTCAGCGCCGTCAGATAGGCGCCCAGATCGTTGATGTGGATCGGATCTAGATCACCCGATTCGGTGCGCGCAAACAGATCGTTGCGATCCTGCATGCCCGGCATACCGCCGCGGGCCTCTACCGCCCGGGTGACGGCGGCCATGACCTGACCGGTGGGTATGACGTGGATGCGTGTCGCCTCTGGCAGGTTCAGCAGTGCGGGGAATAGGATCTGACCTGTCCAATAGCGATCCAGATCCAGATCCAACCTGGTCAGCCATCCTGCGGGATCTGTCACCTCATGCCATGTTTCATAGAAATAGATCCGCACGTTCGGATTGCCTTGCCGCGCCAAACGCGCCCAGTTGGTCAAGGCCTCGGCACTGTCGAAATAGGCGATGGCATCGCGGATCTCGACCATCTCGGTCAGCACAACGGCGTCATAGTCACCAGAGGTCAGCGCCTCTTTGGCGTCGCGGTAGTGGGGGTGAGCGTTTTCAGTGTCAAAGCCGTTGATCGTCTCGGCGGGATCCCAATGCGCGCGTAGTGGCGTGCCCCAACCCAGTTGTGAATGATGATCTGGTGCGGTGCCAAAATGCGCGGCGGTCAGCTGTTGTAGCATCACCGGCATATCGCGACCCACCAGTGAATGCCCAAGGTGAAAGACCGCGCCTGCCTGATCCAACCCGTCCGCAGGTACGGCAAATCGCGCCGCGATGTCGGGATCTGTGCGAGGGATCACCGTGGGTGCCATGAGGGGTGGGATCACCTCCATCGCCATACGGATCAGTATGGCCAGCGCGGCCAATGATAAAACCGGATATCGTCTGATGTGTCGCAACACAGAGACCATCGCGTTTCTCCCGTCTCAGCGATCCTTGAGGGTGCAGGCAGAAATGACCCACCGGTCAGTTTGCACATAACGCCCTGTGGCGACAAACCCTGTTTGGAATGAACCCAGCTGTTGATTGAACCGCGCGGCGAACCGGTCGCCGTCTAACGTCACATCGAGTGCCTGAAAGTCGCACAGCTGATGGGTTAATGGATATTGCGCCTTGTAGACGGCTTCTTTGATGGAAAAGAGGACTTTAACCTGCTGAGCGCGGCGCCAGAAAGGCAGTTGCACCAGCGCTCGCTGTTCGCGTGAGGTGAGGATGATCGACCATGCTTCTTTCTCCAGCGGAGCGGTATTTTCGATGTCTACCCCGACAGCGCGCCAGACAGACATGGGGCAGGCCACTGCGACGCAGAGGTTGGCGCAATGGCTGATTGACCCCATGATGCCTGCGGGCCAGACGGGACTGCGATCTGCGGCTTGCGGGATGGCCTGCGGTGGCATGTTGATGTCCGCCAGCGCCATGCGGGCAGCAGCGCGGCCGGCGGCAAATTCGATCTGTCGCTTGGGGATTGCATTGGTGACAGCAGGCTGTTCGGGTGCCATCAGGGTATGGGAGGTGTCGCGGGGGTTGGTCACGCCGACCCCGACATCCGATCCAAAAAGATCCCGTAGGATCACACAAATTTTGCCGTTCACCATTCTGTCGTTCTAGTGGTTTCTCTTGGCCATACGGCGCTTGCGCATTTCCCGGCGCCGCGCCATTGCGTCGCTTCTTGATTGGGGGCCATCCTGTGCGGTTTGAGTTGTGGGCGCAAGGGGCGTGTGGTTTTCTGTTGCGGCGGGCGTGCTGGGCTTGGTGGAGAGACCTTCGGTCAGTTTGGCGCACAATGCCTCCAGTACGGGGAAGCGGAAGATATCCGTGATCGCCAGAGAGGTTGCGCCCAGTCGCATACGGATTTCACGGTGGGCCTGTACCGCCAGTAGCGAATGACCGCCGAGGTCAAAGAAGTTGTCGCGCGGCCCGATCTGATGCACGCCAAGGATATCGGACCAGATCGCGGCCACCTGATGTTGAATGTCGTCGCTGAGCGGCAGGGCTGGCACGGCTTCGGCACGGCGCGTTTCGGGCGCGGGCAGGGCGTTGCGGTCAATCTTCTTGTTTGGCGTCAGTGGGAACTGATCCATTCTGACAAAGGCGCTGGGCACCATATAGTCGGGCAGATTAGTCGCTAGACCCGCGCGCAGGGCCGCTTCATCTACGGCAGCAGAGGCCGTGTAATAGCCCACCAGCTGCGTGGTGCCAGAGGTGCCGTCGCGGGCCACGACCACCGCCTGCGTGATGGCGGCATTGGTTGCGATTGCAGCCTCAATCTCTCCCAGTTCAATCCGGTAACCGCGCAGTTTTACCTGATGGTCGGCGCGGCCCAGATAATCCAGACGTCCGTCACCGCGCCAGCGCACCAGATCGCCGGTGCGGTAGATGCGGTTGCCGGGGATAAACGGATCGGGCAGGAAACGTTCCGAAGTCAGATCCTCGTGCTGCCAATAGCCACGCGTCACACCCGCGCCACCGATATACAACTCCCCCTCCGCACCGATGGGCATCGGCTGCATCTGGTCATCCAGCACATAGACCTGCTGGTTGGCCAGTGGTGTGCCGATATTAGCGGTTGCCTCATCGCCCGTCGCAGCCGCTGTGGTGGACCAGATCGTGGTTTCGGTCGGCCCATACATGTTGCTAATCCGCGCCTCTGTCACGCTGCGCAGGTCGGAGACCAGATCACCGGGCAAAGCCTCCCCCCCGATCAGCAGGTGATTGATCCGACCAAGAGCGAAGCGCGCCTCATCGTTCATCGCAATCATCCGCGCCATCGACGGGGTACATTGCAGGTGGGTTACATCATGGCGTAGAATTTGCGCTGCGATGGAGAAGTCATCGTCGGCCAGTGTATCGCAAACATTCGCCCCTTCCAGTACGCGGGCCAGATGAGTCAGCCCCTGCAACACGGTTTTCTTTTCAATGCCATAGTCGATTAGGCACGCGACCTCATCCACGCCGATGCGTTTCAGTTGTTCGACCCGCGCCAGGCAGTCATTCACGGTACCAAATAGCCCTGAGTCTTCAAAATACCGCTGAAAAGCGAAATCAAGGATCGCCTCCAGCTCTTCCCCGTCGAGCGAGTCGAGGTTGAGGTCAAAGGCGTTTTTCACTCCCTCAGGCCGCTTGAAGGCGGGAAAGGCCCAAGCGAATTGCTTGATCAGCCCAGCGGCAGAGCGCAGATAATCCTTCATCGGCTCACGGGCGATGTCGCGGGCGGCTTCGCGATCCTCTGCCACAAAGGTGTGTAGCATCAGCGTCACGGTGAAATCCGCCGGATCATGGCCTGCCTCGCGCAGGGCGGCGTGGTAGATCTTGATCTTTTCACCCACTTCCTCAATCGACTGGCCCAGAAGGTGGGTTAGCACATTGGCGCCGATCTCTCCCGCTTCGCGCCATGTGGCGGGATTGCCTGCGGTGGTGACCCAGATTTGCAACGTCTTCGACACTGGGCGCGGTTGGGTGACGATGGGGTGCATGGAGCCATCGCCCATGGGAAACTCAACCGCTTCGCCACGCCACAGTGCGCGTAGCTGTTCTATGCTGCGCAGCATGGCGGGTTTGTTTTCCGGGGGGGTGTTTTCAGGGCGCAGAACAAAATCATGCGGCTGCCAGCCTGAGGCAATGCCGATGCCTGTGCGCCCGTTGGTCAGGTTGTCGATCACCGCCCATTCCTCTGCCACCCGCGCGGGATGGTGAAGGGGGGCAACGCAGCTGCCTGCACGTACGGCGATGTTCTGGGTCAGCGCGGCAACAGCGGCACCGGTCACAGACGGGTTGGGATAAGGCCCACCAAAGGCGTGGAAGTGGCGTTCTGGCGTCCAGACCGCGCAGAACCCGTTCTGGTCGGCGAATGTCGCCCCTTCGAACAACAGTTCGTACTTGTCACGGCCGACGCCATCATCGTTGCCCCAGTAAAACAGGCTGAAATCCATGCCGCGGCCTGTCTGATTCACCGGCCCAGATGACACCAGTGCACGGTTGTCGTCCGCGGACAGCACCAGCTTGAAACCGCGCGTCAGGGTATAGAACAGTTCCAACACCGAAATGTCGAAGTTCAGCGAAGTGACTGCCAACCATACGGTACCGTCTGCCGGGCAGATCACCCCGTCCATACCTGTGAAGAAGTTGCTAAGGTTGCGGTGTTCGACCATTACCCCTTTGGGCCGCCCGGTGGAGCCAGAGGTATAGATCATATAAGCCAGATCGCTGCCTGCGACCACGACATCCAGATTGTCAGTGGGCGCTGACAGGATGCGTGGATCCCTGTCCATCGCCAGCACCTCTGCCTGATGGGCCGGCAGATCGCCCAGCATGCCTTGTTGGGTGACGATAATCTGGCAAGCGCTATCTTCAACATATAGTGCGATGCGATCCGGCGGGAACGCGGGGTCCAGCGGTACATAGGCGCCGCCAGCCTTTAGGATGCCAAGGGCACCGATTATCAGATGTGGCGTGCGTTGAGTGTTGAGGCCGACGAGCGTTCCGGGTTTCACCCCCAAATCGCGCAAAACATGCGCCACCTGATTGGCGCGGGTGTTCAGTTCCAGATAGGTGAAACTGTCGCCTTCCACCACCAATGCTGTAGCATGCGGAGTCTGCGCGACCTGCCGTTCAAACATCTGATGCAGGCAGAGGTCAGCGTTATAATCGACCGCGGTCTGGTTCCAATCGCTTAGAACCATCTCTCGCTCTGCTGTGGCAAGACGGGGTAGGTCTGCAATGGCCCCGTCGGCGCTGGCCAGCATGCCGACGCGGGCGGCCAGTGCGGTGAGCATCGGCTGCGGTACCTGTGCAGCGTCAGCCCGTAAGGTTGGTGCGGGCGACAGGCATAGTGTAACCAGTGCATCAGGGCAGGGATCTACGCTGTCACTGATGGCAAGCAGTGGCTGCGCTTGCAGCGCACCAGGCAGGCGGGCAGGAAGGTCTGCAGCGACAGCGCCAAGGGAACGTGCCTGCGTTAGGGCGGCGTGTAATGTCTCATGTGCTTTCGTCACATCCGCGTCGGTGACCATGCGCAGTGGTGTCCACGGCAACAGATAGGCGTCCGCCGATGGACGCGACGCGTGATAGGCCAGATCGACACTTGCATTGCCGGTGATTTGCGCCGCGACCAGTCCCCATGCGGTGATTGCCTGATCAGCGGGCAAGTCCAATGGTTGCTCCAGCAGACCGGTTGCTCCCGTAGGCATGGCGGGCAGGGTCGCTGGTGTCAGCGTTTCAAACAACGGGCGCAGCATGGCCTCGGCCTGTGCGGCGGGTTGCAGGGCTGCGGAGATGTCAGCGGTTTCTGTCGCGTCAGGCTGCGTCAGGCGGGCGCCAACCACAGGCAGCGCGATGTCAAAGGCGCGGTCATTTAGCGCGCTTAATTTGCTGAAGATCACCGCCCCATCGCCGCAGGCCACGGTCAGTGCGTCCGCATCCGCCGCGAGTACCGTGCCCGGCGCTGTGCCTGCGGGCACTGTCAGGGTTGCGGGTTGTGCGCTGCCAACCAGCGCTAGCCTGTCCGCCAGCGTGATCTTGGCGCAGCAGAGTGGGTTCCAGTATCCACCATGATCCAGCGCCCGTACCAAAGCGCTGATTTCACCTGCGCCTTGGGTGAAATCCAGGTGTCCACCGGCTGCGGGCCGATCGCTGAACCCATAATAACTGCGCTGGGCGAAATCCTGCGGCTGCCCCGCGACGTCCCCTGTTTCCAGCAGGTCCATCAGATCGGGGAAGCTGTCCAGCGCTGCTTCATAGCAGCGGGTGTTCAGGGTCAGAGCAGTGTCATTTGGGTGAATGTCAAACAGACGTTGCACCAGAATATTGCCGCGATCGGCGCCGCTGGTGATGTGGTGCCAGCTGATGCCATGGCGGGCCTCGCCATTTTTCAGCGCCCATACGGGGGCGTTTAGGCCGGCATAGGCGGGCAGCGGGCCATCGTGGAAATTGATTCCGCCGCGCTGCGGGCATGCCAGCACATCGGCGTCCAGCATGTCGAGGTTGGCAATCGACAGCAGCCAGTCGAAGGTCGCAGGCAGGTGCGTCACCAGATCCGGGCCGGGGGTAATGGTATGCAGCCCCTTTTCTGCTGCCCAGACGGCGACGTCTTTGGACCGTGTGACCACCGCCGCCACGCCATGTCCGCGCGTCAACAGCTGCTCGCCGCATTGGATCAAAAGGGATTCGTTTCCGATTAGAACGGTGGAGAAAGACGACATATCAAACCTTGTTCAATGTATCGGATGGGGCGGATTGGGTGAGGTCGCTCGGGCAGTGAACTGCATGTGTCGCAGGCAGGTTCGGAATGCACGGTGAAGGCAAAGGGCGCAGCAGCGCCACCGCATCATTGCGCAAGAGATCGCGCAGGAAGTGATCAGGATCATCCGTGCGCTGCAGCCGGACCCAGCGGCGCAACCGGTGCACCACCCCACCCAAAAGGTGAAGCAGCGTGGCGCTGGTCGCTGTTATCCGTCCATGATTTTTCAGATAGTAATACCAGCGTGATCGAAACCAATACGCAGGCGTACGGTCCCAGCGGCCCATACCGGTGGACGCGGAGCCGATGTGCATCACCCGTGAGTGCGGCACAAAATCCACGTGATAGCCAGCGCGTTGGCCGCGCAGGCAAAGATCTGTTTCCTCAAAATAAAGAAAGTAGCGCTCATCAAAAAGGCCGATCCTCTCCAGCATTTCGCGCCGCATCAACAGGCTGGCGCCTGCCACCCAGTCCAGCGTGATGGGCTGACCTGCCTCGATCACAGGGGCTGGAATATCCAGCGGCACCCGCGCCTCTGACAGCAGGCGCGACACAGGGCCAAAGCGCATCGCGCCCTCTAACTCACCCTTCAGGCTGGGAAACCGAAAGGTTGCCAGATGATTCGCGCCGTCTTCGCCATAGATCAGGCTGCCGGCAAATCCGGTGCTGGGGCTAGCTTGCATGTGATTGACCAGTGTGATGATCGCATCCGGTTCGGGAAAGGCGTCGGAGTTCAGGATATAGATAAAATCGGGCAGCTGTCCGATGGTTTCTGCGGCTTCCAGACCAACTTTGATGCCGTGGTTGTTGCCCGCACCAAAGCCGCCGTTACGTCCTGAGGCAGTGACAGTCACATCCGACCAGTCAGCCTGCGCGACGTGATCGCGCATTACTTCAAATGATCCATCCTGCGAATCGTTGTCGACCACAACAATCAACCCGTTCAAGGGCGCCATCGCGATGCGGGCGCAGGCCACAGCACGTAGGGTCATCGCGGCAGTGCGGTAGTTCAGAACGATACACAGAACGGTTGTGGCAGACGGGGCTGGAGGGCTATTTTGATCGCTCATTCTGCGGCCTCCGTCTGTGTTGGCTGGTCTAAGTTGGTGTGCGTGTCTGCGTCGTTCAGCAGGCGGCGCAGATGGGTGGCCATCACCCGTACATTGGGTTCCAACACCATCGAGTCATGATCGCCCGGCACCTCAATCACCTGCATGTCAGGCACCCATTGACCCCAGTCATTGTCATGCAGCACATAGGCGCGTTCGCTGTTGATCAACCGACCCGGGGCCACCTGCCACTGACCGCGCATCGGTGGACGCAATAGGGTAAAGGGGCCGGACCATGGCTTCACCTGATAGCTGGCAACTGCGGTGAGGAATGCCGCTTCAATTGCCGCATTGTGGAACTGTACGGCTGCAAGACCGCCCTGCGCGGCGGCGTCATCGGGCGTTGCGCCACGGCGCTTGTCCAGTTCCCAGCGCAAGCGCCTTGTCACCCAGCGGCTTAGGTAGGCGGGGCCTTCCTGACGGATATTCAGCGCCTGAATAGCCACGCGGTCACGCAGGCTGAGCGGACGGCGTTGTGGCAGCGGTGTGTCCAGCATGATCAGCGCCTGCACCTCTTCGCCCATTGCGCGCAGTTGCTGCGCCATTTCATAGGCGGTGATGCCGCCGCCGGAAAATCCGCCCAGCAGATAGGGGCCATGTGGCTGAACCTGGCGCAGCTCCGCAATGTAATCCCGTGCGGCGTCAGGAATTTTGGTATGGGGGGTGGCGTCGCCTGACAGGCCCCGCGCTTGCAGGCCGTAAACAGGACGGTCGCGTCCCAGCATGCCAGCCAGATGGCGCAGATTCAGCACGTTGCCAAACATTCCCGCCACTAGGAAAAACGGCGTACCTGTGGCGGACGCATTGTCGTGCATCGCCACCAGATGGGTGAAGCGCGGCGCAGGGGCCTCTGGCTGTTCTACGGGCGTATCTGCCTCTGCGCCTTTGACCGCGTTCTGCGGGATTTGCGCGGCGATTTTCCGGACCGTCGGCGCCTCAAACAGCAGCGAGATGGGGAAGTCGCTGCCAAAGGTTTTCTTGATACGCGCAAAGAGCCGCACCGCGATCAGTGAATGACCACCAAGGTCAAAGAAACTGTCATCCAGCCCCACTTGATTGACGCCCAGTAACTCTTGGAAAAAGGTTGCCAGTTTTTGTTCCACCGGCGTTTCCGGCGCCGCATAATCGGTGTCGAGCGACGGGCGCTCGAAGCTTTGGTTGGTACTTTGTGTGGTGCCTGTGCTCTCTGCTTCGGCGATCAGCCCGTGCAGGTCGAGTGATGAGATTACGATCTGTGATTGCGGTTGCGCCAGCGCGCGCAGGAAGGCCTCCGCGCCGTCGGTGGGGCGGATGCCTTGGCTGACGTTATGGCGCAGTCGTTCCTCCGCAGGGGAAAGGGGGCGGGGTTCATTGGCGCTGGATTGCGCGGGGCGCAGGCCCTGCATCAGTCGGCGCAGGGTCAGGCCGGTGACCTTAATCAATACGGTGCCGTCTGGTGCTGCGATGGTGACATCAAACCGTGCGGTGCCGCTGCCATCGCTGTTGTCGTCGGCGCATCGGACCCAAGACATGATCTCTTGTTGCAACGGTGCGAAAACCTGTACCTGCTGATAGCTGACCGGCACCCACAAGTGATCACCCTTATAGCCATCAATCAGCCCCATCGCCCACCCTGTCGCAATGTCGAGGAGGCCGGGGTGCAGGCCGTATGCGGTCAGATCGTTTGCAAATTTATCGGCAAGGCTGAGGCGGGCCAGACCTTCGCCTGCATGCAGCGAGGTGTTGCGCAGCACTTTCCAGCGCGGTCCAAAATTCAGGTGCACCTCTTGTGGGGCCTCTATCACGGTTGTGGGGATCGGGGCGTTGATCCATTCGCAGCCACAGCGCTGGGCAATCATTGAGATGTCCAGCGGTTCCGTCTCTGATGGCAGGATTTCCACCCACGCCTCTGCGTTCAGGTCGAAGGCACCGCTGGCGGCGCTTTGAACAGTGACGTTGTAGGTCATCGCATCCTTAGCCGTCAGTGACAGGCGCATGTCAGTGCTGCCGTTCTCGTCAACGGTGAGGGGGGATAGGAAGGTCAGATCATGCACCACATAGCCTGCCGCAATTTCCTGTGCCCGCATGGCTTGGTGGATCAGTTCCAGATAGCCAGTGCCGGGCAGCAGGATCGCGCCATCCTTGGTACGGTGATCACCCAGCACCCAATCGCGGGGGCTGAGGGTGTTTTGATAACTGATTTCCGATTCCATACGCTCGCGTATAGTTCCCAGAAGGGACTGGCCGGAGACAGGCCCAGTGAGCGCTGTCCCGTCATTGCCCCGGCCAGCCATCGCGTCGGCGGCCATGCCGACCTCGGCCCATACACCCCAATTCAGCGCCAGCGTGCGGGTCTTAGCCCCCTTGCGGGCATTGGCAAAGGCGTTGAGGTAGGCGTTGGCGGCGACATAATCCACCTGCCCCGCAGGCGTTGTTACGGTAGAGCTGGAGGAAAACAGAACCAGCCAGTCCAATGCGCCATCGGCGAAGATCTGATCCAGAATGCGGGTGCCGTACAGCTTGGGTGCAAAGACATCGGCCACGTCGCCCAGGGATTTGCCAGCGATCGGTGCGTCTTTGATTACACCAGCACCGTGAATGACGCCGTGGATGGGGCCAAAGGCCTCTTCTGCCTCAAATTTCACCCGTTGCATGTCTTCGATGTTGGTGACGTCTGCGGCGACGGTCAGCACTTTGCCGTCCAGATTTTCCAACCGCTCAACAGCGCGGATGCGGCGGCTGATCGGATCATCGGAAGGATGGCTGTGCAGGTGATCGGCCCAGAGGTCGCGCTGCGGCAGGGCGCTGCGGGCCACCAGTACGATATTGGCGCTGTAGTTGCTTATCAGCATCTCGGCCAGCGTCAGGCCAATACCGCCGAAACCACCAGTGATCAGATAAGTCCCGCCATCCCGCAGGTTTGTGCACATATCTGCGGGCAGAGCATCGTGCGGTACATCCGGCAAGGGGGCGCTGCCGTAGCTTTGTTGCAGGCGTTTGTTACCCCGCAGGGCGGCAGTATGATTGGCGGGTTTGGCCAGCACCTCTTCCAGCAGGGCGTCAGTTAGTTGCGCCCGTGCCGCCTGCGTCAGGGCAGGTAGACTTGGTGTTGGCAGTGGTAGGTCCAACCATGCGCAGGTCAGGCCGGGGTATTCGCGCGGGATCACTCGGACGGGGCCTTGCACAGTGGCTTTCTCTGGATAGGGCAGTGCCTCATCCCGCACTTGCAGCGCGCCAGATGTGGCGACAATCATATGCGCCTTTGGGTCGCAGTGGTCGGCCAAGGCCTGCGTTAAGTGCAGCAGCGCATAAAATCCCTGTTCCAGATTGCGATGGAGGAAGGATGAACCGGGGCGGAACACCTCTGCTCCAGTGCTGAGCCAGAGATGTACAATACGATCCGGCAGCATCTGATCCGCCGCCAATGTCTCGATCAGCTGTTCATAGCCCGTGCGACCCTGTTCCGGTGCCAGAACGAAGTCCTGACCGAGTTGAGCGAAGCCATCTCCCGCCCGTACTGTCACCACCAGATGCCCAGCCATACGTAGCCGTATGGTAAGATCAGCACCGAAGCCTGCCTCATCCTCAAAGATCAGCCATGTCTGTGGTGCCACTTCGCTAAGATCGCCGTGAATATCTGCCGCGCAGTCGGCGTAGCGTGGCATCCAGATGGGACGATAGCCCCAGCTATCAATGTCGTCGCGACGCATTAATGGCGCGACCTCCGCTGTCTGCGTGCCCGCTGCGGGTTCGATGAAATAGTCCTGATGCTGCCAAGCATAGCTGGGTAAAACAACGCGGTGTCGCTGTGCTTCGCCCCAGAACTGGCCCCAGTCGAAATCCACACCGACAGCCCAGAGGCGCCCCAGCATGGTGGCGAAATAGACGTCATCGGCCACCTCATCCTGCGCATGGCGCAGGGTAGAGATGACGCGGTTTGCGGTTACGTTCGGTTGCACCTGTGTCAGGGATGACAGCGCCTTGCCTGGCCCAACCTCAAGGAACACCCGATCCGGGGTCTGATCCAGCGTGGCGATACAGTCGGCAAACAGCACCGTGTGGCGCAGGTGATCTACCCAGTAGTCTGGGTCCGTCGCCTGCTGATCGGTGATCATCTGGCCTGTGAGGTTGGAGGCAAAAGGGATCTGCGGCGCGCGCAGGTCCAGGCCCTGCAGGAAACTGCGGAAGCGTTCAAGGATCGGGTCCAGCATACGGCTGTGCGCGGCGATGTTGATTGCCACATCCTGACAGTCGATGTCCTGCAGCCGCAGGTGATCGCGAAGGCGGTCCAGTGCCGCACGCGGACCGGTGGCGACCGACAGACTCGGCGCGTTGACGCTGGCCAGATCCAGATCGGATCCTAGATGTGTGCGCAGTTCCTCTGCCGATAGCGCGACCGACAGCATGCCGCCGGTGGGCACCGTGTCAAACAGTTGCCCGCGCAGATGCACAAGGTCGATGCAATCGGTAAATCCGATCACGCCCGCCAGGCAGGCGGCGGTGTTTTCGCCCATGGAATGACCGATCAGTGCCGCAGGTTGCACGCCCCAGCTGATCCACAGCTGCGCCAACGCATATTCGGTGATCATGATCAGTGGCAGTTGGACGGAGGGTTGCTTTAACGCCTCATGCGCCGTCACCTCATCATCTTTTTCGGGCAGCCAGAGCGCGCGGATGTCATAATCCAGCTTGGCCTGCAGATGCTCTAACCCACGGTCCATCCAATCGGCAAAGACAGGCTCCACATCATAAAGATCGCGCGCCATGCCCGCATATTGCGCACCGCCGCCGGGGAACATGAAGACCACCTCTGGCCGGTCGAGTGCAGTGTGGGTGAAGACGCGACGGCGGTCATTTGCAGCCAGCAGCTTCGCTGCTTCTGCATGGGTTTCGGCCACGACCACGCGGCGGTGATCAAAGGCACGACGGCCTTCTTTTAGCGTATAGGCAACATCGGCCAGTGGCTGATCTGTGCGGCTGTTTAGGTGATCAGACAGTCTGTCACTGCCTGCTTCCAGCGCCTTTTTGTTGCGGGCCGAGAGGGTGAGGATCTGGAAAGGAAAATCGGCCTCTTCAGAAGTGGCGCGCATCGGCGCCTCTTCTAGCACCGCATGGGCGTTGGTGCCGCCCACGCCGAGCGAGTTCACGCCGGCACGGCGCGGCCCCTTGTGCGACACCCAATCCTGCAGGCGATCGTTCACCTGAAAGGGCGAGCCGTCGAAATCAATCGCTGGATTGGGCGCCTCATACCCCAGAGAGGCGGGCAGTTTGCGATTGTACAAGCTAAGACTGGTTTTGATCAGGCTGGCCACACCCGCTGCCGTGTCCAGATGCCCGATGTTGGTTTTCACCGACCCGATGCGGCAATAGCCCACCTCATTGGTGGTTTCGCGGAACGCTTCGGTCAGGGCCGCGACCTCAATTGGATCGCCCAGATAGGTGCCGGTGCCGTGGCATTCGACGTAATCGATCGTATCTGCGCTGATGCCTGCCAGCGCGTGGGCCTCAGCCACTGCATCAGCCTGTCCCTCGACAGATGGTGCCAGATAGCCCGCCTTGGCCGCGCCGTCGTTGTTGACGGCGGTGGACTTGATCACCGCCCATATATGATCGCCATCCGCCAGCGCATCGGAAAGGCGACGCAGCACGACGACGCCTGCGCCGGAGCCGAAAACCGTGCCTTGCGCGCGGTGGTCAAAGGCGTGGCATTCACCGTCGGGCGACAGAATTTCCCCTTCTTTGAACAGGTAGCCACGGCCCTGGGGCAGTTCAATCGTGACGCCGCCGGCCAGCGCCATATCGCATTCACCGTTGAGCAGCGACTGACAGGCGTAATGTGTCGCCACCAGCGAGGTGGAGCAAGCGGTCTGTACGTTCACCGATGGCCCTTTGAGGTCCAGCACATGGCTGAGGCGAGTGGTCATGAAATCCTTGTCATTGCCAGTGTGGCGCAACAGGAACATGCCTGTATCGTCGACCAGATCGCGGTTTGAGCAGATGTTGAAGTAGAAATAGCTACCCATGCCGCAACCACCAAAGACTCCGATGGAACCGTCGAAGTTTTCCGGCATGTGGCCAGCGTTTTCCAGCGCCTCCCACGATGCTTCCAGAAACTGGCGGTGCTGGGGGTCAAGGATGGCCGCCTCTTTGGGGGAGAAGCCGAAAAATTCGGGATCAAACGCCTTATAGCCCTGCAGCTCTGCCGCAAAGGGCACGTAATCTGCACGCTCCACCAGATGTGGCGCCTCACCATTGGCGATGAGCTGGTCGCGCTCCACTCGCCGAATGGCGCTGTTGCCCTGCAGCAGATTGTCCCAATAGGTCGCAACATCCTCTGCGCCTGGCAACCTTGCAGCGATCCCGACGATGGCAATATCCGTCTCAGCTGGCGCGGCGGCGTCAGGCTGGACCGTGCTGTGAGGGACACTTGGCTTGGTCATCAACAGAACTCATCTACACAAATCTACATAACGGACATACGGGGCAAATATGGATAGTTTGAGGCGTTACCCCACTAAAATCGAATAAGTTTTCGAGTTTATTGACTAAAACGCCTCTGTCACCCTTTATTTTGGTCTGATGGGTCTAGGGCAGCAGTGTTAGGATGCTATGCCAGTGCCAATAAAGGACTGCAAAAGCCCCCAAACCACCCAAAAGTGTAAAAGCCAGATCGTGCAGCGGATCCCAAGCACCTTGGTGGCGGGCCAGCCAGACCACCACCGGATAGGCCAAGAGGCCAGAGAGGCCGATGCCGATGAGGCCACCGATCAGACCGTAATATTGCAGCCCCAGTGCCAGCGCCCCCAGCAGCAGTACCGCACGGGCCAGCGCCAGTACAAAGAATCGGCGGCTGTCGCCATTGGCCAAAGCTGCACGATCATAGGTCAGCACAATCACCTGCGGGATCTGCATCGCGGCCAATAGGGTCACGATCCCCTTGGCCCCGGCATAACGATCATCATAAAGCAGACCGACCAGCCACGGCCCGAGGGCGGCCATCATCAGCAGCGTTGCCACCAGAAATGCCGTGGCTGTCAGCCGCATGCGTCGAAGCGCCAGAAAGTTTTCGCGCGACTGATCCGGCGGGCTTTGACGGTAGATTGGGATTAGCACCTTATGCGTGACCATTCCCCCCAGCATCAGCGGGAAAGAGGCTAAGAAATAGCCGATGTTATAAACCCCGAATTGATCAAGGCTGAGGTATTTTCCGATCAGCAGCTTATCGCCCTGCGCCACCAGAAACCCGCAGATGGTCGACAGAAATATCCACTTGCCGAAATGCACCAGCTCCGCCGTTGCGCTCTGGTCCCAGCGCAGGCGGTTGCCGGGGCCGGGCAGCCACAGGTGTAGGAGGATCAGATTGATCACCGCACCCGCGATGCCGCTGATCACCAGCGCCCAGACGGATTGCAGCGCCCATGCGGCGGTGATGGCGATCAGCAGGGTGCAAGCCTGCACCGCCAGTTCGATCAATGTGACCCGCCCGGCGCGCAAGTGCCGGTTGGCGGTTTCCAGCTTCGTCGGGTTGAACCCACCGATCAGCAGGCTGAGCGCGGCAAAGGGCAGGATCTGGGTCAGCAACGGCTCGCCATAAAACTGGCCTATGGGATAGGCCAGCACGCAGGCTGCCAGCCACAACCCGAAGCCGCGCAGGATTTGCAATGTCCACGCGGTGTTAAGGAAATCGGGTTCATCGCCGCGCTTGCTTTGCATGATCGCGGGGCTGGTGCCCATGTCGGAAAACATCGACAGGCCGATCATCACCACAGTGACCAGCGCCATTAGGCCAAAGGCCTCTGGGAACAACAGACGGGTCAGAACCAGATTAGAGAGCAGGCGTAGAAACTGAAACGCGGCAAAGCCACCGGCGTTGATCACCGAACTGCGCAGGGCGCGGGACATCAGGCTGGTTTTTTCGGCGGTCTGTTTGGGGAGGTCTGTCATCGACCGCGACTCCAGCCTGTGTTGTTGCGCGCCAGTCGGCCGATCAGGCGGACGCCGCTGTAGACTGCAAAACTTAGCGGCATACGCACTATGTTGCGGAACAGGTCGGGCTTGGCATAAGGCAGCTTGTCATCATTGGCTAACAGCGCGGGGTACAGCGCGTTGATTTCGCGCACCCCTTCATCCTGACGGCGGCGCACCTTGATCAGATTACGCAGCCCCGCGACCAGAGGCCAGACATAGCCGGCCGCGACCTTATGCCGTTCGGCGGCGTTGAACTGCAGGCGGACAAACGTGTCGTCGGCGATAATGTCTGGAAACTGTTCCCATCGCGCACGCCCCTTCGCATTGACCGCAAACAGGCCACAGCCCGGCACCCCGTCGCGGATGAAGGGTACAGTGCGATAGAACCGGGCAAAGGCGCGGGTAATGGCGCTGGGGCTGTCGGGAATAACCATCGTGCCGCTGGCGTAGGCGGCGCTGTCCTGATCCAGCACGGTCACCAGTTCGGTCAGCATCATTGGTGTGATCTCGACATCTGCATCCAGATAAACGCGCATAATGCCTGTGGCCGCGCCGTCGCCCGCGTTCAAGGCTGCGGGTTTACCCCCCTGCGGCAGATCCAGAACCGTCATCGCAAAGGGCGCGGTCGCGGCGAACTGCCGGGCCAGATCAGCGGTGCTGTCGGTGCAGCCATTGGCTACAAACAGCACTTCAACCCCGCATTCGGGCTGTACCGCTGCCGCCAGTGCGTTGAGGCAGGGCAGCATCGTTGCGGCCTCATTATGGGCGGGAATGATGACAGAAATCATGCGCGGATCGAATCGGGTCTAGGGCGAAATTCCATGCAGGGCAGGACGTGTGACATGACGACAACGTGAACTCGTGAACAGCGGTCGGATTAAAGTGACCATCATTTTTTACGTATTAGAGACTGTATTCCCTTTTATCTGGCCTTTGGGTCAAAAAACAATCTTCGGCTGATCTAAAACACAAAGGACCATCAGACGTGACCGAAATACCCAAGCTTGGTTACCTGCTTCCCGGTTTTCCGGCGCAGTCTCACAGCCGCTACTGGCGTGAGATCCTGAAGCTCGAGTCGCTGGGTGTTGAGGTGGTGGTGTTTTCAGATCATCCAGATGAAACGGTGGTGCATTCCTGGGCCAAAGGGGCAGAACAGCGCACTCAGTATCTGACGCAAACCACGCTCAGTGCCCGCCTGGCGGCACTACCGCGCTTGCCTTGGCGGCATCTGCGACAGGGGCGTGGCGGTGTCGATCATTGGCGTGCGGTGACCCAGGCGGCGCCTTTGGCGCGGCATCTGGCGCATATGTGTGCGGATCAGGACATCTATCATGTGCATGTGCCCGGCTGTGGTGACATGGCGCTGGTTATGGCACTGGCGCAGCGGCTTTACGGTATCGACTATTCGCTGCATCTGGATCGCCCGCTGGCCGAGGCAGGAGTGGCCCAGCATGTGAAATGGGGCGGTGCGCGGTTTGCGTCGGTTGGGTCCCAAACCATTCTTGATGATCTCACGGTGCGGCTGGGGGCGGATATGCCATCGGATGTGACTGTGCATCCTCTTGGCGTCGATACAGCCTATCTGCGCCGTGATAGACCCTATCGCGCGCGCGAAGTGGGCAAACCCCTGCGTCTGATCGCCAGCGCGGATCTGGCTGCCGACAAAGGTCATGACGCGCTATTACAGGCGGTGCTACATCTGCAAAGCCGTGACATTGAAGTGCATCTGGAGATTTTGGGTGAGGACGCAGATGGCGGCGCAGGGTTCCGCGCCGAGCTGGAACATCAGGTGGCTGAGTTGGGCCTCATAGGTACTGTTTTTATTCCCGGTGCGATGTCTGACGACACCCTGCGTGATCGGTTGTGCGCGGCTCATGTCTACGTGATGTCCAGTCCGGCAGAGATCACTGAAACCGCAGTGTTAGAAGCGATGAGCTGTGAATGCCCTGTTGTCGCGGTGGAGTGTGAAAGTGTGAACCAAATGATCACAAACGGGTTGAATGGCATTTTGGTTGGGCCTGCGGATACCATCGCCCTTGCCTCTGCGCTGGAGTATCTGGCGTTTGACCCTGCCCGTGCCGCGCAGGTGGGGCAGGCGGGGCGCAAACGGGTGATGGAGGCCGCAGATGTGGCCGCAAGCGCGTCGCGTTTGATCACCCAAATTGGTCTGGAACTGCCTGAGGCCGAAGAGGGCGTGCAGGGCTGGAGCATGCCGGAAAAACAACTGGCCAAATTTTAGAGGCGTTTAGCCTGGCCTGCTCAAGGGGCACTTACACGGTAGATCCGGCCCTGTTCTGCTGCAAACTCCAACTGCTCAATCGCGTGCATATAGATCGTCGCGCGCTCGCTTTCGGCTATCAGAAAGCGCCCCCGCGGGCCATTGGTCCAGTTGAGTTGATAATCCGTTGCGGCACCGGGCAGAACGGCAGTATCGACGCCATCGCCCCCATGCAGCCGGTCGCCACCGCCGTTGCTGATCAGCCAGTCATTGCCGTTATGCGCGATCATCAGGTCCGGGCCGGTGCTGCCGGTCAGCAGATCATCGCGGTCGCTGCCTGCCTGACTGCGTAGCTGTTGGAACACTGCGGAATCACGCGCCTCCCATGATGTGGGCAGGTTGGCATTTGCGGTATGCAGTACCTGCCAGCGGGGGTTGTCATCGCCCAGATGGCGCAGCCCCCCCCAGCTGCCCCATTTGCTGGGCGCGCCGACATCGACAAAGGCGTTGAACAGCGTGCCGCCTGCGGCCTGCCAGCCCTCGATCACTTGCTCATAGAGTGATGCGACCTCTTCACTGTAGTTCAGTGTAGCGAAAAAGGCTGTCAATTGCGTGTCCCCCTGCCATTCGCTGTCTGCCACGATATGCGTGCCGCCTTCGTACATGATCAGCGGCAGTCCGTGCTTGGCTGCGACATTAGCATGATAAGGGAAGGTTTCGTTGACCAGAGAACGCACCTCACCGGATTTCAGCAGCGCATAGGCGCGTCGCTGTGCCTCTGTCTGACCAAGGCGCAGCCAGCCCTTTACCTGATCCGCCTGTGGTGAACTGCCAAGGGCGTGGCCGAAATAGCCGGTGACAGCATACGCATCAAACTGCGCCACCGGCGGTTGGTTGCTGCGATCTTCAGCGGTGTAGAGGGGCGCGGTTAGCAATGGCTCTTCCAACCCGGGCCAGCCGGTGTGCGTGGCAATCACACGGGTCAGCCGTGTCGGTGCATCGGCGCCGAATACATCGGCCCAGATCGCCGCAACCTCTGCCGCGCGCAGGCCGGCCCATTGCATCCACGCATCGGTGTCGCGCACGCCCTCGCCCCAGCGGGCGACGGCCTGATCACCAGCATATTCTGCCTGCGAAAAGATGAAGTTCCACACCTCGTTGGAATATTCCACATAGGCCTTCAGCTGCGGGTTCAGTCCTGCCTCCACCTGCGTGGCAAAGCGGCGGACATAGGTATCATCGGCGCGGTGGGGCATGTTGAACCACGGATCGGCGCCAATGCGATTGGCCAGATCCAGCATCACCTCCAGCGGCACACCGCGCCAACTGTAGCTGTAATCTTGCGGGAGCGGCCGGTCGCCCCATGTGCGAATCGGGCTGTCGTTGGTGCCCATCCAGTCCATGAAGCGGACAACGCGCATGTTCTCAATCCGGCTCAGCCAGTCGGGATTGAATGTTTCTCCCATCGCCCAGTAGGGCAGGTGGCGTTCATGGATCACCTCAATGTCGCGGATCGGGTCTGTTGTGTCCAGCGCCGCAATCGAAATGGCGACCAGCCCCTCACCGGGTGTGAAGTCAAACCACATTTCGCCCCTAGAGCCATCGTGGCGGGCGCTGACATTGCGGGCACGGCCCAGCAGCTGGATGCGGCCTTTGCCTGTATAGCGCATCCGGTAGCGACCGGCGGCCAGCGCTGCGTCTGGGGGCAAATCCGCCAGCACAAAGGTTTCCAGCCGCTCGACCCCCTCGGGCAGGCGCTGCGGCCAGCCTGCGGGCGAAAGCGCCCCAGCGGCCCGCAGCTGATCAGCGTCCATGCCACCCCATTGTCCAGTCTTGTGTCCGATCCAGGGACGGGCGGATTTTATCTGGTCGATGAAGGGCATCTGTGTGGACCAGTCCGCAATGCCTTGCAGACCGATGCCTAATGCGGGTGCTCGGTCGGGGGGCGTGGCATGTGCGGCAGGCTGCGGGTGTGTGGGTTGCGGCTCGCGGGCTTTGACCTTGAGCGGGCGCTGGGCATGCGCCATCCCAGCACCAATTGTGGCTGCGATCACACTGTAGTTCTGACGCACCAAGGGATGAATAGTAGCGGGCAGCTCCATGCGGGAGGGCAGTGTGTCCTGAAACATCGGCCCATAACTGATCATCGCTGCAAGGAAGTAGAGTGTTGGCGTCCCATGCGGCGCATCATCGCTGAACAGATCAATAGGCTCTAATGCTTCCAGCGCAGGCAGCTGCAGGATGTGGACAAGTGAGGTTGCGATGGGCAGCAGCTCAATCTGTAGTTCGGGTCGTGCCTCATGCAGGGTGGCGGCGTAGTCGTGATACCATTGATCGTAGGCCCCGCCCTGCGCGTCCAGATAGGCTGTATAGCCCGCGCGGTCAGGGGGGAAGCTATTGACCACAGCCTCCATATCCGCCCATCCCTGATAAAGGAAGAATCGCATTTCAGTGCTGCCGCGATCGGCATTTGCCCAATCCAGTACCGGCAGGCTGGCGGCTACCGCGCTGAGGTTTGCAGGATTGTTGCCGGGCATCACGGCTTCGGGGGATTGATATTGCAAGTAGTTTTCAGCGCTCAGCACTACGGCAGAGATGCCCGATTGCCCCAATCCCCCACGCCGACGTTCCCAGACGCCACGCACACCGTCGATTTTCCAGTTCGGATCGGGTGGCAGTTGGCGGGCGTGATCAGGCAGAAAGCCCCAGCTGCCATCCGCCTCCAGACGACTGCCGCGGGCCTTGGCGATTTGGTTCAGCCAATAGGGGGTCGAGGTCAGCGGCAAGCCTTCGCGGTGGTGCACCAGTGAGTTGCCGAAGAAGAACGCCTTGAGCGGTGGCGTTTCTGCCTGCGCCGCGCTGGGCAAAGGGATGGCTGTCCAAAGGGTGCAGATCAGGGCAAGTGTCAGATGGAAGAGGCGCATCACGCATCCTTTGCGGGCAAACGGGTCTTGGGTTTGGTCTGCTGCCTAGCCTAGCGGGTTTTGTCCTGCTTTGCCCACCATCTTTGCGGGTGGGATTGCGGTGCCCATCAGATGACCGATTGCAGGCCCTTTTTGCGCGGCTCGTGCTGTGCGGCGCTTGCACTGCCTTCGGCGCGTGGGCCACGTTGGGTGATGTGTTCGCAATGCCCTAGCAGCGCGCCGGTCAGCAGCCATGTCAGCGGTGTCAGCGTGGCGTTTGGCAACAGGTCCAGGATGTTGATCGCCAGCGTCAATGCAATAGCGCCTGATAGCGGCGAGATCCCCGCCGCCTGCAGGGCACCAAACCGCCAGAACAGCACCAGAATGGGCGCGGCCAGCAACAACATCTCGGCTCCGAAGCCCAGCCAGCCGTAGAAACCCAACGCAATGATCCAGCGCCCGTCAGAAATTGTTTCGCGGCCGGTGATCGGGTTAAACACCTGATTACGCCCCCAACTGCCCCACCCTAGCAGCGGGCGTTCGTTCGCGCGTTCCAACAGGATCGCCTCATTGTTCAGACGGAATTGCAGTGATGCAGCGCGTTCCGGGCTGATGCGGGAAAACAGATCCAGCAGGGCCTGCTCCGGCAGCAGACCAGCCCCTTTCAGCAGCGGATAGGCCAATGCGACCAGCGCCACTGTCGTTGCTACTGCGACTTGCAACCGTACCGACAGCCCCAACACCAGCGGTAGCAGCAGCAGTGCAAATAACAGCGCACCGACGGATTTGCACAGTACCAGCACCGCAAAGAGGTAGAGCGACACCACGATCGCCCGCGCACGCTGTGGCCCGCTCTGATGGCGCGCCAGTGTCGCTGCGGCCACCATCGCTGTCATGGTAAAGAACGCAACCCAAATTCCGTGATAGAGGAACACCACAGGGCGGAAGCCGCCAAAGCGGATCGCCTGATCAAACAGGTGCTGGTAAAACCCGTAGATCCAATTGTTCAGCTGTGGTGACAGGCGAATTTCGACCAGCATCGGCAGGCTGTAGATCAGCCCGAACAGAGCAAAGGCCATCAACATCTCACGCAGATCGTCTTCTCGGCGCAGTAGGGAATAGGCCATCACCATCGGCACCACCATCACCAGTCTTGTCAGAACCAGAGATATCGCATCGCGCAGGCCTAACCCCGGCAGGCCGACACGGCCGGTGAATTGTGCATCGGTGTTCACAATCACCGTCAGCACCGGCGATAGCACGAAGATCAGCAGCACCATCCGCAGAACGACCGATTGCGGCAGCAGCGGGTGCTGCGCCAGATGATCACGCATCCGCGCCGAAAGCAGCGCGGCCAGCATGGTGAAGGCAGGCAGCGTGTCCTTGTCCAGCGGCGGCAGCAGCGGCAGGTCAAATTGGGTTGGGAAGGGGGGCAGGAATAGGTAGGACAGAAACAAGTTGGCCAAAAACGCACGTGCGGGCGGCAGCCATTGGAACAGGCCAATGCCGATCAGGGGCCAGAGCCCCAGTATCAGATATGCAAATGTGTTTGGATCCATCACATGCCGGCGGCGTTTGGTGTCCTGTTGAAAAATACGTTTCGGGAATCAGGCCTACGCCCGATCTCCTTCAGCATAACGCGTTCTTGCGGCATAAAAATGGCGAAGTGTTCAGCGGCCTGTTGCGCTCAGTACGACGCTAACGGTGGCGGCCAACAGGCGCAGATCGGTGCTGAAAGACAGGCTGCGATAATACTGCGCGTCAAAGGCAGCCCGATCAACAAAGCTAGCCTCATTACGGACGGAGGTTTGCCAGATGCCGGTGATTCCCGGCACCAGCGCGTAGTATTCCGAGCCGGGATAAAGGGCACGCTGGCTGGGCAAGAAAGGACGCGGGCCAACCAGCGACATCTCACCTTTTAGCACGTTCCATAACTGCGGCAGTTCATCCAACGAGGTGCGGCGGATCAGGGCACCAATACGGGTGACACGCGGATCGTTGGTCAGTTTCTGATCGCGGTCCCATTCGACGCGGGCCTCGGGGTTTTTGTCCAAATAGCGGGCCAGTTGCTGTTCGGCGTTGGGCACCATGCTGCGCAGTTTCCACATGTGGAACTCTTTGCCATGCAGGCCGACGCGACGCTGCCGATAGAACGGGGAAGCACCATCCAGTGCGATCATCACCATCAGAATGGTAACAACCACCAGAACGCCGGGTGCCATCAGCAGCACCAACAGAATGTCGAAGCCGCGTTTCCACACAGTCTGATATCCTACAGCCACTGGCGCCTGAGGGGCGAAGTGCGCTTTCAGGTCGGCGGCATCCAGCTTGGTGGACGTGGCTTGGACATGTGCATTCATATCAACGGCTCCCCCAGAAAATCTGGCGTAACTAACGGGTCGGCCGCCTAACGACGGCACGAGTGTAACACCCCTCTCCGAGTGAACTCGGAAAGAAATTGGTCAAACATTGTGTGCAACGCCGGGCAATTGGCAGACCATTGCCCGGTGCGGGTCTTCGAAGCTGGCCCGATGCCCCCACATCTTCCGATAAAACTCTTGTCGAGTTTTAGTGGAATTCACTGCAAGTTTTCCCCACAGATCAGCCAAACTTTCTTAACTTTTATGGCGATTTTGGCCTTTTGCGTCAATGAATTCAGGCGTTTTGCAACCCCTAGATGCCCTACCTACGAAGGTCCTAGCCCCTCCAAACGATTAGGTATTTTGGTACCAAAAGGATAGGTGGGCCCCCTTTCGGCTTTTCCGACAAAAAGGCTCTGAAAGCAAAGATCGTGCCATGTTGCCCGTCGGGATTCAGGCAGGTGATTGTGTGAATTTCGGCGCCATTGTTTTCGTGCTGTTGATAATCAACTTTTGATCGCGCTTATTGTATGCAGGGCCTGAACGGAAAGGGCCCTGTCGTGGTTCCGCAGGCGTTTGATTTTAGGCGTAGCGATGTGGATATTTTGACATTAAATCGCCCTCCCGACCGATTGACCGTTTGACGGGGTATTTCCGCGTGCAACGGTCGTGGTCACATTACTAGGACTTTTGTACAGGCCTTCGGATGGCAATCATGGTTAATGACGCAACCAATAAGTGTTTTGCAATTGCGACAAACGAAGTGATGTGGGGGCTATTGTTTGCAATTTTTGAACAAATCACCCGCTTGGATGATTCGTTTTTGTGTTAAAAACGGGGTGTTGGGCGGCAATACATCCTTTCGAGTCGGTCTTCATCTCGGATGTATGGCGCGGGTGTCAGGAAAATCCGATGGTGCCTGACAGGTATAGGTGGCGGGACTATAGCGCCCCGCCATACGGCGTTTCGGTTTATTTGAAACAGGCGTCCAGTAGTTCAGCAGTGTTTTCCGCTGTCATTTCCACCGGATTGCCTCCGGTCGAAGGATCTGTCAACGCGCCCTTGATGATCGCCGCCTTATCGGGATTGGTCACGCCTAGTTCCGTCAGGTTGGCAGGAATGCCAAGCGATGCGTTCAATTCCCCGACAAAGGCGTAGAACCCGTCAAAGCCACCTTCGATACCCAGATAGGCAGCGGCCTGTTCAATCCGCTCCTCAATCGCGGCGCGGTTATATTTCAGCACCGGCTGCATGACGACCGCGTTGGTGGTGCCGTGGTGGGTGTTGTACATTGCCCCGATGGGGTGCGACAGCGCATGGATCGCGCCCAAACCTTTCTGGAAGGCCACGGCGCCCATTGCAGCCGCTGCCATCATCTGACCACGGGCCTCAATATCAGTGCCATCTTTGTAGGCGCGGGGCAGGTATTCCTTGACGATGCGCAGCCCTTCAAGCGCGATGCCTTGCGACATAGGATGGAAATGCGGGCTGCAGAAGGCCTCCAGACAATGGGCGAAGGCATCCATGCCTGTGCCAGCGGTGATCATTGGCGGCATGCCAACGGTTAGCTCTGGATCCGCGATGACTACGGTGGGCAGCACCTTGGGGTGGAAGATGATCTTCTTCTCATGGGTTGTCGAATTGGTCAGGACGGACGCGCGCCCCACCTCGGATCCGGTCCCTGCGGTGGTGGGCACGGCGATGATCGGCGCGATGGCGTCACTGTCGGCGCGGGTCCACCAATCGCCCACATCTTCAAAATCCCAAACAGGGCGGGTTTGGCCGGCCATAAAGGCGACCATCTTACCCAGATCAAGGCCAGAGCCGCCACCAAAGGCAATCACCCCATCATGACCTCCTGCGCGGTAGACCTTTAGGCCTGCGTCCAGATTCACCTCGGTCGGATTTGGGTCCACCTCGGAAAAAATGCCACGGCCCAGACCGGCGGCTTCCATTATCTCTAGTGCCTGCGCTGTGATCGGCAGCGGCGCAAGGCCCTTGTCGGTGACGAGCAGGGGTTTCTTCATGCCAGCCGCGGCACAGGCGTCGGGCAGTTCATTGATGCGGCCTGCGCCAAAACGGATGGCGTTGGGGTAAGACCAGTTTGCGGTGAGTGTCATGGTGTTATTCCTCTCGATTTGCCGGACTTAGCCGGTCACCTTTTTCAGGTGGTAGGATTTGGGGCGGGTCAGGTTGTGATAGCCGATAACCGATAGGCCACCGCCGCGTCCGGTGTCTTTGCAGCCGGTCCAGCACAGACCCGGATCAAGATAATCGGCGCGGTTCATGAACACGGTGCCGGTTTCAATCTGGTCGCCAATCGCTTGCGCGCGTTCAACGTCCTGCGTCCACAGGGATGCGGTGAGGCCAAAGTCGCTGTCGTTCATCAGCGCGATCGCCTCGGCGTCGTCCTTCACCTTCATGATGCCGACCACGGGGCCAAAGCTCTCTTCGCGCATCACCCGCATGTCGTGGGTCACGTCAATCAGGATCTGCGGGGCCAGATAGGCGCCGCCATCTTCGGGGAACAGGGCGGGGTCGATCAGCGGCTTGGCGCCTGCCGCCACCGCCTCGGCCACCTGTGCGCGGACCTCATCAGCGAAACGGATGTTGGCCATCGGGCCAATTGTTGTTTCTGGGTCCATCGGATTGCCCAGCTTGTAGCCCTCGACGATCTTCACTGCCTTGGCAACAAATTTGTCAAACAGACTCTCCACAACATAGATCCGTTCAATTCCGCAGCAGCACTGGCCGGAATTGAACATTGCGCCGTCAATCAGCGTATCCACGGCAGCGTCCAGATCGGCGTCTTCCATCACATAGCCGGGATCCTTACCGCCCAGCTCCAGGCCAACACCAGTAAAGGTACCCGCGGCCGCGCGTTCAATGGCGCGGCCGCCGTTGACAGAACCGGTGAAGTTCACAAAGCCAAAGCTTTTTGCCGCGATGAGATCCGACGTCACATCATGGCTGAGGAAGACGTTTTGGAACACATCCGCAGGCACACCCGCAGCAGTGAACGCCGCAACCATGCGTTCGCCTACCAACAGGGTCTGCGTAGCGTGCTTCAGTACCACGGCGTTGCCCGCGATCAGTGCGGGCGCGACAGTATTGATCGCGGTCATGTAGGGGTAGTTCCACGGCGCCACCACCAGCACCACGCCATGGGGCACCCGTTTGATGTAGCGTTTGAAGGTGGCGTCTTCGCCCACCTCAATATCCGCCAGACTGTCGGCAGCGATCTGGCCCATGTAGCTGGCGCGTTCGTTGAACCCGCCAAATTCGCCACCATAGCGGACCGGACGGCCCATCTGCTGGGCAATCTCTGGCACAATCTCATCATTCATCTCGCCCACTTTGGCGACACCGGCCATGACCAGATCAATCCGTTCTTGTAGGGGGCGCGCGGCCCAGTTGGCCTGCGCGGCCTTGGCGCGGGTGACCACATCCGTCGCAGCCTCAAGCGACAGAACCTCACGTTCTGCCAGAACCGATCCGTCGATCGGCGAAATGCATGTCAGTTTTTGTCCCATGCCTCAGACTCCAGTCAAAGGGGCGGGGCCCCGTTTCATCGTTTGTTTATTTTTGTGCTGGTGGCCTGAGACCACCGGCGTGAATTTCAGTGATCAGGCGCGTTCAAACCCACGGGCCAGCTCCCAGTCGGTCACTGCATTGTCGAACTCTTCCTGTTCGACCTCTGCTGCACGGGTGTAGTGATCGACAACCCAATCCCCCATCGCCGCCCGTAACATTGCGGAGTTGCGCAGGGTTTCGGTTGCCTCGCGCAGGGAGTGCGGCACGTCGGTCACGCCGTCCATCTCGTAGACGTCACCCTGCAGCGGATCGGCCAGTTCCAGTCTTTCCTCAACACCTGCCAGACCGGCGGCGATCAGCGCGGCCATGGCCAGATAGGGATTCAGATCAGACCCACCGATGCGGCATTCGATGCGCACGGCTTTGCTGCCCGCGCCACACAGGCGGAAGGCGGCAGTGCGGTTGTCAACGGACCAGACCGCCTTGGTCGGGGCAAAGCTGCCTTTCTGGAAGCGTTTGTAGCTGTTCACATAAGGCGCGAGAAAATAGGTCAGGTCGCTGGCGTATTTGATCTGTCCTGCCACATAGGCGCGCATCAGATCCGACATGCCATAGGGTTTATCCGCGTCGAAAAAGACGTTCTGCCCGTCCTGCCACATCGACTGATGCACATGGCTGGACGACCCAACACGGTTCGGATGCCATTTCGGGATGAAGCTGGCGGCGTGGCCCTGTTGCCATGCGATCTCTTTGGTGGCGTGTTTCGCGATCGAGTGGTGATCGGCGGTCAGCATCGCAGGCGCATATTTGATATTAAGCTCTTCCTGACCGGCCTCTGCTTCACCCTTGGTGTTTTCCACGGGAATGCCTGCGGCGTAGAGGTGATTGCGCAGAGGGCGCATCACATGCTCTTCCTTGGTGGTCTGGAAGATGTGGTAATCTTCGTTATAGTCAGAGATTGGCGTCAGATCGCGGTAGCCGCTGGCGGAAATCTCTTTCAGTGATTTTTCAAACAGGAAAAACTCCAGTTCCGTCGCGGTGACAGGATCCAACCCCATCGCCTGCGCGCGTTCGACCTGTTTTTTCAGGATCGCACGGGGGGAATGTTCGACGTCCTTGTGATGGTGGTGGTCCAGCACATCACATAGCACCAGCGCGGTGCCCTCCAGCCACGGCAGCGGGCGGATGGTGCCAAGGTCTGGCTTCATTACATAATCGCCATAGCCCTCACGCCAGCTGGTTGCAGCAAAGCCGTCCGGCGTGCCCATTTCCAAATCGGTGGCCAGCAGATAATTGCAGCAATGGGTTTCCTCCCAAGCGCTGTCCACAAAATGGTGGCCCACAAATCGCTTGCCCATCAGGCGGCCCTGCATATCCACCATGCAGGCCAGAACGGTGTCGATCGTGCCGTCCGCAACGGCTGCTTTCAGCTGTTCAAAAGTCATCATGCCAGCCATTTGCGGGCTCCTTTGCCTTACTTTACGTCCTAGGGCCCCGGTCGGTGCCGGGGCCTCAGAGTGTTGTGTTTCGCGTGTTCAAGACGCGGGGCAGGGTGCCTTAACCGTAGCGGTAGGGGCGGCCCGCTTTTTGCATATCGGCGTTGTATTTCTTGATGATTTCGACAACCTTCGCCTTGGTCGGGCTTTCGGCCGCAACTTCATCCCAGAATTTATAAGCGGCCTCTTCCACGGTGGCCCATTCGGCATCGGGGATCGAGGTCAGTTCCATTTTGGGGCCGTTGACGCGTAGGTCAGCTTCGCCGCCCCAATACCACCACTGGCGATAATAGTGAGACTGGTCACAGCAGACGCGGAACAAGGTTTGCAGATCTTCGGGAATGCCGTCCCAGCTGCCCTGGTTGGCAAAGAACGACCCGGCCCAAGCGCCAGAGATGTTGTTGGTCAGGAAGTAGTTGGTCACATCGGCCCAGCCAACGGTGTAGTCTTCGGTGATGCCGGACCATGCGATGCCGTCCAACTCGCCGGTTTGCATCGCGACCTCGATATCTTCCCAAGGCAGGGTCACAGGCACCACGCCAAACTGGCTGAGGAAGCGACCGGCGGTTGGGAAGGTGAAGACGCGCTTACCTTTGAGGTCCGCCAGCGAACGGATCGGATCTTTGGTGGCGAAGTGGCAGGGATCCCACGCACCGGCAGAGATGTGTTTTACGCCAACTTTGGAATATTCCTCATCCCAGATCTCATTCAAGCCGTACTGGTTGAACAGCACTGGCACATCGAGGCTGTAGCGCGAGGCAAAGGGGAAGTAGCCGCCGAACACAGTGACCTCGGTAGGGGACGCCATCGAGTCGTCATCGGATTGCACCGCATCAATAGTGCCACGCTGCATTGCCTGGAACAGCTCACCCGTGGGGACCAGCTGATCGGCATAGAACAATTCGATCTGCATGCGGTCGCCAGCGATTTTGTTGAACATGTCGATAGCGGGTTTTACCACATGTTCTGCCAGCGCAGGGCCGGCATAGGTTTGCATACGCCACTTGATGGTGCTGGACGCCAGCGCCGGGGTGGCAAGGGCGGCCGGTGCAGCTGCGGCACCGGCAAGAAACTTACGTCTTGTGGTCATGTCATACTCTCCAATTTTCTGTTGGCCTTTGTCAGGCGTTGATGGGGTTATCCCCTTGTTATTGGACGCTCCCTTGGCAGGAGTTCTGTCATTTTCCATAAACGTATTCAGGCAGCCAAAGTGCGATCTGCGGGAAGGTCATGATCAGGATCAGCGCCGAAACCATGATCATCACAAACGGCAGGATGGATCCGTAGATGTCCTGCAGCGTGATTTCTGGCGGTGCCATTGCCCGCATCAGGAACAGGTTGTAGCCGAACGGCGGGGTCATATAGGCGATCTGCGTGGTGATCGTATAAAGGACACCATACCAGATCAGATCGAACCCCAGTGTATGCACCAGCGGCACATAAAGCGGCGCGACGATTACAAGCATCGCAGTGTCATCCAGAAAGGTGCCCATCAGGATAAAACTCAGCTGCATCAGGATAAGGATCATCCACGGATCAAGGCCCAGTTGTTCGGTGAATAAACCCTTGATCGCGTTCACCGCACCCAAGCCATCAAACACCGCGCCAAATCCCAAGGCGGCCAGAATGATCCACATGAACATACAGGAAATGCCCAGCGTCTGACGGATCGAGTTTTCAAACACCTCGCGGGTCATCCGTCCCTTCAGCACGGCGGCCATAAAGGCGGTCATGGCGCCGATGGCAGAACTTTCCACCAGCGAGGTCCAGCCATTGACAAAAGGCACCATCATTGCGGCAAAGATGATCAGCGGCAGTAGACCCGCGCCCAGTAGGCGGATTTTTTCCCCACGGGATACATTTCGCTCTTCTTCGCTCAGCGTCGGGCCAAGGGCGGGGTTCATTTTACAGCGGATATAGATGTAGAGGATGAACAGCGTCGCCATCATCAGCCCCGGCACCACACCGGCCAGCCACAACTGCCCCACCGGCTGGCGCGCAATCATCGCGTATAGTACCAGAACCACCGAAGGCGGCACTAGGATCCCGAGGGAGGAACCTGCCTGAATGACCCCCGTTACCATGCGCTTGTCATAGCCGCGGCGCAGTAGCTCCGGTAGCGCGATGGTAGCACCAATGGCCATACCTGCAACGCTTAGGCCGTTCATCGCCGATACCAGCACCATCAAGCCGATGGTGCCAATGGCCAATCCACCGGACACTGGCCCCATCCAGACGTGAAACATCTTGTACAGATCGTCCGCGATTTTGGACTCTGACAGCACGTAGCCCATAAAGATGAACATCGGCAGGGTCAGCAGCGGATACCATTTCATCAGCTTCATCGCGGATGAAAACGGAATGGCCGATCCGCCATCCCCCCATAGGAACAGGGCGGCAACAGCCGCCACGCCGCCAATCGCGCCAAAGACCCGCTGGCCGGTGAACAGCATCACCATCATGGTGGCGAACATGAAGATTGCGATCATTTCATAGGACATTTTGATCAGATCTCCTGTCCGCGCATGCGGGCGATATCTTTGAAGAATTCGGATAGTGCCTGTAGCAGCATCAAAAGGATGCCGAGTGTCATGATCATCTTGATCGGCCACAGGATCGGGCGCCACGCGGTCGGGCTGCGTTCCAGATAGCCCAGCAGTTCAGCCGCTGCCGTTGGGCCAGCGGTGAAGAAGGTGGTGACCAATTCCCACAGGAACGCAAAGGGTGTGCCGCGGAAATGACCCAGCGAATAGGCAAAGGAATCCACTGCTCCGTAAAAGAGGACGCCAAGGTAGAAGGCCAGGACCACCACCGTTGCGGCGTCAAACTGTGCTTTCTTGCGGTCCGACCAGTTGTGATAAAACAGGTCCATCCGCACGTTTGATCCCATCTGGATCGAATAGGGGCCACCAAGGATGTAGTAGGTGACCATTGCAAACTGCGCCATTTCCAGCGTCCAGAGCGATGGCAGGAAAAACGTCTTCGATATCGATGACCACATCAGGATGCCAACCATGACAAAGATGCCATACATCACGATCCGGCCCAGCCGGTAGTTGATGGCATCCACCCAGCGGACATATGCGCGGATCAGGCGGGGCATTGGGCGCCTCCTTCCTGTGGGATGTCACAGGCGACCATCGCCGTGCGCAGCCAGATATCCATCATCGTGGCCATTGCGGCCTGTTGGTCGGCGGTGGCGATCAGGTCATTGCGCACCTCGATCATCACATTGTGGATGCCGCGGGGCAGGGCGTGTTTTTTCAGCGTATGGGTGACGCCATGTTCCGGCCCGTAAGGATCGTTGCGGCGCACCACATGCGCAGTGTGATCAGCGGCGCAGGCCAGCAAAGCATCGGCAAAACGGCTGTCGTCGTCATGCAGAACGCCAATTTCGACCTCGCGCGGCTGACTGTTATAAGTGGCGGTGAAGCTATGCATGGTGATCATCAGCTGCGGGACCTGCGCGTCCAACAGCTTGACCATTGCAGCGTTGAACGGATCATGGAACCGGCGCACCCGCTCGGCACGGGCGGCATCGCTCAGGTTCTGATTGCCGGGAATCTCGAAGACTTCACTGTGGGGGGGCATAGCATCCACCGCTTCTGGCGGGCGGTTGCAATCAAACAGCAGGCGGGAGGCTGCACCCGCGATCAGCGGCGCGTGCAGGCTGGTGGCAATGGCGCGTGCCACAGGCAGCGCACCGGGATCCCAGGCAACATGGCTTTCCCGCGCCGCTCTATCCAGACCCAGCCCGCCAAATTCGGACGGCATGGCATTACTGGCATGTTCACACACCACCACGACCGGCGCTGCGTCTTGCGGCAGCGAGGCATGCACCGCCTCATTGTCAAAGATCGGATATCGATCTGCCATGTCCCTAATCGTCCCCCACAGGTCGTTCGAGACACAGAGACTTTCGGTCCACTGTGCCAACTTTGTAAACAATTCTTCACATCGGTCTGGCCTGTCAACAATAATACTGAAAAAATATCTTCAGATCGAGCGCTATTGTTTATATCGTAATCAAAACGGGTGTAGATCCAGATGCTTGTCCTGAGGGGGGCGCAAATGACGCAACAACCGGAAACTATTGCCGAACGCCTACAGGGTGCTTTTGACAGTCTGACACGGGCGGAACGCCAGCTGGCAGATTCGCTGTTGCAGAACTATCCGGTCTCGGGCCTTGCCTCGATCACACAGGTGGCCAAGGCGGCGGAGGTGTCGACGCCAACTGTTGTTCGGATGGTGCAGAAACTGGGCTTCTCCGGCTTTCCTGATTTCCAGAACGCCCTTCGGCGCGAGCTGGAGGCGCAAATCTCTGACCCGATCAGCAAGCATGATACCTGGGTCGAAAGTGCGCCGGATGCGCATATCCTCAACCGCTTTACCGATGCGGTGATGGGCAACATCCGCCAGACCTTGACGCAGATTGATCCGGCGCAGTTTGATCGCGCCTGCGAAATGCTGGCGGAAACGGATCATTCGGTGATGGTTGTGGGCGGGCGGATCACTCGCGCGCTGGCGGATTACTTCTTTATGCACATGCAGGTGGCACGGCCTGGTGTGACTCACATTCAGTCGATGTCGAACGCTTGGGTGCACTACCTGTTAGAGATCAAGCCGGGCGACACCTTGGTGATTTTCGATGTGCGCCGGTATGAAAATTCGACCCTGCGCATGGCCAAGATGGCGCGGGAGAAGGGCGCGCGGATCATTCTGTTCACCGATCAATGGCGCAGTCCGGTGCATGAATTTGCCGACGTGACCTTCTGTGGGCGGATCACAGTGCCGTCTGCGTGGGATTCCAGCGCTGCCCTGATGCTGATTGTCGAAGCGATGATTGCGGAGGTGCAGGAACAGACGTGGGATATCACCCGCCAACGGATGGAAGAGCTGGAAGGCATGTTCGACCGAACCCGCTTCTTCCGCAAATTTACCTAAGGCCAATTACCGCCGCGCCATCATTGCCAGCCGGATCAAGGACCGTTCGACCAGCGCCATCGCAGGGGCGTTTTGGCCGGCGGAACGCAGTTGCAAATCAGTATCTAACAGCAGGGTTAGTGCCGCTTGCAGCTTGACCGGGCCCCACGTGCGGGCCTGTTTCTGACTGCGTTCTTTTTGCTTGAATGAGCCGGGAATAAAGATGCGCCCGCCGTCATTGGCCGCGATATTGAATAGGGTCCTGAAATGGCGCGTGGTGCCGATGCACAGCGACACAGCGTTCACCCCCTGTGCTTTCAGCTTTTCCAGAATCGGGCCGATTTGGTCCGATCGTCCTTCGGCCACGACGTTCAAAATATCGTCCAGCGCCGCTTCAATCGTGGCAGGCGCGCAGGCGGTGACGTCTTCGGGGGTGACGGGCGTGGCGTCATTCAGTTTGTACAGCGCCAGCTTTTCCATCGTTTGACGGAAATCACCGGGCGACAGGTCTTTGCCCAGATCCATCAGGTCGGTCATCGCGGCGGTATCGACGTTTTTTACGCCGCTGCGCGCCAGCTCTGCCTCGATATCTTCGCGACTGGGAGGATCATCGTAGAGGCCGACGGCATAGGCGTTTGGATGGGCCTCAAACAGTTTGCGCAGCTTTGACGTGGGTTTCAGCGCACCGCCGGTGACGATGACCTGCGCATCGCCTGCTGCCCAATCGACCATCGCGTTGGTGATCGCGGGTGTGGCGCTGTCGTTGGCATCCTCAACAAACACCACACGCGGGCCGGGGAAGAAGCTGACCGCCTTGATCGCATCCAGAAGCTGCGCCGGATCCTTGCGCAGCGATGCGCCTGACATGCGGGTCAGGCGCATTTCCTCTTCGCCGTTTGGGCCGATGAGGGCGGCGATCACCTCTTGCCGTTTGAGCGCTGCGCGCATCGCATCCGCTGAATAGATCAACAGGCCAGCGCGGTCTGCCTCTGGTTTGCGGAAGTATTTGTTGGCGTCGCGCGGGGACAGTTTCATCGGGTCACTGCACCAGGTCGGCTGATTTGGCGAACAGATGTGCGACGATCTGATCCCCCAGAATCACCATTAGACGAGCGCGCGCATCTTCATTCGCGGCGCGGGTGGCCACGGTGGTGCCGGTGGCGGAAAAACCGGTGAATTGTGTGGCGCTGCCACTGATCAGAACGGTTTCGCTGCTGGCATCAGTCACACGGTAGCGCACTTCGCCAATCAGGTTGAACCGTGCGGTGGTGTTGGTTTCTGTCACCGCAATCCGTCGTTGATCCACCGTCAGATCATAGCTGAGGCGATAGCGACCTGCTGTGGTATATCCCAGCCGCTGTTCCAGATGACGTACCAGCAATTGTTCGTCACGGCTGCTGGGGTCGGCAAAGGCGATCTGCCCCTCCAGATCCGAGGCCGCGCCGTCCGGTGCATAGACCGGGGTGAAGCCGCAGCCCATCAAGGCCACGGCACATGTCATCATCATCAGATGGCGTTTAGACAACCACATTCACGATACGTCCCGGAACCACGATCAGCTTTTTCGGTTGCCCCCCGTCGAGGGCCTTGACCACAGCTTCTTGCGCGAGGACGAGGTTTTCAACCTCTTCCTTTGCCATATCCTTGGACACGCTGATTTCCGCCCGACGTTTGCCGTTGATCTGGATCGGCATTGTGACGGTGTCATCGACCAGCATTTTCTCATCTGCAACCGGCCATGCGGCCGCAGCGATCAGACCTTCGCCGCCCAGCACCTGCCAGCATTCTTCGGCCAAATGCGGTGTCATCGGCGACATCAGCTGTGCCAGCACCTTGGCGGCCTGACGTTTGGCGCCAGCACCCGCCTTGGATTTCGACAGGGTGTTGGTGAAACCATACAGCTTCGCGATGGACGCATTGAAGCCAAAGCTGTCAACGCCGCCAGTTACCTCTTGGATGGCTTTGTGCATGGCACGCAGCAGCGCTTCATCTTCTGTGGCATTGTCGGCAACATCAGAGGCGGCGATTTCCGCACAGATGCGATAGACGCGGCCCAGATGTTTATGCGCGGCCTCGGCGCCGGACGCGGTCCATTCGACGTCACGTTCGGGCGGGCTGTCGGACAGGACAAACCAACGGGCGGTATCGGCACCGTATTGGTCGATTATCTGCACTGGATCCACCACGTTGTTTTTTGATTTCGACATCTTGGCCGACGGCACGATGGTTACTTCGCGCCCGTCCTGCAGGAAGCCTTTGCCGTCGCGCAGTTCGACCTCTTCGGGGTAGTGATAGACCGGACGGCCATCCTTGCCCTCGGTTTGGTAGATCGCGTGGGTCACCATGCCCTGCGTGAACAGCGCGTTGAACGGCTCTTTCGATTTCTCCGGCAGGTGGCCGCAGATGTTCATCGCGCGGGCAAAGAAGCGCGAGTAGAGCAGGTGCAAAATCGCGTGTTCAATGCCGCCGATGTACTGATCGACGTTCATCCAATATTCCGCCTCGGCCTGATCGGTCGGGGTGTCTGCCCGGGGTGCGGTGAAGCGGGCGAAATACCATGAGCTGTCGACGAAGGTGTCCATGGTATCGGTTTCGCGCTGCGCCGGCTTGCCACAGTTCGGGCAGGTGCAATTGCGCCATGACGGGTGACGGTCCAGCGGGTTGCCAGGGATGTCAAAGCTGACGTCCTCTGGCAATTCAACTGGCAGGTTTTCCTTTTTCTCGGGTACCACGCCGCAGTCCTCACAGTGGACAACCGGAATCGGGCAGCCCCAGTAGCGCTGGCGGCTAAGGCCCCAATCACGCAGGCGGAATTTGGTAACGCCTTCGCCAAAACCAGCCGCTTCGCAGTGATCTACGGCGGTGTTTACGCCCTCTTCACCGGTTTGCACCTCAGCACCTGCATAGCCTTTGATGTAGCGAACCTTCTCGGCCTTGGTCGGAACATAGGCTTTGCCCGCTTCTGCCTGACCTTCGACTGGTTCAAACACTGGAATGATCGGCAGGTCGTATTTGGTGGCAAACTCGTAGTCGCGTTCATCATGGGCCGGGCAGGCAAAGACCGCGCCGGTGCCGTAGTCCATCAAGATGAAGTTCGCGATCCACACCGGCAGCTCCCAATTTGGGTCCAGTGGGTGTTTTACGGTCAGGCCAGTGTCAAAGCCCAGCTTGTCGGCCTTTTCAATCGCTTCGGCGGTGGTGCCACCTTTGCGCGCCTCAGCACAGAAGACGGCGACATCTTCGCGCTCTGCCTCTAGCTGTTTGGCCAGCGGGTGATCGGGGGAGATGCCGACGAAGGACGCGCCCATCAGCGTGTCGGGGCGGGTGGTGTAAACCTCAATCTTCTCGCCGCCATCAGTGCGTTCAAAGCCGAACTGCAGACCGCGCGATTTGCCGATCCAGTTTTCCTGCATCAGGCGCACCTTGGCAGGCCAATTGTCCAGGCCTGACAGACCGCCGAGCAATTCGTCAGAGAATTCCGAGATCTTGAAGAACCACTGGGTCAGTTCACGACGTTCCACCTCGGCGCCGGACCGCCAGCCTTTGCCGTCGATCACCTGTTCGTTGGCCAGAACGGTCATATCGACCGGATCCCAGTTCACAACCGCGTTCTTACGGTAAACCAGACCCTTTTCGATGAAGTCGATGAACATCGACTGCTGCTGGCCATAGTATTCGGGATCGCAGGTGGCAAACATGCGCGACCAGTCCAGACCAAAGCCCAGCGGTTTCATCTGGTTCACCATCGTGTCGATGTTGTCATAGGTCCAGGTTTTTGGGTGACCGCCCGATGCCATTGCGGCGTTTTCGGCAGGCATCCCAAAGGCGTCAAAACCCATCGGGTGCAGCACGTTGTGGCCCGTGGCGATTTTGTAGCGCGCGATCACGTCGCCCATCGTGTAGTTGCGCACGTGACCGATGTGGATGCGTCCTGACGGGTATGGGAACATCTCTAGCACGTAGTATTTGGGTTTGTCGTCGCTGCGGACGGCCTTGAAGATGTCGGCCTTGTCCCAGGCTTCCTGCCACTTGCCTTCGATTTCGGCTGCTACATAGCGGGTCATGTCGCGCGGACCTTTCCTGGCGTTTTATAACTGTATCGCAGGGGTGATAGGGGGCTGCGACGCATTGGTCCAGTGTCTCCTCGCAAACCTGCGCGCAAAAATGCCATGTTGCTGCGTGGAAACGGGACCTGCGTTATAGCCTCATCGTCAATGCGCGTTATAAGGGAGGTGTGGTTAGCCAAGGCGCGTTATGAAGATCCTCTTTATCCATCAAAATTTCCCCGGACAATATAAACACCTTGCCCCTGCGCTGGCCGCAGCGGGTCATCAGTGCGTGGCGCTGACTCTTAGGGTGAAGGAGCCGACCACATGGCAGGGTGTGCGGGTGCTGCCCTACAGTATCCAGCGCAAGCAGGGCGGCGGCACCCATCCGTGGCTGTTGGATTTCGACACCAAGGTTATTCGTGGTGAGGCTTGTTTTAATGCCGCGCTGAAATTGCGGGAGGCTGGATTTCAGCCTGATGTGATCATTGGCCACCACGGTTGGGGTGAAACAATGTTTTTGCGCGACGTCTGGCCGACCGCGCGAATCGGTCTGTACTGTGAGCTGTATCATCGCAGCGATGACCAGCATTTGGGTTTCGATCCCGAATTTCAGCCCAAGGTGCCAGTGGCGGAATCTTTGCGCATCCGGCTGAAAAATATCAACAATATGGTGCATTTTCCGGTTGCTGACGCGGGTATCAGTCCGACGTATTTTCAGGCCGATACATTCCCCGAAGAATGGCGTCGCAAGATTGATGTGATTCACGATGGGATCGACACCACTGCGATGACGGCGAATCCTGATGTGCGTTTCGCCTTGCCCGACGGATCAGAGGTCACGCGTCAGGATGAGGTTATCACCTTTGTGAACCGAAATCTGGAACCCTACCGCGGCTATCACATCTTTATGCGCGCGCTGCCGCGTCTGCTGAAGGAACGTCCGAACGCGCAGGTGTTGATCGTTGGTGGGGATGAGGTCAGCTATGGCGCGCGACCGCCCAAAGGACAAACGTGGAAACAGATATTCATCGATGAGGTGCGTGGTCAGATTCCCACGGCCAACTGGAATCGCGTACATTTTCTGGGCAAGATTCCCTACGATCAGTTCACCAGGCTGTTGCAGGTTAGCCGTGTGCACCTTTATCTGACCTATCCCTTTGTGCTCAGCTGGTCTCTGTTTGAAGCCATGAGTGCCGAGGCTGCGATTGTTGCCAGCGATACGGGCCCCCTGAAAGAAGCGATTCGCCATGGCGAGAACGGGTTGCTGGTTGATTTCTTTGATGGTGATGCGCTGGTTTCTGAATGTTGCCGCCTGCTGGAAGATGTGGACATGCGCCGCGCCTTTGGTCAGGCAGCCCGCCAGCACATCGTGCAGAATTATGATTTGCAGACCCACTGCCTGCCGCGCCAATTGGAATGGGTGAATCACCTTGCATCGCTGACGCCGCAACCAGTGAAAGACTGAGTCGACTGACGTTGCCTGCCTGCTGTTAAAATTAAAAAAGGCGCCCGTGTGAGGCGCCTTTGTGATTCTTTGATGCCGGAGTGGCTTATAGGCGGCCATCTTCGATGCGCAGCTGACGTGCGCGGGACAGAATCGCGTCCTCAATCGCGCGCTGGGTGCTGGCTGAGACGGGTTTGCCATCGCGACCCTGCAGCGTCACGATCAGCGATCGTGCTGCCAGTGCCGGATCTTTTACATAAACAGTGGCACGATAGGCGCGATTGCCGCCGGGTGGGGTTCCGTAGCCTTTGACGATCACACCAGTGAAGGGATCAATCGATTCGACGGGCATAAAGTTCAAAACTTCCAGCGAGGCGTTCCAGATGTATCGGTTCACCGACACATTTACGTCCTGATCCTGATTGTTGAAAATATCCCAGATCGTTTCACGACGTTCTTCGGTGGTTTGCGCCTGTGCCTCGGGCGAAAGGGCCGCCGGCTGGACCAAACCACAGGCGCTGACAGCAATCAGTGCAGCAGCAGAAACCCCAAGTTTGATGCGGTTTTGAACGGTCATAAGCATACCCCAGCTTGCTAATTTCCATTCGTCCTACCGAAGGGCGCCTTTAGGGGCAAGGCTTTAGTCATGTGCACAGTATATATAAGGCGACTGTCGGCAGGGACTTGCCATTCGGCTTATCCTGGGCGGTAGATCTGTGGCTGAAACAGGTGTGGCAAAGCTGCACCATCCGGGGGACAGATTTGCAACGCCCCCCTCGCGCCGCTTGCAAACGCCCCCCGAAAAGAGCGAAAGAACGGCCATGCCCAAACGGACAAACCGTTATGGGGCGCTTGATTGGAAATTCGAGGGAAAAACCATGAAAAAGATTCTCTTCGCGACCACCGCACTGGTAGCAACCGCTGGTGTAGCTGCAGCTGAAATCAGCTTCAGCGGCTCCGCAAACTTCGGCGCAACCTACGACGGCGACAACACCGCCATCGAAAACGAAATCGACTTCAACATTGAAGGCACCGGCGAAACTGACGGTGGCGTATCCTTCGGTGCATCGCTGGACATCGACGGCGGCTTCGACACCGAAGAAGCTACTCAAGACAGCCAAGCTGAAGTTTCCTCCCCTGAAGTATTCGTTTCGGTTGCCGGCCTGACCGTAACCGTTGGTTCTTCGGACGCAGCAAACGACAACGAAGGTCTGTCGGACATCGGTTTCGACGGTCTGGGTGTTGACGACGTTGCAGAAATCTCCGGCAACGGTTCCACTTCCGTTCTGGTTGAGTACTCGCTGGGCGACATCGCAGTATCCGCATCGGTTGAAACTGGCTCCGTAGCTGGCGACGACTGGGCACTGGGCGCAACCGGTTCCTTCGGCGACATCTCCTTTGCAGCTGGCTACGGCGAAGCTGACAAAGAAGACGAGTACAACCTGTACGTAGGTTACTCGATGGGTGCGATCGCAGTTGGCGTTCAGTACTCCGAAACCGACGACAACACCGGTTACGGCCTGCAAGCTTCGTACACTCAAGGTGACCTGACCGTAACCGGTCTGTTCGCTTCGAACGATAACGACGACGCATACGGCATCGGCGCATCCTACTCGCTGGGTGGCGGCGCAGCTGTTGCTGGCGGTATCGCCGAAGTTGCAGACGAGACCGTTGCAGAACTGGGCATGACCTTCTCGTTCTAATTCAGAACGACTTAGGACTACCTAAGAGAGGGGCAGGCGTTTCGCCTGTCCCTTTTCTTTTGCGCATATCGTCCTTGTGATGCGCCATGGCCCCCTGACCTTTGCGGTCTGGGGTTTTCTTTTTCCTGAGGTTGGTGTTTTCTCCGCCGCGACGACAGCACCGGAGGCCGCCCATGTCCCTAACCGAAATCACCGCGCGCCTGCGCAAAGCCGAAGAACAGGCCGGTCGCGCCATTGGCAGCACACAGCTGATCGCTGTCAGCAAAGTGCAACCGAACGAGCGGGTGGAGGCTGTGCTGTCCGAAGGTCACCGTCTGTTCGGCGAAAACAAGGTGCAGGAAGCGGCGGGCAAATGGCCTGATTTCCGCGAACAGTTTGACGGTGTGAACGTGCATCTGATCGGCCCGCTGCAGACCAACAAGGCCCGTCAGGCGATGCAGCTGTTCGAGGCGATCCATTCCGTTGATCGCCCGAAACTGGCTCATACGCTGGCCCGTCTGGCGCAGGAACTGGGCCATTGCCCCGATCTATTTGTTCAGGTGAACACCGGTGCCGAGGATCAGAAGGCTGGCGTTTTGCCGTCCGAAGCGGACGCCTTTATCGCTGAATGCCGTAGTCTGGACCTGCCAGTGCAGGGCCTAATGTGCATCCCGCCGGTGGAGGAGGAGGCATCTCTGCACTTCACTTTGTTGGCCAAGATCGCCGCACGCAATGATCTGACCGGCCTGTCGATGGGGATGAGCAGCGATTTTGAGAAGGCGGTTAGTTTTGGCGCCACTCATGTGCGTGTTGGTTCCGCCATTTTTGGGGCCCGTGATTACGGCTAAGGCCTGAACGAACATCGCCCCGACACAGGGTCGGGGCGATTGTTTAGCTTTCGTTATGTTCACCCAGCTTGGGTGAGGCGCGATTCAGTTTCAGCTCCGCATCAGAGAAGGTGAAGGGCGCGCGCACACCGGGAATACCGTCCAGCTCCACCTTCATCCCGCGTGCTTTGACCTGCGGGTCTTCAAACACCTCGGACATGTCATTGATCGGACCTGCGGGAATGCCCTCTGCTTCACACCCGGACAGCAGCTCTGCCTTGCTGCGTTTGTGCGTTTCGGCCATCAAGAGGTCGATCATCCGATCCCGATTGGCGATCCTGTCGGCGTTTTTCAGAAATTCTGGCGCTCCTGCCATCCAATCAAGGCCCAGCAGGCGGCACAGGCGTTGGTACTGCCCGTCATTGCCTGTGGCGATGATGATGTGGCCATCGGCACAGTCAAACACTTGGTAAGGTGTCAGATTCGGATGGTAGTTTCCGGTACGCCCTGGTGGGTTACCGGTGCTGAGGTAGTTCATTGCCTGATTCGCGGTGACAGAGACCGCCACATCCATCAGGGCCATATCCACATGCTGGCCCACGCCGGTCATATGCCGCTGATGCAGCGCTGCCAGAATCCCGCTGACCGCATAAACGCCGGTAAAAATGTCCGTCACTGCAACGCCTACACGCTGCGGCTGGCCATCTGGATCACCGGTGATCGACATCAGGCCGGACATGCCCTGAATGATATAGTCATAGCCCGCACGATGCGCATAAGGTCCGGTTTGACCAAAGCCGGTGATCGAACAGTAGATCAGCCGAGGGTTAATTGCCTTCAGACTGGCGTAGTCGAGGCCGTATTTCTGCAGGCCGCCAACCTTGAAGTTTTCGATCAGAATGTCTGCATCCTGCACCAATTTGCGGATCTGTTCCTGACCCTCGGGCGTGCGGAAATCAACGGTGATGGAGGATTTGCCACGGTTGCAGCTGTGAAAGTAGGAGGCAGAAGTGTCGTCGTGACCTTCGCCATCCTCGCTAGTGCGTTCGATGAACGGGGGGCCCCATTGGCGCGTGTCGTCGCCAGCGGGGCTTTCGATCTTGATCACATCGGCGCCAAGGTCGGACAGGGTTTGACCGGCCCAAGGGCCGGCCAAGATACGGGCGAGCTCAACAACCTTGAGCCCGGCAAGTGGTGCAGTCATTACATTCCCAATTTTTCGTCAAGGATCTCTTTCAGATCCGTATAACTCATATTGGAATGTTTCACACCATCAATGAGAAGCGTCGGCGTTCCCTGCACGTCATCTGCTTCGACGTTTTTCTGGAACCAGCCGTAAAGTGCCTGTGCGTTTTCCGCATCTGACATACAGGCGTCCAGCTTAGCTTTGTCCAGGCCTGCCACCAGACCAATTTTGCGCAGGTTCTGGTCAATCTCACCTAGATTACCGCCAGCGACCCAGGACTTCTGATCTGCATAGAGCATGTCGACGATGCCGAAAAACTTGCTGGGTTCACACCGCGCCATCATCGCCCCCCAAAGACCAGGACGGTCGAAATAGACATCGCGATAGATGAACTTCACCTTGCCGGTCTCCACATACTCGGCCTTGATTTTGCTCAGCACATTGTTGTGGAAGGTGGCGCAATGCGGACAGGTGAAGGAGGCGTATTCAATCAGTGTAACCGGTGCGTCATCAGCGCCAAGGGTCATCTCTACGATGCCGTTTTCTGCGGCCTCTTGCGCGGCGGCAAAGGACGGAATCAGCGCGCCAGCGGTTGCGGCGACAGCGGTGGCGCCCATCAGGTTTAGTGCATGTCTGCGGTTCATCTGTTTACCTCTCTTGAGAATTCATTTTGGTCAGAACGCTCTGGGACAGCCGTTCCAGCGCCTGACGCAATCCGTCGTCCCCGACACCGGCGGCCAGCGTTGCGGCTTCGGCCCGTACTTCGGGGGTGGGTTCGGGTTTTGGTTGTTCTTTGCGGGCGTAACTGAAATCCGCCTGCCCCTCGGCAAAGCCGGTGGGTGCGGTTTGTGTCACGCGCACGCGGGAAATCGCATTGTAGCCGTAGACGCCGTTCACCTTGGCCCGCATCTGCTCTTTCTGCATTTCCACCATCGGGGCCATCGCGCCAGTGGTCAAAACGGTCAGCGTCGCGCCAAAGCCCTGGCGATTATATTTCACATCTACGGGACGGGCCATTGCGGCCAGATCTTCGCCCATGATGTCGGGCCAGTGGGTCAACAGGCGCGTCACGGCAAAACCACGCGACTCTCCAGCCTGCCGGATCTGCTGCTGTAACAGGGATCCAGTGCGAGCGAATCCACGTGTGAATTTGCGTGTGGTTTTAGAGCGCCGTTCGGCCATGCTTTCTTTCCTTGGTCTTGGCTCTATTTTAGGTGTGCTGTAGGCGGATACCAGTGAATAGAACAATACGGGGCATAAAGATTGCGTGACGACAGGCGGAAGCCCGCGAATTCTGAGGATTTGTTGACGTGGTATGATGTGCATGCCCGTGACATGCCGTGGCGTGTGCCCCCTGCTGATAAGCTGTCGGGTGTGCGTCCTGATCCCTATCGGGTCTGGCTGTCAGAGGTGATGTTGCAGCAAACCACTGTGGCGGCCGTACGTGATTATTTCCAGCGGTTCGTTACCCGTTGGCCCACGGTGCAGGATCTGGCTGCGGCGGAGGATGGCGATGTTATGGGCGAATGGGCAGGCCTTGGCTATTACGCCCGTGCGCGTAATTTGCTGAAATGTGCCCGTGTAGTGGCGATTGAACATGGCGGTGTGTTTCCAACCACGCTTGCTGGTTTGCTGAAGCTGCCGGGGATTGGGCCTTATACTGGCGCGGCCATTGCCTCTATCGCGTATGACCTGCCGGAGGTGGTGGTGGACGGCAACGTCGAACGTGTCATGGCGCGGCTGCATGATGTGCATGATCCTCTGCCGGGGTCCAAACCGCAGCTGACCAAATTGGCTGGTGCCCTGACGCCCGATAGCCGTCCCGGTGATTATGCTCAGGCGGTGATGGATCTGGGCGCGACCATCTGCACCCCGCGCAATCCGGCCTGTGGGATCTGCCCGTGGCGCGATCCATGTGTGGCGCGCGTGGAGGGTACAGCGGCGGAACTGCCCAAGAAAACCCCGAAGAAGCCGAAGCCCACCCGTCTGGGGATCGCCTACATCGCACGCCGCAGCGATGGTGCCTATCTGCTGGAGCGGCGACCGGATACAGGGCTGCTTGGTGGCATGCTGGGCTGGCCCGGTGGCGCGTGGTCCGAGGAGGGCGCGGCAGAGGCGCCGCCTATGGCCGCCAACTGGCAGCGTCTGGGCACAGAGGCGCGCCATACGTTTACCCATTTCCACCTGATCCTAGAGGTGCGGGTGGCAGAGGTGGCGATGGGTACGAACCCAGAGGTTGGGCAATTTATCGAGCCTGCGTCCTTTCGCCCATCCGATTTGCCCACTGTGATGCGAAAGGCATTTGACCTCGCGCTTGGGGCGTTCGACAATGCGTCATGACTGACCGTCCTGAGAACCCGCCGGTAGCCGACGCAACCCCCAAAAGATTGAGCCTGATCGGCGCCTTGCCCTTCTGGCTGTCGCTGACATTGATCCCGATTGCGTTGATCGCCGCGACGCAGGGGGGCTACTATACGCTGCTGCTGCCGTTGTGGGCGTGGTGGCTGTTTACCTTCCTTGATTTCGTGACTGGGCTGAATCTGGATAACGCTGATCCCAACACGCCGGATGAGGCCCTGTTGTGGTATCGGATGATTACATGGATTTGGTTTCCGCTACAGGCGGCGGTGATCTTCGGAATGATCTACTATGCCACCCGGGCGGGGCATCTGGGCGTGGTTGAGAAACTGGTGCTGTTCTTCGGCATCGGGGTTATCTCTGGCACTGTGGGGATCAATTACAGCCATGAACTGATGCACCAGAAGAACAAGTGGGAGCGGTGGCTGGGCGATCTGCTGCTGTCCACTGTTCTCTATTCGCATTTCCGTTCGGAACACCTGCTGGTGCATCACCGCCATGTGGGTACGCCAGCCGACGCAGTGACCGCGCGGTATAATGAGGGGTTCCATCGGTTCTTTTTTCGCGTGCTGCCGGAATGCTGGATATCGGCGTTCCGGGCGGAAAAGGCCCTGCTGGCGCGGGGAAAGCGGCCTGTTTGGTCGCGGCGCAATCCGTTCTGGCGCTATGCGGTGTTGCAGGTGGTTACAGTCTCGCTGGCGGTTGCCTTGGGCGGTGTCGAAGGTCTGGCGCTGTTCGCGGTGCAGGCCTTCAGCGCTATCTGGCAGCTGGAGCTGACGAATTACGTCGAACACTACGGTCTGACCCGCAAACATCTGGGCGGCGGCAAGTATGAACACGTCAAACCCCGCCACAGTTGGAACGCGGCGCATAAGGCCACCAACTGGCTGCTGATCAATCTGCAACGTCATAGCGATCACCATTATAAACCTGATCGCCGTTTCCCGCTGCTGCAGAACTATGATGCCGAGGAGGCGCCACAGTTTCCCTATGGCTATCCGATCATGACCGTGCTGGCGATGATCCCGCCTCTGTGGCGCCGCCGGATGAACCCGCGTGTGCGTGATTGGCGGCGGAAGTTCTATCCCGAGGTAGAGGATTGGACGCCCTACAAGCTGGGTAGCTTGCCCAAACCACGGCTCTGATCGGCAGGACTGCGGCGCTTCTGGCTGTAATTCTGGAGGGGCATCGACAGAGCGCCCCTGCGTGTGCCGTATGGCCCCGTGAGACGAAAAAAGCCCCGCCGGATGGGCGGGGCAGTTTGTGCCGGCTGTCAGGCTACAGGCACCGGCGGTAACTAATGATTTTGAGTGTTGTCTGACTTAGTTGCCCATTTCCGAACGGATCTGCTGACGCAGGTCGTCGATGGGCACCTCTTTGCCGTCACGCTTCACACACCAGTAGGTCCAGCCATTGCAGCTGGGCGCACCTTCAAGGGCGGCGCCGACCTGATGGATCGATCCTTTGACCTCACCACCCACGATGGAGCCGTCAGCGCGCACCTTCGCCTTGTGGCGTTTGTTGAGCGAATGCAGTTCGTCACCGGGACGCAGAAAGCCACGTTCAACCAGCTGGCCGAAGGGCACGCGCGGTTGGGCGCGTTTGCTGGTAGAGACTTGCAGCGCCTCGTTGTCGTAGGGGCGCACGGCGGCCAGACGTTTGGTGGCAACCTTGCGGTAGCTTTCCTCACGTTCGATGCCGATGTAGTTGCGGCCCATCATCTTGGCCACAGCGCCGGTGGTGCCGGTGCCAAAGAACGGGTCCAGGATCACGTCACCGGGGTTGGTGGTGCCGAGGATCACGCGATGCAGCAGGCTTTCGGGTTTTTGCGTCGGATGCGCTTTCTCGCCGTTTTCATCCTTCAGCCGTTCACCGCCATTGCAGATTGGTAACACCCAGTCGGACCGCATCTGAATGCCTTCGTTCAGTGCTTTCAGCGCTTCGTAGTTGAAGGTGTATTTGGCCTTTTCGGATTTCGACGCCCAGATCAGCGTTTCATGCGCATTGGTCAGGCGTTTGCCGCGGAAGTTCGGCATTGGGTTCGATTTGCGCCAAACCACGTCGTTCAAAATCCAGAAGCCCTGGTTCTGCAGTTCCGCGCCCATGCGGAAGACGTTGTGGTAGGAACCGATCACCCAGATCGCGCCGTTCGGCTTCAGTATGCGACGTGCAGCCGCCAGCCATTCGCGGGTGAATTTGTCGTAGGCCGCAAAGGACGAAAACTGGTCCCAGTGATCATCAACCGCGTCTACTTTGGAGTTGTCGGGGCGATGCAGATCGCCCTTCAGCTGCAGGTTATACGGGGGGTCCGCAAAGATCAGGTCAACCGACTCTTCTGGCAGGCTGTTCATCATCTCGATGCAGTCGCCATCTAGAATCGCGTTTAGAGGGAGCGCAGGCGCGCCCTTCTGTTTTTGTTTGCTCGTCATTTTCTGCCTCAATACCCGGCGCATTTTTGCGCTCTTGGTTGGGTTTAAAAATGAGTCATTCGGGCGGGCGGGTCAATTTGTTTTTTGTATCAGCGCGTTAGATTTCACTCTTGATACAAGATATTGTGCACCGGTTTGAAGCTGTGTCTATGGTGCGGGGTGACCCCCAATTCAACCAATGCGGCCTTATGGGCAGGGGTCGGATAACCTGCGTTGGTTTCCCAGCCATAGCCCGGAAATTGGGCGGCCAACTGTTGCATGATCTCATCACGGGCGATTTTTGCCGCGATTGAGGCCGCAGCGATGGAAACAGAGCGCATATCGCCTTTGATTAGCGTTTTAGCGGGCATGTTCAGGCCGTCGGGAACCATGTTGCCGTCGATCAATGCCAGATCGGGCGGGGTTTGCAGGCCTTGTATCGCGCGGACCATCGCGATGTGACTGGCACGCAAGATGTTGTGTTGGTCAATTTCCTGAACGCTGGCATGAGCGACCGAAACGTCCGAATGTTGCAGCAGCTGTTCCAAAAGTGCCACGCGACGCTTCGGCGTCAACAGTTTTGAATCGTTCAACCCCTCAGGAATGTGCGCTGGATCCAGCACCACTGCAGCGGCCGTGACAGGGCCTGCTAGCGGGCCACGGCCCACCTCATCCACGCCAGCGACGCGCAGGAGGCCAGCTGCCTGCGCGTCGGTTTCAAAGCTATAATCGGGGAGTGTTTTGGGGTGTTGCATGCCCCCCTATTTTTCTGGATTCGGCGCCGTAATCAAGGGGAGATCAAGAGTGTATCAGTTCTTCTGCACGCGGTAGCCACGGTCACGCAGGCAGCGCATCAGGTAGCCCGGTTTGCGGCCTTTGTTGGTCCAGTAAGGTAGGCGGCAGGCCTGAGGCAGACGATCGGCGCGGGCGAAGTGGCGGTTCAGGCATTTGGCGCGCATCACACGTTTGTGGCCGACAGCGGTTTCTGCGCGGGTCAGGCAGCGGCGCGGCAGGACCTTGCGCTTGTGAGGTTTGGGATAGGCTGTGACTTCGCGTTCGTGTTTGCGGCGGCGGTCAGCGCGGTCATGATCATCGATCGCTTTGCCTATGATGGCCAGCGTTGCAATGCCAAAGAGGAACTTGGCAACATCATCATCACTGGCCGCTCGGGCCGGCGCAAAGGAGAAGGAAGTAATGGCGATAGAGGCGGCCAGTACGGTGGCGATAAATTTGCGGGACATGGCGTTTCCTGTCTGTATTAGGAGCGGTTTCGGTTTCAAGGCGCCTCATGCGGCGGGGGCCGCGTCAGGCTGTGATCCGAATTTGGGTCAGGGCCGTTCAGACAGGCAATAACGACGCCCTGTTATCTAATATCAGGCGCCTCCGGCCCCTTTGGTTATTGAATAACGCGTGCCGGATGCGCATTGTGAGATCATGAAACAGTTCCTTTCCATATCCCTCGCGCTTGGCCTATTGGCGGCGCTGCCGCAGGCTGCACAGGCCGGCTGTTATGCCGATTATAAAGCCAAACAGGACAACCCGCTGAAACTGCACTATGGCGTTGCCGAATTGGGCGGTGGCTGCTCCAAAGGGGCTGCACAGGGTGAGTTGGCACCGCGTCTGGCGCGGGATGGCTGGACGCTGCTGAATGTGGTGTCGGTCTTTGGTGATGAGGGTCTGCAGGAAAGGAAAGACAGTGCAGGACGCTACTTCCTCCGCTACTGATGCGCGCCGCTCTGGCACGCGAATTGTCACCCTTGGAATTTCCGCGATTGTGCTGCTGCTGGTTTTGGCGGCACTGTTTTTGTTCCTGACCCTGCCGGATGCCAATGCGTTCAACATGCGGGTGGAACGGATTTTCGTTGAAAACGATGATCTGACCAATGCCGCTGATATTAAACTGCTGGAAATCCTTGCCCAATCCGGCACCGCCTTTTCCGATACGCTGACCAGCTACCGGATGGTGATCTTTGTGCTGTTGGTCTTTGCCACCGCGATGCTGGTGGCGGCCTTGGTGTTTTTGGTGATGCTGGTGCTGATGAATCGTCGCATGGCGCAGATCGAACAAGCAGGCATTCAGGTGTCGTCCCTGCTGATCAGCCGCGATGAGAACACCGTTTACCTCAACAACATGGGGTTCAAGCTGACCGGTGCCGCGATGGAAACCCTGTCCGTTCTGGCAGAAGCCCGCATGGACGAAGACCTGCTGTCAGGGGCCGAGATTGAGGCGATGGTGTCGGGCAAGGATGCCTCTGACTGTGAGGAGGCCGCAGGCGCCACCCGCATCAAACGGTTGCGCGACACGTTGGGCAATCAGATGGTCAGTGAGCTGCTGGTCAAGAACATCGCCCGCAAAGGCTATATGCTGGCGGTCGATAAAGATGTGATCCGCATGATTTGAGGGAGGAACGGACTGAGGCGCGTTGCTGCGCCTCAGGTATATCCGTCGCTCAGGACTGGCGCAGCGTATCGCCGAAGCTGAGGGTTGGCGTCAGTTCCACATGACCGCTGGCCGCTGTGTCTGGGTTGGCGATCCGCTTCACAATGATCTCTGCTGCTTTCTGGCCAATCTCGGCGCGACAGGCATCCATCGTGGCGAGTTGCTTGGGCAGGCCCTGTAGCAGCTCGACCCCGTTGAAACCCGCCAGACCAATCTGACCCGGCACATCAATGCCTTGCTCCATCAGGTAGAGTAGGCCACCGGCGCCAATCATGTCGTTGGAATAGGCCAGGAAATCCAGATCCGGCGTGCGTTCCAGCATCGCGGCGGTCATCTCACGGCCCTTGGCCAGAGCGGAGCCGCCTGAATAGAATTCTTGATCTGCGACCTCAACGCCACCTTTGGCCAGTGCCTGAGTCATGCCCTCAAACCGTTTGCGGGCGCGGTGATCCAGCGGCATCTTGGTGCCCATGAAACCGATGCGCTTGTAGCCCGCAGCCAGTATCGCTTCGCCCAGCTGCTGACCGGCGCGGCGGTGTGAAATGCCGACGGCTGCGTCAATAGCATCACCGTCCACATCCATAATCTCGACCACTGGAATGCCCGCAGCGCGCAGCATGGCGCGGGAGGCGTCGGAATGCTCCAGTCCCGCGATGATCACGCCAGATGGCCGCCAAGAGAGCATTTCGAACAGAACCTTTTCTTCTTTCTCAGGCAGGTAATCGGTGATGCCTACGACAGGCTGCAGGTCGGTATCTTCGAGCACGCGGCTGATGCCGGTCATGACCTCGGGAAACACCATGTTTGACATAGAGGGGATGATTACTCCCACCAGATTGACCCGCTGACTGGCCAGCGCACCGGCAATTTTATTTGGCACGTAGCCCAGCTGTTTTGCGGCGGCTAGCACCTTTTCACGGGTGGCCTGACTGACATCACTGCGGTTGCGCAGTACGCGGCTGACGGTCATCTCCGACACACCCGAGGCCTCGGACACATCACGCAGGGTAAGGGGGCGGCTTTTGGTGTCGCTCAATCGTATAATCCTAAATCAAAGATATGACTTGATGTTAGCGCGATCCCACGGCCTTGTTCAAGGGATCCGCAACGGCTAAGACGAGTCGCACGCGGCCCCGTGGCTCAACTGGATAGAGCAGCCCCCTCCTAAGGGGCAGGTTGCAGGTTCGAATCCTGCCGGGGTCGCCAACACTTTTTCAAGCATTTGATTCTCCTGTCTTTTTTGGTTGATTTGGAACTTTGGCCGCGGAAGTTGGAACTTTTTGTTCGTTTTTCGTACTGCTCAGAACCCTCCTTTTGCTGAAATTTCGAATGTAGCGCTCAATCTCCGACAGGCTTTCGTGACCTGTCCAAGCACCGATTTGGGCGGATGTACCACCTGCCTCAGCAAGCGCACGCGCACGGCTTTTGCGAAGCCCGTGCGCGGATCGACCGTGTACGCCAGCGGCCCTTGCCTTTGCTGCCAGCCATTGTCCGGCGGCTTTCACGCTGCGTGACCTCGAATGTGCGGTGGTGATCCATGTCATGTGACGACTCTCGCGAGCCTCCAGCGCGGCATGTAAGAGCGCCAAATCATCGGACATAGTTTCCGCAAAATCCGGCAACGCGCGATCAAACGGAATCGCCACCTCACCGCCGGTCTTTTGCTGGCGGAACACAAGCCATCCGGCATGATCGACGTTACCCGGACCCAACCGTACTACGTCTGAAATGCGCGCGCCGGTCCAGAAGATCAACTCGAATGCCAGGCGTTCCGACGTGTTGATCGGCCAGTGCGCGCGGAAAGCCTCGATCTCGTCCTCTGACCACGGTGGATGACCCTCTGACTGCGCGACGTGCGCCTTCTTGGCGCCTGTGGTTGGATCAGCGATCTTGTATGTTTCAGCGAGCCATTTCCCAAAGCCCCGCCAAGCTTTCAGGTGGTTGTTTCGTGCGTGTCCCGTAAACCGGCTCAGGTCAGCCTCGATGTGCTTGGTCCGAAGGTCGAGCACCCGACCATGCCCGTATCGTTCGCGGATATCATCCAACATACGCCGTCTGACGGCTCGCGTGCCTTCAGCAAGACCTACGAGAAAAACGTCCGATTTCAGGTATCCCTCAACTGCCAAAGCTAGGCTGCCGGAGCCTGGTCTTACCCGCGCAGGTTTGATGCTACCCGCAGCCTCTGCATAGGCCGCAAGGAAGTCAGGATGCCCGGGGGGAAGGTCGGGCATACGAATGCCCTTTTGCCCCTTTGGGCGGTAATAATAGCGAACATTGCCGCTTGGGAACCTCCCGGATGGGTTGAGATGTTTCATCCTTGTCAGCAACCAAAGGCCTCGTCACAACTGTTTCCTTCGCTCCACATTTGTCCCCCAATGGTAGGCAAGTCGGCAAGCGCGGAATCCAACTCCCATCGTAGCCACACAGCGACACCATCTGCGTTCCGTCCAGGTGGGTAGATTCCGCTTTTCACAAGTTTGTCGAAATGCCCTGGCGAATGACCGCAATATCGAGCTGCATCAGCGCGGCGCAGGGCTGCGCCCCAATCGACTGGAATCCGCGTCCCCTTTATCATCTCAAAGTCCGTTCGGGTGTTTCTTCTACGTCGGAAGCGTTTTCGATCAGCCGTTCCATCTGTGCTGGCGTCAGTAGCATTAACCGCCCGAGTTGGTAAAACTGGCCCGTTGCACGAGCTTTGGTGCGGATCAAGCGCGGGGAGACATGGACGCCATGCGCGCGCAATTGCACGCTCCACGCTTCCGGTGTTTGTCCTTCTTTGAGCAACTCCGACATCAAACCCTCGTTCTTCTGCAAGTTCTTGCAAATATCCGACAGAAATGTGCATATGTCACCATATTCTTACAACAGGCAGAAAGTTCGGAACTTTCGTTCCGGTTTGAAAAGGAGAGGCGATGTCACGGCTTGGAAAACTGCTCCCAAACACGACAACTTCGGAAGATACGCTACAGGCTAAACTAGAAGAGAATGAGCGTATGGCCCGAGAGGAAATGCACAGACGATTCGCAGCTGAGGGTACAATACACGACAATCTTCGCAATTACCGAGTTCGGTTAGGCTTCACAAAACAGCAGATGGCTGAAATTTTGGAAGTGACCCCGCGAACTTACTATGCCTATGAAGAAGGGCACCGGGCCGTGCCCACACCGGCCATCGCTCACTTGGCAATCCTGACCGGTGGCGATCTGAACGAGATCATCTTAGGCCGTCCCGCGCCGCGCAGCGGTAAGGCTGCGCGAGTGGTGATTGACGAAGCCATAGTGGTTCTAAAATTCCTAGCCGTGAAATACCCCGATATGTCGTTGGAAGACCGTTACAAGGTTATCCGACTTCACGCTCTTGATGATCTCGATAGCTTTCCGCGAATGCATCCAGACATTATCCGAGACTTTGTAAAAATCGTGACCCGTTACAAATTTCATCCCGAAGATCTCCCTGCACCCCCGTTTCACGAAGACTACGGCGATGATCACGACGGCTGGAAGCGTGACATGGCTGAATGGCAACGAATGGTGGATGAGGATTTTCCAGATGACGAAAAGGATAAATAGCGCCGCTTGCCTGCTTCAGGCACGGGTAACCTTGTGCCTCGATGCAACGCGCAGAGCATCACGCAATGCGCGCCCCTAAAAGTGCGATGTGACCTTATTTCTGATCTCGGGGTCAGTGAGGATAATGTCGCGCATTTCGTCCTCATTTGCCGCGAAGCTGGTAACAGCCTTTCGGATAAGCCCCTCTAGGAACTGTACTTCTCATGTTGGCTTGGAAGCTTGTGACGATATTTTTGCCTAGTACGCTGGCTGCGAGTCAGTCTGGCTTAACCAATTCCACATGACTGACCCCAAGAGCCTGGGAAAGTTCGTAGAGTGTAATCACTGTGGGGTTGCGCTTTCCGCGCTCCAATCCACTTAAGTATTGCTGACTGAAGCCAGAACGCTCCTCAATCTGCTCCTGTGTAAGGCCTTTTTCTCTCCGTATCCGAGCGAAGTTTTGTCCGACTAATTTGCGCATATCCATGCGCAGGACGATTGTGGATTACATACTTTAATGTTATCAACTATAATATGTATTTGATTAACTAGGACATGCGTTATGCACACCATCACCATTCATGCAGCTAAAGGCGGGTCCGGGCGGACGACGGCAGTTATGGCGTTGGCGTCGGGATTTCTGGCTTTGGGCAAGCGTGTGATGGTGATGGATTGCACCAGTCAGACCTGCAGGGGCTCAAATTGTAAGGACCCCTCCACATTACAGACATGGCTGACTGCGATGGAGGCCTGTCGGTTACGGCCGCCTCAACTGGAATTGGTTGAATGCCCAACAGACGAGCGTGTGGAAGATGCTTTGGCTGCCGCCACCACGCGCGGCTTTGATATCGTCCTGATTGATACACAGGTCTATCCTGAAGACGCCTTGTCGATGGCACTTGCGAAGGCTGATCTGATTGTGGTGCCCGCTACAGGTCCGATAGAGGCGCGTTTCTCATCAAAGAGCATCAATGAACAATTTGACTGCCCCGAGCATATCATTGGCCTGATCACCGGCCATCGTCACAGTGTTGCCGAAGCTGCTGAGATACGCGCAGCTTTTGGCGCGCTTCCCGTATTCCATTCAGAGCTCCCTGGCTCAGAAGCGCTGGCTAAACAGATCCTGCATGGCGATGTCGCACATTTCACCTCCATGCTGGCCTGCAAGTCCGGCCAACCCGGATACGCCCGCTACCGCGAGGCGCAGGCTGCCTGGTCCGAAGTGCTGGCGCTGACCATTGAGGTTCAATGGTCCCTACAAGGCCTGCGCCTTGAAGCCTTCGAAGGTGACACCTCTCCTTTTTCCTACATCAGAAAGTCCGTTGCATGATCCGTTTTTCAATTGCGCTTGGATTTGTCCTGTCACTTGCCTCAGCTGGCTTGGCTGAAGACACCCTGACCGCTATGCCCACGCCTGCAGAGCGCCCGTACCCTTACGAGATCCTCGGCTTGCAACCCGGCGATCCTCTTGGTGATGTTTTGGCCGTCTACGCGGAACGCAGCGACGCTGCCCCTACAAGCGAGAGCGAAGTTCTGCGGGTTCAATCTCCGGATGGCGCGGTGTTTGAGTTCACCTATCAGCTCTATTCCCGGATCGGCGATGTCGGCATCAATGGGCGACTGGCCAAAGCGCCTCAGGATCAGATGACCGCCCGTTTGTCTTCGGGTGTGATGGAACAGCGCCCCATGGCGATCTACCGCAGCATTCGCCAGCCCAGTGACGCACTGCCCGAACCGCTAGAACTGAAAGCCCAGATTGAGGAGACCTATGGTCCGCCCTCTCGGGTCGAGATCAACGGGCGCGACATGGTGCTGACCTATGCCTGGAGTATGGACGGGTTCATTCCCGACCTTGATGCGCTCGGGCAAATCAGACGTGAGGAAACGACCAGCTCGGGCGGCAAGCTGATCACTGAATATGAGCTGTGCGGCTCAGCCCAGCATTACCGCAACACTGTTGAGTACCGGTTTGAACACCCGCGCGACAAGCTGATCAGACCCGGTTGCGTTGCCACCTTTAAAGTCAGCTATCGTGGTGAGCCGGGCATGACATCTATCAACTTCTCACTGGAGGATTACGAGCTCGGCCGGATGCACACCGAAGAATTGGATCGTCAGATTGTGGAAGCGCTGACCGGCGAGGAGGTTGAAGCCTCGGACATGGATCTGTGAATTCCCGGATAGCCAGGCGGGCACAGAGCCGCTATGAACGCCGCATGATCACAGTACGCGCACATATCACCCTATTTTAGCGCCCGCAAAAATGGCGGGCGGCTTCGAGCTGTTCGCCATGAGATGATCCCCCATCCCTGCACTGTCTCTGACGCCGCCGCCATCGGGCATGACGGAGTTAAAGACATGACCAATTGGTATACGGCAGACATCCATTTCGGGCACGAGAACATCATTAAGTTCTGTGACCGCCCTTTCCGCTCAGCGAACCATATGGATGCGGTTCTGATGCAGAACTTATGGGCTATGGTTGGCCCCAAGGATGCCCTGTGGATCGTTGGTGACTTTGCTTTCGGGCAGAAGGCAAAGGATCAGGACTGGCTGACCAAACTGTTTGCCAAGCTACCCGGCGCAGAGAAACACCTGATTGTCGGCAATCATGACCTGGAGCCTACACTGGCGCTGCCTTGGGACAGTATCTCTCACATGGCAGAAGTGAAGGATGGCACCGACAAGCAGATGCATACCCTCTGCCATTATCCCATGATCACCTGGAACCGCGCCCGACGTGGTGCGCTGCAGATCTTTGGGCACGTCCACAAGAACTGGAAAGGCTCCAGCAACAGCGTCAATGCAGGCGTTGATGTCTGGGATTACATGCCCGTGCGGTTCGAAGATCTCGCACGACGCGCCAAGTCACTGCCCCAAAACAAGCACTGGGCCGATGTCGAGCACAATGCGAGGGAGTTTTGAAATAATTAGGTGAACTGGTTAGGCCTGATGCTCAATCGGGCCAAGTAGTATGAGAGAAACCACGACAGATGGACTACTCATCAATAGTGCATTAACAATGAAACCGAAGCGAACAAGTCTTTAAGATTATAAAGGTTTTTCATGCGTAAGATTTTAGCAGCTATGGCATTTTTCTCTTCCCCGGTTATGGCCGAAGATATGGTTAAACCCGGTACATGTGAACTCATCGTTGCTTCGCGCCCAAGTTTGGATGCCGCCCGTGACTATGTTCGCACCCTGAGCGATAGGCGGTTTGCGAAGGTGTTTGAAGCAGACAATGGCTGGTATGCTGTCTCGATCGGGGCCTTGAAGCCTGCAGAGGAAAAACCGGTTCTGACCAAATGGAAGGCTTCAGGAAAAATCCCAAAAGACAGCTACTGTTCGACGGGCAAGACCTATGTAGCGCTGTATGACTGGAAGAGCGGCGAACAACTGTTACCCGCGCATAGCAAACCTGTTTCCGAGACGAAAGTGGCGCTAAGTGGCACAGCCTACCAGGGCTACTTTTGCACGACGAGCCACACCCACTCTCCTGTGTTTTCTGCACCAAAAGGCGGGCGGGCCATGGGGGAATTCCTGAACGGGACACCCGCTATGGTATTGGGGGAGGTCGTCGGTGCAGGTGCCGTGTCACGAGTGCGGCTGGTTGACCCCGCCACCCGCAAGGAAATTGACGGATATGCATCCAGTGCCGTTCTGCGCGAGAAATGCCCAGCACCTATGACTCAGAAACTTGCGTTGAATCCTGATTTGATGGCTCCGCCCGGCATGTGCCACCTTGAATTGGCACAAGGCAGCTTAGACGAAATCAATACTGCAGCCCGAAAGTATGCGCCCTGGTTTGGCGCGGTGATGCAAGTCGTGAAATCCACGAATGGCGTATACAGTCTGTACGGGGGTATGCTTCAGATTTCGCGCGTGGAAAGCAAGTTAATGCGTATGCGCAGTGATGGATACAAACTGCCCAAGGATCCATACTGTGATCCGGGTGATTTCGCGGCGGTTTCTCTTGTGCCGATATGGAAAGACGGTGCGCCGAGTTTTTCCGATGACCACGAGCTAAAAAGCCCGAAAGAACATCGTGGGCCGACGCCGGATATTGTCCAAGTGCAAGGTGGCTGTGCGTTCGAATTTGCTGATTGGGGGGTCTACGACGCCTAGCAGGATATTTATCTGCGCGGCTTAAATGGAAAACCGATGCGAATTCTCAACAACGACATCTGCCGCACGCATCCGAATACAAACGTGCGCTTTGATGCTTATCTAGGCGCGAATGCAGAAGGCAATGAGCGCGAGTTCAAGATCACCGCCAAAGGGGCCACGCGCACCTACCGCGTTACGTTCTTGCCTAACAACAACTATTCTTTTGCCGCGCTGATGCCGCCGCGTCCGGCCAACTCTTCTCGGCCCCAAGGCAATTTCGGTTTTGGAGATCTGTTTGGGTTTGCGGCGGGCATGTTCATGGATGGCATGGCTGGCATCTCCGGCACCACTCGGGAAGAAATGCTGTCTTCCATGGGAGATCTGGATAGTCGATGTTTCCAAATATCTGGCAATGATGACGCTGTTAATGCCTGCCTGAACGAGCCGTATCTGGTGAAGAACAAGAATGCTCAGAACATCCTACTCGGTTTCTGTCACCAATTGGATGATTGGGCTGAAGGAAATGGGCTGGATTATGTCTGTGATCGCGGAGGGAAGGACAGCTGCCATCAGGTGCCTGACAGCGATCATTCCTATTCCTGCTACAGCTGCAATGGCACGCGCCGTTGGGCTGCTATTTACGCGACGGGAACAGTTCTGACCTGTTTCCAATAATATCTGTTCACGTGGGCCTTCCGCAAAGGCCTTTGATAGACTTTGGGAAAACCATAGGCAGGTTTGGGGAGATTCACAAATCAATTTCCTGGTCATTTAGTTGAACGGTTCAACTGTCTCTCAGTCCGCGCTGAGAGGCAGTTTCCGTTTCGCAATAACAAAAAATCTCAGCTAGAATCGGTTATTGCGAAACCGCTTGCAAGGCATGACGAAGGGCCGTCAGTCGTTGAATTGCCCGTTCACCTGCCGCGCGCTCGGCTCGCAACTTTGCAAGGCGTTCCTTACCTTCGGCACGGCGTTCCTTAGCTGCGGCAAGGTCTTGTTTAGCACGCGCTAAGCGTTCTTCATAGTCCGCATAGGCCTCAGCCTGAATATGCCGAACCTCGTCGCCAAAGCCTGCATCAAGCATTGCCTCCATCTGTGGAACAGCACGGAACGTACGTTCCATCTGCGATACTGCATCAGGTAGCTGCCCGTTCTCGGGGAAAGCCCCCGTCGCTGTAAAGATCAGCAGATCTTGCACATCTTGGAACAAGCCGCGCGAGCTAACGATCAATCGGCCATCCAATCGTTCGTCCCCGGTACGAAATCGTGCGTAAAGATCAAGCAGGATGATTTGAGCTTCTGGCTCTAAATCAGGAAATACAGAAAGAGCCTCCGTCCGGTGGCGCACAGGGAGGCTGCGCGTGAGCGCATTATAGTCAGCAATGCTCTCTTCGGATGCCTGCAACTTTTCCCGGTCCAACGCTGACAACGCATCATCAAATTCGTCAGCATTGGATGTTGAGGCGCTGGTCAAGAAGAAAACCAGAAATAAGTATCGAAAGATCATGATACGCTTTCCAAACAATTTGCTCTGCATCCTCAATAGCTTTAATCCAAAAGGGCTTTCTGCGAAAAGGTAGTTGTCCAAATTTTGCCGTGAATATCAAGGTTTATGAAATTGCTTACTGAACAAATTCATCGAATCCAACAGGTGCTAAGCGTGCCGTGGAAAGAGAGAACGGCGACCTTTGAGCGGACCTTCACCGATCCCATGACCCTGATTGAAGCGCGGCGGGGAGATCGGATCACTGGCAGCTTGGTTGCGTTGTGTGACGAAGAAATTGCCCCGCTCAAGACGACATTCTTGAAGCCGCCGGGTTTGTATAAATCGCCGGTTTCAATGCCGGACACTCAGATCACGACGCGGCCCGTCACAATCGCGGAACTTTGCCATGCGTCTGACGCACGTGACCCGCGAAACGGAAATGCGCAGGAGGCGCTGAATGAGGAAATACTGCGCGATCTTCTAAAGCGTTTCGCACATCTGCAGGGCCATGATGTCAGTCAAGCTGAAAGCTGGGTCTGGCATAGTACAGAGCCTTATCCGATCATCGACGGAAAACTGCATTTCCGCCCCCGCAAATATCAGCACGCGGTTCGTGATGAGGATCTGTGGTTTGAAATGCCAATGCGGCACCGCAGAGAACTTTTGAACTATGCGATGGGAGAGCTTGATTTCCAGCCTCCGGATCGACTGGCCCTGACGCTACCCACAGGGAAAATGCAGGCATTTGTTGTTGCCGATGGCTTTGTCGGTCCAGAGGATTTTGTTTGGCTCCAGGTACTACCGACAAAATTTTCAGCACGTGCCACATACGAAGGCATTCGCGACAGCGACCTGCAATATATGCCGCGCAATCTGGAAGAGGCCAATGCGCGCTGGGAGCTGGGCATCAAGCCCTATGGTACGGCCGCCTTTGACCGTGGGGATGAGCCTCCCCGTATTACTGGCACGCATGCCTACGGGCCGGGATGGGAAACTGGCTCGCTTATTCGCGTAACCAGACAGGGGTATTCTCTGATCCCCAATATTGTCAGGGCCGAGAAAGGTGCTGAACATATGATCAGTCTGATCGTACGTGATGGGGATACTCTGAATGGTCCGTGGCATATTGCCAAAGATGGCGCCGTCCCTACCGGCCCCACTCTGGGCAAGGTGGGGGCACCATGGTGGGGATATGAGGTTCGTCTTGGGCATGATGATCGGGAACATGCGGTCGAGCATTGGCGGGTTGTTTTGGGATCAACCTGTGACTTTGCGGGCCCCAATTTTGTAGCCCCTCCCAAACTAGGCCCTCTCTCAAAGTCCTTGATCGGACGCGCAAAAGGTAAAGAGGGAACGGACGGAAAATGGGGTGCAATCTGTCCGCATACCGGACAAGAACTGGTGCCGTTCGAATTCGCGGCCTATGAAGATGCCCCATACGACAGTGAGTGCATGATATTCACGGATGATCAGGACAGGCATCATGTGTTCGACCCAACGGGTAAGCTGGTTCTTGGACCGCTAAAAACCTTTGATATCCCTAAAGTGTTTGGCCCACCTCAGCCCACGGCATATGAGACCCGAGAAAGCGAAAAGCAGCGGCGCTGGAGCTACATCCGACTTGATCTTCCAAGGTGGTACAAAAGGGCAACAGCACAGGAACGCTTTGGCGACCTTGACCGACACGCCACCACTCTTGCCGCATTCGCCGGTCGTCTGACAGATGGTCGCAAAGATGCAGAGATGGCGGGGCTTTGGTACGCAAGTGTTGAAATTGTGAAGGATGGCACCGCGCACGGTGTGGCGCTGAGCCAGGGAATGATAGGCCGCGTCGAATTCGGAGAGGCGGCTGCCTATGGCGGGTCATCCATGTTCAATTGGTTGAAAGAGCTACCAGTCGTAGGCTTGGTTCCGGGTAGTCCCGGGCGGGTTGTTGGGGTGCCGTTTGACTATTTGCACATCCCGCCGAGAGAGCGAAACACCCCTCCTGCGCCTAAGAAAACCCGTTGGACCGCAAAAGAATGGGCCGACCGCTTATGTGTCTTTCGCTGGGTCGCCTGGATCTTGGCAAGCCTGTCACTGGTTGCAAATTTGTTCTGGGAAGAATTGCCCGTCGGCAAGATCTGGATCGCTGCGATCCTGATTTTCATTGTTTGCTGGCTGATTGAAACCCAACTGAACCGCAGGGGTCGGGCAAATAGCCGTAATCAGGAAGCGCCCGAAGTCACGTCTACCGAAGTGATCTTTAAACAGGTGGATGAGGTTGAAGGCGGCAAGGAAACTGAAGAACTCACTCTGCGCCAGTATTCTGACGGCAAGGCCATCATCCAGCGCTATAGTGGAGGCCCCGCCACGAGACATGCGAGCGGCTATTACGACAACGAGGCGTTTTTGGAAATTCCAGCGCATAGTCTCAGCACTATTGGGGAAGACGCACTGAAAGAGATGTTTGCCAATGGCTGGACTGCCGGAAAAGAAGCTTTGCAGGTTATGGAGCAGCGTGGTGAGATAGATTTCAAGATCACCATCTTGAACGGGTCATGATCCTGACAGAGAGACAAGTAGGAAGGTATGTTTGATGCGTCTGATTTGGAGCGTCGTCTTGGTGTTCATCACAACTGGTGCCTTTGCCGAAGATGCCGATTTGCGTGCAGAAACTCCTCGCCTAGATTCGCATCTGGCAGAATGGGGGGCAAACTCTTTGGGAGACGCAGAAAGGGCTTTCGCCCACCACATGCGCTTTACTCCTGCTCCGCATCGCGGGGCGCTAATAGATGCATTTCTGGCGATGCCTTCAAAGAAACAGAAAATTGTGGTATCTGCTTTTTACGATATGCGCGGCGCTAAAGATGTCGCGGGGTTAGAATTTGCCAAGCGCATGCAAATGCCGGATCCTGCGCTGATTGACAGAATTCTTAACGAGGCTCGGGCAAATGGCGCCGATCTGGATTGGGATATTCCAGCATTTGAGCAGGCTTTGACAGAGGTCTGGACCGAGGGTGACACTGGCAGCCAAACCCTACGCGATCTTGCAGATTTTGCACCCGTTTCTATCAATGAATTGCCGCTTTGGCGGAAGTATACGCAATCTCTCATACAGAAGAAAATATCGCAGCAGCGGCTAGCAGAAAGCGAGGCGCAGCTGGCGGAAAGTGAAAACCGGTTAAAATCTATCCGCCAAGCGATCCGAGCTGGTGATCAGCTCATCCAGTCCTTGCAGTCCTTGGAAGGGCAATGACCGGTCAGCGCGGATGTTAAGAGCTATCTCGTTCGATTTGCCCAGTTTTTACCCTACTACATTGGTCATTCCGGTTGCGGCTCGTACAAGTCTTCGCAGGCTGGGCTTGGCCAGTCGAAACTGTAATACTGCGCAATCTCATGGCGGAGAGGATGTTGCACAGTCTTTTGGACAAACCCCTTTGCCGCCAAAAGCAGATATGCCGATGGCGGCTGATTGCGCCATTTTCGGCCAATAGTCTCAAAGTCCAAATAAATTTGACCATCTAGCACTTGTGCGTCAATCGAACCAAGATCAAATGCTTGACGCAGGAATTTACGCGCTTGCGCCGAATGGAAGCTATAGAAATCACCAAAATTGTACTTCTCTTTTAGTTCCGCAGTTTGCTTGGCGTCATCCCACTCGGCGGACAGAATTTGCTCATACGATAAATCACTGGTGCCACTGTAATAATCTAAGTTGCGTTTTTGCCATGCGCTTCTTTTCGTATCCAGAACGCATGAATATTCGAAAGAATCATTCATGTACGCAGCTTCGAACAAATATTCTAAACGACTTTGCGATCCCTCCATCTGTCGTCGATGGTGCTGGAATTGGGACGTCGCATTTTTTGTGAACACCTTGATCACTTCTTTTGCTGCTCTTGCCCCTTCTTTTGCTAGGGCAATCAATCCACCTTTGAAAGATTCACTCAATTCACCTTGTTCATTCACGGCCTCGGGCACGGAATTTCGCATTGGCGTGCCATTGCTTGTTTCCGGCCTATATATCGGATGCAGGGCATTGGCCGTGTCATGTGCCAGTGTCATCGCGTCAACGGGATCCAAATTCAGCTGTTCTGCGACATCCTCATCGGTTCCGTTATATAAAAACGGAAGGTTTTCCCGCAGCAATTCGGCGCGGCGTATTACGCTTTTTGAAATCCGGTCCGCGAAAACTGGTGCAGCCATCGCGTCAATTGCGGGGTCAGTTAAGGTCGTCAAGGGCACGATCGTCCGCCAGTTTTCCGTAACTGGCTTGTAGGACCGCAACACATTCAAATGATGTATCGTTGTAAAATAAGAAGCAAACAAAGCATCTACCGCCCCCCCGGGTGTCTTCATACTTGATAGTATAGTCCGTTTCTGCAATTGGGCGGCCTGTTCTTGGATCGCTGATTGAAAGAAAGAAGGATCGGCGCCGGTAATGAGAGGATCGAACAACGCGACAAGAACAATCGAGCTTATGTGAGTGGGGCGGCTCAACGTTGCAACCTTTGTAGGTTCTACAAGGTCCGAAAATTCTTTGTTGATGACATTGCCGAGATCATAAGCCGCACGGGATTTGCCGATCTTTGCCAAATAGGCGAAAACAGTTTTGAGCTTTTGCAATTCAATATGACGTGTTGATAATCCCCAGCCATCAGTAGGGTTAAGCGTGTTGTCTCGACTGCGCTTGATTTGGGCAAAGCTGTGCGCCGCATCCCGGGCCGCATCCATATCAGTGGAAAAGTCGGCACATTGGGCTGCGCCAGGTTCATGTAATCCGGCAAGGCATTGCATCGCGATCTCATGAGCTTCCAGAAAATCAGTGTTTTCGTAATACCATGCGATGTTGCGAGAGACTGCATCCCCCCTTGAGAGGTCGAGTTTCACTTTGTATACAACGCGATCTTGGGCGGCGAAATTTCCATTCTCTGCCAACTCCGCGAGTTCGGCGTCGCTTGCGCCTATCAGCTCGATCTGATGGCGTAATGCGATCGAAACTGACGGGCTTTCCTGTAGAAAACGCCTTTGCTCGGTTTGGAATGAGTTCGGAAGAATCAGGTCTTCAAGATGGGCGCGGTCCTTGTAAATTCTGGATTTGGTGAACCGAAGGTCCGAAGCTGTCGCACCTCGCCATTTGGCCTGCCGTTGCCAGAACTTGACCCAGCTTGTCTCCGGAACCTGCGGAAGAAGTCGCCCGGCATTATCTTCTTCGGGCGTGGATCGTTCGATACTTCGGCGTTCAAAAAGAGCCAGCATCAGCATGGCATCGGTATTTCCTAGCATCGCAAGCCCGAACAGAGCTTGTAAAGGAGTTGTCGTTTCTAACTCGGAGAAAATATATGTTTCGATGGAGGTGTTCTTGCCATACCCCAATTGATCAAAAACCCACGGCGGCGCAGGCGACGGAGTGTATGAACAGAGTTTGGTCAATGCGCCCTCAAAGGCGCATTTCACAGGCTGTCTCAGCCCGGCTTCATACGCGGCCCACCCGTCTTTCCGCGCCGTTTGTGCTGCGTTTTCGTGTCCCAGTGCGGTTGCTAATGCGACGCGCGCAAACTTCAGCCTGGCAACGGCAAGCGGGTTGTGACCACCGTCTAGCGTGGCAATCCAATTCAGAACACTGTCTGCGCTATCGTATTGCTGATGACGCACATAACAATCCGAGGCACGCGCAGCGGTATTGGCCGGTGTGCCATACTTCCACAAGACCTCATCTCGCGTGAGCATTTCAAGAGCACGACAAACATATGCACCCGCATCGTCTTCCAGTCGATAGAAGTTCGTCGCGGAAATGAGGCCCTCTAACTGTTTGAAGCGACGATGCTGTTTGCGATTTTGGTACTGATTTCGCGCTATGACTTCTGTTTCGGCGTCTTCATCTGTAAGAACGATTTTCTCATTTGACGTGCCGATATTCAGGTTTTGGATGCGGCGTGTCAGCTGTATGCCATCTTTTGCAGCAAAAATGGCCTCGCGTCCCGATTGGCTTTGGATAAAAATACCACCTTCGGGTCGTCCGTTCTGAAAAGTACCGTGGAGTTTTGCGACAACCTCCGAGCCCGATGCATCGCGGGAAAGGGTTGAAACGCCCGAGCCTTCGGCAAATCCATTCTCGCAATCCCCCAACCAGAAAAGATGGAGGTTGCGATCTCGTGAAACGAATGGATCTGGTAGCCAGATACTGCAGTCCACGGCCTGTTGGTGCGTGTCTTCAAAAACGTTATCCATGCCAACCCGAGTCGCGGTGGCAATACCCAATGTGTCAGCATTGTCGGCAATCGCGGACAGTGGACAAATCGCAAGGAGTGCTAAAAAACGTAGAAACATCATAGTGAATTGCTATCCTTCGCTCCAATCATGGGCAAGCCGGTTTGCGAGAAACTGGCAAACTTACTCGAAACGACCCCGGCACCTTGTTGTAGCTAAACTGGTGAAATGGGGCATTCACCTCTCAGTCTGAAAGTCGATACATACGCCCATTCAGGTGCGCAATTTCCGACAAACCTGCCGCACGCCAGCGGCGCAGTCTGGCACCCTCCGGCACCACAACAACGGTTCGCCCGCGAAACTCGACGAGCTTGATGCCAACGCGCTCGCGCAGGGTTACAAAGTGCTCGAGCTCCTGACGCACCGCCTCTCTTTCCTCCAACATATTTTGGAGTTCGGCCCCGACGTCTAGAATCTTGGCTTCCGTTGCGCCAACTTTCTGTGCCAGGTCAGCGTGTACCCTCGTGAGTTCCGCCTCACCTTCCTCTCGCACCGCTTCGATTTCTGCCGCGTATGTTGCACGCAGGAGATCAGCTTCGTTTTCGGCTGCTGCTTTCTCCTTCGCCCCAAACCAAATGGCGAAAGAGGCAATGATCAGCGAAATAAACAAAGCGGCAGCGACTCCAACGCAGTTGAAGAGCCAAATTCGACGAAGGCGTTTTTCCAAGGCGTAAGTGCGCTCTTCGATTAGATCTGTTCGCGCATTCAATCCGCCAACAGACAATGACGCCTGACGCACAGCACCTTTCAGATCTTCAACGGTCTGCCCGGCATCATTTACTGCTGCCTTACCGGTGGATCGCCGTCTCCCCTCAAGGTCCGCGATTCTGTCGTCGAGATTCTTTGTCACGGCTCAATACCTTTCGATACCGGTCTCACTACTGAACTCAAAGTCCTCGATTGGCGGTCCCGTTCGGATATGATTTCTTCAGACGGCAAAAACTGCGTGAGTCTCGACCAAACCCTACTGACCACGACAACTGCGTTCTGAATGATTGGAGCTATCTCAAGCTTTTGAACTTCGCGTCCGAGCTCAGGGTCCTCGAAACAGAGTTTTGATTTCCGCCCATCGAACCGCACGCTTCCGGTCAAAACGCCCACCAGGACACGAGCTGTAATCGCAGCAACGTGCAAGACGGTATTTCTCAGCACCTCGCGCCTTTCCCGTTCAAGAGCACTGCGCTCGGATTGGATTTCCGCCGCCCGACGTTCTAGACGTTTGGCTTCTGTATCCAGCTTCGCTTGAACTTCTTGCTTCATCGCGGCAACGGTCTCATTTGTCCGTGCGCGAACTTCTTGAGCTTCTTCTTCGGCCTGGCTTTGCGCTGACAAAGCTTCTGCAAACAACGCCTCCGCAGCATCGAGTTTTCTGACTATCTCCTTCGCCCTCCGATCAGCATCAGCGTCGAGCTGTGCTTCAATGTCGGCGATTTGTTCGATACGCTCGGTCATCTGCCGGATCTGCGCTGCATCTCGCCGCGCCTGCTCTTTGCGCTGCTTCCATTGCTCGCGCGATAGCCGTTCCCGTTTTGGACCGACGCGCGTCAGCCCTGCCGGGAGACCTACTTCGGCAAAGTACTGATCCTGCAATTCGCGGCCACGCGCGCGGTAGGCAAGGTTCCCGAGTTTGACCGCTTCCTTAGCGGGTTTGCCATTTTCTCTGGCAGATGCTTCGGCGTCTTGCTTGGCATTCCACGCGGGGTTCAGGTGGCGCGCAGAACAACTGGGGTCATCGAATGGCAAGATGAACGCATGGATATGCGGATGTTCTTCATCCACATGCTCGACCACTGAAATCAGGCGATCACCAAAGGTTTCCTTAAGCCAACAGACGTTCAACTCGATCCAGTGCGCGTAGGCTTCCCGGTAAGCGGATTCAGCGGCGACCTGCTTTGTTAAAAGTGGGTACGATGCTACGGCCGTCAGCAATGTATGGCGGTCTTTTCGGATACCGCGACGCGCAGATGTGCCGTCTTTCAGCGCAACTTCGACATAGCCTGATTCAACAATCGCATCATGCTTTTCTCGCACTTGCTGAGGGGATAATCCATAGATCAGATTTGGCGGCTCTGGGTTCTCCACATGCTGGCAAAACTCGGGCGCTCGACCCGCTTCATCGAGGATCTGCTGCACACTTTGACCAATCTTGTTGGCTTTGCGCGAATAGCTTTGAATATGCAAAAACTGAGGGCCTGACATTATTGGCGACCCCAGTGAGATGAAACACAATATTGACCGACTATTGAGTTGATAAACAACTCGTCGGGCAAGACGCTGCGCCCCTGCACCCAGCCAGCGGCTTTGCCGCCGATCCGTTCCGGATCGAAGCCACCGTTGGTGGCTGCAACCCCAGCCCGCGCCAGCCTTTTAGTGGGCGCGCGGTCTGATATTGCAAAGGGGGCTTTGAGTGAACAAAAAACCTGTGGAAGCCTTGCATCACGCATCATTTCTCTACCCGCCCACATGGCTGATCAGTTCCCCGAATAGGCTGTTGATGACAGCGCCCTGACGCGCTTCTGATCGCGCCATACCGATGAACGCTCCGGCGGCGTCCCGAACGCGATAGCCGTCAGCGCGTTCAGAGTTGCGATCAGCGATCATGAGGCAGAGTGCTGTTCGCTCCGGCCCTAAAGCGTCACAATGACGCTGCCATACGCCCGTCTTGATCCCGAGCTGACCAGCCCTTTCCCGCACCGCCATCTGGATCGTTTGCCAACTGAGCTGGCCACGGTTGTCTAGCGCGTTCCAGTACAGCTCGATAATCTCTCGCAGTGGCGCGCTCGCTAGCAGCGCCACTTGGGCAGGCGTTGTGCGGACCGGCTGCGTGGTAGGCCGTTTTTCAGCGGTACAAGTTTTATTGATATTTTCTTTACTTGTATTGAGTGCGGGTGAAATGTCGCACTGGTGGGACTTTTCACCCCTACTGATCTCCGCAGAAAAATCCTCCCAGACCGCTTCGAGCGCTTCCGCCACCTGCCTGAGACGCTCGAAATTGTGGATCGTAGACGGCCGTCGATTGGGCAAGATGCCTTCGGCAGCTTCCATCGCCTCCTCGCTGCCGAGCCTTCGAATGTCTCCGAACAGTTTCTTGATTTGGATGCGCAACCGATCAAATTCAGTCTCTTCGAATATGGCCGTTTTTGCTGCTACTTGGATTTCGACCGCTTTGGTGATCAATGGGCCGAGATTGATCCCGAACTCATGACGGATTTCCCCATCTCTGCGGGTTCCTCCACGTCGGCTGTGGTCGGCGGCGGTCTTCGCCAAGAAGCCGCGCTCACAAAGTGACGCTTCGATACGGGCAATCTGACGAGGGTCCAGTTTCGCACGCGTTGCAATCTTGGTGACAGAAGTCCAAAAGCTGCAAATCCGGCCAGCGCTGAAATCCTCTTCCATTGTGTTTGTGAAGGCGACCTTCAGATAGGCGATTGCGCCCTTACTCAGGCCGAGCTGGGATCGAGCGGTTTCGATCAGCCCAAAGAATTGCCAACGCGTCATTCCATCCGGCAAACCGCCATGTGTGAGGTACTGTGTCATGACCACACCTCCGGTCCGGAGCTTGCGGGATTCTGGGGTTTCTGGTAGTCAGGGAGGGCAATGAACTTTTGTTTGTCGTCGGACAGGGCTGCAACCCTTCCGGCGACTTTCTTTTTGGCTGTCCAGTTCTCAAAAAAGTTGGAACTGCACCTTGTAAGCCATTGATTCCCTATGACGGTGCTATTTGGACCTTTTAGCGGTAAGCTGTTGAAACTTCTTGGTTCACCCCGTTCTGCCGGGGTCGCCAGCAGTTCAGCCAATAGGATAAGCGCCCAGCACTGGACCGTGGCTGTGCAGCAATCCCATGTAAAGCCCCAATGTCAGCATCAGGCGCTGGGTCAGGTCTGCCCATGAGGATGGTATATGCAGCAGCGGGGCGTTTTGCATTGCGGTCAGCTGCGCTTGCCAATTCGGATCCTCGCGCTTGTTGCGGCGGTCGATCAGGCGCATGCCGAGGAGGGCGAAGAGGGTGAAGATCCCAAACAGTAGCGCATGTGCCAGCTGACCATTCGGTACCGTATGGGCCGCAGACCACAGGGCCAGCGCGGCCAGAACCGGATGGCGGGTCAGGCGGATGATACCGGCGCGGGTGGGGTCGAAACGGTCATTGTGCCGCCCGCCGAAGGAAAACGGATTGGGGCGTGCAATGCCGAAACACAAGATCATGCAGACCGGCGCCATTACGATGAGCGGCACCAGATTTTGCCATGGCGCCCAGTGCCATAACTCCACCACCGGTGCACGGCCTGCCGCCATCAGCAGCCAGTAGAGGGCAATAAGCGATAGCAGTCCGTAGCCGATGCCAAAATTGCGTTTGCCAAATCGGCCCAGTAGCGCAGTTTTTACAGCCGGGCGTGTGGGAAGGTTATGGGCGACAAAGAAGAGGATGAAGGCTGCAATATATTCTGCCCAGCCAATCATCATGTCGCTGACCATCTTCAGACCACCACATCCATCGCATGTTGTTGGCCGATGTCGAAGACGCGCTTGTAGCGTTCGATCTCTGCCTCTGGTCCCATTGCTTTGTTGGGGTTATCCGACAGTTTAACCGTCGGATGACCGTCTGCCGCAACGGCCTTGCAGACCAATGAGAAAGGTGAGAGCGCATCGCCGGGCGTCAACCCGCGGAAATCGTTGGTCAACAGTGTGCCCCAGCCAAACGAAGGCCGAACGCGACCGGCGAACTGGCGATGCAGCGTCTCGATTTTGTCCACGTCCAGCCCGTCAGAGAAGATGACCATCTTCTGCGTCGGCTCCTCACCGCGCGATTTCCACCAGTTGATTGCTGTTTCTGCACCCGCAGCGGGATCACCGCTGTCGATGCGGATGCCGGTCCAGCCCGCCAGCCAATCGGGAGCGTGTTGCAGGAACCCTTCGGTGCCGTATGTATCGGGCAGGATGATGCGCAGGTTTCCATCGTGCTCTTCCTGCCAGTCGGCCAGTACCTTGTAGGGCGACTGTCTCAGGGCGCTGTCATCCTCGGCCAATGCGGCATAGACCATTGGCAATTCATGGGCGTTTGTACCGATCGCTTCCAGATCGCGGTTTTTGGCGATCAGGCAGTTGGAGGTGCCGACGAAGTCATCGCCCAAGCCCTCGGTCATGGCCTGCACGCACCAATCCTGCCACAAGAAGGAATGGCGACGACGAGTACCGAAGTCCGCGATACGCAGCCCGTCCACCTGACGCAGGCGTTCGATCTTTTCCCACAGTTTGGTCATGCCGCGCGCATAAAGCACCTGGAGTTCAAACCGGCCCATATCCTTCAGCACAGCGCGCGACCGCAGTTCCATCAGGACGGACAGCGCGGGGATTTCCCACAGCATCACCTCTGGCCACCTGCCTTCAAAGGTGAGCTCATACTGGCCATCACGCTTTTCCAGTTGATAGTCAGGCAGGCGCAGCTGTTCAAACCACTCCATAAAATCGGGGCGGAACATTTGGCGCTTGCCGTAAAACGTGTTGCCGCGCAGCCAGGTGCTTTCGCCGCGGGTCAGTGACAGGGATCTGATGTGATCCAATTGTTCGCGCAGCTCGCCTTCATCAATCAACTCGGCCAGGCGGATATCGCTGGAGCGGTTGATAAGGCTGAACTGCACCCGCGTGTTGCGCTGGTTGCGAAACACTGATTGGCACATCAGCAGCTTGTAGAAATCCGTATCAATGAGGGAGCGCACAATGGGGTCAATCTTCCATTTGTGGTTCCAGACGCGGGCGGCGATATCGACCATGGTCTTATCCTTCGGTCTTGTCCTCGGGTGGCGATCTGATGTCGATCTGCCGTTTCAACACTCTGGCGCAAGGCGGGCGGTGGTCGCGGTCAACCTCTGCTTGAGGGGGTAGGTTTAGTGTGTCCTACGGTGCATTACCAGTGGTCGGGGGCAGAAATTGCCCCGACCTCAGCTGCGCTTCAGGTCAATGTTACGCCCGCGGCCTGCATGCCTGCCTGCGCAGCGGCCAATGAGCCGTCGAAATCAATCGCGCGGCAGAGCTGCTGCTGCACGGTCACATTGAACCCCAGCTTGGCCGCATCTGTGGCTGAGAAGTTGACGCAGAAATCCGTCGCCAGACCGACCATCACCAGATCGGTGATGCCACGGGTGCGCAGGTATCCCTCCAGTCCCGTTGGCGTGGTCTGGTCGTTTTCAAAGAACGCCGAATAGCTGTCGATCGCAGGATTATAGCCCTTGCGGATGATCAGGTCGGCGCGCGTGGTGTTCAGGCCCGCGTGAAACGCTGCACCCTCGCTGCCCTGAACGCAGTGGTCGGGCCACAGAACCTGCGGGCCGTAGGGCATGTCGATCATTTCCATCGGGGTTTTGCCAGCGTGGCTGGACGCGAAGGAGGAGTGGCCCGCCGGATGCCAGTCTTGCGTCAGGATCACCGTTTGAAACTGATCCATCAGTGCATTAATGCCGGGGACGATCAGGTTGCCCTCTGGTACCGCTAGGGCGCCACCGGGGCAGAAATCGTTTTGCACGTCGATCACGATCAGGGCTTGGGTCATCGGAAACTCCTTTGTTGAGGATGTTTTGCCCTTTTTTTTAGCAATCCTCAATTGCAACGCGCGTCGCTGCGGCGTATTTCTGCGCCCTTTCGTAAGAGGGATGGAAAGGGCAGCGCGATGACGGTTCTGGGCATTGATTTTGGCACCTCCAATACTGCGGCGGCTGTGGCGGTGAACGGGCGGCCTTTCGTGATCCCGCTGGAGGCGGGTGAGCAGACTTTGCCAACAGCCGTGTTCCTAGATTTTGCCAACCGCCGCACGCTTTACGGTCGTCCCGCCGCCCGCGCGATGATGGAGGGCGAGGAGGGCCGGTTCCTACGTGCCCTGAAATCCGTGCTGGGCACCCCGCTGGCGCAGGAGAAACGCCAGTTCATGAACGAAAAACTTTCGTTGATCGAGGTGGTCGCGCGGTTTCTGGAAGAGCTTCGCAAACGGGCTGAGGCGGCGATTTATCAGGATGTGACCGGCGTACTGTCTGGCCGTCCGGTGCGGTTCCATTCCGCAGATGAGACACGCAACGCGCAGGCGGCGGCTGATCTGGAACAAGCCTACCGCATGGCGGGGTTCAAAACCGTTGATTTCCTGCCCGAACCTGAAGCGGCAGCGCTGGCTTCAGGCGGGCAGGGTCGTAGCCTGATTGTGGATATTGGCGGTGGTACATCTGATTTCACCCTGTGTGATCGAGATGGTGATGGCTTTCGTGTGCTGGCATCTCAAGGTATCCGGCTGGGCGGCACCGATTTTGATAAGGCGTTGAGCCTTGGCCACGTGATGCCTCTGCTGGGGTATGGGGCTGAGATAGGCAATGAAATGGGCCCCGGCAGCCACCGCGCGCCGCGGGCGCTTTTTCAGGATCTGGCCAGTTGGGAAAAGATCTCCTTTGTCTACGGCCCCGCGCTATTGCGCGACGTGCGCCGCTGGGAACGGCTAGCCCATGATCCGCAGTTGTTTTCCCGTTTGGGCGAGGTGTTGGAAATGCACCTAGGCCATGACGTCGCCTACGCGGTGGAGGCAGGCAAGATCCGCGCAAATGGCGAGGGTGAGGGTCTCATCCGCCTTGATCCGGTGGAAAAAGGTCTCAGCGTGAACCTGATGCGCGACCTGATGCAGGCGGAGCTATCGGGCTACGCCGGTCAGATCGCGGCCTGTGCATCTGACACGCTGGCGCAGGCGGGAGTTGCGCCTCACAGCGTGGACCGGATTGTTTACGTGGGCGGATCCTCCCTTCTTGGGGTTGTGCAGCATCGGATGGAGGCGTTGTTGCCCGATGCGCGGCCCGAAACATCAGAGGTGTTTACCGCCGTTGTGGATGGTCTGGCACTGGCGGCGGCGGGACGCTGAACGACATCCGTCAGGGGTCTTGTTTCATTAGGATGAAAGGCGTATCCCCGCCGCATGTATATCGTTTGCGCCCTCTACCACTTCACCCGATTCTCTGACCCAGCAGCACTGAAGCCTGCGCTGCTGGAACTGGCTCTTGAGAAAGGTGTCACTGGCTCTTTGCTGCTGGCACGCGAAGGCATCAATGGTACCATTGCCGGATCGCGTGATGGCATCGATGCGGTGCTGGCGCATGTGCGCGCGCTGCCGGGCTGTGCGGATCTGGAGTGGAAGGAAAGCACCGCGAAGGACGCGCCGTTCCCCCGTATGAAGGTCAAGCTGAAGAAAGAGATCGTCACTATGGGCCAGCCGGATGTCGATCCGTTGGCCAAGGTCGGCCATTATGTGGATCCGCAGGATTGGAACGATCTGATCCGCGCAGACGATGTGGCGGTGATCGACACCCGCAATGATTATGAGGTTGCGATTGGCACCTTTGAGGGGGCGGTGGATCCTGAAACTGATACTTTTCGCGATTTCCCTGCGTGGTGGGAAGCGAACAAAGAGCGGTTTCACAACAAGCGTATCGCGATGTTCTGTACTGGTGGCATTCGCTGCGAGAAATCGACCAACTATCTGATGTCGCAGGGGGTCGAGGACGTTTATCACCTGAAGGGTGGCATTCTGAAGTACCTCGAAGAAGTGCCGCAGCAAGACAGCAGCTGGGAAGGCGAGTGTTTCGTCTTTGACGCCCGCGTGTCGGTTGGTCATGGGCTGGCCGAAGGGCCGCATGTGTTGTGCCACGCCTGCCGTCGCCCGATCCTGCCAGAGGATCTGGAGCGGCCAGAGTATGAAGACGGCGTCACCTGCCATCTGTGCATTGATGAGAAGTCAGAGACGGACAAAGCCCGTTTCCGCGAGCGTCAGAAACAGATTGAGCTGGCGAAGAAACGTGGCGAAACCCACATGGGCGGATCGCGCGGGGTTTAACCCGTTCTCAATGAAATGATCTGCGCGGGACAAGGCCTTTAGGCCGCCGCGCATCGACGACGCGCGCCCACGCGGCGGCGATTTCGCTGATCTTGGCGGGATGCAAATAGGGCGGACGGAATTTGCAGGGATAAAGTGGCCAATACAGCGGTGGGATCGCCACCGCGCGCGCCGTCGATACGTTCCGCTCTCGGCAAAGAAAAGGGCCGCCGCAGCAGCCCTATCCTAATTCTGTGATGCAATCAGACCTTACAGGCGCTCGATCGCGATGGCGATGCCCTGACCGCCGCCGATGCACATGGTGATCAGCGCTTTGGAACCGCCAACACGCTCCAGCTCGTGCAGGGCTTTCACGGTGATGATAGCACCGGTTGCGCCCACTGGGTGACCCAGCGCGATGGCGCCGCCGTTCGGGTTTACTTTGGCCGTGTCCAGACCCAGACCGTTGTTCACGGCGATGGCCTGTGATGCGAAGGCTTCGTTGCTTTCGATCACGTCGAAGTCGCTGACTGACAGGCCGGTTTTCGCCAGCAGGTTTTCAACCGCAGGCACTGGACCGATGCCCATAACTTCGGGACGAACGCCAGCGTGGGCGTAACCCAGAATGCGGGCTTTCGGTTTCAGGCCGGCTTGTTCTGCGGCTTCGGCGCGGGCCAGAACCAGTGCGGCGGCACCGTCGTTCAGACCTGAAGCGTTACCTGCAGTGACGCGGCCGTCTTTTTTGAACGCGGGGCGCAGACCGGCCAGTACTTCGGCGGTTGTGTCCCCTTTGACGTGCTCGTCGGTGGCGAAGGAGGCCATCTTGCGGCGTTGCTTGACCTCAACGGGTACGATCTGGCCGCTGAAGTGACCTGCTTCGATCGCGGCTGCAGCACGCTTTTGGCTTTCCAGAGCAAAGGTGTCCATTTGATCACGGGTTACGGTGTGCTCATCCGCAACGTTTTCAGCAGTCACACCCATGTGGCCTGTGCCAAACGGGCAGTTCAGGGCACCTAGCATCATATCGATGGTGCGTGCGTCGCCCATTTTCGACCCCCAGCGGTGGTCAGGCAGGATGTAGGGCGCGCGGCTCATGCTTTCGGCGCCACCGGCAACGGCGAAGTCTGCATCGCCCAGCAGCAGGGTTTGGGTTGCCGAAACGATGGCCTGCGCGCCGGAACCACACAGACGGTTCACGTTGTAGGCCGGGGTGGTTTCGGGAATGCCCGCGTCCATGCCGGCCACTCGGGCCAGATACATGTCGCGCGGTTCGGTGTTCAGCACGTGGCCGAAGACAACGTGGCCGATTTGGCCACCTTCGACGCCCGCACGCTTCATCGCTTCTCGGGTCACGGTTGCCCCCAGATCAATGGGTGCGGTGCCAGCGAGCGAGCCGCCAAAGGTGCCGATTGCAGTGCGAACACCGTCAAGGATTACGATATCAGACATGAGAAGCCTCCCAAATAAAACTGGCCGCAACCTAGCCCATTTGCGCAACATTGATACGGCGACGTTCCGTCATAAAGCTAAGGGGGCGGCAGGCCCTGCCCCTACTACCAAACGTCTTCGGGCAGCGGCTCCAGTCGCTGACGACCGAAGGGGCCAAGTTCAAAGACTTTACCACCCTCAAATGCCGCAGCGGTGATCGGGCGCTCAAAGCCTGCGCCGGAATCCAGATTGACCCGATTGCCGCAATGTTCGGCCCGCATGATCGCGGTGTGTCCATGTACCACCAGCCACGGATGCGCTGCGGTGTGGTCCAGAAATTCGTGACGAATCCAGCAGAAGTCTTCTGGATCTTGTAGTTCCAGCGCAATGCCGGGGCGTAGGCCCGCGTGCACAAACAGCATGTCATCAGACAAGTGATAGAGCGGTAGGTTGCGCAGGAATGTCAGGTGGCGATAGGGCACGTGTTCCAATGCCGCGGCCTGCAGATCCTGTGGGTCCTCAAGGGTTACATCGACACCGTAGGAGTGCAGCGTCGCCCGCCCGCCGATGTGGTTGTCGACAAAGGATCTGCCCAGACGTGTGCGCGGGTGAAACACCTCGCCGTTTTCCAGAAAGGCCTGAAACATCGCATCGTGATTGCCTTTCAGCACCACCCAGTTGCGTCCCTCATGGATGCCGGTTTCCAGACGTTCGATCACGCCACGACTGTTTGGCCCGCGATCTACCAGATCACCAAGAAAGACCACCTTAGCCTCTGTGCCACCGTCACGTTCGATCAGGGATAGCGCATGCTCCAGCTGATCCAAATGGCCGTGAATATCGCCGATTGCATAAACCGGTGCGGTGTTCATCTGTCCCCCTTGCGCGGAAATCCGCGCGTTGTCTGAAGGACCTAACGGCATTTTTTCAGAAGGGTAAAGGCGAACTCCGCGCAGAACACCTGTTTTTTAACGCAAAAGCGCGGCCCCGAGGGGCCGCGCTAATATCGTTTGCCAAATCGTCAGATCAGTGGACGTCAAATTCCATCGGTTTGATCTGTTTGAACAGTCCGGTGTTGGACAGTTGCGCCAGCACCTGCGCATTGACCGGACCGTCGACGTACAGCAGCGCGATCGCTTCACCACCTGCAGCCGCACGGCCAAGGGTAAAGTTCGCGATGTTCACGCCAGCTTCACCCAGCACACCGCCGAGGGTACCGATGATGCCCGGCACGTCTTCGTTGGTGGTGTAGAGCATATGTTCGCCCACTTCGGCGTCGATGTTGATGCCTTTGATCTGGATAAAGCGTGGCTTGCCATCGCTGAATACGGTGCCGCCTATGGAACGTTCGCGTTCGTCGGTGACGATGGTCACTTTGATATAGCCATCAAAGGCGCCCGATTTGTCCTGATTGGTGGTCGATATTTTGATGCCACGATCTTTGGCCACAACGGGGGCCGACACCATGTTTACGTCGGGATTCACCTTTTTCATGATACCCGCCACTACAGCGCAGTTCAGCGCCGGCAGGTTCATGTCAGAGACAACGCCGTCATAAAGAATGTTTATCGCTTTGATCGGCTCGTCGGTCAGCTGGCCGATGAAACCACCCAAGTGACCGGCCAGTTTGACCCACGGCCCCATGACCTTGGCCTCTTCGGCGGTCATCGACGGCATGTTCAGCGCGTTTTCAACGGCACCGTCCAGCAGGTAGTTCGACATCTGATCGGCCACTTGCAGCGCCACGTTTTCCTGTGCCTCTGTGGTCGATGCGCCAAGGTGCGGGGTGCAGACTACGTTGGGCAGGTTGAACAGAACGTTCTCTTTCGCAGGCTCAACGGCAAACACGTCAAAGGCCGCGCCAGCCACATGGCCGGATTTTAGAAGATCGGCCAGCGCTTCTTCATCCACCAGGCCGCCGCGGGCACAGTTGATGATGCGCACGCCCTTTTTGGTCTTTGCCAGGTTTTCGCGGCTGAGGATGTTTTTGGTCTGCTCGGTGAAGGGCACGTGTAGGGTGATGAAATCGGCGCGGCTCAGCAGTTCGTCCAGTTCCACCTTTTCAACTTGCATTGCCTTTGCCTTTTCCTCGCTGAGGAAAGGATCGTAGGCGACCACTTTCATCTTCAGCCCGCGGGCACGGTCGCAGACGATGCCACCGATATTGCCTGCGCCAATGACGCCAAGGGTTTTGTTGGTCAGTTCAACACCCATAAACTTTGACTTTTCCCACTTGCCTGCATGGGTGGAGGCGCTGGCCTCCGGCAGTTGGCGGGCGACGGCGAACATCATCGCGATGGCGTGTTCAGCGGTAGTGATCATGTTGCCGAAAGGCGTGTTCATCACGATCACCCCTTTTTTTGACGCGGCATCCTTGTCGACGTTGTCGGTGCCGATACCAGCGCGGCCAACAACCTTGAGGTTGGTCGCGGCTTCCAGAATTGTCGGTGTCACCTTGGTGGCCGACCGGATGGCAAGGCCGTCATATTGGCCGATGATTTCGGCCAGTTTTTCTTTGTCCTTGCCCACGTCGGGCAGGAAATCCACGTCGATGCCGCGATCACGGAAGATCTGCACAGCGGTTTCGCTCAGTTTGTCGGATACGAGTACTTTGGGAGCCATTTTGAAGCGTCCTTTATGTCGGGTGGCCAAGTAGGGCCATGAATTGAGAAGAGGCGCGGCTCGGCCTGTGGCCGAGCTTAAATATGTTAGCCTTGTGCGGCGATCTCGGCCTCAAAGGCCCATTCCAGCCACGGCAGCATGGCTGCCACATCGGCGGTTTCCACCGTGCCACCACACCAGATCCGCAGACCGGCAGGCGCGTCACGATAGGCACCGATGTCCAGCGCGATGTTTTCTGCCTCCAGCCGTTTGGCAACGGCTTTGGCGAATATTGCACCGTCCTGAATGCGCTCATCGGTAAACTTCAGGCAGACAGAGGTGTTGGAACGGGTCGCCGCATCTTCGGCCAGATTGGCCAGCCACGGTTTCGCGTCGCAGAAATCAAACACCGCCTGCGCGTTGGCATCCGCACGGGCGATCAATCCTTGCAGGCCACCAACAGTACGGGCCCAGTCCAGTGCCAGCAGGTAATCCTCAACCGCCAGCATCGACGGCGTGTTGATGGTGGCACCGGTGAAAATACCGTCGATCAGCTTGCCACCCTTGGTCAGGCGGAAGATTTTCGGCAGCGGCCACGGCGGCGTGTAGCTTTCCAGACGTTCGACAGCGCGCGGGCTAAGGATCAGCATGCCATGCGCCGCCTCGCCGCCCAGCACCTTCTGCCAGCTGAAGGTGGTCACATCCAGCTTGTCCCACGGCAGGTCCATCGCAAAGGCGGCGCTGGTCGCGTCACAGATCGTCAGACCGTCGCGGTCATCGGCAATCCAGTCAGCATCGGGCACCCGCACACCGGCGGTGGTGCCGTTCCATGTGAAAACGACATCGTTGTTCTTGGTGTCCACGGTGGCCAGATCAACGATTTCGCCATAGTCGGCGGTCTTGACCTCGGCCTCAATCTTCAACTGCTTGACCACATCGGTGACCCAGCCAGCGCCAAAGGATTCCCATGCCAGCATTTCGACCTTGCGGGCGCCTAGCATTGACCACAGGGCCATTTCAACCGCACCGGTGTCGGATGCGGGAACAATGCCGATCTTGTAATCAGCGGGGATGACCAGAACCTCGCGGGTGCCTTCGATCGCGGCCTTCAGCTTGTCCTTGCCAATAGCGGCACGGTGGCTGCGGCCTAGAGCGGCATCCGCCAGTTTGGTCACATCAAATGTAGGGGGTTTGGCACAGGGGCCCGAAGAAAAACGCGGATTGGCCGGCCGCGTGGCCGGAGCGTGAGTAGCCATAAATGCTATCCTTCCAGATATATGCCTCTCGTTGGGGAGAGGTGTCCCACAGACTGGGATAGAGGGCGATTTTCGCCAGTGCAAGCGGAAAAATATCCTAAATGCGGCGCTTTGGCGCTTCCGTGCGACGCATGTGTTGCCTATTGGAAACTTCGGTTTCATCTGTGGAACCACGTGACCTGAGACTGGAAATCGCGCCACACATCCGCTAAGCGGCCTTAACAGACAGGAGTTTTGACCATGTTCATCGCCACCCTTTTGACCAACCCCGCGCGGGTGAAACTGGACCGCGCACTGGTGGAAAACCTGCGCAATGCTTGGGGTGGTGGCGATGCTGTATGGCTGTCGGCGGATGAAGCGGCAGAGTTCACATTGGAAACAAAACCGGGGAATCAGTGGGACGTTTGGGCCGATCTGCAAACCCTTGGCATTGATCTGATCGTGCAGCCGCTGGAGGGGCGCCGAAAGAAGATGCTGCTGGCCGATATGGACAGTACGATGATCCAGCAGGAGTGCATTGACGAACTGGCGGCAGAGGCCGGGATTGGCGAACGCGTCGCCGAAATCACCGCCCGCGCGATGAATGGCGAATTGGATTTTGAAGGCGCGCTGTTGGAGCGCGTTGGTCTGCTGAAAGGGCTGCCAGAAGCGATTATCGACAAGGTGCTGGCGGAACGCATCACCTATATGCCGGGCGGCAAGGCTTTGCTGGCAACGATGAAGGCCAACGAGGGTTATGCCGCGCTGGTGTCGGGGGGCTTCACCGCCTTTACCGCCAAGGTCGCGGCAGAGTTGGGGTTCGATGAAAACCACGCCAATACGCTGATTGTCGAGGATGGCGCGCTGAACGGCGACGTGGGCCGCCCGATCCTCGGTAAACAGGCCAAGGTGGATCAGCTGGAATGCATCAGTGCCAAGCTGGGCATTGATGAGGATGAGGTGATCGCCGTGGGGGATGGGGCCAATGATCTGGGAATGCTGACCCGCGCAGGCAGTGGTGTGGCACTGCACGCCAAACCCTCTGTCGCGGCGGAGTGTGACATTCGCATCAATCATGGTGATTTGACCGCGCTGTTGTTCATTCAGGGCTATGCCCGCGCCGATTTTGCACTCTGAGCCTCTGACGCATCATGATGATTGATCTCAGTACAGAGTTGCTGGCGCTGCTGCTGGCAGCGGCTTTTGCCGCGGGTTTTATTGACGCGATTGCCGGAGGTGGCGGGTTAATCACCGTGCCGGTTCTGATGCTGTCCGGCGTGCCGCCGGTGCAGGCGCTGGCCACAAACAAGGTGCAGGGCATCTTTGGCGCAGGCACCGCCGCCTTTGCCTATGCGCGCAACGGTCAAGTGGATCTGCGGGTACAGGCGCCAGTGGCGGTGATCGCCTTTGGCGCGGCGGTTTGCGGGGCGCTGTTGGTGACCATCCTGCCGACCGATTGGATACGCGCGGTGTTGCCGGTGCTGCTGATCGGCATCGCACTGTTTTTTGCGCTGCGCCCGGGGTTAAGCGACACGGATCGTCCTCGCCGTCTGTCACCGCTGCTGTTTCACGCCACCGCTGTGCCGCTGGTGGCGGGCTACGATGGCTTGCTGGGGCCTGGCGCGGGCAGTTTTTACATGCTGGCCTTTGTGATGCTGGGCGGTTTTGGCATTCTGAAGGCCACGGCGCACACGAAACTGCTGAACTTTGCATCGAACGCGGGCGGGCTGGCGGCCTTTGCCGTGGTGGCGCAGCCGCTCTGGGCGTTGGGTCTTGCGATGGGGGCGATGCAGATCATCGGCGCACGTCTAGGTGCGGGCATGGCGATGAAACAGGGCGCACGTGTGATCAAGCCGCTATTGGTCCTCACCTCCCTCAGCCTTGCGCTGAAATTGCTGTGGGATTTGAGTATGTAAGGAAGGTTGCAGAGGGCTGCTTACTCTTCCAGTCGCAGGCGTAACAGGGCGTAAACCAGCAGTAGGGCGCAGCAGGCAGCGGCCAACAGGAAGGGCGCGCGCAGGGCCATCTCGCGCCCCAAATCAGGTTCCAGTAGACGCACGGTTGCCCCACCCGCCAAGGCACCCAGCGGCATCGAACCCCAGCCAAAGAAGCGATAGATGCTATTCACCCGCCCCAACAGTTGTGGCGGGATGCGGCGTTGCCGCCAGCTGACGGTAATCACATTCCACAACATTGCCGCGGCCAGCACAATAAACAGCGCGGTGGCCATCACCACTGGATGGGTGCTGAGGCCCACAGTTGCATAGCCCACCGCCCAGGCTGCGATGGCGAGGTAGAGGCAGGGATGCAGCCCCAATCGGCGGATTGCCAGTGGGGCAAGTAGGCTGCCAGTGACGGCGCCCAAGGCCTCAACCGACAATACGGTGCCGTATCCGGCAGGGCTGAGGCCCAGCACATCCTGCGCAAAGAGGATCTGCACGGTGATCACTGCGGTGGCGAGGAAATTAGAAATGCCCAAGACAATCGCCAGCCGCAGTAACATTCGGTCATTGCGCATAAAGGCGACGCCTTCTTTCAGCGCCTGCCAGAACGGTTGGATCACCGGCGTATCCGGGGTGTAGCGGATCAGCCAGATACAGCCCGCCGCCAGCACCAGCGCCGCCAGATCGACGCCGAAGGGCAGGGCAATCCCTGCCGCGATCAACAGACCCGCAAGGGGTGGCCCGATGAATTGACCGGCGAGTTGCTCAGCACTCCACATTTGGCCATTGGCCTGTTCCAGATCCTCCTTTGGTACGAGGGCAGGCAGGATGGTTTGGGCCGCGTTGTCGCGCAGCACCTCTGCCGCGCCGAGGAGGAAGGCAAGACCAGTCAGCAGCCAGATCGCCCCGCTAGACGGCGCGCTGAGCGCTAGTATCAGGATTGCGCCAACGATGGCGGCCCGCAGCATATCTGCCTGTGCAATCAACCGGCGTTGGTCGCTGCGGTCCACAATCACACCTGCGGGTACCGATATCAGTAACCATGGCAGACGCCCAGCGGCTGCAACCGCTGCAATCGCAACCGGATCGCGGGTCATCAGCGATGCCAGCCACGGCAGCGCCAGCGCGACCATACCGTCGCCAAGGTTGGTCAGCGCCCCTGCGGTAAACAGCAGACGATAATTGCGATTGCGGAGGATTAGTGTGCGAGTCATGCCCGCGAGTGTGTTGAAACTATCTAGGGGTTTCAAGGCTGTGATCCGGCACCACGTCGGTTTGTGGTGCCGGAAGCACAGGGCGTTTAACCCGCCAGTTTGGCGCGGGTTTCACCGATCATCAGCGCGGCACGGGCTGCTTCGCGGCCCTTTTCGACGAAGTGTTGGCGATAGATAGCGATGTGGTGGGCGCTTTCCTGAAAATGGTGCGGGGTGAGGGAGACGGACAGGACCGGCACGCCGGTATCCATCCCTGCGCGCATCAGCCCGTCAACCACAGCCTGTGCTACGAAGTCATGCCGGTAGATGCCGCCATCCACCACCAGTGCAGCGGCTGCCACGGCAGCGTAACGGCCGGTTGCGGCCAGATCGCGTGCCAGCAGCGGCATTTCAAAGGCGCCGGGAACATCATAGACGTCAATCTGTTCGGCGGGGATCAGCTCACAGAAGCCGGTCAGCGCCTGATCGACGATATCGGCGTGCCAGTTGGCCTTGATAAAAGCGTAGCGGGTGGATGTCATGTCATAGTCCTTTCCTGTTTCGACACATCCCCCCAAGGCGTTTGTCACGAACAGAAAAGGCACCGCGCCTGTGGGCGAGGTTCCTGACTGTCGCTCTCTTCCATCCGGACTATGACCGTCGGCTCTGGAGTTGCACCAGATCTGCTGACCCACCTGCATGTTGAAGATGGCGCTCGCGGGCTTCGGGGCGCGTGCGCTCCGTTACCGCCGGTGGGGAATTTCACCCCGCCCTGAGAACGCAGGCAACCTGTCAGAGAGATAAAGGAAAGAAAAGCATTATTTGCGCAGGGTCTGCAACAAACGCAGCGAGGCAAATCCGTCCGGTACTATCCCGCGAGAGGACTGATAGGCGCGGATAGCACGCTGTGTCATCGGGCCAACGCGACCGTCGACACCACCAGTTGAAAACCCTTTGCGAGTCAGCAGAGACTGCATCTCTTTGCGCTCGGCAAATTTCAATGTGCGGTCATTGCGCGGCCAGTCGGCCGCAATCGGACCACTGCCTTTCAGCCGGTCAGACAGGTGGCCGACCCCGATGACGTAAGAGGTGGAGAGGTTGTAGCGCGAGATGACTTTGAAATTCTTGAAGATCATGAAGGCCGCGCCCCGATGTCCTGCAGGCAGCAGAATGGAGGCTGAGCCATAGTCGCGAACCTTTCGCCCCTGCATGTCGCGCACGCCAAGGCGGGCCCAGTCGCTGGGCGATTTGGTGATCTTGCGGCTTGCCAGCGCATAGTTGAACCCACGCGGCAGTTGCACTTCAACCCCCCAGGGCTGTCCGCTGACCCAGCCGTGTTTCTTCAGATAGGCGGCGGTAGAGGCCAGCGCATCGGCCGGATTGTCAGACCAGATATCGCGTCGCCCATCGCCGGTGAAATCCACTGCAAAGGCCTGATAAGATGTGGGAATAAACTGTGTATGCCCCATCGCACCGGCCCAACTTCCCCGCAGATTCGCAGGCGTTGTATCGCCGGTTTGCAGGATCTTAAGCGCGGCGATCAGCTGTTGTTCAAAGAACCGTCCGCGTCGCCCGTCATAGGCCAACGTCGCCAGCGCACGGATGATGTTGTGATTGCCGCGATATTCGCCATAGGCGCTTTCAAGCCCCCAGACGGCGGTGACCACCTCTTTGTCGACGCCATAGCGTTGTTCGATCTGATCCAGCACGCGGCGATGATCGCGTAGCGCAGCGCGGCCGTTTTTCACCCGTTTGTCCGATGCTGCACTGTCGAGGTAGTCCCAGATGGACTTGGTAAATTCGCTTTGATTGCGGTCACGTTTGATTACGTCGGGGTCAAATGTGACACTACGGAAGGCGCGATTGAAGGTGCGGTCCGAAATACCCGCTGCCCTTGCACGTGGCTGAAAGCCACGGATCCAACGTTGGAAATCCGCTTCTTTGGCAGAGCTGGCGACAGCGAGCGCCACCGGCGCGACCGGGGGGCGCGCGCTGGGGCGCAACGACACCTCGACCGGCATGGCTGACACTGTCGCAGGCACCAATAGCGCTACGGTTGTGATTATGGATCTGTGGAGCTTCGCGCCAAACTGCATCATCACCTTTGCCTCATGTGTTGTTCTTGTGATCCGAACTTGATCATGAGGGTAGCGCAGGCCAGCCGCCGCGCAAGAGAAATGCAGACAGTGTGGTTGGAAATGGCAGGAATGCGCCGGAACGTTCCCGCCATTTTGAGTCAGATCGTCAGGATCACCGATCCGGCGCGCTGACCGTTGGCAATGCGGTCATGGGCCTCGGCGCAGGCCTCCAGCGGTAGGGTGTGGGCGATGCGAATGTCCAATGCGCCTTGTTCCAATAGGGTCGTTAGTTGCGCCTCTGTCGTGCGGCGGGCGCTCTCTGACAGGATGTAGACCAGCGCCATTTCCAGCGTTACACCTTTGAACATCAACGGATAAAACGGCAGCATCGGCGTGCGGTCTTTTGCCGATCCATATGCGACAATGCGGCCGCGTTCCGCGATGACGGCTGTGCTCACTTCTGCGTTGCGGCCAAATTCGACCTCGACGATCTGATCGACGGGCTGGCCATCGTTAGCCGCCAGAATGCCAGCTGCTAGATCGGGATCATTGTAGCCCAGAACAGCATCAGCACCGGCCTGACGCGCTGCTTCTTGTTGCGCGGCATTGCCCGCGGTTGAAATCACCCGCGCGCCCGAGGTTTTGGCGATCTGCACTGCCAGACGGCCGACGGTGCCACCGCCGCCGCTGACCAGCAGGGTTTTGCCCGCGACATCGCCGCCGCCTAGCACGCAGTATGTGGCTGTCATTGCCGGAATGCCCAATACGGCGCCTTCGCTAAAGGTGATGTTGTCAGGCAAGGCCACTGCCTGCAGTGATGGCAGTGCGATATAGTCCGCCGCGGTGCCAAAGGCGCGCTGCCACTGGCCGTTCCAGATCCATACACGCTGCCCGATACGGGCGGGATCAACGCCTTCGCCTACTGCTTCGATCACACCGGCGCCATCGCTGTGGGGGATGATCTGGGGGTAGGCGGGCGTGGTCACGCCGGGCCGCATGCCAGATCGGCCAGAAATGTCAGAGGGGTTCACTCCGGATGCTTTCAAGCGCACCAACACTTCCCCATAGGCGGGGTGCGGCGTTGGGAGATCGACGAGTTTCAAAACCTCGGCCGCAGGACCAAATTCGGAATATGTAATTGCACGCATTATCAAAACTCCTGTTGCCCAACCTACTTACGTCGAGGCAACCTATAAATAAAGAGAATTGATTGCATTACATGGATATGTAATTTGCATGGATATGCAAGATATTGATATAGATTTACTTCGTTGTTTCGCCACTGTGGCTGAGGTGCAAGGTTTCACTGAGGCGGGCGCGCGGCTGAACCGGTCGCAATCGGCTGTGTCTGTGCGCATTCGCAAGCTTGAGGAGGCGCTAGACCAGTCCCTCTTGATCCGCAGCAGTCGCGATGTGCAATTGACAGAGGCGGGCCGTCGCCTGTTGCCCAAAGCGCGGGAGATGTTGCAGGCCAGCGAACGCCTGTTGGCAGAAATGCGCGGGCCGGATGTGTCAGGGGCGCTGCGTATCGGTGTGGTCGAGTACTTTGCCCCGCACCGTATGCCCGAATTGTTGCGATCAATGGAGCGTCATCTGCCGGGGGCAGAAATGTCGTTTCGGGTTGGCCTCAGCTCCTCCCTGCGGGAAGCATTGGCTGCGGGGCAGATTGATCTGGCGCTGGCTGTACACGAACCGGGTGAAGGCGGATCGCTGCATCTGGCCGCCGACCCTATGGTCTGGATCGAAGCGGCGGATGCCCCAGCCCTTGAGGTTGGCGAAACTGTGCCGCTGTGCATGATGCGTGCGCCTTGCCTTTTTCGCACCGCCGCCGAAGAGGCGATGGGCCGTGATGTGTCCCTGTTGACCGATGTACTCATCGCTGACAGCGTTGGCTATGTGCGCAGTGCAGTAGTTGCGGGTCTTGGGGTGACGGTTTTGGGGGCGTCTTCACTGGGGCCGGATGTGCGGATCAACCGCGCGATGATGCAGGCCTACCCATTGCCGCAGATTACGCTGGGACTGCATGGCAGTGACCCGCGCCGCGATCAGGTGGCACAGGTCCTGCGGGAGGTGCTGGCGCAACAGATGCCGCACCAGATATAAATCGTTTTCCCGGGTTATTTACGGCGGGTGCGGCTGACCTTGCGTTCGACCTTGGCGGTCTTCTTTTTGGCGCGGTTCAGTTTGCGTTTGCCACCCCCTTTGCCACGGCTCTTGCGATAACCGCCACGCCCGCTACGCGGAACTTCATCACCTTCAACCGAAATCAGTTCCAGCGCGACAGAGCCAGAGATCGGCGCAGCCTCTGTCAGCTTCACCGTGACTTTCTGGCCAAGCGCGAGAGTAAAGCCGCTGTCAGCCCCCATCAGCGTGCCGCTGTCGCGGTCGAAGTGGAAGAACTCATTTCCAAGCGATCGCACAGGAACCAGCCCGTCCGCGCCGGTATCATCCAACCGTACAAAGGCGCCATATTTCGCCACGCCGCTGATGCGACCGGCAAATTCATTGCCCACTCGTTCCGACAGGAAGGCCGCCAGATAGCGGTCGGTGGTATCGCGTTCCGCCATCATCGAGCGACGTTCAGTGTCGCTGATATGGGTCGCGGTATTGTCCAGATCCTCTGCATCCTGCGGGCCCAGACCGTCATCGCCCCATTGGTGTGACGACACCAGTGCGCGGTGTACGATCAGGTCCGAATAGCGCCGGATCGGCGAGGTGAAATGCGCATAGCTGCGCAGCGCCAGACCAAAGTGGCCGAAGTTCGCGGGGCTGTAATAGGCCTGCGTCATCGACCGTAGGGTGGCCATATTGATCAGCTCAGCAAAATCGCCATCCTTCGCCGCTGCCAGCAGACGGTTCAGATGCGCAGTTTGCAGCACCTGCCCCTTGGCCAGCGTCAGGCCCGAAGTCTGCGCGGTTTCCCGCAGCGCATCCAGCTTTTCTGGGCTGGGTTCTTCATGCACACGGAAGAGGAGCGGGGACTTTTTCGCGCTCAACGTTTCCGCCGCTGCGACATTGGCGAGGATCATGAACTCTTCGATAAGCTTATGGGCATCCAGACGGTCGCGGAAGTTGACGCTGATCACCTCACCGGCGTCAGACAGTTCCACCTTGCGCTCTGGTAGATCCAGATCCAGCGGCTGACGACGTGCACGCGCTTTGACCAGTAGGTCGTAGGCCTCGTACAGGGGATCAATGACCTCTGCCATCAGAGGCGCGCATTTTTCGTTCACCTCGCCGTCGCGGGCGCGCTGTACCTCTTGGTAATTCAGCGACGCGGCAGAGCGCATCAGGCCGCGCACAAACCGGTGGCCGATCTTGTCGCCTGTGGCGTCAATCTGCATCCGCACGGCGATACAGGCGCGCGGCACGCCTTCGTGCAGGGAACACAGATCGCCGGACAGCCGGTCGGGCAGCATCGGCACCACGCGGTCGGGAAAATAGCTGGAGTTGCCACGCTTGCGCGCCTCGCGGTCCAGTGCAGATCCGGGCGCAACATAATGTGCGACGTCCGCGATGGCGACCCAGATGACGTAGCCACCTTTGTTTTTGGGATCATCATCCGCGTGGGCCCAGCAGGCGTCGTCGTGGTCGCGGGCATCTGCGGGGTCGATGGTGACCAATGGCATATCGCGCATATCTTCGCGGCCGGTCAGCACAGCGGGTTTCTTGCCGTCAGCTTCGGCGATCACCGCGTCGGGGAACTGGTCGGGGATGCCGTGTTGATGGATGGCAATCAGCGACACCGCCTTGGGTGCGCTGGGATCCCCTAGGCGCGAGACGACGCGCGCACGCGGCAGACCCATGCGGCCTTTGGGGCCGGACTGTTCGGCTTCGACCAGTTCGCCTTCTTTGGCGCCATTCGTGGCACCGGCAGGGACCAGCCATTCTTTGTGGTCGCCCTTGTCGATGGGCAGGATGCGCCCACCTTCAGCAGATTTGCGAAAGACCCCCAGCACCCGCTGCGGGTTGGTGCCGATACGGCGGATCAGCTTGGCGTTATATTGATGCGCTTCGTCCTTCACCTCTGTCAGGCGGCCCAGAATGCGATCTCCTGGACCAAGCGCTGGGTCCGAGGCGCGCAGGGTCATAAGAATGCGCGGCTCTGCGCCTTCACCCTGCCATTCCATCGGGCGTGCGTAGAGATCGCCGTCGCTGTCGGCTTCGGTGATCTGGATCACCGAAACAGGCGGCAGCTTGTCAGGATCGCGGAAGGTCTTCTGGCGCTTTTGCAGATGGCCCTCGGCCTCCAGCTCTTTGAGGATACGCTTCAGGTCGATACGCGCAGCCCCTTTGATGCCAAAGGCTTTGGCGATGTCACGTTTCGAGGTGAGGGTCGGGTTATCCGAAATCCATTCGAGGATTTCGGCCTTGGTTGGCAGCTTGCTCATGCAGCGCAGGTAGCACGGGATGGCGGGGGCGTCACGCGATTATGCGTTTTGGGGGAGAGTGGGAAGAAAGCGGTATCGAGCAATTGAGGTCTAGCGCCGGCCCGAGGGGGGGGCGCAATCGCGCCAGAGGCACGCCTGCGGCGCGACGCGGCCCAACAGGGCCTGTTGGGCGGGACTTCGACTATGGACCTGTTTTCAAGGCTTACCCATTGCTTTCAGATCCGCCAGCGTGTCCACGTCGTCCAGTTCATCAATCAAGGCGATGCGTTTGCCGGGCAGACCGGCCATTGTGTCCGCCAGCGCGTGTTCGGTGGACCAGCGCACGTTCTGAAACAGTGTGCGCGGCGGGCGGGTGGCCTGTTTCATGCCGACCAGCCAGTAGCCCCCATCGGGTGCGGGACCAAAGCAGGCGTCATGGTCGCCAAGCGCGGCGAAGGCGCGGGCGATATGGGCGCGGGTGACACCGGGAATGTCGGCGCCAATGATACAAACAGGGCCAACCGGCGCGGTCAGAAACACGCGGCTCATCCGGTCACCCAAATCACCGCGGCCTTGTGGGATACGCGGCAGGTGGGCAGGCCAGACACGACTCATCATCCCCTCCACGTCGGGTGCAACTGCCAGCACCGTGTCCCAGCGCGGATCTTCGATCCGGCGCAGCAGCGACTGCACCTGATGGCGGAACCACCACGCGGCGGTGGTCATGCCCAGATCGCGACCCAGACGGGTTTTCACCCGACCGGGGTGGGGTTCTTTGACCATGATGATCAGATGTGGGCGGCGTTGGGTCATTGCGGTAGCTCCATCTTCATATCGCGGTGGTCGATACCTGCGTCGTTATAGACAGGACCAAAGCCGGTGAAGCCCAGTTTTTCGTAAAACCCTATCGCATTTACCTGCGCCCCCAGCTTGACTGTGCGGATGTCTGGCGTCGCTGCGGCGATGCCGATACAGGCGCGGATGATCGCCGCGCCCAGACCGGTGCCGCGTGCGGATTGCACCACGCAGACGCGGCCCACCTTGGCCGTATCGCCATTGAACAGGATCCGCGCTGCGCCTATCGGTGCCCCGTCCTTGCTGGCGAGGATATGCGTCGCGGTTGCATCAAGCGTGTCCTGTTCTTCGGTCAAAGGCACGCCCTGTTCCAGCACAAACACCTCATGGCGCAGAGCGAAACAGGCGGTCAGGTCATTTGTGGGCGCGATTTGCCAGCTCATGCAAAGTAATCCGCCAGAATGCGGCTGTAGATCGCCTTCAGCTGGTGGATCTGTTCAACCTCGATGCGTTCATCCACCTGATGCATGGTCTTCCCGACCAGACCAAATTCGACCACCGGACAATGGGCCTGCACAAATCGCGCGTCCGAGGTGCCGCCAGTTGTGGACAGCTCTGGCACAACGCCTGTTTCAGCCTCCACTGATTTGGCAACCAGATCGGACAGTGGACCTGGGAGTGTGATGAAGCTTTCGCCGGAGATTTTCACTACCATATCCACCTCGACACCGGTTTCAGCGGTGATCTTGTTCACCTGCTGCTGCAACCAATCGGTCAGATCTGCCCCGGTGTGGGCATCGTTGAACCGGATGTTCACCGTGGCGGCGCATTTGGCGGGGATCACGTTGGTGGCAGGGTTGCCTGTGTCCATAGTGACCACGGCCAGCGTGGAGGGGTCAAAATGATCAGTGCCCTGATCCAACTCATGGCTGGCCAGCCGGTCCATCAGTCGCGCCATTGCGGGCAGCGGGTTGTTGGCGCGGTGGGGATATGCGGCATGGCCTTGTTTCCCAGTGAAAGTGAACCATGCGTTCATTGAGCCGCGGCGGCCTATTTTCATCATCTCGCCCATGTGATTGGGGCAGGTGGGTTCGCCGACCAGACAGACTGACATCGCCTCACCGTTCTGGTCCATCCAGTCCAGCAGTGCGGTTGTGCCGAAATCAGCATCGCCTTCTTCATCGCCGGTGATCGCCAGAATAACCGACCCATCGGGCGCCTTGTCACGCACGAAATCCACGGCTGCTGCGGCAAAGGCGGCAACGCCGGTTTTCATGTCGGTCGCACCACGGCCCCAGAGGACGCCATCCTGCACCGCGCCGCAGAACGGTGGTTTGGTCCAAGCGGCCTCATCCCCTACGGGCACCACATCCGTGTGACCGTTAAAACCAAAGCTGCGCGTATGGCCCTTGTCCCCCCATCGGGCGTAAAGATTCGCGATGCCTTCGCGATCCACCCGTGTGCAGGCAAAGCCTGCGTCGCTCAACAGTGCCTCCAGCAGGACCAACGCGCCGCCTTCGACCGGCGTGACCGAAGGGCACTGAATCAGCTTGGCCGACAGATCAACCGGACAGATGGGCGAGGGATGAGATTGCGACATTGAGGCCTCCTTGCGTTGCGTCAAGGGCTAGCCTGTCTTGGCACGGAGGGCAACAAACCGTTCGCGAACAGGATCGATGCAGCAGGGTCACAGCCACACCTACGTCTTCCCGAGAGTAAACAGAGTCTTAACGCGCCTCTCCAAAGTATGTATAGTTGCAAAAAATGACCCGAGGCAGGGCGCAAGAATCACAGAGGCCAAAAATGGCCCGGATGAGCAGATATTTGGTTTGATTATGCCCCAGACGACATGTGCGTAAGGTCTGGGATGCTCTGACTGCGTGCTGCCCGCGAACGTGGGTGGGTGAGCACATGCCGATTGCACAGGAACTACCGATTAACAACAACGCCAGTGCCATTCAAATGGCGCAGGAGATTTTTGGCGCCGGTGTCACAGTGGTGAATGCCGACTATTCCGGCGACCGGCGGTCTTCGGGCACCTATTCCAACGGCGATGCGATCGCCGATGGGGTGACGCCGGGCGACACAGGTGTGATTCTGTCCACTGGCCGGACCAGTAATTTCACCCGCAGCAGCGGGTCGACCAACACCAACATCTCCAACAGCACTTCCAGCAACACACGGGGCATCAACGATAACGCGGATTTCAACGCGGCGGCGGGTACGCGCACGTACGATGCAGCGTTTCTGGATGTAGATTTCATTCCCAATGGCGACACGATGACGATCCAGTTCGTCTTTGCCTCGGAGGAATATCCCGAGTTCGTTAACAGCCTCTATCAGGATTTCATCGGTGTCTGGGTCAACGGGCAGCAGGTGGATCTGGCGGTTGGGGATGGTGACATTGATCCGTTGAACATCAATGGCAACAGCAACGAGTCGCTGTTCATCTCGAACCTGAATGATGATTTCAACACCGAGATGGATGGTTTCACCGCCACCATGACGTTGAACATGAACGTCATCCCCGGCCAGGTGAACAGTCTGCGTATCGGCATCGCGGATGTGAGCGATTCCAGCTACGATTCGACGCTGCTGATTGCCGGTGACAGTATCCAGACTGCCTTTATTGCTGGTGATGACGATGTGGATATCGCCCCCGGGTTCAGCCGCACTGTGGATGTTCTGGCCAATGACGGGGATGGCGCCAGCACGCTGACGCTGACCCATATCAACGGGCAGGCCGTGTCTACTGGGTCGGTGGTCACTCTTTCCACGGGCCAGCAGTTGCAGGTGAATGCTGATGGTACGCTGACCATTCTGGCCGACGGCGATCTGGAAAGCGTGACCTTCTCTTACACCGCTGAAACGAATGCTGGCATCAGCGACACTGCCTTTGTGACCGTCAATCAGGTGCCGTGTTTCGTCGAAGGCACGCGGGTGAAAACGCCCGCCGGTGAAGTGGCGGTAGAGCATCTGGAGGTGGGCCATTTGGTCCTGACTAAGGATGATGGCGCCCAGCCGGTGCGTTGGATCGGGTCGCGCACGGTTGCGGCAGAAGGCGACTTTGCCCCGATCCATATTCGTCGTGGCACCTTTGGCGAACATGGTGACCTATGGGTGTCGCCGCTGCACCGGGTGATGCTTAGCGATCCGCGTAGCGAGTTGCTGTTTGGCGAGGCAGAGGTGTTGGTGGCCGCCAAAGAATTGGTGGATGGCCGCAATGTCCGTCAGGTGGCGGGCGGCGATGTGACCTATGTCCATCTGATGTTTGATCGCCATCAGATCCTCTGGTCCGAAGGGCTTGAAACCGAAAGTTTCCTGCCGGGGCCGCAAATGGCCAGTGCGATGGAACAGGATATCATGCAAGAGATCTGCGCGCTGTTTCCTGAACTCGACCCCGCAACAGGGGAGGGGTACGGCCCCACCGCGCGCAAAACCCTGCGCCGGTTCGAGGCGACGCTGCTTCACCCCGATGCAGAGGATCAGGTGGCCTGAGGATGAGCTGGATCGCGCTATCAGATCAGATACGGCAGGTGTTTGACCCTGCGGGCATCGGTGCAACAGCGCCGGACGTGACGTTGGATCTGTCTCCCAACAGTCTGTTGTCGCGCGGCACTTTGACGTTTGAAATGCGCCTGCCGGGTGACGGTCGGCCACGGCGTTTGCTGGGGTATCACCGGGATCATCCATGGATCAGCTCGCTGTCCCTGCAGATCCTGCCCACGGGGGGCATCGCGCTGGTGATCACGCAAGGCCGCGATGTGTTCCACACGGTGCTGGAACATGAGGCCGTGACGCAGGCCGAAGAGTTGCGGGTCAGCTACAGCTGGGACGGGCCCGCCCGATGGGGGCGTCTGGCGATCGAGCGGATCCGTTCGGGCCATGTGTTTCTGAAAGAGTTGAGTGATCCGAAGCCGCTCTTGCTGTCAGACCTGCGAGTGATGACGTTGGACCCGTTGCAGCGGCAGATGGATCGCTGTGTCCGCTTCTTTGCGGTGTCGACCGCGATTGAGCCTTTGGGGCCGATGCCAAGCCTCAGCGCGCAGGTGCCAGTGCTAACCGATCAGGGCTATCGCCCCGCGGCGCGGATCCGTCGTGGTGATCTGTTGCAAAGCGCCAGTGGCGATCTAGTGCCGGTGCTGCATGTGATCAGCCGTGAGGTACCGAGCCTTGGCAGTTTCGCCCCTGTTTTGTTGCGCGCACCTTACTTTGGTTTACAGCGTGATCTGGTTGTTGGGGCAGAGCAGTGTCTGCGCACTGCTGGATCGGCGGTTGAATACCTTTTTGGCCGGTCGCATGTGCGCATTCCGGCGACCCATCTGGTCAACGGTGTTTCAGCCATCCGTGCGCGGGTTGGGGATACCCTGCGCTACTATCAATTTGTATTGCCGGGGAACGAACCCTGCATCATTGCAGGCGCGCCGTTTGAAACCCTGTTTTTGGGGCGGCAGCGCCGCGACGCGGGGTTGATGCAGGCGTCGCTTTTAGCGGGGGCGGAACGGGCACGCCTGCCAGAGCATCAGGCGCCCGATTGTCCTATGGTCGATCAGTTTGAGGCAATAACGCTGGCCGAACTGCGTGCTGCCTGAGGCCGTGCGCAGGTTGTAGGTTTACTGGACCGGCGCGCGTTCGAGGTCGTTCAGATCCTCACCATCAAAGAACGGCGTCATCTGCGCCACAATGACCGAGTTCTCTTCGAGTGCGCGTGCCATCAGGGTGCGCTCATCCTCGTTGATGTCATGGCCCTGTTCCAGACGTTCATCCAACGTACCATAGCCGGTTACATCCAACGGGGCCAGATCAGCCTGTTTCAGGATCGCCACGGTTTCGCGCACGGCCTCTGCTTCATCCACGCCGCTTGCATAGATCATCAGGGCGCCGCCTGTGGCCCCTTCGGGCAGGCCATCGCCATCCTTGCGGCCAACCTGTACCAGCAGCGTGTAGACCTGCTGACGCGACGGTTTCTTCTGTTTCTTTTTCTCGCTCATGAGGCAGGCAATACGCCGATGATGCCAATGGATCAAGCGCGAAGCGGCTTTTGGGGGGGCGACGGGCTAGCGACGGCGCAGGAAATCATCACTCACCGTGCCTTTGAAGCAGCGGGGGAAGAACGGGTAGCTATGGGTCGCAAAATAGATATAACGCCCCGCCACAGTGGCACCGTTGCATTCATCCAATGTGCCGCTGCCGGCGCGATAGGTGTAATCCTGCTCATAGGTGCCATCATAGCGACCACCGGGACTGTCCTCATCCGAGGGACGGGTGCCGGATTTTAACTGCCAGCTGCTGCGGGCCTGGTCGCCGACATAGTGGATTTCAAACCCGTCTGCCGCATAACCGATCAGGCTATCGCCCTCGTTGCCGATGAGATCGCCAGTCCAAATGTCCGCAGGGGCGTGGTAGTGGTAGAGGCCACGGTGATCCACATGGGCGTTGGCGTGATCCATACCCAACTGGCTGGCTGCGCCCATGCCCTCGACCCTCCAACCGCTGGAACGATCACGCGAAAAGCCGCGTCGGCCGGTCGGGTCATAATATTCTGCCGTGCCCGGGCGCAGCAGAATGCCTGAAAGTGTGATGCCAGAGGCGCTGGTGTTGCGGGTCACCCGCCCCGTCTGCGCGGGCGTGGCATCGACACAGACTGTCAGATCCTGACCGCGGAAGGAGTGTGGATTGCCGCGCGTGGGGAATTGGCCAATGGAATGGGGCGGCGTGGCCTCTGACGTGATGCAGCGCTGATCACCGCTGACCTTCACGTGAGCATGGCTGACACTGTGATCATGCGTCTGGCTGTGACTGTGGTCGTGATCATCGCCTGCGTTGGTGGATTGCACACAGCCGCCGATCAAAATGGCGATGCTTAATAGGCTGATACGATACATATGACGCTCCCGCTTGGGTGTTGGATTTAGGGTGATACGCAGCAACGCAGCAATTCCGTCGCTGTTTTGGATGATTCTTTCCCTTAGGTCACCTTTGGTTGAAATATGTCCTAATTGCTTAGTTTTGCCTCTCTCACCCCTCCATAAGGAGTGGTTTTACACGCGCTATTTGAGGGTGTGTCGCACTCTTAATTGGCGGGCGGCCTGCTTTTGGGCGCTGTGCGGTCGCAGCATAAAACCTGTAAATTTATAAAAATAATATTATGCATCCAAAGTCAGCGCGAGTTTTCAAATGGCAACTGCAAGTAAATTGAGTGTGAATGTCAGGGCCACTGCCGATCAGATGGCAGACGCGATCTTTGGCGAAGGTGTGACCGTTCAGGGAGCGTCTTACTACGGTGATATGCGGTCCTCTGGGATCTATTCGGGCGCAGACAGTACGATTCCTGGTGTTGCGCCATCGGACAGCGGGGTGATCCTATCGACCGGCAAGGCGCGTGACATTACCAATGCGCAGGGGCAGGTCAATAACTCTGCCAAGACGACGACTGACACCAACGGGGTTAACAACCACGCTGGCTTAAATGAGATTGCTGGGGTGAGAACCTTCGATGGGGCTATCTTTGAGGCAGACTTCATCCCTCAGGGCAACACGTTGTCGATGCAGCTGACTTTTTCATCCGAAGAGTATCTGGAATGGGTGGACAAAGGTTTCAATGACGCCGTGGGGGTATGGGTCAACGGCGAACAGGCCGAATTGACGCTGGGCAACAGCGAAATCTCTATTGATGAGATCAATCCAGATAACAATCCTGACTGGTACATTGATAATGCCAAAGGTGATTTCAACACAGAGATGGACGGCATGACCATCACGTTGATTCTGCGGGCGCCCGTCAATCCGGGTGAGGTCAATAATATCGAAATTGGTATCGCCGATGCAGGCGACGCCAAATACGACAGCAACCTGATGATCAAAGCGGACAGTATTCAAAGTTCGATTACTGTGGTCGATGATGAGATTGAGTTGCCGATCGGGGCCGAAGGTACGCTGGATGTTCTGGCCAATGACAGCACCTACGCTGGTGGTCAGTTGACGATAACGCACATCAACGATCAGCCACTTGTGGCAGGCAATGTGATAACGCTGACCTGTGGCGCAGAGATCCGTTTGAACGGTGACGGAACGCTGGGTATCACCGCTGCCCATATCGAGGATGATAGTACCTTCACCTACACCGTGACCGATGCTTCGGGCGCTGAAGCGGCAGGTTACGTCACCGTGTCCTCAGTTCCCTGTTTCGTTGTCGGTACGCTTGTTGATACCGCGCGCGGGCCGATGCCGGTGGAGCGGTTGGTGCCGGGCGATCTGGTTCTGACACGTGATCATGGCTATCAACCAGTGCGCTGGGCGGGCAGCTGCCATACCGCCGTGACTCGCGACAATGCCCCGATTGAGGTGGCAGCCAACGCGTTAGGTGAACATGGGAGATTGCTGATTTCGCCACAACACCGCCTGCTGATCCGCGAAGAGCGGGTGTCGATGTTGTTCGATGCGAATGAGGTGCTGGTGGCTGCGAAACATCTGGTGAATGGCGATACCGTTTGCCGCTGTATGCAAAATCCGGATGTGACCTACGTGCACCTGCTGTTTGACCGCCATGAGATCCTGCACACCAATGGCATCTGGAGCGAAAGCTACTTGCCCGGACCTGAGGCATCGACAGGGTTTGACCGCGATGCGCAGGCTGAAATCCTTGCGTTGTTTCCGCAGTTGGATCTGGCAACAGGTCACGGTTACGGGCCTGCGGCGCGCCTCTCTTTGCGGGGCTATGAGGCGCGGGCTTTGCAGGCGGGCTAACTGTCAGAGTAATAAAAATGGCGCCCCGAAGGGCACCATTTTAAAATGTAAGCGGTCTCGGCCGGAATCAATCGCGCAGAAGCTCGTTGATGCCGGTTTTCGAACGTGTCTTTTCATCCACGCGCTTCACGATCACCGCGCAGTAGAGGTTGATGCCGTTTTTCGACGGCATGGAGCCGGACACAACAACCGAGTAGGGCGGCACTTCGCCGTACATCACTTCGCCGGTTTCGCGGTCAACGATCTTGGTCGACTGGCCGATGTAAACGCCCATGCCCAGAACAGACCCTTCGCGCACGATGCAGCCTTCGACCACCTCGGAACGCGCACCGATGAAACAGTTGTCCTCAATGATGGTCGGGCCAGCCTGCATTGGTTCCAGAACGCCGCCGATGCCAACGCCACCCGACAGGTGGACGTTTTTACCGATCTGCGCACAGGAACCAACGGTGGCCCAGGTGTCTACCATAGTGCCTTCATCCACATAGGCGCCGAGGTTCACAAACGAGGGCATCAGCACCACGCCGGGCGCAACAAAGGCCGATTTGCGCACGATGGCGTTGGGCACAGAACGGAAGCCTGCGGCCTTGTATTCCGCTTCGCCCCAACCGGCGAATTTGCTGTCGACCTTGTCCCACCAGCTGGCCCCCTGCGGGCCGCCGGATTGCAGTTCCATGTCCTTGATGCGGAAACCCAGCAGGACGGCCTTTTTGGCCCACTGGTTCACATGCCAGTCACCGCTTTCCAGTTTCTCTGCTACACGCAGCTTGCCCGAATCCAGCGCGTTCAGCGTGTCCTCGATAGCGTCGCGGGTTTCGCCGGTGGTGGCCGGGGTGATGGTGTCGCGGGCGTCCCAGGCGGCTTCGATTGCCTGTTCCAGTTGAGCGTTCGACATGGGCTGTCCTCTGTTCCTGTGGGTATTTTATGCTGCGGTTTGCCCTTGCTATAGGTGAGCAAGGGCCTTTGCGCAATCTTGGGCGTCACTTACGTGGCGCTTAGCGACCCAAGGGCGGCAAACATATCGCGGTCATCACCGGTGCCTGCGTTGGGCGCGGTCAGCAGCACATCGCCATAAAAGACAGAGTTTGCACCGGCAAGGAAGCACAACGCCTGCTCCGCCGCCGAGAAATCAGAGCGTCCCGCCGACAGGCGCACGCGGGTTTTCGGCATCAGAATTCGCGCGGTGGCGACCATGCGCAACAGGTCAAAGGCCTGCACCTTTTCGCGGTGTTCCAGCGGCGTGCCCTTGGTGGCGATCAGTGCGTTGATCGGCACGCTTTCGGGGTGGGGATCGAAACCCGCCAGCACCTGCAGCATAGATGCGCGATCACGCCAGCTTTCGCCCATGCCGATGATGCCGCCACAGCAAAGATCCAGACCCGCATCGCGGCAATGGGCCAGTGTTTCCAGCCGGTCCTGATAGGTTCGGGTGCCGATAATCTCGCCATAGAATTCTGGGCTGGTATCAAGGTTGTGGTTATAGGCCTTCAGCCCCGCTTCAGCCAAGGCTTGCGCCTGATGGGGTTCCAGCATGCCAAGGGTCACGCAGGCCTCCATTCCCAGATCGTTCACACCACGCACCATTTCCAGTACGTTGTCAAATTCCTGCCCGTCGCGCACGCGGCGCCACGCGGCACCCATGCAGAACCGTTCGGCGCCTGCCTGCTGCGCGCGTTTTGCCAGCGACACAACATGTTTGGGATTCATCAGTTTTTCTTTGTCCAGGTCCACCTCTTTGTGGTGGGCCGATTGCGGGCAGTAGGCGCAATCTTCGGGACAGCCGCCGGTTTTGATCGACAGAAGGCTGGCCTTCTGGATGTCCTCGGCGTCGTGGTGGTGGCGGTGAATCTCACTTGCGCGCCCAACCAGTTCTAGCAAGGGGAGGCGCATAAGCGCCTCCACCTCATCCACAGTCCAGTCAGAGCGGAACTCTGAAGGGGTCGAGGATGCTTGTTGGGGATCTTGATCAAGCATCCGTTGCAGTCCCGCGGATTTTCGCGATCAATGCGGCAGGGGCGCCCAGCACCACAACAGCGGCGAGGGTGATTTTCACCAGATCGCCAGCGATGAACGGGGTGAAGCCCCACGCCAGCAGTTTGCCCTCAGGCGCGAATTGCGCCAGCCACGCCAGACCGAAGGCGTAGATTGCGGCCAGACCGGCAAACATTGCAGGCCACAGCGCCAGTTTCGGCAACTTGTCCGCGGCGTAGCCGACAATGGCCGTCGCCACGAGGAAGCCCACCAGATAGCCGCCCGAGGTGCCCAGCATATAGGCAAGACCGATGCCCTTTTCTGGCGTGCCGGCGAAAACAGGCAGACCAGCGGCGCCCGCCATCAGATAGCCAATCATTGTCGCCGTGCCGAGGCGAAATCCGTAGGTCGCGGCGATCATCATCAGGGCGGCAACCTGCAGGGTCATCGGCACCGGCCAGAATGGCACCTGCACCTTGGCGCTGACGGTCAGCAGCGCGACGCCGGTGGCGACACGCAGGATCTGTGCGGGCAGGCTCAGGCTGCCTGCGGTGGTGTTTGCGGTGGTGGTCATCGCGGACTTCCTTTTTATAGATAAAAAATTTCATATGCCGAGATGAATAATTTACATAATAGATAATTTTTCAAGATGAATTTTTGTTAAGATGATTTTGTCTATAAAATCACAGAATTAGTGCAAGGTCAGCGCAGCGCGATGCGGTCAGTTTTGCGCAGATGGCGGCGCAGTAATTCGCAAGCGGCGCCAACATCACGTCGGCGCAGCAGGACGAGAATCGCCGCGTGGTCTTTATCCTCACGCTGTATCCAGCCGCTTTGCCAGTTGGCCAGCAGGTGACGGGCTGATGCGATATGCAGGTCGTCGATGGTCGCCAGCAGACGTGGCATACGACAGGGCGCTAGGATTATGCGGTGAAAGGCACGGTTTTTCGCCTCCCAAGTAGGCAGATCCTCAGCCGCATCGCAGGCTTTGCGCGCTTCTTCGGCCTTGTGCAGATCAGCGCTGGTCATTGCCATGCCCGCATGTTGCAGCGCCAGAACTTCAAGTGCTGCGCGCATATCGGTGATTTCGCGCAGCTCTGCTGGATCCAATTCGCTGACCCGTGTGCCGCGACGTGGCTGGCTAATCGCCAGCCCGTGCGCCTCTAGTTTCAGTAATGCCTCACGCACTGGGACGTGGCTGGTGTCAAAGGCCCGCGCGATGTGATCCTGGCGTAGTTTTTCCCCCGGTGGCAGCGTGCCCCGGATGATTTTTTCGGATAGGTCGGCATAAATGCGATTGGCGACGGTGGCGTTTGACATGGATTATCTATAATTTTTCCGATGCCATCCGGCAAGCACACAGATGATACTTATATGGGCGATTTTCCCCCTTTGCCCCACCGTCAACCTGTGGGAGGCTAAGCACATAAAACACAAGGATTTCCGAGCATGACAGACGACCGCCGCAACCCGCTGCGTGATGCGCATACAGATATCGAAACCAGCCACGAGGTGCCCGATACTCCGCAAACGCGGGCGCCGTCATATAAGCTGGCGTTCAATGACAATGATTTCCTCTGCCGCGAAGATCTGCGCCCTGTGCGCTTGCAATTGGAATTGCTGAAGCCGGAACTGTTGATGGATGAATATGGTGTCGATGGCACTGTTGTGTTGTTCGGCGGAGCGCGTATCCCGCGCCCTGAGGCAAAGGATCAGGCGCGCACCCAGACCTTGGCGGATCTGTCGAAATACTATGATGAGGCGCGTGAATTCGCCCGGCTGATGACGCTGAAGGATCGCGAAACGGACCGTCATGACTATGTGGTCTGTACTGGCGGAGGCCCTGGCGTGATGGAGGCGGGAAACTTGGGCGCGCGTGATGCGGGGGGCGAATCTATCGGGCTCAACATTGTGCTGCCACATGAGCAGGCGCCCAATGAATATGTCTCACCAGACCTGTGCTTTAACTTCCACTATTTCGCCATTCGCAAAATGCATTTTCTTATGCGCGCCAAGGCGGTCACCGTTTTCCCCGGAGGTTTCGGCACGCTGGATGAACTGTTCGAGGCGCTGACGCTGATCCAGACGGGCCGCATGGCGCGGGTGCCGTTTCTGTTGTTCGGCGAAAGCTTCTGGCGGTCGATCATCAACTGGGAAGCGCTGTCCGAGGCGGGCACTATTTCTGCCGAGGATCTGGATCTGTTCCGGTTCGTCGAAACAGCGGCCGAGGCGGTCGAGGCGATCGAGACATGGGAAGGTGCGGGCACCACGCGGGATGCCATTCCGGGGCGGTAAGCCCCAGATGTATCTGGCTTACTGCATCAACTCATGCGGCAGCTTGCAGATCTCTTTCTGTGAGCTGACGCTTTCCACCACCGCGCCGCGGGCGGTTTGGCGAATCTTGTATCCGTAGCCCATCAGGCGGTGTTTAAATTCGCGCAAGGACAGGGATTTGCGGCGCTCTTCGCGCAGCAATTCGATGACTGCGAGGGAGTGAAGCGGGTTCTTTTCAAAGGCACTGGTCAACATAACAACGATCTCCAACATGGGTTCACATGTTGAGTAGAGCGGATGTTTGGGCGTCTGCGCAGCCCTTCAAAACGGCGATTGATCAGGGCAAAGGGTGATAGCTACCGCCAAAAGGCGGTAGCGGATGACGAATTCCCGGCTGGTTTCTAGGTGGGGAAATCAGGACTCTAGGCCCCAGAAAGGCCGCCGGTTTCGGTCGTTGCTTTGCGGCGCCCGAAACCAGCTTTCCCCCGATTACCCGTTCAGACCGGCCTCTGCCTCGATCTGCTTGCGCGATTTGCGGGCGCGTTCGGTGGCCGATTTCAGCTGACCACAGGCGGCCATGATGTCATCACCGCGGGTTTTGCGGATCGGGCTGGCGTAGCCTGCTTTGTAAATGATGTCTGCAAAGGCGCGAATGCGGTTGTTCGAGGAGCATTTGTAGGGCGACCCGGGCCATTCGTTGAACGGGATCAGGTTGATCTTGGCTGGAATGTTATAGTCTTTCAGATATTTGATCAGACGATGTGCATCTGCATCGCTGTCGTTCACGCCATCCAGCATCACATATTCAAAGGTGATCCGCTCAGAATTCGACGCTTTGGGATATTCGGCCAGTGCTGTCAGCAATTCGTGGATGTTCCACTTCTTGTTGATCGGGACCAGCACGTCGCGGGTTTCATCCGTTGTTGCGTGGAAGCTGATCGCCAACAGGCAACCGATGTCCTGCGCGGTTTTCGCAATCTCGGACACCACTCCGGAGGTCGACAGGGTGATGCGACGACGGCTGAGGCTGATCCCCTCGCCGTCCATCGCGATCTTCATCGCGTCACGCACATTGTCGAAGTTATAAAGCGGCTCGCCCATGCCCATGAGCACGATGTTTGACAAAAGGCGCGGGCCAGCGTCGCCAGTGCCAACACCGGGTTCGGGCCATTCGTCCAAATCGTCGCGCGCCATCATGATTTGGCCGACAATTTCGCCCGCAGTCAGGTTGCGCACCAGTTTCTGTGTGCCGGTGTGGCAGAAGGAACAGGTCAGCGTACAACCCACCTGCGACGACACACATAGCGTGCCGCGGCCTTCTTCGGGGATATAGACCACCTCGACCTCATGGCCGCCGGCGATGCGCACCAGATATTTGCGGGTGCCATCGGTCGACACCAGCTTGCTGACCACCTCAGGCACCTCGATGACGAAGTTTTCGGCCAATTTCGCACGATAGGCTTTGGCCAGGTTGGTCATCTCGGCGAAATCACGCACGCCCCATTGGTAGACCCACTGCCAGATCTGATTGACCCGCATTTTGGCCTGTTTCTCAGGCGTTCCAATCTCGATCAACGCTTCGCGCAGACCGTTACGGGTCAGGCCGACGATGTTTTTCGGCCCCTCCGGCAATTTGCGGGGGAAGGTTTTCACATCCTGAGTAATCGGTGCAGTGGCCGTCATATCGCGCTTCCTAAATGGGATGAACGCGTCTCATACAGGATTCGGGACAAATTGCCAAAGCCTATGTGCGATAGGCTTTGGCCTTGCATGGCAGCTATGCGCCCGCTTGGGTGAGCATGGGGCAGCGATCAGCCGTAGAGCTGACGCGCCTGCGCGAAGCTCAGCAAACGTTGGGTTTTGTCGTCCCACAGGTGCAGGCGAGCGTTTACCAGACTTTCGCGGATGTTCATCCGGTTGATCTTGGCCAGTTCTGCGTGATCCTTCAGCACCTCCGGCAAGCGGTAGAAGGGAATGCGGCTATAGACGTGATGCACATGATGAATGCCTATGTTCGCACTGAACCATTGCAGCACTTTGGGCAGTACATAGTAGGACGACCCGTACAGTGCTGCATGTTGCATGTGCCAGTCGCTGTCTGGCGCCCATTGGGTGCATTCAAACTGGTGCTGCACATAGAAGAGCCACATGCCTGCGGTGGCAGCAATCAGGATGGAGGGTAGCGCGATCAGCAACAGAGGCGCCAAACCGCCAAAATACCAGATCGCTCCGAACAGCACGACGATAGACAGGTTGGTGGTCATCGCTGACATCCAATAGCGGCGCTGGTTCATCAGCCCAAGAGGCAGACGGTTTTGTAGGAAGAACAGGTAGCCGGGGCCAAAGCCGAACAGCACAATAGGATTGCGATAGAGGCGGTAGCGCAGTTGCCCCCATTTAGACAGTGCCTGATATTCCTCGACGGTCTTGGTGTGGATATCGCCCATGCCGCGACGGTCCAGATTGCCTGCGGTGCCGTGATGGGCGGCGTGGGTGCGGCGCCAGACATCATAAGGCGTCAGGGTGAGAACACCGAGGACACGGCCGGTCCAGTCGCTGAGATGACGGTTGGCAAACAGCGCGCCGTGGCCGCAATCATGCTGAATCGCAAAGAGGCGCAGTAGGAACAGTGCGTTCACAGCCCCCAAAGCAAAGGCCGCAAGGTAACTATAGCCGCTGACCCACCATGCCAGCGCCCAGATTGCCAGAAACGGTAACAGGGTGATCGCCACCTCTGTCAAGCTGCGGCGGGTACTGGGATCGCGGTAGCGGGCCATGATGCGGACCCATTTCTGGGCGTCGCTTTTGGCAGCTTGGGTTGTTGTAGGTGCGATGTGCGCGGGGGATGCGAGTGTTCCGTCTGGTGCCATTGGCCTTCGTTCTTCTGTCGTTCAATCCGGCATAGACCAGTGTCGGTGATCTGCAAGGAAATAGTGACGTAAGGGCAAAAATAAACCCCGCTTTCTCTTGGGAAGGCGGGGTTGAAATATTTCTGCAACGCTGTGCTGTTTATTTGCAGCGCGTTTGTGCTTCTTCGATCGCGGCGGTGAAGCCGGACAGCGAAAACGTGTCTTTGGTGGTGGTGCGGCTGCGTTGGGACAGGCCGGTCACCGTGGCGCTACGACCACGTTTCAGCGCAGCGATGATTTTGGCATCATCTGCGGCGCTTTCGGCCCAGGCCCATTCGCCTTGGCTGAATAGCTTGAATTCGTTGCCATCGATATTGACGGTCACGGGCACACCGGAAGCAAAGCCATAGCCGCCGGTAAAGGCCAGCTGGCCGGTCACGCCAGATCCGGGACGGTAGAAGGCCATCAACAGGATGTCGCCGCGTTTTACCGAAACAATGCGGCCTTCGCGGGTGTTGACTGTCTCTTTCGGTGCGGCAACAGCCCAGCATTCTTTGGGATTGCTGTCCTCAAACACGCTCCAGTCTGTTTTAGTCGCCACCTCATTGGTGCTGCTTGCCTGCGCCACTGCGGTGCCAGCGGTCGCCAGCGTCATAGCCACCGCAATCAATCCATGCGCAATACGGGATACCATCTAATCCAGCCTCCAGCTGTTCTTGCCTCAAATTGGGTTCTGCCTGTCCCACCCCAGCTTGGGCTGGCGTTTTCTCGTGGAAACGGGCACATCTGTCTCGACAGTGCTACATTAGCGCAAAAGTCGCCAGCAACGAAAGGCCGATTGGCGGATTTTCGCGAAACATCGAGGAGAGCAAGAGATGACAGCAGCAGTGCCCTTGGTTGAGGTCTGGCGCGGCACCTTTCTGGAGAGCCTGCACAGCGGTCACGCGGTGATTTGCGGTGCGGATGGTCAGATTGTTGAGGCTTGGGGCGATCCTCATGCGGTGGTGTTGCCGCGTTCGTCGTCAAAGATGCTGCAGGCGCTGCCCCTGGTGGAAAGTGGTGCAGCGGACGCGCGTGGGCTGACAGCCGCTCATCTGGCGTTGGCCTGTGCATCCCACAACGGTGCTCCGATCCATGTGGAGCGGGTGAATAGCTGGCTGGCAGGCATTGGCTGCGGTGATGATGATTTCCGCTGCGGCCCGCAGGAAAGCCGTGATGAAGCACTGCGTATTCAGATGATCCGCGACGGGGAAACGGCCTGTCGGGTGCACAATAACTGCTCCGGCAAACATGCGGGCTTCTTGACGCTGAGCCAGCATTTGGGTGGCGGCGCGGAATATTGTCAGATTGACCATCCGGTACAGCAAGCCTGTTTGGCCGCCTTTGAAGAGGTGACCGGTGAAACCAGTCCCGGTTTCGGCATTGATGGCTGTTCAGCACCGAACCACACTGCGACCCTACATGGCATTGCCCGTGCGATGGCGTTTTTCGCTGCGGCCGAGGAGGGGGGCGATCGCCGTCAGAATGCAGCTGCCCGCTTGCGGGATGCAATGGTGACCTATCCTGAGCTGGTTGCGGGTGAGGGGCGCGCCTGCACTGAGCTGATGCGCGCCTGTGACGGTCGAGTGGCGCTGAAAACCGGTGCGGAGGCATTTTTCATCGCCATCATTCCAGAAATGAAGCTGGGTGTCGCCCTGAAGATTATCGACGGTTCGACCCGTGGGGCAGAGGCAGCGATTGCGGCAATACTTGTTCGGCTTGGGCTGTTGGATGCGCATCATCCGGCGGCGCAGAAGTTCATGACGCCAGCGATTCGCAATTGGGATGGATTGGTGACCGGCGCGATCCGCCCAACACGTGCATTGCAATTCGCCTGAGCTGGCCCGCCTGCCGCGGCGAGAGTATTTTCAGCCTCATTGAAGGGGCGCGTCCTGTTTGGGGCGCGCCCGTTTCGTGTCACAGATGATCTGCGAAGGCGTCGAGGACGCGACTATAGACGTCGCGCTTGAACGGCACGATGCTGTCGACCAGTTGATCGACCGGCAGCCAGCGCCATTGGGCAAATTCTGGATGATCGGTTTCGATGTTCACGTCACTGTCCTGACCGGTGAAACGCATCAGGAACCATTTTTGTTCTTGGCCGCGGTAGCGGCCTTTCCAGACGCGCGGCACCAGATCGTGCGGCAGATCATAGGGCAGCCAGTCGGCGCTCTCGGCGATGACTTCGGCTTTGTCGGCTGTGACACCGGTTTCTTCCCACAGCTCGCGTAGGGCGGCGTCACGGGGATTTTCGCCCTCATCCACGCCGCCTTGGGGCATCTGCCAGGCAGGGCCGGGGTTGTCGAGGCGCTGACCGACAAAGACATGGCCGTCCGAGTTGACCAGCATGACGCCGACGCAAGGGCGGTAGGGAAGCTTGGCGATTTCTTCGGGTGTCATCTGTGGATCCTTTGCGGCTGATCGGAGGGCGGCGCGTTTCGCCCTGATCTAAATGAAAAAGCCCCCGGGGGAAACCGGGGGCTTTGGATCGCAGGCATGGGGGTGGCTTACTCTTTCGGACCCAGAGCCGACAGGCCGCGCAGCAGGTCGATGGCATAGGCCAGCTGGTAGTCGTCTTCGCGCAGTTTGGCGGCCTCTTCGGCCTTGGCGCGTTCGTCTTCGATCTGCTGGATCTCATCCTCGGACAGCGAGTCGTTGGAAAGCGAGCCGCGCAGGTCCGCCTCGGACCGGTTGTTGCGTGCGTTCTCCTCCTCTTCCTCGGCGTTGGGGCGACGGCGGGGTTGTTCGACCACAATGTCGGGCGACACACCTAGGTTCTGGATCGAACGGCCCGACGGTGTGTAGTAGCGCGCGGTTGTCAGGCGCATGGCCCCGTTGGAGCGCAGCGGCATCACGGTTTGAACCGATCCTTTGCCGAAGCTCTTGGTGCCCACCACGATAGCACGGCGGTGATCCTGCAGTGCACCGGCCACAATTTCCGAGGCAGAGGCAGAGCCGCCGTTGATCAGCACCACAATCGGTTTGCCTTCGGCCAGATCGCCAGACTTGGCGTTGTAGCGTTCGCCCTCACCGGGGTTGCGGCCACGGGTTGAAACAATCTCGCCACTTTCAAGGAAGGCGTCGGAGACGCGGATCGCTTGTGTCAGCAGGCCACCTGGGTTGTTGCGCAGATCCAGCACGATGCCGCTCACCGCGTCCAGGCCGCCGATTTCCTCTGCCGCGTCCTCAAGACCTGATTTCAGGTTGGGGAAGGTCTGATCGTTAAAGGTGGTGACGCGCAGCACAACGGTGTTTCCTTCCGTACGGGTGCGTACGGCGGTCAGTTTGATAGTGTCGCGGATGATCGAGATGTCGAAGGGTTCCGGTTCGCCCTCACGCACCACGGTGATGATGGTTTCGCTGCCCACCGGGCCGCGCATCAGTTCGACCGCTTCGTCCAGTTGCAGGCCCAGAAGGGTTTCGCCATCCACATGGGTGATGAAGTCGCCGGCCTCAACACCTGCTTCACTGGCAGGTGTGCCATCGATGGGGGAGACGACTTTGACGAAGCCCTCTTCCTGCGTGACTTCGATGCCCAGACCGCCGAACTCGCCACGGGTTTGGACCCGCATATCCGCCGCATCGTCTGGCGACAGGTAGGAGGAGTGCGGATCAAGCGAGGTCAGCATGCCGTTGATGGCTGCTTCGATCAGGTCCTTCTCATCCACTTCTTCGACGTATTGGGCGCGGATACGCTCAAAAATATCGCCAAACAGGTCCAGCTGTTCATAGACATTTGTCTGTGCGGTGTTTTCCTGTGCCAGCAGCGGGCCGGTCACCTGCGTGGTGGCAATCACCCCAGCCAGAGTGCCGCCCAACGCGGCCATCACGAATCTCTTCATCGGTTAGTTGTCCTTCCCGGTTGCGAACCACGCGACCGGGTCGACCGGGGCGTTGTTTTCTCTGACCTCTATATAGAGCGTTTCTGAGGCGGCAGTTCCACCCCCCTCACTAGCCTGTGACACAATCGTGCCGATTTGTGCGGCCTCACCGCCCATCAGGCCGACCGGGCTGCCCGATGGCAGCACCTGTCCGGCGCTGCCATAGACCTGATCAAGGCCTGCCAGCACCAACAGCAGATCCGCCTGCGGTTCCAGAATCACCACATTGCCGTAATCCAGAAGTGGGCCAAGGTAGCGAATGGTGGCTGCCGTCGGCGTGGTCACCAATGCACGCGGACGGGTGGCCATGATCAGACCGGGGCGTTTGATGCCGGCGGCGTCCGCTTCACCGGCACGGCGCAGGATGGTGCCCTGAACGGGCATTGGCAGATTGCCCTTACGGTGGGAAATATCGGGCAGTGATCCGGGCGCTTCACCTTCGGCAATTTCGCTGAGGCCAGAGGCAAATCCTTCCAGCGTTTCGGTCGATGCGATGAGGATCGCTGTTTTCACCGGATCCTCGGTAAAGCGGCGGGGCAGGTTGGTGCGATCCGAAATGGCTTGGCTCAGGTCTGTGCGTGCTTGTTGCACGCCGTCCAGACCGCGCGACAGGGTATCGACCGCGTTTTCCTGCAGGCCGCGCAGCATGGCGACCTCTTCCAATTTTTCACGCAATGCCGTGGCGCGGTCTGTTAGTGCGGGCGTCACATCGGCCAACAACATGCCGGATCGCGCGGTGCCAGTAGGCCCGTCGGGGTGTAGCGCCAGCACCGGATCAGGGGTCGCGGCGATGGATTGCAAAACGCCAAGGAGCTGCGCCACTTCTGCTTCGCGCGATTGCAGTTCCGTCGACAGCTGTGCCTCGCGCAGGGAAACACGACGCAGACCTTCGCGCATCGCTTCCAGCCCGTCCTCATAGGCGCGCAGGGTTTCAGACAGCGCTTTTACCCGATCACGGGCTTTGTCGGCGCGCGCCAATGCCTGCCCCGCCTGGTCCAGACGGGCCGCAGCAGCCTCTGCCAAGGTAGCGGGATCGGTGGTCTGGGCCACTGCCAAGGGCGCGAGGCCCATCAGGCAGAGGGAGAGGAGCGCGGTGCGGATCATTTGGACAGCAAGCTCTGGCCAGTCATCTCTGACGGTTGTTCCAACCCCATCAATTGCAACAGTGTTGGCGCCAGATCAGCCAGGCGACCGTTGCGCAGCGCGGCGCCTTTGGGGCCGCCGATTAGCGCGACAGGCACGGGGTTGATGGTGTGTGCCGTGTGCGGGCCGCCGGTTTCGGGGTCCACCATGGTTTCGCAGTTGCCGTGATCTGCGGTCACGATCATCGCGCCACCCGCATTTTCCAGCGCCTCAACCACTGCGCCCAAACCTTGATCCACGGCCTCACAGGCCTTGATCGCTGCATCCAGATCCCCGGTGTGCCCGACCATATCGGGGTTCGCGTAGTTGGTGACGATCAGGTCATAGCCTTCCTCAATCGCGCGGACGAAGTTTTCGGTTACTTCCGGTGCGCTCATTTCTGGCTGCAGATCATAGGTCGCCACTTTGGGAGAGGGTGCCATATAGCGATCTTCGCCGATCTCGGGGTCTTCCTGACCGCCGTTGAGGAAGAAGGTCACATGCGGGTATTTCTCTGTCTCGGCCAGACGGAATTGACGTTTGCCCTGTTTTGCCACCCATGCGCCCAGTGTGTTGACGATGTCACGCGGCGGGAACACGGTTTTTAGGTAGGTGCTATGGCTTTCGGAATATTCGACCATGCCCAGCAACGCGGCCCATTCAGGACGGATGCCGATGTCAAAAGCGTCAAAGCCCGGCTCACCAATCGCGCGCAGAATCTCGCGCGCACGGTCGGCGCGGAAGTTAAGGCAGAAGAAGCCATCGCCATCTTTCGCGCCTGTGTAGCCCTGTAACACGGTTGCGGTGATAAACTCGTCGCTTTCCTCGCGCTGATAGGCGGCATCCACCGCGCGGCGAGCGTTGATCGCGCTGCCGCCTTTGGCGTGTATCATTGCATCATAGGCCTCTGACACCCGTTCCCAGCGGTTGTCGCGGTCCATCGCGAAATAGCGGCCGGTCACGGTGCCCACACTGGTGCCTTCGGGCAGCGCTTCGTTCAGTTGCTCAATGTAGGTAAAGGCCGATTTGGGCGCTACGTCGCGCCCGTCGGTAACAGCGTGCAGGACAACCGGTACACCCTGATCGGTGAGCGCCTTAATGGCCGCAATGATATGGGTCAGGTGGCCGTGCACGCCACCATCAGAAATCAGTCCCATCAGATGCGCGGTGCCGCCCGATTCCTTCAGCTTTTCGGCAAATTCCACGATCGCTTTGGCGTTGTAGAAGCTGCCATCCTCAATCGACAGGTCGATCTGCCCCAGATCCATCGCCACCACACGACCGGCGCCGATGTTGGTGTGCCCCACCTCGGAATTGCCCATCTGGCCGCTGGGCAAGCCCACGTCTGGGCCATGGGTGATCAGTTCTGCCGAGGGGCAGGTTGACATGATCCGGTCAAAGGCGGGAGTGCTGGCCAAAGCAGGCGCATTTGCGCCGTTTTCAGCGCGTTTGCCCCAACCATCGAGAATGCACAAAACAACGGGTTTCGGATGTGTCGTTTGTTGTGTCATGGCCTGCCCCTCTAAAACCTACCCGCTATCTAAGGGCGTCTGGGAGGGGGGGCAAGCACTCTGCCGGAATTGGAGCAAATCAGGCGAAAAGCGCTGCGTTTGTGCCGAAATCTATGCCGTTCAGGCGTGGGTCAGACGCGGTGATAGGGGCTGCCTGCCTGAATGGACGCCGCACGGTAAAGCTGTTCCGCCAGCATCACCCGCACCATCATGTGCGGCCAGACCATCTTGCCCAGTGAAATGGCGAAATCCGCCCGCGCCCGCAGGCTGGGATCAATACCATCCGCCCCGCCAATGATGATCGCCAGATCCTGACGGCCGTTGTCACGCCATTCGCCCAGTTTGTCGGAGAACTGCGGCGAGGACAGCAACTTGCCACGTTCATCCATCACACACAGCAACGCTTCCTTGGGGATCACGCGGTCCAAGAGCGCCGCCTCCGCCGCCATGCCGCCACCCTTTTTGTCCTCAACCTCATGAAAGGTGAGGGGGCCAAGCGCATGGGCCCGACCGGTGCGATCAAAACGTTGGGTATAGTCGTCAACAAGCGCCTTTTCCGGGCCGGCACGCAACCGGCCCACGGCGCAGATGTGAACCCGCATGGGATCAGCCCTGCGGTTTGTCCGGCGAAATGCCGTCCTGCCACATCTTTTCCATCTGGTAGAACTCGCGCACTTCGGGGCGGAAGACATGCACGATGATATCGCCAGTGTCGATCAGCACCCAGTCGCCGGTGGCTTTGCCTTCGATCCGGCTCAAGCGGCCCAGATCCTGCTTCAGCTTGTCGACCAGTTTTTCCGAGATGGCAGAGACCTGACGCGACGAGCGGCCAGAGCAGACGACCATATAGTCGCCGATCGAGGTTTTGCCGCGCAGATCAATCTGCTCGATATCCTCGGCCTTATCATCTTCAAGAGAGGAAAGGATAACAGCCAGCAGTTCTTCGCTGGTGACATCTTTGGGGGCGGCGCCGGACTGGCCGCCCGCAGTTTCGTTGAGAGACAGGACAATGTCCTCCTTCTTGCAAGCGCCGCAATATGCCCCGGCGCTGGACAGTTTTCAGATTAGCACCGGATATGTGAAATCTCAATCTTGGCTTCAAGCGGGAAAACGCAGCATTCATGCCAATTCTGCGCCTTGGCTGTGCTTTTTCGGCTGTTTCACCTGCGCTTGGCGGAGAAGGGGAGTATTTGAGTAACGTCGAAAAGAGCTTTTCAATGTTCCCACAATACTTCGGAGGCCGAGGCAGCGCCCTAGTGGGTGCTTTTTGGGAATCACCTCTCAGGAATTATTCCGCATCAGCCGGCAACATCCGTAGTTCGCGTTGAGGGAAGGGAATAGAGATGCCATGCGTCTGAAACGCGTCCCAGAGCGCAAGGAAGACATTGCCACGGATATTGGTCAGTCCGCCGGTTGGATCTTCAATCCAGAAGCGCAGGACATAGTCCACCGAACTGTCGCCAAAGCTGATGATGTGGCAGACGGGTGGCTTCTTGCTGAGGACGCGGTCAACGCTTTGTGCGGCCTCAATGGCGATGCGGCGCACCAGATGCGGGTCGTCGTGATAGGCGGTGCCAAAGTTGATGTCGAGGCGGACAAAATCATTTGAGTGAGACCAGTTCACAACCTGACCGGTGATCAGGTCCTCGTTTGGGATGAGGTATTCCTTGCCGTCCCGTGTGACCACGCTGACATAGCGCGCGCCCAAGGCCTCAATCCAGCCGAAGGTCGCACCGAGCGAGATGACGTCGCCCGGTTTGATTGACTTATCCAGTAGGATGATGACCCCGCTGACGAGGTTGGAGACGACTTTCTGTAGACCAAAGCCAAGACCTACACCGATGGCACCAGATAGAAACGCCAGACCGGTCAGATCGACACCCACTGCCTTTAATCCAAGAAACAGCGCCGCGCAGTAAAGCAGTAGCTGCAAAAGCTTGATCAGCAGCACCTGCATCGAGGGCGAGATTTCGTCGTTGCGTTTGATCCGGTCCGAACTGGTACGGCTGAGGAAGCGCGCCACGGTGATTAGCGCGCCCAGCACCACAACCGCCTGTACAATTGTCCAAAGCGACAGGTGCAGATCGCCGAAATCAATCGCCGCACTTTCTAGAATCGCGCGGGCAGTGTCGGTCAGATTCAGGATCGACAGGGTGACCCAGATCCAGCCGACATAGCGCACACCAGAGCGTAGGAGTTTGTTGGTGATCAAGCGGGTGGCGACTGCGATGATCAGCCAAGCCAGCGACAACTGCGCGATGATGCCCAGCATGTAACTGCGGCTGGGCCATGTGGCTTCGCGCATGATCCAGACTGTGGGCCAGATCAGCGCGGCAAAGAGGATCAGGTTCAACCGTTTGTGGAGGATCACCAGAACCCGCATCCGCCACGTGGGCATGCCTGTCAGTGTGCGCATCCAGTTGTGCAATCTAGGCGCCAGCAGGCGGGTCAGCAGATAGGCGGCCGCTATCAGACCCAGCGCGATCAGGATCTGATAGGCATTCCAAGGACGTAAAAGCCCGGTCAGAAACCGTTCCAGATCTGATGCCAGACCCAGCGCCAGTTCTTCGGTGCTAGGTTCTGGCAGGTCGCCATTTGCGGCCCCTTGCGCGGCCTCGGCGGCTGCGTTGGCTTCTGCTTCGATCTCCTCCATAGGGACCACTGTTGCACGGGCAGGAACGCTCGACAATCTATTTGCGCCAACGCCCCTGCACCGCTAGGCATTGGGGATGTTTGATATTCTGCTGATCCTTGCCGCTGGCTTCGGTGCTGGCATCATCAATGCGCTGGCTGGTGGTGGCACCTTCCTGACCTTTCCGGCGCTGGTGTTTATCGGCATTCCGCCGGTGGTGGCTAATGCCACCAGCGCGGTGGCGGTGTTTCCAGGCTATCTGTCGGCAGCGCTGGGCTTTCGCAGTGAAATCGCCGCGCTTCCACGCCTCAGCTTGTGGCGGGCCTGTGTGGTTACGCTGGTGGGGGGATTGATTGGCGGGCTGTTGCTGCTGGTGTCTTCGAATGAGGTCTTTGCTGTCATAGTGCCCTTTCTGTTGTTGGTCGCGACTTTGGCCTTTGCCTTTCAGGCGCAGATACAGGGCTGGATGCATCGATCCGCGCTCAGTGCTACGCCCTACGGCACCGTAGGGTTGCTGTTGGTGTCGATCTACGGCGGATATTTCAATGGCGGTTTGGGGATTGTTCTGCTGGCGCTCTTTGCGCTTTGGGGGATGGAGAACCTCAATCAGATGAATGGGCTGAAAAACGCGCTGTCTTTTGTGATTTCAGCAATATCCGTGGCGACCTTTGCGGTTGCGGGCCTCGTGGAGTGGCCTCAGGCAGTGATGATGGCGCTGGCGGCGATTGCAGGGGGATTCGCGGGTGCCCGACTGGCCAAGATGCTGCCCCGATCGGTGGTGCGTGGCGCGATCATCGTGATTGGTTTTGGCATGTCGGCGGTGTTTTTCGCCCGCATCTGAACCTCACGATGCGCTGCACAGCCTTGCGAATAGTCGCTGTCGGGTGTAGGGAAGGGACGCAATGAAACGTATTTTCGACATCGACGACCGCAGCTTTTTGCCTTGGCGGTTTTTTGGCGCAAAGCGCGCGGTGCTATCCTGCCTATAAGGCGGGCCTTTGTCGTTTCACATCCATAAACACCCACAGACAATCCACGGGAGAGGACCATGACCGCCCCGAAGACACTCTATGATAAAATCTGGGACGCCCACGTCGCGCATGAAGCCGAAGACGGGACCTGCCTGCTTTATATCGACCGCCATCTGGTACACGAAGTGACCAGCCCGCAGGCATTTGAAGGTCTGCGTATGGCTGGCCGCAAGGTGCACGCGCCGGATAAAACCATCGCTGTGCCGGACCACAACGTCCCAACCACCGCGGGCCGCGAAGACCCTGCACAGATGACTGAAGAAAGCCGCATTCAGGTTGAAGCACTGGACAAGAACGCCAAAGAATTTGGCGTGCATTACTATCCGGTGTCTGACGTGCGTCAGGGCATCGTACACATCGTTGGTCCCGAAAACGGCTGGACCCTGCCGGGCATGACCGTTGTGTGCGGCGACAGCCACACTGCGACCCATGGCGCGTTTGGCTCGCTGGCCCACGGTATTGGTACCTCTGAGGTTGAGCATGTTCTGGCCACCCAGACCCTGATCCAGAAGAAGTCGATGAACATGAAGGTGGAAATCACCGGCAAGCTGAAGCCGGGCGTGACCGCCAAGGACATCACGCTGGCAGTGATTGGTGAAACGGGCACCGGCGGCGGTACTGGCTATGTTATCGAATATTGCGGTGAAGCGATCCGTGATCTGTCGATGGAAGGCCGGATGACTGTCTGCAACATGGCCATCGAAGGCGGCGCACGCGCTGGCCTGATTGCACCGGATGAAACCACTTATGAGTATTGCAAAGGCCGTGCTCATGCGCCGAAAGGTGCAGCGTGGGAGCAGGCGGTTGAATACTGGAAAACCCTGTTCACCGATGAAGGCGCGCATTTCGACAAGGTTGTCACCCTGCGCGGCGAAGACATTGAACCGGTTGTGACCTGGGGCACATCGCCTGAGGACGTATTGCCGATCACCGGTGTTGTGCCGTCGCCTGACGATTTCGAAGGTGGCAAGATCGAAGCGGCCCGTCGTTCGATCGAATACATGGGTCTGACCCCGGGTCAGAAACTGTCGGACATTGAAATCGATACGGTCTTTATCGGTTCCTGCACCAATGGCCGCATTGAAGACATGCGCGCTGTGGCCGAAGTGGTTAAAGGCAAGAAGATCAAAGAAGGCATTCGTGCGATGATCGTACCTGGCTCAGGTCTGGTTCGCGCCCAAGCCGAAGAAGAAGGTCTGGCCGAAATCTTTGAGGCCGCCGGTTTCGAATGGCGTCTGGCAGGCTGTTCCATGTGTCTGGCGATGAACCCTGACCAGCTGTCCGAGGACGAGCGCTGTGCCTCCACCTCGAACCGCAACTTCGAGGGGCGTCAGGGCTATAAGGGCCGCACCCACCTGGTCAGTCCCGCGATGGCAGCTGCTGCTGCACTGACCGGTAAATTGACCGACGTTCGCGAGCTGATGTAAGGAGCCAGCACAATGGAAAAGTTCCAGAAACTCCAAGGTATTGCGGCGCCTATGCCGCTGGTGAACATCGACACCGACATGATCATCCCAAAGATCTTCCTGAAATCCATTCAGCGTAGTGGCTTTGGTGTGAACTTGTTTGACGAAATGCGTTACAACCGCGACGGCAGCGAAATCCCTGATTTCGTACTGAACAAACCGCAGTACCGTGAGGCAGAGATCCTGATCGCTGGTGACAACTTCGGCTGTGGTTCGTCGCGTGAGCACGCGCCTTGGGCGATTGCGGATTTCGGTATCAAATGTGTCGTGTCGACGTCGTTTGCGGACATCTTCTTCAACAACTGCTTCAAGAACGGCATCCTGCCGATCGTACTGCCACAGGAACAGGTTGATGTGCTGATGGCCGACGCGGAAAAGGGCGCTAACGCGCGCATGACCGTCGATCTGGAAGCGCAGGAAATCACCACCTCTGACGGCGTCAGCATTGCTTTTGAGGTGGATGCGTTCAAAAAGCACTGCCTGCTGAACGGTTTGGATGACATTGGCCTGACCATGGAGAAAGCCGATTCTATTAAGTCCTATGAGGACAAGCTGACCGCCCAACGCCCCTGGGTGTAAGGCGTTTTTGCTGCGTTTGACCTCTGTGGTCAGGCCGCAGCACAGGCTTTGAACCCAGACCCCGCCGGAAACGGCGGGGTGTTTATATTGGGTGCCGGCGGCGAAGCCCTGTCAATATAGCGATTTCCACATATTCCTAGGAATACTCGATAGGGCTAAGACATATATGTGTCGCCAGCCCCCTTGAGGTTCGCCCAAGCCCTTTGAGCGAAAAACTATTCAAATGATTTTGGGGCAAGCTGTGGACAGGATGTGTTTCTGAGATCCCTGAAATTATTGCAGTCTCTTGAGGTCCGACCGATTGGATGGCGCATTCATTGGCGCGCTATACGGCAGAGGGTTTGGCATAAACGGGTGAAATCGTGGTTTTTTTGATGCAATCGGGCACCAGTTTGGAAGGCAAGCCCATGAAATAGCCCCTGATTTCCGACAGGCGGGTTGTGGCTTTGCGCTAAACAAGGCAGAATTGGGGCAAGAATGAGGCAGGCCGCCTAAGTCAAACCAGGGCGGCAATCAGTTGGACAACGGATGGGGCATCGTATCGCATCTGGCCAACATGAAGGGATCGGGTTGTGGTCGAACGTCTAGTGGGCGCGGGAGTGCGGGCTATCTGGGTGGCATTGCTGGTGGCAATCCCCTTTTTGCTGCTGCCTGTTGGTCTGGGTGACGCGACAGCGCTCGTGGTGCTATTGGCGGCGCTGGCAGGGCTGATGACCTTCCTTGAATATGCCACGCATTATCCGTCAGTTCTGGAATTTCGTGATGCGCCGCCGCTGAACCGTTTGCGGTTCGCGGCGGCGTTTCTGGTGGTTCTGGTGCTGTCGCTGATTCTGCGGGTGGACTATGTGCCGACACAACTGGGTCTGTTGTTGCAGGCGCTGGGGCAGCGGTTAGGTGATCTGGCAGATTTCCCTTATTCGCCGGTTCGGCTGGCACTGCTAGCGATGCCGGCGGATTCACCGCAGGCGTTGATCGACATCGTGCGCATGGCAACGGCGGTGGCCTATACGCTGGCGGGTGCAGTGTTGTTGCTGTTTCTGCTGATCCTGCATTTCACGGCATGGCCGGTGCGCGGCGGGGGGTTCAATGTCTGGGTCAACCTGCCGATGTTTGACCCGACCAAGGGCGACGTTCTGGTGCGCCTGCAACGCGATGCACGCATTAACGTAATGTTAGGCTTTATTCTGCCATTCTTGTTACCAGCGGTTCTGAAGGGGCTGGCAGGATGGGTGGACCTCAAGGTGTTGATGAACCCGCATGTGCTGATCTGGTGCATGATGATTTGGGCCTGTCTGCCTGCCAATATGATCCTGCGCGGCGTCGCCATTGGCCGCGTTGCCGATATGATCGACGAAAAACGCCGCCGCACCTATGCGGAGGCGAAGGTTATAGATACCGTCTGACCGCGCTTTTTGGGGTATTGTTGATCTGGGCGTATCTGATTTCGCCTGTTGCGGCGGATACGTTGCGTATTGCCACCTATAACACAGAACTACAGCGCAAGGGTCCGGGCCTGTTGCTGCGCGATATGGTGCGTGGGGACAAACAGGTGCAGGCGGTTGCTGAAGTGATCGTGGCGAGCGCGCCGGATATCTTGCTGTTGCAGGGGATCGACTATGATCATGGTGCTTTGGCGCTGCAGGCCTTGCAGGTGCGGCTGGCAGAGGGTGGACTGTCACTGCCCCATCATTTTGCGCTGCGACCTAATAGCGGTTGGCAGACGGGGCTGGATCTGGATGGCGACGGCCATGTGGGTGGTGCGCGCGATGCACAGGGCTTTGGTCGGTTTTCGGGGCAGGGCGGTATGGCGCTGTTGTCGCGATATCCGGTTGCATCGGAAGAGGTGCGCGATTTCTCAACGCTTTTTTGGACTGATCTGCCGATGGCGGTGGGGCCAACCTTAGCGGATGTTTTGCGAAAGGATCATCATGCGGTTCAGCGCCTCAGCTCTGTTGCGCATTGGCTGGTACCAGTGGATGCGCCGCAAGGACGGTTGACGTTGCTGGCTTTCCACGCCGGGCCGCCGGTTTTTGACGGGCCTGAGGACCGCAATGGGTATCGCAACGCGGATGAGTTGCGATTGTGGTTGGCGCTGCTGAACGGCGAACTGGGGCCGCTGCCAGAGGGCCCGGTTGTTTTGCTCGGCGATGCCAACAATGATCCCAAGCGCGGTGAGGGGCACAAAGAACCGATCAAGGCGTTGCTCACGCACCCCCGTTTGCAGGATCCGCTGCAGGGGTACGGGCCGACGGTGAATTGGCAACAGACGGGACCAATGCGCGTCGATTACATCCTGCCGGATGTGGAGCTGTGGGTGCAGGGCGCAGGCGTCAGCGCGGCCAAGCCAGAGGCCAGCCGCCATCGGCTGGTCTGGGTCGACCTTCAATGGCGTGAACGCCGCTAGCCTCAAGGGTACGAAATCGGCAATCAGCCCTTCATTTCTTGACCAATTCCGGCCCAGAGGGTAGGCGTGTGCCGACAGATTAAACCGAGGAAAACACTATGACCAACCCTTCGCTTCTTATCCTGCCCGGTGATGGCATTGGCCCCGAAGTTATGGCCGAAGTGCGCAAGATTATCGACTGGTTCGGTGCCAAGCGTGATCTGGCGTTTGACGTTAGCGAAGGTCTGGTTGGTGGCGCGGCCTATGATGCCCACGGCACCCCGCTGACTGATGAAACCATGGAGCAGGCTCAGCAGGCTGATGCGGTTTTGTTGGGCGCGGTTGGCGGCCCGAAGTACGACGATTTGGACTTCTCAGTGAAGCCCGAGCGTGGCCTGTTGCGTTTGCGCAAGGAAATGGACCTCTATTCTAACCTGCGCCCTGCACAGTGCTTTGACGCGCTGGCCGACTTTTCGTCCCTGAAAAAGGACGTTGTGGCTGGTCTGGACATCATGATCGTACGCGAACTGACCTCGGGCATCTATTTCGGTGAGCCGCGCGGTATCATCGAAGAGGGCAACGAACGTGTGGGTATCAATACCCAACGCTACACCGAGTCCGAGATTGAGCGTGTGGCGCGTTCGGCGTTCGAGTTGGCGATGCGTCGCGACAAAAAACTGTGCTCGATGGAAAAAGCCAACGTGATGGAGTCGGGCATCCTCTGGCGCGATGTTGTGACCGAGGTGGCCAAAGACTACCCTGAGGTTGAGCTGTCGCATATGTATGCTGACAACGGCGCGATGCAGCTGGTTCGCGCGCCGAAACAGTTTGACGTGATCGTAACCGACAACCTGTTTGGTGACATCCTGTCCGATGCGGCGGCGATGCTGACGGGTTCGCTGGGCATGCTGCCTTCGGCCAGCCTCGGCGCGCCGATGGCCAACGGCCGCCCGAAGGCACTCTACGAACCGGTACACGGTTCCGCGCCAGACATCGCAGGTCAGGGAAAGGCAAATCCGATCGCCTGTATCCTCAGCTTTTCCATGGCGCTGCGCTATTCCTTTGATCAGGGTGCAGAGGCTGATCGTCTGGAAGCTGCCGTTGAAAAAGTACTGGCCGACGGTTGCCGTACTGCGGACCTGCTGGGCGAAGAGGGTGTGACCCCGCTGTCCACCTCGGGCATGGGTGACGCGGTTATCGCCGCGCTGGACGCCAGCCTGTAAGATCAGGCACACCGTGACATGACAGACGCCCGCGCAGTGATCTGCGCGGGCGTTTTCGTTTCTGGTGTTTTGTGTTGCGGGGTCAGTTCACCCACAGCCCGTCCAGTTTCTGGCGCAGGGTTTCCAACTCCAGCGGTTTGGGCAGGTAATCATCCATGCCCGCGTTCAGGCAGCGTTCTGCCTCGCCGTCCAGCGCATTGGCGGTCACAGCTATGATCGGGGTGCGGTGGCTGCTGCCTGCCTCTGCTTTGCGGATCTCATTGGTCAATTCAAACCCATCCATCACCGGCATATGACAATCGGTCAGCACCACATCGAAACGACCTGTGCGCCATAGCGCCAGCCCCTCGGCACCGTCGATGGCCATTTCATGGGGGTAATTCAGGATGTCCAGCTGCTTGCCCAGAACGACGCGGTTGATCTCATTGTCTTCGATCACCAGAACGCGATGAAGGGCAGGCGCGCGTTCGCATTGCTGAGTACTTGTGTTGCTTTTGGGCATTTCAACCGGCGTAGAGAGACCCGCCAGATCGGCAATTGCCTGCATCATATCGCTTAGCAACATCGGCTTGATCTGCACGAGGACGCTGCGGTTGCTGAGGTGCCCAAATTGTGCCGTGCGGTCGGATGAGAACCGGACCACTCCGCAGGCGGGGGCAATGGCGCGCACCTTTTCCTCTAGCGCACTGGCCGCCTCCTGATTGTCGGTGGGCAATAGCACGACAGTGCGCGCGCCCGGTTGGAGGGCTGCCAGTTCGTCTAATGAATTTACAAAGTGCGTTTCGGCGCCACTGCGGGTGAGCATGCCCTGTAGGCCACAGTTGATATTGATGTCTTCATAAGAGAAGCAGACCAATTGCGCGCTGTTGATTTTGGGCAGGGTGCTGTCCCCTGCGGCGATATGCAGTGGCAGGTGGACGGTGATGTCGGTGCCTTGGCCAAGGGTGCTGGACACCTCAATTTTGCCGCCCATCAAGTCAGTCAGATTGCGGGTAATGGTCAGCCCCAGTCCAGTGCCAGAGACACGGCGGTTGGTGGCGCTGTCGGCCTGTGAGAAGGGCTGGAACAGTTTCGACAGCATGTTGTCATCCATGCCGATGCCATTGTCTGTTACGCGAAACTTGACCATGCCAGTGTCGCATTTTTCGACCCACAGCAACACATCGCCCTGACGGTTTGTGATCCGGCGAGAGGAAAACTTGATCGCGTTGCTACTGAGGTTCAGCAGGATCTGGCGTATGCGTCCGGCGTCAGTGGTGATGAAAGCTGGCAGTTCGGGGTCCAGATAGAGGCGCAGGGTCACGCCCGCTTCATCCGCCAGCGGGCGCAGCATCTGCACAACACTTTCGACCAGTGGAAGAAATTCGGTGCGGTGCAAATCGATGTCCAGCTTGCCTGCCTCGATCTTGGAGGCGTCTAGAATATCGTTGATGATCCGCAACAGCGACATTGCAGAATTGCGCATGGTGCCGACGGTGGCGGTTTGGCGTTGATCCAGCCCCTGATTTTCCAGCACATCCAGCATGCCGACCAGACCGTTCATCGGCGTGCGGATTTCATGACTCATATTGGCCAGAAACTCTCCCTTGGCGCGTGCGGATTGTTTGGCGTCTTGCAAGGCCTTGGATGCCTTGGCGTTGGCGGCTTCGGTGAGGCAGCCGAAATAGATCATTTCGATCAGTATGATCACGGCAACTGACAACTGGTTAAACAGGATGCGCAATTCCGGATACATCGGGTCCGGTTTGTTCGGCATCAGGCCCAGGGCCTTGCCGAGGTGCAATACTTCGGCTGTGGTGCCAACGATGGAGGCCAGTGCGATCAGGCACAGGCTGATGGTCAATGTGCGACGTTCATAGCGCCAGGAGAAGATCAGCAGCGGGAAGGCAAGCGCGGAATAGAAATGCAACGCGGCACTGGCGCCCAGAACTGGAACGAAGGTCAGCACCAGCATGAATAAGGTCAGCCAGGACAGCCATAAAATCCGTCCTAGCAACAGCCAGCCGCGCCATAACAGCGCAAAGAATAGCGGATAGGGCCCCAGCGCCAGCAGTGCCAGTTTCATCTCAAACCATTGCTGGGTCAGACCGAAATAGATGAACCAGAACACGCAGACACCAACGAAGATGCATAGGGCTACGTAGCTGGCTTTGATACGGCGATTCATGTCGCGCTGTCGCGCGTCGATGTCAGGTCTTAGTGTCATGTGGGGGGATTGTTTGGTCATCAAGCATCTGATGCCACGACCGGGGGTTGGGGAGCCTGGCCGTTCTGAGGGGCGGCAAGGTGATGTTGCAGGAGAAGCCTAAGTTTGTTCATTTCGACGGGTTTGGCTAGATAGTCATCCATACCCTGGGCCCGACAACGATCGCCTTCGCCCTCTAGGGCATTGGCGGTGATTGCGATGATAGGGGTGTGGGTAAGGGCGTGTTGCTGTTCCATCTCGCGAATTTTGTGAGTCATTTCAAATCCGTCCATAATGGGCATATGGCAGTCAGAGAGGATCAGATCATAATTGCCTGCCTGCCAGGCTTCAAACCCTTCTTCGCCATGTGCGGCCACATCATGGGGATACCCCATCAGATCCAGTTGTTTGCTCAACACCATGCGGTTGATCTGATTGTCCTCGACCAGCAGGATTTTGCAATTCTGCATCGGTTTGTCAGCGTCTGCTCGGCCACTGGTGATCGAATCCTGTGTGATCTCCGTGCGTGTGTCTTGGGGGCGCGGATCCGCATGGGAATGTAGCGGACCTGCCTCTGTCGCTGGTAGGCGCCCACCCAGTACCGCCATGGCGCGCATAAATTCGCTGCCCATCATCGGAAAGATCTGGATCTGGTAGGTCTGGTCGTCCAACAAGCCATACCGTGCCTCGCGCGATGCACTGAAGCGGATCACCCGCGCATCGGGCAACAGGGTGCGTAGGTCTTGCGCCAGTGGGCCCGCGATAGCGTCGTCGGGATTGGGCAAAAGGAACACCGGCTCTGGTCCTGCCAGTGGCAGCAGCATGCCCAGATCCGCAAGGGTGCGGACCACATGCAGTGTCGCGCCAGCCCCCTCAATAATTCTGGACAGACCCGCGCGGGCATCGTCATCCAATATGTCGAAACAAATGATGTTCACCCCGGTCAGATCGGGCGTGCGTTTAGGGCCATCTGCCGCCTCCAGTGGTAAGTCGACCCGAACGCGCGTCCCTTGCGTCATGTGGGTGTCAAACCGGATGTGTCCGCCCAGAAGTCCGATCAGCGATCTGGTGATCGACAGGCCTAATCCTGTCCCTCCAACCAGACTGCGCGATTTCAGGTCCCCGTTAGAGAACGGTTGAAAGAGAGTCGCGCGCACCTCATCGCTGATGCCGGTGCCATTGTCTGTGATGGTGATAGCGATGGTGTCGCCATCGCCTTTGGACACATCCATATAGACAGAGCCCTGCCGACCGGTCAGACGCTTGGCCGAGTATTTTACGGCATTGCTGAGAAGGTTCAGCAGGATTTGTCGCAACCGGCCCGAATCCGACCAGATCCATTCTGGCAATTCGGGATTGACCAACACCCGCAGTGTGACCTGATGGGTGTCAGCCATGCTTTGCAGGGTTTGCGTGGCACCTTCTATGAGGGGGTGTAGTTCAACCTTGGTGCGTTCTACCTGCAACTTGCCGGAATCGATCTGGCTGGCATCCAGAATGTCATTGAGGATGCGCAGCAGCGAAAAGGCCGAATTACGTATCATTCCGATGGATCGGGCATGACGCTTGTCTTCGTCGGTTGCCTCCATCACTTCGATCAGGCCGATCATGCCGTTCATTGGGGTGCGGATCTCATGGCTCATGTTGGCCAGAAAGGCGCCGCGCGATTTGGCGGCGGCGTCCGCTTCGGCGAGGGCCTTTTGGGTTTCTGCCACGCTGCTTTGAGCCAGATAGGCGAAATAGAACAACTCCAGCATCAATGCGAAGGCAACGGTCATCCGAATGCCCCAGTCGATGGTCGCGGGGGACAGCAGCGAGGGTGACGTCTTGCCTTGCAATAATGGCACAGCGGCAAACCTGTCGACGCTAAGAGCAATGGCGGTCAAGGCGGCGAGATAGAACAGGGCCAGCCATTGTTCACGCCGTTCTGTGACGGAGGAATAGAAGAGGAACGGCAGTCCGAACAGGCTGAGGAAGATCAGTTCGATATCAACATTTGTGCTGTAGGTCAGCGTCGTTGTCAGCAGTATTGCAGGAAAGGTCACCAGCCAGAAACTACGGGCAAAGCGCGCGCAGCCCAGAAAGAACATCAGCGTCGCCAGCCATGTTGGGCAAGAGGTAACCAATGCAGCGATCATCGACGGAATATCACCCGAAATCAGAAAGATCAGACACCACCCGGCACTGGTCATGCTGGTCAGAACGGCGACCCACTTTGCCAGTCGAGTCCGGCGGAGGCTGTCATGAGCGGCGAGTTCGGGGCGAATATCTGCCGATGTGGTCACGAAGGTGGTCTCTTTAGTTGGTGTATTTTGGCTGGATGTAGGGTGTTGGGGGGGGGCTTGGTGCCTGCTCTATTGATGCCTCATGTTGTGCAGCTTTGTGCTGCTTAAAACTTCATAACGGCTAAAGTTGCACAGTTTCTTAGAGAAAGTGCAAACAACATTCCGCCGGGTTTTGTTTTTCGTTGGTGTTTCATGCGTGGGTCGGACGCAGGGGCGGGTTGCGGTTGTCTGTCTGATTGGCTGAGTGCCGCTGAGAAGATGCCGGCCAGCGGGCGGGCCAGTGCGTGTGTTTTGCCTCTTCAGATGCGGCTGCATTTTCGAGCTGCGGCGCTTGACAACCCATGGCAAATCCCCGATAGAGCCTGCACTTTACGAAGCGCCGCTTGGCAGGATCCCGAAACCTGTCGTTCACAAGCCCGTTTTGGCGTCGGAGTGTAGCTCAGCCTGGTAGAGCACTGTCTTCGGGAGGCAGGGGCCGGAGGTTCGAATCCTCTCACTCCGACCATTCAAAAAGGCGCCTCGCGAGGCGCCTTTTTTGGTTTTGAACACTCGCATTTATATCTGTCTCTAGGGCCGGGAACTCTGTGCTGATCCGTTCCAGTCCAGCGATGCGCCAGAGGTCAGGTCGGCGCAGGCGGCCTCGACCTGTTTGCGCATATGATCCAGGCGGGATTGATGTGGGCTGCGCAGCAGGATCTTCAGCTGCTGGCGTGCGCGCCATGCTTCGATGGTGCCAAATTCGGTTTCGGCAAAGAAATGTGATGGGTCATGAGACAGCACCTGTGTCTGCGTCGAAAGCGCTTGGGTCACGTGCTGGAAACTGCCCGCCTGTCCTGCGCCGTTCAATTCGCCATGAAGTTGCAGGACCGCAGGGCGGATGCGGCGGTGAGGGTGAAAAGCGACAGTCGGGTTCATGCGGCCCCCTGCACCAGCGTCAGGCGTGGTTTTTCGATACGTGGCGCAGTCTGAACACCCGCAGCGGGGAAACGGGCGGCGAATTTCAAACCTTCGCGCACCAGATGGGGATCCATCCGTCCGTGGGTCAGGCGGTCGACTGCATCGCGGGCCTTGGGGGTATTGTCGCGGCGCATGTAATGCAGCATCCACAGGCAGGTTTCTTCATCCACCGTGACGCGACCACGTTGGTCAATGTCCAGTGGATCTATAACGGACAGGTCGTCGCGACAGTCGTGAAGGCAGCGCAGCAGGGCCTGCATCCGGTGGCAACTGGCCAGTCCCACCGTTTCACCCCAGCGTTCCACGGCGATCGTTTGTGCGCGGATCCATGCCTGACTTTCAGGTTGGGTGAAGGTGGTCAGCAGGTGTCGCATCACTGGCAATAGGCCAAGTTCGAATGCGTCAAAACCACATAGATCAACGCGGCGTGTGGCAGGTGTGCCTACATGAGTGGACGTAGGTACGGTCATCGGCAAAGGGTCCTTATCGAAATGCGTTTCAGGAACCTGGCTGGTGGTCTTGTCGGCCACGATGACTCGGCTGCGCATATATCTGATAAAAACACTCGGAAAAATCAAGTCTGATTTCACGGACCTCTGCCGATGGGTGCAAAAAAGGGCGCGCCGGGTTGGTGGCGCGCCCTTCTGTGATGTGCAGAGCGGTCTGATTAAGACACGTCGAACCGGTCTGCCATCATCACCTTGGTCCAGGCCTTGCCAAAGTCGGCGACAAAGCGGTCAGCGGCATCGTCCTGCGCATAAGCTTCGGCAATGGCGCGCAGCTGCGAGTTGGAGCCGAACACCAGATCAACCGTGGTGGCTGTGTATTTGATCCGGCCGGTGTTGCGGTCACGACCTTCCAGATGTCCTGCCTCGGTTTTGTTCCACGCGGTGGTCATATCCAACACGTTGCGGAAGAAGTCGTTGCTGAGGACACCCTTCTGATCGGTGAAGACACCATGCTGTTGATCGCCGTGGTTGGCACCCAGAACCCGCAGGCCTGCGACCAGCACTGACATTTCCGGCGCGCTGAGGCCAAGCAGCTGCGCTTTGTCGACCAGCATCGCTGCCGGATTGGCATAGATCCCACGGGTGTAGTTACGGAAGCCGTCAGCCTCTGGTTCCAATACGTCGAAGCTGTCGACGTCGGTTTGATCCTGCGTGGCGTCTCCACGACCGGCGGTGAAGGGTAGGGTCAGGTCGTGGCCGGCGGCTTTCGCTGCGGCCTCCACACCGGCGTTACCGGCCAGAACGATGAGGTCAGCGGTGCTGATCGGCTTGGCAAAACCAGTGCGGATTCCTTCCAGCACGTCCAGCACACGGGACAGAGTGTCAGGCTCATTCACCTCCCAGTCTTTTTGCGGTGACAGACGCACACGGGCGCCATTGGCCCCACCGCGTTTGTCTGATCCACGGAAGGTGGAGGCAGAGGCCCATGCGGTTTTCACCAGATCTTCAACACTCAAGCCCGACGCCAACACCTGCGCCTTCAACGCGGCAACATCTGCGTCAGATACATCGGTGTCCGACGCGGGTACCGGATCCTGCCAGATGAGTTCTTCTGCTGGGACCTCGTTGCCCAGATAGCGGACGCGCGGGCCCATGTCGCGGTGGGTCAGTTTGAACCACGCACGGGCGAAGGCATCAGCGAATTCTTCCGGGTTTTCGTGGAAACGGCGCGAAATCGGTTCATAGATCGGGTCGAATTTCAACGACATATCGGCGGTGGTCATCATCGGCGCGTGCATGATGGACGGATCATGGGCATCGACAACCATGTGTTCCGGGGCCACATCCTTGGCGATCCATTGCTGGGCGCCTGCGGGACTGGTGGTCAACTCCCAGTCATAGCCGAACAGCACGTCGAAGTAGCCATTGTCCCATTGCGTCGGATTTGGTTTCCACGCGCCTTCGATGCCGGAGGTGGTGGTGTGGATGCCGTGGCCATCGCCAAACTCGTTGATCCAGCCGAGACCCATCGCCTCCACCGGTGCGGCCTCGGGTTCGGGACCGACGAGGGCGGGATCGCCTGCACCATGCGATTTGCCGAAAGTGTGGCCACCTGCAACCAGCGCAACGGTTTCTTCGTCGTTCATCGCCATGCGGGCAAAGGTTTCGCGGACATCAAGGCCAGAGGCGACGGGGTCAGGGTTGCCGTCAGGGCCTTCGGGGTTCACGTAGATCAGGCCCATCTGTACAGCCGCCAGCGGGTTGTCGAGGTCGCGTTCACCGGAATAACGACTATTTTCTTTATCAGAGGTCGCCAGCCATTCGGTTTCTGCACCCCAGTAGATGTCTTCTTCGGGTGCCCAGATGTCTTCGCGACCGCCAGCAAAGCCGAAGGTTTTGAACCCCATGGATTCCAAGGCCACGTTGCCGGTCAGGATGAACAGATCCGCCCAGCTGAGGGCATTGCCGTATTTTTGTTTGATCGGCCACAGCAAGCGACGCGCCTTATCAAGGTTGCCGTTATCGGGCCACGAATTCAGCGGAGCGAAACGCTGGTTGCCGGTCGCAGCACCACCGCGGCCATCGGCGGTGCGATAGGTGCCTGCCGCGTGCCATGCCATGCGGATGAACAGCCCGCCGTAGTGGCCGTAATCTGCAGGCCACCAGTCCTGGCTGTCGGTCATCAGCGCGGTCAGGTCATCTTTTACCGCCTGCAGGTCCAACGCTTTGAAGGCCTCGGCGTAGTCAAAGCCATCGGTCATCGGGCTGCTGTCAGCGCCGTGCTGATGCAGGATGGACAGGTTCAGTTGGTTCGGCCACCAATCGGCGTTCGAGCGGGTGGAGTGGCTGGCTGCGCCGTGCATGACGGGGCAGCCGGTGGGTTTTGTGTTGTCGCCGTCCATTTTGGAAACTCCCTTGCTGGAAATGCATTTGCGGTCTGGCAGGTTGGTCCTGCGGCAGGGCCCTTGTGGGCCCACGCCTGTCTTGCGATTACGTTAGCGCTGAATGTTGATTTAAAAAAATTGCATTTTCCGATTGAGGTGATAGGAAATTCTTATGAGTAATATCACCCTCCGCCAACTCCGTTATTTTGAGGCCGTGGCCCGTCTGTCCCACTTCGGTCAGGCGGCAGAGGCCTGCGCCGTGTCGCAGCCCGCTTTGTCTGTGCAGATCAAAGAGTTGGAGGAAACGATTGGCGCCAAGTTGTTTGAGCGCGGTGCCCGTCAGGTGCGCCTGACCGGCATGGGGGAGGAGTTTGCAGGCAGGGTGCAACAGATCTTGCGATCGGTGGATGAATTGGGGGATCTGGCGCGCGCGGGGCGGGACCGTCTGGTGGGGCGTCTGCGAATCGGGGTGATCCCGACCATCGCGCCCTACTTGTTGCCCGGCGTGGTCGAAGGGTTGGCGCGGGAACATCCAGACATTGATCTGCGTCTGCGCGAAACGATTACGCCGCGCCTGATTGAGGAGTTGAAAGAAGGCGCGTTGGACATCGCCATTGTAGCGCTGCCAATCTCAGAACCTGCGTTTACTGAGGTGCCGCTGTTTGACGAGGAGTTCGTGCTGGTCCGGCCGACCCGTGACGCTGATCAACCTGTGCCTGGGCCGGATCGTTTGCGTCAGATGCGGTTGTTGCTGCTGGAGGAGGGGCATTGTTTCCGCGATCAGGCACTGTCTTTCTGCGCCATCAACCGCGCTGCACCGCGGGAATTGCTGGATGGCAGTTCCTTGTCGACGCTGGTGCAGATGGTGGGGGCGGGGATTGGTGTGACCTTAATCCCCGAAATGGCGGTTGGGGTGGAAACACGATCCGCGCAGGTTGCGGTGGCGCATTTCCCCGACCCTGCGCCCAGACGCCAGATCGGGATGATCTGGCGACGGTCGAACCCGATGACCAAACAGCTGGAACAGGTCGCCAGCGCGGTGCAACAGGCGGCGGCGGGTCTTGGGTTGATGGATCAGGCGTAGCTGCGGGTCATCCGGTCCAGCACACTGCGCCCGAACAGGCTGGCGGTGAGATCGGTCATCAGTTTCGCGGTGCGACCGCGTTCATCCAGAAACGGGTTCAGCTCCACCAGATCCAGCGAAGTGACAAGGTCACTGTCGTGCAACATCTCCATGATCAGGTGCGCTTCGCGGAAGGTTGCGCCACCGGGGACGGTTGTCCCCACCGCTGGCGCAATGGACGGGTCAAGGAAGTCCACATCCAGACTGACATGTAGCAAACCGCCTGCCGCACGCACCTTGTTCAGAAAAGCCGTCAGGGGCCGCACGATGCCATGTTCATCAATCGCGCGCATGTCATGTACCGTCAGACCCAGATCCGCGATTCGCTGCCGCTCTGCCGGGTCGACGGACCTGATTCCCATCATACAGATATTGTTCGGATCAACGGCTGCTTTGAGTGCCGGAAACTGTTCGAACCCCGGCTGACCGGTGAAATAGGCCACTGGTGTGCCGTGCAGGTTGCCGGACGTTGTGCTGTTCAGCGTGTGTAGGTCAGGGTGCGCGTCCAACCATAGAATAAACAGCGGTCGGTCCACCTCTGCCGCGTGTCTGGCGATGCCGCTGACGGTGCCCGCTGCCATAGAATGATCGCCGCCGATAAAAATCGGGCGATCACAGTTTTTTGCGGCTTCATGTGCGGCTTTGGAGAGAGCCTCTGTCCAGGCGATCATTTGGGCAAGATTCTTTAGCGCCGGATTGGCATGTGTGACTGGCGGCAATGCAGGCAGGGCCAGGTCTTCCTGATCGGTGACCTCCCATCCCAGTTCGCGCAGGGCGTCCGGCAGACCGGCGGTGCGAAAGGCGGCCGGGCCCATCAGGCAGCCCGGCTGTGCTGCGCCGGATTGAACAGGGGCACCGATAATGTGGCAGCGGCGAGGGGATTGGGCAGCGGTCATGGCAGGGTCCTGAGTTATGTGGTCTCTTAGGGTGCGCATAATGGTGAAGCAGATCACCTATAAAATTGCGCAAACTGCGCAGTGTGATTTTCTAAATGACACATTATGTGTCGATTTGATAAATGTAGGTCGCGCAACAGAGGAATCTCCATGACTGTACTTTCACAGACCGACCGCAAACTGATCGCCGCCCTGCGTGATAACGCCCGCGCCTCTGTTACGGAACTGGCCCATATCACTGGCGTGTCGCGTACGACGGTTAAAACCCGTCTGGATGCGTTGGTGGCAGAGGGACGGATCACCCGTTTCACCATTGAAACCGACAGTGATCATCATGAACAGGTCCGTGCCATCACAATGGTTGAATTGCAGGGGTCTATGTCCCGTACGGTAGTGCGCACCCTGCGGGCGATTCCTGAGGTGACGATGATTTATTCCACCAATGGCGCGTGGGATCTGGTGGTTGAAATCCGCGCCGAAACCCTGCCGCAGTTTGATCGGGTGTTGCGTGAAATCCGCGAAGTGAAGGGCGTGACCAATTCGGAATCCAGCTTGCTCTTGTCTAACGTCACCGTATAGCTCGGGCCGTTTTCAGCGCCATAATCTGAGGCCTGTTTGGGTCATGATCCGGCCGTATTGACAGGGCAACCTGTGCAGAAGGGCAACGCCTTTGCCTTCTTACGTATAGGTGTCGCAAATTCTCTGGTCGGCAGTGTATGGTTGCGCTAGGCAAGCGCCGTGCTGTGGGGGCGCTATGAAAGGTAGTCGGATGATCCGCGTAATTGGTATTGCTGCCCTCGGGCTGTCGTTTGTTGCAACGCAACCCTTCGCCAAAGGGGCAGATACGGCTGAGCAGCTCGATGCTGGTATGGCGGTGAAAACCTCTGATACCAAGGCTGATGCGGACGCCTCTGACAATAAGAAACGCAAGCGTATCGGCTACGGCCGTATGATCCAGAACGATTTTATCGGTGACGGCAATGATCGTTGGCGCACTGGTTCTGTCGCCTCCAGCCGCGTTTGGGGCTACGAGTGGGACAATGCCTTGCCCGAAACATTTGGTGAGACGCTGGAATTTCGCATCAACGCTGAAATTATAGCGCCTGACAATCTGGTAACGCCCGCGGCGGGGGATCGTCCTTACGCGGGTAGCCTTTCCTTCGGTCTGCATACCCACTTTCAAAAGCGCAAGATCGAATACTCCGTGGGTGTTGATATGGTCCTGACGGGTGAGGAAACCCGACTATCCGATTTCCAAGCCGCCCTGCATGATCTGTTGAGCGTGGATGAAGCATCGGATGCTGTACTGGATTCCCAGATCGACGGTGGCGTGCATCCGACGGCTGTTGTTGAACTGGGCCATAACCTCGCATTGGTTGACGGTGTCGCGCTGCGCCCCTTCGTTGAGGCGCGCGCGGGCGTTGAAACCATGGTGCGTGCTGGTGCCGATCTGAGAATCGGTTCTGTCGGTGCTGGCGAATTGCTGGTGCGTGATCCCGTCAGCGGTCAGCGCTACCGTGCGGTGCGCAATTCGGAGCCGGGCTACAGTGTCGTGCTGGGTGGCGATATCGCCCACGTCCGCGACTCAGAATACCTGCCCGAGTCCTCGGGCGTGGTGTTGACCGAAACCCGCCGCCGTCTGCGGGCCGGTTTGCACTGGCAGGGTGAAAAGAGCAGTGTTTTTTATGGCGTTGCTTGGCTGGGTGAGGAATTCGAAGGCCAGGAAGAGGGGCAGGTTGTGGGTTCCCTCCGGTTGAACCTCGACTTTTAAGATTGCACTTTTGGTAGGCGCCTGTGCTGCATGGGGTTGCTTTGTGTGGCGCGCTGACGCGGATACATCCGAAATGATGTGTCGAGATTTTGACAGGGCTATGCAGTTTGGCGACTTTCTGCTATGTCTTCCCTACAAAACAAAAAAACTAAACACGAAGTAGGCAGGACACGAGCATGGGGACGGGCTTTCACGGCACGTTCGTCATTTCCTGGTCACAGACGCAAGTAGACGGCATTCCAGCCGCACCCTTGTATGCATTGGACGTCGGGGCCTCTTGGTCCTGGGGGGGCAATGCGGTGCGGGTCGATGGCCCGTCAGAACTGTTGCGCCTTGGGCAGGCGGATGGCGAAGCGAATCTTAGACGTAGTGCGGCGCGCATGGTGCGCCGCCTTGTCGGTGCGGCGCGGGCGAACCGGACAGACTTCGATAATGTGGCGGTTGACGATCCGCTGACAGACAGCAGCATCGTGGTGACAGATGGCACCGCGACGTACACGCTGACGGTGATCGAGGTGGGGCAGGGCGCACAGCCGCTGTTGATGTTCCTTGGCAACTTGCCGCCCAAAGGGCGCGAATTGTGGGTGGTGCATCACACACTGGATGCGATGCAGGACAACCACATCACTGACAGCAGCGGCGGGGTGATCTGTTTCACTCCGGGTACCCGGATTGAAACGCCGCAAGGCGCCCGCATGGTGCAGGAGCTTCGCGAAGGCGACATGGTGCAGACCAAGGACAACGGGTCGCAGGAAATTCTGTGGATCGGATCCCGCCGGATGACCGGTGCGCGTCTGTTTGCGATGCCGAAACTGCGCCCGATCCGTATCAATGCCGGTGCTTTGGGCGTTCACCGTCCCGATCAGGAATTGCTGGTGTCGCCCAGCCACCGGATGCTGGTGCGCGGCCCTGTAGCGCGGGCCCTGTTCAACACGCCAGAGGTGTTGGTGTCGGCCGCTGATCTGGTTGATAATAAGATGATCCGCATCGACACGCAGGCGCGGCAGGTAACGTATATTCATCTGCTGTTGTCAGATCACCAGATCCTCTGGGCTAATGGCGTGGAAACCGAAAGCTTCCATCCCTCCAGTGCCGCACTGTCGACTTTGGATGATACCGACCGGATGCGTCTTTTGGCGCAATACCCTGAAATTGAAGCCGATCCTCAGAGCTATGGTGGCTATGCCCGCCGTAATCTGTCGAAATCCGAGGCCGCGATTTTGATGCACGAAGCGGCCTGATCGGGCCGCTTCGAGAAAACCAAGCACGGCTGGCGAAAAACGTCCCTTTTAAAGGTGTTTTCCGTCTCTCTGCGTTGACTCTGCCAAACATCACAGTATAAGCGCCACTTCATTGGTGTTGGTGGCCCCCGCAAGGGGATTCCTGTCATGTCGCAAGACAAGAGGACAACGCCCTTCATAGCTGCTCTCGGGCAGCGCCCTTAGAAGGAGATCAGCCGTGACTAAACGTACGTCTGCCAAGTATAAAATTGACCGCCGCATGGGCGAAAACATCTGGGGCCGCCCCAAGTCGCCGGTAAACCGCCGTGAATACGGCCCCGGTCAGCACGGCCAGCGCCGTAAGGGTAAACTGTCCGATTTCGGTATCCAGCTGCGCGCCAAGCAGAAGCTGAAAGGTTACTACGGCGACCTGACCGAGAAACAGTTCCGTCGCATCTACGGCGAAGCCGAGCGTGTAAAAGGCGATACTGGTGAAAACCTGATCGGTCTGCTGGAGCGTCGTCTGGACGCTGTTGTATACCGCGCCAAATTCGTACCCACCGTGTTTGCTGCACGTCAGTTCGTAAACCACGGTCACGTTCTGGTGAACGGCAAGCGCGTGAACATCCCGTCCTACCGCGTTAAAGAAGGCGACGTGATCGAAGTACGTGAGCGTTCCAAGCAAATGGTTGCCCTGCTGGAAGCTGTTGCCCTGCCCGAGCGTGATGTTCCTGACTACATCGAAGCAGACCACTCGAAAATGACCGCAACCTTCGTACGCGCCCCCGGCCTGTCTGACGTGCCGTACCCGGTTGTAATGGAACCCAACCTGGTGGTTGAATTCTACGCGAAGAACTAATCTTCGCCGATCCATTTTGGAAGTTCTGGAAAACCCGCCCATCGTGGCGGGTTTTTCTTTTGCGCTTACCTTTAGATTGAAATTCGATAAAGGGTTGTTTGGTGAGCCTATTGAATTACCCTGGATTGCTTTCTATGTGTATTGTATACAATGGCATTCATAGAGGTATTTGTGGTCGCATTATTCCTGACACCTGAAATGGCGCCCTTTGCTGTTTCTCTTGGCCTTTTGTTGGGGCTGTTTGCGCTGGAATTGGCGTTTCTGGTGCTGGGTGGGTCCTTATTGACGTCTGACGCCACAGATGGCGATGCAACTCTGCCCGATGCGCCAGACGTAGGTTTGTCCGGCATGGATCTACCTGGCCTTGATCTGTCTGATCTGCCAGAGGTGGAAGCGGCAGTGCTTAATCTCACGACGGTTGATCTGGGCGACTATGATCTCAGCGACGTGGCGCCGTCGCAGGGCGGGCAAGCTGCGGCTGCTGCGCCGGTTGGTCTATTGGCATGGCTGGGCATCGGGCAGGCACCTTTCATCATCTGGCTGGCCACGTTTCTAGCCGCCTATGGGGTGTTTGGAACTGGCGCGCAATTGGGTGCGCTGGGTTTGTTTGAGGTAATGATGCCAGCGTGGATTGCTGGGCTGGGTGCTACACCTTTGGCGCTGGCCTTTGCACAACGCTTTGCCATTAGCTTTGCTCGGTTGCTGCCGCAATCAGAAACTTCAGCGCTGTCGCAGCGCAGCTTGGGGCGGCGGCGTGGGGTCGTGGCGCAGGGCACCGCGCGTAGCGGTAAGCCCGCACAGGTTCGCGTGTTGGATGGATATGGTAATTTCCACTATCTGCGCGCCGAACCTTTGGAGCAAGACGCAGAGATCGCACAGGGAACCGAGGTGTTGGTGTTGCGCAATTTACGTGACGGCGGCTACCGCATTTTGCCGCTCAGCTAATCAGCGGGGCAAACCTGCTCGGGCATAAATTATAAACCAGTTTTAATGAGGGAGTAAGGATATGGAATTCCTAATCTTTGTTGTGGGTATAGCGCTAGTTGCGCTGATTTTTATCGGCATGGCTTTGAGCCGCCTTTATAAACGCGCTACGCGTGAAATCAGTCTGGTCAAAACCGGTGCTGGTGGCAAAAAGGTCATTATGGATGGGGGAATTTTTGTAATTCCGTTGGTGCATGAGGTGCGCCCAGTCAACATGAAAACCCTTCGCCTTGAGGTGCAGCGTAGCGAAGATGGGGCTTTGATCACCAAGGATCGGATGCGTGTTGATGTGGGGGTCGAGTTTTATGTATCGGTCAACGCCACTGACGAAGGTATCAGCCGCGCGGCGCAGACGCTGGGTGATCGCACCTTTGATGTTGAGCAACTGCGCGAAATGATTGAGGGCAAGCTGGTTGACGGTCTGCGATCGGTTGCGGCGCGGATGAGCATGGATGAATTGCACGAAAACCGCGCTGAGTTTGTGCAAGAAGTGCAAAATGCCGTCTCCGAAGATCTATTGAAAAACGGGCTGGAGCTGGAGGCCGTGTCACTGACCGCGCTTGACCAGACCCCCTTTGAAGCGCTGGACGAAAACAATGCCTTCAATGCCGTTGGTATGCGAAAACTGGCGGAGGTGATCGCCAATTCCAAGAAAGAGCGTGCCGAGATTGATGCAGAGGCAAACGTCGCCGTGCGTCGCGCGGCAATGGAGGCAGAGCGTCAACGCCTGTTGATTGAAAAAGACGAAAAAGCCGCGCAGATCAAGCAAGAGCAGGAGGTTGCCACGCTCCAAGCCGCGCAGGAGGCCGAAGTTGCCGCCCGCCGTGAGGATGCACAGCGTGAAACCGAAGGTGCACGGATCAAACGTGAAGAGGTGATCCGTGCGGCAGAGATCGCAAAAGAGAAAGAACTGGAGGTCGCCGAACAAGACCGTCGCATCATCATCGCGCGCAAGTCTGAAGAAGAAAGTCAGGCCCGAGCGTCGGCTGATCTGGCCCGCGCGGAGGCAACCCGTGCGGCCGAACAGGTAGAAACCACCCGCACTGTGGCGCAGGCGGAGCGTGAAAAACAGATCGCTCTGATTGAGGCGCGGCAGGAGGCAGAGCGTGAAGCAACCCGTGTGCGCTTGTCCGCTGAGGCCGAAAAAGAGGCTGCGCAGGACCGCGCAGAAGCCCGCCGTGAAGAAGCCAAGGCAGAAGCCGATGCGCTGGCTATCAAAGCTGAGGCGAAGAAAGCCGACATGCTGGCTGAGGCAGAGGGTCGCCGCGCGATAGTGGATGCGGAGAACGCGATCTCGGCGAACATTGTGGCAATGAAGGTGGATATGGCCCGCCTTGAGGCGTTGCCGGGTATTGTTGCAGAAATGGTCAAGCCAGCCGAAAAGATTGATTCAATCAAGATCCATCAGGTGGGTGGTGTCTTTGCTGGCGGCCTTGGTGGTGTGGCTCAGGGAGCTGAAGGTGACAAGCCGGTCGTCAATCAGGCGCTGGATTCCATCATGGGTATGGCGGTGCAGATGCCAGCACTTAAGGCGCTGGGCGAAGAACTCGGTGTTTCGATGGAAAACGGCGTAGTCGGTCTGGTTGAGGGGGCGGTGGCGCCGGCGAAGCCGCAACCGGCTGCAGGCCCGGAGTTGCAGGAGGCCGCCGCAGAGTAAGTGGCGACGGTTCCTTGAGGAGTAATTAGGGAAAGACCCGTCCGCAGTGGCGGGTCTTTTTATGTCGATATCAGAGGGGCAAGGGGCGGCCTTCGGCGATCGCTTCCATCGCGAAGTAGGAAGTGACGGAATCAAGGTCGACGCCTTCGATCAGGCGGCGATAGACGGCGTCGTAGCTTGCCATATCCTCTGTCACCACTTTTAGCTGATAATCGTAGTCGCCGCTGATGCGGTGGAAATCCACGACTTCGGGAATGGTCAGGACATGGCGCCTGAATTCTGCCAGCCACTTGGCCGAGTGGTGCCGCGTGCGAAGCAGGACAAAGACCACCAGATCCAACCCCAGTTTCTGCCGATCAATCCGCGCGGTGGTGCCTTGCAGCACGCCGGTGTCGCTTAATGTCTTTAGTCGTCTCCAGCAGGCGTTTTGCGATAGCCCCACGCGGTCAGCCAGTTCGCGTTGCGACAGAGAGCCGTCCAGTTGCATGGCGGCGAGGAGGCGTTTGTCAATGTGATCCATGTTCTCGCTCTTTGGTGGTCATATGATAGATTATTGGGGTAAATTTCGAAAATAAAGGGGGTAATTAGCCAGTCTTATTCGTTCATGGTAGGTGTGCGAACAACAAAGGTTTCCTCCCATGTCCCTATCCTGCTTCCGTCAGATGATCGCCGCCGCCAAAGAGAATGGCAGCCTGTTTCAAAGTGTGATTGGCGAAGGGGTGAAGATCCCCGGCCTATATGGCGACGTGGCGTTGACCTATGCGGACTACGTCGCCTCTGGCCGCGCGTTGCGGCAGGTGGAGGGCTACGTGCAGGAGCATGTGCTGCCGTTTTACGCCAACAGCCACACCGAAAGCTCCTTCACCGGCGCACATATGACAGCGTTGCGGGGGCAGGCGCGGGCAGAGATTGCGCGGCTGTGCGGCGCTGGCGCGGATCACGCGGTGGTCTTTGCAGGATCAGGGGCGACGGCGGGGATCAACCGTTTGGTCAGCCTGTTCGGGGTGGAGGAGGCGCAGGATCCGGTGGTGCTGATCGGACCCTATGAGCATCATTCCAACATCCTGCCGTGGCGCGAAACCAAAGCGCGGGTGATTGAAATCCCCGAGGCACCGGAGGGTGGGCCGTGTTTACAGCGGTTGGCGGAGGTTCTGATGGCCCATCGCGGCAGCGACCTGATCATCGGTAGTTTCTCCGCCGCATCTAACGTGACGGGAATTGTGACGGACACGGATGCGGTGACGCGGCTGTTGAAATCACACGGCGCGTTGGCGGTCTGGGACTATGCTGGGGGTGGGCCGTATTTGCCGATTGATATGGCGGCAGGGACGGACGCGCAGAAGGATGCGATTGTGGTCAGCCCGCACAAATTCCCCGGCGGCCCCGGCGCATCCGGTGTTATGATCGTCAATCGCGGCGCTGTCGTGGCAGAGCGGCCCAGCTGGCCCGGTGGCGGCACCGTGACCTACGTCTCTAGTCAGGCGCATGATTACGCCGACAGTCTGGAGGCGCGAGAAGAGGCGGGCACGCCCAATATCATCGGCGATATCCGCGCGGCTCTCGCTTTTATCGTGAAGGATGTGATCGGCACAGATGAGATTGCGGCGCGGGAGACGCGGTATGCCGCGATGGGCGTCGCGGGCTGGGAGGGCAATGCACAGATCCAACTTCTGGGGCCGCAAGGCGGGTCTCGCTTGCCGATTTTTTCCTTCCTCATGCGTGACGGGCGTGGGCAGGTGGTCAGCCCCCTGCTGATCACCATGATGCTCAGCGACGTTTATGGCGTGCAGGTGCGCGGCGGCTGTTCTTGTGCGGGTCCGTATGGTCATCGCCTTTTGGGCATTGATGAGACACTGTCGCGCCAGATGCGCGACAGCATTCGCGCGGGTATCACGGTGGAAAAACCGGGTTGGGTACGGCTCAACTTCTCTTACATGATGGATGAGGCGACGGTGGCACGGATCATTGCGGCAGTGAATGATCTGACGCAGACGCTGGATCAGCATAGTTGCCACTACGTTATTGATGCACAAACGGGACAGCCTACGCGGGTTCGGCCCGCCGCGTGATCTTGCCGCTTTTCCTCGGCCTAGCGGGGAGGTATGAGGGGGGCAGTCAAGGAGCCCTGATAATGTCCCAGATCACGCCTCAACCCGGCATCATGGAAATCGCCCTTTACCAAAGTGGTGCGGCGCATGTCGATGGTGCAACCGACGTGGTAAAACTCAGCTCGAACGAGAACCCGTTTGGACCCAGTCCCAAGGTGGCCGATGCGCTGCGGATTGCGGGGGTGGATTTGCATCGCTATCCGGGCACGGATCACGCGGGCCTGCGTCGTGCCATTGCCGATGTGCACGGCTTGGAGGCGGAAAACATCATCTGTGGTGTTGGATCCGATGAGGTGTTGCAGTTCATCGCTCAATCCTTTGCCGGACCCGGAGATGAGGTGATTTATACCGAACACGGGTTTTCGATGTATCCGATTCTGGCCCACGCCGTTGGCGCCACCCCGGTGAAGGTGGAGGAAACCGATCGCACCGTGGATGTGGACAAGATTCTGGCAGCCTGCACCGACAAGACGCGGATCGTGTTTATCGCGAACCCTGCAAACCCCACCGGCACCATGCTCCCGATGGAGGACTGTAAACGTCTGGCCGAAGGTCTGCCCGACAAGGCGCTGTTGGTGCTGGATGGCGCCTATGCGGAGTTTGTTGATGGCTATGATGGTGGCGCGGGCATGGTCGAAAGCCGTGACAACGTGATCATGACGCGCACCTTTTCCAAGATCTATGGCCTAGGGGGCTTGCGCGTGGGCTGGGGCTATGCGCCCAAGGAAATCATCGACGTGCTGAACCGTGTGCGTCAGCCATTCAACCTCAACAACCTGCAACTGCTGGCGGCAGAGGCGGCGCTGCGTGATCGGGCCTATCTGGACAAGTGTCGCAGTGAAAACGCCCGCCTGCGCAGTTGGCTGATTGAAGCGCTGGCCGGTCACGGGGTAGAGTGTGATGTGTCCTACACGAACTTTATCCTCGCGCGCTTTAACGACACGCAAGAGGCAAATGCCGCGGATGCCTACCTGAAATCCCAGGGGTTGATCGTGCGTAAGGTGACTGGTTATGGCCTGCCGAACGCGCTGCGTATTACCATTGGGGATGAGCCATCCTGCCGCCGTGTCGCCCATGCGATCGGCCAGTTTAAGGAGGGCGCAGTGTGAGTGTCGTCTACAACCGCGTTGCGCTGATCGGTTTGGGGCTGATTGCCTCGTCCATGTATTGGGCGATGAAACGGGCCGGCGTCGCGGATGTGGTGACAGGTTATGCCCGTTCTGAACAAACCCGCGAAACAGCCCGTCGTATTGGGTTGTGTGATGTGGTCTGTGACAGCGCGGTTGAGGCCGTTCGGGACGCTGATCTGGTTGTCCTTTGTGTGCCAGTTGGCGTGATGGGCGCGGTTGCGGCAGAGATTGCACCGCATCTGAAACAGGGCGCGACCGTCAGCGACGTCGGTTCGGTGAAAAAGTCGGTGATTGAGGCGATTGCCCCGCATCTGCCCGACGGCGTGCATTTTGTCCCCGCCCACCCTATGGCAGGTACCGAACATTCCGGCCCCGAGTCCGGTTTTGACACGCTGTTTGACAATCGCTGGTGTCTGATCGTGCCAAATGGTGCGGATGAAGTGGCGACCACGCGGCTGGAGATGTTCTGGCAAGCGCTGGGTGCCAATTGCGAACGTATGGACGTTGAACACCACGATCAGGTCTGCGCCGTGGTCAGCCACATCCCACACCTTATTGCCTATACGATGGTTGGTGTCGCCGATGATCTGCGTCGCGTGTCCGAACGTGAGGTGATTAAATTTTCTGCCGCTGGTTTCCGCGATTTCACGCGAATTGCCGCATCTGACCCGACCATGTGGCGTGATGTGTTCCTGACCAATAAAGAGGCGACCTTGGAAATCCTCGGACGCTTCACGGAGGAGTTGTTTGCGCTGCAGCGTTCCATTCGTACCGGTGATGGCGATCAACTGTTTGACTATTTTACCCGCACCCGTGCCATTCGCCGTGGTATTATTGAGGCTGGTCAAGACACCGATGCGGCCGATTTCGGTCGCGGCACGCCCGCTGCCATAGGCGATCAGAAATGATCCGCTTGATGGCTGCATGCCTTGGCCTGTTGGTTTGGGTGGAACTTGCTACAGCGGCACCATTGCAGTCGAGCCTCAGGCCGGTGGCCCGCCCTGTTCAGCAACAGGCTGCGACGCTGGATCTGGCCGCGGCGATCCTCAGCGATGTATCCTATACGGTTGTTACGCGCCGCTTGGGCCGCAGTTTGCGGCCGGTGGTACGGCCGAAAGCGTTAAATGTTGTGCCTGCAGCCTCCAAACGGTTGCCCAAACGCGGATCTGTTTGCGGCGACCGATCGCTGCGCGGCGAAGAGGTGGGGCGCGTGCCCGGTAAACTGCAAGGCTGCGGTGTGAAGAATGCGATCCGCCTGCGTGAGGTTGCAGGTGTTGCCCTCAGTCAGCCCTCGGTAATGGATTGTGGGACTGCTAAAGCGCTGAAGACATGGGTGGAAAAGGGCCTGAAACCGGCTGTCGGGCGCACCGGCGGCGGTGTTTCCTCTCTGGCCATTTACGGCCACTACGTCTGCCGTACCCGCAACCACAAAAAAGGCGCCAAAATCTCTGAACATGGCAAGGGCAAGGCGATCGATATTGGCGCGATCAAGCTGCAAAACGGCCAGAGCCTCAGCGTGCTGAAAGACTGGAATAAACGCAAAGAGGGACGCATTCTGAAAAAGGCGCATCGTGCTGCCTGTGGTCCTTTTGGCACTGTTTTGGGGCCTGATGCAGACAGGTTTCACAAAGATCACTTCCACTTTGACACCGCGCGTCACCGTGGCGGCAGCTATTGTCGTTAAGGGCAATTTGTCCGGCGGTGCCTTCCGCCCTTGTCCCCTCTGGCGCACTATGGGACAACATGTGCCAAGAGCAGATATAGACACTGTTGCAGGATCCCATGCCAAGCGCTGCCACGCTTCTGAGCGAATATTTCGGCTTTGACGCCTTCCGCCCCGGGCAGGAAGAGGTTGTTGACGCCGTGGCCAATGGCCAGAACACTCTGGCGATCATGCCCACGGGTGGCGGTAAATCCCTGTGCTTCCAATTGCCTGCGCTGATGCGTGAGGGCGTCACGGTGGTCATCTCTCCGCTCATCGCGCTGATGCGCGATCAGGTGCGTGGTCTGCGCGAAGCGGGGATTGAGGCGGGCGCACTGACATCTGGCAACACGCAGGATGAAACTGATGCGGTGTGGGACGCGCTAGAAGAGGGGCGGCTGAAGCTCCTTTATATTGCGCCCGAACGGCTGAGTGCGGGATCGGCACTGGGGATGCTGCGCCGCATCAACGTGAATCTGATCGCGGTGGATGAGGCCCATTGTGTTAGCCAGTGGGGCCATGATTTTCGCCCTGATTACCTGCGCATTGGTGAATTGCGCCGCACGTTGGGTGTGCCGCTGGCGGCCTTTACCGCGACAGCGGATGCCGAAACGCAGGCGGAAATTGTCACGCGACTGTTTGACGATGAGCAGCCCGCCACTTTCCTGCGTGGCTTTGACCGGCCGAACATTCACCTTGCCTTCGCCGCCAAGAACAACCCGCGTACGCAGATCCTGAACTTTGCTGCCGCGCGCAAGGGGCAGTCGGGCATCGTCTACTGCGGCACCCGCTCAAAGACCGAGAAGCTGGCGGCCGCGCTGCGCGAAAACGGCCATGCTGCTGCGCATTACCACGGTGGTATGGACGCCGAGGATCGCCGGATCACTGAGGTCCGGTTCCAGAAAGAGGATGGGTTGATCGTAGTGGCGACCGTGGCTTTTGGCATGGGTGTCGATAAACCCGACATCCGCTGGGTCGCCCATGCGGACCTGCCCAAATCGATTGAGGCCTATTATCAGGAAATAGGTCGTGCAGGCCGTGATGGTGGCCCTGCTGAAACCCTGACGTTATTTGGCCCCGACGACATCCGCCTGCGCCGTAACCAGATCGACGAAGGCCTGGCGCCGCCTGAACGTCGGATGGCGGATCACGCGCGTCTGAACTCCCTTCTTGGATTGGCAGAAGCGCTGGAATGTCGGCGCAAAACGCTGCTGGGTTATTTCGGCGAGGATGAGGTGACATGCGGCAAATGTGATCTCTGCGATACCCCGCCGGAGGTGTTTGATGGCACCCAACCGGTGCGCATGGCCCTGTCGGCCATCCTGCGGACAGAGGAATGGTATGGGTCTGCTCATCTGATTGAGATCCTCTTGGGCAACACCAATGACCGGATTTCAGCACGGGGTCATGACCAACTACCGACCTTTGGCGTAGGCAAAGCCTATACGCGGCCGCAATGGCAAGCGATTTTCCGGCAGATGATGGGGCATGATCTGATCCGCCCGGATCCCGAACGCCACGGCGCTTTGCGGATGACCGATACCGCCCTGCCGATTCTGCGCGATCAGGAAAAGATCATGCTGCGCAAGGACAGCATCACATCGGCGAAACGCCGTCCGGCGGTGAAGGCGCTGGTCAGCGACGAAGACGCGCCGCTTTTGTCCGCGTTGAAAGCCAAGCGCCGCGCGCTGGCAGAGGCGGGCAATGTACCGCCTTATGTGATCTTCAATGACCGCACGCTGATTGAGATGGCGGAAACGCGCCCCACCAATCTGGACGCTATGGCCCGCATTAACGGTGTGGGCGCTAAGAAGCTGGAACGATACGGTGCTGATTTTCTGGCGATCATAACCGGCGCGACAGAGGATGTGCATCCCCAGCGGCGCAAGTTGGCTGGTCGCGCGGCTGGATCGCTCTATGATCGACTATTAGAGGTGCAGGCAAATTTGGCACGGGGGGCGGATGGTCTCGACAAACCGATGAGTTGCTCTGCCGCTATGCTTGCGAAAGTGGCGCAGATGCGCCCACAGGATGCCAGCGCAATGGAACGCCTGCTGGGTGACAAACGCGCAGAAAGATTTGGCGCGGCCTTTCTGGACGTGCTGCACGAGGTAAGTTAGAACGTTTCTAAATAAATTTCAGGAGTCGCCATGCTGATCACTGTTTCTCCCGCCAAGAAAATGGACATGACCCCGGTTGAGGGCCCGGTTGAGGGGATGGAAACCACCACTATGCGCTTCCCTGATCGTGCGGCAGAACTGGTGGGCGTGGCACGCGACCTGTCGGTGGCGGATCTGATGAAGCTGATGAAAATCTCGGAAGCTTTGGGCAAATTGAACGCTGATCGCTTTGCCAATTACGGCGCACAAGAGAAAAAGGCTGCTGCGCTGGCCTTTGCCGGTGATACCTATCAGGGGTTAGAGGCATCCTCGCTCGATACCGAGGAAATGATTTGGGCGCAGGATCACTTCCGCATTCTGTCGGGCCTCTATGGTCTGTTGCGCCCGCTGGATGAGATTGAGCCGTATCGCCTGGAAATGGGCAGCCGTTTGAAAAATCCGCGTGGCAAGAATCTGTATGAATACTGGGGCAGCGACATCGCCGAAGCGTTGAATGAAGAGGCGGCTGCATTGGGCACCGACACGCTGATCAACTGCGCCAGCCAGGAGTATTTCGGCGCGGTTAACCTGAAAGCGCTTACGCCGCAGGTGATCACGCCTGTCTTTATGGAGGAGAAAGCAGGCGTTCCCAAAATCGTCAGCTTCTACGCCAAACGGGCGCGTGGCGCGATGGCGCGGTTTATCATCCAGAACCGTCTGGTTGATCCCGAAGCCATCAAGGATTTCGACGCTGGTGGTTATAAGTTCCAGCCAGAGATGACCGAAGGCAATACTTGGGTCTTCCTGCGGTCAGAGGCCGCGCAGGCTGCGGCCTGATCAGCCGGTTATAACCCATGTCCGTACGGTTCCGTATTGTCCTGAGCCTTTCCTTATTGATGCCTGCCCTGTCAGCGATTCCTGTGGTGGCGGATCCGGTGATGGTGCAACCGATTGACTGCACCCTTGGTCAGGATTGCTACATCCAGCACTACGTTGACCGCGATGCTGGCGCTGGCGTGCGTGACTTCGGATGCGGGGCGCTCAGCTATGATGGGCACAAGGGTACGGATTATGCGTTGATCTCGCTTGACCAGATGGCGGCGGGGGTGAATGTGCTTGCTGCCGCGCCGGGGGTTGTGCGCGGCATACGCGACGGTATGGCGGATGAGTATTACGACGCCGAAACCTCTACAGAGGTGCAGGGCCGCGAATGCGGCAACGGGGTTGCGATTGATCACGGTGGTGGCTGGGTCAGCCAGTACTGTCACCTGAAGCTGGGAAGTATCGCCGTTCAGGAAGGTCAGCGCGTTGCTGCCAACGCGGTGCTGGGACAGGTGGGCTTGTCGGGCAAAACGCAGTTCCCGCATTTGCATCTGTCCATCCGCCATCAGGGGCAGGTCACTGATCCGTTTCAGCCTCACGCGGATAAGTGTAACGCGGATGAGGTGGACACCCTGTGGCGGGATGCGCCTGACTATCAGCCGGGCGGTTTTATCGATCTTGGCTTTGCCAACGCGGTGCCCAGTTACGACGCGATCAAGGCTGGTCAGGCACATCAGGCACTGACAATCACATCGCCCGCGCTGGTCACGTGGGCCTATGCCTATGGCAGTCGTCAGGGGGACGTGCTGCTGATGCGCCTCACCGGGCCTCAACTCATCGAAGGTAACGCCGGTCCCAAGATCGCAGAACAACGCATTCTGCTGAAAAAATCACAGGCCATTTTTTTCCGTGCGATTGGCCGCAAACGACCCGCTGCTGGCTGGGCCAAAGGGCTCTACCGTGCAGAGGTTGAGCTTATCCGCGACGGTGTGCTCTTGGATCGCCGCGAGACGGTGATTGAGTTGCGTTAAGCGTTAGCGCAGGCGGAAATTCGGTGCTGGTCCCAGTGGAAGCGGGCCAAAGAACAGTGTCTCACCAGCGAACGTCAGCGGCAGGTCCAGCGTATTGGGATTGCCTGACAGGCCTGCAACAACCTCTAACCCACCGCTGAGCGTTTGAGCCCAATCCGGCGTCAATGCACCCGCGGCCACCGCCATTTGCACGATCTCGCGCCAATTGCGTGCCTTGACCACCAGCTTGCCAGTTGCCCAGCCGAGTTCATCAATCGCCAGATCCCCAGCCAGTGCCAGCTCCAGCTCACCCCATTTGGCCTCTGCCAAAGTGACGGTCAAAGCTGTGGGCTGCGGACGGGACTGTTCCAGTGCGTGCCGGTCCCAGAGCGCGTCAAACGACATGCGCAGATCGGCGCTGAAGGACGATAATGCGCCGGGCAGATGATCATCGATATCGACCAGCGTTTTGAATGTGCGTGCCGGTGCCAGATCATCGGCGCTGAGTGCGAATCGGTAGCTTTTGTCATCCTCTGCCATCAAGGCAGCACGCAGGGCGGTCATCGCGGTGCCATCACCGGATGGGCCAGTGATCTGTAACATGTCTGCGGCCAGATTGACGCGGTCCAGTGCCACTGCGGTGCCAGCTGTCACCACAGAGGCCTGCATCCGATCACTGCTGATCTGATAGGTGGCAAAGGGCGTCGCCAGTTCCTGCTCGTTCGGCCAGATCGCAATGATGTGGTTCGGTTTGTAAGACAGCGCCAGAAGCTGGAAAAATGACGTCTGCCACGCCCAACCGGTGTCGGGATCCGCCAGAATCAGATCGCTGAGCGTTACGTCAAAGCGGTTCGGAAATCCCGCAACGCGAATGTCAGATGTTTCGGCCACCCAACCTTCTGAACGGCGTGCATCAAACCATGTGCTGGCGCCGGATTTCACCCCTTGCGCCCCGACTCCCCAATAGGCAGCCCACAGCATGGCTGCGGCGACAATAACGATCAATAGACGTTTCACGGGATCTAACCCTTTCCTCTGCGCGGCGCGTGGTGTTTAGAGGAGAGATAGCTGCGCCAGAGCGAAAGGACCAGTGGCATGACGATGTGGGTGTTTGGTTATGGATCACTCTTGTGGAATCCGGGCTTCGCGCCGGCGGAACAGGCGCTGGCGACGTTGCCGGATTATCATCGCAGCTTCTGTATGAGCTCTATTCACCACCGCGGCACAGTGGAAAAACCGGGACTGGTTTTGGCGTTGGATGAACTGGCCGGGGCCTCTTGCCACGGGCTGGCCCTGTCGGTGCGTGCGGGTGAGGAGGAAGAGGTGCTGGCCTACCTGCGCGAACGGGAGTTGGTCAGCTCTGCCTATTTGGAAAAAGTTCTGGAGGTTGACCTGCGCGATGGCCGTCGGGTGCAGGCGGTGACCTATGTCATTGATCCGCATCATGAACAATATTGCGGTGGTATGGCGCTGGAAAGACAAGCCGACATCATCGCTCACGCTGTTGGGGGACGCGGGCCGAACCCTGAATATCTGTATAACACTGCCAGTCATCTGCACGCGTTGGGCATTCAGGATGCAGAGCTGGATTGGTTGACCGAACGAGTGCGTGATCTGACCGCATAAACGCTTGGCATAACAGCGGCTTCCCCATAGAGTTTTGTTAACAACAACAAGTCGGGATCTGTCCGAATGGTACAGACTGACCAAGAGGTCGCGCCGCAGTTCTCCCCTCCGTTTCGCCAGATCCTGTCGATGGTTCTGGTGTTGGGTCTAGCGGCATTTGTGGTATTTCTGGCTCTGCCGCGCATTCTGCCGGTGTTTGAGGCCAACCCTTACCTGAACGGGTTCATCCTGTTTGTCTTTGCCATCGGCGTGCTGGCCTGTTTCTGGCAGGTTGCGCAGTTGTTCAATTCGGTCCGCTGGATTGAGGCATTCGTCACTGGTCGTGACGAGATGGAGCATCTCCGTGCGCCCCGCCTGCTGGCGCCGTTGGCGTCTTTGCTGCGGCGGCACTCAGCGCGGATGGAAATCCCGACATCCTCGACCAGTTCAATTCTTGATTCCGTGGCCACGCGGATTGATGAGGCGCGGGAAATCACGCGCTATATCGTCAACTTGCTGATCTTTCTCGGCCTGCTTGGCACGTTCTACGGCCTTGCCACCACGGTGCCTGCACTGGTCGATACCATCCGCAGCCTCGCGCCGTCTGAGAGTGAGAGTGGGGTAGAGGTTTTTGGTCGCTTGATGAGTGGCCTGGATCAGCAGCTGTCTGGTATGGGCGTTGCCTTTGGCTCGTCCCTTTTGGGGCTTGCCGGATCGCTGGTTGTTGGCCTGCTGGAACTGTTTGCCGGTCATGGTCAGAACCGTTTTTACCGCGAGTTGGAAGAGTGGCTGTCCACCATCACCCGCGTCAGCTTCTCCAGCAGTGAAGGGGAGGCATCAGGTGAGTACGGTGCTGCGGTGCAGATCCTTGATCATATGCAGGATCAAATGGGCCAGATGCGCGGCATTTTTGAACAGTCAGAGGCAGGGCGCGCTCAGGTCGAACAGCAATTGGGCGCTTTGGCTGGGTCATTAGAACGGCTGACCGATCGGCTGGCAGAGGATCGGTCGATCAACGGTGCACTGGAACGGCTGGCGGACAGTCAGGCAGAACTGGTGGCAGCGCTGACAGAAGGTGGCGGTGAGGGTATCGACGCCGAAAGTCGGATGCGCCTGCGGTCGATCGACGTGCAACTGTTGCGCATTCTGGAAGAGATCAGCGCAGGCCGTCAGGAAACCATGGCAGAGTTGAGGATGGATATCGCATCCCTCACCCGTCTGATCGCCCAAGGTCGTATTGCCGAACATAGCCAACCGATGATGCGCACGCCTCGCGATTCAGAGGCCTGATCATGGCTTTGTCACGGCGCACTGGACAACGTTTTCAAAACTCCATTTGGCCGGGATTCGTTGATGCGATGACCGGCCTGCTGCTGGTTTTGATGTTTGTCCTGACCATCTTCATGGTGGTGCAGTTTGTGCTGCGCGAAACCATCACCGGACAGCGCGCCGAATTGGACACGCTGTCGCTGGAGATTTCGGCGTTGGCCGAGGCGCTGGGGTTGGAACAGCGCAAAACGGCAGAGCTGACTGCGCAGGTTGGTGCATTGGATGCGACACTGGCGGTGGCGCGGTCTACCGCTGCCGCGCAGGAAGCGCTGATTATCTCGCTGAACAATGATCTGGCCAATGCACAGGGGCAGATCAGCGATTTTGAGGCGCAGGTGGCCACACTCTTGGCGGCGCAGGCGAACAATGAAGCGGCGATTGCCACGCTAGAAAGTGAACGTGCTGATTTGTTGTCAGAACAGGAGGCGCTGAACCTAGCGCTTGCCAGTACCCGCGATGAGGTGGACGCACAGGCAGAGGCAGCACGTCTGGCCGCAGCGCAGGCGGAGGCGTTGGAGGCGTTGGTGGCGGATCTGAACGCCGACAAGGCTGCTCTGGTGACTGAGCAGGCAGAACTGTCAGAAGCCCTATCAGAAGCGGAGCGGGCACGCATCGCCGAAGCGGCCGCTGCGGACGCCCTGCGCGCTCGTATGGAAAACGCTGATGCAGAATTGACCGCTATGTCGCTGGCGCTGGAACGCCGGCGTAAGGAGGCGGAGGAGACGCTGGCGCTTCTGGCGGCTGCAGATGCCGCGCGGAGTGAGTTGTCGGAAAAGCTGGCGGCGGTTTTGGCTGAGCAGGCCGCGCAGGACACCATAGATAGCGAGACACAAGAGGCGCTTGCCGCGGCCCTTGCTGCCCGTTTGGCGGCGGAGGCTGAAGCGGCTGAGCAGTTGAGTGAAGCAGAGCGCCGCCAAGCCCTGCTGGCCACCGCACAGGCGCAGCTGCAAGAGCAAGAGGCGCTGGCCTCTGAGGCTCAGAAACAGCAGGCGCTCTTGAACCAGCAACTTGCGGCGCTGCGCACGCAGCTGTCCAGCCTGCAGGCGATTATCGACGATTATCAGGCCCGCGATGCGGCGGCGCAGGTTCAGTTGCAGACGCTGGGCTCAAACCTAAACGCCGCGCTTGCACGTGCCGCTTCTGAAGAACGCAAGCGTCGTCAGCTGGAAGAGGCAGAGCGCTTGCGTCTGGAGGACGAGAAGAGGCGGCTGGAAGCGGAAAATCTGGATTTGGAAAATTACCGTTCTGATTTCTTTGGCCGCCTGCGCACGCTGCTCGGCACGCAAGAAGGGGTGCGGATTGTTGGCGACCGGTTCGTGTTTTCCTCTGAAGTTCTTTTTGCTTCGGGGCGTGCGGATTTGTCGGATCTGGGCACGCAAGAAATCGCCAAGGTCGCGGCAATTTTGCGCAGCGTGATTGATGACATCCCGGCAGAGATCGATTGGATCATTCGCGTCGATGGCCATACCGATGATCAGCCGCTAGGGACAGGGGCGCCCTTTGCTGATAACTGGGAGCTTAGTCAAGCGCGCGCGCTATCGGTGGTGCGGTTCATGGTTGAACGTTTGGGAATCCCGCCCACGCGTGTCAGTGCCAATGGGTTTGGGGAATACCAACCGGTGAACCCAGCGGACACCGCGCAGGCCCGTGCGCAGAATCGGCGGATCGAACTGAAACTGACCGAACGCTAAGCGCGGGGCGCGAGAGAGCTGCAGGGGCGACCTGACTATCAGATCCTCCTGCAACAAACACAAGAAAAAGGCCCCGGAAAATTCCGAGGCCTTTTTGAGTTTGGTACTGGAGTTAGCTTAGACCGACAGGCCGATCTGTGCGCCAATGGCTTCCAGGTCAGACACCAGCTTTGCTGCGACGTCTACTTGGCCACCATTTGCTTTGGCCGCTTCCAGCGCGTCGTTGGCTGCTGCGATCATGCCTTTGAGGTCGTCAGCGCTGACGTCCTCGCGGGCGATAGCGCGCTCTGCCAGAACGGAGATGCCATTGGTGCCGATTTCGGCGAAACCGCCGGTCACGACATAATCTGCAGAACCGTTCGGGCCGCTGACGCTCAGCAAACCGGGGCGCAGGGTGGTGATGGTGGACGCATGGCCCGCCATGGCAGTCATGTCGCCATCAGCACCCGGGATTTGGACCTGTTCAACCGCGAACGAAGCAAGGCTCCGTTCGGGGCTTACGAGGTCGAATTGCACTGTTTCAGCCATTCAGAGCCTCCTTAGGCTGCTTCTGCAGCCATTTTTTCAGCTTTTGCGATCACTTCATCGATGCCGCCAACCATGTAGAAGGCTGCTTCGGGCAGGTGATCGTATTCGCCAGCCACAACAGCTTTGAACGAAGAAATGGTGTCTTCCAGCTGAACCTGAACACCGTCAGAGCCGGTGAACACTTTCGCAACGTCGAAGGGCTGCGACAGGAAGCGCTGGATCTTACGAGCACGGGCAACAGTCAGTTTGTCTTCTTCCGACAGTTCGTCCATGCCGAGGATCGCGATGATGTCCTGCAGCGACTTGTAGCGCTGGAGGATACCCTGAACCTCGAAGGCCACCTTGTAGTGCTCTTCGCCAACAACCGACGGGTCCATCAGACGCGACGATGAGTCCAGCGGGTCAACGGCGGGGTAGATGCCCAGCTCGGAGATCGCACGGTTCAGAACGGTGGTTGCGTCCAAGTGGGCGAAGGTGGTTGCAGGTGCCGGGTCGGTAAGGTCGTCCGCCGGTACGTATACAGCCTGGATCGAGGTGATCGAGCCGTTCTTGGTCGAGGTAATACGCTCCTGCATGGCGCCCATGTCGGTTGCCAGGGTCGGCTGGTAGCCCACCGCCGAAGGAATACGGCCCAGAAGCGCCGATACCTCGGAACCCGCCTGAGTGAAGCGGAAGATGTTGTCGACAAAGAACAGAACGTCGGTACCGGACTGGTCACGGAACTGTTCGGCCAGCGTCAGACCGGTCAGAGCAACACGTGCACGTGCACCCGGAGGTTCGTTCATCTGACCATAAACCAGCGCAACCTGCGACTCTTCGAGGTTGTCAGGCTTAATAACGTTAGATTCGATCATCTCGTGGTAGAGGTCGTTACCTTCACGGGTACGCTCACCAACACCAGCAAACACCGAGAAGCCCGAGTGCACTTTTGCGATGTTGTTGATCAGTTCCATGATCAGAACGGTTTTGCCAACACCGGCGCCGCCGAACAGACCAATTTTACCACCCTTAGCGTAAGGCGCCAGCAGGTCGATAACCTTGATGCCGGTGACCAGAACTTCGGACTCGGTCGACTGTTCGTCGAACTCGGGTGCGGGCTGGTGGATGGCGCGGGTTTCGTCTGCGTTTACCGGACCCTGCTCGTCAACGGGCTCGCCGACAACGTTCAGGATACGGCCCAGGGTCGCGTTACCAACCGGAACCGAGATCGGGCCGGCGGTGTCTACAACTTCTTGACCACGAACCAGACCTTCGGTCGCGTCCATCGCGATGGTGCGGACGGTGTTTTCGCCAAGGTGCTGAGCAACTTCCAGCACCAGGTTCTTACCGTTGTTGTCGGTGTTCAGTGCGTTGAGGATCGGCGGCAGTTCATCTTCAAACTGCACGTCCACAACGGCGCCGATCACCTGAGTGATTTTGCCTTTTGCGTTTGCCATTATTTCGTCTCCGTTCTCTTAGAGCGCCTCAGCGCCCGAGATAATTTCGATAAGTTCGCTGGTGATCACGGCCTGACGCGAGCGGTTGTACTCGATCGTCAGTTTGTCAATCATCTCACCCGCGTTACGGGTTGCGTTGTCCATTGCAGACATACGCGCGCCCTGTTCGGATGCACCATTTTCCAGCAGTGCCGAGAAGATCTGCGTGGCCACGCCGCGCGGCAGAAGGTCGGCCAGAATGGCCTCTTCGTCCGGCTCGTAGTCGTACAGCGCACTCTCGCCTGCATCTTCCGCAGCCTCGAAAGAGGCAGGGATGACCTGCTGTTCCGTTGGGACCTGTGAGATCACCGACTGGAAACGGTTGTAGAAGATCGTGGCGACGTCAAATTCACCAGCATCGAAACGCGACAGCAGGTCGCGCGCCAGATCCTGAGCATTGACGTAACCGACGTTTTTCACCTCGGACAGATCGACATGGCCGATGAAATAGTCGCCCAGGTCACGTTTCATTTGCTCACGGCCCTTTTTACCAACGGTCAAGATTTTGACCGTCTTGCCTTGAGCGATCAGCTCTTCGGCTTTGGAACGTGCAAGTTTGGCGATCGAGCTGTTGAAGCCACCGCAGAGACCACGCTCTGCCGTCATCACCACCAAGAGCTGCACCTGGTCGGAACCGGTGCCCGCCAGCAGCTTGGGTGCGCTGCCGGAGGTGCCAACCGAAGCGGCCAACCCACCCAGAACGGCGTTAAACCGTTCTGCGTAGGGACGCGCCGCCTCAGCAGAGTCTTGCGCCCGACGAAGTTTCGCCGCCGCAACCATCTGCATGGCCTTGGTGATCTTCCGAGTGTTTTTCACACTCTCGATCCGAATTTTTAGGTCCTTGAGACTCGGCATTGCCTTATCTCCCCTTAAGCGAAGTCAGCTGCGAATTCGTCCAGCGCGGCTTTTACTTTGTCAGCCAGCTCACCTTTAACCTTACGGTCGTTGTCGGTGATGTCAGCCAGCAGGTCCGCGTGCTTGCCGCGCAGGTGCGCCAGCAGGCCAGCCTCATAGCGGGCAACGTCGCTTACTTCGATTTTGTCCAGATAGCCGTTGGTACCTGCAAAGATCATGCAGACGATTTCGGCGTTGGTCAGCGGCGAGTACTGAGGCTGTTTCATCAGCTCGGTCAGACGGGCGCCACGGGCCAGCAGCTGCTGGGTGGAGGCGTCCAGATCGGAACCAAACTGCGCAAACGCAGCCATTTCGCGGTACTGCGCCAGCGACAGTTTAACCGGACCGGCAACCGACGACATCGCTTTGGTCTGAGCCGAGGAGCCCACGCGCGATACCGACAGACCGGTGTTCACTGCAGGGCGGATACCCTGGTAGAACAGTTCGGTTTCCAGGAAGATCTGACCGTCGGTGATCGAGATCACGTTGGTCGGAATAAATGCGGAAACGTCGCCGCCCTGGGTTTCAATGATCGGCAGTGCGGTCAGCGAACCTGCGCCGTGATCTTCGTTCAGCTTTGCCGAACGTTCCAGCAGACGCGAGTGGAGGTAGAAAACGTCACCCGGGTACGCTTCACGGCCCGGCGGACGACGCAGCAACAGCGACATCTGACGGTAAGACACAGCTTGTTTGGACAGGTCATCATAGATGATCAGCGCGTGCTTGCCGTTGTCACGGAAGTATTCGGCCATTGCGGTCGCGGCGTAAGGCGCCAGGAACTGCATCGGAGCCGGGTCGGACGCGGTTGCGGCCACAACGATCGAGTATTCGATCGCACCGGTTTCTTCCAGCTTCTTCACCAGCTGTGCAACGGTCGAACGTTTCTGACCAACTGCAACGTAAACGCAGTACAGTTTCTTGCTCTCATCGTCGCCGGCGGCGTCGTTGTAGGATTTCTGGTTCAGGATCGCGTCCAGAGCAACGGCAGTTTTACCGGTCTGACGGTCGCCAATGATCAGCTCACGCTGGCCACGGCCGATCGGGATCATTGCGTCAACCGATTTCAGGCCGGTTGCCATCGGTTCGTGAACCGATTTACGCGGGATGATGCCCGGCGCTTTCTGGTCAGCAATGCGACGCTCAACCGCTTCGATCGGGCCTTTGCCGTCCAGCGGGTTGCCCAGACCGTCAACAACGCGGCCCAGCAGACCTTCACCGGCAGGCACGTCAACGATGGAGTTGGTGCGCTTTACGGTGTCGCCTTCTTTAATGTCACGGTCGGTACCGAAGATAACGACACCGACGTTGTCGCTTTCCAGGTTCAGGGCCATCCCGCGGATACCACCGGGGAATTCGACCATTTCACCAGCCTGGATGTTGTCAAGGCCGTGTACGCGAGCAATACCGTCACCGACGGAGAGCACGCGACCAACCTCAGCAACTTCGGCTTCCTGACCGAAGTTCTTGATCTGGTCCTTCAGGATCGCAGAAATCTCTGCAGCTTGGATACCCATTTATCCGACCTCTTTCATTGCATTCTGGAGGGAGTTGAGCTTGGAGCTGATCGAGGTATCGATCATCTTCGAGCCCACTTTAACGACAAGACCGCCGATGAGAGATTCATCAACGGTCGCATTGATATTCACGGTTTTACCCACACGCGCAGCCAGAGTCTTTGACAGTTTCTCTGACTGGGTCTTGGTCAGGGCTTTCGCGCTGGTCACGTCTGCAGTGACTTCACCCTTCTCTTCCGAGATGAGGGCGGACAGCTGCTCTAGCAGCTGCGGCAGCACGAACAGGCGGCGCTTTTGCGCCATCAGCGCCAGACCGTCACGCAGGACAGTCTCCAGACCCATTTTCTGGGCCACGGCGATGATTGCCTTTTCTTGTTCGTCACGCGACACCAGCGGAGAGCTGATCAGCCCGCGCAGCTCTTCGCTGGCCTCCAGGGCTGCAGAGAGATCGGTGACATTGGATTCAAGATTGCCGAGAGCATTGCTCTCATTGGCAATCTCAAAGATTGCGGTGGCATAGCGCGCGGCAATGCCTGAGGAGATCGAAGCTGGTTCGGACACGTCCACCCTTCCGACTTTTCTGGCCCCGGCCCGGCGCATACGGAACCGTCCCGGGGGCGTTTAGATCCCAAGCCAGAGTGGTACTCGGACTTTTGTATCGAAATCGCTGGGGGTGTAGCAGAGCAACCGCATCCTATCAACCTGTTGTGACTTCGCGGCATGCAAAAGAATACCACGCCTTTTCATTGCGTTAGTCACAGTGCGACGCTTTGTTGCGTAAATCGGTCACAAAAAGCGACCAGTTAGGCACATCTTTTTCGATTCCCTGTGCGACAATCGTTGCGCCAAAAACGGAACGCCGCGTCACAAGGTCGATGCAAACGTGCAACAGGTGATCGCTAACAGCGAATTTTGGGAAGGTCCAGACGCCCAAATTGCGCCAAATTGGCGCGGTCGCGTGGATCAGATCGGCGCCACTTCCTTCGATGGATTAGGCGTCAAAATCTGCAATGGGCGGCTTACCGTTTCGCGCAAACCTGGCCCGCTGGGGGCCTGAATGCGTTTCGATACCTCAACCATGATCACCCCGCCTGCGGCGATCTTGGGCAACGAATGACCCAACTGTTCGATCACCTGGCCGGTCTTGCGCCAGAATCGCTGCTGCGAGGGCGGCTGAAACAGCGCGTATTCGTGCCGTTCGATGCTAAACTCGTGCTGGCGCAGCTGCGTCTCCAGCTGGCCCAGCGTATAGGGACGGCCATAGCCGAACGGTGTGCGGTCACTGCGCGACCAAAGGCCTGCACGATTTGGCACGATAAAGACTGCCCGCCCACCGGGGCCTAGCACGCGATAGCATTCGTCCAGCAGGGCAGAGGGCTGTTCGCTGGTTTCCAGCCCGTGCATAACCACGAGCCTGTCCACATGGCCTGTATCTACGGGCCAGCTGACCTCTTCGCACAGGACCGCCATATTTGGCATGCCAGTTGGCCACGGCATCACCCCCTGCGGTGCAGGCATCAGGCCGGTGATCCGACGTGCGTCGTTCATGTAGGGGCGCAGCAATGGGACGGCGAAACCAAAGCCAACAATCGTTTCACCGGTTGCATTGGGCCACATGGTCACCAGATGATCGCGCACCGCCTTTTGGGCCGCACGTCCCAGCGTGCTGCGATAATAGAAATTGCGCAGGTCTTTCACATCAAGGTGCATTGCAGCCGGTCCTTTGATCCGCCACTCTGGGTCCCACCATAGCGATCACATAAGGAAACGCCATGCCCCTTGAGCTTGTGACCATTCCCTGTCTGGCAGACAATTACGCGTATCTGATCCATAATACGACCACCGGCCAGACTGCGGCTGTGGATGTGCCAGAGGCGGCACCGATCAGAGCGGCCTTAAAACAGCGAGCTTGGGTTTTGTCGGATGTGCTGCTGACCCATCACCATTGGGACCATGTGGATGGCCTGGCGGATCTTTTGGCGGATCATCCCGCAAATGTGATCGGGGCAGAGGCGGATGCGCACCGTCTGCCGCCACTTGATATTGCCGTGGCCGAAGGGGACCGCCTGATCCTCTGTGGCGAAGAGATGCAGGTGATGGATGTATCCGGTCACACGCAGGGCCATGTCGCCTTTCATTTCGCGGCCTCGAAACTGGTGTTCACCGCAGACAGCCTGATGGCGTTGGGATGCGGACGCCTGTTTGAAGGCGCGCCGGATCAGATGTTTGAAAGCCTTGCGAAACTGGCGGCGCTGCCGGCGGACACTCTTGTCTGTTCGGGCCACGAATACACACTTTCCAATGCCAAATTCGCGATCACCATTGACCCAGAGAATGCAGCGCTTATCTCTCGTATACAGCAAATCGAACAGGCCCGCGCCGCAGGTCAGGCAACGGTCCCCAGCCAATTGTCACTAGAACTGTCAACGAACCCATTCCTGCGCTGCACTGATCCGGCAGTACAGGCGACGGTTGGCATGATCGATGCAGAACCCGCAGCAGTATTTGCAGAGATCAGATCGCGTAAAGATAACTTCTGAGTATTTGCCCTGCGGATCGGCAAACAGACGAATATAAAGGTTGACTGGTAGAAAAGACTTGAAGACCCCGCAATATCGACCAAACTTTAACCTAATACGGGTTATGGTCGTTAGAATGTAGGAGCCCGCACTTCACGGACTTTCGACCCAAAGCAGGAAGGAGCGCTAACTGTGCCTTCATTCTCGAATACGCTGGAACAGGCGATTCACGCGGCCTTGGCCCTGGCCAATGCCCGCAAACACGAATTCGCAACGCTGGAGCATCTGCTCTTGGCGTTGATCGACGAACCTGACGCCATGCGTGTTCTGAAAGCATGTTCTGTGGACACAGAGGACTTGCGCGGAACGCTGGTGGAATTTATCGACGATGACCTCAGCAATCTGATCACCGAAGTGGAAGGATCGGAGGCTGTTCCAACAGCCGCCTTCCAGCGGGTGATCCAACGCGCCGCGATCCATGTCCAAAGCTCCGGCCGCACAGAGGTGACTGGCGCCAATGTGCTTGTCGCGATCTTTGCTGAACGCGAATCCAATGCTGCCTACTTTCTGCAGGAGCAGGACATGACCCGCTACGATGCGGTGAATTTCATCGCGCATGGCGTGGCGAAGGATCCATCCTATGGTGAGGCACGTCCTGTTTCCGGCGCTGAAGACGAAGCTGAGGAAAGCCTGCACGGCGAGATGAGCGGTGGGTCCGAGGCTGTGGATCCCAAGGAATCCGCGCTGGGCAAATACTGCGTCAATCTGAATGAGAAATCCCAGCAGGGCGACATCGACCCGCTGATCGGCCGCAACCATGAGGTGGAACGCTGCATTCAGGTTCTGTGCCGCCGCCGCAAGAACAATCCGCTTTTGGTGGGCGATCCTGGCGTGGGCAAAACTGCCATCGCTGAAGGTCTGGCCCGCAAAGTTGTGGCAGGTGAAACCCCTGAGGTTCTGTCGGAAACGATCATCTATTCACTGGATATGGGCGCACTGCTGGCGGGCACCCGCTATCGCGGTGATTTTGAAGAACGGCTGAAGGCCGTGATGACCGAGCTGGAGGAACATCCAGACGCGGTGCTGTTCATCGACGAAATTCACACCGTGATCGGCGCTGGCGCCACTTCGGGCGGTGCGATGGATGCGTCGAACCTGCTGAAACCTGCACTGCAGGGTGGCAAGCTGCGCTGCATGGGATCGACCACCTACAAGGAATTCCGTCAACACTTCGAAAAAGACCGCGCGCTGAGCCGTCGTTTCCAGAAAATTGACGTCAGTGAACCCTCGGTCGAGGATTCGGTGAAAATCCTTAAGGGTCTGAAGCCCTATTTCGAGGACCACCATGGTATCAAATTCACCAATGATGCGATCAAGACCGCGGTAGAACTGTCGGCCCGTTATATCAACGACCGTAAGCTACCGGACAAAGCGATTGATGTTATTGACGAAGCTGGCGCTGCCCAGCATCTGGTGCCGGAAAGCAAGCGTCGCAAAACCATCGGTGTGAAAGAGATCGAAGGCGTGGTGGCCAAAATCGCCCGTATTCCGCCAAAGAACGTGTCTAAAGATGACGCTGAGGTGCTGAAAGATCTGGAGAAATCGCTGAAACGCGTGGTCTTCGGTCAGGATCCCGCGATTGAGGCGTTGTCCAGCGCGATCAAACTGGCCCGTGCGGGCCTGCGCGAACCGGAAAAACCCATCGGCAACTATCTGTTCGCGGGTCCGACTGGCGTGGGTAAAACCGAGGTGGCGAAACAGTTGGCGGACCAGTTGGGTGTGGAACTGCTGCGCTTTGATATGTCCGAATATATGGAGAAACACGCTGTGTCCCGTCTGATCGGCGCGCCTCCGGGCTATGTCGGTTTTGATCAGGGTGGCATGCTGACCGACGGTGTGGATCAGCATCCGCATTGTGTGCTGCTGCTTGATGAGATGGAGAAAGCGCATCCGGATGTTTACAACATTTTGTTGCAGGTGATGGACCACGGCAAACTGACGGATCACAACGGTCGTACTGTTGATTTCCGCAATGTGATTTTGATCATGACTTCGAACGCCGGGGCTGCGGAAATGTCCAAGGCGGCTATTGGTTTCGGTCGTGATCGCCGTGAGGGTGAGGATACCGCCGCGATCGAACGCACCTTTACACCTGAATTCCGCAACCGTCTGGATGCGGTGGTCAGCTTCGGCGCGCTGCCGAAAGAGGTGATTCTGCAGATTGTAGAGAAGTTCGTACTGCAGCTTGAAGCGCAGTTGATGGACCGCAACGTCCACATCGAATTGACCCGTCCTGCGGCCGAATGGCTGGGCAACAAGGGCTATGATGACAAAATGGGCGCCCGCCCGCTGGGCCGCGTTATTCAGGAGCATCTGAAAAAACCGCTGGCAGAGGAGTTGCTGTTTGGCAAGCTGACCAAAGGCGGCGTGGTCAAAGTTGGCATCAAGGATGGCGAGTTGGATCTGCGCATCGAAGGCCCGAAAAAGCAGCAAATCACCGGCGACAAGCCGCCGTTGCTGACCGCAGAGTGATCTGAATCGCATTTTAATCAGAAAACCGGCCCCAATGTGGGCCGGTTTTTCTTTGCACCCTTCACGCGGGCTGTTTCGGGTGCACTCTGGCCGGATGACCTGCGTGTTTTTCGCGGGCAGAGACAAAGATGTAGGTGATGACCCCGATATTGCCCAGGTTCCAGATGATGCCGTTCCAGAAGGCCAATTGGTAGCTGCCGCTGAGATCATAGATCACACCGGACACCCAACCGCCCAGAGCCATCCCGACAATCGTTGACATCATCACAAAACCAACCCAACGACCGGCTTCGCGTGCGGGCATCAGTTCGCGAACGATGACGGCATAGGATGGCACGATGCCTCCTTGAGCTAATCCAAAAATGGCAGACACAACGTAAAGCGACACCAGACCGTCAAACGGCAGATACAAAAACAGCGCCAGCATTTGCAGGGTAGATCCGATTAACAGGGTCAATACCCCGCCCAGAATATCTGCCAACACCCCTGAAAGCAGGCGCGATACCACCCCGCCCAGCAACATCAGCGACAGCATTTCAGCACCGACTGCAGGACCAAATCCCAGATCTACACAGAGCGCAACGATATGCACCTGCGGCATCGACATGGCGACGCAACAGGCCACACCTGCAAGTCCCAGTATCAAGGCAATTTGGCGCGGACTCAATCCGCCAATGCCACCTGCTGCTGCGCCTTGGGCTATGGTTTCCGGCATGTCCGACAGGGGAAGGCGTCGGCGTAATAACAGGGTCAGCGGGGGAACTGTGATCGCAATGATCAGCGCCAGCAGGAGGTAAACCCCGCGCCAGCCTTCACTGGCCAGATGGCCGGATAGAACTACCGGCCAGATCGCACCGGAGAGGTAGTTGGCGCTGGCGATGACCGCGATGGCGATGCCGCGACGGCGCTGAAACCACAGTGACACATCGGCAATCAGCGGGCCAAAACTGGCCGCCGTGCCCAGACCCACCAGCACATGTAACAGGGACACGATGCCAATTCCGGAACTGGCCGCTGCCAGTGCAAATCCCGCTGCCATCACCAATGACATGCCAGACAGCACTCGCACCACACCAAAGCGGTCCACCATCATTCCAATGAGGAAATTCCCAAGCGCAAACCCCACCATTGTCCAAACATAGGGATAAGATGCTTGCGCACGATCAAGGTCAAATTCGGCCTGAATTGCGGGCATTACCATGATGACAATCCACATCCCGACATTGCCGATCAGCCCGATCAGCAATGACAGGCCAAGGCGGCCCCAGGAATAGCGGCTGTCTAATACGGTGCTTTGCATCTCGGCAGTTTGGTCGCGCAGGTTAACCGAGGATAGACCGTAGAGTTACGTATCGGGAATCTTGCCGCGCAGGGCCTTCACCTCGCCACGTTGCTTTTTGGCATCCAGCCGACGGCGTTGACTGCCTTTGGTGGGTTTGGTGGGGATACGTCGTTTCGGGCGATGCGTTGCCTTCTCGATCAGCTCAACCAGCCGTTCACGTATAATCTCGCGGTTGCGGGCCTGACTACGGGTTTCGTCACAAAAGAGGATCAGCGCTCCCTCTTTGGTCCAACGTCGCCCCGCCAGCCGTTTCAACCGCGCTTTTACAGGACCGGGCAGATGCGGCGATCGTTCTGCTTCAAACCGCAGCTCTACAGCGGTGGACACCTTGTTGACGTTTTGCCCGCCGGGGCCAGAGGCCCGGATGAACTGTTCGCTGATTTCCCAATCGGCGATGCTGATATCGTCAGTGACCCGTAACATGGCCCCAAGATCCCTGAAATCCACGCAAAAGAAAAGGGCCGCACCCGATCTGGGCCCGACCCTAGGGGTTAAAGGAGGTGGTCCGGTTAGGTTTCACCCAACTCCAGTGGTTTCTCAGCCAAGGGCTGCCTCAGCTTCGATCCTCCAGAATTGTCCCGACACCGTTCTCCATGATCCCATTAGACACTAGGCACCTCCTTTCTGAAGTTTAAGATAACCTCAGCGTGACACAGATTTTCCCAATGTCAAAACAAAATCATGTGGTCCGCGTCGTGAGCGACCCCACAATGATGCGGAATGGTACAAGAGCGAGCAATGCCAGTGACAGTTTTACCATCCAGTCCGCGACAGCCAGCGACACCCACAGCGGTGCAATCGGCCCACTGCCCAGAAGCGGCAGCATGTCACCAGCCCACGAGACGTCGTTTGCTGGTTCCACAAAAGTCAGAGCGCCTGAAAATGCGATGGTGAAGAAGATTGCGGTGTCCAGCGACGACCCGATGAGGGTGGAAGCCAGTGGGGCCCGCCACCACGCGCCGTTGCGTAGGCGGTTAAACACGGCCACGTCAGTCAGCTGGGCGACCAGAAACGCGGTACCGGAACCGATGGCGATGCGCAGTGTCACGGCGGGGTAGCTGAACCCGTCACCCTGCAACATGATATGGGTGCCGATCAGCGAACAGATCACGCCAACGATGAAACCGGCGATGACCACACGGCGGGCCGGGCCGGCGCCGTAAACCCGGTTCATCACATCAGTGACCAGGAAAGCGATGGGGTAGGTGAAGGCACCCCAGGTCAGCCAATCCCCATAGAGGAATTGCACCAGGACGTTCGAGGCAACCACAACAGCTGCCATGGCCAGAATGCCAGGGAGGTATTTGTTCATGTCAGTTTTCCGTTTTAACAAGGTAGCGGCGACTTGGTACCTTTTCGCAAGGGACGGGCGGCGTTTAATCGTTGGGGGGCTCTTTTGCAAGGGCTTAGGGGGTTTGACCCTTTCTTGACGATGGCAGAGCGTATTCGACAATCTCGCTGGTTTGGAAGAACTTGAAGTTGTCGTCAGCAAGCATGGTTGCGCGGATCACCCCGTTTGCATCGCGCCAGATTGATAGGCCTTCTAGGTTGTCATGCACCCGTGTGCCGGTGCTCAGCAGAACCTCGCCAGCAGGGTCGAACCGGTTGAGATCGAACCGGCGCAGGCGGCTGCGAAACCCGATGCCGGTGAAGCGACGTTCCAGAAGGTAAAACAACCCATCTGGTCCGAAATCGGCGCCAACGGGATCAAAATCATCACTGGCCTCTATGTAATAGAGGATCTGCCAGCCCCCCGCGCCCAAACGATAAAGGGGCAGGTTCGGTCGTTTGCGTGGCACGCTTTCGGGCACTGCGTAAATCTGGCCATGTCGATCAACCGCCAGTGCCTCCATCCCTGCGTTCCGGGGAAAGCCGCGGAAATCAGCGTGTTGGGGCAGCGCAAGCGGGGCGCCGAAGGCATGCGGATAGCGCCAAACTTGATGAATGTGTTCGAGACTGACGTAAAGCGTGCCGTCAGGCAGTTGCGCCAATCCTTCGGAATCGCGCAGCCACGCCTTGCGATGCAGGTCGCGCGGGATCTCCAGCGGGGCGTGGCGGGTGATTTCAACACCTGCAAGCGCGTCTGCGCTGCCGCTGCGCAGCAGTTTCCCTTCGATCAGCATCATCCGATCCGTGATAGCCAAGAAGTCCTGCCCGTTTTCTGCCAGCTCAAAGCCGGAGAGGCCGCCGAATCCCTCGAAATTTTCGTGCCAGACGTGGCGTGACAAGAAGTGCAGTCTGGACTGTGGCTGGGCGCTGCCGGTGACGGTCAGCGCCACCGCGCTCAGCGCGGCTAGCGCGACTGTAAGACGTTTACGCATTGTGCGGGTAGACCTGCCAGTGTGAGTGGGCCTTTGGGTTTTGGCTTTGGCGCGTTGGGGTCGACCGGCTTTGGCGGGGGTGGAGACAGGATATCCTGCACCCAATCCGCTGCTGCATCGCAGCCGTCACCGGCGGGCACTGGTGCCTGATCAACGCAGCCTGCCATGCCTTTGGGGCAATGCAGGCGGACGTGGAAATGATAGTGATGTCCCCACCACGGACGAATTTTGCGCAGCCAGCTGCGGTCGCCTTTGGCGTCCTTGCACATTTGCACCTTGGCACCGGGGAAGACAAAGATCCGCGCCACACGCGGGTCGGATGCAGCCGCTTTCAGCACCTCATGGTGCTGCGGCGTCCAGTCGGAGTTTACATAGGCCCCGTTGGCGCGGCGCATTGAAATCGACGACAGGCTTTCACGTTCAGCGCGGCTGAGGTTCAACCGCTTGGGCGGCAACATCCAGATATCGGCGTCCAGCCCGATTTGGTGGCTGCGGTGCCCGCTCAGCATTGGGCCGCCACGCGGCTGGCTGAGGTCACCGACATAGATGCCTTCCCAACCGGGTTGTTTGGCGGCGGCGCGCGACAGATCCTGCAGGAAGTCGATGGTGTCCGGGTGGCCCCAGTTGCGATTGCGGCTGAGGCGCATCGCCTGCCACGTGGGGCCGGTTTCCGGTAGTTCCACGCCACCGGCCAGACAGCCTTTGGCGTAGCTGCCATAGGCGTGAGGTGTTTGGTCCGATCCTGATTTGGCCGCGCCAAACAGTTGCTTCGCGGGCACACCGCGCATGGCGACGGGGATGTCATCCTGACTGGCCAGTACCGGTGTGGCTTGCGGTGTGGCAGTGCGTTCAGGGGAACAGGCCGCAATCAGCACAGTTGCGACGAGAAGGCCCAATTTTCTTAAGCCCAGTGTTTTCAGGAAGTGTGTTACCATGCGTCGTGGTCCCCGTGCGGTTTCACCCACGCTAACAAGACCAACCCTAAAAGGAAAAGCCCGATAAGCGGGGTTACGCCCATTTGCTGGCTGCCGGTTAGCACGGTTGCCACCCCAATGAGCGTTGGTGCCAGAAAGGATGTCGCCTTGCCTGCCAGTGCGTAAAGGCCGAAGCTTTCGGCGATTTTGTCGGGGTTTGCTTGTCGGACCATCATCGTGCGGCTGGCCGATTGTATCACGCCGCCCGCAGCGCCGATCAGCGCGCCCAGCACGTAAAAGACAATATCCGGTAGCGCGGAGTCTGCATCGACCGCGATACCGTAGACGCTGTCGCGCGACACAAACAGGATTGAGGTCGCCACAAAGATCAGTACCAGAATACAGATCGCAATCACCGGTTTCGGGCCAAACCGAACATCCGCCCGTCCGCCGATCATTGCGAAAATCGCCCCTGCGATGATGCCAATGATGCCGAAAACGCCGGTTTGCGGCACACTCCAGTTGAGCACACCGGCGGCATAAATCCCGCCGAAGGTGTACATGCCGTTCAGGGCGTCGCGGTAAAACATCGAACTGCCAAGGTAGGCAAACAGTGACGGCGATTGCGGCAGGCTGCGGATGGTGGTCCGCAGGCTGGTCATCGCAGCTGTCACCGCACCCTTCGGGGCACGGGCCGGTTTCGGATCCCGCACCCAGAGGCAGAACGGGATCATAAATATCACATACCAGATCGCCGTTAGCGGCCCGACAAAACGGGTGCCTTCACGCGCAGCCGCGTCCAGTCCCAGCGCAGGATCCAACCCGATGAAGGTTTTGCCAGTCGTCGCACTTTCAGCAAAGAACAGCAACATGATCACCAGCGCAACCAGCCCGCCCAGATAGCCAAAGGCCCAGCCGTTACCAGAGATTTTGCCAATTTCTTCGCGACTGCCAAGGTCAGGCAGCATGGAGTTGGTGAAAATCGTCGCAAACTCCATTCCGATCATGCCGATGGCAAAGAGGATCAGCGTGGTGATCAGGTTGAAATCATCAGGCTCCGCCCACCAGATGCCCATCGCACCAATCACATACATCGCGGAAAATAGCCAAATCCAGCGCAGCCGGTTGCCTGCCGCATCCGCCAGCGCGCCAAGGATGGGCGCTAGCACTGCAATCACAATCCCAGCCGCCGCGATGCCAAAAGCCCAAGCGGCCTGCGCCTGCGCGCCGTCACCGATCAACTCTTTGATATAGGGTGCAAAGATAAAGGTGATCAGCAGCGTGTTATAGGGCTGCGATGCCCAGTCGAAGAAAAACCAACCCCAGATACGCTTGCGCATGGTGTGTCCTTACTTGCTCAAATCCCACGGTCGTTATGACAGGGCAACTGGCAACAGCACAAGGGTAGTAGGGGTAAGGCTTCCTTCAGATTTTGCGGGACTGGTCAATCAGGGCTGTGGCGGCCATGGGCGGTTGTCCTCTGCCTGCAGCCATTCCTGCACCCACGTGGGCAGTGGTTTGTTTTCTGCGTCCGAGTCAATCGCGGCGATCACCTTTTCCGTTGGCACAATGCCGCTGCGATCAGTCACAGCGGTGCGAAATACCGCTTGGTTGGCGCATTCGCCGTCCTGTTTCCAGATCTGCTGATCAATGTAGAAAAACCGCTCATCCCAGCCGAGGCCACGGGTGCGCATTTCAAACTTCTCAAACGGGCGCAGGCGGCGGCGGTAGCGCACACAAGCACCGGCGACGGCCATGCCCCAGCGATTGCTGCGCATGGCGCCGGACAGACCTACGCGCAGGCCCATCGGAACGCGCCCCAGATCATAAAGCATCAAGGTGCGGCCATTGTTCAACTCGATGAACTGGTCGATATCGGACAGCCACACCCGATGGTGAGACACATGCACCTCATCAAAGGCCAATGGCGGTGCATTGCGGTTTTTGATGATCTCTTTCATCATGCGCAAATAGGGGTACATGGCGGGTTCTCCTGCGGCGTTTCTTGATCCGTGGAGTTGATGCAAACATCATTGCGGTCAAGCGCAACCATGCGTCAAGACACGCCTTGGGCTTGCGTCATTGGCGTCGCGGGCTTACCTGTTGAGCACACGTTCACTTTGAGGTCTTGTCTATGCTGTCCCTGTTCCAGATTATCCTGTTGGTGCTTGATATCCTGTGGTTCTTCTTGATCGCTCATGTGATCATGTCGTGGTTGATTAACTTTCAGGTGCTGAATGTGCGCCAGCAGCTTGTTGGACAGATCTGGTACATGTTGAACCGCATTCTGGAACCGATCTATGGCCCCGTGCGTCGTATCCTGCCCCCGATGAGCGGTATTGATCTGGCACCGCTGGTGGTGTTGGTCGGCATTTACGCGGTGCGCATCATCCTGATGAACAACATCTCCGCCTTCTACTAAGGCAGACGAATCGCTGCGGTTGCACATTCATTGACCTTTCCGCGCGGGGTTGTGTTACAGAGGTCTCATGAAAAAGATCGCAAGCAATACGGTAGGCGTTGAGCAGGGGGAGCAAACCCTGTTTTCCGATTTCGAGGATGGCGGGGAGATGTGGACCGGTGAAGGGACGCGCGAACGGCGCGTCACTGTCGCGTTCGCCGATCCCTTCCGTGCGCCGCCCAATGTGATGGTCTCTATGTCGATGTGGGATGTGGATCATTCCACCAGCCTGCGCGCTGATATCGAGGCAGAAAATGTCACAGCGACTCAGTTCGATATCGTGTTCCGCACCTGGGGTGATACCCGGGTGGCCCGCGCCCGCGCCAGCTGGATGGCGATCGGCGCTGTTGCGGATGATGACCATTGGGACGTGCCTTAAGGGCTGAAGCCTACCCAGTTGGACCGAACAAAAAGGGCGCCGTGTGGGCGCCCTTTTGTGTTTTTACGATTGCCACCGGATCACTCGGGGAATTGGCCTTCGTAGATCGGTTCCAGCGTTTCGGTTTCAAACAGCGACGACACTGAGGTGCCGTGCCAGATGTTCATGATCGACTGTGCAAACATCGGCGCGGTCGGCAGGATGCGGATGTTTGGGCAACTTTTGACCGCTTCGGTCGGCTGGATCGAATCGGTGATCACCAATGACTTCATCACCGAATTGGTGACGCGTTCAACCGCAGGGCCGGACATCACACCGTGCGAGATGTAGGCGTGTACTTCGGTCGCGCCGTGTTCCAGCAGAACTTCAGCTGCTTTGCACAGGGTGCCGGCAGTGTCGCACATGTCGTCCACGATGATACAGCGTTTGCCAGTCACGTCACCGATCACGGTCATTTCTGCGACTTCACCGGGTTTTTCACGGCGTTTGTCGACGATCGACAGCGGTGCGTTGATCCGTTTGGCCAGTTCGCGGGCACGGGCCACGCCACCCACGTCGGGCGATACCACCATGACCTCATCCAGATGGCCTGCAAACTTCTCTTTCACGTCCAGCGCAAAGATCGGCGAGGCATAGAGGTTGTCGACGGGAATGTCGAAGAAACCCTGTATCTGCGCGGCATGCAGATCTAGCGTCAGGATGCGTTCAATGCCTGCCTCAACCAGCATGTTGGCCACCAGCTTGGCCGAGATTGGCGTGCGGGCTTTGGTGCGGCGGTCTTGGCGGGCATAGCCGAAGTAAGGGATCACTGCAGTGATGCGTGCCGCCGAAGAACGGCGCAGCGCGTCGGCCATGATCAGCAGTTCCATCAGGTTGTCATTCGCCGGATTCGAAGTCGGCTGAATGATGAACATGTCCTCGCCGCGGACGTTTTCATAGACCTCAACAAAGATCTCACCGTCGTTGAAGCGCTCAACACGGCCCTCGACAAGGTTTAGGCTGGTGCCCCGATGCAGCGACATGCGACGCGCGATCGACTTGGCAAGTGGCAGGTTGGCGTTGCCGGAAATCAGTTTCGGTTCGTTGGTGGTGGGCATGTCGACGGTTCCCCAAGATTTGGTCGAGATGACAGATTCGTAACGTTGACACCGCTTAGCACTAAGCTACGCTCAATCAAAGCTATGCCGACGTAAGGGGGGCAGAGATGCCACATATTGATTACTATTTTTCGACCATTTCGCCCTATACCTACCTTGTCGGCGGTCGGTTGCAGGAAATAGCGCGGCGTCATGCGGCCACGGTGACTTACAAACCGTTTGATATTCTCGGGGCGTTTTCGCGCACAGGTGGTCAGCCGGTGCCGCAACGCCACCCGTCGCGTATCGACTACCGTGCACAGGAACTGCCGCGTCAGGCACGCAAGCAAGGCATGCCGCTTAATATGAAACCTGCCCATTGGCCGACCAATGCTGCCCCATCGTCCTATGCGGTGATCGCTGCGCAGAAGGCAGGCGGGGGTGATTTGCCGCAGCTCATTCAGCGGCTATTGGCCTGCTGCTGGGTGGAGGAAAAGGACATCGCAGAGGATCAGGTGATCAAAACCTGTCTGAGTGAGTCTGGTTTTGACCCGACACTGGCAGACAGCGGCCTGCTGACAGGCGCCGAAGTTTACGCCGCCAATCTGGAAGAGGCGGTCAGCAACGGCGTCTTTGGCGCGCCGTTCTTTATTTGTGACGACGGTCAGAAGTTTTGGGGCCAGGACCGTCTGGAAGATTTGGATTTGCATTTGAAGGGCGAGTTGTAAGTGTCTGGGATACAATTGTGCGGGGGTGTCGATACCCAAGTCTATCAGTTCGGTAAGGGTGATGAGCAGGCGGTGATGCTGCATTGCACGCTGGGGCATTCGATGGCGTTTATGCCGTTGGCGGCGGGGCTCAATGACCTCTTGGCGATGACGGCATTTGATCTGCCCAGTCATGGTGGCACAGCGGATTGGGATGGTGTGACGCCCATTCAACGTCAGGCGGTCGATATGGCATTGGATCTGTTGTCGGAACCGGCGCATCTGATCGGCCATTCCTTTGGCGGCGCTGCGGCGCTGCGTCTGGCTTGCGAACGGCCAGAACTGGTGAAATCGCTGACACTGATCGAGCCTGTGTTTTTTGCTGCCGCTTATGCCGACAACCCGGGACTGAAAGATCAGCACATGGGTGAAATGGCGGCCCTAGGCGCGGCTATTGATGCGGGCGATCCCGAAGCGGCTGCGCGCATGTTCTATACAGATTGGGGCGGTGGCCGTGCCTGGGACGCGCTGCCGGAACAGATGCGTCAAAGGGCGGAGAAGCAGATTTATCTGGTGGTTGCCGCCAATGACGAAGTGGGCGAAGACAGCGCTGGTCTATTGGCCTCAGGCGTGCTGGAGCGGCTGGAGGTTCCGACGCTGTTGGTCGAGGGGGGCCGGTCGCCGGACTATATCGCCAAGGTTAACAGCGCGCTTATGACCCGCATTAAAAATGCGGAGCGTGCGGTGGTAGACAATGCAGGGCATATGCTGCCAATTTCGCACCCCAAAGAGGTGCTGGCTGTGGTGCGTCCGTTTCTGGAACGTGTTGCGGCGAAATTGGTGCAGGCCCCCTGAGCGTCGCCTTAGTTTCAGCTGGTGGGCGCTTTCGTCCACCAGCAAAACCATACGGCTATGAACGGTAGGCGTTTAGCAGGGCGTCAACGCCCACTTCCCCGATGGACCAGTCACAGACAAATCGCGCCAGCAACATCTCTTCAGGGTCGTCGCCTTCCAGCTGCCCTTCCATGATATAGTAGTAAGCGCCAGCATCAAACGCCCTTTGGTGCAGGCGTCGGGGCAGGTTGGCGAAGAACAGGTTGGCTTCAGGCGTTGTTGTGAACTCCACCCCCTCGATCTGACGCAGGCCCTCGGCCAGTTTAGCGCAGGTCGCATTGGCGCTGCGGGCCAGATCCAGCCACAGATCGTCCGCCAGATAGCCCAGCATCTGCGCCGACAGGTAGCGGTGCTTGGAAAACAGATGTGCACCGCGTTTGCGGCGCAGTTCAAATTCCCACGCTTTGGCAGGGTCAAAAAAGATCACCGCCTCAACCCCCATGCAGCCGTTTTTGGTGCCGCCAAAACTGACCGCATCAATACCGGCTTTCCACGTCATGTCTGCGGGTGAACAGCCCAGCGTGATCAGTGCGTTGGTGAAACGTGCGCCGTCCAGATGGGTGGGCAGGCCGTAGTCGCGGGCCACTGCGGTCAGCGCGCGCAACTCTTCCAGCGTATAGACATGGCCCTTTTCAGTCACCTGCGTGATCGACACAGGCCCGCGTTGGGGGCCGTGCACGCCGCGGGTGTGTTCGTTTTCAATCGCACGGCGCAGGGCGTCCGGCGTCATCTTATCGCTGTCGCCCACCAAGGTTAGTTTGGCACCGCCGCTGAAAAATTCCGGCGCGTTGCATTCATCCTCGTGGATATGCGCGACAGGGGAGCAGAAGACCGTTTCCCACGGCTGACACAGCGTCGCCAGCGCCAGCGAATTGGCGGCTGTACCCGTGGCCACCAGATAGATCGCAGCCTCCGGTGCCTCGAACAGTTCACGCAGCATGTCGCGCACGCGGTCCATTTCCGCATCCTCGCCATAGCCGGTGCGGTAGCCACCGTTTGCCTCTGTCACTGCTTGCATAATCTGTGGATGCACGGGGCCACCATTGTCAGAGGCAAAGAACATTACACGGGCTCCTTAATAATGTGGTCTTCCCAGTCTTCGTCCGCGACCTCAAACTCGGGCACTGTACGGCCACGCATGGAAACGCCCGCCGCATGGACGGAGTTTGGGTCACCGGTTTTCAGCGGGTGCCATTCGGGCAACGGCTGGTCAGTCCACAAGAGTTTGTAGGCGCAGGTTTCCGGCATCCAGTAGAGATTCTGATCCAGATTGTCGGGCCCTAACACGATGCATTCCGGCACAAAGTTGTGGCGGATTGGATATTGGCTGCATTGGCAGGTGTCATCATTCAGCAGACGGCAGGCCACGTTGGTCAGCGCGACTTCGCCGGTGTCTTCATCTTCCAGTTTGTTCAGGCAGCATTTGCCGCAGCCGTCGCACAGGGCTTCCCATTCTGGACGCGACATGTCCTTGAGGGGCACGGTTTCCCAGAATTTGCGGCGCAATTGTTGGGGCATCAGAGTGCGGCCAGCAAATCACGCGCCTTAGCGCAATCGGTGTCCATCTGGCGGATCAGTGCCTCTAGACTGTCAAACTTGGCCTCTGGGCGCAGATACTCTACCAACCCGACAGAGATCGGAGTGCCGTAGAGATCGCCTTTGAAATCGAAGATGAAGGTTTCGAGGTTCGGTTTGTTTTCACCAAACATCGGCCGCACGCCCAGTGAGGCAGCGCCGTGGTAATTGCCCTTATGCGGGCCATCCAGCACGTCAATTAACACGGCATAAACGCCCATCTTGGGCTGGTGCAGACCGTCGATTGACATGTTTGCGGTGGGATAGCCCAATTCGCGGCCACGCTGGTCGCCGCCGATTACTTCACCGTCCATGCGGTGCCAGTGGCCCAGCATTGCCTGCGCATCGCGCGGGCGGCCCTCGGCCAGTGCATCGCGGATCGCGGTCGAGGAAACTTCGCCTTTGTCGCCATGCAGCAGCTCTGCCACCGTGACGCCAAAGCCCATGTCCGCACCGAAGCGTATAAGGTCCTCAATATCGCCTTTACGACCTTGCCCGAAACAGAAATCCGCGCCCACCACAATATGGTTGAGACCAAGCCCATCGCGGATCACTTTGGCGGCAAAATCTTTGGGGCTGAGGGCGGACAGTGTAGCGTTGAACGGCAGCTCATAGAGGCGTTCAACCCCCAGCTTTTCCAGCCGGTGCGCACGTGCTTCGGCGCTCATCAGGCGGAAGGCGGAAGATTTTGGCGCAAAGAACTGGCGCGGATGCGGCTCAAAGGACATGATGCCCAGCGGCACGCCTTTCTCTTTCGCAATCGCGCGTGTGAGGTCGATCACCGACTGGTGGCCCAAATGGACCCCGTCGAAATTGCCGATAGCCGCTGCAGCGCCGCGGTCCTGATCGGTGACAAAGCTGTAATCCCGGATGATACGCATGCCTGTGAGGTATCGCCCCAGACGCGCGGGATCAAGCGTGATGTGGCGGTAGTCCTGTCATACGCTACCGGGGGCACTATTCGGTTGTTGTTTTCAATGCCGAGCGCCCTTCTGCGGTCAGGTCATAGATGCCGGTTTCCACCCGCTGAAACCAGCCGTAATGGTTTGACGCCATCACCCGTGTGGCACGGACCACTGCGGTTGCCTTGGCAACTGTCGCGCCTTTGGTCGGTCCCTGTTCGGCCAGATAGGCGGCACAGCGCAGCGCCTCTTGTCGATAAGAGGTGATGAGCCCAACGCGGGTGGCACCGCCTTTGTTTGGATCGCCCTCGCGGCGTTCAAATTCTGCCATCAATGCAGTCTGGCGCCGTTTCACCTTGCGCGGCTGAAAGGGTGCGGGCTCGTGGTGCACCTGCAGCTCACCTGTGGAAGCGATGCTGATCACCCCAAGGCCGAGACGTTTGCACAGTCCAATATTGCCTTGGAATGCTTTGTATCCGGCGCGCCCTTTCCAGCGGGGGAGAGCCAGATAGACCTGATCTGTTACCTTCTGCCGCGCGATGCCCTGTTGCAGCAGGGTCAACGAGAAGCCTGTTTTCAACTCCACAATCACAGGCGGTTCGCCGTCTCGCAGGGCCACCACATCTGCCGCGCCGATTTCGGATTTCACTTCATATCCCAGCGCCTCAAAGAACGCTTTCACAGGGGGGTAGAGGTCGGTTTCGGACAGTTTGGTCATATCACGTGTCTACTGTGCTGCGAGAAGGTGGCCAAGCCCTTAGCGATGCGCGCGACGGGTTAAACGTATTGCAATCTTTGTGGGGTTGGATAGCGTGGCGCTCGCAGTAAAAGGGTGTGGTTTATGCGGTTTAAACAGGTGATGCGGGCGGCGGTGCTGCTGTGTGGGCTGGCTGGGGCGATGATGCCGGAACGGGCGCTGGCGCAATGTGACAGTCCCGCGATGTTAACAGATGCAGAGCTGACGCAGCTGCGCAACCGCGCAGAACAGGTGCCGTTCCATCGCGGTCTGTTGTGGCAGGTGGAAAAAGAAGGGATCACCTCTTACGTCTTTGGCACAATGCATCTTTATTCCCCACGCCACAGTGCATCGATGCGGCGGCTGCGGCCATTGATCGGTGAGGTGGATCAGGTGCTGGTCGAGTTTAATGCTGCCGACATGGCGCAGCTGGAACGTCGCCTGACCACTGACATCGCGCTCATAACTATCCCTGATGGGCCCAGCCTGCTGGATCGGCTGGGGCCAGAGGCATGGGATAAACTGACCGACAAGCTGACGCCCTATCAGATCCCACCCTTTATGGCGGCGAAAATGCAGCCGTGGTTCCTTGGCTTTACAATGATGACGCCGCCCTGTGCGATTGCTGATATTCAGGCCAAACGACCGGGCATTGATCGGATGATTGAAACGGCCGCAGATCACGCTGGTAAACCTGTCGCCTCACTGGATGAGCTGGACCATTTGCTGCCCCTGCTGGCCGGTGATCCGCTGGACCAACAGGTGGAGGATTTGCGTTGGTCCCTGATGCTGGACCTGCCGACTTCGTTCGGGGATGCGGGGTTGGTGGATTTCTATTTCTCTGAGGACGTCCAGATGATCTGGGAAAACGCGCAGCAACAGTTGGCGCATTTGGGCACGACCCTACCAGCGGAGGATTCGCAGCGGCTCAGCGGGTATGTGGAGGAGTTGATGGGGGATCTGATTGCAGGGCGCAATCACTACTGGATGCAGCGACTGCCGCAGGCGCTGGGCGCGCAGCCTACTCTGGTCGCCGTGGGTGCGATGCATCTGCCGGGGGAAAACGGTGTTCTGAACCTGTTGCAGCAGCAGGGCTTCACTGTCAGCGCGGTGTCAATGTCACAGCCGTAATCCACGTCACGCAGCCCCCGTGACAAAGCCACAGTGCCCGCCTATAAGCCCGCCCAATACCTCGTATTTCACCAATCTCAAGGATGCTCCTCATGACCACGCAGGTTTTTGGCCACAAATCCCCTGACACCGATTCCACCGGCTCCCCCATCGTTTGGGCCTGGTACCTGAACGAGGTGAAAGGCGTTGCTGCCGCGCCCAAGCTACTCGGCGAGCCCAACACCGAAGCGCTGTTCATGCTGGATCGCTGGAATCTGGATAAGCCGGAAATCATCAGCGGTGTAGAAGCCGGTGCGCCGGTTGTTATCGTTGACACCAACAACCCTGCTGAGCTGCCCGAGAACATCAATGATGCGGACATCACCGCGATCATTGACCACCACAAACTGGTTGGCGGTCTGGAAACCAAAGGCCCGATTGACATCACCATCCGTCCGCTGGCCTGCACCGCGACCATCATGTATGATCTGATGGGTGATGACGCTGCCAAGATGCCCGAGGCCATCAAAGGCGCTGCACTGACCTGTATCCTGTCTGATACGCTGGAATTCCGTTCGCCCACCACCACCGACCGTGACCGCGAAGTGGTTGCTGCGCTGGCCGCAGATCTGGGCATCGACGTGACCGCTTACGCGGCCGAGATGTTCGCTGCTAAGTCTGATGTTTCGGCATTCTCCGACGCGGAATTGATCCGCATGGACTCCAAAGAGTACGAAGTCGACGGCACCAAATTCCGTGTCTCCGTTCTGGAAACCACCGCACCGGAAATTCCGCTGGGCCGTAAAGAGAGCCTGATGGAAACCTTCAAAACCGTGCAGGCCGAAGATGGTGTGGATGAGGTTCTGCTGTTTGTTGTCGACATCCTGAAAGAAGAAGCGACCTTGCTGGTTCCCAACGATGTGGTCAAAGGCGTTGCTGAAAAATCCTTCGGCGCCACTGTAGAGGGCGACAGTGTGGTGTTGCCCGGCATCATGAGCCGCAAGAAACAGATCATTCCGAACCTGAAGGTCTGATCCTTTTAACGGTATAGAGTGTCGAAAGGCCCACGCAGTTTTGCGTGGGCCTTTTGGTGCGGTTGGCTGGCGCAAGGTCATGCTTTGTCGTTGATATAGAATTGCGGCATTCTATCCCCATGCCTATTGCTGCTGATACTGCTGCTAAGTTGACCCTTGCGCCTTTGTTGATCGCGCAGGCGCTTTATGTGCGACAGAAGGCGTTGATCCTACCGGAACCGCCTGGCGCACGGCAGGGCGTTTTGGGACAGGGGGAGACGTTGCGATTGCTGATCGCGGGTGACAGTTCCGGTGCAGGCGTAGGGGCGGAATCGCAGGCGCGGGCGTTGTCTGGGTGCCTCTCCCGCGATCTGGCGGCGGATCATCGGGTCAGCTGGCACCTGGAGGCTGCAACGGGCGCCACCACCCGTGCAACATTGCGACAGCTGCAACAGTTGCCGGAGGCGCAGTTTGATGTGGCGGTTCTGGCGTTGGGCGTGAATGACGTCACAAAGGGGGCACGCCTGTCGGGTTGGTTGGCGGATCAGCAGGCACTCTATCATCTACTGCAGGATCGTTTCGCGGTGCGTCATATCTTTGTGTCCGGTCTGCCGCCGATGGGACAGTTTCCGCTGTTGCCTAATCCGCTGCGGGCCATTTTGGGCCAGACAGCGACACGGTTTGATGCGGCGTTGGCGGCCCTTTGTGCGGGGCGGGAGGATGTGACGCATCTGCCTTTTGATTTGCCATTTCGTCCTGAATATATCGCCACCGATGGGTTCCACCCTTCAGAGGTGGCGTATCCGATTTGGGCCGCACGTATTGCGGCTGAGGTGCGGCAGTTGGATTTGCACTAGGTTTCAGAATCTGGGCTGCCTTTCTTCTGGCCTTTGGGCATTGGCTTTGCGATACCTCGGCAAATGTTTGCGAAATAGGTTGCTCCATGACACAGATCATTCCCGCCCTCTCAGAGGTTTCCGCCCAGTATGACGCGCTGTTTGTCGATCTGTGGGGCTGCGTCCACAATGGTGTAACTGCTTACCCAGAGGCAGTGGCGGCCCTGCAAGCCTACCGTAAAAGCGGTGGCATCGTGGTTTTGGTCACCAATTCCCCCAAGCCCCGCGCAGGCGTGGCAGCGCAATTGTCGCAGTTCGGCGTGCCGGATGATGCCTATGACACTATCGCCACCAGCGGCGACAGCGCACGGTCGGCAATGTTCACCGGAGCAGTGGGCGAAAAGGTCTATTTCATGGGGGAATGGCAACGTGATGCGGGCTTTTTTGAGCCGCTGAGTCTGCTGGAAAACCCCGTCAACATCACCCGTGTACCGCTGGATGAGGCCGAGGGCATTGTGTGCTGTGGTCCCTTTGACACAATGGCGGACCCGGATGTGAACCGCGCCGATTTCCTGTATGCCAAGACTAAAGGTATGAAGCTGCTGTGCGCCAACCCCGACATCGTGGTGGACCGTGGCGAAGTGCGCGAATGGTGCGCCGGTGCGCTGGCGAAGCTATACACCGAAATGGGGGGTGAAAGCCTCTATTTCGGTAAACCGCATCCCCCGATCTACGATCTGGCGCGTCGTCGCCTGAACGTTCTGGACCGCAACATCGAGGATAGCCAGATTCTAGCCATCGGCGATGGTCCCCACACTGATATCTCCGGCGGCATGGGCGAAGGCATCGACACGCTGTTCATCACCGGCGGTCTGGCGCGGGCGGAAACCAAAACCACCGATCAGCCAGTGGCAGAGGCGCTGGCCGCCTATATCGAGCGCGAACAGGTAAACCCCACCTATAGCATTGGCCAATTGCGCTAAATTGCGCGAAACTACATGGAATAAGGGTCTTTAGCGGTGCTTTACGCAGAGGTAAATGCAGAATTAACTTGATTTTCTGCGGCTGCGAAGTAATAAAGTTGCATCTTTTTGGATTGAATAATCCGAAAGTTACGCAATCGATTCCGCTGGGGGGACCAATGTTGGACAATATGCCGCGCGGCACCATCTTTATCGAAGACATTGAGGTCGGGATGACCCGCTCCCTACGTAAGGTGGTCACCGACGAAGACATTGAGATGTTTGCGCAGGTCTCTACCGACCGCAATCCTGTACATCTGGATGATGCTTACGCCAAGGACACCATTTTTGGTGGTCGTATCGCCCATGGTATGCTGACCGCTGGCCTGATCTCCGCTGTGATTGGTGAACAGCTGCCCGGCCATGGCACTATCTATATGGGGCAGTCGCTGAAATTCCTTGGCCCTGTACGTCCGAACGATATGGTTCTGGCAGAGGTGGAAGTGCTGTCTATCGACCTGACCAAGCGCCGTCTCGAACTGGATTGCCGCTGCATGGTGGAGGGTAAACCGGTGCTGAAAGGGCAGGCCACTGTGTTAGCCCCGTCGAAAAAACTGGACTAAACTCTCTGTAGTCATCGCGAATTTTGAAACGCTCCCGCATGGGGGCGTTTTTATTTTGGGGCTGACCTGCGGCATTCGCCGCCGACCTAACCAAAAGAAATGACCTTCCTCGGTTGACTCCCCCCGAACCCATTCCTAACTATGCGTCCGTTAGCACTCGACACCAGTGAGTGCTAACGGTCCTGCTTCATGAGAAGGGGACCGGACAAAACTTTGAGCTGAGGAGCCTCAGAGATGGCATTTAAACCGCTTCATGACCGTGTGCTGGTTCGCCGCGTAGAGAGCGATGAAAAAACCGCAGGTGGGCTGATCATCCCCGACAGCGCCAAGGAAAAGCCGGCGGAAGGCCTGGTTGTAGCTGTTGGCGCAGGCGCCAAGGACGATGCGGGCAACCGTGTTGCCATGGACGTTGCAGAAGGCGACAAAATCCTGTTCGGCAAATGGTCCGGCACCGAAATCACCGTCGACGGTGAAGAGCTGCTGATCATGAAAGAATCCGACATCATGGGCATCATTGCCTGATTGTCGACGACAGAATTTAAGTAACAGGAGCAAGCACAATGGCTGCTAAGGACGTCAAATTTGACACCGATGCCCGCAACGCAATGCTGCGCGGCGTAAACATTCTGGCTGACGCCGTAAAAGTGACCCTGGGCCCCAAAGGCCGTAACGTGGTCCTCGACAAATCCTTCGGTGCACCGCGCATCACCAAAGACGGTGTATCGGTTGCCAAGGAAATCGAACTGGAAGACAAGTTCGAAAACATGGGCGCCCAGATGGTGAAGGAAGTTGCTTCCCGCACCAACGACGAAGCAGGCGACGGCACCACCACCGCGACCGTACTGGCGCAAGCCATCGTTCGCGAAGGCCTGAAGCAGGTTGCAGCTGGTCTGAACCCGATGGACCTGAAGCGCGGCATCGACATGGCAACCGCCAAAGTCGTTGAAGGCATCAAAGACATGGCCCGCGAAGTCAAAGACTCCGCCGAGGTTGCGCAGGTTGGCACCATCTCCGCCAACGGCGAAGCCGAAATCGGTCAGCAGATCGCAGGCGCGATGCAGAAAGTCGGCAACGAAGGTGTGATCACCGTCGAAGAAAACAAAGGTCTGGAAACTGAGACCGATGTTGTTGAAGGCATGCAGTTCGACCGCGGCTACCTGTCGCCTTACTTCGTGACCAACCCCGACAAGATGATTGCAGACCTCGACGACTGCATGATCCTCTTGCACGAAAAGAAACTGTCCTCGCTGCAGCCGATGGTTCCGCTGCTCGAGTCGGTGATCCAGTCGCAAAAGCCGCTGCTGATCATCGCAGAGGACGTAGAAGGCGAAGCGCTGGCAACTCTGGTTGTGAACAAACTGCGCGGCGGCCTGAAAATTGCTGCTGTTAAGGCACCGGGCTTCGGCGATCGCCGCAAAGCCATGCTGCAGGACATCGCAATCCTCACCGGCGGCCAGGTCATCTCTGAAGATCTGGGCATGAAGCTGGAAAACGTCACCATGGACATGCTGGGCACCGCGAAGAAAGTGGCCATCACCAAGGACGAAACCACCATCGTTGACGGTGCTGGTGAGAAAGCCGAGATCGAGGCACGTGTTGCCCAGATCCGCACCCAGATCGAAGAAACCTCTTCGGACTACGACCGTGAGAAGCTGCAAGAGCGTGTAGCCAAACTGGCTGGCGGTGTTGCTGTGATCAAGGTTGGCGGCATGACCGAGGTTGAAGTGAAAGAGCGTAAAGATCGTGTTGACGATGCTCTGAACGCAACCCGCGCAGCTGTACAGGAAGGCGTCATCGTTGGCGGTGGTGTTGCTCTGGTTCAGGCTGGTAAAGCGCTGGAAGGTCTGGAAGGTGCAAACGCTGACCAGAACGCCGGTATCACCATCGTTCGCAAAGCCATCGAAGCGCCGCTGCGTCAGATCGCTGAGAACGCCGGTGTTGACGGTGCTGTTGTTGCTGGCAAGGTCCGCGAGTCGGGCGAAACCTCCTTTGGTTTCAACGCGCAGACCGAAGAGTATGGCGACATGTTTGCATTTGGTGTGATCGACCCCGCCAAAGTAACCCGTACCGCTCTGGAAGATGCGGCATCGGTTGCTGGCCTGCTGATCACCACCGAAGCCATGGTTGCAGACAAACCGTCGAAAGACGGCGGCGCAGCTCCGGCAATGCCCGACATGGGCGGCATGGGCGGCATGATGTAATCCCAACTGGGATTGCCTAGCCACTGGCTGCAAGAATTAGGGGTCGCCTTCGGGCGGCCCTTTTTTGTTGAGGAGAGACGGGGGCGCTGCCCCCCTGCGCCCTATCGGCGCATTCCCCCTAGGATATTTGTGCTACGGACAAAGCGCTTTTCAATGATCTGAAAATACTCACACCCAAGCCAACCACGCAGACGTGAGGTCGAATAAATTGCGCGGCCTGTCTGACTTGGTAAAGCTGGGCGGAACGGATTGGAGGGATGAGATGGCGGAACTTTACACAGCACCTGACGGACAGTGCCGCTGCGCGTGGGTTGCGGGGGTGGAGGCGTTTTTACCCTATCATGACGACGAATGGGGCTATCCGGTCAGCGATGACATTCGCCTGTTTGAAAAACTCTGTCTGGAAAGTTTTCAATCGGGCCTCAGCTGGCGGACCATTCTGGCGAAGCGCGAAAACTTTCGTGCGGCTTTTGATGGGTTCGATTTTCAAAAAGTGGCCGGTTATGGCGACGATGATGTGGTGCGCTTATTGGCAAATGCGGGCATTGTGCGGCATCGGGGCAAGATTAACGCGGTAATCAATAACGCCGCCCGCGCGCAGGAACTGGTGGCAGAGGCAGGGTCCATCGCGGCCTTTGTCTGGTCGTTTGAACCCGCAGTAGCGGATTTGGCGGAGCCGCAGACACAATCCACCTCCGCCGCCTCTGTTGCGCTGTCAAAGGCGCTGAAAAAGCGTGGGTGGAAATTTGTCGGTCCTACCACTGTCTATGCCTTCATGCAGGCGATGGGTTTGATTAACGACCACGCCACAGGCTGCGCGATGCGGGCGCGGGCTGAAGAGATGCGGGCAGGGTTTGTCCGCCCTCAAATGAAAGACTGAAGACACATGCGTCTGTTTTTATTGACCTGCCTGACGATGCTGGCGTTTGCGGCGAACTCCCTCCTTAATCGTGCAGGAATCGTTATTGCTGGGGCGGAGCCTGTGGCTTTTGCGTCTCTGCGCCTTGCCTCGGGTGCGGTGATGTTGGGGGCGCTGTTGCTGCTGCGGCGCGGGGCGGAACCTCCTGCTGTATCACCGCTAAAACGCGGCTGTGCGGTGCTGTCCCTGCTGGCCTATATCTACGGCTTCTCACTGGCTTATCAGGCGCTGGATGCAGGCGCTGGGGCTTTGGTGCTGTTTGCGATGGTGCAGATCACTATGTTCGCAGGTGCAGTGATGATGGTAGAGACGGTGCCGTTGCCGCGTTGGTTGGGCGCAGGACTGGCGCTAGCGGGTTTGACGTGGATCCTGTGGCCCGCAGATGCGGCGATGCCGCCGCTTGCGTCCGCCATGATGGCGCTGGCGGGTGTGGGTTGGGGCATCTATTCTCTGATGGGGCGCGGGGCGTCTGATCCGACGCGGGAAACGGCGCTGAACTTCCTCTTGGCGGCCCCTGTTGGAATTGCCATCTGGAGCTTTTTCGGGGCGTGGGAGATGGGGGCGCAGGCGATCCTGCTGGCGGTGCTGTCAGGCGCTGTCACCTCCGGCCTTGGCTATGCGTTGTGGTACAGCGTTTTGCCCAATCTCGGCGCCAGTCGGGCGGCAGTGGCGCAGCTGACGGTGCCGGTGATTGCAATCATCGGCGGTGCGCTGCTGTTGGGGGAATGGCCGGAGCTGCACTTTGCCATCGCAACGCTGGTGGTTCTGTCGGGTGTTGCGCTTGGTGCGATGCCGGCGCGCCGAAAATAATCCAGCAACGAGCCCAAAGAAAACGCCCCACCGAAAAGCGGGGCGTTTCTAATTGCGATCAATTGGGGCTTAGCCCAGTTTTTCAGTCAGCTCAGGTACTGCGTCGAACAGGTCTGCCACCAGGCCGAAGTCTGCAACCTGGAAAATAGGTGCTTCTTCGTCTTTGTTGATGGCGACGATGATCTTCGAGTCTTTCATGCCAGCAAGGTGCTGGATGGCGCCCGAGATACCTGCAGCGATGTAGAGATCCGGCGCAACAACTTTACCGGTCTGACCAACCTGCAGGTCGTTCTGGGCATAGCCCGAGTCAACAGCTGCACGGGATGCGCCAACGGCACCGCCCAGTTTGTCAGCCAGTTTCTCGATCAGGGCGAAGCTCTCTTCGGAGCCAACGCCACGTCCGCCGGAGACGACGATACCAGCTGAGGTCAGTTCCGGACGGTCGCTTTCGGCAACTTTGTCTTCAACCCACTCGGACAGGCCGGGGTTGCCGGCTGCCGCTGCGGCTTCAACGGCGGCGGAGCCACCTTCGCCTGCAGCGTCGAAGGTCGAGGTGCGAACGGTCATAACCTTGGTCGCATCTGCGGATTTGACGGTCTGGATCGCGTTACCTGCGTAGATCGGACGCTCGAAAGTGTCGGCGTCTACAACGGCGGTTACGTCGGACAGAACCATCACGTCCAGCAGAGCTGCGACGCGCGGAGCAACGTTTTTGGCAAACGCGGTCGAGGGGGCAACGATATGGCTGAAGTCGCCAGCCAGCGAAACAACCAGATCAGCCACAGGTTCGGCCAGACCGTTGCCATAGGCAGCGTCGTCTGCGCACAGAACTTTGGACACACCGTCCAGTTTCGCAGCGTCTTCAGCAGCGCCACCGCAGGATGCGCCTGCGCACAGTACGGTCACGTCGCCCAGCGCCTTGGCGGCGGTCAGGGCTTTGGCGGTGGCGTCAACGGCCAGCGCACCATTTGCAACTTCGGCAATCAGAAGAACAGCCATTATACAGCCCCCGCTTCTTTCAGTTTCGCAATCAGCTCATCAACCGAACCAACCTTGATGCCTGCGGCACGTTCCGCCGGCTCACCGGTTTTCACGATTTCCAGACGCGGGCTTACATCAACGCCGTAATCAGCTGCGGTTTTTTCTTCCAGCGGCTTTTTCTTGGCTTTCATGATGTTCGGCAGCGACGCGTAGCGCGGTTCGTTCAGGCGCAGGTCGGCGGTGATGATCGCCGGCAGGTTGACTTTGATGGTCTGCAAACCACCGTCAACCTCACGGGTGACGGTCGCGGCGTCGCCTTCAACAGCAACTTCGGAAGCAAAGGTCGCTTGACCCCAGCCCAGCAGGGCTGCCAGCATCTGGCCGGTTGCGTTCATGTCGTTATCGATCGACTGTTTACCAGCGATGACCAGCTTAGGCTGCTCTTCGTCAACAACGGCTTTCAACAGTTTGGCAACGGCCAGCGGTTCAATGTCCTGGTGCACGTCGTCAGCTGCGTTGATCAGGATCGCGCGGTCGGCGCCCATGGCCAGCGCGGTACGCAGAGTTTCCTGCGCCTGCTTTACACCGATCGAGACCACAACGACCTCTTCGGCTTTGCCTGCTTCTTTCAGGCGAATGGCCTCTTCGACGGCAATTTCGTCGAATGGGTTCATTGACATCTTAACGTTGGCGAGATCGACGCCGCTGCCGTCCGCTTTCACACGAACTTTCACGTTATAGTCGATCACACGTTTGACAGGTACGAGTACCTTCATTTCGCGGTCTCCCTTACAGTGTTATGACGCCGCTTTCTGCGTCGCCAAAATTCCATACGCCACTTGTTATATTTTTGCGGCACACCAAAACAGGGCAAAATCGTCACGTTAGCGCCAAAGGACGCCGCGTTTCGCATTTTTTGTCTGCGAAACCTTGCGGAAACATTTCACGTCCTGCGTTAAGGGGGGGCGGCAGGCCCGAATTTGGCGGCCAAGTATTTGTTCTATGAGCATCCGATGAGCATCCTGCGCGGTTTTATGCGCCTCTGCAGAGAATCACCCGGCCAGCCTTGATTGCGCCAGATCAGAGCCTGCATTTGCGTTTGATCTATAGTGGCGGCGGAGGGGAACCGCTCATGTTAATCGTTACCAAACCAGAACCAAATTGCCTTGATGTGACGCTGAACGGCAAGGTGGATGCCGCCGCAATGCGCCAGGGACTGGATGATCTGATGGCCTTGTCTGAAGATATCAGTGATGGGGTGATGCTTTACCGTATTCCCGAATTTTTCATGCCAAGTTTTGCTGCCATAGGGGGGGAGATGGCGCGGCTGCCTGCGCTGTTCGGGCTGTTGGGAAAGTTCAACCGCTGCGCTGTCCTCACGGATGCCGCATGGTTGAAATCAGCGGCAGAGATAAAAGGCAGCCTGTTTGGCGGTATCGACATCAGGGCGTTTGACCTTGATCAGACGGCTGAGGCGAAAGCGTGGCTGAGGGCCTGAAGAGGCTCTCAGCGCAAGGTGTTTAACGGTTGGCGCCGGGCACCCAGAGAACATCCTCGGCACCGTTATTGTTGGCAACGCGCGACGCGACAAAGAACCAGTCGCTCAGGCGGTTGAGGTATTTCACTGCTGCGGGATTCACCAGCTCCTCTGACGCCAGTTCAACTGCCAGCCGCTCGGCGCGGCGTGCCACGGTGCGGCAGACATGCAGATGCGCAGACAGAGCAGTACCACCGGGCAGGATAAAACTGCGCAGAGGACTGAGGTCCTTGTTCATCCCGTCAATTTCGGCCTCAAGGCGTTCGACCTGCGCGTCCGATACGCGCAGCGGCGGGTATTCGGCGTCGGCATCCTTGTCCATGTCGGGGCGGCACATGTCGGCACCCAGATCGAACAGATCGTTCTGCATCCGACCAAGGGCCGCGTCCATGTCGCCGCTGGCCTGCAGGCGGGCGACGCCCAGTGTGGCGTTCAGCTCATCCACAGTGCCATAGGCGTTTACGCGGGCGGAATGTTTGGCAACGCGGGTGCCATTGCCCAGCGCGGTATCGCCCTTGTCGCCGGTGCGGGTGTAAATTTTGTTCAGTACGACCATGGCTCAGCCTCCTCTGCGCAGCCAGACAAACAACAGGATCAGCACAACCGCACCAAGCTGTGCCCAAAGACGCAGGCGCATCAGCTTATTGGAGTGTTTGCGGTTGAACTCCCCCCCTTTAGTGAAGCCGCCGATGCCGATCATCAGGATCACCAGCACGCCGATACAGGCGGCAGCGACAACTAAAAATAGTGGATCGTCAGCCATGTTCTTTTCCCTCTTTTGATGCCCCAAGATGTAGAGGCGCGGCGCGGCGGCGCAAGCCCCAAAAGTGTGGTGGCGCGGATTTTCGGGCTCGCAGCCTTTCTATCCCGGATCACGTAGTGAGCTGGGGGGCTGACCCGGTCGTTAAGGGCGAGCGCGGGTTTATCGTGGCTCACCCCTTCGCCAGCAACCAATCAAGCGCACGGGTTGGTAGTACGCGGCGCAGGGTGCCCATAATGTAGGTCGGTGTCGTCACATAATACCGGGCCTTGGGGCGGTTCGCGTTCAGCGCGCGCAACAGTTTTTCTGTCACTGCCGAAGGGGGCAACTCAAACGCATCTGGCGTGGTGTTGTCCGCATAAAGCCGTTTGACCAGTTTGGTGCGGTACTGATCGGCGCGGGCGCTGTTTTGCCAATCAATCCATTTCTCAAAATGTGGGATCGCATTGCGGCGGATTTCAGAGGTGACAGGGCCGGGTTCGATCAGCACCACATTGATATTGGTATCGCGCATCTCAATGCGGAGGGTGTCGGTCAGGGCCTCTAGCGCGAACTTGGTGCTGTTATAGGCCGACCGCCACGGTGCCACCACCAGACCCAGAACGGATGAGCAGTTGATGATGTGTCCATGCCCCTGCGCCCGCATCACCGGAATCACCTGGCGGGTCAGGTCGTGCCAGCCGAACACATTTGCCTCGAAAATCTCGCGCAGTGCACCGCGCGGCAGATCCTCGTTGGCACCGGGGCAGGCGTAAGCTCCGTTGTTAAAGAGAGCATCCAGCGTACCACCCGTGCGCTCCAGCACTGATGCCAGCGCGGTCGAGATTGACGCCTCATCGGTGTAATCCAATTGCACTGCCTCTAGGCCTTCTGCCGTCAGACGGTCACAGTCCTTTTGCTGGCGGCAGCCGGCAAAGACGCGCCAGCCCGCAGCCTTCAGCCCGTGGGCCGCATCATAGCCGATGCCGGTTGAACAGCCGGTGATCAGGATGGATTTCTGTGTGGTCGATGTCATCTGGTGCGCTCCCGTTTCGCTGTGCCCACAGCTAGGGCATCGGGGTCGGCAAAGCAAATATACCGCAACGGCCCGTTTGGGCGAAATTCGCGCGGCAGATGTTGCCTAGCCTTGTCGCCTTTCAGCTAGAGGGTTACACAGCATATATGACTGATGACATCGAAGATCCCCATATCGACCAGATCGAAGTGGCAGAGCCGCTGCGCCGCGCGATTGGCGACCGTTACCTGACCTATGCGCTCAGCACGATTATGCATCGCGCGTTGCCAGATGCCCGTGACGGTCTGAAACCAGTTCACCGCCGCATCCTGTACGCGATGCGCGAGCTGAAGCTGTCCGCAACTGGTGGTTTCCGTAAATCGGCGAAAATCTCTGGTGACGTGATGGGCAACTATCACCCCCACGGCGATGCGGCGATCTATGATGCGATGGCCCGTCTGGCGCAGGACTTCAACGTTCGCTACCCGCTGGTGGACGGTCAGGGCAACTTCGGCAACATCGACGGCGATAACCCTGCGGCCAGTCGATATACAGAGGCGCGGATGACCGCTGCCGCTGAGGCGCTGCTGGAGGGTTTGAACGAAAACGCCGTTGATTTCCGCGAAAACTACGACGGTACGCTGAGCGAACCGGTGGTTCTGCCGGCGGCCTTCCCGAATCTGCTAGCCAATGGTGCGGCAGGGATCGCGGTGGGCATGGCGACCAACATTCCGCCGCATAACATTGAGGAACTGATCGGCGCCTGTCTGCATCTGATTAAGACACCCGATGCCCGTGATGAGACGCTGCTGAACTACGTCCCCGGTCCGGATTTTCCCACCGGCGGCGTCATTGTTGAGCCGCGTGAAAACATCGCCAAGGCCTATGCCACCGGCCGCGGCAGCTTCCGCCTGCGCTGTAAGTGGGAGGTCGAGGATCTTGGTCGTGGCACCTGGCAGATCGTGATCACCGAGATTCCGTATCAGGTGCAGAAGTCTAAGCTGATCGAAAAAATCGCGGAATTGATTCAGACCAAGAAAATACCGATTCTGGCCGATGTGCGCGACGAATCCGCCGATGACATCCGCCTGATTCTGGAGCCGAAGTCGAAGAATGTCGATCCGCAGGTGCTGATGAACCTGATGTTCCGCAGCTCGGACCTAGAGATCAAGTTTTCGCTCAACATGAACGTGCTGATCGACGGTGTGACGCCGAAGGTCTGTTCGCTGAAGGACGTGTTGCGTGCCTTCCTTGATCACCGTCGTGATGTGTTGCAGCGTCGCTCTAAACACCGGCTGGACAAGATCGACCATCGCCTTGAGGTGCTGGAGGGCTTGATCGTTGCCTTCCTTAACCTTGACCGCGTGATTGACATCATCCGCTATGATGACGCGCCGAAACAGGCGCTGATGGCGGAAGCGTGGGGCGATAAGAAACCCCGCGCCACGGATGAGAGCGACTATCGTTCCCCGCTGCCTGCGAAAGGTGATGGCGAACTGACAGAGGTTCAGGCCGAAGCGATCCTGAACATGCGCTTGCGTAGCTTGCGCCGTCTGGAAGAGATCGAGCTGACCCGCGAACGAGACGCTCTGCTGGAAGAGCGTGCAGGCCTGTTGGAGTTGCTGAGCAGCGAAGAACTGCAGTGGAGCCGCATCAGCGAAGAGCTGAAAGAGACCCGCAAGCAGTTTGGCCGCGCCTCCGAAGGTGGCAAACGTCGCAGCGCCTTTGCCGAGGCGGTCGAGGCCGAAGAGGTGCCGCTGGAAGCGATGATCGACCGAGAACCGATCACGGTGGTCTGTTCGCAGATGGGCTGGATCCGTGCCATGACCGGGCATATCGACCTGACACGTGAGTTGAAGTTCAAGGACGGCGATGGCCCCCGTTTCATCTTCCACGCGGAAACGACGGATCGCCTGCTGGTCTTTGCCAGCAATGGCCGTTTCTACACTGTGCAGTCCTCTAACCTGCCCGGTGGTCGTGGTATGGGCGAACCGCTGCGCCTGATGGTTGATCTGCCCAATGAAGCGGACATAATCGATATCCTGATCCATAAACCGGGCCGCAAGCTGCTGGTCGCGTCAAGTGAGGGCAACGGATTTATGGTGGGTGAGGATGATGTTCTGGCCCAGACCCGAACCGGTAAACAGGTGCTGAACGTCAAAGACGATATCAAAGCTCAGCTGGTGCGACCGATTGATGGCGACCACGTTGCGATTGTCAGCCAGAATGGCAAGTTCCTGGTCTTCCCTGTTGATGAACTGCCAGAAATGACCCGCGGTAAAGGCGTGCGCCTGCAGAAATACAATATGGCGCGTGGCCGTCAGGGGACGCTGGAACTGGACGGTGGGCTTGGCGACATCACCACCTTCAACTGGGACGATGGTCTCAGCTGGGAAATGGGTGGCGGTAAGACACGGCACGAATCGGACATGTCCGACTGGCTGGGCAAACGCGCTGGCGTGGGCAAGAAGGCGCCCTACGGCTTCCCACGTGATATGAAATTCACCTAATTTTTGCGGGCCCTTTGGGGCCCGTTTTTATTTCTGCCCTTAGTCCAGCTTCTCCGCCTGCAACCATACGCCCCCGTCTGGTCGCAGAGTCAGGATCATCACTGGTTTCGGCGCGCGTCCTGCGATGGGGGTGAAACGATAGCGCGCCAACAGCGTGGCGAGGATAATGACAGCCTCCTGCACGGCGAATGAAGCGCCGATGCAGATACGTGGCCCATCACCGAAGGGGAGGTAGGCGTAGCGGTTAATTGCCTTGCTGTCAGCGAAACGTTCGGGGCGGAACTGATTGGGATCATCCCACAGCAGGTGATTGCGATGTAGCGCGTAGATCGGCAACATGACCGTATCGCCGCGCCGGATGTCACGCCCGCACAGTGTATCGGGCGCCTGCGCTGTGCGCGACAAGATAGCGGCGGGTGGGTAAAGACGTAGGGTCTCATCCACGATCTGGCGAACATAGGGTAGCTGAGGCAGGTGTTCGGCGCCAGCAACGCCTGACCCGATCGCAGCGCGGGCCTCTGCGTGGGCGCGGGCCTGCGCCTGTTGATCAAACCCCATCAGGTAAAGCGCCCAGCCCAGCGTCAGCGCTGTGGTTTCATGCCCTGCCACGATGAAGGTCAGCAGATTGTCACGCAATTCGGCTGTGTGCATCTGGCGCTGAGTTTCCGGATCCTCTCCTGCCAGCAGCAAATCAAGGAGGTCTGGTGTGCTGCGCGGGCCAGTGCGCCGGCGGCCGTTGATGGCGTCATCTGCAACGCCTTTCATCTGTTTCAGCGCCTGTCCCTTCAGCACTCGCGCGGGCCGTGGCACCCAATCAGGCATGCCCAGCATATCCATAAGTGATACGCGCCCCGCCTCAGCAATATAGGCGTCAATGGCGCGGTGGATTGCGGCGCGGTCAAAGCCGTCATCGCCGGAAAAGGTGACATCACTGATCACATCAAAGGTGGCGCGCACCATCTCATCCGCCATGTTCACCGCTCGTTGCCCAGCGGCGTCAATGCGCGCGCATGCGGCTTCTGCGGCGGCACTCATCACCGGTGCCAGATTGGTCACATTGCGATGTGAAAACACCGGCGCGGCAGCGCGGCGTTGCCAGCGCCAGTGGGCACCTTCGGCGATAAAGAGGGAATCACCTATGGCGGGGCGCAGCAGGTTTTTGGTCACCAGCGATTTCGGATAATCCTCGATCCGCTCCAGCAATACGCGACGCAGCGCCTCGGGCTCCATCACCATATGCCAGCGCCGCCCAGTGCGGCCGCTGACCATCGGCTGGCGGGTGGCAATCTCTGGCAGGATTGTCAGCAGGTTTTCCCGCGCTGCCTTTAGTGAGCGCAGCATGCCCCAGGGTTCGCGCACCAAGGGCACATGTACGGGCAGGGGCGCTGGTGGGGACGCGTTGGCAGGCTGCAGGATGTGTGGCATGGTGGCCTCTGACTGTGTCTCTGCTCAACGATATAACCGCCACACTGCGCGGGGCAACGCCGGCGCAGCTAAACGGCGCATTTGCCAGTCTATGCTGTCTGGGCTAATGCTGCGGATGAAATGCGTTGTGGTGGAGGTTTCGCAGATGATCATGCGTGTGTTGGCTGTTTTGTCGTTGGTTGGGGTGGTGGCCTGTTCGCCGACCGCAGATCTGGCGGAAAAACCGGTGCCTCTGGGTGATTTCTCCTTTGGTCATAACGTGGTGATCGCCAAAGACCCGGTCAAAGGTCCGCTTTCTCGCGGTGCAACCGAAGAAGAGTGGGTGGGCGCGCTGGAAACCGCGATCGGCACACGCTTTGATCAGTATGAGGGCGACCGGTTGTATCACTTTGGCGTTGCGGTGCAGGGCTATGTGCTGGCCCAGCCTGGCATTCCCGTTGTGGCGTCACCCAAATCTGTGCTGATCATCAATCTGGATGTTTGGGACGATGCCAAAGGCGTCAAGTTGAACGCTGAACCCAAGCAGATCACCGCGCTGGAGCGGATTTCCGGTGAAACCTTTGTTGGCTCCGGTCTGACCCAGTCGAAAGAGCAGCAAATGAAAAACCTCAGTGAAAATGCGGCACGGCTGATCAAGGTGTATCTGGAAAGTCAGCACAAAGAAGAGGGCTGGTTTGTGCCGGAGGCGGCGGCCCAGTCTGAACAGGCTTCAGAGGCGGATAGTGCTGCGACAGCAGAACGTGCAGACGTGATCGACCAAACGGTGCCTCTGTCGTCCGAACCTGCGGCGGCGGAAGGTGAATTGACGCCTGCTGCGGCGTTGTAATCGGAAACCGCGACAGAAACGTCGCAGCGATAGGGGGCTAATGCATCTGAGGGTGCAACAGACGCTTGATTTTCCCCCCCGAACCCAATAAACGGCCCGCGATGATCACTCGGGGCGTAGTCCCCCTAAAACACGAGGCGCCTTTAGAATGGCAAAGGAAAAGTTTGAGCGTTCCAAACCGCACGTTAACATCGGCACCATCGGCCACGTTGACCACGGCAAAACCACGCTGACCGCAGCAATCACCAAATACTTTGGTGACTTTCAGGCATACG
>NZ_JAKRGF010000005.1 GCF_022347685.1 Thalassobius sp. Cn5-15
CTGCCTGGCGCAGGATCGCCATGATTTGTGCGTCGCTGAATCTTGCGTTCTTCATCCGAATTCTCCTCGGTCATTCCTGCCGGAAAAATTCTACTTTTGAACACCACGATTTTGCGGGAGGATTACCGTACAACTGGCGCCTCTACATACGTGTAAATCTGCTGGTTTTGCGCCGCTGAGCCTTAACATGCACTTGCATGTCGAGGGCGTTTTCGTTTAGGACACGCACAGACACCCTCGCCAGCCCCGAGTCAGGGCAAGCCCGGACCAACTCTGATTCTTGGGGAACCAAATGACCTATCCGACCGTGTTTTCGCGGTCCCGTCTGCTCTGCGGGACTGCTCTCGTGATGTTGTCGGCTCTGCCTGCTTTTGCGCAAGACGCCGTCACTGACGAAGATCTGACTGTTTACTCCCTCGACCCGATCGACATGCGTGCGCTTGACCCGCTGGGCGAAGCGGCGGACCGTGCCACGTCGGCTTATGTCAGCGCTGCAGAGATTGAGCGGGCTGCAATGGGCGATCTGAAGGACTTGTTTGCTGGTATCGCCTCTGTTTCTGTTGGCGGCGCTATTCCGGTGGCGCAGAAGCTTTTTGTGAACGGTGTGGATATGCTAAACCTTGCCATTCAGGTTGATGGCGTGTCGCAGAACAACCGTACTTTCCACCACGCCAGTGCCAACGCCTTCGACCCCGGTTTGATGAAAGCTGTGCGGGTCGATCCGGGCGTCGCCCCAGCGGATGCCGGTCCTGCAGCGATTGCGGGCCGTGTGGTTCTGGAAACCGTTGATGCGGCGGACATTCTGGACGAGGGTGCGACATTCGGCGGTCAGACAAGGTTGAGCTACGCTAATAACGGCAGCACTAAAGCGGGGTCACTGACATTGGCCGGACGCAGCAACGGGTTTGAGGTGCTGGGCTACGTAAAACGTGTTACCGGCGATGAATACGACGATGGCAACGGCGATGAGGTGTCAGGCACCGCACCCGATATTAACGTCAAACTTCTTAAACTGGCCTATGAGTCAGATCAGGGTCACCGCGTGGAGCTGTCGAGCCAGCAGATGGTTGATGATGGTTTGCGCAATCTCCGCGCAAACTTTGGCCCGTCGGCAAATAACCCGGTTGCGCGCCGTTACGACACGACGCGGACTGTGCATTCGCTGCGCTATGAAAATGACAATGGCGAAGGTTTCTGGAACCCCAGCGCCACTGTTGGTTTTTCCGAAAACGAAGTGGACACGCTGCTACTGCTGGCTGGGTCGCCCTATGATGGGTTGCGCTTCATCGGTACCACGCGATCCTATAATGCGACGCTGCAGAACAAATTCTATCTGTCGCAGAACAACACCATTACCGCCGGTGTCGACTATCTGGACCAACGCAGCAGCGCCGAGAGCAATAGCCAACCAGGCAACACTCCCTTTGAAAAGAGTAAGACCTTCGGTGTGTTCGCACAGGCCCGACTGGAGCCGACTAAACGGCTGAACGTTTCTGCGGGGGTGCGCTATGACTGGAACGATTTCACCGGCAATGATGCAGCCCAGACAGGCAATATCTTCGAAGACAAAGAACAGGGTGCCAGTGCCAACCTTTCTGTTGCGTTTGGTGTCACAGATGCTCTGAGCCTGCGAGCGGGTTACTCCAACGTTTTCGGCGGCTATCAGGTCGAAGACAACTTCCTGTTTGACAGTTTCTTCCTCTACAATGGTTTAGAAACGCGCCGTGGTCAGAACATCGTTGTCGGTGCCGATTGGACCTCTGGTGGCTGGACACTTGGGGCAGAGGTATTCCGCACCAAATTGGATAATGTACGCGAAACCGGCCGTCCGGTGCGTGGGGTTCGTACTGTAGATGCCTACGACTTTGAGGCGCGCGGCGTCAACCTTGGCGCCAGCTATGATTGGGGCAGCGGCTTTGCACGATTGACGTATTCCAACAGCGAAAACAAGGTGAACGGTGAAAACGCTTCCAGCTATCAGGTGCTCGATTCTGGCGCACCGCTGGGGCAGGTTCTGGCGCTGCAGCTGCAGCAAGAATTGCCACAATGGAACATGGTCGTCGGTGGTGGCGTAGATGTGGCACTGGACTACGATCACGACCCGGTCGGCGATCCCTATGCGGTGGAAGAATTTGCCAGCTATGAGGTGGTCAATGTGTTCGCCGAATATCAGCCGCCGTCGGTGGACAATCTGGTGATCCGTGCGCAGGTCACCAACCTGTTTGATCGCGTTTATGCAGATCGGGCGACATATGGCGGTGATTATACCGAGGGCGCGACTTTCGCCACGCTGAAAGAGCCGGGCCGCACCTTCTCGCTGGTCCTGAGCTCTAAGTTTTAAGCGATTTGGCAGCCCCGCCGGACCCGCAGGAGCGTGGTAACGGCGGGGGATTGGAAGATGGTCAAAAGGAAAACAGCGCGGGAGCCACCCGTGCTGTTTTATGCCAGATATTCCGTAATATACCTCAGCGGTTGAGTTTCAGCAGTAGCCACGACAGTGCGTAGGCTTCATCCGTGCTCATAAAGGGGGCCAGTTCCTGCTGCATCGCCTCTGCATAAATCGGCCAGATTTTTTCGTGCAATCCAGTGCCTTCCCTGGTCAGGAACAGGATCTGCTTGCGACGGCCATCGGTGATGAACTCGCGCCGTACAAACCCTTCTTTTTCCAGCCGGGCCACGTGGCGAGACAAGGCATATTGCGGGATCGAGAGTTTCTCTTCCAATGCGGCCATTGGTTGGCCTTCGGGGCCGGATCGGTCCACCTCTAGCAGGATTTCGAACCAGATTGGATCGTTGACCCCGTGTTTTTTCAACGTCTTCGTAAGCCGCGGCAACAGCCTGCGGTGGGCGCGCATGATGCCGAACCAAGCACGGTTGAAGGCAATGTTGTGATCGTCATCGTCAAAAAACGTTAGAATGTCTGCAATGGGATCTGAAGCCGTCATGGGGGTGTCCTGTGGTCGGTCAGGGGATGTTTGTTGCAATTGCATGTGAGCTATATTATCATTTTATATCATATATATAAGATCTAAAATCGTCATGTGCTGCAATGCTTTGTGGTGAGGCGTGTTACTGCAGGAGGTTTGCTGTGAAAACGAATGCTGAATTCCGTTCGCCCTGGGCGGTGAAGTATTTTGAAACGATGGTCAAACACTTCTCGCAAAAGATCGAAGTACAGAAAACGGATGCAGGGGCGCATCTGCTTTTTGTGTGCGGTACAGCGGATCTGACCCTCTCGGAGAACCGGATTGTGATCGACATCACCGCCCCGCATACGGCGGCGTTGGAGATGACCTGTGATGTGGTGGAACGGCACCTGCTGCGCTTTGCCTTCCGTGAAGCGCCGGAACCACTGGCCTGGACCACCGTGTCAGAGGTTTAGTCAGAGGTTTAGCGCAGGATCAGCGGTGATAAAGGGCGAACCGGCGATCGTTGAGTGACGTTACTTCAATCTCTGTCTGGTAGAGATCGCTGAGTGCGATGCTGGTTGCCACCTCAGTGGTAGGGCCACTGAACACCACCTGACCTGCGCGCATTGCCACCACATGGTCGGCCCATGCGAGGGTAAAGTTCAGGTCATGCAGTACGACAACCACGCTTTTTCCGCCATGATCGACCATCTGACGCAGATGCGCCATCAGGCTGCGGGCATGTTTCAGGTCCAGATTGTTTAGTGGTTCATCGAGGAGAAGCCAGTCGGTGTCCTGCGTGTAAGCCATTGCCAGAAAAGCCCGCTGACGCTGGCCGCCAGACAGTTCATCCAGAAACCGATGGTGCAGGGCGGTTAGATCAAATCGCTTCAGCGCATCGGAGATGGCGGCGTTATCTGCGGCTGAGAGCCGGCCCTGGCTGTGTGGCCAGCGGCCAAAGCCAACCAGATCCGCAACCCGGATCCGACTGCCCACATGAAGCTGCTGCGCGACAATGGCCATGCGCTTGGCCAGAACTTGTGGATCAATTTGCGTCAGGTTTTCGCCGCCAATGCGCACTTCCCCGACCGAAGGCGTCAATTGCCGTGCAATGGCCCCCAGCAGAGTGGACTTTCCTGCTCCGTTCGGTCCGATCAGCGCAGTGATCTGATTGCGCGGCAGCTGGGTTGTGATGTCATTCAGGATTTGGTGATCTGCAATGACATAAGACAGGTGAGAGACGTCGATCATTTGATTTTTCCTCGTGCCAGCAGGGTCAGAAACAACAGGCCGCCACAGAACTCGATCACCACCGCAAGGGAGGATTGCAGGTTCAGGATGCGCTCGAACAGGGTTTGGCCGGTGACAAGGATCAGGCAGGCAATCAGCGCCGCGGCGGGGAGCAAAAGACCGTGGCGGTGGCTGCGCATCAGGCTGTGGGTCAACGCAGAAACCAGAAGCCCCAGAAAAGCCAGTGGTCCCACCAATGCGGTAGAAACCGAGACCAGCACAGCAATCGCCGCGAGTACTTGCAGTTGCAGTCGATCATAGCGCAGGCCCAGCGACTGGGCGCTGTTGCGCCCCAGTGCCAGTACATCCAGCCTGCGGTGGCTGCCAGCCAACCAGATGAACAGCGCGCCCATCAGCGTGGCGGCAATGGTCAGCGCGTCGCGGTCGATGCCGCCGAATTGGGCGAACATATCGGCCTGCAGCATGGCAAATTCAGATGGATCCAGCAGCCGTTGCAGAAAACCGGTTATGGTGCGGAACAACAGGCCAAAGATCACCCCGACCAGCACCAACAGTTGGATGTCGTGGCGGGCGCGGCGCAGCACCGCGGCAAAAATCGCCATTGTGGCGCCGATCATCATAGCCGTGTCGCCGAGAAAGACTGTGGTGTTGTCCCAAAATTGCAGCGACAGCGCTGTGCTGAAGAAAACGAGGACCGTTTTCATCAGCAGGAACAGCGCATCAAACCCCATGATCGCAGGTGTCAGGATCCGGTTGTTTGTGAGCGTCTGAAACAAAACGGTCGCCACCCCGACAGAGGCTCCGACACAAAGAAGGCCGCCCAGTTTCACCAGCCGCAGTTGCAGGATATAGCTGGACTGCCAGCCACCGCCCCAGAACAGGAACACGCCACAAGCCACCACCAGCGCCAGTGCTAACGCCCACAGGTGGCGATTCGTTAATGGGTGCGGGCTGTTGCCGCGATAGGCCGGGGGGGCGGGTAAGCTGATGTCATGCATGGGATCGCCGCCCGAGCAACAGCGACAAGAAAACCACTGCGCCGACGATGCCAAAGATGGTGCCAGCGGGGATCTCATAGGGAGAGCGCAGGACCCGCCCCAGCATGTCGCAGACTAGCACCAGCCCACCGCCAATGCCTGCGACCACGGGCAGGCTTTGTCGTAGGTTATCCCCCATCAGCCGTGACACCACATTTGGCACCACCAGTCCGACAAAGGGCAGGGCTCCAACGGTCACAATCACCAGCGCTGACACCATAGAAACTGTCGCTACCCCCAGTGCCACGATCTGACCGTAACGCAGGCCTAGGCTGATCGCCAGTCCCTGACCAAGGCCCGCAATGGTGAACTGGTCAGCGGCGAAATAGACCAGAACAGACAGCGCGCCTGCCAGCCACAGCAGCTCATACCTGCCAGCCAGCACGCCGGAGAACTCGCCACTCATCCAGACGCCGATGAACTGGATCAAGTCAAATTGATAGGCAAAGAAGGTCGCGATCGACATCAGCACCCCGGCATAGATCAACCCGACCAGCGGGATCAGCAGCGGCTGTTGCGGCGGCAGGCGGCGCGACAAATGTAGAAAACCCAGCGTGCCCGCCAATGCCGACAGGGCCGCGATGGTCATCTGCAGGACAATCGGCCAGTCCGGTGCCAGAAGGGTCACAGCCAGCAACCCCAGCATCGCCGCCTCATTGGTGCCAGTTGTGCCGGGTTCCACAAAGCGATTGCGCACAAGTAGCTGCATGATCACACCCGCCACCGCCATGCTGGCCCCCGTTAGCAGGGTCGCCAATGTGCGCGGCAGGCGGCTGATCAACAGCAGCTGCAGCTTTTGAGGGTCATTTAGCAGGCCCGACAGAGTCAGAGCTTGCGCCCCAAGAAACAGACTGCCGACCGAGAGGGTCAGCAGTCCGCTAAAGGTTAGCATGTAATAGTGGCGTGGCTGCATGGAGGTGGCTGTGTTGCGTGTTGCAATCAGCGATCGCCGTTGAAGCCATGGGTGATGTCATCCAGCGTGCGCATCACCGACTGATACCCGCCACCGGCGATATAGATATCGGCAGCGTTCAGATAGATCACCTGACCTTTTTGCCACGCGGTGGTTTTGGCAACCAAAGCATTGTCCAATGTCGTCTTTGCGGCATCGTTTTTCTGGCCAATCGCTGCGGCGCGATCAACGACCAGCATCCAGTCGGGGTTCGCTTCAGCGATAAATTCGAAGGACACTGCTTCGCCATGGGTCTGGGCGTCCACGCCTTCGACCGTTTCGGGCAGGTTGAGCGCTTCATGTACCCAACCAAAGCGTGATCCTTTGCCGTAGACTGAAACTTTGGGGCCATTGGTCAGCACGATCAACGCAGTGCCCTTGTCCGCAACCGCTTCCTGTGCGGCGCTGAGTGCGGCGTTAAATTTCGCTTCGAGTGCGGCGGCTTCAGCCTCTTTGCCCATCAGGGCGCCGTAACCGCGCAAACGGTCCAGCGCGATGTCCATATGGCCTTCTCCCCAGATGGTCATGTCGATTGTCGGGGCAATCTCTGCCAGCGCTTCATACTGCTTGGAGGAACGGCCACCGGCAACGATCAGATCGGGTGCCATCATTGCGATCGCTTCAAAATCCGGTTCAAACAGGCTGCCTGCCGGTTTGGCGCTGGCGGCGACCTGATCTAGATAATTGACGTAGAGGTTGCCCGGCACACCAGCCAGCGGCACGTTGAGTGCGTTCAGCGTATCAACGGCGGCAATATCCAGCGCAACAATGGTTTTGGGCGCTTTCGCGACCTGCGTGTCACCGCGATAGGTCGACAGGGTCACATCATCGGCAACAGCGGCAGAGCCAAGGCTGATTGCAGCAACAGAAAGAAGGGTACGGAGGTTGGTCAAAGCCATTAGGAACACCACGTAGAGCAAGAAGAATTGGAAAGCTGGCGGTGGCTGGCTGGAGGGTTGGCGGCAACCTAAGGCGGTTCGGGTGGGGCGTCCAGAGTAGAAATTGCGCGTCACTACTCACCTAGCTGGTGCGGTATCTTCGCCGTACCTCGGACGGTGCGGCGTCAAAGGCGCGGCGGAAAGCGGCGGCGAAATTGGCGGTGGGGGCATAGCCAGCCATCTCCGCTGCGGCCTCAAGGCTGTGCAACCCCAGACCTTCCTGCAGTCTCACCGCTGTAACAAGCCCGGAAAATACATCCGAATTCGGGAAAACAGTGCGGGGTTTGGTGCCCCTCGGCGGGAGAAGCGGCGGCCGACATGGCAGGGCACCGTTTGGAATTCGTCGCCTCGCGGACCGAAGATGCAGGCGTGCGTGTTTCGCAGGTCGGTATTGGTGGCATGGTGTTTATCCGCCCGACTTTGCTGGCACCGTAAGCGGCTCTAACATCCTGAGCGACGGGCTGTCGCGCCGTATCTCCTACACGTTGACCTATGCCAATACCCAGAAATTGGGGCAGTGGGATCCGGTTCTGCAACTCATTTATAATAAAAAGGAAATGGATGTGGTTAGCGCCTACGGCGTGAACAAAAATCTGAGTGCTACGGCCAAGAATAACTTCGCTGTTGCGGGCGGTGTGCTGATTGCCTCCCTGAGCACCGAAAACGACGAAGCCTTGCAGCGTCGCGCGTGCGGCGGTTACTTGACAGTTTCTGTATACTACTGCACATAGCCCGCGATCATGCACTGCGCATGACACTCAGTTTAGGAGAGACCCATGAAAGTCACATCGTTGACACGGGGTCTCTGCTCCGCTGCCGCAGCACTGACGCTTAGCTTCGCGTCCGCCACGATCGCCCTTGCAGAGACCATCAAAATCACAGACATCGCAGGCCGCGTTGTCGAAGTGGAAAAGAACCCATCCAAAGTGGTGATCGGTGAAGGCCGCATGATCTATTCGATCGCGCTGTTGGATCAGGACAACCCCTTTGCCCGTGTCGTTGGCTGGAAAGATGACATGATCAACTATGACCCGGATGCTTACCGCAAGTATCTGGCGACCTATCCAGAAATCAAGGATCTGCCCAGCTTTGGCAGCCCCTATTCCGATGAATGGAACCTTGAGGCGGTGATCGCGCTGGGCACTGAGGTTGTGTTCATGAACCTCGGCAACCTGTTGAAAGCGCAGGAAAGCGGTATCATTGACAAGCTGGCAGAGGCCGGTGTGGCGACGGTGTTTGTGGATTTCCGTCAGGATCCCACCGCCAACTCCATGCCGTCGATTCAACTGATGGGCCGTATCTTTGACAAACGTGATGAGGCCGACGCTTTTGCTGATTTCTATCAGCAACAGACCAAGCTGATCTATTCGCGCGTCGCGAAAATCCCCGCCGAAGAGCGCCCCATCGTGTTCATCGAAAACGCGGCTGGTTATAACCCGAACAAATGTTGTTCGACCTATGGCGCGGCGAACCTTGGCCGTCTGGTGGACCTGTCCGGTGGTCGCAACTGGGGGTCGCTGAAATTCCCCGGTTTCAAAACCAACGTCAGCCTTGAGGCATTGTTTGCCGACGACCCAGAGGTGATCATCGGCACCGGTGCCAACTGGTCCGAAGCCAACCCCGACACCATCGCTGTTCTGTTCGGCTACGAAGCAGATGAGGCGACCGTGCAGTCCCGTTTGGCTGGCCTTGCTGCGCGTGAAGGCTGGGGCGAATTGTCGGCGGTCAAGAACGGCCGGTTCCATTCCGTTTACCACCAGTTCTACAACAGCCCTTATCATTTTGTGGCGATGCAGGCCTTTGCCAAGTGGCTGCACCCGGAGCTGTTTGCCGATGTTGATCCAGACGCGACCATGAAGGCGCTGCACGATCAGTTCCTGCCGATCGACTATTCCGGTGTCTTCTGGGGCACGCTGGACGCTGGCAGCTGATCACGCTGCCATCTGCCCCGCCCGCATGCTGACGGGCGGGGTATTCTTTTTCGGGACATATGACATGAGTGTTGAACTGACCGCAGATCAGATGCGGCAGGCCTATGCCTCACAGGTTGCGCGCCGCTATGGCATGATTGCAGCGGTGGCAGGTTTGCTGGCATTAAGCTTTTTTCTGGATGTGGCGACGGGGCCGGGGCACTACCCGCTGTCCACCGTGGCCGAAGTGCTGACCGATCCCCTGTCGCACGGCGTGCGGCTGAAGGTGATCGTCTGGGATTATCGCCTGCCGGTGGCGGTGACGGCTGTTCTGGTTGGCGCGTTGCTGGCCGTTGCTGGCGCCCAGATGCAGACGATTTTGAACAACCCGCTGGCCGAACCCTTTACGCTGGGGGTGTCGGCTGCGGCTAGTTTTGGGGCGTCGCTGGCGATTGTGCTGGGGGTGTCGGTCATCCCTGCGGTGGGGCCGTTACTGGTCACGACCAACGCTTTTGTCTTTGCGCTCGCGACTTGCGGTATCATTCTGTTTGCAACGCGTCTGAAAGGCGTGGGGTCGGAAACCATGATCCTCTTTGGCATCGCGATTTTCTTCACTTTTTCGGCGTTGCTGGCCTTGATGCAATATATGGCGTCAGAGGATCAGATCGCGCGGATCGTGTTCTGGATGATGGGCTCGCTCAGCCGCGCCAGCTGGGAAAAAATCGGGCTGGCAAGCCTTTTGCTGTCGGTCGCTATTCCGTTCAGCCTTTATCGGACGTGGCCGATGACAGCGCTACGGATGGGCGAGGCGACCGCCGAAAGCATGGGCGTCGATGTGGGCCGTCTGCGGGTGGAGATGTTGATTTGCATCTCGCTTTTGGCAGCCACGGCGGTGTCCTTTGTGGGCACAGTCGGGTTCGTTGGTCTGGTGGGGCCGCATATCGCGCGTCTCTTGGTGGGGGAGGATCAACGCTACTTCGTGCCGCTGTCGGCGCTGGTCGGGGCGCTGGTTCTGTCGCTTACCTCGCTGATTTCAAAATCTATCACGCCGGGGATCATCTATCCCATTGGCATCATTACGTCACTGATCGGGGTGCCAGTCTTTATCTCCATCATCCTCAGCACCCGTCGGGAGAAGCTGTCATGACCTTAAGCGTAGAAAATCTGCAAGCAGGCTATGGTCGCACCCGTATCCTGAAGGATGTGACGATCCCTGCGATGACGGCTGGCAGCTTTGTCGGGCTGATTGGTCCCAATGCTGCGGGAAAGTCTACGTTGTTCAAGTCATTGGCGGGATTGGTGGCACCGATGGCAGGGCGGATTACACTTGGCGGTGATGACATTACCCACCTGCCGCGCCGCGACCGCGCGCGCCGTATCGCATATATGCCGCAGGCCTATGGCTGCAACGCATTGCTGAGCGTGTTTGAAAGCGTTCTGCTGGCGCTGAAACAGACCACCGGCTGGCGGGTACAGGGGGATAATCTGGACCGTGTCGCTGACACCCTGTCAGCGTTGGGTTTGTCCCATCTGGCGGATCGAGGTATTGCGGACCTCAGTGGGGGGCAGGCGCAGATGGTGGCGGTAGCGCAGACCATTGTGCGCGCGCCAGAGGTGATCCTGTTGGACGAACCCACCAGCGCATTGGATCTGCATCACCAACTGTCGATCCTGACCTCCGTGCGCAGTGAGATGCAGCGGCGCCAGCCGGTGATTATGGCAGCATTGCATGATTTAAATCTGGCGGCCAAATTTTGCGACCGCTTGGTCCTTTTGCGCGCAGGTGAGGTGCTGGCTGATGGCCCGCCAGCGGAAATTCTGGCGCTGACAGAAATTGGCGAAACCTACCGCGTGGAAACCGATTTGGAACACACCCGCCGCGGCGCGCTTTACGTAGATGCACGTCTGCCGGCGGTGTGATTTATGAACGGCTGGTGCAATAGGCCTGATACCTGTCAGAGGCCAAAGAACTCCACTGGCGCACCTTCGTGAAGGTGCGCCTCTTCGGGTCGCATCAGTTCGACGTCGGCAGAGACCATATTACCGCCAATGGCATTGAATGAGATGGTCCAGCCGTCTTTGACGATCATTGATAGATCGCTGGGAATCCGCCAGATCGCGCCGGACCCCGGCGTGCGCGATACGGCACGGATCTGGTCGATGTGATTGTGGATGGCACGGGCCGCAACGCCGCGCACAAAGGGCATAGCCGGAAAGCCGACGGCTGCACCGGTCAGGTGATACCGCTGTGCCATGCCCTGACTGATCGCCACCAGAATATAGCTTTCGCCATAAAACAGTCCGCCAATGCGGTCCGAGCCCATAACCCCATCCAGAATAGCTGGTTCAACCATCGCCCGCAGATAGGCCAGCGTGCGATTGGGATGGCGACGCGACACCACCAGATGGTTCATCATCTTGGGCGCACGTTCCCAACGCGACAGGGTCGAGGGGGAAATGCGTAGCGCATCTGCCAGTTCGTCCTGTGACCACCCGAATCCACGCCGTATTTTGGCAAGGGCGTGGCCATCATGTTCTATATTTGTTTCAGAAGTGCTCATTTAATGACAATCTTATGACGTGTGATAGATGGGTAAGGTACAGCTTATCAGTATGTCCATTCTTTTTGTCATTGGTTACAACCCATTCAGTGCGTCAGTGACCGATGTTTGGAAATTATTCTGTGTTCGGTTTGGTTTACGAGTGCGTGTAAAGAGTATGGTCCGAGGGACTTTGGGTAAAATCGCCAGCCGCGTCAGAATTTGGGGCGTGGTTTGGTCCGGGATTTATGTGTTTGTGTAGATGCCCTGCGAGGGTGAGGGCTGGTCCGTGAGTGGTGCCAGCCCTCATTTGTGTGTCCGCTCTAGACGGCCCGCAGTTTTCAGGCTTCAGCCGCGTTCATGCGTCGTTCCAGCCAACGTACGCCGGCGGATACGATCAGGATCAGCACCAGATATTCCAGCACCAGAATGGTGTAGATTTCCAACGGGCGATATTCGGATACGACCAGTTCGTTTGCTTTGCGCGTCAACTCCTGCATGCCGATCACCGACACCAGTGATGACATTTTTAGCATATAAACCAGTTGGTTGCCCAATGCGGGCAGGATGCGGCGAATGGCTTGTGGCAGAATTACATAGCGCATGGTGTCGCGATAACTGAGGGATATGGACTGCGCCGCCTCGTACTGGCCTTTGTGGATCGACTGGATGCCTGCGCGGAAAATCTCTGCCTGAAAGGCGCTGTCTGACAGCGCCAGTGCCAGAACACCGGCCCAGAACACGTTGAGGGTGATGCCGCTGAGTTGTGGCAGGCCGTAGTAGACCCACAGGATCAGCACCAGAATGGGCACCGCCCGAACAATTTCCACATAGGTGCGGTTTAATGCGCGCCAGCCACGCTTGGCTGACAGGCCTGGCAGCGCGATCAGCAGACCCAGCGTGATGGAAATCAGGATCGCCGTGACCGACATTAGCACCGTGTTATAGGCGCCGCTGATCAGAAACCGCAGGTTCGCCGCGCCATTGGGGGTCGTAGGGTCAACGACATACCAGCCCCAGTTGCCCGAACAACCAGACAGCAAAAACAGGGCAGGCAGAAGAAGGAGGAAACGTTTCATATCTGCGCCTCAGTGGTTCAGGATTTGTTGCAGGAAAGTGGCGCAGCGCTGGGATTTAGGCGCGGTAAAGAACGCCTCGGGCGTACCAGTTTCGACAATCTCACCCTTGTCCATAAAGACCATGCGATCGGCCACGCGGCGGGCAAAGCCCATTTCGTGAGTGACCACGATCATCGTCATGCCGCTGTCGGCCAGTTCGGTCATTACATCCAGCACTTCGGCGATCATTTCGGGATCAAGGGCGGATGTTGGTTCATCAAACAACATAATGCGTGGTTCCATACACAGGGAGCGTGCGATGGCGACGCGCTGTTGCTGGCCGCCGGACAGCTGGCGGGGGAACTTCTCGGCTTGATCTGGGATCTGCACCCGCTCCAGATAGGTTACGGCGCGTTTGCGGGCCTCGTCCTCGCTCAATCCCAGCACGCGGCGAGGGCCAAGGGTAAGGTTCTGCAAAACGGTTAGATGGGGAAAGAGGTTGAACTGCTGAAACACCATGCCAACGGAACCGCGGATTTGGTCCAGACTGGTGCGGCTGTCGTCCAGGGTGGTGCCTTCGACAGTGATTTCGCCCGCCTCATGTGCCTCCAGCTGGTTTATACAGCGGATCAGCGTCGACTTACCTGAGCCAGAGGGGCCGCAGACCACCACGCGTTCGCCTTTCTGCACATCAAAGGACACCGATTTCAGCGCCTGAAAATCGTCAAAATACTTGGACACACCGCGCATCGAGATGACCGGAGTGGTTTCTTCAGTGATGTCTGGCGCTGCGATAGGGGAGGCATTGGTCATCGGATTGGTCGGCCCTTTGGCAACAACAATTAAAATACGGGTCTGCCACAAAAAATTGATCCCTTTTGAGGTCGCTCTTTCCATGGCTCTTTGGCAAACTAGATATGCGCAAACGGTTTAAAAGGGAAAGATATGAAATTCTTCAAGATTGCTGCCGCGGTTGCGGTCATGGCTGTGTCCGGCGTCCAAGCGTCGGCAGAGTCCGCATTGAGCGAAATCCTCAGCTCTGGCGTGCTGAAAGTGGGCACAACAGGTGACTGGAACCCGATGACCATGCGCAATGTCGCGACCAATTCCTATGAAGGTTATGACATAGATGTGATGACTGAACTGGCCTCCGATCTGGGGGTTGAAGTCGAATTCGTCCCCACTGACTGGAAAACGCTGGTCGCAGGTGTGACTTCTGGTCAGTATCACATCACCGGTTCTGCCTCTGTGTCGCCGTCTCGGGCGAAAACAGCAGGCTATTCCGAAAGTTATTTCTCGCTGGCGACCGTGCCGCTGACGCTGAAGACGAATGAGGGCCGCTTTAACGACTGGGACGACCTGAACACCGCTGACGTTTCCGTTGCCGCAACACTGGGCACCACGCAGGAAACGCAGGTGAAGCAGTATTTCCCCAACGCCACCCACCGCATTGTCGAAGCGCCCGCGCGTGACTTCCAAGAGGTGCTGGCAGGCCGTGCGGATGCCAACATCACCTCGAACGTGGAGGCGAATAAGCTGGTCGCTAAATATGATCAACTGATGATCGTACCGGTGAGCGAAGGCCGCTCGCCCACTCCGATCGCCATGCTGTTGCCGCAGGATGATCAGGTGTGGATCAACTATGTAAACACCTGGATCGCGCTGAAGCAGGAACGCGGTTTCTTTGATGAGCTGGGCCGTAAATGGCAACTGCTGGCGGAGTGATCCGTTTTTTGCACTGACAAAAGGGGGCAGGGGGGAACTTCTGTCCCGTTTTTATTTCCCACATCCCGAAAGATCCCGCCTATGTTGCAGATGTATTCCGATCCGGTGTCCCTTTATTGTGCGAAGCTGCGCATTCTTATGCGCCACAAAGGCATCGCGTTTGAGGAACTGCCGCCCCCCGGTGGTTATGGGTCCGTTGAATATCGTCGTATCGTGCCTTCCGGTACCCTGCCTGCGATCCTGCATGAGGGGATGCAACTGGCGGATTCCGAGGCGATTGCCGAATATCTGAATGAAGCCTTTCCGGATGTGCCGATGTTGCCCGAAGATCTTCAGCTGCGTGCCAAAGCGCGAGAGAAGAGCCGGTTTCACGACACCAAACTGGAACCCGCTGTGCGCGCATTCTTTCCACAGGTCGCCTATGAGGGGCGCGATCCTACGAAGGTGAAGGAACTGGGCGATGCCCTCAGCACTATCATGGGCGCGTTGGAATTATTGCTGGATCATAGCCCACTGGATCCAGACGCACTCTATATCGCGGATTGCGGATTTGCGGTGACGTTGAGCTGGATCCGTGAATTTGAAAAGGGCTGTGGGCTGCAGGTCACATGGCCCGATGGGGTGCTGGCCTACGAGGCACGGTTGATGGCGCATGCTTCGGTGGCGGATGAATTTGCCGTCTACCGGGGGGCGATGGATGGCTACATGACAAAGGCTTATCCTGCCGCCTAGGCTCACCATACCGAAGTTCCAGCGGATTTACGGAGAGGCCATCGGCAGTCTAAGCAGGGGAGGCATCCGTCATTCGTCATTGCCTAGAAAGGACCAAGCACATGTATATCCGACCCTTTGGCGTTGAAATGTGGATGAACGAGTTTGAGACCAAATGCGAACTCAATCTTGCTGAAACCTGTGTCACCGCCATGACCCTTGGCGATCTGGTGGAATTGTCGGGGCAAGGCGATGCGCTGTGGCCACAGCTGACCTCGATGCAGATGACTTATGGTGCGATCGAAGGATCTGACCGTCTGCGCGATGCGATCTGCGGCCTCTATGATCATCAAACCCGTGACAATATCCTGACCACCCACGGCACCATCGGGGCCAATTCGCTGGTGCATCAGACGTTGGTGGCTCGTGGCGATCATGTGATCTCCGTCGTCCCCACTTATCAGCAGCACTATTCTATCCCCGAAAGCATCGGCGCTGAGGTGGAACTGCTGCACCTGCGGGCGGAAAACGATTTTCTGCCGGATTTGGAAGAGCTGCGCCAGATGGTGCGTCCTGACACGCGGCTGATTGCGATCAACAATCCCAACAACCCTACCGGCGCGCTGATGGATCGCGCGTGTCTGGCGCAGATTGTTGAGATGGCGCGCTCTGTCGATGCGTGGCTCTTGTGTGATGAGGTTTATCGCGGCATCGATCAGGTGGGCGATGGTATGACGGCCGCAATTGCTGATCTCTATGACAAGGGGATCAGCACCGCAAGCATGTCCAAAGCCTATTCACTGGCCGGTCTGCGCGTCGGTTGGATTGCAGGGCCGAAAGAGCTGCTGCATGACGTCTTGCTACACCGCGATTACAACACCATTTCTGTCGGCAAGATTGACGAATTTCTGGCCGCAATCGCGCTGGAAAATAGGGACAAAATCCTGTCCCGCTCGCGTCAGATAACCCGAGATAACCTTGCGATCTTGGATCACTGGATTGCGGCGGAACCTCTGATCAACTGGGTAAAGCCGAAATCCGGCACCACCGCGCTGCTGCGCTATGACCTTGATATGTCGTCGCGCGATTTCTGTGTCACGCTGTTGCAAGAGGAAGGTGTGCTGCTGACCCCCGGCTCCGCGATGGACATGGAGGGCTGGTTGCGTATTGGCTACACGAACCCGACCGAGGATCTGAAGGCGGGCCTTAAGCGTCTGTCATCGTTTCTGAAACGTCACGCTCCAGCCAGTTGATCAACTGCTCTAACGCAGTGCTCTGGCCGCCGGTTTTGGGCCAGACCAGATAATATGTCCCCTCGGCCTCTTGCAGGCCAGGGTGGGCGGGCACCACGCGACCGCGCGCAATTTCGGCGCGGGCGAGGTATTCGGGCAGCAACGCCGCGCCAAAACCTTCGGCCACCGCTTCGGTCATATTGGTGAACTGGTCAAACAGCATGCCGCGCAACCGGCTGGCGATGAGGTCGTGCTGGGCAAACCATGCCTCCCACGCGCCGGGGCGGCTTTCTAGGTGCAAGAGCGGTAGTTCCAGCAACTGTTCCGGTGACAGCGGTAGGGCAGGGGCAAAATCGGGGGCGCAAACCGCCATCACCCGTTCAGCCGCGAGTGGCAGGTAATGCACACCGGGCCAGTTCTGACTGCCAAAGTGCAGCGCCGCATCGAACGGTTCTTGCTGGAAGTCAAATGGCGACACGCGTGTGGCCTGATTGATCTGGACCTCTGGATGCGCACCGCAGAAGTCGCGCAAGCGTGGGGTCAGCCAATACATGCCAAAGGTCGGCAACACCGCTAGGTTCAGGCTGCTGCGCGACCCCGTTGCCTTCACCTTCAGGCTGGCCTGCGCTAGTTGTTTCAGCACACTGCGCACCGATTGGGCATAGGTTTCGCCCGCCAGTGTCAGCTTCAGCCCCTTGCCATCACGCACAAATAGGGTGACGCCCAGCTGTTCCTCCAGCACCTTCAATTGACGGCTGACGGCTGAGTGTGTCAGCGACAGATCCTGCGCCGCCGCCGTGGCGCTCCCCAGCCTGTCGACTGCTTCCAGCGCCATGAGGGAATTGATGGATGGTAGGAACCGTCTTGGGGTGACCATGTGAGCTTTTCTCCAATGTCTGCGATTTCTTAGCGTTATTTTTCCCTAAATCGAAATGATAGTTTACCAATATGAACACCTGCCTCTCTGGGCGCGAATTTTCGGGCGCGTAGCATGGCGCCGCTATTCAGATGGAAACACCGCTATGGACCGTGCTGCAATTGTGCATCAGAACTTTTTGGACCGTGTTGCTGCTGGCGACTTGCCTGCGGGGAATGCGCCTGTTGGGCCACTTTCGCCGCAGGATGCGGTGTCGATCTACCGATCAGGTTGCCTGTCGCGGGCGATGGATCTGAAAAGTCGCGCGATGCAGAAGGCGGGGCAGGGGTTTTACACCATCGGCTCCTCTGGTCACGAAGGCATGGCGGCGATCGCGGCGGCGCTGCGGCCCACGGATATGGCGTTTCTGCATTACCGTGATGCCGCGTTTCAAATTCAGCGCGGCGAACAGGTGCCGGATCAGCAGGTCGCGCGGGACATGATGCTCAGCTTTGCCTGTTCCAGCGAGGATCCCATTTCCGGCGGCCGGCACAAGGTGCTGGGCTCCAAGGTGCTGAACATCCCGCCGCAGACATCTACCATCGCCAGTCATCTGCCTAAGGCGGTTGGTGCGGCCTATTCCATCGCGCAGGCCAAGCGGCATCGTCCCGAACATGCGGTGTTGGCAGATGACAGTATTGTCTATTGCAGTTTTGGCGATGCCTCGGCCAATCACTCCACCGCGCAGGGCGCGTTCAACACAGCGGGCTGGACGGCGTTTCAATCGGTGCCGATGCCGATCCTTTTTGCCTGTGAGGATAACGGAATTGGCATTTCCACCAAAACACCGAAGGGCTGGATCGCCGCCAATTTTCGGAACCGCCCGGGGATCAAGTATTTCGCCTGTGATGGTCTGGATATCTACGACACTTACGCCACTGCATTGGCCGCGGCAGACTATGTCCGTAAAAAGCGCAAGCCTGCCTTCCTGCATGTGCGCACCGTGCGCCTTTACGGTCACGCAGGTGCGGATATAGCCACCAGCTATCTGCCGAAGGCAGAGGTGGAGCGGGACGAGGCCAATGATCCTTTGTTGCATTCAGTTCGTTTGCTGGGCGTCTCAGGCGCGTTGCAACCGGCAGAGGCGCTGGCGATCTACCGCGATGCGTTGGCAGAGGTAGAGACGCTGGGCGACTGGGCCGCCACGCGCCCACATCTGCAATCGGCGGAGGATGTCATGACTTCTCTCATCCCTCCTGCGCGAAATCACAGACCTGCAAATGGGCCTGACGCGGCAGCGCGGGAGGCCGTATTCGGCAGTGATCTGCGCGCCATGGCTGAACCGCAAATCATGTCGCGGCTGATAAACTGGGCACTGACAGATCTGATGCTGGCACATGGTGAAATCGTGATGATGGGCGAAGACGTCGGTTTGAAGGGCGGAGTTTACGGTGTTACTCAGAAACTGCGCCAACGCTTCGGGCAAGACCGGATGATCGACACGTTGCTGGATGAACAGTCCATTCTGGGCCTCGCCATTGGTATGGCACAAAACGGCTATACCCCGATGCCGGAAATTCAGTTCCTTGCCTATCTGCATAACGCTGAGGACCAGATCAGGGGCGAGGCCGCGACGCTGCCCTTCTTCTCCACGGGGCAATACACCAACCCGATGGTGATGCGGATCGCAGGCCTCGGCTATCAGAAGGGGTTCGGTGGACATTTCCATAACGACAACTCCGTCGCCGTTCTGCGCGATATTCCGGGCGTTATTCTGGCCTGTCCGTCAAATGGCGCGGATGCGGCCAAGATGCTACGCGAATGCGTGCGATTGGCGCGCGAAGAACAGCGGGTTGTGGCGTTCCTAGAGCCCATCGCGCTTTACCCAATGCGGGATCTGCACGACGATAAAGATGGCGGCTGGATGCAGCACTATCCCGATCCGGCGGAAACGATTGCGCTGGGCGAGGTTGGCGTTCATGGCGACGGGCAGGATCTGGCGATTGTGACCTTTGGTAATGGCACCTACCTCAGCCACCAGGCGCTGCCCGCACTTGAGGCGGCAGGGATCAAAGTGCGGATCATCGACACGCGCTGGCTGTCGCCCTTGCCGAAGGACGCGTTGACACAGGCGGCCGCCAATTGTCACAACATTCTGATCGTTGACGAAACCCGCCATTCTGGTGGCGTCGCTGAAGGCTTGATGGCGCATTTCCATGAGGTATCAGAGGCGAAGTTGGCGCGGCTAACGGCCGAAGACAGCTTTATTGCCACCGGCCCCGCCTATGCTGCCACCATGCCGTCCAAGGACAGCATCACCGCTGCCGCGTTACAATTGATGGGCAAAAGGTCATGAGCGATAATCATGCACAGGGCCTTTGGGCGGCAAGCCTGACAAACGCGGTGGAAGCCGCGCCGCTCACTGCCGACCTCAGCGTCGATTTGGCAATAATTGGAGGGGGCTTTACCGGCAGTGCCGCAGCGCTTGCGGCGGCGGAACGTGGTGCCAGCGTCGCGCTACTAGAGGCGCATGAGATTGGTTATGGCGGATCGGGTCGCAATGTGGGGTTGGTCAACGCGGGCCTATGGCTGCCACCCGAAACCATTGTTGCTCAGATGGGCGAAGTCGCGGGGCGCCGCCTGATTGACACGCTGGGGCGTGCGCCGGATCAGGTGTTTGGTCTGATCAAACGGCATGGAATTGCCTGCGAGGCAACCCGCGCGGGCACGTTACATTTGGCCCATGCGCCAAGTGGTTTGAATGATCTGCAGGATCGGTTCCGACAGGGCAATCAGTTCGGCGCCGCGCTGCAGCTTCTTGACGCGGATCAGGTTCGGCAGCGTACCGGATCGGATGCTTTTCACGGCGCGCTTTTGAACCCGTCGGCGGGGACGGTGCAGCCGTTGGCCTATTGTCATGGCCTTGCCTGCGCGGCGCAGGGGGCGGGGGCAAGGCTGTTCGGGCATTCACCCGTTCAGGCGCTGCGTCATGAGGGGGGGCAGTGGCATCTGTTCACGCCCGACGGATCTGTTCGTGCTAAGGCGTTGCTGGTTGCAACCAATGCCTATGCCGAGGCGGCGGCACTGCCCCAGCGCCCGCAGTATGTGGCGGTGAACTACTGTCAGTTCGCCACTGCGCCGCTGAGCGAGGCGCAGCAAGCACAGTTTTTACCAGCGGGCGAGGGCTGTTGGGACACCGCGCAGGTGATGTCATCCGTGCGCCGTGATGCGGCGGGGCGGTTGATCGTTGGTGGTATGGGCAACAGCACCGGATTGGGCGGGCCGCTGCATGCCGGCTGGGCGCGGCATAAACTGCAGCGCCTGTTTCCTGATCTGGGCGATATGCCGTTTGAACACCATTGGACGGGGCGCATTGCGATGACACGCGATCATGTGCCGAAGGTGCAGATCTTTGGGCCGAACGCCTATGCGATCTTTGGCTATTCGGGACGTGGGATTGGGCCCGGCACGGTTTTTGGTGCAACTGCGGCAGAGGCGTTGCTGACTGGCAAGACAGCCGTGTTGCCGGTTGCGCCAGTTGAGGCTTACGCGGAACGTTTCACCGCAGCCCAGGGTGCGTTTTTCGAGTTTGGTGCCACAATGGTGCACAGCCTGCAACGGCTGCGCTGATCATCAGAACGTTGGGTGAGGGGCGCTGCCCCTCTTAATCCGGCGCTGTGTGTGTTTAGCCCACAATCAACTGTTTCAGTTGCAACGCCTCATGTTCCAGAAGTTTCAGACGATGCTGGATCGCGTCGCCGATGGTAATCATCCCGCATAGGCGGTCCTGTTCCACAACCGGCATATGGCGGAAACGGCCGTCGGTCATGGTTGTGAGGACAGACATCAGCGTATCCTCTGGTGTGCAGCTGAGGACGTCGTGGGTCATGATTTCGCCGACCCGTTGGGCCAGTGTTTGATCCGGCGCCTCTGTCGCGGCCAGTTGGCGCACGATATCGCGTTCTGACAGGATGCCGCAGAGCGTCCCGTCGAGGTTCACAGCCACCAGCGCCCCGATTTTCTGATCTCGCAGGATCCTCACCGCGTCCCGCAACGTGTCGTCGGGGGTCACGGAATGCACCACGCGGTCTTTGCCGGACAAGAGGTCGGCGACAGTGGCGCTGGTTTCAAAGGTGTTGCTGGTAAGGCTTTGGCTGCTGGTGCGGGTATTACTCGCACTGTCGCCGCGGGTCGGTGGTTGGTATGATGTCGGCATCTTTACGCTCCTCCTGACTTGATCGCACCCATGATGCCATGTCAGTGAAGCGCAGCGAGAGGCCCTTAGGCAAGGAAAATCAAAGTGCTGTCACAATATCTGATCAGCGGCGAACTGGCATTGAGCCCGGCTGTTGCCACTTTTTTGTTCGTGGTCGCGGTGCTGGCAGGCACCCGATACCGGTCTGTGTGGAAGGCCGAAGGTTCTGCTGCGCAACTGTGGGGGTGCGGGCTTCTGGCAGGGGGATGCCTGTTGATCTTGGGCTTTGTTCCGATCGCAGGCTGAGGCGACGGTTACAATAATTAAGGCAACAAAAAACGCGGCCTGTTAGGGCCGCGTTTTGGTCTTTCTTCAGGCTGATCAGCCTTGGGCGCGTTAGTGCGCTTCCATATCTTCGACCATCTTGCGTGCGCGTGGGCAGGCCAGACGTTCCCGCAGTGGGCTGTCGGGATCGATTTCCTTTTTGCAGACCAGGCAATGATCCGCATCCGCGATGGCATTGAGGCCACCACAGCTGCCTTTGATCCGCTTGCCCATCAGCATGACGCCCAGCGACATGCCGATCATTACAACTGCGAAAAAGGCAAAGGTGAAGAGGAAGGTTTGCATGACGCGCCTCCTTTAAATCAGGCTTGCAGAGCTTGGAAACGCGGGCTGGCGGTGGTGACAAAGTCACTGGTGCCACGTTCGATGAACAGAACGGCGAGGTTCTGCTGTTTGGCGATTTCCATGCCGCGCTCTTTGCCCAGGACCAGCATTGCGGTGGCCCATGCGTCTGCCAGCATGGCGTTGTCGGCCAGTACGGTTGCAGATGCGGTGCGGTGGGTCACTGGGCGGCCGGTTTTGGCGTCCAGAATGTGCGAATAACGCTGGCCGTCTTGCTCGAAATAGTTGCGGTAGTCGCCAGAAGTGGCAAGCCCCATGTTTGACAGGCGCGCAACCTGCTGCAGCGCGGGCGAAGCGGTCAGCGGAGTTTCCACACCAATGCGCCAATCCAGACCATCGGGGTTCTTGCCTGCGGTGACGATGTCGCCGCCTACTTCGACCATGTAGTCCTGCAGACCCAGCGCTGCCAGCGCCTTGCCTGCGGCGTCTACGCCGAAACCTTTGCCGATGGCAGACAGGTAAACGGTTGCGTCACTTTTGAGCTTACGAACCTGAGTGCCGCGAATCTCCAGCACGTCTTGCTGGCCGGTGACGGCCGCAACGCGGGTGATTTCTGCAGCAGAAGGTGCGGCGCTGGTGGTGCCTTTTGCGCCGAAACCCCAAAGGTCGATCAGTGGGCCGAGGGTAACGTCAAACTGGCCATCGCTGGCGGCGTTGATGTCGTTTGCAGCCTGCAGCACTTCGGCCAGTTCAGGTGAAACGGTCAGGGTCTGACTGGAATTGGCGGCGTTCAGGCGCGACACTTCAGAGTTAGAATCCCAGTTAGACATCAAGGTGTTAACGCGGGCAAAAGCCATGTTAACTGCGTCTTGAGCCTGCGCTTGGGTGACGGCGTTTTTGTGATCTACTGCGGTGATCTTGTAGGTCGTCCCCATGGTGACGCCGGACATCTCAATCACGTTGGAACGCGATTGGCAGGCGGCCAGCGCAACGGGGAGCCACAGGACGGTACGGCGGGAGAATTTGATGCTTTTGGTCACTGAGGAACTCTCTTTTTTGCTGGTGTGACGTATACGCACACATGCGCGAAGTGACTTGCGACATATTGACGCAATCTCGTTTTGACCCGTGGCTTCACTCAGCACATCGAATATCCGGTGCCTCAAATTGCGCGGTGGTAACAATGCCGCGCCCGTGACAGCGAAAGCGTAGTGGACGTGCAGCAGTTTAAACTGAAAAAAGGCCTCACCCTCCCTGTGTCCGGTGCCCCGGATCAGGGGGAAATTACCCCATTTGATGTAAAGACCGTTGCTATATTGGGCGCGGACTACATCGGGCTGAAACCTCGACTGAATGTGCAAGAGGGCGATGTGATCGCCGCTGGCGCACCGGTCTTTGCCCACAAAGACACCCCCGATGTGAAAGTCGTGGCGCCTGTGTCCGGTCGAATCAAGGCCGTGAACCGTGGCGCCCGTCGCGCATTGATCAGCGTGGAGATCGAAGTGGACGCCAGCGCTGCTGCGCCGGTGGACTTCTCTGCCGTGGGCGACGTTAGCACCGCCGACGGTCTGGCAGAACGCCTGTGCGCCGCTGGTCTGTGGACATCGTTCCGCACCCGTCCTTATTCCAAGGTGCCCGCATCCAGCGATCGTCCGGCCGCAATCTATGTGACGGCGATGGACAGTGAACCGCTGGCAGCAGATGCCGCGCGCATCATCGCGCTGGCGCCGACGGCGTTTGCCAAAGGTCTGGCCGCGATCACCGCACTGACCGAGGGCAAGACCTACCTATGCCATGAAATCGGCGCAGACGTGCCCGGTGGCGATCTGGCGGGTGTTGAGGCGGTAGGCTTCTCGGGCCCGCATCCCGCGGGTCTGGCTGGCACGCACATGCACTTCCTTGAGCCGCCGACTGCGGCCAAAATGGTCTGGACGATCGGCTATCAGGACGTGATGGCGATCGGCAGCCTGTTGGAAACCGGCATTTACCCTGCCGACCGTGTGGTTGCGCTGACTGGCCCAATGGTCAAGCGCCCGCGCCTTGTCAGCACCGTTGTGGGTGCGTCGATGACCGACCTGCTGGCCGAGGATCTGGCGACAGATACCCCGCTGCGTATCGTGTCCGGTTCAATCCTGTCGGGCCGCGCTGGTGAAGGCGTCAGCGCCTATCTGGGCCGCTACGCACGTCAGATCACCCTGATCGAAGAAGATCACAAACAGATCCCGATGGGGTGGATTCGTGCCATGCCCTCGAAATACGCTGTTCAGCCGGTTCTGGGATCGGCCTTCAGCAAGAAGATCTACAACCTGACCTCTAACCTGAACGGTGGCCGCCGCGCCATGGTGCCGATCGGCACCTTCGAGCAGCTGATGCCGCAGGATTTCCTGCCCACGCAACTGCTGCGCGCAATGCTGGTGATGGACACCGATCAGGCACAAGCCCTTGGCGCTCTGGAACTCGACGAAGAGGATCTGGGCCTGATGGGTTTTGCCTGCCCCGCTAAATATGAATACGGCATCGCACTTCGCGATTGCCTCACCAAGATCGAGAAGGAGGGCTAACGCTTGGGCGTCCGCAGTTTCTTTGATCGCATCGAGCCCCATTTCGTTAAGGGTGGCCGCTATGAGCGGTACTTCCCCATGTACGAAATGGTCGAGAGCTTTCTCTTCACCCCGAAAACCGTAACCACCGCCGCGCCTCACGCACGGTCCTATGTCGATATGAAGCGGATCATGACCTATGTGGTCATCGCGACGATCCCCTGTATCCTCATGGGCCTTTATAACGTGGGTCTGCAGGCCAATACCGCGCTTGCTGATTTCCCGGCCACCGGCTGGCGTGCGGCGCTGATTGAATTTTTCGGCATCGGCTTTAACCCGCAGAACCCGCTGGCGAACTTCCTGCACGGTCTGTTGTACTTCCTGCCGATCTACATCACCACGCTTGTGGTTGGCGGTATCTGGGAAGTGCTGTTTGCCACAGTGCGTCGTCACGAAGTGAACGAGGGCTTCCTCGTAACCTCGATGCTGTATGCTCTGATTATGCCCGCAACCACGCCGCTGTGGCAGGTTGCGCTGGGGATTTCCTTTGGTGTTGTGATCGGCAAAGAGGTCTTTGGTGGCACTGGTAAAAACTTCCTTAACCCTGCGTTGACAGGCCGTGCGTTCCTCTACTTCGCCTATCCGGCGCAGATGTCGGGTGACGCGATCTGGGTGCCTGTGGATGGCTTCACCGGTGCAACCGCACTGGCTGTGACCGCCGCAGATGGCGTTCAAGCACTGGCGGCTGAGGGTCTGACCTGGACCTCGTCCTTCATCGGGACGATCCCTGGTTCCATCGGCGAAACCTCGACGCTGGCCTGTCTGATCGGTCTGGCCTTCCTGCTGGTGACCCGCATTGCCAACTTCCGTCTGGTTCTGGGCTGTCTGGGGGGCATGATCGGCTTCTCGCTGTTGCTGAACCTGATTGGCTCTGACAGCAACCCGATGTTTGCAATGCCGTGGTACTGGCATCTGGTCGTGGGCGGTTATGCCTTTGGTCTGGTGTTCATGGTGACCGAACCTGTGTCGGCCAGCCACACCAACGTGGGCCGCTACATCTACGGCGCACTGATTGGCGTGATGGTGGTGATGATCCGTGTGATCAACCCGGCCTTCCCTGAAGGTATGATGCTGGCAATCCTGTTCGGCAACGTCTTTGCACCGCTGATCGACCACTTCGTCGTGCAGGCCAACATCAAGCGGAGGGCTCGTCGCAATGTCTGAGGATCAGAACGTGCAAAACACTGCTCCCAAAGGTGCCATCGGTCGCTTTCTGGCGATGCCGGCGGATACGCTGCCCAAGACCCTGTTTGTGGCCGTGACCCTGTGTCTGGTCGCGTCGATGATCGTATCGGCCGTCGCTGTTGCCCTGCGCCCCGCGCAGGAGGTGAACAAGCTGAAAGATAAGCAGGTCAACATTCTGCAGGTCGCGGGTGTCTATGAGAAAGGCGTTGATGTGGCAGAGGCATTTGCCGCCTTTGAACCGCATGTGCTGGAACTGGAAACCGGTCGTTTCACCGATCAGTTCGACGCCAAAACCTTTGACGATCGCGCCTCTGCTGACAACCCCGACACCTCGGTTGCGCTGACCGACGATCCGGCCGCGATTGGCCGCAAGTCGCAGTTTGTCACCGTCTACCTGCTGCGTGACGATGCAGGTGCCATCGACAAGGTGATCCTGCCGATCCACGGCTATGGCCTGTGGTCCACGCTGTACGGTTTCATCGCGCTGGAAGAGAACGGCAACGACATCTACGGTCTGCAGTTCTATAGCCATGCCGAAACCCCCGGTCTGGGCGCAGAGGTGGACAACCCCCGTTGGAAATCGCTGTGGCGTGACAAGAAGCTGGCCGATGAAAACGGCATGCTGCAGATCACCGTTGCCAAATCGGTGCCTGCCGCAGGGGCTGAGTATCACGTAGACGCGCTGGCCGGTGCCACGTTGACATCGCGCGGTGTGGACAATCTGGTGAAATTCTGGATGGGCGAAGCGGGCTTTGCCCCCTTCCTGACCAATCTCAAAGCAGGAGAAATCTGATGGCACAAACCAAAAGAGAACTGCTGATCGACCCGATGGTCGACAATAACCCGATTACGCTGCAGGTTCTGGGCATCTGTTCGGCGCTGGCGGTGACCTCGTCGTTGCAGGTGGCCTTTGTGATGTCCATCGCGGTGACGCTGGTGACGGCGTTTTCGTCGATGTTCATTTCGATGATCCGCAACCAGATCCCCAGCTCGATCCGTATCATCGTGCAGATGGTGATTATCGCATCATTGGTGATCATGGTGGATCAGGTTTTGAAGGCTTACGCCTTTGAGATTTCCAAAACCCTTTCAGTTTTTGTGGGTCTGATCATCACCAACTGTATCGTGATGGGCCGCGCCGAAGCCTTCGCAATGAAGAACCCGCCGATCGCCTCCTTCGTTGACGGTATCGGCAACGGTATGGGCTACGGTCTGATCCTGATGATGGTTGGCGTGATCCGCGAACTGTTCGGTGCGGGATCGCTGTTTGGTGTGACCATTCTGGAAACCGTGAACAACGGTGGCTGGTATGTCCCGAACGGTATGCTTCTACTGCCGCCGTCGGCCTTCTTCATCATTGGCCTGATCATCTGGGCCTTCCGCACGCTGAAGCCGGAACAGGTGGAAGAGCGTGAATACAAAATTCAAGTTGTGGAGGCCCACTGATGGAAGCGCTGCTCTCCCTCGCGGTCAAAGCGATCTTTGTTGAAAACCTCGCGCTGTCCTTCTTCCTGGGCATGTGTACCTTTATCGCCGTGTCGAAGAAGATTTCGACCGCGATTGGTCTGGGGATTTCGGTGATGATCGTTCAGTCGATCACCGTGCCAGCGAACAACCTGATCCTGACCTACCTGCTGGCGCCCGGCGCGCTGGCATGGGCCGGTTTCCCTGATGTAGACCTGACTTTCCTTGGTCTGATTTCCTACATCGGTGTGATCGCCGCGCTGGTTCAGATCCTTGAAATGGTTCTCGATAAATACTTCCCGCCGCTCTACAACGCGCTGGGTGTGTTCCTGCCGCTGATCACGGTGAACTGCGCGATCCTTGGTGGGTCGCTGTTCATGGTGGAACGTGGTTACGATCTGGCAGAGGCTGCGACCTACGGTGTCTCCTCCGGTTTCGGTTGGGCACTGGCAATCACCGCAATGGCTGGTGTGCGCGAAAAGCTGAAGTATTCCGATATCCCCGATGGCCTGCAGGGCATTGGCATCACCTTCATCACCGCTGGCCTGATGGCGCTTGCCTTCATGTCATTCAGCGGCGTGAAACTCTGATAGGAGATCTGGAATGGAAACTTTTGCTCTGGGGATCATCCTATTTACGCTGATCGTTATCGCGCTGGTGGCGATCATTATGGCGGCCCGTTCGAAGCTGGTGTCCACCGGCGACGTGCAAATCACCATCAACGGTGAGAAAACCGTTTCTGTGCCCGCAGGCGGTAAACTGCTGCAGACGTTGGCCGATCAGAAGTTGTTCGTACCGTCGGCCTGTGGTGGCGGTGGTACTTGCGCGCAGTGCCGTGTGAAGGTCCATTCGGGCGGCGGGTCGATCCTGCCGACTGAAGAAAGCCACATCACCAAACGTGAAGCCGCCTGTGGCGACCGTTTGTCCTGTCAGGTTGCGGTCAAGCAGGACATGAACATTGAAGTGCCCGAAGAGGTGTTCGGCGTGAAGAAGTGGGAATGCACCGTGCGTTCCAACGACAACGTCGCAACCTTCATCAAAAATCTGGTGCTGGAACTGCCCGAAGGCGAAGACGTAAACTTCCGTGCGGGTGGCTATATCCAGATCGAAGCACCTGCGCACAAACTGTCCTACAAAGACTTCGACATTGGTGAAGAGTACCACGAAGACTGGGATAAATTTAACCTGTGGCAGTATGAATCCACCGTGGCTGAGCCGATTGAGCGCGCCTATTCCATGGCGAACTACCCTGATGAAAAGGGTCTGATCATGCTGAACGTGCGTGTGGCCTCGCCGCCTCCGGGGTCGCAAGGCATCCCACCGGGTCAGATGTCGTCCTACATCTTCAACCTGAAACCGGGTGATAAGGTCACGATTTCTGGTCCGTTTGGCGAGTTCTTCGCCCGTGAGACTCAGAAGGAAATGGTCTTCATCGGTGGTGGTGCAGGCATGGCGCCGATGCGCAGCCACATCTTCGACCAGCTGAAGCGTCTGGAAAACCGTGATCGCAAGATCACCTTCTGGTACGGGGCGCGTTCAAAGAAAGAGATGTTCTTTGTCGAAGATTTCGACACGCTGGCCGACGAGTTTGATAACTTTGAATGGCACGTGGCATTGTCTGATGCCCTGCCAGAGGACGATTGGAAAGGCTACACCGGCTTCATCCACAACGTGCTGCTGGAAGAGTACCTAAAAAACCACCCCGCGCCTGAGGATTGCGAATTCTATATGTGTGGTCCGCCGATCATGAACCAATCGGTGATCAACATGCTGTTGGATCTGGGTGTCGACCGCGAAGACATCATGCTGGACGACTTCGGCGGTTGATCGCAAAATAAAGACTTCAAAAAACGCCGCAGCTCGTCTGCGGCGTTTTTCGTTGCGCAACTAAAAAGGCCCGCCGTTTGCGACGGCGAGTCTTTGACAGGGGGGCTGCGCTATGGGGAAGGTCCTGCTCCCCTGTTTGTCGATTTGGGGGGGCTGACTTAGCTGCCGGGCAGGATAACCTTGTCGATCACATGGATCACGCCGTTGCTGGCGGCAATATCAGCGGCTGCGACATTGGCGTCGTTCACCATCACCCCATTGTCCATATCAATGGTGATGTCGCCACCCTGTACGGTGGTTGCTTTCATGTCGTCCTGCAGATCGGTGGACATCACCTTGCCGGGCACAACGTGGTAGGTCAGGATGGCGACCAGTTGATCCTTATTCTCGGGCTTCAGCAGGGTTTCAACCGTGCCTTCGGGCAAGGCAGCGAAGGCTGCATCAGTCGGGGCAAATACGGTGAAGGGGCCGTCGCCCTTCAATGTGTCCACCAGACCGGCGGCCTTCACGGCAGCAACAAGGGTGGTGAAATCACCAGCGCCCATTGCAGTGTCTACGATGTCTTTGGAATGGCCGTCAGCAAAGGTGGGGCTGGCCAGCAGGGTGGCGATTGCGAATGCGGTTGCACGGATCATTGTGTCTACTCCGGGTTGGGTTCTAACTGCGATGCCTGTTGGACATCTGAGACCGTTACGGGGCATTTTGGGATTTGGATCTGCGGTTTTCGCGTGATTTAGGCCTTGAAACGCTGGGATGCGAGGCTAAGCAAGCAGTGGAAATGATTTCAAACACGTTTTTGTGATCTATTTTCTGCGCTTTTGCGCCCATCGATTAGCCCTTTGGGCAGGGCAAATAGCCATGCGATCGCCAGCAATTTCAGCAGGCAGGGGATCAACGCATAGGCCAATGCCAGTGCGTTCAGGGCCGCAGGCTGCGGCGTTTGAGTGCTGGTTGGATCATAGCCCACCCAAGCCAGCGCCGGTAGCGCGACAGCGGCCGCCAGCGTTAGGGCCAGTTTCGCGGCGAAGGTCCACAGGCTGAAGCCTAATCCTTCGGGCAGATCCATACGGCCCAGTACGGTTGCAAAGGCAGCAGGCAGGATCACCATGTCCGCAGCCAAGGCCGCGCCAGAGGCCAGGCAGACCACTGCAAAGGCCGCTGTTGACCCTGCGGGTAGGTTGGCGGCCCAGCCAAATCCCACAATCGCCAGGATCATCCCTGCCAACAAGGCGTTGCGTGGTCCCCAATGACGTGCAGCGCGCGACCATAGCGGCGCCGCGACGCCTGCTGCAACGAAGAACAGGATCAGGAACAGGCCGGTGAGTTGCGGTATCTGCAACTGATCCTCGACAAAGAACACGAACAACGTCGACGACAGCGCTACTGGTAGCGCGTTCAACAACCCAAGCGCCAAGAGCCAAAGAACAGCAGGCTGCATCAGGCGGCGCCAGGCGATTTGGCTTCCCGAGGATGCCGGGCGTGCGCGGGGGCGCCACAGCATCGGCGTCAGCAGGGCACAAGCCGCGATAAGCGCAATAAGCAACAGGCCGAAATCGCGATAGGGTGCCACGCGCTGCGCCGCGATGAGCAGCTGCGGCGCGCTGGCCGCAATCAACACACCGGCAAGCAGCCCCGCTTCGCGCCAGCCTGCGAGTCGCAGGTGTTGGTCCCCCGCCGCGCCAGCAAGTAGCACCGACTGACCATAGAACAGGATCTGCAACAGCGAATAGCTGGTGAAGACAACCACCAGCGCCAACAGCATCCACCACACGGGCGCCAACAGCGGTGGCAGCACGAACAATAGAGCAAAGCCCAGTGCCAGCCCCCCCAACCCCAGATTGGCCAGCGCCAGCCGACGGTGGGCAAAGCGGTCGACCATCCATCCCAGTGCCGGATCCTGCACCAGATCCATCAGCCGGATGGTGATCAGCACCGCGCCCAGCGTCGCCAGATCCATCCCGTAATCACGGGCCGCGAAACTGGGCAGGTGAATGTAAAGAGGCAGACCTGCACTGGCGAGGATTGCAGAAAATATCCCCACACGCGGGTAGAGGCCAGAGGGGATCCCGGCAGAAGACGCGCGCGTCATTCCTCACCACGCAGTTTTCGCGACAGCGCAGGATCACGTGATTGATCCGACAGCCAGATCGACATCACCCGTTTGCGCACGTCCGGATGGTCCAGATCGCAGGACCGTTGGCCATTAAACAAAAAGGTGATCCGATCTTTGCGTGCACCGAAAGCGACGAAACGGTCTCCTTTGGCTACGGTGCGATAACACTGGGTCAGCTTTTCGACGATCATCGACTGATCTGGCAGACGCCCTTCCATCCGGATCAGCTCTTTGTTGGTGGCGGTCAGCAATTGTTCCTGAGAAAACCCGCGTTGATAGGTCAGTTCCAGCGCGAAAGGCTTCTGCCAGTCAAAGGCGGCGGCCTTGGTGGTGAACAGGCGACCATCATAGATCGGCAAGCCAAACCAACGGACCTTCGCCGCGCCAAGCTCTGCGGCGGCGGGCAAGGCGGATTTAACCTCCGCCGGTGGGGCGTCGTTTGCGGATGCGGCGGTGTGGAAGAGGTTCGTGACGCTCAGGCACAGGGCAAAAAGTGCGGCGCGCTGTGGTGTAAGGCGGGGTTTGGGAAAACGACATGCGGTGGGCATCTTGCGGTCCTTTCGAACTATAGGAAAGATACGGGCCGCGCGCCGCCTTGGATTAAAATCGCCCGCGTCGTCTGCCGTCCCGGTCCCCGCGTATGGTTGCAAAACCGTGCATGATCTGTCGTTTCTCACATCGCACGGGCGAAATTATGCCGTTAAGTTAGGGCAGTAGCGACCAGCAAACGCCATAGCGACTAAAGTGAGTGTGAGATGACCGAGATCTGGGAAGGCTTGAGACAGGCCGCCCTTTTGATAGCAACCCTGGATCCGGATCTTTTGCAGATCTCGGCCCGTTCGTTGCAGGTCACGCTGAGCGCGACACTGATTGCCTCGGCCATTGGGCTGCCGCTGGGCGGGATGCTGGCGGTTTATCGCTTTCGCGCGCGGCGCGGTGTGATTGCCCTGATGAACGCGATGATGGGTCTGCCGCCGGTGGTGGTGGGGCTGATCGTCTATCTTCTGCTGTCGCGATCTGGTCCGTTCGGCGTGTTTGGCCTGCTGTTCACGCCCGCTGCGATGATCATCGCACAGGTGGTGATTCTGACGCCGTTGATCGCGTCAATCGCCCATCAGGCTCTGCGCGAGTTGTGGGCGGAATATCATGATTTGCTGATTTCGCTGAATACCACCAGACGGCAGCGTATTGTGACCCTGCTGTGGGACGCACGCCGTGCATTATTGACCGCTGCCCTTGCAGGATTCGGACGCGGTATCGGTGAGGTGGGAGCGATCATGATTGTAGGTGGGAACATCGACCAAGCCACCCGGGTGCTGACCACGGCGATTGCGCTGGAAACCGGCAAGGGCAACTTTGCGCTGGCACTGGGACTTGGCTTTGTGCTGATCGCCATTGCCATTGGGGTGAATCTGGCGATCCACTTTGCCTCCCGAACGGAGGTCAGCAGCCGATGGTAAGTGCAACGCATTCTCGGATTTTGCCGCTAGAGCTCAGCGCTGCCACGGTCAAACGGCGTGGGCGCACGCTGGTTGGTCCGATAGACCTGACATTGGGGCGTGATGGCTTCACCATCGTCCTTGGCCCAAACGGGGCGGGCAAGACGTCGCTGCTGCGGTTGATGCACGGGCTCGAACGGCCAGCGACAGGCACCGTGACCTGGGCCGCAGATGAGGATACGTCGCGTGCCCATCAGGCCTATGTGTTTCAGCATCCCACGTTGATGCGGCGGTCAGTGCTGGACAATGTGGCCTACGCGCTGACAGTTCATGGAACGCGGCGCGTTGAGGCCCGAGATCGGGCGGCAGCGGCATTGACGGATGTGGGTCTAGGCGACAGCCTGGGTAAACCTGCATGGGTTCTGTCGGGGGGGGAACGGCAGAAGCTGGCGTTGGCCCGCGCCTTGATCCGTCATCCGCAGATCCTTTTTCTGGACGAACCCTGTGCCAGTCTGGACGGCGGCGCAATCCGTGATATTGAGGCGATCCTAAACCGCGCCCACGCAAGCGGCACGCGGATCGTGATGATCACCCATGATCTGGGCCAAGCGCGGCGTTTGGCGCGCGATGTTCTATTTATCTACAAGGGCCGCGTGCATGAGGCTGCGCCTGCTGACACTTTCTTTGAGGGACCCGCCACGGCAGAGGCCCGCGCCTTCGTAAATGGAGATATTTTGCTATGACACTGAAATTTGCCGAGAAGATGTGCGGCAAATCCCTGCGCTGCGCTGCGCTGGTTTTGACCATTAGCGCGATGGGCACGGGCGCGGCTTTTGCGGATACAATGCGCATGGCGGTGACCACCTCGTTCCACAATTCCGGCCTGTCGGATGTGCTGTTGCCGCAAATCAAGGCGGATCTGGATCTGGAGGTGCAGTTGCTGGTCGTCGGCACTGGTCAGGCGCTGCGGCTGGGGCAGGCGGGCGATGTGGATGCGATCCTCGTGCACTCCAAACCGGCTGAAGAGGCTTTTGTTGTCGGTGGCTATGGGCCGCACCGTACGGAAATCATGTATAATGATTTCGTGCTGATCGGCCCCGCTGCGGACCCTGCCGGGATCAAAGATGCCGCTGACGCCGCCGTTGCGCTGGAGGCGATCCGTGGCGCAGAAGTGCCGTTCGTCAGCCGTGGAGATGATAGCGGCACCCATAAGAAAGAGCTGAGCCTTTGGCAAAACGCTGGCCTCGACGCGGCCGCGCTGGCCCCCAACTGGTACAAGGCTGCAGGCGCAGGCATGGGCGCGACGCTGAATACCGCATCTGGTATGAATGCTTATGTGATGTCTGATCGCGCCAGCTGGCTTAAATTTGCTAACAAAGGCGATCTGGAACTTTTGTTCGCCGGGGATCCGGTGCTGTTCAATCAATATGCCTACCTGCCAGTGAGCGTGGAGCTGCATCCGCACGTAAAGGCCGATCTGGCTGCGCAGTTGGAGGCATGGTTGGTCTCGGACATCGCCAAGGAGCTGATCAACGGCTACCGTCTGAATGGCGAGGCGCTGTTCACCTTCAACGCGGCGGAATAATCAGCCCAACACCAGTCGGTAGCGATACGGTGCCTTGCCCTCGCTGCTGGCCGTCTCTGGTGGCAGTTCCTCGGCACCTTCATAGCTATGTCCTGCCTCATGGCAGAAATGCGGTATGTCGATCAGGGCTGCGGGATCATCGGCCAGAACGGTCACAACAGACCCGGTTGGCAGCCCCTGAATCCGTTTGCGCAACCGTAGAACCGGCAGCGGGCACAATAGGCCAAGGGCGTCAATGTCCAGTGTCTGTGTCGATCTATCCGTCATGCGTCTTGTGTAGAACTTGCCCCTTACCTTGTCCATGCTGTGATACAGTCTGCGAAGTGCTTGAACTCCCACCCAAAGGGCGTAACTGTGGATCAGCGCCCGAACTGAACAGGACTAGCCCCTTGGCAAAAGTGACCGACACATTACACACTTACATAGTTGCGCCGACCCCAAGCCGTGCAGGCCTGACAGCGGCTGTCATCGGTGTGGATCAGGATGGCGTCGCGCAGGAGATTTCGGTTGTGGAGGAACGCCCGCTGACGATCTACCTCAACAGCCAGGAGATTGTCACAGCGATGACCATTGGCGATTACCCTGACTATCTGGCGCTGGGCTTCCTGCGCAATCAGGGCATGCTCTTGGCCGATGATGTTGTCACCGGTGTGGACTATGATGAGGAGTTGGAGGTCGTCGTGGTGCGCACCGAACGCGCCACCGACTATGAAGAAAAGCTAAAGAAGAAGACCCGCACATCAGGCTGTGCGGTCGGCACTGTTTTTGGCGATATGATGGAGGGCCTGGAGGATCTGACTTTGCCCGCAACGCCGGTGCGTACCTCGTGGCTCTACACACTGGCGCATCAGATCAACCGGACCCCCAGTCTATACCTTGAGGCGGGCGCGATCCACGGAACGGTTCTGTGTCAACAGGACCGCCCGCTGGTTTATATGGAAGATGTGGGCCGCCACAACGCAGTGGACAAAGTGTCCGGCTGGATGTTTGCCGAAGGCACGGAGGCGGGGGACAAGATCCTTTACACCACCGGACGCCTCACCTCTGAAATGGTGCTGAAGGCGGCTCAGATGGGGATCCCGACACTGGTGTCCCGTTCTGGCTTTACCGCTTGGGGTGTAGATCTGGCGCGCAAGCTGAACATGACGCTGATCGGCCGGATGCGGGGCAAACGTTTCACCTGCCTCAGTGGGGCAGAGCGGTTGATTTATGACGCCGATCTGTCTGCGGTGGCTGAGGATACCAAAAAGTCGCGGCGCAAGGGGGCAGGGGATGCGTAGCCAGATACCTGCCGTTATCCTTGCCGGTGGTCTGTCGTCGCGCATGGGCGGCGGCGATAAGGGGCTGTTGCCGCTAGGTGATACGACATTGCTGGGTCATGTCATCGACCGTCTGCGCCCGCAGGTGGGGGACATGGTGCTGAACGCAAATGGTGATGCCAGCCGTTTTGATGCCTATGGGCTGCCTGTCGTGGCAGATGGCATCGCGGATTACGCAGGGCCTTTGGCGGGCGTTCTGGCAGGCATGGATTGGGCGGCAGAGCGTGGCGCGACGCATATCGTGTCAGTCGCCGCCGATACGCCATTTTTCCCGACTGATCTTGTGGCGCGGCTTGGCCAGGGGCGCGGTGATGCAGTGATAGCGCTGGCAGCCAGCATGGATCCAAAACGGGGGCAGGTTCGGCAGCCGACCTTTGGCTTTTGGCCCGTTGCCTTGCGCGATGATCTGCGGGCGGCATTGCAGGATGGTCTGCGCAAGGTGGTGATTTGGACCAGCCGCCACGGTGCGGCAGAGGTGTTGTTTGATGGCTACGCGATGGAGCCGTTTTTTAACGTGAACACCCCAGAAGATCTGGAGCAAGCCCGCGCAATGGCGGCATGTGCAAAGGCTATAAAATGAAGATCTATGGTGTCACCGGATGGAAAAACTGCGGTAAAACCGGCCTGATGGAAGGGCTGGTGGCCGAAGTGACGTCGCGCGGCTATCGCGTCTCCACTGTGAAACATGCGCACCACAGCTTCGACGTCGACCAATCGGGGCGTGACAGTTACCGCCACCGCGAAGCGGGCGCGCAGGAGGTTTTGTTGATTTCCGGTAGCCGTTGGGCGTTGATGCATGAGTTGCGCGGCGCAGAGGAACCACCTTTGGCTGAGATGCTGACAAAACTCTCCGACGTCGATCTGGTATTGGTCGAGGGCTATAAACGCGAACCTCACCCCAAGATCGAAACGCACCGCGCAGCAGCGGGCCAGCCCTTGATTGCGACGGCCGATCAGACGATCCGCGCGCTGGCCTCTGATCAACCGGCAGAGGCGCATGGGGATCTGGGCCGCCCGATCTTTGATCTTAATGATCACGATGCGATTGCTACTTTTATTCTGCAAGATCTGGGACTGATGCCGACATGACCGCTAAACTGCGCAACGATTGCTTTGCCCTGCCGCCCGGTGTGAACTGGATCCCGCTGGAGGATGCGCTGGCGCGACTGCGCGATCGCGTGACACCTGTGGTTGGTGAAGATCTGGTGCCGCTTAACGCCATACGGGGCCGTATACTGTCGCAGGATATTGTGGCGCTCAGGGCCAATCCGCCTGCGCCTAATTCGGCTGTGGATGGCTACGGTTTCGCCGGGGCGGCACTTGATGAGCTGGTAACACTGCCTCTGGCTGATGGCCGCTCTGCCGCCGGTGATCCCTACGGTGGCGTATTGCCTGCCGGCCATGCGCTGCGCATCCTGACAGGTGCCATCGTGCCCGAGGGGATGGAGACCGTGGTGCTGCAGGAAGATGTGGAGATCGCGGGCGGCAAAATACAGTTTCGCGGCCCCCTGAAGCAGGGGGCCAACCTGCGCCGCGCGGGTGAGGATTTCAGTGCAGGTGATGTTGTCCTGCGCAAAGGGCGTCGTTTGCGCCCTGAAGATGCCGCGTTGTTGGCTGCGGCGGGTCTGGCAGAGGTTCCGGTCTATCGCCCGCTGCGCGTCGGTGTTTTTTCCAATGGTGATGAGGTTGTGATGCCCGGCACGATCGCGCCCGAAGATATGGGAGCGGGCAAAATTTATGACAGCAACCGCCCCATGCTTTTGTCGCTGCTCAGCGACTGGGGCTTTCACGCGGTGGATCTTGGCCATGTGCGCGACAGTCGCGCTGCGCTGCGCGACCGGTTGACCTCTGCAGTGGCAGAGGTGGACGCGGTGTTGACCTCTGGCGGGGTGTCGACAGGGGATGAGGATCACGTATCCGCCCTGTTGCGCGACGAGGGGCAGATAGACAGTTGGCGCATTGCGATCAAGCCGGGCCGCCCGCTGGCGCTGGGGCTCTGGCCTGCAGCCGAGGCGTTGCTGCCGGTCTTTGGTCTGCCGGGTAATCCTGTTGCGGCCTTTGTGACTGCGCTGTTGTTTGCACGCCCTGCGTTGGGGGTGATGGCGGGGCAGGCGTGGCGGGAGCCGCAGGGGTTCATGGTGCCCGCGGCCTTCGCTAAATCGAAAAAGCCCGGACGGCGTGAGTTTCTGCGCGCCCGCCTCAACACCGATGGCCAAGCTGAGGTGTTCAAATCCGAAGGGTCGGGCCGCATTAGCGGACTGTCATGGGCGGATGGCTTGGTCGAGCTGCCCCATGAAGCGGCAGAGATCACAACAGGCACGCCCGTGCGGTTCCTGCCCTATAGCTGTTTCAACTGACCTGAACAGAAGCGTCTTTAGGCTGGCGTGGCCTCAAAGCCGGAAGCGGTTATGGCCTGCGCCAGATCTTCGACCGGGTCGGCACTGTCGACTTCAACGGTGCGGGCTTGCATATCAAATGTCAGCAGTGCGGTCGGGTCCAGATTCTGCACGGCGGCTTTGATCTTTGCGCTGCATTTTCCGCAATGCATGGTGGGTACGTTGAATGTAATCATCACTCTGTCCTTACGTCGTTGGCGCGATGTGGACACCCTCCGGCCGCGCAGGTCAAGTGCAGGCTGCACAGCCGCGACAAAGTTGCCGGATCAGCCGGTCAGCAACCGCTGCACCTTGACCTTTACGATACGGTCTCTTTTATCAGAAAGAGGACAGCGTATTGCGAACGAACGATTTCAGAGAGGCAGCTATGCCAGATACCGAAGCACATAATCTGCGGCTGTCGGTCACCTCGATGACCTGTGCCGCCTGTGTTGGGCGTGTAGAACGTCTGTTACAGGCGATCCCCGGCGTTTCGGCGGCGCAAGTAAATCTGGCGTCGGAGACGGTGCAACTGCGCTATCACGCTCCAGCAGAGGTGGAGCAGATCGTGGCATCGTTGGCCGCTGGGGGGTATCCGGCGCGGTTGACGACCATACGCTTGCGTATTGAGGGGATGACCTGCGCCAGCTGTGTGGGCAGTGTGGATCGCACCTTGCGTGCGCTGCCATCGGTGATCGACGTACGTGTGAACCTTGCGTCCGAAGAAGCAGAGGTGGATCTGACGGACGGCCAAAGTGTGGATGCCCTGCTGAGAGCATTGAAAGACGTCGGATATAGCGGTGCACCGGTTGGTGATGCTGAGGCGGGCACTGCGGATCTTGGCGAACGCAAGGCGCAGGAGGCTGCCGATTTGCAGCGCCGCCTGACGCTTGCGGCAGCTCTCGCATTGCCGGTATTTGTGATGGAGATGGGCGGGCATCTTTATCCACCGTTCCACCACTGGATTATGCAGACTATTGGTACACAGACCTCTTGGCTGGTGCAGTTTGTGTTGACCACGTTGGTACTGATTGGCCCCGGACGTGGGTTTTATCAGAAAGGCATTCCCTCTCTGGTGCGGGGCGCGCCGGATATGAACGCGCTGGTGGCGCTGGGCACATTGGCTGCCTATGGGTATTCCACTGTGGCCACCTTCCTGCCCGCATTGTTGCCCGCTGATGTGCGTGCGGTTTATTTCGAAAGTGCGGCGGTGATTGTCGTGCTGATCCTGCTGGGGCGCACGCTAGAGGCGCGGGCTAAGGGGCGCACAGGCGCTGCCATCCGTGCGCTTGTTGGACTGCGGCCCAAATCCGCGATGCGGCTGGAAAACGACCAGCCGGTTGAGGTGATGATTGAGGATATTGCCACCGGCGACACACTGTTGACCCGCCCGGGTGAACGTATCGCTGTGGATGGTGTGGTTGTTGACGGCAGCAGTCCAGTGGATGAAAGCATGATCACCGGCGAACCTTTGCCGGTGACGAAATCGGTTGGCGATCGTGTGACTGGCGGTACAGTGAATGGCACTGGCGCCTTGCAGATCCGCGCCATCCATGTGGGCGCGGATACCATGCTGGCCCAGATCATTCGCATGGTGGAGGAGGCGCAGGGCGCTAAGCTGCCTATTCAGGCGCTGGTGGATCGCGTGACTATGTGGTTCGTGCCGGTGGTTTTGGCGGTGGCGGCGTTGACGGTACTGACATGGCTGATCTTCGGTCCTGCACCGGCACTGACACATGCGTTGGTTGCAGGTGTTGCAGTGCTAATCATTGCCTGCCCTTGCGCGATGGGGCTGGCAACGCCGACCTCTATTATGGTGGGCACGGGCCGCGCGGCAGAGCTGGGAGTGTTGTTCCGCAAGGGGGACGCGCTGCAGCGGCTGCAGGACGTGCAGCTGGTGGCCTTTGACAAAACGGGGACCCTGACCGAAGGTCGTCCAACGCTCACGGATTTCGAGGTGGTCGAAGGGTTAGATCGCGATCATGTGTTACGTCTGGTCGCCGCCGTTGAACGTGCCTCTGAACATCCTATCGCAGCGGCGATTGTCGCCGCAGCGGGCAGCAACCTGCCACGGGCAGAAAAGTTCGGTGCGATGGCAGGCTACGGTGTCGCAGCCACGGTCGTAGGCCAGCGCGTCATGGTCGGTGCCGACCGTTTGATGCAGCGGCGCAAGATCGACATAGCCCCCTTCGCAGCGGTGGCTGGACGGTTGGGGCGCGAAGGCAAAACGCCGTTTTATGCGGCCATTGACGGCCAGTTGGCAGCGGTGATCGCGGTGTCCGATCCAGTGAAGGAGACTTCTGCCACCGTGATTAAGGCCTTGCATGACATCGGCATCAAAACAGCGATGATCACCGGCGACAATACCGCTCCGGCGCATGCAATAGCCGAAGATTTGGGCATTGATCATGTGATCGCCGAGGTCCTTCCAAAGGGCAAGGTCGCAGCGCTAGAGGCATTGCGCGCAGAGCATGGCGTGGTCGCTTTTGTCGGCGACGGCATCAATGATGCGCCCGCGTTGGCGACGGCGGATCTGGGGCTGGCGATTGGTACCGGCACAGATGTGGCGATTGAAAGTGCCGATCTGGTGTTGATGTCAGGGGACCTGCGCGGGGTGCTGACCGCGCTGCAATTGTCACGAAAGGTGATGCGCAATATCCGCCAGAACCTGTTTTGGGCCTTTGGCTATAATGTGGCGCTCATTCCAGTGGCTGCAGGGGTGTTCTATCCGCTGTTCGGCTGGCAGTTGTCGCCGATGCTGGCAGCGGGCGCGATGTCGTTGTCCAGTGTGTTTGTCCTCAGCAACGCCTTGCGCCTGCGGTTCGTGACGCCTGTAGCGGCCTGAAGAATGACGGGGCAAGGGCGACCGAAAGGCCGCCCTTTTGAACCATCCGCGTGCCTATGGTGCTTTAGCGCACTGCGTTCATATAGGGGGCGGACTGCGCCGCCAGTCTTTGTTGCGCGGCGACATACTCGCGTGCCAGGCGATCCACCAACTGCGCCGCTGGCAATATCTCCTTCACGGCGTCGATGCCTTGGCCGGAACCCCAGATCTCTTTCCAGCTTTTTGGCTTATCGCTGCCGCTGAAATCCATCGCCGATGGATCAGAGCGTTCCAGCGCATCCGGGTCCATGCCCGCCGCAGCAATAGAAGGCTTCAGGTAGTTGCCCCAGACGCCGGTGAACAGGTTGGAATATACAATGTCACCCGCGCCGCATTCGGTGATCATCTCTTTGTAGCGCTGATCCGCGTTGGCTTCTTCGGTTGCGATAAAGGCGGAACCGGCATAGCCGCCGTCTGCCCCCATCGCCTGCGCTGCCAAAATGGAATCCCCACGCGCAATAGCGCCAGACAGGAACAGCGGTCCTTCGAACCAGCTGCGGATTTCCTGAATAAGCGCCAGCGGCGACTGACTGCCCGCATGGCCACCCGCGCCAGCGGCGACGGCAATCAGACCATCGGCGCCTTTTTCAATCGCCTTTTTGGCAAATCGGTTGTCGATCACATCATGCAGAGTGATGCCGCCAACACTATGGGCCGCCTCATTGATTTCCACCCGCGCCCCCAATGAGGTAATCCAGACTGGCACCTTGTGTTTCACACAGATCTCGACATCGCGTTCCAGGCGCCCGTTGGAGCGGTGCACAATCTGATTCACCGCATAAGGCGCGGCAGGGGTGTCGGGGTTGGCCTGATTGTGGCGGTCCAACTCTTCGTTGATGCGGGTCAGCCAGCGTTCCAGCTCAATCGGATCACCGTCTTTTTCACGCGCATTCAGCGCCGGGAAAGAGCCAATGATTCCCGCTTTGCACTGCGCGATGACAAGATCGGGGTTGGAAATAATGAATAGCGGGCTGCCGATGAGCGGAATTCGCAGGTTCTGCAGGGCGGTGGGAAGGGACATTTGGGCCTCTCATCACTTTTTAAAGGGGTTAAGTTGCCGCTGCGGCAACCGAAGCTTGGGGGGGAGGAGGTATGGCGTGTGGGTGGCGGATGAATGCCACTCAAAGGCGATTGGTGTGCTGGGCGGTCCATGTAGGGGTGCAGCCTTATTTTAAAGCCCCTTGGCGCGAAAACTTCGCACTTTCGGGTCCGCCTCAACATCGCTTCGCAGCTTTACCTCCCTCTAACCTACGTAAATTTTTGACCTTTCTGTTGGCGGCGGGTCAAGCGTCTTTGGTTGTGACCCTGCGTAGGAAATCCCACCTTGGGTGCCTATTGAGACGTTGACAGGTCCAAAAACGACATGCTTTGCTGCCCCCGTTGACCGTTCATAAAGTCTGGGGAGGAGGCTGCATGAAGGTACGTTTTTACGGAATCGCCCGTGGGCGGTTCCTGTGCGATCTGTGTGCGAACCGCCCTGTGGGAGTGACAGGGGAGGTCGGCACATGGAGATAATTCAGCTACTGATCGGTGGCGTGGCCTCTGGCTGTATCTATGGCCTCGTGGCGCTTGGATTTGTGTTGATCTACAAGGCCAGCGAGGGTGTGAATTTTGCTCAAGGCGACATGATGATGTTGGGCGCCTTTGTTGCGCTAGGACTTGTGAATAGCGAATATTGGGCGCTGCCGTTCATTCCTGGCATCCTGCTGGCCTGTTTCATCATGGGCGGCGTCGGCTACGGCATTGACCGTTTTGTGGTGCGCCGCATCTTTGGTCAGCCGCAGTTTGCACTGGTGATCCTGACCATCGCTTTGGGGTTTGTGCTGCGCTTCGTCGCGGGTGCGATCTGGGGGTTCACGCCCTTGGTTCTGGAAACGCCGTTTGCGGGTCAGAGCGTGCGGTTTGGCGGTCTGGTTCTGGGCTATGAGGATGTGATCACCATTGTGGTGACTGCTGTGTTGACGCTGGCCCTCTGGGCGTTTTTCAGCCGCACGAAACTGGGATTGGCGGCGCAGGCCGCATCGCAGAACCAAATGGCCGCCTATATCGTTGGTGTACCGGTGCGGCGGATCAATTCGATGATCTGGGGGCTGTCGGGCATCGTGGCCACGGTCGCGGGCGTGCTCTATGCCGCGAAGGGCGCGATTGATCCCAATATTGGCCTCTTGGGGATCAAGGCTTTTGCCGCCGCGGTGATCGGGGGATTTGGCAGCCTGCCTGGTGCGCTATTGGGCGGCCTGCTGATCGGGGTTGTGGAACCTGTCGCGGCGCGCTACCTGCCGTCCGGTTTCAGCCAGATGTCGCCCTATGTCCTGATGTTGATTGTGCTGACGACGCGCCCCGGTGGCCTGTTTGCACAGATCCACGCAAAGAAGGTGTAAGTCATGCGGGTGGTGTTCAAAACAAGCTACGACAAAGACATCGACCTGCACCCCGACTGGTGGGATCGCGGCAAGATCGCGGCGCTGCTGGTTCTGATGGCCCTGCTGCCGTTTTTGGTGGGCGAATACTATCTGGCAGAGGCGACAAACACCCTGATCTGGGCGCTGGCCGGTATGGGGTTGATGGTGCTGGTGGGGCATTCCGGGCAGGTGTCACTTGGACACGCGGCCTTTATGGCCATTGGTGCCTATGTGGATGCGGGGCTGATGACGGCGGGCGTGCCGTGGATCATTGCTTTCCCGCTGGCGGGGTTGGCTGCTGGGTGTTTTGGTGCCTTGGTCGCGATCCCTGCAGTGCGGATGTCAGGGATTTATCTGGCGATTGCCACGCTGGCGTTGTTTGTGATCGTTGAGGAAATGATCATCATTCTGGAACCCCTCACTGGCGGGGTTGGGGGAATGTTCGCACCCTCTATCATGCTGTTTGGCATCGATTTTGACCGCTATGCCAGCTTGTCCAACTTCTACTGGTTGGTGCTGGTGGTGGTGTCGCTGGTGACTTGGGCCTACGCGAACCTGTTGCGCAGCCCGACGGGGCGCAGTTTCCTCGCCGTGCGCGATAGCGAGGTTTCGGCGCGGGCGCTGGGCATCAACGTGACACGGACGAAGGCGGTGGTTTTTGGCCTGTCCTGTGGTGTGACGGGGCTGGCAGGGGCGTTGATGGGGCACTTCATCTCGTTCTTTAACTACGAGTTGTTTTCGATCTTCATCTCCATCAACCTGTTGCTGGTTGTGACCATCGGTGGGCTGGGCTTCATTCAGGGGGCGTTTTTTGGCGCCATTCTGATCACCGCCGTACCGCAAATGATTGCTATCTTGCGCGATGGTCTGAACGCCACCGTAGGGATTGATCTGGGATCGGTACCGGGTCTGGATACGCTGATTTTTGCGGTCATCCTTGTGGGCTTCATCATCTATGAACCCACCGGCCTATACGGTCGCTGGCTGAAGATGCGGGCTTATGTCCAACTGTTCCCGCTGGCGCGGCGCGACATGTTCCGCCGCCAGAAGACCTACCTGAAGACGGAGCGGATGCGATGAGCTTGTTACAAGTTACTGATCTGGCGGTGCATTTCGGCGGGGTGAAGGCGGTGGATGGTGTGTCCTTCGACGTCGAAGAGGGCGAGGTATTTTCCATCATTGGTCCCAACGGAGCGGGGAAATCCACCATCTTCAACCTGATTTCACGTCTTTATGAGCCCACCCGGGGGTCGATCCTGTTCAACGGTGAAGAATTGAGCAACCGGCCCGCCCATGCGGTTGCCGATCTCGGCATTGCGCGGACATTCCAGAACATCGAGCTGTTTGATCATTCCACCGTGCTGGACAACCTGCTGATGGGGCGTCACGGCCACCGCGCCACCAATTGGGTGCAGGATCTTTTATTCCTGCCCAAGGTGCGTACCGAAGAGCGTGCGCATCGCCAAAAGGTCGAAGAGGTGATGGAGTTTCTGGAGCTGGAAGCCTACCGCGACAAGATGATCGCCGGCCTGCCCTATGGCGTGCGCAAGGTGGTCGAGATTGGCCGCGCGTTGGCGATGGGACCAAAGCTGATCCTGCTGGATGAACCGGCATCCGGTCTGTCGGTGGAAGAAAGTCAGGATGTGGCCTTCTGGATTGAGGATATGCGCCGCGACATGGGCCTGAGCGTGTTGATGGTGGAACATGATATGCGGCTGGTCACGCAGGTCAGTGACCGTGTGTTGGCTGTCGCTAATGGTCGCTCGCTTGCCCTTGGCAGTGCGGCGGAGGTGCAGAACGATCCAGAGGTGCAGGCGGCTTACTTAGGCAGTGATTCCTTCCTCGCGGCAGAGGAGGGCGTGGCATGAGCCTGTTAAAACTGCGCAACGTCGAAAGTTTCTACGGCGCCATCATGGCCCTGCGTGGCGTGTCAATTGACGTCGAAGAGGGGCAGATTGTCACCATCCTAGGCGCCAATGGTGCAGGTAAAACCACCCTGATGAAAACTGTGTCCGGCCTGATGGACGCGGAAAAGGGTACGGTGGAATTTAACGGTAAACCCATTCACGGGCTGGAACCGGATAAGGTTGTCGCCCAGGGTCTGGCGCATGTGCCTGAGGGGCGCGAGGTGTTTCCCTATCTGACGGTTGAGGAAAACCTGCGCCTTGGCGCCTACGCCCGCAAGGTGCCGGGCGTGAACGAAGATATCGAACTGGTTTACGATTATTTTCCTATCCTGAAAGAACGGCGCAGTCAGTCGGCGGGTTTCCTGTCAGGTGGGCAGCAGCAGATGCTGGCAATTGGGCGTGGCTTGATGGCGCGGCCTAAACTGATGCTGCTGGACGAACCCAGCCTAGGGCTGTCGCCGCTGCTGACGCAGGAGATTTTTGCCATCATCAAGCGCCTGAATGCTGAACAGGGCGTCACCATGCTCTTGGTGGAACAAAACGCCAATGTGGCGCTCAACACCGCGCATTATGGCTACGTGCTGGAAATGGGGCGCATCGTGATGGGCGATACTTGCGCCGCGCTCAGGGAGTCGGACGATATTCAGGAGTTCTACTTAGGCAAACAGGACGAAGGCCAACGTGGCCAGAAACGCTGGAAAAGGCGCAAAACATGGAGATAAGTGCAGATATTATCGCCGATGACCGAGACATCGCGGTTGAGGGCTGCAATACCGTTGTCGCCCTCTGGGCCCAACGCTGTCACTTGAAAGGCGACGCAATTGCGCACCGCGACAAGACGCTGGGAATCTGGCAGGCCTACAGCTGGCATGACTATTTTGCGCAGGCCCGCGCAGTCGGCTTGGCGCTGGCGCATCTGGGGTTCCAGCGTGGTGAGGTGGCGCAGATCCTCAGCGAGGACCGCCGCGAATGGCTCTACTGTGACCTTGGCATCGCGGCGATGGGCGGTGTGCCATCGGGCGTTTACACCACCGACAGCGCGTCCCAGCTGGCCTATCTGATGAACGATTCCGCCGCACGCTTTCTGTTCGTGGAAAACGATGAACAGCTGGATAAACTGCTAGAAGCCCGCGACCAGATCCCGCAATTGGAGAAGGTCATCGTGTTTGACCGCGACGGACTGGCCAGTTTCAGCGATCCACAGGTGATGTTCTGGGACGATTTTATCGCTCTGGGACTGGAGGAGGCCACCGCCAATCCCACCCGTTTTGAGGAGGCGTTGAATCAGGTACGCCCAGAGGATCCGCGCATGCTGATTTACACCTCTGGCACCACAGGCCCGCCGAAGGGCGCGATCATCACTCACCGTAATATCCTTTTTCAGATGCAGGCCAGCCTGAAAACCCTGCGCTTTCTGGAAACGGATGAACTGCTGTGTTTCCTGCCATTGTGCCACGTTTTGGAACGGCTGATCTCGGTCGAGTTGCCTATTCTGGTGGGCTGCAAAGTGAACTTCGCCGAGAGTCCAGAGACTGTTTTTGACAACCTGCGGGAGGTCAGTCCGCACAGCTTCACCGGGGTGCCCCGTATCTGGGAGAAGATCCATTCAAGGCTGGCAATTATGCGTGGCGAAGCGGGCTGGTTCGGTCAGCGTGCCTTTGACTGGGCAGTGGCTGCGGGGATGAAAAAGGTGGCCGCGCAGCAGGAGGGGCGTGCGTTTGGCCCCCTTGAACGGGTCAATCTGGCGCTGGCGGATCTGTTAGTGCTGCGCAATTTGCGTGGCCTTATCGGCCTATCACGCACACGCCGGTGCACCACTGGCGCTGCTCCGATCAGCCCCGAACTGCTGCGCTGGTTCGAGGCGATCGGCGTCCACCTGCGCGAAGGTTTCGGCATGACCGAGACTGCTGGTGTGGCTTCGGTCAATACGGTAGAAAACAACGATATGGGCACTGTTGGCGTGCCCTTGCCCGGCCTTGGGTTCCGGATCGCTGAGGGGGGTGAGATTCAGATCAAAGGTCCCGCGATCTTTGCTGGCTATTGGAACAAACCGAACAAGACCGCTGAAACCTTTACCGAGGATGGCTGGCTGCGCACCGGTGATGTGGGGCGACTGACCAATCAGGGACGAGTGGTGATCACAGGCCGATTGAAAGACATTATCATTACTGCCGGTGGCAAGAACATCACCCCTGCGGAAATTGAAAGCCGGCTGAAATTTTCGCCTTATATCTCTGATGCAGTGGTGATCGGCGACCGGCGCAAATATCTGACTTGTCTGGTGATGATTGATCAGGAAAACGTTGAACGTTTTGCACAGGATTGGCAGATCCCCTTCTCCGATTTCGCATCCCTGACCCGTGCACCCGAAGTGGTCGCGCTGATTGGCGACGTCGTGCAATCGGTGAACAAAGAGTTTGCTCAGGTGGAGCAGATCAAGGATTTTCGCCTGATCGACATCCTACTGACGGCCGAAGATGAGGAGCTGACGCCGACAATGAAACTGAAGAGGAACTACGTAAACCAGCGCCATGCCGCGCTGATTGACAGCATGTACTAAGCCGCCTCATGCGGCATCTCAGGGAGGACGAACATGAAATTGTGGAAAGCATTGGCAGCCTCTGCCGCGATGGCACTGGCTGGCGCGGCGGCACAGGCCGAAAACGGTGTCACAGAGGATGAGGTTAAAATTGGCGGTGCACATGACCTGTCGGGCATCTTCGCGCCCTTTTCGGTTCCTGCAGTGAAGGCAGCGCAGCTCTACTTTGATGAGGTCAACGCCGCCGGTGGCGTACATGGCCGCAAGATCACCTATATTGTTGAGGACCACGGCTATCAGGTGCCAAAGGCGGTGCAGGCAGCCAATAAACTGGTTAATCGCGATCAGGTTTTTGCCATGCTCTTGAACCTCGGCACGCCGCACAATCTGGCGATGTTCAAACTGATGGGCCCTAAAGGTATTCCCAACATCAGTCCGCTGACCACTGCCCGTCAGATGATCGACCCGCCCGAACCGTGGAAATTTTCGGCCAACGCATCCTATTATGATGGGGTGCGACTGACGTCGGAATATATGGCGGCGGAACACGGGTCTTCGACCTTCTGTCTGATGTATTTGCCCACCGACTTCGGGATCGAGATCAAAGAGGGCCTGAAAGCGGGCGCTGACGCCTCAGGTGGCACCTTTGCAGTAGAAACCAAGCACAAACCGGATGAAACTGATTTCTCCGGCGCACTGGGCAAGTTGAAGGATGGCGGCTGTGATACAGTCGGGTTGGCGCTGGGCGTCAGTCAGATCATCAACGCTATCGCGACTGCGAATAAACTTGGCATGTCGGACATGAAATTTGTCCTTTCGTCTGCCGGATTCCACACGGTTGTGGCCAAAGGTCTGGCGGCGCAAGGCGTGATGTCGGGTGTTTACGCCGGTGCTGGCTGGCAGGATTTGGAAGCACGGCTGGGTGAACCGGCAGTGGGTGCGTGGGTGAAGGCCTATACCGAGGCCACGGGAGAGAAGTTTCCAGGCTCTGGCGCTTTGCTGGGCCGCTCTGCCGCGGAACTGCTGGTGCGCGGGTTGGAGGCTGCAGGTCCTGATCTGAGCCACGAAACTTTCATCGCGGGCATGGAAGGTCTGAACTACGACGATGAAATCGCGGGCTACACGGTATCAATGGATCCGGGGAACCATGTATCTGGCACGGCAGTTTTTGTATCGGCTGTGGAAAACGGATCGTGGAAGCTACTGCAAACGCTGGAGTGAGCGGTTTCTGATACAGTCGTTTTAGGAACAGATCCCTCGACCTTGTCGGGGGATTTTCCGTTCGGTTCACCTCAGATTAGCACCATCCAAATTGCGACAGCTCCGAGAAGGATGGCAAACACCGTGTTTATGATCTGTTTATGCTGCGGGGCGTGAAAGAGTTGCGCGATGCGATCCCCGATGAGGGTCCAGACGATGAAGGCGATTGCATTGTTTGCCGTGAAAATCGTGGTGATCAGCAGAACTGCAAACACGTCATCAGTTTGGTCCGTCTCCAGAAACTGCGTGAACATCAACGCCATTATGACATAGCCTTTGGGATTGAGCAGCAGCAGAACCGCGCCGTCCTGAAAGCGTAGCGGTTTGACAGCGTCGGCAGTAGTAAACGTGCTAGCACGTAGAATTTTACTGGCAATCCAAAAGATGTAGCACGCACCAATGGCCTGCAGCGCTTTGAAAAATATGGGAGACTCGTTCAAGGTAGCGATGAAACCCAGCCCGATCGCTGCGGTGACACACCAAGTCGCGACGTGATAGCCAAGGTTGGCGGGCATTGTCGCGCGAAAACCGAATTTGGCACCATTTGCGGCAAAGACCAAGTTGCCGGGGCCGGGACTGTAGGCCAAAGGGAAGAGAAACAGCACAAGGGCGATTGTCGTCTGGGTCATGTAAATGCCTCCGAAAGCCTTTAGGGGCGATCTAGCGGCACTTAAAGCGGTTCATAAACCCGTTTCATGCGCATTTTGTCAGGCGGTGTAGCGTGTTACGTGATAGGGTACACCCCTGTTCCTACAGTTGTTTTTCGTCTGACCAGAACTGTGCTGACCAGAACAACGAAAGATCACTTTTCGATTTCAGTGCGAATTCTCGCAAGATAGGAACCAGCGATCTGAATGTGTTTGAGTAGACAGGTGGCCCGTAGGCTTACAGTAATAAATGTCTCAAACAAGTGTGAATAAGTTTGGGATCCTGAGGATTGCGCTCAGCCTGTCAGGAAATCTGCCGCCATCCGCATGTCGCGCAGCGGACGCACGCGGTCGATGGATTTTTGATAGAGTGGGTCCGCTTTGAATGCGGCGAGCTGCGCCTCATCCTCAAATTCGCCGTAGACCACAAAATCCGGTACCACCCCGTCGATCGGATCGGATTTCAGATTGCGGCCCACCTCCAGATGATTGGCGTGTGTGCTCTGCGTTAGCAGGGACAGCCCGTCAAAGATGGTATCACAATCCTTGGGATCACGTGCTGTGAAGAAAACGATGTGACGCAGCATGTGCTCTCCTGCTTTTAGCGGCGGTTCGGGGTCTGTGTTGCAGGGTGTGGCCTGACAGCGGCGTCAGATCAATCGACAGTGACAACTACTTTGATCCGCGCCTTTCACTTTAGGGGGAAGGGTATCGTCTTTTTCCCCTTTGTGCTGGAATTGGTTGCAATTTCCGTACGTTGGGCACGAAAAATAGTAGCTGTTTGCGGGATCTCCGGTATGCGTGATGCAGCACTTAGCGCTAGAGTGGCGACGCAAGACCACACGACGACAGAAGGACGCCGCCATGATCAATCAGATACAGCCACAGACCGCGAAAACCGTGGTGGTGATTGGGGCAGGTATCCTTGGGGTGGCAACTGCAATCTGGTCGCAGCGTGCTGGACATCGGGTGATCCTTGTCGATCGCGAAGGTCCGGCAGCGGGGGCCTCTGCGGGTAACGCGGGTCTTTTGGCTTCCTCTGCCGTGGTGCCGGTCAACACGCCCGATCTGTGGACTAAAGCACCGGGGATGCTGCTCGATCCTGAAAGTCCGCTGTTTCTACGCTGGTCTTATCTGCCGCGTATGATCCCGTGGCTGGCGCAGTTTATGGCCAAGGCAACGGACAAACAGGCCCGTGCGACAGCGCGTGCGCTTTACCCGATCATCGGCGACAGTCTGGCGGATCATCAGGCGCTGGCGGCGGGCACGGGGGCGGAACACTACATCGTGCCAACGGACTACCTCTACATGTACAAGGACCGCGCGGCGTATCTGGCGGGGGGATATGCATGGGATATCAAAACCTCTCTGGGCTTTCATCCGCAGGAGGTGGAGGGCGCGGCATTGCGCACCTTGGAACCTGCGCTGTCTGACACAGTTGGTTTTGCTGCCGTGGTGCCGGATCATGGCAGGGTCACGGACCCCGCCGCCTATGTGCGGACCTTGGCCGATCATATGGTCGCGGGTGGCGGCCAGCTGATCAAAGGGGATGTACAGGGGATCGCCCGTGAAAACGGGCAGGTGACTGGCGTACGGGTGGATGGTGATCTGATTGCCTGCGATCGGGCGGTGATCACTGCCGGTGCATGGTCTGGTCCGCTGGCCCGTGATTTGGGTTTGAAGGTGCCGTTGGATACTGAACGCGGCTATCATATCGAATTGTGGAATCCCTCAAAAATGACCAATCATCCTGCGATGATTTCTGCCGGTGCCTTCGTGATCACCCCGATGGAGGGGCGTTTGCGGCTGGCAGGCATCGTGGAATTGGGCGGGGTGGAGGCAGGTCCGTCGCGTGCACCGTTCAACCTATTGCGCAAACACCTTGCCCGGGTGATGCCGGATCTGACATGGGAAGAAGAGACGGAATGGATGGGCTTCCGCCCGACCTTGCCGGATGCGCTGCCGGTGATTGACGCGGTGCCGGGGATCGCGGGCGCCTTTGTCGGTTTCGGCCATCAGCACGTTGGCCTGACGGGTGGATCAGCGACGGGACGCCTTCTGTCGCAGATGTTGTCGGGGCAGGTGCCGAACCTTGATCTGACGCCCTATAGCCTGTCAAGATTCGGCAACGGCTGATCCGCCGATTGCCTGAGACGGCGAAGCCTGCCACAAACAGCAGGCAAAGACGTAAAGGAGAGGCATCATGAGCCTGACAGTCGATCTGAACGCGGATATGGGCGAAAGCTTTGGCTCTTGGTCGCTGGGCGACGATGCCGCGCTGCTGGAAATTGTGACCTCTGCCAATGTGGCCTGCGGTTTTCACGCAGGCGATCCTGATGTGATGCTGCACACCATGCGCAATGCGGTGGCGAATGGCGTGGGCATCGGCGCACACCCCGGTTTTGATGACCTGCGTGGCTTTGGCCGCTACCGGATGAGTGTGCCACACGCGACGCTGGCCAACCAGATCCGCTATCAGGTCGGCGCGGCGCAGGCGATGGCGCGGGCTGCGGGCGGTGAGGTGCGGCATCTGAAACTGCACGGGGCGCTGTCGAATATGAGCAGTGAGGATCAGGCGCTGGCTCGTGTCTGTTATGACGCGGCACTGTCAGTGGCGCCGGATCTGGTCATCATGGTGCTGGCCGCAACCGCCCAGCAACGTGCGGTGGAGGAAATGGGCGCGCGGTTCGTGGGCGAAATCTTTGCAGACCGCGCCTATAATGATGACGCCACGCTGGTTGATCGATCGAAACCCGGCGCGGTCATTCATGATGCGGCCCTTGCTGGCCCGCGCATTGCCAAAATGGTCAAGGCAGGCGCGATTATTACGGAGAGCGGCAAGCATATTGAAACCGGCATCGACACCATCTGCCTGCACGGTGACACGCCAGAGGCGGTGGAAATCGCCCGTTCGGTCCGCGCCTCGCTGGAGGGGGAGGGGATCGTGGTCAAAACCTTCGGCACCTGAGATCGCGGGCGACCGTCTCATAGAGGGGACGAAAGATGTTTGAACACATAGACAGCTATTGCGAACGTTTGGATGCCAGCCTCTGGTCAGAGCCGGTGAATTTTGTCACCAATATAGCCTTCATGTTGGCAGCCCTTTATGTCTGGCCACAGGTGCGCGGAATGGTCTGGGGACAAGTGCTGGCGGTGGTGCTATTTGCGATCGGGGTGGGGTCCGCGCTGTTTCATTCATTTGCGCAAACATGGGCATCTATTGCCGATGTGATCCCGATCCTGATCTATGTCTTGGTCTATATCGCCCTGTCGCATCGCGTCTATTGGCAGCACTCTTGGCCGAAAACCGCGTTGTTTTTAGCGTTGTTTATTCCCTACGTTGCTCTGACCCTGCCGCTGTTTCAACTGGTGCCCGGCCTCGGCTCCTCTGCCGCATATGCACCGATCCCGCTGTTGATCTTTATCCATGCGGCATTGCTACATTCCCGCCTGCCGCAGGTGGCGCGTGGGCTGGCGATTGGGGCGGGGATCCTCTGTGGCTCGATTCTCATGCGGGTTCTGGATGAACCGCTGTGTGGGATCTGGCCAATGGGCACGCATTTTATGTGGCATATCCTCAACGCGGTGATGCTGATGCATATGATCCTTGTTTATCGTAGCCATATGCTTGCAGCGGGGCAGGCAGGACGTTAAACGCGTAGCAACGCGAAAACGGAGATCTCTCGAGATGTCGATCGACACGAAAACCGCCGCCAAAGTGGCCAAGCTGGCCCGCATCAAGGTGGAAGATGAGGCGCTGCCGGCGCTGGCCAATGAGTTTAACACCATTCTGGGCTTCATTGAGCAGCTCAACGAAGTGGATGTTGAGGGTGTGGAGCCGATGACCTCGGTCACGCCGATGCGCCTGAAGCGCCGCGTTGATGTGGTCACCGACGGTGGTCAACAGGACAAGGTCCTGAAAAACGCGCCTGATGCGCGCGAGGGCTTCTTTGCGGTTCCGAAGGTGGTTGAATAATGTCTGAACTGAACAAACTGACGCTGGCCGATGCTCGTGACAAACTGCGGGCGGGCGATGTGACCTCGGTCGAACTGACAGAGAGTTGCCTCAAGGCAATCGACAAAGCCGGTGCGCTGAACGCCTTTGTGCACAAGACGCCGGAAATTGCATTGGAGCAGGCCAAGGCCGCGGATGTCCGGATCAAAGCAGGCGATGCACCTGCTATGTGCGGTCTGCCCGTGGGTATTAAGGATCTGTTCTGCACGAAAGGTGTTCCCAGTCAGGCGGCATCCGCCATTCTGGAAGGGTTCAAGCCGGAATACGAATCCACCATCACCTCGAAATTGTTCGACGCGGGCTCGGTCATGCTGGGCAAGCTGAACATGGACGAATTTGCCATGGGTTCGTCGAACGAGACTTCGGTCTACGGTAACGCGGTCAACCCGTGGCGCCGCGAAGGGTCTGACGCTGATCTGACACCCGGTGGCTCCTCTGGTGGCTCTGCCTCGGCTGTTGCAGCGGATCTGTGTCTGGCGGCGACTGGCACTGACACCGGCGGTTCCATCCGTCAGCCTGCAGCTTTCACCGGTACCGTAGGCATCAAGCCGACCTATGGCCGTTGTTCGCGTTGGGGCGTTGTGGCCTTTGCCTCCTCGCTGGATCAGGCAGGCCCGATGACCAAATCTGTGCGCGATGCGGCGATCATGCTGGAAGCGATGTGTGGTCACGACGAAAAGGATTCGACCAGTGCTGATCTGGCAGTGCCGAATTTTGAGGCGATGCTGACCGGTGACATCAAGGGCAAGAAAATCGGTATCCCCAAGGAATACCGCATGGACGGTATGCCCGCCGAGATTGAGAAACTGTGGGAAAACGGTCAGGCGATGCTGAAAGACGCAGGTGCCGAGATCGTGGATATCTCCCTGCCGCACACAAAATACGCACTGCCTGCATACTACGTGATTGCACCGGCAGAGGCTTCGTCGAACCTCGCACGTTACGACGGTGTGCGTTTTGGTCACCGCGCCACGCTGGATGCGGGCGACGGCATTACCGAGATGTATGAAAAATCTCGCGCCGAAGGGTTTGGTCACGAGGTGCAGCGCCGTGTGATGGTTGGCACCTATGTACTGTCGGCGGGTTTCTATGACGCCTACTACAACCGTGCCCGTCGCGTGCGCGCGCTGATTAAGAAGGATTTCGACGATGTGTTCGCCGCAGGCGTTGATGCGATCCTGACACCGGCGACTCCGTCGGCGGCCTTTGGCTTGGGTGAAATGACCGACGCAGATCCGGTGCAAATGTACCTGAATGACGTCTTCACCGTGACCGTGAACCTTGCTGGCTTGCCCGGTATCTCGGTTCCCACCGGTGTGGATGCGCAAGGTCTGCCGCTGGGGCTGCAGTTGATCGGCCGTCCATGGGAAGAGGGCGATCTGCTGAATACCGCCTACGCGCTGGAAGGCGCGGCAGGGTTTGTAGCCAAACCCGGCCAGTGGTGGTAAACACCCCCGTTGACAGGGCCCGGGCGATGCTCGGGCCTTTTTCTTTGTGGGATTTTGTGATCCCATAGATCAGACAAGACGCAGTGACAGCACAGGCAGGTGAATGATGCGGTATGTTTTTGGGACTTTGGCACTGGTGGCGCTTGGTGCCTGCACGACAACGGTGCCGGATTCCGCGGCGGGCGTCGGGTTCGGTGACTATAGCGCCTATCAGCGTGAACTGGCTGCCCGTGAGGCAGAACTGAACGGTCAGGCACTGCCGTCAGCCAGCGCGGTGTCGTCTGAAACGCTGTCGCCTGCAGGCGCCCCAAATTCGACAGAGGCAGAGCGTTTGGCTTCTGATACTACAGCGGCGCTGAATTCTGGTGATGCGCCGTTGAACGCCAGCCCGTCCAATCCCGCGCCAGAAGTGGCGCTGAATGCGGCAGGCATCTCGGATGAAAACGATTTTGGCAATGTGTCCTCTTTGCGCTCCATTGAAGGTGACAAGGCACGCATAGAACAGAACCGGGCTCAGTATCAGGTGGTCACCCCCACCGCGCTGCCATCCCGCAACGGGGCCGAGGGGCCGAACATCGTCGCTTATGCGCTTCAGACCCGCCATTCTGTTGGCCAGCCAGTATACAAACGCTTGTTTGCTGCCTCGGAAAAGCGTGCATTGCGCAACTGTGCGGCCTATGCCTCTGACGATCAGGCGCAGACGGCTTTCCTCGCCAAAGGCGGGCCAGAGCGCGATCGCCTGGGGCTGGACCCTGATGGTGACGGTTACGCCTGCCGCTGGGATCCGACCCCGTTCCGCGCCTATAGCGGTGGCTGATCCTGCAGCGCTATGGCTGATCTGGGCATCCTCCAACATTCGTCGCCAAATTTCGGCGACCGTCGCGATGGTGCGCGCCCTTCGCTGATCGTATTGCACTATACGGCGATGGCGACCGCACAGGCGGCGCTGACACGGCTGTCCGACCCCGAGTTTGAGGTCTCTGCACACTACCTGATCGGTCGTTGCGGTCAGATCTGGCAGTTGGTGGATGAGGGCAAGCGCGCCTGGCACGCAGGGGCCGGTTCTTGGAACGGACAGGGCGATGTAAATTCCCGCTCGATTGGGATTGAGCTGTCGAACAGTGGGGATGAGCCTTTTTCCGAACGGCTTATGTCTTCTCTTGAAGCGTTGATGCGCGATGTCATGGCACGCTGGGATATTACGGCGACCGCTGTGATCGGTCATTCCGACATGGCGCCGGGGCGCAAGCGTGATCCTGGCCCACGTTTCGACTGGCCCCGGCTGGAACGTCAGGGGTTGGCGCGCTGCCGTCAGGGTGGGGCGCAGGACCTGTCGACAGATCCTGAGACGTTCCGTGCCTTGGCTGTTGCACGTGGGTATCCAGCGAATGTATCCGATGCGGACCTGTTGGCGGCGGTGCGCCTGCGCTACCGCTATGGGATTTCCGGCCCGCTGTCAGCGGGAGACCTCGCTGTGCTTAGCTAAGCCAAAAGCCGGATTACCCTTGTCATTTGCGATGTTGAGGCGCATTGCTGCGGCGTGAATGAGCAAAGGATTACCGCTATGACCTGCGAACTCTGCACCGCCGATCGCGATGTGACCCCGACCACCGTTACCCCGCGCGATGATAAGGTGCAGCTGTGCGAGGTTTGTCAGGCAGGATTGAGTGATGGCCCGCAGGACGTACCGCATTGGAAGTGCCTGAATGACGCGATCTGGTCCACGACACCGGCGGTGCAGGTGCTGGCATGGCGTCTGCTGAACCGGCTAGAGGCCGCATGGGCGCGTGACCTGCTGGATATCGCCTATCTGGAACCCGATGTATTGGCGTGGGCCGAGGCGGGGCTGGAGGAGGCGCCGGACGTCATCCACCGCGACAGCAACGGCGCGGTTTTGGCGGCGGGCGATACCGTGGTGCTGATCAAGGATCTGCCGGTCAAAGGCGCAGGCTTCACCGCCAAACGCGGCACCGCAGTGCGCAACATCTCGCTCGTGCAGGACAATGAGACTCACATCGAGGGTCGTGTCGAAGGTCAGCGCATTGTCATCCTGACCCAGTTTGTGAAGAAGAGCTGATTGCGGATGAGGGCCACGACCGACCCTCGGGTGGGCGCATCCAACCAGCGTGGTGTGCGGGAAAGTTCGAACCAGAGCGGCCTTATTGTGCATTAAGACATCGTAAATGCGCCCTCCCATGGGGGAGGGTCGGGCGCGGCCCGGGCTGACGCCCGTGCTAAGTTTTGAGGAGCCGAGCACAAAAACAAAAGCCCGCCAAATTGGCGGGCTTTCTCTGTTCTTTACGGCGCAGCCCTTAGTCGCGGGTGCCAGAGAATTTTTCTTGCCACTCTTCGCGCTGTTCATCGCTGATCTTGGCAAATAGCACATCCGGCACGGCGAAGGCGTGACCGGCGGGCAGGGCGTTCAGGGCCTCTGCCACGTCGCCGGGCCAGCTGTCATCGCTTGCGCCCATCGCTTCCAGCATCTTGGCAGAGGTGAAGGGGATAAACGGTGCTGACAGAACCGCATATAGGCGGATCAGGTTCAGGCCCAGACGCACCTGCGCCGCGGCCTGTTCGGGATCGGTTTTGAAGGTCGACCAAGGGGCGGCCGCCTGCAGATATTCGTTGCCCGCAACCCAGATGCTGCGCAGCTCCTGCGCGGCTTTGCGGACCTCTTTAGCTTCCATGAAACCTTCATAGGCGCGGACCTTGGTGGTCAGATCGTCAATCAGCGCCTGTTCCGGATCACTAAAGCTGCCACCTTCAGGCACCGCTTCGGTGAATTTGGAGCGGCAGAACTTGGTGATCCGGCTGACAAAGTTGCCCAGAACATCCGCCAGATCTTTGTTCACCGATTGTTGGAAGTTTTCCCAGGTGAATTCACTGTCCGAACTTTCCGGTGCGTGGCTCAGCAGCCACCAGCGCCAGTAGTCGGCGGGCAGGATCGCCAGCGCCTGATCCTGGAACACGCCACGCCCGCGCGAGGTGGAGAACTGGCCGCCATCATAGTTCAGGTAGTTGAAGGATTTGATGTAATCCACCAACTTCCACGGCTCACCGGATCCAAGGATGGTCGACGGGAACGACAGCGTATGAAAAGGCACGTTATCTTTGCCCATGAATTGCGTATAGGTCACGTCATCGGCGCCCTTGTCGGTGCGCCACCAGCGTTCCCAGTCGGTGCCTTTTCCGGCGGCAACCCATTCCTGCGCACAGGCGATATATTCGATCGGGGCGTCGAACCAGACGTAGAAGACTTTGCCTTCCATGCCGTCCCAGTCCTGATCGCCGCGTTTGACTGGCACGCCCCAATCCAGATCGCGGGTGATGCCACGATCCTGCAACCCGTCGCCATCGTTCAGCCATTTCTTGGCGATCGAGGTGGTCAGAACCGGCCAGTCGCCCTTGCTGTCGATCCAGTCGTTCAACTGGTTTTTCATCTGGCTTTGTCCCAGATAAAGGTGCTTGGTTGCGCGCATTTCCAGATCGGTGGAGCCGGAGATGGTCGAATAAGGATTGATCAGATCCACCGGATCCAGCTGCTTGGTGCAGTTGTCACACTGATCGCCACGGGCGCTGTCAAAACCACAGTTGGGGCAGGTGCCCTCGATATAGCGGTCGGGCAGGTAGCGGCCATCGGCGTTGGAATACATCTGGTTTTCAGACACTTCGCGGATCAGGCCCTTGTCGGCCAGCACACCGGCGAAATGCTGGGTCAGCTGTTTGTTTTCCTCGGACGAGGAGCGACCGAAGTGGTCAAAGCTGAGGCCGAAACCGGCAGCAATCTCTGCCTGTTTTTCGTGCAACTCGGCGCAGTAGCTGGCGACGTCCTGACCGGCCTTGGCGGCGGCCAGTTCGGCGGGGGTGCCATGTTCGTCGGTGGCGCAGATGAACATCACCTCATTGCCGCGACCGCGCTGGTAGCGCGCAAACAGATCCGCAGGCAGCTGAGAGCCCACAAGGTTGCCGAGGTGTTTGATCCCGTTGATATAGGGAAGTGCCGAGGTGATCAGATGCCGTGCCATAAACCCAAGTCCAGATATACGTGTTGCCCTTCCCTTTAGCGCAAGGGCGCGACCTGTGCCACCGCTAGATGCGAGTTGTGATTTGTGCGGGGTTCGTGGGCATTTTGCGGGGAGTTACAGTTTCTTGAGGTATCGGCGGCGTTGGGGGCTGGCACTGCGCGGGCGTGGCGCTATGGTCGCGGCAACGGAAATTCGATTTTAGGAACAGGCAATGCAAAAGAAAGAGATGGGCCGCACGGGCGTGATGGTCACGGATATGTGTCTTGGCACCATGACCTTCGGCACCCAAACGACTGAAGCCGAGGGCCACCGTCAGATCGAAATGGCGTTGGATCACGGGCTGAACTTTATGGATACCGCCGAGATGTATCCGGTAAACCCCGTGGCCAAGGAAACCATTGGCCGCACCGAGGAAATCATCGGTAACTGGATTGCCGCCAATCCCGGTCGCCGTGATGAATTTGTGCTGGCGACCAAACATTCCGGCGCTGGCCTGATGGCCGTGCGTGATGGCGCGCCGATCACCGCAGAGAGTATTCCGACCACTGTCGAGGGATCGCTGAAACGACTGAAGACCGATTGCATCGACCTGTATCAGTTCCACTGGCCGAACCGCGGCAGCTACATGTTCCGCAAAAACTGGGCGTTCGACCCCTCCTTGCAGAACCGCGCGGAGACTTTGGCAAACATCGAAGATACCTTAGGAGCGCTGCAGCGTGAGGTCGATAAAGGTAATATCCGCCATTTCGGTCTGTCGAACGAAAGCGCGTGGGGCACCACCCAATGGGTCAATGCTGCCGATCGTCTGGACCTGCCGCGTGTGGCGACGATTCAGAACGAATATTCGCTCTTGTGCCGGATGTATGACACCGATCTGGCCGAGGTGTCGGTGAACGAAGACGTGGGGCTTATCTGCTATTCGCCGCTGGCTGCGGGTCTGTTGACCGGCAAGTATCAGAACGGCGTGGTGCCCGCGGGATCGCGGATGGATATCAACGGCGATCTGGGTGGGCGCAAAGGCGAACGGGCCTTCGCCGCCGTGGATGCCTATGCGGCGCTGGCGGCGGAACATGGTCTGGACCTGACCAACATGTCGCTTGCATGGGCGCGGCAGCGGCCCTTTATGTGTTCGGTCATTTTTGGGGCCACCACTGAGGCGCAGCTGCAGCACATTCTGGAAGGCAAGGATCTGGTTCTGTCCGATGAGGTGATGACAGCGATTGACCGGATCCACAAACAGCACCCGATGCCGTTCTAAGTCGCGTTTAGGGACGAGGCGCATGGACGCACATCTGTGGATTTTCATCGCCATGATGGCCGCAGGGTTTCAGACCCTGCGGTTTATGGTGCAAAAACTGTTGTCCATGGGCACGTTGTCCAGTGGCGGCGCGACCTTGGCGCGGTTTGTCTATGCGGCGCCTTTTGTGGCGCTCCTGACGCTGGGCTATCTGAACGTTCAGGGCGTGGGCTTCCCTGCCTTGGGCGCGAAGTTTTGGCCTTTTGCGCTGGCGGGCGCATTGGCGCAGATCCTCGCGACGTGGTGTGTGGTGGCGCTGTTCCATCATCGCAACTTTGCCGTTGGGATCACGTTTAAGAAGACAGAGGTGGTGCAAACCGCGCTCGTCGGCTTCCTTGTACTGGGCGATCGCATTTCGATGGTGGGGTTGGCGGCGATCTTTGTCGGGCTTGGCGGCGTTCTGGTGCTCTCTGGCCGGCCAGAGGGTAAGGGCGGTTTCCTCAACAAAGGCGCGGCACTTGGCCTGTTGTCCGGCGCGTTCTTTGCCATTTCCGCCGTCGGCTATCGCGGGGCGACGCTGGAAGTGGGCAGCGACGATCCGCTGCTGCGCGCGATGGTGTCGCTGATGTTTGTCACCGCTTCGCAGGCGGTGGGCCTGTCGCTGTTTCTGCGCTGGCGGGAACCGGGGGAGGTGGGGCGTGTCTTGGCCAGTTGGCGGCAGGCGGTTTGGGTCGGGCTATCGGGCCTTGGCGGGTCGCTGTGCTGGTTCTGGGCGTTTACGCTGCAAAACGCGGCCTATGTTTTTGCAGTGGGTCAGGTGGAGGTGATCTTTTCCATCTTCGTCTCCACCATGGTGTTTCGGGAGAAGCTTACTAAAAATGAGGTTTGGGGGATGGTTTTGATCACTCTGAGTGTGATGACATTGGTCCAATCCCTTTAAGACGCAGAAAGAGGTTATGTTCCTCATCGTTCTTAAAGAAAGGGACCGATGCGGGCGGTTCCACCTGATCAAGGCGCGCGGTGACCTCGGCTAGCACCACCTCTGTGATGAAGGGCAGGTCAAATTCACGGACCTTTGGCAGCGGGATCCATTGCAGATGGGATAGTTCATCGCAGGCAGCGCTGAAATCGTCGATGTCACTGGCGATCTCCTCTGCATCCAGCAGAAAGAACCGGGCATCAAATCGGCGCGGGCGGCCGGTGGGGGTGATGGCGCGAAACACGAACTGCAGGGCATCCGCACTGGGGCGATAGCCGCGGGCGGCAAACTCAGCCCAGTCGTCTGGAGCATCAGGCCAATCGGCTTTTTGACCCAGTATCAGGCCCGTTTCTTCCCACAGTTCCCGAATAGCCGCGGCGGCCAGCGCATGTGACATGTCGCGCGGCGCATCCTCTGCGATGCGGTTGCGGCAGATCGCAGCCAGCGGAGACAGCAGTGCCACCTCAGCGTCCGCCGCATCCACTGCCCCACCGGGGAAGACAAATTTGTTCGGCATAAAGGCCGCCTTGGCCCCGCGTTGTCCCATCAGGATCTGCGGATCCGAATGACGGTTGCGTACCACGATGATGGTTGACGCGTCGCGAATCGCCGTTTTGTCCATGCTGTCCCGTCTCGTGTTAAGTGGCGGGCGTCAGCTGTTCTGGCCGAACCCACCCATGCGGCGGGCCCATTGGTAGCCGATCATTGCGCCCTTCAATCTGGGCAGAAGGTAGAGCGACAAGACCACGGTGCCAATACCGAAGATTTCAATCATCACGATAGGCGACGGGCGCCAGGTCTCGAATACGAAATGCAGAAGCGGTGCCAGAAGGTGGCCGACAACAAGGATCGTCAGATAGGCGGGGCCGTCATCAGCACGGTGATGGTGCAGTTCTTCACGGCAGACAGGGCAGGTGTCACGCACTTTCAGGTAGCTTTTCAGCATCGGACCCGTGCCGCAGTTTGGACATTTGCGGCGCCAGCCGCGTAGCATTGCGGGTTTGGTTGGGCGCACTTCGGCGATTGTCGTGACGTCGGTCATCGGGGGCTCTCTTACAATTTGATCCGTGAAGGATGGACCAAACTAGATAGGATGAAAGCCCTTTCTATGTCGCCGCGTCCTGTTGTCGCAAAAGGCACCTCTTTTGTGCATCTTTAATGGCGTCCTTCTGTAGCGAGGTATGCTGGTGGTTTTCCCGTTTTCGATCTTTTTTTATTTTTCAGCGACGGAAGATATTCGCCCCCCCGTATCAGTCTGCACAAACCGGATGAAACACCGGTGAGCGAAACCAAGGACGGCACAATCGTCCGAGATGATTGAGAAAAGGAAACCACCATGAAACGCACCGCACTGCTTGCAGGCCTGACCATTTTCGCCCTTGCTGGTACAGCCATCACCGCCTCGGCTATGGGCGGCGGTAAAGACGGACACGGCAAAGGTCCGAAGTGGGAATTCAGCGCGCTGGATCTGAACAGCGATGGTAAGGTTACACAGGACGAAATGGCCACCGCGATGGAGGCTCGGGCCGCGAAACGCTTTGCTGATGCAGATGCTAATGGCGACGGCGCATTGAGCGCTGAAGAGATGCTGGCGAAAGCTGACAGCGAAAAGGCCGCGCGGATGCAAAAGCGAATCAGCAAGATCATCGAAAAGCGTGACACCAATGGCGATGGCCTGTTGAGTGCTGAGGAAATGCGCGCCAGTGGTGAAAAGGCCGGAAAACGTCAGGGCCGCTTCTTCAGCAAGCTGGACACGGATGGTGATGGCGCGGTGAGCGAAGAAGAATTCGCTGCAATGAAAGAGCGTTTCGGCAAGAAGCACAAAGGCGGCAAACAAGACGAAAGCTAAGTTCTGTGCGCCCCCTGTCGGATCACTGGTGCGGTGGGGGGCATCAATGCCCATGGCAATTGCGCATGACGATTGTTCTGTGCGCGGGAACAGGATACGCCTGAACTGGTATGGATATGGCGCTCGACACACTCAGTGAGATCCCAGATGACGCCCTTTTGGTTCTCTTTGCCAATGGCGATGCGGATGCTGCGCGATCACTAGCTCTGCGGTTGACACCGCGGGCTTTTGCGCAGGCGATGCGCATGCTGGGCAATCGAGCAGAGGCAGAAGATGTGGCGCAGGATGCAATGATGCGCCTGTGGAAGATTGCGCCAGAGTGGCGACAGGGCGAGGCCAAAGTAACAACCTGGCTGTATCGTGTTGTGGCAAACCTTTGCACGGATCGGCTGCGGCGTCGTCCCAGCGTGGGGATCGAAGCGATCCCCGAACCCGCAGACGATCGCGCAAGCGTGGCAGATGGTATGCAGGACCGCGCCCGTCTGGATGCGCTTTACCGTGCGCTCGACTCGCTGCCGGACCGACAGCGTCAGGCGGTGACGCTGCGCCATATAGAAGGGCTGGCCAATCCCGAGATTGCCGCCATCATGGACATCAGCACTGAAGCGGTCGAAAGTCTGACTGCGCGGGGCAAGCGCGCGCTGGCGGCGGCACTGGCCGGCCGGCGCGAGGATTTGGGGTATAGCGATGGATAAGAAGCGTTATCAGGAAGACAAGGCAGAGGGTCTAGCGTTCGATGATGTGTCAGCGGACGATCTGGCAGCGCTGGATGACCTGTTTGCGCTGGCGCGTGGCGTCGACGATCAGGGTAATGATCTGCAAACCAGTATGGATCTTATGGACCGTGTGATGGCGGATGCTATGGCCGTGCAGGCGCAAGCGGCCGTTGTTATAGCACCCGCGCCGGGCCCCAAGACACGCTCCTTGCTGCGCGATGTGCTGGCCGCACTCGGTGGTTGGCCTGCGTTGGCAGGGCTGGTCACGGCCTCTGTCGCTGGGGTGTGGATCGGGATGAATCCGTCGGATGTGATGCTGGACAGCGCAAGCACGGTTCTGGCGCTGGACAGTGATGAGTATCTGGTGGATGCCTTCCCCGGGTTTGCATCCGAATTTGATACGCTTTTGAGCGAAGGCTAAGGAGAAGGGCAAAGATATGGCGCAAGAATCCCCAAAGGCGCAGCCTGTTTCAAAGCCGAAACTGTGGTTGCGTGTACTGCTGTTTGCATCACTGGCGCTTAACTTGGCGGTGCTGGGTATCGTCGCCGGTGCTTTCCTACGTTTCGGCGGGCCGGACAGTGATAAACGGCCTGTGCAGGCCAGCCAGATTGCTGGCGCCTATACGCACGCGCTGACGCCTGCCGATCGCCGTGCTATCTGGCATGACATGCGCCGTCAAAGCGCTGATCTGCCTAGCCGCACCAGCATTCGCCAATCCCACAATCAGGTCTTGCAGTTGCTGCGCCGTGACCCGCTGGATCGTGATGCATTGGCGCAGGTGCTGCGTCAGCAGATCGCTTTTGGTCATGCCCGTGCCGAGATGGGGCAGGCCCTGTTGATCGAGCATCTTTCTGATATGGACGCGGCGGAACGTGCGGCCTATGCGGATCGTCTGGAAGAGGCGCTGAAAAAGCGCAAAGGCGGCTCAAAAGGTAGCAAAGGTGGCAAGCCTTCTAAAGACGGTCGTCCGCCCAAGCCTGAGGGGATGCGTCCCTGATACTGTCTTGATTGTCCGCCTCGATGAATTCCGCAATGCGGCGCAAACCGCCTTGTTTGCGCCGCTTCTCTCACTTTCCGGATAGGCGGCTGGACATGTGGCGTGATCCCATTAACCTGTGAGTCAGGAAATATGGTGTCACAGGAAACAGCGCATGGATAAGTTCGGCAAAAGCCAACCGGTTAAACGGGTTGAAGATATCCGCTTCCTCAAAGGGGCAGGGGGGTATCTGGAGGATGTGCTGCCCGACGGCGCGTTGCGGGCTGTTGTCCTGCGCTCGCCCGTCGCCCATGCGCGGGTGACTGAATTGGATGTCACAGACGCGCGGGAGGCAGACGGTGTGCAGCTGGTGTTGACCGGCGCGGATCTGCTGGCCGCTGGCATTACACAAAACATGCACGCAATTCTGCTGACCAACCGCGATGGCACGAAGGCTGCGGCACCGCATCGGCCTGTGTTGGCAGGTGACCAACTGCGGTTTGTTGGCGAAGCGGTGGCCTTGGTTGTGGCTGAAACACTGGATCAGGCCCGCGACGCGGCAGAGATGATCATGCTCGATTACGAGGATCTGGAGGTCAAAACAGACCTTAGCGTTGGTGGGCCAACCATTCATGAGGTGGCACCGGACAACCGCGCTTTTGATTGGGCCTTGGGGGATGAGGCGGCAACTGATGCGGCCTTTGATCGCGCGGCCAAGGTGGTGCGCATGCAGGTTGGTGACAACCGTGTGATCGTCAATTCACTCGAAACACGCGGCTGCTACGCAGAGATGGAGGAGGACCGCCTGCACGTTTGTTTCAGTGGGCAGGGGGTTTGGGGACCTCGGGATGAATTTGCCCGTATGCTGGGCATGGATAAATCCGATGTGCGGGTCACTATACCTGATGTGGGTGGGGGGTTCGGAATGAAGACGATGATGTACCCCGAATATCTCGCCGTGGCGCAGGCGGCGCGGATGTTGAAACGTCCGGTCGCTTGGGTGTCGGAACGGGGCGAGGCGATGCTGTCGGACCATCAGGCGCGCGATCTGATCTCTGACGCGGCGCTGGCCTTTGACGCGGACAATCGCATCATCGGCTATAAGGTGCATACGCTTTGCAACCTCGGGGCCTATAACAGCCAGTTCGGTCAGATCATGCAGACGCAGCTGTTCACCCGCGTGCTGGCAGGTACCTATGACGTGCAGGACACCTATATCCACGTCGAAGGCATCTACACCAATACCACCTATACAGACGCCTATCGGGGGGCGGGCCGACCAGAGGCGATCTATCTTCTGGAACGCATGATGGACGCTGCCGCGCGGGAGTTGGGTGTGGATCCATGGGAGTTGCGGCGCATCAATTTCATCAAGCCGGATCAGTTCCCCTATAAGGCTGCAACGGGTGAAACCTATGACGTGGGCGACTTCACCCGCGTGCTGAATGCGGCGGCGGAACGATCTGACCTTGCAGGTTTTGACGCGCGCCGCGCCGCCAGTGAGGCCGCGGGCAAGCTGCGCGGCATGGGGACCTGTTACTATATCGAAAGTATTTTGGGCGATCCTGCGGAAGGCGCGAAGGTAGAGTTTAATGAGGATGGGAGCGTGGCAATCTATGTAGGCACGCAATCAAATGGGCAGGGACACGAAACGGCTTATATTACCTTCCTTTCGGATCAGACGGGTATTCCGGCGGATCTGATCACTGTTGTGCAGGGCGATAGTGACCGGATTGAGAAGGGTGGGGGCACTGGTGGATCGCGTTCTGTCACTGTTCAGGCCAATGCTATGCTGGCAACTGTGGATGTGATGGTCGCCGCCTTTGCTCCCTATCTGGCGGACAAAATGGGTGTGGCAACGGAAGATGTGACATTTGACCATGAAACCTTCCGCGCGCCGGGATCGAACATGACGCCAACCTTGGTCGAGGCGGCAGAGATGGCGCGCGTGGATGGCCGTGCGGATTTGCTGGCCCATGAGGCACGCGCAACCCTACCGGCCCGCAGCTTCCCCAATGGGGCACATGTGGCCGAGGTGGAGGTGGATCCCGATACCGGTGAAATTACGCTTGATCGCTATACGGTCGTTGATGACTTCGGCAATCTGATCAACCCGATGCTTGCCGAGGGGCAGGTTCACGGTGGTGTTGCACAAGGGGTTGGGCAGGCGTTGATGGAACATGTGGTCCATGATGATCAGGGCCAGCTCTTGAGCGCGTCCTTCATGGATTACGCTATGCCACGCGCTGCCGATCTGCCGATGATCCAGTTTTCAACCGAGGCTGTGCCAAGCACCGCAAACCCGATGGGAATGAAGGGCTGCGGCGAAGCTGGCACGGTTGGTGCAATGGCATGTAGTACCAATGCTGTGCTCGACGCGCTTTGGTCGCGTGGAGTGCGACATGTGGATATGCCGCTTACGCCGCTTAGAACATGGGAATTATTACAGGATGCCGCTCACTAACGTTGCCAAACGCCTCATCGACTGGATCAAGCCCGACCGCTGGTCAGGCCGGTCCCCGATGCCGGTGACACGGAGCAACGTCACCCATGTGATCATTCTAGATGGCACCATGTCGTCGCTGACACCGGGGTGTGAGACGAATGCAGGGTTGGCCTATCGGCTCATTTCGGAAATCGGATCGCCGGTGTCTGTCTACTATGAGGCGGGCGTGCAATGGGGCCAATGGCGTCATGCACCAGACGTGATGATGGGGCGGGGCATCAATCGTCAGATCCGCCGCGCCTATGGCTATCTGGCATCCCGCTATCGTCCCGGCGATCAGATCTTTCTGTTGGGATATTCACGCGGTGCCTACGCGGTGCGCTCCCTTGCGGGGGTGATTGATCAGGTCGGCCTCTTGCGCACCGAGCATGCGACTGAACGCAATATTCAACAAGCCTACCGGCACTACGAATGCACCCCGGGCAGTGATGCGGCGGCGACCTTTACGCTGGCGTATTGTCACGATGATGTGGCGATTGAGATGATCGGGGTCTGGGACACGGTGAAGGCGTTGGGCGTGCGGCTGCCGCTTTTATGGCGCTGGGCAGAGGTGAAGCACGGGTTCCATAACCATCACCTCGGTGCTTCGGTCAAACATGGGTTTCATGCGTTGGCACTGGATGAAACACGACAGGTATTTGAGCCGATCCTGTGGGAATGTGAAAAGCCGAGCACATGCCGCGTCGAGCAGGTCTGGTTCCGCGGCACCCATGGCGATGTGGGCGGGCAGCTGGACATGTCCCATGCCTCGCGTCCGCTGGCCAATATTCCGCTGGTCTGGATGTTGGAACATGCCGAAGCCTGCGGTCTGTCGTTGCCCGAGGGATGGCGCACACGCTTCCCTTGTGACCCTGGCGCGCCTTCGGTCGGATCATGGCGGGGCTGGGGCAAGATGTTTCTGCTGCGCAAAAAACGCCGCATCGGGCAGGACATTTCGGAACATTTGCATGCCACTGCCACAGCATTGCCCACTGCGCCCGCGCCCTTGCGCCCGCCGGGCGTTTCTGTGACCGAACACCTGGCTGAACCTTTGCCCGACCCTTTGCCTGAACACGTTGGCGGTGAGGTTACTTCATCTTCAGGATGATGCAGGTGGTCGATCCAGTGGCATAAAGACGATCATCCTCGACACCGCGGATTTCTCCATTGGCGACGCCGCTGGACCGGCCTGCATGCTGTACCACGCCGGTGGCGCGCACCTTGGTCCCCAGCGGAATGGCGCGGATGATGTTAATTTTGTATTCCATTGTGGTGTAAACACTGCCCTGCGGCACCTTGGTCATCACTGCGCAGGCCATGCAACTGTCCAGAACAGTGCCGTACCAGCCGCCATGCACTGTGCCCATTGGGTTCGCTACCTGAAAGTCTGGTACGCCGTCAAAGCTGACGCGCCCGTCCTCCACTTCGCTCAGGATGAAGCCCATTAACTGCCCGATCGGAGCACCTGCCACCTCGCCGCGCAGAACCTTTTGCATTGCTTCCAGACCGGACACGGCCAGCAGTTCTTCCCCGGTCAGCAGATCCGCTGGCGTTTTGGCAAACCACGGTGCGTGTACTACAGACATATGAAACCTCCCTTTTCCAAGGCGGGAGGGTTGCGTGCCTGCCCCCATTTGGCAAGGGGTAGGACGGGACAGGCTGATTTTGCTTACGCTACGTTCTGCAGCGCCACTTGCGGGGTGACTCCCAGCGCGTGACAGACATCACGGGTCAGTTCGGGGCGGTTCAGTGTATAGAAATGCAGCTTGTCCACGCCGCCTTCGATCAGCTCGCTGCACAGTTCAGTACACAGCGCCGTGGCCAAGAGGTCCTGCTGATCGATCCGCTCTGCCTTCTCGAAGGCCTGTGTCACCCATGCGGGCACAGAGGTGCCGCAGCGTTCGGCAAATTTCGTCACACCTTTGAAGTTCTCAATTGGCAGAATGCCGGGCACAATGCGATCTTCAATCCCCGCCTTGGCGCAGGCGTCGCGGAAGCGGAAGAATGTCTCTGCCTCGAAGAAGAACTGGGTCAGGGCCTCATCTGCGCCTGCGTCCAGCTTGCGTTTTAGCCAGTCGACGTCCGCAGCGGTGGAGGGGCTTTCGGGGTGCTTTTCAGGGTAGGCACCGACTCGGATGTTGAACGTGCCGGTGGCGGCCAGCGCTTCGATCAACTCGACCGAACTGGCGAAACCATCGGTATGCGGCTGAAACCCGTTGGCGCCTTTCGGTGGGTCGCCACGCAGTGCCACAATGTCAGTGACGCCGGCAGCGGCAAATTCATCGGCAATTGCCAGCGTTTCAGCGCGCGTCGCCTCCACACAGGTCAGATGCGCCGCCACGTTGAGGCCTGATGTCTTGTGCAAGGTTGCCACCGCATCGCGGGTCAGATCCCGCGTGGTGCCGCCCGCGCCATAGGTGACAGAGACAAAGCGTGGTGCCAGCGGTGCCAGAACCTGAACTGTGTCCCACAGACGGAACGAGGCTTCCAGATTTTGCGGCGGGAAGAACTCGAACGATACAGCAGGGACAGACGTGGCAGCAGGCTGGGAAACAGACATGGGGGTACTCCAAACAGAATGACGTGTCGTGCCTCTTGTCGCCAAATCCGCAATGTGAGACAACTTCATAATACTAATGGTCAACTTGAGGATTGCTCATAATGCATATCGAAATGCGCCACCTGCGCACGATCAAGGCGATTGATGAAGCGGGCAGTTTGGCCCGTGCGGCTGATCAACTGCACATCACCCAGTCGGCACTGTCGCATCAGATTAAACACCTTGAGGAACAAACGGGTGTGGAGTTGTTCGTGCGCCGCTCAAAGCCGATGCAGCTGACGGCCGCCGGTCGGCGCCTACTGCAATCAGCGGAGAAGATCCTGCCAGAAATGGCCGCGCTGGAGGAACAGTTTAAGGGCATCCTGTCAGGCAAGACGGGCCGCTTGCACATCGCCATTGAATGTCACGCCTGTTTCGAATGGCTGTTTCCGGTGCTGGAACAGTTCCGCAAAGCATGGGGCGAGGTGGATGTGGATATCCGCCCCGGTCTGTCGTTTGATGCGCTGCCCGCCTTGCAGAAGGAAGAGGTGGATCTGGTCGTCTCCTCCGACCCAGAGGATATTCCGGGGGTGGAGTTCATTCCGCTTTTTGACTACGCGCCGGTGTTTGTTGCCGCCGCAACGCATCCGTTGGCGCAGAAGGATTGGGTGGAGGCCGCAGATTTTGCGGGCGAAACCCTGATCACCTATCCGGTGGACCGCGCCCGATTGGATGTTTTTACTGAATTGCTGACCCCCGCAGGCGTGGAACCCGCTGCCCAGCGAAAGGTTGAACTGACAGCGGTGATCTTGCTCTTGGTCGCTTCCAACCGCGGTGTCGCGGTCCTGCCTGATTGGGTGGTGCGGGAGGTAAAGTACTCCTCTGATTATGTGACACGTCCGATCACGGAAAACGGCCTGACCAAACGCCTATACGCCGCCGTACGGTCTGACGATGTGAGCCGTCCCTTTGTCTCTCATTTCATCCGGCTGGCGCGAACGGAACCTGTGAAACTGCAACGCCAATAATCGCCGTCCCTTTCAATGTTCCAAAAATACTGCGGGGAAGGTCCGGTCGAACCGGGGGAAGTGCCCCCATCCCTGCGTCAATGATACGTTAAACCGCAACGCAGATATGCACGCTCCGCAAGGCGAAACCCCCTTGGCAAAAAGGCAAACCCGGCCTATACGCACGGCTTGAACGCGCGCCACGGCGCCCCGCCAATAAAACGTGCCGATCAAACGTCCGCAAACTCGAGGAGCCTCACCGATGCAAGGCAGTGCAAATCTCAACATCATGATCAAAGCCGCCCGCAAGGCAGGCCGGTCGCTGGTGAAGGACTTCCGTGAGGTGGAAAACCTGCAGGTGTCGATGAAAGGCGCAGGTGACTTCGTCTCCAAGGCTGATATGGCCGCCGAAGAAATCCTGAAGGCCGAACTGATGGGCGCACGTCCCACATATGGCTGGTTGGGCGAAGAAAGCGGTGAGGAAGAGGGCCAGGACCCGACCCGTCGCTGGATCGTGGATCCGCTGGACGGCACCACCAACTTCCTGCACGGCTTGCCACACTGGGCGATCTCTATCGCGCTGGAGCATAAGGGTCAGATCGTCTCCGGCGTTGTCTATGATGCTGCCAAGGACGAAATGTTCTACGCGGAAAAAGGTGCGGGCGCATGGCTGAACGACAGCAATCGTCTGCGTGTGTCGGGTCGTCACCGGATGATCGAAGCCGTCTTTGCCACCGGCATTCCCTTTGCTGCAAAACGTACCCTGCCTGCCACCCTGCAGGATCTGGCGCGTATCATGCCTGAATGTGCTGGCGTGCGCCGCTTCGGCTCTGCTGCGCTGGATCTGGCCTATGTGGCTGCTGGCCGCTATGATGGCTACTGGGAGCGTGAACTGAACATCTGGGACATCGCCGCCGGTACGTTGATTGCAACTGAGGCAGGCGCGATGATCGGCCCGATCCGCGAAGGTCAGGATCCCCTGCAGGACGGTAATCTGGTGATCGCCAACAACGACATCTTCGAAAAATTCTCCAAGATTATCTGCGCCCGCGACTAAGCCGCGCGATCTTGTGTGACAGTTTGGAAACCGCCCGCTACTGAGACAGTCGGGCGGTTTTTCTTTGTGGGCGTGGGTCTAGCGATCACTGGGATGATTAACGCCATCCGCCCAATCCACCTGTCCCAGATCACGTGGATTAACACCTTCGATGCAGGCGGCGTTCACACCGTACTCATTCGGGTTAGACCGACGCTGGTGGTGGGTGTAGATGCCGCAGGTCTTGCAGAAGTGGTGCTTCGCCGTGCCTGTGCCCCAGGTGTAAAGCGTCAGGTTCTCTGCCCCCTTCACCACCTCAATCCCATCCAGCGGGGCCGAAACCGCGATGGCGCCGCGACGTCGGCAAAACGAACAGTCACAGCGTCTTGCTGTGTTCAGCCCATCGCTGAGACGAACACGCAACTCAACCGCGCCGCAGTGGCAGGTCAGTGTGACAGGATCAGTTAGGGGCGTGGTCATCTCTTTCTCCTTACGGTGGGAATGCGGCTGCTGGAATAGTGATACTGGACCTCTGGATGGGGCGGGCGGCCATGTTGGCGTTGCCAGTAGCGTGTCGCACCTCGCCGTAGCCACAGGGGCAGGGTCAGGACAAATCCGGCGACAAACCCGCCCGCATGGGCCCAATAGGCGACACCGCCACCTGTCGCATCTGCCCCCGCGCCGCCGATGATTTGAAAGCCGAACCATGCCGCCAGAACAATCCACGCAGGCACAGTGAAGATGCGGATGAAGAAGACGATGAAGAACAGGATATCCACCCGCGCGCGTGGGAACAGCAGTAGATAGCCGCCCATGACGCCCGCAATCGCACCCGAAGCGCCGACCGTCGGCACATCCGACCACGGCGCGGCAATCACATGAGCCAGCGCCGCAGCAAGGCCTGAGGCAAGGTAGAAGAAGAGGTAGCCCAGATGGCCCATCTCATCCTCAAGGTTGTCGCCAAATATCCACAGAAACAGCATATTGCCCCTCAGATGCATCCAGCCACCGTGCAAAAACATGGTGCTAAATAGCCCGTGCAGATCCTCGCCACGGCTGACGCGATCAGGAAACAGCGCCCATGCGTCAAAAAAAGCGTAAAGCCTGCGCGGATTGTCGAACATATCGGAATAGCCGATGAATATCAGCACGTTGATCGCAATCAGTGCATAGGTGACAAAGGGCGTGCGGCTGGACGGATTGTGGTCGCGAATGGGAAACATGCCTTGAAATCTCTGCATTGCAGCGGGCGGAGTCAATTGCAGATCGCGCAGCCGTGACTTGATTGGTTGCGAAATTATGCGACGATTTGGGATATGAAACGCGTCTTGTCCCCCTCCGCCACCCTCCTGATTGCCATCCTGTCTGGCCCGCTTCATGCGGCGGACTGTCCACCAGCGGTGGATCACGGGGATCAGATCGCAGCGCTTCTCAATCAGGCGCGAATTGCACCTGATGCTCGGTCCGGCCAGTTGATTAGCAATGAGATGTGGGCGATTTGGGCGAAAGCTCCTGATGAAGTGGCGCAGGCGATACTGGATCGCGGTATGGCCAAGCGTGCGTCGTTTGACTACGTCGGCGCAAAGGCGGATTTTGATGCGCTTGTGGCTTACTGTCCAGATTATGCCGAAGGCTATAATCAACGCGCTTTCGTGCTTTTCCTGACGCAAGAATACACGGCGGCGTTGGCGGATCTGGATCATGCGCTGGAACGTTCCCCAACCCATGTGGCTGCATTGGCTGGCAAGGCACTGACGCTGATGGCGCTAAATAAGCTGGAGGAAGGGCAGGCGTTGTTAAGGCAAGCATTGGCGCTGAACCCGTGGTTGCCGGAACGCGGCATGTTGTTGCCAGAAGATGCCCTGCGGTCTGATACGGACCTCTGATTTCTATTGATCGCCGGATGTGTCACAGCACGGCTTTACACCCCGCAGGTTTTCGCTATGGTCCGCCAGACCATTCACGGGGGGCAGGCCCCTCCGCAGGCTGCCCGCGTGGTGGAATGGTAGACACAGGAGACTTAAAATCTCTAGGCCGTATAGGCCGTGCCGGTTCGAGTCCGGCCGCGGGTACCACTTTACAAGCTCAGTTAGATGCTAAAATGCACGGAAATCCCAGCGCGTGGCCGCGTATAGCAGCCTACCATGCGATGCGCTTAGACGGGGGGCAGTGTGACTTCAGATCGGTAGGTACCTCAGGAAGCTATTCATCAACAATTCGCGGGTATTGTCTGGAAGTATCGTCATGGGCAGATGGTAGCTGGCTGAAATTGGGTTGGAGTTGTTTTCTTTGCGTCAGAAGAGCGCAAAGTCTTCAATATAAATAACCGCGTCTTGGAAATCTCGGTCTCCTCCGCCTCGGGTGTCCTCAAAACCCATCATGAAACCCTTTTCTGTATGAGCTGTAACGACATGCTCTATACCATCTGCATTCAATCTTGAAGCGAATGAATGGTAAATTTCACCATCATAGACTGCACCTCTGACGCTAGATGTGCCATTCCGTGTAAACACAAATTCATCTTCTATAGAAGCGCCGCCTTTCACAATAAAGAAGCCGATTTTGTTTGCTGCCGTCATATCGGTGACTTCTATGCTCGTTCCTTCAGCAGCTTTACTGTCACTGGCCAAGATGCGGGCGTTTATAATTTCCCCATCTACGGTCACTTCGTATATGCTCAGGGCATTAGTCGCGGATGATTCAGCCCCCTCAAAGCTAATTTTGAACCCGCTCACACCAGTACTGGTAAGGTATCCCTGATCAAGTACGCCTTTGGTGCCTGAGAATTCAATGCCTTCCAAAAGGTCTATGTCTCTAGCGGCCTCGTGACGATCGACTATACGTTTGGAGATCTCGGCCATTTGGTGGTCTTTCGGATGTATATTGACACCAGGATGATCAAAAACAGGAAAGTCTTTGGCTTTTTGCGTCAGGAAGATATCTCCTAAGAAAATGAATTCTGCGCCCAATGCCGAGGATTTTTGGTAAATTAGAGCGTCTGTCTCTTGGGTTCGCCAGTAGGTGCTTGTGACGAATACTTCAGTTGAACTCGTGACGTTTGACGATATTGCGTCATACAGAGCGCTGAGTTCATCTGCATTGTCAGGGAAGGCAGCGTTGTCGCCAAATTGTAGTACTAGAAAGTCCGCATCCATGATATCAGGAGCAACATCATTTATGTCTGCCGACAGTGATGTGCTGTCCCATTCGAGAGGGTACATATTCTCGATAAAGAGAGTGTCAGTGCTTGCCCCGAGCGCCCCGAATGTTAGATGGGCATAGTCGCGATCTGCACTGCTGGCTGCCATCCCGTAGTTTCCTAACCAACCGATCGAAGTATTGGGCTCATGATGGGTAATACTGTTCCCTAAAAACACAAATCTAGCCAAGTGTGCGTCCTTTATATGAAAGGTCTTCGAGATATTTAACTCTAGGTATAAGTTCCAAATGCTATGGGCAAGTGAATGTCATATTTATAATACTAAACTTGCGTTCGGAATAAGCGTGATTTTGACTGTTGGTTCGGCGGCCTTTGATACCTTAAAAGATCAAGGCGAACGCCGATCAATCCCGTTACTCCGATAGAGGGGGGACGCGAGTTCTGCGCGCTGCAAGCAGTGCTTCGAGTGTTCGCTCATTGAGTGGAATATTCAGGGAAACTATTCATCAACAATTCGCGGGTGTCAGACGTCGCCTGCCAGTCTGCGCAGGCCATATAGAAGGGCGTTTGATATTCGACCCCGTCCACGGTTCTATAGACAAGGTCGCTGTTTCGATCGCAGATGTGTTTGGCGACCAGTGCGTTGCTGAAGGTTACTGCGGACATGGCATTGACCATCTGAATGGAAAAACCTGCAAAGGGCGACTGTAAGACAGTTTTGACTGAGATGCCGTGTTCCTGCCATAGGCGGGCAAAATAGCGGTAGGCCGGATCGTTGCGCGTAGAGGTGACAATTCTCTGTCCGTCAAAATCGGCTACTGCCAAGGTGTCGCGTGCGGCCAGTGGGTGGCTGGCGGGCAGTACGGCAACCTGCGGCGCGGCGCCGATGATTTCCGAATGCAGGCCGGGATGATCGAACCGGCGGGTGTGAAAGGCGAAATCAATGTGGCCCTGCACCAATGCTTGCACCATGTCGGGCAGGGGAACGGAACTGACGTAGAACATCGCTTCGGGGTGATGAGCGGTGATCTTGCTAACCATCTGGGGCAGGATTTCATTGGCGATACTCATCGACGCGGACAGTCGGATCGTCGATAGCAGGCCGGTGTGACCATAAGACAGCTGAGCCTGAAACCGGTCCAGATGCGCCAGCAGGCTGACCGCGTCCTCCCGCAGACTTTCGGCGCGGTTGGTGGGGAAAACAGCGCCGTTGCGGCGGATGAACAGCGGTGCGCCGATGGAATCTTCCAGCACTTTGATCAATTGGCTGATCGCGGGCTGCGATACGCCCAGCTGACGTGCTGCGGCGGAGAAAGATCCCGTGGAAACGACGGCGGAAAAGGCCTCGATATGTTTCAGGCGCCGAATCCGGTTGGACTTGGGCATAGCGTGTCCTTATGCGTGATCGGTGGGTTTTACTCATTTCAGCACCGATCACGCAAAACTGCAAAAGCTTTCTTATGACGCCTCTTCGGGGCGGAACCGCGGCATCGCGGCCAGCAGGCCTTGGGTGTAGGGGTGATCAGGGGCAACCAAAACTTTTTCGCAATCGCCCGCTTCGACCACTTCGCCCGCTTTCATGACCATGACGCGGTCACACATCTGACGCACCACAGACAGATCGTGGCTGACAAACAGCAGTGTCAAACCCAGCTGGTCCTGCAGATCTTTCATCAGGTTCAGCAGCTCTGCCTGAACCGTCACATCCAAGGCTGAGGTGGGTTCGTCACAGAAGATGAAGTCAGGCCGGAAGGACAGTGCGCGTGCGATTCCGATCCGCTGACGCTCGCCACCCGAAAAAGCATGCGGCATCTTGCGGGCGGACGCGCGGGGCAGGCCGACCAGTTCCATGAGATCACCCGCAAGGGTGCGCGCCTCTTGGCGTGTCAGGGTGCCGTGGGCACGCAGCGCGTAGGTGATGTTGTCACCGGCCGTCATCCGCGGATTGAGCGACGAATAGGGATCCTGAAAGATACACTGCAACGATTGCCGGTGGGCCAGTTTGTCCGCGCGGGACTTCAGATCGTCGATATTGCGGCCGCGATAGGTGATTTCATACCCTGCATCAGGTTTGTGTAGCCCAAGGATCATCCGGCCTACGGTGGATTTGCCGGATCCGCTTTCGCCCACAATGCCCAGTGTTTCGCCGGGATAGACGTCAAAGCTAACGTCAGATACCGCCTTGAAGTCAGTTGCCGCTTTCAGGGCCGTGGCGTTGTTGGTGAAGGTCTTGGACAGGTTGCGTACGCTCAGCAGCGGGGTGCCTTCGACGCCGGCGTCAGTTTTGCGCGACATCAGGTAGTCGATGGCGCGCTGGCGGTCTTCTGCCTTGCCGAGACCGCCGGGTACCGCAAAGCGTTCGATCTTGGTGTCGATGCGCGGAATCGCGGCCATCAATTCCCGGCTATATGGCTGTGTCGGATGTTTTAGCACCTGCGCGGTTGGGCCTTCTTCGACCAGTTTGCCGTGGCGCAGGACATAGACGTAATCACACATCTCAGCCACGACGCCCATGTCGTGGGTGATGAGGATGATGGCGATGTTTTCCTGACGGGTCAGTTTGACCAGCGTGTCCAACACCGCCTTTTGCACCGTAACATCCAGTGCAGTCGTCGGTTCATCCGCGATGATAAGATCGGGTTTTGCACTGATCGCGATAGCAAAGACGATCCGCTGGCACAGGCCGCCTGACAGTTGGTGCGGATATTTCGACAGCCGTTCTTCGGGGTGGGGGACCTCCGCCTGTTCCAGCAGTGTGATGGCATAATCACGCGCGGCACTGCCACGTTTGTCGGTGTTGGCTTCGATCGCCTCTACGATCTGTTCGCCAATGGTGAGCACTGGATTCAGCGCGGTCATCGGATTTTGGTAGATGTAGCCGACTTTGTTGCCGCGAATGTCAGTGAAGGCGTGTTCTTCCAGTTGGGTGACCATCACCTGATCCAGCGACACGCCGCCGGTGTCGATCACTGCGTTTTCATCCAACAGCCCCAACGTGGCCTTGCCGATGGTAGACTTGCCCGCGCCGCTCTCACCAACGACGCCAACGATCTGGCCACGGTTTACGGTCATTGAGAACCCGTCGATGGCACGGAATTTTTCTCCGTCGGCCATCGGGTAGGCGATGGTCAGATCTTCGACATGAATAAGGTGCTCTGTCATGGATCAATCCTTTCCGCGCAGATAGGGGTTGGCGTGGTCACGCAGGCGGTCGGCAACCATGTTGATACACAGCACCATTGCCACCAGTACGAGACCGGGGAAGAGGCTGATCCACCATTTTCCCGAGAGGATGTAGTCGTTGCCATTGGCGATCAGCAGGCCCAGCGAGGGTTCGGTGATCGGCACGCCCACGCCGAGGAAGGACAGTGTGGCCTCTGCACCAATTGCGCCCGAGATGGACATCGGCAATACCACCAGCACCGGCGAGATCGAGTTGGGGAACAAGAACCGCCCCATGATGCGCCAGTCCGACAGGCCTGCCAGTCGGGCGGCGTCGATGTATTCTTTCTTTAGCTCCGACAAGGCCACCGCGCGGACCAGCCGTGCCTCTGATGCCCATGCACCGATGATCAGCGCGATGATCACCTTGTCGATGCCTGACCCGAAGACCGCCAGAACCATCAGTGCCAGCAGGATGCCGGGAAAGCTCATCTTGAGGTCCACGGCACGCATGATCGCTGTTTCGACCCAGCCGCCCTTCATCGCGGCCAAGAGGCCCATAAACACCCCGATGGCAGACCCAACGATCACTGCCACCAGCGCCACAAAGAGAGAGATACGCAAACCGTAAAGAACTGCCGACAGGATATCGCGGCCAAGCGCATCTGTGCCAAGCAGGCTGGGTGTGCCGTCCCACAAGGTGGATCCTGGTGGCAATAAACCATCAAGGATATCAAGCTGCGCCTGGTCATAGGGGTCCTGAGGCGCAATCAGCGGCGCGAAAATGGCCAGAAGGACAAAGATGGTGATCCCAATCAGCCCTGCCAGTGCGCCCGGATGACCGCGAAAGACCTTCCAGAACTTCTCGGAAAAGGTGGGTTCGCCTGTGTTGACGGTATCGAGAGTTTCGACATCAGTATTCGTTACATCGCTGGACATGTCTTCCCTCCCTCAGGTGTAGCGGATGCGCGGATCGAGCAGTGCATAGAGCACGTCGACGATGAAGTTGATGGTCACGAACATCAGCGTGATCAGGATCAGATAGGCGACAACAACCGGACGGTCGGAACTGTGGATACTGTCCAGTAGCAGTTTGCCGATACCGGGCCAGGAGAACACCGTTTCGGTGACTGTGGCAAAGGCGATGAGGCCGCCCAGTTGCAGACCGGTGATGGTCACAATCGGGATCAGGATGTTGCGCACCAGATGGCGGCGCACGATGCGGTTGCGGCTGATACCTTTGGCGCGGGCAAAAGTCATATAATCCTGATACATCACCTCTTGGGTACCGGATCGGGCCAGTCGCGCCTGCAGACAGATCGTATAGATCGCAAGGTTCAGCGCTGGCAGGATCAAGTGGCTGAGGCCATCAAGGCTAAAGAGCGACCAGCCGACGCCGAATATATCAACGGTGTCGCCGCGGCCCGATGCTGGCAACACTTTGAACCAGACAGAAAACAGTAGGATCAGCAGGACACCTTGCCAGAAGTTCGGGATCGAATAGCCGACCGTGGTGGTGAAGCTGATCGTCTTGGTGCTGCGCGCCTTTTGGTTCAGACCGGAGTAGACGCCCAGCGGGATGCCGACGACCAGACCGATGAACATCGCAAAGAAGGCAACTTCTAGCGTGGCAGGCAGGCGTTCAAGGATAAGGTCCAGAACGGGGCGATTGTAGACAAAGGAGATGCCGAAGTCACCGCGTATGACGTTGCCCAGAAAGGTAATGTACTGCGCAATCAGCGGGCGGTCGACGCCCAGTTCTGCAGCCAATGCCAACCGGTCCTCTTCGGTGAAATCCTCGCCTGCGAGGACCGCGACCGGATCAGATATGACGTACATACCGAAGAAAACCAAGGCAGACATGATAAGGATCAGAATGGCGCTCTGTCCCAACCGTTTGCCGACGAAACTCAACATGGACTCACCCCCTGTGAACGAACCTGTGAAGGATGTTTTGTGAAGAAAAGACTACGTGTGCGCGCGCCCCGAACCAAAGGGCAGCCGGGCCCGGGGCGCGCGCATGGCGTTTTTATTTACGCGACACGGTGGTTGCGCTGGTGCGTTCGTCCTGACGGCCATCAACAACCAGATCCGCGCGGTGAGCCCAGATGCTGTGCTGATAGTAGAGTGGGATACCCGGCAGATCCGCGACCGCGACACGCATTGCGTCACCAAGGTGTGCGTTGGCTTTGGCATCATCGGTTTCAACCGCCCATGCCTGCATCGCTGCATCAAACGCGTCGTTTTGGTAATTCGAGTAGTTCGAAGCCCCAAGGCCCAGCGATTTGTCACGCGATGCAAAAGCAAAGGAGATCATCTGCGCCGCACCCTGCGGGTGGCCCCAGCCATAGAGGAAGGCCCCCAATTCGCGGTCGCGGCGTTTGCCGGCAAAGACAGACCAAGGTTCAGTCTTGAGGTTTACAGTGATGCCGACGCGCGACAGATATTGGGTCACCGCCTGCGCCACGCGCGATCCGTTGGCGTAACGGTCGGAGGGTGCGAAGAAGTTGATCTCGAACCCGTCCGCATAGCCCGCTTCGGCCAGCAGGGCCTTTGCCTTGGCCGGATCATATTCCAGCGCGGGCATCTCGGGGGCACCAGCACGGTAGCTGGGCGCAAACTGGTTGGCTGCGGTGGCTTCGCCGCCGAACAGACGGTCGGCAATGGCCTGACGATTGATCGCCATTGACATGGCTTGACGCACGCGCAGGTCAGCCAGCGGAGCGGACCCGTCTGCGGCGGTGACACCGGGGGCACCTTCGGGGTTCACATCCAGAACCATAAAGATCGACCGCCACGACGGTATCGCGGTATAGGTGAGGTCAGGGTTTGCTTTCAGGCCTGGCAGATCTTCGGTCGTGGGGTTTTCAATGATATCAAAATCCCCTGCCAGCAAGCCGGCGAGACGGGCGCCTGCATTGCCGATGGTGCGAATTTCAACATTGTCCCATTCAGCCGCTTCGCCCCAGTAGGCGGGGTTTTTGGCAAGATCCGCTTCGCCGGATTTGTCAAACCGTACAAAGGTGTAGGGGCCGGTACCGATCGCAGCATCGCCTGCCTCAAATTCGGCGCGGGTGGGGTAACGTGTGATGCCGCAATCGCCCTGATCATCATAGCTGATTGCCCCTGCGGGGGTATCTGCGCCAGAGGCGGGCAGGATCGACAGGAACTTCATCTTCTGGACCCATAGCGGGTAGGGCGCCTTCATGTCGAAGCGGACAGTGTGATCATCTACCGCCACAACATCGGCCACCGGACCCATTGAGCTGGTCAGCAGGTTCCGCTTGCCGTCGATGAGGTTCATCATCCGGCAGGCGGAGTACACCACATCACGCGCGGTCAGCGCACCACCGTCGTGGAAAGAAATCCCCTGACGCAGCTTGACGGTCAGCGAGGTCGGGCTGGTCCATTCCCAGCTTTCGGCCAGCAGCGGGCTGTCGTCAGCGGCAACCAGTGCCTCAAACACATGCTCTTTCAGCGATGCGGTGGGGGTGCCGCCGAACGGATAGGGGTCAATGGAGCGCGGTGCAGAGGCAAAGCCAATGCGCAGCGTATCCGCCGAGGCAAGGGCAGGCATGGCCAGCGCCGCTGCGAAGCTAAGTGTGATCAGTGTTTTTTTCATTTTTCTTCTCCCTTGTCGTACCGTCACGATAACCGCTTGTGCGGGTTACGCGCGGTTTTCAATGTAGGTTTTGTAGTGTTCCAGAACCCAGGCGCAGTCTGCCTGAACCTTGGCGAAGTTTTCATTCCGCTCGCGTGTTGCCTCATTCATGTAGAGGTCACGGCGCAGCTCGACCTGCAGAATGTGCTGACCGATCTTGGGCCAACCATAGCGCAGGGTGACCTCGCCGCCGATAAACCGTTTGTTCATGCCCACATCATAGCCACGGGCCGTGAACAGCTCGGCCATCTTTTCCGCCAGATCGGGCGCACAGGAAGAGCCGTTGCGTGTGCCGATATCAATCTGGGGCCGTTCGCCGCCGCCGCGCAGCTTGTGGTCAAACTGGGTCATCGAATGGCAATCAATGATATAGACTTCACCATGCTCACGGCGCAGGTTTTCAACCATATGGGTCATGGTCTGGTGATAGGGGATAAAGTAGCGCGACAAGCGGCTGTGTGCCTCATCCACGCTGAGTTTACGGTTGTAGATCGGTGTGCCGTAGGACTTTGACCAGAACAGCGTGGCGCCCACCTCAACCGATCCGCTGGGCAGAAAGCGGCCTGGCCATGCTTTGGGGTCGTCCAGCATATCGGCATCAATATCGTGCTGATGGCGGTTCACATCCACATAGGCGCGGGGAAATTCTGCCTTAATGGTGGGCAGGCTGAGATTTGCGGCCGCGCCAAAAAGTTCATCGACATACTTATCCGACGGGTGGTCGATCTGCGAATAGCTGAGGGCCGGATCATAGCCGAAATCCTCAGGGTAGACGTCACCCGAATGGGGAAAGGACAGCATCAGGGGGGTGTCCCCGTGTGTGGTCGAGATAACTGACTCTCTCTCTGTTTCGCTTATGGATCGTTTTTGCATCGCAATATCGCCTATTCGGTCCTTCTTGGGTTTACGCTTGAAATAAAAAGTAAGAGCCGGGACGATTCCTGAAAAGCTTATTGTCGAGTCTGTTGGGGGTATAATTTATAGTTATGCACTTTGGCTTATGGGGCCATAAAAAGGAGCAATAAGGTGGTCAGTGAAATTCGGGATCGTTAATCACGAATATGAACCGAAACGGGCTGGCCGCACCGGTCGGCCAAACGGTGGCGCAGGATTTGCGAGCCTAAACATGATCCAAGCGCCCCTGTGTTGCCTGTTTTTACCTTAGGGCAGCTTCGCCTGTTGTCAGGTATTGCTAAATTGGACATGACACCATGAAACGCAAACGTATCGCACTCATTCACTTCCATCTGGAAAGCAATCGTTCCGCTCCTGTAACGGACCGGAGTGAATTTGCTGCCCAAGGCCTTGCGCTGGGGGATGCGTATCAAGAAAAACTGGGACGTCCGTCCCCCGTCGCCTCAAAAGGCACGAAGGGTTTCATGCAGGCGTTTGGTGATTTTGAACCAGTGGCGATCTTTGATGCCTCCGCAGGGGCAGGTGGTATGATGGAGGGGGACTTCTTTGATGAATTGCTGCAGGTCGTGCGGGACCGGTTGCCTGCCGATATTGATGCCGTCTATCTGGATGCCCATGGCGCCTGCATAGCAACCAATGATGAAGATCCCGATGGTACGCTGATTACGTTGGTGCGCGACATTATCGGACCCAAAACGCCGTTGGTTGTAACGCTGGACCTGCATTGCCACGTCAGCCCTGCAATGATCAACGGTGCGGATTTCCTGTCTGCCTACCGCACCAATCCACATGTCGATCAGTTCGAACGTGGTCAGGAGGCAGGGCGCGCGATGCGGCGATTATTTGCGGGGGAAAAGACCGCGCGCGCCCTGGTACAGCTGCCGTTTATTCCACCTTCAACCACGCTCAACACTGATGCGGGGCCTTATGGTCGGATGATGGATGCGGCGGTGGCACGTGCTGAAGGCGCGGTTTGGAATGTGTCGCTTTGCAGCGGGTTTTCGGTCGGTGATTCCTCTAAGGCAGGGGTGAATGTCACCGTGACCGCCGACACTGATGAGGTGGCGCTGCGTACGGCGCGCGACATCGGGCAGGCGTTCTGGGACGCCCGGGAGGAGTTTAATATCTCCCTCACGCCCGTTGCCGATGCGGTTGCTTTGATGGCATCGGATGCGGCGGCGCATATCTATGGTGATGTGGCTGACAACCCTGGCGGCGGGGGGCGCGGTAACACATTGGCTACCTTGAAGGCGATGCTGGAAGGCGGGGTGACCAATGCCATTGTCGGCATGCTTTATGATCCTGCGCTTGCCGCTGAAGCGGCCACATTAGGGGAAGGGGCCACATTTGAGGCGCGGTTCAACCGGGCCGAGGAACATCCGCAATCCGGCAAATTGACCACCGAGGTCAGAGTATTGAAGGTGGCAGACGGTATGGTGGATTGCCGGCGTGGTCTTTACGCGGGTAGTCGTCAGGATCTGGGTGTTTGCGCGCTGCTGGAGTGTGATGGCGTGCTGGTCATCATCTCAAGTATTCGCCGCCAGCTTTGTGATCCAGCGTTTATTGAGCGGTTCGGGCTTGAGATCGCCGATTTTCAAACCGTTGTGGTGAAATCCCGGGGTCATTTTCGTGCGGGCTTTGATGAATACTTCCCGCCAGAGCGTGTCGTGGAAATTGACGGGCCGGGTCTGACCACGCCGGTTCTGTCGCGCATCCCGTTCAAACGGACACCGCGTCCGATCCACCCGCTGGATGCAGAAACGGTTTGGTGCGCAGCAGAGGCTGGTATTGTGAATGAACCGCGCTGAACACTCAGAGCGCGTCGATGGATTACGGTGGATGATTGACCTTACGGGGCGAACTGCCTACACCAGCCAAGCGCGGAGGGCCGGATGGCCGCTGGTGGCAGGGTAACCGGCCACGAGAGGAAAGTCCGGACTCCACAAGGTAAGGGTGCCGGGTAACGCCCGGCGGGGGCAACCCCAGGGAAAGCGCCACAGAAAACAGACCGCCCCGCGGCTCTTTGGTTCGCCATAGGGATCCCCGTCGGGGTAAGGGTGAAACGGTGGGGTAAGAGCTCACCGCGGGTCTGGCAACAGAACCGGCACGGCAAGCCCCACCCGGAGCAATGCCGAATAGGGGCTTCACGCGGCGTGTCCGCAGGGTCTGCCTTGACCCAGAGGCCCGGGTTGGCAGCTAGAGATCTGTTGGTAACAGCAGGTCTAGATGAATGGTCATCTCGGATGGGTTACCATCTATGACAGAATCCGGCTTACAGGCCCTCCGCGTATGTTTATGTTCGGTTTTTGTGAAGGAAATTCCTGCCTTTTCCTTTTGTGCACAGAAACCTGTCATATTGCTGTTGACTCGGGGGGGTGATCCCTTAAAAGGCAGGCTTCAAGGATTCCGCGGGCGGCCCGACTGACCCGTATCGAAAGCGACTGGAGATTTAACAATGGCGAAGCCGACGACGATCAAAATCCGTCTGAACTCGACCGCTGGCACGGGCCACTTCTATGTGACCAAGAAAAATGCCCGCACCATGACCGAAAAAATGGTTGTTCGTAAGTACGACCCGGTTGTGCGTAAGCACGTCGAATACAAAGAAGGCAAGATCAAGTAAGATCGGCCCTCTTGGACAAGTAAGCGCCGTGTAGGAAAGGTCCTGCACGGCGTTTTCTTTTGCGTAGCTGCAGCCTTGGGGCGGCGAAAATGGCGTTCTTTTCGCAAGCTGAATTAGCACCAAATTTCGGCGATCATATCACCAAAAGAAAAGGCCGGTCGAAATGACCGGCCTTTGTTGTTTGCTATGTCGAAGTGTTTATTCACGCTCGCCCAGCAGGTTCAGAAGCATCATGAACATGTTGATGAAGTCCAGATACAGGCTCAGCGCGCCCATGATGGCTGCTTTGCCCAGCCACTCCTGGTCGCCGTGATGGGCGTGTGCCAGGTAGGTGGTTTTGATGTTCTGGGTGTCATAGGCTGTCAGGCCGGCAAAGATCAGCACACCAATGGCAGAGATGGCCATGCTGAGAACGCCAGAACCTAGGAAAATGTTGACGATTGACGCAACAAACAGGCCAATAACGCCCATGATCAGGAACGAACCCCAGCCGGAGATATCCTTCTTGGTGGTGTAACCGTAGAGGGACAGGCCAGCAAAGGCGATCGCGGTGACCAAGAAGATCTGAATGATCGACTGGCCGGTGAATACCAGAAAGATCGAGCTGATCGAGATGCCCATGACAGCGGCAAACGCGTAGAACACTACCTGCGCCGTTGCGGCTGACATACGGTTGATCATCGCCGAAAAGCCGAAGACGAAGGCCAAAGGCGCGAACATCACAACCCATTTCAGCTGCGAAGCGTACAGGGTGGCGCCTAGCTGGGTCAGGCCTATCATCTCACCAGCGTCGTTACGCACAACGGTCAGACCTGCCAATGCCCATGCGGCAAGGAAGGTGATGAGCATGCCAACAGACATGGTGCCGTAAACTTTGTTCATGTGGGCGCGCAGACCCTCGTCAATCTGTGCGGCACGGGCACCCGCTGCGCTTCGGATGGTGTCGAATTCAGCCATTATAGCCTCCGATAATATGGACCATCCCCCGGTGATCCGGAGGGTTAACTCAAATATCGGTGACAGATGCGTCTTTTTCAAGGCGCGGCAGGTGGGTTCGAGCGTATTTTTGCGCTTCATTCGCCGGTATGCCCCGCAAAAAGGCGGGGCATTTAAGCCTTATTTTAACGGGTTCAGTTGGTCCAGTGGTTCGGCGCGTCCCAGATCGGGCGCGCGGCCTCTACTTCGGCCTCTGCACGTGTCAGGCCCAGATCCTTAAGAGCGGCCGAATCAAGCGCGCTGAGGGCGCGGCGCTGACGGTAAAGCGATTGCATTGCCAGCATGCGGCTCAGCAGCGAAAAGGGACGGGAGGAGCGCAGCGCAGCAGCGCGCCGGTTGGTCATCGTGGTCATGGCTGTCTCACCTTCTATTTGTTTTCGTTTTGTGATGAACGTGCGATGTCGCATCATTTCTGTTGATGTGTATGCCGCAATGTGGTTCATTTTGAAAATGAATGTTTGGCAAGGTTATCATCAAGGAGTGTGATGAATGCGAAATCTCGATGTCACCACCCTGCGCTCTTTTGTGGCGGTTGCGGAACTGGGCGGCGTGACCCGCGCTGCGGGTTTCCTGAACCTCACGCAATCTGCCGTCTCTATGCAGTTGAAGCGTCTGGAGGAGTTGCTGAACCTCTCTTTGATCGACCGCAGCAGTCGCGCGGTCAGCCTGACCGCCTCTGGCGAACAGCTGCTGAGTTACGCGCGCCGTATGGTCAGCCTGAATGATGAGGTCATGTCGCGCCTCACCGATCAATCGCTGCAGGGGGAGATTATTCTGGGCGTGCCGCATGACATCGTCTATCCGGCGGTGCCCAAGGTGCTGCAGATGTTTAATGCCAGCTTTCCGCGCATGAAGGTGCAACTGCTGACCAGCTACACCCGCGAATTGAAGGATCAATACCGCCGGGGTGAAGTGGATGTGATCTTGACTACTGAAATCGGCATTGATCCCGAGGGCGAGACGCTGGCCAGCAAACCCCTGCAATGGGTCGGCGCACTGAATGGCAGCGCATGGAAACAGCGCCCGCTGCGGCTGGCCTTTGGCCGCCACTGCATTTTCCGCAGCGGCGCGATCAAATCGTTAGAGGCACGGGCCATTGCCTGGGACATGGCGGTGGAAACCGAAAGCGATCGCACGATCGAAGCGACAGTCAGCGCCGATTTGGCGGTTGCAGCGATGCTGGAGGGGACGAAGCCCGATCATCTGGAGGTCATTGACCACGGTGGCGCGCTGCCTGAGCTGACCCAGCAAAAGATCAACCTATATGCTGCCGATAAAGGCAAAGGCGAAGCGGTAGAGGCCCTGTGCGATCAGCTACGGCAGGCCTTTACGATGATGTAGGGGCGCATCCAATAGACACGCCCCAGTCTCTGGAACTATTGCCTTTGGGGGGCGCGTTTTAGGGCGTCACCACCACCTTGCCGGTGGATTTACGACGACGCAGCAGTTCTAGCGCCTCATCGGCACGGTCCAGAGGCAGGACATGGCTGATATGGGGTTTCAGCGCTCCATCCTCATACCATTTGAACAATTGTGTCATGCTGTCGGTCAGTACCTCGGGGGCAAAGTTGCGGTAGCCGCCATAGTAGAGGCCAAGGATGGTCAGGTTTTTCACCATCACATGGTTGGCCGGAATTTGCGGCACATCCCCGCTGGCAAATCCGATCGGGATCAGTCGCGCCTCTGGCTTGCAGGCGCGAAAGGCTGCTTCCCACTGTGCGCCGCCCACTGGATCATAGACCACATCGGCACCACCCAGCGCCTTCACCTCGGCGCGGATGTCGGCGGTTTTGGCGTCGATCAGATGGTCGGCGCCTGCGGCGCGTGCGATCTCCAACTTGTCCTGCCCGCGGGCGCAGGCAATCACTGTGGCACCCATTAGTTTGCCAATTTCAACCGCGGTCAGGCCAACGCCACCCGCAGCGCCGAGCACCAGCAGTGTTTCACCGGGCTGCATTCGGGCGCGGTGATTGAGGACCACATGGCTGGTGCCATAGGCGATCTGAAAGGCGGCGGCATCTTCATAGGACATGGCATCGGGGAGCGGCACCAGACGGTCGACCGGAAAACAGCCATATTCGGCCAAACCGCCCTGACCAGCGTAGATTGCCACCCGCGTGCCAACGGCAGGGCCCTCGGTGTCCGGTCCCAGTGTCACAACCTCGCCGGCCATTTCCAGACCCAGCGTGAATGGCAGGGCAGGGGTGTCCTGATATTTGCCCTGGCTCATCAAGAGGTCGGCAAAATTCAGACTGCAGGCGCTGATGCGCAAGAGCGCCTCCCCCTGTGCTGGGGTCGGCTCTGCAACCTCTACCAGTTTCGGTGCTTCCTCAAATCCGTGAACCTGAAACGCTTTCATCTACCCCTCCCTGCGCGACGATATGCGGCCTGCTTATGTCGCGTTGCGGCAATTGAGTCAAAAATTGCGCTGCGGCAGCAAGGCGTCCGGTTGTGTTGATATGAGTGATTCTGTCTGATTGTCGCGCTTTGTCGCTTTATTCTGCGGCGTTATTCCGATTGGCCGCAGATCGCTAAATCCTTTGGTGTGGCCGCATCAATAGGTTGATAAAGTGATTAAATTTTGTGCGATTTATGAAAGGCTGCGCCAGAAATACACAAGTTTACCTTTGGATTCTGTTGGGTCGCGCGAGATAAAATTGTAAGTTAAACCTATAGTTATGTGAGTTGCGCTGGTGTTGCTTGACCGGAACTGGGGTTCGGTGAGCGCCCTTTCTGCTGCGCGCAGCGCGGTTATTTGGGGCGTTCCAAGGTATGTATGAAGGAAAGAACTGATGGCTCATCCCGTTGATATGCATGTGGGCAAACGTATTCGCCACCGTCGTTGGATGGCAGGTATGACACAGCAACATCTGGCCAGCGAAGTGGGAATCAAGTTCCAACAGATCCAGAAATATGAAACTGGCGCTAATCGGGTCAGTGCCTCACGGCTCTGGCATATTGCCAACGCGCTGAAGGTGGACGTCAGCTTCTTCTTCGAGGGTCTTGAACGTGATGAAGAGCCAGGCCTGCCCGCAGGTATCGGTCCTGCCGATTTGATCGGTGATAAAGAAGCGCTGGATCTGGTGCGCTCCTACTATGCGATCCCCGGTCATCAACGTAAGCGTCTGTTCGAATTGGTGCGCTGTCTGGCTGACGTGGCCTGAGAGGGCCGCCAAGGCTTGCCGCATTGGGGCGGTCATAGTACCACTCGATCAAAGCGATTGGGGATAAGATAATGGCCTTTACCGACCCGGATATTCTAGAAACAGCACATAAAATGGCGGATGCGGCGCGAGCGGTGATCCTGCCCTATTTCCGTGGTACGGAATTGGCGACTGAAAACAAGCTGAGCGAAGGGTTTGATCCCGTCACCGCCGCCGACCGTGCGGCGGAGCTGGCGATGCGAGAGGTGCTGGCAGAGCGCCGCCCGAACGATGGTATTCTCGGCGAGGAGTTTGGTACTACAGAAGGCACCAGCGGTCTGCATTGGGTGCTGGATCCGATTGATGGCACCCGTGGATTTATGTCCGGCACACCGACGTGGGGCGTATTGATTGCCCTGTCGGATGCGACGGGTCCGCAGTTTGGCATGATCGATCAGCCCTATATCGGCGAACGGTTCTGGGGCAACGCAACAGAGGCCCAGATGCAGGGTCCGCTTGGGGCACGTCCCTTGGGGGTGCGCAAGGTCACGTCGCTAGAGGATGCGGTCCTGTTCACCACCTTTCCAGAAGTCGGCACGGTGGTAGAACGCGCTGGTTTTGAGGCGGTTATGCGTCAGGTCAAACTGACCCGCTACGGCATGGATTGTTACGCCTATGCGCTCCTCGCTGCTGGTCAGATTGATCTGGTGATCGAAGCAGGCCTGCAGGCCTATGACATTCAGGCCCCCATCGCAGTGATTGAAGCCGCCGGCGGCATTGTCACTGACTGGCAGGGCGGTCCGGCTCACGATGGCGGCCGCGTGGTTGCCGCTGCCACGGCAGAACTACATGCGGCGGCTCTGGCTTACCTATGCAAAGTCGCGTCTGCCTAACCGCCATAGGCATGGGTATTCTGGAACAGTGAAAAGCGCTTTCGCTATTCCAGCAATATCCCGGGATAAATTTGGGCATCTGTGATGACCAAAGAGGGGCAGCGCCCTTATCCTCTTGCTTCCAGAACAGCTTTGCGCAAAATCCTTGGATCTGCGCGAGTCCTTTGCCCCTTTCTGTCGCGCGGGCCACACACGAACACCGAAGGGGGCTAAATCGTGTGTGGAGTTTTAGGGCATGACTGAATTTACCTTGCGCAATGTGGATCACATCCTGACGATGGATGATCATCGCCGTGAACTGGCGTGCGCGGATATTTACGTGGCAGGGGGGCAGATCAAAGAGATTGGGCAGAGCCTGCCCATACGGGGGGAGGTGATCGACGGGTGCGGCTGCGTGGTGACACCCGGCCTCGTCAATACGCATCACCATCTCTATCAGAGTCTTACCCGTGCGGTGCCCGGTGGGCAGGACGCATTGCTGTTTGGCTGGTTGCAGACGCTCTATCCGATCTGGGCGCGTTTCGGGCCGGAAGAGTTTTTTGTCTCTGCTCAGGTCGGACTGGCAGAAATGGCGCTGTCTGGCTGTTCGCTCAGCTCTGATCATCTTTACCTCTACCCGAACGGCGGACGGTTGGATGATACGATCGCCGCAGCGGCAGAGGTGGGGTTGCGATTCCACCCCACACGCGGCGCGATGAGTATCGGCGAAAGCGATGGAGGCCTGCCGCCCGATGTGTTGGTGGAGCGGGAAGAGGATATCCTGAACGACTGCATCCGGGTGATTGATGCCCATCATGATGCCAGCGATGGCTCGATGTGTCGCGTCGGCGTTGCGCCGTGTTCGCCATTCTCAGTCAGTCGCGATCTGATGCGCGATGCTGCGATCCTGGCGCGGGATAAGGGCGTGATGCTGCACACCCATCTGGCTGAAAATGACGAGGACATCGCCTATTCTTTGGAAAAATTCGGCTACCGCCCCGGGCAATACGCCGAGGATCTGGGCTGGACCGGTCCCGACGTGTGGCATGCCCATTGTGTGAAACTGGACGGGCAGGAAATCGATCTTTTTGCCCGCTCGGGCACTGGCGTTGCGCATTGTCCGTGTTCCAATTGTCGTCTGGGGTCCGGTATCGCGCCGGTGCGCCCTATGCGTGATACGGGCGTGCAGGTGGGATTGGGGGTTGATGGGTCAGCCAGCAACGACAGTGGCAATCTGATGGCTGAGGCGCGCCAGACCATGCTGTTGCAGCGCGTTGCCTACGGTGCGGATGCGATGAGTGCGCGCGAGGCGTTGGAGATTGCCACCCGCGGCGGGGCAGAGGTGCTGGGCCGGTCTGATTGTGGCCAGTTGGCCGTCGGTAAACGTGCGGATATCGCTATCTGGGACGTGCGCGGGATTGAAAGCGCGGGCAGCTGGGATCCGGCGGCGCTGCTCTTGGCGGGGCCGCAGAAGGTGCGCCACCTTCTGGTCGAGGGGCGACAGGTGGTGCGCGATTATCAGATGGCGACGCTGGATCTGCCTCAGGTGTTGGAACGGCAGCGTGCCTTGGCTTTGCAATTGGCGGCGCGGTGATGCTGAGGCTGAATTGGGGGCTTGGCTTTGGGGGCGGTGCCTGCAATCCTGCGACGGCAATAAGTAGGCAAGGGGCCAGAGATGCGGCGTTTGAAACTGGGATTGGGTTTGGCTCTTGTTGGTGTGCTCGCGGCCTGTAGCGGGGGCACGTCCACAACAGCAGCAGTTGCGCCAAAGGGAGGACAAGTGCCGCAGCTGACCACCGTTGCCGGTGATGGCCGGATGGAGGCGGCGCTTAACGGTGAACGCATCTGGCGCGGCCTGCGCCCTGTGGTCGAGGATCCCGCCCTTGTCCGTGCCGCAGCTGCTCATGCGCGGGATATGTCGGCGCGGGCCTATTTCGCCCATGTCGCCCCCGATGGAGGCACACCGACGGACCGCATGCGGGCGGCAGGCGGCTGCCGTGCGGCAGTGGCAGAAAACATCGCAACAGGTCAGGCCGATGATGCAGAGGTGTTTCAGGGTTGGCTGGGATCGCCCGGACATCAGCGCAACATGATGGGGCCGCATTACACCCGCTATGGCGTGGCCAGCCATCAGGGGTACTACGTGATGGTGCTGGCCGGACCCTGCGTTTAGTCGCTAGCTTCTTTGCGGCAGGTGCCGTTCATCCAGACGGCGGCAATCGCGCGATCATCACCCATCATTAGCGTTGGAAACAGTGCCTCCCAAATATCATCTGCGCGGTCTGCACGCTGGGTGATGTCTGGGGTGGAGTGTAGGTCTAAAACAACCAGGTCCGCCTCCATCCCAGGGGTGATATTACCCACTTTATCCTCCATCCGCAGGGCGCGCGCGGAACCGGCTGTGGCCAGATAGATCAGCTCTGCCGCGTGCAGGGGGTGGTGGCGCAATTGCGCGACCTCATAGGCGCTGGCCATAGTGCGCAGCATTGAAAAGCTGGATCCGCCGCCGGTGTCTGTCGCCAGACCAATGCGCAAACCCTCAGCGCTGAGACCCGCCATGTCAAAGAGGCCCGAGCCGATAAAGGTGTTGGACGTAGGGCAGTGGATCAGGCTGGCGTCAGTCTCTTTCAGGCGGTCTTTTTCCCGCTGTTCCAGATGGATAGCGTGACCATAGAGCCCTCCTTTGCCTAGCAGCCCATAGGCCTCATAGGTATCAAGGTAATCGCGCGCCTTAGGGTAGAGGGATTTGACCCATTCGATTTCATCCACCTGCTCGCTGAGGTGGGTTTGCATCAACACATCGGGGTGTTCGTCCCATAGCGTACCGAGCGCACGTAGCTGATCGGGGGTGGAGGTGGGCGAAAACCGTGGCGTGATCGCGTAAGAAAGGCGCTCCACCCCGTGCCAGCGTTCTATCAAGGCCTTACTGTCATCATAGGCCGACAGCGCCGTGTCGCGCAGAGCTCCAGGGGCCGTGTCACGATCCATGCAGGTCTTGCCCGCGACAACGCGTTGTCCCCGCGCTTGTGCGGCCGCAAACAGCGCATCGACGCTTTCAGGGTGGATGGTGCAATAGCTGGCGATGGTTGTAGTGCCGTGGTTCAGCGTCAGGTCCAGATAGCGCGCTGCGACCTCATCCGCGTAGACGCGGTCTGCAAACCGCATTTCTTCGGGGAAGGTGTAGGTGTTCAGCCAGTCAATCAGCCGCTTGCCCCAGCTGGCGATGATGGCAGTCTGCGGATAATGTACATGCGCATCGACGAAACCTGCGACGATCAGGTGGTCGCCGTAATCCTGCACGCGAACAGTCGGATGGGCCGCGCGCAGGCTGGTCGCATCGCCGACCTCTGCGATATGGCCGCCGCGGATCAGAACGGCACCGGTACTGTTGTGGCGGACGGCTGATAGTCCTTCCACCAATGGATCACCGCTGAACTGCAGGGTCTGGCCGATCAGCAGGACCGCATCTGGTGTCGGGTTCGGCATGGGCAATCCTTTGATCTATAATAAAAAGCAGCGTTCTTCCTAAATTTTAGATGGGGATGAACGGGATGGAAACCCTTGCACCGTTAAACTGAGGGGAGGTGACGTAATCTTTCTGGATCGGTAGTGCAAATCGGCGTGGCGCCTACACCTTTTATCGCTATTGTCGTTGCCAGAGAGAAGGTGTTGCGCTGCGCTTGGATCACATATCTGTGTGGGCTGGGTTACAACGGGGCGCCCTTGCCATTAGTTTGGCGCAAACACTTGGGATTCACATGAAGGTAATGACCTGATGAGCTTTGACTTTGACCTCTTCGTAATTGGTGGCGGTTCTGGCGGTGTGCGTGCAGCGCGCGTTGCAGCCGGCGATACTGGCGCCAAAGTCGCCCTGGCAGAAGAGGACCGCTATGGCGGCACCTGTGTCATTCGTGGCTGTGTGCCGAAGAAACTGATGGTCTTTGCCAGCGAATTCCCCGAAATGGCCGCCGAGGCGCGCGCCTATGGGTGGGTCATGCCCACAGGTGACTTCAACTGGGGCAGCTTCAAGGGCAAGCTGCACGCGGAACTGGATCGCCTCGAAGGTATCTATCGCCGTCTGCTGGCCAATTCTGGCGTGGAAACCTTTGATGCGCGGGCCAAAGTTGTGGATGCTCATACTGTTGAGCTGTCCACCGGTGAACGCAAGACCGCGAAACATATCCTGCTGGCGATGGGGGGGCGCCCAGTCAAGCTGGACGTGCCGGGGGCGGAATTGGCGATCACCTCGAACGAGATTTTCCATCTGGATGAACTGCCCGGCTCTATGCTGATCGTGGGTGGCGGCTATATTGCCAGCGAATTTGCCGGTGTGATGAACGGTCTGGGCGTGAAAACCACCCAGTTCTATCGCGGCGAGCAGATCCTGCGCGGGTTTGACAATGAAACCCGCACGCTGGTCGCGGATGAAATGATCCGTGGCGGCATCGATTTGCAGCTGAACACTAACGTTGTGTCGCTGGAGCGTGACGCATCGGGTGCGATCCGAGTGGTGGACACCAATGGCGCTGAGCATCTGTTCGATCAGGTGATGTTTGCCACTGGTCGTGCCCCCAACACGGACGATATGGGGCTGGAAGAGGCCGGTGTGAAACTGGGCCGCAAGGGTGAGGTTGTGGTGGATGACTACAGCCAGACCGATGTGCCCTCGATCTACGCCGTTGGTGACGTAACCGACCGTGTGAACCTGACGCCGGTGGCGATCCGCGAAGGCATGGCCTTTGTTGATACCGTGTTCAAAGGCACCCCGACCAAGGTGGATCACGACCTGATCCCCACCGCGATCTTCACCCAGCCCGAGATTGGCACCGTCGGCATGGGCGAGGAAGAAGCCGCTGCCAAAGGCCCGATTGAGGTTTATGCCACCAGCTTCCGCCCGATGCGCTCGATGTTCGCGGGCAGCGATGCAAAGGTGCTGATGAAGCTGATTGTGGATGCGAATACCCGTGTGGTTCTGGGATGTCATATCGTGGCACCTGCTGCCGGTGAAATGATTCAGCTGGCCGGTATCGCGGTTAAAATGGGTGCGACCAAAGAGGACTTCGATCGTACGGTTGCCGTGCACCCCACCATGTCCGAGGAGATGGTAACAATGAAGACTCCAACACGCACCGCTGGTTAAGCGCTACAAGTTGCGTCAAAAAAGCCAAAGAGCTTGAAATTTTCCGCCGATTGCACAGGTTGTGTCATAACCCGTGCAATCGGTGTCAACGTAGAGAGGTAACATAGCCCATGTCAGGCAATTCTGGCGGCCCTTGGGGCGGCGGCGGAAACAATGGTGGCGGCGGCCGCGATAACGGGGGTCGTAATAACGGCGGCCGTAACAATGGTGGTCGTGGCCCGCAGGATGAGGGCCCTCAGGTCCCTGATCTAGACGAATTGGTTAAAAAGGGTCAGGAACAGCTAAAGGTTCTGATGGGTGGTCGCGATGGCGGCGGCAATCAGCGTGGCGGCGGTGCCGGTGGCCCGCAGGGCCTGCCCAAGGGCACCTTTGTTCTGGGTGGTCTGGCGGCGGTGGCGCTTTGGGCGTTCTCCAGCTTCTATACTGTGAAGCCCGAAGAACAGTCTGTTGAACTGTTCCTTGGGGAATATTCTGCAACCGGCAACCCCGGTCTGAACTTCGCACCGTGGCCATTGGTTACTGCAGAGGTGGTTAATGTGACGTCTGAACGGACCGAAAGCATCGGTCTGTCGCGCGGGTCGCAGGACACCGGCCTGATGTTGACCACGGATGCAAATATCGTGGACATCGACTTTCAGGTGGTCTGGAATATCAATGATCCTGCGCGGCTGTTGTTCAACATCCGCGATGCGCGACTGACCGTGCAGGCGGTGTCGGAATCGGTGATGCGCGAGATTATCGCAGCATCGAACCTTGCACCGATCCTGAACCGCGACCGTGGTGTCATTGCTGATGGTGCCAAAGACCGCATTCAGACCATTCTGGATGAATATGAGTCTGGCATTTCCATCGTGCGTGTGAACCTTGAAAAAGCCGACCCGCCGCGTGAGGTGATCGACAGTTTCCGCGAAGTGCAGGCTGCCGAACAGGAACGTGACCGTCTGCAACGCGAAGCGGATGCTTATTCGAACCGCGTTCTGGCGCAGGCTCGTGGTGAAGCAGCGCAGAAGCTGGAAGAGGCCGAAGCCTACCGTGCCCAAGTGGTGAACGACGCATTGGGTGAAGCCAGCCGCTTCTCTGCCGTGCGAGCGGAATACGACAAGGCCCCAGAGGTGACGCGCAAACGTCTTTACATCGAAACCATGGAAAAGGTGCTGGGTAGTGTTGATAAAACCATCCTCGACAGCGCCTTGACCGGTAGCGATGGCGGGCAGGGCGTGGTGCCTTACCTGCCGCTGAACGAGCTGCGCAAAACGGGGGGGAACTGATCCATGCGTAAGATAACATTCCTTATCCCTGTCGTGGTGATTGCGATTGTTGGCGTGCTGTCGTCGGTCTTTGTGGTCGATGAACGCGAAAAGGCGCTGGTGCTGCAGTTCGGCCAGATCCGTGCGGTGAAGCAGGAACCGGGGCTTAGCTTCAAGATCCCGCTCATTCAGGAAGTGGTGCGTTACGACGACCGTATCCTGTCACTGGACACCGACACCATCGAGGTGACACCGTCCGATGACCGTCGTCTGGTTGTGGACGCCTTTGCCCGCTACCGCATCAGCGATGTGGTGCAGTTTCGTCAGGCCGTTGGCGCCGGCGGTGTGCGTCTGGCCGAAGAGCGTCTGAGCTCGATTCTGAACTCGAAAATCCGCGAAGTGCTGGGTGCCGATCAGGTGACCTCTGACACCATCTTGTCGGAAAACCGTGCCGAACTGATGGTGCGGATCCGTGACCAAGCCCGTACCGAGGCACGCAGTCTTGGTCTGGATGTGGTGGATGTGCGTTTGAAGCAGACCAACCTGCCCGAGCAGAACCTGAACGCCACCTTCGCACGGATGCGTGCCGAACGTGAGCGTGAGGCGGCTGATGAGGTTGCGCGCGGTAACGAAGCAGCCCAGCGTGTACGTGCGCAGGCGGATCGTACTGTTGTGGAAACCTTGTCGGAATCCGAACGTGAAGCGCAGGTTGTGCGTGGTGAAGCAGACGCAGAGCGTAACGGCATTTTCGCCGAAGCGTTCGGTGCGGATCCCGAATTCTTTGCCTTCTACCGCTCGCTGCAGGCCTATGAGAATGCACTGAAGGGTAGCAACTCGTCGCTGGTGATGACGCCGGACAGCGAGTTTTTTGATTACCTGAAATCGGATCAGGTGGCTCAGTAAGGGGGCCTTTATGGAACATGTCATTCTGGCCCTCGGGCTGGTCTTGATGGTAGAGGGGCTGGCCTATGCGCTGGCCCCTTCTTTTATTGAAGAATTACTTGAGATGCTGCGCGCGCTGCCGGTGGCGACACGTCGAAACATGGGGCTGGCGGCGCTGGCACTGGGGTTGGTATTGGTGTGGCTGGCCAAGAGTTTGGGTGCGTAAGATGCTGATCTTGCGTCGGTTTCCTATCGGCGGCGACTTGCCTGTTCACAGGCAGTTGAATAATCTTTGGTCTGGATGAGTTGAACATTGCGCCTGTTCGGCCAATGTTAAACCAAACGGTTCGGCGCAATGTCGGATCCTGACATATTGAGAGGAGATTAAGGGCGTGACCCATAAACGTGCACAGGCAATTGCCGCACCCCTCCCGCAGCGGTCGATCCTGCTGCAACGGGCGTTCTGGCTGGGGCTGATGGCCTCGGCGCTGATCCTGCTGCAGGCGGTTCAATCGCAAGCCCGCCCGGACAGTTTCGCCGATCTGGCGGATGAGATTAGCGACGCAGTTGTGAACATCACAACCTCTACCGTTGTCGCGGGCAGCCAGGGACCGAACTTTAATATCCCTGATGGCAGCCCGTTTGAAGATTTCTTCCGCGAGTTTCAGGACCGCAATCAGGGCGACCGCCCGCGTCGGTCCTCGGCGCTGGGGTCCGGTTTTGTGATTTCTGAGGATGGCTATATCGTCACCAACAACCACGTCATCGAAAGCGCTGATGAAGTGTTTATCGAATTCTTCTCCGGCGAAGAGCTGGAAGCAAAAATCGTTGGCACTGATCCCAACACCGATATCGCACTGCTGAAGGTAGAGGCGGACAAACCGCTGCCTTTCGTGAACTTCGGTGACAGTGACATGGCCCGCGTTGGCGATTGGGTTGTGGCAATGGGCAACCCGCTGGGGCAGGGCTTCTCGGTCTCCGCTGGGATCGTTTCGGCGCGTAACCGTGCGCTGTCGGGCAGCTATGACGACTACATCCAGACGGATGCGGCGATTAACCGTGGCAACTCAGGTGGTCCGCTGTTCAACATGGACGGCGACGTGATCGGCGTGAACACCGCGATCCTGTCGCCCAACGGCGGTTCCATCGGGATCGGCTTTTCTATGGCGTCGAACGTTGTGACCCGTGTGGTGGATCAGCTGCGTGAATTTGGGGAAACCCGCCGTGGTTGGCTGGGCGTGCGTATTCAGGATCTGGACGCCGACGTGGCCGAAGCGCTGGGTCTGGAAAACACCAACGGTGCAATTGTTGCTGGTGTGCCCGAAGGTCCTGCCAAGGATGCTGGTGTGCTGCAGGGGGATGTGATCGTAACCTTTGACGGTGTTGATGTGAAAGACACCCGCGCGCTGGTGCGTCAGGTCGGTAACACTGAGGTCGGTAAGACCGTGCGCGTTGTTGTCTTCCGCGATGGCAAGACCGTGACGCTGAAGATTAAGCTGGGTCGCCGCGAAGATGCCGAAGCCATCCCTGCCACCACACCTGATGCGGAAAAACCCGCAGAACCGACTGAGGTGCTGGGCATGATGCTGTCGCCGGTCAATGAAGAACTGAGCGCCGAACTGGACCTGCCCAATGGCACTACGGGGCTGGTGGTGATGTCGGTTGATGACACCACTGAGGCCTTTGAAAAAGGCCTGCGCCGTGGCGATCTGATCACCGAGGCGGGACAGCAGAAACTGTCGCGTGTCGGTGACCTGCAGGATCGCGTCGAAGAGGCGCGCGAGGCGGGCCGCAAATCGCTGTTGCTGTTGGTACGCCGTGGCGGTGAGCCACGCTTTATCGCCCTGTCGGTCGGCGAAGAGTAAGCGCAGCGCATAGAAACGAGGAAGCCGCCCGATTGGGCGGCTTTCATTTTTTAATGTTATGTTTTTGTCTGTGGCGGATCAGATCCCGTCGCGCGGAACTGTCGCCAATCCCAGCCGGCGTGCCGCGGCCAGTGACAGGATACCACTGTCCAGACCTTCGGGCTGCTGGTAGGCGCGGATCGCGGCGCGGGTGCGGTTGTCCATTTCACCGGTCACAATGCCACGATAGAGCCCACGCGCCGCCAGCGCCCGCTGGACGGAGGCGATGAAATCGGGTGTCATCATCGTGGTGCAGGGCACCTCGAACCAAATTTCCTGCCGTTGTTTGACCACGGCCTGCCGCGTCTCTGTCTTGTAGATCGCGGGGCTGAGGACCGTACCATCGGCCAGTACCTCAGCCGGTTGCAGGATGATTTGTTCGGTCACTGTTTCATAAACACCAGGCTGGATCCGTTTACCCCAGCAACTGCCCGACGGCGCACCGGGCGGCGCATCATCGACCAACTGCGCCACCTCTGGTGTCGCGCTCAGATGTGGGACGGGCAGGCTTTCGACACAGGCCGATAGCATCAGCCCACTGCCCAGCAGGCCCAAGACTGTGGGATAGATTTCATTGCGCATCTGCTTTGCCTCTTGCCGCCCCGCTTCTTGGCTTAATTGCGTGGGCGTGCTTCGTTGCGCGGTAGCATAGCGGCAAAAACTGCCCCGATAAAGCGTCACGATCTGATGGGCTTGAAGTGGCGCGAACCTTGTCTGATGGACGCAGTGGGTCACCAATCTGTCAGGGGTGTGCAATGGGGCTGGAATTGACGCGCAGGCGGCGCTAGGACGGTGGGGACATGAACAGCAAAACGATCCGATCGGAGGTAGCCGCATGGCCAAGATCACCTATGTTGAACACAATGGCACCGAACACACCGTTGAGGTAGCCGCAGGCCTGACTGTGATGGAAGGGGCCCGTGACAACAACATCCCCGGCATCGAAGGCGATTGCGGCGGTGCCTGTGCCTGTTCGACCTGCCACGTCTACGTGGATCCTGCATGGGTAGAGAAGATCCCGGCCAAAGACGATATGGAAGAGGATATGCTGGACTTCGCATTTGAGCCGAACCCGGCCACTTCGCGTCTGACTTGCCAGATCAAGGTGACCGACGCGATGGACGGTCTGGTTGTCAAAATGCCTGAGAAGCAGATCTGATGCTGCGCGCGGGTCTCTTTGTGGCACTGGTGTGTCTGTCCGGTACTGTGGCTGCCGCGGACCCGCTGATCCTGTCGGCTCGTTTTGATGAACCGACGACGCGCTATCCTCACGGGGTTCTGGGTGACGCGGTGGAATATGGTCAGCTGGTGCTGGAGGTAGCTGAGGGCGATACGCGTCAGCGGGTGACCATCACCCTACCGCAGGATCATGTGTTTGAGGATCTGGCGCCGCGTCTGGTCGATGTGACGGGCAATGGCGTGCCAGAGGTGGTTGTGATCGAAACTGATGCTGCGCGTGGCGCAGCGCTGGCGATTTACAACGCTGATGGCAAGCTGGCAGAAACGCCCCATATCGGCACCACCAACCGCTGGCTGGCGCCTATCGGGGCTGCGGATCTGGATGGTGATGGGTACGTTGAATTAGCCTATATCGACCGGCCTCATCTGGCCAAAACCCTGCGCGTCTGGCGCTACGCAGATGGCAATCTGATCCAGATTGCCAGCACCAAGGGTCTGACCAACCACAAAATCGGCTGGGATTTCATCGCTGGTGGCCTGCTGGCCTGTGACGACATGCCGGAACTGATCACCGCCGATGCGGGCTGGTCACGGATTGTGGCGACGCGGCTGGAGGGCGACCAACTGATGCGCCGTGATTTGGGGGCCTACGACGGGCCAAAGAGTTTGGATCGCGCGACACTGTGTGAGTGAGTGCGCGTCAATCGGCATGCAACCGGACCTCTGTCGGTCTCTAACTGTTTGAATTTAAGGGTGTGACTTTGCTCTTAATCAGCTTATGGTGGCGCGACAACATTGCGACGACGTAAGCCACCGACTTTCGGCAGCTACCAATATTATCGGAGGCTGCCGTGCGACCCTTATTTTGTGCCTACATAGCGTTTTGCGCTCTTTCATCTGCCACCGCCTCAATTGCTCAGACACCCAATCCTGAAAATACGTTAGCGGCCGTTATTTCACGCTCAATGAGTGAGAAAGCACCCGCCTATCTGCAATTGGCCAACGGGCCATGCTGGCCGTCCACGATTGAGGTTGTTAAAGGTGCGCCAGCCTTCGCCGGTGGTCAGGGACCAGTTGCGCGCATTTATGCGGATCAAAACGGGCGTATGATGTTGTTGCTGGACGGCAAGGCTGGTCAGAGCGAGGTGGGCTCATATATGGTTTTGCGTTCGGCGGAAGTCTCGCAAGATCCGGACGTTGTCACACTGCGCCCAACGGCGGTGTGCCTTGCGGGGGCTGGAAAACCGCAGTGTAACCAGAAGGTCGGTGGCTTGAGAAGGCTGTCACTGCGCGTCTCGTCCCACAATATCTGTCAATGACAGACCCCGTGCCTTTGATGTGGTAAGGCGCACGCCAGAAATGTCACAAGCCCCAGGACCATGTTCTGGGGCTTGTTGATTTTAGAACGCTTACAGCGCGCGCCAGCCGATGTCGCGGCGGCAGAAGCCTTCGGGCCAGTCGATCTGATCAACCATCGCATAGGCCCGTTCCTGCGCCTCTTTGAGCGACGCACCACGGGCGGTGACGTTCAGAACACGGCCGCCGGTGGCGATGATCTGGCCGTCCTTCGACCCCGTGCCGGCGTGGAAACACATTTCCGAACTGGTTTCCGGCAGCGCATCCAGACCGTTGATTGCAGACCCCTTCTGATAAGAACCCGGGTAGCCCTGTGCCGCCATTACCACGGTCATCGCGTGATCATCGGCCCAGTTGATCTGTGCCTCTGCCAGACGACCTTCGGCACAGGCCTGCATCAGATCCAGCGCTTGCGCACCCAAACGCAACATCAGGACCTGACATTCGGGATCACCGAAGCGGACGTTGTATTCCACCAGACGCGGCTGGCCGTCCTTGATCATCAGACCAGCGTAGAGAACGCCCTGATAGGGCATGCCACGATCGGCCATGGCCTTCATCGTGGGTTTGATAATCTCGCTCATCGCTTTTTCAGCAATGGCGTCCGACAGGACAGGGGCAGGGGAGTAGGCGCCCATGCCGCCGGTGTTCAGGCCAGTGTCGCCTTCGCCCACACGTTTGTGGTCCTGCGCGGTGCCGATGGCCAGACAGTCCTCGCCGTCCACCAGAATGAAGTAGGAGGCTTCTTCGCCTTCCATGAATTCTTCAATCACCACCTCGGCGCCCGCATCGCCAAATTCACCGCCGAACATGTCGTCGATGGCGGCCAGCGCGGTTTGTTCGTCCATCGCAACGATGACGCCCTTACCCGCCGCCAGCCCGTCGGCCTTGACCACAATGGGGGCGCCTTTTGCGCGGATGTGGGCCTTCGCGGCCTCGGGATCGGTGAAATGGCCATACCCTGCGGTGGGGGCGTTTGCCGCGTCGCAAATCTCCTTGGTGAAGCTTTTCGACGCTTCCAGTTTCGCCGCTGCAGCTGAGGGACCAAAGACCAGAACGCCTGCATCGCGCAGACGGTCAGCAACACCTTCGGCCAGCGGGGCCTCTGGGCCGACGATAACGAAATCAATGGCGTTTTCTTCGCAGAAGTTCACCACCGCCGCGCCGCTGAGGATATCGAGGCTGGCACAATCGGCGATCTGCGCGATGCCTGCGTTGCCGGGCGCGACGATCAGCTTGTCGCATTTCGGATTCTGCATCACTGCCCAGGCTAGGGCATGTTCACGTCCACCACTTCCGAGGATGAGGATATTCATCGGCTCTCTCCGCTTGGCCTTCTGTTGGGGGCGTTCTAAGGTGGGTGGCAACAGGAAACAAGTGAACAGAGCAGCGCATAGGCATGTCAGAGCTTTTTGATGATCCCAGAGAGGGCGAAAACGCCCCGGAATTCAGCGTTAGTGAGCTGTCCGGCGCGATCAAGAAGATGATCGAGGGGGAGTTCTCTCATGTGCGTATCAAAGGCGAGATTGGCCGCGTGTCTTTCCCGCGCTCAGGCCACGTTTATCTGGACCTGAAGGACGACCGGTCCGTGATTGCTGCCGTGATGTGGAAAGGCGTTGCCGCCCGTGTGCAGACCCGCCCTGAGGAAGGGCTGGAGGTGGTGGCAACAGGGCGTCTGACCACTTTCCCCGGGCAGTCGAAATATCAGCTTGTGATTGAGAATCTGAAGCCAGCGGGTATGGGCGCCCTGATGGCGATGCTGGAAAAGCGTAAGGCGATGCTGCAGGCTGAGGGTCTGTTTGACGCTGCACGTAAGAAGCCGATCCCCTACCTGCCAGGCGTCATCGGCGTTGTCACTTCGCCCTCCGGTGCGGTGATCCGCGATATTCTGCATCGCTTGCGGGATCGCTTTCCACGCAAGGTGCTGATTTGGCCGGTTGCGGTACAGGGTGAACGCTGTGCGCCAGAAGTGGCAAATGCGATCCAGGGGTTTAACGCGCTGACACCGGGCGGTGCCTTGCCGCGGCCTGATTTGCTGATCGTTGCCCGTGGTGGCGGGTCTGTTGAGGATCTGTGGGGCTTCAATGAAGAGGTGGTGGCCCGCGCCGCAGCCGCATCGGATATTCCGCTGATTTCGGCGGTCGGACACGAAACTGATACGACGCTGATCGACTATGTGTCCGATCAACGTGCGCCGACACCCACGGCAGCGGCGGAACTGGCCGTGCCGGTGCGGATGGAGCTGATGGCATGGGTTGATCAACAAAACGCACGGCTATCCACCGCACTGAGCCAAGGGATCAGTCAACGCGGCCAGCGTCTGCGCGACCTGTCCCGTGCCTTGCCAAGGGCTGATGCGCTGCTGGACGGGCCGCGTCAGCGGCTGGATACGTGGGGGGACAAACTGCCCCGGGCGCTGGCTGGGCGCGTGCAGCAGCATCAAATCCGCCTGAGCAAAGCGGCTGGCGCTCTGCGTCCGGGGAGCCTTAGTCAGCGGATTGAGCGGGATCGACTTCGGCTGCCCCCTTATGAGGGAAGGCTTAAGAACGCGCTGGGCCGCGAGGTGCGTCAGAAGCGCGAGACTTTGGATCGCCTGTCCAAACGCCTGTCAGATGTTAGCCAGCGTCAGGTGGAGGGCTGGCACACCCGTCTTGATGGATTGGAGCGGTTGCGCCAAACGCTGGGCTATGAGGCGACGCTGGAACGCGGTTATGCAGTGGTGCGGGGCGACAGTGATGTGGTGACGACGCAAGCTGCTGCCACTGCCGCTGCGCATCTGGAGATCCAGTTTGCCGATGGGCGCGTCGCGGTCAGGGCAGGAGAGGCAGGGGGGGCATCACCTGCCAAGCCTGCCAGTCCGCCCAAGGCCAAGACCGCAAGCAAACCAAAGCCAAAACCAGCCCCGCCAGAACAGGGCGACCTGTTCTGAGCGCCCCGCACGGCGCACGTGTATATTGCTTTGAAAATAAGCCGCTTGATCGGCTTGTTTGTCCGGGCGGTCAAAAAAGTTAACGCTAAAACTTGCACATGGCGGGCACTCATGGTCATCTCTCCTCACAAATCCATTCGAGGGAGAATGATATGATTACCCGTATTATCGGTCTGTCTGCTGCGTTGATGTGCGGCACCATTGCTGCGCAGGCGGAAACGCTGCGCTGGGCGCGCGCAGGTGACGCGCTGACGCTGGATCCGCACGCCCAGAACGAGGGCCCGACCCATACCATCCGTCACCAGATGTATGAGCCGCTGATCATCCGCGACGTGTCCGGCGCGTTTGAACCGGCGCTGGCAACCGAATGGGCGCCCAGCGAATCTGACCCGAACGTCTGGGTGTTCAAATTGCGTCAGGGCGTGAAATTCCACGACGGCGCTGACTTCACCGCCGAAGATGTTGTGTTCAGCTTCGAGCGCGCGAAACAGCCCAACTCGGACATGAAAGAGCTGATCGGTTCGATCACCGACGTGCGTGCTGTGGATGATTACACCGTTGAGCTGGTCACCGAAGGCCCGAACCCGATCCTGCCCAACAACCTGACCAACCTGTTCATTATGGACAAAGGCTGGGCCGAGGCGAACAACACCACCAAGGTTCAGGACTTTGAAGGTGGTGAAATCACCTATGCCACCACCAATGTGAACGGCACTGGTCCTTACACGCTGGTCAGCCGTGAGCAGGACGTGAAAACCGTCATGGTCAAGAACGAAAACTATTGGGGCATCGATCAGTTCCCAATGGACGTGACTGAAATCATCTACACGCCGATCCAGAACGCGCCGACCCGCGTTGCTGCGCTGCTGTCGGGTGAGGTGAACTTCCTTCAGGATATGCCGGTTCAGGATTTGCAGCGCGTTGATGGCGCCGCAGGGTATGGTGTGAAACAGGCACCGCAGAACCGCGTGATCTTCTTTGGTATGAACCAAGGCGCTGCGGATATCGAAGCCGACAACGTCGAGGGTAAAAATCCGCTGGCCGACGTGCGCGTGCGCAAGGCGATGTCGCTGGCGATCAACCGCGATGCAATCCGTCAGGTTGTGATGCGTGGTCAGTCGGTGCCTGCGGGCATGATCTCGCCGCCGTTTGTGAACGGCTGGTCGGCTGAAATGGACGCCTCTTCGAAAACCGACCTCGAAGGAGCCAAAGCTCTGATGGCCGAAGCGGGTTACGGAGACGGCTTCTCCATCCGTCTGGATTGCCCGAATGACCGGTACATCAACGATGAAGCGATCTGTCAGGCCTCCGTCGGCATGCTGGCGCAAATCGGCGTGAAGGTAAATCTGGACGCGAAGCCCAAGGCGCAGCACTTCCCGCTGATCACCGACAGCAAGACTGATTTTTACATGCTCGGTTGGGGTGTGCCGACCTATGACTCGGAATATATCTTCAACTTCCTTGTCCACGGTCGTGAAGCCGACATCGGCACCTGGAATGGCACAGGTTACGATAACGATGAGATCGACACCAAGATCAAATCACTGGCTTCCAACACGGATCTCGCATCGCGAAACGCAGATATCGCTGCGATCTGGTCCGAGGTTCAGGATCAACAGCTTTACATCCCGATCCACCACCAGGTTTTGAACTGGGCGATGGCTGATGGGGTTGGCATTGAGGTTGATGCCGAAGACCAGCCAAAGGTCAAATACTTCACCATGAAGTAAGATATTGCCCCGGTGCCAGACATGGCGCCGGGGTTTCTTTTGCGGGGCAGTGTTTTGTGATCGCCCCAGCAGTGCCATAGTGCATCATGCGCAGACAAAGCGCTTGCACCTCGCGGTGGTCTATAGTTTCAACGTTTTTCATGAGTCGCCCTTTGGAGGGCCAGCCAGTATTCAGGTACGCGCTCTCTGGCGCAACCCAAACAGGCAGGCAGAGCGACTGTTCGCATAATTGGCCGGTAGAGCCATCCTAGCGAGCGCAGAAGACAGTGTTGGCTGATCTTGGGACCTCAAGATGATCCGCGATCAGTTTCGACACCAAATAAACTGAAATGTAACGCTGCACCGTCCGTGGGTGCGGCAAAATCATCAAAGTGGGGACAACGTGTTTTCCTATATTGTCAGACGGGTTTTGCAATCCGTCATCGTTCTATTCGTCGTGGGTCTGGTGGCCTTTGCGATGTTCAATTTCGTTGGGGATCCCATCGATAACATGCTAGGTCAGGAGCGCACGCAGGAGGATATCGACCGCCTGCGCGCCCAACTGGGTCTGGATCAGCCGTTTCCGGTGCAATACTGGAAGTTCCTGATGAACGCCGCTGACGGCAACATGGGCGTGTCCTACCGTCAGGGCCGTCCCGTCACCGACATCATCGCTGAACGCCTGCCTGCAACGCTGGAACTGGCGCTGGTTTCGGGCTTCCTTGCGCTGTTCTTCGGCATTGTTTTGGGGGTTGTGACCGCGATCCGCCGCGATGGCTGGCTGACCAACGCGGTGATGACTGTATCACTGGTGGGCGTGTCGCTGCCGACTTTCCTGATCGGGATCCTGCTGATCTACGTCTTCTCGGTCGAGTTGGACCTGCTGCCGTCCTTTGGCCGTGGTGAAGTTGTGCAGGTGGGCAATTGGACCACCGGTTTCCTGACCGCCAGCGGGCTGAAGGCTCTGATCTTGCCGGCAATCACGCTCGGGCTTTACCAGATGACGCTGATCATGCGCCTTGTGCGGTCTGAAATGATGGAGGTCCTGCGTCAGGACTACGTCCGTTTCGCCCGTGCGCGCGGGCTGTCGGAGCGGCTGATCAACTTCCGCCATGCGTTGAAAAATACCATGGTGCCGGTGATCACTGTGACCGGCCTGCAACTTGGCTCAATCATCGCCTTCGCGATCATTACCGAAACCGTGTTCCAGTGGCCGGGTGTTGGTCTGTTGTTCATCAACGCGGTGCAGTTCGTTGATGTGCCAGTTATGGCCGCCTATCTGATGATGATTTCTGTCCTGTTCGTGGGCATCAACCTGATTGTCGATCTGCTCTATGTGGCGATTGACCCACGTCTGCGCGGGTGAGGAAAAGAGATGACTGAGACAACAACAACCTCGAAATCGCGACCCAAATCCCGCCTCGCGCGGGCTTGGGACAGCGATCTGGCCTATGCTTTCCGCCGTTCCCCCGTGGCAATGATTTCGCTCGCGGTGGCGATGACGCTGATCCTTGCGGCGATTTTTGCGCCGCTGATCGCGCCTTACAATCCGTTTGATCCGGCGACGCTGAATCTGATGAACGGCTTCACCCCGCCGAATGAGCCTAACGCCTTTACCGGCAATACCTTCTGGCTGGGTACTGACGATCAGGGCCGGGATGTGTTCTCGACCATCCTCTATGGTCTGCGCATCTCGCTCTTTGTAGGCTTTGCCGCCGTCATGCTGGGCCTGACGCTGGGGGTGATCGCAGGTCTTGTTTCTGGCTACTACGGTGGCTGGACTGACACGCTGATCATGCGTACCGCGGATGTGCAGCTGACCTTCCCGTCGATCCTTGTGGCCATGTTGATATTCGGCATCGCCAAGGGCGTGACGCCAGTGGAATACCGCGACCAAATGGCGATCTGGGTGCTGATTCTTGCGATTGGCTTGTCTGACTGGGTGCAGTTTGCCCGTGTTGTGCGTGGCGCAACTATGGTGGAAAAGAATAAGGAATACGTTCAAGCCGCCCGTCTGATCGGACGCGGCAGCATTCCGATCATGTTCCGTCACATCCTGCCGAACGTGCTGTCGCCTGTTTTGGTGATTGCCACCATTTCGCTGGCGCTGGCGATTATTGCTGAGGCAACACTGTCTTTCTTGGGTGTGGGGGCGCCGCCTACCCAGCCGAGCCTTGGCACTTTGATCCGTGTCGGTCAGGGCTTCCTCTTCTCGGGTGAGTGGTGGATCCTCTTCTTCCCAGCCTGCACCTTGCTGGCGCTTGCGCTCAGTGTAAACCTGCTGGGCGACTGGCTGCGCGATGCGTTGAACCCCAAACTGCGGTGATGAAATCATGAGCTTGTTGAATATCAAAAACCTCACGGTTGAGTTTCCAACCCGCCGCGGTGTCTTCACCGCTGTGGACGCTGCCGACCTGTCGGTGGAACCGGGACAAATTCACGGCCTCGTCGGCGAATCCGGCGCGGGTAAATCCACCATCGGTGCGGCCATCATGGGTCTGCTGGAACGTCCCGGCCGTATTGCCCAAGGCGCGATTGAGTTGCAGGGCGATGCGATCAGCGGTCTGGATGCGACGGCGATGCGTTCGCTGCGCGGACGTCGTATCTCGATGATCTTTCAGGATCCACTGACGTCGCTCAACCCGCTGTTCACCGTGCGTCAGCAGCTGGTGGAAACCATCCGCGCCCATCTAGATGTGAGCGAGGCTGAGGCGAATAAACGCGCTCGCGATCTTATTGATCGCGTGGGCATCCCTGATCCTGACAGCCGATTGGATCAGTATCCGCACCAGTTTTCTGGCGGGATGCGTCAACGGGTGGTGATCGCATTGGCGCTGTGTTCAGAGCCAGAGGTGATCATTGCAGATGAACCCACAACCGCGCTGGATGTTTCGGTTCAGGCGCAGATCCTCGATCTGATCCGCGAGCTGGCAAATGAGCGTCAGGTCGGCGTGATCCTGATCACCCACGATATGGGCGTGATTGCCGACACCACCGATAAGGTGACTGTGATGTATGGCGGTAAAGTGGTGGAAACAGGCGACACCTCGCAGGTGATCGGCGCACCGCGTCATGAATACACCCAATCTCTGATCGCGGCCGTGCCGCGTCCACAGCGTCGTCTGCACCGTTTCCCGCAGCTGTCCTACGGTGGCCGCGAAACACGCTTTGCGATTGAGGATCTGGCGCGCTCTTGGCCGAAGGTGGAAAACGATCCTTCCCGTCCGCTGTTGGAAGTGAAGGGTGTGACCAAGACCTTCATAAAGCGTCAGGGCCTCTTGCCATGGGACCGCGATTACTTCACTGCCGTGGACAATGTCAGCTTTGACATCCGTCCGGGTGAAGTCTTCGGTGTTGTGGGCGAATCTGGTTCCGGTAAATCCACCATCGCACGGATGATTTCCGGCCTCTATCAGTTGGACGGTGGGTCGGTTGAATTTGACGGAAAACTGGTCAGTGATCTAAGCGATAAAGCCCGTCAGGCAGAATATCGTAAAGAGATCCAGATGATCTTTCAGGATCCATATTCGTCGCTTAACCCGCGGATGCGGGTGGACCAGATCGTGGCAGAGCCGATCCGCCACCACCGACTGCTGGATGGCAAGGCTGTTGATCAACGGGTGGCAGAGCTGCTGGAGCGTGTGGGTCTGGGCGCAGAGGCTGCGTTTAAATATCCGCATGAATTCTCTGGCGGTCAGCGGCAGCGGATCGCGATCGCACGGGCGCTGGCCACCCAGCCGCGCTTCCTGATCTGTGATGAACCGACGTCCGCATTGGATGTGTCTATTCAGGCGCAGATCCTTAATATCCTCAAGGATTTGCAGGAACATCTGGGCCTGACCATGCTGTTTATCAGCCATGACTTGCCGGTGGTGCGCCAGATGTGTGACCGCGTGGCGGTGATGAAGGCGGGTCAGTTGGTGGAACTGCAAGAGACTGAAGCGTTGTTTAACGCGCCGAAGACCGACTACACCAAGTCGCTCTTGGATCTGATGCCACGGCTTGAGGATCTGGGGGACGCGCCGGACGGGGCGTGATCCACAGATTTAGAGAGTTTAGGACGGCGCCCCCCACGGGGCGCCGTTTGCGTTTTCTGGATCATGAAACGCGCCGTCTGCTGCTACTATTTTACCAGGGCATCCAGCCGTGGATCCATGACGCGGCGCCATAGACGTGGCCACAGGGCGATCACCGCCATGGTCGGCAGCGCATAGGGCAACAGCGGCATCCGATGATCCAGCCGCAGGCCGGGGTAGGGACGCGTTGGGTTCAGGTGATGGTCCGAATGGCGCGGCGCGTTTAGCATCATCGCCGATGAATAGCGGTGCGGTGTGTTCCAGCTGTGCTGTGGGCCAACAGGCTCAACGCGACCATTTTCAATGATGTCGCGCCGCAACCCGTAGTGCTGCACATAATCCGCGAGCATGATCTGGATCTGCGCATAGCCTGCAACTGCCAGCAGGGCGAAGAGAGGCCCCACGCCCATCAAACCTGCCGCGCCTAGCGTTGCCAGTGCGATCAGGGTGTAGTGCAGGTATGGATGAGCCAGCACGCTGCGCGTTGCATATCGCCTGTTCTCTGCCACGAGGCCGGCACGGAACCCGCGCAGCCAGCAATGTGGTGCAAATTGCCAAAACCCTTGTCCGCGTGGCGCGGAACTGGGGTCACGTTCTGTGGCCACATGCACATGATGCACCAGCGGATGTGCAGAGGCGTGATGGCCGATCAGAAGCGTTGAATAGATCATCTTTCCCAGCCGCCGCAGCCAGCGATTGGGACGGTGGATCAGCTCATGCGCGTTGGGATGGCCGACCTGCCCGAAAAACAGCCCGTAACTGATCAACAGGCCAAACCGTTCTGCAATGCCCAGGCTGGTGTCACCGCCAATGGCCCAGACCGCCAGTGCCAGCATCGGCAAATGCAGCAGCGCCAGAGTGGCAGAGAGCATATCGCCACTGGGAAACTCAGCCTGCGGGTTAGCGGCGCGGGCGCTTAGTTTATCAACCACCCAAGTGAAGACTGTAATGGTCAGCAGCGCCGCCCAGACCCAGACACCGCCAAACACGGCGCCAAGGATCAGCAGAGCAGTTGGCAGGAAGGTTGCAAAGGTAAAGAGCCACATGGTTAAGAATTTCCGCAAACCTGCCGTTTGGGCAACTGTAGCGGCGCAAATGCCTGCGTGCAAACGCGGCGCAGGGTCACGTGGGATGTTTTGTGGATAGATCTGTGAATTGGATTCCATCGGACAATTATCGGCGCAATTCCCACCCATAGTTTCGTTTTGAAGGTGCGATACTTCGGGCGGACAGGTGCTGTTCAAACGTATGATTTGACCATTTTGGTGGCTGGGTTGCACGCCGTTTGCGATTGAGTGCTTTCAACCAAACCGATTCCCTCTTTCTCTGCGAAAATGGGCACCGGAGCCGGAAAAACGGCGATTTCGGCGATTTTCTGGCTCCATGTGTCCGTTTTGGCACTGGATCGGCGGAGTGGCGCCAATTTGGTTTTCCCACATCTGCCAAGTGCTTATTTTTTATGGATTCATCGCGTTAAAATACATTGAGTCTCACAGGGTTTTCCACAGGCTAATCCCCAAGAAAACAAGGGCTTGGCCTTCCATAGGGGGCGGGAACTGGCTAGGTCATTTCAAACACTGGCGGAGTCCCCGATGTCTTTTTTCGGCAAATTAAAGCAACGTTTGACCAAATCCTCCTCTCGGATTGAGGATGGGCTGGACGCTATTGTCGAAGAGGGCGGCGAGGTTGAGGCGGCAGAGTCCACTCAGCCCGCTCAGGTTGAGGCGCCGCAGGCTCTGGCCTCTCTCCCCGCGCAGAACAACACCTCAGAAGCGCCGGAAACGGCGCCCGAGGCTGAGACGGCAAAGCCCGGTTTCTTCGGCCGCCTGATGGGCCGGTCCGAGGCTGGGGCCGAGCCACGCGAAGTGACTCGCCGTGTGCTCGACGACGATATGTTGGAACAGCTCGAGGAATTGTTGATCGCCTCTGACATGGGGGTGGAAACCGCAACCCGCGTGACCGCCAACATCGCCGAAGGGCGTTTTGGCAAGAAGCTGTCGACACATGAGATCAAGGGCCTTTTGTCCGCAGAGGTCGCACGGATCATGGAAAACGTTGCGAAACCTTTGCCGATCTACGCCAAGAAGCCGCAGGTCGTGCTGGTTGTGGGCGTCAACGGGTCGGGCAAGACCACCACTATTGGGAAACTGGCCAGTCAGTTTCGCGCTGCGGGCAAATCGGTGGTGATTGCCGCCGGTGATACCTTCCGCGCCGCTGCGGTTGAACAGCTGCAGGTTTGGGGCGAACGCGCTGGCGTTCCGGTCTTGACCGCGCCTGAGGGTTCGGACCCTGCGAGTCTGGCGTTTGACGCCATGGCACGGGCCGAGGCAGACGGTGCGGACCTGCTGCTGATCGACACCGCAGGGCGTTTGCAGAACCGGTCTGACCTGATGGAAGAACTGGCCAAGATCGTGCGGGTGATCCGCAAGAAAGATGAAACCGCGCCGCACAACACCCTGTTGGTGCTGGACGCGACCACCGGACAGAACGCATTGAACCAAGTGGCCACTTTTGGCGAATTGGCGGATGTGTCTGGCCTGATAATGACGAAACTGGATGGGACCGCAAAGGGCGGCGTGCTGGTGGCCTTGGCCGACAGGTTCGGCCTGCCGATCCACGCCATTGGTGTGGGGGAGCAGATCGACGATCTGCAAGCCTTTGATCCCGAAGACTTTGCAAAGGCGCTGACGGGTCACGATGCTTGAAATTCATGACACACTGAAAAACGAACACGGTTGGGATATCGTGGCGCTGCATGAGGCGGTAGATGAACTGCTGGACGGCTGCCGGTTGAGCTATCCGTTTCCGGGCGATGACAAATGGGGGTCTGACCGTATTCTCTATGCAGAGGTGGTTGTCACCCACGGTGACATTCTGATTGGCGCGGGCCGCCTGATCTGGGATTCTGCGCAAGAGGACGCGCTGCCGCGGATCACCGATCTGTGCCTGCTGCGCCGATATCGCAGCCCGTTTACTATCGACACCATCGTGTCGGCGCTGATTGACGAATACGCCAAACACGCCGATGGCGGCACTGTGGTTCTGGGCCATGACGGGCGCGAGATGGATATCTCGGAACGTCTGGAGCGTCTGCGCGACATCGAGATGGGGCAGTTCGAACCCCGCGTGATCTAAGCGCCTTTCTTTTCTGATATGAGTGCCTGATATGAGCGCATGGCTAACATCGCTGGAGGGCACAGAGGCAGGGCATCAACTGGCGCTTGTGCTGGCGCTGGCAGCGGCGTTTTTGCATGCCGTCTTTGGTGCGCTGCAAAAGGGGCGTCATGATCCGTGGCTTTCACGAGGGGCCATTGATTTCAGCTATGCCGCAATGGCCGCGCCCTTTGCACTGTTTGTGGTGCCTTGGCCAGAACCACATATGTGGCCGATCTTCGCGGGCGCGTTTCTGATCCATGTGGGCTACAAGCTGTTGCAAAGCTTTGCCTATACCAAAGGCGACTTTACCGTGGTCTATCCGGTGGTGCGGGGCATGGGGCCGCTGTTCACCGTGGTGGGCGCTTATCTCGTGTTTGGTGAGACGTTCAGCTGGGTTCAATGGACCGGTGTTGGTGTGCTGCTCTGCGGGATTTTTGGCTTGGCGATCTACAATATGATCTTCCTCACCTCATCGCGCGACACATTGGGTGTGGCTATGGCGTTGGCGGCAGCGACGGGGTTGTTTGTGGCACTATACACCACCTACGACGCCTATGGCATCCGAGCGACCGCAGATCCGTTTACGTTTTTGGCCTGGTTTTTCCTGATCGACGGATTGGCGATGCCGCCTATTGCCTATCTGCGCTGGCGTAACCTCCCCAATCCGCCTGCACCCGGCCCATTGATGCTGCGCGGTGTGATTGGAGGGCTTGTCGCCTTTGCCAGCTTTGGGTCTGTGATGATGGCGACCCGTCTGGACAAGGTGGGGGAGGCGGCGGTTTTGCGTGAAACATCCACTGTTTTTGCCGCCCTCATTGGTTGGCTGTTTCTGAAAGAAACCGTCGGCCCGCGTCGCATTGCGCTGATGGCACTGATTGCGCTGGGGGCGGTGATTGTTGAACTTGGTGGTTAAAACCCCAATATGGGGGGAACGCTGGCACAGTAGCGCGACAGATATTTGTAAGGAACCAAGATGACCCAGCCGACTCCGGCCAAAGATCAAGCGGTGAAAACCGTGAACCCGATGCTGAAATCCGTATTGGAGTTCGGCCCGATCGCGGCGTTTTTTGCAGCCTATATCCTGCTGAAGGACGAGGTCTTTATTGTGGGCGGGAACAGCTATGATGGGTTCATTGCGGTCACTGCAGGGTTCATTCCGTTGTTGGTTTTGTCGACCTTGATCCTGTGGCGTCTGACAGGTCACCTGTCGACGATGCAGATTTTCACGCTGGTGTTGGTGGTGTTTTTTGGTGGGCTGACAGTCTGGCTGAATGACGACAGATTTTTCAAGATGAAGCCGACGCTGCTTTATCTATTCTTTGGCGGGGCGCTGGGATTTGGGCTGCTGCGTGGCACCAGTTATCTGGCGACGTTGATGGATTCGGCGCTGTCGTTGACGCATGAGGGGTGGATGATCCTGACCCGTCGGTTGATGTTTTTCTTCTTCGGGCTGGCCGCGCTGAATGAGGTGATGTGGCGTGGTTTCAGCGAAGAAACCTGGGTCTATTTCAAAACCTTCGGCCTGACGGCTGCGATCTTCATCTTCTTCATGACGCAGGCAAAGCTGTTTCAGGCTCATGCGCTGCAGGAAGAGGGTGATCAGGACAGCAAAGCGTCCTGATCGATGGCGTGATGCGGGCTTTCTGACGCGAGAAAGCCCATCGGAATTTGGCGTCAAATTCCGGTGCGAGTGGCCTTAGCCCTTCTGTTTAAATAGAAGTTTTTGCGCTGCTTTATCGTCTTCCAGTTTGGAACGCTGATCCTTGGCCAGTTTGAAGCCGGTTGTAACGGCTTCGCGCGCTTCCATCTGGTCCAGCCAGCGTTTCAGGTTGGGCTTATCACTCAGATCCTGCTGCTGGCCTTCCCAAAGTCGCGCCCATGGCCAGATCGCCATGTCGGCGATGGAGTAGAAATCACCGGCGACGAATTCATTGTCGGCCAGTTGGGTGTCCAGCACGCGATACAGACGGCTGACCTCATTGCGGTAGCGGTCCTTGGCGTAGGGCAGATCATGCGGCGGATCCATCGCAGGCGCATATTTCAGAAAGTGGTGCGCCTGACCGGCCATTGGACCCACGCCGCCCATCTGCCACATCAGCCACTGCTCTACCGCTGCCTGTTCACGGGCATTCGATCCGTAGAACTTGCCGGTTTTGCGCGCCAGATATTGCAGGATCGCGCCGCTTTCGAACAGTGAGATCGGCGCACCGTCAGGGCCTTCGGGGTCAACAATCGCAGGCATGCGGTTGTTCGGGGCAATTTTCAGAAAATCCGGTTCAAACTGCGCGCCTGCGCCGATGTCGACCAGATGTAGGTTATAAGGCAGGCCCATTTCCTCCAGCGCGATGGAGATTTTCCATCCGTTCGGGGTTGGCCAGTAATAAAGATCAATCGGTTGTGGCATGTCACGCTCCTGATAAACTGGGACGATGATGGCGGATTTGCACGCTCGTGCAAGTGGGCTGGTAGCGACGCACAGGAGTTGTGCGTTCAAACAGATGTGATCTGAACGTCGCGCGGGCAGGGCAGGCGCGATGCTTGACCCACGGCAGCCAGAGGCGTATCAGACAGCCGTGGCGATTTGTTACCGGATTGCGGGCCACGTTAAACATGCCGCTAAAGAGGTCAGGAGGAAAGAGTCCCTTTCGCTTGACCGCGTCGGGGCTTTTTTATTTTGGGCACAGGCCCGGAGGTTTTGAGATGAGCGACAGCTGGAACAAACGCACGAAACTGGTTCATGGCGGCACCCGCCGTTCGCAGTACAATGAGGTGAGCGAAGCGATCTTTCTCACGCAGGGTTTTGTGTATGACACCGCTGAACAAGCTGAACAGCGGTTTCTGAAGTCGGGCGATGATGAATTTATCTATGCCCGCTATGGTAACCCGACTGTTGCCATGTTCGAAAACCGCATTGCCGCGCTGGAAGGGACTGAGGACGCCTTTGCCACCGCATCGGGTATGGCGGCTGTGAACGGCGCACTGATGTCGGGGCTGAAGGCTGGCGATCATGTGGTTGCGGCCAAGGCGCTGTTTGGCTCCTGCCTCTATATCCTTGAGGATATTCTGGTGCGTTTCGGCGTTGAGGTGACACTGGTTGATGGTACCGATCTGGATGAATGGCGTGACGCGATCCGCGAGGATACCAAATTGGTGTTCTTTGAATCGGTGTCGAACCCGACACTGGAAGTCATCGACATCAAATCCGTGTCGGAACTGGCCCATGCGGTTGGCGCACTGGTGGTGGTCGATAACGTCTTTTCTACCCCTGTTTACAGCCGCGCGGTGGAACTGGGCGCTGATGTGATCGTTTACTCTGCGACCAAGCATATTGATGGTCAGGGGCGTGCGCTGGGCGGTGTGATTCTGGGCAGCAAAGAGTTTATTCGCGGCACGGTAGAACCTTATCTGAAACACACCGGCGCCGCGATGAGCCCGTTCTCCGCATGGATTATGCTAAAGGGTCTGGAAACGATCGACCTGCGGGTGCGCGCACAGGCCGAGTCTGCGCTGAAAATCGCTGAGGCGCTGCAAGGCCATCCAAAACTGGATCGTGTAATCTTCCCCGGTCTTAAAGATCATGCTCAGTATGACCTGACCGTTGCGCAGATGGAAAAGGGCGGCACCGTCCTGTCGGTTGAGGTGAAGGGCGGCCAGGAGGCCTGTTTCCGTTTCCTCAACGCGATCCAGATTGCGGTGATTTCCAATAACTTGGGCGACGCGAAATCTATCGCCACCCATCCGGCAACCACCACCCACCAGCGTCTGCCCGCAGAGCAGAAGGTTGATCTGGGTATCACGCCTGGCCTGGTGCGTTTCTCCGTCGGGCTTGAGGATGCGGATGATCTGATCGCTGACCTTATGCAGGCGCTGGATCAGGCCTGATTGGTCATCCCTGTGCTCAGGCGCCTACTGGGCGAAAAAGATCTTGGGGGGACGCTTTGCGTCCTCCTTTTGCCGTAAGTGGCATTGCAGCAGAGCTTTGGCTTTACTACTTCACGGTAAAGTTTGGCAATTTTCGGGAACTGCATTAGGTTGTCGGTTCACCGGTTGCCTTGGCAACAGCAGGTTGGGGAACACTTGCCATGAACGTTCATGCCTCTGAAATCGACGGTGATGTGACTGCCGCGGACACACAAGCGGACGAGGCGCGCGAAGCGCTGGCCCGTCTGCGTGTCTGGGCGCAAACCGCATCCGAGGCAGATTTGGCTGAAATGGGCGCTGATTTGTCGGCGCTGCTAAAGGGGAAAGCCTACCCTGAATTCAGCCGCGACTACCCCAGCGATTTTGTCGTGGACTCGGCCTATAAGGACACGCTGCCGGATCTGCAAAACGGTCCCTCCAGCCTGATCCGTGGCGCCAAACGGGCGATCCAGCATGTGGGCATCTCGAACTTCCGCCTGCCGATCCGCTTTCACACCCGCGATGGCGGGGACATCACCCTTGAAACCTCTGTCACGGGCACGGTCAGCCTGGAGGCAGAGAAGAAGGGCATCAACATGTCGCGCATCATGCGCTCCTTCTACCGCCATGCAGAGAAGACCTTTAGTTTCGAGGTGGTGAACGCCGCGCTGGAGGATTACAAAACTGATCTGGAAAGCTTTGATGCGCGGATCCAGATGCGCTTTTCCTATCCGGTGAAGGTACAATCGCTGCGCTCTGGCCTTTGGGGCTATCAGTATTACGACATCGCGCTGGAACTGAATGAGACCAACGGGGTTCGCAAGAAGATCATGCATTTGGATTACGTCTATTCGTCGACGTGTCCCTGTTCGCTGGAACTGAGTGAACACGCCCGCGAAATGCGCGGTCAACTGGCGACGCCGCATTCGCAACGCTCTGTTGCGCGGATTTCGGTCGAACTGGTGGGGTCGAACCGCCTTTGGTTTGAAGATTTGCTGGAACTGGCGCGCGACGCGGTGCCGACCGAAACCCAAGTGATGGTAAAGCGCGAAGATGAACAGGCATTTGCCGAGCTGAATGCCGCCAATCCCATCTTCGTCGAAGATGCCGCGCGGCTGTTTTCCAAAGCACTGGAAGACGATCCGCGTGTGGGGGATTTCCGCGTTGTGGCCAGCCATCAGGAAAGCCTGCACAGCCATGACGCTGTGTCGATTCTGACCGAAGGCGATACTTTCGCCGCCGAAAGCTATGATCCCAAGATGTTTGCGACCCTGCATCACGCTGGTTGATGGCATGGCCCCTTGAAACGGGCCAGAAACACAGCGCATTTGCATACGTTGGATTGCGGCATGCGCAGATCTGACGTTGAACTGGTCGAAATCGGCCCGAAGCGCGACGACATCCTGTGCCACGTCCTGCGCGGCCAGTTCTACCGCTGAGCCGCGCGCATGCCGGTCCAAAGTGGATGCAAAGCAGCACAAGACAAAGGCCTGCCGCCGTCGATCAGACGCGGTGGGCTTTGTCGTATTTGCGGCTGCATTTTGGGCGGGCTTGACACGGAGGTCAGGGCGGTCCATCGCAGTATCTATGTTGGATCTAAGACCTGTCGGATATGTGATTGGCCTGTTGGTGGCTGTGCTGGGGCTGACGATGCTGGGGCCGCTGGTGGTGGACCTGTGGCATGGCGATCCCAACTGGCGCAGCTTTGCTCAAAGTGCGCTGCTCACCTTCTTTATCGGCGGCACCGTGTCGCTGGCCTGTCAGAACGGCAATCAGGACGGACTGAATATCCAGCAGACCTTTATCCTGACTTCCGGCGTTTGGCTGGCGCTGCCGATTTTTGCCGCGCTGCCGTTTTATTACGGCCAGACGCAGGCCGCGCCGGTGGACGCGTTTTTTGAGGCGATGTCAGGTCTGACCACCACCGGTGCGACGGTGTTTTCAGGGCTGGACGACATGGCAAAGGGATTGCTGTTGTGGCGCGGGATCTTGCAGTGGCTGGGCGGTATTGGTATCATTGTTGTGGCGATGGTGTTCCTGCCCGAACTGCGGGTGGGCGGGATGCAGATTTTCCGTACCGAAGGGTTCGATACGATGGGCAAGATCCTGCCCCGCGCGACAGAAATTGCCAGCCAGATCTCCGTCATCTACGTGGCGCTGACCGCAGTGTGCGCGCTGTCTTATATGTTCCTTGGAATGAATTCCTTCGATGCCGGGGTGCATGCGCTGACCACCATCTCTACGGGCGGCTTTTCCACTTATGACGCCTCTTTTGGGGCGTTTTCCGGTCCGCTGGAATATGTGGCATCGATCTTCATGATCCTGTCAGCGCTGCCGTTTGTGCGCTATGTGCAGATGCTGAACGGCCATCACAGCGCGCTGTTTGCCGACCGTCAGGTATACGGCTTTATGGGCGCTTTGGTTGTGACTGTTGCCTTTGCCACAGTTGTGCTGGTGCTGTTTCAGGATCGTGCCGCCGAACAATCGCTGCGGCAGGTGGTGTTTAATGTGACTTCGATCATGACCGGAACCGGCTATGCCTCTGTTGATTATATGGGATGGGGCAGTTTGCTGATTGCGATGTTCTTCTTCATCGGGTTGATTGGCGGCTGCGCGGGTTCAACCGCCTGTTCAATCAAGGTGTTCCGTTATCAGATCCTCTTTGCCTCGATCAAATCGCAGCTGATGAAAACCCATTCCCCCAACGCTGTGGTGCCGCCACGATTTGACGGGCGCAAGATTGACGATGATGTCTTGAACTCTGTTATGTCGTTCTTTGTTTTCTTCCTTGTCACCATGGGGATCCTGTCGGTCGCTCTGGGGATGACGGGGTTGGATTTCATCACCTCTCTGTCTGGGGCCGCCTCGGCGCTGGCGAATATCGGCCCGGGGCTGGGGGATGAGATTGGACCGGCGGGCAACTTTGCGGGCCTGAATGATCCGGCCAAATGGCTCCTCTCCGTAGCGATGCTGATCGGACGGTTAGAGCTGTTGGCGGTCTACGCCATGCTGACGGTGACATTCTGGCGCGCGTGAGGTTATGCTTTTCTGGCGTTGGAAAGAGCGGCGTAATCTGGTGCCAGATCGCACATGCGACAAGCTAGACCTTTGCCCATAAAAAACGGCGCCTCTCTTGGCGCCGTTTGTGTTTTTATCACTGTGTCCGTTAGTCCCAGCAGTTGACCAGCACGGTCAGCTGTGTCGCCTTTGCGGTCAGATCCTCGGGCGCCATGTTGACCAGCGCATCGGTTGCTGCAGGTGTCACGCCAAGGCCCGTCAGGAACCCTTCGATCGCGGTCGCATCAACGGCAAAGCTGACGTCCTGCGGCAGTTGCTGTGCGCCGCTTGTGCGCGGCAGCAACATGCCCATCACCGCACCACCAGCATCAAAGACCGGACCACCAGTATCACCGGGTTGTGCAGCCAGTGCCAGACGGGTCAGTTCTTGCTCACCTGCCAGACCAGCGATATCGGCCAGTGTGCCAAAGGTCATGGTCGGCGCACCAAGGGCACCTCCGTAGGAATAGCCTGCGACGGCCACATCCGATTGCAGCCGCGGTGTTGCGCGTTGCAACTGTGCCACTTCGGATGGGGCCAGCGCCTCTACTGGTTTCAGCGCGGCCAGACCGAGGGCTGCGTCGGTGCCGATCACTTCTGCCATCACACCGTCCTCCAGCGTGATGCGGGTGCAGGTGTTTACAGCGTCAAGGCTGGTCACAACCGTGCCAGCACCATCTACAAAGAAGCCAGAGCGTGCGACGCGCGGCTTGCGGATCTGCAGGCCGGACAACAGGTCGATGCGCTGGGTGTTATTGGTGCCAGCGGCCGCGTTCATGACGCCGTTGAGGCGGGCGAAGCTTTCCTGCATCGCGCCCAACACACGTGCGCGGCGTTCCTCATCACCGGTGGGCCAGATCAGGGTGAAGCCTTTGATCTCGCCGTCCTTCAGCGCTGCTTGGGTGTGCGAGGTGAAGCGGTCGTTGCTGCCGGTCAACAGGAAACTGCTTTTGCCACGTTCACGTTTACCTTCCAGCGGCACGATTTCCAGCGTCTGCATGATGTCGTAAAGACCGAATAGCGTGCGCTTGTCACCGGGCTGAGAGATCAGCAGAACACGCGCCTCAGGGACAAAACCGGTGGCATTGAACTGTGCGTAAGGCGCTTCGTATTTGTCGAACCTAACTGCGCCAAGCGGCAGTTGCATTGATATGCCGGCGGTGGTGTCTTCGACCTGTTGCAGGTCCAGACCTTCCAGGACAGCGTTGAACTGTTGCAGCAGCATCTGGCGCTGGCCGGTGGTGAGCACGCCAGTTTCCTCAAAACCGTTTGCCTGCTGCCATGCTGCCATGGAGCGGCGGGTGCCACGGCCAAAGGCACCATCGATGGCGGAGGTGTAGAAACCTGCCCATTGCAGCATGCTTTGTAGTTCTTTGCGTTCATCGCGGGTCAGGCGCTGTTCGGAGCGGCGCGCCTCTGCCTTGGTTTCATCCGGGATCACTGGCTGCGGCGGGATCGCTTCGGCAGTGCTTGCCTCTTCTGCTGCGGGGGCAGGGGGGACGGTGGCCTGCTCTGTTACGCCGATTGGCCAGAACTGCTGGCCGTAGCCGCTGGAAAAGGCGATGTAGCTGTCGCGAGGGATCTGGCCTTCGCGGCGCAGAACCCGCAGCACCTGATCGGCATCCGTGCGGCTATAGGGGCCAAGCGCCAGTGCATACCAGCCACCATCCATGGCAAATCCGTTCAGATCTGCCAGCGAGGGGGCATAGTCGCGGATGCGTTCCTGCGCCTCTGCCAAGTTTGGTTGCGCTTCGATCTGGATCCAGACCTGTTGCTCCTGTGCGCTGGCAACACGCGCCAGCATCAGCAGGGAAATAACAAAAGAAACAAATGTTCGCATGATAATCAGCGGTGTCCTTACCTGTCGCGTCTGTATGTCTGGTCGCTCTTTTAGCAAATTCAGTCGTCACTGCACTTAAATAATGCGCGTGCATGCAATTGACCCCGTGCTGTTGCCCCCGTAGGTAGGGCGAGCACCCGTCGGAGCTGTCGATTGCGCGCCTTTTGGCCTGCGTATCCGGTGAGAGGCAGGGGCAGCGAAGGGTTGAATAGGGCAGTGTGGACGGAGCCATGACAAAAGCCATGACAGAAACGATCAGCAAGCCGCGCAGTTTTCAGGAAATCATCCTGAGGCTTCAGAATTACTGGGCCGGCAAAGGCTGCGCCGTGATGCAGCCCTATGACATGGAAGTGGGCGCTGGCACCTTCCATCCGGCGACCACGCTGCGCTCTCTCGGCTCGCGCCCTTGGGCGGCGGCCTATGTTCAACCATCGCGTCGCCCGACCGATGGCCGCTATGGTGAAAACCCCAACCGTTTGCAGCACTACTATCAGTATCAGGTGCTGATCAAACCCTCGCCGCCAAACCTGCAGGAACTGTATCTGGGATCCCTCGCGGCGATCGGCATCGATATGGAAATGCACGACATTCGCTTTGTTGAAGATGACTGGGAAAGCCCGACCTTGGGGGCCTGGGGGCTGGGCTGGGAAGTGTGGTGTGACGGTATGGAAGTGAGCCAGTTCACCTATTTTCAACAGGTTGGTGGTCACGACTGCAGCCCTGTTTCAGGTGAATTGACCTACGGTCTGGAACGTCTGGCGATGTATATCCTTGGCGTCGATCATGTGATGGATATGCCGTTCAACGATCCCGACGGCACCATCGCGCTGTCCTATGGTGATGTGTTTAAACAGACCGAAGAAGAATACGCGCGCTGGAACTTCGACGTGGCCAATACCGATGTGCTGCTGAAACAGTTTGAAGAGGCGGAGGCTGAGTGTGAGAAGATCCTGGCCCAAGAGTATATGGATCCCAAAACCAGCAAACGCATCATCATGGCGCACCCGGCCTATGACCAATGCATCAAGGCCAGCCACCTCTTTAACCTTTTGGATGCGCGTGGCGTGATTTCGGTCACCGAACGTCAGGCCTACATCGGACGCGTTCGCGCGCTGGCGAAGCAATGTGCGGACGCCTTTGTGATGACGGCGGCGGGGGGCTATGACGCCGCCACTGCCGAGGCGGGCGCATAATGTCAGGCAAGCTGTTTGCGGGGGCACTCATTGTGATTTCTGTCATTGCTGGCATTGCGATGTATTACCTGCAGGTCTACGCCTACTATGATGAGGTTCAGGCCACGGGCACCAATGACGTGGTTCTGACCGCGCTGGCCTCTGGTCAAGCGGAGCCGATCCTTTATGAGGATTTTCGCGCGATCGACTCTGACAGTTCCCCCATCCGCTACCGCGCCTGTTTCACCACCCCTATGTCGCAGGCGATGATGACTGAGACCTATGAAATGTACGAAGGTGCTGCTCCTTTGGTGGCTCCCGGCTGGTTTGACTGTTTTGATGCCAAAGAAGTGGGCGCTGCGCTGGAAAGCGGCAAGGCGCTGGCCTTCATGGGGCAGGAAAACCACCGCTATGGCATCGACCGCATTGTCGCCGTGATGGACGACGGACGCGGCTTTGTCTGGCACCAGATCAATCATTGCGGTGAGGTTGTCTTCGACGGTCAACCCACCCCCGCAGACTGCCCCACACCCCCGGAAGGTGAATGATATGCCCGATTTGCTGATCGAACTCTTTTCCGAAGAAATCCCCGCCCGCATGCAAGGCAAAGCGGCTGAGGATCTGAAAAAACGCATCACCGACGGTCTGGTAGAGGCCGGATTGACCTACGCAGGCGCCGCCGCCTTTTCCACGCCGCGCCGTTTGACGCTGGCGCTGGAAGGTTTGTTGGCCGAAAGCCCTACCGTGCGCGAAGAGCGCAAGGGGCCGAAAGTCGGCGCGCCCGAAAAAGCCATCGAAGGCTTCCTGCGCGGCGCAGGTCTGACCATGGACCAGCTGGAGGAGCGCGAGACGCCGAAAGGCGCAGTCTACTTCGCCACCATCGAAAAGCCTGGTCGTCCTGCGGCCGAGATCGTCGCCGAGGTGCTGGAAGCGACCATTCGTAATTTCCCCTGGCCGAAATCCATGCGTTGGGGCGCGGGGTCTTTGCGTTGGGTGCGTCCGCTGCATTCGATCCTGTGTATCCTGACGAATGACGCGGGCGATGCAGAGGTTGTCGATCTGGACATCGACGGCATCACATCCGGCAACACCACCGAAGGTCACCGTTTCATGGGATCGGGCCGTTTCGCTGTCACCTCGTTTGAGGATTATGCGGTGAAGCTGAAGCGCGATCATGTGGTTCTGGATCCGGCGGAACGTGCGGCTGCCATCTGGCAGGACGCGACCAATCAGGCCTTTGCCTCTGGTCTGGAAGTGGTTGAGGATCAGGGCCTTCTGCGTGAGGTCGCGGGTCTGGTAGAATGGCCCGTCGTTCTGATGGGCGCCATTGATGAGGAGTTTCTGGAATTGCCCGCCGAGGTTTTGCAAACCTCTATGAAAGAGCACCAGAAGTTTTTCAGCGTGAAGAACCCCAAAACCGGCCGCATTGAAAAATTCATCACCGTCGCCAACCGTGAAACCAAGGATCAGGGCGCAACCATTCTGGCGGGCAACCAAAAGGTGCTGTCGGCCCGTCTGGCGGATGCCAAATTCTTCTGGACCAACGACCTGCGCGTTGCCAATTCCGGCATGGAGGTGTGGACCGATCAGCTGTCGAACGTGACCTTCCACAACAAACTGGGCTCGCAGGCCGCACGGATCGACCGTATCGCTGCCCTGTCGCGTGAAATTGCGCCTGTTCTGGGCGTGGACGCTGATCTGGCCGAACAGGCCGCACGGGTGGCCAAGGCGGATCTAAGCTCGGAAATGGTTTATGAATTCCCCGAACTGCAGGGCCTGATGGGCCGCTATTATGCCCATGCTGCTGGCCTGCCGTCTGATGTAGCTGCGGCGTGTGAGGAACACTATTCCCCCCTCGGCCCGTCCGACGATGTGCCCACTGCGCCTGTCTCGGCCACTGTGGCGCTGGCGGATAAGATCGACACGCTCACTGGTTTCTGGGCGATTGATGAAAAGCCTACGGGTTCCAAAGACCCCTACGCTCTGCGTCGTGCCGCATTGGGTGTGATCCGATTGGTGCTGGAAAATGGGGTGCGTGTCAGCCTGACGGAGGTGTTCGGTAAGGGCTATGAAGGTGCAAATGCCGTGGACCTTCTCTCCTTCTTCCATGACCGTCTGAAGGTCTATCTGAAAGACGAAGGCCTGCGTCATGACGTGATTGACGCCTGCTTGTCGATGCCGGGCAATGATGACCTGTCGCTCTTGGTCAAGCGTGCCCGTGCGTTGGGCGCCTTCCTGAAAACGGATGATGGCGAAAATCTGTTGCAGGGCTACAAACGCGCGAACAACATCCTCACGCAGGCTGAGGACAAGGATGGCGTTGAATACTCCTTCGGTGCGGATGTGAAATTTGCCGAAACCGATGAGGAAAAAGCGCTGTTTGCGGCCCTCGATCAAGCCGACGCTGCCATCGCCCCCGCCATGCAAGGCGAGGATTTTGAGGCCGCGATGACTGCGATGGCCGGGTTGCGTGCGCCGATCGACGCCTTCTTTGAAGGGGTGCAGGTCAACAGCGACAACGAGATTGTGCGCCGTAATCGCCTCAACCTCCTCAGCCGTATCCGTCAGATCTGTGGCGGCGTTGCGGACCTGGCGCGGGTTGAGGGCTGAACGCTTTCAGATGACTGAATTGCAGAAGGCCGAGGGTTCATCCCCTCGGCCTTTCTGTTTGTTGGGTGTTGTGTGAAATGACTTGAGTAACGGTTGCTTCCCTCACGTTTCCTATTGAACCCGCCCTTGCCTTGCGGCCCATCCCGTCTATGCTGCGGAGACGCAGAAAGGATGCGGCAGTGCAGCACGATCAAGAAATTACCGTCATCACCCCCACCGCCAATCTGGCGACCGAAACCCATGGCGGGCGGGCGAAATGCCTGCAGCGTCTGGTGCGGCTGGATCTGCCGGTGCCGAAAACCGTGGCGCTCTCCTTTGATGAGGTGCATTCTATTGCGGCGGGGGACATGCCGGATATGGTGGCGATGCTGGCGCCCTTTGGCGAAGATGCGCTGCTGTGTGTGCGCCCATCGTCTGAAGATCCCGATTGGGGCGGCCCTGGTGCAATCTTGAATATCGGTATGAATGACGCGCGGTTTGTGGATCTGTGCGAAACATTGGGGCGGGAAGCCGCCAGTTCGATCTACCTGCGTTTCGTGCAATCCTATGCGACCCACGTCGCCCGCCTTGACCCTGATATGTTCGACCACATCCTGCCGGATAGCGCCGATGCCCTCAGCGAAGCGTTGCGTGCATACGAGGATGAAACCGAAGAAGAATTTCCCCAAGACCCTGCCGTGCAACTGGCCGAAGTACTCCGATCAATGGCGCGCGCGTGGGAGGGGACGACCGCACGTCTCTTGCGTCAGGCAAAGGGGGCGCCTGCGGATGCGGGCCTTGGCCTCGTGGTGCAGGAAATGGCGCATGGGCTTGGTCTGGGCGAATGCGGATCCGGTGTGATCCAACTGGTCAATTCCAAGACCGGTGAGACACAGATCACCGGGCGCTACATGTGCCAGTCGCAGGGGCGCGATGCGCTTCTGAACCGTTCCGAATCTATGTTCCTAGAGGAGGATGGCCGCGGCCCGTCACTGCAATCGGTGCTGCCGGAGCCGTTTGAACAGCTGCTGGAACACACCCGCCTGATGCGCGCCCGTCTGCGCGAGGAAATGCAGGCAGAATTCACTATCGAAAACGGTCGTGTGCATATCCTTGACGGGGTACGCGTGGCGCGGTCTGCCCGCGCTGCGGTGCGCATTGCCGTCAGTCTGGCCGAAGATGGAATCATTCCGCGCGAAGAGGCGCTGACCCGTATCGACCCCCGCGCGATTAACGAATTGCTGCACCGTCAGGTCGATCCCGCCGCCCCGCGCGACACGCTGGCGACGGGCATTGCCGCCAGCCCCGGTGCTGCCAGCGGGCGCATTGTGTTTTCCGCTGATGAGGCGCAGGCCAGTGCCGCCCGGGGCGAGGCCTGCATTCTGGTGCGCCGTGAAACCAACCCCGAAGACATCCGCGGCATGCACGCGGCCGCCGCCGTTCTGACTGAACGTGGTGGAATGACCAGCCACGCGGCGGTGATTGCCCGTGGCATTGGTCTGCCTTGTGTGGTGGGCGCGTCGGATATCAAGTTTCACCTCCGCAAAAAGCAGCTGATCGCGCCAGACGGACGTGAGTTGCACGCGGGCGATATGGTTACGATCGACGGCAGCAACGGCGAAGTTCTGTGGGGTGAACCTATGATGCTTGAGGCGGCGCAAGATGACGCTTTCCGCAGCCTGATGTCATGGGCTGATGCGGTGCGCGACATTGGCGTGCGCGCGAATGCCGACACGCCAGCGGATGCGCAGACGGCCAAAAACTTTGCTGCCGAAGGGATTGGTCTGTGCCGAACAGAACACATGTTCTTTGAAGCGGACCGCCTGACTGTGATGCGCGAGATGATCTTCGCCGATACCTCACAGGATCGGGAGGCGGCGCTGGACCGCTTGCTGCCGATGCAACGCGCTGACTTCGCTGAACTGTTTCGCATCATGCAGGGCAAACCGGTGTGTATTCGCCTGTTTGACCCACCGTTGCATGAATTTTTGCCATCTGACCGCACCGGGCATCGTGAACTGGCCGAAGCATTGGACCTGCCCCTATCAGATGTGACCCGAAGGGTGGAGGCATTGGGCGAATATAACCCGATGCTGGGTATGCGTGGCGTGCGTTTGGGGATCACTGTGCCAGAGATTTACGACATGCAGGCCCGCGCCATTTTTGAGGCGACGATTGAGGCCAGTCAGGACGGCGATCCTGTGGTGCCGGAGATTATGATCCCGCTGGTTTCGGCCAAGCGTGAGGTGGAACTGGTCAAAACCCGGGTTGATGCGGTTGCTGTGGCGGTGCGCAATGAGAAGGGGCAGGATTTTGACTATCGCCTTGGTGTCATGGTGGAAACACCGCGGGCTGCACTGAAAGCGGGGGAGATTGCGCCGCATGCCGCCTTCCTGTCGTTCGGGACCAACGACCTCACTCAGATGACGTACGGTTTGTCGCGCGATGACGCGGGGCGTTTCATGTCGGCCTATGTGCAGCAAGGTGTCTTCCCCGAAGATCCGTTCCACGAGCTGGACACGGAAGGTGTCGGCGAACTTTTGCAGATCGGGGCAGAAAGGGGTCGCGCCGCGCGCGAGGATCTGGTCTTGTCGATATGTGGCGAACACGGGGGCAGCCCCGAATCAATCGCCTTTTCACGTGCTGCAGGGTTCGATTATGTGTCCTGTTCGCCCTTTCGTGTACCTGTTGCACGGCTGGCGGCTGCTCAATTCGCTGTTCTGGATAGGCTAGGGTGCCGTGTGGAATAAGTATCTGTGATTTATGTAGAATCTTTCTAAAATCGTCGATTTTTGTGTAACGATGTGTTGCGCGGAACGTCGCGCTCTTCTGCATTTGCTGGACTATTTGCGAGATTTTAGCTATTTCGCCGCCTGTTTATCTGAGTTTGTCCACCGGGGTGGGGACCATTCGGGAGCTTAAGCAGGAGATCGTAATGGATCGCAAAGTTCAAAAAACAGGCCTCTGGGCAGCGCTGGCATGTGCCGCGTCCCTCATGGCTGCTGCCCCCGTTGCACAGGCCGAGGTGCAGGTTGAAACCGTGTTGAAGCAGGAAAATCGTGCGCTGGAAGCTGTTCCCGCCGGTCTGCTGGCCCAGCTTTTCAACCCCAAGGCAGCGCCGGCCAAGATCAGTTATAGCCGCGAATACCTCGACAGCCTGCCCAAGGCGCAGGGGGATGAGGAATGGGCCTGCTTGTCAGAGGCACTTTATTTTGAAGCCCGGGGTGAAAGTGTGAAAGGCCAGTTCGCTGTCGCTGAGGTGATCATGAATCGCGTCGACTCGGTCCGATTTCCCGACACCATCTGCGGTGTGGTTAACCAAGGCACAGGGCGCAAGTATCAGTGCCAGTTCACCTATACCTGCGATGGCCACGCCGAAGTGGTGCATGAACAACAGGCATATGATCGTGTGTCTAAAGTGGCGCAGCTGATGATCAACGACGGCCCGCGCGCGCTGACAGACAATGCGACCTATTACCATACCAAGGCCGTACGTCCCAGTTGGTCGCGCAAGTTTGCCCGCACCGCTACCATTGGCGTGCATCACTTCTATCGTCACCCGACCGAGGTTTCGCTGAACTGAGTCTCTTGTCGGGGCACAGCATTTAAGCTAGCTGGGAAAAGGGGGCGTGGCCCCCTTTTTGTTTGTATCTGCTGAGAGGCCGACCATGTCTGACACCGCTTCTGAAATCACTCAGGCCTTCGCCCATCCCGAAGAGCGTGCTGCGGCGATGGCCACCGCGCCGCTGGACCGTATTTCTGTACGTGACCATGTGGTTGCAGTCGAAATTGGCGCCTTTCAGGTGGAACGTGATCTGACGCAGCGCCTGTCGTTCGACGTCGCTGTTGAGGTGGCATCTGTTGAGGCCCCGTTAGAGGATGACGTGGATCGCATCCTGTCCTACGACAAGGTGACAGAGGCGATTGCAACCGAACTGGCAGCAGAACGTTTGAACCTATTGGAAACATTGGCCGATAACATCGCGGCCCGCATTCTGGCGGAACCGCAGGCGATGCGGGTGTTCTTGCGGATCGAGAAATTGGACCGCGGCCCCTTCAAACTGGGGGTAGAGATTGTGCGCAGCCGTGCCGATGTGGCCGGGCGTAAGGATGAGCAGACCATACGCCCCCGTCTGGCATACCTCAGCCGCGTGGCGCAAACCTCGGATGCACTGGCGCAGTGGCTGGATGATCTGAGCGGCGCGGCGCCGTTGATCTTGTGTCTGGAACCGCCTGTTGCTGGCGACCATTCGGTAGCGAATGCACGCGCGCAATTGAACATTGATCTCTTGCATGCCGATCAGGCCGCATGGACCCTGATGGCACGGGATGAACGGTTGAACGTGGCGAACACGCGCACGGAACTGGACTGGGCGATGAAACAGGGCCATGTCAGTATCTGGGCCCCGGCCAAAATGGTGTTGGACGCCACCACGCCGCCGGACACCGTTGATGGCAATGCGCTCCTGTCATGGTTCGCGGCAGAGATGGATGCGCAGGATCTGGTTGTGATCGGCACGGATGCGCCAGCGCTAGATTTGCCGTGCCAGACCATCGCGATCTGAGGGAGGGGCAGAGATGAAAGCCTACTATCGGCCTATCGTGCAAACCGACCCTTCTCGCCCCGATCATGCGTTGACTCTGGCCGGTGGCTGGGCGTGGTTTTCTGAAGTGGAGGTGCTCAGCCGCCACGACGCTGCCCAACGGATCTCGGCGTTGGATCTGCCCGGTGAAATGCGCGACCGTCTGACCGCACCGCGCAGTGATATTGCCCGCCTCGATCTTAGCCAGCCGCAGATCATGGGGATCCTCAATGTGACTCCTGACAGTTTCAGCGATGGCGGTGAGCATCAGGGGCTGTCGGAGGCGGTGCGCCATGCCCATGCGATGCGTGATCAGGGGGCGGATATGATCGACGTGGGCGGCGAATCTACGCGCCCCGGCGCCGAGGAAGTGGAGCGTCAGGCAGAAATCCAGCGCACAGCGCCAGTGATTAAGGCGCTGCGTGAAGAGATGCATGTGCCGATCTCTATCGACACCCGTAAACAGGTGGTGGCAGAGGCAGCGATTGCTGCTGGTGCCGATCTGGTCAATGACGTGTCGGGCTTCACCTTCGACAGCGACTTGCTGGCTTACGTGGGCGAGCAGAAACTGCCGGTCTGCGTGATGCACAGCCTTGGTGATCCGACCACCATGCAGGACGATCCGAACTATGATGCGGTTCTTTTGGACATCTTCGATTTCCTTGAAGAGCAGGTAGAGGCGCTGGTCGTCGCTGGCGTTGCGCGAGATCAGATTATGGTCGATCCTGGTATTGGTTTCGGCAAGACGGTGGCCCATAATTTGGCGTTGTTGAAACGGATTTCACTATTTCATAGCCTCGGTTGCCCAATCCTCCTGGGTGTTTCGCGCAAGAAATTCATTGGTACGCTCGGCAATGCTGAGGAGCCGCGCGATCGCGTGGCGGGGTCCGTTGCCGTAGCCTTGGCCGCGGTGGCGCAGGGGATACAGGTGCTTAGGGTGCATGACGTGTTTGAAACGCGTTCGGCGCTGAACCTGTGGCAGGCGGTCAGCGGCTGAACATCCGCCTGAGCGCACCCAACTGCGACACCAGCACACCCCCAAGTATCAGCGCCAGCGAAGTGAGAATGCCGTCGGGCAGCGCCTCATCCAACAGCCATGCGCCTAGGAAAATCGACCAGACGGGCACCATGTAATTGGTCAGTGACATAAACGTTGATCCGGCAGATCGGATGACCAGGACCCGCAGCAGGTTCGCGGCCGCCGTGGGCACCAGCCCCAGTAACGCCAGATAGCCGAATGTTTCCAAACTGATAGAGCTGGGAATGCCCTCTTTCCACAGGGCCAATGGCAGGAGGATCGCGCCACCGATCAGCATCAGGCTGGCCGACAGACCGACAGGATCAATCGGGGGCAGGCGACGGGTGATGATGGAATTGACGCCATAGCAAATGGCGGCGCTGACACAGGCGAGACGCCCCCATGTTTCCCCGTTCGCACCGCTGGCCTCAAACACCGCAGGGCCGCCGATCAGGATGAACACGCCCGCAAATCCGGTGACGAAACCGATGCTGCGGCGCAGGCTCATCCGCTCACCCACTAGGAAAAAATGCGCCAGCGGCAGCACGATCAGCGGGATCGCCGCCATCGACACACCAGCGAAGCCAGAGGTCACAAATTGCAGCCCCCAGCTCAGCAGCATAAACGGCAGCGCTGCGCTGAGAAGCCCGGCGAGCAACAGCATGTGCCAGGGACGATCCTCACTCAACCACAGCTGTCCACCCCGCCATTGCCAGACCGTGGTCAGCAAAAGCGCGGCGAAACCTAGCCGGGCAAAGGCCAGCCAGATCGGCGAAATCCCTCGCAGGGCCAGCTCCATCACCATAAAGGTGCCGCCCCAGACCAGACCAAGGGCTACGATCATCGCCCAAGAGGCGCGGGTGATTGTCGGTTGCATGAGGTGCCCTTTGTTTGTCTTCGCGCGACCTGATCGGTTTCAGTGCTCAAGGTCAAGAGGGCAGTGCGCTAGGCATACTAAAGGGGCCGGTTTCCAGGCCCCCACGCGGTTTCTTCAGCCGCGCAATTTGTGATGCAGTAGGATCGGCACGGTCAGATCCTCTTCATCCGTCAGATGACGGATCAGGAAGGTTTGAATGCCCTCTGCCTGTTTCAAAACCTCGGGCAGTTCCGATGGGGCGTCCTGCGGTGACAGATCCATCAGTTTGATGAAGCGGTTTGATGATTGCACCAGCCCATCCAGCAGGCCGTCCATTGCGTCATGGTCTGCCTCCAGCATCTCTAGCCCGGCGGTAAACCGGTCATCCGCTGCCATCAACTCGGGGAAGAATTTACGGTCTTCCCATGTGTGATGGCCATGCAGATTGCGCACCAGCGCGTTGCCAAAGTGGCCCAGCCGCATGGCGTACCAGTCGGGATCGATCTGCTTGTCCAGCATTTCTTCGGTGTCGGTGGCCACAATTGCGGCGATCTGCCGGAACATTGTGTGTGCCCCCATCCAACGTTCGATAGAGGCGGCGAAGTTCGGGTGATCCGGCCACGCATCGCGCGGATAATCCCGAAGCAGGGTCTGCATTTCCTCGGGCAGACCCTGTCTGACGGTGATGTCATATTGGGACATGACCATCAGGTGGGTACGCGTGGCGTGCGGCGCAACTGGGGTGGTTGTGCAAGGATGAACTGGTTCTGTGCAGATCTTAGGCGGCGTTGCGACGGTTCGGCTGGCGTGACAGCATCAACCCGCCAAGGATCAGTGCGAGCGCGGCGAACAGTTGGGGCGGCACCGCCTCGGACAGCAAAGCTGCGCCGAAGATCACCGACCAGACCGGCACCTGATAGTTCACCGTAGATAGAAACGCCGGTCCGGCGGAGCGGGCGACCTGCACCAGCAGGATCTGAGCTACCGCCGTGGGGAACAGGCCAAGGTAGAGGATCGCGAGGAGGGGTTTGGTGTCTGGCATCGCAGGCACGCCCTCTTGCCACAGGGCAACCGGCAGGATGATCCCGGCGCCGCAGATCAGCGCAGCGGCGGAGAGGGATAGCATATTCACCTGCGGGCACAGGCGGGTGACAATCGCCCCGATCGCATAACACAGCGACGCCGTCAGACAGGCGAGGCGCGCCAGCGATTCATAATCGCTGCCCGCGCTGGTGAAGGCATCAAGGCCGATCAGTACCACAACGCCGACGAAGCCCACCGAGAATCCCAAGCTGCGGCGCAATGTCATTCGTTCACCGGGCACCAAGAGGTGAGAAAGAGGCAGCACAAACAGCGGTACAATCGCCATGCAGACGCCAGCAAACCCGCTGGCCACATAGGTCTGCCCCCAGCTGAGCAGGGTGAAGGGCAGGGCGTTAGAAAAGACGCCCATTCCCAGCGCGCAGGCCCAGATGATGCGGCCCTGACGGGTCGCAAAGGAGGGCAGCGAAATACCCATGACGGTGATCAGCGCCACAAGGCTAAGCGCGCCGATGGCGATGCGGGTGGCAGCTATAGTCATCGGGCCAAGGCCGTCCAGCGCTACCGTGACCGCCATAAACGACGCGCCCCAGATAATGCCAAGGGTGATCAGCTTGATCCAGTTGGTGAGGCCGGGAGAGGTAGGCGTATCGGTCATGACGAAGTCTTTGTATTCAAATGAAAAGGGCGCGCCAGATCATCGGCGCGCCCCAAATCTTTAGGTTAGCGGGATCTGCCCGCCAAGACCTTAGTTCTTGGCTTTGTCGACCATTTTGCCGGCAGAGATCCACGGCATCATGTCGCGCAGTTTCTGACCCACAACTTCGATCTGGTGTTCGTCGTTGTGACGACGCGACGCTTTGATGGTCGGCTGGCCAACAGCGTTTTCCAGCATGAAGTCACGCACAAACTTGCCGGACTGGATGTCCTGCAGCGATTCTTTCATCGCTTTCTTGGTCTGCTCGTAGGGCAGGATGCGCGGGCCGGTGACGTACTGGCCGTATTCTGCAGTGTTGGAGATCGAGTAGTCCATGTTGGCGATGCCGCCTTCATAGATCAGGTCAACGATCAGCTTGGTTTCGTGCAGACACTCGAAGTAGGCCATTTCAGGGGCGTAGCCTGCTTCGACCAGAGTTTCAAAACCGCAACGGATCAGTTCTACGATGCCGCCGCACAGAACGGCTTGTTCGCCGAACAGGTCGGTTTCGCACTCTTCGCGGAAGTTGGTCTCAATAATGCCCGAACGGCCGCCACCAATGGCGGAGCAGTAGGACAGGCCGATTTCCAGCGCTTTGCCGGTTGCGTCGGTGTCTACGGCTACGAGGCAAGGAACGCCGCCGCCTTTGGTGTATTCGCCGCGTACGGTGTGACCTGGGCCTTTCGGGGCCATCATGATCACGTCAACGCCTTCTTTCGGCTCGATCAGGCCGAAGTGTACATTCAGGCCGTGGGCGAATGCGATGGCTGCGCCGGGCTTGATGTTGTCGTGAACGTATTTCTTGTAGGTTTCTGCCTGCAGTTCGTCGGGCATGGTGAACATGATCACGTCACACCAGGCTGCTGCTTCGGCGATACCCATAACTTTCAGACCTTCGGCTTCGGCTTTTTTGGCCGAAGGGGAGCCTTCGCGCAGAGCAACAACAACGTTTTTCGCGCCCGAGTCGCGCAGGTTCAGCGCGTGCGCGTGGCCTTGCGAGCCGTAACCCAGAATGGCCACGTTCATGTCTTTGATCAGGTTAATGTCGCAATCGCGATCGTAGTAAACGCGCATCGGGCGCTCCTCTCACTGTGTTGTGTGTTAAACTGTCTGCGATCAGCATAGGGATTGGCACGACGAGTGCGAGAGAGAAATGCATAGAATTGACTATGATACTGTGATATCTATTTGCAATATTGGCTATTAACGTTAAAATCATGCTTGATGATCTGGACCGGCGCATATTGCGATACATGCAGGGTGACCCTGATACATCCATCCCCGATCTGGCGGATCGCATCGGGATGACCGCATCACGTCTGTCGCGGCGGCTGGACAAGTTGCGCGAAACCGGCGTCATGCTTGGCACCCGGGCTGTGATCAACTGGCAAGCGTTGGGATATGCGGTGGAGGTGTCGCTGCGCATAACGCTTGATAAGACCCAGCCCCGTGCCTTTGACGAATTTATTGAAGCTGCCCGTCTGATCCCCGAGGTGGTGGAAATTCAGACCTTCCTTGGTCAAGTGGATGTGCGCCTTTCGGTGATTGCCCGCGATATGGCCCATTATCAGGACATCTACCGCGAACAGATCCTGACACTGCCCCATATCAACGATATTGAGGCCTTGATGCAGGTGGCGCGGATCAAGTCAGACGAAAGCCTGCCGATATGATTGATCTTGATGACATCGACCGCCAGATCCTCTTGGCGCTGTCACGTGACGCAACGCAAAGCGCGTCTGCCCTTGGGCGGCGCTTCGGCCTTAGCCAACCTGCCACATGGCGGAGGATCAAGCGGTTGCAGGACGCAGGTATCATTGCGGGCCGCAAGCTGGATCTGGATAAAGAGAAGTTGGGATTTGGGGTGACCGTCTTCCTCGGCGTCAAACTGGCTACCAAGGGGCGCGTGAGCCTAGAAGATTTTGAACGCGCCGTTGCCGCGATCCCAGAGGTGCAGACGGTCGAGCACGTCTTGGGCATGTATGACTACCGCTTGCGGGTGACGGCACGAGACATTTCGGATTTTGAACGGGTGCTGCGGCGCCGGATTATGACTCTGCCTGGGGCGGGTAATGTGGAGGCAAACGTGCTGCTGAGCGAGGAGCGCCGTCCAGGACCGTTGGCCGGATCCTTTGCTGAAAACCGCAAGGGGTAGGGCGCTTTATCCGCGCGCACCCAGCCCCATTTGCATCATCAGCTTACGGACCGGTGCTAGCGAATAGATCGCGTTAAGGCCTGTTGCTCGCAGATTGCGCATCGTTTGCGATGACATCATCGAGGCGCGGTTTAACACATCAATCCCTGCGGCGCGCACTTGCACTTCACGGTGGCGTTGGCGGTTAAACTCAGCCAGCATTTTGGCATCGCCCAAGCCTTCGGGCCGCGCCACAGCCAGATCGCGCAGCACCCGCATATCGCCCAGCGACATGTTCAGACCCTGTGCGCCAATGGGGGGGACCACATGCGCGGCCTCTGCCACCAAGGCGATACGTTCCCCGTCCATACGCTCGGCCACTTGATTGATGATGGGCCAAACCGTGCGGCGCGATGCTAATTTCAGTGGGCCGAACAGCTGACAGGAGCGTTCGTTCATCGCCGCCTCAAACTCCGCTTCTGGCAAGTCAGCCAAGCGCTGCACCTCCGGCCCCTGTTCCATCCACACGATCGCGGAGGAGGGCAGGCCATTGTAATCGGGCAATGGCACCAGGGTGAACGGCCCGCCGGACCGGTGTACCTCGGTCGAAACATTTTCATGCGGAATCGGATGGGTCACGGCAAAAGCCAGTGCCTTTTGGCCGTAGCGGGTTGTCTTGACCTTGATTCCAGCCGCCTCGCGCATGGGCGAATTGCGCCCGTCTGCGGCGACCACCAGTTTGCAGGTGACGGTGCTGCCATCGCTTAGACCGACCTTTGCCATCGAGGTGCGGGTGAACAGTGTCGTTGTGCCAGTGCCGGGTCGGAAGGTAACGTTTTCCATCGCCTTCAGATGTGCGGTCAGCTCGCGGCGCAATAGCCAGTTGGGCAGGTTCCAGCCAAACGGTTTGTCTGAAATGTCGGAGGCGTTGAAGTCCTTGACGATGCGCGGCTCTGCCTCGACCCCACCGGCGTCCACGATGCGCATGATCTGCAGCGGCGCTGCTTCATCCGCCAGACGGGCCCAAACACCAGCCTCGTCCAGCAGGGCTTGCGAGGGTTGCAAAAACGCGGTGGTGCGCATGTCCGATCCCTGCACGTCCCGTTCCGTCACGGGCGGCGTAGGATCAACGCAGAGAACCGAAAAACCCGCCTGACCGAACATTGCGGCGGCGGTCAGACCGGCGACCCCGCCGCCGGACACTAGGATATCTACGTCATAAGTTTGCATTGGACTGCCTCCTGTTGAGCGGCAATTTAGCTCTATCTGTCAGGCAGTCCAAGCGGCATCCTGTCACCCGCGGCTGATGATAATCAGCATGATGTAGACGACTGGAACAGCTGCCAGCGCGGGGATGTAGAGGCCGGGCACACCAAAGGTGTAGATCGACAGGCCCCACAGGACCGCAGCCACCAACGCAAACAGGAAGCCGATCATTTCGCCCTGGTTCTTGTTGGACGGTTTTTCAACAACTGCGGCGGTGTTTTCTGCTTCGATGGTGGTGTCCATGGTGGTCATGACGTATCTCCGTTTGCGCGAATTTTTGTGCAGTGATCTGCTCAGACCCCTGCGGTTGCCCGTCACATAATCGCCGCGCCGAAGAAACCCCAGTGGACAAAGTCGCGCTGCGGCAACGCGCCGCGCAGCCATCCTTTGGCCTGTTTGGGTTTAAGCGTTGATCAGTTGCGCCAGAAAGGCGGTCAGGTCATCAGTGTGGTGATGAATATGCTCCGCATGATGCGGATCCGGTGCCACATGCACGGTTTTCATGCCCAATTGATGCGGAACTGCCAGATTGCGCGGATCATCCTCGAACATTGCCCCGCGTTCTGTTGCGATCCCATCTTTGGCAAAGATCGTTTGGAACGCTTCCAGTTCGGGTTTGGGGCAAAAATCGGCGTGTTCAACCCCGTAGATCGCATCGAAAAGGCCGCTCAGTCCGCGCGCGGCCAGCACCCGTTCCGCATAAGGCGCGGAGCCGTTGGTGTAGACAATCCGCCGCCCCGGCAGATTGCGAATATGAGCGGCCAGATCATGGTCCTGTTCCAGATGATCCAGCGAAATATCGTGCACGGCGGTCAGGTAGGGGGCAGGATCTACGTCGTGTTCGCGCATCAGGCCAGCCAGCGTGGTGCCATAGGTGGCCCAATAATGATTGCGCAGGTAATCGGCGCGGGCCTGATCGACGCCAAGAGTCTGCATGACGTAAGTGGTCATCTTCACCTCAATCTGGTCAAAGAGGCGGGCGCGGGGTGGGTAAAGCGTGTTATCAAGGTCAAAGACCCATTGATCCACGTGGGAAAAATCTTGTTTGGGCATGCGTGGAACTTAGGCCGTTGCCCGTGTTAGGACAAGCTGAACAGAAGGTGTGCGATAAGGCGGCGGTATGCGCGGTTTGCCTTGATCCTGCGCAGTGGCGCGTTACTGTGCCCCGATCACATCTGCCCACCCCGGAGAGGCGCCATGTCCGAACCCAAACCCCAAAAAGATGCCTATCGCCTGATACTTGAGGCGATAGATACTGGCGTTTACCGCCCCGGTGATCGTTTGGTGGAAAGCGAACTTGCAGACCGGTTCGGCGTATCGCGTACCCCGATTCGCGAAGCTTTGCAGCGGTTGGAGACACAGTCACTCTTGTCGCGCGACGGGCGCAGTCTGATTGTCGCTTCGCTGGATCATAACCAGCTGAGCGAACTTTATGCTGTGCGCGCGGAACTGGAAGGGCTGGCGGCCCGTCTGGCGGCTCGCCATGCCTCTAAAGAAGAGGTCAGCCTGCTGCGCGAAATGGTCGAAGAGGATCGCGCCTTGGTCGATGATCCCGCCGCCCTCAGCCGCGCCAATCGCCGGTTCCACAAACAGATCCATCTGGCGTCCCATAACCGTTATCTGGTCCAGCAGCTGGAAATGGTGCATCGCACCATGGCGCTGATGGCCACCACATCGCTGGCCGCCGAAGGGCGCGGTGTGGACGCACTGGCGGAACATGATGCAATCGTTTCGGCTATCGCTGCGGGGGATGAGCAGCGCGCTGGGGATGCGCTGAAACAACATATTTCCAAGGCGTTCACCACCCGTCTGAAACTGGATTCGCGCAACATCAACCGTCTGGGATAGGCGCGGGCATTGATGTGGCCTCTGCTTCCTCTGGGGCAAGGCCATGTTGCGTTTTGTCCCAGTAGAAGGGGGCAAAGATCAGTTCTGCCAGCGCCTTATAGGCCGCCAGTGCGGCCATCGGGAAATAGAGGTGCAGGGTTGGCACCCATGTCAGCAGATCCAGACTGCGCCGTGCGGTGCAGGCGGTCAGCGCGATCAGCAAGCTCATGCATTCAACAGTGATGAACCCGACGGCCATCGCCTGCAGCACAGGCCAAGGCACAAAGCCATGCAACGGATGGGCGCCGCCAAAAGGCAGCAACCAGAAGCTCCACAATATCGGCGCAAGAAAGAACTGCGACAGTGCGGTGACGAAATGCAACTGCACGCCGCAGAACTGCCACGGCCCCAACTGTCGTAGCAATTGCCACGGCTGGCGCATATGGACCAGATAGGTGGCCATGTATCCCTTCAGCCAACGCGACCGCTGACGCACCCACGGCCAAGGGCGGCAGTTCGCCTCTTCATAGGTGGTGCTGTCGAGCATTTCGACTCGGTAGCCGTGGCGTGCCAGCCGGATGCCCAGATCCGCATCCTCTGTCACATTGTGGGCATCCCAGCCGCCAACGCGCCGCAGCACATCGTGGCGACAGAACACGGTGGTGCCGCCCAAAGGGATGGCAAAGCCCAGGCGCCTCATACCTGGCAGAACCACACGGAACCAGCCTGCGTATTCGATGGTGAAACAGCGCGCGATCCAGTTCTGGCACGGGTTGTAGTAATCCAGCACCCCCTGCACACCGGCCAAATCCTCTGGTGCGTCCTGCATCGCAGCAGCCACCTTCAGCAGTTGGTCGTGTTCTGGCGCATCCTCGGCGTCGTAGATGCCAATGATGTCGCCGCGGCAAAAGTCCAGCGCGTAGTTCATCGCCCGCGGTTTGGTGCGCGGGGTGCCGTCAGGAACAACCAGTGTGCGCAGATAGTCCGGCAGTCGTAATTGACTGAGGGCGGATTGTGTGAGCTGGTCTTCCTCCTCCAGCAAAATCAGCACTTCCAGCAGCCCACTGGGATAGTCAAGTGCGCCGAGGCGTTTCAGCAACGCGGGCAGCACCTCTGGTTCTTTGTACAGCGGGACAAGAACGCTGATGCGGGGCAGCGGTGGGCCGCGTTGTGATGGTCCTTGGGTGGTGAGCAGATTGGATGCGGGCGGATGTCTTTGAAGTTGGCCGGTGACATAGGACAGCAGTGCCAGAATTTTCATAGATGAGGCCAGAACCAGTGTCAGACACGCCCAAAGTGCGAGGCACAGAAAGGTGATCTGTGGCCAGATGACAAAGGCTAATGCGAGGACGACAGGGATCAGTGTGAGCATTACAGTGCGGCGCAGCGGACGCAGGCCCCAATTGCGGCAGCTTTCACTGATGTCAACGCGGGTGCTGGCCGCGAGGGAAAGACGTGGGGCCTGCATTCTTTGCAGTGCCTTATGGATCGCGGCGCGCGGCGCATAGTGCAGGCGACAGCGATCGATGGCCAGATCTGCACGCAATAGAGCAGGATCAAATCGCGCAGGGTCTGCCGCGACGATATGCAGTTTCCCGTCCCGCTGATAAAGCGGCAGCAATCCTAGTTGCACGCAGCGCTGGGGATCAAATCGTGGCAGTAGCGAAACATCTGCCTGCGCCTCGGGGGCGGGGCAATAGGGCAGGCCCAGCCAATCTGCGTGGTGTTGGGCCAGCGTGGTGGCCTGCGCGGGGTGCAGGTGCACGAGGCAGTCAAACAGATCGTGACTGCGCAGCAACGCCAGATGTTGTGCGCGTAACAGATCGGTCGCCGTGAGTGCGCCATTGTCCAGCAGGTACTGACCGAACTGAACCTGCGCTGGTCTGCGGGATGGCCGCGCACCGGACTGCAGGCTGCCAAGGCGATCCGCGACAGCCTGCTGTGCTGTTCTATCAAGTGCATTATAAAAGGGCTTTGAGGCCAAAGAAAATCCCCCCGTGCAGGACACGGGGGAGGATCTCAAAGCTTGGTTAAGACGGGGTTAAGGCGCCTTTTCCGGTTATATCAGGGTGCTATCAACTGCGCGCCGCCATGTTTTCGGCAAAGCGTTCAAACAGGTAGTAGCTGTCCTGCGGACCGGGGCTGGCCTCGGGGTGGTGCTGCACAGAGAAGACAGGCTTGTCTGTCAGGCGGATACCACAGTTCGATCCGTCAAACAGTGACACATGGCTTTCCTCAACACCTTCGGGCAGGGATTGCGCATCAACCGCAAAGCCGTGGTTCATCGAGGTGATCTCGACCTTGCCAGTTGCGTGTTCCTTGACCGGGTGGTTAGCGCCGTGGTGGCCGTGACTCATTTTGATGGTTGTGGCCCCCAGCGCCAGTGCCAACATCTGGTGCCCCAAACAGATGCCGAAAACGGGCAGGTCTGCAGCCAGAACACCCTTGATCATCGGCACGGCGTAGTTGCCAGTGGCGGCCGGATCGCCCGGGCCGTTCGACAGGAACACACCATCGGGTTTGTGCGATAGCACTTCCTCCGCGGTTGCGGTGGCAGGCAATACTGTCACGTCACAGCCAGCAGATGCCAGGCAGCGCAGGATGTTACGTTTGGCGCCAAAATCAACGGCGACAACCTTGTGTTTGGGGGCCTCTTGACGCGGGTAGCCATCGGGCCATGCCCAACGCATTTCGTCCCATTTGTAAGATTGCGCGCAGGTCACATCCTTGGCCAGATCCATGCCCTCCAGACCGGCAAAGTCACGCGCTTGTGCAACCAGCGCTTCTACGTCGAAGTTGCCTTCTGGATCGTGGGCGAGTGCCACATGCGGTGCGCCTTGCTGACGGATCGCGCGGGTCAGACGGCGGGTGTCGATGCCGCCGATGGCGATGCGGCCACGCTTGGCCATCCAGTCGTCCAGCACTTCAACGTTGCGCCAGTTGCTGGGATCGGTGGGATCCCATTTCACCACCATTCCCGCTGCAACCGGATCGCCGGTTTCGTCATCTTCAGGGTTGGTGCCGGTGTTGCCGATATGCGGGAAAGTAAAGGTCACGATCTGGCCCGCATAGGAGGGGTCCGTCATGATTTCCTGATAGCCGGTCATCGCGGTGTTGAAGCACAGTTCCGCCTGCGTCACACCGGTTGCGCCAAATCCGCGACCGTAGAAAACGGTGCCGTCGGCAAGGGCAAGACATGCGGTGGGGCGGGTGTCGGGCTCGTGGGCCATGTGTCTCATCTCCGGTGTAGGCAAATTGCGCGGGTAATACGGGGGCACGGGGCGGGGGTCAAGGCTGTTTGGCCCAAGCAGCGCAGGTTTTGCGTGCGACTTCGCTAAAGCGTGCCATCCGGCGATGGCTGACGCAAGGCGGTGGTTGTCACTGGGGGGACTTCGGGCTAGGGTCGGCGGCTATCGGAAACCCTTGGGGATGGGACCAAATGGAATTGCGTGACCGCGTCATGGCCGAAATGAAACAGGCTATGAAAGATAAAAACACCACCCGTGTATCGACCCTGCGTCTGATCAATGCTGCGATCAAGGATCGCGATATCGCCGCCCGTGGCGAAGGCCGCGACGAAGGCGTCAGCGATGCGGATGTGCTGGCAATCCTTGGCAAAATGGTCAAGCAGCGTCAGGAAAGTGCCCGCCAGTACGAAGAGGCCAGCCGGTTCGATCTGGCAGAGCGGGAGCAGGTTGAGATCACCGTGATCGAAGACTTCCTGCCACGCCAGTTGAACGAGGATGAGGTCGCCAATGCGGTGGAAGCAGCGATTGCCGAAGTGGGCGGTAGCTCGATTCGGGATATGGGAAAAGTGATGGGCGTGCTGAAAGGCCAGTACACCGGCCAGATGGACTTCGGCGCGGTTGGCCCGATGATCAAACAACGTCTAAGCGCCTGATCGTCTGATCATCGCCAACAGGGAGGGGCCACGCGGCCCCTTTTCTGTGTCTGGGGATGTATCTGCTGACGGCATTAGCCGCCCTGTCGCCCGCCGCTGCGCAAGAGTGCCCATGCAGCCCACAGCAAAAGCAGCGGCAAGACGACCATCCGCAGTGCAAACACCCCGATCACCGTGAGAGAGGCGTTGAGAATTGTGTCCGCCGCGCTGATGAACACGCTGGCGGCGTCTAGATATTGACGGCTGCGCTGAAACACCTCGCGCACCCCGTCGGCAGCATTATTCCAGGTGCTGCTGATGGCGGAGAACCAGCCGTCATCCTCGTCATCTGCGGCCACAGTAGGCGAGAGCCTGTCAGTGTCGTTGCCAAGCAACAGGTTGGCCTGCTGGGCCACGCGGTCGATCTCGCCCTGCGCCGTGGTGAGCTGTGCTTCTGTGGCCCAAGTGCCGAGTGTGCTGCCAAAGCTAAAGACCAATGGCAGCGCTACGCCGATTATCAGACCAAAGCGCACTGCCGTGTTCCCAAGGACGCGCAGCTGATCCGGTAACGCAGGGAACAAGCGTAGCATCAGGCCAAGCCCCAGCAGGATCAACCCTAGTGAGGTGACCGGTCCCAGACCCACCGTTGCCAGCGCTGCCGCAGCTGCCACAAAGAATAGCACATTCGCGACCCGTTCTACGGTGTCATCGACAGGTTCCAGCACCTTAAGCGGTTGCAGACTGGCTTGGCCAACCGCAGAGGCGCCGACCTCGATCTCTTGCGCGGTAGACAGGGCCGCGTTGATCGCGCGTAACGAGATGTAGACGGCCACCGTCGCTGTTGCGACCTCTTGTACACGGTGTTCTGCCGAGGTGATCAACGGGTTCGTCGCAGAACGACCGTTCAGACCGGCAAGGCCAAGGGCCAGACAGGTCAATGCCACCAGCATAAACAGCATCGGTTTCAGGCGTGAAAATGCAGGTGGTGTCGGTGGCGCCATTGTCCAAATCTCTCCCTCAACTAGCGCGGGCAGGATCGTCTAAACAGCGCGCGATGTCGCGGAGAAAATGCCGATGCCCCTCAGGTGGGTTGAGGCTGTTGAAGAGACGTCAGGTAGTCCTTCAGTTCTCCAAACAACGCCTTGCGCTCATCCTCGGAGAGGAAGCTGCCGATTTCGACCTGTCGCCCGTTGCCCGAAAGTGTCACATAAAACGGCACCCTGCCGCCGGAAACATGCATTTCCACCCGCGCCCAGTAACCATTGCAGCGCCATTCCTGTGCGGCGCCTTTGACGGGGCTGTGGGTCAGGCACAGGTCTTCGCCCTCCAGACGCAGTTCCTCCAGAATCTCGCCGGATTTGTAGGAGTGTTCCAGCCCCCACCACAGGCCTGCCACCATCAGTAAGACAAATGGCAGTACCCCCCAAAGTGCCAGTGTGCCCAATACACCGATAAGCGGGATCATACTGAGCCCGAAAGCCATCAGGATTATCAATGCAAATCCGCGTCGCGGCAGCGACCGGTAAGGCCAAAGTGTTAGCACGGGCTGATCGCTGTCTGGTGTGGCGGGGGTGGGGGACCATTGATGGGGCATGGATCAGTTCTAGGGCGCTATGAGCATAGGGAAAGAGGCAAAGAAAAGGCCCCGGAGCAGTACTCCGGGGCCTTCACAATTCAGGGGCAGGCAGCGCTTAGTGCGCGGGCGCCTTGTCCCAGTCTTCTTGTTTTGGGAGCGTCTCAAAGGTGTGCTCCGGCGGCGGGCAGGGCAGGGTCCACTCCAGCGTGTCTGCGTATTCGTTCCAGTAGTTGTTCTCTTCAACCTTGCGGCCACGCAGCAGGGCGTGAACCACGATGCCGAAGAACAGGATGAACGATGCAAACGAGATCAAGGCACCCATGGAGCTGATCTTGTTGAAGTAGGCGAATGCCTCTGGGTAGTCGATGTAACGACGCGGCATGCCCTGACGACCCAGGAAGTGCTGTGGGAAGAAGGTCACGTTCACACCGATGAAGAACAGCCAGAAGTGAATCTTGGCGGCAAATTCATTGTAGTGACGGCCTGTCATTTTGCCGAAGTAGAAGTAGATACCGGCAAAGATGGTGAAGGCAGCACCCATCGACATGGTGTAGTGGAAGTGCGCCACAACATAGTAGGTGTCGTGATAGGCGCGGTCTACGCCAGCCTGCGACAGCACGATGCCGGTGACACCACCGATGGTGAACAGCACAAGGAAGCCCAGTCCGAACAGCATAGGCGCTTTGAACTCCAGCGAACCGCCCCACATGGTCGCGATCCACGAGAAGATCTTAACACCAGTTGGAACCGCGATGACCATGGTGGCCAGCATGAAGTAGGACTGCTGGGTCAGGGACATGCCAACGGTGTACATGTGGTGCGCCCAAACCACGAAGCCCAGACCACCAATGGCGATCAGCGCCCAGACCATCGGCAGGTAGCCGAAGACGGGTTTGCGGGCGAAGGTTGCGAACACGTGCGATACCAGACCAAAGCCGGGCAGGATCACGATGTACACTTCGGGGTGACCGAAGAACCACAGAATGTGCTGGTACAGGATCGGGTCGCCGCCGCCAGCGGGGTCAAAGAAGGTGGTGCCGAAGTTACGGTCGGTCAGCAGCATGGTGATTGCGCCGGCCAGAACTGGCAGGGACAGAAGAATCAGCCACGAGGTGACAAAGATCGACCAAGCAAACAGCGGAACCTTGAACAAGGTCATGCCGGGGGCACGCATGTTCAGGAAGGTGGTGATCATGTTGATCGCGCCCAGGATCGAGGACGCACCGGAAACGTGCACCGCGAAGATCGCCAGATCCATCGACATGCCGCCCTCATTGGTCGACAGCGGCGGGTAAAGAACCCAGCCAACACCGGAACCCAGCTGGCCGTTGCCGCCGGGGCTGAGCATCGACGCCACACCCAGAGCGGTACCAGCGAAGTACATCCAGTAAGACAGGTTGTTCATACGCGGGAAGGCCATATCCGGCGCGCCGATCTGCAAAGGCATGAAATAGTTGCCAAAACCGCCGAAGAGGGCAGGAATCACAACAAAGAACATCATCAGTACACCGTGATAGGTGATCAAGACGTTCCACAGGTGGCCGTTGGGGGTGCAGGGTTCAGCCATGAAGCCTTCGAGGCACATGTATTGAACGCCCGGCTCCATCAGTTCCAGTCGCATGTAAACGGTGAAACAGACCGAAATCAGACCAACAATGGCCGAAGTGATCAGGTACAGGATGCCGATATCTTTGTGGTTGGTGGACATGAACCAGCGCGTGAAAAAGCTGCGCTCGTCCTCATGTGCGTGGCCGTCAATGGCTGCGTCTGCCATTCTTACCTCCTCATTAGCGGGTAAAAAACGCAGGAGGGCAGCCTCCCTGCGCCTGTGATTGATACTCGTTTTAGTTTGACGTTACGGATCGGGCAATTGGTGAATTTGATTTAGATCAAATTAAATTGTCGCACCCTCTTGTTGTGGCGGATTTTGTGCCCAACGACGGCCGCCGCAGAGTGCGTAAGAGAAGGGGGGTGGAAACGGAAACAGGCGTCCAACGGGACGCCTGTTGAATGTGATACGGGTGCCTTGTGGCATGCGCTGGGCGAGCGGCCTGCTTATTCGGTTGCAGGTGCTTCTTCAGCGGCGGCGTCTTCGGTCGCGGCAGGCGCCGGCGCAACAGATGCCAGATAGGCTGCGACGTCTTCGCCGCCTTTCTTCAGTTTGAAGGTCATTTTGGATTTCGCTTTGGCGTCACCAGTGGCCTCTTTCAGGTAGGCTTTTGGGTCTTTGACATATTCCGTCAGGCTTGCTTCGTCCCAAATCAGACCTGCTTCACCAGCGGCAACGATGGATTTTCCGTATTTGAAACCTTCGACGCTGCCGGCCTGCTTGCCGATGATGCCATAGAGGTTGGGACCGGTTTTACCGCCTTTGACGATCACTTCGCCTTCGTCAGATTTCAGGATGTGGCAGGATTTGCACTTGTTAAAGGCTTTCTTGCCTTTGTCCGCATCGCCTTCTGCGAAAGCGGGGGCGGCCAGTGCGGCCAGTGCTGCGGTTGCGATCAGCAGTTTCTTCATGTTTGCGTGCCTCGTGTTTGCTTGGGTTCGCGTCGACGCCACTAAATAATGGTGGTGAAAGAATAACAACCGTCATCGCGACTTTGTGTGCGCAACGCATTGTCGCAGGCGAATATATGCCTGCGATCCGACAATGACGGCTGGTTTTGTTAATCGCGTGCGCTGCGTTGACTTTATAGAAACCTCTGTGCGGGCAGGGTGGCGCCAGAGTGCAATGGCCTCTTCTGTTTTTGCGTGATTTCCTGTAAGGCAGGCGCGGCTGCGCCGATTGCGCGGCTGGTAACTGAACAACACACACGATTAAGACACGATCAACGAAAGGGTTAGATCCATGACCACCAAGGTTTTCATCGACGGCGAAGCAGGCACGACGGGGCTACAGATCCGCGACCGCCTGATCCGTCGCGATGACATCGAATTGGTGCAGATCGACCCGGCTCTGCGCAAGGATGCTGAGGCGCGTAAAGCGGCCTTTGCTGCTGCGGATGTGGCCATCCTGTGCCTGCCCGATCAGGCGGCGATTGAGGCGGTTGAACTGTCCAAAGATCTGGACGTGCGCATCATCGACGCTTCTACTGCGCATCGGGTGAACTCTGACTGGGCCTATGGCCTGCCGGAACTGTCCGCGGATCAAGAGGCGCAGATCCAATCGGCGCGCTATGTGGCCAACTGCGGCTGCTATGCGACCGGTGCTATCATTCTATTGGCTCCGCTGGTCAAGGCAGGCCTGCTGCCGGCAGATGCCTCTGTTAGCATCAACGCGATTTCCGGTTACACTGGCGGCGGCAAGGGGCTGATTTCTGAATATGAAGAAGGCAGCGCACCTGACGCCTTTCTCTATGCAACCGGCATGGCGCATAAACATTTGCCAGAGATCATGACCTTCACTGGTTTGACGGCCAAGCCGATTTTCGTGCCCTCGGTTGGCAACTTCGCCCAAGGCATGGCAGTGTCGATCCCGCTGCATCTGGCGGACCTGCCGGGAGATGTCAGTATGGGTGATCTGCATGCGGCATTGGCTGCGGCCTATGCGGGGGCGACGCATGTGAAGGTTGCGGATCTTGCCGATCAGGACAGCCGGATTGATCCGACCGCAAACAACGACACCAACGATCTAACCGTGCATGTGCGCGGGGATGCGGAAGACGGGCGCGTGGTGCTGGTTGCGGTTCTGGATAACCTCGGCAAAGGCGCATCCGGCGCGGCGGTGCAGAACCTTGACCTGATGATCAGCGCGTAACGCTCAGATCCTTTTCACAGAGCAGACGCCCCGATGGTAGCATCGGGGCGTTTTGCGGTTAGGGCGCGCTCTGGGTCAGATTGCGTGGCGCGCCCGAGGCGTGAAGCGGCGCATCATTTTGGCAGGCGCAAACATCACAAGGTTGCCGCATAGCGCCAGCGCCAGACCGGCGGTGTTCATCAGGCCCCAGCTGTACCCTTCGACCGCTGTGGAGATTGCTAGCGCCACAATCGGGAACATTACTGTGGCGTAGGCAGCTTTGGCCGATCCGATGCGGGCGACCATGATGAGGTAGGTTGTGAACCCGATGACGGACCCGATCACCGATAGATACGCCAAAGCGCCCAGATAGACCGGATCGTTCGGCAGGGTAATGGTTGTGCCGCTGAGGCCGATAAGCGCCAGCAGGATTAATGCGCCATAACACATCCCCCAGGCATTGGCGGTCACCGGACTGATCCCATGCGCCGAGTTGCGTCGCGACACCATGTTGCCCAGCGAAAAACACACGGTCCCGACGCCGGCAAACACCATCCCGATCCACGCATCCGTCCCAACCCGCGCATCCGCAATGTCACCAGCAAAGATCAGCGCCAACCCGCCCAAACCAAGCCCCGCCGCCATCAACGTCTGCCCGTTGATCCGGTCGCCAAAGAACAGCCGTGCGTTCAACGCGTTAAACACCGTCGCCAGAGAGAAGATGAGAGAGACAACGCCAGACGGCAAATACCCCGCCGCGATGTAAAAACAGATGAAGTTGACGCTGAACAGGCACATCGCCTGCGCCCAGATCCAGCGCTGTTGGCGCCACGCAGGCCATTCCAGCCGCCGCATCAGCGCTAGCGTCAGCACAAACACCACCCCCGCAAGGGCAAAGCGGTAAAACACCGATACCAACACCGGCACATCGCCCAACTGTAGCGCGATGGCGATCCATGTGGTGCCCCAGATCAGGACAGTGGTGATAAAGAGAAACATCGTCATTCTTCGGCCTCCGATTACGGAGGCGGGGTAGCGTCTGCTGTGGTCTGCTGTATTGCACAATCTTGCGGTAATCGCGCGGACGGCGTGATTTGATCATTTCATCGCGGCCATTGCGGGCTTAGAACGGAACAACCTGATAACGAGAAGTCTTCACTGATGCCTGATATCCCACCTTCTGTTGCCGGATTTCTGGCGGCCTCGCCTCAGGCGCGGCAGGAGGGGTATATTGACCTTGGCTTTCAGCGGCAGGCCTCGCTTTGGCGCAATTGCCATGACCGGATCAGCTATGTGGCCCCAGAAGGGCATTGTTTCAGCTTCTACGCTCAAGGGGGACGTGGCACGCGCCGCGTCGATGGCGCGCCGATCAATGGCTGGGCTGGGGCGGTCTGTATCCTGCCTCATGGCATGGATTCGGAGTGGGAGATCACTGATCCTTTCTCCTTCGTCCACCTCTACCTCACCGATGTCGAATTGCGCCGCGCCTTTGCCGAGACGTTTGATTGCGATAGCCGACTGATGGAGCTGAGCGATGAAACCTATTTCGACGCGCCGTGGCTGGCGGGCCATTTCCTGACCATCCAACAGGCCACCACCAGCGGCAATCCGGTGCAGGCCGAAGAGGCGGTGAGCGAACTGATCCACGCTATATTCGCTGCGGGCATCGGGGTGACCCAGCAGCGGCGGCAATTGGCGGGCGGTCTGTCACCTTATCGGATGCGGCAGATCCGTGATCATGTGCGTGCGGATCTGTCGCGTAAGGTCACGCTGGAGGATCTGGCGCGGCTTTGCGATCTGTCGGCGTTTCATCTACAACGCAGTTTCCGCGCCACAATGGGGATCAGTCCGAGCGACTGGCTTTTGCGCCTGAGGATCGAGGCGGCGAAAGGCATGATTGCGCACGGTGACGAATTGGCCGAGGTCGCCAGCGCCACAGGCTTTTCCAGTCAAAGCCACCTGAGTCGCAGCTTCAAGGCGCAGATGGGGCTGACGCCCGGTGCGTATCGGCGTTGTCTGTAGGGCGTTTGCGCGTTTTGCATTGCTCTAGCGGGGCAGTAGGCCCGCGTCCCGGACCTTAGGCAGGTTGGCGCGGCTGACGGGAATCTCTTCCCCAGTGGTCATGGTGAGGATGGCGCGGTCCCCTTCCTTGCGCGCCGCGTTCACCTGATCAAAGGCGGCCCAATAGGACCTGTGCACCTGCGCGCCAGAGGTTTCGCCAACCTCGCGGATGGCGTCGGAAAGGCGCATCAACAGCATTTCTTCGCCCTTCAGGGTTTTGACGCGCACATAGTGGTCCTCAACGCAAAGCGCGACGAGGGGCGCGCGTTTGTCCAGTGGCAGGCGGTCCAGCAACGGGATTTGCGGCAGCTGGGATATGGGGGTGTCTTGGGGGGCTGCAGGTTGAACGGCTGGCGTGAGCGTGTGTTTTTGGCTGAGGTAGGTGACAGAACCGGTTACAATCAGGCAGATTGCAAACAACACCGGCACCAGTTGCGCCAAGGCCGCGCGATCTGGCAGCCAGTGAAAGACCAGCGCATTGAGGCCTAGAACCAACGCGGTGATCCCAAGCGTGGTGCAGAGTGTGCTGATCAGAACCCGTGCCAGTTGCCCGCGCCCGGCAAAACGCAGCTGCACTAGAGCGGACGCCAGACTGCCCCAAGCATAGCCCAGCCCGCACATTCCGCCCCAATAGGCCAGACGCTCTACCAGGTTCAGCCGTTCGGCGGTGCCAAAGGGCCCCGCGAGCCCTAGCACCGCGGCAACAGCGCTCAGCACGATCAGCGTTTCTGCGCGGGACATATGGGTCCGCCATTCACGAAGCGCGGAATGCGCGTACGGGTCAGTCACGAATGTTTCCTCATCCTTTGCGTAGGCGCGATAGCAGGGGCCCCGTGCCTGTTTTATCGATTTTGTTAACATGCCCAGCCTCGCCCCGCATGTCCAATTCAGATAGATGGCGCGGCGGTTGTTGGGGACAACAATTACCCGTGTTTTCAGAAGGTCCGCCATGTCCCTTGCCCCGTTTCTCACCGCGCCGCTGATCATTCAAATCCATGCGTTTGCTGCCTTGATGGCCCTGCTAGCGGGGCCTGTGGCCCTTTATGGGCGCAAAGGGCACGCAGCGGCGGGGCGCTGGCATCGGCGGGTGGGATACCTGTGGTTTGTGATGATGGCCCTGACGGCGCTGTCGTCGTTTGGAATCGGGGGCTTTGGCTGGATCGGTCCCTTTAGTCCGATCCACCTTTTGTCCATTTCGACGCTGACGACGTTGTGGCTGTCGTTTCACTATGCCAGATCAGGCCGGGTCATCGCGCATCAGAGGTCGATGCGTAGCCTGTATTGGTATGGGCTGGTGATTGCGGGGATCTTGAACTTCCTCCCCGGTCGCACGACCAACCGCGCCCTGTTAGGCGAGGCGGGGCAGGCGGGGATATATGTGATCGCACTGGCGTTCTTGGCGCTGGGCGCGCGCGCGATCTGGCTTCGGCGCTTTGGCGATAAAGCGCGAGGGCCGCTGCAATTCAATTAGGCGGGCAGCTCGCCAAAGACCTGATCGAACTGGCGGCGCAGGGCCACATCCACGTCTTCCATCGTGACGGGCAGACCCAGATCGACGAGGCTGGTCACGCCGTATTCGGTGATGCCGCAGGGCACAATGCCGCTAAAGTGGTCCAGGTCCGGTTCCACATTGATGGAGATGCCGTGAAAACTAACCCATTTGCGCAGACGGATTCCGATTGCAGCCACCTTGTCCTCGGCAATGCCGCCGGTGATGGTTTTTGGCTTCTCCGGGCGCTGGATCCAGACGCCAACGCGGCCATCGCGGATTTCGCCGGTCAGGTTAAACTCGGCCAGTGTGTCGATGACCCATTGTTCCAGCTGTTTGACGAACTTGTGCACATCGCGGCCGCGTTTGCCGACGTTCAGCATCACATAAACCACGCGCTGGCCGGGACCGTGGTAGGTGTATTCGCCGCCGCGCCGCGTCACATGCACGGGGAACCGGTCGGGATCGGTTAGGTCCGGGGCCTTGGCTGAGGTGCCAGCGGTATAAAGAGGTGCATGCTCCAATAGCCACACGCATTCCTCGGCCTCACCGGCTGCGATGGCGTTGGCGCGTGCCTCCATGAAATCGACGGCCTCCTGATAGGGGACGAGGTCTTTGCTGACGATCCATTCGACCATGAGGGAACCTGCTGATTTCACACCGCTTTACGTGTGTGCGTTGGTTTTGTTTCGCGCCAGGATGAAAGTGCGCTAAAATGATTCCATTACTCTATCTTTATATGGAGGAAAGCAGATGTTTTCCAAGTCGATTAAGACAGCAGTGATGGCCAGTTTTCTTATGACGTCAGGTGCCGCGCCCGTGTTGGCGGACAATGTCGGCGCTGCACTCATTGGGGGGATAATCGGTGGCGCGCTGGTCAACGAAGCCAACAAAAATAAACGCAAGATCTACAGCCCTCGAAAAAGCTCCAGCAATAGTGTTGCCCGCCAGCAAAATCGAGAGACCCAGAGCGCACTCAATTATTTCGGGTTCCCCGCAGGCACGCCCGATGGCGTGATGGGCAAACGTTCGCGGTCGGCAGTGGCGCAGTATCAGGTATTCATGGGCTACCCAAGCACCGGTCAATTGACCCAATACGAGCGGGATTTCCTTGTGTCCTCGTACAGTCGGGCCCAGATTGGTGGCCCACAGGTGATTAAGGCGATGCAGGGCCCGACGGGCGTGCGCGCCTTGTTGCAGACTTGGCGCGATGAGGCGATGGGCACGACCCGCTCGATGGCCAGCCTTGGCACCGGATATGGTGGGTTGCCGATTGAAGTGAGCCAAGCGATCGATGAAATTGCCGCCAGTTCTGATCCCAGCGCGGAACAGTTGATGCAGCGTTCTGGTTTCATGCAACTGTCTGACCTGAATGGCGATGGGCGCAACGACTATATTCTGGACACGTCGGTTTCGGGTAGCAGCTTCTGGTGTGGGGCGGCGAATTGTACTGTTATGGTCTTCGCCTCCAGTGCACAGGGATATCAGCGCTCGGACTTTCTGGCCCGTGGTGGCCTGACCCCAGCCAATTTTCAATGTCAGCAGTCGGCGTGTCAGGTGGTCGATCCCCAGGCCGCCCTCACGGCGGCCCCTGTCACGACAACGGCGGGGGGCGTTGTTCCGCAATCCGTGCAGCCTACACCACAGCAGCCTGTAACGCAGATGGCAGCGGCCACAGCGCCCACCGTGGGCATTCAGCCGTTTGCTTTTGCTGCGGATGCGCCAGCGGAGGTGTCACTGGCTAGCCACTGCAGCAAAGTGGGGCTGATGACCAATTCCAACGGCGGTTTCATGACGCTTGCGACTCTGCGTGATCCTGATCTGGCGCTGGGCGAACAGTTCTGCCTGACGCGCAGCTATGCCATCGGTAACGGCGAGGCGCTGGTTGCTAAGGTGCAAGGCGCCACCGCCGCGCAGATTGATGGTCAGTGTGATGCGTTTGGTCCGGCGGCCGCGCCTTATATCGCAGCCCTCGGCGTGAAGCCCGCAACAGAGGTGATCAGCGATGTGCAGAAGTTTGTTCTGTCAGCCAGTATGTCGATTGAACAACTGTCCAGTACTGCGCAGATCTGCCTCTATTCTGGTTATCGACGTGACAACATGCCAGTGGCACTTGGTTCAGCGCTGTTGATGGTGGGCGTCGGTCAGTTGCCTTATGCGGAACTGGTGGGCCACCACCTGTCGCAGGGCTTTGGCACCGCCGCCAATACTGATCATGCCCGCGACTGGTATGCGCTGGCCGTCACTGCGCTGGAAGGCGGCGCGGCACCAGTATTTGCCCCGGCGCAGCCCGAGCGGATCGCGCTGATCAAAGCGGCTGCGAAAGGTCTGAGTGAGGTTGCAGCAATGCCCGCAACAGACACCGGTGCATTGCCCAATTTTAACCTTGGTGAATAAGAACCTGCGCCCTCATCGGGCGGAAATCCCGACGGTATGAAAGCCAAGAAGGCCCGCCCGTATTCGGTGGGCTTTCTCTTTCTCTTGCATGGATAAGAAAATTTTGAGAAAGCCGTTTTTGCCTCTTCACATCCCTGTAAGCCTGTTCTACACACCCCTCACTCATCTGAGCACGTGCGGTCGTGGCGGAATTGGTAGACGCGCAGCGTTGAGGTCGCTGTTCCTTAACCGGAGTGGAAGTTCGAGTCTTCTCGACCGCACCATTTCACATTTTGATGTGAAATCCGCTAAAAACTCAAAAACTACAGGCGTATGTGGAATTTGATAACCGTTTTGGCGGTCGTATGCCAATGGTGCTTTGAAAGCTGTTTTTAGGATGGTTTTGCGCACTTCTAGTGATCCCTTTTCGTATATATTCCAAGGATTTGAGAGGAATTCTCTCAATAGTTCGATAATTTCGCCGAGTGTACTCTTCGGTTTGGTGTTTTGGGATAGCTTGTCTGTCAGCAAAAACCTGTCCTCTCCCAGCTTCGCGATCTTGCTTTCGAGCGCAGCCATGACCTTTGGATTCAAGGTCTCGACCATGCGTTCGACAAGCGCATCCTGCTGCTTATCCAGCTCTTTGTACTGGCGTCTAATTTCAGCCTTTGCTTGCTTGGCCTGATCACCTGCTCTGAAATCTGGAAATCGGGCCATTTGTGATTAGAGTGTTTCGTCGTCATTTTCCCCAGGCTGCGAGGAGTAAAATGATGATCGATCCAAGAACGAAGGCATGGTTAGATGACATGTTCATTTATGCCGGAGGCAACGTTTATGGGCCAATCGTTTTCGAGTGAATTTTGAGCATGTTCTCGCGGAAAGAAACGTGACCGCCGTAGACGACGAGAACCAAACAGATGTCAGTTTCGATTCTGATGCAGACCTGCACGCCTACCTGCTTAGACTGTATGACTATCTTTATAGATCAGGCCCGTTCCCCGACTTGATTTGATCTCTCCTTGTAGGCAAGTTGCGCCGGCGTGTTCTGCACGGAGCCGAGATCAATGTGTCATGGTGGGCTTTGCGATATCAATCGCGACCTAAACAGGACCGTGCTGTGGGATAGTGGTCTTAGCCATAGTCGATCTCCCTTGCAGTGTGGTTGTGCAAAACCACTGTCAGGGCCTGAGACCCGGCTATGATTGCCTTGCGCTATTTGAGGGCTGCGCAGGCAATCATAGCCTCTAAATCAACGTCAGTGTGAAGGTGTTGCGGAGCAGAGCCTGCAGCCACGTGCGATGCAGGACTGACTGGTTTGGCAACACACCTTTACCCCTTCACATCAGGCGCTCAATTTACCCCCACCAGTTTCGGCAACCATATGAGAAAACCGCAATCAGTGGCCCAGCAAAAGAGAAAGAGACAGCGGGCCGCTGCCCAACGTCGTCCCGAAATCATGAAAAACTAAGGGAGTGGCAAGCGATCAACGGGTCTCAGCAGCGACAAGACCACTCAAGAAATCCAAGCAGATTTCTATTTGAGAAACCTCGACAAATTCGTTCGGCTTGTGAGCTTGCTTGATAGACCCAGGGCCCACAATGACAGAGGGTATGCCGCCGATTTTCTCAAAAACGCCACCTTCGGAGCCGAACGAGACTTTCCCGCCATAGTCCGGCATCAGATCTGAAAACCTGCGGAAACCATGGGAATTGCGGGCGTCATTCATCGCGGGATATGAGAAAATCGGTTGCCATTCAAAACCCGCATCCGATGCTTTGGCCTGCATCTCGGCCTCTATTTGCTTTGCGTCTTCCATGAATTGGGCCATTTCCCGTTCGGGATCGTTTTCACCGATTGAACGCAGCTCGTAGGTGAGTTCGCACCGATCCGGCGTGATGTTCGTTGCGACGCCACCCGCAATCGTTGTTGTCATGAAAGTCGCATGGGGCACGGTAAATTCAGGATCAAACGGGCCTTCGGTGGCGTAGCGCTCCGCTTGTGCCGTAATCAGGTTCAGAAGCCGTCCTGCATATTCGACCGCATTCACGTGGCACGGGGCCAGGGATGAGTGGCCAGATGTGCCTTTGACAATCGCGCGCATTGCGATTTTACCCTTTTGGCCGGTGATGAGCTGCATGTCAGACGGTTCACCAATGATGGCAAAATCGGGGGGCACATCCAGACCTGCCAGATAGCGTGCAATATCGGGCGCGCCCAAACACCCGACCTCTTCATCATAAGAAAAGCACAGGTAGAACGGGCGCTCAAGCTGGGCTGCGGCCATGTCCGGGGCGATCGCCATGACACAGGCGATAAAGCCCTTCATGTCGCAGCTGCCCCGCCCATAGAGCCGACCATCGCGTTCGTGCATTTCAAATGGAGGGGTTGTCCATTCCCCCTCGTTCACAGGCACGACATCAGTATGGCCGGACAGGACGATCCCAGGTTTGTCAGATGGGCCGAAACGCGCGACAAGGTTTGCTTTTTCCCCACTTGCGTCAGGCAATATAGTCAGTTCGGCGCCCAGTTCTTTGAGGTGACTTGCCAAGTAGTCAATACTTGGCAAGTTCGATTTGTCAGACACCGTATCAAAGCTGATCAGGTTCTGCAGATGCGCCTTGGCGCGCTCCAATGGGGACTGAATTGTGTCAACAGTCATTGCAGTCATACTCATGCTACTTCACCTTTACGTTCTTTGGCTTTGTGAATTTCTCTTCGAACGGTCAGGGTGACAACGAAGATGATCAGAGCTGCGAATACCCATGTTATCGGTGAAGACAACAGGATACCAGGTTCGCCCCGCGAAATGGCAAGTGCACGGCGCAGGTTGTCTTCGATCATCGGGCCGAGGATGAAGGCGATCAGGAACGGCGCGGCTGGGATGTTCAGCAGGAACATGCCAAAGCCGACGCAGCCCATGATCAAGAGCACCGTGACGTCAAACATGCTGGACGAAATCGAATAGATCCCGAACAGGCACAACAGCAACACGGTCGGTGTCAGCAATGTCTGGGGAATATGCGCGACATAGGAGAACATACGCATGGTCAGTTTTCCTGCGCCGAACAAAAGTACGGACGAGAACAGCATCCCGATGAACAGCATGTAGATTTCATGAATGTTCGTCTGGAATAACAGCGGCCCCGGCGTCAGTCCCTGGATCATGAAAGCCCCTAGCATGACCCCTGTGATAACGTCACCGGGCACGCCCAAGGCCAACAGAGGGATCATAGTCGCCCCGCAGGCACCGTTGTTTGCCGATTCCGAGGCTGCAATGCCTTCCAACTCGCCCTTGCCAAAATTCTTCCCGTTCTTGGACGAGCGCTGTGCCTCGCCATAGGAGAAGAAGGCTGCTGCCGAAGGTCCGATCCCGGGGATGGCCCCCATGATCACGCCGATTGAACTGCCACGCAGGATCGACTTGAACGAGCGCATGAACTCCGCCCGGCTGACCTTCTGGTCCCCGAGTTTGGCGGTTTCATTGTCAGGAGCCGCGCGCATGACGATCATCTTGATCAGCTCGGGCAGCGCAAACAGACCGATCAGAACCGGTGCCACTGACAGCCCCGCCTGCATGTCTTCGGTGAAAGCAAAGCGGAAGGAACCGTAGATGTCCTCACCAGCGGTGGCCAGCAAAAGACCCATGGCTGCGGACACCAAGCCCAGAAGCAGGGAGTTTCCGGATACGCCCGCCACAGTTGTCAGAGCGAACAGCATCAACATGAAATATTCCGGAGGCCCGACGCGCAGCGCCAAAATGGCCAGTGGGGCCGCCAGAAAGATCAGTGACAAGTTCGAGATAAAGTCCCCGGTCACGGAGGAATAAAGCGCCATATTGAGCGCCTTGCCCGCCTTGCCCTGTTGCGCCAGCGGATATCCATCAAGCGCAGTACAGGCGGCCGACGCGGTTCCCGGCGTTTTGATCAGAATGGCCGAGACCGATCCGCCATAGGTTGACCCTTTGTAGAGGGCAACCAACATCAGGATTGAAGGCACCGGATCCATATAAAACGTGAACGGCAGGGCCAGGGTGACTGCCATCGTGCCGGTCATGCCCGGAATGGCGCCGATGATGACGCCCCCCCAGATCCCGGCGATCATGATGAGAAGGTTTTCAAGAGTGGCAACTGCTTGCAGCGCCATTAGGATGTCATTGAGCATTTCTGTGTCTCCTCACAGTCCGATAACCGGACCGAGCACCCCTTGCGGGAACTGCGTGCCGAGCGCTTTTTGAAAAAAGAATGTCAGCGCCAGTGGACCGAGCACCGAGATGGCAACCGCCCAGATCACATGCCCGCGCTCGCCCGTCAGCAGGATGCAGACGCCGGTCAACAGCATCGCCCCGATCGCGAACCCCACAATCGGCAGGATCACGATAAATCCGGCAAATGCAGCGGCGGCTCCGAAGGCTCTGAGAATAAGGGTTTTGGTGGGGGCGCCGTCCGATTTCGGCGCGGGGTCTTCGGCCTCGCCTTTGCCCAGCAGGGTCAGGCAAAACGCTACAAGTCCGAGTCCCATACCGATGATTGAGATCACCCGGGGCCACATGTCAGGGGGGGGCGCAAATCCCGGGATGAAGGCTGGTCGCGGAACATAGATCGGGATCAGGACGAAAGCGACGAAAGCAAACAGCACGGTGATTAAAATACCGCGAAAAAGAGATTTAGTCATAGCTGGACTCCTTTGCCAATTGTAAAGCGGCGCGCAAGCTATGATCGAGCGCCGCTTTTGTCGTTTCAAAGGAGTTTATTCAGGGATGTAGCCGAATTTTTTGGCCAGTCCATTGAACAGTTCGTATTGCGCCTTGGCATAGGCCGGCATGTCGATGGACCCGACAGTCGAGATCGACCCGCGGCGTTCAGCAAGCGTCAGCCAGGTTTCATCGGTGGCGACCTGCTCCAGAACACCCTGCCATTTGGCAACGACGTCTGCGGGCAGGTCTTTGGGGGCGTAGAGCGCGCTCCAGCCTGTGACCTGACCTGCTTGCTCATAGCCCAGTTCCGACGCGGTCGGGACATCCGGCAGGTTGTCCATGCGCGAAGGTGCAAAAACCATCAGCGCCTTCATGTCTCCGCTTTCGATATGGGGCATCAAAGACCCGGCCGAGATGGCAAGAAAGTCGACATGACCGCCCAGCAGAGCAGTCGCAAGGGCGCCGCCGCCTTTGTAGGGCACCAGCGTCGCGGCCGTCAGCGGGTCAAGCCCTGCATCGGAGAGCAAAGTCTGAACCGTAAACCCATCAATCGAGGTCGCACCGGAGGCGGCATAAGCCATACGCCCACCCGATTCGGTCACTGCGTCAGTCAGATCCTTAACTGTTTCATAAGGCGCATCCGACTTGACCGCGAGGATCATTGGCGTTGCTTCAAGAGCGCCAACAAAGGTGTAGGCGTCCCAATCGACGGATGCCTGCGGGTTGACCGCCGGTGTCAGTGCCATGCCGACACGGGCCAGCAACAGCGTGTAACCGTCGGCATCGGATTCAGTTACAAACCGCGCGCCATTCATTCCCCCTGCGCCCGGTTTGTTCACGACCGTCACAGGTTGACCCAGATAGGGTTTGGCGCTTTCCGACAAGGCACGACCCGCCAGATCCGAGGCGCCGCCAGGCCCGTATGGGATCACCAATGTGACCGCTTTTTCTGGATAGTCGGCCGCAAACGCCGCGCCAGCAGCCATCGTTGCCGCCAATGTCAATCCGGTGATGAGTTTCTTCATGGTTTCCTCCCAAGATGAGGCCGGATGTCCGGCCCGTAATAACGAAACAAGTATCTGTAGTATAATTTTTTTTGACAATAGTATCGTTCAGTATAATATTTCCTCATACTGAGAGGGCGCGATGATTAAACAGCGAGAGTTAGAGGCTTTTGACGCTTTCATGCGTCTTGGAAACATGAAGGGGGCCGGGGAATTGCTTGGCCTCAGTCAGCCTGCGATCAGCCGCCTGTTGGTCACTTTTGAAGCACAGATCGGGTTCGCTCTTTTTGTAAGGAAACGCAACAGGTTAACGCCTACTCCAGAGGCGCTTCAATACCACCAGACTGTGCAGCGTACCCTTGCAGCACTTCGCGACGCCGAAGAAGAAGCTGTGGCCATTGCCAACAAGAAAACCGGGCATTTGGTCATTGCCGCGCAACCGGTGTTTTGCGACACGTTCCTGCTGGATGCTGTTGCCATTTTCCGTGAGAAACACCCGGGCGTCAGCGTAAAACTGGTCGATGTAGGGCTCGAGGAAATGACCCGGATGCTGGCAGAACGGACTTGCGACATGGCGCTGGGAATCACGCTTGACGCCGAAGCCTTCGGCGCGACCGCGACAACGCTGGCCAGATGCGAAGCCTGCTGTATTCTCCCCATAGATCACCCCCTTAACGAAACTGACGTCTTGCCCCTTCCAAGGCTGCGTCAGGAAACCTTCATTGATCTGTCTCTCGGGAGCCCTTTGCGAACACGTGTTGATTTCCTGATGCAGACCATCGACGTAAAACGTGAGATCGCCGCAGAAATGCGCAATTTGCGCGGTGTGGTAAAGCTTGTGGAAATGGGTATGGGACTGGCGATTGTGGACCCGGTTGCCTGCCGGTTGCTGGATCCTGACAAGGCGGTTACGCGACCTCTTTTACCTTCGATAAGCTGGGAAATTGCACAGTTTGTCCCGCGCGACCGTCAGATCAGCGCAGTCGGGCAGGCCTTTCTTGAGGTGATCAGGACTGAGATTGATCTGCTGAAAGAGCAGAAACTCGTGGTTTGATCGCTCTGAAAATTATCGCTCTGAAAATCAAGGTCATAAACCAATAGAAGCTTAAGTCTGTTTGGGGTGAAATGATACGATACCATGAGTCATTAGGGGGTATCTTTCCCGCAAGACCCTGCAAAGGAGGCGGACGGCATGTTCTCTGCGATGGCATCAAGAAACGCGTACCTCACTTTGCATCTCTGGCGCAGCACGCGGTCGACATTGTCTAGGGGCTAATGGCGGAAAAGCCTCGCCCTATTTTAGGATGTCACGTTCTTCCGTGACCCGAGCCAGCTCTTTCTTAAGGCGGTGAACGTCCGCTTCTTGGTCCGTCTGCCTTTGAGGTGCCGAAAATCTGGCCACTCATGTATAGCGAGATTGGGTGCTGATACCCAGCCGTTCGGCGATTTCCCGGACCGAATACCCGCGCGCTGTCACCTGCGCTTTGAATTCTGAACCACATAGATTGACCGCTGCGTCAACCTACAACTTCTCGCAGATTGTGCCAGTGGCGCGTTTCCTCACATTCAGGTTTGTCAGCTTTGGCATCAGTCAAAGCGCGGAACAAAATTTGAGGGGAAATCATGAAGTCTTTCCAAATTCTAGCATCGGCCGCTGTCGCGGTCTCTCTGGCGGCCTGCAGCTCCTCTGGTGGTGATTCCGATGGTGATATTGATCTGCCGGCGGAATTTTCCAATCTGGAGGATCTGTTGACGCGGGCTGATGCGGGGTCGCTGAATGCCGCTGACGCATCCCTGATGTCAGGTACCGTTGATATGACCGGTGCCATTGGCGTTGGCGACGTAGGTGACAGTGGCAACGATGAGGTGATTGGCAACCTGTCACTTTCAGTCGATTTCAACGATGGATCGGTGTCTGGGTCTGCCACCGGTTTTGATGTTTATGATAGCAACGGCAATCAAGGCGATGCAATCAGCGGTACGCTGACCATCGCGGGCGCTGCCGGATCGGTTTCTGGTGCCACATTTGACGCTGATGTCGACGGCATGCTGGTGGATGGGCCGGACAACATCACAGTAGACGGTGTCATCGCCGGTGACTTCTTCGACTACAATGGCGATTTGGCCACCACGGGCGATTTCGACGCAACCCTGACGACATCCGGCGGTACGGAAAATGTGTCCGGCGGTTTTGCAGCCATTGAGAACTAATTCAACCATCCAGCGCCCCTGCAGGCTTGATGCTGCAGGGGCGCGTCTTTTTACGATACGGTTTCTGTGCGGCGGTTTGATGGCTGTCGCCTTGTTGCTTGGAGTTGGTCAACCCGTTTCGGCAGGCGCGGAAAAAAGGGGGGATCGGGCAGAGCTCTATCACAGGCTGGTGCGGATCGGCAGAGAGGCCGAAGATCCACGCCAAGCGGCGCAAGCCCTTGCCACTGCGGCCCGAATAGACCCGAAAAACGCGCAAGCGCATCTGCTGCTGGCAGAGCTTTTTTTTCAGGCAGGTCAGACTCGCCGCGCCGAAACATACCTGCGCGGACTGATCAAACAGCCGGGGCAGCGTGAGAATGCAGATGTCTACCTGCAGGCGCTTGATCGTCTTGCGCTTAGGCAGCCTGTCTTGCTCTCGGGATCCTTTGTTCTGCGGCCAACGAGTAACGTTAATAATGTCTCCTCGGAACGTCATTTTGATACGCTTTTGGGGCGCTTCAATATCAGTGAAGGCGGGGCAGAGGAATTCGGTATCGGTGCCGAAGTGGGGGGCAATCTGTCCTATCGGTTGCCATTAGGTACAGGGCGCAGCCTTGTCTTTGGGGGGGGGCTGTCGCGTGGGCTGTATAAGCACGACCGATTGCGTTTCTGGCGCGCGCGCCTGTCGGCCGATTTGAAACAAATCGGGCCTTCCCAAGACTGGCGGCTGGGCATTTTTGCCAGCCGCAAGCGCTATAGCGATATCCCTGACAGCAGCGCCGAAGTGTTGCGTTATGGCGTGCGCGCCAACTTCAGCACCGATCTGACGGCGGGCCGCCGTTTCAATCTCGGCGCCGTGGTTGAACAGCGCGATTATTTGAACACCCCGACGTTTAGCGGTCCTGTGCTCAGCCTTAACGGGTCTTTCAGGACCATCCATTCCAAAGGAAGGGTGAGCACCCTTGGCCTGCGGTTGGAACGGCGCAATACAGAATTGGACTATCACCGTTACTGGGGCGTGGGGGTGCAGCTGGGCGGCGAAACCAAGGTGACCGACCATCTGCGCATGGGGCTGAACGCCGGTCTTACCATTCGGCAGTATGATGCCCACTTTGCCGCATTGGATTACGCACGCCGTGACAGGGTCTGGACAGTTGGTCTCTCGGCCATCCATCGCAAGATCAGTGTTTTCGGCGCCACGCCCAAGGTCAGCTGTAGCTATGAACGTCAGCGGTCCAATGTGGCACTGTATTCCCGTGAAACGACGGCCTGTGAACTGGGTTGGTTTTATCAGTTCTAGGGCAGAGATCAGGCGGTGCTGGCCGTGCTGTCATGGGGGATGCGGGCCAGATGCGCGACAATTTTGGGGAACTCCGCCCCCATCGCCAGATGGCCTGCCTCTTCCAACAGTTCAAACGAGGCACCGGGCAGGGATCGCGCCATTTCTGCGATCTCGTCGGGCGGAAAAAACGGATCCTGCGCGCCTTGTAGAAAGCTGATACCGCAGGACACATGCTTCAGATCCGCTGCCCAGTTGCGATTGATGTTTTGAAACTCATCCATAGAACTCATCGCAGCTTCGTTGGCGATCAGTTGCAGCCAGTCAGCGAAAGTGTCCTGGGTGAACAGGCGTTCTACTTCGGCCAGATCGGCGGGGGCGTTGCGGTAGAGGTGATTCAGGCCCTTCTGCGCAAATCTGTTTGATCGGGCCAGCGCATTATAGACCCGCGCCAAACCGGTGATTACCTGCGGGTTCCGTTTGAGGCGCAGTGACAGTTCCGCATAGATCGAGGTGGTGCGGGCGGTTTCCCACGCATAGGCAGGCTGCGGGGTAGAGACCAGCATAAGGTGGTTTACAATATCAGCGTTGTGACGACTGAAGTGCAGTGCCCAAGAGACGCCCGCACTTTCGCCCAGGCAGATGACCGGCTGGTCGCACAGATAGTCCAGCGTCGCACGGATCGCAGCGGATACATGCGCCATCCGCTGCGCTGCACTTTGCGTGCCGCCAAAGCCGAGGAAGTGACGCGGTACCACCAGCCAGCGCAGCCCGTTTTGTTTCAAGCTCTCTGAGAAATCATCGCGATAGATTGTCGGGCAGAGCATGCTGTGAAAATATAGGACCGGCTGGCCCTGCCGATCGCCGAAATCCCAGATCGGCACCTCGATGCCTTCGCCGACGCTGATGCGATTCACCACCACATCACGCCCGAACTGTCGCCGGACGAGGGCGGTTTCCTTGTTGCGTTCAGGATGCAGCAGCAGTTCATCCAGCAGGCGCGAGGTGATTTCAATCGACAGTCGCCGCAGCAGGGCGTTTTGTGACCGGCTGCCCAGCTTGCTGAGCAATACCTGAACCTGCTTACGCTTGGTGTCGTATGAGGCGCCCAGCACTTCGGCCGCTGTTTTCAGGTCCAGACCGCTAAGGAGGTGGGCCAGAAGTTCATATTCGCTTTTGGTTAGATCGCTATCGGGTACTTCATCTCCCAGAAATCCCGGTATCCGGTCGCGTGCCACTTCAATCGCGACGAAGGCCACATCAGCCGGCGCGTCGGGCCATCGGTCCAGCCGGTCAAAAAGGAAGAACAGCTGCGCGTCCACGACGACAAAATGGCTGCCGGCCGCATTGGGTGCGGGCATCACTATGTGGTCAGGAAGGATATTCTCGGATCCCTCCAACAGCCCCTCGACCAGACGCTGCCCGTCGCGATCATAAAGGTTCAGCGGGTAGCTGACGCGGGCGAAATGCCAATGCAGAAACCGTTCGTAACTGGCCTGTTGTTCTGATCGTTTCAGCAGCGCTGCCTCTGATCCCAGAGTGACCGCGCGGGTCTGCGGCAACACATCATCAAGGGTTGCCATAAACTGGGTTCTGCCAGTCTGTACTGGTTTCTGATCGGTCATCGGTGAAGGGTCCAATAGGGGTATTTGGCCTGCTCAATGATCTTAAGGGGCAATAATCGAACTGCATACCCCCCATTTGGGGGGCGCGGCAGGCGGGTGTTTGGCCTGAGATAGGTCCAGCCATTCACAGCCAGGACAGCGGTGCCAAACCGTTGAGTGCCAAGATGCCCCTACAGCAGCCCCTGCCTTTGCCCTCAGCGCCGCCACCGGCTGATGCTCTGGAAATTGCCTGTTTCGAGGTGTCGCCATCTGGCCGTATTCTTGCGGCCTGTGAGCGGGCGCGGGCCTATCTCGGTCAGTATGGTACAGGTGTCGGGATGCGGTTCCGGCCGGTCCCTTGGTCCGCATTTGCTGCGGCACTTGCCCGGGCCACCCGTCCGACTGCCCCACAGGCATCAGTGATGCGCTGCCGAACAGTCGATCTGCGGGGCGAGGTCCAATTGAATGTGCTGCCCTTCCAGCAGGATCGGCTGCGCGTGGTTTTATTTCTGCCGCATCTACAGCAGCGATCGGTTGCTGCTATTGCTGTTCGGCTTACCGCGCGGGAAAAATCGGTTCTGGATCTTGCCGCGGCGGGGTTGCGACGGGACAGAATTGCTCATGCGCTGGGAATTGCCCTGCCAACCGTGGACATGCACTGCCGTAACATCCGCAAGAAACTGGGGGCAGGCACGATGTCCGCGGCAGTCGCAGTCGCCGCGCGTCAGGGACTGCTGGAACCGGAGGGGCAGGGCGTCTAGCCGAATGCGCCCCGCTCTGACCTCAGTCGGGGGGGCTGCGCCAGCACATCAAGGGCACATCCAACACCCGCACCACCATTACCGCGACAGTCAACGCAAAGAGCAGCGCCATCGCATACCAAGTCAGTGCATAGGACAGATGGTTGTTCGGAAACGCGATCACCGTCATACCGCCGCGCGGCCACGTGTCAGGGGCGGCGTCATGGTCAGCGTCCAGAAAGTAGGTCCGCGTGCGGCCCAGACCAAGGCGTGAAGACATCGCGGCCGTGTCGCGCGACACCCAGCGGTCAATATCGGGCCGGTTGGGTTCCAGTAATGTGCCGTCCGGCGCAGTAGGGCGCAACAGGCCGGTTAGCTGGGGTTTCGGAGCGGTCCAATTGGCGGGATCCTTGCGGTCATTGGGCACAAAGCCGCGATTGATCCAGAGGATATCAGCGCCGACTTGGTAGGGGGTCATCACCCAGTAACCCGGCCCCAGCTCTGTCACCGCTTTGACCAGTAGCGCGTGCTCTAGTGGTGTGCCGCTTACCCTGACACGCAGGTATTCGTGGGTTTCGGGGCGAAAAATGGGGGGCAGCGTGGTGGGAACGCCAAAGGCACGGGTATCCACTGTAGCGATCAAGTCGTTCTTCCACGTCAGGCGTTTGACCTGCCAGTTGCCCAGAAGGACAAAGACCACCACCAGCCCAGCGGACACGACCAGCAGCCCCCATGTCATCCAGCGTGGGCGATGGGGTGGAACCAAATCTGCCGGAACGGCGTCCGGCAGATCCGTGTTTTCAGGTCGCTTGGTCACGTCTGTGATCCCTTACGGCAGGTTGCGTACCCGCTCGATCTGTTCGTGGGCCGGCATCATGTTTTCTTCGAGGTTGAACATAACCCAGATAGAGCCGGACAGGACGATGACCAAGAGCAGGATGGTCAGACCCATAGACATAACCTGCCAGCCTGCTTCGGCCTTGATAGTAACATGCAGGAAGTAGTGGATATGCACCAGCATCTGCATACCGCCGAGGACGAAGATCAGGACCACGGCCAGAGTTTTGTTGTCCATCACGTCGCCCATCACGATCCAGAACGGAACCGCGGTCAGCACAACCGAAAGGACAAAACCGATGAGATAGGATTTCAGCGACCCGTGGCCGCCTTCATGGGTGTCTGCGCTCACAATAGGACTCCTGTCAGATAAACCAGGGTAAAGACGCCGATCCAGATCAGGTCAAGGAAGTGCCAGAACAAGCTGAGGCACATCACGCGTCGCTTGTTGGCGTGGGTCAGGCCATGCATCCGCAACTGCACCAGCAGCACGATCAGCCACAAGGTGCCAGAGGCAACGTGCAGACCGTGGGTGCCGACCAGAAAGAAGAAAGACGACAGAAACGCGCTGGCCATCGGCGTGGCGCCGAGGTGCCACAGGTGGTTGAATTCATAGATTTCCAACCCCAGAAAGCAGGCGCCGAAAACGCCTGTGACGATCAGCCAGATCGTGGTGCCATTCAGATCACCCTTGTCCATGCGCAAAACCGCAAAGCCATAGGTGATCGACGAAAACAGCAGCATCGAAGTGCTGATCAGGATCAGATCCAGATCAAACAGATCAACAGGTGCGGGACCAGCAGCGTAGTTGCCGCCCAGAACGGCGTATGTTGCGAACAGAATACCAAAGATCAGGCAGTCGCTCATCAGGTAGATCCAGAAACCCAGCATGGTGCCAGTTTCGTGGTGGTGCTCTGCGTGATCGCCGCCATGGTCCCCATGCGCTGCATGGGGATCTTCGGTGACAAAAAACTCAAGCGGTTGGTTTGCGGTGGTTGCGCTCATTATTCCGCGGGCTCCGCCAATTTGCTGAGGAACTTGTGCTCAGTCTCGCGCACTTCGTCTGCAGGGACGTAGTAGTCGCGGTTGTAGTTGAAGGTGTGCAGGATGCCGTAGGCCACCGCTGCGATGAAGGTCATCGCAGCGATGAACCACATGTGCCAGATCATCGCAAAGCCCAGCACAGTCAGCAGGCCAGAGATGATCACGCCTGTCGCAGTGTAACGCGGCATATGGATCGGCATGTAGCCTTCGGACGGGCGGGTGAAGCCCACGCGCTTCATATGAGTGAAGGCGTCGATTTCGTGCACACGCGGCGTAAAGGCAAAGTTGTAGTAGGGTGGCGGCGACGAGGTCGACCATTCCAGCGTACGGCCAGTTCCCCATGCATCACCTGTGTGATCCCGCAGCTCTTCGCGACGCAAGATCGACACAACGATCTGGATGATAAAGGCCGCAATGCCGATGGCGACAAACACAGCGCCTACAAGCGCGATGATGAAGTAGACGGCATAGAAGGTGTCTTCGAACTGGCTCAGACGACGGGTGACGCCCATCAGACCCAGAATGTAGAGTGGCATGAACGCCAGATAGAAGCCGATCAGCCAGCACCAGAAACTTACCTTGCCCCAGAACGGATCCAGCGAGAATCCGAAGGCCTTGGGCCACCAGAACACGATGCCGGCAAAGATACCGAACACCACGCCGCCGATGATAACGTTATGGAAGTGCGCAATCAGGAACAGCGAGTTGTGCAGCACATAGTCCGCCGGCGGAACCGCCAGCAGCACGCCGGTCATGCCTCCGATCACAAAGGTGATCATGAAGCCCATAACCCACAGCATCGGGGTTTCGAACCGGATGCGGCCTTTGTACATGGTGAAAAGCCAGTTGAAGATCTTGGCCCCTGTCGGGATCGAGATGATCATCGTGGTGATGCCAAAGAAGGCGTTCACATTGGCACCCGCCCCCATGGTAAAGAAGTGGTGCAGCCACACGATATAGCTGAGAACCATGATCACACAGGTGGCGTACACCATCGAGGTATAGCCAAACAGACGTTTGCTGCTGAAGGTCGGCACAATCTCTGAGAAGATGCCAAAGACCGGCAGGATCAGGATATAGACCTCAGGGTGGCCCCAGATCCAGATCAGGTTCACATACATCATCGGGCTACCACCCAATTCGTTGGTGAAGAACGCGGTGCCGATGTAGCGGTCAGCGGTCAGCAGCGCCAGCGTGGCGGTCAGCACCGGGAAGGTGGCGACGATCAGCACGTTGGTACACAGCGTGGTCCAGGTGAACACCGGCATTTTCATGTAGGTCATGCCGGGGGCACGCATCTTGACGATGGTGACCACCAGGTTGATGCCCGACAATGTCGTCCCGATACCGGCGATGTTCAGCGCCCACAGGTAGTAGTCCATGCCCACACTCGGGCTGTACTCCAGCCCAGAGAATGGCGCATAGGCCAGCCAGCCTGCAGTCGAAAACTCGCCCACAAACAGCGAAATCATCACCAATACCGCACCCGACACCGTCAGCCACAGACTGAAGTTGTTGAGGAACGGGAAAGCAACGTCGCGCGCACCGATCTGTAGTGGCATCACATAGTTCATGAAGCCGGTCACAAACGGCATCGCCACAAAGAAAATCATGATCACACCATGTGCGGTGAAAATCTGGTCATAGTGGTGCGGTGGCAGGTAGCCTTCATAGCCCGCGGCAGCCAGCGCCTGATGACCCCGCATCAGCAGCGCATCGGCAAAGCCACGCAGCAGCATGATCAGGCCAAGGATCATGTACATGATCCCGACCTTCTTGTGGTCGATCGAAGTCAGCCAACCGCGCCACAGCGGCCCCCAAAGGCGGTAGTAGGTCATCGCAGCCAGCGTTGCGATGCCGCCCAGAACCACCCCAATAAAGGTAATGAGGATAATGGGATCGTGCAAAAACGCCAGCGCGTCCCAGTTAAGTTTCCCCCAGAAGGGGTGGACATCGGTGTGCAGGGTTGCGCCGCCATGTCCGTGAGATGAAGAAGCCATAGTCAGTTTCCGTTTGGAAGGGGGTCGCTTGCCACAATGGCGGGGGTCAGGGTCATCGCTGCCAGAATCTCTTCGGCGCTGTGCTCTACGTCTGGACGCAGCAGCGCCAGCAGTGCTTCGGGATCGTCCGCGGAACACAGACCGCGGAACAGTTCCCGGTTAAACAGACCTTCCAGACCGCCGCCGCCAAGGGCGTCAACCATCATCATGTCGTTCATGCACAGATCATCGTCCGAGGTGCACTGGTTCAGGATCCTGTCCCAAAGCCCATCCTCGACCGCGCTGTAATAGGTGACGGGGTGTGCAATGCTCTTATTATCCAGAACGGCAATCTCATCACGATCCAGCCCTTGCGGATCTGCGCGCACGGTTTCTACCCACGCGTCGAAATCCTGTTCGCTGAGGCCGTGAAACTTGAACCGCATCTGCGAAAACCCTGCGCCGCTGTAGTTTGCGGAGAAGCCTTTATAGACGCCCGGTTCGTTGATCACCGCGTTCAACTCTGTTTGCATGCCATTCATGGTATAGATCATGCCGGCCAGTGCAGGCACATAGAACGAGTTCATAACCGTGGTCGAGGTCAGCTGAAATTCGATCGGGCGGTCCACAACTGCGGCCAGTTCGTTCACTGTGGCAATGCCCTGTTCGGGGTAGATGAACAACCATTTCCAATCCATCGCGGCCACTTGCACCACCAGCGGCTGCACCTCTGGATCGATCGCCTGATCGGCAGAGATCCGCGATAGTGGCTTGTAGGGGTCCAGACGGTGCGTCGCCACCCAGGTCAGACCGGCCAGACAGATGATGATTGCAAGCGGGACCGACCAGATGATGATTTCCAGCGTGGTCGAGTGGTGCCAATCCGGCTCATAGGGCGCATCTTGGTTAGAGGCACGGTATTTGATGGCAAAGAAAATCGTGAGCACGATCACCGGCACAATCACAATCAGCATCAAAACCGTAGAGTAAATGATGAGGTTTGCCTGTTGTTCTGCAATATCCCCAGAGGGGGACATGACAACAAGATTACACCCGCTCAGGGCAAATATGAGCGGCAGAAAAGCCGCAATCTTAGCGCGTTTCATGTCTTCTTTCACAGGATGTGAGGAGTGGGAGGAGAGCTGGACGATTCTGGTGACCACCTAGCAAAGGCACTTGTGTGGCAAATTCGTTCATGCTGCAATGCGACAAATGGTGACTCGGATTGGCATCTTTCATAAGAGGCCTGGGGCAGTCTGGGTATCCGTTGAAATTAAGGGAGAATTTCATGTCCACAGCAGAATATTCGCATCAACATGACGCTACGCTGGATGAGGTTGTTATAACCGTCATTATGGCGCGGGTGACCGACTTTTTTGGCTTTTTTGTTTATGCTGTTGCATCGGCACTGGTGTTTCCGAAGCTGTTTTTTCCGATGTATGATCCGCTGACGGCGACGTTGCTGTCGTTTGCGATCTTCGCGCTGGCGTTTTTGGTGCGGCCGCTGGCCAACCCGATGAGTCGCATGTTGCAGGCGCGGATCGGCAAGCCGGGGAAGGTGGTCTTTGCGCTTATGCTGTTGGGAACCTCAACGGTCGCCATCGGCCTGCTGCCCGGATATGAGAAAATCGGCTGGGCCGCGCCGGTCCTGTTGGCCGTCTTGCGTATTCTGCAAGGTCTGGGGCTGGGGGGATCATGGGATGGCCTGACCCTGCAATTGCAACATGTGGCGCCTGCAAACCGTCAGGGGCTTTACGCGATGGTGCCGCAGCTGGGCGGGCCGATTGGGTTTGTGGTGGCAGTGTCGCTGTTCTATGTGCTGACTGGTTTCCTGACCGAAGAAGAGTTCCTGACCTTCGGCTGGCGTTTCACCTTCTTTGCGGTGATGGCGGTGAATGTTGTGTCGTTGTTTGCCCGTCTGCGCCTGCTGAACGCCGATCTGGGTGTCGAGGAAGAACTGGTCACCTCCGCACCGCTGAAAGAGGTGATTTCTACGCAGTGGCGCACCATTATGCTGTCGGCGTTTCTGCCGCTGGCCAGCTATGCTCTGTTCCATATGGTGACGGTGTTCCCGCTGGGGTATACCACGCTGTTCACTGACCGGTCCGTGACCGATATCCTGCTGATCCAGATGGCGGGCGGGACGCTGGCGATCTTTACGGTAATTTTGTCTGGCATTTTGGTTGACCGCTTCAGCCGTCGACTGGTGTTGAGTGCCAGTACCGCGCTCATCGTGGCGCTGGCGCTGATGATCGGCCTGTTGGACAGCCATCCGGCCCTGTTCCTGATGTTCGGCTTTGCCATCTTTGGTCTGGCTTATGGTCAGGCCAGTGCGATCGCGCCGCGGCGATTTGCACTGGCGTATCGTTATTCCGGCACCGCACTAGCGACGAACCTCAGCTGGATCTTTGGCGCGGCCTTTGCGCCCTTGGTGGGTCTTGGTCTGGTGGCGATGTTCGGGCTTTCGGCAGCGGCGCTCTATTTGTTGTCCGGCGCGGTTGTCACGTTTGCGGCCATTCGTATTCTGAATCGGCGTGAAGCCAGTTAAGGCGCAGGTTTATAAGCACGAAAAGGCGGGCCAGACGGCCCGCCTTTTTTGTTGCACTTTGAGTGCGATCAAAGGGTTTTGAATGGCTCGATCACCTGTGCCTGCGGAAACAGGTGAGTGATGTCATCGGTGCTGCGACCCAGGAAGATCAGTTTCACATTCGCACCCGCATCCATCGTGGCATAGGCCTGCAATCCTTCCTTACGGGCCTGCCAAAGCTGATCCAGTAAGGCCCAGCTTTCAGTCGTCAAATAGCTGAGTGCAGGGCGCGCGGCCTGCATGGTTGCGTGCATCGCCAGCGCGTTTGCCTCTGCCAGCGCGCCCAGCGTGTCAAAGTCCTGCGCCCGCACGGCGGTCTCAATCGCCTGACAGTCTGCTTCGGCCTGATCGGGCCAGCTGGCAAACAGCGGGCTGGTTGCCACCGTATGGTTCATACCGTCACGTGAGGAATGGGATTTCGGCCCCACATCCACAGGCAGGATCGCGATGCGAAATTCGGGCCACTGCAGGTTCAGCGGCTGTGCGAAACTGTCGCTGCCATCCTCTTGCGTGCCTTTGTCCCAGCGCACAAATCCATGCCACAGCGACCGCGTGGCGCTGCCGCTGCCCAGGCGGGCAATCAGGCTCATCTGTGCCTCTGACAGGTGATCTGACAGCCCAAAAGCACCACAAAGCGCCTGTGTCAGTGCGGCAAAACCCGACGCGGAAGAGGCCAGTCCAGCGGCCGTCGGGATGGTGTTGCTCGTCTCAATCCACAGCGGCGTTTTCGCGCTGCCATCTTCCCCACGGAAGAGGTCGGCAAACTTCAGCGCTTTGGCGGCAAAGGGCGTGTCGAGCGACAGGTCTTCCCCGCCAAGTGTGACGCGATCCCGGCCATCCTTTGACGGGACGACCTGCGTGTGCGATCCCCACTCTGCCAGTGAAATGGACAGTGAACTGTTCAGTGGCAGGTTTCGTGCACGGTCCCGCTTGCCCCAGTATTTCGACAGCGCGATGTTGCTGGGCGCATAGGCGCTGGCTGTTTGCGACGCAGATGCCTTGGCCATGGCATCGCGGATCAACTGTTTGGCAGCGTCATTCATTGATGGTCAATCCTTTTGCGGCCAGTTTGGCGCTGGTAAATCCTTCGGGCACCGCGCCTATAGCGACCACACAATCACCAAGGCCAGAGCCGGAAATTTTCACCGCCTGTACATGCGTATCCGCCTGTGCCTCGGCGATAATGCGATCAAGGGTGTCGTCGCTGACGCCCAGCTGTTCCAGCAACTGCTGATACTGTGTCAGACTGGTGGCGAAGGCGGTCCAGTCTTTGGATTGGGCGCTGTTGATTGCGGCCTCTGCCTCCGCGCCCATCGCGGCGTAGAGGTCGGCGAAGGCCTGTTCATTGCCCGCCATCCGCTCGGCAATCAGTCGCAGCACCTCGGCGGTTGGGGTTTTGTAACCTGCGTACTTTAGCGCCAGTTCTGTCGGGGCGGGTAGCTTGGCAATTTCGGTTGCCGTGGTGTCCGTCGGGGCGCGGTAGCTAATCATGCCGCCGGACAGGCTGGCGGCCAGATCGGCGCCGCTCCCACGGCCCTGAATGTCCCGGATGATTGACACCGCCGTTTGGTGGATGCCCGACGTGTCGGCACATGTCAGCGCAGTGAGCGCGCCCAATGTAGCGATTGTGACCGCGGCAGAGGAACCGAGGCCAAGCGTCGGGTCTACCTCTGATGTGATCGTCAGGTCAAAGCCATAATCGAGTGCGTCCAGATGGGCGCGAATGCAGGCAACCACAAAGCGATAGTCATGCGACGGCGCTAGATTATCCAGCGTGGTTTCAAACCGCTCGGCAATTTGTGAAGTGATGGAGATGCGACGATCCATACGCTGGCGTAGGGCAACGGTAATTCGCTGGTCCACAGCGGCAACAATGGCGCGGTGGCCGTAGACAACCGCGTGCTCGCCAGTGATCATGATGGATCCGGGCGCACTGGTGGTGATCTGCCTCATACAGTTTGCCCTTTAATTGTCGCGCTCATCTGAGGGGCAGGACCCGCGCTGGCGCCGGTGGTGGCCATGCGCAGTTTCGACCATGCCTTGTCGGGGTGATCCTGCATCAGGCTTTCCATCGCCTCTGAGTCGCTGAGGCGAACCAGAATAGCGCCACCGCCTGAGCCCTGAACCGATCCGGCGCCGCAAACCTTGGCCGCACCGCCAAGTGCGCTGACCGCGCGGGTAAAATCCTGCGCAGGTTCTGGCACCACGCCAATGTGTTCCAGCAGACTATGATTTTCGCGCAGCAGATCCCGCACATCTGACCCATCCGACAGCGCCTGTGCCAAGCCATCCGTGCAGGTGCCAAAGGCGCGCCACAATGCAGTATCGCTGCCGTGATGGGCACGCACATGCGCCACGCATTCGCCGGTGGAACTGTCGGGCCGTCCATGCAGGACCCAGTACCAGCCGTCGCCTTCCGCCAGACCGTGCGACGGATCAACGGTTGGCACACTCAGCCCTGCGCCGCCCACATGCACCAACCCGCCGCGCACGACGGCAGCAGCGTCAATTGGGCCGGCTTTACCATGTTTCAACCGCTCACAAAAACGGACCCGCTCATAGCGGTCTTCCAGCGTCTTGTGGCGGTTGAGAAGGGTTTCAAACAGCACCGTGACCGCCGCCACCACCGCGGCAGAGGAACCAAGTCCTGCGCCAATCGGAATAGAGGACCGGCTGGACAGTTGACCCGGGTGCGGCAGGTGCCCCACCGCGCCGATCCCTGCAACAGAGGTGCCGGTGCTGCCGTCTTGATCCTGCAGCAGGGACGCCAGCGTGTAGACCGCCAGATCATCGGGGTGGGTGAGGATTTCCTGCACCTTCAACTCACCCCGTTTGAACTGATCAAAGCGATCATCCAGCGAGGATTTCAGTTTGTGGAGCAGTTGCAGCGGGTAGTTGACGCCAGACGAGAGGTTTTCAAACGCGGTGCGCAGGCCTGCGCCCGGTCCTTGGGGGACAAAGCGCACCTCTGTATATTGGGCCAACGCCATTGCCAGCGCAGGCGCCCCGTATAATACGGAATGCTCCCCCGACAGGATCAGCTTACCGGGGGAGTGCGCGACCGACGCGCCGCCCATATCAGGCGTTTTTGTCGATGTAGATGCGCTTGTTGTCATTGATGCTTGCCAATCTGTAGCGGCCTTGGGCCTCATCCGGCAGGGTCAGTTCAGCGCCATCCTGCGCCGCAGGGGCGTCCCACAGGGAGACATAATCGTCGTACTCAACTGCGACGCGGTCTTTCAGCAGGGCTTTGTGGCGGTCGGTGAACAGGTGATCGCGGTATCCGGGCACCACGGTGGCATCAAAAAACTCGCCCGTGGCGCCAGAGCCGTAGGAGAACAGGCCGATGGATTTACCCGCCAGATCCTCCGCGCTGTTTTCCAGAGTCGAGGTTAAGGCCAGATAGATCGACGCGGTATAGGCGTTCCCAACCACGCGGTTATATTCCATCCCCGCAAGCGCCTGATCCATGTCGAGCGGCGCCTTGGCGGATTTGGCCAGATGGCGGTGCGCCTTTTCGCCCATGCGTGAAAATGGCAGGTGGTAGCAGAAGCGGGAGAAGTCCTCGTAGGCTTTGCCGCCGTTGGCCTGATAATCGCGCCATGCCTCTACGAGCGCGTTCAAATAGCGCAGGGTCGAGTATTTGCCGTCAAACAGCGGTGTGCGGCGATGGTTGGGACGCCAGAAGTCCATGATGTCTTCGCAGAAGAGGCCCGAGATCGCGCCGATTTCCAGCACCTTGGGCTCCGCACTGATCAGCATGGCCACGGCCCCCGCACCCTGCGTTGCCTCGCCCGAACTGTCGCGGTCATAACGTGCCACGTCAGAGGCGATGACCAGTACCTTGCGGTCAGGGCGACGGGCGACATAGCTGCAGGCCAGTTGCAGAGCAGGGGTTGCCGAATAGCAGGCTTGTTTCAGTTCCACATTGCGGCAGTTGGGCGACAGGCCCAGCAGTTGATGCACATAGATGCCAGCGGCCTTGGATTGGTCGATGCCGGTTTCGGTGGCAAACAGAACGGTGTCGATACCGTCTGCACCATAGCGATCAATCAGCGGGCGGGCCGCTTCGGCGGCCATGGTAACGATATCTTCGTCATGGCCGGGCAGGGCGATCTTGTCCTGCCCGATGCCACGGGAAAACTTCTCAGGGTCGATGCCCTGACGTTCGGCCAATGTCGCCAGTTTCAAGTATCGGTGAGGCGTGTAAAAGCTCAGCGCCTCGATGCCAGTTTTGATCATGTGTCCGTCTTCTACCGAATGAGAGAGGTGTTTCCCTGAAGAGTGTGCACATCTGCTGCGCCCAAAAGGAACATCGCAGTGGTAAACTCTTTTTGAAACTTCCTTATTTTACTAACTACCGCGTCGCTGGAAACCTGCGCTGCCGCCAGAAACGGGGCTGCCACCCCGCAGAGATCCGCGCCGAGAATCACAGCTTTGGCCATGTCTACACCATTGCGAATGCCGCCGCTGGCAATCAGGGTGGTTTTCGTTTCGCACTGCGACAATATTTCCTGCGCTGCGATCAGGCTGTCGACCGTGGTCAGGCCCCAGTCCTGAAACACCAGCCCCAAATCGTCATCGTCATCTGACCGGCGGTGGTATTCAATGCGGCTCCAGGAGGTGCCGCCGCGGCCCGCGACGTCAAAGTGACAGATGCCTGAGGCAAGGCCCAGGTTCACGTCCGTCTGACTCAGGCCTGATCCCACCTCTTTCAGGATCACCGGCACATCAAGGTGCTGCGCGACGTCAGCGATTTTCGCGGCGAGGCCGGAAAAATCACGGTCGCCTTCGGGCTGCACCGCCTCTTGTAGCGGATTAAGGTGCAGGTAAAGCGCATCTGCTGCCAGAACCTCCACCGCCGCGCGGCAATGATCCAGTGTGAAGCCTTTGTTCAATTGTACCGCGCCGACATTTGCCAACAGGGGCACGTCAGGGGCAAATGCGCGTAGATCAAAGCTGGCCCGGGCCTCTGTGTTTGTGAACATCACCCGTTGCGATCCTACCGCCATCGCTACGCCGGTTTCCTGTGCGGCGATGGCCAGATTGCGGTTCAGTTCAAGGCATTCATCGCCTGCGCCACCGGTCATCGACGAAATCAACAGGGGAAAGCGCAAGCCCTTGCCAAGGAAGTCACAATGGGTGTCGATCGCATCCATATCCAGTTCAGGCAGGGCGCGATGGGTCAGGGCGACGCGGTCGAAACCGCTGGCGCCCCGCTCGACCTCAGGGTCGGCATGGATGGCACGGATGTGTTCCAGTTTGCGTCCGGCGACGCTGCGATCCACTTTGTCTTGGCTCACCGTTCCATTTCCATATGTGTGCGCACGAGTTCACCCGGGTTGGTCTGTGCCGCCAAGAGCGACAACTCCCCACATAGCACGGTTGCGGCACAAATCCCCGCCAGACGGCGGGCATTTTCGCCGGGTTCCCGCTCTGCCTTGCAGCCCATACGTTCCAGATTGTCCTCGACCGCACTGTTGCCTTTGCCCGCGCCGACAGATCCCATGATCAGGTTTGGCAGGGTGCAGGCGAAATACAGATCTTCGCCGCGTTTTTCGCAGGTCACGGTGCCTTGGGATCCCTCAATGATGTTGGCCGCGTCCTGACCCGTCGCCAGATAGAAGGCCAGTAGCATATTGGCGAAATGCGCGTTTGCGCTGCGCAGTGATCCTGCCAGATTGCTGCCCACGTAGTTCTTTTCGTGGTTCAGCAGAACCATCTTCTCTGCATCGGTGCGCAGCATCCGGCGCAGGATTTTGCGCGGTATCTCCACCTCGGCGATCATGTATTTGCCGCGTCCCAACAGACCGTTCACAGCGGATGCCTTTTTGTCGATGCACAGGTTGCCGGAGATGGAAGAATAGCTCAGCTCTGGTTGGTCGGTCAAAATCCATTCCAGAACGGCCTCCGCCGCCTTGGTCACCATATTGTGGCCAGACGCATCGCCAGTGGCGCATTCAACGCGCACAAACAGCAGGTTGCCCGCGATCTGGCGGTTCAGTTTGACCAGACGGGCAAAACGGCTGGTGGTGGCGATGATTTCGCCGACCTTATCAAACTGCGCCTCGATGCGCTGCCATGCGGCATAGGCGGCGGCTGCCGAAGGCGCGCGTACGGCGATCGACCGGGTCATGCGTTCATCGACCATCGTGACCTGAATGCCGCCACTGTAGCGCGACACGCCAGCACCGCGATCGGTCGAGGGCCAGAGCGGCGTTTCAAAGGTGGCCAGTGGCACGCTGATCTCTCCCTCGACCACATTGCCTTTCAGCAAGAGCGGGCCAACCCATTGGGTCGGGATCGGAGTGGAAAAAGTCTGCTTATCGCGCACCTTCAGTCCCTTTTCATTTCTTGTGACCTGAAGGGCCTGCTGCAGGCCACCATTCAGGTCAATGTTCTGCGCTTACCGGGGTGTAAGCCTGTTGCCTTGGCAATGCGCAATATACTGTCAGCACAGCCCCGGCTAGATCTGCGCTTCACTACATGCACTTTCCGCTGCGTGCCAGTCATTTTCCCGCGAAGGGATGTGACATTCACGTTTTGAGCGCTGCTGTTCAACGCTGTGCAAAGCTGATGGTCAGGTTGAAACTATGGCTGCTTGCGCCAAGACCTGCGGGCGCTTTGGGGTAGCGTTTCGTCTGACGTATAGCCTTTAGGGCGGCGCGGTCCAAGGGACGCACCCCTGAAGATCGCACGACAGATGCGCCTTTCAGACGGCCATTGGCCGCGACTGTGATCCGCACCCGCACACGGCCGGTCTGACCTTTGGCGCTGGAAGGGTAGCGTTTGTTACGTTCGATCATGGCACGGATCTGCGCGCCCCAGACCTTTTGGGCACTGGCTTTGTGGCCTGCGTCGTTGGCGGCTGCGACCTGCTTGCCACTCTTCCCCGCGTTTTTGCCTTTGGCATTGCCTTTCGCTTGCTGTTGCTGGCGACCGTTGGAGGCGGCGGTTTTGGGCTGCGCTGCGCTGGCGGGGCGGGGTTTCTGGGCCTTTGGCTGTTTCTTTTCCTGTTTCTGTTCAGGTTTCGGGGCAAGGGGCGGTGGAGAGACTTGGGGATCCACCATCGGCTGATCTGCGGGTTCCTCCGGCGGGGCCATATCCGCACGTTCTGGTGTGAACAGCTTCAGCGCTTGGTCGTGCGCGCTGGGGGGCAGCGTCAGGGCCAATGGGGCGGTTGCTTCTGTCACATCGGGCGCTTCAGGGGGTGGTGCCACTGTTGGCGGTGCACTCCATATCTCGACCAGCGCTTGCGCGCTGGGAGATGCGGCGGCCAGCGTGATGGTGGCGCGCCCGGTGCTGCCCGATGCCTCTGGTCCAGTGTCGGCAGCGGTCCAAAAGATCGCCAGATTGAGCAAGATAGAAAGGGCGATGAACAGGAGGAATTCAAATAACCGCAATGCTCTGGACGTCCCTGTCTGTACAAGCTCAACCGCTGGGTCAGACGGCTGCGGTGCGGGCGTGCGGCACAGGGCAAACGGCCCTTACGCGCGGATCCCGTGACCCGGTCATCTGCGATGGATAGAAAGGCTGGCGTGCCGTGCGCGGGGCGGCATGTGCGGGCGAGGGCACCGTGTGCGTGAAAGCCAGAAAGCTGTCAAGTACCGGAAATGCAACGCAGGTTTGCGGAAAATGCTGGATTGCGCTGCACTTCGCACTCTGACATGACGCGATTAGCTACAGACGCTCACCACGAGAGATGAGTCGCAGCCAACATCCCAACATCATTAGACCGAAGGCTTGGCCAGAAATGCGGCACACTTCCGTTCGGGCGATCCTGTTCACGAGCACTATCCTCGTGGCGGCGCCCCTCCTTTCGACTTTTGCGTACGCGCAAGAGACCACAGATCTAGATGATATCGTTGTCGGTGTTCCAGCTGAAGATGCCAAAGCATCCGAAGCGGACGTGCTGACCGATATCGATGCAACCGGCACCACGCTGGATCAGGACAATCCTGCCAATTCTGGTCAGACCACGCTGGGCGACGGCGCCCTGCGTCTGCGCGGCAGTGGTGTGGACGCAAACAGCGCCCTTGTCGGCCTGCCCAATGTGCACGCACGTTCCGATGTAAACGAAGACGGCCGACCCGCAGATGACATCGGCGAAGACGCAAACGACATTCTGGACCTGCAACCGACTGAGTTCTCCATTTCGGGCGCACGGATCAATGAAAACAACATCATGGTTGACGGTGTTGGCGTAAACTCGATTGTGCATCCGACGGGTACGTTGGAGCCGGACGATGTGTCCAACGTGCCCACCGTCAGCGGTCTGTATGGCGCGCATTCGCAGACCCAATATATCCCCTCCACTCTGGTGGATGAGGTTGAGGTGCTGGATTCTAACGTTTCGGCGGAATTTGGTGGCTTTCTTGGCGGCGCGGTAAACTACAAATTGCGCAAACCCGATCTGGATGAGGCTGGCGGTTCGGTCAGCTATTCTTTCCAGAACGAGGATTTTACCAAATACTCCCTCGGCACCGAGGATGGCGAAAATCCGCAAAACCGCAACAAGCCGAAGTGGACCAAACAGAACTTCGCCATCGATTATTCGATGCCAGTGTCTGAAAATACAGCGCTGCTGTTTGGCTACACCACCCAGCGCGCGACGGCGGAAAAACAACGTCTGCAGCAATACGGTGGTGCGACCGTCGATTCCGAAAGCCAGAGCGATTTCTACCGCTTTGCCGTCACGCATGAGACGGACAATGGCGATCGTCTGACCGGCGCGCTGAACTACACCAACTATGAACAGCAATGGGATCTGCCCAACACGGCAAACACCCGTCTGGACATTGAAAACAAAGCGCTGCTGGGTGAATTTACCTATGAACGTGATCTGGACGATCTGGCGTTCCTGACCAACACCAAACTGGATCTGGGCCTGTCGTTCCAACGCAACGAGGTGGCCAACGTTTCGGGTCAGAACACCATGTTCTCTTGGTGGGGTATGGACTTTGGCGGCAACGATCTGTCGGCCAATATTGATGGCTGTGATCCGGTTGCCGGTGGCGGCTTCCAGAACTGTTTCATCGGCGGTGTGGGTGATCGTCATTTTGAGGATGACCGCATTGGCCTTAGTGCCAAGCTGACCGGTGACCTGGGCAATGGTGTTTTCAAAGCGGGTATTGCGGCGGAAAGCTATGACGTGAACCGTCGTGGCACTGGCTACACCCTCTACACGGCGCCGCTGACCTTCGGGGCAGGCACGTGTACCGCTGGTGATCCCAGCTGTGTGCCAGAGCAGTACTTCTTCATCAGTACCTCGCAGGAAGCTTATGACGCTGACGTCGTCGCAAGTCAGCTGAGTACATTTGTCGAGGCAGATCAGACCTTTGGAAGCGTTTACCTGCGTGGTGGTCTGCGTGCGGACTACAACGACGTGCTGGAAAACACCGACATCGCGCCGCGTCTGACCGCCAGTTGGCAGGCCACTGATGATCTGTCGATCACCGTGGGGGCCAACCGTTATTATGACGACAACTATCTGGCCTATGCGGTTCAGGACGCGATTCCCGGCTCTGCTTCTGCGTTGCGAACCTTTGGTGATCCGACCTCGACCTTCGGCAATGCAACTGCGTCTACCACGCGCTATTCCGACAGCGGTCTGGATACGCCCTACAATGACGAACTGTCGCTGGCTGTGGCCTATCAGGATGATTTCACAGGTGGGTTCTGGCGTCTGCGTGCGCTGCACCGTGACGGCAAGGATCTGTTTGACAACGAAGGCTCCTCTAGCAATCCGGTCCTGACCAACGGTGGCTCCAGCGAGTTTGACTCGGTCACCTTGGAATATCAGAAAACCTGGACGCCTCAGAACTCTCTGAACCTTGATGGCGTTGGTCTTTACACCTCGCTGACATGGTCTGACAGTTCGCGCGTAGGCGGTACCTACTTCTCAGGCCCCGGTTTTGGCGACAACCCCGTGCGGTATAACGGTCGCGATTATGAGCGATCGGAATGGGATGAGGTACAGGGTAATCTGGACCAGCCTCTGAAGGCATTGGTCGAACTGCGTTCGCAATGGTTTGACGGCGGCATGTCGCTGGGCGTCGCGGCGGATCTGACCGCAGCTTATGACGGTGTTGTGTTCGATGGTGTCGAGCGTGATGCGGCCACCAACCAGCTGTTCTCCAAATATGTTGATCACGATTTCGACGAGTTGGTTCTGATCAACCTCAACGCCTCGTTCCGCGTGCTGGAATTGCAGAACGGTAAGGATCTGATGCTGGATGTGAAGGTTGACAACCTGTTTGACAAGCGCCGGTCGGGCACCTCGTCTGACAGCAGTCCTTGGGTTGCTGGTCGTACCCTCTGGGTTGGTAGCACGCTGACCTTCTGATCGGCTGAATGAAACAAAGGTGAGGCGCCTTAGGGCGCCTCGCATAGTATAGATAAAAGGCCCCTGATGATGCGTACCCTGTCCTTGATCGTTGTGCTGTCCCTGACTTCTGCCCTGATCCCGCACGCCCATGCTGAAACGTTGACAGCGCATATCACGCTGGACACAGCGAGCCGTGCGATCATGGTGGAAAGCGATTCCCCGGGCGTACCAACCGTTGAGTGGTTAGCAGCTGAGGGTGCCGGATTTTCCGGTCTGGTGCCGGAACTGCAATCCCCAACCCGCATCAACGGCTGGTCTGAAACCGCCAGCTACCTGACCGGTGGTGGCTGGTTGCCAAAGGCCTCTGACGCAGACGCCGCTGACGCTGACCAGATCCACCAGCACGACATCACCGTCACCGTACCCGCCAGCGACCGGGTCGCGGTGACCGGCCATATTCTGCACGACCGTGTCACCGGCGATCAACGTGAGGTGCGCTTTGCCTTCGAAGGGCCGTCTTCGGATCTGGGTATTTTTGTCGGCAGCTACGAGGTGGGGCAGGGGGACCATGCCCTTGTGGCTCTGCGCACCTACCTGCAACCCGAGGATCACGCGTTGTCGGCGCAATACCTCGAGGCTTCTGCCCGCTACATCGACCGTTTCAGCGCCGAGATCGGTGATTTTCCCTATTCCGAGTTTTCGGTTGTTTCTGCGCCTATCCCCGTGGGCCTTGGCTTTGCGGGGGCGACCTACATTGGGCAAAGCATCCTGCCCCGCTCCTATATGACTGGTCGCTCGTTGGCCCATGAGGTGCTGCACAACTGGTGGGGCAATGCGGTACGGGTGGATTATGCCAGCGGTAACTGGTCCGAGGGGCTGACTACCTTTATGGCCGACTATGGTTTGGCTGAAGATGACGGCGCACTGGCAGGACAACAAATGCGCATGGACTGGCTGCGCAAACTGGCGCTGATTGAGGCGGATCAGATGAAGCCGTTGGCGTCTTTCATTTCCGCCAGTCATGACCGTGGGGAACAGGGCGAAGGGTACGGCAAGGCCGCGATGGTGTTCCACATGCTGCGGTCAGAATTGGGCCACACCCAGTTCTATGACGGCCTGCGCCAGTTCTACCGCAGCAACAACGGACGGGAGGCCGGATGGGCGGACCTGCAACAGGCGTTTGAACAGGTGAGCGAACGGGACTTGTCACAGTTTTTTGCGCAATGGATCAACCGCGCGGGCCTGCCCCGGCTGCAACTTCTGGCCGCTGCCCCAACAGGTGCAGATCAACTTACATTGACGTTGGCGCAAGATGCAGACGCAGCGCCTTATGATCTGTTGGTGCCGGTATTGGTGGAAACCAGCGACGGCCCGGAACACCACAGCCTGCGCCTGACCAAGGCAGAGCAACAGTATGACCTGACACTGAACGCGCCCGCTTTGTCGGTCCATGTTGATCCCGCCTTTGATCTGGCCCGCTGGCCCGCAACGCAGGAATTGAGCCCGACATTGGACAATGCCTTTGCCGCCAGTGGTTTCAACGCCGCCCTTGCCGCGCCAGAGGCAGCAGACGCCGCCAAAGCGCGCGCCTTGTTGGAGGAGATGCTGAATGTCGATCTGGTCTGGGGGGCTGAAGCGCCGCATCCCGTAGACCTGATTTTTGGCACCACACAGGATGTGGCTGACCACTACGTTGTAGAGACCGGACACGCCTTCCCCTATGCCACCGACGGTGCAGCCCGCGCATGGTTGGAGAGGGGAGAGGGCGAGCAGCTGCGCCTCTACATCTCAGCCGATGATCTGGAAGACGCTGCCGCCCAAATGCGGTTTCTGGGGTATTATGGCAGCAAAAGCTACGTCAGCTTTGAAAACGCCAGCGGTCACACCTTCGGCGTGCTGCCCAGCGACAAAAGCGCATTGCGGGTGGTGTTTGAGTGAGGGGGGCGGCTCTGGAACGTGACTAAACGACGTAATCACGGAAACGAGGCATCCACTTGGGGCAGCTTTCGGAATTAGACTGCAGCCCAACATATATTGTTGGGCTGCGAACGCCCACCCTCACTCAAACATCCAGCTCCTCAACGAACCGCGCGTTTTCCTGAATGTACTGGAACCGCAGTTCCGGCTTTTTGCCCATCAGGCGTTCTACCAGATCGCCGGTTTCGCCCGGTTCATCCTCGTCAATCGTCACGCGGATCAGGGTGCGGGATGCGGGGTCCATGGTGGTTTCTTTCAGGTCCTTGGCGTCCATTTCACCCAAACCCTTAAAGCGGCTGACGTCGATTTTGCCTTTGCCGCCCAGACCTTTCTTCAGCCACTCGTCCCGTTCTGCCTCATCGACGCAATAGACGCGTTTGGCGCCCTGTGACAGGCGGTAAAGCGGCGGGCAGGCCAGATAGAGGTGGCCTGCATCAATCATCGGTCGCATCTGGGTGAAGAAAAACGTCATCAACAGCGCCGCAATGTGGGCGCCATCGACGTCCGCATCGGTCATGATGATGATCTTGTCATAGCGTAGGTCATCAACGTTGAACTTGGTGCCCAGACCTACACCCAGCGCTTGGGTCAGGTCGTTGATCTCTTGGTTCGAGCCGAGTTTCGAGGACGCTGCCCCCAGCACGTTCAGAATCTTACCGCGCAGCGGCAACAACGCCTGCGTTTTACGGTTCCGCGCCATTTTGGCCGACCCACCGGCCGAGTCGCCTTCGACGATGAACAACTCAGTGCCTTCGCGGTTGGTGGCGGAACAATCGGTCAGTTTGCCCGGCAGGCGCAGGCGTTTGGTGGCTGATTTCCGCTGTGTCTCTTTCTCTTGACGGCGGCGCAGGCGCTCTTCGGCCCGCAGGACAAGGAAATCAAGGATCGCGCCCGCGGATTTGGTATCCGCCGCCAGCCAGTTGTCGAAGTGGTCGCGCACGGCGTTTTCGACCAGACGCTGCGCCTCGACGGTGGCCAGCCGGTCCTTGGTCTGGCCGACAAACTCCGGCTCGCTGATGAAACAGCTGACCAGTGCACAGCCGCCAGTGATCAGGTCATCGCGGGTGATCGACGCGGCCTTCTTGTTGTTGACCAACTCGCCATAGGCTTTGATACCTTTCAGCACGGCGGCCCAGAAACCGGCCACATGCGTGCCGCCTTCGGGCGTGGGGACAGTGTTACAGTAGGACTGGATGAAGCCGTCGCGCGACGGCGTCCAGTTGATCGCCCATTCCACCTTGCCCGGCACATTGAAGCGTTCCTGAAAATCCACGGTGCCTGCGAATGGCTGATCCGCGTAGGTGGAGGCAGAGGCCATCGTTTCCTTCAGATAATCCGCCAAACCGCCGGGGAAGTGGAATGTCGCCTCTTTCGGGGTTTCGCCATCATCTATGTGGGTTTTCCAACGGATTTCGACGCCGGAGAACAGATAAGCCTTAGAGCGGATGGATTTGAACAGGCGGGCCGGTTTGAATCGGTGCTTGCCAAAGATCTGTTCATCCGCATGGAAGGTCACGGTGGTGCCGCGCCGATTGGGGGCTGCACCGACTTTCTCCACCCCGCCCAGCGGGATTCCACGGGAAAAGCGTTGTTCGAACAGTTCCTTGTTGCGCGCAACCTGCACCACCATCGAATCCGACAGCGCGTTCACGACCGACGCACCAACCCCATGCAGACCGCCGGAGGTCTGATAGGCCTTGCCTGAAAACTTGCCGCCCGCGTGCAGGGTACACAGGATGACTTCCAGTGCGGATTTGCCCGGAAATTTGGGGTGGGGATCAATCGGAATGCCGCGCCCGTTGTCGCGCACGGTCAGCGAATAATCTGCGTTCAGTTCCACCTCGATCCGGTTGGCGTGGCCTGCCACCGCTTCGTCCATCGAGTTGTCGAGGATTTCCGCAACCATATGGTGCAGCGCGCGTTCATCGGTGCCGCCGATATACATGCCGGGGCGCTTGCGCACTGGCTCGAGGCCTTCCAACACTTCAATGGAGGAGGCATCATAGGTCTCTGGCTGTAGGCCATCAATGAGATCGGTCATCGGCTGCTCTTCTTGGTTCTGATTGGGGATGATCATAGGCAATGCCCGCGGCCACGAAAAGCCCATTCCGTGGGGCCGATGTCGCATTTGGGTCAGATCCTGCAAAAGCGGTGCACCAAGCTACAGGTGAGTGGGAAGGAGGAAGGCGATGGGTGATCGGGTGAAGGACCAACCGGACTGGCTGTATCTGCTACGTGAATATTATGAAATGTACCGGTTTTTGCCGGCAGGCGGCAGCAGGGTGATCCGCAGCCATCAAAAACAGGTGCGGGAGGCGATCAACCGTCTAGTGAAAGCAAATCCGGTGCTGCGCGAAACAACGTCGGCTGAATTGCCAGTGACCGCACATTTGCGTCGTGCGCTGGATGAGGGGCGCACAGCGGCGCTGGCACCGGTGGCGCGGGCGTTGGATGCGGTGCGGGGCAGCTTGCATTGGGAATATGGCTATGATCGTGTGCCCAAGGGGCTGGCGCAGTCCTATGGCTATGCGGAAATTGCTGGGCCCAACGGGCCGGTGCCGTCGTCCGAGGTGATCTTGGGGCTTGTGCTGTTTGCGCCGGGCTGCATCTATCCTGCCCATGCGCATACGGGCATCACCGAAAGCTATATTTGCCTCTCTGGTTCGGTGTCCGAAAACGACTATGGGGTCTATGCGCCGGGATCGTCGATCTACAATCCGCCCGGGCATGCCCATCGCATCACTGTATCGGATCTGGAACCGGCGCTTTTGGCCTATGCGTGGATTGGCGCGCCGGAGGTGTTGGCGGGCAACAAGATGGTGCTGGGCAGGCCCAAGGGCTGAAGGGGGGGCGGAACGCAGAGGCAGATGCGGTCTTTTTACGGTTTGTGTACCATTTATTGACGTGCATCAAGGCAGCGTCGCGCGACCAAGGATAAGCTCTTGGCGAACAAACCAAAGGAGACGCCAATGACCGCACCTGCTGCGCCCAAACCTGCTGTAACTGCTGCCCCGGAACCCTCCGCCGCCTCCAATGGCTTTACCAACGGAACCACCTCGCCGCAGGCAGAGCCAACCAAAGCCCCGTCTGTAGAACAGGTGCGTCAGGCGTTTGAGTCGGGCGAATACCCCTACAAGAAAAAGATGTCGCGTTCCGCCTATGAGGCACAGAAAGCGAAGCTGCAGGCCGAACTGCTGAAGGTACAGCACTGGGCACAGGAAACCGGTCAGAAGTTTGTGTTGCTGTTTGAAGGCCGTGACGCAGCCGGCAAGGGCGGCACTATCAAGCGGTTCACCGAACACTTGAATCCGCGTCAGGCCCGCGTGGTGGCGCTGAACAAACCCACCGACGAAGAGCGCGGTCAGTGGTATTTCCAGCGCTATATCAACCATCTGCCGACCGAAGGCGAAATGGTCCTCTATGACCGCAGCTGGTACAACCGCGCGGGTGTTGAGCGGGTGATGGGCTTCTGCGAGCCGGGCGAATATCTGGAGTTTATGCGCCAGACCCCCGATCTGGAGCAGATGCTGGTGCGCTCGGGCATCCGCCTCTATAAATACTGGTTCTCGGTTACACAGGAAGAGCAGCGCCGCCGCTTTAAATCGCGGGAGTCTGATCCGCTGAAACAGTGGAAGCTGTCGCCGATCGATAAGGCGTCGCTGGGCAAATGGGATGATTATACCGAAGCGAAAGAGGCGATGTTCTTCTACACGGACACCGCCGACGCACCTTGGACGGTGATCAAATCCAACGACAAGAAGCGCGCGCGCCTGAACTGCATGCTGCACTTCCTCAACTCGCTGGATTATCCGGGTAAGGATCTGGACATCGCCACCGCCCCTGATCCGCTGATTGCCTCGACTGCCAGCCATGTGATCCACCGTTCGGACCACATTCTCGGCACCGCGCTGCACCCCGATAGCCGCAAACGCTAAGCTGAGGTTTGGTAAAGGAAATGAAAGCGCGTCCCATCGGGGCGCGCTTTTTCAATTCAGTTGGAAATGGATGTGGTCATCATGTCGCGCGGCGGGGCAGCCTTGAAAGCGGATTTTGGGGTGAGAAATCCTGAAGCGGCTTTGAAGGTGAGGTTCGATGAATATCTTTCCGACCCGTGGATTGGTTGAAGCCCAGCAGAAAAGCAATCCGTCCAATGGGGCCCGCGCTGGTAGTACTGCTATGGCCAGTAGGAAGCCGATCATTGCTGTTGCGTAGTGCAGCGCGATAAATTGAGCGTCCGACCAATGCGCAGTCTGTAAAAATAGTTCAGTTATATGAGGCATCCAAACTTGTAGAGTTTTGTTTCTCTATTGCTATTGGGTGTTGTGGATAAATTAGCCGGTGGCACGGGTGACAAAAGAAAACGCGCCCGACTGGGGCGCGTTTAGGGATTTGTGGAATGTGGCGCAGACTCACACCGCCACCTTTTCCTCCAGTAAACCGGCCAGACGTTTTACATCCAGCGGCTTCGGCAGGACGGCGGTGGCGCCGACGTCTTCGAACCGTTTGATATCATCGCCCACAACCGCAGCAGTCAGGCCGACGACGGGGATATTGAAGCCTTCATCCTTCATCGCCTGCACCAGTTCATCACCCGACATTTCCGGCATGAACAGGTCAGTGATCAGCAGATCCGGTGGGTTCTCCCGCACCTTTTCCAGCGCTTTGCGGCCGTTTTCGGCGTGTTCGATACTGCCAAAGATCCGGTCCAGCTGTTTGGACGTCACCTGTGCGACCAGCGCGTTGTCTTCGGCCAGGACCACGCGCAACTCGCTCAGCTTTTTGCTCTCAACGGGGCCGCCTTTGGGTTTATGGGCCTGAATGTCCTGCTGGCTGGCGGGTTTGTCGGCCAGATCCAGACGGTAGCCTGCGCCGCCTTCGGGTGCCTCGAAATATTGCAGCGCGCCACCCAGCAACTCAATCGCCTGTTTCGCGATATAGAGGCCGAGGCCCGACCCCTCTGCCTGATTGCGGGCATCGGCAGAGCCACGTTCAAAGGGTTGGAACAGACGTTCGATTTCGGACTGTGGAATGCCGACGCCATCATCGGTGACCGACCAGAAGGCGGTGCCGCTGGTAGGGTTCGGCGGCAGACCAGTCATCGAGGGCTGATAGCAGATGCGGATTTCGGTGCCTTCTGAGTGAATGATTGCGTTGCGCACCAAATTGCCGAGGATCTGTTTCAAACGGTTGCTGTCGCCCATCATCGGGCGGACTGAGTCCGGACCCAGATCCAGAGAAATGCGGATCGACTTGCCCTTGGCCAGCATCTGATAGGTGTTGCGCACCCGTTCGGCCACATCTGCAGGCACGTAAGGTTTGATTGACAGCGGCTGGTTCTTTTCGGGGTTCACCGCCTGACGCATGTCATCCAGCACGCTCAGGAGTTGCGTTGACGCCTCACGCATCTGTGGCACCACATCCTGAGAGTTATGGCCATTCTCCAACTCGTCGATCAGCATCGACAGGACAGAGGCAGGGGTGCGGATTTCGTGGCTGACGATGGAAAACAGTTGTTTCTGTTTGTCCTGACGCAGGGACAGTTCGTTCAGGGCATTGGTCAGGGCGCGTTCCTGTAGGTGCTCTTCGGTCACTTCGACCATCAGACCATAGACCACACGCTCGTTGCGCACGGTGGTTTCGGCCCACAAGTGCAGGCGCATCACACGGTTGTCACCGCTGTCCAGCTGATCGGCCAGACGCAACAACAGGGTGATCGAGGCGTGGCTGTCACTTTCGATTGCGTGACGCAGCAGGTATTGTTCGTCCGCGCGGAAGCGGCTGATCAGATCGTCCAGCCCTGCCTCTGCAGGCAGGCCCACCAGACGTTGACCGGCGGGGTCCAGTCGCATGGTGTCAGTGGGGACATTCACCGTAAAGAGGCCAACACCGGCGAAACCGCGCACTGTCGACAGACGACGGATCGAGGCAACACGCTGTTCACGTTCATGGCGCCCGCGGCCACGCAGGGCAAGGATCAGCATGATCAGCACCATCATTCCCAACGCGTAGCTGCGTAACAGCGCCTCAAGCGGGGTGCTGAGAACCTTGTCGTTGAGATAATGACCGGTGAGGCCCGCAAAGACCGTGAGGCCCAGCAGGACCACGATTGGCGCCGCGCTGACGGGCAATGCCAGCGCCAGCAGCGCGCCCATTGCCGCCGCATCCAGCGCCTCATAGCCGCCGAAACCCATGTTGTGCAGAACCACAAGACCCGGGAAAATCAGAATGAAGGGCAGCGACACCCGCAGCTCTTCACCCTTGGGGGTTTGTTGCATGGCGATCAGCATCATCGCGCAGACCGTGGCGGCACGTATATTGCGCATCATTGCAAATTCAAAAAACTGTGCGTCAAAGCCCAGCACGCTCAGCTCTGCAGGGCTGAGGGTCGACATGAACAGCGAAATGAGAGAGATCGCGCCATAGATGACGACGAGGAAGGCCGCGAATGTGGCGCCTGCCACGAGCAGGTCTGCTTCAAACGGTTGCATCTGATGGGCTGTGCGCCGGTAAAGTGTACGCACGATCCAGCCGATAATGCCGCCCGCGATCAGGTTCACCATCAACAGGAAGAACACCAGCCGGAACGACACTTCAGGCACCATCAACCATGTCAGACCGTCGCCCACAGGCATCATGAAGGGCACGAAGAACAGTGCGATTTGTGCCGCAATCGGCACCCAAAGCATATTGCGCGGATAGATCAGAATACCGACTATGATGCAGAACAGCGAGATGGCAGGACTAAGCGCCACAGCAAAGCTATGGTCTGCCTTCACCGCACCACCGTAGGACAGGAACGCGGTCCAAACAAACGCGCCCAAGAGATAGAGCATCGTATTGCGCACCGGATTGCGGCGCAGCGCCTCTGTGATGTGCTGAATCCGCGATACTTCGAAGTCCCGGAACACAAACCCCTGATCTGTGCTGGACTGATCTGCGGTCTTGTCGTCTTCGTCTACGACAAGGCGTCTCAGGGTATCATGACGTCGCATCACTCTCGTCCACTTACCAAGGGTTGAACCATCGGGAATTCGGCCTCCCGTAACAAAATCTGGTAGGTCGTATCGGCTAAAACGACACTCCCTGCTATATATTCACGGACTTTTGGCCAAGAGTTAAAGCCCGATTTGGTAAAACCAATCCCAAAGTATGTATCCCTTGGCCGAAAGAGATGGGGGTAGAATTGACACCGCGGCGGGAATTGGCATTTGGCTTCTGTTAGGGTTGGTGTTTGGCGCGGCAACTCTGCTTTCGCTTGTAGGGCAGAATGTGGCGGCGACTCACCCTGTTGTTGCAGCTTTGCGGCCACAAGCGCGGCGGCGAAAAGGGATTGTCAGAGGCTTGGGCGCGGTCTACGGCTAAGAGATGAAAACAGATCTGACCTTACGACAACACCTGCGCAACATTGCGACGCTGGGTCTGCCGCTGATCGGCAGCCATGTGGCACAATTTTCCATCAATATGACCGATACGCTCATGCTGGGCTGGTACAACGTTGAAGTGTTGGCAGCGCAAGTGATTGCCAGCACTGCGTTTTTTGTTCTGTTCATCCTTGGGGCCGGTTTTGCAGGTGCCGTGATGCCAATGGTGGCAGAGGCCGAAGCAGCAGGCGAAGATACGCAGGTTCGTCGGGTGACGCGGATGGCGATCTGGGCATCTGCTTTCTACTCGATTGCCGCACTGCCAGTGATGCTGTTTTCCGAACCAATCCTGCTGATGGCAGGGCAAACACCAGAGGTGGCGCGTCTGTCGCAGGAGTATCTGGTGATCAACGGCTGGTCGATCCTGCCGGCGCTGCTGGTGATGGTGTTCAAATCCTACCTCTCGGCGCTGGAACGGGCCGGTATCGTGCTATGGGTCACGCTTGCGGCGGTGGCTATTAACGTGGTGGTCAACTATGCGCTGATATTTGGCAACTGGGGTTTACCTGAAATGGGCATTCAGGGCGCGGCGGTTGCGTCGCTGGTTGTGAATGTGGCCTCGATGGCGCTGCTCGCGGTTTATCTGCATGTCGTCACCGCAGAGCATGAGATTTTCGCCCGCTTCTGGCGTGCTGACTGGGAGGCGTTTCGCGCCGTGACACGGTTGGGTTGGCCGATGGGGCTAACCAGCCTGGCAGAGGTGGGGTTGTTTGCTGCCGCTTCGCTGATGATGGGTTGGCTGGGCACATTGCCGCTGGCCGCACACGGTATTGCGCTGCAGATCACCGCGCTGACCTTTATGGTGCACCTTGGCCTTAGCAACGCGGCAACAGTGCGGGCAGGTCGCGCAGTCGGGCGGCGGAATCTGGGTGATCTGCGCCTTGGTGCACATTTGATCACTGCGATTTCGGCAACTTTTGCGGCGCTGACACTGCTGGCGTTTTTGCTGTTTCCGGAACCGCTGATTGCGCTGTTCCTGTCGCCGGAGGATCCGCAACGGGATGCAGTGATCGCGCTGGGCGTGCCGCTCCTGGCGGCGGCCGGGCTGTTTCAATTTGCCGATGCTGCGCAGGCGATGGCGCTGGGCATGCTGCGCGGTGTGCAGGACACGCGGGTGCCGATGATCATCGCGGCGATTTCTTACTGGGGGATCGGGGTGCCGGTCAGCTATGTGATGGGGTTCCATCTGGGCTGGGACGGCGTTGGCGTCTGGTCTGGTCTTGCCGTCGGGCTGGCATGCGCAGGCGTGCTGTTGATGGCGCGGTTCTGGGGGCCGGTGATGCGCAGCACAGACGCACGCATTGTCGGTTGAGAGACGTTCTAAAGCAAATGAAAGGCGATGGCACTGGCGCCGATGATCGGTATGGGCCGTACTTTGCCCAGTTGATCGTTGGCCGCACCATGCGTCTGAAGAAAGGTATTGATGCGGTCACCCAACGGCCAGCAAGGCGCCGCGTCGCGCGCGCCTGTCGTCATGACCACGCCGTTAGCAGCGAACGCCGTGTGATATGCCAGCTGCACCTCTGACCCGCTGGCCGCAACTGCCCGCCCGCGTTTCAACAAGGGATGATAGGCAGGATAATCTGTTCCAATAGCGCAGGATCTAACAGTGCACAGATTTCGGCACCATCCCACCGCATGCGGAATGCAACCTAGGCCCGCTGTTGTCGCAGAGGCAAGAATGTGCGTTGGCACAGGCGGATCAATTGCCTGCAGCCGCAGCGCTGGACGAGCAAAGAAGCCGCCAGCTGCGGCGCTTACTTCCCCTTAGATTTCAGAAGCCTGTCCGCCTTCTTACGCACCAGAACCGACCGCAGGTCGTGCATGGTCAGCAATAGCTGATCTGTCACCGCCTCCAGTTGCTCATCGCTGGCGCGCGACTGTGCCCAATGGGTGGTTAGGTTCAAATGGTCCACCGTGCGCAGGATGTCGTCGATATCCCGCTCGGCCAACAGCGCGCGGCGATCATCCATCCAGTGGCGGATGGCGGTCATGTCGTCATCCGTCAGCTTGCGATCGCCATGGGATTTGATCTCGCCGTTCTTGATGTTGACGTTGGCGATCTGGTCCAGCTCAATCCGGCGCTGCCGGTTTTCGGTATCCACACGGAACACAAAGGCGCCGTTTTCGCGCACCCGGAAGTAATATTCTGGCAGGTCAACGGACATGAGATTGCTCTTTCAATGTTCCAAAAATACTTAAATATCCCCGCTCCACGGTATCGCAGAACGGGGAAGGGACTTAGCTGAGCTTGGCGCAGAAGGCTTGAATGCGACTGCAGGCCTCTTGCAGCAATTCGTCAGAGGTCGCGTAGCTGATGCGGAAGTTCGGCGACAGGCCAAAGGCCGCGCCAAAGACCACCGCAACACCGCAGTCATTCAGCAGTTCAGTCGCGAAGACCTCATCACTGCTGATTTCTACACCTTCAGGGGTCTTCTTGCCGATCAGACCCGCGATGGAGGGGTAGACGTAGAACGCGCCATCCGGCACCGGACAGGTGATGCCTTCAATCGCACTCAGCATATCGACCACCAGATTGCGGCGGCGCACGAACATCTCATTATTCGGTGCCAGAAAATCCTGCGGACCGTTCAGTGCGGCAACTGCAGCCTTCTGGCTGACCGAACAGGGGTTTGAGGTGGATTGCGACTGAACCTTGCGGATCGCGGCGATGAGCGGCTCGGGGCCGGCCGCATAGCCAATGCGCCAGCCGGTCATGGCGTAGGCTTTGGACACGCCGTTGACGGTTAGGGTGCGATCATAAAGCTGCGGCTCTACCTCGGCAGGGGTGCAGAACCGAAACCCGTCGTAGGCGAGGTGTTCATACATGTCATCACTCAACACCCAGACATGCGGGTGGCGCAGCAGCACATCGGTCAGCGCCTTTAACTCGTCCCGGCTATAGCCCGCACCTGTGGGGTTCGAGGGGGAATTGAACAGGAACCATTTGGTGTTGCGGGTGATTGCGGCCTCCAGCTGGTCGGGCGTGATCTTGAAATCGTTCTCCAGTTGCGCCTCGATGAACACCGGCGTGCCACCGGCCAAGAGCACCATATCGGGGTAGCTGACCCAGTAGGGGGCAGGGATGATCACCTCATCCTCTTTGTTCAGCGTGGCCATCAGCGCATTATAAAGCACCTGCTTACCACCGGTGCCCACAGTCACCTGTTTTGGCGTGTAATCCAGTCCATTGTCGCGTTTGAATTTGGCGCAGATCGCCGCCTTCAGGTCAGGGATGCCATCCACGGCGGTGTAGCGCGTGTGGCCCTCATTGATCGCGGCAATACCAGCGGCGCGGATATGTTCCGGCGTGTCAAAGTCCGGTTCGCCTGCAGATAGGCCAATAACGTCACGTCCTGCCGCCTTTAGCTCAGCCGCAAGGTTCGATACGGCTATAGTAGGTGACGGTTTCACGCGGGCGAGTGTCTCGGACAGGAAAGACATTTTTTATCCTCAGTGCGACAGTATGGTGGTTGGTGCGACAAGTGGGTGGTTGTTAACTTACAATGTCCTGTCTTAGGTTGTGCGCAATAGCCGATCAAGAGAGCTTCGGCAGAAAGGGAGCCCATGCAAGACAATGAAGGCCAGAATACCACAACAGATTTGAATGCACTGTTGCCAGAGGAGGCTGATATCACTGGGCAGCCGCAGGACTTTGACTGGTACGGACCCGATATGGCCACCTTTGGCGACCGTCTGGCGGCGGCACGCGAACAGGCCTCGATGGAACAAAAAGAGCTGGCGCGCCGTCTGGGTGTCAAGCTGAAGACGCTGCAGGGCTGGGAGTACGACCTGTCTGAGCCGCGGGCGAACAAACTGCGCATGCTGTCGGGACTTCTCAATGTTTCGATCCGCTGGCTGTTGACGGGCGAAGGCGACGGCGTTAGCGAACCCGGTGACCACCATGATATCGACCCCGACGTGGAAGAGGTTCTGGCAGATATTCGTGCGCTGAAACTGCAGATGACTTCCTCTATTGATCGTCTGGGTCGGTTGGAAAAACAGCTGCGGCTGAAATTGAAAGGTTCCTGAGGATCATGTCCGAAACCCGCGAAAATCGCCTGAAACGTTTGCAGATGCGCTCGATGCGGCGTGGCATTAAGGAAATGGATATCATCCTGATGCGTTATGCCGCTGTCCGGTTGGAGGCAATGGATGACGCTGCCCTTGATGCCTATGAGCTGCTGCTGAATGAAAACGATCAGGATCTCTATCAGTGGGTTTCGGGCCAGCAAGAGGCGCCCGCCGATCTGCAGGCGCAGATCGCTGACGTTCGTGCGATTGCCACAGGTCTTTGAACTGAACTGTGATCGGATCTGGTTTCCGATAATAATAACAGATGCCGCGGCGAATGGTTCGCATTTTAGCTAACTAACCGCGGCATTTAACCTATTCTTGGGGAATTCCCGGCAGTCTCTGCCCGACAGATGTCAGATGGAGGCCGCAAATGAGCGTTCACACCCGCCTTGAAAACACCCCACAGCTTGAAACCGGTGATCGCACGGGATTCATCAGCAGTTATCTGGACACATTGGCCCTAGTGGAACGGCTGCACCGCCTGCTGCTGGATGTGATCAAGGACGAATTTGAACGCGTGGGTGTTTTGGAAATCAACGCTGTTCAGGCGCTTTTGCTGTTCAACATCGGCGACCATGAGGTAACGGCGGGGGAGTTGAAAACGCGTGGTTACTATCAGGGCAGTAACGTCAGCTACAATTTGAAAAAATTGGTGGAGGCGGGCTATATGCACCACCAGCGCTGCGCCATCGATCGCCGGTCCGTGCGAGTGCGCCTGACGGACAAAGGGCGCGACATCCGCAATCTGATCGCCGCCCTGTTTGAACGTCACGCGGACGGGCTGCAGGCAAAGGGGGTGCTCGGTCCTGACGGGATTGTTGAAATCACCAGCGCGCTGCGGCGGGTCGAACGCTATTGGACCGATCAAATCCGCTACATCTATTGAAAACGCCGCCCGTTTCGGGGCGGCGGTTCTGTCACGCGATTGCTTCGTTTACCAACGTCCGGTGTTTTCCATGCTGGCCCAAGGCTCTGCCGGTTCCAGCCGATCCCCAGCCTGCAACAACTCGATCGAGATATTGTCGGGCGAGCGGACAAAGGCCATGTGCCCGTCACGGGGTGGGCGGTTGATGGTGACGCCATTGTCCATCAGGTGTTGGCACATCTCGTAGATATTACCGACCTCGTAGGCCAGATGGCCAAAATGACGGCTGTCATCGGGGAGCGCATCATCGCCATCCCAGTTGTAGGTCAGCTCAATCGGGCAGTCTTCTTGCCCCTCAGCGGCCATAAAGATCAGTGTGAAGCGGCCGCCTTCATGGTCGTAACGGCGGATTTCTTTGAGACCCAGAAGGGAATAGAAAGCCTGGCTTTTTTCCAGGTCCTTCACCCGGACCATGGTGTGCAGATATTTCAGGGCCATGTCTTGTTCTCTCCTGTTGGTATGGATCTGCGGGTTTGCCTCAATCCATAGCGATTTTATGTATCAGAAACTGGACCGCACCCCAAGTGACAGGGTGGTTTCGCGGGTTTCAAACCGGCTGACATTTGATGTGGTGCGTCGGCTGCGCAGGGTAACAGTAGGGGCAAATCCAGCGTAGTCAAATTGGGTAAACGTTGCCTCCAGTTGACCGAAAACTGTTTCATCGCGCCGCCCCCCCGGAACAATGAAACCTGCGCTATAGGCGTCATAGCGCTGTTTGCTGCCACCCAGCGTCACCACCGGCGTCAGGTCAGACATCACCGGAAGCGCTGACACATCCGGTGCCCACGCAATTTGGGCGATCACCTGTTTGCGGTCAGCGTTGATATTGTCGCTCCGCTCGCGCTTTAGGGTCAGGCCAAACTGCCAGTTGCCCCAGTCTTCGCTGTGCCGTGACAAGTGCGACGATAGGGTGATGCCGTTCACATCTGGGCGGTTGTCGGAATAACTCAACCGTTCCAACTGGCTGCCAAGGCGCAAGCGCCCCAGCGCTCCGAGTGTTGCGCTGCGTGACACGTTCAGCCGGGTGGAGCGTTGAAAGCGCTCACCGCCCGACCAGCTCTGTCCTAGGGCAAAGCCATAGCGCCACTGCGCCGTGGCTGTCTGGCGCAGTTGGGCGAGTGACACCTCGCCGTAATCAAACGCCAGATCACTGTTGCTGACCGTTGGTGCTAAATCGCGGGCCTCATCCGACAGGTGAACGCGGCGACCATAATAGCGTAGCCCGATGCGGGTTTGACTGGTCTTGGACCCCATCAAGCGATAGCCGAGTGTCAGATCTGCAACCCCCGCCACACCGGACAGCGCCTGCGCCGAACCGCTGAGGATACCGGCCACCGGAACACCGTCGATCAGGGAATAGCGGCTGTCGGCCCCGTTGTTGAGGTTATCACTGGGGGCTACAGAAACGTTCAGGCCGAACTGCCATGGCGAGATGTTGCGCAGGATCTGATAGTCGCGGGCGACCGCCGCACGCAGCTTTGGATCGGGCAGATACTGCAGGGACCGGCGCAGCCACAGTTTGGCGGACATAGGGCGTTGGTTTTCGACCGCCAGTCGCGCAGCAAGCTGTGCGGCGTGGAAATGATCCACTTCTGTGACGGCATGGCGATAGGCGAGCCGTGCGGCGCGGCGTCCCTTGGCGGGTTGTCCCATTTGCTGGAAGGCCCTCGCCAGCATAAAATGCGCCGTACCATCGGCACCGTCACGTTGCAAAAGACCCTGTGCCAATGACGCCGCCAATTGCGGGTTGCCGCTCTGCAGTGCGTGTTGTGCCACCTGTCGTGCTTCTTGCGGCGATAGGCGCAACTCCTCTGCCAAGGCCGCGCGCGGCATCAGGGCGGTGCAGATAAGCGCCGCAGCAAGTGACCGTTTCAGGGTATATTTGCGCACAGACTCACAGGCCGGAACAGGCGGCCGCCGCCCCGGGGGCACCGCAGCGTGTCAGGACGAAAACGCCGAATTCCTGTTCTCCCTCGATGGTGCCGGTCGGTCCGTCGAACTGTTCCAGAAACACCGTACCCGCCACAGATGTGGCCTGATTGCCGCCGAAAATTCCGCCAAAGTGGCCGATGGGCGTGTTTGTCTGTGTCTCAAATTCAGCAGTGCCGGTGAAGGTGCCATCCTCAGCGATCACGCCATCGGTCAGCAGGATATCGTTGGCTGCCAGTTGGGCGTTAATCCCGCGGGTGTCATCCACCAGCTGCCGGTTGGAGATCTGCCCATCAACACCGCCGTTGGCGAAATCCGCATTCAGCAGGATGATGCCGGTGATCCGGTCTGCCTGTGCCGGTCGGCCCAGATTGCTGGGAATGCCAGAGGCATCCAGCAGTTGGTCGCCTCGCCCGTCGATGTTGGTTACGCCGGCATAGGTCCCGAAATATTGCGCCTCACCCTGACTGTTATCAGTGTAGGGGGAATAGATGTTCGATCCCTGACGACTGTAATAACTGCCACCGTAGTAGCGGCCGTTGTTGCCGCCATCGATGACAGCGCCGGCGATGACGCGGTTGTCATTGCTTTCGGCAAAGAGCGCGGTGAAATGGCGGTCCGCTGGCGTCGATTGTTGCATGTAAACTTCGTAACCCGGGACGGTCGAGTCCAGATCGGCCCGGCGCGTGTAGGTCACGCTGGAGTCGTTGCCGTGGATGCCGTTGATCGACAGGATCAATTCCTCATCGATCGGATCATAATTGACCGCGCGGACGCTGCCTGCCACCTCTTCGTATGCGGGGTTTTCGACCGACCCGACGTCGCTGACGCCGCTGGGGTCGGCACTGCAAGCCGCGAGCGCAAGCGGCAACACAAAAGGCGTTGTGAAACGGAGCATCTGCTAAATCCTCAAATATCTCGGCTCTTTTGGCCGTTTCTGCCAGAGTCCAGTTGATCCGGCGAAAAGTCAACGAAAGATGCAAGGCAGGTGCCAAAACATCGCAAGTTTATCGGTAGCTTCTGCGCAGATATGAGCGTGTAAATCGTGCAGCCACTAGATATAGTGGGCGCGACTCGTAGATTAGGTGCCTTGGAGGACAAAATGCCCATCACCCCGGAACAACAGGCTGAAATCGACGCGCAGCGCGCGACGCCGCGCCAGACCCTGCGCGCTGTCTCTGAGGGGATGGAGGCGCATCTTTATCAGGCCTATCCGGTGCTGGATCACGGTTTTGTCCGCGTGATTGATTATATGGGCGATGACAGCGCGATCTGTCAGGCGGCCCGTGTGTCCTATGGCAAGGGCACTAAGTCGGTGCAAAACGACGAAGGCTTGATCCGGTATCTGATGCGCCACTGGCATTCGACCCCGTTTGAGATGTGCGAGTTGAAGCTGCACGTGAAGCTGCCGGTTTTTGTGGCCCGTCAATGGATTCGCCACCGTACTGCGAATGTGAACGAATATTCCGCGCGATATTCCATTCTGGATCGCGAGTTTTACATCCCGCAGCCGGAACAGCTTGCCGCGCAGTCGGTGATCAACAATCAGGGCCGTGGCGAGGCGCTGACCGGTGCCGAGGCAGAGCGTGTGCTGGAAATCCTCAAAGGTGATGCGGCACGCAGCTACGATCACTATGAAGAGATGATTTCTGACGACGGCAAGCAGGGGCTGGCGCGGGAACTGGCGCGGATGAACCTGCCAGCCAATATCTATACACAGTGGTACTGGAAGGTGGACCTGCACAACCTGCTGCACTTCCTGCGCCTGCGTGCGGATAGTCATGCGCAATACGAAATCCGCGTTTATGCGGATGAGATCTGCAAGCTGGTCGCCGACTGGGTGCCTTTTGCTTACAAAGCGTTCGCGGATTACCGTATGGGCGGTGCCGCGCTGAGCGCTGGTGCGCTGGACTGCGTGCGCCGAATGCTGAAAGGCGAAGACGTCACCGCCGAAACCAGCGGCATGAGCGCCCGTGAATGGCGTGAATTGCAAGAGGTACTGGAGGGGTAATACCCCTGACCCTTTTGCCCAATCTTTGATTTGGCTGCGCCCGACCCGCCCCACAGGGCGCGCTACGCTTTCTGAGTAATCAGTGGCCTACAACCCACCCTCAACCCCGCGTTTGCATTGACGCGGGGCTTTGCCTGTCCGGCTGAATGCCTCCACCCCGCAGGTGGTGCAGCGGTACTGGGTGAAGCTGGCGTTTTTGGCGCCTTCAGACACCCAATCACAGCTGTTGCCGCGCAGTCGGGGGAGGGGATTGAAACGGGGGGATTTGACGCTCTGGGCACTGCGGGGGATGGTGCGGGGGGGCGACCCGATAACGGTCAGTCCCGGCGCGGATCGCTTGCCCGTCAGTTTCCGAAACATATTCCATATCATTGGGTTAACCCCCGTTCTGTTGGCGTGTCTGTCTATAATATCTTGGCCCTCGCTCCCCTGATTTCAAGGCCGCTCACAGCTTTGGCATACTTGCGCGGATGGCTGTCAGAAAATCGCGAACAATCTTGTTTCAGATCAAAATCCCCCCAAATGAATCACCATAAGCTGATGAAGAACAAGAAGGAGGCTTTGATGCATATTCAGATCAACACCGACCACAATATTCACGGCGACGAACGTCTGGCAGAGGTTTGCGAGGGGCTGGTCAGCGACACACTAAAGCCGATCGCGTCCCGACTGACGCGGGTTGAGGTTCATGTGAAGGATATGCGTGGCCCCAAAGGTGGTGAGGATATCCGCGCCACGGTTGAAGCCCGCCCTGAAGGCATGCGCCCCTATGCGGTACATCATGATGCCAGCGACATCCAGCATGCGGTGAAAGCCGCCAGTAAGAAACTGCGCCAGCGTCTGGAAGGCGAATTTGGTAAGCGTTCGCAGCATCACTAAGCACAATAGGTGATCCGCCATATGGCCCGCAGCAGTGTCTGCGGGCCTTTTTGTTCTGCAATGAGGGGTGATAGCGGGATATTGGTGACAGTATGGAAACAGTAACGTGGTGTTTTAGCCCGTCGGTCAGTTTCCGTTTGGCCTTGCCTTACCTCTTCGGTAGGTTGGGGGTATCTTTACGAAACCATCGCAAACACTGACATTTTCAGGGATCAGACCATGACCAAATTTCGTGTATTTGCCGCCTCGACATTCGCCGCGATGCTGGCACTGCCGATGGGCGCACAGGCCGAACCGCGCGTCTTCGCCTATGAAGGCGTCGCCAATCACTGCCCCGCCGGCCAGCAGCCGGTCAGCATGGATGGTGTGATTTGTTGCGGCGTGCCCAACCAATCGGTCAGCTACCAGGCGATGATGCGCCACGGCGCCACCCGCAGCTACAGCCGCGCCAAGCCGATGGTAAAATCGGCATCCTATGCCAGCGACACTATTTGTCCTGAGGGACAGAAAGGTTGCTACAGCAACTGATCCCTCTCTATAGAGATGTGAGCAAGGGTGACGTAAAACGTCACCCTTTTTTATTACAAGAGGCTGAGGCTGCCCGCCATTTGGCGCCCATCGCGTCCATCGATCAGCTCAAAGCTGACCTTCTGTTCGTCAGCCAGTCCGGTAAGACCGGAACGTTCTACTGCTGAAATATGTACAAAAATGTCTTTGCCGCCATCATCAGGTGCGATGAAGCCGTAACCTTTGGTGGTGTTAAACCATTTCACGGTGCCTGTTGGCATGTTCCGTGTCTCCTTCTATCCGTTCCTCCCCGCGAATTGCGGGTCCATTTCACATCGGCAGGAAGGGATTCCAAACTTTTAAAAACTTTTATACTTAAGATCAGGGATCCATCGTGCCTAAGCTACGCCTTGGATGATTGCACCACTGCTGTAAAAATCAAGCAAAACAGGGCACAAACTGTGGTTTATACTGGAATTGCTCGCGTCTCAGCGGGTTTTAAGGGGAAAAAATGAAGATTTACGGGCTGAAAAACTGCGATACCTGCCGCAAGGCGGCCAAAGCTCTGCCTATGGCTGAACTGGTGGATATTCGATCTCATCCTATGGATGATCAGATTCGCGCCGCTGCGTTTGAGGTTTTTGGCACGGCTTTATTGAACACACGTTCCACGACCTGGCGCGGGCTGGATGAGGTGGCGCGCGCTCAGCCGCCGTTGGATCTGTTGACAGAGCACGCAGCGCTGATGAAACGGCCGCTGATCGTGACGGATACGGGTGACATGTACCTTGGCTGGGGCAAGGACACGCAGGCGGCGCTGGGCGTTTAAGTCTGTTTGAATAAGAAGAAGGGCGGGTCCATTGACCCGCCCTTTCTTTTTGTCGTGCGCTGAGTGTGATCAGTGCTGTGTAATCGGTTCCGGCGCGCCTGCCTTGCCGCTGAGGATACGATCCAGCGACAGCGGTCCCGCGCCCTTGATTACCAGCGTCAGAAGCAGCAGGAACCAGAACCCGCGTTGGTCCAGAATGACGCCATCGGGCAGACGGTCGAACCATTTGCCGAGTGTTTCAATATGTTCGATGCCGCCATGGCCATAAAGATCGGTCAGTGATTGAACCGCGACGAAGCCGATCATGCCAACGGCGGCCAGGCGGGTGAACAGGCCCAGCACGATCAGGAGCGGCAGGATAAATTCGGCATAGGTGCCCGCCATGACAACCGCCCAGTGGAAAACACCAAACTGCGAAACATCGTAGCCCGCGGCCTCAAACGCCTTGGGAAAGATCTGCGCATAGGCGCCGGTGGAGGGGCTGAACAGGCCAAAGAAACCATCGCCCAGCTTGGTGGTGGCCGAGGCCCAGAAATATCCCAAAAGTGTCGCCGCGAACAGGAAGCGGCCAAAAGTGGACAGCAGCCAGTCCTGTCGGTTCAGGCCATTGGCGATGCTTGCGTAGATGCTTAGCAAGGCGTTCATTGTTTATCCTCTATTTTAATGTCTGTCAGGGCCTTGGTCGCCAGCAGCGTGCCCAGAAGTGTTCCTAGATCGGCAGTGGGGTGCATTGTGCTTGCCTCTGCCAGTGTTTTGTTGCGCATCAGCTCTGCCAGAAGGTCCGCCTGTTCCGCTGGTAGCGGGGTCAGGATCGGGTCAAACTCGGGCCGGGTGACCAGTGTGGGCTGGGCCACACCGGGTGGGTTTTCAGCCGTTTCACCCAGTGCTTTGGCGCGGATAGCATGGATAGGCCATTCGGTCAGCACCACTTGCGTCGCGGGGGCAAAGGCCAGCCGCGCATTATACAGCTGTTCTGGCGCAAGCGCGGCCAGTTTGTCTGCGGCCAGTTCCGGCGCATCCTCTGCGTGATAGCTTTGACGCATGGCGTATTCCAGCCGCGCGACATCACGCAGATAGCCCAGTTTTGCCAGCGCCGGCACATTGGAAATATAGCGCGGAAAGCCCCCGCCATAAAGCATCATCAAAGGCGACGACGGCGGATTGGCACGCAGGTATCCCGTTGCAATAGCGGTAAAGTTCTGTTCGCCCAGCAGGCGCGCAGTTGCGGGAAATCCAGCCTCTAGTGCTTCGCGCAGGGAAACGGTGACGTTGTTGCGGTAGACATCAAACCGTTTGCCCGCTGGCCGGCCAGCGGAATCCGACAGACCCTCAGGGCGGTCGGCAGTGGGATCCAGAAGGGCGTCGTTGAAGGCGGTCAAGCTCATGCGGTCACCTTCGCGCGGGCGTTCAGTTTGCTCAATGCGATATCGGCGCGGCGCGCTTCCTCCGCCAGAACGGGCCATTCGGGAACGTCTGTGTCCCATTCGATCAACGTGGGCAGCGGGCCGGAGCGTTCCAGCACATAATCCAGCAGCGTCCAGACGGGATCGGCAACCTCGCGCCCGTGGCTGTCTATCAGCAGCGGCGCGCCATGGTCATCCTCGTCCTCATCATGACCGCCAAGGTGAATTTCTCCCACTTTGTCCAGATCAAACGCATCGACATAGGCGTAGGGGCTATAGTTCAGGTTTGTGGCCGACACAAAGATGTTGTTCACATCCAGCAGCAGGCCGCAGCCAGTGCGCTTGCTGACCTCAGACAGAAAATCAGGTTCTGCATAGGTGGAGTCATCAAAGGCCAGATAGGAGGATGGGTTTTCCAAGAGCATCCGACGGCCGATGGTGTCCTGTAGCTGATCGATATGGTCACAGACCCGTTTCAGCGTCACCTCAGTGTAAGGGAGCGGCAACAGGTCGTTCATAAAGGCGCTTTCATGGGTGGACCACGCCAGGTGTTCAGAGAAGCTGGCCGGGTTCAGCCAGTCACACAGGTGTTTCAGGCGCGACAGGTGATCGGGGTCAAGCGCATCCTCACCGCCGATGGAGAGGCCAACGCCGTGCACAGAAATGGGGAAGTGCCCGGACAGCTGTTTTAGCTGCGCGATGGGGCGGCCACCGGCGCCCATGTAGTTTTCTGCGTGAATCTCCAACCAGCCGACAGGCGCGGGATTCGCGACCAGATCACTGTAATGCTGCGGCTTGTAGCCGACACCGGGCAGGGCGGGCAGGTGGTTGGTTTGATCATACATGCGTCAGCTCCGTTCGCTGGTCTTGCGCAGCGGCGGGGCGGCTCCGCAGGTGGTCGAAAACAACAGATACCCCTGATTAAAAACAACGTTGGGGTAGTTTAACACAGAACTCTTAATAAAACGCCCCACCCTTTAGGATGCCCAATGCTTGGACAGGGTGGGGTTAACAGGGGGCGCATCGCCCCCTGTCTGGTCATAAAAGTCCGCGGCTTATGCCGGCAGGTCACGCTCCAGCGCTTCCAGCGAACCTTTACGGGCTTTGCCATCTGCCATTGCGGGCAGTTCGATGTCCATGCAGGAGCCAGCGTCAACCAGAGTCCAGGCGTTGCCTTGGTAGTCAACGGTCGAGGTGCCTGCGCAGGTGGTGCCAGGGCCGGCTGCACAGTCGTTTTTGCCTGCCAGCGATACGCCGTAGCACTTCTCTTTTTCCATCGCGTGGGCGACGGTGGAGGTGGTTGCGGTCAGGGCTGCTGCAACTGCGCCAGCGACGGCCAGGGTCTTGATGGTTTTATCGGACATTACTCTCTTCCCTTACTAGGTTTGTAACTCAGGTCATCCTGATGTGGTGACACCGAAACCCTAGCCTGAGCCTCTTCTGACAAGCTACTCACGAGGCCGTGCATCACGGCGGCGTGAGGTGTCGTGAGGAATCGCCCCCTAAAATGGGAAATTTTTGCAATGAAAAAGGCCCGCAGCGGGGATTCCGCTACGGACCGTAAGATTCCGGTACTGAAAATGTTACAGAAGGTCCGGTGGAGTCGCCTCTTTCGTGAGCTGTGTAACGATCTCGTCCAAGGTCTGGACCTTGGTTTGTTTCTCTCCAAGGCGGCGGGTCGATACGGTGCGCTCTTCAATCTCTTTCATGCCACAGGCCAGAATGACCGGCACTTTGCCCAGCGAGTGTTCGCGGACTTTATAATTAATCTTCTCGTTGCGCAGGTCTGCTTCGGCCCGCACGCCAGCGGCGCGCAGTGCTTCGACGACCTCCAGGCAGTAATCATCCGCATCCGACACAATCGCCGCTACAACCACCTGACGCGGCGCCAGCCAGAACGGCAGCTTGCCTGCGTGCTCTTCGATAAGAATGCCGATGAAGCGTTCAAACGATCCCAGACAGGCGCGGTGCAGCATGACGGGACGGTGTTTGTCACCGTCTGCCCCGATAAAGCTGGCCTCCAGCCGTTCGGGCAGGTTGGCGTCTACTTGTAGCGTGCCACACTGCCAGTTCCGGCCGATGGCGTCGGTCAAGGTGAATTCCAGTTTCGGACCATAGAAGGCGCCTTCACCTTCCAGAATCTCGAAGTCATAGCCAGCGGCCTTGCAGGCGTCCCCCAGCGCAGCCTCCATGTTGTCCCAGGTTTCATCCGACCCGATCCGCTTTTCGGGCCGCGTTGACAGTTTGATGGTCCAGTTGTGGAAGCCGAGGTCGGCGTAGACCTTGGACAGGAAGGCGATGAATTTCGCGGTTTCAGATGTGATCTGATCCTCTGCACAGAAGATGTGGCCATCATCCTGCGTAAATCCACGCACCCGCATGATCCCATGCAGCGCGCCCGAGGGTTCATAACGGGCACAAGAGCCAAATTCCGCCATGCGCAGCGGCAGGTCGCGGTAGGATTTCAGACCTTGGTTAAACACCTGAACGTGGCAGGGGCAGTTCATCGGCTTCAGCGCATTCACAGCCTTTTCGCGGGCATGATCCTCATCCACCTCAACGATGAACATGTTTTCCTGATACTTGTCCCAGTGGCCGGATTTTTCCCACAGCTTGCGGTCAACGACCTGCGGGGTGTTCACCTCGACATAGCCATCCTTGTCCTGCATGCGGCGCATGTAGTCTTGCAGCGTGGTGTAGATACGCCAGCCGTTCGGGTGCCAGAAAACCTGACCGGGCGCCTCTTCCTGCATGTGGAACAGGCCCATTTCCTTGCCCAGTTTGCGGTGGTCGCGTTTTGCGGCCTCTTCCAGCATGGTCATATGGGCCTTCAGATCCTTGCGGTTCTTGAACGCGACGCCATAAATTCGCTGCAGCATCGGGCGGTCGCTGTCACCCAGCCAGTAGGCGCCAGCCACATGGGTCAGTTTAAACCCATCCGCTGGTACCTGACCGGTGTTTTGCAGGTGCGGGCCACGGCACAGATCCTGCCAGTCGCCATGCCAGTACATGCGCAGGTCTTCGCCTTCGGGGATGCGGTTGATCAGCTCGACTTTGAAGGGCTCGTTGCTGTCTTCATAGTGCTTGATCGCGCGGGCACGCTCCCAAACTTCGGTTTTAACCTCGTCGCGGGCGTTGATGATGTCTTTCATCCGCGCCTCAATGGTGCCGAGGTCTTCGGGTGTGAACGGCTCTTCACGGTCGAAATCATAAAACCAGCCGTGATCACGCACCGGGCCGATGGTCACTTTGACGTCGGGCCAGATGTCCTGCACGGCACGGGCCATGATGTGGGCCAGATCGTGGCGGATCAGCTCCAGCGCTTGTTCATCGTCCTGCAGGGTGTGGATGGCGATTTGTGCGTCCTCTTGGATCGGCCATTGCAGATCCCAATGCGCACCGTTCACGGTGGCGGAAATCGCCTTTTTACCCAGCGATTTAGAGATGTCGGCTGCGACTTCGGCGGCGGTTACGCCTGCCTCATAGGAACGTGCATTGCCATCGGGGAAAGTAAGAGAGACTTGAGCCATATAGTCGGCCTCCTCGTCAGTTTGGCGCCCACGGAACGCCCGGTTGCGGGTTATGTGTGTGCCCCCTTTTGATCCCGCGCGCGGGCCAAGTCAAGCGAGGTGCAGCGATTGCATATAGAAAAGCCCCACCTGTGATGGGCGGGGCTGTTTCATCGCGGGTTTCGCGGGGCTTAGGCCGCGCTGCTGTGAGCGAACTCCCAGTAAAGCGCGCGTGCCCGCAGGCTGATCGGGCCAATGCCCAATTCGCGGTCGTCGAGTTTTGAGACGGGCATCACCTTGGCGATGTTGCCGGTTGCAAAAATCTCATCCGCAGCGCGGAAGTCGTCCACCGTAAGGGTGGTTTCCTGCACCTCGATCCCATCCGCGCGCAGCAGGCCGATTACCCGCTGGCGGGTCAGACCGTTGAGGAAACAGCCGGTGGGCGCAGGGGTGAACACCACGCCATCGCGGACCAGAAACACATTGGTCGATGCGGTTTCCGCGACATTGCCGTCGATATCCAACGACAGCGCGTTGGAAAATCCACGCGCACGGGCATAGGCCATAATGCGGGCGTTGTTGGCGTAAAGCGAACCGGCCTTTGCCTCTGTCAGGGCCATGTCTTGACGCGGGCGACGATAGGGGGCAACGGTCAGTGAAAAGCCCTCAGTCCCCGGCATCGCCATTTCCTCAATGCAGATGGCAAAGGCGCTGCTGGCAGGATCCAGATCAATCACACCCGCACCGCTTTCGGTCGCCCACATCATAGGGCGGATATAAAGCTGCGCCTGAGGATCCATCTGCGCCACCTTTTCGCGCACCAAAGCGGCCACCTGTTCCCCGGTGGTGCAGGGCGTCATGCCCATCGCTTCAGCCGAGCGGATCAAGCGGGCGCAGTGTAGATCCAGATCGGGCATCACACCCTCAAAGGCTCGGGCGCCATCAAACACCTGACTGCCTAGCCATGAAACATGATCCGCGGCACGAATGATCGGGGTGTTTTCATCCCGCCAGTCACCTTCAAACCACGTGTAAATATTGCCTTTGCCGACTGCCATATTCGCCTCTTTCGGTAGAATTCGCGTGTCATACAGGATCGGAGCGGGAAAACAAAACAGGTTTTCTGCGATGCGATTGGCGCGGGCTGCAGAAAAAACGGTGGAGGCGGGTGTGGTTGCGTTGCCTTCGGCTTTTCCCGCTGATCGGCAGCGGGTAACGTAACGCAAAATTGGAGGCCGCTATGAAATTTCTCGACACTGCTGAAGGGCGTCGCATCGCCTATAACCAAACCGAAGGGCAGGGTCCGACGATCCTGTTCTGTTCAGGGTTAAAGTCCGACATGGAGGGCACCAAGGCCGTGCATCTGGAGGCCTGGGCGCAGGAGCAAGGCTATCCCTTTGTGCGCTTTGATTATTCTGGCCATGGGGTCAGCTCCGGTGCGTTTACGAAGGGCGCGATTGGCGATTGGCATGAGGATACCCTTGCGATCGTCGATCAGGTGATCAATGGCCCTATTATTGTCGTGGGCAGCTCGATGGGGGGCTGGCAGGCACTGCTGCTGGCGAAAGCACGGCCAGAGCGGATTGCGGGCATGGTCACCATCGCTGCCGCACCGGATTTCACCGAAGACGGCTATTGGGCCAGTTTCACCGATGTCCAGAAGGCTGCGCTGGAGGCAGAAGGCCACGTCGCGATACCATCGGATTATGATGAAGACTACATCATCACCAAGCGCCTGATCGAAGAGGGACGCAGTCGACTGGTGCTGCGCGATCCATTGTCACTGCCGTTCCCCGTGCGTTTTCTGCAAGGGACCGAAGATACAGCCGTGTCAACCGCAACTGCGGTGCGTTTGCTGGACCATGCCGAGGGGGACGATCTTCGCCTGACGCTGGTCAAGGGCGCTGATCATAGGTTTTCCGACCCGGAATGTCTGGCATTGATCGCCAAGTCAGTGAAGATCGTGCTGGCGCGCCAGAAGTAATCACCGGCTGCGCCCTGACGACGGCGTTGGGGTGCGTCGGCGCAATGTTCGCTTCCTGAAATGTCTCCTGCTTCATAGGATGGTCAATGGCGTTGGTGCTGGAGATTGATTGTTAAAGGCGACTTACTGCTGTTCGCTTAATATTCTTTTCCTGAAGGAGGTTGAAACAAGATGGAGCAACGGATTTCACTCATTACACTTGGTTGCCGTGATATTGCGGCGCAGACAGCGTTCTATCGGGCGATGGGGTGGTGGCAGGTCGATACACCGGATGGGGTTGTGGCCTTTGATCTTCTGTCACAGGTTTTGGGGCTTTATCCGCTGGCAGCGCTGGCGGCTGATATCGGTGTGGCGGAAGATCAACTGCTGCACGCTGGGCCAGATGCGCCCGGGCCTGCAAAATATGCAGCCGCAACGCTTGGATACAATGCGGGCAATCCCGCTGAGGTGGATCAGGTTATGGCCGCAGCGGCAGAGGCCGGGGCGGCGGTGCTGAAACCTGCAGCGGAGGTGTTCTGGGGCGGTTATCACGGCTATTTCGCTGATCCCGAGGGCACTGTTTGGGAGGTGGCGCATAATCCGTTTTCTCCGCTAGGTCCTAATGGCGCATTTTGTTGGAACGGATTTCACGCGAATGCGACGTAAGGCGCTGTCAGCGCGGAGGCTGAGTAACGGTTAGGATTGACAGTTCGGGCGTTCCGGCACAGGTTTAGGCAAGAGTTGTTACGTGTAACATTGCGATTTCGCGATGAAATTTGTGTGGCGGGGGCCAAATGGTTCAGGAACCGATCGTTTTATTGCCGGGGATGATGTGTGACGCGCGGATGTATGCGCCACAGGTCGCAGTTCTTAGTCGTGTTGCGCCGGTGACTGTTGCACCGATATGTTTGGGCGACACGATTGAGGAGATCGCGCAGGGGCTGCTGGCCCAGTTGCCGCCGCAGTTCGCTTTGGCAGGGCTGTCGATGGGTGGTATCGTCGCCATGGAGATGATGCGCCGCGCCCCAGACAGGATCAGCCGGATCGCCTTGATGGACACAAACGCTTTGGCGGAAACACCACAAAGTGCAACTGTTTATGAACCTTGGATCATTGCCGCGAAATCTGGACGACTGGAGGATGCGCTGCGCGAAATGATGCGTCCTGAATTTTTGGCACAGGGGCCGCAACGGGTCACAGTTTTGAACCAATTCTTTGACATGGCGCGCGATTTTGGACCAGAGGTGTTTGTCCGCCAGTGCCGTGCCTTACAACGTCGTCGCGACCTGCAGTCAGCGCTGCGGCGCTGCAAAGTGCCTGCGATGGTTCTCTGCGGGGCAGAGGATGGGATGACACCGTTGAAACGGCACGAATTTATGGCGCAGTTGATTCCATCTGCTCAGTTGCGCGTTATTGAGGGGGCTGGGCATTTGCCGACTCTGGAACAACCTGAGCAGTTGACGCAGGCTCTTCTGCACTGGCTGCAGCAACCCTATGTGCTGAGCCAGCCTGCGTAAGGTGGCGGGGCGTGGGCGCCAAAAGGGTTGGCGGATCCATTTTCGGTATTGGCGGCGACAGATTGCGCGGCGGGTTCCCCCGGGCGCGCGACTTCTCTTGGGGATCGTGTTGATGTTGTTCGGTCTCGTCGGGTTTCTGCCTGTCGTTGGTTTCTGGATGCTGCCTTTGGGGGCGGCGATTGCGATGATGGATGTGCGGGCGACCAGGCAGTGGATTAAACGCCGCTAATCCGGTTGGTTAAACAAAAACGCAAGCCAGTTTTTACTGGCCTGCGTTTTTGTCTTTTCACTGCAGATCTAGGTTTACTTCGCCGCTTTGGTCGGCTTGTTGGCCGCCTTGGGCGTTGCCTTGCCAGCTGCTTTGGCCGCTTTTTTAGGCTTGGCATTTTCGCGCGCGCCGGAGTTGGTGTCGATGAAATCCAGAACCAGCGGGCGAATGTTGTTGCGCCAGCTCTTACCTGCGAAGATTCCATAGTGGCCGGCGCCGGCCTCGATGTGGCTGGCCTTCATCGCGTCGGGCAGGCCGGTGCATAGGTCCAGCGCGGCAACGCATTGACCGGGCGCGGAAATATCATCATTCGCGCCCTCGACGGTTTTCACTGCCACATTGCTGATCTTGCCGATGTCCACATGTTTGCCCTCAATGGTGAAAGCGTTTTTGGCAATTTCACCGTTCTTGAAGATCCGTTCGACCGTGGACAGGTAGAATTCTGCAGTCATATCCATCACCGCCAGATATTCGTCGTAGAAACGGTTGTGCGCATCGTGATCGGACGCTTCGCCCTTCATCACCCGCTGGATCTGCTCCGAGAACGCTTTGGAGTGGCGATCAGCGTTCATCGACATAAATGACGACAGTTGCAACAGGCCGGGGTAAACTTTGCGGCCCACACCTTTGTATTTGAAGCCGACTCGCTGGATCATCGTCTGTTCCAGTTGGCCCATAGTGACGCGGTGGCCGAAATCCGTCACGTCGGTGGCGTTGGCATCGGGATCAATCGGGCCGCCAATCAGCGTCAGCGAACGCGGTTGCGCTTCGGGTTCTTCGCCAGCCAGATAGGCGGTGGCGGCCAGTGTCAGCGGCGCGGGCTGGCAGATCGCGATCACATGGGTGTCGGGGCCCAGATGGCGCATGTAATCCACCAGATAGAGGGTATAATCCTCAATGTCGAACTTGCCAGCCGAGACCGCAATATCACGCGCATTGTGCCAGTCGGTGATATAGACCTCACAGTCCGGCAGCAACGAAATCACCGTTGAGCGTAGCAGAGTTGCATAGTGTCCGGACATCGGCGCAACCAGCATCACCTGACGCGGTTTGGTTTCGCGCCCCATGACCTTGAAGTGGATCAGGTCACCAAAATCGCCTTCGACCACGGTTTCTACGTTGACCAGATGATCCTTGCCATCCTCGCAGGTGAACGAATGGATGCCCCAATCGGGTTTGGCCACCATGCGCTGAAAGCTGCGCTCCGTCACCTCACCCCAGGCGGCCATCCATTGCAGGGCTGGATTTGGCACCAAGGCGAAAGCCGGATAAGATGCAAATGACAGGGCAGAGGCGCCAAGCCATTGGTTCGTATTACGGAGGGTTTCCATAAAATCGTACGTGGCCATGTAACGCATCGGCGTCTCCTTTGCTGTTCCGATCTTGTTTCTTGCGTAGGTTGCCTTAGGCTGGTCTTGGTTGCTGGGGCATTAACACAAAGGTCACATCTGTACCGGATATTGAATGCTGCATAGCAGCGAAAATAGGGGGGATTCGTTAATATGACAACACAAGAGGGTCAGAAGAGCGAAAATTTGGAACGGCTGGAGGCGAATTTGGCACGGGTGGAGGACCTGTCGAAGCGCTTCATGGCGGCTGTATCGCAGCGCAACCCACCTGATCCTCAGCTCTCGGCCCCGGATCAGGATGTGTTTGTCAAAGCAACGGGTCAATATTGGGCCAATATGTTGCAGGATCCGGCCAAACTCTTTGAAAACCAACTGGAATTTTGGGGAAACTCGGTCAAACATTACCTTGAAGCTTCTCAGGCTTTGGCCAAGGGAAAGCTGGAAGCGCCTGAGGATCAGACCCCCACAGATCGCCGTTTTTCCAACCCTTTGTGGCAGACACATCCCTATTTTAATTACGTCAAACAACAATACATGATGAACGCCGCTGCCATTCAAACTGCGGTGCAGAATGTCGAAGGTTTGACGGAAACAGACCGCAATCGGCTAGAATACTTCGCCAAACAGATCGTCGATATGATGTCGCCAACCAATTTTCTGGGCACCAACCCGGACGCATTGGAACGTGCGATTGAGACCGAGGGGGAAAGTCTGGTCAAAGGGCTGGAAAATCTGGTGGCAGATCTGGAGGCCAACAGCGGCGAAATGCTGGTTCGCCTTGCGGATGAAAAGGCCTTTGAACTCGGGCGCAATGTGGCCACCGCTAAAGGATCGGTTGTTTACCGCAACCACGTGATGGAACTGATTCAATATGCGCCCACCACCGAACAGGTGCATGCCACGCCGCTGATTATCTTTCCGCCGTGGATCAACAAGTTCTATATCCTTGATCTGAAAGAACAGAACAGCCTAATCCGTTGGATCACCGATCAGGGCTATACGCTATTTGTCGTCAGTTGGTTCAACCCGCGTCGCGAGGACCGCGATGTAGGAATGGAGGATTATGTTGAGCAGGGATATCTGGAGGCGATCCGCGTTGCGAAAGAGATCACCGGTCAGAAACAAGTCAACGCGGTGGGCTACTGTATCGCTGGTACCACCCTGCATTTGACGCTGTCGCTCTTGAAGAAACGCGGCGACAAGTCGGTGAAATCTGCCACCTTCTTTACCGCGCTGACCGACTTTGGCGAGCAGGGGGAGTTTACCCCGTTCCTGCAGGATGATTTCGTCAATGGCATCGCCGATGAGGTTGAGGTGCAGGGGGTTTTGCGCAGCTTCATCATGGGGCGCACGATGAGCTTCCTGCGCTCCAACGATCTGATTTATGGTCCGGCAATCAAAAGCTACATGATGGGGGAGGCGCCGCCTGCCTTTGATCTGCTCTATTGGAATGGCGACGGGTCGAACCTGCCGGGGCGGATGGTGATGCAGTATCTTCGCGGCCTGTGTCAGCGCAATGAGTTCGTTGGGGACGGCTTTGATCTTTTGGGGGAAACCCTGCATGTGTCGGAAGTGGATGTTCCCTTGATGTCGATCACCTGTGAAACCGATCACATTGCGCGGTGGAAGGATTGCTATCGCGGTTTCCAGCAGACGGGCGCCAAGGACAGGACTTTTATCGTCAGTCAGTCAGGCCATGTCGCGGGCATCGTTAACCCGCCCAGCAAAAAGAAATACGGCCATTACACCAACACGGACCTTAGCCTTGATGCTGAGGGATGGATGGCGGGTGCTCAATTCAATGAGGGCAGCTGGTGGCCAGCGTGGGAAGCTTGGCTGCAAAAACGCTCGGGCAAGATGGTGCCAGCGCGCAAGCCGGGCGATTCGGCTTATCCTGTGTTGGATGTCGCGCCAGGGCGCTATGTCGCGATGAAAGCAACTGTCTGATTTTATTTGGTTATAAAACATTATTTCTGCAGCGCAGCAAAATTCCTTGATTTGCTGCGATGCAGCATTCATATTGGGTGCAAGACTGAATGACACCCCAGCCGCAGCAGGCAACGCCATCTAGTCGAACCTGGATGCGCTGCGGATCAGACAAGGATTTTAGACATGACCAAGACCCAAGACTTCACCGCGATTCTGAAAGACGCTATGGGTGCTTTCCCTGTTGATACCAAAGCGGTTGAAGATGCGTTCAAAACTCAGGCAAGCCTGAACGAAAAACTGACGAGCGCGGCGCTATCTGCTGCTGAAAAGTCGTCGGAATTGTCCAGCAAATGGACCAAAGACACTCTGGCCAAACTGGGCGACGTTGCCAAAGCAAAAGAAGAGCCGGCCGATTATGCCAAAGCACTGGGTGAATTTGCTTCGGCTCAGGCAGAAACCGCTGCTGAAAACATGGCCGCTTTTGCAGAGATCGCCAAAAAGCTGCAAAGCGAAACCGTCGAACTGATGATGGCTGCAGGCAAAGACCTGAGCGAAGAGGCTTCGGCCGCAGTTCAGAAGGCTGCCAAAGATGCGACGGCAGCCGCGAAAAAAGCAGCTAAATAATTCTGCCTCCTCCCGGCAGAACTTAAGGCACATCACTCCTCCTCCCAGATGTGCCAAGAGCGGGCTTTTTGAGCCCGCTCTTTACTTTTGTTTCTGCCGTCGCATAGAGTTTTTCTGCCGTGATAAACCTTTGGGAGGACTTCCGTGGCAGATGACAATAAACCCCTGCTGATCAAGCGCTATGCCAGTCGCCGTCTCTATAATACAGAGACCAGCGATTACGTCACACTGGAGGATATCGCCGGTTTCATCCGCGATGGGCGCGAAGTGCAGATTGTTGACCTGAAATCTGGTGACGATCTGACCCGGCAGTATCTGCTGCAAATTATCGCCGAACACGAAAGCCGCGGTGAAAACGTGTTGCCGGTCAACGTCCTGACGGATCTGGTGCGCAGCTATACCAGTCAGGCTGAATCAATGGTGCCACAGTTCTTGCAGGCATCTTTCGAGATGCTGCGCGATGGTCAGTCGAAGATGATGCAAAACATGACCAAGACCAGCCCGATGGCCAATATGCCCGGTTTCGAAATGTTGCAGGCGCAGCAAGAGGCCTTTCTGAAGGCGATGACGCAAGGCATGGCTGGTGGTTGGCCCGGTGCCACATCGGGATCGACGCAGCCTGAGCCAGCGAAGTCTGACGAAGGTGAGGACCTGGACGCGATCAAGGCCCAACTGGCTGATCTGCAATCCAAACTCAGCAAACTGGATAAATAAATGGTTGATAGCCCCGGTCGTATCACGCTCTGGGGCGTCGAAGTTTTTGTTGCCACCGCGGAGGAGGGCTCCATCTCCGCCGCGGCGCGACGGCTGGGCGCTAGCCCGTCGGCGGTTTCGCAGCAGCTGTCCAATTTGGAGACGGCGCTGGGCACCAGCCTTTTGATCCGCAATGCCCGCCCGGTGGCGCTGACTGCCGCAGGCGATCTGTTTCGTCGGCGCGCCAGCTCCATCCTGAATGAGGCCGCATTGGCGCGGGCTGAATTGGCGATGGCGGACATGGCACAGCTCACGCGATTTCGTATCGGTATGATCGAGGATTTTGAGGCAGACGTCACACCGGCGCTGCTCACCCATCTGGCGGCAGAGCTGCCGCAGTGCCAGTTTCAGCTGGCAACAGGTGCCAGTCACAGCCTGTTTGATCAGTTGGAGGCACGCGCACTGGATGTGATCATAGCTGCAGAAATGGGGGCGGAGGGAGACTGGATAGAGGTGCATCCGCTATTGGAGGAGGGGTTCGTGGTTGCTGCGCCCAAGGGTATGTTTACAGCAGGCACAGCCTCGGACCTCAGGGCGCAGTTGCAGACCAAAGCGCTGGTTCAATACACCACACGGCACCATATGGGACGGCTTTTGGCGGCGCATCTGGCCCGGCAGAACCTGCGGCCGGATCATCGGTTCGAACTGGACAGTTACCACGCCATTCTGGCGCTGGTGGCGCAGGGCGTTGGCTGGACTATCCTGACGCCACTGGCCCTGCATCGTGCGCAACGGTTTGCGCCAGATCTGGAAGTGTTTGCACTGCCTTTTCCCCCCTTGTCGCGACGGATTTCACTGTTTGCACGACGCGACAGTTTGCAGGATATGCCGGCGGAGGTGGCTGTTGTAATGCGTGATATTCTGCAGCGTCAGATTATTCACCCGAACGTCACGGCGCATCCGTTCATGCGTGATGTTCTAGAGGTGATATGATCCATCCGCCGGAGTGTGGGCGGATGGGATTAGGTGTGTGTTTTTGATCATTGAAACAGCGCGCTTTAGGCGGGTGCCATTGCTTTTGTGTTGCCACGCACGTCTTGTGCTGCCTTGATCAGCGCCTCAGCGATCACATCAATTTCTGGTAGGGTCAGGCGGGCGGGCAGGCGGGCGTCGCAGGCGCGCATCAGCATTGCGCGGGTTTTCGGCAGGCTGGGCGGTGTGCCCAGAAATTCCCAATTCCAGAAAGCGCGGGCGTTGTCGGTAGACAGGCCAAAGACCTGTACTTTTATGCCGCGCTTGGCTGATGCTTCTTGGAAGGCTTTCACCTCATCCTCTTCCATGCCGACCAGATTGAATTGGATCGAATCCGGTGCGCGCTCTTCCGGCGCCAGTTTTTCCGGCACAGTAATCCACGGCGACAATTCCAGTTTGCCAGCCAGATAATCGTGGTTGCGTCGCCCATCGCTAACGCGGCGCTGCAATTCACTGATCTGCGGTCGGACAACGGCCGCCGACAGGTTGCCGAGGCGCAGATTGTATAGTGGCAGCTTGTTCTGCCAGCGGTCAAAGGCGGCTTTCAGGTCTGATTCGTCTTCGGGGCTGCGGGCCAGATGGGCCTTCCAGTTGTGTTCATAGGCGCCGGACATGATGGTGGCCTGTGCCAGAATATCGGCGTCATCGGTGATCAGAATGCCGCCCTCGCCGGAGTTAAGCATCTTGTAGCTCTGGAATGAAAAACAGCCGATCTTGCCCAGCGTGCCGATGTTTTTGCCGTGCCATTTGGTGCCCAGAGAATGCGCTGCATCCTCGAGCACCGGCACGCCGCGTGCCGCTGCCAATTTCAAAATCGCATCCATGTCAGAGGTGTGGCCGCGCATGTGGGAAATCATTACCGCATCAATGCTACCATCCAGTTTGGCGGCAAAATCATCCATATCAATGCGATAGTTATCGCCCACCTCTGCCAGCACTGGGACGCAGTCTGCATGCACGATCGAGGACGGTACTGCAGCAAAGGTAAAAGCGGGGATCAGCACCCGCGCGCCGGATTTCAGGCCCAGTGCCTTCAGGGACAGGAACAGCGCGGCCGAGCAAGACGATACAGCCAGCGCGTATTTCGCTCCCAAGGCATCGGCGAAGTCGCGTTCAAGCAGCGACACCGGCGCATCCTTGCCCGCAGTGTAGCGAAACAGATCACCTGAGTTCAGCAACCGTTCAATTTCGGCACGGGCGGTTTCGGGGATCGGTTCGGCGTCATAGACGTTGGGTGGCAAAGTCATGGAATCTTCGGCTTTCCTGAAGTTCATTTTTGGGAAAGCTAAAACAAGTTTTTGTGAAAAGAAAATGAAATTGCGCCTGCACATGGGTCCGTTCGGACACATTTTCGTCGTGGGGCGGTAAAAGCAGTATTTTTGGGAGGTTTGCGCGTAAAAGCGCCAAAGGCGGTCGCGGCCTTTGGCGCTTTGCTCTTCGTTAGCCGGCGATAACGTTCTGGGTCTGAACCCCCAGACCTTCGATGCCCAGCTCCATCTTGTCACCCGCCTTCAGGTAGGTTTCGGGGTTTTGGCCCATGCCCACACCCGGAGGGGTGCCGGTGGTGATCACGTCACCGGGCTGCAGCGACATGAACTGGCTTAGGTGAGAGATCACCGTGGCGACATCAAAGTGCATGGTTTTGGTGGTGCCATTCTGATAGCGGTGACCGTTCACCTCCAGATACATCGCCAGATTTTGCGGATCTGCCACTTCATCACGGGTGACCAGCCACGGGCCGATAGGACCGAAAGTGTCGGCGGATTTGCCTTTCACCCATTGGCCAGCACGGTGCAGTTGGAAATCGCGTTCCGACAGGTCGTTGACGACGCAATAGCCGGCGACATGATCCAGCGCCTCTTCCTTGCTGACGTATTTGGTATGCTTGCCGATTACCACCCCCAGCTCCACCTCCCAGTCGGTTTTTACGGATGTGCGCGGGATTTCCACGTCATCGTTGGGACCGCAAATGGCGGAGGTCGCCTTGAAGAACACCACCGGCTCTTCGGGTAGGGCCATACCGGATTCGGCAGCGTGATCGGCGTAGTTGAGGCCGATGCAGATAAATTTGCCCACCTGCCCCACACAGGGGCCGATGCGCGGAGCATCCGCAACAGCAGGCAGACTGGCGGGATCAAGGGCGCGCAGTTTGCTCAGGGTTTCATCGGACAGGGCGGCGCCTGCCACATCGCTGATCACGGCAGAGAGATCGCGGATGACCCCGTCCTGATCCAGCAGTCCGGGCTTTTCCGCGCCGGGGGCGCCATAACGCAACAGTTTCATGTGGGTTCCTTTCCCTCGTCAGATCGTCCAGCCGCCATCAATGGCAAAGGGCTGTCCAGTGGTATATTTACTCGCGTCGCTCGCCAGATAGAGGGCAAGATCAGCGATTTCTTCGGCGGTGCCAATACGTCCCATCGGCTGGCGCGCGATAAAGTCACGCATGGCGCCTTCATAGTCGCCTGTGGCGCGCAAACGGTCGTGCAGGCTGGGGCTGTCGACGGTGCCGGGGCAGATGGCGTTGCAGCGAATGCCCTTAGTGACAAAATCGGCGGCCACCGATTTTGTCAGCCCGATCACCGCCGCCTTTGAGGCGCAATAGGCAAAGCGGTTCGGCACGCCCTTCAATGAAGAAGCGACCGAGGACATGTTGATGATCGACCCCCCGCCGTGTTCCAGCATGGCAGGCAGGGTCAGTTGGATCAGACGGAACATCGCCTTGACGTTCAGGTCGAAACTGAAATCCCAATCGCGTTCCGAGCACTCCAGAATGGAGCCGCCTGCTACAAAACCCGCGCAGTTGAACAAGACGTCCAGCGGCGGCAGATCGGCGATCGCGGCTTCCGCCGCTGCGGCGTCGGTCACATCCAGTTTCAAGGGAGTGACGCCGGTGATGCCTGCCAGTTCCGCAAGGGCGTCTTCGTTGATGTCGCTGGCGATCACTTGCGCGCCTTCTGCGGCGAACAGTTCTGCCGTTGCGCGGCCTATGCCTTGACCAGCAGCGGTAATGAGGGCGGTTTTGCCAGTGAGTTTCTGGGTCATTTAGAGGCCCTCCTGCAGCAAGCTATCGGCCACATAGGTTGAAGCTTTGTCATGTTGCGAAATGCCGCGCAGGGGGACAACGCAGGATTCGATGCCCGCGCGGTCTCTTTGATCCAGCCAGAGGCCGTTTTTATCCAGAGTGGTAAGATCCATTCTATTATTCCTCGATTTTATAGACGCGCTGGGCGTTCATGCCCCAGATCGCATCTCTTTCCTGTTGTGAGAGGTGGGCCAGCATTTCCTCCGTGATCCCAACCCAGTCGTTATAGCTGGCCGCCAAGGTGCAAACCGGCCAGTCGCTGCCCCAGATCAGACGTTGGGGGCCAAAGCAGTCCAGCAGATGATCTACGTAGGGTTTTAGATCCGCAGGTGTCCAATCCTCCCCCGCCTCGGTCACCAGACCGGACAGTTTGCAACTGACGTTACTGCGGGCTGCAAGGGCAGCCATGTCTTCGCGCCACCCCTGAATGATGCCATCTGCAATCAGCGGTTTGGCACCGTGATTAATCACCACCCGCATCTCTGGGTGTCGGTCCAGTAGTTGTCGCAGCGCGCCAAGGTGGCGAGGCAGGGTCAGCGCGTCAAAGACCAGATCGTGTTGGATCATCGCCTTGTAAATAGGGGCAAAATGGTCTTGTAGCATCCAGTCAGGATCGGGAATGTCCTGTATCATCGGTCGGATGCCAACCAGCCAGCGCGATTGCGCAAGTGAGGTCAGCACGTCCACTGCCATATCCGATTCAAAATCCACCCAGCCGACGACACCCTTGATAAACGGGGTTTGCTGCGCCAGTGTCAGCATGAATTCGGTCTCTGCCACTGTTGGGGCGGCTTGCACAACGATGGTGCCGTCAATTGCATGTTTGTCCAGCGTTGGCGCCAGATCATCAGGCAGAAAATCGTGATAGATTGCGCCCAAGTCAGGCGTCAGCCAACCGTAATCGCCCCGTGACAGCGCCCAGAAGTGTTGATGTGCATCAATCCTCATCCGATCACCCCCTTTTTCAGGATGATGTTGCCATAAAACCGCCGCTCACCGGTTTGCACGACTGCATAGGCCTTGGCCGCGCGGTCATAGAAGGCGAAGCGTTCAAGGCTGTGGATTTCGGCGGGATGATCGGCGGTGGCATTGATGATGGTCTGGAAATCAGCGACGGCTGCAGGCAACTCATCAGGGTTGCCGACCACCTGCATGGTAAGCGCGGGATCAGGCACAAAGCTATCGAGCGGCAGCAGCGTCAGAATAGCGCGCAGCATTTCGCTGGCGTCAGATCCATCGGCACGGATGCAGGTCGGTCCCAAACCGCTGGCGGGAAAGTTTGCGTCAGCGATAACAATCTCATCGCCGTGGCCCATGGCGCGCAACACATGAAGAAGGTCGGGGCTGAGGATCGGGTCGATGTTACGCAGCATCGTGCGCCTCCCCAGGCAGGGGGGCGTCGGGGCGGATCAGTCCTTCGCTGCGCAGGTCACGCCACAGGGCATCGGGGATTTTACGGTCCATCAGGGCGGCGTTTGCCTCTACTTCCTGTGCCGACACCGCACCGGGGATCACCGTTTTTACCGATGGATGGCCCAGTACAAATTGCAGTGCGGCTGCGATCAGCGGGGTGTCATGGGCCGCACATACAGCCTCGATCCGGCGCACGCGATCCATAATTTCAGGCGGGGCATCAGCGTAGTTGTATTTGGCGCCCTCAATAGCACCAGTGGCCAGAATGCCGGAATTGTAAGGGCCACCCAGAATGATCCCTACATCCCGCTTTTCACACAGCGGCAGGAAGCTATCGAGCGCCTCTTGTTCCAGTAGCGTATAGCGGCCGGCCAGCAGGAAGCCGTCGAAGTCGCCCATCGCCAGCAGTTTCTCACAGACCTGCCACTCATTCACACCGGCACCGATGGCGGCAATGTCGCCGTTGTCGCGCAATTCGGTCAGGGCGCGGTAGCCACCGCCGTCAAACAGCTCGCGTACTTTGGCATCTGATGCCTCTTGGCTGCCCTGACTGAACACGCAGACATCATGCACCAAAAGAACGTCAATATTGTCCACGCCAAGCCGTTTCAGGCTGGCGTCATAGGATCGCATGACACCGTCATAGGTGTAATCAAAGACGATGCGTTTCTGTGGCACGTCGACAAAGGCTTCGGATGTGACCTCATGAGGTTCACAGTCCAGCAGCAATCGGCCGATTTTGGAGGACAGCTGGATATTGTCGCGGCCGAACCGCTGGATGCCCTTGCCAAACCGTTCTTCTGATCGCCCCAAACCATATTGCGGCGCGGTGTCAAAGAAGCGCACTCCACTATCATAAGCGGCCTGAAGCGCGGCCTGCGCATCCGCCTCTTCGACTTTGCGGTAAAGGTTGCCAAGAGGCGCGCCGCCAAATCCCAGCTGCGTCAGCGGGACAGGGCGCGAGGTGCGCTGGTTCAGGTGTCGCAGATTAGAAATGGTCATCGGTGCTCTCGTCGTGTCAGTTCTTGTTGAAAAGATCGGGTTTTGCAGCCTGCAAGGCTTCGATGCGGGGTAGCAGCTGGCCTAGGTGGCGGCGCATCTCTGTCTGTGCATCCTCCACGTTGCGGTTGCGGATCGCCTCGAAGATGCGGCGGTGTTCGTCTAGAGTTTCCGCAACGCGGCCCGGTGTCGGCAACAACAGTAAACGCGCGCGGGTGATTTGCAGCGATACGCTGTGCGCGATCGCAGGTAAGCGCTGAAAACCGGTCAGTTCCATCAGGATATGGTGGAATTCTTCATCCGCCTGATAGAAGCCGACAACATCATCGTCTTCGACCAGTAGCTCTTGCAGGCGCATGTTGCGGCTGAGCTTCTTGATCTGCTCATCGGTAATGTCGCGGGTGATCTTGGCCACAGTGGCCAATTCCAGCGCCTCTCGCAGGAAAACGCCTTCGCGAATCTCGTTCATCGAAAAATGGGACACATGGGTGCCTGATTGCGGCACCACATCGACCAGTCCGTCCTGCGCCAATCGCGCAATCGCTTCGGTCACGGGCGCGCGTGATACGCCAAGGTGTTCGCAGATCGGCGCCTTGCGCAGGTTGGTGCCAGGCGGGAAGTCCAGCGCCAGAATAGCTTGCTTAATTGTCAGGTAGACCCGTTGGGCTAATGACCCGTCGAGTGTGGAAATATCACCGAGAAGAGTCGCGTTAATATCGTTTGTGTCTGTCATAATTTGATGATTATCATACTAACATGTTAGTTGACAAGCGCTGCGACTCACGATTATGCAGAAAGCAACAAAGAGCGAGAAAAAGATGCTGAAGCTGGATCAAGCCACCAAAAAGAAAGAAGTTGAGGGATCTTTCCTGCAACTTAATCCGCAGGACAATGTTGTGATTGCTCTCGCGGATTTACCTTCCGGCTTTGATCTGAGGCGTTTTGGCTGCGCCTTGAATGGGGTGGTGCCACGTGGGCACAAGATTGCCGTGACACCGATCAAATCGGGTGAAAACGTGGTGCGCTACGGGCAGATCATCGGTCAGGCGACCGCTGACATTGCGCCGGGTGACCATGTTCATACCGCAAATCTTGGCATGGGGCAGCATCAACAGGATTATGCGCATGCCAGCGCTGCAGTCCCGCTGGCGCCGATTGCGGACGGTCGTACGTTCATGGGCTATCACCGTGCAGATGGGCGCGTTGGTACCCGCAACTATGTGGGGATCGTGACCACGGTGAACTGTTCCGGCTCCGTCGCGCGGTTCATCGCGGAGGCGGCAGAGCGCAGCGGGATTTTGGCACAATTTCCTAATGTCGACGGTGTGGTGCCGATCGTGCATGGCACTGGCTGCGGCATGTCGTCAGTGAATGAAGGCTATGAGACGCTGTTCCGCACCCTTTCGGGGTATGCGCAGCATCCGAACTTTGGTGGCATCCTGTTGGTCGGTCTGGGCTGTGAGGTGATGCAGTTGCAGGATCTGGTCGGCGGTCAGCCGATCCGCCCTGATGGCGTGCTGCGCTACATGACCATCCAAAGCGAAGGCGGCACCCGCCGCACCGTGGAGCGCGGGCTAGAACAGTTGGAGGGCATCCTGAGCGCTGCCAATGCGGCCGAACGTGCACCGGCACCGGTGAGTGAAATCACTGTGGGCATGCAATGCGGCGGCTCTGACGGCTATTCTGGCATCACCGCCAATCCGGCGCTAGGCTATGCTTCGGACCTGTTGGTGCGACGCGGTGGAACAACGATCCTGTCGGAAACGTCTGAGATTTACGGCGCTGAACATCTGCTGACGCGGCGGGCCGAACAGGTGGATGTGGGCGAAGAACTGATCGCGCGGGTGCACTGGTGGGAAGATTACTGCGCCCGCAACGGCGGCGAGATGGACAACAACCCCAGTCCCGGCAACAAGCGCGGCGGGTTGACCACCATTCTTGAAAAATCACTGGGCGCCGTGGCCAAGGGCGGCACTGCCCCGCTGACTGGTGTCTATAAATTCGGCGAACGGATCGACCGCAAGGGCTTTGTCTTTATGGACAGTCCGGGTTTTGATCCCTGTTCGGTGACGGGGCAGGTTGCCTCTGGCGCCAATCTGATCGTGTTTACAACTGGCCGCGGCTCTGTCTCGGGGTATCAGCCGACGCCCTGTATCAAGGTTGCGACCAATTCGGAAATGTATGCCCGCCTGTCGGAGGACATGGACCTCAATTGCGGCGATATCGTCAGTGACGGCGTTAGTATTGAGGACAAGGGCGAGGAACTGCTGGAATTGATGATCCGCGTGGCCTCTGGCGAGCGGACCAAAAGTGAGGAGTTGGGATTTGGTGGGGTGGAGTTTGTGCCCTGGCAAATCGGCGCTGTGATGTAGCGCCTGGCAAAGACAAACGACGATTAGAGATAGAAGGGAGGAGATATGTCTAAGCTGGTCGAAATGACGGGGATTGAGAAGTATTTCCCCGGCGTGCATGCCCTCAAGAGTGTGCAGTTCGATATTGCCCCCGGCGAAGTGCATGCTTTGATGGGGGAAAATGGCGCGGACAAGTCGACGCTGATGAAAATCCTTTCGGGGATCTATCAGCGCGACGGCGGCACGCTGGTCATTGGCGGGCAGGAGGTGAACCCAACCTCTCCAGGGGAGGCGCAGGAATTGGGCATCGGGATCATCCATCAGGAGTTGAGCCTGATGAACGATCTTACCGTCGCGCAGAACATATTCATCGGCCGCGAACCGCGCAAAAGTTTCGGTCGTCTGGATGAGGTGGCGCTGAACACTCGCACGGCAGAGATTTTTGCTTCCATGAACCTGGATCTGGACCCGAAGGTTCTGGTTGGATCGTTGACCATCGCGAAACAGCAGATGGTAGAGATCGCCAAGGCACTGTCGTTCCGGTCCAATGTGTTGGTCATGGATGAGCCGACCGCGGCGTTGAATGACGCCGAAATTGCCGAGTTGTTTGCGATCATCCGTCGCTTGAAATCCGAAGGCGTGGGGATTGTCTATATCAGCCACAAGATGGATGAGCTGAAGCAGATCGCTGACCGCGTTACCGTCATGCGGGACGGCGAATATGTCGGTACCGTTGGCGCGGCGCAGACGCCGATCAGTCGGATCATCGCTATGATGGTCGGGCGCGAGGTCAACGAGGAACCGCTGGTGGTGCCGGATCTGGGCGACGCAGAGGTGTCGTTGCGGGTCAATGGTCTCAGCCGCGGCAAAGAGATCAGGGACGTCAGCTTCTCCGTGCAGCGGGGCGAGATTTTGGGCTTTGCCGGCTTGATGGGCGCGGGACGCACAGAGGTGGCGCGCGCTATCTTCGGTGCAGATCGCCGCGATGCGGGCACAATTGATGTGCACGGTGTGGAGGTTGATATCCAATCCCCAAGTGATGCGGTGGCTGCTGGCATCGGCTATCTGTCAGAGGATCGCAAGCACTTCGGCCTCGCCACCGGCATGAATGTACGCGACAATATCGCGCTCTCGTCGTTGGATTTGTTTTCATCGCGCCAAGGCGTGCTGAATGAGGACAAGATGGCCGCGACCGCGCAGGACTTTATCCGACAGCTGGGCATTCGCACACCGTCAGACAGTCAGGAAGTGCGGCTGCTCTCTGGCGGAAACCAGCAAAAGGTCGTCATCGCCAAATGGCTGCTGCGCGATTGTGATATCTTGATCTTTGATGAACCCACACGCGGCATTGATGTGGGCGCGAAGTCTGAGATTTACAAACTCCTGGAAGAGTTGGCAGCAGACGGCAAGACGATCATCGTGATCTCGTCCGAACTGCCCGAAATTATGCGCCTGAGCCACCGCATCGCGGTGATGTGCGAAGGCCGGCTGACGGGCATCCTGCCCGGCGGCAAAGAAACCACTCAAGAAGACATCATGCAGTTGGCCACCCAAAGAGAGCCGGCCATGCGTGTCGCGGAGACAGCCCAATGAGCACCGTACCTGATGTGAAAGACGTTAAATCGAAGGACGCTGGCGTGACAGAGAAATCCCCACTGACCAACCTGGGCGACAGCGGCGCGTATCAGAAGCTGTTGGCATTCGCCAGTTTGATCGCGCTGTTGATCGGCTTTTCGATTGCCTCGCCGAACTTCATGCAGACATCGAATATGATCGCTATCCTGCAGGCCACATCTGTTAACGGTGTGCTGGCGGTTGCGGCAACTTTGGTGATCATCACTGGCGGCATTGATTTGTCGGTTGGCACGCTGATGACCTTTTGCGCGGTGATTGCCGGTGTTGTGCTGACCTACATGGGTATGCCCCTGTTGCTGGGGGTTGCGGCGGCGATTGGGGCGGGCGCGCTTTGCGGGCTGGTTTCGGGCACTTTCGTGGCCAAGATGAAGATCCCGCCATTTATTGCCACACTCGGTATGATGCTGATCCTGAAAGGCCTGTCGCTGGTCATCTCCGGCACGCGCCCGATCTATTTCAACGACACGCCCGGTTTCGACCAGATCTCGCGCGGGTCGCTGATTGGCAAGGTGATCCCGTCGCTGCCGATCCCCAATGGCGTGCTGATCCTGTTCATCGTGGCCATTGCCGCAGCCTATATCCTGAGCCGTACCGTTCTGGGCCGCTACACCTTTGCACTGGGCTCTAACGAAGAAGCGGTCCGCCTGTCCGGGGTCAACACCGACGCGTGGAAGATGCGTATCTATGCGCTGGCCGGTGGCATCTGTGGTATCGGCGGCATTTTGATCGCCTCGCGTCTGAACTCGGCGCAGCCTGCACTGGGCCTGGGCTATGAGCTGGAGGCAATCGCCGCAGTGGTTATCGGCGGCACCTCGCTCTCGGGCGGTCGCGGTACGATCCTTGGCACCATCATTGGCGCCTTGATTATGGCTGTGTTGACCAACGGGCTGCGCGTTTTGTCGGTGGCGCAGGAATGGCAGACTGTGGTGACCGGCGCGATCATCATTCTGGCCGTCTACGCTGACATGGTGCGGCGCAAGAAATCGGGGTGAAGCCCGAGGTGGCCCACTGAGCCCAGTTGCGGCCAATTGAACAAGGGCAGGCGCGTCCGTCGCGCCGCCATACAAACGACCAAGATCTAACCAACGACAAAGACATCAATAGGAGGAGTAACATGTTTACACGTCGTTTTATTCTGGGGGCGCTGAGTGCTGCCGCCCTTTCTGTCCCGGCCTCTGTGGCGACTGCGGCGGATGAGCTTTATATCCCGCTGGTTTCCAAAGGATTCCAGCACCAGTTCTGGCAGGCGGTGAAATCTGGCGCTGAACAGGCGGCAGAGGAATATGGTGTCCGCATCACCTTTGAGGGGCCGGATAACGAAACCATGGTGGATCGCCAGATCGATATGCTGGCTGCTGCTCTTGCTAACAAACCGGCAGCCATCGGGTTTGCCGCGCTGGACAGTCAGGCGGCCATTCCGCTGCTGCGTCAGGCCAATGAGGCAGGCATTCCTGTGATCGCCTTTGACAGCGGCGTCGACAGTGACATCCCGCTGGCGACTGCCACCACCGATAATGCGCTGGCCGCAGGCATGGCGGCTGACAAAATGGCCGAGCTGATCGGTGGCAAAGGTAAGGTTGCGGTTGTGGCCCACGACCAGACCAGCCGCACCGGCATCGACCGTCGTGATGGTTTCGTGAGCCGCATCGAAGCGAACTATCCCGGCATTGAAGTGGTGACCGTGCAATACGGTCAGGGCGATCACCTGAAATCCACTGAGGTTACCAAGGCGATCCTGACGGCAAACCCTGACCTGAATGGCATCTTCGGCACCAACGAAGGGTCTGCCATCGGTGTGGTCAACGGTGTGCAGGAACTGGGCGCCGAAGGTCTGGTGATCATCGGTTACGACAGCGGCAAGGCGCAACAGGATGCGATCCGCAGTGGCCTGATGGCAGGTGCGATCACTCAAAACCCTGTCGGCATCGGTTATGAAACCGTGAAGGCGGCTGTGATGGCGCAGAAGGGTGAGGCGGTACCAGCCTTGATCGACACTGGCTTCTACTACTATGACGCCAGCAACATCGACGACCCCAAAGTTGCGGCCGTCCTTTACGACTAAGCCTCCCTAAGGCAGAACTGGCCCGCCATCTGGCGGGCCTTTTTTTGTTTCGAGACTTATTTTTATCGCCCGGCGCGTTGATATTTTGAATACGAAGAAATTTTACATATGAAGTATCATCGGCCCATGCGGGGCAGATGATACGTGCTGCGACTTTGGCCAAAGAGGGCTTTGGGTGTGTCAGCCGCTGCGGTCTCACGACAGTGGGTCACCTATTCTTGACAGAATTAATGGGTTAATGCTACTCGTCAGACAGCCGCCTGGGGGACAGAGCGTTCGATACGCATTTCGCTTTTGCGACAGGTAAGCCAACACATCATCCGCAGGATCTTTTTGTCGCGCGCCGTATGCCGGTGCGCGGGACAGTCTGCGTGGTTTACCAGCAGTGGGGATTCATCATGTCTGATATCACCTTCGTTCGCTCCAGTATTGGATCTTTGGCCCTGACAGCATTGCTTGTGACGCCCTCGCTTGGCTTTGGGCAAGAGGCGGCAACAACCGTAGCCCCTGATGCGACGGCGGCGCCAATGGTGGCAGATCAGTCTGCCGCGCCCGCCATTCCGATGATGGTCGCACCCGAGATCGCCGCGCCCGCGCTGGATGCCCCCACAAGCGCTGACGCAGCTGCCGTGACCCGCATAGACAACACACCAAATACCGTGACAGCCGCGCCGACGACAGCCGCAGAAATCGCCGTGTCTGACGTTGACGCTGACGGTGCGGACGTCGCGCCCAAGGTGCCGATGGATGCGATGAATTCAGCGTTGAAATTCCTTAACGATGGTGGCCCCTCGATTTGGGCCATTGCGGCTCTGTCGGTGCTGACATTGGCGTTGATCTTGTGGAAGATCTGGCGGTTCGTCCTGCTGGGCGCATGGTCTAAAGGGCGCGCCTACAAGGCGGTTGCCGCCTTTGAAGCAGGCGATGCAACTGCCGCTCAGGCGATTGTGGATGGGCGCGTCGGCCTGCGCTCGCGCGTTGTGGCGGCTGCGATCGCGGCGCGCCTGAATCGCACAGATGAGGCCGCCCGTGAAGAAACCGGCCGCATCGCCAAACAGCGTCTGGCCGAAGCCAGCACTGGCCTGCGCGCGCTGGAACTGATCGCAACCATCGCGCCGCTCCTCGGTCTGCTGGGAACGGTTCTGGGTATGATCGCCGCATTTCAGGCGCTGCAGGACAGTGGCAGCCGCGCCGATCCTTCGATGCTGGCCGGTGGTATCTGGGAGGCGCTTTTGACCACTGCCGCAGGTATGGCGGTGGCGATCCCTGCCTCTGCAGCGTTGACATGGTTTGAGGCGGTGGTTGACCGCCTGCGCCGCGACAGCGAAGACATGTGCGCTCGTGTATTCGTGGTGCCGATGGCAAATGCATCCGAAGCTGCGGCTCTTCAGATCAACGCCGCCCCAATCAAGAGCCTTGCAGCGGAGTAAGAGCATGGATCTGGGGCTGAGGTCAAAACCAAGGCGCAAGCCATCGCTGACGCCGATGATCGACGTGGTTTTCCTGTTGCTGGTGTTCTTCATGCTGGCGTCGCGCTTTGGTATGCCACAAGTGATCGAAATGCCGATGGCCTCTGGTGGTGGAGTGCCGTCTGGCGCACCTAAACTGGTAGATATCCTGCCCCAAGGCGTGCGCCTTAACGGGATTGATATGCCGTTGGAAACCGTGGTGCGGGATCTGCAGGTGCTGGTGGAAACGCCGCAGGATGTCATCGTGCTGCGCAGTCAGGAAGAGGCATCAGTACAGCAGGTGGTGCGGATTTCTGACGCACTGAAAGCCGCCGGGTTCACCGCGCTGGTTCTGGTGGAGTGAGACGATGATGAACTTCCAACCCCCCGGCCGTCCGGAGAAGGCGGAATCTATCGTGCCGATGATCAATGTGGTGTTCTTGCTGTTGATCTTTTTTCTTATGACCGCACAGATCGCACCGCCTGATCCGTTTGAGGTAGAGGTGCCGCAGGCCGTTGCCGCCGCGGATCCGCAGGCGGATCTGTCGATCTACCTCAGCCAAAGTGGTGAGTTGGCGTATCAGGATCATCGCGGGGATGCGGTGATTGCAGCCTTGAAAGGCGAAGGTGTCCCGCTGGACAAAGTGGTGCTTAACGCGGATGCGCGCGCACCGGGCAAACGTCTGGCGCAGGTGATGGCGCAATTGCGGGCTGCCGGCGTGGGCGCGGTTGAATTGGTTGTGGAACCATCATGAGGGTCTGGGGGGAATTTACCGGTTTTACGCTTGCGGCACTTGCGGCGCATCTGCTGTTATTTGTGCAGTTTCCCGATACAGGCAGCGGGCAGCAGGCCGGTGGTATTGGCGGCGACGCAGTGGTGACGCTGCACGGCGCCCCCGGCAACATCGCCGAGGTGATTGAGGATTGGACCCGCCCGCCCGAGGTGCAGGATCAGCCGGTGATCGAAATGGCGCTGCATGTGGCAGAGGCCCCTTCGGCCCAGTTCAAGGTCGCAGCACTGACCACCGCGCCGCCGAAGATGGATCAGCCTTCGCAGATGCCGAAATCCCTGCAGGAGGTAAAGCCGCAGGTTGATGCGAGCAAAGCGCCACCGCCGCCGAAGCCCGAGGTGAAGCCAGAACCGAAACCAAAGCCGAAACCAAAGCCCAAACCGAAGGCCAAGCCAAAGCCGAAGCCAAAGGAAAAGGCGAAATCGTCTAACCGCAACAATGCCGCCAAGGCAGGGTCCGCCAACCAGAAAGCGGCTGGCAGTGGTGGGTCTAGTCAAGCGGGCAACAGTGGAAACGCCAAGGTCAAAACGCTGGGCAAAGGCAAAGAGGCCAAGCTGGTAAATGTCTGGGGCGCCAAGATCCGCACCCGTATTGAGCGGCGCAAAAAACCGATCCGTGGCGGCAGCAAACACGGCACCGCCCTGATCCGGCTGAAGGTCGCGCCAACTGGGCAGCTGCTGTCGGTCGGGATCGCAAAATCTTCGGGCGTTGAGGCGATTGATACAGCTGCAATCGCTGCGGTGAAACGGGCAGGGCGCTTTGCCAAGGCGCCGAAACAACTGAATAAATCCAGTTATCGCTTCACAGTCCCTGTGCGTTTCTGACCACAGTTTTTGCTTGTTCTCGCAGCGGTTTTGCGGCCTGTTACAGGGCAAAATTCGCCACCGCTGGAGATGACATGAACACGCCCGTCACCCTGTCACCCGAACAGATCGCCACGCTGACAGACGTGCGCCATGCGCTGCACCGCCGCCCTGAAGTGTCGGGGCAAGAGGTGGAAACAGCCGCGCATATTGTAGAACGCCTGCGTGATCTGGATGCGGATCAGATCTGGCAGGATCTTGGCGGCCACGGCGTGGCGGCAGCGTTTGACGGTGCTGCCCCCGGCCCAACCGTGATGATCCGTTGCGAGCTGGACGGTCTGCCGATCCCAGAGCAGTCTGATTTGCAGTACCGGTCAGAGATTGCAGACAACAGCCATACCTGCGGTCATGATGGCCATATGAGCATGGTGATCGGTGTCGCGATGGCGCTATGCGACAAGCGCCCGCAGCGGGGGCGGGTGGTCGTGCTGTTCCAACCGGCAGAGGAAACGGGGCAGGGCGCACCTGCGGTGGTGGCAGACCCCCGTTGGGTCGAATTGCGACCGGACTACGCCTTTGCGATACACAATCTGCCGGGCCTCGCGCTGGGGGCCGTGCAGCTGTGCGACGGCGTGGCCTGCTGTGCCTCGCGTGGGATGCAGGTCCGGCTCACTGGCAAAAGCTCTCATGCGGCTGCGCCAGAGGACGGGGTGTCGCCTGCCGCTGCGATGGCCACATTGATGACATCCCTGCCAGCGCTTAGCAGCGGCGGGGCGTTGCAGGCGGGGTTCAAACTGGCCACGCTCACCCATGCGCAACTCGGCGAAGCGACCTTTGGAATCGCCCCCGGTGTGGGTGAGTTGCGTTGTACGCTGCGCGCGGTGACAGACGCCGATATGGCCGATTTGATCGAAAGGGCGGAGGCAGAGGTGCGCGCAATCGCCGCCCGTCATAGTCTAGAGGTTAATATCAGCTGGCACGATGTGTTTTCCGCGACTGTGAACAGCGCTGCGGCCAATGTGGAGGTGATGCGCGCCACCAAACGGCAGAGCATCCCGCTGCGCGCTGCCGCTGGACCGCAGCGCTTTTCCGAGGATTTCGCCTGCTACGGGCTGGATGGGGTTGAGACGGCGATGATATTCCTTGGATCGGGCGTGGATCAGCCGCAGCTGCACAACCCTGATTTCGATTTTCCCGATACGTTGCTGCCTGTTGGCACAGAGTTGTTTCTGGTGCTGATAAATCAGCTGCTGGGCTGGGCGGAAGACGCGTAGCCCCAACGTGATGCGCCGCAAAGTGCATATGTGTTGCCTGCGATTCTCTGCCTTGCAAGCGCCGCTGCGTTGGATGTGGCCGTTTGTGGCAATCTTGGGGCAGGTAAGGCGTCCGGAAATGCGCACGCATTGTCTTTGTTGTCCGGTCAATCCGCTCTCGTTTCGCATAGGTGGTAAATGCTGCACTGCGGTCCGCGCAGGGGCATAGCATCTGAGACTGGCGCCAGGTGGGTGTCAGCTTAAAGCCGGTGTCTTGACACTCGTACTGCCATTCGACGGGAAATTTATGATTTTTGGCCCGGTTGCCGCGCGTCAAAATTTTGTCGCGCCTTGTCGCGCATTTTGACAGCGGTAGCGCGGGCCGTTTTTGCAGCCGCAGCACCGATTTCAAAAGAGGGCCATGGGATGCAGTTTTTGGGCCAAAGTTTTATCGATACGCGTTAAGCGTGAGCTGTTACTTTTATAGACTTTAGGATGTAAACTTTAGTATGGTTAAAATCTTTTATAAGACTTTGAAAATTCATCAATTTAACTAAAAGTTTGTACATACTTCGCTCACTCATACTCAACTGGAGCGAAAAATGACTGTTAAGACTTCGAACTACACACACTACGAAGATGGGACTTTGCCGCTGATCAGCCTGAAGGGTCTGGCCAGTGAGGATGCCGGGGAACGCCAGAAAGTGGCAGATCAGATCGGGCGCGCAGCGCGTCAGTTCGGGTTTTTCCGTATTTCGGACCACGGCATCAGCCCGGTATTGATCGAGGCGGCGTATTCTGTCGCGGCCCTGTTCTTTGCCCAGCCTGACCGCCATAAAATGCGCCATTACATTGCAAACAGCAGCAATCACCGTGGCTATGTCCCTTTCACCGAAAAGGGTGATTATGAGGATGAAAAACATCGCCAGTACGAGGCCTTTGACCTTGGCCTCGACCTGCCGATGGATGATCCGGATTATCTGGCGGGCAACCGCTTGCTTGGGCCGAATGTCTGGCCCGACAGCCCCGGTTTCCAGCCTGTGATCAGCGCTTACTACCAACAGATCTCGGCCCTAGGCCGGCTGGTGACCAAAGCACTGGAAATGCATCTGCGACTGCCCGAAGGGGCAATGTCCTCGAAGATGGACAAGCCGATTTCACAGCTGCGTCTGCTGCACTATCTGCGTGCCTCGGCAAAAACTGATCAAAAATCTGTCAATATGGGTGCGCATACGGATTACGAGTGTCTGACCTTGCTGCACACCCGTAATCCCGGCCTGCAGGTCCTGTCTACCAAGGGCAAATGGATCGATGTACCCGTCGATCATTCGGTTTTCGTCTGCAATATCGGCGACATGCTTGAGGCGTGGAGCAATGGAATTTTGCGTTCAACCCTACATAGGGTCTTGAATTCTAGCGACGAGCGGTTTTCCATGCCTTACTTTGTTGCGGCGAACCATGACACAATGATCGAACCTTTCTCTGAACTTTGCGATGCCGATCGTCCGGCGGCCTATAAGCCGTTTATGGCGGGGGAGCATCTGGAAACCATGTTGATGCGTGATTTCCCATATTTGCGCAAAGAAATGGGGGAACAGCAGGATCAGGCGCCGGTCACAAATCCATTTGAAAACCACCTGCAGTCCAAGGAACATTAAAGATGCCCCATTTCGACACAATCCTCGCTGTACTGTTGGCGGGGCTTGCCCTTAGCGCGACGCCGGGTCCGTCAATGCTCTATGTGTTGTCGCGCACGGTGGGGCAGGACCGGATGGCGGGCTTTGCCTCGGCCTTCGGGTTGGCACTGGGGGGGATGGCGCTGGCGGTTGCCACGGCCCTGGGTCTGGCGGCGGTGTTTGAACGGTTTACGTGGATTGTTCCGACCCTGCGCTATGTCGGATCGGCCTATCTGATCTGGTTGGGCCTTGGCATGATCTGGGAGGCGCGCGCCGCCTCTCAGACTGACCTTGAGGTGTCGAAGGTAACGCGCAGATCCACCGGCCAGATTGTCTGGCAGGGGGTTCTGGTGGAACTGATGAACCCCAAGACGGTACTGTTCTTTGCGCTGTTTCTACCGCCTTTCGTCAGCATGGGCGAAGGCAACGGCAGCGTGGAGTTGCAGTTCCTGATCCTTGGCGCACTGGTGCCACTGACGGCGATCCCGTCGGATATGGTGGTGGTGTTTATGGGGGCGGGCCTGACCGGTAAACTGAATGAGCGCCGTCACTTGCGTGAGGCGATGGGCTGGATCGGTGGACTGATGCTGATCCTGATCGCGCTGAACCTGCACCTTGGGTTTATCTGATCTCAACGCGGTACAATGAACATCGAAGGGCGGCCCTCATCGGGCCGCCCTTTTCTATGCGTTGCGAAATCTGCAGTCAGACATTTAACTCACTGCCATTACCCTCGGGACATCACCAGCAGCCCGAGGATGATCAGTGCCAGACCGGTCAGTCGCGTGGGGCTGACAGGCTCGCCCAGCAACAAGATGCCAGAACCGGCCACCATGACAAAGCTCATCGCGACAAAGGGATAGGCCAGCGACAGGTCCATCTGCCGCAGGGCAAAGAGCCACAAAACCGTACCCACGCCGTAAAGCGCCAGCCCCGCCAGCACCAGAGGCGATAGAAGGAAGCTCAGCGCCTTCAGCCACAGTGCGGCGCCCTCTGCCAGTTCCACCCGCGATACGCCCAGTTTGAACGCAGTCTGCGCCACTGCCGACAGGCTGACGCTGACCAAAACCAGCAGGAAGCCGCTAATCGTCATCCCAAGCCCCCCGTCTGGCCAAATCCCAGATCCACATATCGGGCCAGCGCCACCGACAGCAGCAGCAGCAACACCGACAGTCGGCTCAACTGATCGCGCAGGGCAAAGGCCACGGGATCATCGCCGATCTTGTCCCGATTGGCCCACATCCATGCGCGGTAGGTCCAGAACATCATGATCGGCAGCATCAGCCACAGGAATTCTGGCGTGCGGTAGTGATGTTTGACCATATCGCTGTTGATGTAATTGGCCATCGTCAACAGCGATAGCGCGCCATTGGCGATGCCAAAGGTCTGCACCACAGTCAGGTCGCCAGCATAGTAGTTGCGGACCGGCAGTTGCGCGGTGTCCTCTGCAGCTTTGGCCACCAAACGGGACAGTTCGATATAGCGTTTCATGTAGGCAAGGCTGAGGAAGAAGAAGAGCGAGAAGGTCAGGATCCACGGGCTGGGCATCACCCCGATCGCAGCCGCGCCTGCAATGATCCGAAGCGTATAGAGCAGCGCCAGAATGACCACATCAACGGTGGAAAACCGTTTCAGCCAGAGGGAATATGCCTTGGTCAAGGCGATATAGATCAACAGTACAATCAGGAAGGCACCGGATATCAGAGCTGCCAGTGCAAGCGACAGGGCCAGCAATCCCACCGCGGCCAGAGCGCCGATATCAGGTGGTAATGTTCCGGCGGCAAAGGGGCGGTTGCGCTTGGTCGCGTGGGCGCGGTCCGCCTCCACATCCAAAAGGTCGTTGATCAGATATACGCTTGATGCACAGAGTGAGTAGGACACGAAACCCACACATGCCAGCAACACCGCGCTGGCATCATTGTAAAGATGCGCAAACAATAGCGCGACAAACAGCAGCGCGTTCTTCGCCCATTGGTGCGGACGCATCGCCTTCAGCAATGGCTTTACCAAAGCGGACGCGTCAGATCTTGTTGCCTCAGGGCGCAGGCTGGCATCCTGTGCCATCGCTTCGGCGCCTTTTGGGATCTTGGCAAAACCGCGTTTCGTCGCCGCTTGCCAGATTGGCAGATCAGCTCGGCTGTCGCCCAGATATTCAAACGGGCCATTGTGACAGTCGTTCTGGATCGCTGCCAGTTTTGCCCGGCCCTTCATGTTCTGCGCCTGTGTCGAGGCGATGATGGCGTCAAACAGGCCCAGATGATCCGCCACCGCCTGCGCGACCTGTTGATCGGCGGCTGTGGCCAATACCACCCGTCGTCCCGCAGCGCGGGCTGCTTTTATATGGAGGAGCACCGCATCGTTATAGGGCAACAGATCGGCCTGCAGGTAGATGCGGCGCGCCAGCTCTGCCTTGATCGCGCTGGCGCGTGTTGCAGGTCCTTGGCGCAGCCCTGCACCGATCGCTGCCATCAGCGCTGCAGGGGTTCGCGCGGATCGGATCAGCATCTCCTGCGCCACATCGGTTTTTACCAAGGTGTGGTCCAGATCCACGTATAGCGGCATTTTGTCGGCCTCGGCAGGTCGCGGGGCAGTCGGGTCGGTTTCAATGGGACGTGTCATAACAAAGGGGCGTTCCGGCAATGAGATTAATCAAGACAACGGCGCAAATGCCGAAGCTATTATGCGACTTTTCTTTGCGCTTGGCGACGGTTTGGGTTTACCAGAGGTAGGTGGTGTGTGTTTTTGGAGAGCGTCCCCCAATTATTCCGAGGGTATAATGCATAGATTTGTCAAAACTGAGGCGTGGATTTTCTTAGCTTTGTTTGCCGTCGCGCTGGGGCTACGGTTGATAGGATTAGATTACGGCTACTTTCACGGTGATGAACGGGTCAACGATGCGGCGAAGGTGCTGGCAGGGCAATTGGTGCCAGGACAGCATTTTTACCCGCCTTTCATCAACTACCTGAACGCGGTGGCACTGGTGGCGCTGTTTCCGGTTGGGTTGCTTTCTGGCTGGTGGGAAGGCGCAGGCGATTTTCGTGCCGCGTATTTTATTGATCCCACCCCGTTCTATCTGGCCGCGCGCACGATGACGGCCATTTGTGGTGCGCTGATGGCGCCGTTGTTTTTCCTGATTGCACGGCAGTTTTCACTGTCAAGGCCGCTGTCGGCAGTGGCCGGCGGGGTGGCGGCGCTGTTTCCACTGGCGGTCTTTATGTCTCATATCGCTAAGGGAGATGCAGCACAGGCCACGGCAGTGATTGCCACGATCGGTGCGCTGGTGATGCGAATGCAACACGACCAGTCGCGTCGTTGGGACATCATTCTGGGCGTTTGTGTAACATTGGCGCTGAGCTTCAAGCATTCTGCGATCTTTGTCTTGTTGCCGCTTGGCCTTGGCTGGATTCTACTGTTGTCACAGCAAGCGGGCTGGCGTGTGGCGCTGGCCTCTTTCGCCCGTGCGGTTGGGATCGCATTGGCGCTGTGGCCGGTCTGGAATATCGGTATCCTGTTGGATTTCAAAAATTTCCTCGACTATCAGAAAATCCAGTCTGTGATGTCGGTGCAGGATGACGGTTGGCTGGCGGGGCTGCAGATGCTGTGGACACGTAGCCTTGAACTTAGCTTTGGCATGTCGCTGCCGATGGCGGTCGCAGCGGTGGTTAGCCCTGTTTTAATCTGGCGCGCACCGGCTCTGTCACATCGGGGCCTGTTGATGATGATCTGGATCGCGCTGACGCTGGGCACACTGTTCACTGCCGCCATCACCGGCGCGCGTCAGCCGGAACATCTGTGGATCGCCAACTTCTCCGGCTATTTGCTGATTTCGTCGATTGTGCTGCTGACCTATGCGCAGAACACTCTGGACGCGATGCGTTGGGGCACTGTGGTTTGGATCGGGGCGGGACTGATCACGGCTGGGATGGGGACTGCCGGCGTTCTGGGGCAGGCCACCGCGATGAGCAATCAGGATTTGCTGGACCGCTATATTGCGCAGAACCATGCGGAGCGTCGGATCGTCACCGCGACGCCTTTGACGCTGCCGCAGCAGAAAGAAGCGCAGGCGATGGAGTTCCAGCGCATCGAGCGATTGGCCGAAAAATACAACACCGAGGCACCCGATGTGGCGCCGGAGCGTATCATTCAGTTAAACGCAGTGAACTCTGTCTTTTATGTGCACATGCCGGTGGTTATGTTCGGTCTGGAAGATGTGGATGAAGGCGACGAAGACTATGAGGTGAAGGCCCACACATGGCCGCTGCAGAACGAAGAGTGGCAGTTGGACTATTGGTTCAGCCAGGGTTTTGATCTGTTTCTGGTGCGCAACTTTGAATGGTTCGCCTACCATTCAGAGCCGGAGATCCGGCAGTCCTTCCTGCAAGAACTGGCGCTTGTCTGTAAGAATGTGCGCAGTTTTGAGGCGATGAAGCCGCTGTTTCTGGAGCGGGAGATCCGTGTTTATGACTGCGCGGAATGAGCGCGGTGGGCTGCGAAGGCACTGCCTGTGGAATGTGCATAATCGCGCCGTAGTTATACGGCCTTTCGCTTTTATGTTGTGAATTTCTTTTAAAAACAGCGTGTTGAGGGGCGTGTTTCCTCGGGTGAATTGCGCCTAAATATGTAGCTTTTCGCCCGAAAATCGTGCACCCTGCCGCGTAGACGCAAGGGGCGCAGGGGATGGCGCGTGTTGGCGAAGTGCTTTTGTTGACCGGTTGGTCAAACCGCACGACCCTTGTGGCAATAAAACTGCAACATGGGGGTCTATCATGAAGACTATCAAAAACGTGACACGCCGCGCGGCGTTGACGCTGGCGGCAGGTGCAATGACAGTGGGTTTCGGCCTGATGGCATCGACCAGCATGGCGGCGGCAGAGGCACTGAAGGTTGCCGCGATCTATACGCTGCCAGTTGAACAGCAATGGATCAGCCGTATTCACAAGGCACTGAATGCGGCTGCTGAACGTGGCGACATCGAATATGTGTTTTCGGAAAATGTCGCCAATACTGACTACGAACGGGTGATGCGCGAGTATGCCGAACAGGGCAAGGGGCTGATTGTCGGTGAGGTGTTCGGTCTGGAACGCGCTGCCCGCAAGGTGGCGAAAGACTATCCTGAAACTGCCTTCCTGATGGGGTCGTCCTTTGGGGCGGTTGCACCGAACTTCTCGGTCTTTGATAACTGGATCCATGAACCCAGCTACCTGTCGGGCATGATCGCTGGTGCCACCACCGAAAGCAACGTGATCGGTATGGTCGGCGGCTACGCCATTCCTGAGGTGAACCGCCTGATGCACGCCTTTATGGACGGTGCGCGCGAAGTGAATCCTGAAGTCAAGTTTATCGTGAACTTCATCGACAGCTGGTACGATCCGCCCAAAGCTAAAGAAAGCGCTTTTGCGATGATGGATGCTGGTGCAGACATTATGTACGCGGAACGCTTTGGCGTATCGGACGCCGCTGTTGAGCGTGGCGTGAAGGCTGTGGGCAACGTGATCGACACATCGGGCGATTATCCGGGCACCATTCTGGCATCCGCCCTGTGGCATATGGAGGCGACGATCGACAAAGCCATCGCCAACGTCAAAGCAGGCAGTTTTGAGGCGGCGGACTACGGTCAGTACAGCTTCATGTCCTATGGTGGTGGGTCGCTGGTACTGGATGAGGCGTTGGTCTCCACTGAGATCGTTGAACAGGTCCGCTCCAAAGAGGCCGACATTCTGGACGGTCTGTTCCGTGTGAACGTGAACGACGCGCGTCCGGTTTCGGACAACTAAGGCGCTGATGCCATGCAGGCCGGTGCGTCCACCCGACGCGCCGGCCTTTCTTCTGTCTTCGAAAATGACGGTGGACCTGACGGTGACACAGACAACACAAACCAAGGTGCTTTCCCTAAGCGGCCTGTCCAAGCGGTTCGGCAGCGTCATCGCAAATGACGTCATTGATCTGGACTTGCATCAGGGTGAGGTGCTGGCGCTTTTGGGGGAAAACGGCGCGGGTAAGACCACGCTGATGAATATGCTTTTCGGCCACTACCTGCCTGATGCGGGCACGGTAGAGGTTGCGGATGAGGGCGGACAGATGCAGGCGCTGTCCCTTGGCCATCCGCAGGCGGCATTGGCGGCGGGCATCGGTATGGTGCATCAACATTTCGCGCTGGCGGAGAACCTGTCGGCGCTAAATAACATCGTATTAGGCTCCGAACGCCTGGGCCGCTGGCGCCGTGATCTGCGCGCTGCACGGGCCAAAATTGAGCAGATCATGCAGCGCACCGGTTTGGTTGTGACGCTGGATACGCCGGTTGGCCGCCTGTCTGTCGGCGAACGCCAGCGGGTTGAGATTCTGAAGGCGCTGTACCGCGACGTGCGCATTCTGGTGCTGGACGAACCTACCGCGGTGCTAACGCCACAAGAGGCAGATACGCTGTTTGACAACATTGGCGCAATGACGCGCGAAGGTCTGTCGGTGATCTTCATTTCTCACAAGCTGCGCGAAGTGCTGGCATTTTCCCAACGCATCGCGGTGTTGCGGCACGGCAAAAAGGTGGGGGAGATTGCAACCGCTGACGCCGACGAACGCATCATCGCCCGCATGATGGTGGGGGCCGACACGCCCGAAACCCCGCGCACAGACATGACCGCTGGTGCGCCGGTACTGGAGTTGGAAGGCGTGTCAGTCACAGGACGATCCAAACGCGACAGCCTGGTCGGTGCCTCTCTTACTTTGAACGCGCATGAAATTCTTGGCATCGCTGGGGTTTCCGGCAACGGGCAGAGCGCTTTGGCAGGTCTGATTTCTGGCCTGACCAAACCCAGCGCGGGCACGATCCGAATCGGCGGGGCAGACATTGCCACCGTGACGCCCGCCAATATGATCAAGGCAGGCGTTGGGCGCATCCCAGAGGATCGCCATCACGACGGCATCGTCGGTGCCATGTCGGTTGCCGAAAACATGGTCATCGAACGACTGAACAGTGCGGAGGTCAGCCGGGCTGGTTTTCTGAAAAAAGACGCGATCAAGGCCAATGCTGAGACGCTGAGCCGGAATTATGACGTGCGCGGTCCCGGTGTTGACGCCCGTGCGCGGCTACTGTCTGGGGGCAATATCCAGAAGCTGATCCTTGCCCGCGTCTTTGAACAGACCCCGCAACTGATCCTAGCGAACCAGCCGACCCGTGGTCTGGACATGCTGGCCGCCTCCGAGGTGGCACGCCGCCTGCTGGAAGCGCGCGAAACTGGCGCAGGCATCGTGCTGATTTCCGAGGATCTGGATGAAATCCTCAGCCTTGCTGATCGGGTGGTGGTGATCCACGACGGCGAAATGGTGGAGGCAGGCACCCGTGACCGCGAGGTTATTGGTCTGATGATGGCGGGCGAAGCAACCCCGCATGAACCGCAGCAAAGCGGAGCAGGAACAAAATGATACGGATTGAACCACGCCCCGCGACTTCGACGGCGTTTAAACTGGGGCTGCCGATCCTATCGGCCGTGATTGCCATTCTGGGCGCGGCGATCCCGCTGGCCTTTGCCGGTGCGGATATTTTGACCGCTTACGGCGAGATGGTGAAAGGCGTCTTTGGATCGCTCTTTGCTTTTTCGGAAATGCTGACGCGGGCAACCCCTTTGATCTTCACCGGTCTGGCGGCGGCTTTGGCGTTTCGGGCACGTCTGTGGAATATCGGGGCCGAGGGGCAGCTGTACCTTGGCGCGATGGCGGCAGTTGCCATCGGGGCCGGTGCGATTGAGGCGCCGGGTTATATTCTGTTGCCGCTGATCATTATGCTGGGCTGCGCGGCGGGCGCGGCGGGCATGGTGGTGCCGACAATGCTGAAAACACGTTTCGGCGCGGATGAGGTGGTGACGACGCTATTGTTGAACTTCATCATCCTGATTTTCCTGCAATATATGCTGGAGGGTCCGCTGAAGGATCCCTATGGCCTCGGCTGGCCGCAAAGTGCGCCGATTTTGGATGAGGGCGTGTTGCCAACCTTGATGGCGCGGATGCGGGTGCATTCGGGGCTGATCATCGCACTGGTTGCCGCCGCAGTGGCGCAGGTGATGCTGTCGCATTCGGTCTGGGGTTTCAAACTGCGCGCGGTGGGTGAAAACGCCCCTGCGGCGCGTCATGCGGGCATCGGTGTGAACCGCTCGCTTCTCAGCGTGGCGATCGTGTCGGGCGGTCTGGCAGGTCTGGCAGGTGTGAGCGAGGTCGCGGGGCTGAAGGGCTACCTGACCGCTGATCTGTCGCCCGGATTTGGCTACACCGGCATCGTGGTCGCGATGCTGGCGGGTCTGTCGCCGATGGGGGTAGTGGTGGCCGCGCTGTTCATTGCCAGCGTCTTTGTCGGCGCCGACAGTATGAGCCGGTCAATGGGCGTGTCGTCCTATCTGGCGGATCTGATTGTGTCGATGTCGCTGCTCTGTGTGCTGGTCGGTGGGTTCTTTGCCCGTTTCCGCATCACCCGCACCGGATCCTCAGCCAGCAAGACAGGAGAGGCGTGATGCTGGATATCCTCAACATTCTCCTGTCCGATAGCTTCTGGGCCGCGTCGCTGCGTATTGCGACGCCGCTGATCTTCGGCGTCCTTGGCGCGCTACTGTGTGAGAAATCCGGCGTGCTGAACCTTGGGATCGAGGGGATCTTTGTCACCGGCGCGATGGTCGGCTGGATGGCTGTCTGGCTGGGCCTTGGCCTGTGGGGCGGGGTGCTGGCGGCGGCTGTGGCTGGCGCAGCCTTTGGTCTGTTGCACGCAATTCTCACTGTGCCGCTGGGGCTGTCACAACATGTGTCAGGGTTGGGGGTGACGATGTTTGCCACCTCACTCAGCTACTTCACCTACCGTACTGCGCTGCCCGCTGTCAGCTCGCCGCCGAAGATTGAACCGTTCCGTGCGCTGGATATTCCGGTGCTGTCGGATCTGCCTTTCCTTGGGCCGGTTTTGTTTCAACAAACGGCGTTCACATGGCTTGCGCTGCTGATGGTTCTGCTGGTGTGGTATGTTTTGAACCGCACGCCGCTGGGCGTGGCGCTACAGGCGGTGGGTGACAATCCCGATAGCGTTGATGCGCAGGGTCTGTCTGTCTATGGGCTGCGCATTGGCGCGGTGGTTGCTGGTTCTGCGTTGATGGCGCTGGGCGGGGCGTTTTTGACCATGTCGGCCTTTGACAGTTTCTTTTTCGGCATGGTCAACGGACGCGGCTGGATCTGTATTGCACTGGTGATCTTTGCCAGTTGGCGACCGGGCAAGGCACTGTTTGGGGCCCTGCTGTTTGGCGCATTTGATGCATTGCAGGTGCGTTTGCAGACCGAAGTGGGCGCTGTGGTGCCCAGCCAAGTGTTTCTGGCGGGGCCTTATGTGTTGTCGATCGTGGCACTTGTTATTGCGGCGCGCCGTGCAGACTATCCGCGCGCATTGCTGACACCGTGGTTCAAGGGCCAGCGGTAAGAGGGAAGAGAGATGTTTGATCTGATCATAAAGAACGCGACCCTGCCCGATGGGCGCAGCGGTTTGGATATCGCGGTGAAGGACGGTGTGATTGCCGCTGTTGAGGCAGGGATGACCACAGAGGCGGCAGAGGTCATCGACGCAGGCGGCTATCTGGTTAGCCCGCCCTTCGTCGATCCGCATTTCCATATGGACGCAACGCTGTCCTTGGGTAATCCGCGCATGAACACCTCTGGCACCCTGCTGGAAGGCATTGCGCTGTGGGGGGAACTCAAACCACTACAAAGCGTGGAGGAGATTGTGGCGCGCGCCCTGCGCTATTGTGATCTGGCGGTCAGCATGGGGATCGGCGCGATCCGTAGTCATGTGGACACCTGCGATGACGAGTTGAAGGGCGTTGAGGCTCTGCTTGAGGTGCGCGAACAGGTGAAGGATTACCTTGATCTGCAACTGGTCGCCTTTCCCCAGGATGGTGTGCTGCGTGATTCAACCGCGATGGCAAATACAATAAAAGCGCTGGATATGGGCGTCGATGTGGTGGGCGGCATCCCGCATTTTGAACGCACTATGGCCGATGGTGCCGAAAGCGTGCGCCAACTGTGCCAGATCGCAGCGGATCGTGGCCTGATGGTGGATATGCATTGCGATGAAAGCGATGATCCCCACAGCCGTCACATCGAAACACTGGCCTATGAAACCCAGCGCTTGGGGTTACAGGGCCGCGTGGCGGGCTCGCATCTGACCTCGATGCATTCGATGGACAACTACTATGTCTCAAAACTGATCCCGCTGATGGTGGAGGCGGGGGTGCATGCCATTCCCAACCCGCTGATCAACATTATGCTGCAGGGGCGTCATGACAGTTATCCCAAACGTCGCGGCCAGACCCGTGTGCGTGAATTGCGCGACGCGGGGATCACGGTTGGCTTTGGTTCTGACTGTGTGATGGACCCGTGGTATTCGCTGGGCAAGGCGGACATGCTGGATGTGGCCTTCATGGGGTTGCATGTGGGGCAGCTGTCCAGCCGTGAGGATATGGCGTGGTGCTTTGATGCGGTGACGGCAAACTCTGCCGCGATCATGGGGCTGCAGGGCTACGGTCTGGAAAAGGGGTGCGCGGCGAATATGGTGTTGTTGCAGGCCAAGGACAAGATAGAGGCGGTGCGCCTGCGCGCCAACCGTTTGGCGGTCATCCGCAAAGGTCGGGTGATTTCCCGTACAGCGCCAGTTGCGTCGGTTCTGGACCTGCCGGGAAGGCCCAAGGCGGTCAATCCGGCCGATTATGCGCCCAAAGCCTGATTAACTTGCCGGATCGCGTAGCGGTCCGGCTCGCGACCGACCCGCCCCAAGGTCGGTCGCGACCGACAGAGCTTGCTCTGTCTTTCTGATGTCTCAATCCACATGAACGTTTGTCTTTGTATCGACCCCGCCCCGGGTCGGCCGTGCGCCGGACCTTCATCAAGGTCCTGCGCAGTGCGTTTAGCGCTCTGGTCAGATTATTACTTCCGCAGCATCAGGATAAAGAACACACCGCCGACCAGACCGGTGACAATGCCGATCGGCATATCCTCGGGCGCCATAACGGTGCGGGCGGTGATGTCTGCCCACAAAAGGAAGATACCGCCGACAATGGCCGAGGCTGGCAACACGCGCGTGTAGTTGCCGCCGACAAACATCCGCACGATATGCGGCACCATCAACCCGACAAACCCGATCAAACCGGAAAAGGCCACCATCACACCAGTGATCAACGCGCCAACGGAAAACACCGCCAAACGGAACTGCGGCACGTTAATGCCAAGGGTTGCGGCGGTTTCATCGCCGATGGTCATCGCGTTCAGGCGTGGCGATTGCAGCCACAGCCAAATTGCGCAGGGAATGAGGATCGCCAGCGGGTAGATCAGATGCGACCACTGCGCCAGACCCAGACCGCCCAGCATCCAGAAGACCACCGTATGCGTCGCGCGTGGGTCGCCGAGGAAGATCAGCACATTCGCCGCCGCCATGATGACGAAGGACACGGCCACACCGGCCAGAACCAGCCGGTCGGCGCTGGTGGCCTTGGCCATCTGCGCAACGCCCAGCACCAGAACAGTCGCGCCGAGCGCGCCGAAAAACGCCAGCAGGGGTACGGTCAACATGCCCAGAAACAATCCGGTATGAAGCAGCGCCAGAATGGCCCCAAACGCCCCACCAGAGGAAATGCCCAGCAGATGCGGATCCGCCAGCGGGTTGCGCGTCACCGCTTGCAGTGCGGCGCCCACCATACCCAGACCGGCGCCAACCATAACGGCCAGCAGCGCACGCGGAAAGCGGATGTCCCAGACAATCGCGGCGCGTCCTTTGGACCAATTTGGCTCACCCAACGGCATGCCAATACGGTCAAAAAACACGCCCCAAACGGTTTCAAAGGGCACCGAAATGGCGCCCAGTGAAATGGCAGAGGACAGGGACACCCCCAGCAACAACAGGCTGATGAGGCTGACGGCCCAAAACGGCAGCTGGCGCAAGGAATGTCCCTTCATCACTTATTTACCCCAGAAACCGGTGGCCAGCTTCTGAACCGCTTTGATGTTGCGCGGGCCGGGGGTTGCCTCGACGTATTCCAGCACAACGAAACGGTCGTTTTTCACCGCGTCCAGCTCGGCGAAGGCGGGGTTCTTCATCATGAAATCGCGCTTTTCTTCGGCGGTGACATTGCCGTAGTTCACGATAACCACGACCTCTGGGTTGCGCTCGACCACGGCTTCCCAGTTCACTTTGCCCCAGCTTTTTTCAAAATCGTCCATGATGTTGGTGCCGCCTGCGGCCTCGATCAGGGCGGTGGGCATGGCGTAGCGACCGGCGGTGAAGGGGCTGTCTTCGCCGCTGTCGTAAACGAACACGCGCAGCGGATCGCCGGTTTCAAGGTTCGCGGTGAAGGCGTCCAGTTCGGCCTTGTAGCCTGCAACCAGTTCTTCGGCTTTGTCTTCAACGTGGAAGATTTTGCCGAGGTTCAGGATGTCGTTGTACATGTCGTCGATGCTGACTTTCGGCTTGTCACCGATGTGGATGCAGCTTTCGGTCAGTTCATAAACGTTGATGCCAAAAGGAGCGAGGGTTTCGGGGGTCACTTCGCCGCCAACCTTCATGCCGTAGTTCCAGCCGGCAAAGAAGAAGTCCGCGTCAGCACCGACCAGAACCTCTTTGGTAGGGTATTTTTCGGACAGCTCAGGCAGTTCTTCGACGCCTGCGCGCATTTCTTCGTCCAGCGTTTTCCAGCCGGAAATGCCGGTGTAGCCAACCATGCGATCTGCCAGACCCAGAACCAACATCATTTCGGTCAGGTTGACGTCGTGGGAAATGGCGGCCTTCGGCGCCTCTTCAAAGGTCACTTGGCGGTTGCAGCTGTCCACGGTCGTCGCGGCAAAAGCGGGGGAGGCCACGGCCATCAGGCCGAAGGCGAGAGAGATTTTTTTCATTGGTTTTCCCTGAAGTTAATGTGTTGTGGGTAGGTTGAAAGAAAGATGCGACTGGCGGCTGATGCTCAACTCCTCGCGCAGCGCCTCAACGCCGAAGGTGTGTGAAATCAACTGTGCCTCCAGCGCTGTGTCTGGGGTGCCAAAGCTTTGCATGCTGCCACCTTTGAGCACCAGAACCTTGTCACAAACCGACGCGGTTAGGTTCAGATCATGCAGCGACGTGACGATGGTCAGATCCAATTCGCGGATCAACTGCAGCACCTCCAGTTGGTGGCGGATGTCCAGATGGTTCGTCGGTTCATCCAGCACCAGAATTTCCGGTTCCTGCGCAAGGGCGCGGGCGACCATGACGCGCTGGCGTTCCCCGCCCGACAGTGTCGACAGCGTGCGGTCAGAGAAGCCGTGCAGGCCCATGCGCTCCATCGCGGCCTCGATCACCTCTTCGTCGCGCCGACCGGGCGTGGAAAATCCCAGACGGTGCGGCACCCGACCCAGCGCTACAATTTCACGCACAGACAGGGCGAAATCGGTGGGCTGTTCCTGCAGCACGGCCGCGACTTTGCGTGCAAGCGCACGGGGCGGCATTTTCGAGGTGGGTTTGCCGTCGATATAAATCTTGCCGGTTTGCGGGTGGTTGTAGCCGTAGATCATCCGCAACAGGGTGGTTTTACCGGCGCCATTGGGCCCCACGATGCCCAGCACCTCACCGGCGTTCAGGTCAAAGCTGACCTCTTGCAGCACGCGCGGGCTGCGTTTGGTGGGGCCCCATGCGGCCTGATCGACGCGAAGGGATGCGCTCATGAGATAGCCTCCATCATTGGGGTGACAGCCACCATCGCGGCAGGCAAACGGGTGAGATGGGTCGCTGCGGGCAGGGCGGCGGGATCGGGGGATTTGGACCACGGGCTGTCGGCAGCGGCATATTCTGCTGCCAGTTCCAGTAGCGTATCTACATCCTCATCCGGGGCAACGTCGCCGAACACATGAGACGTGTCGCGGGTGCTGTGATAGGCCAGCGTACAGTTTCGATCGCAGCCGGTGACGCTGGCCGTGCCGGAGATTTCGAAATCCTCTGCCACGCTGTCGCCTGTCATCTCGATGGCGCGGCGCAGGCGATGGATCAGGTCATATCCGGCCTGACAGGGCGAGCCACCCTTGTGTGCACAGGGGGTGCAAATGCTTACTTTGTGGGTCCGGTCCATAACGCCCTCCGCGTTTCTGCGAGGGCGGATCAAGGTTGGGAACACCAGAAACGGAGGACCGAATCTGTGTCAGCAAAACCTCTCACCAGGCACCCCGCCCGGGTTGAATATCGGGTTTCGATGGCAGGTCTCCTGACTTGCGGTGATTGGCTGGCCCCGCCTTCCCGAGGCAGTCTCCTGCGCTCAGTGGCTTAGTGGGGTTTGCGCACCGCTTACAGTTGCGGGGGCAGTCACGGAGTTGGCGCCTGATGGCTACACCGCACCGTGTTCCCTTTTCATCCCGCCACTTTTCCAAGCAGCGTGAACCATCGGTGATGACTTTCGTTGCATCGCAGCACAGTGTCAAGCACTGAGCCCGTCCTTTGAGGGATGATTTGCGACAGATTTCTGCGCTGCGGCGTTCTCTAGGGATCTATTGGCCGCCGAGGATCCAGCCCGCTGCCTTCTCCGCGATCATGATGGTGGGGGAATTGGTGTTGCCGCTGGTGATCTCTGGCATGATTGACGCATCCACCACGCGCAGGCCCGATACGCCGCGCAGGCGCAGGTGCGGGTCCAGAACGGCGGTCGGATCGTCGTCGTGGCCCATTTTCACCGTGCCGACGGGGTGAAAAATGGTGCTGGCGATATCGCCAGCCAGGCGGGCCAGTTCGTCATCCGTCTGGTATTGCGGGCCCGGTTTGAATTCCTCTGGCTGATATTGCGCCATTGCCGGCTGAGCCATGATGTGACGCACTTGCCGCAGGCTGTCGGCGGCGACCTTGCGGTCGTCTTTGGTGTCCAGATAGTTCGGCGTGATGTCGGGCGCGTCGCGGAAATTGTTGCTGGCTATGCGCACATGGCCGCGGCTGGTAGGGTTCAGGTTGCAGACACTCACCGTCATCGCGGGGAAATCATGCAGATCCTCGCCAAACGCCTCAAGGCTGAGGGGCTGTACGTGATATTCCAGATTGGCGTGATTGCGGCCGGGATCGGATCGGGTGAAGGCGCCCAGCTGACTGGGCGACATGCTCATGGGGCCGGAACGTTTGAACAGATATTCCAACCCGATCTTTGTCTTGCCCAGCAGCGAATTGGCCAGCGTGTTCAGGGTTCGGGTCCCGTTCACTTTGAACACGGCGCGGATTTGCAGATGGTCCTGTAGATTTTCGCCCACATAGGGCTGATCCAGTACCACGTCGATCCCATGCTGTTTCAGCAGGGCTGCCGGACCGATGCCCGACAGCTGTAGGATCTGCGGCGAATTGATTGCGCCTGCCGACAGCACCACCTCTTTCTTTGCTCCAACCTCGATAGAGCGGCCTTGGCGGTGCACGCGCACGCCGCTGCAGCGCAGCTCCCCCATCAATGCTTTGTCAAACAGAAGCTTCTCCGCCTGTGCCTCTGTCCATATGGTCAGGTTTGGGCGCGATTTCGCCGGGCGCAGGAACGCCTTGGAGGTATTCCAGCGCCAGCCGGATCGTTGGTTCACATCGAAATAGCCAACCCCTGCGTTGTCACCGCTGTTGAAATCATCGGTCCGCTCGACGCCGGTTTCCACTGCCGCATTGGCAAAACTGTCCAGCACTTCCCAGTTGAGGCGCTGTTTTTCGATCCTCCACTCACCGCCCGACCCATGCAGGTCGGAAAAGCGGCTGTTGTCGCCGGTTGTGGGATCGGCACCATTGTCCAGCCGGTAATGATCTTCATGCGCCATGAAATCAGGTAGCGCGTTTTCCCACGCCCACGCAGCTTCGCCGGTCAATGCGGCCCAGTTGTCATAGTCACGGGCCTGGCCGCGCATGTAGATCATGCCGTTAATCGATGAACAGCCGCCCAGCGTTTTGCCGCGCGGATACAGCAGGCTGCGGCCGTTCAGCCCCTTGTCCGGCTGGGTTTTATACATCCAGTCCGCACGCGGGTTGCCGATGCAATAGAGGTAGCCCACTGGAATATGGATCCATGGATAGGTGTCGGCTTTGCCCGCCTCCAAGAGTAGAACGCGGTTTTTGGGATCCGCGCTGAGGCGATTGGCCAGAAGGCAGCCCGCTGATCCGGCGCCGACAACGATATAGTCGAATGTGTGTTCCTGCGTTGCCATAGCTTGCCTCCCTCTGTTGCACGCAGGGTAGGGGGGAAAACACTGTTCTGCTAATGACAAATCTCTCGGTTCTGTATTAGAGATTTTTATATGGAGAGACTGTCCAACCCCAATGCCCTTCTGGCCTTTGTCACTGTTGCCCGCGAGGGCAGCGTTTCCCGCGCGGCGGAGGTGCTGCATCTGACACAGCCAGCGATCAGCCATCAGATCAAACGCCTGTCCGAAGAGACGGGCTTGATCCTGTTTGAACGCATTCCAACAGGCGTGCAGATCACCGCAGACGGCGCGGCGATCCTGTCCAAGGCAGAACGTGTGCTGGAGGCACTGGGCGAATTTCGGCGCAGCGCCCGTCAGCAGGCGGGACAGATCGCAGGGCAGCTGACCCTTGGCACGATTGTGGATCCCGAATTCATCCGCCTTGGGCCTTTGTTGGCGGCGCTGCGGCAGGATCACCCACGGGTAGAGACGCGGCTGAAACACGGGGTCAGCGGTGATGTTCTGCAGTGGCTCAAGCGCGGGCAGATTGACGCGGGCTATTACCTCAGTGCGCCGGACGATCTGCCGCAGCAGACCCCTGATGGGGAGGTGGCGCTGCAATCGGTGTCGTTGGCGGGGTTTCGCTATGCGGTGATTGCGCCTCCTGGTTGGCAGGGGCGGGTGAACGGGGCAGGATGGGCTGATCTGGCGCAACTGCCGTGGATCGGCACGCCGGAGATGTCGGTGCACCATCGGCTCTTGGCGGGGGTCTTTGCCGAACACGATTGCCAGCCAGAAATTGTGGCACAGGTGGATCAGGAGGCGTCGATGCTGGAAATGGTGCGCTCCGGTCTTGGTCTTAGCCTGTGCCGCGAGGCCATCGCGCTGCGGCAGTCGGAAACTGGTGGCATTGCCCTGTGCTCCGATGTTGCCGTGCCAGCACAGCTGAGTTTTGTGTTGCGTGCACGGGACCAAGAACGTGTTTTAATGGCAGAGGTGCTGCGCCTGCTCGCGCGTTGCTGGTAGGCGCATGATGCAAAATTAGGCACTACCACATTTTGTGCCCTGCATTTTAGCGGGGGCAGCTATGCAGACGCGTGCGCCATGGGAGTCTTGGCGCAGTGGCTTGTGGTCGAATCTGTGGAAAAAAGGTGGGTATTTTTCTTGCCGTTTTGATTTTTCATCACATTTCCTTGGGGAGACGTGAGGCGCACGTCATAGGGCAAATCACTGCTTCGGTCGCAGCTGCCACGTCTGGGTCTGTGATGCAAGCAAACTCTGTATGTTGACAGAAAGAGAGGTTCGGACCCAATATGATGTTGCTTCGGGTGTTTCGAATCCGAGTGGTGTCAGACAATTTCTTGGGTCATCCGGCGTGGTGATTTTGCGGTTTTAAGTGGTGTTTTTAGGGTGTTATCACACCCATAAGTGTTTTCGCTCACGGCTATGTTAGTTTGAAACCCTCGTGACGACATCTGCAGCAAAACAGGGAGAAACCCTGTTTTAAAGATCGCGAACCAAGGGTTCGGGGTGTTTCAGACAGACAGCTGCCGCTGTGTCGAGGCCCTGAATTGAGACAAAGAAAGAGGACAGATGAGCAGCATCATCGTGTATTCCAAACCCGCATGCGTTCAATGCACCGCCACCACCCGTGCGCTGGATGCAAAAGGTATTTCTTACGATGTCATCGACCTGACCCAGGATGATGCCGCCATGTCGCGCGTCACTGACCTTGGCTACCGTCAGGTCCCCGTTGTCGTGGCTGGCAGCGATCACTGGTCGGGGTTTCGTCCCGACATGATCGCGCGCCTGTCCTGATCGGATGGCAGCGCAGCCTCTGACGCTGATCTATTATTCGTCAGCGTCCGGGAACACGCAGCGCTTTGTGGAACGACTGGGTGGGGAGGCACTGCGTATCCCCATTTCTCCGTCGGACCCCTTGCCAGAGATCATCCGGCCCTATGTACTGATTTGCCCGACTTATGCCGATGGTGAAGGTCGCGGCGCGGTGCCAAAGCAGGTGATCCGCTTCTTGAATGACCCGGACCGTCGCGCCCTGATCAAGGGGGTGATTGCAACCGGCAATCGTAACTTCGGTGCGACCTACGCTTTGTCAGGTCGCATTATCGCTGACAAATGTAACGTGCCGCTGCTCTATTCATTTGAGCTGGCTGGTACGGAAACCGACATTTCCCGCGTGCGCGCGGGGCTCATCACCCTGGGGGGAACACTATGCTCGACAGCGACCTGACGACGCTGGATTATCACGCGCTCAACGCGATGCTGAATCTGTATGACAGCGACGGCAATATTCGCTTTGACGCGGACCGTATGGCAGCACGCCAGTATTTCCTGCAGCATGTGAACCAGAACACCGTGTTCTTTCACTCGCTCGACGAAAAGCTGCGCTATCTGGTCGAGCAGGGCTACTACGAAGAAGCAGTTCTGGACCAATACTCCAAGAACTTCATGCGCGAGATCTGGGATGCGGCCTATGCGCGTAAATTCCGTTTTCCGACCTTTCTTGGTGCATTCAAATACTATACCTCCTACACGCTGAAGACCCGTGACGGTCAGCGCTATCTGGAACGCTATGAGGATCGCGTGGTAATGACTGCGCTGTGTCTGGCGCGGGGCGATGAAGAGCTGGCGATGTCCTTTATGGACGAAATTCTGGGCGGCCGTTTCCAGCCCGCAACGCCGACTTTCCTCAACGCTGGTAAGGCGTCGCGGGGCGAGCTGATTTCCTGCTTCCTGCTACGTCTGGAAGACAACATGGAAAGCATTGGTCGTGGCATCAACTCGGCCTTGCAGCTGTCCAAGCGCGGTGGCGGTGTTGCACTGCTGTTGACCAACATCCGCGAACACGGCGCGCCGATCAAAGGGATTGAGAACCAGTCGTCCGGCGTCATCCCGGTGATGAAACTGCTGGAGGACAGCTTCTCTTACGCCAACCAGCTCGGCGCACGTCAGGGCGCAGGCGCGGTCTATCTGAACGCCCACCACCCCGACATCATGCGTTTCCTTGACACCAAACGGGAAAACGCGGATGAGAAAATTCGCATCAAAACCCTCTCGCTTGGCGTGGTGATCCCTGACATCACCTTTGAGCTGGCCAAGAAGAACGCGGATATGTACCTGTTCTCGCCGCATGACGTGGAAAAGGTCTATGGCGTGCCGTTCTCGGAAATCTCGGTCACCGAGAAATACGACGAAATGGTCGAGGATAAGCGCATTCGCAAATCCAAAGTGAACGCGCGCGAATTCTTCCAGACCATCGCAGAGATCCAGTTTGAATCGGGCTACCCCTATGTGATGTTCGAGGACACGGTGAACCGGATGAACCCGATCGAGGGCCGGATCAACATGTCGAACCTGTGTTCCGAGATCCTGCAGGTGAACACCGCGTCCAGCTTCAACGATGACCTCAGCTATGACCATATGGGCACAGATATTTCGTGCAACCTCGGCTCGCTGAATATCGCCAAGACCATGGACGGCAAGGATCTGGGGGCGACCGTTGGCGCGGCGATCCGTGCTCTGACAGCCGTGGCGGAAATGTCTGCCATCGACTCGGTTCCGTCGGTGCGCAAAGGCAATGACGAAAGCCGCGCGATTGGTCTGGGTCAGATGAACCTGCACGGTTTCCTTGCGCGTGAACGCATCCACTATGGCAGTGAGGATGGGGTGGAATTCACCTCGGTCTACTTTGCCGCTGTGGCTTATCATGCGATCCGCACCTCCTGCGATCTGGCGCAGGAACGCGGTGAAGCGTTCAAAGGCTTTGAGGCGTCGGATTACGCGTCGGGCACCTTCTTCGACAAATATACTGATCGCGACTGGCTGCCTGAAAGCGAAGCCGTTCAGGCGCTGTTTGCTGACATTAATCTGCCGACCCGCGACGACTGGGCCGCGTTGAAGGCAGATGTGATGCAGCACGGTTTGTATAACCGCAACCTGCAGGCGGTGCCGCCGACCGGGTCGATCAGCTACATCAACAATTCCACCTCGTCGATCCACCCGATCGTGTCCAAGATCGAGATCCGCAAAGAAGGCAAAATCGGCCGCGTCTATTACCCTGCCGCCTTCATGGATAACGACAATCTGGAATATTACCGCGATGCCTATGAAATCGGCCCAGAAGCGCTGATTGACACCTATGCCGCCGCGACCGAACATGTGGATCAGGGCCTGTCGCTGACCCTGTTCTTCCCGGCTGAGGCAACGACCCGTGACATCAACCGCGCGCAGATCTACGCGTGGAAGAAGGGCATCAAAACCATCTACTACATACGCCTGCGCCAAGAGGCACTGGAAGGCACCGAGGTTCAGGGCTGTGTGTCCTGTAGCCTGTGATCGGAGAGTAATGTGATGAAAGATACCGCACCCACCGTGATCCCCCGCGCGATCAACTGGAACCGTCTGGATGACGAAAAGGACCTGGAGGTCTGGAACCGCCTGACCGTCAACTTCTGGCTGCCGGAAAAGGTGCCGCTCAGCAATGACATTCCCAGCTGGGCGACCCTGACGGATCACGAAAAACAGCTGACCATCCGTGTCTTCACCGGTCTGACCCTGTTGGACACCATCCAGAACACTGTTGGCGCACCGGCTTTGATGCCTGATGCGATCACTCCCCATGAAGAAGCCGTGCTGACCAACATCGCCTTTATGGAGGCGGTGCATGCACGCAGCTATTCGTCGATCTTCTCGACTCTGTGTTCGACCAAGGAAATCGACGAGGCCTTCCGCTGGTCTGAAGAAAACCCGCATCTGCAAGCCAAGGCGAAGGCGATCCTTGACACCTATGCACCGGGCAACGACCCACTGAAACGCAAAATCGCGTCGGTGTTCCTGGAAAGCTTCCTGTTTTACTCGGGGTTCTATCTGCCGATGTACTGGTCCTCGCGCGCCAAGCTGACCAACACCGCCGATCTGATCCGTCTGATCATCCGCGATGAGGCCGTGCATGGGTACTACGTCGGCTACAAGTTCCAGCGCGGCTACGAGCAGTTGGACGAGGCGCGCCAGCAGGAGTTGAAAGACTACGCCTTTGGCCTGATGTTCGAACTCTACGGTATTGAAAACCAATACACCGAAGAGCTGTATGACGAGATTGGCCTGACTGAAGATGTGAAGGTCTTCCTGCACTACAACGCCAACAAGGCGCTGCAAAACCTCGGGTTTGAGGCGCTGTTCCCGCCGGAGGTGTCCGAGGTGAACCCTGCGATCCTCGCAGCGCTCAGCCCTGACAGTGAGAACCACGACTTCTTCTCCGGCTCCGGCTCGTCCTATGTGATCGGCAAGGCCGTCGCGACAGAGGATGACGACTGGGACTTTTGATCCAGTTTGTTAAGACAAAGAACGGCCGTCCCATCGCGGGGCGGCCTTTTGTGATCTGAGGCGTCGCATTCAGGGATCGTCAGCGCGGCGCAGGGGCGTTATGGTGCGGCCCATGACCTCGCACCTGCCAGACCTGTTGTCAGACCTCATGCCTGACCACGCGCCAGCCGATAAACCGGACGTCGTCCGCTTCCGCCCGCATCATTTCCTCTGTGCGATTGGGTTCGAGGGGAAGGGGTATTCGGGTGAGTTCACCGAAAACATGACCGCCATCGTGCTGGATCGTCTGCGCTCAGACGGCGGTGAGGCAACGCCGATGCGGGTTGTCGGGCAGACCGATGACATCTGCGCCCCCTGTCCCAAACGGCGCGGACGGCTGTGTACGAACCAACAGGGTATTTCCCAACTGGACCGCGCCCATGCATTGGCGCTGAAGTTTGAGCCGCATGAAGAGTTGACATGGGGCGACGCGCTGGAGCGGATCCGCGAAAACGTCATGCCCGGTGATCTGTCAAAGCTCTGCGGTAGCTGCCGTTGGCTGGACTACGGCATGTGCGAAGCCGCGTTGCAAAGGCTGCACGAGGGGGCGCTTGACTGAGGCCCGATTGTCAGACGCTATGCGTTTGCCTTGCGCCGGGAGCGGCGCGAAAAACTGATTGTGAGGTAAAAGACATTTTGCTTCGCTCTGATCCCACTCAAAACAAAAGCCCCGACCAAAAGGTCGGGGCTTCGTTACCTTATCTAAACCCGTGGTTTAGTTCGGGATCTCGGCTGTGATGCCTTCTACGTAGAAGTTCATGCCGGCCAGACCGTTGTCACCGTAGTCCGCAGCGGTTTCGCCTTCTTTCAGCCAGACGGAACCGTCTTGCTTGTTCAGCGGACCGGTGAAGGCGTGATATTCGCCAGAGGCCAGTTTCGCCTTCATCTCCATCGCTTCGGCGGCGACAGATGCGGGCACTTTGTCGGTGATGTCACCGATGCCAACCATGCCAGCGCCGATGCCATCCCAGGTCGATACCGATTCCCAGGAGCCGTCAATGACCGCTTGGGTACGGGCGATGTAGTAGGGCGCCCAGTCGTCGATGATCGAGGATACGCGCGGGCCGTCTTTGTATTCAGACATGTCGGATGCCTGACCAAAGCCGATCACATTGCCAGCTTCTGCCGCAGCCGCCAGCGGCGCAGTGGAGTCGGTATGCTGCAGGATCACGTCCGCGCCCTGTTCGATCAGCGCTTTGGCTGCGTCTGCTTCTTTGGCCGGATCAAACCAAGTGTAGGCCCAGATGATCTTGAACTCCACATCGGGGTTTACCTTCTTGGCATGGATATAGGCGGAGTTGATGCCGCGAATAACCTCGGGGATCGGGAAGGAGGCGATGTAACCGATCACGTTCGATTCAGTCATGTTGCCCGCGATGTGGCCCTGAATGGCGCGACCCTCGTAGAAACGAGCCGAATAGACCGATACGTTGTCGGCCTGTTTGTAGCCGGTGGCGTGTTCGAACTTCACGTTGGGAAATTTCTTCGCCACGTTGATGGTCTGGTCCATGTAGCCAAACGAGGTGGTGAAAATCAGATCCGCGCCTTCCAGTGCCATCTGGGTCATCACACGTTCTGCATCCGGGCCTTCGGGTACGGATTCAACAAACACGGTTTCAACCGCGTCACCGAAGTGCTCTTCGACGGCCAGACGGCCTTTGTTGTGTTCATAGGTCCAGCCGCCATCGCCGACGGGGCCAACGTAGACGAAGCCCACCTTGGTCTTGTCCATGGCGAAGCCAGTGGTTGCCATGCCCAGGGCCAGACCGGCGGTCATGGCTGCGCTTGCAAGCAGGGTTCTTCTTTTCATTTCCACTCTCCTTGTTGAGGACTTAGTTTGTGTGAGGTTTGTTGCTTTTTGCAACGGCACGCCTCTGGTTACGAGTCTTTTGCTCGCTCGTTTCTATTTTTTCCAGAGTTTCTTCAATGTCTTCGATGTCTGGGCTGATCAGTGCCGAAGTGATGACCCCTGCCGGTACGGCAAAGACACCGACGCTCAACAGGATGATGCTGCCGGTGAAAATCCGACCGCCCAATGTGACCGGTGTGACGTCGCCGTAGCCCACCGTGGTCAGTGTAATCACCGACCACCACAGGGCGGCGGGCACGGAACTGAACACCTCTGGCTGTGCGTCATGTTCAAAGAGGTAGATCCCGACGGAGGCGACATAAAGCATCAGCGCGGCGACAACGAAGAACAGGATCAGCTCATGGCGAACGGAATGTACAGCGCGCGCCAGACGGTCCACTGCCTTTGAATGGCCCAGCAGTTTCAGCATCCGCGCCAGCAGCAGTAGACGCAGCAGACGCAGGGCACCGGCGCCGCTCAGTTCCAGAATAACCAGTGGCAGCCAGGCCAGCAGGTCGATGATCCCCCAGATTGACAGCACGTAGCCCATGCGCTGACGCGCCGCGTAAAGGCGCAGCCCATATTCAAAGGCAAAGATCAGCGCCGCAAAGCGCTCAAAGGCGAGAAGGATGCGGTAGGACCAGTCCGGCAAGCCGGGTACGGTCAGCATCGCATAAGAGATGGCAGAGGCCAGAATAAGCCCATGCAGAAACAACACCGGCGCAGCCCCCAAACGGTCATCGCGACCGTCAAGCAGCTGCCGCAGCCGACGTTGGGCTGCGCTGCCGGTATTGCTATGGTCAGCTGCCCGCATGGAACACTTTGCCCAGCGAGGCAGGAGCGCGGCTGCGATCAGCGGACATGATGACCAGTACGACAATGGTGATCACATAGGGCGACATGGCGAGGATCTCGACAGGGATAGCGATGCCTGCGGCCTGCAGGTTCAGTTGCAATACGTTGATGCCGCCAAACAGGCAGGCGCCCAGCAGAACGCGCCACGGTTTCCAACTGGCAAAGACCACCAGTGCCAGGGCGATCCAACCGATACCGGCGGTCATGCCCTCGGTCCATTGCGGCACGCGGATCAGGCTGATGTAGGCGCCCCCCATACCTGCGCAGGCTCCGCCAAAGAGGATCGCCAGCACGCGGATGCGCACCACCTTGTATCCCAGTGCGTGGGCGGCGTCATGGCTTTCACCCACCGCGCGCAGGATCAGCCCGGCGCGGCTGTATTTCAGCACGGCCCAGACACCTAGCGTCAGGAAAAATGCCAGATAAACGATGAAATCCTGTGTGAACAGCACCGGTCCGAGGAAAGGGATGTCCGACAGAACCGGAATGTCAAAACGCGGAAAGCTCGGTGGTTTGACTCCCTGATACCCCTGACCAATCAGCGACGACAGGCCCAGGCCAAACAGTGTCAGCGCCAGACCAGACGCCACTTGGTTCGCCAGCGCATATTGGGTCAGCAGCGCAAACAGCATGCTGAGGACCGCACCGCCCACGGCCGCCGCCAGCAGGCCGACAACGGGCGATCCAGTGTTCACGGCAATGGCGAAACCGCAGATCGCACCAGTGATCATCATGCCCTCAACACCTAGGTTCAGAACACCGGCCTTTTCCACCACCAATTCACCGATCGCGGCCAGCAGCAGCGGCGTTGCCGCCACAATCAAGGACGCCAGCAGGAGGACGGGGTTAATCGAAGAGAAATCCATCACGCCACCTCACGCTTGGCCAGTCGGATGCGGAAGTTCGTCAGAACATCCACCGTCAGAAGGAAAAACAAAAGCATGCCCTGAAACAGCTGGATCGCGGCCGCAGGCAGACCCAGTTTCGATTGGGCAATCTCCCCCCCAATATAAGTCAGCGCCATCAGCGCACCGGCCAAGAGGATGCCAACGGGGTGCAGACGACCAAGGAAGGCCACGATAATGGCGGTAAACCCATAGCCAACGTTGAAATCAATGCTGACCTGACCCGCAGGGCCGGACACCTCGAACAGGCCGGCAACACCGGCCAGTGCACCCGATGCGCCCAGACAGATCAGGATCAGACGGCTGGGGTTCACACCAGCAAACTTCGCCGCGCGCGGTGCCTCACCCGTCAGACGGATGTGGAACCCCAGCATGTGACGGTTCAGCAGCACATAGGCAAAGATCACCGCGATCAGCGCGGCAACAACACCCCAGTGCATACCGGTGTTGGCAATCAGGTCGCCGTTATGGGCCGATGCGTAATCGCGCAGGTTTCTAGAGCCGGGGAAGCCATGACCATCGGGGTTGCGCAGCAATCCAAGCGAGGCCGAGGCCAACAGTTGCTCGGCCACATAAACCAGCATCAAGGACACAAGGATTTCATTGGTGCCGAACCGCACCTTCAGAAAGGCAGGGATCATCGCCCAGATCCAGCCACCAAGGGCGCCTGCAATGACCATAAGGGGGAAGATATAAAAGGCCTCCATCGGGTAAAACGCCAGACCGACGCCTGCGCCCACTATGGCACCCATGATGTATTGCCCTTCGGCGCCGATGTTCCAGATGCCTGCGCGGAACCCCAGCGACAGACCAATGGCGATCAACACAAGTGGCGCGCCTTTCACCAAAAGCTGCGGGCGATAGTAGAATGCAAACTCTGAGAACAGCGGTTCCCAGAAAATGGTTTTGATCGCCACCACGGGATCTTTGCCAAGGCTGGCAAACAAGGCGCCGCCGACGATCATGGTCAGTGCCACCGCCAAGAGCGGCGTCAGATAGGTCCATGCTTTGGACGGCTGGGGACGTTTTTCCAGCTTGATCACGACAGCCCCTCCTTTTCAATGTTCTTCAAATACTCGCGGTAGGGGAGCTCAAACATGGGCCACCTCCATCCCATGAGCGCCGCCCATCATCAGGCCGATCTCATCCACCGTCAGCCCTTTGGCGGGGCGGATTTCGGACAGGCGGCCTTCGTTCAGCGCCGCAAAGTGGTCAGAGATTTCCATCAGCTCATCCAGATCCTGACTGATGCAGATGATCGCAGCGCCTGCAGCAGCCAGATCCAGCAGCGACTGGCGAATGTCAGCGGCAGCGGCTGCGTCGACGCCCCATGTGGGCTGGTTCACCACCAGCACGTCAGGGCGCTGCAAGACCTCGCGGCCGATGACAAATTTTTGCAGGTTCCCGCCAGACAGCGAACGCGCGGCATTGCCTGGGCCGGGGGTGCGGACATCAAACTTCTCAATGATCGTTTCCGCGAAGGTACGCGCCTTGCCCCACTTGAGGAAACCGTTCTTTTCCAGATCTTCACGCACTGATCCGGTGAGAACAGCGTTTTCGATCAGACTCATATCCGGCGCGGCGGCGTGGCCCAGTCGTTCCTCCGGCGCGGTGAGCAGCCCCAGCTTGCGGCGCCCCACTGGCCCCATCTGACTGACATCATCGCCTTCCAGAACAATAGTGCCTGCTTTGGTCAGCAATTCACCCGACAACGCGCCCAAGAGTTCGTCTTGACCGTTACCCGCAACACCACCGATGCCGAGGATTTCGCCAGAGCGGACCTCCATGCGGATGCCTTTCAAAGCAGTGCCAAACTCAGCGGGGGAGGGAACCGAAAGGTCATTCAGTTCCAGCAGAACGGGCCCGATGTCGCCGCCGGTGCGTTCGGGTACATGCAGTTTTGATCCTACCATCATTTCTGCCATATCCCGCGCGGTGGTTTCGCGGGGGATACAATCCCCAACCACTTCGCCCAGACGTAAGATGGTGGCGTTGTCACAGAGCGTGCGGATCTCTTCCAGCTTGTGGCTGATGTAAAGAATCGCGGTGCCTTCGGCGGACAGTTTGCGCAGGGTTTCAAACAGAATGTCTACCTCCTGCGGCGTCAGCACGCTGGTGGGCTCGTCCATGATCAACAGGCTCGGATCCTGCAAAAGGCAGCGGATAATCTCCACCCGCTGACGCTCACCGGCGGAGAGATCGCCGACCGTGCGGTAGGGGTCTAGCGGTAAACCATAGGTTTCCGACACCTCTTTGATCCGCGCCGCCAGATCGCGCATTTTAGGCGGGTTTTCCATCCCCAGCGCGATGTTTTCCGCCACATTCAGCGCGTCAAACAGGGAAAAATGTTGAAACACCATTGCCACGCCAGCCTGACGTGCGGCGGAGGGTTTGACCGGGACGTACTCCTGCCCGTTCATCACCATTGTGCCATTGTCGGGTTTCACCAGGCCGTAGATCATTTTCACCAGCGTCGATTTACCGGCGCCGTTTTCGCCAAGGAGGGCATGCACCTCCCCCTTACCGATCTCGAAGGAAACGTTGTTGTTGGCCACAACGCCCGGATAGGCCTTGGTCAGGCCATTAAGTTTAAGGAGTGCCCCTGTCACGCGAAATGTCCCCCCTGCTGGATCGGTTGTCTGGCTGACCGGCACATTTGCCGCTGGCCGCGTTGCGCACTTAGTAACGCTAGCACGCCGTGAACGGCAATGGCTGAGCGCCTACAGAGCGTGCGGTAACATGACTGTTTTGCTGTTTTTTTCATCGCGCGATCGCGCAGCACGAGAATGATGCGGCGCTGGGCGATGGGCACGGTTGATTTTCGGTTGGGCGGGGTAGGCGCGGCGGGGGCAATGATGGGCAGGTTCTGGACCGTCCTAAAGGTGACAGTCCGCGCGCGCAGTTCCTCGCTCTCTCCGGTCGGAAGAAAGGGAACAGTCATGTGAAAAACCTGCCGCCTTACCAAGGTGTCCGGCCCTTCTGGCGCGTCTTCGATGCGGCGTAGAAAACGTGCGGGCGTTTGTGCTTGCTGAAACTAGCAGAGGCGAGCCGCGACATGATTTCAAGGAAAATCTACGCCGCACCGCGGCTAAGATTGTATCACTGACTTAATTTTGGGCGCAATTTTTGAACTTTGCCACGTTACTGATCAGATGTTTGGCGGGCATGCTGCGACGCGGCATCGGGCATGTTGAAACCCAGCGGCATGGGCTGGATTGCCGCGCGGCATCGTCGACGCATTCACGGCTTTCCCCGCGCCGGGCGGTGACTTACTATCAGGATCATGACTGATGCCCCCCGATTCATCCACCTGCGCACCCATACCGAATACTCCCTGCTGGAAGGCGCTGTGCGCCTGAAGAAACTGCCAGGGTTATGTGCCGATATGGGCATGCCAGCAGTGGCGGTTACTGACACGAATTCGCTATTTGCGGCGCTGGAATTTTCCGTGTCGGCCCAAGGCGCTGGCATTCAGCCCATCGTCGGTTGTCAGGTTGATGTGACCTACGCGCGCGCCGCCCCGGGCGAGGCACCGGCAATGCCTGCGCCGGTGGTTTTGTTGTCACAGACGGAGGCGGGATATGAAAACCTGATGCGGTTGTCGTCCTGCCTGTACGTTGATAACGGCGGTCAGCTGCCGCAGGTTTCGATGGAGGAGTTGCAGGAGTTTTCCGCAGGCCTGATCTGTCTGACTGGCGCTGCGAACGGACCGCTGGGCCAGTTAATCCAGCAAGGCGCGCGCGACAAAGCAGAGGCATTGCTGCGCCAGTTGGCGGCGATCTACCCGCAGCGTTTGTACGTGGAGTTGCAGCGCCATCCGGGGGAAGACGGGCTGCCGCAGGCGGAAAAACTGTGCGAGCGTCATTTTGTCGAAATGGCCTATGACATGGGTCTGCCACTGGTGGCGACCAATGACGTTTATTTCCCCAAATCCGATATGTACGAGGCGCATGATGCGCTGATCTGCATTTCTGAGGGCACCTATGTGGATCAGGCAGAGCCGCGGCGCCGCCTGACGCCGCAGCATTATTTCAAATCCCAAGAGGAGATGATCACCCTCTTTGCGGATTTGCCAGAGGCGATTGAAAACACGGTGGAGATCGCTCGCCGTTGCGCGTTCGCAACTTACCGACGTGACCCGATCCTGCCGAAGTTTGCCGATGACGAGGTCGCGGAACTGCGCCGTCAGGCAAATGAGGGCCTGCAGGCCCGCCTGAAGGTGATCCCCCATGCCGCGACGCTGGAAGAATATCAGGAACGGCTGGATTTTGAGCTGGATATTATCGAAGGCATGGGGTTCCCCGGCTACTTCTTGATCGTTGCCGACTTCATTCAGTGGGGCAAGGATAACGGCATTCCGGTGGGGCCGGGGCGGGGGTCCGGTGCGGGGTCATTGGTGGCCTATGCGTTGACGGTCACTGACCTTGATCCGCTGCGCTACAGCTTGCTGTTCGAACGGTTCCTGAATCCGGAACGTGTGTCGATGCCCGACTTCGACATCGACTTCTGCATGGATCGTCGTGAAGAGGTCATCAGGTACGTTCAGGACAAGTATGGTCGCGATAAAGTGGGGCAGATCATCACATTTGGTGCGCTTTTGTCCAAGGCGGCGGTGCGCGATATCGGTCGTGTTTTGCAGATGCCTTACGGTCAGGTGGACCGCCTGTCGAAGCTGATCCCTGTTGAGGGGGTCAAACCGCTGTCGATTGCGGACTCGTTGAAAGAAGAGCCGCGCCTGCGCGAAGAGGCCCGCAATGAAGAGGTCGTAGACCGCCTGCTGAACTACGGCATGCAGGTGGAGGGGCTGCTGCGGAACGCCTCGACCCACGCGGCAGGGGTGGTGATCGGGGATCGTCCACTGGACCGGTTGGTGCCGCTCTATCAGGATCCGCGCTCTGACATGCCTGCCACCCAGTTCAATATGAAATGGGTGGAACAGGCCGGTTTGGTGAAATTCGACTTCCTTGGTCTGAAAACCTTGACGGTGATCCAGAACGCCGTCGATCTGATCAAGAAGAACGGCCGCCACCTGCACATCGGGCCAGATGGATCCGAACTGTATGAGCCGCCAGAGGGCGCGGTCGACGATATCGGTGCTATCCCGCTGGATGATGAGGCGACCTATAAACTCTACGCCAGTGCCAAAACCGTGGCGGTATTTCAGGTGGAATCCGGCGGCATGATGAGCGCGCTGCAACAGATGAAACCCACCTGTATCGAGGACATCGTTGCGCTGGTGGCGCTTTACCGTCCGGGTCCGATGGAAAACATCCCCACCTACTGCAAGGTGAAGAACGGCCAGCAGGAACTAGAATCGGTACATCCGCTGATCGACCATATTCTGGAGGAAACCCAAGGCATCATTGTTTATCAGGAACAGGTGATGCAGATCGCGCAGGTCATGGCAGGCTACAGCCTGGGTGGTGCGGATCTGTTGCGTCGCGCGATGGGTAAGAAGATCAAAGAGGCGATGGACGCCGAACGCCCCAAGTTTGAAAAGGGCGCGGCGGAAAACGGGGTGCCGGCAAAAAAGGCCAGCGAGGTTTTCGACCTGTTGGAGAAGTTTGCGAACTACGGCTTCAACAAATCCCACGCTGCGGCCTATGCGGTGGTCAGCTATCAAACCGGCTGGCTCAAAGCCAACCACCCGGCGGAGTTTATGGCAGGCGTGATGAACTGCGATATCCATCTGACCGACAAGCTGGAGATCTACGCCGAAGAGGTGCGCCGTGGCCTCGACATCACCATTGTGCCGCCCTGTGTAAACACTTCGCTGCCGACCTTCGATGTTGAGGATGGGGAACTGATCTATGGCATGGGGGCGTTGAAAAACGTCGGGATCGAGGCAGTGAAGCTGATCTCAGATGCCCGCCTCAACACAGATCAAGGACCGAAACCCTTCGCCACGCTGTTTGATTTCGCCCGCCGTGTGGATCTGAAACGAGTCGGCAAACGCCCCTTGGAAATGCTTGCGCGCGCGGGTGCCTTTGACAATCTGGACCCAAACCGCCGCCGCGTTTTTGACAGCCTCGAAAGCCTGGTGCGTTATTCGGCGGCGATCCATGAACAGCGCGAAAGCTCTCAGGTCTCGCTGTTTGGTGAGGCAGGCGAGGATCTGCCGGAGCCGCGCTTGTCTAAGGTCTCAGATTGGTCCGCGGCTGATCGTCTGGCCGAGGAGCATAAGGCGGTTGGTTTTTATCTGACGGGTCACCCGCTGGATGACTATCTGCCTGCGCTGAAACGCAAAAAGCTGCTGACACTTGAAGGTCTGAAACAGAAAGCAGAGGCAAACGGCGCGGCCACTGAACGGGTTGGCGTGCTGGTGTCTGGCCTGCAGGAACGTAAATCAGGACGCGGCACGCGGTTCTTCCGTATGAATATTTCCGACCCCACGGGACAGGTGGCGGGCATGGTAATGTTCCCTGAGGACTTCGACCGCACCCGCGCGGTGTTTGATCAGACCAATCAGGTGATCATGACGCTGGAGGCGCGTTTTAACGATGGTCAGTTTGATCCGATGGGGCGCGGCGTCGCCAGTCTTGATGACTTCGTTGCTGATGCGGGCAACATGGGGCTACAGATCTTTGTTGATGAGGCCGCGGCGATCCCGCTTGCAGCGACAATTCTGGCCGATGCGCGGGAAAAATCGCGCAGTGCGGGACGGGGGCCGATCAAGTTTTGCCTGATGAATCCGGACTTACCCGGCGAGGTTGATATCGACACCGAACAGGACTTTCCGGTGAACCCACAGATCAAAAGCGCGATCAAATCACTGCCCGGCGTGCTGGACGTCCAAGAGATATAGGCATCCTGCCGATGATCTGGCTATGGCCCGGCTATGATCTGGCTATGGCCTGTTGCGGAGAGTACGGTTGCCTCGGACGGCACCATACGGTAGCGTCCGGCCGGGGATAGTGGCGTGGGACGGCAGCGGACAATGGCATCGTGTTTTACAAACAGCCTGCGGGCTGCGGCGTGTCTGGCTATGGGCTTTGGCCTGTCGGCCTGCCTTGACCCGTTGGATGGGGTGGATCGTTTGCAGGATGTGGCGCCCGACGCCACCCAGGGCGATACTGCCGCGGCCCTGTTACCAGACACATCGGCGGAGGTCAGCGTACCTGAACGTGAGGCTGCTGGAGGGTTATTGGGGATGTTCCAGCCGAAAGTGCAGGAGCCAAACCCAGACGCCATTCCGTTAGGATCGAAACTGGCCTTCGGCGAGGTTGGATTGGTCTGCGACTTTTCCAAGCAGGCCTTAGGCGTCTTGACCGCGCAATACCCAGAGGCCCAGCCGCACTACCGCCTCTATGACAGTGCCCCGCAGGAAGAGAGCGCACGCGCCTTCTATATCACCGGGTTCGAGGACGGTTGCCTGCGTCAACTGCGGGCCACTGCGGTTGTTTTCGGCACCGTGGAGATGCACGAACAATTGCGCTACGGCCTGCCTGCGGATCTGCATCCCTTTACCATCGCAGATAAAGCCTATGAGACGCTGAAATCACGCCTCTGCCGCGTGCGCGCCAAGGAACCTTGCGGCGAAAAGCGCGCTATGCTGGAACGGGACACCGTGTTCGTCAGCGCCTATGACACAGGTGGTCTGGGGCAGGGCTGGACCAATCTATTGCTGCACGACGGCACGGTTCTGGCCCGCCACGTGGCGACTGAATGACCTGACCCTCCCCCCATTGAATTGCTCCGCTTCTATAGTTTGGAAACGGAGGGTCGCCGCCTTGTCGAACACATACTGGCCTCGGTCGCAGAAAACCAACGCGAGAAAAACGCTGAGCAAACCTCAAATCGTATGAAGGGGCGGATGATGAATGGCTATTCCGTTTTCTTCGCGCCTGTGGGGTACACGTACAAGAAGACCAAGGGACATGGGAAACTGCTCACGCCAGATGAACCCATTGCCTCCATCGTCAGGGAAGCTCTGGAAGGTTATGCTTCTGGCCGTTTCTCTGGGCAGGCGGACATTAAGCGTTTCTTGGAAGCGCAACCAGAGTTTCCGAAAGACTTGCCCAATGGGCAAATCCGCCAACAGAAGGTGACGGATATGCCGGGCCGCGTGATCTATGCGGTTTACATTGAGCATAAAGTTTGGAGCATCATACGACGTGTAGGTCACCGCCAAACTTTAATCACACTCAGGACCAAGCAAAGACTGCAATCAGACGCCAGCACAAAGAGTTGGATAAGCAGCAAGATGCGCTTGTCGAACGCATGGTCGAAACCTCGAATCCAAAGGTCATAGCGGCGCTCGAAAGCAAGATTGCGAAGCTGGAAGAGGACAGGTTTTTGCTGACAGACAAGCTATCCCAAAGCACCAAGCCCAAGAGCACACTCGGCGAAGTTATCGAACTATTGAGATATTTCCTCTCAAGCCCTTGTAATATATACGAAAAGGGGCCGCTGAAAGTGAGGAAAACCATCCTGAAAACAGCTTTCAAAGCCCCATTGGCATACGACCGTCAAAACGGTTATCGAACTCCGCAACCATCTGTAATCTTTGATTTTTTAGCGGATTTCACATCAAAATGTGAAATGGTGCCCCCACACAATATCAAACTTGTCGTCGCGGTTTGTTTTTTTATTTAATTACAGCTACTTAATGATCAAGTCCGCCGTGAAAGTTGGCGATTGTGTGTGCGATAGTCCTAAGAATGTGTGTG
>NZ_JAKRGF010000006.1 GCF_022347685.1 Thalassobius sp. Cn5-15
ACACCCGATACCATCCCGAACTCGGAAGTTAAGCACCGAAGCGCCAATGGTACTGCGTCTTAAGACGTGGGAGAGTAGGTCACCGCCAAACCTAATAAACAACAACAAAATCTCTAAGCGATAAAAAACACCCCCCAAAAAAACCAGACCTCGCAAAAAGCGAAAATAGGTCCTTTGTTAAAATGCACAGCATTTGGTCTCCTCTAGCTGACCGCTGTGCAAACTCTTCTTAAGACATTACCCATAGATTGACCCTCGACTGAAATCCCAGGCTGAGGTGCAGAATGTCTAACAATGAACAAGCTCAAAACAATGAAGAAATAAGAAAATTCAACGGCTCAACGGCGGATGATCAATTGGTTGACGGTGTGCAAAATGATCAGGGTCAAACGCTGCGTGAACGCCTCGCGAATTAAGAGTGCGATTTAGGGCCTTGCGTTCAGCGCTTCCGAAAGTGCGCGCTTTAGGTCGCTGGCGTCTAAACGCCGCGTAACCATCATAGGCACTAGAAAGCGGGAGAGGGAAATCGCCCCCTTGATGATGCCCTTTCTAGATCGTGTAGTTAAAGTGATTTCTGGAGCAGGTTTAGAAACTACGGATCCGCTTCATGGTGATGGCAATCGCGGCCTCCAGCGAGGCGCGGGCGACCGGTTTACTAAGCCGGATATCATCAGTATTCAGCACAGAGCCTTCGTGTAGTGGCACGTCTGTGTAACCGGTCATGACAATCGCTGGGAAGTTTGTGCGGCGCTCTCTTAATGCTTTAACCAGATCCGTACCCTGCAGGCGGCCGGGCATTACAATGTCAGTCAGCAGTAAGTCGACTTGCGGATCGGCATCGAAAAGGGCCAGTGCTTTGTCACCGTTTTCAGCTGAGGTCACTTTGTGCCCCATACGCGACAGGCTGCGTTCCAGCATACGGCGGACGTCTTCGTGGTCTTCGGCCAGAAGAATATGATATTGTGTGCGCGCGACCCTCTCGTCTTGGGTAGGGTGTTGGCTGAATGTTGTGCGTTCGATGTCTAGTGCCTGAAAATACAGATTGATCGTCGTGCCTGTACCAACGCACGATTGAATTTCCAGGGCACCGCCGGATTGGGCGACGAAGCCGTAGACCATAGACAGGCCCAGTCCGGATCCCGCTCCCGGTGCCTTGGTCGTGTAAAATGGTTCGCAGATCTTGCTGAGGTCTTCCTCGCGGATCCCTTGGCCGGTGTCTGTAACGGAGAGGACCACATAGCGCCCCGGCGTTAGCCGGTCCGAGATTGCTGCGCAATCCTCAGCTGTCAGTGTTTGATTTCTTGTCGCAAGCGTTAGTGTGCCACCGTCCGCCATAGCGTCGCGGGCATTGACCATCAGATTCAACACAGCGCTGGCGGTGGAGCTACGATCAAGGCGCACGAGTGGCAGGCCGGGCGTTAGCTCTTTGGTGACGCGGATCGTTGCAGGTAGTGTCCGTCCGCTCCAGCCTTCAAGTTCGCGAAGGACGTCGTTCAAGTTGATGGTTTCGGGGTTCAGGCGTGCGCGGCGTGCGAAGCTGAGCATTTTTTTTGTGAGATCATTGCCTTGTTCCGCAGCCCGGATTGAGCCGCGCACAAACTCCAGCCGTTCATCGTCGGCGTCCAGCTCCGGCTCCAGATCTTCTTGCAGCATTTCCATATTGCCGCGAATAACCGCTAGCATGTTATTGAAGTCATGGGCCATGCCGCCGGTGAGCTGGCCTATGCTTTCCTGTTTCTGCGCCTGTCGCATCACATCGGCTTGACGTTCGAATTCCAACTCTTTCAGGCGTTGGTCCGTGACATCCATCACAAAACAATCCCAACGCACCTTATCCGGCCCTACGCTATAAGGGCGCCCCCAACCTTCCAGCCAGCGAGTGCTGCCATCGCCACTGATGTTTGGCCAGACGTGGTGCCAGGTCGTACCAGAGTCGCGGGCCTGTTGCACCGCCGCGACCAGTGGCTCTTCTTCCTCTTTTGGAACATTCTTCCACATCGCGCCGGGTGAGGTAGAGCGTCTCTTTGGGAACGCCCCAGATATCCAATGTGCTGTCGGTGGCAAAGACCACCTGATCACGTTTCTCTTTTTCCTGCACGTAGGTCACAAACACGCCAGGGAAATTTTGAATAAAGCTGTCGAGACGCAAGTTCGCGTGACGCATATTTTCAATGACGACCTTGCGTGACAACGCCATGCGGTTCAGCAAAAACAACGGCCCTAGGATACAGCCACACAGCAGCATGATCAGAAATGTCTGAGACAGCGTTCTTTCCTGCGCTGCAGACCAGCCGTCCAGTGGGATCGCACAGAGAAGCCATTTGGCGCCGAGGAAGTCGATTGCCGCGCTCACCGGCTGGCTGATCAGCACATCTTCGTTGCCATAGGCGACATCTTTGGGTTGCCCATTGGCATCCAGTTTGACCAGCACCAAATCCAGCGGCAGGCTGTCTCCCATCAGGCCTGCCCTATCTAGGAACAAGTTTAGGTCGAAGACCGTGGACAGGATACCACGAAACTCTAGCACGTCTTGATCTCGGCTGTAGACAGGCATGCGTAAGATGAAACCCTGCCCGCCCTGCACCAGATTGATCGGACCGATGAACGCGGTCTGGCCACTGTCGCGGACAGCGCTCACGTCGTTAAGCTGGTCGGGCACAGTGCGATAGTCCAGACCTAGAACCGAGCGGTTCGGCTCCATTGGATGCACGCGAGTCACCACCAGATCAGGTGCCCATGCAACGTTCAGTACATCATCGCGCCCTTTTGTGACACCAGTCACCAGCATTGAAAATTCACTTTGGCTGATGTCTTCATCACGGCTGAGCAATGACGCGATGCCGCGGGTGATCAGTTCGCTATTTTCGACCTGACTTTGCAGACGGGCCTGCAGGATCTCTACTTCACCCTGAATAGTCTCTCTCAGGGCCGCTTCGTTCAGGGCCGATGTTTGGTGTTTTAATCCAAGGCCAAGGGCCGCTACAGCGACAACAGCCATGAAAAAGGGAAAATAGCTGGCGAAGAATGATTTGTTCATAGGGTCTTGGGCGCATTTGGGGTCATTACACCACGTTTGGCGTCGGCGGTTGGTGGCGCAGTTTCAGTTACCTTAAACAGCGCAAACTGACCTAGCGACATCTTTTTCGCGAACTCCCAAGATTTCACTCAAAGCTGCTCGCCAACTCCTCCGGCATAGGGAAGGTTGCCAGGGCTTTCTGTCGCGCAGTCGCGGACATTTTGCGGGCAGTCTTCTCAACAATCTTGACCAGATCCTCGGGTGTGCGGGTTTCAGCGAAGGGGCCGAGGTACCAACGAATGAACGTAAAGCAGATCGCGTCTTCCAGCGCTTGAACCTCGGGGTCAGCTTTCAGTTTTTCCTTGCGCAACAGAACGCCGACGCGGGTCTGATCCGCCTCGCTATAGCCGGCTTCAGCCATGATGCCTGCGACTCGTTCGCCGTGGCGGCGGCCCTGTTCACGGCGCCAAGCGTAGTAGCCGGCTTTGCCTTCGGGGTAGTCTTTGCGCGGCAACTTCCAGCGCTCGATGTGTTGACCACGGGCGGCGATCTGCAGAACTTCGGAGGCATCCGGGCTGAGGTGCGCCAGTTCTGCTGTCATCCGTTCCCCGTAGAGCAGCGCGGCGGGTTTGCCCCCCTCTAGCGTAGGGTCGGCGGCGTTGGCTGCATCAATGGCGGCGAGGGCTGCGGTCAGATCGGTCATGGCGTCGCTCCTGAGATGTTTGCGCTATTGAGCGGCATTGGGGCCACGATGACAAGGGGTGTCTGCGGCATGGGTCAGGTCTGTATTGGTGCGGGAATAGCTTACGATTTGAGCGCCGCAGCTTGCAGCGCCTGCCGCAACATGTCGAGGCGCACTGGTTTCGCCAGGAAGGAATCCATGCCAGCGTTCAGGCATTTGCTCTCCTCGCTTTTCAGGGCATTTGCAGTGATGGCGATAATGCGACAGGGGGTGCGGCCAGTATCTTGTTCAATCCGGCGGATTTCGCGGGACAGATCGTATCCATCCATTTCCGGCATATGGCAATCTGTCAGCACCAGATCGAACTGCCCCTTTTGCCAAAGCTCCAGACCCTCTTTGCCATCGCTGGCCAGAATGGCGGAATGGCCAAGGGTTTCCAACTGTTTCGAAATCACCATCAGGTTGATCTGGTTGTCCTCGACCACCAAAATGCGCGCCTCGCCCGCAGGCGGTTCGTCCAAAGGTTGGCGTAATGGCGGCTGTTCGACAGGCTGGGGCAGGTGAGTGAACTGTGTCACCTCGGGCAGGGTGGGGTCGGCGCTGTCTGCGGCCAATGGGTCATAAGGCAGGGTCACGCGAAACTGGCTACCGGTGTCACGCGGAATATAGTAGAGGCCACCGCCCATCAGATCCGCCAGATTACGGCTGATTGATAAGCCAAGGCCCGTGCCGCCAAAGCGGCGGGTGGTGTTACTTTCGGCCTGCGAAAACGGATCAAAGACACGGGCTGCCGCCTCGGCAGAGATACCGATGCCGTTGTCGATCACATCAATCTGCAGTGTGCCCTCTTGTGTGACTCGGGCGTTAATCTGTACCGCGCCACGGCGCCCGCGCGATTCTGCGGGGGTGAATTTCACTGCGTTGCTCAACAGGTTTGACAGGATCTGGCGCAGGCGTCCTTCGTCCAGCGACAAAACTGGCGCGATGTCGGGCGCAATGTTTAATGACAGTGTCAGGCCTTTGTCGGCGGCCAGTGGTTGATACACCTCTGCCACCTGTCGCAGTGTGGGGGCAAAGCGGCATGGGTGGGCCTCGACATTGAGCATCCGCGCTTCGATCTTGGAGAAGTCGAGGATATCGTCAATGATCCTCAACAGCGCGTTGCCAGACTGAGCAATCGTTTCCGCTTTGTGCAGTAGTTCCGGTTCGGTGAGGTGCTGACGCAACAATTCTGTCAGGCCGATGATACCATTCATTGGGGTGCGGATTTCATGGCTCATATTTGCCAGAAACTCGGACTTCGCCACATTTGCGGAATCGGCGGCCTCACGGGCGGCAATCAGGTCGCGCTCCACCTCTTTCAGACCGTCGATGCGGGTCATCAACAAAACCTGATAGCCGTTGGGCAGTTTCTTTTCGTTGACCTGAAACCAACCTACGTCTTCGCGGTGAAACTCAAAGATACCATCTGGATTTTGATGGCGGGCTACGATTTCGTCGACCCAGTCGTCGAGGTCCCCCTCAACGTCGGTGATATAGCCTGCAGCGGCGATACTGCGCACGTGGTCTGCGAAAGACATGCCATGGCGGATAGTGTGCGGGGCTGTTGAATGCATGTCTTTGAAGGCAGCGTTGGTGAAAGAAATGCAATCGTGCACATCAAACACCGCAATCGGTTCAGGGAGTGCGTCAAACACCCGATAGAGGGTGGTCAATCGTTCGTGGGTTAGTTCCTGTTCGGTCACATCCACGCCGGTGCCGCGATAGCCTTTGAAGATGCCTTTGCTGTCAAACAGTGGCTTGCCACTGATCCGCATGATGCGGGGGGATCCGTCTGGTTGCTGTAGCGAGTAGCGGATCTGTTTGAAATCCTGTCGGGTGTCCAGTTGGTCTAGCAGATCCGCCTCGCGGTCGCGGTGCATGCGTTTGGCGCTTAACACGCGACAGCTTTGTCCCAATAGAGTAGAAGCATTCAGTCCGCTGTCAGAGGCCAGTGCCAGACTGCCGGATACAAAGCGGAAGATATGCTCTGCGTCGGTTTCCCAGACCCAGTCGGTTGCCGTTTCGGTAAAATCGCGAAAACGGGTTTCGCTATGGCGCAGCTGCTGTGCCAATTCGCGGCTGCGGTCTTTTTCTAGAAGGTTGATCCGCGCAGCCATCATTGCGGCGACTGTTTCCAGCTGTTCCAGATGCCAGTCCGTATAGGTGTCGCGCTGTGAATCCTCGGAATCGATCACGCCGAGCACCCGTTCACCAATTTTGATCGGCACGCAAATCTCGGAGCGCGCCGGGATCACGTCCGGAATATAACGTGGATCCGCCATCAGATCGTTGATCACCTCAGCCTGACCGGTCTGCGCGACGCTGCCGGTGACACCGCGGCCAAAGGGAATGATCAGCGGGTTGATGATTTCGGTAAGGCGGGGGTTCTTCACATCCCCCAGCGCCGCCATCTGGCGCAGGTTCTTGCCGTCGGGCTGAGTGTAATAGACCACGCAGTCGCCAAACCCCAGCCGCGCCACAACTTCGCGGGCGACGTGCCAGGCCAGTTCCGACTTCGATGGGATCTTCATCAGCTCAATTGCGAAAGAGTTAAGGACACGTAGAGCTTGGTGGTCGATATCTTGTGTCATGCCAACACCTACTTCCATCGCGTCCGCCTCTCCGGCGGACCCGACGTTAGAGGCCCTCTCCCCTACAGGTCGCCTGTGGGTGTCACCTGGGTTGAACGGCTTAGACAGCGCGTACCTCTTTCTACTGAACTCTGGCGCGAAGGGCGCCAACTCTTCGGGTCTAGGATAGATAATTTGAACGCGTTGTTAAGACGTCCTCACCAAGAATAGACGGCCTAAATGCAGATTTTTTATAGTTTTTTTGTAGTTTTCCACAGAGATGTGCGGGTTTTAGAGGGTGTTGCCTGTGCAATACTCGGAATGGGTGATTGTTAGGCAATTGGCTTCGCCTCAGGTGTGTTGGACCCGGGGCGAACGACGAACACCCGATTAGGGTTGAGTGCGCTGCGGGTCAATCAGCACAGGGTTGCAAAATCACAAGGGGCCTGTATTTCGCTTGTCTTCTTTTAGATGTGGCTGGATGAAATGGGAAAGAACATAAAGTTCTGCGGCCAGATGCAAAATGAAGAAACGTTATGACCTGTCATTCTGGCTTAACCCGCTGAAACTGGTCCCGCAACTGGGATAGATTGTCCCGTAACTTGTAGGATCAGCGATGACTGGAAAACGAGAGAAGCCCGAAGAGATTGTATCGAAGTTTCGACAAGTTGAAGTTCTGCAAAGACAAGGCGTGACGATTGCCAAGGCGGTGCGTCAGATCGGCGTGACGCAGCAGATGTTCTATCGATGGTAGAAGCTGTATGGCGGGGTGCAACGATCACAGCTGGCGCGTCTGAAGGAGCTTGAGAAGGAAAGCCAGCGGCGGCGGCGGACTGTGTCCGGTTTGACATTGGATAAATTGATCTGGCCCAAGCGCCCCGAAGCTGCGTGTTTGGGGGTTATGAAGAACGCAAAGAGAATGCATGATGCAGTCACCGTGCGCTGCGCCATGATCGAACTGGAAAGGCCGGGACTTTACTGCCATTGGGCAGCACAGTTCCTTTAGTGAAGATCACCGCTTCGTTTGTTGGCGCAGTCGATCCAGTCAGCGGCAAAATCGACTAGAGATCGAAAATCGCATACCTTGCAATCGGCACCCCCGAATTTTCCGAAAGAAACAGCGCCGGTCTTTTCGAACGCCTCACCAACTGCCGGAAACAGCCGGTTCATATCGTCTGCTACGTCGGGTGTTTCGATCCATGATCCGTTGGGGCCACCGTTCTTGAAACGCCGCGTCTTGGTCCGCTTGTGTTGTGCAAAGGTTTCGGCTGTGTGAAGGGCTGAGCATCGGTTCCAACCGACCCCGATCAGCATGATCTTCATGGCCGGACGACCACGGAGCTTCCCAAGGGGCGTTTTATCTCCCGTTGCCCACGCGAGGCTGTGCTCCTTAAGAAAGTCGTTTGCTTTCTTGCCGTTGAGGCAGATCGATACAGCCGGGTGGTTGCTGCGTTGGGTTCCCGGCCAGGTTCTGAAAGTCTCCGCAATGACACCCATCCCAGACGTCGGGGATTTCGCTACATCGAAACCGGGAACCGCCTCTTCGATTTCTGCAATCTGATCTTGGGTTAAGCGGGACGGATCAACTCCAGTAGGGAAGTAGGCGTCGGAAGAGAAACCGGGCATTCCTACAAGACCTGTTTCACCCACCGTTTTCAGAAGGCTTTCCACAATTGTTCTGGCGCCGCCCACGGTAGCGCCTACGGCACTCATCGAGCCATGCACAAAAAGCCCGTCTCCCGCGTGAACGCTGAGCGAGGTAAGATTATCGAGAAGGCTTGTCTGGGTATGAAATACGGCAACCATACGCCTGACTATCACCATTTCTGCGGAGGCAGCATCCGCCAAAGTGGCTCCGGAAAACTATTGCTTGCCCCTGCAGCGAATGACCGGTTTCCGATCACCGTGCACAAAGCGTGGGCTTCAGCAAGCTGACTGAGATTACCGTGAAGGTGACACGTTTGCGCAGCCAGAGGGAATATATCTGGCTAAAAAGGCAGAACTATGTGACCATTTACAAGAGGGAATTTGGTGGAGCCTAGCGGGATCGAACCGCTGACCTCCTGCATGCCATGCAGGCGCTCTCCCAGCTGAGCTAAGGCCCCAATTTCCCAAGCCGTGCGGGCTTGTGTATCAGGCCAAGTTGGCCTGTGCAGCGCTATCTAGTGGCTCCCGCGGGTGGGTGCAAGCGGAAAATTCCACCCGCGGAATTTTTTTATTCGTCGTCTTCGGCAGGAACGTCAGCCAGTTCGTCGAGGGAGACGTTGTCGTCATCCTCGTCGTCCAACAGGTCGTCGTCCAGATCCACATCGACGTTTTCATCTTCCAGCAGGTCATCATCGGATTCGACGTTGTCCTTGGACGCTTTCTTGGCCGATGCATCTTCTGCATCCGCAGAAATCATGCGGCTCTTGGTGGCTTCGGTTTCCACGATCTCGCCGGTGTAGGGGCTGACGATCGGGTCTTTGTTCAGGTCATAAAAGCGCTTGCCAGTGGTGGGGCAGACGCGCTTTACACCCCATTCTTCTTTGGGCATCAGGGATCCCTCTCAATTCACGTGGTCTTGTCGACAATCAGAGGCACCTGCCATAACAGGCTGTGCGTGTCAAAGGCTTTAAAGGATAGGCGGCTCATGCCCAAGCAGAAAGGTGACAAAGCGGCCCCTCAGACCGCTTATGTGCTGGACGGTGATCCGTCGGTCACGGTGCATTTGCGCCGGTCCGCGCAAGCGCGGCGGCTGTCGCTCAGGGTGTCGGGGCTGGATTCGCGGGTGACGCTGACGCTGCCGCGTGGGGTGTCGGACCGTGAAGGATTGTCTTTTGCGCAAGAGAAAGCCGATTGGCTGCGCCGTCAAATCGACAGCCGACCAGAGATCTGTGAAGTCGGTCTGGGTGTTAGCCTACCGATCTATGGCACGCCACACGCGATTGTTGCGGGGCAGGGGCGCGGTATTCGAGTTGCGGATGGGGAGCTGTATGTGCCGGGCAATCCCGAAACCGCAGGCCGTCGGGTGGCGGCCTTTTTGAAAACTTTGGCGCGGGATCAACTGGCTGCGGCTTCTGACCGCTATGCAGCGGATCTGAAACGGCCTTACAATCGCATATCCCTGCGCGATACGCGGTCGCGTTGGGGGTCGTGTTCCTCGGCTGGGGTGCTGATGTATTCGTGGCGCCTGGTGATGGCCCCGATGGAGGTGCTGGAATATGTCGCCGCCCATGAGGTCGCGCATTTGCGGCACATGGATCATTCCCCTGCCTTCTGGAAACAGGTGCGTGAACTCTATGGTGAGTATCAGCCCGCGCGTCAGTGGCTGCGTGACAATGGCGCAGCGTTGCATCGATACCGTTTTGACGCCTGAGACCGTCGCGAATGTGAATTGACGTTGTGCCATTTTGTGATCACATGGGCGCATGTTGATCCACACCAGACCCGAAGCCACCCCCACATCTGCCCATGACCGCGTCTATCGCGGTTTGCGTGGGCGAATCATGCATGGGGAGATTGAACCGGGCGCTGCCCTGACCCTGCGCGGTATCGGTGCGGAGTTTGAGGTGTCGATGACCCCCGCCCGCGAAGCCGTACGCCGTCTGGTGGCCGAGGGGGCGCTGACGCTGTCGACCTCTGGTCGGGTGAATACGCCAGAGTTGAGCAATGAACGGATCGAGGAATTGGCTGCCCTGCGCAGCCTGATTGAGGTGGAACTGGCCAGTCGCGCACTGCCACGTGCGCATATGGCGCTGATCGAACGATTGCAGACCATCAATGGCGCTATTTCCGATGCGGTCGATCGCAAGGATGCAGTGGCCTACATTCGCACCAATCTGGAATTTCATCGTACGTTATATCTGCGCGCACAGGCGCCCGCGATGTTGGCAATGGCTGAAACAGTGTGGCTGCAACTGGGCCCGACCATGCGCGCGCTTTATGGTCGTTTACGTCGAACAGAACCGCCGCATTTTCACCGCCTGATCATTGCTGCGTTAAAGGCGGGGGATGAACCCGGTTTGCGGCTGGCGGTGCGGTCTGACGTGACACAAGGGCTGAAGATGTTGGTGGGTTGAGGACAGATTTGTGTTCGGTGCCGTTATCTATAAATGTACGTTATCGGCTGTGTTCCATCTTGTTATGACATGCGTTCGAAACCGCGCCTTTTTCGTCACGAATACGGGATCGCGCCTCTGTCGTCCCTTGTTCGCTAAGGGCGCCACCTCTACATGGTTTGCATGATGAAACTGCCATTCACCCAAAAACGCCCCCGTGTTGCGGTCATTCGCATGCAGGGGATGATTGCCACAGGCGACCGTGCCCCGTTGAACGATGCGGGGCTGGGACCATTGATTGAACGCGCCTTTCGCAAGGGTAAACCGCAGGCGGTGGCGCTTGTTATCAACTCTCCCGGTGGCTCTCCCGTGCAGTCCTCGCTGATCGCCGCCCGTGTGCGGCGTCTGGCGGAGGAGAAGAAAATTCCCGTGCATGCCTTTGTTGAGGATGTCGCGGCTTCTGGTGGCTACTGGCTGGCAGCAGCCGCGGATGATATTTACGCCGATCCTGCCTCGATCATTGGCTCCATTGGGGTGATTTCCTCTGGTTTCGGCGCGCATGAGCTGCTGAGCCGTCACGGGGTGGAACGGCGCGTCTATACTTCGGTGAAATCGAAATCCATGCTGGACCCGTTCCTGCCGGAAAAGCCGGAGGATGTGGAGCGTTTGAAAGAGATCCTTGGTGATATGCATGGCGTTTTTGAAAGCTATGTTTGTGATCGCCGTGGCGCACGTCTGAGTGCTGATCCCGATCTGTTCACTGGGCGCGTATGGATGGCGGAAAAGGCGCAGGCGCTGGGTTTGATCGACGGGATCGGCCATGTCACCCCCAAGCTGAAAGAGATCTATGGCGACAAAACCCGCTTTATGGTCTATGGCCGCAAACGGGGATTAATGTCACGCTTTGGCATGCAGTTTGCGCAAGACGCGGCGAGCCTTCTTGAGGAGCGCGCCGCTTACGCGCGCTTCGGTCTGTAAGGCGGGAACGTAAATGCTGTTTAAGATCATCACCTTCTTCCTCATCGGCATGGCTGTTCTGGCCATGTTTGGCAAGGTGAAGATCCCCGGCCAGAAGCGGTTGGCGTCTGCCAGATGCAACCGCTGTGGCCGTTTCAAGATTGGCAAGGGGCCATGCCCCTGCACCAAGGGAGTGCGCTAAGACATGATCGAGTGGCTGTATGCGGGGCTGGGGCTGATTATTCTGCTGCTAGCAGGGGATGCTTTGGTGAAAGGTGCGGTGAATCTATCACTGCGCATTGGGATCCCGGCGCTGATTGTCAGCCTGACGATTGTGGCCTTTGGTACTTCTGCACCGGAATTGTTGATTTCCATCACGGCTGCGCTGGAGGAAAAACCGGGCATCGCGCTGGGTAATGTCATCGGGTCCAACATCGCCAATGTGCTGCTGGTGCTGGGCGTGCCGGCGCTGATTTCGACCATGCAGTCGTCCAAATGTGAAAGTCGCAACAGCTATCTGCAGATGTTGGCAGGTAGTGTTCTGTTTATCGTGTTGGCTTTTTTCGGGACATTCACCTGGGTTAGCGGTGTAATCCTGCTGACCGCGCTGAGCATGACGCTGATCTGGGCACTGCAACATGCCCGTGCCCACATCGCGATGGGCGAACACGACGATCTGGAGGATCCCGAAGGTGCTGACCCCGATATGCCGTGGTGGAAAATCACCGTCTATCTTGGCCTCGGCCTTATTGGTCTGCCGTTGGGGGCAGAATTGTTGCTGGACGGTGCGGTCAGCATTGCGCGGATGTTTGATATTCCCGAAACGGTTATTGGCCTGACACTGGTGGCGATCGGTACCTCGCTGCCCGAATTGGCCACTACGGTGATGGCAGTGATCCGTCGTCAGGCAGAGGTGGCGCTGGGCAATGTGATCGGGTCGAATATGTTCAACCTCTTGGCTATTATTGGCGTCACCGCTGTGGTTAGCCCGATCCCTGTCGACTCTGATCTGCTGGAGTTCGATATCTGGGTAATGCTGGCGGCGACGCTGTTGTTGGTCCCGTTTGTGTTCCTGAAACAAAACATCACGCGTGTCTGGGGTATCTTGCTGTCGGGCCTCTACGTGGCCTATGTGCTGACCACGTTGAACTGATCCTGATAGGAGGACGCAATGGCTGTTGCATTGGTAACCGGCGCGGGCAAGCGTCTGGGGCGCGCGATGGCGCTTTATCTGGCGGGGCGGGGCTATGATTTGGCGGTGCATTACGCAAGTTCTGCGCCCGAGGCCGCCGAGGTGGTGGCAGAGGCGCGCTCCATGGGGCGCAAGGCAGAGGCGTTTCAGGCGGATCTGTTGATTGAGGAAGAGGCCGCTGGCCTGTTCCCCCGCGTTGCGGCAGCGTTTGACACCCCTATTACCTGTCTGGTGAACAACGCATCCGTTTTTGAATATGACCGGCTTGAAACCGTCAGTCGCGATAGCTGGGACCGGCATCTGAATTCCAACCTGCGGGCGCCGTTTTTGTTGATCCAGGGGATGGCAGCGCAGGTTCCAGAGGCCACCCGTGATGAGAACGGCGAATTGCTGGCGCAAGGGCTGGTGGTCAATATGGTTGACCAGCGTGTACGCAAGCTGACGCCCGAGTTCATGACATATACTTTGTCGAAGATGGGCCTGTGGACCCTGACACAGACAGCGGCCCTGTCGCTGGCCCCACATGTGCGGGTGAATGCTATTGGGCCCGGCAGTACGCTGATCGGCGCCCGTCAGGCGCAGGACCATTTTGACGCGCAGCGGTCCAACTCGATCCTGCAGCGCGGCCCCAATGTCAGTGACATCGTCGCGGCGCTGGGCTTCTTCTTGGATTCGCCTGCAATCACGGGCCAATTGCTGTGTTCTGACGGTGGTCAGCACCTTGCATGGCAGACGCCGGACATCATAAACAAACGCGGTTAAAAGATGACTCCGTGCCAGAGTTTTGCACGGATGTCGTTTCTGTTACCAAACTGTTATCAAAAGTTTAATATTTTCAAGTGCTTGCTTGAGGCGCGGAAAAGTTTTATTAAATTTCAATTAGTTATATTTGCGCCTATTTTTTGAGCATATCAATAAAATGGGCAGAAAATAACGAAAAAACGACGTTCCCCAAAAGCTATCACCAGAGTTATCCACAGAAACGGTGGAAAGGTTTTTCCTTGCCCCACAGGGCCAAAGATTGCAGCGGGCGGGGGGGAATCATATCTCTGTCTGTATGAGTGATTCTTCTGCTGATTCCCTGACCGGCCATGCGCTGATCCAATCCTACCTCAAGACGCTGGATGGCTCACCGGGGGTGTACCGGATGCTGGATGCGCAGGCGCGCGTGCTTTACGTGGGTAAAGCGCGCAATCTGCGGGCGCGGGTGTCAAACTATGCGCGGCCCTCTGGTCACTCTGGCCGGATCGCGCGGATGATCTCGGAAACCGCGTCGATGATGTTCCTGACCACGCGCACCGAAACAGAAGCGCTGCTGCTAGAACAGAACCTGATCAAACAGCTGAAGCCCAAGTTCAACGTGCTGCTGCGTGACGACAAATCGTTTCCCAATATCATGGTGACACATCACGAATACCCGATGATTCGCAAACACCGCGGCGCCAAAAGCGATCGTGGCGCCTACTATGGGCCGTTTGCCAGCGGAGGCGCGGTGAACCGGGTGCTGGACCAGCTGCAAAAGGGTTTCTTGCTGCGGACTTGTTCAGATGCGGATTTCCATGCGCGCACGCGGCCCTGTTTGCAGGCGCAGATTAAACGCTGCTCGGCCCCCTGTGTGGGGCGGATCAGCCCGCAGGAGTATGCCCGCAGCGTTGATGAAGCGCAGCGCTTTTTATCGGGTAAGTCCACGGAGATTCAGCGTGTTCTGGCGGATCAAATGCAGGAGGCCTCGGCCGCGATGGAGTTTGAGCGCGCCGCTGCTCTGCGCGACCGGATCAAGGCGTTGACGCAGGTACAGACTGCGCAGGGGATCAACCCACAGACCGTACCCGAAGCGGATGTGATCGCGCTTTATATGGAGAACGGGCAGGCCTGCGTTCAGGTCTTCTTTATCCGTGCCAATCAGAACTGGGGCAACAAAGATTATTACCCCCGTGTGGGCGAGGGGGTCTCCAGTGCTGAGGTGATGGAGGCGTTCATGGGCCAGTTCTATGATAAGCGTGATCCTGCGCGATTGCTATTGCTGTCCCATGGGATCGAAAACGATGATTTGATGGGCGAGGCCCTCAGCGGAAAACTGGGTCGCAAAGTGGAAATCGCCTTGCCACAGCGTGGCGAAAAGGCAGAACTGGTGGAAGGCGCGTTGCGCAACGCCCGTGAAAGCCTGGCGCGTAAGATGTCGGAAAGTGCAACGCAGGCCAAACTGCTGCGCGGTGTGGCAGAGGCCTTCGGCCTCAAAGGACCGCCTGCGCGGATTGAGGTGTATGACAACAGCCATATTCAGGGCACCAATGCGGTGGGCGGGATGATTGTGGCTGGCGCAGATGGGTTCCTGAAAAATCAATATCGCAAGTTCAATATCCGTGGCGAAGAGCTGACTCCCGGTGATGATTTCGGCATGATGAAAGAGGTTCTGACTCGTCGTTTCAAACGCTTGCTGAAAGAAGATCCCGACCGTGACAAAGGCATGTGGCCCGAGCTGTTGCTGATTGACGGCGGTGCCGGTCAGGTTTCCGCAGTGCAGGAGATTATGGAAGAATACGGGGTAGAGGATATCCCGATGGTCGGTGTTGCCAAAGGGGTGGATCGCGATCACGGTAAGGAAGAGTTCCACCGTCATGGCGCCCGTCCCTTTGCGCTCCAACGTAACGATCCGGTACTATATTTCATCCAGCGCCTTCGTGATGAAGCCCACCGATTTGCTATCGGCACCCACCGCGCCAAACGAGCCAAAGCCATTGGTGCCACGCCGCTGGATGAGGTGCCAGGAGTCGGCGCCACCCGCAAGCGTGCGCTATTGATCCATTTTGGATCGGCCAAGGCCGTAAGTCGTGCTGCCCTTGCGGATCTGCGGGCCGTGGATGGAATTTCCGACGCATTGGCGCAGACAATCTATGATTTTTTTCATGAAAAAGGTTGAAACCCATCCTTAAGGATGTATGCGGCCGCGTTTGAGGTCCTTGATTTTAAAATTCGGGCCGCAGATAGTGTATGTACTTTTCAGCGGCTTCGCGCGTTGATTGGGCTGTAGAAGCCGCTTTGGAATGCCATTTCCGAAGGAGGTTTCGGTTGTTTGTTTCGGCTTTGCGTCGTCTTGTGTCCGCCGCGTTTGTTGTCATTTCCGCCAGCAGTGCTTCATGGGCAGATGCCTCTGAACAGGTGCTGATTATGGGCGATACCACTGCGTCCGGGCAATATGTGACAATTGCTGATCTCGAAGCGCTGGGCCTGCAGACAATTTCCTCACGCACCCCCCATGATCCTAGTCCAGTTTCTTATTCTGGTATCTGGCTGAAAGATTTCGTCTCGCATTTCGGGACCGGTGACACAGCCGCATTGAAGTTTACAGCAATTGATTTTTACGAGGTTACTGTCACGCGACAGGAATGGCAGTCTGTGGATTTCTTCTTGGCGACGCGAATAGGTGACGAATTTTTAGAATTTGAAAATCGTGGCCCCATGAGGGTCGTAATGCCCAATTATGATCCCAACGACAAATTACACCAGGAATTAATCTCTAAATGGATCTGGATGATCACAGAAATCGAATTAAGCGACTGACCGGACTATCCATACCCCGTCTGACAATCCTGGTATTGCTGGGCGCTCTTGTGGTGGCTGCTTTCTTTTCTTTTGCCCTCAGGGCCGAAAATCAGGCGAAGGACACTGCACAGGCGACGCTGCGTGCGGTGGAAGCAGGACGTTTTTCCTTCAAGGTCTCCCAACTGACACATCGCGCGGTGCGGCTTTATGATCAGGCGGTGATTGAGCAGGATGAGGCCAAACGCGCCCGCGCTGAACGGATGCTGCGGGCAGCGCTTGGGTTTAGTTATACCCCCCTTGCGCAGAGCAAAGACCGCATTGATGAGCTGACCGATCATCTTGACGATCTGGTCGCGGTCATGGCGGTCGGTGGGCTGGCACCCACTGCAGCTCAACGGGTCGAGTTGGAGGCTCGGGTCAACGACATCGAACGCGCGACCATGCTTTATGAACAGGCGGGCCAGGCGCGTTTCCAGCAACAGCTCACTGTGATGAGTACGACTGAATATCGTAACGCGGTGTTCACACGTGTCGCCGCTTTGTCGCTGGTCACAGGCATTTTGCTCTGCGCGGTGATCCTCGTTTTCATGCGTTCGGAACAGAAACAGACGAACCGCAGGATTGAGGCGGAATCGGCGAGCGAGGCGAAATCCGCCTTTCTTGCCAATATGAGCCATGAGATCCGCACACCGATGAATGGCATTGTAGGGATGGTCGAACTTCTGTCGCAGGCGCAGATGCCCGATGATCAGGCGCAGATGGTTGACAGCATCCACGACTCGTCGATTTTTCTGTTGCAGATCATCGATGATATTCTGGATGCCGCCAAAATCGACGCCGGCCAGATGGAGCTGGAAAATGAGAGCTTCAACCTGCTGCATGCGGTGGAGCGCACGGCGGAAACACTCGCGATCACGGCGCGCGACGCGCATGTGTTGTTTCAGGTCTATTTTGAACCTGATGTACCGGATTGCATCAAGGGCGACGCGTTGCGTTTGCGCCAGATCCTGTTGAACCTATTGAGCAACGGGATCAAGTTTTCCAAAGGAACCGAAGACGCGCCGGGTCGCGTCCAGCTGTGGATTAGTGCCAACGCCCCCGCGGGCGAGTTGAAGTTTCGTGTGGTCGATACCGGCATCGGCATGACGTCGGATGTGATCGAACGGATCTTCCTGCCCTTCAAACAGGCCGAGGAATCGACAACACGCAAATACGGCGGAACCGGACTAGGCCTGGTGATCACCCGCAACCTTGTTGATCTGATGCATGGGCGCTTGCAGGTGATGAGCACTCCCGGTGAAGGGTCGGAGTTTTCGGTCACCATCCCGCTGCAGGTGTGTAACCAGACCGAAAATCTCGCTGACCTCACCGATGTGGCGCTGTTGCTGCACCTGGACAATCGCTATTTTGCCCAACGCACTGCCGCTGCGTTTGAACGGCGCGGCGCCACGGTGCATATCACGCCGCAACTCGAAGAGGTGCTGTTCCAGATCGAAAAGAACACCAAAGATACGGTGGTGTTGCTGGGGCTTGATCAGCAGGCAGACAATGATGCGGTGCTGGCCATCCTGCGTAACCGGTTCGAAAACGTGAACGTGCTGGTTCTGGATCCCACACGTGGCAAGCCCAAGGGCCTGCTTGAGCCGCGGCTTTACGTGTCCTGCCGCTACCCGATGCATCACAGTGACGTGCTGCGCGGCATCGCCAAGCTGATGGGGCGCCCGACCCCGGCGAACTTCCCCGTCGGGGAAAAGGACAAGGAACTATTGCAAAAAGCTGTTTCGGCGAAATTGCGCGCTGCCCCCATTGTGGATCCCAAGCCTGTGCAAACGCTTTTGGCTGCGCCCCACGCAAAGGTGCTGATCATAGAAGACAACCCGTTGAACATTCAGGTTCTGACCCGGCAGTTGCAGAAACTGGGCTATGATTATGGCACTGCCACCAATGGTGCCGAAGGATTGGAGGCATGGCGCAAGGGCGGTTTTGATGCGGTGCTTACGGATTGTCAGATGCCGGTGATGGACGGGCTGGACATGACCCGCCAAATCCGCAGTGAAGAACAAGCTGCAGGTCTTGCACCGATGCCGGTTCTGGCCATCTCGGCATCGGCCCTGCCGCAGGAGGCAGAGAAGTCACTGCAGGCAGGCGTTTCTGAATATCTGACCAAACCGCTGAAAATCGACGTCCTGAACGCTGCCCTCGGTCGCTGGTTGACCCCTGATGGCGCGCCTAAAGATGGTCCATCCGGCGGACAGGATGGCGGGCAGGATCCCGCTGCGGACGGCGTCGAGGACACGGTCTAACCGCGCGACCTGCGGAAAACACCGGCCAGAACGATTGCACCGCTTCCCCCGCCCGACCGGACAGGGTAATGAAGATCCATGACATGGACGATCCCCAATATCCTGACCGTTGCGCGCCTCTTGGCAGCGCCCGGTGTCGCCGTGATGTTTTTATACTTCACACGCCCTTACGCTGATTGGTTTGCCTTGTTGCTGTTCACGCTGGCCGCCTTGACCGATTGGGTCGACGGCTATCTGGCACGGTCGTGGAATCAGGAAACCAAACTGGGCGCGATGTTGGATCCGATTGCGGATAAGGCGATGGTGGTGATCGCTTTGATGGTGATCGTCGGCTATTCGTCTATGTCGCCCTGGCTGGTGCTGCCCTCAACGGTGATCCTGTTCCGTGAGGTGTTTGTGTCTGGCCTGCGCGAATTTCTGGGCGATACCGCTGGGACGCTGAAGGTGACCAAACTGGCCAAGTGGAAAACAACCGCCCAGATGGTGGCCATCGCGCTTCTGTTCGGGCAGGGGGTGTTTGAACATTACTTTGGCATCAGCATTTTGGGTATGGATGACCAGATTGTGGCGCAAATTCTGGCTGGTGATGCGCCAGACGACTTTGGCCTTGGCTGGAAACTACAGGGGATGATCTGGTCTGGTAACGCAGGTCTGATCTTGTTGTGGGTGGCGGCGGCATTGACCTTCATCACCGGGGTTGATTACTTCCTAAAGGCGCGCCCACATCTGAAGGATGACTAAGATGGATGTACTCTATTTCGCCTGGGTGCGGGAGCGGATCGGCATCCCGCGCGAAAAGGTGGACACGACAGCGACAACCGTGGCCGAACTGGTCGAAGAGCTGAAAGCACGCGAAGAGCGCTATCAAGCGGCCTTCGCTGACCTCTCCGCATTGCGCGTGGCATTGGATCAGGACCTTAGCGATTTTGACGCCTCTTTGGACGGCGTGCGCGAGGTTGCGTTTTTCCCGCCGATGACCGGCGGCTGAGGGGCAGCATGGATATCCGTGTTCAGGAAGTCCCCTTTGATCTGGGCCATGAGGTAGAGGTGTTCACTGATCGTCAGATCAACATGGGCGCTGTCGTGACATTCACCGGCATCACCCGCGATCTACCCGGCGCAGGTATGGACCGGATGGAGATGGAACATTACCCGGGTATGACTGAACGCGCCCTGACCCAGATCGCTGAAGAGGCGCTTGCGCGGTGGGATCTGGGGGATGTGCTGATTATTCACCGCTATGGCATCCTGCGCCCGCAGGACCGCATCATGATGGTCGCCACCGCGTCGCGCCACCGCGCCCATGCGTTTGAGGCAGCGGAGTTTCTGATGGATTACCTCAAATCCCGCGCCCCCTTCTGGAAGAAGGAAGTGACCGTGGACGGGTCCGATTGGGTTGCTGCGAAAGAGGACGACGAAAAGGCGCTGGACCGCTGGTGAGGCCCGGCTCCTCTTTCAATGGTTTGAAAACCCTCACATCCCCGGCTGTCCGCACGCGTATGGTCGGGCGTGTCAGCGCGGGGCCCGCCATTCATCCCTCAGGCCGCGTGCGGCTTTAGCCAGCAGCAGTACGTCAATCCCCACCGCCAAAAATTGGGCGCCCCAGTCGCGGTAGGTCTCTGCCGATCCGTCGCTGACCGCCAGAATGCCCGCCGCCTTGTCAGACGCCGCAATGCGTGCCAACCCGTTTTTGATCGCAGCGCGCACGTCGGGGTGGTCGCTGTTGCCCAGATGGCCCATGTCGGCTGCCAGATCTGACGGCCCGATAAAGACGCCATCGACGCCCTCAACCGCCAGAATGTCATCCAGTGCCGCCAGCCCCGCTGCGCTTTCGACCTGCACGAGCAGGCAGATCTGTTCGTTGGCGGTCTGGGTATAGTCAGGGATTGCCGCAAACTGCGATGCGCGCGCCAGTGCGGCACCGGAACCACGGATGCCTGCGGGTGGATACCGGCAGGCACGGACCAGCTCGCGGGCTTGATCGGCACTGTCGACCATGGGGACCAGCAACGTCTGTGCGCCGATGTCCAGAACCTGTTTGATCATCCAGTCAGCGCCCACGGGCAGGCGCACGACTCCTTCGGAATGCTTGCCCTCCAGCACCTGAAGCTGCGCCATGATGCTGCGCAGGTCATTGGGGGCATGTTCGCCGTCAATCACCAGCCAGTCAAAGCCAGCGGTGGCCAGCACCTCAGTCGGATAGGGATCAGCGAAACCGGCCCAACAGCCGATGAGCGTTTCACGGTTTCTCAGTCGTTGTTTAAAGGTGTTGATCGGTGCGGGCATGTTTTCGTCCTTTCAGCTGTCAGAGGCGGGCAGCAGGATCTCCAATCCGTCGCGGCCCACATGCAGCGGGCCGTCCCATGTGCGGCGGGTCTCTGCGATCCAGTGAGCCTCGGTAAAGTCGGGATCATCGACCGGAACCAAATGGTTCAGCGCCAGTTGTTTTACGCCAGCCTGAGTCGCAATAGTGCCCACTTGATCAGCGGGTGCGTGTGATCGCTCCAGATGGTGGCGCAACCGTTCATCGCCATTGCCAACCCGGGTGCAGAGCGCGTCAATACCGGCGCTCAGCATCGCCTCATGTACCAGAAGGTCCGCGTCTTTAGCAAAGGGGATCATCGCCTCCATCGGCGCTGTGTCACCGGAGAGAACAATGCGATGGTCTGCACCTTCAAACCGTAGGGCGTAACTGTCGTCGATCGGCGGGTGTTCATTGCGCAGTGTGTGTAGGGTCAGCGGGCCAAGGGTTTGTGCGCCCTCGGCCAGAACATGTATATCGGCCAATGCGGCCAGGTGGGGGCGGCCTTCATCGCGCAGGCGCAGTTCCACATCAAACTGCATCGAAGCTAGGAAATGACGCCAGTAATCAGCTAGACCCTCTGGCCCGATCACTTTAATCGGGCGTTTCAGGCCAGCGGTCCATGCGGTGTGCAGCAGAGGGCCCAGTTCCAGATAGTGATCGGAATGCAGATGGGTGATGACGATGGCGTCCAGTGCTTCTAGCGGCACACCTGCGTCACACACCCCCCGTGCAGCCCCCAGTCCGGCATCGACCAGAACGGCCATCCCGTCCATCTGCACCAGCGTTGCGGTGGGCATGCCGGTGCCGGGCCGGATCGCCGGCCCGCCTTTGGTCCCTAATAGAACAACGCGGTTTGGTCTGTGATCTTGGCTCATCTGCAGTCCTCCCCCGTTTGCTGCGTTCCTAGAGAGGTGCGATTAGAAGTCGGGTTCAACCTCTGGCAGGTTCACTGCCTTGATCAGGTCCCGCAGCTCTTGCCGTGCAGCCACGTTAGAGATGTTGAGACTGGAAATCCCGATGTCCTTCAGATCCAGCAGTGTCAGACCGCGTGGGAACAGCTCGCGGAAGATCACCCGTTCGTTGAACCCCGGCGCAACGCGAAAGCCGATGCGTTTCGATAGCATGTCCAGCGCCTTGCCCATCTTTTCCTTGTTGACCATGTTCTGTGCCCCCAGTCGGTTGCGCAGCACGATCCAGTCGATCGGCTTCAGGCCTGCCTGCGCCCGCAGTTGGCGGGCGTTCCAGACCATTTCGGAATAGACAGAGGGTCCTTGGATTTTCTTTCCGTCGCCGTCAATCTTGGCCAAGAGGTCGAAATCGACAAAACTATCGTTCAGCGGGGTGATCAGCGTATCAGCCAGCGAATGCGCCACCTGGCTCAGGCGGGTATGTGATCCGGGACAGTCGATCATGATGAAATCATGATCGGGCTCCAGCGATGCGATGGCCGCAGACAGGCGATGATCATAAGGGTTTTCACCCGGTTTCAGTTCCGTTTGATCAATTTCGGGCAGTTCATGGTAGTCCGGCGTCGGCAAATCCAGTCCGGCCTGCGTCATGAAGGCCCGACGGTTTTCGACATAGCGGCCAAAGCTCTTCTGGCGCAGGTCCAGATCCAACACGCCGACCCGTTTGCCCATGCGGGCCAAAGCGGTTGCGATGTGCATCGACACGGTAGATTTGCCCGCGCCGCCCTTTTCGTTGCCGACAACAATGATATGCGCCATTGCGATCTGTCCCTTATCTGCCCTTATACGGCTTTTATGCGGCGATTTTGCCCCAGCGTATGGGGACGCACGCCATTTGCAAAGCCTTGTTAGCTCTTGGACAGTCTGAATGACATCTGTTGTCAGGATATGGAAGGGGGCGCAGCGTTTTTCGCCCCCTTCGCGGTCCTTTGGTGTTGTCTGCTTACTCTTTGGTAAAGACAAAGCGCAGCGACACAGGCGCCACGCGGGTGATGCTTTCCAGACTGGCCAGTTCTTTCAGGATGTCGATTGCGGGGTCAATGCCCGCCTCATCGGTATCCAGGAACAGGAAATCGTTGCTAGTGACCAGCACTTTGTCCTCGGCCAGGCGGGCGATGAAGAGGGATACGTCCATCTCGACCTCTGTGCCGACCAGATCCAGCGTTGCCTCTGTTTCGATCACGGTGGTGCCGCCCACGGGCAGCGCCTCAATCGCGGCCAGATCCAGCGCGCTGGTGAGATCGGCGTTGCCTGCAGTTTTGAAAACATGTTCGATCATGCGGCTGTTGCGAATGTCGATGTTGGTTTCCACTGACGACAGGTCGATCGCGACCTTGGCATTTCCTGCCTTATCGACGCTGCCGGACAGTTTGCCGAAGTGATGCACCTCACCGATGAAATTGCTTTTGATCGACCCGAACGCCAGATGTGATGCATCATTGTCCAGCGTCCAGTTGCCCGCCAGTGTAGCAGTGCTCGAAAGGGTAAAGGCCACAAGGGCGCCAAGAAACGGTTTCATTCGCTGTCCTCTCCAGATGTGTGCAGAGGACATTAGCGAGGAAACAGTTAATGGGTAGTAACGCTTTGACACGCGGCGCTCATCTTTGCGCGACCATTATGTGATCATGTTCAGGCAAATATCAGTAGGTATTCAGACAACAAAAAACCCCGCACAAAGGCGGGGTTTTCCGTATTAAACCGGTGGTTTGGCTTAGAAGCCCAGACCAGCGTATTTGTTTTTGAACTTCGATACGCGGCCGCCGGCGTCCAGCAGGCGTGCACCGCCACCGGTCCATGCCGGGTGTACGGTCGGGTCGATGTCCAGCGCCAGGGTGTCGCCTTCGGCGCCCCAGGTCGAACGCATCTTGATGATGGTGCCGTCGGTCATCTTCACGTCGATGAAGTGGTAATCGGGATGGGTATCTGCTTTCATCGAACCAGTCCTTACGCTTTAGCCTTGGGGGCTTTGTAGTTGGTAACTTCGGCGATACGTGCGGATTTACCGCGACGGGTACGCAGGTAGTACAGTTTGGCGCGACGAACGCGGCCACGGCGTACAACGGTGATCGAGTCGATGTTGGTCGAGTGCAGCGGGAACACACGTTCCACACCTTCACCGAACGAAATCTTGCGAACAGTGAACGAGCCAGCAATGCCTGCGCCGTTTTTACGGCTGATGCAAACGCCTTCGTAGTTCTGAATACGGCTACGGGTGCCTTCGGTCACTTTGAAGCCGACGCGGATGGTGTCACCGGCTTTGAAATCGGGAATGTCTTTTCCCAGGGCGGCGATTTGTTCCGCCTCCAGCTGTGCGATCAGGTCCATTGACCATCTCCTTTTATGCTTGCGGTTGTTCCGCAAAGGTGAATGCCGTCCCGAGAGCTCTTGGTCTTCGACCGGGTCCGCCGCAGCGCCCGCCAGAGATCGGATCGTTTTCTTATCTGCTGCAGGCTGGGCCAAGGTGAAGCCGAAGAAGACCTCAGGCGCATATACCGCAGGTCCACAGACCGATTCCGGGCGTAGACGGGCGGTGTATAGGGGCAGGACGTGCAAGGAGCAAGCGTTTTTGCACGGTGAAACAGGCTCGAAGGGCTGAAAAATAAGGACGAAGGAGGCATGTTTTGGCGAAAAGGGCAATCTCTGCTAGGTTTCGGCGAATGACGACAGAAGAGAGATAGTTCTACGATAAAAATAGAGGCCGCAGATTAGTGAGTTGATACTGACTGCAGTTGAGAGTTTTTTGAGTGCGGAAACGGGGGCGGATCGATGGCAAGTGGCTCAATCCCTGACCAAGACCATCGGAGCAGCTGCCCTGAACATCGCCAATCTGGCAGACGAAGATCACGCGGTCCTGTCGCTGCGCAGTTCGATGTCGCAGCAATGGCTCGAGGAATATATTGCTGAAAGCTATATCACGGTCGATCCTCTTGTTTTGCAGGCAGCACATGCTCCCAGACAGCAGGTGTTGACCAGTGAAGGCATGCTGGCCTGCGATCGTTCTGAAACTGTCGAACGGGCCTATGGCGCGGGGTTGGCGGCTTATGGCTATGATCGCCTTTTGACCTTTAAGTTCGCCGATGGGAACAATCCTCATACTAAACTGGTGGTCTTCGCAGGTGACCTGAGTGAACACGATTTTCACCGTGCCCACAACGAGCGGGAACTGCAGCAAGTTGCGGCACTCATCGCGGCCTTTGTGGATGAGCCACAAGAGGTGGAGCCGCATTTGGCGCGGCTGATTGCCCGACAGCCATTGTCAGACCGTGAACGCGATGTGTTGTCCTTGCTGGCTACAGGGTTTCGCAATGATGAAATTGCCTACCGCCTTGGCATCGCAGAGGTGACGGTGCGCGCCCATGTGGTCGCTGCGCGCAAGAAACTGGGCGCTAAAACCCGTGAGCAGGCGCTGGTGGAGGCGATCCGGACCAAGCAAATTGCGCCCTAAGGGACAATAGAGCTCCGTTTGCTAAATCTGTGGATTAATTCGGAAACGACAGGGCTTGTGCGACGTCGTGGGCTTCTTCCACTAGAGTATTCTGAGGCTGGTTGCAGACAGGCGTAACACCGAAGGATCAGCGCCATTTGTTGAAGATAGCTAGCAGCTTGATTAGTGGCGGTAGGTCAACGTCAACCTATCGATATAGATAGGTTGTTTTGAGACTCTGCAGCTGGATAGCTAACACCCTGAGGTAAGTGATTGTTAAGGCTTTTGTTTCCCGCGCCAATCAGGGTGTCACGCAGGCATTACCGTATTGCTGCCCCAACTACGCATGATGGGCGCGGTGCCAGATATATTTTACTCCCTTTTCTGCAGGCTTTCCCTTCCGGTTATCCGCAGAAATGCCGGCACGCCAGAGACCCCATCTGGCGTGCCAATTACTTTAAGTCACGGCTTCAGACTTCGATGACTGTGGCGTTGGGCGCGTTTTTCTTTACCGATTCAATGCCATTGTCACGGCCGGAGGCGCTGGTGTAGCTTTGTGAGGTGCCGATTACCTGACCGTTCGTGGCCTTGAGGTTGAACATGAACTTGCCTGCGCTGGTTTCTTTGCGCTCATAACGGCCGTCGTCTGCGGCGTTTTTTTGTACTGACGTGATGCCGTTTTCACAGCTGGCTTTCTGTTTGTAGCCTTCGGAGGCGAGGATGTTTTCGCCATTGCCCGCTTTGAGGCGGAAGCGGTATTCGCCTGCCTTGTCCTGGTAAAGTTCGAATTTTCCGGCCATGTCACTGTCTCCTATGTCTGCCGTGCCCTTTGGGCCGCGGTTTAATATGGCGTCAGAGTGGGATAAAATCCGTGCGCGATCAACATCTTCTCCGCCCTCTGATAAACGATAAATCCCACGTCTGGCGGATCACAGATCTATGCGAACTGACCACCATTCTGTGAAATCTCTGGTCCCAATTTAGCCTTGGCGCCATGCGGCGCGTCAGATTCGCCGTGGCGGCGCCTGTGGTCACGATAGCGCAGGGGCAGGGTGCAAGGACGCCTGGGAAGGCAAAAAGACCTGTGTTAACCCCTATTTCCGGGTTTTTTGGGGTCCTGTTGCGCCTCATAGCGCTGCCACATATCGGGGCGACGTTCTTTGGTGATCTCTTCGCTCATCTCGTGTCGCCACTCTGCGACCTTGCCGTGGTGGCCGGACATTAGCACATCAGGGATCAAACGGTCGTTCCATTCGGCGGGACGGGTGTATTGGGGATGTTCCAACAGGCCGTTTGAATGGCTCTCATCCTCGATGCTTGCGGCGTTGCCGAGGACGTCAGGCAGCAGTCGCACGGTGGCATCCAGCATGGCCTGTGCGGCAATCTCACCACCCGTCAGGACAAAATCGCCCAGCGACACCTCTTGGATCTGGTAGTGGTCCAGCACCCGTTGATCGACGCCTTCAAACCGGCCACAGAGCAGGGTCACGCCGTCGCAGCCGGCCCAGTGACGCGCCATCGCCTGATCGAACCGGCGGCCGCGTGGCGATAGGTAGACCAGTGGCCAACGTCCGCGCGCGCCCTGCATCGTCTGATCAATTGCATTGCCCAGCACGTCAGGGCGCAGCACCATGCCCGCACCACCGCCGGCAGGGGTGTCATCGACATTGCGATGTTTGCCGACGCCAAAGTCGCGCAGATTGGTGGTTTCCAGCTGCCACTTGCCATCGCGCAGTGCTTTGCCCGTCAGACTTTCGCCCAGCACGCCGGGGAAAGCATCGGGAAACAGCGTGATAATTCGCGCGGTCCAGACGCCCGCCAGCCGCGGATTGCTTTCAATCAACTCACGCGGTTTGAACGTGGGGCGCACAGCCAGACGGCCATGCGACTTGGGCTTGGGGGCTGGCGTATCGGTTTTGGGCGTATCAGTCATGGGGTGCTCTTACCCTGCGGTTGGGTCGGGCGGCAACAGCGCATGTTTGGCTGCGTGTAATGCGGCGCGGTCCATGCCCAGCCGGTTCAGGCGTAGAAATTCTGCCCTGAGTGCCTCATCCTGCCCTGCGTTCTGGCGAGCTGCCTGTGGCAAGGTGTCGATCACCGTTTGCGGCACCTCCATCAGCTCCAACACCATCGCAGCAGGGCCTTGGGGGTGGGCGCGGTAGTCTTCCAGTGCGCGGATATGCACGGGCGTCGGCGTCAGGGCCTGCGCGATCTTTTCGGCGTCTTTGCGCAGGTCGAAATTACGCGGAAACAGCTCTGAAAACCGGACGAGGTCATCGCGCAATCCGGTAGAGCGCAGTTGATGCCCGTGCACCGACTTCATCCAGTCCGTACGGTCCCGTATGGAATAGAGGAAGTGCAGCTCCATCTGACTGCCGAACCGCCTTTCCAGTCCGGCGCGGATATCACGCGCCAGCATCCGTGCGGCGGGATTGATGCCGGTCAGTATCTCGCCATCCACGCCGCGGTGACCGGGCATGATACCGGCGAAGTTTTCGCGGCTGATGACGATATTACCGGTGTCAGGCAAGGTCTCAGCAAAGCGTTTGAAGCTGCGGCGAAAAGCGCGCCGTGCTTCATCGGATTGCGAGCGGGCAAATTCCCGCGCCAAGGCACCGCTGCGCTGCACGGCGCCGGGCCCGTAGAAATGGAAATAGGGTTTCAGCGGGTCAGCAAGACAGTTCAGTTGTGCTTGCAGGCTGGTGGTGCCGGTTTTGTAAAACCCTGCATGAACCAGAATGCGCTGCATTGCCATTTTGCCCCTTACCCCAGTCGATTACTCTGGGAACAATCCGTCCGGCGGATCGGCGATAATGCGACCCGCGCGCAGATCCACCGTCGGCACCGCCGCCAGCGTAAAGGGCAGAAGTACAGTGGTTTTCAGGCCTGGCCCGTGGATTTCCAACAGGTCACCCGCGCCGTGGTTCTGCACCGCCTTCACCATGCCCAGTTTGGTGCCGCCGGTGTCAAACACCTCCAGCCCCATCAAATCTGTGTGGTAATATTCATCATCCGGCAGTGACGGTAGGCGGTCGCGCGGCACATAGAGCTTCAGCCCGCGCAGCGCGTCGGCCTCTTCCTTGCTGGAGACATCCGAGAGGCGTACCGACAGGCCGTTTTTGATGACGCGCAACACGCCAACATCAAAGACGCGGCTGCCATCTTCTGTCGTCAGGGGATTGTAATCCTCAATCGCGGCGGGATCGGCGGTATAACTTTTCAGCCGTACCTCGCCGCGCACGCCAAAGGCCCCAGCGATGGAGCCTACACAGATCATATCGTCATTTTCGCTCATGGTGGTGTCACCTTCGCTACGCTATTTCCGACAGTGATAGCGCCTCTGTCGCTTGGGGGCAATTCGATGGTGATCTTAAGGCAGCACAGGCCCTTAGCGGGTCTCAATTGGTAGGGCGTTACGACGGTCTTCCCACCCTTTACGCTCCAGCTCGGGGGTGTCATTGGCCTCTTCGGGGTAACCGACGCAGAGGTAGCCCACCAACTGCCACTCCTCGGGCACATCAAGATCGCGGTTCAGTTGCACAGGATCCAAGATCGACACCCAGCCAACCCCGATGCCACGCGCGCGCGCGGCCAGCCAGAACAGGTTGATGGCAGATACAACAGAATATCGGCGCATTTCTGGCATCGTGCCTGCACCAAGGCCCGCACCCTTCTGGGTGCATTCATCGCAGTAGACTGCCAGCTGCACCGGCGCCTCCTGCATGCCCGACAATTTTAGCTGCGCATAAAGCGCGGCTTTGTCGTCTTTGTAGCCAGTCAACGCTTCGGCATTGGCGGCCTGATAATTCGCTAAGGCTGCGGTGCGGGCAGCATCACTTTCGACGCGAATAATCCGCCATGGTTCCGACAGCCCCACTGAGGGAGCGACCAGAAATGCGTCGAGGCACTGCTGTAGCAGCGCCTCGTCCACAGGATCGCTGCGAAAGTGGCGCACATCGCGCCGCCAGCGCAGCAGATCGTCCAGATCACGCTGGAATGTTTCCGGGAAGGTGTGCATCCCAGCGCCCTCTGTTTTTACTCTTCGGCTGCTGCTTCAGCAGCTTCAGCTGCTTTGGCGGCTTTTTCTTCAGCGCGCTCTTGCGCTTTTTTGCCGGGAACAGCTTTTTCAGGGTTGTTGCGGGTTTTCTTCGCCAGAACACCAGCCGCTTCCAGGAAACGCGATACACGGTCGGACGGCTGCGCGCCTTGGTCCAGCCAGTACTGAACGCGTTCCATGTTCAGTTTTACGCGCTCTTCGCTGTCTTTGGGCAGCAGTGGGTTGTAGGTGCCCAGCTTCTCGATGAAGCGGCCGTCACGCGGCATGCGCGAGTCTGCTGCAACAACGCGGTAGAAGGGGCGCTTTTTGGAACCGCCGCGGGCGAGACGAATTTTCATAGCCATGGGTGTATCTCCTATAATGGCGTGTGCACGGTTGTGCATATTTGGGTGCACCGGATCGGTGCGGTTTGGGTCGAAGGACAGATTAGGGTCTGCCCAACGGTTTGTTATTCCTGATGTTTCTTGTGGTGCTGAATGACCTCAGCAATGATGAAATTCAGGAAATTCTTGGCAAACTCGGGGTCTAGGTCAGCCCGTTTTGCAAGATCTTCGAGACGTGCGATCTGTTTCGCTTCGCGCGCGGGATCGGACGGGGGAAGGTCGTGGGTCGCTTTCAGCTTGCCCACCGCCTGAGTGTGTTTGAAACGCTCGCCCAGAGTGTAGACGAGGATCGCATCCAGACGGTCGATGCTTTCGCGGTGCTCTTTCAGCAGGTCCGCGGCGCGGCTTACAGCGTCAGTCAAGTGCAAATCCTTTCGGTTTGAACAGCGGGTCGGCGTAGTTGGCGATCTCCATCTCGATGCCGTGAGTCAGCTGGCTGCCCGCCAGTTGATCGGCGGTCGGATGGCGATAAACAATGTCATGGCCGTCGACAGTCGCGGCCTGTGGGTCCTTTTCCGCGCCCAGACGTTCGGCCAAACGGATCGAGTCGAGGTTTTTGGGATCAATGTAGGACACGGCGCTATTCCAGCTCATTTCCGCATAGAGGTAATCCCGCACCGCATGCGTTGCCTCCAGCGCATAGCCACGGCCTGCAACCTCGGGCCAGATGATCCAGGCCAGTTCGGCCTCGGGCCATTTTGCCGGTTTCCAGCCGCCTGCCATGCCCAGTGCCTTGCCGCTGTCACGGTCATAGATCACCCACATGCCATAGCCGCGGATCTGCCAATGGCCGATCTCTGCCGCGTAGAGCATCCATGTTTCATAGTCGTTCAACGGCCCGCCCATGAAACGCGCACGGTAGCTGGTGAAGGTGGATTTGAAACTGGGATAGGCTTCCGGAGTCGGGCCACGCAGGATCAGACGTTTGGTTTCCAGAACGGGGATTTCTACAGGCATTATGCGTAGGCCTCCATTCCACCGTTTTCGATGTCCGCCGGTGCCATGTGGCGCCAGACCTCGACATCGCCAAAGCGAACGTGACTGAATACACCGTCCTGCGTCGCACCCATGCGCTGCGCAACGCTGCGCGAGGCGTGGTTCTCCGATGCGATGAGCGAAATCACGGTGTTCCAGCCAAGAACATCATAGGCAAAGCTGCGTGCGGCCAGTGCGGCCTCTGTCGCGTAGCCTTTGCCGCCGAACCCATCAAACAGGTCCCAGCCAATCTCCGGCTCGGGCCAGCCTTCGGGATTCCACAGGCCGACCATGCCGCAGGGCAGTTCAGAGGCTTTTTCCACCAGTGTCCAGCGGCCATAACCCATCAGGGTCCAATGCCCTGCCTCTAGCGCCAGATGACGCCAGACCTTTTCCGCGTCCATCTGGCCGCCAACGTATTTAGCCCGCGCGGAATCATAGAACGCGCACAGCGGCTCAAAATCGCTGAGCGACGGCGCACGCAGGATTAGGCGTTCTGTTTCCAGAGTTGGGATATGTGAGGCGGTCTGGGTCACGGTAGGGTTCTTATGGATCTCTATCAGGGAATTAGACGGGAGGGCATTCGTCCAGCTCGAAGATCAAGCTGGTGGTGGTGCCAAAGGGGTTCGCTTGTGCATCACGGCTGAGGATACGCACCTCGCGGCAGCCAGTCGTGCGGCGCAGTTCAGTGTCCGCCAGCGCGAATAGGCGGCTATAGCCACGGCTTTTGCCGCTTTCTTCAAACACCACCTCTGCGTCTGTGCCGCGTGCGGTGACGGTGGCAGGGATGCCATCCAGCATGGTGCGATAGTCACCACGCACCGGACCATCAGGCGTCGTGTCCAGATCTACGGTAACAAGGTCGCCACAGGCGGCGGTCAGCAGCAGGGCGCAGGACAGGAGGAGCGGTTTCATCACGGGATCTCTTCGCTTATTTCTTCTTGCCGAAACCAGACAGACCACCGGGTAAGCCGCCCATGCCGCCAAGGCCGGGTAGCCCGCCGGGCAGGCCCTTGCTGCCGCCCATGGCTTTTGCGGCAGCTTCCAGTGCTTTGGGGTCCAGCTGGCTGGGATCCATACCGCCCATTGCGGCCATGTCCGCGGGCGAACCGCCTTTGCCCATCAGGCCCTTCATGGCTTGTTTCATCATCTTGCCTTTGCCCATTTTGCCCATCTTCTTCATCATGTCCGCCATCTGGCGGTGCATTTTCAGAAGTTTGTTCAGGTCGCTGACCTGCTGGCCGGCACCGGCGGCGATGCGTTTCTTGCGGCTCGCTTGCAGCAGGGCGGGGTTGGCGCGTTCTTTCTTGGTCATCGACTGGATCAGGGCGATCTGACGTTTGATGATGCTGTCGTCAAAACCGGCATCCTGCACCTGTTTGGCCATTTTGCCCATGCCAGGCATCATGCCCATGATGCCTTCCATGCCGCCCATTTTCAGCATCTGTTCCAGCTGCATCTTCAGGTCGTTCATGTTGAACTGACCCTTGGTGAAGCGCTTCATCATCCGTTCGGCCTGTTCGGCCTCGATGGTTTCCTGCGCTTTTTCCACCAGGGCAACGATGTCGCCCATGCCAAGGATGCGGCCCGCGATCCGGTCCGGCTCGAACGTTTCGAGCGCGTCCATCTTTTCGCCAAGGCCGACGTATTTGATCGGCTTGCCAGTGACAGCACGCATCGACAGGGCAGCACCGCCGCGACCGTCACCGTCCATACGGGTCAGCACAACGCCGGAGATGCCGATTTTGTTGTCGAACTCTTCTGCCACCTCAACGGCGACCTGACCGGTCAGGCCATCGACGACCAGCAGGGTTTCACGCGGGCTGACGACGTCGCGGACATCCTCAACCTCTTGCATCAACACTTCGTCGATCTGCAGACGACCGGCGGTGTCCAGCATATAGACGTCATAACCGCCCATAACGGCCTGCTGTTTGGCGCGTTTGGCGATGTCGACGGGTTTCTGGCCTGGCACGATTGGCAGGGTGTCCACACCAATCTGTTGCCCCAGAACCGCCAGCTGATCCATCGCGGCCGGACGGTAAACGTCGAGTGAGGCGAGGAGGACGCGCTTGCCGTCTTTTTCCTTCAACCGTTTCGCCAGTTTACCGGTGGTGGTGGTCTTACCAGACCCTTGCAGACCGACCATCAGGATCGGGGCAGGCGGGTTGTCCACCTTCAGTGCACCGGGATCACCTTCGCCACGCAGCACGTCGATCAGGGCGTCGTGAACGATCTTCACCACCTGCTGACCGGGCGTCACCGATTTGGTGACTGACTGACCGGTGGCCTGTTCCTGTACCTTTTTAACGAAGTCGCGGGCGACGGGCAGGGAAACGTCTGCTTCCAGTAGGGCAACGCGCACTTCGCGCAAGGCGGTTTTGACGTCCTCTTCGGACAGCGCGCCCTGTTTGGTCAGACGATCAAAGACGCCGCCAAGGCGTTCAGATAGATTTTCAAACATTGGCGCCGCTCCTACACTTTACCTAATTCCATGCGCCTTACAGGTAGGCAGCAAAGCCCCATATGCCAATGTCCCCCGTGGGCGAAACTCGCTGACGGGGGGCGATCCTTGCAAACGCATAGGACCGGAAGACAATAGGGGCTTCCGGATGTTGGTGTGGCGATACGCCGATTGGGGCACAGAGTCAAGCAATGTTGACTCGAACGGGTGTCGGTGGCTGTTGGTAAGGACAACATCGGTGCAAAGAGGTGGGTCAGGCCAGCTGCGGCAAAGATCCAGTATATTGCGGCGTTGATGAACACAACTTGCGACTTTGGCGTATATATGTGATATTTTGCACAGAGAAATTCCCGACATATCGACGAGCAGAGAGGTCAGCATGGAAAACTGGGATGAGGTGCGCACCGCCTATCAAGTTGCCAAAATGGGCACGGTTAGTGGCGCGGCAGAGATTTTGGGCGTCCACCACGCCACCGTGATCCGTCATATCGACGCCTTGGAAACCCGTCTGGGCGTGAAGCTGTTTCAGCGCCATGCGCGCGGCTACACTCCGACGGAGGCGGGCACCGATCTGATGCGGGTCGCTCAAACGACCGATGAGCAGTTGAGCCAGCTTGCCAGCCGTGTGAAGGGGCAGGGCAATGATGTGTCGGGGGAGTTGGTGATTACCTCCCTTTCCGGTCTGGCGCCGTTGCTGATTCCTGCGCTGGCGGATTTTCAGGACAAATACCCCGACGTGATCCTGCGCTTCCTGACAGGTGATCGTTTGTTCCGGCTGGAGTATGGCGAGGCGCATGTAGCGATTCGTGCGGGTGCAGCTCCGGAAGAGCCGGATAACGTGGTTCAGCCCCTGATCGAGCAGAACACCACGCTTTATGCCTCAAAGGCCTATATCGATAAGTTTGGTATGCCTGAAACGGAGGCTGATTTTGTCAATCACCGCTTTATCTGCGCCGATGACCGTAACAGTCGCGCGCCGTTCATTCGTTGGATCTGGGAAAACATCCCCGAAGAGAATATCGCCTTCCGCTCCTCTGACATTCGGGCGCTGCAATTGGCGGTACATGAAGGCATGGGGATCGGCTTCACCACCACCTGGAGCGCTCAGCGTCATCCCGATCTGGTGGAGATCAAGGCGCATTCACAGGAGTGGCCCAGCCCGCTGTGGCTGGTGACCCATGTGGATCTGCATCGTACCACCAAAGTGCAAGCATTCTTGAGCCATCTTAAGGAATACGCGAAAGACTGGATCTGACATGTCGCAGATCATGCGCGGGCATCTGGCGATGCTGTTGTTTTCGGCGCTGGTGGCGGGGTCGTTTTCGCTTGGCTCTCTGGTGGCGAACGAGATGGCGCCGGCTGCATTGAACGCGGTGCGCTTTGCCATTGCGGCGGCGACGCTGGGACTGGCGGCGAAGGTCACTGTTGGCCTGCCACGCGGGATGTGGCAGGCGCCATGGCGCTATGGGGCACTGGCGGTGGTTTTTGCCACCTACTTTATCCTGATGTTTGAGGGGTTGAAAACCGCGCCGCCGGTGTCGGCCGCCGCGGTCTTTACACTGACCCCGATCATGAGCGGTCTGGCTGGTTACATTTTGCTGCGCCAGATCACAACGCGCCACATGGCGCTGGCGCTGCTGATCGGCGCGATCGGGGCGCTTTGGGTGATCTTTCGAGCTGATCTGTCAGCACTCCTTGGCTTTGGGGTGGGTAAGGGCGAGGTGATCTATTTCGTCGGTTGCGCGGCGCATGCAATCTACACCCCGCTGGTTAAGAAGCTCAATCGTGGCGAAACCGCGTTGCAGTTTTCATTCGGGGTGACGTTGGCCTGTTTCTTCGTCGCGCTAATCTGGGGGTGGGGTGATCTAGTGACCATCGACTGGGGCGCGCTGCCGTCGATCGTTTGGGTCACCATCCTCTACGTGGCGCTGGCCGCGTCGGCGGCGACCTTCGTGTTGTTGCAGTTTGCCGCTTTGCGCCTGCCTGCGGCCAAGGTTATGGCCTACACCTATTTGGTGCCCTCTTGGGTTCTGGTCTGGGAGGTGGCGCTGGGCAACGGGGTGCCGCCGGTGCTGGTGCTGGGCGGTGTCGCGCTGACGATTGTGGCGCTGCTGATGTTGCTCAGGGACTGATCCCGAGATTTGCAATAACGAAAAACGGGGCCATAACTGGCCCCGTTTCTATTTGTGTTGGTTCCTTAGAGCTTAGCCCTTGGAGAACTCAGGATAGGCTTCCATGCCCAGCTCTGCCATGTCCAGACCGTTGATTTCGGTCTCTTCGTCGACGCGCAGGCCCATGATGGCTTTTAGGGCGAACCAGACGATGGTGGACAGCACTACGGTCGCGCCGCCGATAACTACGATACCGTAGAGCTGGGTGCCCAGGGATGCGTCCCCGTTGGACAGAACCACAGCGATGGTGCCCCAGATGCCGGCCAACAGGTGAACCGGAATGGCGCCAACAACGTCGTCAATCTTCAGCTTGTCCAGGAACGGTACGGCGAAGACAACGATCACACCGCCAACCATACCGATGATGGTGGCCAGACCCAGCGACGGGGTCAGGGGTTCCGCAGTGATGGATACCAGACCGGCCAGTGCGCCGTTCAGCACCATGGTGAGATCAGGCTTTTTGTACATCACTTGGGTCAGGATCAGGGCCGCGATGGCGCCGCCTGCCGCAGCAGCGTTGGTGTTGGAGAAAATGCGCGAGATGTCAGCAACATCACCCACAGTGCCCATGGCCAGTTGCGAACCACCGTTGAAGCCGAACCAACCCATCCACAGGATGAACGTACCCAGTGTTGCGAGGGTCAGGTTCGAGCCGGGGATCGGAATGGTTTTGCCGTTCTTGTACTTGCCAATACGCGGGCCAAGGATGATTGCACCGGTCAGTGCTGCCCAGCCACCAACAGAGTGTACGATGGTCGAGCCAGCGAAGTCCGAGAAGCCTGCTTCGCCAACGAAACCGCCGCCCCATGTCCACGATGCAGTGAATGGATAGATCAGGCTGGTCAGGATGATGGTGAAGATCAGGAAGGGCCACAGTTTGATACGCTCGGCCAGAGTGCCGGATACGATCGATGCGGTGGCCGCACAGAACATCAGCTGGAAGAAGAAGTCGGAGCCGGTAGAGGCATAGCCATAGTCATCGGCGCCATCACGACCAACGCCAACGGATTCCAGAACGCCAACGCCCCAGACGCCCGACAGCACGCCCTCGACGGCCCAGGTGCCCAGCGGATACATCAGGTTGTAGCCGATCAGGTAGTAAAAGATCGCGGCCAACGAGAATAGCGAGACGTTTTTGATCAACTGCATGGTCACGTTCTTGGAACGGACCAGGCCTGCTTCCAGCATCGCGAAGCCTGCGGCCATCCAGAACACCAGGAAGCCACCTACGAGGAATAGCAACGAGTTCAGGATGAAGATGGTGTCGCTGGCAGCGTCTACGCCGGCAACGGGGGCGGCCTCTTCGGCCCAGCCCAGGGTCGGCAGCAGCGCAGCGGCGCTGACCAGACCCAGTTTGGTGATACGGTTCATTTGCATTGTCCTTTCCCCCTCGGCGCTTAGATCGCGTCGTCGTTGGTTTCGCCGGTACGCACGCGCACGGCCTGTGCCACATCCAGCACAAAGATCTTGCCGTCACCGATCTTGCCGGTGCGGGCGGTGTTGGTGATGGTCTCAACGGTCTGGTCGACCATTGCCGCGCTCACCACAATTTCCAGTTTGATTTTAGGGACGAAGTTCACCGCGTATTCTGCGCCGCGGTAGATCTCAGTGTGCCCGGACTGCGAGCCGAAGCCCTTGATTTCAGTGACCATCATGCCGCGCACGCCGATTTCAGTCAGCGCTTCGCGGACCTCCTCCAGCTTGAACGGTTTGATCGTTGCAACAATTAGTTTCACCTTGTTCCCCTTCAGTAACCTGATCGAATTCCAGCGGGTCGGCGGTCCCTTAAGTAGGGGGGGGGCTGTCCCGCGAAAGTACGGGATCAACCAACAGCAGCAGGGGGCGTTTGGTGAAGGAAATGCTGCAACTGCACAGGAATTCCGCAACGGCGCAGATTAAAATTTGTGCGCTATGGCAAGAATGCACAAAAAATAGTCGCGCAAAGAACTGCCAGAGTTGGAATCACTGTCTCAACAATCCGGCGATAGCACGGTAAGATTAACAAAAAGCAGGTTTCAGGCAGGACACAGACATGAGTGATTCAGGGCGCAAATCCGGTCGCAAGGCGCCGCCATTGGTAGCGGAGCGTCGCTATGGGCCGAAACCTGCAGGCAAAGCTAAACCGACAGCGCGTGCGCAGGCTAAGCCAAAATCCAAACCCACACACAAGAAGGCTGCCGCCCGCAAAACTACGGCGCGTAAAACCACAGTGCGACGCGGCAAGTCCAAGCGTCGCGGTAATCCGATCGTGCGGTTTTTCCGGGTGATCTTTGGCTGGGTGTTTGGGCTGATCTGGGCCTTCAGTTGGCGGGTTGCTTTGATGGTGGGTATCGTCGTGGGGTTGGCGGTCAGCTATGTCTATTCCACCCTGCCGGAATTTACTGCGTTACTGGACGGGCGTGCTAACGGGTCTGTGGTGATGACGGATCGCGAGGGCGAGGTCTTTGCCTGGCGCGGTGATCAGTTTGGCGGCGTTGTGACAGCCGATACCGTGTCGCCACATCTGAAAAACGCCGTCGTCGCGACCGAGGACAAACGGTTCTACGGCCATTTCGGCCTGTCGCCGCGCGGCATTGCCAGTGCTGTGCGCATCAACCTGCGCGAAGGGCGCGGGCCTTTGTCTGGTCACGGCGGGTCCACCATCACCCAGCAAACGGCAAAGCTGCTGTGTCTGGGGGTCGTCTATGATGACACCATATGGGAAAGCGAAGCCGCCTATGAGGCGGATTGCCGTCAGGGGTCGTTGTGGCGCAAAGGCAAAGAGGCGGTTTATGCGCTGGCGATGGAAGCCAAATATACCAAGGATGAGATCCTCTCGATCTATCTGAACCGCGCCTATATGGGCGGAGGTGCCTATGGGGCAGAAGCAGCATCGCAACGCTATTTCGGCAAACCCGCCGCAGCGCTGTCGCCGGCAGAGGGTGCGATGATCGCGGGGCTGCTGACCGCGCCGTCGTCGCTGGCACCGACCAGCAACCTGTCGCGCAGTCAGAACCGCGCGGGGGTGATCATCGGGCTGATGCAGGACCAAGGCTATCTGTCGTCAAAGGCCGCAGAGAACGCCCGCGCCAACCCCGCAACCTTGTCGCCTGCCGCGCAGGCCCGTGCCGGTGGTTACTTCGCTGACTGGGTCATGTCATCGGGGCCCGAATTTTTCACCCGCAACTCCACCTCTGACGTGGTGATCCGCACCACGTTGGATCAGGACATCCAGCAGGCGGCAGAGGATGCGATGAACCACATCTTCTCCGAGAAGGTGCGCGAGGGATCGAAAGCGCAGGCCGCGATCGTGGTGATGTCCGCAGATGGTGCGGTGCGTGCCATGGTCGGCGGACGCAAGACCAAGGTGACCGGCGCCTTTAACCGTGCCGTGCAGGCGAAGCGGCAAACCGGATCTGCATTCAAACCCTTTGTTTACGCTACCGCGCTGGAACTGGGCTGGTCGTCAAACGACGTTGTCGTGGACGAGCCGATCACTATCAACATTCCCGGATCCTCCCCTTGGTCGCCACAGAATTATGACCGTCAATTCTATGGGTCCGTCACCCTGACAGAGGCGTTGCGCGTGTCGCTGAACATTCCTGCAGTGAAAATCGCGCGCGAAGCGGGGTTGGACAATGTGCGTAAGGTGGCGACTGACTTTGGCATTGGCTCTGATCTGGCCAAGGGGCCATCGCTGGCACTGGGCGCATCAGACACCAGCCTTTTGGAAGTGACTGGCGCCTATGCGGGCATTTTGAACGGTGGCAGTTCGGTGCGGCCCTATGGTTTGGTCGAATTGCGTATGCAGGGCGATCTGGACCCCTTGATGACCTCCACCGGCGGCATAGGGGAGCGGGTGATCAGCGAAGATGCCGCCCGGGAGCTGACATGGATGATGCATGTGGTCGCCAGTGAAGGCACTGGTCGTCGCGCCACCATTCCCGACTGGGAAGTGGCGGGCAAGACCGGTACCTCGCAGCGGGCCAAGGATGCGTGGTTCATCGGCTTTACCGCTGATTACGTAGCGGGTGTCTGGATGGGGTATGATGACAACACCCCCTTGACCGGCGTGACCGGGTCGGGCCTGCCGGCCGAGATCTGGCATGAAACCATGCGTCGCGTGCATGAGGGTATGACACCTCGCCCGCTGCCGATGCTGCGTGGGGGCACGCCTGCGCGCAATACTGCACCGGATCCGGTCCGCGAAGACACCCGCACTGGCATCAATGATCTGCTGCGGGGGATCTTCGGCGGCAACTGATCGTCGCTGACGGATCTGGGTTTACTTTACGCCTGCAACGGCGAGTAGGCTGGCCTTAAGCGTGGCAAGCGCGCGCATGAGCGCGTCGCGGGTTTTGTTGTTGTATTTGATGCCCTCTGTGGCTGCGCCAATGAAGTCCGCCACGGTCAAGGGATCGGTGCCCGCGCGTCGCAGCGCATCCTCATGCGGTGTGAACAGATCGGCGATATCCTTACGGAACCCCAGCCGCGCCCGTTCAATCGCCGCCTTGCCTGCCGCGTTGTAGCCGCCCTGCAGTTCCGCAGCTGCGTCCGAGCTGTTTAGAAACTCCCAACTATCCACAACGAAACGGTGCAGCATCACATCCAGCTTTTCCGCCAGCGTGTTGCAACGTTGCCAGTCAGTGGTGATGTCCGCCCACAGTATATCGACATAGGCCTGAATGGCTGCGGCCAGCACAGCGTCTGTATTGGCAAAGGTATTGTAGACAGTCTGGCGTGTGACACCTGCCTCTTTGGCCACATCGGTCATGGTCGTGCGCCGCACGCCTTGTCGGGCATAGGCCTGCAGGGCGGCTGTGGCGATTGTGCGTTCTTTGTCCGTCATGGAGGCGTGGTCAGTCATACGGGTATGTTGACAATTGCGACCTAATTGTCAAATATACAAAATCGCATCATTTGTAAAAATTATTCTGGGGTACAGTATGGAAATCGCGCGGCAAACGGCCAAAATCGAAAAGGTAGCTTTAGGACACCGCAGAATCTACACCGACATTCTGATTGATGCGACGCCAGCGCAGGTCTGGGCGGTGTTGAGCGATTTTGACAGCTACCCAGATTGGGCAGCGTTCATGGTGGGGGTGCATGGTCGGATGCAGCATGGCGCGACATTGCGTCTGCAGTTTCAGCTGAATCCTAAAAAGCAGCGCTTCAACGAGATTGCGCACAAGATCGAAGTGGAGGAGGGCAGCCATTTCCGTTGGGCGGAACGTGGCCCGATGGGAATCTGCGACAATCATTTGTTTCAGATTGGGTTGGCCGGACCGTCCTGCACACGCTTTATCCAAAGCGATGAGATCAGTAAGGGGCTGAGTTGGCTCTTGGGCGGGAAGCTGTCGCAGATCTATTTGGCGGGCTATCAGGCCTTTAATCGTAGCCTCAAGGCTGAGGTGGAGGCGCGCGTGGCGCAGAAACATGTGTCTGCATGATGCGGATCGCAGACGTGCAGCAAGAAACGTAAAAGAGCGGGCAATGCCCGCTCTTCTATAGTCAGTTGGTTGGCTAGTTAGCCTGCTTTGGACAGGTCAGCGATCATCTTGTCAATGTTGCCTTTGCGCTTGTCTAGCATCGCGCCAACCTCTTCGCGTTCGGTCAGCAGCATGTTGATACCTTCGACGTGAAGGTTAAAGAACAGATCCTTGCCGCTGCGGTCAGAGACGTGGAAATCCACCTCGAACGGGGATTGCGACGGCAGGAATGCCATAGTGCGTACCTGATAGAAGCTTTTCACCTTCTTCACGTCCTGCACCTCAAGGCGGCCACCGGCAAAGCTGCGGAACTGTTTGCCGTATTTGCGCGCGATGTAAGAGGTGAATGCTTTGGAGAACGCTTTTTTCTGTGCAGCGCTGGCGCGCCGGCCATCCACACCCATTGCGTAGGCAGCAATATAGGAGGTGTCGCTGTAGCGTTTGAAAATGCTTTCAAATTCGCGGATCATCGCGGACTCACTCTTGCCCGAAGAGATCACAGTGTTGATCTCATCCACAAGATGACCGACCAGCGATTTGGCCTGAGTGTTGTTCAGCGCCCAACCAAAACTGGGCGCAGTGACGGCAACAGCTGTTACGCTGGCCAGAAAGGTGCGGCGGTCGATCATCGGCATATCTTAGAAACCTTCGGTATCAATCTCGGTCGGGTCTATGTAGGCATCCGGTGCCTCAATTCCCAGTTCAAAGCGGCGGTTTTGCAGGTAAAGAAGTTGTGTTTGGCTATAACTGTCGGCGCTTTCATAGAGCACGCCATCAATGGTGTCACCAAAGCGGGCACGGTCGCCGACCTGATCGGCAACATTAAGCCCAGTGCGCAGGGACCGCGCATCCGCGTTCAGCACGTAAGACATCGGGTTGGTCACCGCATCCACGACGCGGCCGGTTGCATCACGGGTGGTCGACGGACCCAACAGCGGCAGTTCCACATAGGCGCCTTCACCGCTGCCCCAAACGTGCAGGGTTTCGCCGAAGTCGGTATCATCTGCCTCAACCCCTACGGCGCCGGCCAGATCATAGGTGCCAGCCAGACCAAGGGTGGAGTTTACCAGAAAACGATAGGCCGATCTGGCCGCACCAGTACCATTGCCCTGCAGACTATGGTTCAGGAAACGACTTGGCTCGCTCAGATTGTCGCTGGCGTTGGTGATCGCGGTCTGCAGGCCATCCGGCACCACGGCATCATAGCCACGGCTGACCGGGCGCAGCACGATTCTATCCGCGCCCACGTTGAAGCGGTGGACCGCGCGGTTCGCGCTCTCAAACGGGTCGTGGGTTCCGCTGCCGGAGACGCCTTGTTCCTCAACATTCGCACAGGCTGCCAAAAGAATAGCAGTTGTAATCGTCAGAGAGGTTGCGCGGAGGGCGCGTTTTGTCGGAAATGGCATCATCGGTCTTGCACCAGGAATATTAACTCAGGGTTTATCTAACCCAACCAAGTTGAATGCCCAGAACCGTTGGCGCTTTTGCGCTGAAACAGCTGGGAGGTTGTGGCAGATTTGAAACATGGCCTGTGTGTCAGCGTGTCAAACAGGCAGCGAAGGCTGCTGATATAGGCAAGTGGATCAGGTCGGCAATATGTCCGGTGATTGTGATGCTGTGCAGGCCATATGGCAAGTTTCGCAGCGTCATGTCGCTGGGCGCTGAAGATAAAGGTGATTAAAATGGCGGCAGTTTCCGCATCTAAAGGTCAAGGCCGCGCAGAACTTCGCGCGGTACGGCGCGAAAATCGCCGTCTTTTCTGGGCTGTAGCCCTGTTTAGTGTCTTTGTGAATCTGCTGATGCTGACCGGTCCACTCTATATGATGCAGATCTATGATCGGGTGTTGGGCAGCCGTTCAGAGGCGACGCTGCTGGGCCTGACGCTGCTCATCACTTTTTTGTTTCTGATGATGGGGCTTCTTGATTTGGCGCGGGGGCGGATCATGTCGCGGGTTGGCGCACGGTTTCAGGCGCGTCTGGATCAACGGGTGTTTGATGCGGTGATTCGCAAATCTGCCCTGCGTCCAGATCAGCCGCCCGCCAGCGGCCTGCGCGATCTGGAGGCGGTGCAGCGGTTTCTGGCGGCGCCAGCCTTTACCGCCCTTTTTGATATTCCGTGGACGCCATTGTTTTTGTTCGGGATCATGATTTTCCACCCTTGGCTGGGCTATCTGGCTGTGGGCGGTGGTGCGATCCTGATCCTGATCACCGTGGCCAACCAGATCTTTTCGCGCAGCCCGCAGGCAGAGGCGCAACAGGCGACTGTTAACGCCGACCGACTGGCCACCCAACTGCAGACAGAGGCAGAGGCGGTGCAATCTCTCGGCATGCGTGATGCTGCGTTCCGACGATGGCAGGTGGCGCGGGATAAGGCGCTGGATCAGCAGGTGGCTGCTTCTGACACCGGGAATGGGTTTTCGGTGCTGACCAAAACCTTTCGGTTATTTTTGCAGTCGGCGATGTTGGGACTTGGTGCTTATCTGGTGCTGCATGGGGAATTGTCGCCCGGCGCGATGATCGCCGGTTCGATTCTGATGGGACGGGCGTTGGCGCCGATTGAGTTGTTGGTGAATCAATGGGCAGTGGTGCAGCGTGCGACGAAAGGTTGGTCTGGTCTGGCTGACCTGCTGGGCGAGGTTCCGGCAGAGGTGTCGCGCACCTCGCTGCCTTCCCCTGCGGCCAAGCTGGAGGTGCAGAATTTGACTCTGGTGCCACCGGGGGCGGCGCAGGCGACCTTGCGCATGCTGAATTTCCGTGTGGAGCCGGGGCAGGCCTGCGGCGTGATCGGTCCATCAGGGGCAGGCAAATCCTCGCTTGCGCGGGCGCTGACGGGCGTATGGAGACCTGCGGGCGGAAAAATCCGCCTAGATGGCGCAACGTTGGATCAGTACGATCCAACTGTGCTGGGCCAGCTGATCGGCTATCTGCCCCAACGGGTGGAGCTGTTTGACGGGACGATCGCGGAAAATATCGCGCGTCTGTCACCTGCACCGGATGCTGCCAAAATCGTGGAGGCCGCTCGCCGTGCTGACGCACATGAAATGATCCTGAAACTGCCCGAAGGCTATGACACACAGGTCCGCGCCTCTGGCGGGCGGCTGTCTGGCGGTCAGATCCAGCGCATCGGCTTGGCCCGTGCGCTTTATGCCGACCCGGTTATTCTGGTGTTGGACGAGCCGAACTCCAACCTCGACAACGAAGGCTCTGCGGCGCTGAACCGCGCGATCAAGGCGCAGAAACAGGCGGGCAAGGCAGTCTTGATCATGGCGCACCGCCCGGCGGCCATTCAGGAATGCGATACGCTGTTGATGTTGGATCAGGGCACCGTACGTGCCTTTGGCCCGAAGGAAGAGGTGCTGCGCAACGTTGTGCAGAACCACCAGCAGATCGAACGCAGTAAAGGTACAGGAGGCGTGCAATGACCCGCTTTTCCCCGCGCGGCCCGCTAACATTGGGTGCTGTTACCCTAACACTGCTCTTGGGTGGTTTTGGCGCATGGGCGACCCTAACCGAAATCGCCGGTGCGATTGTTACCAGCGGCCAGATAGAGGTCGATCAAAACAGACAGGTGGTACAGCACCCCGATGGCGGGGTGATTGCTGATCTGTTGGTGGATGAAGGCGACATGGTGCAGCGCGACCAATTGGTTATCCGGCTGGATCCGACAGAGGTGCAGTCCGAATTGGCCATCACTGAGGCGCAACTGTTCGAGATTATGGCCCGCCGCGGTCGATTGCAGGCCGAGCAGAATGGCAGCGCTGAGGCGGCGTTTGATCCCGAATTGCTGGCCGCAGGTCAGGCGGACGCAGATGTGCAATCGATGATCGACGGCCAGTTGCGCCTGATGCAGGCGCGGGACGAATCGATTGCGCGTGAGACGCAACAGCTGGAACGCCGTCAGGCCCAGATCCGCAGTCAAGTCGAGGGGGTGAACGCCCAGCAAGAGGCATTGCGCCAGCAGCTCTCTTTGATCGAGGAAGAGCTGTCCGGCCAGAACCGCCTGTTGGAACGCGGGTTGGCACAGGCTTCGGTTGTTCTGAACCTGCAACGTCAGCAGGCGCGCCTCAGCGGCGAGGTGGGGGCCTTGGCCGCACAGGTTGCAGAATCTGAGGGGCGCATTACCGAAATTGATATTGAGATCCTGAAGCTGCAGACCACCCGACGTGAACAGGCGGTGTCCCAGTTGCGTGACCTACAATACCGCGAATTGGAATTGGCGGAGACACGGCGGGCGCAGGCGCTGCGCCTCAGCCGGATGGACATTCGCGCACCTGTTTCCGGCATTGTGCATGCTTTGCAGTTCTACACCCCGCGTTCGGTGGTGCGGCCTGCCGATCCGGTTCTTTATTTGGTGCCGCAGGATCGCCCGCTGGTCATTGCCACGCAGGTTGCGACAACGGACGTGGATCAGGTCTATCCCGGTCAGTCGGTGACGCTGCGCTTTCCCGCCTTGGACCAGCGCACCACGCCGGAATTGTCTGGCACGGTGGCGCAGGTGTCGGCGGATGCTTTCACCGATGAGGCCAGCCGCGCGTCCTACTACCGCGCAGAAATCGCTGTTTCGGCGGAGGAACTGTCGAAACTGCCAGCCGATGTGACCTTGCTGCCCGGTATGCCGGTGGAGGCCTATATTCGCACCGCAGATCGCACACCTTTGGCCTACCTTGTCAAACCACTGTCAGATTACTTCGCTAAAGCCTTCCGCGAAGGGTGACGCGATCGTGTGAGGATACGGCGCGCAATGCCTAGGCATTGCCTGCCCGCTCTTGTAGCGTCGCGGCAATGACATGTCTGATTGGAGAAGTAAGATGACCGGACAAATCGAAACCCGCCTTGGTGAACTGGGTGTGACCCTGCCTGATGCACCTGCACCCGCTGCGAACTATGTGCCCTATGTGATCGTTGGGGATATGGTCTATGTGTCTGGCCAGATCTCCAACAATGGTGGCGATCTGATTAAGGGCCGTTTGGGCGATAGCATGGAAACCGCTGAAGGTGCTGCTGCCGCGAAATCCTGCGCGATCAGCTTGCTGGCGCAGTGCAAGGCCGCCTGTGGTGGTGATCTGGACCGTCTGGTGAAGGTGGTGAAGCTGGTGGGTTTTGTGAACTCCACCGCCGACTTCACCGAGCAGCCGCAGGTGATCAACGGCGCGTCCGATTTTATGGTCGAGGCGCTGGGCGATGCAGGTCGTCATGCCCGCTCTGCAGTGTCTGCAGCCTCGCTGCCGCTGGGTGTTGCCGTCGAAATTGAAGCGATTTTCCAGATCAAATGACCAAACTTCCAGCCGCCTTTCTACAGGCGCCGATCGCCCACCGCGCCCTGCATGATGTGACTGCAGGGCGTGCCGAAAACAGCCCCGCTGCCATCCAGGCTGCGATGGATGCCGGGTACGGTATCGAGATCGACTTGCAATTGTCCAAGGACGGTGAGGCGATGGTGTTTCATGATTACGATCTGGAACGCCTTGCGGGGGTGAAGGTGGCAATTCAGACCAGGACGGCGGCTGAGCTGACCCAGATTCAACTGCTGGGCGGGTCGGATCGCATTCCAACCCTGTCGCAGGTGCTGGATCAGGTAGCAGGACGTGTGCCGCTGCTGATTGAGGTAAAGGATCAGGATGGCCAGATGGGCGCCAACGTAGGCCGCCTTGAAAGGGCCACCGCCAAGGCGCTGGAGGGGTATCAGGGCGATATTGCGTTGATGTCGTTCAACCCTAATTCTGTGCGCGTTTTGTCGGGGCTTTGTCCTGATCGGGCTCGCGGTCTGACGACGGCGGCTTATGACGAAGATTGGGCGATCCTGCCCAAGGGCACGCGTGAAAAACTGGCGCGCATTGGGGATTATGACGCGGCCAAGTGCAGTTTTATCAGTCATGACGCCCGTGATCTGAACAATCCCCGTGTGGCCGAATTGAAACGGCGCGGCGCCGGTATCCTATGCTGGACGATCAAATCAGCCAATGAAGAGGCCGAGGCGCGCAAAGTAGCGGAAAACGTCACCTTCGAGGGTTATATGGCCGCGCATCCGGTTGCGGACACTGCGGCATAACCGCTTGATTAATATTCCTCATGCCCCAAATACTGGCCCTTAGGGGGATTGGGCGTGAGGGCCATGATCATGACGGATAAGACGGGTTCAGATCAGAAAACCATCGAAATTCAGCTGCTAAGTTCGCTTGACCAGATTGCGGCAGCAGATTGGGATTCTTGCGCTTGTCCCGAGTGGTCCGAGGGGCGCGTGATTGACCCCTTTACCACCCATCGGTTCCTCCATGCGCTAGAGGCCAGTGGGTCCGTCGGTCCCGGTACTGGCTGGCAGCCGCAGTATCTGACGGCCTATCAGGACGGGCAGCTGATCGCCTGTGCGCCACTTTATGCGAAATCGCACAGCCAGGGCGAATACATTTTTGACCACAACTGGGCGCATGCCTTTGAAAACGCGGGTGGTCGCTATTATCCGAAACTGCAGATCGCGGTTCCGTTCACGCCCGCGACGGGGCGGCGGTTTCTGACCCGTCCGGGGTTTGAAGTGGCGGGTACCTCTGCCCTGATCCAAGGTGCGGTGCAATTGGCGGCGGAAAATGAGCTGAGCTCGCTCCACATCACTTTCTGCACTGAGGATGAGGCGTTGGCTGGTGGCCAGATGGGGCTGATGCGACGCACGGGACAGCAGTTTCACTGGGACAATGCGGGTTATCGCGATTTTGATGATTTCCTTGCCAGCCTTAGCAGTCGCAAGCGCAAGATGATCCGTAAGGAGCGGCGCACCGCAGATGCGTTTGGCGGTGAGGTTCTGATGCTGACCGGCGATCAGATCGCGCCGCGGCACTGGGATGCCTTTTGGCGGTTTTATCAGGATACTGGTGCGCGCAAGTGGGGCACGCCGTATCTGACACGGGGTTTTTTTGAGATTGCCCATGAAACCATGCGCGATGACATGCTCTTGATGCTGGCGATGCGTGACGGGCGGCCCATTGCTGGGGCGCTTAACTTCATCGGTCGCGATACGCTTTACGGGCGCTATTGGGGCTGCGTCGAAGATCACCCCTGCCTGCATTTCGAATTGTGTTACTATCGCGCGATGGAGTTTGCGATTGCGCAGAATATGGCCCGTGTCGAGGCCGGTGCGCAGGGCGAACACAAACTGGCGCGCGGTTATCTGCCGGTGACCACCCATTCGCTGCATTGGGTTGGCCACCCCAGCTTTGCCGATGCTGTGCAGCAGTTTCTGACTGCGGAGCGGGCGGCGGTGGCCGAGGACATCGAAATCCTCACCGCCTATGGCCCTTTCCGCAAGGACACGCGGGAGGAGAGAGAATGAGCGAATTGCTTAGTGATACCGGACGCAAGACCATGCTGGCCCCCCTGTTGGAGGCAGGCTGGACGCTGGACGAGGATCGCGACGCGATCTGCAAAACCTATGTCTTTGATGATTTCACCGCTGCGTTCGCCTTCATGACCCGCGCGGCTCTTTGGGCAGAGAAGTGGAACCACCATCCGGAGTGGACAAACAGCTATAGAAAAGTGCATGTGACGCTGATAACGCACGATGTGGGCGGTCTTAGCGCGTTGGACGCCAAGCTGGCCCGAAAGATGGATCAACTACTGACATGACACTTGCCGATATTTTGAACACTGAGGTCTGGAATGGCCAGAGCCTCGCGAGCCTTTTAACTTTGGATGCGCTGACGGGTGTTGCGCTGTCGGTGACGGGCGCGGTGGTGATGCTGCTGCTTGGGTTTGTTGTTGGCGGCTGGGCGCGGCGGCGGATCACCAAGTTGGGCCTGAAATATGAAGCGCTGGATGACACGCTGTTCATCTTCCTCGGCAATATCAGCCGCTATGTAATCATCGGTTTTGCGCTGCTGTTTGTCCTGAACACCTTCGGCATTCAGACCACATCGATTGTCGCCATCGTCGGTGCCGCGGGGCTGGCCATTGGTTTGGCGTTGCAAGGCACACTGTCGAATGTGGCTGCAGGTGTGATGATCATTGTGTTCCGCCCGATCAAGCTGGGTGATTTCGTCACCGTTGGTGGGCAAAGCGGCACGGTGAAATCGATCTCGCTCAACTACACCGAACTGGCCAGCGCCGATAACGTTCAGACCATCATTCCCAACGCCAATGTCTGGGGCAACACGATCACCAACTTCTCGATCTACGAAACCCGCCGGGCGGAGTGGGTGTTTGGTGTCGCCTATGACGCCGATCTGAAAAAGGCCGAAGAGGTCATTCGCACTACCCTGATGAGCGACCCGCGTGCCTTGCAGGATCCCGCGCCTTATCTGCAGGTGAACAACCTTGGCGACTTCTCCGTCGATTTCCTTGCCCGTGTTTGGGTGAGGTCGTCTGACAACTTTGCCTATCAGGCCGATATGAAACGCGCAGTGAAAGAGGCGCTGGATGAAGCTGGTATTGATATTCCCTTTCCAACGCAGACTCTGCTGCAGGCGAAGTAAGTCATTATCGCAATGTGAATCAAAGGGCGGCCATAGGGTCGCCCTTTTGCATGTCGTTAGGCATTAAATTCCATCGTACGGGCGTAGGCTGAAATCGCGGTGAAGTTCACCGACATTGCCGTCACCGTGCTGCCATCTGCGAAGGTGGTGGTGCTCAGGCTGGCCTCTAGACTGAAAGCGGCAAGAGACGCCTCAGACGCTGCAAAGCTGCCACCAGCCGTGGCGGCCAATGCGCCGACCTGCATCGGATCACCTGTTTCTTCGGGCCCGCCGAAGTCCATTTCGACGCCGAACAGCTCTGCCACCTCTTCGATCACCTTCAGCGGATCCAGTTCCAAAATCTCGCCACTGGCCATCAGATCGAACAAATCGCTGAGGCTGTCGATTTCCACCTCATCGCCGTCGGGCAGCGCTGCCGCCTCTGCTTCTGCCTCGGCGGCCTGTTCCGCCTTGATCTTGGCCAGCTCTCGCATCGCGGCGCTCTGTTCTCTTGGGGCAGGGGCGTCTATTTGGGTTTGTGGCAGGTCGATGTCCCCGACAGGACCGCCGAAGCTACCGCTCGTTTCACTGTAAGAGGCCGATGCCACGCTGATCGAGGCTGAGGCGTAAGAAATAGACGCAAGTGCCTGCTGACTGGCGATCTGAGCGACGGAAGTGGCGCTGCCTGCTTCATCAGTCTGCTGCGGTGCTGTCGTATCTGTGCGCTCAAACAAGGATTGGCGGAAGTGACTGCGCAATTCTCGGGCGCTCATCTGGCCGTCATCATTGCGGTCGATATGCGCGAACTTTTCGGCACTGATGCGATGGCCGTAACGTGATCCCTGCGCCTCTGCCAATGATACGCCGCCATCGCGGTTTTCGTCCATACGGCGCACCAGCTTGCCCGCCAGTCCGGCGCCATAACGGCGGGATGGTCGATCGGGGTGTTGCGCCTGATCGCGGGCACCCGAAAGGGTGACTGTTGTTTCTGATCCGCCACGTTGCGCCGCTTTGGAGGCGTCGATTGGCGCCACCTTAAGGGCTGCGACCTTGTGGGTGACGCTTGTGTTGGTGACGCTGATCTGCGCCGAACTTGATCTTGCGTAGGAGACATGCATCGCCGCTGTCCTTTCCTGCAACTCATCTCTACAGGGAAAATACGGCAGTGGTGGCGATTCTGTTTAATCCACTTATGATGTGTGTATTTGGTGAATTTTTGTGCAGATATAACTTATTGATTGTTTTATTAAAAGTAAATACATCTTTTGATGGGGGTAAACTGCTGGTATTCCAGCATAGCGATGGGGCAATGCGCGTATAAGTTTGTACATATAGATGTGCGGAGACGACGATGCGTTTGAATTCCACTACGTCACGACCCCAACGACCTGCCTACGAAATTGCCCGTCGGACTGTTAGGTCCTTTGTGACATGGCCTCTTCAGCCAGGGGCAACACGATTTGCCAAGGCGGTGAAGCGTTATGGTCTGATCAACTGTAGTGCGTTTCAAGATGCTTTTCTGATTGGGGTGCGATCGGACCAAGGGATGTGCCGCGAGTTGCCTGCGATACCTGCCTATCCACGCACCATTGGGTTTATGGACGGTCCTCGCCAGATGGGTCTTATCAATGAGTTTCTGCATTCACCCGAAGCGAAACGCGTGCAGCATCTGCAAATCGGTGTCACCCCCAAGCTGGATCAATCGGTGGGCTATGACCTGTCACGCTTGCTAGCGCTGTTTGAGGGTAAGCGCTTACCGTCGTTGAAATCACTGTCGCTGGGGGATTGTTTTCTTTTTGGCTGTCCAGAGCGCGACAGTGTCTTTTGCAAGGGGTACTTGGGTGAAATTACCCCGATTTTTACAGCGGCGCCGCGGTTAGAGATGCTGGATCTGAACGGCACCTTCTGTCTGCCAGCGCCGGTGCAGCACAGCAAGCTGCGCGAAGTGGCGATTGAGGTGGAGATGGTCGAGGCAGGTGATGACTGCCTGACCCAATGGTCAATGGCGAACCTGTTAAGGTCGCAGTTCGCACGGGTGGAGGCATTGTCACTGGTTTGCCTTGGCAAGGTTCAGGCATTATTGGATCTGCCTGCAGATTTTAACCCTTCTGAGGGTATGCCACGCCTGCATCAGTTGCATATGGATAACCTTAACCGTGAAAGCGCGCAGCGCCAGGCGGCGCTGCAGGCGTTTTTATTAGCGCGCTAGGGCAGGGTCACACCAGCGTGTCCAGCAGCGCTTCACCACCTGATACGGTGCAGCCCAGTTCCGGTTCCACGTTCAGGTGGGTGATTGTCCCATTTTCAACCACCATCGCATAGCGTTTAGAACGGCCGTAGAACCCCACAACAGGTGCGTCAAACTCCATCCCCACTGCCTTGGTGAAGGTGCCCTCGGCATCAGCCAGCATGGTGATGCCTGCATCATCCGCGCCGGTGGTTGCGCCCCATGCTTTCATGACAAAGGGATCGTTGACCGACAGGCACATGATTTCATCCACGCCTTTGGCGGCGAAATCATCCTTCGTGCGGATGAAACTGGGCAAATGCGCTGCGGAACAGGTACTTGAAAAAGCACCGGGTAAGGCAAAAATCACCACCTTGCGCCCCGCCAGCCGGTCAGCCAGCGCCAGCGTTTCGGGGCCCTCAGCGCCCATCATGGGAAAGGTTACGTCGGGCAGTTTGTCACCAACATTCAATGTCATCGCTTCGGGTTCCCTGTTTGCGTTTCTCTATTCCAGTCATATAGGGTCGCCCTCGAATGCAGCCAGAGTTTTCCGCAGAAAGGGCGTGGGATGCAAAAGATTGTTGTGATCGGGGCCGGGCAGGCCGGCGCGTCGCTGGTGGCGAAACTGCGCACGCTTGGATTTGAGGGGCAGATTACCCTGATCGGTGCGGAATCCGTGCCGCCCTATCAGCGTCCACCATTGTCTAAGGCGTATCTGCTGGGGGATATGACGCTGGAACGGTTATTTCTGCGCCCTGAAAGCTATTACGCAGATAACAACATTGACCTACGGCTTGGCGCTGAGGTGACGGCGATTGATCGTGCGGCGCAGACCGTTAGCATCGGCGATGAGGTGTTGGGCTATGACGCGCTGGTGCTGACCACTGGATCCGCGCCGCGCTATCTGCCCGCCAGCATTGGTGGCGCACTGGATGGCGTGCATGTGGTACGTGGCCTGTCCGATGTGGACGGGATGGGGCCTGAGTTTGAGGCTGGGAAATCCGTGTTGATCGTTGGCGGTGGCTACATCGGGCTGGAGGCGGCAGCAGTTGCCGCAAAGAAGGGCCTGAAGGTCACGCTGGTTGAAATGGCGGATCGCATCCTGCAGCGGGTGGCCGCACCTGAGACGTCTGACTATTTCCGTGCGCTGCACAGGTCGCACGGGGTGGAGATCCGCGAAGGTGTTGGCCTCAATCGTCTGACCGGCGAGGGGCGAGTCAACGGTGCGGAGCTAAGCGATGGCAGCACGCTAGACGTGGATTTCGTGATCGTTGGTGTAGGCATCACCCCCGGTACAGGCTTGGCCGAAGCCGCGGGGCTGGAAATCGACAATGGCATCAAGACCGATGCCGAAGGCCGCACATCCGATCCGGCGATCTGGGCGGCGGGTGATTGTGCCTCTTTCCCTTATCGTGATGGCCGCTTGCGGTTGGAATCGGTTCCCAACGCCATTGATCAGGCGGAATGTGTCGCTGAAAACCTGCTGGGCGCGGGCAAGGCCTATGTGCCGCAGGTCTGGTTCTGGTCCGATCAGTATGACGTTAAATTGCAGATCGCAGGGCTATCCACCGGCTATGACCGCATTATCACCCGCGCGGGTGACAAGGAGGGCGCAGTGTCCTTCTGGTATTATCAGGGCGACACGCTGCTGGCCGTGGACGCGGCCAATGATGCACGCGCCTACATGGTGGGTAAACGCCTGATTGACAGTGGAAAATCTCCTGCGCCTGATCTGGTGGCAGATCCCGAAACTGATCTTAAATCCCTGATGCGCGCATGAGGATTGTTGCCGGACGGTTCAAAGGCCGGGCTTTGGCTGCGGTGGGTAAAGGCGATCCCGGTGCTCACCTGCGCCCGACCACAGACCGCACCCGTGAAAGCCTGTTCAACATGCTGGGCGGTGGCCGTTTTGGCGATCCTATTGAGGATGCCCGCGTGCTGGATCTGTTTGCTGGCACCGGCGCCTTGGGCTTGGAGGCACTCAGTCGTGGGGCGGCGCACGTGACCTTTGTGGATGACGGGCGCAAATCCAATGCACTGCTGAAGGAAAACATTCGCATTTGCGAAGCCCGTGCAGAGGTGCAGGTCATTCGCCGCGATGCGCGTAAGCTGCCGGAAAACTCTGGCGCGCCTTATGACCTGATCTTCCTTGATCCACCCTACGGCAAGGGTCTGGGCGAACAGGCGCTAGAGACGGCGCTGGCAGGTGGCTGGATTGCAGACGGTGCGCTGATCGTCTGGGAAGAAAGCGCCGCGATTACCGTGCCAGATGCGCTGACTTATCTGGATGACCGCCGCTACGGCGACACGACCATCACGATTTTGGAGCTTTAATCCGGCGCCAAACAAAAGGCCCGCAGATCAATGCCGGGCCTTGTTTATTTGCGTTCGCCTTCGCTCATTCCGCCTTTGCCAGCATGCGGCCCAGCCAGCGACCGCCAAGGATATGCACATGCAGGTGCGGCACCTCTTGGACGCCGTTTTCACCGGCATTGGAAATCGCACGGAACCCATCGCCACCTGCGCCTGGTTGCACCTCCATCATCTTGCACACTTCGCCCACCGCACGGGTGAAGCCGACGATTTCAGCGTCAGATGCCTCCAAAGCGAAGTGATCGTAGCAGACATAGGGGCCTTTGGGGATCACCAGCACATGCACTGGTGCCTGCGGTTGGATGTCATGGAAAGCCAGCGCATGTTCGGTTTCCAGAACGGTTTTGTTCGGGATCTCACCGCGCAGGATTTTGGCAAAGATGTTTTGGTCGTCATAGACATAAGCCATGGGGCACCTCAGTCGGAAAACAGGTAGTCGATATCCACGATGTCATGCGCCTTGGCCTCTGGAATGGCAAGAAAATGCGACAGCGCACGAGCATGTTCATCACGGTTTTCATATTCGCGCAGATAGTCGTGATTGCCAAAGTTCGAATCGCGGATCTGATCGCTTTCAAACGCAAGATCGTGACGGATCGTTGGCAACAGGCGTTCCAGCGTTTCCTGTGGTGTCTGTTCGCCTGCCAGACCAATGCGCATGGCGTGGCCTTTCAGGTAGTCCTCAGAGAAGTTGACGTCGATTTCCAGCAGGCGAGTGGTCGACCGGTCGCCACAGAAGTCGCGCAGCAGATCCAGCGCCTCGGGGTCCAGACAGATGATCAGACGGTTAGTGTCAAAGTAATCGAACAGCATCCGCATCATGGACCGGCGGTGGCGGTGACGCTTGCCGATGGTCTTCTGAATGCCGCCCAGATCGGGCAGGGGGGTGCCCTCCTCGTTGAAGAGATATTCGATGGCAGGAATATTGGTGTGCTGGCGGATTTGCTCCACCAGCCGTTTGGCGACGTGCCACTTCTTGCAGATAACGATCAGCAATTCGCGCTCGCGTCCCAACGAGCTTTCGGTTTCCCAGAATCGCAGCCCAAATCTGCGTCCGACGCGGCCCCGTCCGGTGAGGAACTTGAACAGGCTGCGCCCCTCGCCTGAGATTTTGAATTCCACCCCCTCAGCGGCGTAAAGCGCCCCCAGACGCGCCCGTAATTCCCGCGCTTCTGGGCTGATTTTACGCGCAAATAGGAAATCCTGGCTGAGCAGCATGTCATAGTGATCGTTGTAAAAGGAAACTGGCATCCCATAGTCAGTGAACATCAGGAAAGTCAGAGTGCGGCTTTCAATCTCTGTCTCGGGCACCAGATGGCGCACCAGAGTCTGAAAGAAGGTTTCGTCCGGAATCCATGTGGTCGCAAAAAACGCCATAACGTCTTTGCGCTTTTTGGTGAATTCAACGATCCACTCGATTGTGCGGCGTCGCAGGCACCACCACTGACTGCCGATCTGTACCTGAATATCGGCGGGAATCTCGCGTTCCAGACCGAATCTTTTTTGCAGTTCGTAGGCCCAGTAGTAGCGTTTCGGCTGGGTTCGTTCGTTGAAGTAGTGGCGATAGATCAGCCGGTCCTCTTTCATGCCGGTCTTGATCCAGTCGCTTTCAAAGAAATCGAAGCTTTCGATATAGTCGCGGTCGTTGTTTTGCAGGAAATCGTGGATGTATTCGGCGGATTTGATCGCCATGCAGTCGCCGGACAGCATGTAAAAATGGGTGGCGCGCGGGAATGCGTCCAATGCGGTTTCGATCGCATTCAGCGACGCTTGCACCAGTGACCATTCCCCCCAGCCGCATTTGATGCGCTTTTTGGCGAAGGTGACGTTGGGATTGTCCTTCAGCGCCTCTGTGATGGTCTGAAAATCTCCCGGTTTGGCACGTGCGTCAAAGTGGATCGACATGTAGTCGCCCGCAGCTGTCAGGCGTTCAGCCTGTTGGATGATCGCCTCTGGTTCTTTATGGCACAGCAGGATGAACGCAATTCTTGCCATTTGTGGAAACGATCGCCTCTTTTTATCTTGATTGTTTACATAGATACGGCGGAACGACGATTGAATAAACCTGTTAACTTTGCTTTTGTGAACAAAAGCATAAAGTTCCGCCCCCTCAGCGGGGCATGGCCAAGGAGGCAAGAGCGAAATGGGGTTTCCCGGCACCTGGATGACCGAGAGCGAGAGTGTTGTTTACCGCGTGGTTCCCAAATGCGCCTGTTCGACCATCGGACAGATCATGTTCTATTCGGATCATGGTGAATTTTTTGATGGCGATATTCACGACGCCAAGGCTGGCATGCACAAGTGGGCCCTGCCGGAAAGTCAGGCGCCGATCATCGACAACATAGAGCACCAGCGTTCCTACGCCTTTACCTGCGTGCGCAATCCTTACACCCGCATTTTGTCGAGTTTCTTTGACAAGATCTGCGGTATTCAGCGGAATGGCCGTCGTTATCGCGGCAATCTGGTGCCTTTGCTTATTCAGAAGTATGGCATTGAGGTCGGTGGTGATGATGGCAAGCAAGAATTTGACCAGATCGCTAGTTTCCGCCGCTTCCTGCTGTTTGCACGCGATACCATCCGTTGGCGCAAACCGATGGATCCTGACATTCACTGGTCAGCAATGTCGGGCCATGTGTCGACCTTTATCGCCAATGGTGGGCGCTACGATAAGATCTTTTGGACTGAGGATTTCAATGGCGGCATGCAAGAGGTGCTGGACAGTATCGAAACCCCGCATGCGGTGGACCTGGCCCAGATCCCGCGGTTCAATGAATCCGAAGGTCACGGCCCCAAACGCGCCCATCCGGTGGCAGATTACTTCGATGATCTGTCGATGCATCTGGTTTACGAAATCTACAAACGTGATTTCGATCTTTTTAAATACGATTTCGAAAATCCGGGTAACAAGATGCCTATTGGCGAGATTGATCTGGATGAGGTGCACGCCAAACTTGGCGACTGATCGCCTCTTTGGCTGATCGACATGAATATTAAAACGGCCGCAGGAAACTCTGCGGCCGTTGGCGTTTCAGGTGATGCGTTTACCTGTGTGTCAGGCGGTGGCAGTTGCCTTGAGCAGTGCTGTCAACTCTTCCAGACCGGCGCGGTAGCGATCGTTGGTCAGCTTGCCGGATTCATCAAACTCATGGTACGCGCCAGACACATTGACCGCAGGGCCGGTAACCACATTGGCGCGCAGCGGGGTCAGGAATTGGCGCAGGATGAACATCGCGGTCTCGCCGCCAGTGCGCCCTGCTGCTGCAGACATTACAGCAACGGGCTTGCCCGCCATAACACCGCGGCTGTCACGGCTGATCCAGTCCAGCGCGTTCTTCAGAACCCCGGGAGGCGCCTTGTTGTATTCAGGGGTGGAGATCAGGATGGCCTCTGCCGCCAGAATCTGATCGGCCAGCGTGACAACTGATTGCGGCAGGCCCTCTGCGGCCTCTAGGTCGCCATCATAAAGCGGCAGGTTCAGGTCCGCTTCGACGACGTCGCCGCCGTAAAGCGCAGCCGCTTCGGTCACCAGTTTGCGGTTCACACTGTCGCGGCGCAGGGCGCCGGAAATGGTCAGGACGGTCATCGAATTCTCCTACAAAACTATTCGCGTTGAGGGGAAGATGACCTGTTCGTAATTGAAAAGAAATAGAGGTGATCGCAGTATTGCTGTGCTTATATGCACAGACAGGCCATTTTATTGTTCCCAAAGTATCCTGAGGGCTGGAATGGTGCGTTGGCAAAGAAGGGGGGGCTGCCCCCTTCCTCGCCAGATGTCTCTGCCTTAGTTCGGCAGGATTACGATATCCACGCGACGGTTCTGTGCACGGCCTTCGGGTGTTAGGTTCGATGCCACAGGCTGGTCCTCACCGCGACCGATGGGACGGATCCGGCGGTCGCTGACACCGCTGTCGACCAGAATCGCCGCGACCGAATTAGCACGGCGCTGGCTGAGGTCCAGGTTATATTCCGCCGAACCGGTGTTGTCGGTGTGGCCCAGTACCTGCACGGTGCTTTCGGGGTAGCGGTTCAGGCTGGTCGCCACAGCGGCTAGATCGTCGCGCAAAGCACCCGACACAAAGGTGCTGTCCACGGCAAACAGGATGTCCTGCGGCATGGTCACGATCAGGCGTTCGCCGGTATTCGTAATGCTGACGCGGTTATCAAGGCTCTGACGCAATTCTGCCTCTTGGGCGTCCAGACGCTGGCCGATCAGGCCGCCAGCGGTTGCGCCAACGATGCCACCGATGATGGCCCCTTTTTTGTTGTCGTCAGCAACGATTGCGCCCGACACTGCCCCAACCAGACCGCCAATGATGGCCGCTTCGCGGGTGTTTTTGTTGGGATCTTCTTCGCCCAAGTAACGCGCGTCCACACAGGCGGTTACGGTCAGAAGGGATGCGCCAGCTGTCAGCAGCGCCAATTTCGATGCTCTCATCATAGTCTATGCCTCATTGTTATCCGCCGCGGGTCTTAGCCCAAGCGGGACGGCGGTATCATAGACGTGTAATATAAGGAATTGACCAGATCAGGGGGAAAAACTCGGCAGTATTCCGCGCAAATCTGCGTGAAATGCCTTATGAACATTGGCTCAGGCGGCGCTTTCGGACGGCTGTGCCTCTGCGCGCGCGCCTTCATAGGCCAGAAGGGCACGTTTGACTGGCAATCCCCAGTGATAGCCGCCTAATGCGCCCGATTTGCGCAGGGCGCGATGGCAGGGAATCAGCCAACTGACCGGATTGCGCCCCACCGCAGTGCCCACGGCCCGCACCGCACGGGGGCTGCCGATGGATTGCGCAATTTCGGAATAGGTGGTGACTTGTCCCGCTGGCACGCGCAAGAGTGCCTCCCACACTTTGATCTGCAGCGGGCTGCCGATCATATGTAGACGGGTTTCCCCCCGTTCGGCAAAGGCGGTATCGACCCACGGCTGCAACGGCGCCGCATCCTCCACAAAACGTGCCTTGGGCCAGCGCCCTTGCAGGTCCGCGATTGACGCCTCCACCCCCATTTCCGCACCAAAGCCTAGGCCGCACATGCCACGGTCGGTTCCCATAACCAGGGCAGGGCCAAAGGGACTGTCAAACCAATGCTGATAGATGGTCAGGCCCTCGCCACCCTTGGCATACTCACCGGGGCTCATCGCTTCCCAGCGGACAAACAGATCGTGCAGACGGCCGGTGCCGGACAGGCCCACCTCTTGGCTCACATCAAGCGTGGTCATGTGGTTGCGCAGCAGGGATTTGGCGTGATCCAGCGTCAGGTATTGTTGATAGCGTTTGGGGGACACGCCAACCCAACGGGAAAACAGCCGTTGGAAATGAGCCGGGCTCATATCCAACTGTGCTGCCAGATCGCCAAGGCTCTGCTGGCTGCCGCCTTCGTCAATCAGCGAGATGGCGCGGCGCATGACCTGATAGTGATAACTTTGATCGGCGTCAGACATTGGTGGTCCCTTTCGTTGCATTGACACTAGTGCGGCCCGGATCGACAGACGACCCGAAACTTGCGCAAGTGGCACAAACTTCGCATGACTGTCATATGACTGATCGTTTTCTCTCTGCCGCGCTGGACGTGAACGGCACGCTGATCCGCGACGACGCGCCGGATGCGCTGCTGCCGTGGTGGAGTTTTACCAAAACCCTGATTGCCGCCTGCGTGATGATCCGCGCCCGCGACGGTTTCATGGATCTGGATGCTACCCTGCCAGGGCGGGCCTATAGTCTGCGCCAGTTGATGGCTCACACCGCTGGGCTGCGCGATTACGGCACGGTCGGCCCCTATCATCAGGCGGTTGCGGCGGGGGAGAACCCGTGGCCGGTGGCAAAATTGCTGGAAGCGTCGCGCGCCGACGATCTATTTGGCGCCCCGGGGACGAAATGGAGTTATTCCAACATCGGCTATATGTTTCTGCGTTTCGCGTTGGAGGTGAGTGAAGGGGCTCCTTTGGGCGACATTATCCACCGTCGCCTGATCGCGCCGCTTGACCTGCGCACGCCGCGTCTGGCGATTGCGCGCGGAGACTTCGCGGATCTGCATTGGGATGCGGGCGGGTATCACCCCGGTTGGGTTTATCACGGCTGCATGATGGGATCTGCTGCAGATGCGGCGCGGCTGCTACACGCGCTGCTACAGGGCGATCTGCTGACAGCTGCGGAGCGGCAGCAAATGATGGAACTGTCGCTGAATGGAAAAGCGATCCAAGGCCGGATTTGGCAGACTACGGGCTACGGTCTGGGTCTGATGATTGGCCATACACAGGCGCATGGTTTGGCGATTGGTCACGCCGGTGCGGGGCCGTTTTCTGGCAATCTGGTGGCGTATTTCCCCGCTGCGGGTAAAATCGTTGCCAGCTTCGCCAAAGGGGGAGATGAAACGCCTGCGGAATGGGAGGCCTTGCGCGTGCTGTCTGCCCGTTGAAAAACAGGGGCCAAGGGGTTACTGGGGAACCTCACCACTGATCCAGCCAGCCACACGCCAACCGCATTGGATACCGCCATGGCCAAACAGCTCGACTATCACACGATCCGCGAAATTTTTACCCGTTTTCAGGCGTCAGAGCCGGAACCGAAGGGCGAACTGGACCATGTAAACGCCTATACGCTGGTGGTTGCCGTCGCACTGTCCGCGCAGGCCACCGATAAGGGTGTGAACAAGGCGACCGCCGCGCTGTTCAAAATCGCTGACACCCCGCAAAAGATGCTGGATCTGGGCGAAGAGCAACTGATCGAACACATCAAAACAATCGGCCTTTTCCGCAATAAGGCAAAGAACGTGATCAAGATGTCGCGCATTCTGGTCGATAACTATGGTGGAGAGGTGCCTTGCAGCCGCGCCGCATTAGAAAGTCTGCCGGGCGTGGGCCGCAAAACCGCCAATGTGGTTCTGAACATGTGGTGGCAATATCCCGCACAGGCGGTGGACACTCATATCTTTCGGTTCGGCAACCGCTCAGGCGTTTGCCCGGGCAAGGATGTGGTTGCGGTCGAACGCGCGATCGAGGATCACATACCCGTCGATTTTCAACAACACGCCCATCACTGGATGATCCTGCACGGGCGCTACATCTGCACAGCACGCAAGCCCAAATGCAACGCATGCCACGTCCGTGACCTGTGCCAATTTGAGGAAAAAACCCCATGAAGAAATATCAGGTTGTCGGCATCGGCAACGCCATCGTTGATGTGATCAGCCAGTCTGATGACAGCTTTCTGGATCTGATGGGCATCCAGAAAGGCATCATGCAACTTGTCGAGCGTGAGCGCGGTGAGCTGCTCTATGGTGCGATGGAGAACCGCAAGCAGGTGCCTGGTGGATCGGTCGCCAACACGCTGGCGGGTCTGGGAAACCTGGGTCTGACCACCGGCTTTATCGGTCGTGTACATGATGACGCGTTGGGCCGGTTTTACGCGGATGAAATGGCGAAGGGTGGATCGACCTTTGTGAACCCGCCGGTTGCGGGTGGTGAACTGCCCACCTCGCGTTCGATGATCTTTGTGTCGCCGGATGGGGAACGGTCGATGAACACGTACCTCGGCATCTCGTCCGAATTGGGGCCGGAGGATGTGTCCGACGATGTGGCCGGTGAGGCAGAGATCTTGTTCCTTGAAGGCTACCTTTACGATAAGCCCAAGGGCAAAGAGGCGTTTGAACGCGCGGCCAAGCTTTGTCAGGCCGCAGGCGGCAAGGCAGGCATCGCGCTGTCTGACCCCTTCTGTGTGGACCGTCATCGCGACGATTTCCGCCGCTTGGTGAAGGAGCTGGACTACGTGATCGGCAACGAACACGAATGGGCCTCGCTCTACGAAACTGATCTGTCGACCGCGCTGGAACTGGCGGCGCAGGACGCGGGCATGGTGGTCTGTACGCGTGGCGGCCATGACGTCGTGCTGTTACGCGGGGACGAACAGGTATCTGTGCCCGTCACCGAGGTGACGCCGGTTGATGCGACAGGCGCAGGCGATCAGTTTGCAGCGGGTTTTCTCTATGGCTACGCAACCGGCGCCTCGCTTGAAGTGGCGGGCCGCATGGGGATCGTCGCTGCCGCAGAGGTGATCGGCCATTATGGTGCGCGACCAGAGGCAAACCTGCCCGCGCTGTTCCGTGAGGCAGGTCTGATCGACTGATTTTGCTAGAATCTTTGAGGTTTTGGAAAGGGACGTTGTGGCGTCCCTTTTTCATTGTGTGTTGCGTGCTTAAAAGCTGGCCTCTGGGCGAAAATCCTCTGGGATTTGATCCACATCTTCCAGCAGTAGATCGGTCATCACCTCGGCCACCTTGGGGGCCATGCCGAAGCCGATCTTGAACCCACCGTTGGCGATATACTGCCCCCGGTGGATCGGGTGGTCCCCAAGCACCGGCGCGCGTGAGCGGCTGCGCGGGCGCACACCGGCCCAGCGGTCGACGACCTCGGCCCCCTTCAAGGCAGGCACCGCAGCGAGGGCACGCTCAATCACGATGTCCAGTTGGTTATCCGTGGATTTCGGGTCGTCGTAGTCGCGCTCACTGGTTGATCCAATGGCGATCGTGCCATCCGCATGAGGCACGATATGCACCGTGTCAGCAAAAAGCTGCGGTGCGAATGTTAGCTCCATATCCACCTTTAGGGATGCGCCTTGGCCCTTTACTCCCGCGCCAAACATACGGGGGCGTATGGTGTTGATCGTCTCCAGATCCGCAATGCCGGTGGCCCATAGCATGCGCCCCTCATCTGTGGCCTCGGGCACAATCTCCCCCCCCTTGGCGGTGATCGCAGCCACCAGTGCGGCGCAGGCGCGGCGGGGATGCAGACGCGCGGTCAGTGTGTCATGAATCAGGAAGCCGCTGGGACTATGCGGTGCCCAACCGCCTGCCTTGGCCGCAGGGATCACCTCCCATGTCGCGTGCCCCTGCCAAAGGTCGACAGCGGTTTCCGCCCGACCCTGAGCCAGTTCCAGTGCATGTGCATCGGCGATGGGCTGCAGCCGTCCAGTGCGCCCATAGCCAGACGAGATGCCGCCTGCGGCCTCCACCCCTCGCCAGAAACCTTCCGCCATGATAAGGCTGTCGAACTGAAACGCCTTCTTGCTATTCCAGTTTTCCGGTACATGCGGGGCCAGAGCGCCGACGACACCTCCGCTTGATCCGGCCCCTGGGCCATAGGGATCCACCACCCGCACCTTGGCACCGCGCGACAGGCAGGCCCATGCGATTGACAGGCCAAAGATTCCCGCACCACGTATCGTTACATCTGCCATTGCCATTGCGCCGTTCCCTCTGCATTGTCGGTCAGACTTTCCGTTTCCATAAGGCAATCTTTGATGCAAGACCAGCAACCCCAGCCTCATGCTCAGCTGGCGTGGCGCGAGGATGCAATCCCCGTCTCGACCCAGTTTGATGATCCCTATTTTTCGCTGGAAAACGGGCTGGCGGAAACGGGGCATGTGTTTCTGGCGGGCAACGGCCTGCCGGAGCGGTTCCGCGATGGTTTCCATGTGGCGGAGCTGGGATTTGGCACCGGTTTGAATTTGCTGGCTGCGCTGAAACTGTGGCGGGCTTCTGGCGCGGCGGGCAAGTTGCACTTCACAACTTTTGAAGCTTTCCCAATGCGGCCAGCAGAGATGTTGCGCGCTCAGGCGGCGTTTCCAGAGATTGCAGAGGTGGCGGCGGATCTGGCGCCGCATTGGTCAGACGATCTGTGCCGGATCAGCCTGCCGGACCTGGAGTTTGAGATGGTGCACGGGGATGCGCGCGAGACCTTGCCGAAATGGCAAGGCGCAGCGGATGCGTGGTTCCTGGACGGATTTTCGCCGGCCAAGAACCCCGAGTTGTGGTCGCCAGAACTGATGGCGGCAGTGGGTGACCATACGGCTGCGAATGGCACGGCGGCGACTTACACGGCAGCAGGCTTCGTGCGCCGTGGTCTGGCTGATGCAGGGTTTATTGTGGAGCGGGTTCCGGGATATGGGCGTAAGCGGCATATGACCGTCGCGCGCAAAGATACCGCATGAGTGCACAGGGTCACAACACCCGTCTTGGCATCATGCTGATGGCCGCAGCAACGCTGGTGTTTGCGTTGCAGGACGGCATCTCGAAACATTTGGCGGCAGAATATAACACCATGATGGTGATCATGGTGCGCTACTGGTTCTTTGCCATCTTCGTGATCGCTTTGGCTGTGCGACAATCGGGTGGCATCCGTCAGGCGGCGCGCACCCGTCAGCCGGTGCTGCAAAGCATCCGCGCGCTTCTCTTGGTGACGGAGATATGTGTCGCTGTCTATGGCTTTACCCTGCTGGGCCTTGTGGAAAGTCAGGCGGTTTTTGCAGTCTATCCGCTGCTGGTCGCGGCGCTCAGCGGGCCCGTCCTTGGCGAACGTGTTGGTTGGCGACGCTGGGCAGCGATTGGCACCGGGATGGCGGGCATTCTGATCATTCTGCAACCGGGCAGTGGCGTGTTTCAAACGGCGGCTTTGGTACCTTTTGCCTCGGCTCTTTTGTTCGCCGTCTATGGCCTGCTGACCCGTTACGCGGCGCGCCAGGATAGCGCGGGCACGTCCTTTTTCTGGACGGGCACGGTGGGCGCGCTGGCGATGACTATCGCAGGCGTATGGTTCTGGCAGCCGATGGTGGGGGCCGACTGGGGTTGGATGGCGGTTTTGTGTGTCATGGGCGCGCTGGGGCATTTCCTGCTGATCAAATGCTATGAGGTGGCTGAGGCCAGCGCAGTGCAGCCTTTCGCCTACCTGCATCTGGTTTTTGCCGCGATCCTTGGCGTCACCGTTTTTGGCGAGGTGATCCGTTGGAACGTGGCCGTGGGCGCGGGCATAGTTGTGGCGGCGGGTCTTTTTACCTTAGCGCGGGAGCGGGCGAACGCTTGATCCTTTCAGTTCGGCCGAGAACGGCTGCGGCAGCGCTTCCTGCCCCAATCTGGCGCGGTAGACGGGCAGGCTTTCGGCCACGCGCATTACGTAGTTTCGGGTCTCATTGAAGGGGATCAGCTCGATCCAGTCGATGACATCAACGTTGCTGCGGCGCGGATCGCCATTGACCTGCATCCAGCGTTCAGGGCGTTTTGGGCCAGCGTTATAGCCTGCCGAAACAAGGAGGATGTTACCGTCAAATTGATCCCCCAATTGCGCCAGATAGGCCGACCCCAACAGGGCGTTATATTGCCAGTTGTTTAGCATCGCAGCGGGATCATGGTCGACCCCAAGGCGTCTGGCAACCAGACGCGCGGTGGCTGGCATCACTTGCATCAAGCCTTCGGCCCCTGCGTGAGAGACGACTTTTGGGTCAAACTCACTCTCCCGTCTTGCGATGGCCAGCGAAAGTTCGGGGCGTGCAGCCAGTTTCATGTCCCGCAAGGGGTGCAGCGCGTAATAGGGGGCCGCGATGGTCAGCCCGCGTTGCGCGGCCTGTTTGCCGACCATGACGCCCAGATGAGGCTGGTTCAGGTCGGTTAGCAAGGTGCCCAACTGGTTCAGCTCTGCCTCTGGCAGGGTTTCGGCCATATGACGCAAGAACCGTTCTGCCAGTGTCAGATCACCTGCGTTGATCAGTAACAGTGCAGCCTCAAAATTGCTGTCACGGGCAAAGTCCGCCTGCCGCCAGCCGGGATATCGGCGCGGATTGCCCAGTGCTGGGTCCAACGTCAGCCCTGCCTTTTCCGCCGCCAAGAGGCCATAGAAACTGGTTTGATAATCAGCACCAAAGGCATAGGCGGTCAGCGCGGCGTGTTTGTCGCCTCGTGCGTCATGCGCGCGGCCCAGCCAGTAACCAGCGCGGCCCAGTGAAATGGGGGTGAATACCGCCGCACGGAAGCGTTCAAAATGGGTGACTGCGCGGTCAGCATCCTTCAGGAACCGCAGGGCGAGGAAGCCAGACAGCCATTCCAAATCAGCGTAATTTCTGCCCTCTGACAGTCCGTGGTTTGACGCGAGGCTATACGCTTGCCGCGCCTCACCAGCGCGCATCAGGCGGCGGGACAGGTCGCGTCGCGCCCGCCCCCATTCTTCTGCCTGACCCAGATCTTTCGGGCTGCGCTGCATCATTAGCGCAATCGCATCCTCGCGCCGTCCCTTGCGCAGACGCCATTGAAACCGCTCATAGGCCAGCCCCGCATCTTCTGACAAGGACCGCGGCACTGCCGCGATCAAGGTATCCACGCCATCAACGGACGCCCGCAGGCCTAGCCGTGCCTTTGCCAGCGCTTGCCAGCTTGCGCTGACGAGGGGCAGCATATCGCGGCTGTTTTGCTGCCAGCCTTTCCAAAGCACCATATCAAGGCGCGCGGTGTGATGTGGGCGCAATGTATCGCCGTGACGTTTTATCAGGGCAGCGTGGTCTGCGGTGTCCAGCGCCAGCGTGGTCCAGCCAGCGATCAGGGCTTGCTGCGCTGCGTTTCGCTGTCCGCTTTCTTCTAAGGCCCGCACATAACTGCGCAGGCCGGTGCCGCTTTGTGGCGGTTGTTCCGCGTAAAACGTCAGGATCGCATCACGGCTGGCGTTCACCATCACTTCTTCGGAGCGTTTGCGCAGTAATTTTAATCCTGGCCAGTCGGCGCGGCGTTTCAGAAAAGCACTGACCTCAGTCGCGCTGCCGTCGCCGGCCCGCAATTGGTGCCAGAGGACCAGATCGGTTGCCACCGAGCCGCCGGCGCGCGTGGCCAACCGTTCGGCATTGCTCCAGTCTTTGCCCCGTGCGGCTGTTAACGCGGCGGTCAGGGGTTTCGGGCCTGCAGCAGCTGCCGATTCGGGACGCGCATCCTGCGCAGAAGCGGTCAGCGCGGCAGAAAAGCCGAGTGAAAAGCACAGAAGCAGAGGAAAGAGGCGCATGATGACTTGCGTTTCCAAAGGAACCGAGGATAGACAACCTCAGCTTATGTCAGGTGACGCCTCAGGACAAACCATGAGGGCGGTAATTCGCCGCAAGTTTGCGTTACCAACGGCAAAGCCAGTTGAATCTCCCGGGCCTGTCGCCCACCAAAACGTAGAAGGAGCGTGTCATGTTCAAAGGATCTTTTCCTGCTTTGGTCACGCCGTTCAAGAACGGCGAGTTGGATCTGGAGACGCTCAAGAAATTGGTAGAGTGGCACATCGGCGAAGGCACCAATGGCTTCGTTCCCGTCGGCACCACCGGTGAAAGCCCAACCCTGACCCACGAAGAACATGAAACCGTGATCGAAGAGGTGGTGAAAGCCGCCGCTGGCCGCGTGCCGGTGATCGCAGGTGCCGGTAGCAACAACACACTCGAAGGCATTCGCCTGATGAAGCATGCTGAAAAAGTGGGTGCGGATGCGGCGTTGGTTGTGACGCCCTATTACAACAAGCCGACACAGCGTGGTCTGATCGCCCATTACACCGCGCTGCATGATTGTTGCGAACTGCCGATCATCATCTACAACATCCCTGGCCGTTCGGTTGTTGATATGACACCCGAAACCATGGGGGAACTGTCCAACCTACCGCGCATTGTCGGCGTCAAGGATGCTACGGGTGATCTGGCCCGCATCAGTCAGCAGCGCGCCACCTGCGGACCAGCGTTCTGCCAGCTGTCCGGTGAGGATGCGACGGCGCTGGGCTTTAACGCGCATGGTGGTTCTGGCTGTATTTCAGTCACTGCAAACGTCGCGCCGAAGCTCTGCGCCGAATTCCAGGCTGCCACTCTGGCAGGTGATTACGCCAATGCGCTGGAGTATCAGGACAAACTGATGCCGCTGCATGAAGCGATCTTCCTTGAGCCCGGTCTGGTGGGTGCGAAATACGCGATGTCGAAACTGGGTCTGTGCAGCGATGAGGTTCGCTTGCCGTTGACCGGTCTGAACGACAGCACCAAAGCCGCGCTTGACGCTGCGATGGCGCATGCGGGCTTGATCTAATCCGCCATTAGACGCTCAACCAAACGAAAACACCCGCAGCGAGGCTGCGGGTGTTTTGATTTCAAGGGACAGGTGATTGCCTTAGCCGTAGGTCGGGTGGAACCGGCCAGTGGGCGACAGGGTGAAAATCTCAAACCCGTCTGCGGTCACGCCGATCGAATGTTCAAATTGCGCCGACAGCGATTTATCGCGTGTCACGGCGGTCCAGTCGTCAGCCAGTACCTTGGTTTCCGGACGGCCGAGGTTGATCATCGGCTCGATGGTAAAGAACATGCCTTCCTCCAGCACCGGACCAGTGCCGGCGCGGCCATAATGCAATACGTTCGGCGGCGCGTGGAACACACGGCCCAGACCGTGACCGCAGAAATCGCGCACAACGCTCATCCGGTGGCCTTCGGCATAGGTTTGGATCGCATGGCCGATATCACCAAAGGTGTTGCCGGGTTTCACCGCCTCAATACCTTTGAACAGCGCATCATGTGTTACCTGGATCAAGCGCTCAGCCTTGCGGTTCAGCTTGCCCGCCACATACATACGGCTGCTGTCGCCGAACCAACCGTCGGCAATCACGGTGACATCGATGTTCAGGATATCACCATCCTTCAGCTTTTTATCGCCGGGGATGCCATGGCAGACCACATGGTTGATCGAGATGCAGCTGGCGTGCTGATAGCCCTTGTAGCCGATGGTGGCAGAGGTGGTGCCCGCTTCTTTCACCTTTTCTTCGATGATGCGGTCCAATTCCCCGGTGGTCTGACCGGGAAAGACGTGTTCGGCGATCTCATCAAGGATTTTGGCCGTTACCGCGCCCGCTTTGTGCATACCAGCAAAGTCAGAAGTCTGATGGATGCGGATGCCGTCGCGTGTGATACGGCCTTGATGCGTGTCGTTCACGGGATCACCTTCTCGTGCAGATTACATTTGGCACAGTATGTAAGGCGTTTACTGATCGGATGCCAGAGGGAGTGCGGTCACAGAACTCAGACAGGGATAAAAGGCAATGCTTTGCCTACATCAATCCCCTCAGGGCTGATTGTGCAGTCAAAGCACATGACTTCAACCCCTGCCGCCATTGCACCCTGCAGGCCTGTGGCGTAGGCGGTATCAATGTCGGCCGCGATGCTGACGCGGTCACAATCGGTGCGCTGCACCAGATACAGCATCACTGCCCGCTCACCGCCTTGAGCGATCTTGGTCAACTCCCCCAGATGTTTCAGGCCACGGGCGGTCACACTGTCGGGAAATTCCGCCAACCCTGCCTGACGGCACAGCGTCACTGATTTCACCTCGACGTAACAATCGGGACCATCGCCTGACAACAGGAAGTCGATGCGTGACTTTTCCCCATATTTCACCTCCGGGCGCACCAGCGGCGCGACCAGCCCCGGTACTTCACCCGCCATCAACGCAGCCTTCAGCGCGCGGTTCGGGACAGACGTGTCCACGCCGGTGAAATGCCCATTTTCATGATCGACCAGACGCCAGCCGAACTTCAGTTTTTTCTTGGGGTCATCATTTGGTTCCAGCCAGACCTTCATGCCTTCATCCGCCAGTCCCATCATGGATCCGGGGTTGGCGCAATGGGCGGTCACCTCGCGTCCGTCGTCTAAAATAACATCCGCAAGGAAGCGTTTATAGCGACGGATCAGCCGGGCGGGGACAAGAAGGGTTTGAAAGCGCATATCACGCGCCTATACCGTTGGTAGTAAAGACGCAAGGAAGGAGCGCGAGCATGCAAAATCCAACAGCCGCCATGCTGGTGATCGGCGATGAAATCCTGTCCGGCCGCACCCGCGACAGCAACATGAACCACCTTGCCAAGGAGCTGACCAAACACGGCATAGACCTGAAAGAGGCGCGGGTTGTATCTGATGACGCGCAGGCGATCACCGAGGCGGCGCGCAGTTTGTCGGCTGGTTACGATCACGTCTTTACGTCGGGCGGGATTGGTCCAACCCATGACGATATCACCGCCGAATGTATCGCCGCCGCCTTTGATGCGCCCATCGGTGTGCGTGAGGATGCGCGTGCGATCCTGCAGACCTATTATGAACGTCAGGGGCAAGAGCTGAATGAGGCTCGCCTGCGTATGGCGCGTATTCCTGATGGCGCTGCGCTGATTGATAATCCGATCTCGGCGGCGCCGGGCTTTATCCTGCAAAATGTGCATGTGATGGCCGGTGTTCCGGTGATCTTTGAGACGATGGTGGCCTCTGTCTTGCCAACGCTGACGGGAGGCGCGCCGCTGCTTAGCCAGTCCTTGCGGGTCGAACGCGGCGAGGGTGAGATCGCCAGCGCACTGACCGCAGTGGCTGAGGCCTATCCAGATCTGTCATTTGGATCCTACCCGTTTAGCCAGAATGGAATTTACGGCACAAACATCGTGGTGCGTGGTCAGGATGGCGCACAGCTGGATCAGGCGATGACCGCCTTGGCCGAGGCGATGCAGACATGATGCCCGACGCGCGGATCCTTTATGATGTGGCGGACACCACTTGGCCTGCCGCGACAGAGGCACGGCTGGGGCCTTGGCTGATCCGTGACGGGCAGGGCGGGGGGCAGCGTGTTTCGGCCACCGTCGCGGTGGATACTCCAACAGCGGATGATATCGCCGCTGCAGAGGTTGAGATGCAGGCGTTGAACCAATACCGCCTATTCCAGATCCGCGACTATGATGCCGAACTGGATCAGATGCTGGCCGAGCGTGGCTACCAAATCGTTGATCCCGTCAACCTGTTGGTCGCGGACATCAACGACATCGCGACCGCGTTTCCGCCCCCCGTCACTGCCTTTCAGGTCTGGGAGCCGCTGGCGATCCAGATCGATATCTGGGCGGCAGGCGGTATTGGTCCCGCACGCCTTGATGTGATGCGCCGCGCCGATTGCGTAAAAACCGCACTGCTGGGTCGGCTCAATGACAGCCCAGCAGGCGCCGGCTATGTCGGCATCCATCAAGGCGTTGCGATGGTGCATGCGTTAGAGGTGGTGCCGACCCAGCGCAGACAAGGCATGGCGCAATACCTGATGCGGCTTGCTGCCTTCTGGGCGCGTGACAACGGCGCCAGCCATATCGCCGTTCTATGCACTCAGGCGAACACAGCCGCCAATGCCCTCTACCAAGGGTTAGGAATGACCCTTGCAGGACAGTACCATTATCGCAAACATGGCGGCGACCTGTAATCACACGTTTCTGGAGGAGGAAACCGTGACCCAAGACGCAAAGCGCCAAAGTAATAGCCCAACAGCCCTGAACCTGCCGATGGCGCAGCCGCTGCCGGAACAAACACAGAAGTATTTTGACATCTGTCAGGAAAAACTGGGTCTTATCCCCAATGTGCTGAAGGCGCATGCCTTTGATATTGAGAAACTTAACGCCTTCTCCGCACTTTATAACAACATCATGCTGGCGGACAGCGGTCTCAGCAAGCTGGAACGAGAGATGATTGCCGTCACCGTGTCTTCTGAAAACAAATGTTTTTACTGCCTCACCGCCCACGGTGCGGCGGTGCGCGAACTGTCTGGTGATCCCGCCTTGGGCGAGGCGCTGGTGATGAACTACCGCGTTGCCGATCTGAGCATGCGCCAGCGTGCCATGCTGGATTTCGCTGTGCAAGTGACCAAGGCCAGCGCAACAGTTGAAGAATCCGACCGCGAGGTTCTGCGACAGGCGGGTTTCAGCGACCGCGATATCTGGGATATTGCCAATACCGCCGCCTTCTACAATATGACCAACAGGGTCGCCTCCTCATTGGATATGCGACCTAATCCCGAATACCACGCCCAACATCGCGGATAATTTGCCCATGCGCCTCTTTGCCTTGCTTGCCGCCACTTTGCTGTTGCCATCCTTCGCGTCGGCATCGGCGTTGTCGCTGACCTTGCCCGGCAATACCACGGTGCTCAGCGATGAGGTGCAGGTGCTTGACGGCTACGCCCTGCCGCTGGGGCCGTTTCAGGACGGTGCGCTGCCAGTCAAATCGCTGACCGGTAAGGTGCAACGCAGCAGCTGGCGGGTCGGGATCAGCGGGTTGAGTGCGCAGCAACTGCGCACTCCGCTGGAAGAACAACTGATCAGCATGGGCTATGAGGTGCTGTTTCAATGCAGCACACAGGCTTGTGGCGGTTTCGATTTCCGGTTCGAGACAGAGGTGCTGTCCGCCCCGCAGATGCATGTGGACCTTGGCGACTATCATTTCTTGTCGCTGCAAAAGGGGGGGGAGGATCACGTTGGGCTTATGGTTTCGCGCTCTGCCAACGCTGGGTTTATTCAAATGATTCACGTCACCATGCCGGAGGAGCAGTTGGCTGCGTTGCAGCCTGATCCGACTGGCGACGAGAGCGTTGAAACGGTTGCAGATGGCGCAGCGCCTGAACCGGCGATGCCGAAACTGGACGGCGATGTCGTACAGGACGCCTTGATCGCGACTCTGCGTGAACAGGGGCATGTGGTGCTGGACGATTTGGCCTTCGCCACCGGATCTGCCGACCTTGGAGTAGAACGTTTTGCGTCATTGGCAACGCTGGCGGGGTTCTTGCGGGAAAACGCCGCCCGCCGCGTGGTGTTGGTTGGCCATACGGATGCGCAGGGGGCGCTTGATGGAAACATCGATCTGTCCCGTCGCCGTGCCCGATCTGTTCGCAGCCGTATGGTTAAGGATCACGGTGTCAGTGCCGCCCAGTTGGAGGCCGCAGGCATGGGCTATCTGGCACCGCGCGCCAGCAACCTCAGTCCTGAGGGCCGTGAGGAAAACCGCCGCGTTGAGGCGGTGTTGCTGGCCGCGGAATAAGTTGCAAAACTTGCGTCATTCGTCGGCTGCGGCGTCAATCAAAATAGCGCGGAAATCATTCACATTGGTGCCTGTTGGACCCGTGACAAAGAGCGCACCCACAGCTGCAAAGGCGCTATAGGAATCGTGCTGCCCCAAGGCCGCGGCCGGATCCATGCCCACTTGTCTCATGTGTTGCACGGTGCGGCTGTCGGCAAATGCGCCTGCGTTATCTTCCGACCCATCAATCCCGTCCGTGTCCGCCGCCAACGCAGTGATCTGCACGCTCCCGTCTAGTTCCAGCGCGAGGGAGAGTAGAAACTCGCTATTGCGCCCGCCACGCCCGCCGCTGGCCCGCAGGGTGACGGTTGTTTCCCCACCCGAAAGGATTACAACAGGCGGCTTGAAAGGTTGTGATCTCATCACAACCTGCCGCGCGATGGCGGCGTGCACCTTGGCGACTTCACGCGCTTCGCCCTCAATCGCATCAGATAGGATTACCGCTGTGCAGCCAAGTTTTTCTGCCCGTTTGGCCGCCGCCTCCAGCGACATTGCGGCAGAGGCGATGACATACACCTCATTGCGCTGAAAACGGGGATCCTCCGGGGATGGGGCATCCTCTGGTGCCTCGGCCAGTTGGCGGGCGATGGTATCGGGCAGGGTGATGTTGTAATCTGTCACAGCCTTTAGCGCATCATTACGGCCACGGTGGTCTGGCACTGTTGGCCCGGATGCCACCTGCGCCGGATCATCGCCGGGCACGTCCGACACCACCAGGGTCACCACGCGAGCAGGGGCGCAGGCAGCGGCCAGCCGTCCGCCTTTGACTGCGCTGATCTGTTTGCGTAGCGCATTCATCGCCCCGATCGGCGCGCCTGAGGCCAGCAAAGCCTCGTTCAACGCTACCTCATCGGCCAGTGTCAAACCCACTGCAGGCGCTGCCAGCAACGCAGATCCCCCGCCACAGATCAGAGCCACCACCAGATCGTCAGGGCTTAGCCCCTTAACTTGCTGAAACAGTGCATTTGACGCAGCGCGTGAGGCCTCATCTGGCACCGGATGCGCGGCCTCCAACACCTTAATGTAGCGTGTCGGACAACTATAGCCGTATCGGGTGACCACCGTACCCTCGACAGGAGTGTCCCACAGATCCTCAAACGCGGCGGCCAGTTGTGCTGCGCCTTTGCCGGCACCGATCACCACCGTGCGCCCCTTGGGACGTGAAGGCAGATGTGCTGCCAATGCCTGCTTGGGATCTGCGGCTGCGATTGCAGCATCAAACAACTCGCTCAGAAAGGCCCGTTTGTCCAAAGTATCCCCCTCTTTTCTGATCCAAACCCTAGGCAATCCCTAACTGCAAGAAAACCCCACGTACCCCTTCAAGGATCTGCGACATACTCCCGCCAGATGTGGCGCAAGAAAAAGTGGCAGTGGATACTGGACATATCGTGCGTAGGTATCTGGACCTACGCCCTCCCGTCAATTCGGCGTTGAATGAAGCCAAGGCAGCCGTGTGGACTGCGCTTTGGATCCAGTAGAAAGGACAGCCCGATGGATGGTACCCGTGACAATGATATTCAGGCCGTCGTTGACGCCGATCGTGCCCACGTCTGGCACCACCTGACCCAGCACAAACCTTTTGAGGAAGCGGAGCCGCGCATCATCATCGAAGGCAAGGGCATGCGCGTCTGGGACCAAAACGGCAAAGAGTACCTTGATGCGGTTTCTGGCGCGGTGTGGACGGTGAATGTGGGCTATGGCCGTGAAAGCATCGCCAACGCGGTGCATGAGCAACTGATGAAGATGTGCTATTTCGCTCAGGCCGCAGGGTCGATTCCCGGATCGAAATACGCGGAAAAACTGATCTCTAAAATGCCGGGGATGAGCCGCGTTTACTACTGTAACTCCGGTTCTGAGGCGAATGAAAAAGTCTTCAAGATGGTGCGCCAGATTTCGCACAAGAAATACGGTGGCAAGAAGAACAAGATCCTTTACCGCGACCGTGACTATCACGGCGGCACGCTGGCGGCGATGTCGGCGGGCGGCCAGGATGAACGCAATCTGCAGTACGGTCCCTTTGCCCCCGGGTTCGTGCGGGTGCCACACTGCATGGAGTACCGCAAAGACGAGTTGGGCCTTGGCCATCTGGAAGGCGAAGCATTCGGCATCGCCGCCGCTAACCTGATTGAGGATGTGATTCTGCGCGAAGGCCCAGAGAGCATTGGCCTATTGTGTCTGGAGCCGGTAACAGCAGGCGGCGGTGTCATCACTCCGCCCCCCGGTTATTGGCCGCGTGTGCAGGAGATTTGCCAAAAATACGATATCCTCTTGCACATTGATGAGGTGGTCTGTGGCATCGGGCGTACTGGCACATGGTTTGGCTATCAGCAGTATGATGTAAAACCGGATTTTGTGACGATGGCCAAAGGCGTGGCTTCGGGCTACGCAGCGATTGCCTGTATGGTCGCGACCGAAGAGGTCTTTGACTGCTTCAAATCGGACCCCTCGGACAAACTGGACCATTTCCGCGACATCTCGACCTTCGGGGGCTGCGCCAGCGGTCAGGCGGCGGCGCTGGAAAATATGCGGATTATCGAGGATGAGGATCTTTTGGAAAACTGCACCGCGATGGGTGAGCGTTTCCTCGCCAACCTTGAGGCGCTGAAAGAGAAACACGCCGTCATTGGTGACGTGCGCGGCAAGGGGCTGTTTCTGGGTGCCGAACTGGTCAAGGATCGCGAAACCAAGGAACCGGTGGAGGAGGCGCAGGTGGGCGCGGTCGTTGCGGCCTGTGGCGCGATGGGCGTTATTATCGGTGCTTCCAACCGGTCAGTGCCGGGGCGCAACAACGTGTTGTGCTTCTCGCCCTCATTGATAGTAACGCCAGAAGATGTCGATCTGATCACCGATACGGTCGACAAGGCGTTGAGCGAGGTTTTCGGCTGATGTGGCCCACCCCTATTGAACTGACGGGCCTGCACGTAATGCTGGCCCCTTTGTCGTTTGACCATCTGGCGGATCTACAGGCCGCCAGTGCCAGCGGCGATATGCATAAACTGTGGTACACCTCCGTGCCCTCGGCAGAGGGGATGGAGGCAGAGATTGCCCGCCGCCTGACCCTGCAAGAGGCGGGGTCCATGCTGCCCTTCACCGTTTTGCTGCCCTCGGGGCGTGCGGTGGGGATGACTACCTACATGAATATTGATGCCGCCACCAAACGGGTTGAGATTGGGTCCACCTGGTATGCGCCAGAGGTGCAGCGCAGCCCGCTGAACACCGAGGCAAAGCGTCTGCTGTTGTCGCATGCCTTCGATGACCTCGATTGCGTCGCGGTGGAGTTTCGCACCCACTTCATGAACCATCAAAGCCGCCGTGCGATTGAACGGCTGGGCGCCAAACTGGACGGCGTGTTGCGCAGTCATACCCGTATGGCGGACGGTAGCCTGCGGGATACGGCTGTCTATTCGATCCTGTCGCATGAATGGCCGATGGTACAGGCGCATCTGAACTGGCAGCTGGAAAAGCCCCGCGATTAAGCACGTGAACGGTGGGCAGAGTGTCCACCCTACGGCAGCGTATTGCGCTTTCGCGCGGGGCGTGGTTTTAGACCAAACACAGGCACGACCTATTTCGGGGTGCCGGATGACCTAACTAAGGATCCGATGATGAAATATATCACACTTCTGGCCGCGCTGATGCTGGCCTCCCCCGCATTCGCTCATATGGACCCTGCCGAACATGGCTCTATTGCTGCGGGGTTTACCCATCCGCTGTTCGGCCTTGATCATGTACTGGCGATGATTGTTGTCGGCCTCTGGGCGGCGCAGATCGGCGGTTGGGCAATCTGGTCAGTGCCGTTGGGATTTGTGTCGGCCATGCTGGCGGGCTTCCTTGCTTCGCTTGCTGGTGTGCCCCTGCCGGTGGTGGAGCCGGTGATCCTTGCCTCGTCTGTCGTTCTGGGTCTGCTGGTGGCACTGGCGGTGCAGCCACAAACGCATTGGGCGATGCTGACGGTGGCGAGCTTTGCCCTGTTTCACGGTCACGCCCACGGGTCGGAACTGGGTATGGCAGAGGCGCTGCCATATGGTGCGGGTTTCCTGATGGCGACGATTGTTCTGCACGCCTTCGGCACTCTGATTGGTGCCAGCCTGCACCGGTTCCAACTGCCCCTGCGCATCCTTGGGGGCGGCACCGCACTGGCTGGTGCCATTCTTGCGGTCGGATAATAATCGGATAATAAAAAGAGGGGGCCATGTGGCCCCCTTAGCCTGTCAAAACATTTGGAACAGAATCCCTGACAGGATCGCGCCACTGATCCCCAGTCCCAGATAGGCGGCAAAGATCTGCGGTTTTACCAGCGACCACACAGCGGCCATCGCGGGGATTGAACTGACCGCGCCAGCGATCATGAAGGACATCGCGGCCCCTGCACTCATCCCCTGATCCATCAAACCGGCCAAGAGTGGCGGCGCGACATAACTGTTAAGGTATGCAGGCATTCCGACGAAGGCGGCGGTGATGATTGGCAGCACCCCGGTGCCCCCCACCAGCGTGGCGATCAGATCCGCCGGTACATAGTGCACCAGCAGTGCCTCCAGCACATAGGCGAGGGCCAACCATTTCAGCAGGAACAACGCGTTTTCGCGAAACTCGCGCCCGAATGTCTGACGCCGCTCTGCCTCTTGCCAGAACCGCCACTGCGGTTTGCCGTCCATCTTGGGCACACTGCAACAGCTGCCACAACCCGATGACTGTTGCTTTTTCAAAGGCGATTGAAACGCGCCCAAACGCATCAGGCCACGCAGGGCAAAGCCACCGAGCAGGCCCAGTGCCACCGCAGCCACCGCTTTGACAATCGCAAAGGGCCAGCCAAGTGCACCGGCTGTGATCAAAAGGGTCGGTGGGTCAATCAACGGCGAGGACAGCCAGAACGCCATTACTGCGGGCAAGGGAGCGCCCAGAGCCAAGAGGCCAGCAATGAACGGGATCACTTCGCAGGAACAAAATGGCGCCAGCCCACCAAACAGCGCAGCCAAGAGGATCATCCGGCTTTCACGCCCCTCGAAGGCGCGGGCGACCATGACCTCAGCCCCTGTGGCCTTCAGATAGGCCAGCAGGAACACTGCCAAGACGATGTAACGTGCCGTGTTGAGGAGGGCGCTGAGTGAAAATTCCACCACGTTCCGCAGGTTTGCAGGATCCAGCAACGCCACCATTGTGAGCAACACGGCCGCAACAGCCCAAGGTGTTTTCAGATACTGCAGCCCAGAGGACAAGCCGCGCGCGGAATGAGAGATATCAGTCATCGTTCGCCACCTCCTGTGGGGCGTCCATGCAGCATTCGCATAGGATATAATCTGCGAGCAGCCGCAGATGGTCGAAGTTCGCCCGTGTGATCGTGCTGCGCCCCTGACGTTCCTGCGCGATCACATTGCCTGCGGCCAGAAATTTCAGGTGATGTGCCAGCGTTGACGGCGCGATGCCAGAGCGTTCTTGTATCTCGCTCACGCTTAATCCTGCGTCGCCGGCACGGATCAGGATGCGCAACACATCCAGCCGTGCTTCTGATCCCATTGCGCCAAACCCGCCTGCGGCCAATTCCAGTTCCATTGGTCCAAACCCCGAATGATTCGATAAAACTAGTTTTGTAGTTTTATACCGAAATGCAAGCCTGATATCCATATCCAGATTGCGCACGCCTTAGGTCCAGTCTACCCTCCGCAAATGGCTGTTTCCGTCGAAACCTTTTTCCTTACACCCGATGCACAGGGCACGCTGCAGGCGCAGATCCAACAGATGATCGCCAGTGCGATCCTGTCAGGCCGTCTGCGGCGGGGGGAGAAGTTGCCGTCGTCACGCAAGCTTGCAACGCACCTCGGAGTTAGCCGCCTGACTGTGACGCTGGCCTATACTGAATTGCAGGTCAGCGACTACCTGCAGTCGCGCGATCGGTCCGGCTACTATGTCAGCGACAATGCCCCCGAGCCGCTGCCTGATCCCAACCCACCAGAGGGTGCGTCAAAGGTTGATTGGGACGCAGCGCTGCCACGGCAACTGACCTCCTCGGTTGTGCCGGGTCGGCCGTCGGATTGGGCGCGCTATCGTTATCCATTTGTCTACGGGCAGGCGGATCCGGCACTGTTTGATCATGGGCATTGGCGGCTCTGTGCCCTGCAGGCGCTTGGACAAAAGGATTTCACAGCGCTGACCACTGACTATTACGATCAGGACGATCCCGAACTTGTCGAATTTATCCTGCGCCATAGCCTGCCTCGTCGCGGTATAAGCGCCCGCCCGCAAGAGGTGTTGATCACTATGGGCGCGCAGAACGCGCTGTGGTTGGCGGCGCAGGTGCTGCTGGACGGAAACCGCCGCGCGGTGGTGGAAAACCCGGGCTACCCGCCGCTGAAGGATACGTTGGCGCAGATCGGCTGTGGCGTCACGCCAGTGGATGTGGACGCTGACGGTCTGCCGCCTGAGGCGTTGCCGGATAAGTGCGATGTCATCTTCACCACACCATCACATCAATGCCCAACCTCGGCCACCATGCCTGCCGCCCGCCGCGCGTGCCTGCTAGAGGCAGCACGTGCGCGCGGTGCGTTGGTGGTGGAAGATGATTATGAGTTTGAGATGTCCTTCCTGTCACCTGCTCTGCCTGCACTCAAAAGCCTCGATGGTGATGGGCGGGTGATCTATGTGGGCAGCTTTTCCAAGGTGCTCTTCCCTGGGCTTCGCCTTGGCTATTTGGTCGGCTCCGAACCGTTCATCCGGCAGGCCCGCGCACTGCGCGCAACGGTGTTGCGCCACCCGCCCGGCCATATCCAGCGCACGGCCGCCTATTTTCTACGCCTTGGCCATTATGATGCGCAGATAAAACGGATGTCGCGTCTGCTGGCCGAACGCCGCGCGGTGATGCAGGCCGCACTCCTTGATCATGGGTTGAACATTGCTGGCAGCGGTAGTTTCGGCGGCTCCAGCTTCTGGATGCAGGCGTCGGAGGGGGTAGATATGGAGGCGGTGCGCCAGCAACTTTTGCACGATAGCGTGCTGATCGAAAGCGGTGATCGGTTCTTCAGCGGACCAGAGGTTCCGCGCAATCACTACCGCCTCGCCTACTCCTCGATCCCGTCGGACCGCATCACCGAAGGTGTCGCGCGCATCGCTGCGGTAATTTCCGCAAACACTGCTTCATGAACACACTGGACAATAAAAAAGGGCGCAACACTGCGCCCTTTACCGTTCCCAAAATGTCCAAATTCCAACGTCGTATTAAGCGAGGCTTGGACTACTTGCCGCGCAATCTGTTAAACCAGCGACTTGCACGGCTACTTCGATCGGCAATCGCGTCAGTGGCTGCGTCATACCCGTCCTCGATATCTTCCAGCACTGGATCAATCCGCGCCTCGCGGAAACGGCGCCAGCGCACGTACATCCCCCAGAACAGCGCGGCAAGCAGGGTGAGGAAGACGATGTTGAACCAAGGAATGATTTGTTCATCTGGTCCCGTGGCAGGGCGTACATCCACCGCGTTGGGGTAGATCGAAAACAGTTCATTGCGCCAACCATAGTGTGTGATGACCACCCATTTCGGCGCCTCGATAGTGGATTCCATATCCCCCACCTCGGCCTGCAGGTTGGAGGTGTCGAACTTGAAGTAGGGCGGCCAGCCCCAGCCGGTGTCTTCATTGCGGTAAACCATCACCTCATCTGCGGGCGATTTGGTCTGGATAAAGAACACGTCACGGTTCACCGGCGACGTCGCATTACCGCTGCCTGCATTGGACCAGAAGAGGGAGTTATTGCCAAAATCAATCCGTTCTTCATAGGTGCCAGTCACCCGCACAATGTCGTGTTGCGGCAGGGTGTAGTGGAAGAAACCAACCAATAGGGTCAGCACCACAATCCGAAATGCCCATTTCACATAGACCATAACGGTCCCCTTTCTGAAATCCGCTCTGCGGCTTGCTACGTTAGCAAGCGCCTAAAATCTATAGAATACAGTTGGAGTATTTGAGACGAAGTTTCAAGAACAGGTCAGCGCCACGACGTAACGGTTAGGGCTATATGCTTGGAAGATGGCAGTCATTGTATCGGTTATATCTGCGCCTCCCGCACTGCTGCCTGCGCGCGCTGCTCCTCTCTCAGGTTGCAAATTGCAGTCAGAACGATTGCAGAGAGAAGCACAATTCCTGAAGCTATAGGACCGAAGGTCAGATCAATTCCATAAGCAGTGAGTATGCCACCGCCTATCGCGGCAAGCGATAGCACAACCAAGATCACAGTAAGGGAGCGCAATCCGCGACCGCAACGTAAATCTGCGCTGTATGCAGAAATGTCGCCGACCTTGATGATCTGGTACCCGATCAAGCCTATGGCGAGGCCAATGAAAGCTGCAAAATCAATACCCATACAAGATTGGGTAACATATGCAGGAATAAAATACTACTTTAGGGTGGTATTTGCGGCTGTTTTTCTCATCCGTTAACCCGCCAGAGCCGTCTCTAGTCGCAGACGTAAACGATGCACTTCTTCGCGCAATTCCTGCACCTCTGTAGCAGGCATTGCCGCAGCTTCCCCCAAGCAGGCGGGAATGCTAGCGGCCTGCACCTGCAGGGCGCGGCCTGCGTCGGTCAGGCGAATGCGGACGCGACGCTCATCCTCCGGGTCGCGCTGGCGAGTGATCTGGCCTGATGCCTCCATCCGCTTCAATAGCGGCGTCAGGGTTGAGCTTTCCAGAGACAGCGCCTCTCCCAGATCGCCAACCGCGCGGTCGTCGCGTTCCCACAATAGCAACATCACCAGATACTGCGGATAAGTCAGGCCCAGCGGATCCAAGAGCGGTTTGTAGAACTTGCTAAACGCATGTGAAGCGGCATAGATCTCAAAGCAAAGCTGCTGGTCGAGGGTGGTGAATTCGGCTGTCTGTGTCATGCGGTCAAATTAAATCGTGCACGATTAAGTCGCAAGGGTTGACAGGCGCAAGGCGGGGCGACAATTTATATCGCACACGATTTAATCGTGCTACAGTAAATAGCAAAGGAACGACGATGCTTGAAAGCGTGATCTACAAAACCGCCGCAACCGCCAGCGGGGGCCGTGATGGCACCGCCAGCTTTGCCGATTCTGACGCAACTCTTGGCCTTGCCCCGCCGAAGGAATTTGGCGGCAACGGCAATGGCATGAACCCCGAACAATTGTTTGCAGCGGGCTATGCGGCTTGTTTCCTATCAGCGCTGAAACATGTAGCGGGCGAACAAGAGATCGACGTGCCTGCAGATGCCACCACGGATGTGGCCGTTGCCATCGGTCCGCGTGTGGGGGGCGGTTTTGGTCTCGACGTCGAAATTGACGTCACCCTGCCGGGCATGGATCAGGCACAAGCGGAAACGCTGATCGAAACCGCGCATCAGGTTTGCCCCTATTCCAACGCCACCCGTGGCAACATCGACATCACCCCGCGCCTGAAGGGGTGATAACGCCGGTTTCAAGCCACAGCCTAGGGCTGGCTACGATCCTACCCTAGGCTAACCTGATCAGGCTGCTGGTGCGGTGCGATCATATGCGTTTATTTCAGTCAGAAAACGCCAGCTTCAGCCCCAGAAAACCAAAAACACCAGCAAAGCCTCTTTTGATCCAGTTCATCACCCTGGGACGTGTCACAACATAGTCGCGTGCAGCGGCGGCAAACGCGCCGTATCCCACAAAAACAGCAAAGGTCATCATCATGAATGTTGATGCCAAGGTGATCAGTTCAACCGTGACATTCGTAGAGCTGGCAGAAACGAATTGCGGCAGGAATGACAGGAAAAACAGGGAAAGTTTCGGGTTTAAAATATTGATGAGCGTGCCCTTGGCCGCGATTCCCGCGTAGTTCTCTGAACGTTTTTCTGCGCGGACATCCATGGCACTTCCATCTTTGAGGATGTTCCACGCCATGTAAAACAGATAAAGAACGCCCAAATATTTGATGACCTGAAAGGCAAGCGCGCTGGCGTGCAGCAGTGCCGCCAAGCCAACAATGCTTGCCACAGCGGCGGGAACGATCCCAATGGTACAGCCAAAGGCCGCTGCCACGCTGGCCTTAAATCCCCGGCCCAGACCAACCGCCAGCGTGTATATAACCCCTGTGCCCGGCAACAAAACAACGACAAATGCGGTCAGTAAAAACTCAATAGACATCCCATCCTCCTGATTACGTTGACTATTCAATGCGGCAGGCGATCAGTCAATCTCATCGCCTGACTGCGCCAGCACATGTCGCAAATGCCAACAGAAAACCCCGCCAAAAATGACGGGGTTTGCCAGCGATACAGACTGGATCAACGATCCAATGGCTTTATTCAGTTCTGATCGCGCGCGGCACGTTCTGCGTCAATCACCTCTTGCGGGAACTGACTCATGAAACAACAACAGACCCCTTCGTCGATCATGGTGCGCGGGCCATTGGGGTGGGCGATGTGGCGATAAACGCCGTGGCTGTGCCCGTGATGATGATCGTGGCCGTGATGGTGGTGCTCATGGTCGTGTGAATGCCCGTGATCATGACCACCGCCCGCCTCATCATCCAGGGGATCAATAAACTCCGCATGGTGATGATGCACCTCCACCTCGCCACGTGCCAGCCGGTTCTGGAAAGAGGTCATCAGATCCTCCGGCTCATCCATCTTGCCCGCCGCCGCTTCGCGGATCCGTTCGACAAAGGTGTCGATGACGTGATCCTGATCGGACAGGTAATGCGCCTTTAGCAAGGTGACATCGCTATGCTCCGCTGCCACCCGGTCCACATAGTTGTAGATCCGGTCGATCAGACGGCCCGAAAACAGGAAGTAAGGTGCTACCACAATCTTCTTGTACCCCAGCTTTAGCGCCATCTCTAATCCCTGCCCGACAGAGGGGAAGGTCACACCGGAGTAAACGGTTTCCGACCAGCCAAAGCCCATGTTTTCCGCCACAATACGTGTCAGGCGTGCGGCTTCGGCATTGGCCATCGTATCCGAGGTGCCGCGCCCCACCACCACCAGCATCGTGTCATAGAGATCACCGTCATGCAGATGATCCACGCCCAACGCCTCAAGGATCCGGGCCTCGAACGCAGCGATCATCTGGTCGTGCAGGCCCAGCTCACGACCATAGCTGATGGTCAGCCCGGGGTGTTTTTCCTGATAGGTGGTCAGAACCGAGGGAATATCGTTTTTAGCATGGGTGGCCGCGAACAGCATGCCGGGCACCGCGGCAATTTCGGTCACGCCAGCAGCGACCAACGCATCCAACCCCATGTGAATATTGGGTGCGGAATATTCCAGAAAGCCATATTCCACCGGCGTGTTCGGGTAGCGTTTGCGCAGCCCCTTGGCCAGCAGGCCGAACTCTTCTTCGGCTGATTTAGATCGGCTGCCGTGGCCGCAGATCATGATGCCTTGTTTTGCCATCGGTTACTCTTTCATCAATGTGTGGGTGGTTGGCTTGCGTGTTTTGGCGCAAGGTTGGGATCAAGATAGCCTGCCCGTCGCAGGAGCCGGGCAAGAGCCTGATGAAACACCATTTCATCCTCGCCTTCGCACAGCATCATCGAGTGCGCCCGCGCCTGCGGCGTGCCGCGGCGAAAATGATAGAGGCTGGAAATCAGGTGGTTTTCTTCTTTGGTTATGGAGGCGCTGCAGGTTCTGCAATAAGGGTCATAAAACCGCAGCGGCGCGCGGCGGGTTTCACCCAATGCCAGTGAGATATCCAGAACGGCCCGCGCCATCAGTGGTCCCTGATCAGGTCCGAACTGACGATCCGCGAAGGAAAACGCGTCGATCCACGCCCGTGACTGCGGGATTTGCCAAGCCATCCAAAACAGACGCAGCATGTGCAAGACGCCAATTTCAAAGCCGTCAAAGGGCTGATCGGCGATCAGTGGATCCTTGGGGAAAGTACTGCCGCCTGCTGTCGGGCAGTCGGCGCGCTTGAATGGGCCAGGCATGCGATGCCGTCCAATGTTGCTATTGGCTGGAAAGACTGCCTAGCTCCTGTCGATCGCAGGGCTTGGTGTGTTATGCAGACGATATTTCCACTGGCAGGCCAATGCAAGCGCTCACCGGCGTGGGGTGGGGAGGGCACGGCGCCAGTGGGGACGCCGCGCCGAATGGTCAGTTAGCCGACCACGTTAAAATCCGGTCCGTAGGGATAGCCGGTGATGTTTTCATTGCCATCCTCAGTGATGATCAGGATGTCATGTTCGCGGTAGCCGCCCGCACCTGGTTGGCCGTCAGCGATTGTCAGCATCGGCTCCATCGAGATAACCATGCCGGGTTCCAGCACCGTATCGATATCCTCGCGCAATTCCAGACCGGCCTCACGCCCGTAGTAGTGCGACAGCACACCGAAGGAATGGCCATAGCCAAACGTACGGTATTGCAGCATGTCGCGTTCGGCGAAGAATGCGTTGATCTGATCGGTCACCTCGGCGCAGCTGGCACCGGGTTGCAACAGCGAAATGCCCAGTTCATGGGCGCCAACGTTCGCTTCCCAGTATTGGAGGGAGGCATCGTCTACCTCGCCCACAAACATAGTACGTTCCAGCGCGGTGTAATAACCCGAAATCATCGGGAAGGTGTTCAGCGACAAGATATCGCCGCGCTGTAAACGCCGTGCGGTGACAGGGTTGTGGGCGCCATCGGTGTTGATGCCGGATTGGAACCACACCCAGGTGTCGCGATATTCCGCATCGGGGAACCGTTTGGCGATCTCCAGCTCCATCGCGTCACGACCGGCCATAGCGACATCAATCTCTCTCGCGCCTTCTTTGACCGCATCGCGGATCGCATAGCCACCCACATCAGCCACCGCGGCGCCCGCGCGGATCATCTCCAGCTCGGCTGCGGATTTGTGCATGCGCTGGCGCATGGTCGGCTCATAAAGGTCCTTGGTTGCAGAGGGTGATAGGAAACTGTCCAGTTTCGACTTCTGCTGCAGGCTCAGGTGATCGCTTTCATAGCCGATGACCTTGCCCGTGCCGGTGACGGACAGGATCGCTCGCCAGTAATTGTCGCGCTGCCAGTCGGTGTAAGTGATGTTGTCACCATAGCACCGCCGCCACGGCTGACCTGCGTCGATTCCGGCTGAAATAGTCACACATTCCGTTGCGGTGACCACCAGCGCATAGGGGCGGCCAAAGGCGCAATAGGTGAAGCCAGAGTAGTAAGAGATGTTGTGCATCGATGAAAACACCGCCGCATCCACGCCATTGTCGACGAGGATCTTGCGCAGGCCGGCGACGCGGTCGGCATATTCGGCATCTGCAAACTGCAGCGCAGCCTTTTCGCCATTGTGGAAACGATAGAATTCAGGACGAGATGTCATTTGTTGACCCTCCTTAATCAAAAGAAAGGTCCCGGCGTTCAGGACGGTTTTCACGGGATCCCAATACTGCTGTACATTCTCATGCAGCATTGCGGCGACGCCATCGCCCGGCCCCGATAGGCCTGACCCGTGTAAACCCACCTTGCCGATCCTGCGAAATCAGGCAAGATGATTTTGACTACAACCTTTGGGAAAATCACACCATGACCACCTCTGCCCGGCCCGGTGCCCGGAATCTGATCACCGATGTTGCAGGCCTGCGCGTCGGAAACGCTGAGGATCAGGGGATCAAGACAGGCGCGACGGTTCTTTTGGGTGATCAACCCTTTACCTGCGGCGTACATGTGATGGGCGGTGCGCCGGGGACGCGCGAGACTGACCTGTTGGCGCCGGATAAAACGGTGGAACAGGTGGACGCGCTGGTCTTGTCCGGCGGATCGGCCTTCGGCCTCGATGCGGCCTCTGGTATTGCCGACGGGCTGCGTGCGCAGGGGCGGGGCTTTAAGGTGGGCGATCAGTTGGTGCCGATCGTGCCGGGGGCGATCCTGTTTGATTTGATCAACGGCGGGGACAAAAACTGGTCAGAAAACCCTTATAAGCGACTTGGTTTGGCGGCGCTGGCAAACGCAGACGTGGACTTCACCCTCGGCTCTACCGGGGCGGGCACTGGCGCAACCACGGCGAATTTGAAGGGCGGACTTGGCTCCGCTTCTGTCAGATTGCCCTCTGGCCATACGGTCGGCGCGCTGGTGGCGGTCAACGCGCTGGGGTCGGTCGTGGTGGGCGATGGGCCGGAGTTCTGGGCCGCCCCTTATGAACAAAATGCTGAGTTTGGTCATAAGGGCGTGGCGCAGAGTTACCCTGAACTTCATGTGCCACCGACCAAACTGGCCGCGCACGCCAACACCACCATCGGCATCATTGCTACAGATGCTATGCTGACACAGGCGCAATGCACACGCCTCGCCATTGCAGCCCATGATGGTTATGCCCGTGCGCTGTTCCCGGCGCATACGCCAATGGATGGGGATCTGATCTTCGCCGCCGCCACCTCCGAAAAATCGCTAAGCGATCCGATAGCCGACACGCTCTACCTTGGTCATGCTGCCGCAACAGCAATGGCGCGCGCGATTGCCCGCGCGATCTATTCCGCGACGGCGCAGCCAAATGACGTCCAACCCACATGGGCGGCGCAATTCAGCTAAACCGCCCCATTTAATGTTCTAAAAATACTTTCGCCGGAGGCGACGGGGTATCTCAACCAGCGCCTTGGCATGGTTAACCGAGCAACCGTGCCAACATCCGCCCGTCACGTTCCATCAAGCCGTCGATCACATCGAAATGGTGACGGCCTGCGTCAATCACGCAGTCACAAGACCAGGCTTCGGCTAATGCGGTGGCCTGTTCCAGAAAGGCAGGGCGCTCTTCGCCGCCGACCCAAACGGTCACGTCGACGCCCTCCAGAAGACCCTGCAACACAGGGCTTTCAGCGCGGGCGTCGACTGCATCCATCTTGAACTTGTCGTTCATTGAGGTTTTCAGCAATGGGCGCAGATCCGCCACGGGTGAAATTGGCATCACCCGTTTCACTCGCGCCGCGACTTGATCCGGCAACAGCCCCGGCACCGCCATACGGGCCACCAGATGGCCCCCGGCAGAATGACCCGCCAGATGGATCGGGCCGCCGATCATCGCGGCCGCAACAGGGATCATGCGAGCGATCTGATGGGTGATTTCGGAAATTGATACCTGCGGGCATAGGTCATAGGAGGGCATTGCCACCGCCCAACCTGCCGCCACCGCGCCCTGGGCCAGATGCGACCATGTGGATTTGTCAAAGGCCAGCCAGTAGCCCCCATGCACGAAGACCAGCAGTCCCTTTGGGGCGTCCTCCGGTTTGAACAGATCGAAACACTGGCGCGCACTGTCGCCATAGGGGACTTCCAGCTCCGCTAAACCAGCCTCCAGCATGCCTTCGCGAAAGCCTGCCGCCGCCTTTGTCCAACGGGGCGGATAGTGTTCTGCGCCGTCGATATAGGCACCGTTGCTATAGGCGTCGTCCAGTTCCATCGCTGGTTTCATCGGGCACTCCAAAAATTTGATCACTTTTTCTGGACAATCCTAGCGCCAGATGATCCACCTATGCCAGAGATATCGCAAAGACACGCTGGGAGGAGCCGCCAATGACACAGTCAACCACCGATCTGAAATCACTGCTGAAGGATCCTGAGCTGCTGGCGACCAAGGCCTACATAGCGGGCGAATGGGTCGACAGTGACAATGGTGCTACCTTTGCTGTGACCAATCCGGCGCGGGGGGATGTGATTGCCATGGTGACTGATCCCAGTCGCGCACAGGTGGCAGAGGCGATCGCCAAGGCTGAAGCCGCGCAAAAGGACTGGGCCAGCTGGACTGGTAAGGAGCGCGGTGCCGTTTTGCGCCGCTGGTTCGATCTTATGATGGAACATCAGGACGATCTGGGCACCATTCTGACCGCCGAACAGGGCAAGCCATTGGCTGAGGCAAAGGGCGAGATTGCCTATGGCGCCTCTTTTATCGAGTTTTTTGCCGAAGAGGCCAAGCGTGTCTATGGCGAGACCATCCCCGGCCACCAGCGTGACAAGCGCATCCTGGTGATGAAACAGCCCATCGGTGTTGCCGCTTCGATCACGCCGTGGAACTTCCCCAATGCGATGATCACCCGCAAGGCTGCTCCGGCGCTGGCGGCGGGCTGCGCCTTTGTGGCGCGTCCATCAGAACTGACGCCGTTGTCGGCGCTGGCGCTGGGCGTTCTGGCCGATCGTGCGGGCATTCCCAAGGGCGTTCTGTCGATTCTGCCGACCACTGATGCGGCGGGAACGGGGCAGGAATTCTGCGAAAACCACGCGGTGCGCAAGCTGACCTTTACCGGCTCCACCAATGTGGGGCGGATCTTGCTGCGTCAGGCTGCCGATCAGGTGATGAAATGTTCGATGGAGTTGGGCGGCAACGCGCCCTTTATCGTCTTTGATGACGCTGATCTGGACGAGGCAGTCGCGGGCGCGATCATGTGCAAATTCCGCAACAATGGTCAGACCTGCGTTTGCGCCAACCGCATTTATGTGCAGGACGGTGTATATGACGCCTTTGCCGCCAAACTCAAGGCAGCGGTTGAACGGATGAAGGTCGGCGACGGTCTGGAGGCAGGCACCGATTTGGGGCCGCTGATCAGCGACAAGGCCATTGCCAAGGTACAGGACCATATCGCGGATGCAAAAGCCAAAGGCGCGACCGTGATACTGGGTGACACTGACGCGACGCAAGAGGCCGGATACTTCCTGCCGCCGACCATTGTGACCGGCGCCACCAAGGACATGCAGTTTGCCACCGATGAAACCTTCGGCCCGCTGGCACCGCTGTTCCGTTTCAAGGATGAGGATGAAGTGGTCGAACTGGCCAATGACACGATCTTTGGCCTCGCCAGCTATTTTTACGCCAAGGATCTAAGTCGCGTCTACAAAGTGGCTGAGGCACTGGAGTACGGCATCGTCGGTGTGAACACAGGTATCATCTCCACCGAAATGGCGCCCTTTGGTGGCGTCAAACAATCCGGACTTGGCCGCGAAGGCAGCCATCATGGGATGGAAGACTACATGGAACTGAAATACATCTGCATGTCCGTATAAATACACCATAAAAATAAGGGGTTTTGTGAAAAATCGAAACCCCTTATTGGGACAGAAGCACCTCACTATTGGGACAAAGTAAGCAGTGCATAACCACTAAAATGGTCCCCATGGTCCTGTAGCTTTCACCGACACTCTCGGGTGAAATTTTACGAACCCAATGCCCGTACCATACCTTCAAAGCGTTTGAGATTTACCACATGATCGGTCAGGGCTTCATCTGTAAGCCCGTCCACTTCCAGTCGGTACAACTCCACTGTTAGATCACCACGCTGTTGTGGTGTGAGGCTGACATCCAAGCGGCTTATCATTTCGTCCAGTTGGACGATCACATCACGCATCACGTTCAACTCAAGCCGCTCCTTGGATGTTGCGTTGCGGTACAGATCGTGTGGTTCTACTGCGAACACTTCTGCCAACTGGTTCATCCGCGCCTGCGTCAGAGATGATAGGCCACGCTCCAATCTGGAGAGTTGGGTCACCGAAATTCCCAGACGGCCTGCCAAAGTATCCTGTGATAACTCCATCTGTTTGCGGAGTTTGGCAATGTTGTTGGGGACCTTGGTGTCCATAGGTATCAGCCTCAGGATGTTGCTTGATCGTCATCATCACCGAAATTCATCTCCCTGTGCAGTCAATTGATATGGCGGATAAGGATTGTATCCGTCATATAATGATGTATATGATTCCAAAATAGTCCTGTGATGGCGTGTTTTGGAAAATCCGTCATCTAAGGAGCCTGAATGACTGCCGAAACCCTTGCCCTGATCGCATCATACTTTTTGTGCAGTGAAGCTGCTGAAACACGCCTATTGGATCGTGCTGAAGTCGAAGCCTGTACCAGTACATATACTGCGGTGAAACTCAGCTTTCTTCCTGATGTTGATGCAACCGACTATGCGACAATGACAGCAGTGGAACGGGCTGAAGTTAACCAGCGTGGTTATGCGGCTTATTTGGCATGGCGGGCTGCGAACCCGACACTGGTTTCAGAGATGGAAGCAGAAGCACATCACCAGCTATCAACATCAGGTAGCTAAGTGCGGAATGTCCGTATCAGGCATAACTGGATACAACGGATCATGCACCGCTATGGTGGTTCGTTCCTGCATCCGAAATTACCACCTGACACCATACCCAGTTTCACCACAGAATGCTGGGTACAGGAAATCAACATAGCCCTGAACAACTTGCGTGATGAGTATCGTGGTAGCTTCTATTATTCCTGGTGCCGTATGGATGCTGATGAACGGACAGCATGGGTACAGCGTCGTAAAGCGTCAATGATGATCATATGGGTTCGTGGTGGACCAGAGGGCCTACAGGGGCTTCGAGAAGGGCTGTGTGAAGCTTTGGGTGACATTGATCGTTAGCACCACCATTACCCTTACGACCAGCAACCAGCGTCAGCAGGTTTATGAACGTCTTCTTCATCGCAACCACATCCGCTTTCAGATGGGGATGAGGCCGATTGATATCACCAAGATGCACCACAGAAAGGTTCAGGCCATAGAGATCGCAGAATATGAAGGCTTACTCGAACCCTATCTGATTGACGCCTTTGCCGACATCGCTTGGCCAGACAGTTTGACAGGCCGTATACTCATAGCAGTTCGTCTGTACAAAAAAAAGTGTGGATAAGGTTCATATTGATCATGGTGTGGTCGATCCAAGAAATCGTCAGCCCGACATTATTGCCGTCATTGATCGCCTGGTGCCGCAATCATCACAATCTGGTTGATGCGTTCTCATTTACAAGGTGCAGATTGAACATCAACTTTGGAGCATCACGCATGTTGTGCAACGTCACGCATTTCTGACCCGATGGCCGTTCTGCGCACAAAGCGGACATTGATGTTCTGTCCATGAATGGTAACTTCAGGCATGCGAGATACGAAGTTCCACCTTTGTTAATCTGTCTGTTTTAGAAGGCCAAGTTACTTAGAATGCAAGCGAAGTTCATAGAAAAGCCTTTGAATTTGGAAGTCACAGAATGCGAATTGGAACTTCTCAAGCGTGGTTTTCGTCCGCAATCCATGGAGCAGAAGTGGGTTATTTTCTACAGGGATGGATTCCTGAATTTTCATCGGGTGGGCTACACGCTTTATAAAACCAAACCAGAGGCAAGTGACCGCATGTACATATTCCGCACGCTTTTCTGCCGACGCGGAATTGAGCCGTACTACATACCACGTGATGATTTTGACGAAGGCGGCCTTGTCACTAGACTCATGCAAAAACGTCTGTCTACAACCGATGATGAACCTTGGTTCGGTTGGGACTCAAGGTATCCACAATCCAAGGAATTTTTGCAGCCAGACTTCTCCAAGTTTGAGAGCAAATGACGCCGAAATAGGGACCACTTAAAGGTCTTCAACCTACTAGTATTTGACATCAATGGTCAAACCGACCTTTCAAACGCATCGCAGCATCGGTAAATCTTGAACCTAAACTAGACCTAAGCTGCGGTATAAAATAATGCGTATCCTTTGTTAGCCGTTCCTCTATCTTAGCCACAAAGCGCAGTTCGATCAGATTTGTGTGACGCTCAACTTCAGCCGTATACCAGAAGTACTGGTACGAGATGCAAATGTTACAGTTTTCAATGGGCTGAGCAGTTTTCATTTGTGACGAATAAAAAAACCCACAAGAAAGTGGCCGAATGGGTGAATCCAGAAGGCCATATTTTATTGGGATTTCTGTGCTTTACAAAACCGTTCTTGAGGAATGAAACTTCATTCATGACGAATGAAAAGTGTTTATTCTTCAGGAACATAAGTTCGATCACGAAATCAAAATAGCCTCGCATTTTCCTTGAATGGAAGCACCTATATTCCTACCTTGATGCTGCGCGGTGCACATTCACTGATGCCATCCATCTGGTCCGATTCCAGATAGTGTCCACACAGGGATTTATGCGATGTCAAAACTCGTCACAGGGGGCATTCCACCCCCATGGCATACTATTGCCTTACACATAATCACGCCGATGGTGTGTGAGGATCAGCCATGGAAGTATCGTCACTGGTCTCGTGATCTATCAACAGTTCAATTGCATCTGTGACCAATTCCCCAAGTGTACGACGGCCTGTCTGAAGGACATGCACCTTGGCTTCGGTCACAAGATCGGGGTCCAGATTACGGATGGTATTTCGGGTTCCTGACATGGTTTTTCTCCTGATGGATTACACCCATATTTAGTCTCACACGCCGTTCTGGACTTACCTTGCATCCAAGTGGGCAATGTCATCGTCGGATCACATAAATACCAGTTCACCGTGGTGCGTCATGACGTACCAGACCAACGAATCCTTGCCCAATGACCACCAGACTGAAGGCCACCGATACATGTAATTCCAGCGCCATATGCGCTGAGGTGACCCTACCTATAGTCAAGGTTTTACATATGGTGGTGTGATGCACTCAGACGTTATTCGAAAGGCCATCATAGCAGGGAAAGCCAATCTATATCGAAGGGTAAGCACACCTAAGCAGGCTGAGGATGGTTATAAATATCAACTGGAGTGCATTAAGGATCACTATCCAGAATTTACCATATCCAATTCTACCAACATCAGCGTTAAGGAAGTCATATCTGGTCGTTGTGATACAGAAGTCCGAATGGCCACAGGTCTGCGTAAATGCCTTCGACACCTGAAGCGTCATCAATCCGAAATTCTTCTGGTATCCAGTGATGATCGCATTTCCAGACGGGCTGAAGTATTTGAACTCATACAGAAGCAAGGCTTAGGTAAGCGTATCTATGACGCATCCACTGGGATGAACGTGGATGACATCATCGAACTAAATCATCACCACAAGGTGGAAGAACTGACAAACGCCAAACGTGAAGCGCAGTTCAAAGCAATCGCACGACTTATGGCGGATGGACAGGCATTTGGTTCTCCTGACATCGCCAAACATTCAAAGAAAGGATCAATCACGAAGACACGCTTGGCTGATGAAAGAGAAGCACAGGTTCTATCCGTCATAGCCAACATGACCTATCGTGGTGGTGGTCAGAAACCTTCATATGAAGAGATAAGCGATGAGTTAGACCTTCAGGGTATCCGTACTGGGCAAAACCGTTTTCTGACACCGAAACGTCTTTGTCAGCTTAGGAAAAGATCACCAGAGAAGTGGGACTACGCCTTTGACACATACCATAGACCACGACGGCGTATTCGTGAACTGGTACAAGCTGCCAAGACGGAAGTCTCCACCAAGCGGATACATCGCAGACGTAAGATATGGCTGTCCAGTAAGACCATCATTGATGCGTTGCTATATGGTCTGACATGGCGTGACCTACGATCACTGATCGTCGGTGATAATCACCTGTGTGATCAAATCAGAACGCAGGCAGGTGAAGATGGTTGTCGTGGTCCTCCTACCATTTGGCCGCGCCTGAGAGGGGTTCAGTGGAGCGTCAGATGATCAACTGATGACATCAAAGACCCAAAGATACGACATGGTTTTCCGTGCATGTTTCTGAGTGGACCAATGATTGTTTGGCATCCTGCTGGTTGCATCCAGAATGAACAGGTCACGACCGCGTAGCCCTAAAGCCTCAGCATCTTGCAATAGGTGGACGTGTAAGAAACGCTGTCGTGGTCCTTCTACTGTATCCTTACACTTGACCCAGATTTGCCGCCTGGCGACCCGTGCAGCTTCCTTAAGGCCATCATGGTACAATTGACGAATGCCCTTGTAGTCGATGCCCTTGGTGGTCTCAGCGTTACGGTAGCGGTCATCAGACATATGGTTGCCAGGCCATACAAGATACGGTGGATCAAGAACGACAATATCAAAAGAACTGTCGTGATAAGGAAGGTTGCGAAAGTCATATGGCCGTTCTGGTACGGTCAACAAATCTGATCCCGTGACGTTTAGATGCGGAGTCTTACGCCAGAATGCGCCTTTGCCATAAGTGACATCCGCAATGGTAACACCAGTATCAGCATAGAGCCTTGCCACTTCTCTGATCAGATCGGCATTGTTACCACGTACCAATGCTTCAACGGGATTATCTTTGACCTTCCGTCTGCGTCGATAGTCAGCTTGCTTGCACCTGTCAGAACAAAACTTCCGATCAGAGCGATGTGTTTCTGGTGACAGTTCAGCATTGCAATGCCTACAAGCCGTAACGATTTTTGATGCATTCATGCGTTACGGTTAGTGGTTGATATCCCGCTTCGCAACCACATTCAGAGCAGGGACGATGACCGTAAGGGTATACCCTAAAGGTATCCGAGATTTCCGACGTTATCGCGTCCATAAGGGTTGATTTATCCATACGGACAAACACATATACGGACACCACCCTTACGTAAAAATGGAGCAATGTCATAGCCACTGTATTCTACGCCCGTGTATCCACATCAGAACAGAACATCGAACACCAGAAAGTCCAGGCTGAGGAAGCTGGATTCAAATTTGACAAAGTCATTTGTGATGATGGTGTTTCTGGTATCGCCACCAAACTTCAAGACCGCCCAAACGGCCAGCGTCTGTTCGATATGTTGCGGGAAGGTGATACGCTTGTTGTACGCTGGGTCGATAGGCTTGGCAGAAACTACGAGGATGTTACGGATACGATCCGACACTTCATGCGTGAAGGTGTGGTGATCGAAACCATCATCAACCGTATGCGTTTTGATGGCTCCACCAAAGACCCCATGCAATGTGCAGTACGTGATGCCTTGATATCTTTCATGGCAGCAACAGCACAGGCGCAGGCTGAAGTGCAAAAGGAAGCACAAACCGCTGGTATTGCTGCTGCCAAATCTGATGCAAAGAAGTACCGTGGAAGAAAACCTGGCTATGACCGTAAGCAGTTTGATGCTGTCACTAGTGACCTGAAGTTCATGAGTGTGGGCCAAGTTGCGAAGAACCATGATTTAACCCGTCAAACGGTTCTGCGGATCAGAGACGCACCACACAAGGCTGAGGCTGCATTGGCAAGGTGGGGGATGTAGATCACCTGAAGTCCACCACATCATCCAGAACCAGAAATGTGCATCTTTCACTGGGTGGAGCACCATTAGAAAGCTGAAGCTGATATCTTACCTTCATGCATCCTCCTTCGTGCAATCCATCAACAGAATATCGGGCTGCGGGTCAGGTTTAGAGATGAGGCATCAAGACAACCAGTACCAGTGAAGGTAAGACCGAGTGCGTGTATGCTGATGAACCGCAACCAAGAAGTTGAAAACGACCATTTGAGAGAACGGCCTTTATGATCTGTAGCTATTTGTAACAACGCTGTATGGTCTCGCGCATGGAGAACGATTCACCTTCAACCACAGCAGAATCACGTAATTTTTTCAGACTTTCTGAACCTTATAATGAGGTCGAAAGCTCTGAAGACATGTTCAGCATCTTAGAAGGTGACCAGGATACTATTGAAAATATTTTGTTTCGACCAGACAAGTTATCTGGAACGGACTCCGCATACCGCAAGCAAGTCCGAGATAAAAAGTTTGTAAACGTTAGCTTTACGCGCACCGTCATAAAAAACATCGACTTTCATAATTGCACATTTCAGAAATGCTTATTCGTTAGCAGCACAATTGAAGGGTGTGAGTTTCACGACTGCGCTTTCATAGATACAAATCCTTACAAGATTGAGTTCAAAAACGTTTACATTGATCCTGCAAGTTTTGATGGCTGCCTATCAAAGACCTCACATCAAAATATAGGCGTTCACCTTTATCAAAGGCTGATGAACAATTCCAATGATGAACACCAGCCCGACTTCACAATTGATGCCACATTTAAGTTCAACCTTTGGAAGGGATATCAATTTAAATATGAAGCAAAACGCGCATGGAAGAAAGATAAGAGAAAATCATTAAATATTCATATGAGATATAGAGGCCGTCAACTTTGGGGGCTTTGGGGGGCTGGCGTGAAACTGAAAAATTTCATGCTCGGCGTTGCGTTCGTAATTGCGATCTTTAGTCTTTTGAACTTTATGCTTCGTGACTTTATGGGATTGCCCAAAATTGAATCATACTGGGATGCCCTTTATTTCACCGTCATCACCCTCACGACTATAGGCTACGGCGACATCACCCCAAATTGTACGGCTGGAAAAATGATCATGGCTCTTCAAGGCTTGATCGGTTTTTTCATGTTTGCTTTGGCAGCGTCAACAATCTTTAGACGGATAGGTCCATGACACACGATGTAAATCAAAATGTCAGCATCTGTATCTTTGGTTCATCTGCAAGAGCAACCGATGATGCCTTAAGCGACCGAGACGTACTGATCGTTGCGGAAGACTTGTCAGAAATCAGGCCAATTATTTCTAAATGGACTGAATCTGGATGGTCTGTATCTTGTTATTCACGCACACGATTTCAGAATGTTGCAAATGCTGGAAGCCTCTTTGTAAAGCACTTGCAACTTGAGGGACGAATAGTAGTTGACCAATCTGGATGGTTGGCCGCATCGTTGGCACAATATAATCCAAAGCGATCTTACACGAAAGAACTGTCAGAAGCTTTGGACCTGTCATTGCCACTTGAAAGGTTAATGGGCAGCAATGCACTAGCAGAACCAGCATTGGTGGCGGACATCGGCTACGTATTTCTAAGAAACTACGCCATCTACCGATGCGCCCAAGAAATGCTTTACGTATTCGATTATGCATCTTTATTAGAAGAATTGCAGGCCATTGAAGGCTTTAGCAATAAATGCAGAGAGCAACTTTTAAGTCTTCGTATAGGCAAGCATATATTCCGTTCTGGATACGCAGCCCTGCGGGACATGTCTCACCTAAGATGTGCAACTGATTGGATTGAAGAAGCCTGTTCCAATTTACATCTTAAAGAAATTGCAGTCGGCACACCAATTCGTTCTCTATCTACACCTTATGCTACATTGCGCGACTGTGAAGCAGCCCTAAAGGTGTTAGGCATCTCTCCTCACAACAGTGATCCACTTTTCACTCATCTCAAGATGGCTTGGAAGATGATAGAAAGCCCAAAAGACTACAGTTGGCATCTATCCAAAGTAGATGACGTTTGGGTGTCAAAAATTAACGCTGCAATAGGCAGACTCAACTTACCTCATGCTCAGCACCAGGTAATACGATATGGACTGGGTAGAACTCTTGGGTGACGTGCAACATTAAGACTCTTCAAAGTCTCACCACCTTGATCTTCACCCGCCAATACAGTCCATTTTATCAACCCACTCCAACTGGTTGTGCAGGTCATCAAAGTGGTGCGTATACCTTTTCGCCGAAGCTGATTTGGAGTCTGACGTGTGTCCCATGATGGCATTGCGCATGGTTTCACTCATACCTACATCCTTCGATGCACCTGCCCAGCTATGACGCAGGCTATACAACACCTTCTGAGGATCAGTGGATACATGCGGACGGAAATGCGCACTCCAGTCCAATCCTATCGGGCTGGCGTACCTTCCTTTTTCCGTACCTGGTACGAATGACGGGAATAGTAGACCTGAGTTACTAACCGACCTGATGTATTCGATATGCTCTTCAAGACTCGGAAGCAGTCGATGGTGAATCGGGATGCCACGTACTGACTCTTCATTCTTCAAAATCCGCCTTCGTACCCCAAGGTCATCACTTTCATTCGTGATGATGATACCACGACGTTCCAAATCAACATCAGCCAGCCGAAGCTGACAAATCTCTTCGGGCCTTGCACCAGTCCAGATCAGCATATGCAATGCAGTGATCGAATCCGTCACACGTGACATCCGTGTACGATGCGCCTGGTACTTCCGTTCGGTCCAAATCTGTGTTGCCACTTCAACCAGCTTACGGATTTCGGCCTTGGTAAACGGTTTATAAGTCTGATCACCTATAGGACGTTTATCCTTAGGTGCTTTGACTGCCTTGGCGACATTATATTCAACAGCATCAACACTGGTCGCAAACTCAAGGATGGCTGACATCTTCTCTAAACGCTGCTGGACGGTCGTTGGTGCCAGAGGCTTACCCTTGTTACGCACACCACATAGATGCTCAACATAGTCGTTCAAATGTTGTTTAGTGATTGCAGCCAGTTGCAAGTCACCATGCAAAGCAATGAACTCCTCAACGGCACGCAGATGACTGGCCCTTGTAGATGCACGTGGATTGTTCTGGCTATGCATCTTAGGCAGAATTGACCGAAGTGTATCACCACTAGCTGGCACCATTTCGTCAATCTGCCGTGTGTAGTTCGCAGCCTTGAGTTCATTCAGTTCCAGTTCGGTACCCTCAGAACGGGGTATAGCTTGATTGATCTGCGCCAACCCTACCTGCACAAGCCCTTCTTCTTGCCGCATTCCAAAATAGCCATCCCTCTCAGCTTGCCTGAGATAATCGGGATCATCAGATATCGCGATCTTGAAGGTCTCAACCACCTGACCATCCCGTCGAAATTTAAATGGTCGGGTAGTCATTGGTGTGAAATCAAGCCGCATTGCGATATCATCATCAGTAACCTTCACGTCTTCCATGACATCATACATCATGGCTTTGTTGTGCTGATGGGCAAGTGCTGCTGCTTCAGCACGACGGCTGGCATCCGTAGGCCCTTCAAGCTTGATGTTCCATTCAGATTTACCACCAAACATCCATCGAAACTCAGGTGGTATCGCACGACGATAATAGAAGCTCTTCCCACGGGGTTTTATGTAGTTGGCCTTACCACTGCGTGGACTAAAATTAGACACGAACGACACCTCTTATTGGGACATTTTAACCCCACTATTGGAACATTTCCCATAGCTGTAAAGAGCATTACTGAACCTGACACAAGGGAAAACACTATAAGTATCAGATACCTAATGGATATGTGATGTGATCGATCATTCGCCCTTCGTCCGCGAGAAAAAATGAAATACGTCTGCATGTCAGTCTGACCGCGGTTCCTCTGCCATGTATCGAAAGGGTTCTGCGATCATGCAGGACTCTTTTGTATTGTGTATATGGTGGTCTGTCCGGCCGCTGTGCATGATGGGAATGGTGATTTAATCGTTAGCTCCGGCGGACTAGCGGCCTTTGGCCAACTCCTGTGGGCAATTGAGACCCTCGCTGCGTTTTATATTGAGGTCAAGTTGGGCTTTCTGCCTGATGCACTGTCGGAGAGTATAGAACGGTGTCCGTTTACGTATGGCCGTGGTCAATCAGCGCGGCCATCTGGCCTATATCGGTCGGCGGAGAACACATCCTGATGGTATCGACCAGAAGGAAGCAGATGCGCGCTGTGAGCTAGGAGTGCTGAAATACTGATCCTGTGTTGCCAGCGGGGGCGGAAAACGCGGCACCTAAGCGCCGCGTTTGTAAAGTTCAGAAGGTTTTCTTGAACTGTACGAAGTAGTTTCGTTCATTGCCAACCATTGACGTGGTCTCAGAATACCGCGCGTTGATATACTGTTTGTCAAAGACGTTATTCACACCGGCAACCAGCTCCACACCAGCGTATTTGCCTGTCTTGGGTTTCCATGTGCCTTTGATGTTGGCCAGCGTGTAATCATCACGCACGCGGTAGTAGGTGGTGCCGCGCGACACATAGCTGTCGGGGTTCTGGTCAGGTTTGAACCAATGGTTCACCTCAGCGCCCAGCGTCAAATCCCACGGCTGATAGGTATAGGCGGCGGCAAGGTGCAACTTGTCGGCAAAACCCTGCGGGGTCTTTTCGCGGGTTTTTTTGTTATAGATGTCCAGATGTTCGAACGACATTTCCAGATGCCAGTCGTTGACCCAGTAATCTGCACCCAATTCCAGACCACGGCGTTTGGCGGCTTCGATGTTCTGATACTGACCGAATTGCTGGTGGTTGTTGTAATCAGGGCTCAGCGGGCCGTAACCGGGGATCGGGTCGCGCCCCAGCGCCTCGAAGGAGATCATATCCTCGATATCGCCTTCAAAATACATCGCCTTGAACCGCAGCGAGTCGGCGTCGTTCAGCAGGCCATCCTTGTCGACGGAGAAGCCGATTTCGTATTCTTTCGCCTTTTCTGGTTCCAGATCCGCATTCGGGATGTACCAGTAATGCGGGTTTTGCGGTCCTTCGGCGGCGTATTCCGTGACCAGCGGCGCACGGAAGGTTTAGCATAGTTGGCCAACAGTGTGATGCCATCGGCCACTTCATAGGCGGCACCGATGCGCGGGGCAAAGTTTTCGCCGCTGAACTCTCTGCCGCCATCGACCTGACGGGTGAATTTATCGAAGCGACCGCCAAGGGTCAGAGTGAACCGTTCGTCAGCTGTGCTGATCTCATCCTGAATATAGATACCCAGATCTGTCGATGTTGCCGGATGCATCGCGAAGGGCGAAACAACACCCTGACGGACGTAGGAGGAATCCTCTTCCAGATGTTCATAGTCCAGACCGGTGGTCAGGCGGTGGCTGAACGAACCGGTGTTGAAGCGGGCGATGTTTTTCAGCGCGGTGCCCCAACGGGTGTTCTCGTTCTTGTATTGCAGGTCGTAGATCTCATAACCGCGATCATAGTAGCCGGTTGATGCATAAGCACGTCCTTCAAAGTCGATCAGATCGTTGCCAGTCGGATCATAGCTGTAGTGAGCCACAGCTTCGCGTTGCACCAACTCGCCGACTACCGGATCATCCAGATCGATTTCGCTGTGATACAGCGTTTGCCACACGGTGTTCAGGTCCTGTGTGTAGCTCTGCAGCGAGAAGACCAGTCGTTGATCATCGCTGAGATCAATGCCCAGTTTGGCGAACCCGTTATAGGTGGTGGAATCGTTGTCTGTTTTGGTGGTGCCATTGGCACCGCCGTCCGCCAGTTTGACGTCGCCTGCGCCGACAACACGGCCATGCAATATGAAATCAATCGGCAGGGTTTTCGAAGCCCCAGCCCAAGTCAGTGTGCCCGACCGCTCGTTGTTTGTTTCATAGCGCAGAGAGGTGGTCAGGCTGACGTTTTGGCCGTCCGACAGATAGTCATAGGCGTCTTTCGTCTGCATGGCGACTACGCCGCCAATCGCGCCAGAGCCGTGCAGCATGGTCGATCCGCCTTTGGCGACCTCGGCCCGCTTTACGATGGTCGGATCAGTGCGGAAACTGGAGACGTGGTTGGAAAATAGGCTGGGTGATCGTTTGACGCCGTCCACTTTGACGATGACCCGTTGTTCGGACTGATAGCCGAAGCCTCGGACCGTATATTGCTGGCCCGCTGACCGGCCACGGTCCCCGCCAGAGCCGAAGCCAGGCACGTTTTTCAGCGCCTCGATCGCGGTGGAGGCTTGAGTTTCCTCGTCAAAATCGACGATTGTGACGGACCCGGGATATTTCAGAACCTCCACTGGGGCTTTGTTGCCCAGCAGGGTAATTTCTTCCAGCATGACGGCTGTATCATCGCCGCTTGCCTCGGAAGCCTGGCACTGGGCGGGGGTGTCGATCTGGTCTTTGGCGGAACAATCCTGTTCCTGAGAAAAGGCGTGAGCGGGCAGCAGCGCAAGTGCGCAGGTAGACAGCAGCCACGCGGTGCTGCGTCGAGAATTTGTCATGGTGACACTCAAGATAAGTTTCAGGTTTCACGTCTTTGATGTGAATGACATCAAAGGGTTATTTGGAAACTTGGCTTGAGATTTGTTCTGGCAGAAACGCTAGATGCGACTGGCGTGGGTATTCCTGAGCGAACGGTTAACAGGCGTTTCAATCAGGCGATAGACCGTGGTTTTACCATCAACAAAAGTTTTCAGACAAATGCGTGAGGTGCAGCATGCCTGAGGTAAAGGAATCTTTTCAAAATACAGTGGTTTACGCTTGATTTTTCACCATCAGGGTGATGATTGCGACGTCGTATTAAATTATGCACATGCAAAAACGGCCCCGTTAGGGGCCGTCCTTAGGGTGTTGATGTTGTTTTGGCAGTCACAACGCGCGGAACGCATCCTCTTCGGCGTTGTATTCTTCCAGTACACCTTCGGAAATGTCGTACCACAGGCCGTGGATGGTCAGATCCCCTGCATCGACGGCCGATTTGACGAAGTCAAAGCTCATCAGATTCTCCAGCGAGGTGACAACGCCTCGCTGTTCCATCGCGCGCAGACGCTCTTGTTCGTTTTCGATGCCGGTGGTGGCGTCATAGGCGGGGCGCAGGGCGTCGATCCAGTGGCCAACGAAAGAGGTTTCCTGTTCCAGTTCCGGCGCATGACCGGCGCACATGTCGTGGCAGCCTTTGATGCCGCCACAGGCCGAATGGCCGACGACCACAAGGTGCGAAACCTTCAGTGCTGTCACGCCATATTCCAGCGCGGCCGAGGTGCCGTGGCGCCCGCCGTCTAACTCACAGGGCGGAACAAGGTTGGCGATGTTGCGGTGGGCAAAAATTTCGCCCTGATCAGCGCCAAACAGCGAGGTAACGTGCACCCGGCTGTCGCAGCAAGAAATCACCATAGCGCGGGGGCGTTGGGCTTCGGTACCTAGGCGGCGGAACCAGTTCTGGCTCTCGGCGTGGGTGGTTGCTTTCCAGCCTTGGTAACGATGCACCAGATAACCGGGCAGGGGCTTGGCGTGCTTCATGTCTGGTCCTTCTCGATGTTTGCAACGTTCTAAGGGCAAAACTACGGTATTTGAAACCTTTTTGATGGGGCGCGCGCGTCTGTTAAACGATTTGGGAAGGAATTGGTGCCATTTTGTCTGCGCCTGCTGCGAAATATGACCGGCTATTCGGGTTGATAAGGTGTTGAAATGAAATTGACTTATCATTCTCATACTGTTGATTCTGATGCCTGCGAGGTTGTCCGGCTGGTGCCGGTCGAACGCATACATGTGAACGTCGTGCAACTGGCACAGCTTTACCATGATCTGGGGCGCCATTGTGCGGATCGTTTGGTGGGGCGTGCGTTGGCTGATATCGCGGAACGGGTCGCGGATTGTGATATGCTGCTGGCGCAGGGAAACCTTGCGGTGGTGCGGGCAAATCTGCGCGATATCAGTGTGGTATCAATGCAGGTGGGACTGGCATCCCTGCGGGTGTCCGTGGCGCAGATGGAAACGGTTTTGGATCAAGGGGATACTGTGGCTGCGGCGGCCCTGATGGCGCGGTTGCACCGCCTTGTGGCGCAGGGGGCTGCGGCAACAGAGTATGCACAGGCCAGTGTCAACGTTTAGTGTGCTGCGCTTGCGTCGCGGGGGATACGCTATTTCGGTTGCTTAGGGTTGGGATGCGGCGGTGCAAAGGGGGCTTGCAGCTGCGGATGGAGGGCTTAGGCTAAGGGTGAAACACCTCTGCCAGAAAGGTTCGCCGCATGCCCCCACGTTTTGCCAGCTCCGCCGATGCCCCCATCGCCATGCATCTGGTCGATGCAGAGAGCCTGCAAAATTGGCTGGATCAACAACCCGCCCGTATTCAGACTTGGGTACGTGGGTCTGAATACAAACCTGCATTGGGCAAGGTGCTGCTGATCCCCGGCGCCAGCGGCGCGATTGAAGAGGTGCTGGTGGGGTACGGCACCCCGGCACAGCGCAAACGCACCCGTTTCCATTTGGCTGCTGCGGTGCCTGCGTTGCCCGAAGGGGCGTATCAGATCGCCTCTGGCCTGCCCGCTGATGTAGCAGAGGTTGAGGCGCTGGGCTGGTTGCTGGCGTCTTATAAATTTGATCGCTACGCAGGTGGTCAGCCTAAGCCTGTTACGTTGGTTGCGCCCGCAGGAGTGGACGCCGCCAAGGTGGAAGCGATCGCTGCGGGCGAGTTTCTGATCCGCGATTTGATCAACACCCCCGCCAATGACATGGGGCCTGACTCTCTGGAAGCGGCGGCACGCAGGCTGGCAGATCAGCACCAGGCGCAGATCGCGGTGACGACGGGCGATGACCTCCTCGATCAGAACTTTCCTTTGATCCACACGGTGGGGCGCGCAAGTGATCGCGCACCGCGGTTGATTGATGTGCGTTGGGGGAGCACAGGGCCGAAACTGACACTGGTGGGCAAGGGCGTGTGCTTTGACACGGGCGGTCTGAATCTGAAACCCGGCGCCAGCATGGGTTTGATGAAAAAGGATATGGGCGGCGCGGCCACCGTTCTGGGGCTAGCGCATATGATCATGGCGCTGGGCCTGCCGCTGCAACTGCGGGTGTTGGTGCCAGCGGTAGAAAACGCAGTGTCGGCCAATGCCTTTCGCCCCGGTGACATTCTGCCGTCGCGCAAGGGTCTAACGGTAGAGATCAACAATACGGATGCCGAAGGTCGTCTGGTGTTGGCCGATGCGCTGGCATACGGTGCCGAAGAAAGACCCGACATGATGCTGTCGATGGCGACCCTGACGGGCGCGGCGCGCGTGGCTGTTGGCGCCGATCTCGCGCCGTTCTTCTGTGACGAGGATGGAATTGCCGACCGCCTGATGCAGGCGTCACGCGACGTGTCGGACCCTTTGTGGCGCCTGCCATTTTGGGACCCGTATGAGGGACAGATCGAACCGGGCATTGCCGATCTGGACAACGCGCCCAAGGGCGGCTTTGGTGGCGCGATCACCGCCGCGCTGTTCCTGCGCCGCTTTGCCGGTGAGGGGGTGCGTTATAGCCATTTCGATATCTACGGCTGGCAACCGGTTAGCGCGCCAGCACGGCCCAAGGGCGGCGTTGGTATGGGCGCCCGCGCCCTGCTGCAGGCTTTGCCGGATCTGTTGGACATCTGAGGCCAGCCCGATGACGACCGATACGTTAGACCGCCGTCAGATCCCCGCCAACACGCGCGTCGCGGCGCGCAGTCTGGAGGGCAAAGTGGATGCGCCCGCATTTGTGGATGGCGATCTGCGCATCGTGGCCCGCCCGGTGGTTGACCTGCTGCACGAACCATTGGGGAGGCGCGAGCGTCAGCTGGTACTGGGTGAGCCGGTGCTGAGCTTTGAAACCCGCGGTGGCTGGTGTTTTGTGCAGGCCAAGCGGGACGGATACGTCGGCTACATACGTGCCGAGGATCTGGAAGATCGTCGCGAACCCAGCCATCGGGTGATCGCACGGTCCACCCACATTTACTATGAGCCCAACTTCAAAGCGCCAGAGCGCTTGGCGCTGAGCCTTGGCGCCGGCCTGTGTTCACGCGGCGAAGAAGACGGGTTTCTGGTCGTTGCCGACGGCTATGTCCCGATGATCCATCTGCGCGACGCGACGGTGCGCGACGAGGATATACTGGCGGCCGCAGAGCGGTACTTGGGCGTGCCGTACCTCTGGGGTGGAAACTCGATCTGGGGAATCGACTGTTCGGGCCTCGTGCAGGCGGCGTGTCTTTCCTGCGGCATCCCATGTCCCGGGGACAGTGATCAGCAGCAGGCGCTTCTGGGGCGCCTGCTGCCAACGGGGACTAAACCGCGCAAAGGGGATGTGTTGTTCTGGAAAGGCCACGTGGCGCTGGTTGCGGGCAAGAACCGTATCCTGCACGCCAACGCCCATTCGATGACCACCTGTTATGAGGATATGGATGCCGCGATTGCCCGTATCGCCGCCGCTGGTGACGGACCGGTGACCGCGCACAAGCGCCTGCCGCGACCCGGAAAAACAGCTTAACTCAGTCGACCGACCGGATCAGTTTTCGCTCCAGCACACGCAGCACCGTTTTCAGATCATTGCCGCGTTTCAGCATCTGGCCCTCCATCGAGATCACGCAATACTGGCCTTGTTTCAGGCGCAGTTTCGGGTGTTTTTCGATGCGGTAAAGCGGGTTTTCTGCCGTTCGGCGAAAGATAGAAAAGACCGCGTGGTCCTTTAGCGCTGAAATCCCATAGTCGCGCCATTCGCCCGCCGCGACCATGCGGCCGTAAAGCGATAGGATCACAGCCAATTCTGTGCGGTGAAAAGAAACCTGTTCTGGCAACGCGGGGCGCGGAAAGGGCGTCGTGTGTTGAATGCTCATACCCCCTAAGGTCGCCCTGATTGGCGTCGAAATCAAGGTCGTGGATGATTTGACGAAAAAGTCACTGCTAGGCGGGGGGCTTTCCGTTAGGCTGAGATGGCACGCAAAACAGCCAGCAGGATATCTCATGAAACGTAGCACGCTTCCCTTAATTTTGACCCTGATCGCCTTGCCCGCCGTTGCCCATGAAGGGGTAAAGGACCCGCAGGTTCTGGCCCGTATGAATGTGATGGAAACGATCGGCAAGCAAATGGGAACGCTCGGCGGTATGGCCAAGGGCAAGATCGCCTTTGACGCCGACGCTGCTGCAGCGGCCAAGCTCACGCTTGAAAAGAGCTCGGCGCAGGTGCTGCCGACGTTTGAACCACCCGCCACCGACCCCCACAGTGAAGCCCGCCCCGCAATCTGGGAGCAGTGGGACGGATTTACGACCGAATCTGTCGCAATGAACGCAGCCATTGCCGCTTTGGATACGTCATCCTTAGAGGCACTAAGGGCCGGTCTGGGCGGTGTCGGGCAAACCTGTCGTTCCTGTCATAAGGCCTATCGGATCAAGAAGTGACCCTGTAAACGGGCACTTGAACGGGGTGCGATTTCGCATCCCGATATTGTTGTCGGAGGATAAACGATGCGTACCAGAGCAGCCGTCGCCGTTGAGGCAGGCAAGCCACTTGAGATTATGGAAGTGAACCTGGAAGGCCCGAAGGCGGGTGAGGTTCTGGTGGAAATCAAAGCCACCGGTATTTGCCATACCGATGAATTTACCCTGTCGGGCGCCGACCCCGAGGGCATGTTCCCCGCCATTCTGGGCCATGAGGGCGCTGGTGTGGTGCTGGAAGTGGGGCCGGGCGTGACCAGCCTGAAGCCGGGTGATCACGTTATCCCACTCTACACCCCTGAGTGCCGTGAGTGTGAATACTGTCTGAACCCCAAAACCAACCTGTGTCAGTCGATCCGTTCGACCCAAGGCCAGGGCCTGATGCCCGATGGCACCAGCCGTTTTTCGATGCTGGATGGCACGCCGATCCTGCACTATATGGGCTGCTCGACCTTCGCGAACCACACTGTCCTGCCGGAAATTGCACTGGCGAAGGTGCGTAAGGACGCGCCTTTTGACAAGATCTGCTACATCGGTTGCGGCGTCACCACCGGCATCGGCGCGGTGATCAACACCGCCAAGGCAGAAATTGGTAACCGTTCGATCGTCTTCGGTCTGGGCGGTATCGGCCTGAACGTTATTCAGGGCCTGCGTATGGCCGGTGCGGATCAGATTGTTGGCGTTGACCTGAACCCGGCGAAGGTTGAGATGGCCAAACGTTTCGGCATGACCGATTTCGTCAACCCGACCGACGTTGAAGGCGATCTGGTGGGGCATCTGGTCGAACTGACCGGTGGCGGTGCGGACTACACCTTTGACGCCACCGGCAACGTGCAGGTGATGCGCACTGCGCTGGAAGCGGCCCACAAAGGCTGGGGGGAATCGATCATCATTGGCGTTGCCCCCGCAGGTGCCGAGATTTCGACCCGCCCCTTCCAGCTGGTCACTGGCCGCAGCTGGCGCGGCACCGCCTTTGGTGGCGCCCGCGGCCGCACCGATGTGCCGCAGATCGTTGATTGGTATATGGACGGCAAGATCGAGATCGATCCAATGATCACCCACACTATGGGTCTGGATGACATCAACAAAGGTTTCGATCTTATGCACGCCGGTGAATCGATCCGTTCTGTGGTGGTGTACTAAACCCATCTTTGGCCTGACATACGGTTGCGTATGTTTGGCCACCTTACATGCAAAGGGGCGCCCTGATCCGGGCGCCCCTTTTGTTTCCACTGTCCGTCAGCGGATTAGCTGTTTGCGATCAGCTCGGCCTGCGCAACGATTACTTCGGCTTGCTTGATCGACGCGATGTCCACTAGGCGGCCTTTGTAAACAGTGGCGCCTTCGCCGTTGGCTTTGGCCTGCTCCATCGCCGCCAGAATTTCGCGCGCTTCGTTCACCGCTTCCTCAGATGGGGTGAACACGTCGTTCGCCAAAGCGATCTGTTTAGGGTGGATGGCCCATTTGCCGACCATGCCCAGCGTCGCGGAACGTTTCGCCTGCGCGATGTAGCCTTCATCATCAGAGAAGTCGCCAAAGGGGCCATCAACTGGCAGAACGCCGTGGGTACGGCAGGCCGCAACGATGGCAGTCTGTGCCCAGTGCCACGGATCGGACCAATGCTTCTGGCCTTCGTGCAGCATATAGTAGTTTTCCTGCGTGCCACCGATGCCAGTGGTCTGCATCCCCATGGAGGCAGCGAAGTCCGCGGCGCCGAGGCTCATCGCGGCCATACGGGGAGAGGCGGCGGCGATCTCTTCGACGTGGGCGATACCGGCGGCGGATTCGATGATCACCTCAAAGTCGATCCGTTTGGTACGGCCTTTGGCGGTTTCAATTGCGGTGACCAGCGCGTCAACCGCGTAGATGTCGGCAGCGCAGCCTACTTTGGGGATCATGATCTGATCCAAACGGTCGCCGGTCTGTTCCATCACGTCCACAACGTCGCGGTACCAGTAGGGGGTGTCGAGGCCGTTGATCCGCACCGAAATGGTCTTGGTGCCCCAGTCAATGGTGTTGATCGCTTCAATCGCGTTGGCGCGAGCCATGTCCTTGTCGGTAGGGGCCACAGAATCTTCGAGGTCGATGTTAATCACATCCGCAGCAGACGCCGCCATTTTGGCGAACAGTTTGGTGTTCGAAGCTGGGCCAAACAACTGGCAACGGTTGGGGCGCGCAGGTGCGGCAGGCTGAATGCGGAAGCTCATATTGCGATTCCTCTGAGTAACGAAATTACAGATTGGTTCGGGAAAGGGTTATTAAATTGCGCGCCTCCTCGCAAGTTTATTTTGCAGCTGCGGCATTTTACGACGCGTGACGGTGATTAATTCTGCAGCAGTGTGAAAACTTCGAAGAATATCCCGATATTATGCGTCAATGGGATTAAATTTTGCGTAGCGCCGCAGAATCTGCTCAAATTCGCAAAACAATCCCGTGCGAAAGCCGGAAAACTGCGTCGGCTACATGAAGGAAAGGCGCGACCATGATCAAGACACCCTATCTGCTGTTCCTGGGCGACGCGCCCGACCAACTGGCGGCCAAAGTTGCCCAAGGTATCAAGGACTGGCGTCCAGAATTTGCCGTTGGCCAGTTCCGTATGGATGGTTGTAAGGCCGATATGGGTCTGCCCGACATGACCCTGGAGGAGGCCAAAGCAGCTGGCGCCAAAACACTGGTGATCGGCGTTGCCAACCGTGGCGGCGTGATCAGCCAGGCATGGAAAAAGGTTTTGGTTACCGCGCTGGAAGAGGGTTTTGATCTGGCATCCGGCCTGCACAATCTGCTGCAGGACGAAGAGGATCTGGTCGCCGTGGCCAAAGCCACCGGTCAGGATCTGCATGACGTTCGTGTGCCTGAGGTGGATTATCCGATTGCCAATGGCAAGACACGTACCGGTAAACGCCTGTTGGCAGTCGGCACCGACTGTTCCGTGGGCAAAATGTACACTGCGCTCTGCATGGAAAAGGAAATGCGTGAACGCGGGATGAAGGCATCCTTCCGTGCCACGGGCCAGACAGGCATCCTGATCACCGGCGACGGTGTGCCGCTGGACGCAGTGATTGCCGATTTCATGGCAGGGTCTGTTGAATACATCACTCCCGACAATGATGCTGATCACTGGGACATCATCGAAGGTCAGGGCAGCCTGTTCCACGTATCCTATTCGGGCGTGACCATGGCGCTGATCCACGGTGGTCAGCCGGATGCGCTGGTGGTGTGCCACGAACCAACCCGCGAGCATATGCGCGGTCTGCCGGATTACCAGCTGCCGACGCTGGAGGCTGTACGCGATATGGCGCTGTCGCTGGCCAAGGTGGCGAACCCCGCCTGCAAGGTTGTCGGATATTCGATCAACACCCAGAACATGCCTGAGGATGAAGCACGCGCCTACTGTGCCAAGGTCGAAGCAGATCTGGGCCTGCCTGCCACTGATCCGTTCCGCTTTGGGGCGGGCAAGCTGGTGGATGCGTTGGACGCGATCTGATCTAATCCTTTCTGAGAGGCCGGAGCGGGCGAAACCCTCCGGCCTTTTGAGTATTTGAAGAGCATTGAAAGTGGGAGGATGGCGCGTGACCATCACCGTCCAGAAAGACGTCTTTAAACTGGCGCAGGTTTTTACCATCAGTCGGGGCAGCCGGACCGAAGCGCAGGTGCTTACGGTGCGTGTGGAAAGGGACGGTCATGTCGGTTGGGGCGAATGCGTGCCCTATGCCCGCTATGATGAAACGCTGGACTCGGTGACTGCTGAAATCAAAGCTTTGCCTGCGGATGTCACCCGCGCAGCGCTACAGGATCTGCTGCCCGCAGGTGCGGCGCGCAATGCGGTTGATTGCGCGCTGTGGGATCTGGAGGCGAAACAGGCCGGTAAACGTGTTTGGGAACTGGCCGGCTTGCCCGCGCCAACCCCAGAGATCACAGCCTACACCTTGTCGTTGGCCGAACCTGGCGAAATGCGCGAACAGGCGGTGAAAAACGCCCATCGCCCATTGCTGAAGATCAAGCTGGGCACCCCCGACGATATGGCGCGCCTTGAGGCCGTGCGCGCCGGCGCGCCGGAGGCTCGGATCATTGTAGATGCCAATGAAGGGTGGAGTGCGGATATTTACGCCGATCTGGCACCGCATCTGGTGCGTTTGGGGGTGGATCTGGTGGAACAACCGTTGCCCGCAGGTGAAGACGATGCACTGATCGGTATGGAACGCCCTGTGCCTGTCTGCGCGGATGAAAGCTGCCATGACCGCACATCTCTGCCCAAGCTTAAGGGCAAATATGACGTGGTGAATATCAAACTGGACAAAACCGGCGGTCTGACCGAGGCGTTGAAGCTGCGCGAGACAGCATTGGCCGAAGGCTACAAGGTGATGGTCGGATGTATGGTCGGATCGTCGCTGGCGATGGCACCCGCGACTCTCGTGGCGCAGGGCGCGATGGTCACCGATCTGGATGGCCCGTTGTTGCTGGCCGAAGATCGCGACTGCGCGCTGCGCTTTGACGAGGCGGGGGTGCACGGTCCGGACGCCGCCCTCTGGGGCTAACGCTGAACCACGGGACCCACAGGATTACAACGCCCTCATCGCCTTTGCCGGAGGCGAAGCTGTCGTTGTGCTTGACACACAGGCCATTGCGCCCAAAAAACAACATCGACCAACTTCAGGAGCCATGACATGACCCGCACCGTATTCGTAAACGGAGAGTATTTGCCCGAAACCGAGGCCAAAGTCTCGATCTTTGACCGTGGGTTCCTGATGGCGGACGGTGTCTATGAGGTGACCAGCGTGCTGGGCGGAAAGCTGATTGACTTTGACGGCCACGCCAAACGTTTGGAACGCTCGCTGAACGAGTTGGACATGCAAAAGCCGGCGGAGTTTGACGACCTGTTGGAAATTCACCGCAAGCTGGTGGAACTGAACGGCATCGAAGAGGGTATGATCTATCTGCAGATCACCCGTGGCGCGCCTGATGACCGCGACTTTGTCTTCCCTGATCCTGAAACGACTCGCCCGACGCTGGTTCTGTTCACCCAGAACAAACCCGGTCTGGCCGCAAACCCTGTTGCTGAAAGAGGCATCAAAGTGATCTCGGTCGAGGATATCCGCTGGGGCCGCCGTGACATCAAAACCGTGCAGCTTCTCTACCCTTCGATGGGCAAGATGATGGCCAAGAAGGCAGGTTGTGATGACGCGTGGATGGTTGAGGACGGTTATGTGACCGAAGGCACCTCGAACAACGCCTATATCGTCAAGGATGGCAAGATCATCACCCGCGGCCTTAGCAACGACATTTTGCACGGCATCACCCGCGCGGCTGTTCTGCGCTTTGCCCAGGAGGCACAGATGGAGGTGGTTGAACGTGCTTACACAATTGAGGAAGCGCAGGCTGCGGATGAGGCGTTTGTGACCTCGGCCTCGACCTTCGTGATGCCGGTTGTGGAAATTGACGGCGCCGCCGTTGGCGGTGGTCAGGTTGGTCCTGTGGCTAAGCGCCTGCGTGAAATCTATCTGGAAGAGAGCCTGAAAACCGCGATCTAAACGGTGATCTATTCAGTTTTCCAAAGGGCGCCCAATTGTGGCGCCCTTTTTGTTTGAAGCTCCCTGAGCTGGGATCAGTGGCCGGCCAGCGTCTTGCGCGCGTGCTTGATTTGCCAGGATTTCCGGGCGGTGGTGACAATATGGCATATGTCCTGCACCATGCGTCTGCGCATCCGCTCCGGCACCGGCGATCTATCGGTTTTTTCCACGCCGCCACCTTGTCTGGTGCTGCTTTCAGTCATAGATTAGAATTATTCTAAAGAGGGCCAAATGCGTTACACCCTGAACCGCCGCCGTTTCAAAGACCTGACAGAACAAGAGGTGTTGGCCCTTGCCATCGCATCCGAGGAGGATGATGCAAGGATCTATCGCAGCTTCGCTCATCATCTGCGCGCCGAATACCCCGATTCTGCAGCTGTGTTCGACGGCATGGCAGTAGAGGAGGACGACCATCGCCGCCGCCTGCTGGAACTGCACAAGACGCGGTTTGGCGACCATCTTCCTTTGATCCGCCGCGAACACGTTGCGGGGTTTTATTCCCGCAAGCCTGTGTGGTTGACTGAAAACCTCAGCCTCGACCAGATCCGTGCAGAGGCAGCCGCGATGGAACGCGCGGCAGAAGTGTTTTACCAAAAGGCGGCCGCTCAGTCGCAGGATGCGGATACGCGCGCCCTTCTAGGGGATCTGGCCGCAGCAGAGGCCGGACATGTGGACAACGCCGCCACGCTCACAGCGAACCATCTCACCGATGATGCGCGCGCGGACGAAGACCGCAAAGCGCACCGTCAGTTTGTTCTGACATGGGTGCAGCCGGGTCTGGCGGGGTTGATGGATGGGTCTGTCTCGACGCTCGCACCGATTTTTGCCACGGCCTTTGCAACGCAGGATACATGGACCACTTTCCTTGTCGGACTTGCCGCCTCGGTTGGGGCGGGGATTTCCATGGGCTTTACTGAGGCGGCGTCAGATGATGGCGAACTTTCGGGGCGCGGTTCGCCAACGAAACGCGGCTTTGCCTCAGGCATCATGACCACGCTTGGGGGCTTGGGCCATGCGCTGCCCTATTTGATCACCGATTTCTGGACTGCCACCGTGATCGCGATCATCGTGGTGTTTGTGGAACTGTGGGCCATAGCGTGGATCCAGAACAAATACATGGAAACCCCGTTTTTCCGCGCCGCGCTGCAGGTGGTGCTGGGCGGCGCGCTGGTGTTTGCTGCCGGTGTCCTGATTGGATCCGGCTAATGGGTAAGAGTTTATTAACCGCTCTGCGATAGACCAATAGAGCGGTACAGGCGGGGACGCCGATGGCCGCCAACGGTGTTTCCCCCTTGCTGGCCCCTCTTGGCAGGGGGGGATCCCACCGCGCCCTGCATTCATTGTTCCAAAATATCCCCGCCGCAGGCAGCGCCACTGCGCAAGACCTGCAATGTCATTGCAACAGCGCAACGGGTAAACGTCATCCTGTCACGGCACCAAAACGAGTTTGCCCACCGCGCCGCGATTGAGGATGCGCGCCAGAACATCTGCTGCCTCTACCAGCGGATAGCGCCCTTCGATCAGAGGTTTGATCTGCCCTTTGCGGTACCAGCCCATCAGTTCCATCATATTGGCGACGTAAACCTGTGGCTCCGCCTTGGTGAAATTGCCCCAGAACACACCAACGACGGCAAATTCTTTCACCAATGCCAGATTAACCGGAAACTGTGGGATCTCGCCACTGGCAAAGCCTATGACCAACAATCGTCCATTGCGCGCCATTAGCCGTGCGCAGGTGTCAAACACCTCGCCGCCGACCACGTCAAAGGTGACGTCAACGCCGTTGCCATCGGTCAGCCGTTTTACATCATCGCGTAAGGCGTCATAGCCTATCACCTCATCGGCACCGGCATCACGGGCGATCTGTTGCTTTGCCTCGCTCGAGGCGACAGCGATGACCCGCGCGCCCATCAGCTTGCCGATCTGCACGGCCGCCAGGCCTGTTGCCCCCGCCGCACCCAGCACCAGCAATGTTTCACCTGCCTGCAATTGCGCTCGCTGTTTCAGCGCGTGATGAGAGGTGCCATAGGCCACCATCAGCGCACACATTTCTGCCGCATCTGCATCGCCGATCGGGAAGGTTGCGCGCGCATCCACTGCAACCTGAGAAGCATAACCGCCCAACTGCGGGATCGCGCCTAGGCGGTCACCGACTTTTATGCCTTTCACCTCTGAACCGACCGCGGTCACCTTGCCCACCACTTCCATGCCGGGAATGAAAGGGCAGGGTGGTTTCATCTGATAAAGTCCCTGCACCAGCAATCCGTCGGGGTAGTTGATACCTGCGGCTTCAACCTCGATCACCACCTGACGGTTTGTGGGTGTTGGATCTGCATGCTCTTCAACGCGCAGATCTTCTAGCGCCCCGAAGGCATGGCAAGTGACAGCTTTCATTTTTGGATCCCTCCCTTTCCTCGCGCTCAGGCTGGCGCAAGTGACAGGCGTTCCGCAAGGTGTGATCGGGTCTGTGGTTGTTTCACCTTACGGCAGGTGTGGGCGTGAGGCAGGAACAAGGCCTGCGGAAACAAAAGCACCCGGCCAGCCGTGCTGTCCGGGTGCTACCCCTAATATCGGAAGGGGTCGCGACAAAGGGCTCCTCCCTTCCCTGAGTCGCGGATGTTTGATTCGCAGTTAGACTTTAGCCTAACATACCCAAAACTACCTAGTCCCTTTCCCGCGCTACGGCATTTTCTCGCCTCTTGCGGGCATTTATCGGGAATCGGTCCGATGGGGACGTCAATAAAACCGTAACGTCGAATTTAAGCGACGTTACGTCTCTTATTGGCGGAATCCTTGCTGGAGTCAAATGCGCAGCCTAACGTCTGGTCGAAAACCGTGAAAAGTTGCGTCCTAGAGGGAGGAGGCGCACTGGATTCGACGCCCAAAGGTGGTGCGGCAACTCCGTTGGGTTGTGTTCTGCCAGCGTGCTGCATCGCGATAAATCCTGTGCCTGCGATCATGTAAATGCTTCGCCCCCCTTCCAACCGCATAAACGATCAGGGCCGAGGTGTAGCACCCCTCCCGCTGCGTTGCATGAATTCGGAGAAGACAGATGAGTGATGTAAGGTATGACGGCCAGGTGGCCATTGTAAGCGGCGCCGGAGCAGGTTTGGGACGCAGCCATGCGCTGGGTCTGGCAGCGCGCGGCGCCACAGTGGTGGTGAATGATTTGGGTGGCAGTTTGGATGGCAGCGACGCAGGGTCAGAGGCGGCACAAGCTGTCGTGTCTGAGATTGAGGCTCTAGGCGGTACCGCAATGGCGAACGGTGCTGATGTATCGGACGAGGTGCAGGTGCGCGCGATGGTCGATGGGGTAATCGACGCCTACGGCCGTATCGATATCTTGGTGAACAACGCTGGCATTCTGCGCGACAAAACATTCTCCAAAATGGCGATGGCCGATTTCCAGACAGTGGTGGATGTCCATCTGATTGGCAGCGCCAACTGCTCTCACGCGGTTTGGCCGCATATGGTGAATCAGGGCTACGGCCGTATTTTGTTCACCACCTCAGCCTCGGGCCTTTATGGCAACTTCGGTCAGTCGAACTATGGTGCGGCGAAGTCCGCGATGCTGGGATTGATGAACGCCCTGTCGATTGAGGGGGCAAAGTTCAATATTCGCGCCAATATGCTGGCGCCTTCGGCTGCCACGCGGATGACGGAAAATCTGTTGTCGGCGGATGTGCTGGCCCTGATGCAGCCGGAAACTATCACTCCCGGTGTGCTGGCGCTGGTCAGTGCGGATGCGCCGACCAAGATGATCCTTGGCGCAGGTGCAGGGTGTTTTGCTGAGGTGCAGGTGCGTGAAACCACTGGCGTGGCCTTGGGTGATGAACAGATGACGCCAGAGGCGGTGCTGGCGGCGATGGATCAGATCCGCGATCCCGACGGCGCAGCCCCTGTCGAACATGCCTTCGCCCAAACCCGTAAATTCGTCCGCATGGCGGCGGCGGCGCGGGGCCTGCCTCTGCCGTGGAATGACGAACCTCTGTTGAAAGGACGCGCGAATGAGCAACCCTGACTTGGATATTGATGCTGTTGGCCGCTATCTGGCGGATCGCATCGAGGGCCTCACCCTGCCGCTGAGCGCGGAGAAGTTCGCGGTAGGGCAGTCAAACCCAACCTTCCGCCTCAGCAGTGGTGAGAGATCATGGGTCTTGCGGCGCAAACCGCCGGGGGTGTTGTTGAAATCCGCCCATGCGGTGGATCGCGAATTTCGCGTGCAGCGCGCCCTTGCCAGCAGCGATGTGCCGGTGCCAGCGATGTATCACCTCTGCGAAGACGACAGCGTGATTGGGTCTGCTTTCTACGTGATGGAAGAGATCAAGGGGCGTCATTTTGATGACCCCCGCCTGAAAGGCATCGCTATACCCGACCGTATGGCCTTCTTTGAAGAGATAAATCGTGTGTTGGCGGCGATCCATTCGATCGACCTTCGCGCAGTGGGGCTGCAGGACTATGGGCCGGATGGTAATTACTACCGACGTCAGATTGACCGCTGGGTGAAACAATACCGCGCTTCGGAAACCGAGGTCATCGCCCCGATGGAAGAGTTGATCAAATGGCTGGATCAGAACATCCCGGCAGAGGACGGCCAGCGCACGCTGGTGCATGGCGACTATCGCATCGACAACATGCTGTTTGATTCAGACAGCGCGCGCTGCTTGGCCGTGCTGGACTGGGAGTTGAGCACAACAGGTCACCCCTATGCCGATCTGGCCGCAGTGATCATGCAATGGCAGATGCCCCCTGGCGGTGAAGGGCGCGGTCTGGCAGGTGTGGATCGCAATGCCGAAGGCCTGATCAGCGATCAGGCCTTTATCGACATGTATTGCCAGCGCCGTGGATTGGCGGGGATTGATCGGTTCGGGTTCTATCTGTCCTTCGCCTTCTTCCGGATGGCGGCGATCCTGCAGGGCGTTTATAAACGGGCGCTGGATGGCAATGCGTCGGACCCCGGACGGGCCAAGACTTTTGGCGCTTATGTTACAGTTTTTGCCCAAAACGGACTGAAAGCAGCGGAGTAAGCATGGTTGATAACGCGTATTCCATTGCCGCGGCCCTGCGCGAAGAGCCATATGCCTTTCAGCAGTTGGTCGGTTTTGAGGTCACCGGTTGGTCCGAGGGTTTCGCGCAGGTGGAACTGGAGCTGGGTGAGAAACACGGCAACCGCTATGGAATCCCGCACGGCGGGCTGCATGCGACACTGATTGATACCGCGATGGGGTTCTGCGGCAGCTACACTGGCGATCCGACGAACCGTCAGTTGGTGATGACCCTGTCGATGACGGTGAACTATCTGGGGCAGGTGCAGGGCAACCGTCTAATCGCCACCGCGCGGCGGACGGGCGGTGGGCGGTCCACCTATTTTGCCGAGGCGTTGATCAGGGATGATCTGGGCAATGATATCGCCAGCGGTGTCGGGACATTTCGGTTGCGCGGTAAGAAAAATTAATTCCACCGGGTCACGAAGTGATCCGGTTCGTGCCGACCCCGCCCCAAGGGCGGGCACGATCTTGCAACGTTGCGATTGAGGCGATGTTTCGAGTGTGTCGAGGGTATTGCCTAATTCAACTCTGCCCTCGGGCTCGGGCACGAACCTACCGTTTCCCACAAAAAAGGGGCCACGCGCCCCCTTTCCATCCCAGCAATAGCGCCAGTTTATTTCATCAGCAGCACCGGCACCTTGCAGGTGCGGATCATCGCCGTAGTGGTCGATCCGATGATCATCGCGCGGATGCGCGAATGGCCGTATGCGCCCATCACCAGCATGTCGTGACCGTCCGCTTCAATCAGATCGGCCAGTGCGACCTCGGGCTGGCCTTCGACCACTTTCACCTCTGCTGCGTGCCCGCCCGCGGCCAGCGTGGCCTTGGCATCTTCCAGACCTTTGGCAACTACATCAGAAGGTTTACCTACAGTGACAACGGTGCAGGCCAAACCGGCAAATAGCGGATGGCGCGCTACGTAGTCCACCGCCTTCATTGCGCTGCTGCCACCATCAAAGGCGATCAGTACTTTCTCGATCGGCTGAAACTCGCGGTTTGCCACAAACACTGGTTTGGTCGTCGCACGCGCCACACGTTCCAGATTGGATCCAAGGTGCTTCTTAGCAAAATCCGCCTTCTCTCCACGCTTGCCGATAACCACCAGATCGGCGTTACCTTCCATGGTTTCGACGGTCTCTACCATATCACCAAGGCGCAGATGCGGATGCACTTCGGCTACGCCGTCTTTTGCGATCAGGGCCTGCGCATCCTCTAGGATCGCGCGACCCTGCGCCTGCGCCAGCTTGGCGCGTTGCGCGTCCAGCTCTGCCAGTTCGCCCATGATCTTGGACCGTGCGCCCAGACGCAGGTTGCCGCTTAGATCCTCGGACCCGCCATCGCGGCGGCCCAGAACGTGGTATAGATCGACAGAGGCGCCAATGCGTCCGGCAATCCATGCGATGTGGTGGCAGACCGATTCAGAATAGGCAGAGCCATCCACCAGTGCGAAGATTTTCTTGCTCATGTCACTCATCCTTAGTGGGCCATCAGTTTGTCCATCGCGCCGGGCTTGTCATGTTCGCCCAAGCGGTCAACGATGGTTTTAGAGGCTTCGTTCATGCCGATAATTTCAACCTCGGCGCCATCACGACGGAACTTCAGCACCGCCATGTCCAGCGCGGCAACCGACGAAATGTCCCAGATGTGGGCGCGGCTGACGTCGATGACGACCTTTTCCAGCGCTTCCTTGAAATCAAACGCCTTCATGAAATCCTCAGACGAGGCAAAGAACAGTTGGCCGTGAATGATATAGGTGCGGATACGGCCATCCTCTGACAGTTCAGTGCTGACGGCAAACAGCTGCGCGATCTTCCACGCAAAGAACAGGCCTGACAACAGAACGCCGACCAGAACACCAATGGCAAGGTTGTGGGTGAAGACAACGAAGACCACCGTGGCCACCATCACGATGGACGACGATGCAGGATGTTCACGCAGATTAGTGATCGACGACCAGCTGAAGGTGCCGACAGACACCATAATCATGATCGCCACCAGTGCGGCCATCGGGATGAGGCCCACGATGTCGTCAAGGAACACAACAAGGATCAATAGAACCACGCCCGCGATGAAGCAGGACAGGCGACCACGACCGCCGGACTTTACGTTGATCATAGACTGGCCGATCATCGCGCAGCCCGCCATGCCACCGATGAAACCGGTCGCTACGTTGGCGACGCCCTGGCCGATGCATTCTTGGTTCTTGTCCGAGGTGGTGTCGGTCAGATCATCAACAAGGTTCTGTGTCATCAAGCTTTCCAGCAGGCCAACCGCGGCCACAGCTGCGGAATAGGGCAGGATGATCATCAGGGTTTCAAGGTTAAGCGGGATATCCGGGATCAGGAACATCGGCAGGGTGTCGGGCAGCTCCCCCATGTCGCTTACGGTGCGCAGGTCCAGACCCAGCCACAGCGAAATCGCGGTCAGGACCACGATACAGACCAGCGGCGAGGGAATGGATTTTGTCAGCAGCGGGAAGGTATAGATGATCAACAGACCGGCGGCGACCATCACATAGGTCAGCTGCGGCACGTCGATCAGCTCTGGCAACTGCGCCATAAAGATCAGGATCGCCAACGCGTTTACAAAACCGGTCATCACCGACCGGCTGACAAAGCGCATGACATAGCCCAGCTTCAACAGACCAGCGCCCACCTGCAGGACACCAGCCAGAACCGTTGCGGCCAAGAGGTACTGTAGCCCGTGATCTTTCACCAGCGTCACCATAAGTACCGCAGTCGCTGCCGTGGCGGCAGAGATCATGCCCGGGCGTCCGCCGACAAGCGCGGTGATCACCGCAATCGAGAAGGACGCATACAGCCCCACCTTGGGGTCCACGCCTGCGATGATCGAAAAGGCAATCGCCTCGGGGATCAGCGCCAGCGCCACCACCAGACCTGACAAGAGGTCGGCGCGGATGTTTCCGAACCATTCGTGTTTGTAATTGGATAGCAGCATCATCAGCCTCCGGTGCCGGGCCACCGCTGCGGTGGCCGGGGTGCATATGTTGTCCTGTTCGCAGGATAGGGGCGCATTCGGCCCAAAATCGCGTTTGGGCCGCTTATATAAGGGGGTGGTTAGATCGCAACCCCCAGCGGCGCTTGTGGCGGGGACAGTGCGAACACTGTCGCCGTGCAATCACAGAAGATGGCGTGCTTGCGCAGGAATGCGGTGAAACCACACGATAACTTGCCTGTTGCTCTCCCTCTGAGTGTAGTAGCTTTGTGGCATGACAGGAGACATTTATGACACCATTTTTGAAGGCTGCTCTGATCGCCGCTTGCTGCCTGCCCGCCACCGCTTTTGCCCTTAGTGATGAATACTCTCAGGCAGGGCAGAATTTGGGGCTGGCCCGCACTTGCCTGACTTATGAAGGAGATATGTCCCTCTATCCGCATTTTGAGCAGAAGATGATTGAGCGGAGCGCCTATGAGTTTGACAACGGTTACGCCGACGCCGCGAACCCTAAAGAGGTGAAAGAACATCTGGAAATCCTGCGCCCTTCTGTGCCTGACAGTCTGCCAGATGAGGTGCCTGAGTATGTCGCCAACTGGTGCAGTGATCTGCGTAAAAAAGCGGGCCGGTGATATAGCACTAACGAAAAAGAGGCCTGCGGGCCTCTTTTCTTGTGTGGTGGCTGTTCTGCTGCGCAGAGAATTAACCCCCTTGGCGCGGTTCGCTTTCGCCGTTGAAACCGGACAGACGGGCGAGAAGAACCGCGACGTTCTTCACTTCAAACTTCTTTAACAGCCGGGCGCGCACATCCTCAATGGTGCGCGGCGACAGTTCCAGAACCTGTGCAATCTCCTTGCTGGTGCGGCCACGGCTCAGCCACATCAGAACCTCACGTTCGCGCGGTGTCAGGCTGGGACCGGTGGGTTTTTGGTCAATCGGCGAAAAGCTCAGCACGATCTGCGACAGCGGATCCTGTGGCGTCAGGGTACGGGCACGGAAACGGACCCAAATGCGGTTGCCATCGGCGCAGCGCATAATACGCTCATCAGTATAAGGGTGCGACTGACGCAGTGGGCCCAGACCGATATCACGCACCTGATGAAACTCCTGATCGGTGCCATACAGCAAGCGGAAGCTTTGGCCGATCAGCTGCTCTTTGGTGTAGCCGAACATATCGGCAAAGGTCTGGTTACAGCTGCGGATGACCCGCTGTTCGGTCAGGGCCAATCCCATCGGCGCCTGCTCAAAGGCGAGTTTTTCAAGGTCTTGCATAAGTCACCATGTTCAGAGTCTCGAGTCACCGCAATGATACGGTATTGGCACCGTAATATTCTGTAAAGCATAGTTTTTCCACCCAGTTTTATTAACGAGGGCCAAAAAATGTCTGAAAACGACTCTACAACCCACCTGCCTGTCGCAAAATCAGCCGCTGCGGAATGTGCAGACTTGGCACATCAACTGGCCCGTGAACTGGAACAGCGTCGTGATGAACTGATCCTCCTGACGCAGGATCTGATCCGTATCCCGACGCTCAATCCTCCCGGAGATTGCTACCGCGATATTTGTGACTATCTGGCGAAGAGATTGAAAAATAGTGGCTTTTCGGTGGAAATGATCCGCGCCCACGGCACCCCCGGTGATTGCGAACAATACCCGCGCTGGAACGTTGTCGCCCGTCGTGAGGGCGGTGCACCTGGCGAATGTGTGCATTTCAACAGCCATATTGATGTGGTGGATGTTGGGCGTGGCTGGACCACGGATCCCTTTGGTGGCGAATTGAAGGACGGCAAGATTTATGGCCGTGGGGCCTGTGACATGAAGGGCGGACTGGCCGCCTCAATTGTTGCGGTCGAGGCATTTTTGGCGATTTGTCCCGAATTTCATGGCGCGATTGAAATCAGCGGTACTGCGGATGAGGAATCAGGCGGCTTCGGCGGCGTCGCCTATCTGGCGCAGCAGGGGTATTTCGCCCCGACCCGTGTGCAGCACGTAATCATCCCCGAACCGTTGAATAAAGACCGCATCTGTCTGGGTCATCGTGGGGTCTGGTGGGCGGAGATTGAGACCTTTGGCGAAATCGCCCATGGCTCTATGCCGTTCCTTGGTGATTGCGCGGTGCGCCACATGGGCGCTGTGGTGCAGGAAATGGAGGCAAGTCTGTTCCCAGCGCTTGCCCAGAAACGCACGGATATGCCTGTGGTGCCCGAAGGGGCGAAGCAATCTACGCTCAACATTAACTCTCTGCACGGTGGACAGGCAGAGCTGCCCGAAGGGTTCACCGGATTGCCCAGTCCGGTTGTACCTGACAGCTGCCGTATGGTTATAGATCGACGCTTCCTCATCGAAGAGGATATAGACGCAGTACAAGAAGAGGTTATGCAGGTGTTGCGCACCGTTGAGGCTCAGCGTGACAGTTTTCGTTATGAGGTCAAAGAACTGCACCGCGTTCTGCCGACCATGACGCAGAAAACGGCACCAGTTGTTGAAACGGTGGCAAAAGCAATTGCACAAACCCTTGGAAAAGATGCAGAATATGTCGTGTCGCCGGGGACGTATGATCAAAAGCACATTGATCGCATCGGCAAATTGCACAACTGTATTGCTTATGGGCCGGGCATTTTGGATCTGGCCCACAAGCCAGACGAATATGTCGGGGTCGAGGATATGCTCGATTCTGCGAATGTAATGGGCCGCTCATTGATTGATCTGCTGGTAAAACCAGAGGCGACGGCCTGAAAACAGGGAGAAGGCAATGATAATGGACTACCAGAAGGCGGGCCGATATTTGAAATTTGGCCTGATCAGTACCGCCGCTTTGGCCGCAACTGCTGGCGTCGCGCTGGCAAAATCCGACATCGTGGTGGCGATGCAGCTGGAGCCGCCGCATTTGGATCCAACCTCGGCTGCGGCTGGGGCGATCGACTCAGTTCTCTATTCCAATGTTTTTGAGGGTCTCACACGCTTTGGCCCTGATGGATCAGTGAACCCTGGTCTGGCCAAGGGCTGGGACATTTCCGAGGACGGCAAAACCTACACCTTCATGCTGCGCGAAGGCGTGACCTTCCACGATGGCAGTGCAATGGATGCGGAGGATGTGAAGTTCTCCCTCGATCGCGCACGGGCTGAGGACAGTGCAAACGCGCAAAAGACGCTGTTTGAGGGCATCGAAAGTGTTGAGGTCATGGATCCGCTGACCGTCAAGGTTACGCTGGCCGCGCCGAACGGCAGTTTCCTTTTCAACATGGCCTGGGGTGACGCGGTGATCGTTGCACCGGAAACCATTGCAGACATCAAAACCACCCCCATCGGCACCGGCGCCTTCATGTTCAAGAACTGGGTGCAGGGCGACAAGATCGATCTGGAAAAGAACGCCGCCTATTGGGGCACACCGGCGAAGCTGGACAAGGTGAGTTTCAAGTTCATTTCGGACCCCACCGCTGCCTTTGCTGCTGTGATGGCCGAGGATGTGGATGCCTTCGTTGGGTTCCCCGCGCCGGAAAACCTGCCCCAGTTTGAGGCCGATCCGCGGTTTCAGGTCCTTGTCGGCTCGACCGAGGGGGAAACGATCCTGTCCACCAACAATAAAATGCCGCCCTTTGACAACGTGAAGGTCCGCAAGGCGCTGGCGCATGCGATTGACCGTCAGGCGATCATTAATGGTGCGATGTTCGGCTATGGCACCCCCATTGGCACGCACTTTGCCCCGCACAATCCTGATTACGTGGATCTGACCGCGAACAGCGCCTATGATCCCGAAATGGCCAAGGCACTGTTGGCAGAGGCAGGCTATGCCGACGGGTTCACAACCACGCTGAAACTGCCGCCGCCCTCTTATGCACGTCGCGGCGGTGAAATCATCGCCGCTCAGTTGCGCGCTGTCGGAATCGAGGCAGAGATCAGCAATCTGGAATGGGCGCAGTGGCTGGAACAGGTGTTCCGCGGCAAGGATTACGGCCTGACTATCGTCAGCCATACGGAACCGTTTGATATCGGGATCTATGCGCGGCCTGATTACTATTTCCAGTACGACAACCCCAGCTTCCAGCAGTTGATGACTGATTTGGGCGCGGAGGCGGATCCTGCCAAACGCTCGGCCCTGCTGACAACGGCGCAGGAAACCATCTCCGGTGACTATGTGAACGGCTACCTGTTCCAGCTGGCTTATCCGACGGTCGCCAACGCCAAGGTGCAAGGCCTGTGGAAGGATGCGCCGACGCAGGCCACCGACCTGACTGCCGTATACTGGCAATGATCTGACGCCTTCGGCGGCTGTGTTCGTGGTCGCTGGAGGATACTTGAGTATTTAGGGAACATTGGAAGAGCGGGGCATCGTGCCCCATCCGGGGGTGGCGGCGCCGATGCTGCACTATCTGTTAAAACGTCTGGCCTCTCTCGGCCTGAGCCTTGTGGTAGCGTCCTTGGTGATCTTCCTCACTCTGGAGGTGGTGCCGGGCGACCCTGCCGCCTACATGCTGGGGATCAATGCCCAAGAGGATACGCTGGCTGCACTGCGCGAAGAGCTGGGCCTGAATGGGTCGGTGGTGGAGCGGTATCTGAGCTGGGTCGGCGGATTGCTGGTCGGTGATTTCGGCACCTCCTACACCTATCGCACCTCCGTGGCTGAAATGATCGGTGAGAGGCTGTGGATCTCCCTGCCATTGGCGCTTTATGCTCTGGCGCTGTCGACACTGATTGCCTTCCCCGCCGGCATCTGGGCCGCATCACGGCGCGGATCGGCGGCGGATGTGGGGGTGATGGGGATCACGCAATTGGGGGTGGCGATCCCGAATTTCTGGTTCGCGATGCTGATGGTGCTGATTTTTGCCATCAATCTGCGCTGGTTTTCCGCCGGTGGTTTCGTCGGCTGGAACGCGGGACTTGGCGCGGCGTTGAAATCCTTGACGCTGCCTGCCGTGGCCTTGGCGCTGCCGCAGGCCAGCATTCTGGCGCGGGTTATGCGATCCTCGCTGCTGGATACCTTGTCAGAGGATTTTATGCGCACCGCGCGGGCCAAGGGGCTGAGCCGTGGTCAGGCGCTGCGCCGTCACGCATTGCGGAATGCGCTGATACCAGTGCTGACCATCATTGGGATGCAGTTTTCCTTCCTGTTGGCAGGGGCGATCATTATTGAAAACGTCTTCTTCCTGCCGGGGCTGGGGCGGCTGGTGTTTCAGTCGATTTCTGCGCGTGATCTGATCGTGGTGGAAAGCGTGGTGATGCTCTTGGTCTTTGCCGTCATTGTAGTGAATTTTCTGGTGGATCTGACCTATGCGATTGTCGATCCCCGACTGCGGGGGCGGCGTTGATGCGGAACCTTTGGCTGGGCGGGCTGTTGACCGTGATCTTCGCCGGTATGGCGATGCTGAGCTTCGTCTGGACGCCCTATGACCCGACGGTGCTGGACATCGCCAACAAGATCAAAGCGCCGACCCTGGCCCATCCTCTTGGCACCGATCATTTTGGCCGCGACATCCTGAGCATGATCATGGTCGGCGCCCGCACCTCTATCGCCGTGGCGCTGGTGGCTGTAGGCCTCGGCATCGTGCTGGGCGTGCCGCTGGGCCTGATGGCAGCAGCGCGCAAGGGTAGCCTGTGGGATGAGGTGATCATGCGCGGCAACGATCTGATCTTTGCTTTCCCGTCGCTGTTGATCGCCATCATGATCACCGCGGTTTTCGGCGCCTCGGCGCTGAACGCGATCATCGCGATTGGCATTTTCAACATCCCTGTTTTTGCCCGCCTGACCCGTTCCGGCGCCCTCAGCCTGTGGAGTCGTGAGTATGTCATGGCAGCCCGTGTGGCGGGTAAGGGCGCAGCGCGCATTTCGGTGGAACATATCCTGCCCAACGTGGCCAACCTGTTGATAGTGCAAGGCACGATCCAGTTCTCGCTGGGCATTCTGGCAGAGGCAGGGCTCAGCTACGTTGGCCTTGGCGCGCAGCCGCCGACGGCCAGTTGGGGGCGGATGCTGGCGGACAGTCAGACGATGATTTCCTTCGCGCCGCACATGGCGATGTTTCCGGGGCTGGCGATCCTTCTAACTGTCCTTGGCCTGAACCTGATGGGTGACGGCCTGCGCGATCTATTTGATCCCAAACTGCGGAGGGCGCGGTCATGAGCCTGCTGCAGATTGAGAACCTGAACCTCACCATCCACGGCTTGCCGATCCTGCGCGACGTGTCGTTGCGGATCGCGCCGGGGCGGATTCTGGGTGTGATCGGGGAAAGTGGATCGGGTAAATCTATGACCGCCTTTGCCACGATGCAACTGCTACCAAACGGTGCCGTATGTTCGGGGCGGATCACGCTGGCGGGACAGGACATGCTACGCCTGAGTGAACCACAGCTGTGCCAGATGCGTGGCCGGGATGTGGGTATGGTGTTTCAGGAACCGATGACCGCGCTTAACCCGATCCGCACCATCGGTGATCAGGTGGCGGAAACCATTCTGATCCACGAACGGGTCAGCAAGAAAGAGGCGATGTCCCGCGCGGCAGAGGCGCTGACGCGGGCAGAACTGCCGCAGGATCGCTTCCCCCTCAGTCGGTATCCGTTTGAACTCTCTGGTGGTCAGCGGCAGCGGGTGGTGATCGCTATGGCCATTGCCCTGCGCCCCAAACTGCTGATCGCGGATGAGCCGACAACCGCGCTGGATGTGACCACGCAGGCGCAGATCCTGTCGCTGTTGAAACGGCTGGTGGTTGAGGATCAGATGGGTCTGATGTTGATCAGCCATGATCTGGCGGTGGTGGCGAATTTGGCCGATGACATTGCCATCATGCAAAAGGGCCGCGTGGTAGAGGCAGGGCCAGCGGCCACGCTGTTTCAGACGATGCAGCACCCCTATTCCAAGGCGCTGCTTGCGGCCTCCAGTCATCATCCCGATCGTCTAGCAGAACCGCAGGAACAGCCATTACTGACCGTGCGCGATGTGGTGCGGGAATACCGACTGCACAGTAATGGATGGTTGGGCGGCACCACGGCCCTGCGGGCGGTGAAGGGCGTCAGTTTCGACATCAAACGCGGCGAAAGTCTGGGGTTGGTAGGTGAATCCGGTTGTGGAAAATCGACCCTAACACGGGCCATTTTGGGGCTGGAGCAGGTGCAGGGGGGGCAGATCCTGCTGGGCGGCGAACCGGTGTTTGCCGCTAAGGGCACCAATCGATCCATACGGAGGCGTATGCAGGTGGTGTTTCAGGATCCCTACGGCAGCTTCAATCCCCGTTGGAGGGTGCGCCGCCTGATCGCCGAGCCGATGTATCTGTTGGATCAGCCGCCGCAAGGGCAGGCATTGCAGGACGCGTTACTGGAGGCGATGGAAAACGTCGGCCTCTCTGCCGATGATCTGGACAAATACATCCACGAATTCTCCGGCGGTCAGCGACAGAGGATCGCCATCGCGCGCGCGCTGATCATCAAGCCCGACCTGATCGTTTTGGACGAAGCGGTCTCTGCCCTCGATGTGTCGGTGCGTGCGCAGGTGCTCGATCTGTTGGCGGATCTGTCGGATCGCTATGGGCTGACGTATCTCTTTATCAGTCACGACCTGTCGGTGGTGCGCTCGATCACCGATCGGGTGCTGGTGATGCAGGCCGGCGAAATCGTCGAACAGGGCGATACAGAGACTGTTTTTGATGCACCCCAACATCCCTACACCCAACAACTGATCGCCGCTGCGCCAGCTTTGCCAGCCACAGACCCCTCGGCGGACTTACCCTCCTGACGACATAAAGGATACGCTATGACGGATGCGCTGAACTTGTGGTTTGACCCAACAAAATGCCTGATTAATGGCGCGTGGGTGACGCCTGCGTCTGGGCAGACCTTGCCATTGTCGAACCCCTCTACAGGGGAGGAGATTGGCGCGATTGCGCGTGGCACTGCTGCTGATATTGATATCGCAGTTGAAGCTGCCACGCGTGCATGGCAGGGCGATTGGGGGCGTGTTGCAGCGGTGGAACGGGGCCGCATTCTGCACCGCCTCAGTCAGCTGGTGCTGGAACGGGTGGAGGATCTGGCGCGGATCGAGGCTCTGGATGTGGGCAAGCCGTTGAAACAGGCACGCGCCGATGCCATCGCGCTTGCCCGCTATCTGGAGTTTTACGCTGGTGCTGCGGACAAGCTGCATGGGGCGACGATCCCCTATCAGGATGGCTACACCGTCTATACCCTGCGGGAGGCGCATGGCGTTACCGCCCATATCGTGCCGTGGAATTATCCAATGCAGATCATTGGCCGTTCTGTCGGCGCCGCTCTGGCAACTGGTAACGCGTGTGTATTGAAGCCGGCAGAGGATGCCTGTCTGACCGCCTTGGCCTTTGCCGATCTGGCGAAGGCTGCTGGCCTGCCGGATGGTGCGCTGAACGTGGTGCCGGGCCTGGGGGCAGAGGCGGGCGCGGCGCTGAGCGGCCACAGCGGTGTGCATCACGTCAGTTTTACCGGGTCGGTGGACACGGGCGTGCAGGTCCAAACAGCAGCGGCGCAAAACGTGGTGCCGGTGACGCTGGAATTGGGCGGGAAATCCCCGCAACTGGTGTTTGATGATGCCGACCTGGATGCTGCACTGCCGTTTCTTGTTAACGCAGGCATTCAGAACGCGGGCCAGACTTGTTCGGCTTCTTCTCGTATCCTTGTTCAACGCGCCGTCTATGATCAGGTGGTGGACCGAATGGCCGCTCGCTACGGCGAGTTACGTGTCGGCCCGGCGATGGCGGATCTGGACGTAGGGCCGTTGATCTCTGCCAAACAGAAGCGGCTGGTCGAGGGGTTCCTGTCCCAAGGTGCAGATCTGGAAATGGCCGCGCAGGGTGTGTTGCAGGATGCGCCCAGCGGCGGGAACTACGTGCCGCCGACGCTCTTCTGCGGTGTAGCGCCTGATCACAGCCTTGCACAGGATGAGGTGTTTGGCCCCGTGCAGGTGATTATTCCGTTCGGCACAGAAGAAGAGGCTGTCGCGATTGCCAATGGCACGGACTATGGCCTGGTCGCATCTGTCTGGACGCAGAACGGGGCGCGTCAGATGCGGTTGGCGCGGGCCATTCGCAGCGGTCAAGTGTTTCTGAACAATTACGGCGCGGGCGGCGGGGTGGAGCTTCCCTTTGGTGGTATCGGCAAATCCGGTCATGGCCGCGAAAAGGGGTTTGAGGCGCTTTACGGCTTCAGCACTCTGAAAACAGTCGCCGCCTATCACGGCTAAACAGAGAAAGAGGAGCAGTAGGATGAGACTGGCAGGAAAAACCGCGATTGTGACCGGCGGCGCCTCGGGCTTTGGTGCAGGGATCGTACGCAAATTTGCACAAGAGGGTGCAAAGGTCATAGTCGCCGATCTGAACATGGATCTGGCCCGTGATGTGGCGGCAGAGGTCGGCGGCATCGCCGTGCAGGTGGATGTCTCGCGCGATAAAGACGTCGCCGCGATGGTCGCCACCGCTAAGGCCCAGCTGGGCGGTATCGACATTCTGGTCAATAACGCAGGCATCACCCATCTGCCTACCCCGATGGAAGAGGTCAGCGAGGATGAATTTGACCGCGTCTTTGCCGTCAATTGTAAATCCGTTTACCTGACCGCCAAACACGTCATGCCGGTGATGAAAGCTGCAGGCAAAGGTGCGGTGTTGAACGTCGCCTCGACCGCCGGCCTTAGCCCGCGCCCGAACCTCAACTGGTACAACAGTTCCAAGGGTTGGATGATCACCGCGACCAAAACCATGGCTGTGGAATTGGCCCCAGCAGGCATCCGCGTCAATGCAATCTGCCCGGTGGCGGGGGAAACACCGCTGCTTGCCAGTTTTATGGGGGAGGATACGCCAGAGGTGCGGGCCAAGTTCCTGTCCACCATCCCGATCGGCCGTTTTTCCACGCCCGAGGATATGGGCAATGCTGCCTGTTTCCTGTGTTCGGATGAGGCAGGGATGGTCACAGGTGTGGCAATGGAGGTGGACGGCGGGCGCTGCATCTAGCGTCCTGCACCCCCAAACGCCCGCACGCGCGTGGATGTTTCGATACAATATAGTTGATCACATCCGCGCGAATCCCCTTTTTTACTTGTGTTTGTTCAGGTAACAGCGGCCTGTCCAAACCAAAGGAGAGTCCCAATGGGCTACAAAATCGCCGTTGTCGGCGCCACGGGCAACGTGGGCCGCGAAATGCTGAACATTCTGGCCGAACGCCAGTTCCCTGTTGACGAGATCGTTGCGCTGGCTAGCCGCAAATCTCAAGGCACCGAAGTGAGCTTCGGCGATACCACCCTGAAGACCAAAGACCTGGACACCTTTGACTTCACCGGCTGGGATATCGCATTGTTTGCCGTCGGCTCCACCGCGACCAAAGAATACGCGCCCAAAGCGGCTGCGTCCGGCTGTGTGGTCATCGATAACTCGTCCCTCTATCGCTACGATCCGGACATTCCGCTGATCGTGCCTGAGGTGAACCCGCAGGCGGTGCACGAGTACAAGAACAAGAACATCATCGCGAACCCGAACTGTTCGACTGCACAGATGGTTGTGGCGCTGAAGCCGCTGCACGACCGTGCGAAGATCAAGCGCGTTGTTGTGTCGACCTACCAATCTGTGTCCGGCTCAGGCAAGGATGCAATTGATGAACTGTGGAACCAGACCAAGGGCATGTATGTCCCCGGTCAGGAAGTGGACCCCAAGGTCTACACCAAACAGATCGCCTTCAACGTGATCCCGCATATCGATGTCTTCCTCGACAGTGGCGATACCAAAGAAGAGTGGAAAATGATCGCCGAGACGAAGAAAATCGTCGATCCGTCGATTAAAGTTACCGCCACTTGTGTGCGCGTGCCTGTCTTCGTCGGCCATTCGGAATCGATCAACATCGAAACCGAAGACTTCCTGGACGAGGATGAAGCTCGCGACATCCTGCGTGAAAGCCCGGGCCTGATGGTGATCGACAAGCGTGAGGATGGCGGCTACGTCACCCCGATCGAATGTGTTGGTGATTTCGCCACTTTCGTCAGCCGTATCCGTCAGGACGTCACCGTTGAAAATGGCCTGAACCTGTGGTGTGTCAGCGACAACCTGCGCAAAGGCGCGGCGCTGAACGCGGTGCAGATCGCCGAATTGCTGGGCCGTGAGGTTTTGAAGAAAGGCTGACTTGCAGTCTGACCAAATAGAAAAGGGCGCCCATTGCGGCGCCCTTTTGCGTTTCAAGAATGTGCGCTGAGGTCAGTCTTGCTGCCCCCAACTGGCAGATTGCATTTCGCGCAACCGGCTGGCGGTACGTTCAAATTCAAAAACGCCTTCGCCCTCGATATACAGGCTCTCTGGCTCATCGGCGGCGGATACGATCAGTTTGGTGCCCGCTTCATAGAGGGCATCAATCAAGGTTACGAACCGTTTCGCCTCATTGAAGTTTGATCGACCAAGGCGCGGAATATCCTCCAGGATCAAGACCTTCACGTTTTCCGCTAACGCCAGATAATCGCCCGCGCCCAACATCTTGCCACAGAGGTCATAGAAGCTGGCGCGCGCCACACCATTGCGGAACTGCGGAATTTCCACCTCGCGCCCCTTCACGGTCAGGATCAGCGGCCCAGCTGGTCCGCCGGTCAGATGCTCCCAAACCTCGCGGATTTTCTGGCGGCTGGTGTCATTGATAGGGGCGAAATACACCTCTTCGCCGGCCAAACGGTTCTGGCGGTAGTCATTTGGGCTGACCAATTCCCAAACACACATCTTTTCCTTCAGTATTTCGATGAAAGGCAGAAACAGCTGGCGGTTCAGCCCGTTTTTATACAGGTCATCAGGCACGCGGTTTGAGGTTGTCACGACGACCACACCGGCGTTGAACAGAATTTCAAACAACCGACCCACAATCATTGCATCGGTGATGTCGGTAATCTGCATTTCGTCAAAGGCCAGTACCTTCACCTCTTTGGCGACCTGCGTAGCCACGGGGGCCAGGCTGTCTTCGACTCCGTCTTGCCGTGCTTTGTGCATGGCGGTGTGGATTTCCTGCATGAAGGCATGAAAATGCACCCGCCGCGCAGGCACGTCCAGCTGATCAACGAACATATCCATCAGCATAGACTTGCCACGCCCAACACCGCCCCACAGGTACAGCCCCATTGGCGGCGGTGGCGCCTTGCGGAAGAAGCTTTTCTTCACCGGCTGAGCCAGTTCTGTACGGATGCGTTCAAATTCCGGCAGCACAGCTTCTTGCGCAGGGTCGGGGGTAATGTCACCTGTGGCGACACGTTGGGTGTAAAGGTCGATTAAACTGCTCATACTATCGCTGATAGCGAATTGAGCCGCGCCGGAAAAGGGGCGGCGCACCTGCGCCGTGCGTTTGGTGTTCGACCGCATACAATCTATCGTGTAGTGGAGTCGTGCGCGGCGTAGCCCGTCACGCCTGATGTTGAGGATCCAATGACCAAATCCAGCCCCTTGTTCACACCCGTTCTGATCGCGGGCTGTCTGATCATCATGATCAGCTTTGCAATCCGTGCCTCCTTCGGTGTGTTCCAGATCCCCATCGCGGAGGAACTCGGCTGGATGCGAGCAGAATTCAGTCTGGCGATTGCAATTCAGAACCTTGCGTGGGGCTTCGGGCAGCCGATTTTTGGGGCGATTTCGGAAAAGATGGGTGACCGCAAGGCGATCTTCTTCGGCGCTATCCTTTATGCGCTGGGACTGGTTGCATCGTCGGCGGCAGTGACGCCGGGGGCGATGCAGGCCTATGAGGTGCTGGTGGGTTTTGGCATCGCAGGAACCGGTTTCGGGGTGATTTTGGCCGTCGTCGGTCGTGCCGCAACGGATGAACACCGCGCCATGGCGATGGCGATCGCCACCGCGGCGGGATCAGCAGGGCAGGTCATCGGTGCACCTTTGGCAGAATGGTTGCTGGGTGTGATGTCGTGGCAGGGTGTGTTCCTGACCTTCGCCGCGCTGATCCTCGCGGTGCTGCTGACCCTGCCGATGATGCGCGCGCCGGAGGCGGCAAAACAGGTCGAAGCGGCGGAGAAGATGAGCGTGATCCTGGCCCGCGCTTTCCGGGATCCCAGCTACACGATGATCTTTCTCGGGTTTTTCAGCTGTGGCTATCAACTGGGCTTCATGACCGCGCATTTTCCTGCCTTTGTGACCGAAATCTGTGGTCCTATTCTGGCCGGTAGCTTGCTGCACACGGTGGGCATCACCACCACATCGGCGCTGGGGGCAGTGGCCATTTCGCTGATTGGTCTGAGCAATATCGGCGGCACTATTCTGGCAGGCTGGTTGAGCAATAGGTTTGCCAAAAAGAACCTGCTGGCGCTGATATACGCGCTGCGCACGGTGATCTCTTGTGTCTTCATTCTGGTGCCGATGACACCTGAAACGGTTCTGCTGTTTGCGGTCAGCATGGGGGCGCTGTGGTTGGCGACCGTACCGTTGACATCCGGCCTTGTCGCGCATCTATACGGGCTGCAATATATGGGCACGCTTTATGGTATCGTGTTTTTTAGCCATCAGGTCGGCAGCTTCTTGGGAGTTTGGCTGGGCGGACGGATGTATGATACCTATGGAACATACGATGCCGTATGGTGGGTGGGCGTTGGTGTTGGCGCGTTTTCAGCGCTGATTCACCTGCCAGTTCGTGAAAACCGACAGGCGCCTTTAGCAGCTTAGCCGTTCGCAGCACGCCAACTGTCTAAAATATGGCGACTGGTCATCAGATCCAGATGCGCGCCGCCGCCGTTTTTGAACAGGGTGATTTCATCGTTATTGCGGCGTTGGAAGGCGGCCAGATCATAGTAATCCGCAATCAGGTGATCGCGCTCGATTGCGCCAGATTTCAGTGGGATTTCCACCTCGCCGATATGGCCAAGGGTGGTGTCAAAACTGTCAACAAAAACACGGGCGCGTTGCAGCGCCTCATCATCTGCTTCGCGCATATCAGGGCGGTAAGCGCCAATCAGGTCGATGTGTTGGCCGGGCTTTAGCCACGCGCCTTTGATCAGCGGTTCAGTGACCATAGTGGCGCTGGTCACAATGTCGGACGCGCGCACCGCAGTTTCCAGATCCTCCGCCACCTGCATGCCGGGAAACTCCGCTGCAAACTTATGCGCTTTTGCCACTGTTCGGTTCCAGATGGTAAAGCGTGCGTTAGGGAAGGCTGCACCATAGGCTTGTCGCAGTGACCGACCTACGGTTCCGGCGCCCACGATCAGGATGTCGCGGCTGTCAGGGCGCGCCAGACGGGTTGCGGCCAACAGGCTGTCGCCGGCGGTTTTCCATTTGGTGACCAGGTGGAAATCAACCAGTGCCGAAAGCAGCCCGTTTTTATCATCATAAAGCGAGACACCGCCATTCACCATCGGCTGCCCGGCCATCGGATTGCCCGGAAAGATCGTCGCCGATTTTACCGCCAGTCCCAATCCGTCAATCCACGCCGCCCGATTGAGCAGTGTGTCATCCCCACGATAGAGGAAATTATCGGCAATCTCTGCCTTCGGCAGTTCGTGCCCCGCCGCCAACGCCTCGATAAAACTGAGCCAGTTTAGCGATGCTTCGCCGGCCTCAAAATCGATGATGGGGATGGTTGTCATGGTCTCTCCTTCAGGGCCTTGCGCAGGCAGCGTTCCAGCGCGTCGAGGAAGTGGGACCGGTCTGCCTTTGAAAATGGACGCCCGCCGCCCTGACGGAAGGGATCGGCGGCGCGCAGGTCGGTCATCAGATCGCGGGTGGCCAAGGCGTTGCCAACGTTCGCGGCGGTTAGCGCCTCGCCATTTGGTTTCAGCACCTGTGCGCCATTGGCGACGACCTTGGCCGCCAATGGAATATCACTGGTGATCACCACATCGCCCGTTTTGGCACGATCCGCGATCCACATGTCGGCCACATCCGGCCCCTCAGGCACGATGATGTTTTCGACAAATGGATTTGGGGACGGGCGCAGCCCCCCGTTGCTGACCACTTTCATCGCGATGCGGTGACGGGTTGCCACACGCTCGGCCTCGGCCTTTACCGGGCAGGCATCCGCATCGACGAAGAGGGTGGTCATGAATACAGCGCCTCCGCATGGAAGGCGATGTGGTCTTCCATGAAGGTCGACACGAAGAAGTAGCTGTGATCATAGCCTTTTTGCAGGCGCAGCTGGGCGGGAACACGGGCTGCGGTTACCGCTTCTGCCAGCGCTTCGGGCATCAATAGATCGATGAATTGATCGCTGCTGCCGGTGTCGACCAACAGGGGAATGTCCAAACCCTTGTCGCGCATCAACAGCGTGGCGTCATGTTTTGCCCAAGCTTCTGGCGCATCACCAAGGTATGCCTGCAATTGCTTGCGGCCCCAGTCACCGGCGGTGGGGTTGCAGATCGGCGCGAAGGCCGAGACAGATTTGAACCGTCCTGGCAGGTTCATTGCCAGCGTCAGTGCACCGTGGCCGCCCATAGAGTGACCGGTGATCGACTGACGATCTTCGTCGACGGGGAAGTTGGCGGTGATCAGCCGCGGTAGTTCATCGGCCACATAGGACCACATGTTGAAATGCGGGGCCCAAGGTGTCTCTGTTGCGTCGACGTAGAAACCGGCGCCCTGACCCAGATCGTAGGCATCATCATTGGCCACCCCTTCGCCGCGCGGCGACGTGTCGGGAAAGATTAGTGCGATACCCTGTTCCGCGGCCCAAGATTGTGCGCCGGCCTTCACCATGGCGTTTTCATGAGTGCAGGTAAGGCCCGACAGATACCACAGGGCTGGCACCGGACCATCCTGTGCCTCTTCGGGCAGGAACAGGCCGAAGGTCATGGTGCAGCCAGTGACTTCGGATTTGTGGGAATAGACGCCTTGGGTGCCCCCAAAGCAGCGGTTTTCAGAGAGTGTTTCCATACCGGCGCGTCCTTTGGCTGGTGGGCACCGGCTCGGCCGGATGCCTGATGCAAGTCTTGTTGCGGATATGGCTACATCGCACCGTCATATGGGGGCAAGGGAGAGTTGTAAAAATATCGGTCTGGTGTTGTTGGCGCGTTCAGGATCCGTTTGCAGGTTTTGTTGGCAAGGGGGTGATTTCCAGCCAAGCAGGCTGAAAACCCGCCGCATCTGTTCTTTGAGCGGTGTCTTTAGATCGGTGGGCACCGGCCTGCGATGTTGGCGCGTCTGCTGCAACATTGCGGGGGCTGCGGAACAGTTGGCCGATGCGACGCTGCAGGTCGATGCGTATCGGGGCGGCCGTCAGGGTGATTTGCGCGCTTGCTTTGCCGTCCATGACACTGAAATACCGGATGACCCGTGCTTTCCAATGCGGATCCACGATATTGTGCGGGGTCAATTGGAAACGGATATTATATCGGCGAACGGGCGAAAGGTGACCTTTATCCAAGGTGATTTTGGCGATCTTTGCGGGCACTGCAGGTGCTCTTAGTGGCAGGCCCGAGATCCGGAAGAACGCTGTGTCACCTTCGGAGAGCGCTTCGGCGATTTCCGCATCTACCTGTGCGGTGGCGGTGTAGTCATCGCCCTCGCTGATAACCTGCGCGACAGTGATGTCCATGTCGAACCGGCTGCCAGGGTGCAAGGTGCGTTGCCGCGTCAGTGTGCCTGCCTGCGGGCTGCGCAGGAAAGGGTCGTTTAGCAAGGCCTCAATCGCTGCACGGCGGGTTTTTAGGGTGTCGTACTCATGTGTCAGGCCCCTGATCTGATCTGCTATTACGCGTTTCTGTGTGCTGATCAATTTTTGCAACTCAATCTTGTGATGCTCAACCTCGATTAAGAGGGTCCGTTCTGCGATTTCCTGCGCCATCTGGCTGGAGATCAGATCCTGACCAGAAAGGTGCGCCAGTGTAGTGCCCGCACGGTGCTGCTGCAGCCGCAAGCGTTGATGCAGGGAGGCAATGTGATGCTCTAATTCGCTTCGGGCAAGGGCCTGTGTCGTTTGTATTGTCTGACAACGATTGAGCGCGTTGGTCAGTCGTATTTCCCCCTCAGCCGATGCGTCGGGGGCAAGAGGTGAGATTTCTGGTGTCGCGGGCTTTTTCGGGCGCGGCGTCAGCAGGCATTGGCGTTCACGTTGGTTGGTCTGTATCGTGGTGTGAAGCTCTACCAGCTCTGCTTGCAGAATGTCAGTGTCATAGTGCAGTACTGCTTGGCCACGTGAGAGCAGATCGCCATTTTGGACCAAGACCTCTGATACAGGAATGTGCGCGCCTAATGTCAAATCCTGCTGAGCGGTTTCCTGTTCCAGCGATCCTTTGAGGGTGAGTGGCGGGGCGATTTGTTCCCTTTCTGCAGCGAGCGCCATCAGCCAGATGACACCGGCCAGTGTTGTCCAGCACAGGGCTAACAACAACATACGCTGCGGTCTAAACCGTTGCGGAACCTTCGTATCAATCTGCGGTCTGTGCATCTGGCTTTGCCTCAGCAGACGGGGGGGTGTTATTGGCCTTGCGTGGGTCGTAGATTGCGATTGCCACTTCTAGCCAATGCTGATTGTCAGGGCGTGTGTTCTCCACACTCAGGCTGTCACGCACTATGCGGGCAAGGGGCGTATCGGTCAGAGGGGCGTCCCCCCGAGCCTGCGTTGCGGCCCGTTCCAGAGCGCCACTGGACAGGGGTTGTGCCTGCCGCATGCGTAGGACACATTGTCCGGCGAACAGTTTGATTTCAAAGCAGACAGATTGAATTGCGCTGGGCATGTCGGTGCGACAGGCGAGAGTCAGCATTTCATTTGCAACCATACAAACCGCGCGTCGATTTGCGCCGTCGCCGTCACGGCGGAATTGGGCATTGATCCAGCTGTCTAATGCATCTTCGCTTTCTAATTCGCAGGGCGCGACGAAACGTTGCCAGCCGGCTGAGGCGCGGGCGCGCATTTCCGCAGCGGGTGCCATTTCCACCAACCGCCCGTTCTGCAGGTTAATCAACTGATCGCAGGCTTCAAGCATGGCGCGATCTTCGGTGGCAACCAGAACGGTTGCACCGCGGCGAACCTCATCTCGCAATCGGGTGAGGAGGGTGCTGCGCAGCATTTCGGGGCAGCCATCCTCAGGGCGATCCAAGAGGTACAGAGAGGGCCGGAGGCAAACCGCGCGCACAAACCCCAGTGCCTTTTGTTCGCTATGTGACAGTTGCGTTGCATTGCGGCAGTTCAGAATGCGTTGCGTGGTGTCTGCGTTGTGCAGCAGTGATTTCAATAGGTACTCTGCCCGCCGCGCCATTTCGCCGGTCGGGTGCATCAGATTTGCCTGTCCACTGTCCGGGATTATCAACGGGCGGGGGGGGAGGTACACCGCCGCTGCTGCCTGCACTTCCGTGTTACGATCCCAAGGCTGCAGACCGTTGAGCTGTACCAGCCCCTGTACCTCTAGGTCTGTCAGATCATGAGGGGCTGAAAGCGCTTTCATCAATAGTGATTTTCCGGAAAAACTGTCCCCGACAAGCGCGACCATACTGCCGACGGGCAGATGGAAGGACAGATCATGCAACAGTCGCTGGCCATCTGCAGTACTGACTGACAGGCGGTCCACCCAAAGCCCGCTGTCCGGTGTTACCGTCAAATCTTGCCGTTCGGGCAGGAGGGTTATGGATCGCGCGCGTCCGGTCTGTTCCGGATCCGCATAGGACCTGATCTGCCAGAACCGCATGAGGGCCACAGTAATGCCCAAGGTTATCAAGGCGACCGGTGTAATCGCAGCGGGGGTCAGGACCTCGCGCATTGTCAGCCAGCTGGCAAGGGTAAAACCGGCAATGAAAGTAGACGCCACCACGGCCTTCATCAGGGCATCGACAGCGGGCGGTCGGCGTGTTGCCTGCCATAGGAGGTCCAGACCACGTTGATCACGTCCGCTGAGGACCGAAGCAGCTTCTTCCGGTAGGTTTTTCCAGGCGTGTTCATGAGGAAGCGCCCGTGCAAGAGGCCGTGTGACCACCCAACCCAGTAGCGCACCGCCCATGGGCGCCAACGCCAGAAGAGGATGCAGCATGAAAAGGCCACCGGTGGCCAGGCACGCTGCAATCAATCCCCCAATGGGCCCACAGCGACGGCGCAGATCGGGATAGCCTATCAGCGCTTGCGCGTGACCCATTTCAAAAACCAAAATGCCTAGAACAGGCACAAGCGCACTAAAGCCCAGAACAGGTGCATATATCTCAATCCCTTCGAGCGCGACCAGTTGATGCAGGAACAGAGCGAAGATGACGAGTGCCCCGTAGCAGAGCGCCGTGCCGAAGGTGAACATTGCAGACAGGGCCGCGGCCCAGGCAGGCGTGCTGCGATCCCGCGTCATCAACTGAGCCGGCGTAACTTTTGCAGCAGCGGGTGGCTGGGCGGTTTCAGAACGCGCTTCTTTCCCCTGTACGGGCCGTGATTTGGGGGCCCAATCCGGTGAAAACATAGTGTCAGACATCGCTTGTTCCCTTGGCCAGATTCCTTTGCTTGCGATCTGGTCTAGGGCAAAGTTCTTAATTTTAGGTTTTCTTCGCCACGACACGGTCGATTTTTCCAGGAACGGGATCTGTCTGGGAAAACATCCGCTCTGGTCGCTTTTTGTTAAGGTGTTTTGTGTTTGATGCTGGGGAATCAGGTTGGAGTGTCCGATGCCTCAGCAATCAAAAAGGTCCAAAGGTCGATCCCCGCTTATTGGGGGGATTTTGCTGTGCTCGGCGATCTTGCTGCTGAGCGGGGCCAGTTATTCTGTTGGCATCACAGCACGACAGGTGTTCTTGCAACAGGAAGAGGAAATCGTGCCGATCATCGCGGGGGGAGCATTAGATGACATTCCCGCTCTGATGCGAGGCAACCTGCCTAGCGCGACGCTTAGTTTGGTGGAAGGGCGACCAAAGCGGGTCAAGCCTCCGCGGATGTGCGAAATGCCCGCCGATTTTTTCGAACGTCTGGAACGTGGTACATCGGTGCCTGCCGGCTATTCGCCCCACAACGCCTACGTGCGTAAATATCGGGCTCGTCGTGGGTTCCTGACGGACCGTGAACTGCGCGCGGCCAAGGTGGCTTGGCACTACTTTGAACAATTCACGCAGGAAACCACAGGGTTGGCAAATTCAGTTGGGAATTATCCGTCAACAACCCTGTGGGATACGGCATCTTACATGGCGGGTTTGGTTGCCGCTTATGAGTTATGCCTAATCGAAAAGCCTGAGTTTGATCAGCGGATGACCCGTTTGCTGACCACGATCAAGGGGTTGGAGCTGTTTCGGATGGAGCTGCCCAACAAAGTATATCACACCAAAACAGGGGCCAAGGTTGATTATACCAACAAGCCCGGTGAAATCGGCTTCTCGGCATTGGATATTGGGCGGTTTCTCGTTTGGCTGCGGATCTGCAAGAACCGTTATCCCTATCTGGCCAACACGATCGATTCTGTTCTTTTGAAGTGGGACTTTCGCAACGCTATCGATGAGGAAGGCCTTTTGTTTGGCGCTTATGTCGACAAGGACACCGGCGAAACCGTCTACGCGCAAGAAGGGCGGCTGGGATATGAGGAGTACGCGGCCAAGGGCTTTGCCCTCTGGGGGTTCCGACCCTTATTGGCGCATCGCGCGGAGCCGTTTTTAACCGCGTCGATTTTTGGTGTGCAGGTGCCATATGACGGGCGTGACCCTCGGGTGTTTCATTCGCAGAACTATGTGGTGACGGAATCTTACCTGCAGGATGGGATGGAACTGGGATTTGACCTGCCCCATGATGACGCAACGCCGGATTGGGTACACAGCGACGGCTGGCGCGCTGAATTTGCCGATCGCATTTATCAGGTGCAGGAAAACCGCTGGCGACGCACCGGTTTCATGACCGCACGCTCCGAACACAACGTGAAGGGACCACCTTATTTCACCTACGATACCATTTTTTCGGATGGCTATCCGTGGAACACGGTCACACCGCGCGGCGACTATGTGCCTGATCATGCGGCCGTTTCGGCCAAAGCGGCGCTGGGCCTCTGGGCCTTGTGGGAAAGTGAGTACACTGACGTCCTGTTTGAGGCGATCATCGAACTCTATGACCCGGAAAACGGGATGTATGAGGGGCTGTATGAACGCGGTCAGGGCAGGGTAGAAATTTTCACAGCCAACAACAACGGCATCATTCTGACAGCGCTGCTGCACAAGGTGCAGGGCACCATCTTGACCCCTTATCTGGGCGAGACTGAGGTTTGGTACACAGCCTTCCGTGATCAGGATATCCGGCTGCGACGGAACTATCCGGATCCGCCACAGAAACGGGATTGGCTGCCAGCGTTACGACATTCGGTTCAGGAAAAGGCGGACTTCTGATGATACATCTTAGCTTTACAACAAAATTCCTTGGAGTTGGCTTGATCGCCTTGAATGTTATGAACGCAGCTCCAGCCATGGCTCAAACAGGAGATGGCGGTGCCCGAACAGCAGAATTCACCGCCGAAAGCGCAATTGTCGATACCGCGATTCCGTTCGCCATTGGCGCGAGCGAGGCGCGCCAGTCCCTGCGCGGCGCTTTTGGCTGGCCAACCTTTCAGGAAGGCTTGGTCGAAGGAGTCTATTTTCGTTTCGACCCTGACGGTTATGCTCGATTTTCGCCCAATCCACGGCTGGACGTGGATGTGTTTGAGGTCCTGTGCAAAGCTCGTACCAAAGAATGCCATGCACGAAAGGCCGGGCTGACCGTTATTCTGACACCGCGTGGTCAGTTACAGATCACTCTGGAAGGGGTGATCGGCGGTGATTCATTTTTCCTTTCTGAAGGGGTGAGCGAAATTCAGGTGCCCGAACGGGTACTGCAACCGCTGGACGTCCAGATGGAAAATCTGCTGGCATCGTCCCTTGAACTGGTTGTGCGCCGCGGTGGTGAAGAAGTGAGCCGACATTCCCTGCGCGGGTTTCTCGCAGCAACGGCTTACTTGCGCTGGATTACCAACAATCAGGATTACGCTGTGTTGCCTCGTGACTGGCCGGTACCCAATGGCCGTCAGGTCACCGCAGGTCAGCGCGCGACACAGAATGCCAATTGGCAATCGCCCATGCCACAGCCGCAGGTTATTGCAATTACTCCATCAATCGCCACGCCCAATCCTGTCATGGGGTTGGAGGCAGATCGCATAGACGCCCAGCTGCAGGACCTGCGCGACCTGCTGCAACAATTGCGATCAGGCGATGACCAATACAGGGGCGTCGGGGCAGTTGATGCAGAGACTCAGCACCAGACTGCCCGAGTTGAGGAATTGTTGCTGGATCTGTCAGCTCAGGTGCAAGGCCTGCAGGAGGCCAAGACGATTGTGCCTGTGCCCGATCTTGCCGCGCAGCCGGACCTGACCGTCGCAACGATGGGCAGCGATCCGATGCTGCTTGCACCACAGACCACAAATAGCGCGACAGATAAACTCGCCTATCTGGTGGAAGAATTGGGGTTAGACCTGCGTTCGGCGGTGGCAGTGCTTGAGCTCGCCGAAGCTGGCGGACAACGGGATGCGTCACCTCCCGCGGATGGTATGCTTGAGCGGTTAAACTTATCGCCAGGTCTTGCAGCGCAAGGTGTGGACAGCTTGCTCAACGCGGAAATACCGCAGTTTGAAGCGGGTGGTTTCGCGGAATCTTCTTTGCCGCCAGGCGTCCGGACAGCTGCCTCAACCACAGTCACTGATTATTTGTTGCTGTCAGACTATTTCCGGTCTGCCGCATTGCCCGTGCTGTTGGCCAATCCGCCACGCTAGGGGCGTCAGAGAGATTTTTCACAGAACAGCGTCGTGAAAGAAGACCGCAGGACCGTTCGTGTCCTGCGCTTTGCATGACGGGGGAACAATCTTTGACGATAATCGATGCAAGCTGGATATCTGGTTCGTAGATCGACGGCCGTTGCAAAGCTGACTTGTTTTCATCGCTCTTGCGCTGATCGTATCGCATACACTTGCGGAATGAATCTTGTTTTCAATCTTTAGAGGGCGACCTGCATCAGCGGGCCGAAAGCGATGTAGTGAAGCGCCTCCAGAATCACAGCATTGGTGTTGGCTGTGTGAACTGCGTTGGTTTCGCCTGTCGCCTCGTATTTGCCGGACGCCCACCCCGTTTCACCGGCCAGATCAGCCAAATCTTCGCGCAGGGTGTTCGTATATTCACTGTTATACAACGCGTCCCAGCCAATGACTGCCTTGAGGCTGACGCTGCGCAGATCGGGGTGATGGCTGCCGTCTTCTGCGACTACGGCCCAGTCTTGTCCATTGCTATAGACCGAAGTGTAAAGGAAATGTGGCGCCCGATCGATGTGGCCTTCGGACACCATGGTCGCGATGCCGGTACGGTGAAATCTGTTTTCCTGTGCCTTATAGACCCGTTCGGCCAGCGTCCTGCTTTCTGCGGTCAGCCCCATTTCTAGCGCTTGCAGCAGAAACGGCTCACTCAGGATTGGTGTCACCGCCTTGTAAACGTTGGCGCGGCGTTGGTCTGTGGGCACCTCTACGCCTTCGATATCACGCCATGTCAGGATTGGTTTGGCGGTGGCTGCGTCCAGAACATCCAATCCCCAAAGGGCAGCTGAGCGTGCGCCATATTGTTCGTAGCCTAGCCGCCCCTCTTGCTGAAGCACGGTTTGACCATCGATGTGCGCAGCCCCGATGAGTCGACCTTGGCCGGTCATTACCGACAGGTCCCATTGCGCCAAGACGTGCCGTATGCGTGAGCCATAGATCGGGTGGTGATGTTCCAGCACCCGAAAGGCGGCCAGCATGCGGGTGACATCCAATGCTGACCAGCCGACCCCCTCTGGTGCCGTTTGGTTTTCATAGTCCACCATAGCGAGGGTGCGGGTGTCATAAACTTTGTTAGGGAGATGTCCCTGATAAAGCGGCAAACGTGCCATCGCGGTCAGAAATTGATCTGTGCGGGCAGTAAACTCTGTAGAGGATAACAAGGCTAAGCGTTCTGCAGCAACTAGCGCCAAGAGGTATGACCCCTGATCCCAAAGCGTTCCTGACGGAAAACCCGCGACAGCATCGACCAGCCCTGTTTCATGCCGTGTGTTGGCTTGGAAATAGGACCAGGCGGTTTTGGCGGTCGCCAAATCCTGCAAAGATAATCCGCGCCCCGGGTAAAGCGGCAGGGTGTTGCCGGAGTTGGGCAGGGATGCCTCCTGTGTCTGAAGGGGTAATGGGAACCCATCTATCAACAGGGTTGAGGCCGCTGTGATCGATAGACCTGTAAGGAAGACAAGACTGGAAAGGTTATTGCGAAACAGCATCATAGCGGGCACTCCGGCGAGAAGATTCTGGTGAAGGGGATGGTGGACGTTTGCGACTGGCGAAATGCAGCAGCGCGGCCATTGGTAGGCGCAGCAACATCATTGTGTTCCAGCCCAGCCAGAACAGATTTATTATAAGAAACCCCCCGCTGTAGCCGTCCACCTCGCGGGCCCATTGGAGTGCGCCGTAGAGGCCGGCGATCAACAGCAAGCCGGCCAGGACAAAAGAGGGACGGGCGAAGAGCATTTCGCGCCCAGCCCCCTCGGTTTTGGGGGTCGGAGGGAATTGGGGCCGTTTGCCGCGCAGCACCATGGCAAATGCGCGCAGTTGCAGTGGCAGGATCGCCACGGACAGATAGCGGCCGTTGGTGAGTGAGTGTCCCTTGCAGGCGATGAGCATTGCCAGTTCATGTGACAGAAGCATCGGTAGGAAATGCAGGAAAAAGGCAATGGAGTATGTGCTGACCGGTGCAGTGGCCGTTAGTAAAGAATAGGCGGGCGCCAGCAATAGGATTGGCGCCCACAGGATCGACAGGTATGCGTAGAACGTGGCGGCATAATGCAGTCGGTGGCGCAGCGGCATGTGGGGGCGGAATATCGCCGGATCGCGCAACATTAGGTCTATGCTGCCACCAGCGTATTTCAGGCGCTGGGTGCAAAACGCTTCCAGACTGCGGGGGGAGAGCATCTTGGCTTCCACCTGTGGGTGGAAAACGGATCGCCATGAATTTGGCGCGGCATGCATATCAATGGAGGTATAAAGATCCTCCGACACATGGAAGCGATAGGGTTGCAATGTGGGTGCTACTGCACTCAATGACTGTGTGAGACGTAGTTTTTTGTGCAACTGAGTTTGCGCGATGCATTTTTCGCTTATCGCCACCTTGAATACAGCCTCGCGCCGGTGGATTGACGCCGCCCCGCAGCAGAATGAAGCGTTGTTGCGATTTCGGCGGCGTTGGATGACATCAAAGAAAATTGTGGGACTGCTAAGGAACGGATCCCCGCTAAGGCGCAGCCGACCTATGCTGCGCCACACAGTCCGACGCAGGGGGCGGGGGCATTGGGGCCAGATCCGGTGCAGTATTCTGATCAGGGAGGGGCCTTCGGGGATGTCGTAAAACCAATGGGGTGTTTGGACCCAAGCAACGCGTTTATCGCGGAAGTATCCCATTGTGTTGTTGAGAAAGCTTGGCAGAAGTAACGTGTCGGCGTCGCAGATCAGCACAAAGTCGCCATCGGAATGGAACAGCCCGTTGCGCAGATTTCCCGCCTTGAAACCGGTGTTTGTACTGCGCGAAAGATAGACCACATCATCCGCCTGACAGAGCGCAGCCATCGCGGCGCGGTTCCCGTCGTCCAGAACATAGATTTGCACTTTGTTGCCCTTGGGCACACGAACCTGTTTGGCGGCCCGGATCGTTTCCGCGACGATGTGGCAAGGTTCATCGTAGGTGGTTATAAAGATGTCGATCAGAATGTGCTGTAGTTCGGTTCCATCTTGTAGTGCGGCTTCTTTTCGTGTCGCTGGCGGTGTGGCCTTCGGTGTGTCGCCTTCTTGCCAGATGTCGTAGAAGAACAGCGTTGTGCCGATGGCGAAAAGGGTTTCTGCCCCGGCGACGAGTACTGAAAAAAACAGCGCATCTGGGTTCAGCGAGGCCGTCCAGCGCCAATGCAGGTAGATAATGCTAAACCCGATGGCAATTCCAGCGCTGAGATGCCAGACCATCCGCCGCCGTGCCGACATAGGCGCAAAGTGCGGCGGCTGGCGGTGGTGGTAGCTGCGATAATAAGGACGGGACATGGGTTGCTTTCGGTGAGGAAATTAACGGGGATTCACCTGTCGGTGGTCACGGATCAGGGCATCTGCAACGCGAAGGATGGCAGCGCGCTCGTCCCCGTTGTGGGTCGTATCCTTGGAGCCTGTGGAAAATGCCCAGACGCCTGCATTGATCTTGATCCGGATATCACGGGCCAACATCACATCCTGTGTAAGTGACGCGAAAACCGAATATTCATAGTGGCAGTCTCCGTGAGGCTCGTTGAACGAAAAGAAGATGTTCAGAGTTGGTTGCCCGGGAATGGTTTTGACAGTGTCCCGATCAACCACGCGCAGGCCTGCTGCGGTGAGTTTGGCTACAAAGGCATTGTGTACACGCTGTCCGAATTCGTCCGGGTGGCCGGGGGCAGGTTTCAGACGTGTCAGATCCACATGCAGGGCCGTGATCCCGCGCAGCGCCTCGATTTTCAGCGATTGCGGTACTGCGAGGGGGTCAAAACCAACGGACAATTCTGCATCCTGCGCCGAGCAAACTGCAGGCGCGTTAGGATCGTTACGCCCTTTTGCCGTGCCGAAACCACGTGGGTCCATGACGCCGAATAGACGGTAGATTTCGGACGAATAGTCCATGGGCAGGGGGCGGCTAGAGAACTCTCGCTTGGTGAGGCAACTGGCGCCGTTCGGACAATTGGGACCGACGCGATGGTAGCGTTCCCAAAGGATCCAGAACCGATCCTCGGCGAAGGTGGGAGTTGCGATCAGACACAGTAAGAGCAGGAGATGCCGCATCATGCGCTAGACCCCGCGATTTGCGGCAGGCTGACCTTGCGCTCGTTTTCTGGCAAAGGGCCGGTGCGATCCAAAGGCACTTTGGCAAAGTTGGTGAAGCCGCCATCCGCGTTGGTATAGGGTATGGCCCAATCAGGGCCTGCAAGCTGGCCGTCGATCCAAGCGCCGGATCGGACCCATGTATTTGGCAGGAGTAGGCTGTCCGAGATGAGGCATCCAGCCTCAACACGGCAACCAGCCCCAATCACGCATGGCCCGTTGATCGTCACACCAGGCGCGATGGAGGTTCCCGGACCAATATAGCAGGGCCCATTGAGTGCTGCGCGCCGCGAAACTTTGGCATCGCTGGCGAGCCATATAGTTTTGCCACTGCTTGATGGAGAGAGCGCCGCGCAGTGGTGTATTTGATCGGCTGGGCAAAGCGTTTTGAGGTGGCCACGAATTGCGTTGAAATGGGCCCTAACGTAGTCACGGGGACATCCCATATCCACCCATTCAAACGGTTTGGTGTAGGACTGTATGTGCCCCCCGCGCGCGAGTATCGCAGGCAACAGATGGGTGGCGATGTCCTGTCCGTCATGACAGGGTAAATTGGTCAGGACGCTGGGATGGAAGATGTAAATGCCCGTGTTGGCGAGGGTGCTTAGCGCGTGATCTGGTTGCGGTTTTTCCTGAAATGCCAGAACACGCCCTGTCCGGTTGGTGCGTAAGATCCCGTATTTTGATGTGTCCGCCAGCGGCACAGTTGCGGTGGCTATGGTCACCGCAGCCCCGCATTCACGGTGTGCCTGCATCATGTCGGCCAGATCAATATCGATCAGCGCATCCCCGCAGAGGACGAAACTGTCCGTGTCAAAAACCCGGTGGCGCTGTTGTAGTTGCGCCAGCGTGCTGGCCGACCCGACTGGCGCGCCGTGCCAACCTTCGCCATCATCACGACCTTCGGCAAAGAAGTGCAGCCGTTGCGCGGGATGGCTGGTACGTATGTCGTGGATTTGGTCGCCCTTGTAGCCAGGGTTAAGCAGGATATCGTTCAGCCCAAACTGGGAGAGATGGCGGATCAGATGACTAATGAGGGGCGCACCGAACAAATCCAGCATCGGCTTGGGGCTGGCATCAGTCAGCGGTGCCATCCGGCTGCCCGTTCCCGCACACAAGATCAGCGCTTTGCTGCCTGCAAGTCGCTGTGACTGAAAACGCTTGTCGCGCAGCGCATCGGACTTCGAGGTATAATAAGATATCAGGGCGGTCGCACCGCTGCCTTGGATCCTGTCGACAACACTTGGCAGGGCATTGCAGAACGCCAAAGTGCGCCCGGTCCCAAAATCAGCTGAAAATTCAATCAACGCGCCAAGGCCTGCGTTGGTCAGGCTGCGCGTTTTGCTGAGATCGACCAGCATCGCATGACGCCCACGACCGACCATCTGATCGCGCGCTTGCATCAGATGCGGTAGCGCAGAGGCGGTCAGGCGGTGGCTGACAAGTTGCAAGATGGTGATGCCACCTTCATCGTATTGATTGGTCAGCATGAAGTCTCCTCCTTTTGGGGGGCGGGCGTTTTACTGGTAAACGGGGTAAGGAATGCGATCTGTGGGGGCGGCCCCAGGCCGATTGTCCAGGCCAGTGCTTTGGTCCGTTTCAGCAGTTGGACCAGCCCTAGTGTCAGCGGAAGGGCAAAAGCGATTTTGAAGATCACCTGAAGGATGGGGGCAATGTCTTCTGGTAGCAACACTTCGGCGATATCCAAAAATATCGGATGGCACAGATAGATGCCCAGCGAATAGGGCGCCCATTTAGGCAATTGTTTCGGCCATTTGGCACTGGTCAATACCATCGCCAGCAACAATAGGACCACGGGCATAAGGAAGTCTGCCCAATAGCCAACCGGATCGTCAAAGACCCAACGCCCGGTGGCAATCACCTTTGCGATTGTTTGTGCCTTGAAGTTTAGGAGCAGCGCCCCGCACAATAGCAGCGTCAGTGTTACAGCCCATGGGATGCTGCGGCGCAAAGAGGGGCCGTGGCGCATCCACAGCCCAGCAATCGCCGCGGCCGCTAGCCCGTAGCCCAGATAGCTGAGTATCTTGATCGCGCGGATGATGTAGGGCAGCGCGTCATTGCCCCAAAACACTGGGTATGCCCAGCGTTCCAGAGACCATTTCATCCACACTGCTAAACAGGCGCCTAAAACCATCCAAGGACGGGTGTAAGCAGCAAGAAACAATGGATAAAATAGTAGCAGCCCCAGCAATGTCGGAATGAAATGCAGGTGGTATTTTGCTGTGCCCAACAAGAGGTAGGAGAGCCATGTTTCAGGGGCGCCGAGGGTCGTAAAAGCCGCGCCCAGATAGCCCATGTGCCCCGCCTTCAATAGGGAGAAGAGGCTGTAGAAGGCCGTCCAGAACAAAAACGGGGGCAACAGGCGCTGGGCCTGCTGTCGTATTGTTTGCGAATATCCACGTGGGCGCAGCTTGAGTGACAGTGTCAGCAGGAAAATCGACAACATGACAAAAAGTTCGGTTCGCGCGCTGTAAAATAGCGTGCGTAGTATCATCGGCCACAGTCGATCCTCTGCAGTGGCTGAGGGGAAGGGCAGCCCGTGCCGATCAGCGGTGGCATGCAGGCCTAACATCGACAATCCAGCCATCAACCGCAGCCCGTCAATCCACGCCTGTCGCGTGCGCGCATCCCCCTTTGGGGCTGCTGGCAGAGCGCCCGGGCGGGATCTGGATTGGGTGTCTTGCGGCATGCCGCCCTCCAATGTTGTGAACGCAAAGAGCGATCAGTTCGCGGGTAAGGTGCGGCATAGAATCGAAATAACCGGTTAACGTCGGGATGTAATTTTCAAAAAATCTATGCGTCGGCGCAGGTCAGTCTTCAGTTTCCTTTAACCCTTCAACGGTATTGCTTGGGCAGGAGGTTGCGATGCATATGATTCGTAAAGCAGCACTGTTCGGCGTGGTTTTTGTGGTGTTCTACGCGCCACCGGCTGAGGCGGCTGGGCCGTCGCAGGCGCTGTGTGAGCAGATATATGAACAGACATCGGTGTTGGCTGCTGGCTGTTCTGCGATGACGAAACAGTTGGTGGTTTCTGGCGTGGCTGAGGGTGCTCCGGCTGCCAGTACGCAGAGGCAACCGGTGCGTACAGTCAAAGCGCGCGCACACGGCGCTCAGCGCGCGGGGCCGCCGGCAAGTGCGGGGTCTGCTGCGCTGTTGACGGACCGCCAACAAGAATCTCATGTGTTTTTTCCATCTGGTGGTCAGCAGTTGGATTCCACCGCGGAGGCGCAAATTGCGCGGATTGCGCAGGTTTTGCAAACGCCGGTGATGCAGGGGGCGTGCCTGCGTCTGGTCGGCCATTCCGATAGCGTGGGTGCCGCTCAGGCAAATCAAACGCTGTCGCTGGCGCGGGCGCAACGTGTGGCGGATCAGCTGCGTGGCTTACTGCCAGATCCGACCCGCGTACAAGAAGTGATGGGCGTGGGGGAGGAGGAGGCTTTGTCGGATTTCGATCCCGCAGCCCGCGAAAATCGGCGCGTTGCGTTCTGGGTGCGAAGCTGTACCCAGCAGACCGCCGCACGCTAGTGGGATCTGTTAACCAGTTATTAATTTTCGGATCCTACTGCGCCCGTCAATCGTGGTTAAGGTTAACAATCGTTAACCTTAACCACGGGGTGGGATGTGTTGATCAGGGCATTGGGGCTGTCGGTGGGGCTGTTTCTGGCGACTATGTTCGCGGACGGGTCTGCGAAACCCGCGCAGGCGGCGGGTCGGTTAGACGCGGTGATGGAGACGTCTATGCAAACAGATGTGATCCGCACTGCATTGCCAGACTTTGTGGATAGGTTTCGTGACCAAATTGGATCAGAGTGGCAAATTGCAGAGTATGATTTCACCCACCCTATTTTCGATACAGACTGGCGGCGCGATCTGGTGCAGATCACGGATCGCGCGGTGCTATCTTTGCAGCCACGTGAGGATGAAGTCGCCGGGAGCAACCGTTTCCTCGGCGCGGCGTTTCGGCGGACGCAGCCCACAGGTTATGGCCGCTACGAAGCCTGGATGCGTGCCGGGCGTGGCGCGGGGGTGGTGACGGGGTTCTTCGCCTATACCGGTCCTTACTATGGCACCCGCCATGATGAGATTGATATGGAGTTTCTGGGTCAAGACACTCGTAAGGTGCAGCTGTCTTGGTGGGTCGATGGGGTGTTGCGCAGCCATGTTGTGCCTTTGGGGTTCGATGCGGCAGCGGGGATGCATCACTATGCCTTTGATTGGATGCCTGAGGGGGTGCGGTGGTTTGTGGATGGCCGGTTGATCTATCAGGTCACAGAGGGACCGCTGCCGCGTTACCCCGGCTATCTGTCCTTTAATCTCTGGGCGGTGGATCCTTCGGTGGCGAGTTGGGCGGGTCATGCGCAGCCGCAGACGCGCACCAGGGCGGAGGTGTTCGGCGCGGGTTTTACACCATTCAGCGATCCGGTTGTCGCACCATTTGCGACACTAAATGATCCAGCGCTAGAGCGCGGCGATAATAGCGGAGAGGGTCACGATCGACAGGGTGGTTGAAACCAATATCGCTGCAGAAGCGCGTTGAGGTGCCACGCCATAGTGTTGCGCCAAAATGTAGACGTTGCCGGCAACCGGTAGGGCAGCGGCCGCGATCATGACTTTGGCGGTGAGGGCATCGACCTGAAACAGAATTAATGCCGTGACGGCCACTGCCAGCGGGTGCAGCACGAGTTTCGCGAAACTTAGCCAAGAGGCGACGGTCAGACGCTCTGCCGATTTTCCTGCGAGAGATGCACCAATGGCAAACAAGGCACCAGGTGTCGCCGCCGCGCCAAGGAGAGTTAGGAAATCGTCCATCGGCTGTGGCATGGGTAGGTTCAGTGCGGCCCAGATCAGGCCGAGAGTGATCGACACGATCATCGGGTTTGCCATCAGACCACGCCCGATGCTGATCAGCACCGCTGGTGACAGGCGGCCATCCCGCCGTGCGGTGATCACGATGACAATCAGGCTGCCGAACAGGATCAGATCGCAGGCCAGTACCAGCATCACTGGACCGATCGCCTCTGGTCCCAGCAGCATGGCCAGCATTGGTACACCCAAAAACCCGACGTTTCCGACAACAGCGCATTGGGCTTCGATGGCGGCCTCCTCTATTCCGCGCTGGCGGATCAGGGCCAAAGAGGTTGCAATGCCATAAACAACGAGTGACCCTGCGGCATAGGCCGCGACCGCGTTGATCTCGAACACCTCTGACAGGCTGAGAGATGCAGCAAAGCGAAATAACATCGCCGAAAGGGCGAAGTAGAATACAAACCGCGTCAGCCACGTGGTGGCCTCCGCCGGAAAGAAGCCGCTGCGGCCAGCGCCGAAGCCAAAGGCGATCAGCAGAAAAAACGGCAGTGTTTGTAGAAAGACATCAAGCATAAATTGGCGTTAGCAGGCATATTGCAAACAAAAAAGGGGGCCGTTGCGCCGACCCCTCTTTCTTGTCCTGCCTATCGTAACTTTGCCGACTGTGGCACGTTTGATGGTAATCTTGCCTGTTAAAACCCGAACAACTCACCACGGTGCGCGTTGTGTCCCAGCCGCGCACCTGAAAACCGTAGAGGTAGCTTAGGCGAATCGATGCGAATCAGTCAACAGGGTGATTCGTTAGCCATTCTCCCGCAGGATAGCCCCCGCGAGATAGAGCGAACCACAGATCAGAATGCGGGCGTTCGGCTCAGACGCGACGATCTGGTCCAGTGCGGTTTGCACATCTGCGGCCTCATGCGCCTGCATGCCAGCAGAACGCGCCATGCGGGCAGTTTCTGAGGCGGGCAGGGTGTTCGGTTCCCCTGGAATGGACACCGCGCTCAGGCTGGCCACATGAGGCACCATCGGGTTCAGATAGCCCGAGATGTCCTTGGTGTTCAGCATGCCACAGATCAGATGCGTCGGACGTTTTGCCAAGGTTGCCAGATGATCGCCAATAGCCTGACCGGCGGCGGGGTTGTGGCCGCCATCCAGCCATAGTTCTGCCTCTGGTGCGGCGTCGATCAGCGGGCCGGTGGTCAGGCGTTGCATCCGTGCGGGCCAGAAGGCATCGCTGACAGCGGCCTCGGCCGCGACATCGCCTTTCTTCAGGTGACGCAGAGCCGCAATCGCTGCGCCGGCGTTCTGGATCTGGTGGGCGCCGGGCAGGTTCGGCAGTGGTAGATCCAACAAGCCCTGTTCGTCCTGATAGATCAGGCGACCGCGCTCTTCCCAGACGTGCCAGTGCTGACCATAGGCGATCAGCGGTGCGCCGAGGCGGGCGGCGGTTGCTTCGATCACGTCCATCGCCTCGTCGGGTTGTGGGCCGACGATGCAGGGCACACCACGTTTGATGATGCCGGCTTTTTCGCCGGCGATCTTGGTCAGCGTGTCGCCAAGGAATTGTTCGTGGTCGATGGAAATCGGGGTGATGATGGTCAGTGCGGGCTGATCAATTACGTTGGTTGCATCCAGACGACCACCAAGGCCCACCTCCAGCAGTGTATAATCTGCTGGCGTACGGGCAAAGGCCAGGAGACCTGCACAGGTGGTGATCTCGAAATACGTGATGTTGTCGCCGTTGTTCTTGGCGTAGCACTCATCCAGAATGTCGGTCAGGTGATCTTCGGAAATCAGGTCACCCGCCAGGCGGATGCGTTCATGGAAGCGCGCCAGATGCGGCGAGGTGTAGGCATGTACTGTGTTACCCGCAGCCTCAAGCCCCGCACGGATCATTGCCTGCGTCGAACCCTTGCCGTTGGTGCCCGCGATATGGATCACTGGCGGCATTTTTTGTTGCGGATTGTCGAGCGCTTCCAGCAGACGCCAGACACGGTCCAGCGTCAGATCAATGATCTTGGGGTGCAGCGCCATCATCCGTGCAAGCACGGCGTCAGAGCCGTGCGCCGAATTGTCGATGGTCATTTTGCGTCAGCCTCTTCACCGGTCAGGGCCTCAGACAGGCTTTCGCCTTCTGCGTCGGCTTCTTGCGCTTCTGGGGCGGGCAGGTCGCCTTTGATAGCGGGGGGCATGCCCATCAACATGCGGATGATGGTGATCAGTTCATCGCGCATTTCGGTGCGTTTGGTCACGCGGTCCAGCATGCCGTGGTCCAGCAGATATTCTGCGCGCTGGAAGCCTTCGGGCAGCTTTTCGCGGATGGTCTGCTCAATCACACGGGGGCCGGCAAAGCAGATCAGCGCGTTCGGTTCCGAGATTTGCACGTCGCCCAGCATCGCGTAAGACGCGGTAACGCCGCCGGTGGTGGGGTGGGTCAGGACCACGATATAGGGTAAACCAGCCTCTTTCAGCATTTGCACGGCCACGGTTGTGCGTGGCATCTGCATCAGCGACAGGATACCTTCCTGCATCCGGGCGCCACCCGCGGCGGAGAACAGGATCAGCGGGCGCTGCAGCTCAACCGCTTTTTCAGCGGCGGCGATGATGGCGTTGCCCACATACATGCCCATAGACCCACCCATGAACGAGAAGTCCTGACAGGCGGCGACGATTGGGGTGTGGCCCATTTCACCGGCGGCGACCAGCATGGCTTCTTTCTCACCGGTCTTTTTCTGGGCGCCCTTCATGCGATCGGGGTATTTCTTCTGATCGCGGAATTGCAGCGGGTCGGCGGTGGGTGCGGGGACGTCCACCTCAGTGAAGATGCCGCCATCGAACAGGTTGGCAAAGCGTTCGCGCGGGGTGATCGCCATGTGGTGACCGCAGCCGGTGCAGACGTTGAGGTTATCGCTCAGTTCGCGGTGGAACAGCATGGTTCCGCATTCGCTACACTTCGTCCACAAATTCTCCGGCACTTCACGGCGGGAGAAGATCGAATTGATCCGCGGACGGACATAGTTGGTGATCCAGTTCATGAGCGTTTGCCCTGCTTGATGCGTTTATCAGCTTGTCAAATAAGCCCGACGTAACGGAAATGCAATCAACGCTTAATGGCAATTCGGGCTGCAAGCCAAAGGATTGCGATGATCAGCAGTTCTACAGTCAGGCGTGCGGCGTCAAATACGCTGTCTTGTGCAGAGGGGGGCAGCAGGGTGTCAGATGCAGGAAACAGGAGCAGCGCCAAGCCAGAATCAGGTGCGCCCGAAGTGCCGAAGAACAGGAAAGCAAAGGTGTTGTTGGCCAGATGAAACCCGATAGCGGCGCCAAGGGTGCCGCTGCGCGCGGTCAGATCCGATGCCGCAAGGCCGAAGAAAAACGCCCAGATTACATAGGCCTGTGCTGCGCCCAGATCGCCTGTGGGATCCCAGTGGGCGGCGGCGAACAGCAGGTTGGGCACCATCAGCCAGATCGCCGGATGGTCGAACCGTGCTGCTAGCTGCTGTTGCAGGTAACCGCGATATACAACCTCTTCGGCACCAGTTTGGATCAACAGGGCGATCATCGCCAGCGGCAGTGTGGTCAGCCAAAGCAGTGGTGTGTTCCATTCCGCCCCTGCGAGGGAGTAATAAGGCGGCAGCACCTCAATTGCGGCAAAGGCCGCCAACCCGGCCCAAGTCACCCGCCACAGGTCGCGCCACGCCTGCTGAGGCGGGCCGATCAGAGTTGCCACGGGCCTGTTGTGCAGGTTGCGGGTCACAAAGAGAGCGGAAAGCGCTAGAGCTGCAAAGCTGCACAGTTGCAGCAGCAGACCGATACGGCTGATGCCAAAATGCAGGTCGCTGACGAATTGGGGCGGGGCCTCTGCCAGCATCGCGTCCATTAGGGCCAGCCCGACTTTAAAGCCCAGCTCGATCAGGATCAGACCGAGGATCAGGCGCGGCAGATCCGGCGTGACGCGGGCTGCATCGCAATAGGTTTTGTGTAAGGCATAGGCGGACATGCTTGTAGCGTGGCAGAAAATCGCCTGGGGTCAACTGCGGCAGATAGCGGGTGCGGTTTGCAATGGGTCGGGAATGGGGCGATCCCGCTAGCAGGTTGAGTTTTGGCCATAAAATGGTTAACGCTGCGCGGCAGGGGGCTGATCCAGCCAGTGGATCGCGGGGAAATGATGGGTATTGGTAACGATGGGACAGCTGTTTCAGCATATCGTCGAAAGGGGCGCAGGACGCGGATTGCGTTGTGGTCTTGGCGTATTGGGCACAGTATTACTGGCGGGCTGTCTGGCCACACCTCTGGAACAGGGGCAGGCGGACTTGGGGGAGCCTGTATTGCAACAGGCAAGTCTGGTCGCCGGTGCTGTGACGGTTAGCGCACCGCAGGGTTATTGCATCCAGCGCGACAGTTTGCAGTCTGGCCAGCGCGGTGGCTTTGCTTTGATCGCGTCATGTTCCCAGTTGACCGGATTTGCCAGTGGCTATCAGGTGCCGCCGGTGGTGATGACCGTCACTGCGGTGCCGCATGAAGGTGAGAGTGTGGAGCCCAGCGGTGCAGAAGTGGCCGCCGCTTTGCAGGGGCAGCAGGTTTTGCGCCACATGAACGGTGATGGGCTAACGCTGGTTCAGGTTAAATCTCCGACACCGATGATACCAGAAAGCGATGTAACCCATTGGCGGGGCATTATGGTGGTCAATGACTATACCGTTGGCCTTGCCCTTTACGGGGCAAAAGGCAGTGCCGATGCGGGCAGTCGCGGCCAAACGCAGTTGATGTGGCTGGCAGAGCGCCTGCGCAGTCAAAGCCCTGAAGGCGCTGTGGCTGTTGCCGGATCTGGCGCCTTATCGGGGGGCGCGTCCACCAAGGCAGTTCTACGCCCCGTTGCACGTCCCGGCAGTCGCTAACGGGCGTCTACGCTAGAAAAGCGGCTGCCGACGAAAGCCAAGCCTATACTCTTAAACGATTTGTGTCGTATATAGGGTCAATAAACCGACGGGTGGCCGATTGTCGCCGGCACGGCAACGCACAGGCAAGAGCAAAGGGGACGCCAGGGTATGGCAGGCACGCGCGCAGGCGATCTGTTCAAAAGTTTCATCTCCGAAAGGGTGCAACGCCGTTGGGCGAAGGCGGCTCGGTCTGCCAAAAAGGCCAGTGTGGAGTCTTTGCGTCGCCAACGCACGCAGGCCCGCGACCTGCGCACCCATTTGAATGAGCTGATCTATGTGGCCGACGAACGTTTGGCGCTGCCAGCGATTGGATCGAACCAGTTTCGCAAGCCGCAAGGGTCGGACTGGGGTTGGCGCCCGGCCTTGTGGCGTGGTCCCTTGCCAGTGCCGGGCCTGTCGAGTGTGAAAAACAAAAGCCGTCTGGGTGAAGAGGTGACGCTGTTTCACGATTGCGCCTTCTCTGAGCTGACTCTGCGCCAGCTGCGCAACACGCGGGAGGCCGATCTGGCCCCCTATGGATTGCGCATGGACGTGTTCAAATTCGACGGTTCTTTCCTATCCTTGGTCGTTGAGCTCCCGCCTGAGGCAGTGCAGGGCCTGCAACGCCGCCATTTGTTGCGCATGGACACGATTGTGGAAATGGAAAAGCCGTTGGAAATTTTTGCGCGGCTGAACATTAAACACGGGCCGAACACCGAACAGATCGTGCGCGAACTGCCGCTTCATGCAGAGGACGTGATGGTGGAGTTTGATTTAGCCTACACCAAATTGAACGAAAAGCGGGTGGAAAAAGCCTGGCTTGACCTGATTTTCGAGGGGCCGGATATGAACCAGATCGTATTACGCGATCTGACCTTTTCTCGCCGCCCACGCGCCGAGCTGTGAAGGAGATCGCAATGTCTGCGATGCAATTGACCAAAACCCGCCTGTTTGAAGGAGTCTGGGAGGGCATGCTGACTGCTGACCGCGACAATGCCGGTCAGCCCAAGGTCACGGTAACCCATCTGGACCGTCCGGTGAGCGATCATAGCCTGACAGAGGGCGAGGCCGCAGGCACTTGGGTGTTGCGGGTGCCGATCCCAATTGAACTGTTGTCCGATGGCATGCAGACCTTTGTGATCAGTGACGCCGATAGCGGTGAGACACTGAACAGTTTTGCCATCCTCGCAGGCGAAGCACTGGCAGATGATATCCGCGCTGAGGTGGAACTGCTGCGCGAAGAGCTGGATATGCTGAAGCGTGCCTTCCGCCGCCACTGCTTGGAAACAGCGTAACGGGCAGTGCTCTGTGAGACCGGGCTGGGACTTAGTCCTCGGGAGCCCGAGCGCCACCGGCGGACAGCTCAACCTCCAGAAATCGTTCAAACGCATCCAGATTGATCGCTTCAAACTGGCCGAAGCTCTGCATCCAGATGCTGGCTTCGCGCAGAGCGTCCGGTTCCAGTTTGCACCATTTCACCCGGCCCCGCTTTTCCTGGCTGATCAAGCCTGCGTTGGCGAGGATCACCAGATGCTTTGAAATCGCGGCCAGCGACATCTCGAACGGGTCCGCCACATCGGTGACGGCCATGTCGTCTTCTAGTAGCATCGACAGGATCTGACGGCGGGTCGGATCGGCAAGGGCTGCAAAGACGGTGTCGAGGGTGGAGTGTTGAGCCATGCCTTTGCCTAGCGGGTGAGGGCGGGGGCGGTCAATGGGGCGCGGTGGCAGCAGTGTGATCGCGGCTGTTTTTACGCCGCAGAGAAAGATCAACCGAATAGTTGAATATGAAAATTCGCCCCTAAGTGCGCACCGTTGGCGCTATCAGGGTTTTTCTGCGTTTGAGCGATGTATTTTTTTATATTTTATTTCAATGGCTTATATTGTATTTTCTGTTGCGTCCAGCACTGTTGACTCTGTGCTTCCAGCGCCTTAGCAAGACGCCAGTCATCCATAGGGGCTTTGCGCGTGACCGATCCTGAGCAAAAACAGCGACTAGAAGCGCTGGAAGCCAAGATCGAGGCAGCCAAAGAAGCAAACTCACCCAAGCCGCGCGTGGATGAACATTATTCGATGGCCAATCAGGCCTGGCGGATGGTGGTCGAAATGGTTTCCGGTCTTGGGATCGGGTTTGGCATAGGATACGGGCTGGACAGCCTGTTGGGAACGATCCCGATTTTCCTTGTCATATTCACATTGTTGGGTCTTGCGGCCGGGATACAGACGATGATCCGAACCGCGCGTGAGATCGAAACGAAGAAATTGGCCGAAGAGGCCGAGAACGACGAGAGGGCATAAACGTGGCAAGCGAAGCACAAGGCGCCAAAGAGGGTGGTCTCGAATTTCACCCGATGGATCAGTTCATCGTTAAGCCGCTGTTCGGTGGTGATGAGATTGCATGGTACACGATCACCAACGTGACCCTGTGGATGGCGCTGGCTGTGGCCGGTATTATCGCAATGATGGTTATCGGTACGTCGCGCCGCGCCATTATCCCGTCGCGCAGCCAGTCGATCGGCGAACTGGCTTATGGGTTCATCTACAAGATGGTCGAGGACGTTGCCGGTAAAGACGCGGTCAAGTTCTTCCCCTACATCATGACCCTGTTCTTGTTCATCGTCTTCGCTAACTTCCTTGGCCTGATTCCGATGAGCTTCACCACCACCTCGCATTTCGCCGTGACTATCACACTGGCCCTTTTGGTGTTTGTCACTGTGACGGTTGTGGGTTTTGTCAAAAATGGTACAGCATTCCTTGGCCTGTTTTGGGTCAGTTCCGCACCTCTTGCACTGCGTCCTATTCTGGCAATCATTGAGGTGATTTCCTACTTCGTCCGCCCCGTGAGCCACAGCATTCGTCTGGCAGGCAACGTGATGGCGGGCCACGCGGTTATCAAGGTGTTCGCAGGCTTCGCTGCGCTGGCTGTTGTCAGCCCGCTGTCGATCGTCGCCATCACCGCCATGTACGGTCTTGAGGTTCTTGTGGCCTTCATTCAGGCCTACGTCTTTACCATTCTGACCTGTGTGTACCTGAAGGACGCACTGCACCCGTCGCACTAATCGGCGCGTCACGGTCTGAACACTGAACACTACTTATTCTAACTTCCAATCGTAAGGAGATACACAATGGAAGGTGAACTCGCACACATCGGCGCCGGTCTGGCAGGTCTGGGTACTGGTCTTGCAGCTCTGGGTGTTGGCAACGTTGCAGCCAACTTCCTGGCAGGCGCACTGCGCAACCCGTCGGCAGCAGCGTCGCAGACCGCGACTCTGTTCATCGGCATCGCATTCGCAGAAGCACTGGGCATTTTCTCGTTCCTGGTTGCTCTGCTGCTGATGTTCGCCGTCTAAGCCTTACGGAACACATCCTTACGGCGGGGTGGGTGCGGTTTCGCATCCACCCCGTGTAACCAGGAAGTTCCCGAAGGAGGACGTTATGGCGACCAATACCAACGCCGCCGAATCTGCTTATTCGGTACACCCTATGCCACAGCTGGAACCCTCGTTTTGGGGCAACCAGGTGTTTTGGCTTCTGGTCACGCTGGTCGTGATCTATTTCGTCCTGTCGCGCATCGCGCTGCCGCGCATTGCTGCGGTTCTGGCCGAGCGTCAGGGGACCATCACAAACGACATCGCCAAAGCTGAAGAGCTGAAAGCGAAAGCGGTTGAAGCGGAAGAAGCCTACAACAAGGCTCTGGCCGACGCCCGTGCAGAAGCACAGCGCATCGCCGCCGAAACCAAGGCTGCAATGCAGGCCGACCTCGACGCAGCGACCGCTAAGGCCGATGCAGAGATCGCCGGCAAACTGGCCGAAAGTGAAAAAGCTATCGCCGAGATCCGTGCGAATGCCGTGGCCTCCGTCGAAGCGGTTGCCAAGGACACTGCAGCGGAACTCATCACTGCCCTGGGCGGTGAAGCCGATGCCAAAGACGTAGACGCAGCTGTGGCTGCCCGCATGAAAGGGTAAGGGAATGCGTAAACTTGCAACTCTCGTCGCTCTGACCGCGGCCAGCCCCGCCTTTGCTGCTTCTGGCCCGTTCTTCTCGCTGCGCAACACCGATTTTATCGTGTTGCTGGCATTTATCCTGTTTGTTGCCATCCTGCTGAAGTTCAAAGTTCCGGCCACCATCGCCGGTCTGTTGGACAAACGCGCGGATGACATCAAAAACGAACTGGATGAAGCCCGCGCTCTGCGTGAGGAGGCACAGGGTATCCTGGCGTCTTACGAGCGTAAGTCGAAGGAAGTTCAGGAACAGGCAGATCGCATCGTGGCGCAAGCCAAAGCTGATGCAGCCGCCTTTGCTGAGCAAGCGAAAGCGGATCTGGAAAAGTCGATCGAACGTCGTCTGACCTCTGCAAAGGATCAGATCGCATCTGCCGAAGCTTCGGCTGTGCGCGATGTGCGTAACGCAGCAATATCCGTGGCTGTGGCCGCTGCTGGTGACGTTGTCGCCAAGCAGATGAACGCAACTGCCGCGAACAAGCTGATCGACGCTGCCATCAGTGAAGTTGATGCAAAGCTGCACTAAGCGGTTTTTGTGACATCGAAATTCAAAACACCCCGTGGCCTCGCTGCGGGGTGTTTTGGTTTTGGGGTATGGTTGTCTACTGCAGGTGCTTTTCCATGCGGGTGTTGTGCATCATCACGCCAGTCCGCTCGAACTCATTACGTTCCAGCGTAGTGAAGTCGTGGCGCAGAAAAAACCGTTTCGCGACCTCACTGGCCTCAACATAAAGCCGCGTGAGGCGCCTGGTGCGGGCCTCTTTCTCTAGCGTCTTATAAAGTGCCTGCCCCACATGCGCAGCGCGATGGTCGGGGTCGCGATAGAAGCAGTCGATATGGCCATCCTCTTGCAGCTCAATAAAGCCGATGGGCGTGTCGGTGTCATCGACGGCCACCCAAACCTTATGGCCACCACGGGTGATCCGGGCGAGGTAGCGTTCAGGGGCCGCAGGCGCCGGGCTCCATGCGTTGAGCTGATCCTCAGAGTAGTCTGCGCGCGCTGTGGCCTGCACCGCGCGGTGGAAGATCTGTACCAGCGTAGCAGCATCTGCAGTGCGAAAGGGACGGACGCGCATGATCTCTGCCTCTCAAGCGTGGGGCGCAGCATTTTCTGGCGGGGAAAACGCTGATCGTCTACCTCAGCTGTCGTGATGTGGTCGGGCGGCAGGGTAGACGCCAACGATCTTCACCTCATTGGTGAAGTAGCTCAACTCATCCAGCGCCAGTTGTACGTTGGCATCCTCCGGATGTCCTTCGATGTCCGCATAAAACTGCGTTGCGGTGAACGACCCATTCTTCATGTAGCTTTCCAGCTTGGTCATGTTGACGCCGTTGGTGGCGAAACCACCCATCGCCTTGTAGAGCGCGGCGGGGATGTTGCGGACCTCGAATACGAAGGTCGTGATCATACCGCTGTCACCACGCCGCGCGTGATTGGGTTCGCGCGACATGATGACGAAACGGGTGGTGTTGTGGCCGTGATCTTCGATATCCGTGGCCAGCACGTTCAGCCCGTAAATTTCTGCCGCGAGTTCCGAGGCGAGAACACCGGTTTTGCGATCCTCAGTCTTTGACAAATCAGCAGCTGCACCAGCGCTGTCAGCGGCGGCTTCACCGCGAATCCCGTGTCGCTGCAGGAACTTCGCTGATTGCGGTAGTAGCACAAGGTGGGCCTGAACCTTGTCAAGATCGGCGATCTTGACACCCTGATGAGCCATCAGCGCGATGCGCACTCGAACGAAGGTTTCGCCGATGACGTGCAGGCCGCTTTCTGGCAGTAGGCGGTGAATGTCGGCCACCCGGCCATAGGTCGAGTTCTCGATCGGCAGCATGGCCAGATCGGCATCGCCAGTGCGCACAGCGTTGATTACATCTTCAAATGTGCGGCAGGGCAGAGGCTCCATCTCTGGGTAGATGTTGTGGCAGGCCTCATGTGAATAGGCGCCCAATTCCCCCTGAAAGGCGATGCGATTGGTCATAACTGTTGTTTTCCTGTCAAATAGCCTGCCCTAGGGCGTTTGGTCGCGCAAACTATACCTTGCGCAACGATAGGGGAAGCAGGTAGATACGGCCCAACACAGGTAACAGACGAGCGACCCATGCTAGATACGATGACTTTTACCAAAACCGGCGCCGCGCTTTGCGGTGCACTTCTGGTATTTCTGCTTGGCAGCTGGGCGGCTGAGGCACTCTATAACACCGAAGCGGGCGGTCATGGGGATCACCATGCGCAGGCGTATGTGATCGACACAGGTGCAGATGACAGCCACGGCGGCGCAGCCGAAGAAGGCCCCGACTTCGCCACTCTGCTGGCCGAGGCGGACGTTGCGAAAGGTGCGAAGGTTTTTGGCAAGTGTAAAGCCTGCCACAAGCTGGAAGACGGCGCAAATGGCACCGGCCCGCACCTGTTTGCGATCGTAGATCGTGCTGTGGGTGCTGCAGATGGTTTTGGCTACTCGGGTAGCTTGGTTGCTGTTGCGGACAGCTGGTCGATCGACAACCTGAATGGTTTTGTTGAAAACCCCAAGAAATTCGCGCCGGGCACCAAAATGTCTTTCGCCGGTCTGAAGAAAGAGAAAGACCGCGCCAACCTGATCGCCTATCTGCAAAGCCTGCAGTAAGCGCGCATCACGCAACAAATCGTGTAAAGGACCGTTGCCAAGGGCAGCGGTCTTTTGCGTTTTGGGCGGGTGCGTGCCACAGCCGTCAGCATAAAACCGCGTCAAGGGGCTGGCATTGCTTCACTATCCGGTGATGGGCGTCTTGATGTGCCCGTGTGGGCGCTTTAGCTTGAACTTCAACAAGATGCGCACACCGCGTCCATCAGCTGGAGGATTTCCCGAATGGCATCACCCAAATCGCACGCCAAAGCCAACGCCCTAGCTGCCAACCCGAACCATACGGATGCACAGCCCCCCCAATGGGGTGCACTATACTGGCTGGGGGGTGGTTTGACGGCGCTGGCGCTTGTCGGAATGGCTCAACAGGCAGCGGCCGAAGAGCTGATCACCACCCATGGGTATAACTTCTTTGGTGAATTGGAATATCCGGCCGATTTTGACCATTTGCGCTATGTGAACCCAGATGCCCCAAAGGGGGGCGAGATTTCGACATGGGCGCCGGGCACCTTCGACAGTTTTAATTCTTATACGCGCAAGGGAAATTCTGGTGCTTTGGCCACGATCGGTCATGAAAATGTTCTGACCACCTACGCTGATGATCCCACTGCCGTGTACTGCTTCCTCTGCACCACGATGGAATACCCCGAAGGGATTGCATGGGTGGATTTTAACCTGCGCGATGACGTGACGATGGCAGACGGCACACCGTGGACGGGGAATGACCTGAAATTCACCTTTGATCTGTTTATGACTGACGGCTTGCCGTCCTTCCGCGCGGCATTCGGCGCCTTCGTGGAGGAGGTTGAGGTGCTGGACACCTACAAAGTGCGCTTCCACTTCTCCCCCGACAGCCCGGAACGGGATCGGATCGGTCTGGCCGGTGGCATGCCCGCCTTTTCGCAGAAGTGGTTTGAGGCTAACGATTACAAGCTTCAGGACGCCAATGCGCTGCCGATCATGGGCACTGGTGCCTATATGCTGGACAGCTACGATATCCCCAGTCGGATCACCTATGGGCGCAACCCGAACTACTGGGCGGCGGATCTGCCAGTGAATAAGGGTCGCAATAACTTCGATACGATCCGCGTGGAATACTTTGGCGATTCTGTTGCGGCCTTTGAGGCGTTCAAAGCGGGTGCTTATACTTTCCGGTCGGAGAACAGCTCAAAAACATGGGCGACGGGTTATGATTTTCCCGGCCTTAACGATGGGCATGTGAAGCGTGAGGAGCTGGCCGATGGGTCGCTGTCGCTGATGCAGAGTTATGTGTTCAACCTGCGTCGGGAGAAGTTCAAAGACCCTCGCGTCCGCGAAGCGATCGGGCTGATGTTCAACTTCGAATGGTCGAACGAGTCGCTATTTTATGGCCTCTATGATCGTGTGACCAGTTTCTGGGGTAATTCGGACCTACAAGCTATCGGTGCACCAGATGCAGGAGAGTTGGCGCTGTTGCAGCCGCTGGTCGATCAGGGCCTGCTGGACGCGTCGATCCTGACAGATGAGGTGGTGATTCCGCCGGTATCGGGCAGCCGCCAGTTGGATCGCAAGAACCTGCGCCGTGCCTCTGCACTGTTGGATGAGGCGGGCTGGATGGTCGGCGACGATGGGATGCGCCGCAAGGACGGTCAGCTGTTGCAGATTGAATTCCTAGACGATTCTCCTGCCTTTGACCGTATTACTTTGCCGTTTGTAGAAAACCTGAAACGTCTGGGGGTTCAGGCAGAGTTGAACCGTGTGGACCCCGCGCAGGCAGCGGAGCGGTCGCGCAAGTATGATTTCGACATGACGACCCATAATGGCCGCATGGCGCGTGAACCTTCGACCAACTTGAAACAGTGGTTCGGGTCCGAAGGTGTAAACGAAAGCTCTCGTAATCTGATGGGCGTTGCTGATCCGGCGGTGGATGCGCTGATTGACCATGTTACCTCTGCGACCAGCAAGGCCGAGCTGCAGACCGCTGTTCACGCGCTGGATCGCGTGTTGCGGGCCAAACGGTTCTGGGTGCCGCAGTGGTTCAAAAACGTGCACACCGTCGCCTATTACGATATGTTCGAATACCCCGATCCCCTGACCCCTTTTGCACGCGGGGAGCTGGATTTTTGGTGGTATAATGCAGACAAACACGCGGCGCTGAAAGCGGCCGGTGCGCTGAGGTAACAAAGAAAATGGGTGCTTATATCCTGCGCCGGCTGTTGCTGGTGATCCCGACGCTGCTGGGGGTGATGATTATCAACTTTGCCCTCGTGCAGTTCGTGCCCGGTGGCCCGATTGAACAGATCATTGCCCAGCAGCAGGGCGAAGGTAACGTGTTTGAAAGCTTTGATGGATCTGGCTCCGAGGTGTCGGCCACTGACGTCGGCAGTGGAAATGATACCTATCAAGGCGCCCGCGGCCTGCCGCCTGAATATATTGCCGAGCTGGAAAAAGAGTTCGGTTTCGACAAACCACCGTTGGAACGGTTCCTTAATATGATGTGGAACTATATCCGGTTTGATTTTGGTGAAAGCTACTTCCGTTCTGCTTCGGTCATTGATCTGGTGATCGAAAAACTGCCGGTGTCGATCACGTTGGGCCTGTGGTCCACGGTGATTGCCTATCTGGTGTCGATCCCGCTGGGCATCCGCAAGGCGGTGCGGGACGGATCGCGCTTTGACACATGGACCTCTGGTTTGATCATCGTGGCCTATGCGATCCCCGGCTTTCTGTTCGCGATCCTTTTGCTGGTGCTGTTTGCAGGTGGGTCCTACTGGCAAATCTTCCCACTGCGGGGGCTGACGTCCGACAATTGGGATCAGCTCAGCCTTTGGGGCAAAATCGTTGACTATCTGTGGCACATCACGTTGCCTGTGCTTGCGTCGACCATTTCGGCCTTTGCCACATTGACCCTGCTGACCAAGAACAGCTTCCTTGATGAAATCAAGAAGCAATACGTCATCACCGCCCGCGCCAAGGGGTTGAGCGAACATCGCGTTCTCTATGGTCACGTATTCCGCAATGCGATGCTGATTGTGATCGCGGGCTTCCCTGCGGTGTTTATTGGCGTCTTCTTTGGCGGATCGCTGATTATTGAAACGCTGTTTAGCCTCGATGGTCTGGGGCGTATGGGGTTTCAGGCGGCTGTGCAGCGGGATTATCCGATCGTGTTCGGCTCGCTCTTTGTCTTTGGCCTAATCGGTCTGGTGGTCGGGATTATTTCGGACCTGATGTATGTGCTGGTCGATCCGCGCATCGACTTTGAAAAACGAGAGGGCTGAAATCATGGTGCGTTTCTTTACCCTGTCGCCACTCAACCGCCGCCGCTGGTCAAACTTCAAGGCGAACCGCCGTGCTTACTGGTCGCTGATCATTTTCGCCGTGCTATTCACGGTGTCGCTCTTTGCAGAGCTGGTGGCGAATGAAAAACCGATCCTTGTCAATTATCGAGGTGAACTGTTCACGCCGGTGGCGAAGTTCTATCCCGAAACCACATTTGGCGGCGATTTCCGGACCGAGGCGAAATATACCGACCCAGAGATTGAATGCCTGATCCAGACTGGCGGTGTGCAGGACTGTTGGGATGATCCAGAGGGGATCGTGGAACAGATCGACGCAGGCACCTATCAGGCCGAAGGATTCCATAAGGGTTGGACCATCTGGCCACCGATCCGTTACAGCTACACTACACAGGCCGATCGTCCCGGCGCAGCGCCGCTGCCGCCGAATGGTGACAACCTGTTGGGCACCGATGACACCAAACGTGATGTGCTGGCACGGGTGATCTATGGTTTCCGCCTGTCGATCCTATTTGCGCTGATCGTCACCACACTCTCTAGCATCATCGGCATCATCGCGGGTGCAGTGCAGGGCTATTTTGGCGGCTGGGTGGATTTGATCTTTCAGCGGATAATCGAGATTTGGTCCGGCACCCCGACACTATACGTGATTATCATTTTGTTCGCGATCATCGGGCGAAGTTTCTGGCTACTGGTCTTTATTACTGTGCTCTTTGGATGGATCAGCCTGGTAGGCGTTGTCCGCGCTGAATTCCTGCGCGCCCGCAATTTGGAATATGTCCGTGCGGCCAAGGCGCTTGGGGTGTCAAATGTCACCATTATGTTCCGCCACATGCTGCCCAACGCGATGGTCGCCACGGTCACGTTGCTGCCGTTCATCGTCACGGGTACGCTGGCGACGCTTGCTGGTCTCGATTTCCTTGGCTTCGGGCTGCCCTCTTCGGCGCCGTCGCTGGGGGAACTGACGCTGCAGGCGAAGCAGAACCTGCAAGCGCCGTGGCTTGGCTTCACCGCGTTTTTTGTCTTTGCTATTATGCTGTCGCTCCTCGTCTTCATCTTTGAAGGTGTGCGCGATGCCTTCGACCCAAGGAAAACCTTTCAATGAGCATTCTTGAGGTCAAAGATCTGACCGTCAGCTTCCGTCAGGAAGGCAAGGTCAACATGGCCGTGAAAGGCGTTTCTTTCACCGTGGATCGGGGCGAAACCGTCGCGCTGGTGGGCGAAAGCGGATCCGGTAAATCGGTGACGGCGATGTCGACCGTGTCGCTCCTTGGTGAAAACGCCACTGTCGGTGGATCGGTTACATATGATGGTGCCCAGATGATTGGCGCGTCCGAGGCAGAGCTGCAGCGTGTGCGTGGCAACGATATCTCCTTTATCTTTCAGGAGCCGATGACGTCCCTGAACCCGCTGCACACGATCGAAAAGCAGTTGGCGGAATCATTGATGCTGCATCAGGCGATTGCAGCGGATGCAGCGCGGGGGCGGGTTTTGGAGTTGCTTGAAAAGGTGGGCATTCGCGACGCTGAAAGCCGCCTCAGCAGCTATCCCCACCAACTGTCCGGCGGGCAACGCCAGCGGGTGATGATTGCGATGGCGCTGGCCAATAAGCCTGACGTGCTGATCGCCGATGAACCAACCACCGCGCTGGATGTGACTATTCAGGCGCAGATCCTTGATTTGCTGGTGGAGCTGAAAGAAAGCGAAAACATGGGCCTGCTGTTCATTACCCATGACCTTGGAATCGTGCAGAAGCTGGCCGATCGGGTTTGTGTGATGAAAGACGGAGAGATAGTAGAGGCTGGCCCGACGGCTGAAATTTTTGCCAACCCTCAGCACGAATACACCCAAACACTTCTGTCAGCCCGTGCAAGCGGTATTCCAACACCTGTGTCTGAGAAGGCAGAGACGATTCTTACCACGGAGCAGCTGCGCGTTTGGTTCCCGATCCAACGCGGATTTTTCAAGCGCACGGTGGGCCATGTGAAGGCGGTGAATGAGGCGTCTTTGTCTCTACGTGCCGGTGAAACGCTGGGTATCGTAGGTGAATCGGGGTCAGGCAAGACCACGCTGGCGCTGGCAATCATGCGATTGATCGCCTCAGAGGGCGGAATCAACTTTGAAGGGCGCGATGTCCGCGATCTGTCGACCAAGGCACTCCGGGCCCTGCGCAAGGATATGCAGATCGTGTTTCAGGATCCCTTCGGCAGCCTGTCACCCCGCATGAGTTGCGTCCAGATCATTGCCGAAGGACTGGGTGTGCATGGCACAGGCGGCGGTGATACTCGTGATAAGGTGGCGGCTGTTATGGAAGAGGTGGGGCTGGATCCCGCCACGATGGACCGCTACCCGCATGAGTTTTCCGGCGGTCAACGTCAACGGATCGCCATTGCCCGCGCAATGATCTTGAACCCGCGTCTGGTGGTGCTGGATGAACCGACATCTGCGCTTGATATGACGGTACAGGTACAGATCGTTGATCTGCTGCGTGATCTGCAACAGCGCTATGGGCTGGCCTATCTGTTCATCAGCCACGACCTGCATGTGGTGCGCGCGATGAGCCACCAGATGATCGTGATGCAACACGGTGATGTGGTGGAGGCCGGAGAGGCCGAGGCGCTGTTCACCAATCCGCAGACGGAATATGCGCAAACGCTGTTGGCAGCGACGATGTAATTGGAAGCGCGGCCCGCGCCCGCCCCTTCAAATCGGAGGTTTGCCTTCGACAAAATGGGGCGGTTCGGGCGCTGCCAAATCTTTGATTTGGCATTTTGCTTTTTCTTAAATCGCCGAGCTGTGTCCAGCTTTGGACAGATCATAGGCGTCAAAGGCGCGGGCAATCATTCGGGTCAGCGGGCGCGCGGCCTCTGGGATGAACAGGTCGCCATTGCGGCGGTCCAGCAATCCGGCGAAGGCGCGATCTGCCTCATCCAGCATGCTTTGCAGGCGTAGTCGGGAGACGTCGAATGTCTCCATCAGCTCCGCACTGTCGATTTTGAAATCGCACATGATCATTTCGATCATCCGGCTGCGTAGGCGGTCTTCATCGGTAAAGCGGTGCCCTTTGGAGACCGAAAAACGCCCTTCGCGGATCGCACTGGTATGTGCACCGGTTGCGGGCGCGTTCTGCGTGAACCCCTGTGGAAAGCGCGAGATGGAAGAAGCACCAACCCCGATCAGCACCTCGGCGGTGTCGTCGGTGTAGCCTTGGAAGTTTCGGCGCAGGCGGCCTGTTTTCTGTGCGATGGTCAGCCCATCGTCCTGCGTGGCAAAGTGATCAATCCCGATCTCTGCATAGTTGTCCCAGACAAACAGGCGGCGCGCGGTTTCAAACAGTTCCAGTCGCTCTTCTGGGGTGGGCAGGGCATCTGACGGGATCATCTGCTGACGCTTGGCCATCCACGGCACATGCGCATAGCCATAAAGCGCGACGCGATCGGGTTCCAACGACAGCAGTTTCTGCACGCTTTCGGTGATGCGTTCCTGACTCTGATGCGGCAGGCCGAACAGGATATCGGCATTCAGGCTGTAGACGCCATGGGCGCGGATCGCCTCAACCGCATCGCGGGTGACGTCATAGCCCTGAATACGGCCGATAGTTTGCTGGATTTCATCGTCGAAATCCTGCACCCCGATCGACGCGCGGTTCATCCCTGCAGCGGCCAGCACCTTCAGGCGGGCATCGTCAATCTCATTGGGATCAATTTCTACCGAAAACTCCGCATTGGGCGCGAAGGGCGCCACATCGGCAATTGCCTCTGCCAGATCGTTCATCATCTCCGGGCTTAGCAACGTGGGCGTCCCACCGCCCCAATGCAGCCGCGACAGGGTGATGCCTTCGGGCAATTGCTGTTTCAACAGCTTTAGCTCCGCCTTCAGCGTCTCCAGATAAGCGGCAACAGGAGAATCGCTTTGGGTGCCTTGAGTGCGGCAGGCACAGAACCAGCACAACCGGCGACAAAATGGCACATGCACGTATAGCGAGACACTGGATCCAGGCGTTAAGGCACTGATCCAGCTGGCATAATCCGAGCCTGTAATCTCAGGCGAGAAGTGCGGGGCCGTAGGGTAAGATGTGTAACGCGGGACTTTCGCGTCAAACAGTCCCAGTTTGGCAAGTTGCGTTTTCGTTTCCATGCTAATAGCCTTTATGGAAAGGGAGGCACCCCCTCCTTGACCCAGATCAAGCGCGAATGGTCCAATGTTAAAAGAGCTATCCCTCTCCACGCCGCACGATTGTGCGGACTGTCCGATTCGTCACAGGGCTGTATGCGCCCGCTGTGACGCCGATGAATTGGAGCTGTTGGACGATATCAAATACTACCGCAGCTTTCAGGCGGGACAGACCGTTGTGTGGTCCGGTGATCAGATGGATTTTGTCGGGTCGGTTGTATCCGGCATCGCCACCCTGACCCAAACCATGGAGGATGGGCGCACCCAGATGGTGGGTTTGCTGCTGCCCAGTGACTTTGTCGGGCGTCCGGGGCGTGATGGTTCGGCCTACGATGTGGTTGCGACCACGGATCTGGTGATGTGCTGCTTCCGCAAAAAACCGTTTGAGAAGATGATGGTGGATACTCCCCATATCGCGCAGCGGCTCTTGGAAATGACGCTGGATGAATTGGACGCGGCGCGAGAATGGATGTTGGTTCTGGGTCGGAAAACCGCGCGTGAGAAGATCGCCAGTCTATTGTCGATCATCGCGCGACGCGACGCGACGCTGCATCTGCGGCCTGCGAAGGGCAAGCTGGTGTTTGATCTGCCACTAACCCGTGAGGCTATGGCGGATTATCTGGGTCTGACGCTGGAAACGGTTAGCCGCCAGATCTCGGCGTTGAAACGTGACGGTGTCATCCATCTGGAGGGAAAGCGTCACGTGACCGTGCCCGATCTGGACCGGCTGTTGATCGAGGCGGGCGATGACAGCGACGGCGGTGTCTTTGCCTAATTTCTGGATCTGATCGCAGATCGCGCTGGCCTTCAGTCAGGCGGGCCTTGTGGTCCGCCTTTTATTTGGCTGATGATCAGTGCGCCATGAAAACAGGAACCGGCGACAGCTCCAGCATGTCGCGGGTTGCCCCGCCCAAGATAGCCTCGCGGAAGCGCGAATGCCCGTAGGCGCCCATCACCACCATGTCAGAGGCCCCATCGGTCACGTGGCGCAGGATCACATCTGCAACGCGCGGCATGGTTTTGGACAGAACGTCAATTTCGGTGCGCACGCCGTGGCGGGCCAGAAACTGTGACAGCCGCCCACCGGGGTCGGACCGCTCCGGCCCGTGCTGGGGCGGGTCGATCACTGCAACGCGTACGCGCTCGGCTTCTTTCAGGAGGGGCAGGGCAGCACGGGCAGCGGAGAGCGCTTCCGGGCTTTCGTTCCAGGCAAGGGTAATTGTTTTCGGATCCCGCAAAGGGGCCGTGTTTGCTGGTGTCAGCAGAACTGGCACGCGACCATCGAACAGCATTGCCTCGACAATCGCTTCCAGTTCGATACCACAGCCCTCCCCATAGGGTTTGGCTGCGATCGCCAGATCGCAGAAACGGGCGTGATTGCCCACATGACGGCCCAGGTCAGCAAGCTGCGTCGCACCACTGGTCACACCCCAGAGGCAGTCCTGCCCGGCCAGATGTTGTTCCGCAGCCTTATTCAGGCTCTCGGCGGTTTCGCGAGCGCGTTCGATCGTTTGTTGAATCACCAGCGCGTTGCCGCTGCCGTAGTAATAGCCAGCCTGCGTGCGATCGACGCCAAGGCACAAGGTTTCCAGATGGGCGTCATATTTCCGGGCCAGAACGGTGGACTGATCAAGCAGTCCGGGCAGTAGGTCCGGATCGGACAGCACAGAAAACAGTGATTTGAAAGCCATTTGGCGTGATCTCCTGACCGGTTGATTGGGGTAATGCGTACGGTCATCCCCCTGAGCCCGCTTTGACACGCATCAAAGCGCGTATGGTGTATGATAGAAGATATTTACCGAGCAGAGTCTTGATGCAGATCAAGGCGCCGAAACGCATGGAAACGCACAAAACCGCCAGTCTGGAACCGCCCGCGCGAAAAAGAATCACGCGGGTTCAGAGACGAAGGGACGCAAAATGGTTAACTACATCAAGCTGATCGTGCTTGGTTTGGCTGCGCTTGGGGCGCTGATTGCAGCCAACTATGGTCGCGATCTGGCCTACACCGTGAATATGCTGATTGCAGCGTCGTTCGCGATCGTGGCCTTTATTTATACACTGCGCCGGACCGATGAGCCGGTTGGCGCTGATGTATCGGGTGAATATCTGGATGGCGTGATCCGCTTCGGCGTGATCGCGACCGCCTTCTGGGGAGTGGTGGGCTTCCTTGTGGGTGTGGTCATCGCATTCCAGCTGGCTTTCCCGGTACTCAACCTCGAATTCATGCAGGGCTACACCAACTTTGGTCGTCTGCGCCCGCTGCACACCTCGGCGGTGATTTTCGCATTCGGCGGGAACGCACTGCTGGCCACCTCTTTCTACATCGTACAGCGGACCTCTGCTGCGCGTCTTTGGGGCGGCAATCTGGCGTGGTTCGTTTTCTGGGGCTACCAGCTGTTCATCCTGATGGCGGCAACCGGCTACCTGCTGGGCGCAACCAACGGCAAGGAATACGCTGAACCCGAATGGCACATCGACCTGTGGCTGACCGTCGTATGGGTTTGCTACCTGTTGGTCTTCGCTGGCACCATCATGAAGCGGAAAGAACCCCACATCTACGTGGCCAACTGGTTCTTCCTGGCCTTCATCATCACTATCGCCATGCTGCACATCGTCAACAACCTGGCGATCCCGGTTTCGATCTTCGGCTCCAAGTCGGTTCAGGTCTTCGCTGGTGTTCAGGACGCGATGGTTCAGTGGTGGTACGGTCACAACGCTGTGGGTTTCTTCCTGACCGCGGGCTTCCTCGGCATGATGTACTACTTTGTTCCGAAACAGGCTGAGCGTCCGGTTTATTCCTATAAACTGTCGATCATCCACTTCTGGGCGCTGATCTTCCTGTACATCTGGGCCGGTCCGCACCACCTGCACTACACCGCGCTGCCTGACTGGGCTTCGACCCTTGGCATGGTGTTCTCGGTTGTTCTGTGGATGCCCAGCTGGGGCGGCATGATCAACGGTCTGATGACCCTGTCGGGTGCATGGGACAAACTGCGCACCGACCCTGTGATCCGTATGATGGTGATCTCGATCGGCTTTTACGGCATGTCGACCTTCGAAGGTCCGATGATGTCGATCCGCGCTGTGAACTCGCTGTCGCACTACACGGACTGGACCATTGGCCACGTACACTCTGGCGCATTGGGCTGGAACGGTATGATCACCTTTGGTGCGCTGTACTTCCTGGTGCCCAAACTGTGGAACCGCACAGGTCTGTACAGTCTGCGTCTGGTATCTTGGCACTTCTGGCTGGCCACAATCGGCATCATCTTCTACGCCGCCTCCATGTGGGTGACCGGCATCATGGAAGGCCTGATGTGGCGTGAAGTTGACGCTAATGGCTTCTTGGTGAACTCTTTCGCCGACACCGTAAGCGCCAAGTTCCCAATGTATGTGGTGCGCGGTCTGGGTGGGGTTATGTTCCTCGCTGGTGCCATCATCATGTGCTACAACCTCTGGATGACTGCGAAACGCGCCCCGGCCGCTGAGGCTCAGGGCCCCGTTGCAGTCCCGGCTGAATAAGGAGGGCCGGACAGATGGCAATTCTTGATAAACACGCGATCCTCGAGAAAAACGTTACCCTATTGGCAATCTTTGCCTTTCTGGTGGTAACCATCGGCGGCATCGTGCAAATCGCACCGCTGTTCTGGCTGGAAAACACCATCGAGGATGTCGAGGGCATGCGCCCTTACACCCCGCTGGAACTGGCTGGCCGTGAAATCTACCTGCGCGAAGGCTGCTATGTCTGCCACAGTCAGATGATCCGCCCGATGCGCGACGAACATGAGCGGTACGGCCACTACTCGCTGGCTGCGGAATCGAAATACGATCACCCGCACCAGTGGGGGTCCAAACGGACCGGCCCTGATCTGGCCCGTGTTGGCGGTCGCTATTCGGATGAATGGCATGCTGATCACCTGCGCGATCCGCAATCGGTGGTGCCGGAATCGGTGATGCCGAAATATGGCTACCTTGAGCATGTGAAGCTGGACAGCCGCTACATCGGTGATCTGATGGCGACCAACCGTATCGTAGGTGTGCCTTATACCGACGATATGATCGCCAACGCTCAGACCGATTTTGCGGCGCAGGCAGACCCTGACAGCGACTATGACGGTCTATTGGAACGTTATGGTGAAGAGTCGGTTCAGGTGCGTAACTTTGATGGCACGGCTGACCTGACCGAAGCGGATGCGCTGATCGCCTATCTGCAGATGCTGGGCACTCTGGTTGATTTCTCGACCTTCACCCCTGACGCAAGCCGCTAAGGAGGGATCAGGACATGGAAACCTATTCCCTGCTTAGAGAGTTTGCGGATAGCTGGATGCTCTTGACGCTGTTTGGGTTCTTCGTAGGGGTCGTGTTCTTCGTAATGCGCCCCGGAAGCACCAAAACTTATAGCAACGTCGCGGATATCCCCTTCCGGCACGAAGACAAGCCCGCTGCGCGCAGCGGCGACGCCAAGGAGGCGTGAGAAATGGCTAAAAAACCAACGCAACACCAAGACGTCGGCACCACGGGCCATTCCTGGGACGGCATCGAGGAACTGAACACGCCGCTGCCACGCTGGTGGCTGTGGACCTTCTACGCCTGTATCGTCTGGGGCCTCTACTATGTGGTCGCTTACCCTGCATGGCCACTGCTGAAAGAAGCCACACCCGGCTTGCTGGGATTTTCGACCCGCGGTGAAGTCGCTCAAGACATTGCCGAGTTCGAAGCGCGTCAGGCACCGATGAATACCAAGCTGGTTTCGGCCGAACTGACTGCAATCGCGGATGATGCAGAGCTGGTAGGCTATGCAAATTCGGCTGGTGCGGCGGTGTTCAAAACCTGGTGTGCCCAGTGTCACGGCTCCGGTGCGGACGGTGCGGTGGGCTATCCCAGCCTGATCGACGATGACTGGCTCTGGGGGGGGGATATCGAATCGATCCACACCACCATCACTGTCGGCGTGCGTCAGCCCACCGATGATGACTACCTGCGTCAGTCGGAAATGCCGGCTTTCGGCAAGGACGAACTGCTGGAGTCAGAGCAGATCGATCAGGTCGTTAACTATGTGATGTCGCTGTCGGGTGAGCCCAAGGATGCCACCATGATTGCAGAGGGTGCGGTTGTTTTCGAAGAAAACTGCGCATCCTGCCACGGCGAAAGTGGTGAAGGTGACATAGATCAAGGTGCACCGGCGCTGGCTGATGCAATCTGGCTCTATGGCGGCAGTTACGACGCCATCCGCGAGTCGGTCTACAATGCCCGTTATGGCGCAATGCCTGCTTGGGCGAACCGCCTCTCCGAGGCAGAGATCCGTGCGGTAGCCACCTACGTCCACACCCGTGGTGGTGGTCAGTAACACCGAAATACCCCGGGGCGTTTCCCGACGCCCCAGGGGCTGGCACCGGCTCTTCCGTCCTGTTCGCGCGTTTCCTGGAAGGCCGGTGCCGCTTTTGTTTGGTTCTTGGTTCCGCCCCGCAGTTTTGTCGGGGCTTTTTTCTTGCCCGCTTACGGATTGCGTTTTGGCGGGTGGTTTGCGGGGCCCTGTTTCTCTCGTAGTTTCATGCGTGGTTTTGCAGCCCGATGATCCGGCTGTATTCTGTTGGCCCTGTTGGCCCTGTTGGCCCTGTTGGCCCTGTTGGCCACCTCAGGGGCGGGCCGCGCTGCGTCTTGGCGGGTTGCAGTGAGGAAGCTTTGCGCGAAGATGTTAAACATGATCTAATACTCCTGTCGGCTGTTTGATCTCATTCTGCCCCTGCTTTATGAGTTTGGCGACTGCACTTCGGATTTCCTCATGTAAGGTGGCCTTACAAATGGGTTGGCGTTCTCTTCCACCGATGACGGCATTGCGGGCCTTTCTGGCCTTTTATGAAACCGGCAACATGGCTGCCGCTGGCCGATCGTTGAATGTCAGTCACGCCGCTATTTCGCAGCAGATCAAGGCGCTGGAGGGAGAGCTGGGCCTGATGCTTCTGGATCGGCGCGGCCGTCAGACACACCTGACAGCTGCGGGGCTGCAACTGGCCGAAGCGACAGCACGCGGATTTGGCGAGGTTGAACGTGTAGTGGAGGATCTGACAGGCGGCGCTGCCAGCCGTCCGGTGCAAATCTCTGCCACGCCGTCATTTGCTGCGGCATGGCTGATGCCGCGATTGGCTGAATTTCGTAGCAAACACCCTGATGTGGCCCTGATGATCGACCCCTCTGCCGAGGTAAAGGCGCTGGAGCCGGGAGGTATTGATGTGGCGTTGCGCTACGGTGATGGCCACTGGCCGGGATTGGAGGCACGCCTGCTGGTACTTTCGCCCGTGGTGCTTGTCGTGGCGCCTGCATTGGTGCCGGAAACGCCTGATCTGCAGCCGGAAGATCTGCTAACCCTGCCGTGGTTACAAGAACTGGGCACCCATGAAGCCAGCAAATGGTTGCGCCAGCGCGGGGTGATCGGGGATCCGGCGTTGGGCATGTCGTCGATGCCGGGCAACCTGATGCTGGAAGCGCTGCGATCAGGGCAGGGCGTCGGGGTCTGTGCGCGTGCCTTGATCGAATCTGACATTCAGGCGGGGCGCCTGCGGGTTCTATTTGAGGAGGAAGACGCCGCGGAGCGACCCAAAGGTTACCACATGGTCACGCGCCCGGGCGTAAAACGGACATCACTAAAGGTATTTTCGAACTGGTTGGTGCGACAAAGCGGCCAATAGGTGAATTCAAGATGTGAGTTTGATACAGGTCAAAGTACGAATGGGGCCGAGTCTGTGAAAAGATACCGAATTCTCTAGCCAACGGAGCGAGTCCGTGTCGCAAACCCAACCTGATACCCCCCCGAGTCTTTATGCCGCCCGCGAGCCTGTCTTTCCTCGCCGAGTGAGCGGTGCTTTCCGCAACATGAAATGGGTGATCATGGCGATCACCTTGGGGATTTATTACCTGACGCCCTGGATCCGCTGGGATCGCGGCCCGAACTTGCCTGATCAAGCGGTTCTGGTCGATCTGGCGCATCGTCGTTTCTACTTCTTCTGGATCGAGATCTGGCCGCACGAGTTTTATTTCGTTGCCGGTCTCTTGGTGATGGCGGGATTGGGTTTGTTTCTGTTCACTTCGGCATTGGGGCGCGTATGGTGCGGCTATGCATGTCCGCAGACTGTGTGGACGGATCTTTTTATTCTGGTCGAACGCTGGGTGGAGGGTGACCGTAACGCCCGCCTGCGTCTGCACCGCCAGAAAAAATGGGATGCGCGCAAGGTCCGTCTGCGGGCGATCAAATTTGTTTTGTGGTTTCTGATCGCGCTGGCCACGGGCGGCGCTTGGGTCTTCTACTTCACCGATGCGCCGCAGCTCGCGATGGATTTGGTGACGCTGAATGCCCATCCGGTTGCTTATTCGACCATGCTGATCCTCACCGCGACCACCTTCTTCTTCGGTGGGATCGCGCGTGAACAGATCTGTATCTATGCTTGCCCCTGGCCGCGTATTCAGGCCGCGATGATGGATGAGGACACCCTGACCATCGGCTACCGTCATTGGCGTGGCGAGCCGCGCGGTAAGCTGAGGGGCAAGAAGGCGCAGGCCGCCGATGCAGCGCCGCAGGGTGATTGTATCGACTGTATGGCCTGTGTGAATGTCTGCCCGATGGGCATCGACATTCGCGATGGCCAGCAGATGGAATGCATCACATGTGGCCTGTGCATTGACGCCTGTGATGATGTGATGGCCAAGATCGGCAAGCCGCGTGGCCTGATCGACTATCTGGCGCTGACCGATGAAACCGCCGAGCAGGCAGGCAAACCGCCGAAATCGGTGTGGAAACATATTTTCCGCCCACGCACCATCCTTTATACAACGCTTTGGGCGTCCGTGGGTTTGGCGCTTTTGGTGGCGCTGTTTATTCGTCCGGTGATTGAACTGACTGTCGCCCCGGTGCGGAACCCTACCTACGTGCTGTTGTCCGATGGCACCATCCGCAACACCTATGATGTGCGCCTGCGGAACAAGAACGGCGATGAGCGCCCGTTTAAAATTACCATTGCAGGCAATGATGATCTGGCGGTTCGTCTGGAAGGTGTTGAAGGGCAGACTGTGATCGTTCCGGCTGATACAATGAGCCTGCAGCGTGTCTATGTGACTGCGCCCAAAGGCACAGAGGCGTCGCTGGCCGAACGTGTCAACTTCCGCATCTGGGTGGAGGACACCAGCAATGGCGATCGCGCGTCCAAAGACACCATCTTTAACGGAAAAGGAAACTGACCGTGACCAAGGAACTGACCGGTAAACATGTTCTGGCAATCTTTGTCGTGGCCTTCGGGATCATTATCGCGGTGAACATCACCCTGGCGGTGAACGCGGTGAAAACCTTCCCCGGGCTGGAGGTAAAGAACTCTTATGTCGCGTCGCAGCAGTTCGATGAACGCAAAGCGGCACAAGAGGCCCTTGGCTGGGACGTGGCCGGCACCCATGAGGCAGGCGTTCTGCGCCTGTCTATCCGCAACGCTGACGGAACCCCCGTTGAGGCGGCGTCGCTTTACGCGGTGCTGGGGCGCGCGACCCATGTGGCCGATGATGTGGAGCCTGCCTTCACCTTTGATGGCTCGGATTATGTTGCCTCTATGGAACTGGCTGATGGCAACTGGCACCTGCGCATGCGTGCTGAGTCCGTGGATGGCACGCCATTCAACCAGCGTGTGATTGTAAACGTGGTGCGTTGATCTCATGGCCGAAACCCTGCGCCCCCAACTGGCCGCTTGCCCCGCCTGTGTCGCCGCCCCGTCGGCCGAAGCGATTGCTGACGCGAGCGCCCCGACAGAGGCACGGCTGGCCCTATCGGTGCCGGCTGTGCATTGCGCCGCCTGTATCACCACGGTGGAAAAGGCGCTGTCAGCCGTGCCAGGGGTGCGTGAGGCGCGGGTCAATCTGACGCTGAAGCGGGCTTTGGTGGAGGCCGATCCAGACGTGACGCCCGCACCACTGATCGCCGCGTTGGAGGAGGTTGGGTATCAGGCCCATGAGTTGGACGCGGGCGCACTCAGCGCGACAGAGACTGATAAAGCTGGGCGCGAATTGTTGATGCGGCTAGCGGTCGCTGGCTTTGCCTCGATGAACGTGATGCTGTTGTCAGTGTCTGTCTGGTCAGGCGCTGAGGCTGCGACACGGGACATGTTCCACTGGATCTCTGCGGCGATTGCGCTGCCTACCATCGTCTTTTCAGGTCAGCCGTTTTTCCGCAACGCATGGGCCGCGCTGAAAGCGGGGCGTCTGAATATGGATGTGCCGATTGTGCTTGCCATTGTGCTGGCGGTCGTCACATCGCTTTGGGAAACCTCGCTGTCAGGGGAACACGCCTATTTTGATGCGGCTCTCACACTGGTGTTTTTTCTGCTGGCTGGCCGTTACCTAGATCATCGCACCCGTGCCGTGGCCCGTTCTGCCGCCGAAGAGCTGGCCGCGCTTGAGGTTCCCCGTGCCATCCTGCTGCGCGACGGTGAAGAGGTCACTGTGCCCGTGGCAGATGTTGCGGTTTGTGATCTGGTGCTGGTGCGCCCTGGTGGGCGGATGCCGGTGGACGGTGAAATTGTTGAAGGTACCTCGGAACTGGATCGTTCGCTGCTGACGGGGGAGACGCTTCCGGTTTTCGCAGCCGCAGGGCAGGTGGTGTCCAGCGGTGAGGTTAACCTGACCGGTCCGCTTGTGGTACGTGCCACCGCTGTGGGCAAGGATACGTCGCTGCACCAGATGGCCGAACTGGTCGCCATCGCGGAATCAGGGCGGTCGCGTTACACCTCGCTGGCGGATAGTGCTGCGAAACTTTATGCGCCGGGTGTGCATATCTTGTCGGCGCTCAGTTTCCTGGGCTGGTTGATCTATTCCGGTGACATGCGCACATCACTTAACATTGCGGCTGCAGTGCTGATCATCACCTGCCCCTGTGCGCTGGGTCTGGCTGTGCCAGCGGTGACAACGGCGGCCTCTGGCCGGTTGTTCCGCAAGGGCATGCTGATCAAACATTCCACCGCGCTGGAACGACTGGCGCAGGTGGATACTGTGGTGTTTGACAAAACCGGCACGCTGACCGCTGGCACGCCGGAATTAACCAACCTTTCAGACCATACGCCCGCGCATGTTTCCGTGGCACTGGCACTGGCAGCGGGATCGTCGCACCCGCTATCCCGCGCGCTGGTCGCCGCAGCTGACGGCGCAGAAGCGGCAGAGGTCACGGTTCTGCGTGAAGTTCCCGGTTACGGGACAGAGGCGGTTTGGAACGATAAACAGGTCCGTCTGGGCCGTGCGGCATGGGTGGGTGCCGAAAACGTCAGTATGAGCGCCGCATTAACCGTCAGCTGGCTGGCCATTGAGGGCGAGGCGCCTGTTGCCTTCACCTTTACCGACCGTTTGCGCGATGGCGCAGAACAGGCCGTGTCTGAATTGCAGGCGGCGGGGAAGGATGTGCTGCTGATTTCTGGCGACACCACCGGCGCGGTAGAGGCGCTGGCACATCGACTGGGTATCAAAAACTGGATGGCCGAGGCGCTGCCCGCCGATAAAGCCGCACGGGTCGATACGCTGACCCAGAACGGCAACAAGGTGCTGATGGTCGGCGACGGTCTGAACGACACGGCTGCGCTGTCGGCGGCGCATGTGTCCATTTCGCCTGCATCGGCACTGGATGCGGCGCGTGTGGCGTCGGATATCGTGCTTCTGGGGGGCGATCTGTCGCCTATCGCGGATGCGCTGGACACAGCACAATCGGCGACGAAGCGGATCCGCGAAAACTTCCAGATTGCGACGCTCTACAATGTAATCGCTGTACCGATTGCCGTGATTGGTCTGGCCACGCCCTTGGTTGCGGCCTTGGCCATGTCGTCCAGTTCGATTACAGTGTCCCTGAACGCGCTGCGCCTGCGCTAATCATTTGGCGGCAAAACTTGCGCTACCTCAAAGTGGGCGTGTGCGACTGCCGCTAGAGTGCGCGTCTGTTATCGTCGCATATGCGTCTGCGCCAAAGGAAAGCTTTCGATGGAAATCATCGCCTATCTGATCCCGATTTCCCTCCTTCTTGGGGGCGTAGGGCTTGGCGCATTTGTCTACACGGTGCGCAGCAATCAGTATGATGATCCCGAAGGCAACAGCCAGCGGATCCTCAGTGATGAGTATGACGACAAGCCGAAGGGCTAACCGGTCGTCGTACCATTCAAAACAAAGCCCCCGCTGGTGGATGCACAGCGGGGGCTTTGTTTCTGTTTTGCAGAGAGGGCTTAACCCGACCTGACTTCGTCAACCTGGTCCGACCATGAAACAGGTCACTTGCCGGGCCTGCAGACGGCGGCAGGCCAGATCGGCTTTCTCCCGTGGCATGCCCATGAACTGCGCATCATAGCCTGCTTTGCGCTTCACCACCTTGCGCAGCGATCCGTCCAAGGTGTTCATTTCGGCCAATGCCGTCTTCAGCAGCATGCGCTGCGCAGCGTAGCGGCTGGGGAAGCGGCCCACGTTGATGCCCCAGTGATTGCCGCCGGATGTCGAGAGGCGCGCCACCACTTCCTGACCGTCTTCTTGTAGCGGCTCAGACGTGTCAAGGGTGGCAGAAATTGGCGCGGCAGGCGCCGAGGGTTCGGCAGCGACTGTGCTGGCCAGAACAACGTCTTTCGGTGTCGCGGGCTTTGCTTTGGGTTTCGTGGCTATTTTTGTCGTGGATTTGGGGGCCTCAACGCTGGTCGCTTCGGCGACGGCTTGATTGATTTCATCACTCAGAGCCAGCAGCACGGGCGGCTTTGCCGCCGCACCCGGACGGGCCTGCGGACGCAGGCTCTTCTTCACGGTTGTGACGGTGCGGATGGTTTTGCCGGTGCCGGGCACTGCGCCATAAACAGGCCGCGCCGGTTTACGGGTGGCCACCCGCGTGGGTGCCTTGCGGAATCCCATGTCCAGCAGTTCCGCGACACGTTTGTTGCGTGTCGCGGTGGAACGGCCGCCAAACACAGTCGCAATGATGCGCTCGCTGCCACGTTCAGCAGAGGCGACCAGATTGAAGCCAGCGGCGTTGGTATAGCCCGTTTTGATCCCATCCGCGCCGCGGTAGTTGGCCAGCAAGCGGCGGTTGGTGTTACGCACTGTCTTGATCCCCGCATGGGTCGATTGGCGCGAGAATAGGTTGTAGTATTCGGGGTAGTCATAAAAGATGTGGCGTCCCAGCGTGGTCATATCGCGTGCGGTGGACAGATGGCCGCTTTGGGTCAGACCATGGGCGTTCTTGAAGTTGGTGCGCGACATCCCCAATGCCTTAGCAGTGCGGTTCATCCGCTGTGCAAACTTCTTTTCAGAGCCTGAGATCGCCTCGCCAATCGCGGTTGCCGCGTCATTGGCGGATTTCACCGCAGCGGCGCGAATAAGATAGCGCAGTTTGATGCGTTGACCCGCGACCAAACCCAGTTTCGAGGGCGGCTCAGACGCTGCATGTTTCGAAATCCGCACCTTGGTGTCGAGGCTGATTTCACCACGCTCCACCGCCTCAAACGCAATGTAAAGCGTCATCATCTTGGTCAACGAGGCAGGGTGCAGCCGCGTGTCAGCGTTGCGCGAATGGATGACGCGACCGTCACGCGCATCAACAACCATTGCCGCATAGGGCGCGGCGCAAAGTTGCTGCGGGAGGGCCGCAAACATCGTAATGAGGGTGAGTATCAGCATGCTAAATAGAACACGCTGCCCCTGACGGAGTCGTTCGGTAACTGCCATATCTGCCTCTGCACTGCCGGATTAAGTCCGGTCTGGCTAAATCTGCTTTCGATCAGGCTAACATAGAGAGGCCTTTGAATAAAGCGCGCATTGTTGTATCCGCGTTACCGCTTTTGGGTGTAGTGGGGCTGTAAACGTCATAGAATTAGGCAGATGTGGTGTCCAATCCTGCTGTGACCGCAAGGAGGCAACGCAATTGTGTTGGCTCAGGCACTCAGTGGTTTGAACATATAGGTTGTCGAATCGAGGTGCTGGCCGCCGGCATCCAGACAGTAGCCGGGAATCACCCCCGCGGTCTGATATCCCAGATCACGGTAAAGCGGTTCGGCATTGTCGCCAGTGCGGGTGTCGAGGGTCAGCAGACCCTTGCCCATGTCCCGTGCAGTCATCTCCAGATGTTGCATCAACTGCCGCGCCAGACCTTTGCGGCGATGGTCAGGGTGCACCAGCAGCTTGGACACCTCGCCACGATGGGGCTGGTTGTCGGGCATGGCTGTGATCAGGGTGGCCACGCCGACGGCATGCCCTTCCTCCACTGCTACAAACAGACGTCGGGCGCCGGATTGTACCTGTGCTAACAGTCCCTGCCAGAACGCGCGGGCATCGCTCAGGTCATGGGGCAGGATGAAGCCGACGCTGGCACCATCCAGCACGCAGGCGTGTAAGATGCCTGAGAGATCATCAAGGCCTGTGCGCATTTCTTCAGCGGTCCATTCGGTGATCATTGTCCCTCTCACAGTAAAAACAGGTGGTAATGCGCGTCTTCTGGGCCGGTTTCAAAACAGCTTGCGCCGTAAAGCCGGTAACGCAGACAGTCGCCTGTGTTCAGCAGGTGCGCGGTTTCGTCGACTGTGACCGTCAACTGTCCTGACAGCAGCAGCAGGTGGTGCTCCAGCCCCGCACGCGGTGGCGTGTCATAGTTTATGCGTTGGTTCGCAGGCAGGTGACAGTTCAGCCATTCGCCCGCCAGATCAGCACTGGGTGGGGAAATAACACTGCGCTTGAAACCGGTCGCAGGATCTGACCATGACTTGCGCGAAGTGGCGGTGATAACAGGGGTCGCCTGATCCTCCACCAGGGCCAAGAGCCGCGACATAGAGATGCCATAGGCGCGGCACAGTTTGGCAAGGGTGTCGGTGGTCGGGCTGACCTGTGCCTTTTCCAGACGGGCGAGCGTGGCGCGACTGACGCCAGTTTTCTGCACCAGTTGGTCCAGCGTCCACCCCGATTGGTTGCGCAGCTTACAAAGCTGTTGGGCAAGGAGGGTATCCATGGGCTGTTCTCTTGCTGATTCTCATAAGTGAGAATAATGACCACAAAAGAGAGTGAAAACTTTTAACTCTTTTCGATCCGCTCGATCAGCGCTGGCAGCTGTCCCAGATGATCCAGTGCCTGATATTTGGGCGATGTTTCGGGGGCAGGGGCCTTTTCAAACTCCCAGATCTCACCATGGGGTACGTAGATGCCCCAGCCACCAGCCTCGACCATCGGGACCACGTCGGACTTCATCGAATTGCCCACCATCAGGCCGCGTTTGGCCCCGTCACCATGCTTGGCAAAGATGCGGGTGTAGACGGCGGGATTTTTGTCGCTGACAATTTCGACCCCATCGAACAGATCGCCCAGCCCCGATTGGGCCAGCTTGCGTTCCTGATCCAAGAGGTCGCCCTTTGTGATCAGCAAAACACGGTGAGTGCTGGCTATGGCCTCCACCGCAGTATGCGCATGAGGCAACAGTTCGATCGGGTGCTGCAACATCTCTTGCCCGGCATCAATCAACTCACGAAGTACCTCACCGGGGACTCGATTGTCCGTCACCTCCAACGCGGTTTCGATCATCGACAGAACGAATCCTTTCACCCCGAACCCGTAGTGGCCCAGATTGCGCCGTTCAGCGGCCAGCAAGCGCTCGCTCAGGTGGTGATCATCTGCGTGATCACGCAACAATTCCGCGAATCGATCCTGCGTGATGCGGAAAAATCGTTCGTTGTGCCAAAGCGTATCATCCGCATCAAAGCCAATTGTTGTAAGTTTACTGGCCAATTTTGCCCCCGAATCGCGCTGATAGACAGGTCTGCGGATAGCAGACCTCTTTTCTAACCTACAACACAGGTTATATAGACCGTTCTATAGCCCACCGCATTACACTGAAGACACGTTCCATGATTGACCCTGCCGTACCGATGATTGTGATGACATCTGACAACGATGATGACTTCGGTGGCGACAGTTCTGTCGCGCTGGAAACCCGTCCCAAGACGAAGCGCCCGCCGCTTTACAAAGTGATGTTGCTGAATGACGACTACACCCCGATGGAGTTTGTGGTCCACATTCTTGAGCGCTTCTTTGGTATGAACCACTCGCAGGCGTTTGAGATTATGCTGACCGTGCATAAAAAAGGCGTGGCGATTGTGGGCGTGTTCAGCCATGAGATCGCCGAAACCAAGGTGACGCAGGTGATGGATTTCGCCCGCCGCCATCAACACCCGTTGCAATGCACCATGGAAAAGGAGTGATCCGTTTACGGATCGCCGGATAATCTGATGTCTCATCCGCGTTTGTCGCTGGCTCTGAATGGGGGCGGTTTGTTCCTGTCAGAAGGGCGCACAGTAGTTTTTGGCGCTCGCAGCGATGTGGACCTGCGCGACCTGCCGCAGGCCCAGTGCCAACTGGTGGTGGGATATAAGCCCGACCACGATCGTTTCGCCGCAGCAGGCTGGGATGTTGTCACTGCAGCGGAGGGTAAGTTTGCAACCGGCCTGATCTTTCTGCCACGGGCCAAAAAGCTGGCCAAGGCGATGGTGGCCGAGGCGCTGGCGTTAGGCGTGCAGACGCTGGTGGTCGACGGGCTGAAAACCGAAGGCATCGACAGCCTGTTGAAAGAAATGCGCAAGGCAGCGCCGCTGCAAAATTCCATCGCCAAGGCGCATGGCAAACTGTTCTGGGTCGCGGCGGATGATCTGGGCGATGCGCTCACCGCTTGGGCGGCCCCTGCGCGGCAAGAGATTGATGAGGGGCTGATCACGGCCCCTGGTGTGTTTTCCGCCGACGGTATTGATCCTGCATCGCGCCTTTTGGTCGACGCGCTGCCTGTGAAACTGGGGAAGCATCTGGCAGACCTCGGCGCAGGTTGGGGCTATCTGTCCCGCGCGATCCTCAGCCGTGACACGGTGAAATCGCTGGCCTTGGTCGAGGCGGAGCATACCAGCCTGTCTTGTGCGCGTGAGAATGTCAGAGATGAACGGGCGTCGTTTTATTGGGCAGATGCAACCAACTGGCGGTCAGACCGCTTGCTGGACGGGGTGATCATGAATCCGCCGTTTCACACTGGACGGGCGGCAGAACCGCAATTGGGTCAGGCGTTTATCGTCAATGCGGCGCGTAATCTGGCGTTGTCAGGCCAGCTGTGGTTGGTGGCAAACCGCCAATTGCCCTATGAGGCAACACTTGCCCAGCTGTTTCTGGATGTGGAAGAAATAGCTGGCGATAATCGATTCAAGGTTCTACATGCAGCGCGCAAGCGTCGTGCGGGCAACGCGTAAGGCGCCACTCTAGTTCAGGCTTCGTTTAGGAGATATCCATGTCATTTGCGATTTCAGGCAAAACGGCCATCGTCACTGGCGGGGCCAACGGCATCGGCCTGGCGATTGGCCGCCATTTCTTGGACAAGGGTGCCAATGTCATCTTCGCCGATATGGATGAGGAAAACCTGATCCGCGAATTGGGCCCGAACGAGGAAGGCAATGCGCATCGCTACTTCGCCGGTGACTTGCGCGAAAAGCTGACGCTGGCGAACTTGCTGTCCGCGACGCTGGATGCGTTTGACAGTGTCGACATTCTGGTCAACGCCTCGCGTCAGATCATCGCCGCCGATCCGCTGAACAGCGATGACGCGATGGAGATGATGCTGCAGCAGAACCTGCTGACCTCTCTCAAGCTGTCGCAGCTGGTGGCCAAGCGTATGATCAAACAGGCCGAAGAGGGCGGTGAGGGGACAGTGGGCACCATCGTCAACATCTCCTGCATCGCGTCGCGTCGCACCAGTCCAGATCTCTTGGCCTATTCGGTTTCAACCGCCGCTTTGGATCAGATGACCCGTTCGATGGCTGTGGCATTGGCACCGAACCGCATTCGGGTGAATGGTCTGGCCTTTGGGTCTGTTATGTCGAACAGCCTGAAGGAAATCCTGCGCGAAAACGGCGAGTTCCGCGATGAGATCGAAAACCGCACCCCGCTGGGCCGTATTGCGGCCCCGACCGAATTGACAGAGGCGGCGCAATTCCTTGCCTCTGACGCTTCAGGCTTCATGACCGGCCAGATCATGACCGTGGACGGTGGCCGCACCTTGATGGATCCGGTAACAGCACCCGCGCACTAACTTAATTCATTTTCCGGATCACGCAGTGAGACGGTTCAGGCCCGCCCTGCCCACAAGGCGGGCGCAAATTTCCAACCACTGTGCAATGCGCAAACGTTTGGTTGGGATAAGCGGTCGCGCTAAGTATCGTTCGCCTTCGGCTCGGGTGCGAACCTCTTGTGGCTCTCTTCTCTCCACGCGACCTATCGCACGCTTTCCGCCTTTCGCCGCACCTGCTAAACCCCTGTCAACAGGATGAAGGAGCGCCGAGATGTCGGAAGAGTTTGCACAGGAAAAGCAAAGCGCCAGTGCGTGGTTCCATGAATTGCGGGATCAGATCGTCACCGCCTTTGAGGCGCTGGAAGACAGCCAGACCACGGGGCCCTTCGCAGACCAACCTGCGGGCCGGTTTGAGGTGACGGAAACGAAACGCGCCTCTGCTGATGGGTCAGACGCGGGTGGCGGGTTGATGAGCGTGATGCGCGGCGGGCGCGTGTTTGAAAAGGTCGGCGTCAACATCTCTACTGTTTACGGCGAATTGGGCGAACGTGCCCAAAACGCGATGGCTGCGCGTAAAGGCATTCCAGGGATGAAAGAGGATCCGCGCTTCTGGGCCTCTGGCATTTCGCTGGTTGCGCATATGCAGAACCCGCATACCCCTGCGGTGCATATGAACACGCGTATGTTCTGGACCCCGCATGCGTGGTGGTTCGGTGGGGGATCGGACCTGAACCCCTGCATCGAATATGATGAAGACACCACGCATTTCCATGCAGTGCAGCAGGAATACTGTGACAAGCACGACACCGCTTTTTATCCGCGGCTGAAGGAATGGGCGGACGAATATTTCTTTGTGCCGCATCGGGGCCGTGCACGCGGTGTTGGTGGGATCTTTCTTGATGATCACAACTCCGGCGACTGGGAGAAGGATTTCGCCTTCATTCAGGACGTTGGCCGCGCCTTCCTGCCTGCCTTCCTGCCGGTGACGGAAAAACGCCGGACGCAGGACTGGTCGGATGCGGATAAGGATCAGCAGCTGCAGCACCGCGGCCTCTATGCGGAATATAACCTTGTCTATGATCGCGGGACCAAGTTCGGTCTGGAAACCGGTCACGACGCCAACGCCGTTCTGATGAGTCTGCCGCCAATGGCTAAATGGGTTTGATCTGAAAGATCCCAAAAAAATAAAAAGGCCGCGTCGCTGTTTGCGGCGCGGCCTTTTGTATTTCGGGGAAAAGGGGCGTTACGCCGCCAGACCTTTGCTGCCCATGTCGAGGAATTTCTGGCGACGATCTTTCACCAGCTTCTCACGCGACTGGCCGGACAGTTCGTTCAGCATGGTCTGGATCGCGTCACCCACGGCCTTGATCGAAGCGTCCGCGTCACGATGCGCACCACCCAGCGGCTCGCCGATCACACGGTCAGCCACGCCCAGATTGTTCAGATCCTGCGCAGTCAGGCGCAGGGCTTCTGCTGCTTCGCGCATTTTTTCGGCGTCTTTCCACAGGATTGACGCGCAGCCTTCGGGGCTGATTACCGAATAAACCGAATGTTCCAGCATCGCCACGCGGTTTGCTGTGGCAAAGGCGACCGCGCCGCCAGAGCCACCTTCGCCAATGACGATCGAGATCAGCGGAACGCCGATTTGCAAGCATTTTTCAGTGGAACGGGCAATTGCCTCGGACTGGCCGCGCTCTTCTGCGCCTTTGCCGGGGTAGGCGCCGGGCGTGTCGACCAGCGTCACGACGGGCAGGTTGAACTTATCTGCCATTTCCAAAAGGCGTACAGCTTTGCGGTAGCCCTCAGGGCGCGCCATGCCGAAGTTGCGTTCGATCCGGCTTTTGGTGTCGTTGCCCTTTTCATGGCCGATCACCACCACAGGGGTGTCTCCAAAACGCGCCAAACCGCCCATGACGGCGTGGTCATCGGCAAAATTACGATCCCCGGCCAGCGGGGTGTATTCGGTGAACAGTGCTTCGATGTAGTCTTTGCAATGCGGTCGGTCGGGGTGACGGGCGACCTGACATTTGCGCCACGGGGTCAGCGACTTGTAGAGATCGGCCAGCATGTCGGACGCTTTCTTGTCCAGCGCGGCGGCTTCCTCTTCGATGTCCATCTCCTCGTTCTGGCGGGCCATGGCGCGCAGCTCTTCGGCTTTGCCTTCGATCTCGGCAAGCGGGCGTTCAAAGTCGAGGTAGTTGGTCATGTTCTGTCACTCTCCAATATTGGAACGCAGGATATATGGCGTTCCATGGCCCCAGATGCAATATCGCATGTGACGTTACGGCGGTTGCATCCGGAGTTTCCATGCAAAAAAGCAGTCGTGCGCTTGCTCAAAGAACCGCGAGTAAGGAGCCGACCAGCAAAAGTGCCATCGTCACGTTGAATATACGCAAGCGTTTCGGGGATGACAGAACGCGGTTCATTTGTTGGCCAAGCACAGTCCAACTGCTGACTGTCGGCAGGTTAATTGCACCAAAGATCACGGCCACCATCAACACGGACCACATGGTTCGGTCAGGCGCATAGAGCGTGATTGCTGAGAGTGCCATTTGCCATGCCTTTGGGTTCACCCACTGAAAGGCTGCACCCTGAAACAAGGTCATCGGCTTGCCATCGCGCCCGCTGGTTTCGGGCATGCCAGAATTGGCAATTTTCCATGCCAGCCACAAGAGGTAGGTGATTCCGGCGACCTTCAGCACGGTGTGGCTGGCAGGGTAGGCATCAAAGAGTCCCATCAAGCCGATCCCCACTAAAACGACCATAATGGTGAAACCAATAGCGACGCCCAGCATATGCGGGATGGTGCGACGGAAGCCGTAGTTCGCGCCGGATGTCATCAGCATCAGGTTGTTCGGTCCCGGTGTAACCGAGGTAACAAAAGCAAAGGCAGAGAGGGCGGGGATTAATTCGTAAGTCATTGGGCAATATTATGCTGTTGATATCCTCATTAAATTGCGATTGATGGTGTGATTGGAAAAAGGATGCAATAAATGGCCAAAAAAGACAGCATAAACGACAACATATTGCATGAGCTGTTTCGCGACGGTCGTCTGTCCAATCTGGAACTGGCCGATCGTGTGGGCCTGTCGCCCTCTGCCTGTTTGCGTCGCGTGCAGGAACTGGAGCGTAGTGGCGTGATTCAGGGATACCGTGCGGTGATCAACCCGACGGCGCGGGATGTGGGGTTTGTGGCCTATATGACTGTGGGATTGAATCTGCATACCAAACAGGCCCAGGGGGCGTTTGAGCGGTCGATCGCGCGCGCGCCAGAGGTGCGCGAGTGTCATAATATCACGGGCAATGTTGAATACCTGTTGCGCGTCGAGGCGCGGGATCTTGCGGATTACAAACGTTTTCACACGGATGTTTTGGGGACACTGGATCAGGTAAACTCGATCACCACCTTTGTGGTTCTGGAATCGCCGAAGGATGAGCGGGCCTGATTTGACCGGGGGCTTGGCCCTGCGCCTTTGGCGTATTCCCCTAGAGGATTTATCGGAACATTGAAAAGGGCACGGGGAGGGCAGTTCAGCAAGACTTGTTCATTCGGGATGAGGCATTCAGACGATGCGAAATGACAAGAGGGCGTGATGAGCCAGAATTATGAGGACCGGATCCGCCGTGTGGTGCGATATATCCACGATAATCCCGCTGGCGATCTGTCGTTGGACCGGCTGGCGGATGTGGCGGCGATGTCGCGGTTTCATTGGCATCGGGTGTTTCATGCGATGATGGGTGAGACCTGCGCCGATATGGTGCGGCGGGTGCGGTTGCATCAGGCCTCGTTAATGTTGGCGCGTGGTGACCTACCGGTGGCCGAGGTGGCGCGACAGGTGGGCTATCCCACCCCGCAAAGCTTTGGTCGGGCCTTCCGCGCCGCCTATGGCGTGACCCCTTTGACGTTTCGCAAACAGGGCGTGCCGCTGGTGGCGCTGCGCCAGATGAAACCAGAGGAGTTCAGAATGTTTGATGTTGTTGTTGAAGACTGTGATGCACTGCGTTTCGCGGGGGTGAGTCACAAGGGATCGTATAATGGGATTGCCGCTAAATTTGAGGAGCTGGCCGCTCTTGCAACAACGCGGGGGCTGTGGCCCACAACGCAGGGGATGGCCGGGATTTACTGCGATGATCCCAGTGAAACGCCAGAGGCAGACCTGCGCAGTTTCGCAGCGTTGATCCTGACTGAAGGTGCAGAAGTGCCCGAAGGGTTGGAAGTGCAGACCTATCCTGCCGGACGAGTGGCCAAGCTGACCTACAAGGGGCCTTATTCTAATATGTCAGAGGCTTACCACTATCTCTATGGCCGCTGGTTGCCGGAAAGTGGGGAAGAGGCGGCGGATTTGGCGCCGTTTGAGGTTTACTTGAATTCACCGATCGATACCGCAGCAGAGGATTTGCTGACTGAGGTGTGCGTGCTGCTCAAGTGAAGACCAGTTGCAGGTGTCCCTGCCGAGCGAGCTGGTTTCCGCACACAATCTTCGCGGCGATCATGGGCGCGATCGCCCGTGTGCGAATAAGTGCAGACTTAAAACAATATCCACGACTCACGATAATACGTGGTGCCGGTTGCGCTTTTCAGTTGAAATATACCGTAAATTCCCGATAAGCACAGCCGGGGCAACTCATGTGAGTGGCGCTATTTAGCGAGAGTTGTTCCAAGCTTCTGTCCGCCGGGGGGCGGGCAGAAGCAATCTGGGACAGCGCGGTGAACGCCTTTGACTTGCCAGCTCAAGCCTTGTCTGTGCCGACGTTTTCAGCAAATGCCTTCTGGAAGTCCGCCTTTTTCTCGGCGCTGGCGTCGGTTTGATAGTTGGCTTTCCATTCATCCATGGTCATGCCGTAAAAAATCTCTCGTGCCTCGTTCTTATCCATTTCGATGCCGCGCTCGTTGGCGGCTTCTTGGTACCAGCGACTGAGACAGTTCCGGCAGAATCCGGCTAGGTTCATCATGTCGATGTTTTGCACATCGGTGCGCTTTTCCATCAGGTGGTCACGCAGGGTGCGGAATGCTGCAGCTTCCAGTTCGATGCGGGTTTGGTCGTCCATTTGTGGTCTCCTTGGCGCGTGTGCTGGGATTACAGAACACGTTTGGCGTATGAGGCGCCGTGCATTTCCACGGCTTCGACGGTCAGGCTGCCCACGGTCGGCAGGTGCGATTGCAGAACCTCCAGGACAGCGCCCGTCAGTTGGGATTTGGTATCATCGTCACGCCCCGGCAAGAGGCGCAGGGTGGCGTGCACGAAACTTTGTGGTTCTGATCCGATCAGACTATAGCTGGCAGCACTGGCACGGATCTTTAGGTTTGCGGCAGTCGGTATTGTGGGGTTGGCAGCCAGCGTGTCAAACAGGAGCTGCTGCAGGGCAGGAATGTCGTGGCTGTCTTCCAGGCCTTGCGAAAACTCCAGAACGAGATGGGGCATGACTTGCGCTCCTTTGATTAAACGCCACTGCGGCTTAGCGCATCCAGCAGGATCGGGGCCAGACGGGTGGCCCAGCCACGTTGTTGTTGGTCGGTTTCGATGAGGTCATTGCGGATTTCGATCAATGCGTTGGGGCGGCCGTGGGCAGTGGCGTGGGTGTCGATTGCGTCGCCAGGCAGGTAGCCGGTGTAGGGTTCGTTGTCGCCGATGCACAGGTCGGCCTCTTCCTTCAGGCGTTGGATCAGGGGGTGGGCATAGCGCCCATCCTCGGCCCACAGGACGCCAACATGCCACGGACGCGGTGCGCGCCCCTGCATTTGCGGGGTGAAAGAGTGCATGGCGATGATAACCGTATCTTCACGCCGCGCGGCCAGTGCGGCCAGTGCTTCATGATATGGATCATAAAGCGCGCTGCGGCGGCGGCTGACCTCTGCATCATCTGCGTGGCGGTTGGCGGGAATGATCGCACCATCAGAAAGCTTCATCAGCAGGGTGGGGTCATCGGCGCCACGGTTGGGATCAATCACAAGGCGGGAAAAATTAGACAGCACGGCCGCACACCCGAGGGCATCAGCTAAGGCGCGGGTGACACCTGCGGCGCCCACGTCATAGGCGATGTGGCGTGACATATCCGCCTCAGCAAGGCCCAGATCGCCGCCATTGATAAACTCTGGCACGGTATTGGCAGCGTGGTCGCAGGTGATCAGAAAGCGGCTGTCGCGAGTGCCGCCGTGAATATGGAAGGGTTTATAGGTCATGAAACTTTCACTTGGCTTAAAAACGCTCTATGCCACTTTGTGACCGAATGGAATTGTTTCTGCGGCGAAGTCTGCGTATAACGCAGAAAATGTTAGCGGTAACGCGGGTGTTGTGATGCACCAGCCGCGAAGGAAGGAAAACCGAGGATGAGACGCTTTCGCAACGTGAAAATCGTGGCCACACTGGGCCCGGCTTCGAATGATTATGCAACCATTCGGGCGCTGCATGAGGCGGGGGCGGATGTGTTTCGCCTGAATATGAGCCACGGCAGCCATGAAGAAATCCGCGAGCGTCACGCGATGATCCGTCAGGTTGAGGCCGATCTGAACAACCCGATCGCCATTCTGGCGGATCTGCAGGGGCCGAAGTTGCGGGTGGGTGTGTTTGCCAATGACGCCGAAGAGCTGGTCAATGGCGCTGTCTTCCGTATGGATCTGGACGAAACACCAGGTGATGCGACCCGTGTTTGCCTGCCGCACCCTGAAATTTTTGCTGCACTGGAAGTGGGCACAACCGTTCTGGTCAACGATGGCAAAATCCGCCTGAAAGTGACCGCTTGCGGTCCCGACTTTGCCGAAACTGAGGTAATTGCTGGCGGCACGATTTCCAACCGAAAGGGCGTGAATGTGCCCGACGTGGTGTTGCCGCTGGCGGCGCTGTCGGACAAGGACAAGGCGGATTTGGAATTCGTCTGCGATTTGGGTGTTGATTGGCTGGCGCTGAGCTTTGTTCAGCGCCCCGAGGATGTATGGGAAGCGCGCACGCTGGCCAATGGCCGCGCCGCGCTCCTGTCCAAGATTGAAAAACCCGCCGCTGTAAAAGCTTTTGATGAAATCCTTGATGTCTCTGACGGGATCATGGTGGCCCGTGGCGATCTGGGCGTTGAACTGCCAGTGCAGAACGTCCCGCCGATCCAGAAGCGCCTGATCCGTAAATGTCGCAAGGCTGCGAAACCGGTGATTGTGGCCACGCAGATGCTCGAATCTATGATCGATTCGCCCATGCCCACACGGGCAGAGGTGTCGGACGTGGCCACCGCGATCTATGAGGGGTCTGACGCGATTATGCTAAGTGCGGAATCCGCCGCCGGTTCCTTCCCGATTGAAGCAGTGACGACAATGAACAACGTCGCCATTGAGGTGGAGGCAGATAGTACTTACAGCGAAATTATCGCAGCCAGCCGTCGGGCAGACCGTAAAACCATTGCCGACGGCATTGTTGCCGCCGCGCGTGAAATCGCTGAAACCACGGATATCAAGGCGATCTGCTGCTTTACCCAATCGGGCACTACGGCGCTACTGGTGTCGCGCGAACGACCCCGCGTGCCGATCATCGCGCTGACGCCCTTGCGCGGCACGGCGCGACGTCTGGCGCTCAGCTGGGGCACCGACTGTGTTGTGATCAGCGGGGATGTGAACCGCTTCAAACAAGCGGTGGTCAATGCGGCCCGCGCGGCCCGTATGGGCGGCTATGCGAAGGAAGAGGATCAGATCCTCGTCACCGCAGGGGTGCCTTTCAACGTCACAGGATCGACTAATATCCTGCGCGTCGCCCCCTGTGCGGAGCGTTTGATCTACGCCACTGATCCAGAGTAAGATCTGTCATCAAGGGCCGGGCGGTATGCCGTCCGGGCTCTGGCTTAGCGTGGTAGTGAAAGGGCAGGCAATGCAGGCTGATCTGATCATGGTGATCGGTATGACGATCATGTTTTTCGCAATCCCTGCCTTTGTCTACGCCTGGAGTGAGGGTGATGCGCCACGCACGCCCGCTCTGAGCATGCTGATTGGTTTTGCGCTCAGCTTTTATGCGACCACGGTGAAGCCCGGTGGCTATGACCTGTTAGACATTCCGCTGGCCTTTATCACGGTGGCGGGTGGTTTCCTGAACTAGCGCGCCTCTCACATGCGCGGCAGGCCTTGTTTTCTTGGGTATGCCTTGCAGCAGGGGCTGCGTTTTCCCTCTTGCCAGATGACCGAATCCCCCCTAAAGAAGCCTCCTGTCTGCGCGGCCGGCTATATGGCATGCCGAGTCGCGTGTAATCGTACAAAGACTAGGAGACGAAAATGCCTAAGATGAAGACCAAGTCGAGCGCTAAAAAGCGCTTCAAGGTGACTGCGACCGGTAAAGTGATCGCAGGTCAAGCCGGCAAACGCCACGGCATGATCAAACGCACCAAGAAATTCATCCGCGACGCCCGCGGCACCACCACGCTGTCGGCTCCCGACGCCAAAACCGTCAAGGGCTACATGCCCTACGACCGCTAAGTAGAGGAGAGCTGATATGTCCCGCGTTAAAGGTGGTACCACGACTCACGCCCGCCACAAGAAGGTCATTAAGGCAGCAAAAGGCTATTACGGCCGCCGCAAGAACACCTTCAAGGTCGCCCGTCAGGCCGTTGACAAGGCGAACCAGTACGCAACCCGCGACCGCAAGAACCGCAAGCGGAATTTCCGCTCGCTGTGGATCCAGCGTATCAACGCTGCCGTCCGCTCGCATGACGAAGCGCTGACCTACTCGCGCTTCATCAATGGTCTGGGCCTGGCTGGCATCGAAGTTGACCGTAAAGTACTGGCCGATCTGGCCGTACATGAGCCCGAAGCGTTCGGCGCAATCGTCGAAAAAGCAAAGGCCGCTCTGGCGTAAGCCTGAGATTATGGTTTGAAAAGAAAGGCGGTGCCGCAAGGCGCCGCCTTTTTTGTTTTGAATTTCCTATGATCACTGCCCGTCCAGCAGGCACTGTTGGGCCGCGTCACGCCAAAGGCGTGCCTCCGGCACGAGCCGCCCCCTCGGAGCGGCGCTGGGCTCAGGTGTTAATCTTGGTGTGAACGTTAGTTTTGCGGTTCCCGCGTGTGGCAGGACATAGACATTCTTGGCCCAACACTTGCGTTTTATGGCTCTTCTCGCTAGCAGAACCTTAACGGAATTGGAGGGGTCGGATGGACGATCTGAAACAGAAATACCTTAGCGCCATTGCGGATGCTGGCGATGAGGCAACGCTGGAAGACCTGCGACTGCAGGCAGTGGGCAAAAAGGGCGAGGTGTCCCTGAAAATGCGTGAGTTGGGCAAAATGACGCCCGAGGAACGTCAGGTGGCTGGCCCCGCGCTGAACGCGCTGAAAGATGAGATCAACGCGGCCCTCGCGGCGAAGAAATCCGCGCTGGCTGACGCCGCGCTGGACGAACGCCTGCGCACCGAATGGCTGGACGTGACCCTGCCCGGTCGCAACGAACGTCGTGGCTCCATCCACCCGATTTCGCAGGTCAGCGAAGAGATTGCTGCGATCTTTGCCAACCTTGGTTTTGCGGTGGCCGAAGGCCCGCAGATCGAAACAGACTGGTACAATTTCGACAGCCTCAACATCCCACCGCACCACCCCGCGCGGCAGGAGTTTGACACTTTCTACATGAACCGTGCCGAAGGCGATGACCGCCCGCCGCATGTGCTGCGCACCCACACCTCGCCGGTACAAACCCGCGCGATGGAAAAGCAGGGCGCCCCGATCCGCGTGATTGCGCCGGGCCGCGTGTACCGTTCCGACTATGATCAGACCCACACGCCGATGTTCCATCAGGTTGAAGGTCTGTGTATCGACAAAGATGTGTCGATGGCGAACCTCAAGTGGGTTCTGGAAGAGTTCTTTGCCGCCTTCTTTGAGATTGACGGCATCAAAACCCGCTTCCGTGCCTCACACTTCCCGTTCACTGAGCCGTCGGCAGAGGTGGATATTCAGTGTTCCTGGGTCGATGGCCAGCTGAAAATCGGTGAAGGCGACGACTGGATGGAGGTTCTGGGCTCTGGCATGGTGCACCCGAAGGTTCTGGAAGCCGCCGGTGTGAACCCCGATGAATGGCAGGGCTTTGCCTTTGGCATGGGGATCGACCGTCTGGCGATGCTGAAATACGGTATCCCTGACCTGCGCGCCTTCTTTGACAGCGACCTGCGCTGGCTGCGCCATTATGGCTTTGCCTCGCTGGACGTGCCGACCCTGCATGGCGGGCTGTCGCGGTGAAGCTGGAGGGCCATAAATTCAAAGCACTTTTGATTCATATCGAAAGTGCTGATGATTATGGTGCTAGTTTTGATGACCGTGATGAGGGAGCTTCGTTCCCTTATTCTGAGGTTCGGGAGGGCCTACGTCTACTTCGTCAGAGGGATCTCATATCAGGTCGGTTTACGAAGGATGGAGCGTTGGCGGTCAAGTTGACGCTTGATGGGCATGACTACCTTGCAGATATGAGGTCGGATGAGCTTCTGAGTAAATTCGTGAGATGGCTTGGTCGGCAGACCGACAAGGTGTTTTCTTCTGTCGTTCTTCCGGTAATCGCAGCAGTTTTGACGGTTATTGTCATGAACTACTTGGGTTTGGCAGGTAAATAAGCCGGAACTCAAAACGCATATAGCCCGGCCGATAGGCCGGGCAGCGCCCGACCCGCCCCCATGGGCGGGCGCTTCACGCCCACCCCGGGACGGGCGCTGCCCTTTGGGCAAAGTTCTGGAAGAGATGCTGGCGGCAATTTGTATTGCCGCAACTGATGAAACTATTGCCAAAAGGGCGCTGAGACATGAAATTCACCCTCTCCTGGCTGAAAGAGCACCTGGACACCCAGGCAAGCCTTGATGACATCCTCTACGCGCTGACCGATCTGGGTCTGGAAGTCGAAGAGGTCACCGATCCGGCGGCGACTTTGCAGGGTTTCACCCTTGCCAAGATCGAAGCGGCCGAAAAACACCCCGACGCCGACAAGCTGCGCGTTTGTAAGGTGGCGACCGACGAAGGCGAAAAACAGATCGTCTGCGGTGCCCCTAACGCCCGTGCGGGTATCACCGTGGTGCTGTGCAAGCCGGGCATGTACATCCCCGGTCTGGATATCACCATCAAAGTCGGCAACATCCGCGGTGTTGAAAGCCACGGCATGATGGCCTCCATGCGTGAGCTGGAACTGGGCGACGATCACGACGGCATCATCGAACTGCCCTCCGGTGAGGTTGGCGATCACTTCGCTGACTGGCTGGCCGCGAATATGCCGGAAAAGGTCGATCCAGTGATCGAGATTGCCATCACCCCGAACCGCCCCGATGCACTGGGCGTGCGCGGTATCGCGCTGGATCTGGCGGCCCGTGGTCTGGGTCAGATGAAACCGGCCAAGACCGCATCCGTTGCCGGCAGCTTCACCTCCACCATCAACATCACCATTGACGAAGACACCCGTGAAGGTGGCTGTGAGGTCTTTGCCGGGCGTCTGATCAAAGGCGTGAAAAACGGCCCCTCCCCAGCATGGCTGCAGCAGCGCCTGACCGCGATTGGCCTGCGTCCGATCTCGGCCCTTGTGGATATCACCAACTTCTTCACCTATGACCGCAACCGCCCGCTGCATGTCTTTGACGCGGATAAGGTCAAGGGCGACCTGCGTGTGCACCGCACTGTAGGCGGTGAAACTATGCTGGGACTGGATGAGAAGGACTATACCTTCCCCGCCGGTTGCGTTGTGATCTCTGATGGCAACGGTGTGGAATCCATTGGTGGCATCATGGGCGGTGAGGTGTCTGGCTGTACCGAGGACACCGTGAATGTCTTCCTCGAAGCCGCTGTTTGGGACACCATTCAGATCGCCAAAACTGGCCGCGCGCTGAAGATCAATACCGATGCGCGCTACCGCAACGAACGCGGCATTGATCCCGCCTACAACATGCAGGCGATGGAAGATGCGACGCAGATGATCATCGACCTTTGCGGTGGTGAAGCGTCTGAGGTTGTGGTTGCCGGTGAGGTGCCCGATGTGTCGCGCGCATACAAACTGGACACGGACCGTGTGCAGTCGCTCGTTGGCATGGAAATCCCCGCCGACACTCAGCGCGACACCCTGACCAAACTGGGTTTCGTGATGGACGGCGACATGGCCCATGTACCCAGCTGGCGTCCGGACGTGCAGGGTTCTGCCGATCTGGTGGAAGAGGTGGCGCGCGTTGCCTCGCTGACGAAATTGCAGCCGATCCCGTTGGCGCGCCCGTCGGCTGGTGTGCCGCGCCCGACGCAATCGCCGATCCAGCGCCGCGAACAGATCGCCCGCCGCACCACGGCCGCACTCGGCTACAACGAATGTGTGACCTACAGCTTCATCGACCGTAAATCGGCGGAGCTGTTCGGTGGTGGCGCCGATGCAACCATGCTGGACAACCCGATTTCATCAGAGATGAGCCATATGCGCCCCGCGCTGCTTCCGGGTCTGTTGCAAGCTGCAGCCCGTAATCAGGCGCGTGGGTTCAACGACATGGCGCTGTTTGAATGCGGACCCGCCTTCCACGGTGGCGAGCCGGGTGAACAGCATCTGCTGGTCACCGGCCTGCTGATCGGTCAGACGGGTCCGAAGGATGTGCATGGTGCGTCGCGCCCTGTAGATGTCTATGACGCCAAGGCGGATGCTGAGGCGGTGCTGGCCGCCATCGGCGCGCCGGCCAAGGTGCAGATCCTGCGCGGGGTGCAGGGTTGGTGGCATCCGGGTCGTTCGGGCAAGATCTGTCTGGGTCCGAAAAAGGTGCTGGGCATCTTTGGCGAACTGCACCCGAAAACCCTGCAGGAAATGGGTGTCAAAGGGCCGGCTGTGGCCTTCACCCTGTTCCCTGAGGAAATCCCGCAACCGAAGAAGAAAACCGCAACCCGCGCCGCGCTGGACATCAGCGATCTGCAAGCGGTGGAGCGTGACTTTGCCTTCGTTGTGGATGCCGAGGTTGAGGCGCTGACGCTGGTCAACGCCGCCGCCGGTGCCGACAAGGCGCTGATCGAGGATGTGCGCGTCTTTGACCAGTTCATCGGCGGGTCCTTGGGGGAGGGGAAGAAATCCATCGCCATCACCGTGCGCCTGCAGCCGAAAGACAAAACGCTGAAGGAAAAAGACATCGAAGCGGTCGCCGCCAAGATCGTCGAAAAAGTCAGTAAAGCCACCGGCGGCACCCTGCGGGGCTAAGCTGATCTGAGAGATGTAAAGAAGGCCCGGCGTTTTGCTGGGCCTTTTTTGTAGTTGAGGGGGCTGGCCAGCTTCTATCAATGAGGGGGGCGCAGATTTAGATTGATCTTGTACTATCGCGCTTAAGATGTGAGTGGTCTGGTGATTTTTTCCTTTGGATGTTAGACAAAGATGTATCAATCAAAGTTGGAAATTCTACTTCTGGGCCTGCCGGTTGAGGCAGTTTTGGCCGTTGGGTTTATTGTGATCGTGATCTTATGTTTTTGGTCGATCACTCGAACCCAGCGTGTTTTTCCGTTCCAACAGCTTGTCGTGATTTGGGGGCTTTCGGTCCTGTCATGCTTCGCTGGTCCTTACCTGATCAAAGCTTATGCTTTTGCAAGACTCACAGATGCAGATAATTTATTTATGCTGCCAGCAGCTGAGGTTGGCCCCTCATACGCTGTATTGGCAGGTGCCTTTCAGCGGTGGTCGGATATGCAGTTGGCGCATCTCACTGGGTCTATTTTTGTCTTGTCTTTGCTTATCGTCTGCGTCGCATACCTGTCGGCGCTTGTGCTGCGTGGATTGTATCGGCTGATCCCCGCAAAAGAGGAGGTTTAGGCGCGGTCAGTGTGCGCCAGTTACCTCGCCTTCTTCTTCCCCAAATGCTCCGCCAACACATCAAACACCAGCCGGATCTTTGGGCTGGTGTGCAATTCCCTATGGGTGGTCAGCCAGATCGGCACTTTGATCGGGTCCAGTTGCGGGAGGACTTGCTCGACCCCCGGTGTGACGCGGCCCACCTCGGCCATCATGGCGGCGATGCCGAACCCCTGACGCAGCAGTTCCCACGCCACGACGCCGTTTTCTGATCCCATGAGGAAATGCTTCTCGGTCACGGGGAAGCCGAGGGGTTTGTAGAACCCCACCATGTTTGCCGGTGTGCTGAAATTCAGGAACTCATGATCTGCCAGATCCTCAACGCTGTTTGGGCGGCCTTTATGGTCCAGATAGCGGGTGGCGGCGTAGAAATGGGCGTCGGTTTCATTGACCAGTCGCGCGATCAGGTCGGGCTGGTCAGGGCGCACATGGCGAATGGCAATGTCTGCCTCTCGCCGCATCAGATCGCGCAGGTCGTTGGCGGCGACGATCTCAATCTCCAACTGCGGGGCGCGGTTGCGTAGGTCCTCTAGGATCGGGGGCAGCAGGTAGGCGGAAAACACCTCGCTCGCGGTGATGCGCACCAGCCCTTCGATGGTTTTGGATTGACCTGTGGCCACCAGCGATACCTGATCAGCAGCGCGTTGCATCGCCTGCACATGCTGCAGCAGTTCTGTGCCTGCGGTGGTCAGTTGCAGATTGCGGCCGACCCGCTCAAACAGCATCAGCTTCAGCTCTTCCTCAAGTGTGCTGACCTGACGGCCCAGCGTTGGCTGCGTCAGCCCAAGGCGGCGGGCGGCGGCGGACAGCGATCCCTCCTCTGCTGTGGCGAGGAAGGCGCGCATGTGGTTCCAGTCAAAATCAGTGCTGTTGGCGGGCATGAATGTGCTCCGATCGGTGCGAATGATATGTTGTGAACTATACGTTTTTGTATGGATATACTGCAAATTTCGGCAATTTATATCGCATTTTTGTATGGGTATCTTCATCATGGCAAGACCATGACAGAAAGGGCCGGACCATGACGGCACAACAGACTGCCCGATTTTGGGACAAGATCGCAGACGGCTATGCCAAGTCCGACATCGCGGATATGGCGGCCTATGAATATACGCTGGACCGCTCGTCCTCTTATATTCGCGCAGAGGATGAGGTGTTGGAACTGGGCTGTGGCACCGGCATGACTGCGGTGCGGCTGGCGCCTCATGCTGGGCATTTTATCGGTTCGGATGTGTCGGAAGGGATGCTGTCCCATTGCCGTATGCGCGCGGCGGAGGCAGGGTTGGATAACCTCAGTTTCACGCAGGCGATGGTGGGAGATCAGACCTTTGAGGGGCGGCAGTTTGATGTGGTGATGGCGCATTCGCTGCTGCACTTGTTGCCGGATCTGGACTTGCGGTTGGACGACATCGCTAAGCTGGTGAAGCCAGGCGGGCTGTTCATCTCTAAAACTGGCTGCCTGGGCGAGGGGCTGTCGCCGAAATCACTGGCGATCCGTGCGGTACTGCCGCTGATGCAGTTGTTGGGCAAGGCACCTTATGTGAATAGCCTGTCCATCGCGAGGCTGGAGGATTTGGTGACCGCAGCAGGGTTCGAGATCATCGAAACAGGCAACGACCCGCATGGCGCCCCGCCGGTGCGCTATCTGGTGGCGCGCCGGATTGGTGGCTAACGTGCCCCCTCATCACGCCTTGCCTCTGGGCAAGCGTCGGCGCGCCCCTTAGATAGGGGCAAAGGAACAAGGAGGCTGCGACATGACACTAAAGGTTTATCTGTCCGGTGAGATTCACACCGACTGGCGTGAACAAATCATTGAGGGCGCGAAGGGGTTGGATATCGACTTTTCCGCGCCGAACACCGATCACGACAGCAGTGATGACTGCGGTGTGGCGATTCTGGGGGCGGAACCGAACAAGTTCTGGCATGATCACAAGGGTGCGAAACTGAATGCCATCCGCACCCGTACTCTGATTGGCGAAGCGGACGTTGTTGTTGTACGCTTTGGCGAAAAATACAAACAGTGGAACGCAGCTTTTGACGCCGGATATGCGGCTGCATTGGGTAAGTCCTTGATTGTGTTGCATCCCACCGAACACCAGCACGCGCTGAAAGAGGTGGATGCTGCCGCCCTAGCTGTGGCCGAAGAGCCTGCACAGGTTGTTGAGATGCTGCGATATGTTCTGGCGGGCGTGTTGCCGCGGTAAGCGGGGCGAGAGGTCTTCAGCGGGCGATGCCCCTTGAATTCGGGCGCAGTTCGGCGTATCTGCGCCCTAGCTTGAGAGAAAAGACAGAAATATGGCACGTACAAATCCGCTACAGTTCATTCAACAAGTCCGCGGCGAAGTGGGCAAGGTTGTCTGGCCGACCCGTCGTGAAGTTCTGCTGACCACCGTTATGGTGTTCATCATGGCGACCGTCACCGCGTTGTTCTTTGCGCTTGTGGATCTGGCGATCAAAGGCGGCCTGAGCGGCATCCTGTCGATCTTCGGCTGATCTGAACTGTCGTGTCGGCCTGTCTTGATGCGCCTTTTCTCTTGAAATCCTACCTGCTGCGGCGTAGGTGAAAATCCTAACCGGTTAGGGCGTGCGGCGATTCGAGTTGCACGCCGTATTTTTGTTCCGGAAAGGTGTGGTATGATCCACACCGTCAGTTTTAATTTCGACCCGCCGGTCAGGGATCAAACCTCCTACGCGGGTCATAGGTGCGGAGACACAGAAGATGGCGAAGCGTTGGTATTCGGTGAGCGTTCTCTCAAACTTCGAGAAGAAAGTGGCCGAACAGATCCGCACCTCGGCGGAAGAAAACGGTCTGGAAGATGAGATCGTAGAGGTGCTGGTGCCGACCGAAGAGGTCATTGAGGTGCGCCGCGGTAAAAAGGTCACCACAGAACGCCGCTTCATGCCCGGTTACGTTTTGGTGCGCATGGAAATGAGCGATCGTGGTTATCATCTGGTTTCGACCATCAACCGCGTGACCGGTTTCCTCGGCCCGCAGGGGCGTCCGATGCCGATGCGCGACGCTGAGGTGAACCAGATCCTCAACCGCGTTCAGGAAGGCGAAGAGCAGCCGCGCACTCTGATCCGCTTCGAGGTTGGTGAAAAGGTCAAAGTAAACGACGGCCCGTTCGAAGATTTCGACGGCATGATCGAAGAAGTGGACGACGAAGCGCAGAAGTTGAAGGTTTCGGTTTCGATCTTCGGTCGCGAAACCCCGGTGGAGCTGGACTTCACTCAGGTGACGAAACAGGGCTAAGGCCGGCTGTTTTTGACAGGTATTGGAAAAGGGGCGGTGCATCGGTGCTGCCCCCTTTTTTATTGGCGGATTTTGCGCTGAAACGCGGGCAACGCAGCTTGCAATCTGAACGGAACAGGTCTATCAGCGCGGCTTATCGCCGTGTATCGCGGCGAATCCCTCGTGGGAGGTGCGTCCATCGCGATGGTCCGACCCAACCACGGCAACGTAGGCTGCGGGACGCGTCCCACAGCTGTTTGATAAGGAAAAGACAATGGCTAAGAAGCTCGTCGGCACCCTGAAACTGCAGGTGCCTGCTGGTCAAGCTAACCCGTCCCCGCCGGTAGGTCCGGCACTGGGTCAGCGCGGCATCAACATCATGGAATTCTGTAAAGCGTTCAACGCAAAGACCCAGGAAATGGATCCTGGCGCGCCTTGCCCGACCGTGATCAGCTACTATCAGGACAAGTCCTTCACCATGGACATCAAGACGCCGCCTGCGTCTTACTACCTGAAAAAAGCTGCCAAGCTGAAATCCGGCGCCAACAACCCCGGTCGTGAGACCGTAGGTTCGGTAACCGTGGCTCAGGTGAAAGAAATCGCCGAAGCCAAGATGAAAGATCTGAACGCCAACGACATCGACGCGGCAATGCAGATCATCCTGGGCTCCGCCCGCTCCATGGGCATCGAGGTGAAGTAAGATGGCAAAGCTGGGAAAACGTACCGCCGCTGCGCGTGAAGCCTTCGCTGGCAAATCCGACCTGACCGTTGAAGAAGCTGTTGCACTGGTTAAATCCAACGCAAACGCCAAATTCGACGAGACCGTTGAAATCGCCGTTAACCTGGGTGTTGACCCCCGTCACGCAGACCAGATGGTTCGTGGCGTTGTTGGCCTGCCCAACGGCACCGGTAAATCCGTTCGCGTCGCTGTTTTCGCACGTGGTCCGAAAGCTGAAGAAGCTCAGGCCGCTGGCGCAGACATCGTTGGCGCCGAAGACCTGATGGAAACCATTCAGGGCGGCACCATCGAATTTGATCGCTGCATTGCAACCCCGGACATGATGCCGGTTGTGGGTCGTCTGGGTAAAATCCTGGGCCCGCGCAACCTGATGCCGAACCCCAAGGTTGGCACCGTGACCATGGACGTGAAAGCGGCCGTGGAAGCAGCCAAAGGCGGCGAAGTACAGTTCAAGGTCGAGAAGGCCGGTGTTGTACATGCAGGCGTCGGCAAAGCATCCTTCGACGAAGCCAAGCTGGTGGAAAACATCCGTGCCTTCGTTGAAGCGGTTCAGAAAGCCAAACCCGCAGGCGCCAAAGGCGCCTACATGAAGAAGATCGCAATCTCTTCGACCATGGGTCCGGGCGTTTCGCTGAACATCGACAGCGCGAACAGCAACTGATCTTTCTGATCGGACTGAAATTTAGGGGGCGTGCCTAACGGCGCGCCCTTTTTGTTTGTTGCATAGGGGAATGAGCGACTGTTACGTGATATTAGTTTTGAGAATTTGTTATTTTTTCGGTAAGCTTAACCGATTGTGAGGCAGAGTTCTGATACAACAGAACCGAGTGAGAGGTGTCGCAGGTGGATACAGTCGCGCTGCGTGAGCGAGCCAAAGGCCTGAAAAAATGGGATCGTGTCGCCCGGATTGAAGAGATCCGGTTGATGGCTATGGCTGCACTGCATGGGGTAAATGGGGTGATTAGGCAGTTCGATGTGTGGCACAACTGCGCCGATCTGACAGCGGCAGATGTGCTGCCCCTGCATACCTGCGATATTTCCGGACGACCTGCGCCTGCTGAGCCAGAGAAGATGCTGGCCGTGAACTATGATGCCAGCTGGCGTGAGTCTGACCCCTATCTCAAGTTTCCATGGGCGGGTGCTGCCCGGCGTTTTAAAACCTTTCTCGGAGCTGTCACATGAGCGATCAGCGGCAATTGCGCACTATCCTAACTTACGGCACTTTTGATTTGTTCCATTTCGGGCACGTGCGTCTGTTGCAGCGTCTGGCCAAGATGGGAGACCGGTTGATTGTCGCTTGTTCCACCGATGAATTTAATGCGGTCAAGGGCAAGAAAACCGTTGTTCCCTATGAGCATCGCGTCGAAGTGCTGGAGGCGTGCCGTTACGTTGATCAGGTGATCCCGGAATATGACTGGGCGCAGAAACGTGATGATGTGGTGAAATACAACGTTGATGTCTTTGCGATGGGCGATGACTGGGCTGGCAAGTTTGATGAGCTGGCGGATCTGTGTGATGTGGTCTATCTGCCGCGCACCGAAGACATCTCTACCACTGACCTGAAACGCGCGGTGATCCGCACCCAAAACGCGCGCGCATTGGGGTTGCCAGACACCTTCAGCTTCGCCGACTGACCTGCCGCTTGCGCGCCGTTGCCGCTGGTTTGACACGCTGTCGCGACGCGTCTGCTTTAGCCCCTTGCGCCGCAGGGGCTTTGCCACTAAACCGCACTCACGCTGATAGCGCGCGATTCGTCGTGCGCCTCGTGCGTTTCGTCCAAGACGGTGGGTGACCTCAATACTGAGGTCTTAATTTCCCTCCTGAGACGGGAAAACGACAAAGATTAGCCGAAGGCTTTCCTTCGGGTGATGTTGGCGCAGCCCCGTAAAAAGGACCTGAGTGTCGGACTTTGTTCGGCAGAAAAGAGCCGGGGGGTAACCCCCAAATTTGGAGTGAAACTGTGGATAGAGCACAAAAAGAGAAGTTGGTCGAAGAGCTCGGCCAGATCTTTGACAGCTCTGGCGTTGTGGTCGTAGCCCACTACGCAGGTCTCACGGTTGCTGAGATGCAGGACTTGCGCGCACGCGCACGTGAGGCAGATGCCTCGGTCCGCGTTGCCAAGAACAGGCTCGCCAAGATCGCCCTTGAGGGTAAGCCCTGTGAAAGCATGGGTGAATACCTGACGGGTATGACCGTTCTGACCTACTCGGAAGATCCGGTAGCAGCCGCTAAGGTTGCCGCTGGGTTCGCCAAGGACAACTCGAAATTCGAGATCCTCGGCGGCGCCATGGGTGAGAACGCTCTTGACGTTGCTGGCGTTGAAGCCGTGTCCAAAATGCCGTCCCGCGAGGAGCTTATTGCTACCATCGCAGGCATGCTGGGCGCACCTGCTTCGAACATCGCTGGCGCGATTGGCGCACCTGCCTCGGATATCGCGGGCATTCTGTCTACCATCGAAGACAAGGCAGAAGCCGCGTAAGCAACCTAATGATCTGCGTGGGGCAAAGCTCGCACGTTGGAACACACTTAAACATACGGAAACAGTACAATGGCTGATCTGAAAGCACTTGCAGAAAGCATCGTGGGTCTGACCCTGCTGGAAGCACAAGAACTGAAAACCATCCTGAAGGATGAGTACGGCATCGAGCCCGCAGCTGGCGGCGCAGTTGTCATGGCTGGCCCCGCAGAAGGCGGCGCAGCAGCAGAAGAAAAAACCGAATTTGACGTGATCCTGAAGTCCGCTGGCGACAAAAAGATCAACGTCATCAAAGAAGTCCGCGGCATCACCGGCCTGGGCCTCAAAGAAGCAAAAGAGCTGGTTGAAGCCGGCGGCAAAGCCGTCAAAGAAGGCGTAGACAAAGCTGAAGCAGAAGACATCAAAGCCAAGCTGGAAGCAGCTGGTGCTGAGATCGAACTGAAGTAATTCGGGTCTGACCCAATTGCTGACAGGCGTCCCTCTGGGGCGCCTGTTTTTGTTTGGGGATCAGACGTTTTTTGAGTAACGTGGGTCAGAGCATTTTATTTATATGATATTTGTCAAGTCCAATGGGGTTGTCAGTGTGGGCAATTTTGACTATCCGGAAGCTTCATGCGGTTTCGAGCGATTCGAGGCCGCTTTTTGTCCTATGTGGATTTGGTAGATAAGGCGGCAGGGTATCTAGGCTCAAAACACATACATTTCACAGCAAAATAGGACGGAAACACATCTGACACAGATGAAGCCCCGGCTTGGCAAGCCTCTTCTGGCCGCGACTGCGCGCTGCAAGAGGTTTCCCAAGGCAGGATTTCGGATCGAGAGACCCCGGTGGGACGGCGGTCGAGAATGGATCTGGTCCACGCCGTCACTGACGCGATTTACCGGGGCCCGACGGTAGATTGTGGACGAGATTTCGAAAGGTGACATAGACCATGGCTCAAAGCTTTCTTGGCCAGAAACGTCTTCGTAAATATTACGGCAAAATCCGCGAAGTGCTGGAGATGCCGAACCTGATCGAGGTTCAAAAATCCTCATATGATCTTTTCCTACGCTCCGGTGATGCCGACCTGCCGACTGACGGCGAAGGCATCATGGGCGTGTTCCAGTCGGTTTTCCCGATCAAGGACTTTAACGAAACCTCCATTCTGGAATTCGTGAAGTACGAACTGGAAACCCCGAAATACGATGTCGAAGAGTGCATGCAGCGCGACATGACCTACAGCGCTCCGCTCAAGGTAACCCTGCGCCTGATCGTGTTTGATATCGATGAAGATACCGGCGCGAAGTCGGTGAAGGACATCAAAGAACAGGATGTCTTCATGGGCGATATGCCTTTGATGACGCCGAACGGCACATTCATCGTGAACGGCACCGAGCGCGTGATCGTTTCGCAGATGCACCGTTCGCCGGGCGTGTTCTTTGATCACGACAAAGGCAAGACGCACAGCTCGGGCAAGCTGCTCTTCGCCTGCCGCATCATTCCCTACCGCGGCTCGTGGCTGGACTTTGAATTTGACGCCAAGGATATCGTGTTTGCGCGGATCGACCGTCGTCGTAAGCTGCCTGTGACCACCCTGCTATATGCGCTGGGTCTGGACCAGGAAGGCATCATGGATGCCTATTACGACACTGTTGATTTCAAACTGGAAAAAGGTCAGAAGGGCTGGGTCACCAAGTTCTTCCCCGAGCGTGTGCGCGGCACCCGCCCGACCTATGATCTGGTTGACGCAGCGACCGGCGAAGTTATCGCCGAAGCAGGCAAGAAAGTGACCCCGCGCGCGGTCAAGAAGATCATCGATGAAGGTAAGATCACCGAACTGCTGGTGCCCTTCAACCACATCGTTGGTAAATTTGTCGCCAAGGACATCATCAACGAAGAAACCGGCGCGATCTACGTCGAAGCCGGTGATGAACTGACCCTGGACTACGACAAAGACGGTGAAGTGACCGGTGGCTCCCTGCAGGAACTGCTGGACGCGGGCATCACCGACATTCCGGTTCTGGACATCGACAACGTCAACGTTGGTCCCTACATGCGCAACACTGTGGCGCAGGACAAAAACATGTCCCGCGACACCGCGTTGATGGACATCTACCGCGTTATGCGTCCGGGTGAGCCGCCGACCGTTGAGGCCGCGTCGAACCTGTTCGATACCCTGTTCTTCGACAGCGAGCGTTACGACCTGTCGGCCGTTGGTCGCGTGAAGATGAACATGCGTCTGGCTTTGGATGCCGAAGACACCCAGCGCACCCTGCGCAAAGAAGACATCGTCTCCTGCATCAAAGCGCTGGTTGACCTGCGCGATGGCCGTGGCGACATCGACGATATCGACCACCTCGGTAACCGTCGTGTGCGCTCGGTCGGCGAACTGATGGAAAACCAGTACCGCGTTGGTCTGCTGCGTATGGAACGCGCAATCAAAGAGCGTATGTCCTCGGTCGAGATCGACACTGTGATGCCGCAGGATCTGATCAACGCCAAACCGGCAGCAGCAGCTGTACGTGAATTCTTCGGCTCCTCGCAGCTGTCGCAGTTCATGGACCAAACCAACCCGCTGTCCGAAGTGACCCACAAACGCCGTCTCTCGGCGCTTGGCCCGGGCGGTCTGACCCGCGAACGTGCCGGCTTTGAGGTGCGCGACGTTCACGCAACGCACTACGGTCGTATGTGTCCAATTGAAACGCCGGAAGGTCCAAACATTGGTCTGATCAACTCGCTGGCGACTTTCGCACGTGTGAACAAATACGGTTTCATTGAAACCCCGTACCGCGTCGTGAACGAAGGCATCGTGACCGATGAGGTTCACTACATGTCCGCGACCGAGGAAATGCGCCACACCGTTGCGCAGGCGAACGCCTCGCTCGACGCAGACGGCCGTTTCCAGAATGAACTGGTTTCGACCCGTCAGGCGGGTGACTACACGCTCGCACCGCGCGACAACGTGGATCTGATCGACGTGAGCCCGAAACAGTTGGTTTCGGTCGCGGCATCGCTGATCCCCTTCCTTGAAAACGACGACGCGAACCGCGCACTGATGGGTTCGAACATGCAACGTCAGGCGGTTCCGCTGCTGCGCGCTGAGGCGCCGCTGGTTGGTACCGGTATTGAGGAAGTTGTGGCCCGTGACTCTGGCGCTGCGATCATGGCGAAACGTGCCGGTATCATCGATCAGGTCGATGCCCAGCGTATCGTTATCCGCGCAACCGAGGATCTGGAGCTGGGCGACGCAGGCGTAGACATCTACCGCATGCGCAAATTCCAGCGTTCGAACCAGAACACCTGCATCAACCAGCGTCCGCTGGTGAAAGTAGGTCAGCGTGTCACCAAAGGCGAAGTTGTGGCAGACGGCCCGTCCACCGATATCGGTGAGCTGGCGCTGGGTAAAAACGTGATCGTCGCGTTCATGCCTTGGAACGGCTACAACTACGAAGACTCGATCCTGATTTCCGAACGTATCGCGCGTGACGACGTCTTTACCTCGATCCACATCGAGGAATTCGAAGTTGCCGCCCGTGACACCAAACTGGGTCCGGAAGAGATCACCCGCGACATCCCCAACGTCGGTGAAGAAGCGCTGCGCAACCTCGACGAGGCTGGCATCGTTTACATTGGTGCGGACGTTGAACCGGGCGATATTCTGGTCGGTAAGATCACCCCCAAAGGTGAATCGCCGATGACTCCGGAAGAGAAACTGCTGCGCGCCATCTTTGGTGAAAAAGCATCCGACGTGCGCGACACTTCGCTGCGCGTGAAACCGGGTGACTTTGGTACCGTTGTTGAAGTGCGTGTGTTCAACCGTCACGGCGTAGAGAAGGACGAACGTGCCCTTCAGATCGAGCGTGAAGAGGTTGAGCGTCTGGCCCGTGACCGCGACGACGAGCTGGCGATCCTGGATCGCAACATCTACGCCCGTCTGCGCGATATGCTGATCGGCAAGGTTGCCGTGAAGGGTCCGAAAGGCGTCAAAGCATCCTCCGTCATCTCCGAAGACACGCTGGAAATGCTGACCCGTGGTCAGTGGTGGCAGCTGGCCCTCGAAGAAGAGGGTGACGCGCAGATCGTTGAGGCCCTGCACGAACAGTACGAAGCCCAGAAACGTGCGCTGGACGCCCGTTTTGAGGACAAGGTCGAGAAGGTCCGTCGTGGTGACGACCTGCCGCCGGGTGTGATGAAGATGGTCAAAGTCTTCATCGCGGTGAAGCGTAAGCTGCAGCCGGGCGATAAGATGGCGGGTCGCCACGGGAACAAAGGTGTGATTTCGCGCGTTGTTCCGATGGAAGACATGCCCTTCCTCGCCGACGGTACGCCGGTTGATTTCTGTCTGAACCCGCTGGGTGTGCCTTCGCGTATGAACGTTGGTCAGATCCTTGAAACCCACATGGGTTGGGCCGCACGCGGTCTGGGTCTGAAAATCGACGACGCTCTGCAGGACTACCGCCGCACTGGCGATCTGACCCCCGTACGCGAAGCGATGCAGCACGCCTATGGCGACAACGTCTATCAGGAAGGCCTGGCCGACCTGGACGAAACCGATCTGCTGGAAGCAGCCGGTAACGTGACCCGCGGTGTGCCGATCGCCACCCCGGTCTTCGACGGCGCCAAGGAACTGGACGTGAACGACGCGCTGCTGCGTGCTGGCTTCTCGGAATCGGGTCAGTCGATCCTGTTCGACGGTCGCACCGGTGAACAGTTCGCCCGTCCGGTGACTGTAGGTGTGAAATACCTGCTGAAACTGCACCACCTTGTGGATGACAAAATCCACGCACGTTCGACTGGTCCGTACTCGCTTGTTACGCAGCAGCCGCTGGGTGGTAAGGCGCAGTTCGGTGGTCAGCGTTTCGGTGAGATGGAAGTTTGGGCGCTGGAAGCGTACGGCGCGGCTTACACCCTGCAGGAAATGCTGACTGTGAAGTCGGATGACGTGGCAGGCCGGACCAAGGTCTACGAAAGCATCGTCAAGGGCGAGGATAACTTTGAGGCGGGCATCCCGGAATCGTTCAACGTTCTGGTGAAAGAAGTCCGTGGCCTCGGCCTGAATATGGAACTCCTGGATGCGGAGGAAGAGGAGTAAGGGCCGCGCGCCCTTCTCCCCCATCCCCCCCTTCCGCAAGATTTGAGGTATCAAAATGAACCAGGAACTGACGAACAACCCGTTCAACCCGCTGACCCCGTCCAAGGTCTTTGACGAGATCCGCGTTTCGCTGGCTTCGCCCGAACGTATCCTGTCGTGGTCCTACGGTGAGATCAAAAAACCCGAAACCATCAACTACCGGACCTTCAAGCCTGAGCGCGACGGTCTGTTCTGCGCGCGTATCTTTGGCCCGATCAAAGACTACGAATGCCTGTGCGGCAAATATAAGCGCATGAAGTATCGCGGCGTTGTCTGCGAAAAATGTGGTGTTGAAGTTACCCTCCAGAAAGTGCGCCGCGAGCGTATGGGCCACATCGAACTGGCCGCGCCTGTTGCACATATCTGGTTCCTGAAATCGCTGCCGTCCCGCATCGGTCTGATGCTGGATATGACGCTGCGTGATCTGGAACGTGTTCTGTACTTTGAAAACTACGTCGTCATCGAACCGGGTCTGACTGACCTGCAATACGGTCAGATGATGTCCGAAGAAGAGTACATGGATGCGCAGGACGCATACGGTATGGACGCCTTCACCGCCAACATCGGTGCTGAAGCCATCCGCGAGATGCTGTCCGCGATTGATCTGGAATCTGAAGCCGAAACGCTGCGCGCCGAACTGGCCGAAGCGACCGGTGAACTGAAGCCCAAGAAGATCATCAAGCGTCTGAAGGTTGTCGAAGCATTCCTCGAGTCGGGCAACCGTCCTGAGTGGATGATCATGACAGTTGTACCAGTGATTCCGCCGGAATTGCGTCCGCTTGTTCCGCTGGATGGCGGCCGTTTTGCGACCTCCGACCTCAACGACCTTTATCGTCGTGTGATCAACCGGAACAACCGTCTGAAACGTCTGATCGAACTGCGTGCGCCGGACATCATCGTGCGTAACGAAAAGCGTATGCTGCAGGAATCTGTAGACGCGCTGTTCGACAACGGCCGTCGTGGTCGTGTCATTACCGGTGCCAACAAGCGTCCGCTGAAATCGCTCAGCGACATGCTGAAAGGTAAGCAGGGTCGCTTCCGTCAGAACCTTTTGGGTAAGCGCGTCGACTTCTCCGGCCGTTCGGTGATTGTGACCGGTCCTGAACTGAAGCTGCACCAGTGTGGTCTGCCCAAGAAGATGGCGCTGGAACTGTTCAAGCCCTTCATCTATTCGCGCCTTGAGGCGCGTGGTTTGTCCTCGACCGTGAAACAGGCTAAAAAGCTGGTGGAGAAAGAGCGTCCTGAGGTGTGGGATATCCTCGATGAGGTGATCCGCGAACACCCCGTGCTGCTGAACCGCGCCCCGACGCTTCACCGTCTTGGCATTCAGGCGTTTGAACCCACGCTGATCGAAGGTAAAGCGATCCAGCTGCACCCGCTTGTGTGTTCGGCGTTTAACGCGGACTTTGACGGTGACCAGATGGCGGTTCACGTACCGCTGTCGCTGGAAGCGCAGCTGGAAGCGCGCGTCCTGATGATGTCCACCAACAACGTTCTGTCGCCTGCAAACGGCGCCCCGATCATCGTTCCTTCGCAGGATATGATTTTGGGTCTCTACTACCTCACCATCGCGCGTGATGGCATGAAGGGCGAAGGCATGGTCTTCTCCTCGATTGATGAGGTGCAGTATGCGCTGGACGCCGGTGAAGTTCACTTGCACACCAAGATCAAGGCCCGTGTGCCTCAGATCGACGAAAACGGCATGGAAGTGCAACAGATCTTTGAAACCACTCCGGGTCGTGTGCGTCTGGGTGCTCTGCTGCCGCAGAATGCCAAAGCACCGTTCGAACTGGTGAACCGTCTGCTGCGTAAGAAAGAAGTGCAGCAGGTCATCGACACCGTCTACCGTTACTGCGGTCAGAAAGAGTCGGTCATCTTCTGTGACCAGATCATGTCGATCGGCTTCAAAGAAGCGTTCAAGGCTGGTATTTCGTTCGGTAAGGACGACATGGTTATCCCTGAAAACAAGTGGACCATCGTTGATGAGACACGCGATCAGGTAAAAGACTTTGAACAGCAGTACATGGACGGTCTGATCACGCAGGGCGAAAAGTACAACAAAGTTGTCGATAGCTGGTCGAAGTGTAACGACAAGCTGACCGAAGCGATGATGTCGACCATCTCCGCCACTCGTCACGATGACGCGGGTGCTGAAATGGAACCGAACTCGGTTTACATGATGGCACACTCCGGTGCGCGTGGCTCGGTGACGCAGATGCGTCAGCTGGGTGGGATGCGCGGCCTGATGGCCAAGCCGAACGGCGACATTATTGAAACGCCTGTTATCTCGAACTTTAAAGAAGGCCTGACCGTTCTTGAGTACTTCAACTCGACTCACGGTGCTCGTAAGGGTCTGTCTGATACCGCGCTTAAGACGGCAAACTCGGGTTATCTGACCCGTCGTCTGGTTGACGTGGCACAGGACTGTATCGTTCGTGACAAAGACTGTGGCACTGAAAACGCCATCACTGTTGAACCGGCAGTGAATGACGGTGAAGTTGTCTCTTCCATCGGCGAGCGTATGCTGGGCCGGATCGTCGCTGAAGACGTGATGAAGCCGGGCACCGACGAAGTGATTGCAGCCCGTGGTGTTCTGGTCGACGAACGTATGGCAGACGCCATCGAAGAGGCCGGTGTGCAGACTGCTCAGATCCGTAGCCCGCTGACCTGTGAAAGCGACGACGGTGTCTGTGCCACCTGCTACGGTCGTGACCTTGCGCGTGGTACATCTGTGAACGTGGGCGAGGCCGTCGGCATCATCGCGGCACAGTCGATCGGTGAACCTGGTACACAGCTGACGATGCGGACCTTCCACATCGGCGGCGTGGCACAGGGTGGTCAGCAGTCCTTCCTGGAGGCAAGCCAAGAAGGCGAGATCGAGTTTGAGAACCCGCAGATCCTGACCAACGTCAACGGCGAAGTTCTGGTCATCGGCCGGAACATGAAGCTGAAGATCATGGACAACGGTGAAGAGCGCGCCAGCCACAAGCTGGGCTACGGCACCAAACTGTTCGTGGCCGAAGGCCAGAAAGTTGCCCGCGGTGACAAACTGTTCGAATGGGACCCCTTCACCCTGCCGATCATCGCCGAGAAAGACGGTACCGCCAAGTATGTGGACCTCGTCAGCGGCATCGCAGTTCGCGATGTAACGGATGAGGCCACCGGTATGACCCAGAAGATCGTGATCGACTGGCGTGCGGCACCAAAAGGCAATGAGCTGAAGCCGGAAATCATTCTGGTGGACGGTGACGGCGATCCGGTGCGTAACGCACAGGGCCACCCGCTGACCCACCCGATGTCGGTTGACGCCATTCTGTCGGTCGACGACGGTCAAGAGATCAAAGCAGGTGACGTTGTTGCGCGTATCCCGCGTGAAGGCGCCAAGACCAAGGATATTACCGGTGGTCTGCCGCGCGTTGCGGAACTGTTTGAAGCCCGTCGTCCGAAAGATCACGCAATCATCGCCGAAATCGATGGTTACGTGCGCTTTGGCCGCGACTACAAGAACAAGCGTCGTATCACCATCGAAGCTGCCGAAGAGGGTCGTGAGCCCGTCGAATACATGGTGCCCAAGGGCAAGCACATTCCTGTTCAGGAAGGTGACTTCGTTCAGAAGGGTGACTACATCATGGACGGCAACCCGGCGCCGCACGACATCCTCGCGATCATGGGCGTTGGCGCACTTGCTGACTACATGATCAACGAGGTGCAGGAGGTTTACCGACTGCAGGGCGTGAAGATCAACGACAAGCACATCGAAGTGATTGTGCGCCAGATGCTGAAGAAGTGGGAAATTTCGGACAGCGGTGACACCACCCTGCTGAAAGGCGAACACGTCGAAAAGACTGAACTGGACGAGGCCAACGAAAAGGCCATCGCCCGCGGCGGTCGTCCGGCATCCGGTGGTCCGATCCTTTTGGGTATCACCAAAGCGTCGCTGCAGACTCGTTCGTTCATGTCGGCAGCCTCGTTCCAGGAAACCACCCGCGTGCTGACCGAAGCTTCGGTTCAGGGCAAACGCGACCGTCTGGTTGGCCTCAAGGAGAACATCCTTGTCGGTCGTCTGATCCCGGCCGGTACTGGTGGCGCCACCGATCGTGTCCGTCGCATCGCGCGTTCGCGTGACAACGTGGTGCTGGAAGCCCGTCGTGAAGAGGCCGAAGCCGCCGCTGCACTGGCTGCGCCGACCATCGACGATATGGGCGCGGCAGATGCCTTCAACACCCCCGAGAGCCGCGACGAATAAGTCGTGGACCCGACGGGTCTGATGAAACACAGAAAGCCCCTCGCATTGCGGGGGGCTTTTTGTTTGGGTGGCCGCAAGTTTTGAACGTTGAAAAGGACGTTAGTCATGAAAATGTATCAGGTGGATGCCTTCGCCGATCAGCTCTTTGCGGGCAATCCAGCGGCGGTTCTGTTGTTGGACGCCCCGATGAGTGTGCCCCTGATGCAGAACATCGCGGCAGAGAACAATCTGGCTGAAACCGCGTTTGCCTATCCGAAAGCGGCCGGGGACGGGAGTGTCCTGTGGGCGCTGCGCTGGTTTACGCCCACGCAAGAGGTGGATTTTTGCGGTCATGCCACGCTGGCGGCAGCGCATGTGTTGTTCGCACATCGGGATGTAACTGGCCCACTGCGGTTTCAGACCGCAGTGGGCGAGATCACGGTGATCGAGGCAGATAATGGCTATCAGCTGGATCTGCCTCGTTTTGCGCCAGAACCTCTCGATCAACTGCCAGAGGAGATTGCGGAGATTTTTGAAGCGCCACCGCAGCTGATGTTCCGTAATTTTGAAAACCTGTTCTTTGTGCTGGAGAGCGCGGAGGCTGTGACCGCCTTCGAGCCGGATCTGAATGCCATCGCCAAATTGGGGCATATCGGTGTGGTGATCACAGCACGCGCGGCAGCGGGATCAAAGGCAGACTTTGTATCGCGCTACTTTGTGCCCGGCGCTGGCATCCCCGAGGATCCGGTGACAGGATCGAACCATTCCACACTGGTGCCTTACTGGGCAGGGGAGTTGGGCCGCAATGATCTGCTGGCTTATCAGGCGTCAGAGCGTGGTGGCTGGCTGGACTGCACCGATACTGGCGACAGGGTGTTGGTGCGTGGGACGGCGGCGACCTTTATGATTGCGGATCTGTTTCTGGCCGACGCTGCGGCCCGAGATATGTAAGGACCACTGCTGGCGGGACGATGTGCAGGATCATTGAAAGGCGTGTGCGCCCGTAGCTTTGCGGGTTTGACTTGCGCGGGGGGCTGGCGCAGGGTCGCGGGATGAGCCAAGCGAATAACCCTCTGTCTGATAACACCCGTGGTGCGCTGTTGATGATGGCGGCGATGGCCGGCTTTACCTTCAATGATGCGCTGATGAAGTCGCTGGCTGGTTCGGTGCCGCTGTTCCAGTTGTTGTTCCTGCGCGGGCTGATGGTGTCGGTGATGACCGGCATCTGGGCAGGTCGTGTCGGTGCTTTTCGGGCGCGCCTTGGGGCAGGGGACTGGGCGTTGATCGCGTCGCGTGTCGCGGCTGAGGTGGCGGCGGCCTATTTCTTCCTCACCGCACTCTTCGCAGCGCCGATCGCCAATGTGACCGCGATCCTGCAGTCGCTGCCACTGACGGTGACACTCGCGGCGGCTGTCTTTCTGCGCGAGCCCATCGGCTGGCAGCGGCTGGGCGCTATTCTGATCGGCTTTGTTGGTGTACTGCTGATCGTGCAGCCGGGCACCGACGGATTTGACCAAAGCTCCCTCTATGTTCTGGCCGCTGTAGGCTGCGTGACCGTGCGCGATCTGGTGACACGGCGCTTGTCGCCGGCGGTACCTTCGATGTTGGTCACCTTCCTCAGCGCGGCAGGAGTGATGGCGTTTTTCGGTTTGGCCAGCCTGCCGACTGCATGGGTACCGATGGGGTCTGCCAGTTGGGGGATCACCGCAATGGCGGCTTTGATGATCCTTGGCGGGTATAGTTTTTCGGTCATGGTGATGCGGGTGGGGGAGATTTCCTTTGTTGCGCCGTTTCGTTATACCAGCTTGATATGGGCGCTGATCCTTGGTTGGGTGCTGTTTGGTGAATGGCCGGATGCGCTGACGCTGATGGGGGCAACAATCGTGGTTATGAGCGGTGTATTCATGCTTTACCGCGAGGGCAAAATCGCACGGACCCGGCGTTGAAGCTTGCCACGCTGGCGCGGGCACCGGGCCCTTGTTGACAAAGGGCGCGACTCCCCCTATACGCCCCATTATCCGGCTGATCTGGGCAAGACCCTAATGCCGAATCCACAACTGAGAAGGCCAAGTCCTGAGCTATTTTGAAGCTTGCGACCTCTGGAAAACTCACCGCGTTGTTCGCCTCGGTACGGGAACATCGCGGATTTTGCGCTATGCAACTCTTGTGTTGCGCAAGCAGTCATCGTTCAGGGCAGTCGCCTTGGATAAACATTGTGAAGCAAACGGGAAAGTGACCCTATGCCAACGATTCAACAGCTGATCCGCAAACCGCGTCAGCCCAAAGTCAAGCGCTCCAAATCTATGCACCTGGAGCAGTGCCCGCAAAAACGTGGCGTCTGCACCCGTGTATATACCACCACTCCGAAGAAGCCGAACTCGGCTATGCGTAAAGTTGCGAAGGTTCGCCTGACCAACGGCTTCGAAGTGATCTCTTACATCCCCGGTGAAAGCCACAACCTTCAGGAACACTCCGTGGTTCTGATCCGCGGCGGCCGTGTAAAAGACCTTCCGGGTGTGCGTTACCACATCCTGCGTGGTGTTCTGGATACCCAGGGCGTTAAAGACCGTAAGCAACGTCGTTCGAAATACGGCGCCAAGCGTCCGAAGTAAGGAGATCGAAGAATGTCTCGTCGTCACGCTGCTGAGAAGCGCGAAGTATTGCCCGACGCCAAGTATGGCGATCGCGTACTGTCCAAATTCATGAACAACCTGATGATCGACGGTAAAAAGTCGGTTGCGGAAAAGATCGTCTACAACGCGCTGGACCGCGTTGAAGGTAAGATCAAACGCGCCCCCGTCGAAGTGTTCCACGAAGCACTGGACAACATCAAACCGGCCGTCGAAGTTCGTTCGCGTCGTGTTGGTGGTGCAACCTACCAGGTTCCCGTTGAAGTGCGCCCCGAGCGCCGCGAAGCTCTGGCCATCCGCTGGCTGATCTCCGCGAGCCGCGCCCGCAACGAAAACACCATGGAAGAACGTCTGGCCGGCGAATTGCTGGATGCCGTTCAATCCCGTGGTGCCGCTGTTAAAAAGCGCGAAGATACTCACAAGATGGCAGACGCGAACAAAGCGTTCAGCCATTATCGCTGGTAATTCCACAGAGGCTTTAGACCAATGGCACGCGAATATTCGCTCGACCTATACCGTAACTTCGGTATCATGGCGCACATCGACGCAGGTAAGACCACCTGCTCGGAGCGTATCCTGTATTACACTGGTAAATCCCACAACATTGGTGAGGTGCACGATGGTGCAGCCACCATGGACTGGATGGAGCAGGAGCAGGAACGCGGCATCACCATCACCTCGGCTGCGACCACCACTTTCTGGGAACGCACCGAAGATGGTCAGACTGCTGACTCGCCCAAGCACCGGATGAACATCATCGACACCCCCGGCCACGTTGACTTCACCATCGAAGTTGAGCGTTCGCTGGCGGTTCTCGACGGTGCTGTCTGTGTTCTGGACGCCAACGCTGGCGTTGAACCCCAAACCGAAACCGTGTGGCGTCAGGCTGACCGCTACAAGGTTCCGCGGATGGTTTTCGTCAACAAAATGGACAAGATCGGCGCAGACTTCTTCAACTGCGTTAACATGATCGAAGAACGCACCGGCGCACGTGCTGTTCCGGTTGGCATTCCGATCGGTGCAGAAACCGAGTTGGAAGGTCTGCTGGACCTGGTCACCATGAAAGAGTGGCTGTGGCAGGGCGAAGATCTGGGTGCATCCTGGATCCACGCTGAGATCCGTCCTGAGCTGCAGGACATGGCGAACGAGTGGCGCGAAAAGATGGTCGAAGCGGCCGTTGAGCAAGACGAAGCTGCCATGGAAGCCTACCTGGAAGGTGAAGAGCCCGACGTCGCAACCCTGCGTAAACTGCTGCGTAAGGGTACTCTGGCACTGGACTTCGTTCCGGTACTGGGCGGTTCGGCGTTCAAAAACAAAGGTGTTCAGCCGCTGCTGAACGCTGTAATCGACTACCTGCCCAGCCCGCTGGACGTTGTTGATTACATGGGCTTCGCACCTGGTGACGAAAACGAAGAGCGTAACATTGCCCGTCGTGCAGACGACGACATGGCGTTCTCCGGCCTGGCGTTCAAAATCATGAACGACCCCTTCGTTGGCTCGCTGACCTTCACCCGTATCTACTCGGGCGTTCTGAACAAGGGCGACAGCATCCAGAACTCCACCAAAGGTAAGAAAGAGCGCGTCGGTCGTATGATGATGATGCACTCCAACAACCGTGAGGAGATCGAAGAGGCATTTGCAGGCGACATCATCGCGCTGGCGGGTCTGAAAGACACCACCACCGGTGACACCCTCTGCGACGCCAAAGATCCGGTTGTTCTGGAAACCATGACCTTCCCCGATCCGGTTATCGAGATCGCGGTTGAGCCGAAGACCAAAGGCGACCAAGAAAAAATGTCGCAAGGTCTGGCACGTCTGGCAGCCGAAGACCCCTCCTTCCGTGTGGAAACTGACCTGGAATCGGGCCAGACCATCATGAAAGGCATGGGCGAACTTCACCTGGACATCCTGGTTGACCGTCTGAAGCGTGAATTCAAAGTTGAAGCAAACATCGGTGCGCCGCAGGTGGCCTACCGTGAAACCATCTCGCACGAGGTGGAGCACAGCTACACGCACAAGAAACAGTCCGGTGGTTCGGGTCAGTTCGGTGAGGTGAAGATGATCATCACCCCAACCGAAGCTGGCGAAGGTTACTCCTTCGAATCCCGCATCGTTGGTGGTGCGGTTCCCAAGGAATACATCCCGGGTGTTGAAAAAGGCATTACCTCGGTTATGGATAGCGGCCCGCTGGCTGGCTTCCCCGTAATCGACTTCAAGGTTGCCCTGATCGACGGTAAATTCCACGATGTTGACTCCTCGGTTCTGGCCTTTGAAATCGCAGCACGTATGTGTATGCGCGAAGGCATGAAGAAGGCAGGCGCTAAGCTGCTGGAACCGATCATGAAGGTCGAAGTGATCACCCCCGAAGAATACACCGGCGGTATCATCGGCGATCTGACTTCGCGTCGTGGCCAGGTATCTGGTCAAGAGCCGCGCGGCCACGCAATTGCGATCGACGCAAACGTGCCGCTGGCGAACATGTTCGGCTACATCAACACCCTGCGTTCGATGTCGTCCGGCCGTGCCCAGTTCACCATGCAGTTCTCGCACTACGATCCGGTGCCGTCGAACATCAGTGAAGAAATCCAGGCGAAATACGCCTAAGAAATTTGGGGGACCGGCCTGTTTCGGTCCCCCCTTTCCAGATTTGAAGGCTGGTTGTTCAGCCTTTCATGACAGACTAGGAGGCCATCATGGCAAAGGAAAAGTTTGAGCGTTCCAAACCGCACGTTAACATCGGCACCATCGGCCACGTTGACCACGGCAAAACCACGCTGACCGCAGCAATCACCAAATACTTTGGTGACTTTCAGGCATACG
>NZ_JAKRGF010000007.1 GCF_022347685.1 Thalassobius sp. Cn5-15
CCAGTTCGATCATATCGGCCATCAGCCTATCTTCATCTGCGCGACCTTGAGGAACATGCCTTTGTGTCGAGCGATGTTGTTCCAGTACTCGGCAGGCTCGGCGCTCCGACACTTTGAACTGGCTGCGTACGTGATCAATGCAGGCCCGGCGACGAGCGGGGCTCAGAAGTTTCCCCGAGCCGCTTCCTTCAGGATCAATTTGTCCAACGTCAAATCCGATACAGCTCTTCTGAGCCGCTCATTTTCCTTCTGAAGCCGCTTCAGTTCTTTCAATTGATCTATGCCCATTCCACCGTACTTCTTTCGCCAGCGGTAATAGGTTTGTTCAACAACACCGATCTGTCTGATCGCATCAAGACGAGACATGCCTTGCCCCATCAACACCTCAACTTGCCGTAACTTCGAAACTATCTCTTCCGGCTTCGGTCGCTTGTTTGCCATTCTTGGTCCTCCGTTTCCTAAACATAGGGGCGGACCAGTTCAGTTGGGGAGGCTCAGAAAGCGTTTCGTTTCCAGATCGGTCAGGCCCGCGCGGCGCTGGGCAGCGGCTTCTGCAGCGGCGAACGCTTCTACATGTGCGTCATCTGTGGCAAAGATCTTGCCAACAGGGATGTCCCCGCCGGAAATGTCGGGCGGGTGGGTAGGTGTCGTCGGGGGAGTGTTGGGAATGTTCATATTAAGCTGTGATTTGTCTGCAAAATCACTTGCTAATATGCTCTGAAACGCTTACTTTGTTGGGCAACGCTTCAGGTCTATTAGCTGTATGACCGAGGCAGACAACAGGTGCTGGTAACACGCTGTTGCAGGTTAGGGCGGTCCTTCGGGTCGCCTTTTTCCTTTTAAAATCAACCTTTCTGATCTTGAGTGAGGGGGAGGACGCCCAGCGCATTGCCGGTCGTTTGTTGCCGTCAACGTGGAGTTGCAGGGTGGGCGTCACAAGGGGCAGGTCGCAAAAAAAAAGCTGACACGGCGATCCTGCAGCCACCTTTGGCGCAGCCCACGCCGCGCAGTCAGGCGTCCCTAGGCAGCGTCACCAAGAGCCAAGACAGAAGGGTCAAGCAATCCTGCGTCGATCAGATCTGAGGTTTGGTAGCGCAGCAGTCCCAATACGCGCTTTGGAGCTGGCAAGTCGCCGGATAGAACGCGCCGGTCTAGCGTGGGGAGGCTGATAGAAAGCAGATGTGCTACTTGGCGGCGCGTCAGGTAATGGGGGACGGCAAGGTTAGCCATTCAGAGTCCTTCAAATATGCGACCTTGCCTGTGAGTAGCGACTTACTTTCGGCGCGGGCGTCAATCTGCCCCTTGAAGAGTCTGTTTGGTTAGTGACTTGTGCCCCTGCTACCCAAAGGGCGTCATGAAACTAAGAATGGGGCAGGCGCTTGTATGATGCAACGCCGAAGTCGGGCATCCTCACAAGTCGTCAATTAGTGTGCTGTCGCCAAGCCTTCGCCTAGCTGTCATGCCCGCACCAACTCAACCACATCGGCGCTCTTGCCTGTCACATACCGTGCCCAAGCCTCCGCTACAGGGCGGCGCTGATCGAGCAGGTCGGATCGCGCATATGCACGGGAGACCCTTGAGCCTGTGGCATGTGCGATCATGGTTTCTGCCACCTCATGAGATACTTGCGGCTGCCGTTCCTGAATCCATGTGCGCAAGGATGTGCGGAAACCGTGGACCGTGACGCCAGTATGCCCCAGATCCTTTTGTAGCAGCTTTCGCGCCGTCGCGTCGGACAAGGGCCGTGCGTCGCGTGAGCCTTTTTTGGCAACGGGTGAGGGAAACACCAGCAAGGCGTCCAGCCCTCTAACGCGGTCGAGGATCGCAATAGCTTCGGGCGGCAATGGCACACGGAAGTCTTTGCGGCTCTTCATATGCTCAGAAGGTGCGATCCACAGCGCACCACCTTCGGAATCAAGGTCAATGTCCGCCCAGCGCATATGTCGCACTGGGGTAGATCTTGAGCCGGTCAGGATGGTGAATTCGAGTAGGCGGGCGCTGACTGTCTCAACACCGTGCAATTGCGTCATGAGCGCGGGCACCTCTTGCCAAGGCATCGACTCCAGCGACTGAACTTCCTGCCGGTCTGAGGTCAGGCCGCCTGACGTGGCGTCAACAGGGTTGGCGTCTGAATAGTGGTTATTGGAGATAGCCCAATCAAACACGGTGCGCATATACTCGCGGACCTTGCGCGCCGTCTCCCGCTTGTCGTGCCAGATCGGAGTCAACACCTTCAAGACGTCGCCCGAAGCCAAAGCGTCGATCCTCTCTGCGCCGATCACGGGGAAAGCGTACCTTGTAAGACGCTGCATCCAGACGCGGGCGGTTTTCTCGGACTTCCAGCTTGCCTTGCGCGCCTCATGGCATCGGCGGGCGGCTTCCTCAAACGTCAGGGCTTCTCGTTCCGCGCGGCGCTGGGCGAGCGGATCGCCACCGGTACGTGCGATCTTGCGCAAGGCATGGGCTTGTTCACGCGCTTCTGCCAGCGTCACTAGGCTGGTCGAGCCTAGCCCAATGTTCTTCACCTTTCCGGCGACGCGGGTGCGCAGAACCCAAGTGCGGGAGTTTGGCGGGGCAAAGCGTAGATAGAGGCCGGTGCAAGAATCATCTGAGGTCAGTCCCTCTTTGGTGATCTTCGCGATGTTCTTCTGCGTTAGTCTTGCCATGATCCACCTAGGTTCTGTGTTACGTTTTGTATACACATCGGTAGCAGAAAACGACGCAGCGGAAAAAGGGGGTATGGCGTCAAACCCCTTTTTTTACTGGGGCGTGAGTGCGTCTGATGATGTTTGAAAAGCAATACTGGTGCCCCCACACAATATCAAACTTGTCGTCGCGGTTTGTTTTTTTATTTAATTACAGCTACTTAATGATCAAGTCCGCCGTGAAAGTTGGCGATTGTGTGTGCGATAGTCCTAAGAATGTGTGTGCGCTTTTGAAGCGTTTCCAAAGCAGCGTATCGCTTACATCACCGACGCTTAATCAAGAAGCGAAATGCACACAGTACACCACGGCATTTCTAACACTTTGTCTTGGGGGGCCCATTCGCTGAAACCAAATTGCTTGGCACCCTTAGCGGTCTGCACAAACACGTCCAGCCGCCCTACGGTCAGAGAGAAGAGTTGCATCATCATTTTCCTTATTCGTTAGTGTCTGAACACCGAATAGGAATCTTTGGAATCGCAGTCAATCCATATAAAACAACCACTTAAGGGGCATTCCATTAGGTGGATACAATATCGAAAGAGCATGTGCGTCGTTACTCAGTCATCGGAAAAACCACTGATCTCACCCGCCTCTGAACCGCTCACCCAGTCCCAAGGCAAACACTAGCACCACACCTTAGTTTCTACTGCATCAGCCTAGGTCAACTTCGCAGTAAAATGGATGCCCCCCAAATAGGGGGACACCCGATGTTGTCATCAACGTAGCGGTTAGAAGTGCTGTTCAGGGAAGGTGCCAGATACTGCCGAGATGATATTTCGGACACCAAATAGGTTCTGGAAAATTACCACCTTGGTAGCCGCGACAACCTCTCTGTCTGAGGGGAGGTCCCCATCGACCACAGAACCGATAAGACCCCCGCTAGCGGCAAAGGCACCGTCGAGAAGGTCAACCGTAGGGTTCCCCATAAGCGCACCTACGGGGCCTCCACCTCCTTTCAAGCCCGACGAACGGAAGTCAAACACAGGCTCAAGGCCAACAGCTTCCAGCAAAGCATCTACCCCAACCGGAACCACAGAGGAGAATGCCGAACGCTGGAACGAAGCTTTGGCGATACTGTCCGCCGATAGCCTATCCTCAAGGAACTCTACGCGATCATCTCGACCGAACGAGTTGATATGCGTTTGGCCCACGTAGAACAGCCCGCCAAAGAACATCGAAGTCATGAACGCAGAGAACGCTTCCCAGTCCCTTTGATGGATACCCGAAAGGGTCTGTTTCACATATGCCGCCATCATGAACGAACGGAACTGCCCAATGGTCTTCCCGAGTTCATAGCTCATGAAGTCAGGCATGTTGCCGATGTCGTTCTCTTGGATGGACTTCTTGGCCCAGCGATCAACGCCATTGATGAAGGCGTTCTTGGCGTCCACATCATCCCACTTGTGGATGTTGATGCGGCTCACCTTCTTTCCCAGCATCCCTTTGCTTTGATCGACATACCTTCGCATTTGGTCTTGGATGCGGCTGTGCATCTCATCGCTGACGCCCATCGCACGTAGACGCCGACTGTTGATGTCACGTACACCCGCTGCGTCGTCCATAAAGCGTTGCACCAGAACGCGGGCGTTAAGGCGCTGTAGGACCATGTTAACGTGCCCCATACCGGACCCCACAACGGTGACCCTCTTGCTGCGCTGAAGGAAGTGGTCGAGTTTCTGGCGGCCAGAGGCCACCTCTACGGCCCCTGCTTCATCGAACATAGCGGACATGTTCATGCGTTCCAGATCGGTCCCGAAGCCCCAGATCGCCTCAATCTCGTTAAGGAAATCGTCGGAGAACTCGCCCGTCTTTGCGTCAGCGAAGATACGACGGAGAGCCGGTAGGTTCTGGGACAAGACCCGCAAGCCGCCGTTGGATGCCACGTTGCCCACCTCAGCCAACTGAGCGACACCCAACTGGCCCCCGATACGGGAGAAGTTATAGTCACGCAGCATACGTTGGGCTTCGCGGAACCCCGAAGGTGCCTCGATAGGGATGCCGTTAATCAACTTGTAGGTGTGATCAAGGACACGCATCTCCTTGGCAACCTTGCGGTTGGACATGCCTTTCTCTTGGGCTTCCTTAGCGATGTAGCCTTTGACAGTCTCGAAGGATGGCGCATGGGTCGGAAGGTTCCCCTCAGCGTCCCTTACGCGGAACTCCTTAAGGAACTCCTCCATGTGCCCCGCAGCGGTGACCGAACGGACGTACTGACCGAAGAGTTGTTCCGCGTCATTCTCAAGGAAATCTTCGATGCCAACTTCACGGGGTTCACCTCCATTCAGCGGATACATCTTGGAACGGTGGGTCTCATCCAGATCAAGACGCCACTTGGCCGATGCGATGCGGCCTTTGTCCCCGCTGTCCATGTCAAGGCGCACCTTGTCCACAATACGGGTGACCTCCTCAGCGGACATACCCGCGTCGCCCAACATCAGGCGCAGGGTCTCTACGTCCTGACCGGCCAAGGCACGGTTCAGGTTGAACTCACCGTAGCGGCGCGAACGAATGCTCTTGATGTAGGCTTCAGCCATCTTAAGGCTGTCCTCATAATCAATTTCATCCACCGTTGAGGCCCGCCCTTGGTTGGCATTACGCCACTTCCGGTTTGCCTTACGGATACTGTCAGCCACCAACTTGTTGACGGCACCGCCGCCGAACTCTTCCACGATTTGATCCAAGCGGTCGATGCGATGGCGACGGACCATGTAGTTGTGGTTGGCCTTCACCTGGTCGAAGCCACGGATGCCGTATTGCTTACCAAACTGGAGAAGGTCCGCGAACTCCTTCTTCATCTGGGAGGCCACCGCATTGACGTGAGGGTTCCCGTTAGCATCAATTTCACGGCGCACCGCTTGGGCCACCTGACGGTTGAACTCTGCACGTTCATTGACGCCATGCTGCCAGAACAGCCGCTTGTCTTGGTCCTTGAGCCAACCGCTATATGCCTTGTTGTAGCTGCGATAGAAGCGACCTGCGCGGACACGCTCTTCACGCGCAACACTCTCAGATACAGAGAAGCGGTTAACGCTGCCATCGGCATTGCCCACACCATCCTCTACAAGGCCAGCACCAAGGCGGCGCATGATGCCACTCTCAGAGGACTTAAGGACAGCCGAACGGTCGATACGAAGACCAGCCATAGCGGTGGATGCAGACCCAGAACTGTCACGGGCCACCTGTTCGGCTGCCGATAAGGTTTCCTCTTGGGGAACCCGTGCGGCCCCTACAGAGCCATCAGGGCGGCCCTTAGAGAGTGCCCGTTGGATGTTGTCACCTTCAGCGATCTGCAAGGCAGCGGCCATCGCCTTGTCCTCAGGTGTGCGCCCACGAAGACTGCCTAGGGTGCCCCCTAAGACGAACCCTGCGGCGGCTGAGATGGCCACGTCGTCCCAACTCATCGTTTGGTCCTGCGTTGCAAGGTAACCATCCAGAGCAGCGTTGGTGGCCCCTGCGGCGGTTCCTGCACGCAATGCACGGCCCACGCGGCCTACCTTGGCCCCGTAGATCACAGGGGCAGCCACGCCCTCAGTCACCGCAGACGCGGCGATGGCCACGGGGTCTAGGATTGCAGCGCCAAGGCGAAGCCCGACACCGCCCCAGCCGAGGCTCCCCAGTTCACGGTCAACTCGCTGTTCACCCTGCATCTGCGCTGAAAGTGCCCTTAGGTGCGCCTCTGAGGTCGCCGTATGAAGGCCCGAGTGGTAGGCATCGTCCAAGCCATCGGTGACTTCTTTCCAGAGGTCGTCGGACAGCCGGAACTCAGGGTCAGGCGTGAACTCGGGACGGCCCAGCTGACTGGCGACATTAAGGCCAATCCACTCCTCGTTCGCAGCCATCTTCGTAGCTTCCCAGAAGGTCGGGCGCTCAATCTGCGCCAGTTCTGCCATTTCCCTGTCCTGTGCCTTGGACCGGAAGGCCGCCAAAGGGGTTCCCTCAACGGCCTTGATCGCACGTTCTTCGGAGTTGCCCATCGGGGAGATGTCAGCAAGGGTCGCTTCATATTCACCTTGAGGGCGCACCCCAGAGCCACCTTCAGCGCTACCCTTACGGAACTCGAAAGGTGAGCCTGTACGGGCGGCCTGAAGTGCCTCCATAACGGTGCCTGTGGTGACCGTGGATTTGTTCAGACCGTCGCCGTCATAGTAGCTGCGTCCAGCGCGTTTGCCGGACACCATAGGCAATCCCGCCCATACCTTAGAGAGGTTGTTAGCGAACTGCTTGTCGGTGATCTTTCCGGCAGCCCAATCGTTGTAACCATGGCGGGCCATAAGGTGCGTGCCCATGCGGTCCTGAAGGGCAGCGTCAAAGAGTTCGTCGCCTGTCAGACCCATCGCATCCACCACACCGTTCATGGTGTCAGAGATAATCTGGTAGCCACCCACAGCGACGGACTTAGAGCCAGCTTTGATTGCCTGACGTTGCCACCGTTGGACCTCGTTAACGGTCATTTGAGAGATGGGCTTAGGGGGTGTTAGGGTGGCGTACTTGGAATAGTCGTCATAGCCACGCGATGTCTCAGCACCGCGCACAAGACCCAGAATTGCGTCTGGGGTCGTTACGTTGTTCATTTGTAGATACCTGAATTTGGGGAAGTGGATGCCGAACCAAGGCGTGCGAAAGCGCCACCGGAAGGTTCCGTTGGTTCGGCGTTGTTATTTTCGAGGGGGTGGAAGGCTGTGCGAAGGTTAGCCTTGGTCTGTTCGCGGCTTTCGGAACTGTGGCAGCATCATTGCACCACGGAAGCCGTAGAGAGTGCAGATTGAAAGCACTGAGGCGAGGCCAATGTCACGCCCGACGTTCGCTTTGTGTCGAGCCTTCAGGACGTTGGCTAACGCTAGGAGGTCAGAGCGCACACGAATGACGCGGAACTGTCCAGTGAATGTGGCAAGTTCTTCTTCGGCTGCTTGCCCGCCGCCCAGCGCCGCAACCAATTCGTCGCGCGGAACATCTTTGAGTATCTCTTCGCGCAGTTCCATAGCATTGGCCGCGCGTAAGGCCCTGCGCTGGCCTCTTAAAGGGTCGCGCTCATATTCCTCTGTGGCTGCGTGAGCGTTATTTTGGGGTCCATTTGGCATTCATGTTCCTTTTCCTATGTAAAGTATGTGGCGCTAGATATGCGCTGGCGGCGCAGACCAGTGGCCCGACGCCTCAGTCGATGATGTGGGCTTCTTCGTCTTCGCTGAGCCAATCGGTGACGATTGCTCTCATACGAGCGTCAGGGATGTAGACCGTTACCGGCTTATCCAAGCGCACCTGACTGCGGTAAAGCCATTGCACGAACTCAGTCAGCGCAAACTCTCTGCCCCATTCTCTGGCGTTCTTTCCGAGGAACTTGCAGATAATCGGGTTTGGGTGTTGGTCGAAGAGGTAAACGGCATGACTGCAATGGATGTGGTCATTCACGCCACGGGTCAGGTTGGAAACCCAAGTCCAGCCTCCTTTGACAGCCCACGTCGCCTTGTCGGGGTCAAAGGCCCACTTCCCAAGCAAGCCGGTGTTATGACTGAACGGACCACACTTGGTGCGGCGTCCTTCGCTTGTCCCATCGCGAAACCACATGCCCCCCGCAGAGGTGACCATGACGTTTTCCTTGGATACACCTTTCAGTGGACCGCGTTTCTGCATGTTCATGAGTTTGCTAGCCAACGCCTTATGGGCACTTGCAGATGCCTTCTTGGTCTGCCCTGTGAAGGACAACTTCATCGGCTTGCGCTTGGAAGCATGCTGATTGGTCTTCGTTTCTACCATCGGCAAATCGAAGCTCTCTACCGTGATCAGTTTCTTTTGGCGCTTGAGCCATTCTTGTTCCCCCGACCACTTTTCGACCTCATAGCCGACCCCCAGCTTGTCCAAATAGGCCGCGATAAGGCTGCCCTTGGAGAGGTATGTCAGGATTTTCAGGGACGCCGGTGCCTGCAACAACTCGATAGGGATTGCCATCATCAACAGTTCCCTGTCGTCGGTGACCAACAGCCGTCCCAAAGCAGCAAGCACATATAGCTGGGAATAGGATTTTTGGGTCCCCATCGCGGCACGCTCCATCCAACGGTCGGTAGGTGTGACCAACCCCGTTGTGTCATCCACATGAGCGAGGCCCTGTGTCTCAATTTCCGCTGTGAACTCCTTCTTGGAGATTGGTGGGGCGAGTTCAATTGGAGTGGGGCACTCATCAATAACCATGCGGTGGCGCGAAATTTTCCCCCTTTGTGCCAACTCTCGGAGCTTCACAAAGAGCGCATGCGTGCAGGCGATATTGCGGCCTGCGTCAAGCAAGCGTTCGATGTCAGCAAGTTTGGTGTTGTCTCCGTTGGCTTCTGGTTGAGCGATGTTGGCACTTGGTGCGCCAGAGATGATACGCGCCACCTCTGAGAGCCGAGGTGTAACCACGATAACGGGCAGGTCTTTACGGCCATCCCATAGCGACAACTCCTTGATGAGTTCGGTGGTCTTTCCTGTGCCGCATGGGCGGTCAACGAAGGTGATCTTGTTCATGTGCTAAGCATCCTTGGTTCAGGCACGCCAAATGGAAACGCTCCTTTTCGGGGCGCTGTCGGGTGGTCTGTTGGTGTGATTTTCAGGGGGTGACGGAGAGTGACGGAAAAGCTCCGTCATGAGGTATTTAGGGCATTGTATTTAAATGGAAAAATTCATCGCTCCCTTAAAGAATATTGGTTCTTGCTGACGCTGCACTGTTCACATGAAACCATTGGAAGGTGCCCGTTAAGGTTCCCAATAAGGAGTTGTGTTGGGTTGCCCTAGAAGTGCGCGGAAGACTTCATCACCTCGCACAAGAACAACCATGAGGCTGCACCTACTGGTACGCCAGAGTATCTGGGAACACTTTAAGGCAGGCCAGTAAGGGCACCTTGAGATTGGCTTCGCCTTGGGAGACCCATGAAAGAGGAGTTGGCCTTAAGGTCGTGTGAGGGGGCAACTTAACATGTGCATATCAAGGTGGGTCGCCATGATCGTGGTCACGGACAGTCGAAGACTTCCATAAGGGGCGCCTTAAGGTGGGCTAGGGGTATGACTGCGGGGAACTGGGTCTTCCCGAGGCGGCAAGCGCCGTCGCATGATGTGTTACAGTTTGGGGAAAAGTATAGATTGCGCCCCTTCACTCTGGCGCGTTGATTTCTGACGAAGACGATTGAGGTGGTCGGTTGTTGAACAATCTATAGAGTGGGTTATTCGAGGGGCACCGCCGTTGGGCCTCCCCACCACAGACCAGAGACCGCAAAGGAAGTGCGGCCACGATTACGCCGATCTAGCCTATCTCAATCCCTCAGTTTCGTGGTGTGGTGCAGTTCATGGGGACCAAACGGAGAGCTTCCCCGCCCTTTGTCATTAGGCCTTTGCGCTACTTCGCTGGTGTGGTCGCGCCAGATCAACACACATCGCACACACAAGAAGCACACATTCAGGCCGCCACGGGGCCAACAGACCGCCATTCAACATGAACTGCCTAAACCTTGAGAATGGCGGTGACCGCTGGTGTAAATCGCCCTAGGGGGCCTATGGGGGGAAGCGCGTGCCTCTATATATATCTCTGGCTGTCAGATTTTTGCGGTGAAATAAAAGCGGTATCCAGCAGCAGGAGAGGGTGGTGTTTGATCAAGAAGTAACAGAGGCGCTCCATGCCTCCTGAAATGCTCATTGCGCTCTCAGACTTAAGAGCGTTACCTAGGAAGCGAACATGGCTTGCCCGTATTCCCATGATGAGTTCGGTCCCACTGCGGGCGTAATCTTCTTTCCAGAATGTATTGAGCTTTGTTCCCCGCGCCCGCGCTCTTATTCGGGAGCCTCTGGGCACGTCTACGCGCTTAATTCCCATGTATTGGTAGCAATCGCGAATGGCGAAGTAGGGCATCGCCTCACCCTCAACCCGAACCCAACGCACATATTCACGGGTCTTTGGGTCAGCTACGACACCATATTCTTTGTCTGGCTGTATCATGCTGCTCTTCAGTTTGCTTTGTAGGACTTCAGGACATCGACAAGACGCTTTAAGCGCCCCTCATCGTCCCCGTAGGTTTGCATTAGGGCGTACTGGATGAGGTCCAACGCCGTGGGGTTTTCAAAGACACCGGACATAACAATTTCCACTGCCTGTTTTGCTAGATCGGTGTGGACCACCTTCTGTTTGGCCTCAGCCACGCAAGGCTCTACCTTACCAATCTCTTTCTCGATCTCGTTCAGCTTCCTTTGGGCATTCTCACGTTCCCCTTCAGACGCGCTAGGGTCGTCTCTAAGCGCCCGCAAACGTTCCACCTTACGGAGGTCGTTAAGGGTAGCTGCACGGGTTTGCTGCGGGGGGGGCTTGGGGGTCTTCCCTAGGGTCAGCACGTCGCGGATACTGTCGCAGCGGTCGCAATTACCGGCGTGCTGGTATTTTGCCTTAGCCACCGCAATGCAGTCCTGCGCCGTCTGGCGACCGAAGCTGCATTCAGCTTTGACCCAAGGCATGAACTCCCCATGCTTCAGCCCAGCTTTCACCTTGATCAGTTCTTCACCGATCTCCGCAGCGATTTCCTTAGCGGTGCGCCCTAGGCGCTGCACTTCGCGGTGCTTGGAGTTCACCGGCACGGCAAGCCGCGCAGTCTCCGTAAGAGCCACATTATTGGCATGCAGCGGGAAGGGTTGCTTGGTCTCGGAAACGGCTGTGGCGTGGTTCATGGTTGCCCCTTGTGGTTGTTGTGAAGGGGCACTTAGGGAGGCGCGTGAACGCCTTCAAGTAATTATTTTTAAACGAATTTTCATGAATTTTGGGTTGGTGACATGGAGTGACTTAAAAATACCTTAAGTCATTGAAAACTAACAAATGGAATGGGATTCCTAGTCCCCCGCTAACTGGAATTTTTCTGTGGATAAGTTCGTCCTCATCCATTTCCCCTGTCGCCACCTTCTCTTCATTCTCGACATAGCCGCCGTCCTTGCGGATGGCTGGGAGAACATCGCGGGTCACCCAATCTTGGAACTCTTTGGCTTCCGGTTTGTTGGACCGCATGACCATCCTGTAAAGGCCGCTTTCGGAGACCAGAATTGCGTGCCAACAGGACCCTGAGAAAAAGTCAGGGTGCTCTTTCTTGGTTATGTGGTGTTTCTCGTTGGCAGAGAGGCTTTTCGTCCACTGTGTTGTTCCTGAAATCAGGGTCATGCCAAGGACGCGGCAGATTTCGGGTACGAAGAACCAAGGTTCCCCCTCGCTGTCAAAACAGCGCAGATCGAAGCCGCTAAAGTTGAAGGTGGACACAGCGGTATCGCCCGCTGGGGCGGTGTTAAGGTTTTTCATGATGTTCCTTGAAGTGGTACCTCAGAGGCGCATGCAGCCAGAAACGGCCCCCAATTCTCAGGCTTGTTCACTTTCTTCAGCGTTAGCGTACTCTTCAGCCACTCCGACAAGGTACTTATCGTATGTCTTTTTAAGATACTGCAAAGCTGTTTCCTTATCGACATTAGCCTGTAGCTGTTCTTGCACGAAATGCAGCCGTGCTTTGCAGGATTGAATTACCTCAGCCCAGCTTTTGACCCATACCTGAACATTGCCATCATCCGAGATAAACACACGGCCCGCAGGCGTATCTTTCTGACGGGTCTTCACTTTTGCATAGCCGTCTAGGTCATTCGATATTACCCAAAAATTCCATACGGTGTTAACCGATCTGAAGCGTTCATCATTGGCAATGGCGAAGGCGTATTTTTCAACCTGAGTTATTTCGTCTGAGCCTATCTTACATTTGGGGCGCTTTAATTCGACCACCAGATGTTCACGTTGATCAGCACGGCTCTGTGGCACAGCACGCGACAGCATCAAATCCACAATACCTTTCTTGTGATCAATGCGCTTTACGGGTTCGTCAATTTTGGTATCCGCTCCGATAATTTCCTTGTGCTTTCGGAGTACCTCGGTAAGGGATTGATCATCCACAGTGAGGTTAAATTCTTCGCCAAAAATCCAAGTATTGTCTTCGGCAATAATGCGATGAAGCTGGCTGCGTTCTTTCAGAAGGTTTTTGCTCTCAGCCCCAAATATTAGCGCCTCCAAGCCGTGAACAAACTTCAAGCGATCAGCCACGAGACGCGAGGCCGTAATGACGTTGGCTAAGTCAGCTTCCTTAAGCAGCTTGGACATTTCCTTTTGCGTATTTTGCGGAAGGTCCAAAACCTCAGTCAAGATGTGCTGGAGCTCATCCGGCCCTTTTTCGACAGCCTGTCGCAGCATTCGCATCTGAAATGCGCGACTCTTTGAGCTTTGCTCATTGAAGTCAGGGATAAGCTTGTGAACATTCAACGCAACAATATCGAAAACCTGACGTTCAGCCACCTCTACTGAAGTTTTAGGTTCGATCCGGTAAGGGTACACCTCTTCCTTTTTCCATTGCGCTATCTCGTTTAAGGCGATTTCGGCATCCTTGTTTTCAAAATGCCGCTTAATCACTTCAACAGCCGCATCTTCTGCTTCGGATAGTATAGGGGCAGCCATCTCAGCGATTTCGAGGACACCTCGCTCCTGAAGTGTGTCAATGAAGCTAGACCTCAAATAAGCTGAGAACTTGTGCCCAGACGCATGAAAGCGCGGCTTAACTCGTTGGAAAGGGAACCCGTGTTCCCCGCACAAGAAAAACCAGCGATCTTGCGAAGACTTCCATTCTATCAAATCGAGAGTGACAGGGTGGGACTTCGCATCATCGCCTTCGCCATCAATTATTGGGTCCAGTGTGAAACGGACCTTCTCTGCGATGGCGTTGCTCGGGTCTAGCTTGTTACCCTCAACGTAGATCGAGACTTCTTTGTAGTCTGTCAGATAAAATGCAAAGACTTCCGAAAGCGACTGAACTGAGTGCTCTGGTTGAAGGGAACGGTAACTTTTATCCAATTCAGAGATTACGACTTCTACGCCAGTCCCAAGCGCAGCTTCAACTTCTTCTGGCTCTGTGACTCGAACGTCTACCAAGTCGTCCCGCAAAAGGAAGATTTTGTATCCGAGCAAGTTACCTGTCCCGCTATGGTCACGGTATCTGACAGTCCACACCGCAGACCTTCCCAATGCGAGAGCCTTAAGGCGTCCTTTGCCTTCTTTGCCATGCAAAATGCGTTTCTTGCCTTTGGAGCGGCTACCGTGGTGCTTCCATGAACCACCAATGCTGCCGAAAAGTTGCTCGGTCTCCTCATGTGATATTCCATGTCCATTGTCTCGGATGGTAATAGACTGCATGCCAAAATCGTTGCTCTCAATTTCAACATCCACGCGCATGGCATCGGCATCAACTGAGTTCCAAATGAGTTCGGACAAAGCTTTAATGGCGTCTGCACTCGCTAGCTTCTTCAGGTGGTCTTTTGCCACCTGCATACGAAAATGTTTATCCGACATTAAATTTTACGTCCTCAAATCTCGCTCTTGTATCTGCGCCACTCTAAACATCTGATTGCAAACAGGGCAACCTCCTCAATACCTTAAGTTGAGCCATGAGTAAGTCCCACCGGACTTTTCAAAGAGAAAAGCAGCCGTTATGCCGCAACCACATGTACGGAGCTTAGTCGCCTATCGCAGCGCCTTCTTCAGCCACTTTCGGTCCACCTCAAGTCGATCGTCAGTGCCCCCATAAGTCGCCGCACCGATGCCGCCGATTGAGTGCCCCAAAACGCGGTCAATGACGACTTGTTCAGCGCCAGCTACGCGCAGCTTGGCAGAAATTCTATGCCGTAGACAATAGGGGGTATGGCGGTCGCTGGTCCGGTAGGCCTCAAGGTGCTTCTTCAGGATTCCACTAAGGTTGTCGTGACTGCGGCGGCTCTTTGAATATCGCGGGAAAATCGCTGTGGTCGGCGCGGCGTTCTTACCGGCAAGTTCAACTGCCTCTTTCGCCGCCTCTAGGGCATCACCGACCAAGGGAATGTCGCGGTCCCTTGAGCCTGTCTTCAGGTCGCCACGCAAGTTGTTCGCACGGATGCTGAGGGCTTCGCGCTCTAGGTCAATGTCCTGAAGCTCCAGATACGCCACTTCCTTCGCATGAGCCGAAGTGCCCGCCATAATGCGCCACGTCAAGTGTAGGGCAGGGTTTTTCTTAAGCGTCATTAGTTTTGCGCGGGTGGCGGTGACCACATCGTCGGGCAGGGGCAAACGCTTCTCACTTTTGCGGCCTTCCGACTTCGGCAATTCAAGGTTCGTGAAGGGATTGATGGCTTTCCCGTCAAGGTCATGCTCTCGGATACCAAGGGCGACCATCGCGGACATGATCGAGATTTCACGCCTGATACTGGCCACAGACAGCTTCTTTCCGTTCTTCTTCTTGTAGGTGTTGAGGAGGTAATCCCGCACTTTGCGCCCATGCTCTCGCTTCAGGGAGACCAGAGGCATATCCTTCAGCGGCCCCAGAACATGCTCCATACGGGCTACATGCCGTTCAAGTCGCGTGGTCTTGTCGGGGTCACCTTTAACGCGCTCCTCTGCGTAGATGTTGCGGGCATCCAAAAGGGTGATTGCAGGGGCTTCGGTGTCTGGGGCGAGAACGGCTTTGATGACCATCGGGTCTTCCCCGTTGTCAATCAAGCTATCGGCAACAACAGTTCGCGCATCGTCGCGGTCTAGACCTATGACTCCATCCAGAACCCCCTCAGCCTTCAAGATGGCATCGCGCCAAAGCGTGGCGGGGCTTCTGTTGTCTTCGCCTTTCAGGCGCTTGGTCGTGTCTGCAATCAGCTTATCAAACTCTCGACCAATGGTTTCCCATTCCGCGATCATCCGTGCGCCTGATTTGTTACGGAGGTGGACTTGAAACCACTCTTTGCCCAGCGCCTCTTGGCAAAGAATCGGGATTCGGCGGCGATAACGTGGGGTGGATTTATCCTTACCCACCATGTCAATGTATTTGAGTTTCATGAGTAGAGCCATAAGGATGTGTCTCCGATGTGTGCCGCATTGTGTGTGCGACGACAAGTCGAAGTGCCTGATTTTGCTGAAAAATATAGATATTTCGCAAAATACTGGTGCCCCCACACGGACTCGAACCGCGGACCTACTGATTACAAATCAGTTGCTCTACCAGCTGAGCTATAGGGGCACGGCCAGCTAGGCTGGCTTGCACCTCGAATTAACGGACCGGGCGGGGGGGTGCAAGGGGGCAAATGTCGGTCTGGGCAGGAAAAATGACAGATTGCGTGCCGCAGGTTAAAAATGCTTGCTTTGCACATTCTGAAGGTGTCGTGAGTGTTAAATTGGAGCGGGCGAGGCGATTCGAACGCCCGACCCTAACCTTGGCAAGGTTATGCTCTACCCCTGAGCTACGCCCGCTCCGTTGTGAACACTGACGCAGTTCTGACGCCTCCGATAGGAGGAAGTTGGAGCGGGCGAGGCGATTCGAACGCCCGACCCTAACCTTGGCAAGGTTATGCTCTACCCCTGAGCTACGCCCGCTTCCTTTTGATGGTTGGGTGACCACCGTGGGTATACCTAATTGGAGCGGGCGAGGCGATTCGAACGCCCGACCCTAACCTTGGCAAGGTTATGCTCTACCCCTGAGCTACGCCCGCTTCCTTAGGTGAGGCGTGGAATACAAACACTGGCCGAGGGCCGCAAGTGGAAAATGTGTCGCTTGGGTAAAAAAATGCCCTGAGGGAAAAAGAGAAGTGCTGAAACACAAACAGGCCCGACGGGGGGCCTGTTGCGATAATGCGGGCGGACTGGTCAGATCAGCGCATGTGCAATAAGGCCTACGCTGGACAGGATCAGCATGACCAGGGTCAGGATCATACCGGCCTGACGCATCGGGATGATCTGAGGGGTGCGACCGAAACCTATGGCGTGCAGAACGCGGCCCAGGACAAACGCAATACCCAGCAAATGCACCGCCCACAGAGGCGCACCCTGCAGTTCGATCAACAGCAGCAGGATCAGTGCCAGCGGCGTATATTCGCCGCAGTTGCCGTGCACGCGAATGGCCTTTTGCAGCGCGTCGGTGTTGCCTTGGCCCTGCGTCTTCATCAGTTGCCTCCGGTGTTTGATTACATAGACACTGAGGTAGAGATACAGCAGCGCCGACAGGCCGGCGTAGAGTGGTGTGGCGCTGAGGCTGTGGAGGTCAGGTGTCATTCGCGTGCTCCCTTGAATTCGATCATGTAAAGGTGCCCTTGCAGGGCCGATGTGACCAGATTGAAATCGCACCGCTGACGCAGCGGCGCGGCTGAATTTATCGTGGGATCATGGAAGTGTCGGGGTCTGCGACAGCAGCTGGCGCAGCTGTGCGGCCTGTGCTTCTTCCAGATGGGGCAGCATCGCCCGGGTGGTGTAATTGCCGTAAAGCGTGCGGCCATCGTAGTAGGACCAATCCTGCACCTCTGCACGCGCGAATGTGGCTGCGCTGCCGAGGCTGGCACCGGCGATGGCGTTCGGCGCATTGGCAAAGCGGCCCTGCATCTGGCCGTCCGGCAGATCGCTGAGGCTGTCGATCCAGATCACTTCGGTGTTGATGTCGGGGTGGTCGATGGGAAAGCCTACCTTTAGCGACAGCTCCGCAGGGTAGCTGCCATCAGGTTGGCGCAGATGATCCAGCGTTGCGCCCAGACTGGCACGGGCCTCTGCGGTGGCGCGGTTCATTGCGCTGTCATCTGTGGCGAATTTCACCACGTCGTCGCCTGCGATGGACGGCGTTGCCGCCAAAGTGGCGAGGGGCAGGGCAAATGTCAGCGCCAGAGAAAGGACGCGGGCGGATCGCAAAATCATCTGAAAACTCCAAAGAAAAATCGCGGGCACAGTGGCCCGCGATTTCCTTGGTGTCAACGCACGCGATGGGCGCGGCTGAGGCGCGATCAGCTCAATTCGACCAGCAGGTCTTTGGCGTCAATTTGACCGCCCGCTTGAACGTGAACCGCCTTCACCACAGCTTTACGTTCGGCGTGGATGCCGGTTTCCATCTTCATCGCCTCAATCGTCAGAAGCAGGTCGCCTTCGTTCACCTCTTGACCAACGGTCACTCCGACAGAGGCGACAACACCTGGCATCGGCGCGCCGATGTGGTCAGGGTTGCCCAGCTCTGCTTTGGGACGGGCCGCAGTGGATGCTTTGACCAGACGGTTCGGCACGCGGATCACACGCGGCTGACCGTTCAGTTCAAAGAACACCTTCACTTCGCCGTTCTCATCGGTTTCACCGATGGCCTGCAGGCGGATTTCCAGAGTTTTGCCCGGATCAATTTCTGCCGTGATCTCATCGCCGGGGTCCATCCCGTAGAAGAAGGTCTGGGTCGGCAGGGTGCGTACGGGACCGTATTGATCGTGGCGCTGCATGTAATCCATGAAGACCTTGGGATACATCAGGTAGCCGTTCAGGTCCTCATCGTCGATCTCAGCCCCCCCCAGATCGGCACTCAGTTTCGCGCGGGTCTCGTCCAGATCGACAGGCGGCAGATGCGCGCCGGGGCGATCGGTGTTCGGCGCCTCACCCTTCAGGGCTTTGGCAACGATCCCTTCAGGGAACCCGCCCGGAGGCTGGCCGAGGTTGCCGCGCATCATGTCCACGACCGAGTCGGGGAAGGCCACGTCTTTCTGTGGGTCTTCGACATCCGCACGGCTGAGGCCCTGGGAGACCATCATCAGTGCCATGTCACCCACAACCTTGGATGACGGGGTCACCTTGACGATATCGCCGAACATCTGGTTGGCGTCAGCATACATCTGTGCCACTTCGTGCCAGCGATCCTCCAGCCCCAATGAGCGCGCCTGCGCTTTGAGGTTGGTGAACTGACCGCCGGGCATTTCGTGCAGGTATACCTCTGACGCGGGGGCTGCCAGACCGCTTTCAAAGGCGGTATATTGTGCGCGGACCTGTTCCCAGTAGTTGCTGATCTCGCGCACGCGGGCGATGTTGATGCCGGTGTCCCGGTCGGTGTTGGCCAGCGCTTCGACAATCGAACCAAGGCAGGGCTGCGAGGTGCCGCCTGAGAATGCATCCATCGCCGCATCCACTGCGTCCACACCTGCGTCGGCGGCAGCCAGAATTGTTGCGCCTGCGATGCCGGATGTATCGTGGGTGTGGAAATGCACCGGAATGGACAGCTCTTCCTTCAGGGCTTTGACCAGCACGCGGGCCGATGCGGGCTTTAACAGACCCGCCATATCCTTCAGGCCCAGAACGTGTGCGCCTGCGGCTTCCAGTTCTTTACCCATGTTAACGTAGTACTGCAGGTCATACTTCGCGCGGTTCGGGTCCAGAATGTCGCCAGTGTAGCAGATGGTGCCCTCGCAGACTTTGCCTGCTTCATTCACCGCATCCATTGCAACGCGCATGTTTTCAACCCAGTTCAGGCTGTCAAACACGCGGAAGACGTCGATGCCTTTGGCGGCCTCAGCTACGAAGGATTGGACCACGTTGTCGGGGTAGTTGGTATAGCCCACACCGTTCGAGGCACGCAGCAGCATCTGGGTCATCAGGTTCGGCATCGCGGTGCGCAGATCGCGCAGACGCTGCCACGGACATTCCTGCAAGAAGCGGTAGGCCACGTCGAAGGTCGCGCCGCCCCAGCACTCGACCGAGAAGAGTTCCGGCAGGTTGCTGGCATAGCTGGGCGCCGCACGCACCATGTCGATTGACCGCATACGGGTCGCCAGCAGCGACTGGTGACCGTCACGCATGGTGGTATCTGTCAGCAGCAGTTTTTGCTGCGCCAGCATCCAGTCGGCTACAGCCTTCGGCCCCTCAGCCTCCAAAAGGTTGCGGGTGCCAGCGGGGATTTCAACGCTGTGCTCCGGTGCCTTGGGCAGTTTCAGATCGGCGGCAGGCGCAGGGCGGTCGGTGGTTTCCGGATGCCCGTTGACAGAGATGTCGGCGATATAGGTCAGAACCTTGGTGCCGCGGTCACGACGCTTGGCAAAGTTGAACAGATCGGTCGAGTCATCGATGAATTTTGTGGTGTATTCATTGCTGAGGAAGGTCGGATGTTTCAGCAGGTTTTCCACGAACGCGATATTGGTCGAAACCCCACGAATACGGAATTCACGCAGGGCGCGGTCCATCCGGTGAATCGCCGCCTCTGGCGTTGGGGCCCATGCGGTCACCTTCACCAAGAGCGAGTCGTAGTAACGTGTGATCACCCCGCCAGAATAGGCCGTGCCGCCGTCCAGACGGATGCCCATGCCGGTTGCAGAACGGTATGCGGTGATGCGGCCATAGTCGGGAATGAAGTTGTTTTGCGGGTCTTCGGTGGTGATCCGGGTCTGCAGCGCGTGACCGTTCAACTGCACCTCATCTTGCGATGCCTTGCCGGTTGCCTCCGCCAGGGTTTTGCCCTCAGCAATTTTGATCTGCGCCTGCACGATGTCGATGCCTGTCACCTCCTCGGTGACGGTGTGTTCCACCTGAACACGCGGGTTTACTTCGATGAAATAGAACTTGCCCGAATCCATATCCATCAGGAATTCAACAGTACCGGCGCATTCGTAGTTCACATGCGAACAGATGCGGCGGCCCAGTTCACAGATTTCCGCGCGCTGTTCGTCGGTCAGGTAGGGGGCAGGGGCACGCTCAACAACCTTTTGGTTGCGGCGCTGAACGGAACAGTCGCGTTCCCACAGGTGGTAGATTTCACCGTGGCTGTCGCCAAGGATCTGCACCTCTACGTGGCGGGCGCGGGTGATCATCTTTTCCAGATAGCCCTCGCCATTGCCAAAGGCGGCTTCGGCTTCACGGCGGCCTTCCAGCACCTTCTCTTCCAGCTCATCTTCGCCGTAGATCGGGCGCATGCCACGACCGCCACCACCCCAGCTGGCCTTCAGCATCAGGGGGTAGCCGATTTCGGCTGCCTCGGCCTTGATTGCGGCCATGTCATCGCCCAGCACCTCCGTCGCGGGGATCACCGGAACATCGGCAGAGATGGCAACCTTACGGGCGCTGGCTTTGTCACCAAGGGCGCGCATGGTTTCGGCTTTGGGGCCGATGAAGGTGATGCCGTTCGCCGTGCAGGCGTCTACAAAGTCTGGGTTCTCCGACAACAGGCCATAGCCCGGGTGGATTGCGTCAGCGCCGCATTCTTTGGCAACGCGAATGATTTCGTCGATCGACAGGTAGGCGGCCACCGGACCCAGACCTTCGCCGATGCGGTACGCTTCATCCGCTTTGAAGCGGTGAAGGCCCAGCTTGTCCTCTTCGGCAAAGACAGCAACGGTGGTTTTGCCCAGCTCGTTGGCTGCTCGCATGATGCGAATGGCAATCTCACCCCGGTTGGCAATCAGGATCTTATTGAACTCAGACATGGTGCGCACTCCCGCGTTCCGTGAAATTTCTGTGACAGTGCTTGGCACGTTGCTGCATCGCAGCGCAACGTTTTTGATCCATATCGGTCACAAAAGATGACCAATGGCTGTCCGTATGCTGCGATTTTGCAGGTAATTTACGGTTTAATGTGTGCAATGTGCGCATTCGCGCATCAGTTATTCACAATAGACCCGAGTCACCCTGCACCGTTGTCGCGCTCACTTTAAGCGGCGAGAGGTCATACCGTTTGGTCTGGTGACGCCCATCTGTCCCATATTCGCGACAAGATCGCGCTGTAGAATGTCGATCAAGTGGTCCGGCCCATGCGCCCCCAGCGCGCCGAGGGCATAATGCCATGCCCGTCCCATCATTACAAAATCCGCCCCCAGCGCCAGTGCGCGACATAAATCCAAGCCCCCTTCGATCCCGCTGTCAAAGATCACGGGCAGGTCGGTTTCCGCACGGATCAGCGGCAGCATGTCGATGCTGGCAGGGGCCGCGTCAAATTGGCGACCCGCGTGGTTGGACACCCAGAGGCCATCGACCCCCGCCGCCGCCAGCGGTTTGACGTCGCGCGGATCCATCACGCCTTTGATAACCAACGGGCCGTCCCAGCCGTCACGCAGCGCTTTCAGATAATCCCAATCGGGCGAGGTGCGCAGTAAATAGCCTGCGTGTTCGGTGGAGCTGAGGCCAGTGACAGCCGCCGCATAGCTGTCGATCAGGCGCATGCGCGGCATGCCAAGGCGCGCCATGCCCACCGCCCACGCGGGACACCGCGCCACTTGGGCCAGTAGCCGCGGGGTCAGGCGCGGTGGGCTGGTCAGGCCTGATCGCACCTGTCGCTCGCGGCGGCTGGCAACGGGCACATCGACGGTCAGTACCAGCGTGGTGAACCCCGCATCGCGGGCCCGTTTCAGCATGTCGGCGCGGATGCTGGGGTCGCGGGGCGGGTAGATCTGAAACCAGCCGTTGCCAGCAATGCAGTCGCGCAGATCCTCCGGCGTGCGACTGGCGACTGTGGACAGCCCGTATGGAATCCGGTGCCGTGTTGCGGCGCGGGCCAAGATACGTTCGGCATCGGGCCAGAACAGGCCCGACATGCCCACCGGCGAAACGCCAAAAGGTAGGGCGTAGGTTTGGCCCATCAGGCTGACCGAAAGGTCCACCTCTTGTTCGCCGTGCAGGATGGAGGGCATGAGCTGGATCGCGTCCAGGCTTTGACGATTGCGCCGCTGCGTGTGTTCGTCACCTGTGGCGCTATCGAGGTATTCAAAAACAAACCACGGCAAGCGTTTGCGCGCCTTGGCACGCAGATCAGTAAGGGCGGGGTAGCGTTGATGCAGATCCATGCCGCATAGTTTTCCGAGGCGGAGGGATTGTCCAGTGCCGAGATGGCCGCAGCCCGCCCGCTGGCGTATCTGCACCTGCTCCTCTTACTGTGCAGCGACGGCCGGAGGGGAAGGTTTGTCGTCTCCCTTCTTGGCGTCAGGGTCCGTGCGGTCACTTGCGCGGTCCTGATCCCAGTTTTTGACGTCGATAGGTGTGTCCTCAATCGCGGGAGCTGAGGCGTCGGTGGATGTGTTCGCCACGCTGGCATCGCGTGGCTGCGGGGCTGCGCCCATGGCTTGCTGAACTTGATTGCGGCCGTGCGCTTTGGCCTCATAGAGGGCCTCATCCGCGCTGCGCATCAGGTCCTGCGGCATCGACCCATGTTGCGGGTAATGTGATACCCCCAGCGAAATGGTCACCGTCGGCAGCGTTTTGTCGCCATAACGTAACGAGATCGCTTCAACTGCCTGGCGCAGCGCTTCGGCTTTTATCAGTGCATCCGCATCATAGACGCCGGGTAGGATCAGGGTGAACTCTTCTCCGCCAGGGCGGCAGGCGATCTGATCGCCGTCACAGGCTTTTTCCAGGGCTGAGCCGACGGCGCGCAGGATCATGTCACCGGCGTCATGGCCGTGGTTGTCGTTAAACTTCTTGAAGTGATCCACATCCACGGCAATCAGGCTCAGCGGCGCGCCGGTGCTCTGGCTGTTGCCGATGGCCTTGCGCAGGGTTTCGGTCATGTGGCGGCGGTTGAACAATCCGGTCAGCGGGTCACGCACCGACTGATCCTGCAACTGGTCACGCATCCGCACATTGGCAATCGCCATTGAGATCTGTTCTGCGCACATCCGCGCCAGTTTCTTGTTCTGGCGAAAGTTCGCCTCATGTCCAGCGGCGGCGCGCAGATGCATCAGCCCGACTGTTTCGCCATGCGCCAGAATGGGAAAGCAGTAGTAAGGCCGCCCATCATGGGGTTCAGCGTGATCGCAGACAAAATCCACCTCTGACGCGCCGTATTCATAGGTGCGCCCACGCCGCAGGCCCCAGCATTCCTCTGGATGGATATGCGGTTTTACTGTCCCGCCGTTCCACTTGGCCGACCCATCCAGAACATCGCGGGAGTTGGAGTAGACATACACGCTGCCCTCGGCATTGGGCAGGATATGGGTCATGAAGCGTGCCACCATTTCAAACAGTTCTTCCAGCGAGTGGCTGGATTGCAGCCATTCATTCAACTCCCCCAAAAGCTGCACCTCACGGGCCAGCCGAAGCTGTTGGTCGATGATATCGCGTTCCTTGTCATTGCGGCGGTTCAACTGCGTGACATGACGGGCATTGTTGCGGTGCAATAGCATTCCGGCGGTGATCATCGTCATGACAACGGCGCCAGCAATACCGGCCAACAACAGGCGTACGCGGTTCAGGATATTGGCCCGCGTTTCCGTGATATCTGTGTAAAACTCAATCGCGCCGTCAAAGTGGCCATTATGCATAAACGGCACATATATTTCTGCCACCTGGCGCATCGCATCTGCCGCATCGCCAGTGAGGTAGGACTGCGACACTGATGTGAGGTTTTCGTGTGAATGACCCTGATCATGCGTGTGATCATGCCCGTAACTGTCGTCTGTCGCCGCCTGTTGTTGAACCTTGATATGTTGTGCTGCGGTCACTTCCCATGCGGGTTTATCTTCTGTTTTGTAGTAGACCAGCCCCTTAGCAACCAATTGGTGGAAATAGTCACTTTCCGCCATGGTGCCAATTTGGGCGCCATCAGTGGACCAGAAAATCTTGCCGCTGCTGTCAAACAGATGAAAGCGGTAGACATCTGTCGCTTCCACGAGCAGGCGCAGAAAGCGTTGATCATGGGCAGTGACGGATGATGTGGTGAAGCTGTTTTCCGCATCATCCATTTGTAAAATAACTTGTTTTTTCCACAATTCCGCCTGTGCATGGATGTCGTCACGGATCAGCCGTTCCGCAATCGGTGCGGGCGCCCAGTAGACGGCCGCCAGGGTGATCACCAACATGATAGACAGGAACCCAATCAAGCCCATTCCGCGCCGAAACGTGCGAAGGAGTTCGGTGAACGTATTGGTCATATCGCGCCTCTCTGACATATCCCCGCTTTCACCCTGACAGACGGGGCTTGATAAAAGGTTAAGACCGCGGTCCTGCGATGGCATTGCAGCGTTACGGGGTCCTGAAAATTTGAGAGATTTGGGTGCAGCGGTTGCTTGATATTCCTGATGGAACATAGTGTGAACATTGTGCGAACGTCTCTTTTCGCGCGGACTGAATCAGGCTAGGATCACGCCATGAACGATTTTGACGAATTCGACGCCTTTGAGGGCGCATCTGTCGGCGGCTCGCTGTCCCAACGCGCTATGGCCTCCCGCCCTGCGCCCTATCTTGATGATCTGAACCCAGCCCAACGCGCCGCGGTAGAGGCGCTGGATGGCCCCGTCCTGATGCTGGCGGGCGCTGGCACCGGCAAGACCAAGGCGCTGACCACACGGATTGTGCATCTTCTGAACACCGGCCGCGCCCATCCGGGGCAGATCCTGTCGGTGACCTTCACCAACAAGGCTGCACGGGAGATGAAGGACCGTGTGGGACGCCTTCTGGGTCAGCAGGTGGAGGGGATGCCGTGGCTTGGCACCTTCCATTCAATTTGTGTGAAGATCCTGCGCCGTCACGCTGAACTGGTTACGCTGGATCTGGCGCTGGGCCGTGCTGAGGATCCGATTGCGCAGCTGCACAATGATGACTCGGTGATCGAGGATCTGGGCGGCCGCCCAATCCCCGGTGCGCAGGGTCCGCAGGGGCATCTGAAAAGCAACTTCACCATTCTGGACACTGACGACCAGAACCGCCTGCTGAAACAGCTGATCGAGGCGTCGGGAATGGATGTCAAACGCTGGCCAGCGCGGCAGCTTTCGGGGATTATTGATCATTGGAAGAACCGCGCATGGACACCGGAACAGGTGCCCACGTCTGAGGCGGCTGCGTTCAACAATCGCGGTATTGAGCTATACGCGCAATATCAGCGTCGCTTGATCGAGCTGAATGCCTGTGACTTCGGCGATCTGTTGTTGCATGTGGTGTCGATCTATCAGCGCTATCCTGATCTGCTGGAACAATATCGCCGCCGCTTCCGCTATATTCTGGTGGACGAATATCAGGATACCAACGTGGCGCAGTACCTATGGCTGCGTCTGTTGGCAGGTGGGCACAAAAACATCTGCTGCGTTGGCGATGATGATCAGTCGATCTATGGCTGGCGCGGCGCCGAGGTGGGCAATATCCTGCGGTTTGAAAAGGATTTTCCGGGGGCGGAGGTGATCCGTCTGGAACAGAACTACCGCTCCACCCCGCATATTCTGGCGGCGGCTTCGGCGGTGATTGCCAACAATTCTAACCGTTTGGGCAAGACGCTGCACACCGAACGTGACGACGGCAAGAAAGTTCTGCTGAAAGGGATCTGGGACGGCGAAGAAGAAGCGCGCTGGATCGGCGAAGAGATTGAGGCCTACCAGAAGGGCAGTCGTGGCATGCGTCCCTATAGCCTTGATGATATGGCCATCCTTGTCCGCGCCTCGCACCAGATGCGGGCGTTTGAGGATCGCTTTCTCACCATCGGGTTGCCGTATCGCGTCATCGGCGGCCCACGCTTTTATGAACGGATGGAGATCCGCGATGCCATGGCCTATTTCCGGCTGGTGACATCGCCCAGCGATGATCTGGCGTTCGAGCGGATCGTGAACACGCCCAAACGTGGTCTGGGTGATAAGGCGCAGCAGACCATTCAACGATCCGCCCGTGAAAACGGTGTGTCGCTTCTGGACGGGGCGCGCCTGGCATTGGATGACGGTCTGATCAAGGGCAAAGGCGGCACCAATCTACGTCGATTGGTGGATGATTTGGCCCGTTGGAATGCGCTGATCCCTGTTCCGGTCACGCCCTATCAGGATGTGGACCCCGATATTCTGGACGATGGGGAGCCGGTCTTTGCGGAGACTGGTTATCAACCGGAGCAGGCCGCGCGCGCGAAGGCGACACAATCCGATTTCACCCATGTCGATCTGGCCGAGATGATCCTCGACGAATCCGGCTACACAACCATGTGGCAGAACGACAAAACGCCCGAAGCACCGGGGCGGTTGGAAAACCTCAAGGAACTGGTTGGCCAGCTCGATAACTTTGAAAACATTCAGGGTTTCCTCGAACACGTCTCTCTCGTCATGGACAATGAGAAGGGCGATGACGTGCCTAAGGTGTCGATCATGACCCTGCATGCCGCCAAGGGTCTGGAATTTCCCGTTGTCTTTTTGCCAGGTTGGGAAGACGGGCTGTTTCCGTCGCAACGCTCGATGGATGAAAGCGGCACGAAGGGGTTGGAGGAAGAGCGCCGGCTGGCTTATGTGGGCATCACCCGCGCCGAAGAGCTGTGCACTATTTCATATGCTGACAACCGCCGCATATATGGTCAATGGCAGTCTCAGCTGGTTTCGCGTTTCAGAGATGAGCTGCCGGTAGAGCACGTCGAGGTGCTGACCGGATCTGGGTATGCAGGCGGCGGATATGGCGGCGTCGGTCATGACTATGGCGCGTCCACCATCGACCGCCGGGTTGCGGAGGCAGATGCCTATAACTCCCCCGGGTGGAAACGGATGCAGGCACGCAGTCAGCAGCGTCCGCTGAGCCAGCCGAAGGAAAACCGCAACACCATCATCGACCTGCAGGCGATCAGCGCCTACACGCTGGGCGATCGGGTCTTTCACCAGAAATTCGGCTACGGCAGTATCACCGGCATCGAGGGCGATAAGCTGGAGATTGATTTTGAAAAAGCGGGCCCTAAAAAGGTGGTGGCCAAGTTTGTCACCAGTGCAGACAGCGCCGGCGGGGATGTGCCGTTCTAAAAGACAAAAGTGTTAAGAGAATAGATATATGGGGAAAATTACCCTTCTCGATGGCGGCATCAGTCGTGAATTGGTGGTCTGCGGCGCCGAACTGACGCAGCCGGAGTGGTCCGCAGGGGCGCTGATAGAAACGCCAGAGGCGGTGTTGGCGGCGCATTGTAATTTCGTCGCTGCAGGGGCGCAGGTGGTGACTGTGAATGCTTATGCGCTGGTGCCGTTCCACATTGGTGAAGCGCGTTTTGAAAGTCGCGGCGCGGATCTGGCCGATCAAGCTGCCCGTTTGGCGCGGCAGGCGGTGGAAGGCAGAGCGGTACAGGTTGCGGGCTGTATCCCGCCGTTGTTCGGGTCTTATGAACCACAACGTTTTGATGCACGACGCGCGCCAGCCATGCTGGATCAGTTGATCACCGCGCAGTCACCCCATGTGGACCTGTGGCTGATTGAAACCACCTCCAGCCTAGAAGAAGCAGAGGCGGCGCTGACCGCGCTACGCGGAGAGGCGCGCCCTGTTTGGCTGGCCTTCACGCTACAGGATGACGCAATAGATGCGCCCGTGTTGCGGTCCGGCGAATCTGTAGCTGCGGCGGCGGAGTACGCTGCGCGTGCGGGTGTCGATGCGATTCTCTTTAACTGTTCTCAGCCAGAGGTGATGGCGGCGGCCGTCTCCATTACAGCGCGCGCGATCGCGGCGGTAGGGAGCAGCGCAGAGGTGGGTGTCTACGCCAACGCCTTTGACGATCACAAGGATGGCGGCGATCAGGGGGCCAACGATCAGATTACCGAATTGCGCCCCGATATGACGCCTGAGGCTTACCTTAGGTGGGCGGACACTTGGGTTGCAGCGGGTGCCACGATCATTGGCGGGTGCTGTGGCATCGGGCCAGATCATATCGCCGCGTTGCACGATCACTTTGCGGAGTGAACGGCTGCGAGGTCGTGCTGTGAGGACTTGTGTATCATTGAACGGGCGCGATATGGTCGCGCCCTTTTTCGTGCGGTGCAGCTAAGTCTTTAGTTATGAACAAAAAACGGCGGCGCCCAGGGAGGAGGAGGGTGCCGCCGTCTTTTTAGTGGGGCCCTCAGGAAGGAGGAGGAGAGCACCGTATCCCAATCAATTCAGGTCAAAGATGCGGCGACCTCAGGGAGGAGGAGAGAGGTCGCCGCTCTTGACAACGATCCGGAGCAAGGGAGGAGGAAAAGCCCCGATCGTATTCTGTTGTCCCCGCAGCGGTTTCGCCACGCCGGGCTGTCAGATGCGGCACCTCCAGGGAGGAGGAGAGGAGGTGCCGCTCTTGACAACGAAAGACCTCAGGGAGGAGGAGAGAGGTCTATCGTATCTGGGTGCGGCGTCCTCAGGGAGGAGGAGAGAGAACGCCGCAGATTTCAGACGCTTCAGGGAGGAGGAGAGAAGCGTCTGGAACCTTAAACTCGTGTGTCGCGGTATGCTGCTTCCCATGCGATGGAGCGCAGCTGGCTGCGGTGATACCCCAGATCAGCCAGGTCCCGATTGCTCAGAACCGACATTTCACTGATGGTTTTGCGATACACCTTGCGACGGGCCAAACGGTCGCGCAGATCCTGAATCAGCACCGCAAAGCGGTCTGCGATGTCAAAGGAGTGGCTGCGATCTGTAGCGGCGTGTGCCATTTCAGTGTCTCTTTTTGTTTAGTGGCGCCGCATATTGGCACCGTGTTTGTTTCGATGAATTGAATATGGGGGCTTTGCTGCGGCTGCACAATCCCCGATGCTGCAACGCAGCCATGCAGCTAATGCATATGCAAAGCTGACCTATTTTCCCCTGCGTCATTTTTTGGCATATCGGGTGCTAAGTCGCTGAAACATAATGCTTTGATGGATTTCAGGGCAGTTTTTTTGATTTTTCTGGGTTTCACCATCGCCTTGAAACTGGCGTAGTCTGAAGCGCATTTGCTGCAAGAATCAGCAGTTAGAAAATGAGGGAACGCGCATGGCTCTGGCCAGAACTGATATTGAAACTGTGCTGCAGCAGATTGATCTGCCCGGCGGCGGCACATTGGTGAGTCGCGACATGCTGCGCGCAGTGCAGATCGACGGCGGCGAGGTCCGTTTTGTGATTGAGGCGGCCAGCCCAGAAGAAGCGCGCCATATGGAACCATTGCGGGCGGCGGCGGAACGCTGTGTCGCTGCATTGCCGGGTGTCGATAAGGTTACGGTGGCGCTTACCGCTCACGGGCCGGCCGCGCCGGCCAAACCAGCGCCTAGCCTGAAGGTCGGCGGCCATCCACAGCCGCAGGCCGGTCCGATGAAGCCCTCGGGTGTTGATCGCATCCTTGTGGTTGGGTCTGGTAAGGGCGGTGTTGGGAAGTCCACAGTGTCTGCGAACCTTGCCGTTGCGCTGGCGAAACAGGGACGGCGCGTGGGCCTGCTTGATGCAGATATCTACGGCCCGTCTCAGCCGCGGATGATGGGCGTGTCGAAACGACCCGCCAGCCCTGATGGCAAAACGATTGAACCGCTGACAGCGCACGGTGTCACTGTGATGTCTATCGGTCTGATGCTGGACCCGGATAAGGCTGTGGTCTGGCGGGGACCGATGCTAATGGGGGCGCTGCAACAGATGCTGGGGCAAGTGAACTGGGGCGAGCTGGATGTGCTGATCGTCGATTTGCCGCCCGGCACTGGTGATGTGCAGTTGACCCTGTGTCAGCGCGCAGTGCTGACCGGCGCCATTATTGTATCGACCCCTCAGGATGTCGCGTTAATCGATGCACGCAAGGCGATTGATATGTTCAACACGCTGAATACGCCGATCCTTGGCATGGTGGAAAACATGTCGATGTTTCTCTGCCCCGAATGCGGTCATGAAACCCACATCTTTGGCCACGGTGGCGTGGCGAAAGAGGCCGCTGATATGGGGGTACCGCTGCTGGCTCAGTTGCCGATTGACCTGGACACACGTCTGGGTGGCGATGGTGGCGCGCCGGTGGCACTTGGCGATAGTCCCGTGGCAGAGGCGTATGCCAAATTGGCGAGCGGTCTGGTCAAGGGCGGCATGGCCTGATGTCGAATGCGAGGAACGGCAAAAGGGCGCTGCGGCGCCCTTTTTTGTGACCGATTGACGAAGATTGCGTTTAGGCGGCTAGGATGGCCGGAGCTGCCTGCGCTGTGAGGTCAGGGGCGGGTTGATAAAGGTCCGCCATAGTGACGAAATCGAACGCGTGGGCCTGCGCCAATGCAAGGATGCCCTCTAAATCATCGCTAGAGCAGCGCATTTTTGCAAACTTGTTCCCCGTAGTGCCAAGGAAATGGCCGCATGTCACACCGACCCCGCCTTGCTCCTTCAGCCATGAAAAGCGATCAGCGTAATAGGCGCTGTCCAGGTTCATGCCGGTTTTGTCGGTGAAGCAGTAGGTGTTCACCGTACGGTTTGCGTAGCGTTTGCTGAGGGAGTCTTTGAAGTGCTCATAAGGTCCTTCAAGGCGCAGAATATCAAACCGCTCCAGCAGGGGTTCAATCAGTTTTGGGCGGAACCGGAAGTAGGGGAAAGAGAAGCTGCGCGGATCAAGGCCAAGATCATTCATCGCCTCAAGCCCTTGGTCGATCTGGTCATCCAGATAGTCCTCAAGGCTGTGGGATTGCAGGTATTTAGGTAAACGCACATGCTGACGGGTGTGAAACCCGATTTCGTGACCGCGATCCTGTATCTGATGCAGCATGTCGCGCTCTTTGGCGCTGATGCGTTCGGGCCAGCACAGGAAAAATGTTGCTTTGGCGCCGTATTTGTCAAATAGATCCAGATGATCGAACCACGACTGAACGAAGTTGTCGTCAAAGGTCAGGCACAGGGCGGGGCGTGCCTCAACCGTTTGCGGCTGCATGGCCATTGCCTGCGCCGCCAGTGTGGCATCGGGGGACAGGGTGGTTTGGGCCGGAATATAGGTCATCTGCACGTTCCTCCGCGAAAGCTATCCATCGTTGGACGCAGTTTTCGTAGAAGAATGTGGCAAACTCTGGGCGGTCTTGGGCCGGGTTTAGGGAATGTTCAGGATCTGGCAACAAAGGCCTGCGGCGAGGCGGCGCATAAAAAACGGGGCCGAGGCCCCGTTTTCAACATCATTTCTTGCGGCGCGGCATGGCGTCGGGGCCACGCGAGGGGCCGCTGAACTTGGGCTTGCCGCCGAACTTGCCAGCAGGTTTGCCGCCCGGTTTACCAGTGGGTTTGCCGCCCGGCTTACCGCTGGGTTTGCCTTCAAATTTGCCACCGGGCTTGCCAAAGCTCTTGCCGCCCGGTTTGCCCTTGCCTTTGAAATCACCTTTACGCTCTTCACGCGGGCCGTCACGGAACTCGCGCTTGCCCTTGAAGTCACCTTTGGGGCCTTTGCCTGTCGGTTTGCCGTCAAACTTTCGTTCGCCCTTCTGGTCGGGTTTGCCGTCAAAGCCGCCCTTTTTGTGACGCGGTTTGCGGTCGCCGTCGCCGTCAGCTTTGCGGAAGGGTTTTTTGGCATGGTCATGCACTTCGGGGTCGCGCTTGGGCTTTTCAAAACGCGGCTTATCTGATTTCGCTTTATCGAACTTGGGCTTGTCGCGTTTGCCTTCATCGTCGCGGCGATCTTCCCAGTCCTTGGCCATCTGCTTGGGGTTTCTGCCTTTTTTCCAATCGTCGCGGCCAAGGTCCTCACGGTTTTCGCGCGGCTTTCGCTCACGGCGATCACCACTGCGATCACCCCGGTCATCCTCACGGCGCGGGCCCTTGCGGTGGGGTTTGCGGTCATCGTCAAAACGCTTGCGTGGCTCAGGCTTAGGCAGGTCGGGCAGTTCATCCACCGCGGCAACACGCACGCCTTTTTCCATTTCACCGCCATCACCGATTTTGTCGAGGAAGCGCGCGCGGGCCTTTTCGCCCAGTTCTACATAGGTCAGGTCACGGGCGACACGGATCGCGCCGATCTCATCTTTGGTCAGATCACCAGAGCGCAGCAGCATCGGCAACAACCAACGCGCCTCAGCCCGTTCCTTGCGACCGACTGAGAGGCTCACCCAACCCGACGGGCCCAGTTCCACACGCGGCTCGCGCTTGCGGTCCTTGCCCATGGTGGCGTTTTCCAGTTCTTCGGGGGCCGAGTGGCGTTCTTCATGCAGGGCCAGATAGGCCTGCGCCAGCTGTTCGGCGCTGAATTTGCCAGTTAGCAAGGCGACGTCTTCGTGGCGTGCCTCTTCTGTGACGTCCCACACAGGATCTGTCAGCATACGATCACGATCTGCGATGCGCACAGCCTCAGCCGAAGGGGCATCGCCCCATTCGGCGCTGAGTTTCGCCCATCCCAGCAGACGCTCTGCCTTCTTGCGCACTTTGGGCGGGGCAATCAGGACCGAAACACCTTTGCGCCCCGCGCGGCCCGTCCGGCCAGAGCGGTGCAGCAGCGTTTCAGAGTTGCTGGGCAGTTCCGCATGCACAACCAGATCCAGTTTCGGCAGGTCGATGCCACGGGCGGCCACATCGGTGGCCACACAGACGCGGGCACGGCCATCGCGCATGGCTTGCAGCGCGTTGGTGCGCTCCTGCTGGGTCAACTCCCCGGACAGGGCCACAACCTGAAACCCACGGTTCGACAGGCGGGCGGTCAGGCGGGCAACCATCACGCGGGTGTTGCAGAACACGATGGCGTTTTCTGCCTCATGCAGGCGCAGGGTGTTGATCACGGCCGCATCCACATGGTGGGGCATCACGCTGAAGCCCTTATAGGTAATGTCTGCGTGCTGCGGCGTGTTCGAGATGGTGCGCACACGTTCGGCGTCATCTTTAAGGAAGTTTTTCGCGAGACGCTCAATTCCCTTAGGCACGGTGGCCGAAAACATCAGCGTGCGACGATCTTCGGGCGCAGACGACAGGATCAGTTCCAGATCCTCTGCAAAGCCCATGTCGAGCATTTCATCCGCTTCATCCAGAACCACGGCACGGATATGGCTGAGGTCGATGCTGCCGCGCTCAATGTGGTCGCGCAGACGACCGGGGGTGCCGACCACAATATGAGTGCCGCGTTCCAGTGTGCGCCGTTCGGTGCGCATGTCCATGCCGCCCACGCAAGACCCCATGCGCGCATTACATTCGCGGTACAGCCATTCAAATTCGCGGCGCACCTGCAGCGCCAGTTCGCGCGTCGGCGCAATGATCAGGGCCAATGGTGCGCCTGCGGGGGGCAGTTCGCTGTTGTCGCCCAGCAGTGTGGGGGCAAGTGCCACACCAAACCCAACCGTCTTGCCAGAACCGGTCTGGGCCGAAACCAGCATGTCCTTGGTCGCGCGCTCTGCCACAGTCATTTCCTGCTGAACCTGGGTCAGCGTGTCATAGCCGCGTGTTGTCAGCGCACCGGCAAGGGCCGGGTGAAGGTCGGAGGGCAAGGTCATGAGGTCATCCTTTGGCCCGCATCCGGGCAGATCGGGCGCCGGTGGCGCAGGTGAAGGCCCGGCAGTTAACGGGTTTTGCCCCGTTGGGAAAGGAATTTCTGGGCAGATCCGCTATGCAAACGGAGGATTTGGGCGCAAATGGCGTATTTGCGCTGATTTAGCAGGGTGAAACGCGCGGAGAGCGCTGTGAATGCGGGGGCGGTTAGCCGGCCAACAGCCCGCGATAGATTTTAACCAGTGCCTCTGCCTCTTGTTCGATCCGGCAGTGGCCATGGGCATGGGCGCGGGCGGCTTCGCCCCATTTGGTGCGTGTGGCGTCATCATCCAGCAGGGCTGCGGTGGCGGTTGTCATCGCCTCCAGATCCTCCACATCCACCAGCGTGCCGGTTGTGCCGTCTTGCACCAGCTCCTCAAACGCGCCGGCGCGGGTGGCGACGACGGGGCTGCCGCAGGACATGGCCTCTAGCGGGGTAAGGCCGAAACCCTCCCAGCGTTGCGGCGCGATATACAGATCCAGCGCCTTAAACCAGCGCGAGATGTCCCAATGCGGATCCTCCGGCAGGAAGAGGAAGCGATTCTGTAGGCCCGCATCCTCGACCTGTTGTTTCAGGCCTGCATGGAACTCTTTGAACTGGTCGGTGACGCCGCCCATCATAACGGCGGTCACATTGGGGCGACTGGGCAGCAGATCCAGCATCATTTGAGTGAAGAGATCGTTGCCTTTCTGCGGACGGATGCGCCCGAAACAGCCGACCAGAATTTGATCCTCCGGCAGGCCCAGTTCACGGCGCAGTTCGGCCTTGTTTGCAGCAGGCGCAAAGAGGTCAGTGTCAATACCGTGGTGGATCACCTGATTGTCCACCTCCAGAAAGGCGGCGGAACGGGCAGAGGTCGCCACCACACAATCCATCCGGCGCAGCATCCGTTTGGTGAACTTGCTGTGCACCCGCTGCGCGGCAGAGGTGAACATCAGCTTCAGGTTCTTGCGAAACACATGTTTCAGGACCAGACCTGCCAGCATTTCGTTGTTGCGCCGGGCGTGCCAGACGCGAGGGCGGCTATCCATGGTGACAAGGGCGCGGCTGGGCACTTGTGGCACGTTTTCGGGCACCGTCGGGCCGGTGCTGACAATCGCGATGTCACGTGCCTGCAGGGGCACCAGCCGGAACACGGTGGAGGTGACGCCGGACATCCGTTTCTTGAAATTTGGGGCGATGACGTCAGTGTCGGAAAGGCTGGCCATAATAGGATCCCTGCGCGGTAGCGCGTAAAGGTGCGAGTTTCTTCCGTCTTTAGCGCGGTTTCAAGAGCGCTGAAAGCTCCGATATCATCTGGTCCAGTCCCTGCATCTGCCCCTGGGCAAATTGATGTGCGGCGGTTGCGCGGCGTTGCAAATCCTCGGGGGTCTCCAGCAGGTACTGCAGCGCCTGTGCGAGGGTGGTGTCATCTTGCACCTCAACTGCGCCACCGGCGGCATGCAGGGCCGGATAATCCTCGGCAAAGTTGGCATAAAGCGGGCCATGGATCACTGCCGCGCCTGCATGGGCGGGTTCATAGGGGTTGTGGCCGCCCACAGGGGAGAGCGATCCGCCAAGGAAGACCAGCGGCGAGAGGCTGTAAAAAAGCCCCATTTCCCCCAGCGTATCGGCCAGGTAGACCTGACCGCGTGGCGGCTCTTTGCGGCTGCGGCAGCTGTGGCTGAGGCCAGTGTTTGCAATCATCTGCTGGATGTCAGGCGCACGTTCGGGGTGGCGCGGCACCAGAACCAGCATCAAGTCCGGGGTCTGCTCCAGTAGCTTGCGATGGGCCTCCAGCACCACGCGCTCCTCCCCAGCGTGGGTGGAGGCGGCAATCCAGACCGGACGCGGACCGATCTGGGCGCGCAGCGCTTCCAACGCGTCCTGCGGTACTGGCAACGGCTCAGCGGCAGATTTCAGATTTTTGCCACGGGCGCAGCGCTCAGGGGGGGCGCCCAGTGACAGGATTCCATCCAGCGTGGCCTGATCCTGTGTGCGGATCAGCGCAAAACGATCAAGAAGCAGCCGCGCTGTTTGGGCGAAGCGTCCCCAGTTGCGCAGCGATCCCTTCGAGATGCGCGCGTTCAGCAGGGCGACAGGGCAGATTGCGGCGGTGCGCACAACCATTTGCGGCCACAGTTCACTTTCGATGAAACAGGCCAGATCAGGCTGCCAGTGTTTCAGGAACCGCCGCATGGCGCTGCCACTGTCTAAGGGGGCAAATTGGTGCAGGCAGCGCGGTGGCAGGCGGTTTGCCACAATCTGGGCCGAGGTCGCGGTGCCGGAGGTCAGCAAAAACTGCGCATCAGGATGGCGTTCGCCCATCACGTTGATCAGCGTCAGGGCAGAGAGGCTTTCCCCCACCGATGCTGCATGACACCAGATCAGTTTGCCATCAGGACGTGGCAGGCTGGCGTAGCCCAGCCGTTCGCGCTGCCGCGACTTCGTCACTCCGGCATCCTCCAGCTTGCGGGCGATCTTGCGATAGGCCAGCGGCACCAGAACGGCGGCCAGACAGCGGTAGAGCTGAAAGGTCAGGGTTGGACGCAGGTGCGGCGCAGTAAATTGTGAGGGCATAAAGCGTCCTTAGCCGCCTGTGTGACTCATATGTCGGGACATTTTACCAGCGACATCCTGACGGGAGTAGTCGAAATCATGCCCCTTGGGTTTCAGCCCGATGGCGGCGCGGATCGCCTCATAGAGGGGCGCGTCATCGTCAGGGGTGTTGCGCAGCGCCGGGCGCAGATCCTGCCAGCCCTCTTGACCCAGACAGGTGTAAATCTCCCCTGTGCAGGTCAGGCGTACGCGGTTGCAGCTTTCACAGAAGTTATGGGTCATCGGGGTGATGAAGCCGACCTTCTGACCGCTTTCTTCTAGCCGCACATAGCGCGCTGGCCCGCCAGAACGTTCTGCCAGATCGGTCAACTGATATCGCGTTGCCAGCTGGTTGCGCAGATCGGTCAGGGGCCAATATTGGTCCAGCCGGTCCTCATTGCCGATATCACCCATCGGCATCACCTCGATAAAAGTTAGGTCCATATCGCGGCTGGCACACCAGTTCACTATGTCGAACAGCTCCACATCGTTGAACCCTTTAAGGGCAACCGCGTTGATCTTGACCCTCAGGCCAGCGCGTTGTGCGGCATCAATGCCGTGCAGCACCTGTGTCAGGCGGCCCCAGCGGGTGATGTCGGCAAATTTCTGATCATCCAGCGTGTCGAGGGAGATGTTCACCCGTCGCACGCCAGCGGCATAGAGGTCATCTGCGTATTTTGCCAGTTGTGATCCGTTGGTGGTCAGCGTCAGTTCCTTCAACGCGCCGGTTTCCAGATGCCGCGACATTGCATCAAAGAATGTCATGATGCTGCGGCGCACCAGCGGTTCACCACCCGTGATGCGCAGTTTCTCCACACCCATATCGATGAAGGCGCTGCACATACGGTCCAGTTCCTCCAGCGTCAGAAGGTCCTTTTTCGGCAGGAACTTCATGTCTTCGGACATGCAGTAAACGCAGCGGAAATCGCAGCGATCCGTGACCGAGATCCGAAGGTAAGTGATCGCCCGGGCAAAGGGGTCGATCAAAGGGGGGAGAGTGGTGTTCATGAAGGGAAACTAAGCCTGACACAGGGGCGCGACAAGGGGCAGAATGTGCGAAACCTCCGCACCTTTGTTGAAAGCGTAGGCAATAGGGCGTAGCGTGAGGGCATGAAACAGCTTGCGTTAATGATTTTCCCCGCCGTTTTTCTGACCGCCTGTGATCAGGTGCCGTCGGTGTCGAACTTGACGGATCGTCCTTGGCTGCGCGAAGGTTCACTCAGTACGCCCCAGACGACAGAACGCCTGCCTGAGACCCCGGATGTAGAGGTGGCATCGCTGCCTGATGAGGAAACAGCCTCCCCACCTGTGTCTTCTGCGGCGGGACAGCTTGGCCTTACGGTCGCCTCCCTTGGGGATGCGACGCGGGAGGGCTTTTGGATTGAAACCCCACTGGTGTCGTCGCCGCAGCGGGGCAAGGTGCGTTATCCCAAAACGGGGCGTGAAGTGAAAGTGGATCTGATCCCACGCAGCGGCGCCTCTTCGGGTGGCAGTTCGCTGTCATTGGGGGCGATGCGGTTGTTGGACGTGCCACTGACCGCGCTGGCAGAGGTTGAGGTCTACGTTGAATAAGTGTCCCGCCGCAGCGGAGAGCAGCCTGATCCGGGCGTGTGCGCCAACACTTTGCCGATGCGATCTTACTGCTGCTCTTTTAGGGTACGCGCCAGTATGGTGATTGCTCCCTGAACGGATTTAGGCGGCGAGCCCCCAAAAGGATGAAGGGCATAGATTGGCGTCGGTACTGGGGTTTGAGACGCACAGAGGCTGACCAACCGCCCTGCAGAGAGATCATCGGCAATTGCCACATCCGGGAGCAATGCCAACCCCAGACCCGCTCGCGCAAAAGCGGCGACAGCTTCCACGGTGTTTCCATGGAGGGCCGGGCGAAATTGCACATCTGGCGACGGGTCTGGATTGTTCTTGGTCTCAGTATACGGAAGCGTATGTTTGACGATCGCGCCCTCGCGCCGATGGGCAACATAGGGCAGGGTCTGCACCCAACTGACAAAACCCGGATCGCTGCGTGATGGTGCCTCTTCCATCAAGTGTGGCGCCAGACAGAGAATATCGCGTAACGTACCAATGCGCCGGGCGCGCATGGAACTGTCGGGAAGCGGGCCAACGCTGATAGCTAAATCAATACCTTCGGCAATCAGATCCAGTCGGCGGTCTTCGGCAATGACATGCGGGCGCAGGTCCGGGAACCGCTGCCGCAGCTTTTCCAAGGCGGGCGCGACGACCGTCGAGATCAACGCATGGGGCGCGGTCAGGGTGATCGGTCCTGAGATTGCAGCGCCGTAGCGTTCCATTTCACGTTGGGTCTGATCGGCCATTCGCTGCATGGCGCGACAGGTGTCATAGTAATGTTGCCCCGCTGGTGTCAAAGACAGATGGCGTGTTGAGCGCACTGCCAGTTGCAAGCCCAGCTCAGCTTCCAATCGTTTCAAATTCTGACTGACAGCAGATTTTGCCAGTCCCAGCATATGTGCTGCGCCGGTAATGCTGCCGGCGTCCACCACCGCAAGGAAGCTGAGATGAAGGGGGGATAACATAGGGATATCTGTTCTACTCATGTGAACATTCATTTCACATATTGCCCTCTATTTGAACAGTCGGGGTGTGAATAGTCTGCTGTCTATCAGATTGCCCACGGTCGCAACAGCGGACGCGGGCCTATATAAAGGACTCTCTCATGTCGTTGAAAACCACCTATGGTGCACCTGCCATCCTTACTGCCGCAGCCCTTTGCGCTGCGCTTTTCGTACCGCTGTCCAGTGTTCAGGCCGAAGAAAAGGCCGCCGCCCCGGCGGCTCGTGCGATCGCCGAATATGAACTGAGCAAGGCCGTTGCCGCAGCCAGCCGCGAATGGCGGGAGGCGTTTAATCGTGGTGATGCGGCTGCGGCGGCAGCGATGTACGAAGAGGATGCGGTGATGGTTGCCGCGCCCTTTGGCACCTTCACAGGACGTGCGGAAATTCAGGCTTTCTGGGAAGGTCTGGTTCAGGGTGGCTATGACGACATCATTTATCGCAATACGCAAACGGTTGTGGCAGGTGATCTGACATCGGCCGTTGTGTCGGCGGACTGGGCGATGAACAATGCCCATGGCGTGATCACCCATGAATTGTGGGTGCTGCAGCCGGATGGTACTGCACGCCTGCGCGAGGACCACTTTGAGGTGGCACAGTAAGCACCAGCTGCTTTCCCGTCGCCTGTTGGCCCATACAGCAAGGACAATGAAAGGTCTCATATGTGCACCCTTGATACGTTGACATTAAAGGTTCGCGATCCCGACGCGTTACGACAGTTTTATTGCGATGTTCTGGGTATGCAGGATCAGCCTGCGGGCGCTGTGGGTTACGGCGGCGGGCAATGCGCCCTGCGGTTTGAACAGGGGGCTGCACTCTATGAAGCGCAGCCCACCGACACCTATTGGAAGATCGCGCTGTCCGTGCCCGATATCGAACTGGCCGTGCGGCAATTGCGCGACAAAGGTATCAATGTGTCCGACCCGCGCCAGTTCCGAGATGTGGGCTATTTGGCGCATTTTTCTGACCCCGAAGGGTTTGCGATAGAGCTTATTGATCACTGGTTTCAGGGGGATCGTCCTGCAAATCATACGATTGGCGCAGGTTTGGGCGGTGGCGCACATCTGTCGCTGATCACCCTGCGCTGCGCTGATATTGCGGCACTGGAGCCAAAGGTACTGGCACTGGGATTGCGGCCCTATTCGGTGCAGCCGGTCACGCCCTATGGCTTCACTCTTTATTTCTATGGAAACCCTGACCATACGCCGCCGTCTGCGGATCTGAGCGCGGTAGAAAACCGTACCTGGACCTATCAACGCCGTGAAACGGTGTTGGAACTGCAGCATCGTGCGGACGGGCAGGTCACCGATGCAGTTGAGGGTGAAATCGGATACGCCGGTTTGCAGCTGGCGGGGGCGACATCAGGAGAAGGTATTGGACCCCTTGGGATCACCCTGATCTGATCCATCTGACCTGAGATAGCAGCAGGGGCGCAGGACAATAAGGTGGTTGTCCTGCGCGGCTTGCTTATTTCTTCTTTTTCTTTTTGCCCAGACGCAGACCGCCGCTGTTCAGCGCCTCGCAAGAGGCCTCAGCCCCATTTTCGCAGGCGTATTCCATCAAGCGGGTGCCTTCTGCGCGATCCCGATCAACCCCTTCGCCGAGACGGTACATCGTGCCAAGGTGGCCACAGGATTCAAAAATGTTGCCATCACAGGCCTTGTGGAACAGTGCAGCTGCTTTGGTGTAGTCTTTATCGACATGTTCGCCGTTGTAGAACATCAACCCAAGGTTGTCGCAGCCTTGTGGCGATCCCAGATCGCAGGCCTTGGTGTAGAAGTGGTGGGCTTTAACCAGATCCACCTCGACGCCTTTGCCTTGTTTGTGGGCGTAGCCGACGTTCACGCAGGCATCAGGGTCTTCGGCTTCGCACACCCCTTCAAACAGACTGAGCGCTTTCAGCAGGTCTACCTCGACCCCTTGGCCAGCATTGTAGGAAAGGCCAAGGTTATAGCAGCCCGCGTTGTTGCCGCGTTCACAGGCTTGGGCGTAAAGCGCTGTGGCTTTGACCACGTCCTGTGCCACACCCTGACCGTTTTCATGGGCATAGCCAAGCGCGGTGCAGGCGCTGCCATGATTGTAGTCGCAGGCTTTCTTGAAGGCAGTCGCTGCGGCGACGAAATCTTGTTCAGTGCCTTCACCACGACGCATGCGGAACCCATATTCGGCACAGCTGAACGCGTAATCCAGATCGCAGCTTTTGCCGTAATGCGTGGTGGCAAGCCTCTGATCCTCGTCAACACCCTTGCCGTGTTCGTACATGAAGGCGAGGAACTTGCAGCCGCGCCCATCGTTTTGATCGCAGGCATAGGCATATATCGACGCCGCCTGCGCATTGTCTTTTTCCACGCCGTGGCCGCCTTCATACATCAGTCCGATGGCCGTACAGCCGTTCATCGACCCGTATTTGCAGCCGATATCGTAAAACTGCAGCGCCTTGTCATAGTCCTGTTCGGTGCCTTTGCCGTTTTCGTGCATCCAGCCAAGGTTGGTGCAGCTGCCGCTGGAGCCCAGTTCGCAGCCTTTTACGTAGTAGCTGACCGCTTGGGCTTCATCACGTGGTGCGTCGTTAGATTCGACCAGCGAATAGCCGATGCGCTGACAGGCCCAGCCGAGGCCGCCGGTGCAGCCGGTGTCCAGATAGGGGCGCGCCGCGACAGGATCATAGGTGCCGGCCCAACCGGCATCCAGAATCAGGCCGGTTTTGGCGCAGCCATAGGCATCGCCAGCGTCACAGCCCTGTAGGTAGTATTTCGCGGCGGTTGGGTAGTCCTGCGGCAGGATCTCATTGTAGCTGAATACATCGCCCAGCTCGGCACAGGCAGCGCCATCTGCCGCGGCGCATTGCTGTTGCAGGGTTTTCACAGCATCGGGCAGTTCGGTGGCGGCTTGGCTGTCCTGTGCGCTGGAGGGTTGTGGCGCGGCCCAGAAGGTCCCAATGGCGAGGGCAACCGCTAGCATTGATCGGATCGAAGCGTGTGTCATTGAATGCTCGTTTATTTAGTCTTTTAAGTCGCATAGCAGGTGCTGATGCACTGCCGAATGAAAATGCGTATGTGCGGTGAACAACCTTAGTTTGTTTTTTATGTCAACCCTTTGGCGAGTGCTTCTGCTGCCCATTTCCAATTTGCTGTTTCCCTCCCACAAAGTGGGCGCGCAGAATGTCGTTTCTCTGCTGGGTTTAGGGCGGTCTGCATCGATACTATTTTTACCGGCGCCATGACCGACCACCCAGAGGATAACCATGTCCGATTTTCAGCCCGCCATCATCACGGGTGTCTGTCTCTATGACGTGTTCTGGCTTGCAAGCATCGGCTGCCCTCATCTTCGGCGCACCGTATGGAAAATCAGGCAGAGCAGGCAAGTTGAGGGGGCGTCGCTGCGACGGCGCATGGCGGACTTTGCCTTGATCGCGCTGTCGGCGCGACATGCCAAAAGCCCCACCGAAACTGGCGGGGCTTTGCAATTCGAACGCTTAGCTCAGCGGTTCATCGGGCAGGTCGGCGACGTCCGGCCCGTCCTCTTCTGGCCCCTGTTCCACCCACTCCGGTCGCGGCTGCTTGGCGGCGGCGCCTTCGGGTTTCGGGGGCAGCAGTTTGCCAGCCTCTTTGCGGGCAAAAGGCTTCATCATCTTGCCGTGTTCGCGCAGGAAGGCGATGACCCGGTCTGCGTCGTGTTTACTGAGGTCACGCAGCCACCATGCGACGGATTTCTGGATGAACCATTCGGGATCGTTCACATAGCCTGCCGCCCATGTCAGCACCCGCTCGCGGATCTCCAGATCCTGCGGTTTGGGGTTGTTCTGTTTGGTCCAAGGCAGGGTGATTACCATCGCCGCACGCCGCGTCCAGTGATCGGGCGAAGATGTCCACGCTTCGACTTCATCCAGGCGGCTGGGATCGGCGGCCACACGTTTTTGACCGGCCATCATGGCATGGTCCGCAATGGCCCAGCTGTCCAGATCCACAACCCATGACTTGATCAGATCCCATACCGGCTGATCGTCTTTGATGCGCGCCTGTGTCAGCAGTTTGGCAGCCACCACACGGCATTCAAAGATGTTGCTGTCCCAGAGCGCGCGCGCCAGTTCAACGCGCCCCTCTACATCCAGACCTGTGCGCCATTCCTTGGCCAGATCATTCAGCACAGGGTTCGGCACGCCAAGATATTCGCGCGGCACCTTGTGGTAGTCCGCCATGCCTTCGGCGCGGCCGGGTTCAATATGGGATTTCAGCGCGGCCAGCGCCTCGTCATAGGTCATTCAACAGTCACCGATTTAGCCAGATTGCGCGGCTGGTCCACATCGGTGCCTTTGGCGACCGCTGTGTGATAGGCCAGCTGCTGTGCAGGCACCGCGTATAGGATGGGGGCCAGCACGGGGTCAATGGCCGGCATGGCGATCGACTGCCACGTGTCTGCACCAGCCTCGGCCACACCTTCGTGGTCAGAAACCAGCATCACCTTGCCCGCCCGCGCCATCACTTCCTGCATGTTGGAGACGGTTTTATCAAAAAGACCATCGCGCGGCGCCAGCACCACAACCGGCATATGTTTGTCGATCAGCGCGATTGGGCCGTGCTTCAATTCGCCGGAAGCGTAGGCTTCGGCGTGTATATAGCTGATTTCTTTCAGTTTTAGTGCGCCTTCCAGCGCCAGTGGGTACATCAGACCACGGCCAAGGAAGAGAACATCGCTGGCCTCAGCCACTTTCTGTGCGGCAGCTTCAACCTGCGGTTCCTGTTCCAGCGCGGCATTCAGTGTGCCGGGCAGAGCACGCAGACCGGATAGCAAATCCGCGATGCGTTCGGCGCTCAGCGTGCCGCGTTGTTCGGCCGCTTTCAGCGCCATCAAAAGCAGAACGGTCAATTGACAGGTAAACGCTTTGGTCGAGGCTACGCCAATTTCGGTGCCCGCCAGAATCGGCAGCGCCAGATCGCTTTCCCGTGCGATGGAGCTTTCGGGTACATTCACAACGGACAGGATCTTGTCTGCTTTGCCTTCGCAATAGCGCAGCGCCGCCAGTGTGTCGGCGGTTTCGCCGGACTGGCTGACAAACAGTGCGACGGACCGGGCGGGGATCGGTGGTTCGCGGTAGCGGAATTCCGATGCGATATCGACCTCAACCGGCATCTGCGCCAGTTGTTCAAACCAGTATTTCGCCGTCAGACAGGCGTAGAAGGCGGTGCCGCAGGCGACCATGGTCATGCGGTCGATCTTGGTAAAGTCGATCTCTCCTGGCAGCGCAACAGAGGCGCCATCGTCGCTGAGGTAATGGCGCACTGCCTCGCCGATCACGCGGGGCTGTTCGGCGATTTCCTTCGACATGAAGTGTTTGTGGCCACCCTTGTCGACGCGGGCATCTTCCAGCTGGATGGTGCGCATCTCGCGGTTGGCCAGTTCCCCCTGCGCGTCGCGGATCACGAGCGAGGTGCGGGTCAAAACGGCCCAGTCGCCTTCTTCCAGATAGGTGATCTTGTCGGTCATCGGGGCCAGTGCGATGGCGTCGGAACCGACAAACATCTCCCCCTCACCATGACCAATCGCCAGTGGAGATCCCTTGCGGGCGGCGATCATCAGGTCCTCTTCGCCCTCAAACAGGAAAGCGAGTGCGAAAGCGCCGTCCAGTTTCGCCAGCGTTGCCTCTGCCGCATCCACGGGGGCAAGGCCGTCGGCCATGAACCCCTGTGTCAGAAGTGCAATGGTTTCGGTGTCGGTATCGGTGTGAAATCCAATGCCTTTTTCTGCCAACTCAGCGCGCAGTTCACGGAAGTTTTCGATGATGCCGTTGTGAACCACCGCCACAGGGCCAGCCTGATGTGGATGAGCGTTGGTGATCGAGGGTACGCCGTGGGTGGCCCAGCGGGTGTGGCCGATGCCAGATTTTCCCGCCAGCGGTTCATGGACCAGAAGGTCTGACAGATTCACCAGTTTGCCCATCGCACGGCGTCGCGCCAATGCGCCGTTGTTGACCGTGGCGATGCCTGCGCTGTCATAGCCGCGATATTCCAGCCGTTTCAGTGCATCCACCAGAATGGGGGCCGCTTCGTGGTTTCCCAGTACTCCTACAATACCGCACATGTTACTGGTTCCCCTCGGTTTTATCAGCGGCTTTTGCCGCGTCGCGCTTGGCCTTCTTGGCCATCAAAATGTCATAAAGCTTGCTGGCAAAGCCCGCTTTGTTCTCTTGGCGCGCCCGGGCGACAGCCAGCGCATCTGCTGCGACGTCTTTGGTGATCACCGATCCCGAACCAGTCATCGCGCGGTTGCCGATTTTGACCGGTGCCACCAGCATTGTGTTGGATCCGATGAAGGCGTGATCGCCAATTTCGGTCCGGTGTTTCAGCACACCGTCGTAGTTGCAGGTGATGGTGCCCGCGCCGATGTTCGTAGCAGCGCCCACTGTCGCATCTCCGATGTAGCTGAGGTGATTGACCTTGGCCCCTTCGTCCAGAAGCGCGTTCTTCACCTCGACAAAGTTGCCGATACGCACCTTTTCGGCCAGTTCGGCACCAGGGCGCAGGCGGGCATAGGGGCCGACTTGCGCGCCTTGGCTGACATGGCAGCCTTCAAGGTGGGAGAAAGCGCGGATCTCTGCACCGGATTCCACGGTCACACCGGGGCCGAAGATCACGTTGGGTTCAATCACCGTGTCGCGTCCCACGAATGTGTCATGGGCAAAGAACACGGTTTCCGGCGCCTGTAGAGTCACACCATTTTCCAATGCCTCAGCGCGGGCGCGGGCCTGAAACAGTGCCTCTGCCTGTGCCAGTTCTGTGCGCGAGTTAACGCCAAGTGTTTCAGACGCGTCGCAGGTTACAGCGGTGGCGCTGAGGTTGCGCTCTTTGGCGATGGCCACGATGTCGGGCAGGTAGTATTCGCCGGCCGCGTTGTCGTTGCCAACTTGATCCAACAGGTCAAACAGGACCGCGGCATCCGCCGCCACAAGGCCTGAATTGCACAGGGTGATCGCGCGTTCTGCTGCTGAGGCGTCCTTATATTCGACAATGCGGTGTAGCTGGTCACCCTCCATCACCAGACGGCCATAGCGGGCGGGGTCCGCCGGTTCGAAGCCCAGAACAACCACGTCATGTTTTTCGCGTGCTTCAACCATACGGGCGATGGTGTCGGGCTGGATGAAGGGGGTGTCACCATAAAGGACAATCACATCGCCTTCGAAACCTTGCAGTGCGTTGCGCGCCTGCAAAACCGCATGGCCGGTGCCCAGTTGTTCGCCCTGAATGACAACCTCTGCCTCGGGCGCCCATGTCTCCACAGCACCACGCACCTTATCAGCACCGTGGCCGGCGACAACAACCAACCGCGACGGGTTCACCGCTGCACCAGAGGTGATTGCATGCACCAATAGCGGCGCACCTGCGACCTTGTGCAAAACCTTCGGTAGGTCGGACTTCATCCGGCTGCCCATACCGGCGGCCAGAATGACAAGTGCTGTGCTCATGCGATCCTCAATTACAATATATTTACGTTAACCTTATCGGGCCAGTTTTATCCGGTTTGGCAAGCGTTGCAACCTGCCAATGGTCACTTGTCATTGCGTATTGCAATATGACGTGGCACGACTTGCGCGAATAGTTGCCAAAATTTGAGTGGGGCGCGTTGATGAAAACCGTTATTTTTGATCTGGACGGCACCTTGGCGGATACCAGCGGTGACCTGATTGCCGCAGCGAATGCCTGTTTCCGCGAAATGGGGCATGGGGATGTTTTGGATCCTGTGGTGGATGCTGAAACCGCTTTTCACGGTGGGCGCGCGATGTTGACGCTGGGGTTGACGCGGCTAGGGCATGGTGATGTGGCGGCTGAGGTTGAGCGGTGGTATCACTCGCTGCTCCGCCATTATGAGGCGGCGATTGACGTTCACACCACGCTTTACCCCGGTACAATGGAAGCTGTGCGTGCGTTGAAAGCCGCCGGTTACAAGGTCGGCATCTGTACCAACAAACCTGCAGGTCTGGCTGAAACCCTGATGACCCGTTTGGGGGTGCGCGGGGAATTTGCGTCCCTCGTTGGGGCGGACACATTGCCAGTGCGCAAACCTGATCCCGCGCCATTGGTTGCGGCGGCGACCCGCGCTGGTGGGGATCCTAAACAGTGCGTGCTGATCGGGGATACGGTGACCGATCGCAAAACGGCTGCGGCGTTGGGTGTTCCCTGTATCCTCGTCACATTCGGCCCATCCGGGCGCGGGGTGGAGGCGTTGCAGCCCGAAGGGTTGATTGATCACTATGACGGCCTGCTGGCAGAGGTCGTGCGCCTGCTCGGCACGTCAGAGGTGCCCGCATGAATGTGGACAGCGGCGAGGTTTTTACCGGCAACTTCACCCAACAGGAACCGATCCCAGAAGAGGCGATCGAAGCTGCGGTTGCGGTGATGCGATCAGGGCGCCTTCACCGCTATAATGTGGCAGAGGATGAGGCGGGGGAAGTTGCGCTTCTGGAGCAGGAGTTTGCTGCCGCAATGGGCAGCAAATATGCGCTGGCCCTGGCATCGGGGGGCTACGCGCTGGGCTGCGCGCTGAGGGCGCTTGATGTGCAGCCCGGTGATAAGGTGTTGACCAACGCCTTCACCCTTGCCCCTGTGCCCGGTGCGATTGCCGCCGTGGGCGCGGTGCCGGTCTTTATCGGCGTGACCGAGGATCTGACCATTGATCTGGAGGATCTTGAGGCCAAGGCGGATCAGGCGGATGTGCTGATGCTCAGCCACATGCGCGGCCACTTATGTGACATGGACCGGCTTATGGCGATATGTAACGCGCATGGCATCCGTGTGATTGAGGATTGTGCACATACGATGGGTGCACGCTGGAACGGGCGGCTCAGCGGCACCGATGGGATCATCGGCTGTTATTCGACCCAGACCTATAAACACATGAATTCCGGCGAGGGGGGCTTGCTGATCAGTGATGATCCGCAGGTGATGGCGCGGGCGGTGATGCTGTCGGGGTCCTATATGCTTTACGACCGTCACCTCGCAGCACCTGATCCGGCGTGTTTTGCGACGGTGAAGTATGACACGCCCAATGTTTCAGGTCGAATGGATCATCTGCGGGCGGCGATCCTGCGTCCGCAGTTGCGCGATCTGCCGCGTCAGATTGACCGCTGGAACCAACGTTATCGTATGGTGGAGGCGGGGTTGCAGAACATATCTGGCCTGACGGTGATCAAGCGTCCTGAGGCTGAAACCTTTGTTGGCTCCTCCATTCAGTTCTTGCTGCTTGATTGGTCGGGTGACGCGATCAATGCCGTTTTGCACCGTTGTGCTGCCCGTGGGGTGGAACTGAAGTGGTTCGGCGGTGCCGAGCCAACAGGTTTTACCAGTCGCTACGACAGCTGGCGCTATGTAGACAGCGCGCCTATGCCGGCCAGTGACCGCGTGCTCAACGGCATTCTGGATATGCGCCTGCCGCTCACGTTCTCGCTGGAGGATTGCGCGCTGCTGGCCCGCCTTATCCGCCAAGAGGTCAGCGCGGTGTTTCAGGGGGCTGACAGTTAAGACGTCTATGCCTCCAGCGGGGATATTTTGGGAATAGTGAAAGCCCTGTGAGGCGCGTGTGGTGTCCGGCGCGCTTGACGCGACTCATTTTCTGCGTCATTTATTGAACAAGTGTTCATTAATTGCCGTGGGAGGGGCGTGAGCATGTTCAACGCTGTGATGAATTTTGATCTGGGTGAAGACGTTAACGCGCTGCGTGATATGGTGCATCGGTTCGCGCAGGATCGGGTGAAGCCACTGGCCACACAAATTGATGCGACCAACCAATTCCCCAATGAACTGTGGCGCGAAATGGGCGATCTTGGCCTTTTGGGTGTGACAGTGCCTGAGACGTTTGGTGGCGCAGGCATGTCCTATCTGGCTCATGTGATCGTGGTCGAAGAGCTGGCGCGCGCCTCTGCCTCTGTCTCGCTGTCCTATGGCGCACACTCGAACCTTTGTGTGAACCAGATCAAGCTGAACGGCACGGATGAACAGCGCCAGAAATACCTGCCAGGGCTGATCAGCGGCGAACATGTGGGCGCTCTGGCGATGTCTGAACCCTCTGCCGGATCCGACGTGGTGTCGATGAAGCTGAAGGCGGAAAAGCGCAACGGTTACTATGTTCTGAACGGCAGCAAATACTGGATCACCAACGGGCCGGATGCCGACACATTGGTGGTCTATGCCAAGACCGACCCAGAGGCGGGATCGAAAGGCATCACTGCCTTTATCGTTGAAAAATCCATGACCGGTTTTTCGACCAGCCCGCATTTTGACAAGCTGGGCATGCGCGGGTCGAACACAGCCGAGCTGGTCTTTGAAAATGTTGAGGTGCCATTTGAAAACGTTCTGGGCGAGGAGGGCAGGGGCGTGCGCGTTCTGATGTCTGGCCTTGACTATGAACGTGTGGTTCTGGCCGGTATCGGCACCGGCATCATGGCCGCCTGTCTGGATGAGGTGATGCCCTACATGGTCGAACGTAAGCAGTTCGGTCAGTCGATCGGGGATTTCCAGCTGATGCAGGGCAAGATCGCCGATATGTACACCAAGATGAATTCGGCCCGGGCCTATGTCTATGAGGTGGCCAAAGCCTGTGATCGGGGTGAAGTGACGCGCCAAGATGCGGCGGCCTGTTGTCTCTATGCTTCGGAAGAGGCGATGGTTGTGGCACATCAGGCGGTGCAGGCCTTTGGCGGCGCGGGCTTCCTTTCTGACAGTCCGGTTGCTCGCATTTTCCGTGATGCCAAGCTGATGGAGATTGGTGCTGGCACCTCGGAAATCCGTCGGATGCTGGTGGGGCGCGAATTAATGAGTGCGATGCGCTAAGCAGATGTTGCCGCGCGTTGACAGTTACGGGGCGCTTTACCGCGATTTCCGCTGGCAGGTGCCTGAACGCCTGAACATGGCCGTGCAGGTCTGTGACGATTGGGCTGCGCGCGCGCCGGATCGGGTGGCGATCCGCGATGTCTCCTCTGGCGCGGCGGAGGTGGTGACCTATGGGTGCTTGCGCCAGATGGCGGATAGTCTGGCGCATCAACTCGTAGCGCACGGCGTGTCGCGTGGCGACCGTGTGGGTGTGTTGCGCACGCAATCGGCATGGACCGCGGCAGCCCATATTGCCTGTTGGAAGATCGGCGCCATTTCGATTCCGTTGTTCAAGCTGTTCGGGGTGGAGGCCTTGCTGACACGGCTGGAGGATGCGGGTGTTGGTGTTGTTATTGCAGACCCCGACGCCACCGAGGGGCTGGTCGAGTGGTTGAAAGGCGCGAACCGTCAGGCATTGGTGGCCGAAGAAATCACGCTGACCGATCAGCCGTTTGAGGCCGCAGACACAGACGCTGAAGATCCCGCCGTTTTGATCTATACCTCCGGCACCACAGGATCACCCAAGGGTGCGCTGCATGCACACCGGATGCTGATCGGCCATCTGCCCGGCGTTGAAATGAGCCATGATTTTCTGGGCTCCGAGGGGGATTGCATCTGGACGCCTGCGGATTGGGCGTGGATCGGCGGACTGTTTGATGTCTTGATGCCCGGTCTTGCGCTGGGCGTGCCAGTGGTGGCGACGCGGATGGGCAAATTTACCGCTGATGAATGCCAGAGAATTATCGCCGCAGGATCGGTGCGCAATGTCTTTTTCCCGCCAACCGCGCTGCGCATGCTGAAGGCAGAGGGCGCGGTCATCGCCGGCCTGCGCACGGTCGCCAGCGGCGGCGAACCACTGGGCGCCGAAATGCTCGACTGGGGGCAGGAAGCCTTTGGTGTGGCGATTAACGAATTTTATGGCCAGACCGAATGCAACATGGTTGCGACGTCCTCTGGCGCGCTGTTTGAGGCGCGGCCCGCCTGCATTGGCAAGCCTGCACCAGGGTTTCAGATCGCCATCCTCGACGATCAGGGGCAGGTGACGCAAGGCGAGGGCGAGGTTGCGATTAAACGCGGCGCGGCCTCGATGATGCTGGGCTATTGGAAACGGCCTCAGGAGACTGAAGCGAAGTTCATCGGCGACTGGATGCTGACCGGGGATCGCGGCATGTGGGACGGTGATTTCCTGCGTTTTGTGGGGCGGGAGGATGATGTGATCACCTCCGCCGGCTACCGCATTGGGCCGAGCGAGATTGAGGATGGGCTGCTGAAACACCCCGCCGTGGCGACCGTGGGTGTGGTTGGCAAACCCGATCCGCTACGGACCGAGATCGTGAAGGCCTATGTGGTGCTGAAACCGGACTTCGCGGCATCAGACGCTTTGGCTCAGGATCTGCAGGCCTTTGCCAAAACCCGCATCGCTGCGCACGCCTATCCGCGTGAAATCGCCTTCCTAAGCGAGCTGCCAATGACCGTGACTGGCAAAGTCATTCGTAAAAAGCTGAAGCAGCGCGCGTCGGAGGAAGGGAAATGATCATTCCGTCCCCGATCGCCGCCATCACTGCCTGCGCGATGCAACACGGCCAGCCTCTGAAGGAGACTGGCCGCGCGCAGAAATTCGTTGGCAAAGCCTGCCTGACAGATGCTGTCAGATCAGAACTTGTGCACGTAGGACATGCCAACCAGAACCGGATCGATCTCGGCGGTGCCGATATCTGCACCGTTCAGCTTGGCGTCGCTATCGATGTCAAACCAGCGCACGTTCAGGCGTACAGCACCTTTTTCGGTGATTTGGTAGTCAACACCAGCCTGCACTGCGAGCCCCCAGCTGTCATCCAGACGCAGGCTACCCAACGACGACTCCTCTTCAAAGAAGGTCGTGTAGTTCACACCGATGCCCGCGTAGGGTTTCCACGCCGAGTTGGTGTCAAAGTGGTAGTTCAGCGACAGGGTCGGCGGCAGGTGGCGGGTGGTGCCGATTTTGTTGCCGTTCAGCGAGATGTCATGCTCAAACGGGGTGGCTGCCAGCAGTTCGACGCCAACGTTGTCCATCACAAAGTATTCCGCAGTGAAAATCGGACGGGTGTCGTCGCCGATGGTCGCGTCCATGTTGGCCAGATCGCCGTTGTCCGATTTCGGCTCAAGGTAGCCAATACCAACACCTACGGTCCAGTCGCCTGCGGATTGCGCCATAACGGCACCGCCAGCAACTGTGGCAAGAGCGGTGGTGAGAACCAGAGTTGTGCTGAGACGTTTCATTTTGAAACCCATTCTTCTGTCGTTGTTAAATCCGATACTCGTTCTCTAGCGCCCAGCCCGAGTCGCCGCGCTGATGTGGATCAAAAACTGCCAAAAATCGCGTTTGATCGAGGTCAACTTATTAGGGACGCTGTCACACCCCGAAGGCGTCTCAGTCCCTGCGAAATCAGGTCACCCTTTCCCACTTGCCCCCCGTACCCCCGTTTCCAATCCTGTAGGAGCTTGCAATGAAACTGAAATCCAACGCTTTGCCTTCCTCCGATGGGTTCAAGGCCAATGTGGCTGCGCATAAGGCGGCGCTGGCCCAGATCGCTGAGGCTGCCGATGCCGCGCGTCTGGGTGGTGGGGAGAGGGCGCGCGAACGTCATGAGGCCCGTGGTAAAATGCTGCCGCGCCGCCGCGTTGCTGACCTCCTCGACCCCGGATCACCTTTCCTGGAGGTGGGCGCGACAGCGGCGCATGGCATGTACGGTGACGCGGCCCCTGCCGCAGGCGTGATCGCAGGTATCGGACGTGTCAGCGGGGTGGATTGCATGATCGTCTGCAACGATGCCACCGTGAAAGGCGGCACGTATTTCCCGATGACGGTGAAAAAACACCTGCGCGCCCAAGAGATTGCCGAGGAAAACAACCTCCCCTGTATCTATCTGGTGGACAGCGGAGGCGCCAACCTGCCGCAACAGGATGAGGTGTTTCCTGACCGCGACCATTTTGGCCGGATCTTTTACAATCAGGCCAATATGTCGGCCAAGGGCATTCCCCAGATCGCCGTTGTGATGGGCAGCTGCACCGCTGGCGGCGCTTATGTGCCCGCGATGTCGGATGTGACCATTATTGTGAAGGAACAGGGCACCATCTTCCTCGCCGGTCCGCCCTTGGTGAAGGCCGCAACAGGTGAAGTTGTGAGTGCCGAGGATCTGGGCGGCGGCGATGTCCACACTCGCCTCTCCGGTGTCGCGGACTATCTGGCCGAAGATGACGCACATGCGTTGGCGCTAGCACGACGCGCCGTCAGCCACCTGAATCGCCGCCGTCCCGCCACTGTGGATTGGGCCTCGCCAGAGGAACCCGCCTATGATCCGTCGGAAATCTTCGGCGTTGTCCCCGGTGATCTGCGCACGCCCTATGACATCCGCGAAGTGATCGCGCGCACCGTCGATGGTTCGCGCTTTGACGAGTTCAAGCCGCGCTTTGGCGAAACGCTGGTCACAGGCTTTGCCCATATCAAGGGCTGCCCTGTTGGTATCATCGCCAACAATGGCGTCCTGTTTTCCGAGGCCGCGCAAAAAGGCGCGCATTTTGTCGAACTGTGCAGCCAGCGCAAAATCCCGCTGGTGTTTTTGCAAAACATCACCGGCTTCATGGTGGGCCGTAAGTACGAAAACGAAGGCATCGCCCGTCACGGCGCCAAGATGGTGACCGCCGTAGCCTCGACCAAAGTGCCGAAAATCACCATGCTGGTCGGCGGCTCTTTCGGTGCTGGCAACTACGGTATGGCAGGCCGCGCCTATTCACCGCGCTTCCTATGGACATGGCCCAATTCCCGCATCTCCGTCATGGGCGGGGAACAGGCGGCAGGCGTTTTGGCGACGGTGAAACGCGACGGTATTGAGCGTCAGGGCGGCACTTGGTCAGCCGAGGAAGAGGCCGCCTTCAAACAGCCCACCATCGATATGTTCGAGGAGCAGAGCCACCCGCTCTACGCCTCCGCCCGCCTGTGGGATGACGGTATCATCGACCCACGCAAAACCCGCGAGGTGCTGGCACTCTCCCTCTCCGCGGCTCTCAACGCCCCGATCGAAGAAACACGTTTCGGCGTGTTCCGCATGTAACCCATTGTTCCAAAATATCCCCGGGGGTCCGGGGGCAGGCTGCCCCCGCTCCGACCTTTGCCAAAAAGGACGCCGTATATGTTTACCAAAATCCTGATCGCCAACCGGGGCGAAATTGCCTGCCGCGTTATGGAAACCGCCCGTGCCTTGGGGGTGCAGACCGTTGCTGTCTATTCCACCGCAGATGCGGCGGCGAAACATGTGGCCATGGCGGATGAGGCCGTGCTGATCGGCACCGGACCCGCGCCGGCGGACAGTTACCTGATGGGCGACGAAATTATCGCAGCGGCGAAATCAACCGGTGCGCAGGCGATCCATCCAGGCTATGGCTTCCTCAGCGAGAACCCTGAATTTGTTGATGCGGTGGAGGCGGCGGGGTTGACCTTTGTCGGTCCCTCGGCCTCAGCCATCCGCGCGATGGGTCTGAAGGACGCAGCCAAGGCCCTGATGGAGGAGGCAGGCGTTCCTGTCGTCCCCGGTTATCACGGCACCAATCAGGATGCGGATTTCCTTGCTGAGCAAGCGTCAGAGATCGGCTACCCCGTGCTGATCAAGGCCGTGGCAGGCGGTGGTGGCAAGGGCATGCGCTTGGTTGAGGCGGCAGAGGATTTCGCCGATGCTTTGGCCAGTGCACGAGGAGAAGCGCAGACTGCTTTTGGTAATCCGGATTGCCTGATCGAAAAATACATCCAAAAACCCCGCCATATCGAAGTGCAGGTTTTTGGCGATGGCACCCGCGCGGTGCATTTGTATGAACGTGACTGCTCGCTACAGCGTCGCCACCAAAAGGTAATCGAGGAAGCCCCAGCGCCCGGCATGACCGAAGAGATGCGCGCAGCGATGGGTAATGCCGCTGTCCGGGCGGCAGAGGCGATCGGGTATAAGGGCGCTGGTACGGTCGAGTTTATCGTTGATGGATCGAACGGCCTGCGCCCTGATGGGTTCTGGTTCATGGAAATGAACACCCGCCTGCAGGTGGAACATCCCGTCACAGAACTGGTCACAGGCGTTGATCTGGTCGACTGGCAGCTGCGCGTCGCTGCTGGCGAGGCGCTGCCAATGGCGCAGGATCAGATCCCGCTGATCGGCCACGCCTTTGAGGCCCGTCTTTATGCCGAAGATGTGTCGAAGGGCTTTCTGCCCGCGACCGGCACACTCAGCCATCTCAGCTTCCCCGTACTGGCGCGCGCCGACAGCGGCGTGCGGGCAGGGGACACGATCAGCCCGTGGTATGACCCGATGATTGCCAAGGTGATCGTGCATGGTCCCAGCCGTGCGGCGGCGTTGTCGCGTTTGTCGGCGGCACTTGATCAGACACAGGTTGCAGGGACGGTGACAAATCTTGCCTTCCTTGGTGCGCTGGCCGCCGATCCGGCCTTTGCTGCGGGCGACGTGGACACCGGCCTGATCGCGCGGGAGATTGACGCGTTGGTCGCAGCGCCCGAGGTAACGTCCGTGCACAAGGCCGCCGCCGCACAGGCTGCACTTGGGCTGGCGCAGACGGAGTGGGACAGCGGATTCACCCTATGGGGCCCGCTGCGTCAATCGGTGACACTGGCCCATGGAGAAGAAGACGTCATCGCAACGGTTGAGGTGCGCGCCGATGATCTGCAACATTGGGATGTGGGGGGCGCCCAGATTGTCTGCACGCGTGTAAACGGTCAGTGGCTGGCTGACGGAAAACGACTGCCTGATGTGGCGCTGGCGGGCGACGCGATCACGGTCTTCGCAGGCTACGGCCTCAGCTTCACCCGCATTGATCCGCTGGATCAGGCGAGCGCGGCAGCAGGGGACGGCAATGTGATTGAGGCCCCGATGCCCGGACTGGTCAAAGCGGTCTTTGCACGCGCGGGCCAAGAGGTGAAGGAAGGCGATCGTCTGGCCATTCTGGAGGCGATGAAGATGGAACATTCCCTGCTGGCCGCCCGTGACGGTGTGGTGGCAGAAGTGATGGCAAGCGAAGGCGATCAGGTCGAGGCAGGCGCCGCGCTGATCCAGTTGGAAGACGCGTGAGAGAGGACAAAGTGATGACAGAGGCCAAACCAATCCTACACTCCATTGCCGGTAGCCGATCGTTTCGTGTCCTTTGGTTGCTTTGCGAGCTTGGCGTCGACGTTGACCTGCAGCCCTATCAGATCACCGATGGTTCCCTTCAGCAGGACGCGTTCAAGGTGCTGTCGCCAGCGCGGCGCGTTCCTGCCTTGGAAATTGACGGCATCACGCTGATCGAAAGTGGCGCAACCGTGCAGTATCTTTGTGAAACGCGCATGGGCCACAGCCTGATGCCTGCCGTTGGCGATCCTGAACGGGCCGAATGGCTGCAATGGATTCACTATTCCGAAACCCTTGGGGTGGCGATCCAGAACCTCAACATGCAGCACCTGTTCCTGCCTGATCCTGCGATGCGCTCGATCCCGGTGATGGGCATTGAAACCAAACGCTTGGCCATCGCGCTTAAGGCGCTGGAGGCAAGGTTGGCGGATGGGCGTGACTTTCTTTTGGCTTCGGGATTCTCTAGCGCGGACGTTATGATGGGCTTCACCGTCACGGCGGCATCGCATTACGTGCACTTTGATGCTTTCCCCCGTCTTGTCGCTTATCAGGACCGGCTGGCAGAGCGTCCCGCCTACCGCCAAGCGCAGCAGATGGAAGGGCCGCAGCAGTTCTATACCCGCGATTTTTATGAGCTACCGCAGGGGTGATCTGATGACAAAACAGGTAGAGATTTTTGAGGTCGGTCCGCGCGACGGCTTGCAGAATGAAAAGCGTCAGATCCCGACGGCAGAGAAAGTGGCGCTTGTTGATTGCCTCAGCCGCGCTGGGTTTCGCCGCATTGAAATTGCCAGTTTCGTCAGCCCCAAATGGGTGCCGCAGATGGCGGATAGTGCTGAGGTACTGGCCGGCATCAGCCGTGCATCAGGTGTATCCTATGCCGCGCTGACGCCGAACCTGCGCGGGTTTCAAGGCGCGGTTGCTGCTGATGCGGATGAGGTGGCGATATTTGGCTCCGCCTCAGAAGGGTTTTCACGCGCAAATATCAATGCCTCCATCGCCGAAAGCATTGAGCGGTTTGTCCCGGTTGCTGAGGCTGCGCGTGCTGCAGGCATTCCGATGCGCGGCTATGTCAGCTGCGTTACGGACTGTCCGTATGATGGGGCCGTTGATCCGTCCGAGGTGGCGCGTGTGGCAGAGGCGCTGCTGGCGCTGGGGTGCTATGAAATCTCACTTGGGGATACAATTGGGCAGGCCACGCCTGAGAGGATCGCCGCGATGCTGGACGCGGTGCAGCGGGTGGTGCCAGCGGACAAACTGGCGGGACATTATCATGACACCGCTGGGAGGGCGCTCGACAATATCGAGGCCTCGCTTGATATGGGGGTCCGGGTGTTCGACGCCGCCGTCGGTGGTCTTGGCGGTTGCCCCTATGCGCCTGGCGCGGCGGGCAATGTCGCGACCGAAGGCGTTGCGCGGCGGCTGGCGGATCTGGGGTATCACACCGGCCTTGATTTGGATGTCATCGAACAGGCGGCTGAAATGGCGCGCCAGATGCGGATTGAGTGAGTGGGTAGCGGCAGCAGCATGAGCGATTTTGAAACCATTGAGATTGAGCGCGACCCGCGTGGGGTGGCAACCCTTTGGCTGGCGCGTGAAGCAAAGCATAACGCGATGTCGGCCCAGATGATTGCCGAGTTGCACAAGGCGGCTGACCTTTTGGGCGACGACGACAGCGTGCGGGTTGTGGTGCTGGCGGCGCGTGGGCCGTCGTTCTGTGCAGGCGGTGATCTGGGCTGGATGCGCCAGCAGTTCGAGGCCACCCCAGAGGTGCGCAAGGCTGAGGCCGGCACGCTGGCCTATATGCTGCAGGCGCTTAACACGCTGCCCAAACCATTGATCGGGCGGTTGCAGGGCAATGCCTTTGGCGGCGGTGTTGGTCTGGCGTCGGTTTGTGATGTGGCGATTGGCGTTGATAGCCTGATGATGGGGCTGACAGAAACGCGTCTGGGGCTGATCCCCGCCACCATCGGTCCTTATGTTTGCGCCCGCATGGGCGAGGCACGGGCGCGTCGTGTCTTTATGTCTGCCCGTCGGTTCGGCGCGGCGGAGGCGGTGGATCTGGGCCTGTTGGCACGGGCTGTTCCGGCGGAAGAGCTGGACGCAGCGGTGGAGGCGGAGGTTGTCCCCTATCTTGACTGTGCGCCCGGTGCGGTGGCACGGGCCAAGGCCCTGTTGCGCACATTGGGGCCGCAAATTGATCAGGCGGTGATCGCGCACACCATCGACCAACTGGCGGAATGCTGGCAGGGGGCCGAAGCACCGGAGGGCATCGGTGCCTTCTTTGAAAAGCGTAAACCCAGCTGGCAGGGAGAAGTCTGAAAACAGCGCCGGGATCACCGTAAAATAACGGTGATCAGCGATTTGGGGAAGGGCGGAATTGCAGGAATTTGAGCTGATTCCCTTTCCTTAGGATTCGCGTCGGAAAACGGCGTTGTTGCCTGTTAGCGCCACAATGAAACATTTCTGCGAAATACATGTTCTGTAAAAAGTTAATCCCGCGGAGTTGATTTCGGGTGCCCGGGGTGCAGATTGGGAAATTGACCGCCTTTAAAACAAGGGTTGTGTGCATTTGTATACCGCCTATCGGTGTGCAAAAACGACATGAATATAAAGTCTGAAAAAGCCTCCACTCGGTTGACCCTGCCTGCCTCGCAGGAGTAAACCGTGCCAAAGATATAGCAGCCTACTGACTGCGCGGATCGCGCATGAAAGGAGCCACAGTGGAAGACATGCTGAGGGAATACCTTCCCATCCTCGTCTTTTTGGCCATCGCAATTGCTCTTGGCCTCGTTCTTATTCTTGCCGCCGTTGTTCTGGCCGTCCGAAACCCGGACCCGGAAAAGGTCTCTGCCTACGAGTGTGGTTTTAACGCCTTTGATGATGCACGGATGAAGTTTGATGTGCGCTTCTATCTGGTGTCGATCCTGTTCATCATTTTTGATTTGGAAATCGCTTTCCTCTTTCCCTGGGCCGTCGCGTTCAAGGACATCTCGATGGTGGGTTTCTGGTCGATGATGGTGTTTCTTGCCGTGCTGACAGCTGGTTTTGCATATGAGTGGAAGAAGGGGGCTCTGGAATGGGAGTGATGGCCGGACATAACACCGCCGGGTTCGACCGTGAGGTTGCCACCCAGGAGCTGAACCGTGAGCTGCAGGATAAAGGCTTTCTGCTCACAACGGCTGAGGATCTGATCAACTGGGGCCGCACAGGCTCTTTGCACTGGATGACTTTCGGTCTGGCCTGTTGTGCGGTTGAAATGATGCACACCTCTATGCCGCGTTATGACGCTGAACGTTTCGGTATCGCCCCGCGTGCCTCCCCGCGTCAGTCGGACGTGATGATCGTGGCGGGTACGCTGACCAATAAAATGGCACCGGCGCTGCGCAAGGTTTACGACCAGATGCCAGAACCGCGCTACGTGATCTCTATGGGGTCCTGCGCCAACGGTGGCGGCTATTACCACTATAGCTATTCGGTTGTGCGCGGCTGTGATCGCGTGGTGCCCGTGGACATTTACGTGCCCGGCTGCCCGCCCACTGCTGAGGCACTGCTGTATGGTCTGATGCAGCTGCAACGCAAAATCCGCCGCACTGGCACCATCGCACGCTAAAGCGACGGGAAGGACAAGAACATGAGTGACGCTCTGAAAGATCTGGCCGGCCACCTTGAGCTGAAGCGCCCCGATTGCGTGCTAAGCTGGGATATTGCCTACGGCGAACTGACCGTGGATGTGGCCCCTGCTAACATCGCGGGCTTTGTTGATTTTCTGAAGGCAGACCCGACCTGTAAGTTCTCCAGCCTTGTGGACATCACTGCTGTGGACTACCCCGAGCGGGCGAAACGGTTTGACGTCGTCTACCACTTCCTGTCGATGTATCAGAACCACCGCATCCGTTTGCGTGTGTCGATCCGCGAAGAAGAGGTTGTGCCCTCGATCGTGTCTGTTCACCCCTCGGCCAACTGGTTCGAGCGTGAGGTGTTTGACATGTTCGGCATCATCTTCTCCGGTCACCCGGACCTGCGCCGGATCCTGACGGACTATGGCTTCCGTGGCTATCCGCTGCGCAAGGACTTTCCGACCACCGGTTACACTGAAGTGCGCTACGACGAAGAGCTGAAGCGCGTGGTCTATGAACCTGTGAAGCTGGTTCAGGAATACCGTCAGTTTGATTTCATGAGCCCGTGGGAAGGTGCAAACTACATCCTGCCCGGTGACGAAAAAGTTGATGAGAAAGGGGAGGCGAAATGATGGACGGCTCCAAAGGTTTCGACGACGCCCTGACCGGCGAACAGAAGATCCGCAACTTCAACATCAACTTTGGCCCGCAGCACCCTGCGGCTCACGGCGTGCTGCGTCTGGTTCTGGAGTTGGACGGCGAGATTGTGGAACGTTGCGATCCGCACATCGGCCTGTTGCACCGTGGCACCGAAAAGCTGATGGAAAGCCGCACCTATCTGCAGAACCTGCCGTATCTGGACCGCCTCGACTACGTGGCGCCGATGAATCAGGAACATGCCTGGTGTCTGGCGATTGAGAAACTGACCGGTGTTGAAGTGCCCCGGCGCGCCCAGTTGATCCGCGTTCTGTTTTGCGAAATCGGTCGCGTGCTGAACCATCTGCTGAACGTGACCACGCAAGCGATGGACGTTGGTGCGCTGACCCCGCCGCTTTGGGGATTTGAAGAGCGTGAGAAGCTGATGGTGTTTTATGAACGTGCCTGTGGCGCACGTCTGCACGCCAACTATTTCCGCCCCGGTGGTGTACATCAGGATATCACGGACAAGCTGATCGACGACATCGAAGAGTGGTGCATCGAATTCCCCGCCGTGCTGGAAGACATCGACGGCCTGCTGACCGAAAACCGCATTTTCAAACAGCGTAACGCCGACATTGGTGTTGTGACGGAACAGGAAATCCTTGATTGGGGGTTCTCCGGCGTGATGGTGCGCGGATCTGGTCTGGCATGGGATCTGCGTCGTTCTCAGCCCTATGAATGCTATGACGAGTTTGACTTCCAGATTCCTGTTGGCAAAAACGGCGACTGCTATGACCGTTACCTCTGCCGTATGGAAGAGATGCGCCAGTCCGTTTCGATCATTCGTCAGGCCATCGTGAAACTGCGCGAAACCCCCGGTGACGTGCTGGCCCGTGGCAAGCTGACCCCGCCGAAACGTGGTGAGATGAAGACCTCGATGGAGGCGCTGATCCACCACTTCAAACTCTACACCGAAGGTTTCCATGTGCCTGAGGGGGAGGTTTACGCCGCCGTGGAGGCGCCCAAAGGTGAATTTGGCGTCTACATCAAATCTGACGGCAGTAACAAACCCTACCGCGCCAAACTCCGCGCGCCTGGCTTCCTGCACCTGCAGGCGATGGATCATGTCGCAACCGGCCACCAGCTGGCCGATGTGGCCGCGATCATCGGCACCATGGATGTGGTGTTCGGGGAGATTGACCGCTGATGTTGAAGAAATCTGTAACGCTCGTCGCGCTGATCCCGCTGCTGGCCGCCTGCGGTCTGCCGCAGGGCCTGAACCAACAGGATGTCCTTGCTTATGAAGCCGCTGTGGCCTCTGTGGGCTGCGTGATGCGGGTTGAATCCGATTACCTGCCGGTGGAGCTGCAAACAGGCTTCACCCGCGAACAGGTGATCGGGCTAACAGAATATGAACTCGCCAAGGGCAATGCTGTGAAGCTTGACAATGGCGGGGTGAAACTTACGATCGGAGCCTGTGCCTGATGCTACGCCGTCTCTATCATGACCAGCCAGAAAGCTTTGCTTTCACGCCCGAAAACCAAAAATGGGCCGAGGCACAGATCACCAAATATCCCGCAGGTCGGGCGCAGTCGGCGGTTATTCCGCTCTTGTGGCGTGCGCAGGAACAGGAAGGCTGGCTGTCGCGTCCGGCGATTGAATATGTCGCCGATATGCTGGGCATGGCGCATATCCGCGCGTTTGAGGTGGCATCGTTCTACTTCATGTTCCAGCTGACCCCGACCGGTTCCATCGCCCACGTGCAGATCTGCGGCACCCTGTCGTGCATGATCTGCGGTGCTGAGGATCTGATCAAGGTGTGTCAGGAACAGATTGCCGACAAACCCTTTACCGTATCTGAGGATGGCGCGTTCACTTGGGAAGAGGTGGAATGCCTCGGTGCCTGCTCAAACGCCCCGATGGTGCAAATTGGCAAGGACTACTACGAGGATCTGACCGCCGACCGTTTTGCCGAAATTCTGGCAGAGCTGCGCGCAGGCAAGGTGCCGGTTCCTGGTCCGCAGAACGGCCGCTTCTCTTCTGAACCTCTGTCCGGTCTGACCTCGCTGAAAGAATTTGACAGCGGCAAAACGAAATACAACGCCTCGGCGCAGTTGGCTGTGGATCTGGGCGAAACCGTCAAACGTATCGATGGTACAGAAGTGCCGATCCTGACACCCTGGATGAAGGGCAAGGAAGCCACCGCAGTGGCCGCGCCGGCTGGTGAGACGGTTGTCGATCCTGCACCCGTCGCCAAACCCGCCCACGCACAGGCGGCGCAGGCGAAAGCCACGGCATCCAAGCCGAAACCCAAAGCCGTCGCTGCCGCCGAGATTGATGAAGCCGAGCCCGAGGTTCTGACCGCCGCACGATCAGAGGGTGCAGATGATTTGAAAAAGATCAGCGGTGTTGGCCCCAAACTAGAGCAGACGCTGAACGAACTGGGCTTTTTCCACTTCGACCAGATCGCCAAGTGGACGGATGCCGAAATCCAGTGGGTTGATAACCGCCTGAAATTCAAAGGCCGGATCACCCGTGACGACTGGATTGGCCAAGCCGCAGAACTGGCTAAAGCGCTGGCCAAGAAGGACTGAGGGTAACACGTTGAGCGAACAGAAGGATGCAGAACTGGCACGTAAGGGGCGTATCACCTCACTGGTGATCGCGGGCACGGCCGTGTTCTGGATCGTCGCGTCGTTTGTTGGTGGGCAGCTGGGGCTGCCGAACCGCACGCGCGCTCTGTTCGATCTGATTGCCTTGGCGGGATTTATCTACGCCATCGTGATGATTTTCCAAATCTGGCGCTTGCGTCAAAGTAACGACCAGAACAGCAAAGGGTAACGGGATGCTGAAGGATCAAGACCGTATCTTTACAAACCTCTACGGGATGCATGAGCGCACCCTGGCCGGCGCCAAAGCGCGCGGTCATTGGGATGGCACCGCAGGCATCATCCAGAAGGGGCGCGATTGGATCGTGGATCAGATGAAAGCATCGGGTCTGCGCGGTCGTGGCGGTGCGGGCTTCCCGACTGGTCTGAAATGGTCCTTCATGCCGAAGGAAAGCGATGGTCGCCCGGCCTATCTGGTGATCAACGCCGATGAATCGGAACCCGGCACCTGTAAAGACCGCGAGATCATGCGCCATGATCCTCATACGCTGATCGAAGGCGCGCTGATTGCCTCCTTCGCGATGAACGCCAACGCGGCCTATATCTACATTCGCGGTGAATACATCCGCGAACGTGAGGCGCTGCAGGTCGCGATTGATGAGGCGTACGACGCTGGCCTTTTGGGTAAGAACGCGGCTGGCTCTGGCTGGGACTTCGACCTCTACCTGCATCACGGGGCAGGGGCCTACATCTGTGGTGAAGAAACCGCATTGATCGAAAGCCTTGAGGGCAAAAAGGGCATGCCGCGCATGAAACCGCCGTTTCCGGCGGGTGCGGGCCTTTATGGGTGCCCGACCACGGTGAATAACGTGGAATCCATCGCCGTTGTGCCGACCATTCTGCGTCGTGGGCCGGAATGGTTCGCGGGCTTTGGCCGTCCAAACAACGCGGGCACGAAGCTGTTTGCCATTTCGGGTCACGTCAACACCCCCTGCGTGGTTGAAGAGGCGATGTCGATCAGCTTTGAAGAGCTGATTGAAAAACATTGCGGTGGTATTCGCGGTGGCTGGGACAATCTGCTGGCCGTGATCCCCGGCGGGTCGTCCGTTCCTTGTGTGCGTGGTGAAAACATGCGCGATGCGATCATGGATTTCGACTATCTGCGCAATGACCTCGGCTCGGGCCTTGGCACTGCGGCGGTGATCGTCATGGACAAACAGACGGATATCATCAAAGCGATCTGGCGTCTGGCCAAATTCTATAAACACGAAAGCTGTGGTCAGTGTACGCCGTGCCGTGAAGGCACCGGTTGGATGATGCGGGTGATGGATCGTCTGGTGCGCGGTGAAGCAGAAATCGAAGAGATCGACATGCTGTGGGATGTGACCAAACAGGTCGAAGGCCACACCATCTGCGCGCTTGGTGATGCGGCGGCTTGGCCGATCCAAGGTTTGATCCGCAACTTCCGCGATGAGATCGAAGATCGCATCAAGGCACAAAAAACCGGTCGTCGTACCGTTTTGGCAGCGGAGTGATCTGAGATGCGTTTTCCCTTGATCTGCCTGATGGGCGTTATGGCTCTGACCGCCTGTGACCGTGTGACTGATATCACTCATCGCAGTTCGCGTGTCCTTTTTGAGGACAAATTTTACCCGACACAGCTGTCGGCGGTTGGCGGTGACAACACCGCGTTCGCCGTGAACGTTGATCGCATCGAGCAGGGCGTCGACGCCGCCCGCGAGGCGGGGCGTCATCGTGCGACCAAATACTGCGTGACCGAGTTCGGGAAATCCGATGTGGTCTGGATCAATGGCCCCGATGACGCGGCTGCTGATCTGGTCGTTTCGAACGGTTCACTAACCCTGCGGGGACGTTGTGACGTATGAATAAAAGTTTCGTCATATCAGTGGTTTGCGGTGCTTGTTATTGCATAACAGCTGCCCGCACCCGCATCTCTGCCGTGACGGGAGCCGCTTTCGGCGCCCCGATGTCGCGTGCGTTCAAAGGAGATGTTTTATGCGTATGACGAAAATGGCTGCCACCCTTGCTGTCACCAGTGCCTTGTTGACCAGCACAGCGGTTGCGAAACCGCATTTGCGTGATGTGGCTGAAATTGACGACAACATGCTGTGGGTCGCGTTGGCGGTAGAGATTTCCGATCAATGCGATGAGATCAAGCCGCGCACCTTGAAGGGGCTGGCCTTTCTCAACTCGCTGCAATCCAAGGCAAAACGTCTCGGCTACAGCCGCGATGAGATCAAAGCCTATGTAGACAGCCGCGCCGAAAAGGACCGCATGCGCGGCCGCGGTGAGGCTTATGTAAAATCCAAGGGGCTTGACCCCGCTCAATCTGATGACCTGTGCAGCCTCGGCCATGCCGAGATCGCAGCACATAGTCAGATTGGAGTCCTGTTGAAAGCTAAGTGAGGCAAGATGACCGACCTACGCAAAATCGTCATTGACGATCAGGAGATCGAAGTAGAGGGCGCGTTGACCCTTATTCAGGCCTGTGAACAGGCCGGAGTAGAGATCCCGCGTTTCTGCTATCATGAGCGTCTGTCGATTGCGGGCAACTGCCGCATGTGTCTGGTCGAAGTTGTAGGTGGCCCGCCGAAACCGGCGGCCTCCTGCGCGATGCAGGTGCGCGATCTGCGCCCCGGCCCCGAAGGCCAGGCGCCGGTGGTGAAAACCAACTCGCCCATGGTCAAAAAGGCCCGTGAAGGCGTGATGGAGTTCATGCTGATCAACCACCCGCTGGATTGTCCGATCTGCGACCAAGGTGGCGAATGCGATCTGCAGGATCAGGCGATGGCCTACGGCATGTCCGGCACCCGCTTCACCGAAGGTAAGCGTGCTGTTGATGATCTGAACCTCGGCCCGCTGGTGTCAACCGCGATGACCCGTTGCATCAGCTGCACCCGCTGCGTCCGTTTCACCACCGAGGTGGCGGGCATCACCCAGATGGGCCAGACCGGCCGCGGCGAAGATGCCGAGATTACCAGCTACCTGAACGAAACGCTGGACAGCAACCTGCAGGGCAACATCATTGACCTGTGCCCGGTGGGCGCGCTGACCTCGAAACCCTACGCTTTCACCGCCCGTCCGTGGGAACTGACCAAGACCGAAACCATTGATGTGATGGACGCGCTTGGCGCAAACATCCGCGTGGACACCAAGGGCCGCGAAGTGAAACGCATTCTGCCGCGCAACCATGATGGTGTGAATGAGGAATGGATTTCCGACAAGACCCGCTTTGTCTGGGACGGTCTGCGTCGTCAGCGTCTGGACACGCCTTACATCCGTGAAAACGGCAAGCTGCGCAAAGCAGGCTGGGGGGAGGCCTTGGGTGTTGCCGCCGCCGCGATGAAGGGCAAGAAGATCGCGGGTCTGATCGGCGATCTGGTTCCGGTTGAGGCGGCGTTCTCGCTGAAAAACCTGATTGAGGGTCTGGGTGGCAATGTAGAATGCCGCACTGACAAGGCGCGCTTGCCGATTGACAGCCGCTTTGGCTACGTCGGCAACGCCTCGATCGACGATATCGATGGTGCGAAGTTTATTCAGTTGATCGGCACCAACCCGCGTGATGAGGCGCCGGTGCTAAACGCGCGGATCCGCAAGGCGTGGCTGAACGGGGCCAACATCGGTCTGGTCGGCGTGGCTGCGGATCTGACCTATGATTACGCCCATGTGGGCACCGACCGCGCCGCGCTTGAAAGCCTTTTGGGCAAAGAGCATGGTGCGGTGAAAGACGCACCGTCTGTTGTGATCGTTGGGCAGGGTGCCCTGCGGGAGGCTGACGGTCTGGCGGTGATGGCCGCCGCCCAGAAACTGGCCGAAGAAACCGGTTCCAAACTGATGGTGCTGCATACCTCCGCCGCCCGCGTGGGTGCGATGGATGTGGGCGCCGTGACCGAAGGTGGCGTGGATGTCGCCACCGACGGGGCCGAAGTGGTGTTCAACCTGGGCGCAGATGAGATTGAGATCGCTTCGGGTCCCTTCGTGATTTATCAGGGCAGCCACGGCGACCGGGGCGCGATGCGCGCTGACGTGATCCTGCCTGCCGCTGCTTACACCGAGGAAAACGGTTTGTTCGTCAACACCGAAGGCCGCCCGCAGCTGGCGCTGCGCGCTGGTTTCGCCCCCGGTGAGGCTAAGGAAAACTGGGCCATCCTGCGGGCCCTGTCGGCCGAACTGGATGCAACCCAGCCGTGGGATACCCTTGCGCAACTGCGTCAGGCGCTGGTGACTGAGGTGCCGCATCTGGCGAAAGTGGATCAGGTTGTGGAAAACGAATGGGCCGCATTGGCGCAGGACAAACTGGGCAAGGCCGATTTTGTTCCGGCGGTCAGCGATTTCTACCTGACCAACCCGATTGCCCGCGCCTCCAGCCTGATGGCAGAGCTGTCGGCGGGGGCCAAAGCGCGCAAAACAAACGCGATGGCGGCCGAATAATGATCCGGCCTGTCCTCATATCCCTGTTCACGGCTCTGACCGTGGCCGCCTGTCAGGCGCAGCCTGACGCGCGGGTTGAGACAGAGGCACCGCGCCCTGTCTACAAAGGGGTTGAGACACGTCTTCTGGACGGCGATCTGGTCAGTTTTGTCGTCGCAATGGAAGGCGGCAAAGGACCAAGACATGTAGAGGATTACGCGAAATGCGCCGCTGCGCAGTACACGCTGATCCGTGGATATAGTTTCGCGCGGCATGTCCGCACGAATGTAGAACAACAAGGCGGCCTGTGGTCGGCGGATGCGGTGTATACCATTTCCCCCGACCTGCCGCGCGGCGCACGTACTATCGACGCGGAAACCGTCGTCGAGGTCTGCTCCGAAAATGCAATACCGACGGTGTGAGGACCTAATGGCAGAGTTTTTTACCACCCCCCTCGGAATAGCAGTCATCATCGTGGCGCAATGTCTGGCCGTTGTGGCTTTCGTGATGGTTTCCCTGCTGTTTCTGGTTTACGGCGACCGTAAAATCTGGGCCGCTGTGCAGATGCGCCGTGGCCCCAACGTGGTGGGCGTCTTTGGCTTGCTGCAATCGGTCGCGGATGCGCTGAAATACGTGATGAAAGAGGTGGTGGTGCCCGCTGGTGCGGACAAGCCCGTGTTCTTCCTCGCGCCGCTGATGAGCTTTGTTCTGGCGATCCTCGCCTGGGCGGTCATCCCGTTCAATGACGGCTGGGTGTTGAGCGATATCAACGTTGCGATCCTGTTTGTTTTCGCAATCTCCTCGCTGGAGGTCTACGGCGTAATCATGGGCGGTTGGGCGTCAAACTCCAAATACCCGTTCCTCGGCTCGCTGCGGTCGGCGGCACAGATGATTTCCTATGAGGTGTCGCTGGGTCTGATCATTATCGGCATCATTATTTCGACTGGTTCGATGAATTTCGGAGACATCGTGCGCGCGCAGGATGGCGATTACGGCTTCTTCAGTTGGTATTGGCTGCCGCACTTCCCGATGGTCTTCCTGTTCTTTATCAGCTGTCTGGCGGAAACCAACCGCCCGCCGTTCGACCTGCCCGAAGCGGAATCCGAACTGGTGGCCGGGTATCAGGTTGAATACTCCTCCACCCCGTTCCTGTTGTTCATGGCTGGTGAATATATTGCCATCTTCCTGATGTGCGCGCTGACCTCGCTGTTGTTCTTTGGCGGTTGGCTGTCGCCGATCCCCGGCCTGCCTGATGGCGTGCTGTGGATGGTGGCGAAAATGGCCTTCTTCTTCTTCATCTTCGCAATGGTGAAGGCGATCACGCCGCGCTATCGCTACGACCAGCTGATGCGCATTGGTTGGAAAGTGTTCCTTCCCATGTCGCTGGCTTGGGTGGTTCTGGTCGCGTTCCTTGCAAAATTCGAAGCTTTCGGCGGCGCCTATGCCCGCTGGGCGATTGGAGGTTAACCCATGGCTAACGTTGATTATAAACGGGCCGCAGGCTACTTTCTGCTGAGTGATTTCGTGAAAGGGTTCAAACTGGGGCTGAAGTATTTCTTTGCCCCGAAATCCACTCTGAACTACCCGCATGAAAAGGGCCCCCTGTCGCCGCGTTTCCGCGGGGAACACGCCTTGCGTCGGTATCCCAACGGCGAAGAGCGCTGCATCGCCTGTAAACTGTGCGAAGCGATCTGCCCCGCACAGGCGATCACCATCGACGCGGAACCCCGCGACGACGGTTCGCGCCGCACCACGCGCTATGACATCGACATGACCAAATGCATTTACTGCGGTTTCTGCCAAGAAGCCTGCCCGGTGGACGCGGTTGTCGAAGGCCCGAATTTCGAATTTGCGACCGAAACCCGAGAAGAACTGTTCTATGACAAGGCAAAACTGCTGGAGAATGGCGAACGTTGGGAAGCTGAAATCGCACGCAATCTGGAACTGGACGCGCCGTATCGCTAACGCAGCGGCAGAGAAAGGAAACGATCATGGGCGCTATGGGTGTTGGCACATTTGAAGATGATACTGCTCTCGACTGGCTCGAAGAGGAGTATGCAGGCGCGGGCGTTGAAGCGGTGCGCGCGGCCCTTCAGGATGTGGCGGATCTGGAGCCTGGGGATTACCTCGACCTCGACATGGGATCTGCTGCGCGCGCAGCGGCCGAGATTGTGGCGTTGGCCTTTGACGCGGGTGGGGATCTGGGATCTGACGTCGCCGAAACAGTCGGCGAGCACGCCGATCAGGTTGCCGAACATGACGACCTGCCCGCGATGGCGCTGGTGGCATTGGCGCGGATCAGTGGTGATGCGTCTGAAATGGCGGAACTGTGGGGGGATAGCGGCGACAGCGCCGCATGGGATGACGCGATGGCCGATCTGGTTGCGCGGTTGGAGGGCGTTGCATGAACGACAACCCCAGCAATCCTTTTGAAGTGATGATGATCCAAGCGCAGAAGATGGCCAAAGCCATGAACCCCGCGTTGGAAAACTTCAGCCCGCAAGAGGCCTTCAAAGGCTATGAGGCGCTGTGGCCCACCATGCCCAAAGACTTCATGGAGATGATCTTTGGCCGTGGCCTCAGCCAAGAAGGGCTGGACGCCAAAACCCGCCTTCTGTTGACGCTCGCCGGTTTGACCATGCAAGGCGCAGAGAATGAAACGGGCCTGAGGATGACCGTGCGCCACGCGCTGGAAGCCGGGGCCAGCAAAGAAGAAATCGCCGAAACCATCGCCCAGATGTCGATGTTTGCCGGCATACCCGCCATGACCAAGGCAATGGAATGTGCCCGTCAGGTTATGGCTGACAAAGAGGACAAAGAAACATGACGATTGCTGCGCTGGCTTTCTACCTGTTCGCCATCTGCGCCGTGACCGGCGGACTGTTCACCGTGATCAGCCGCAATCCGGTGCATTCGGTGCTGTGGCTGATCTTGGCTTTCCTCAGTTCTGCAGGGCTGTTTGTGCTGCTGGGCGCTGAATTTGTCGCGATGTTGTTGATCATCGTTTACGTCGGTGCCGTGGCGGTTTTGTTCCTGTTTGTGGTGATGATGCTGGACGTCGATTTCGCCGAGCTGAAGGCAGAGATGGCCAAGTATATGCCCATCGCACTGTTGATCGGCGTGGTTCTGTTGATGCAATTCGGTCTGGCCTATGGCGCATGGGATTATGCTGAACACGCGCTGGACAACCGCGCGGCTCTGGCGCCTGCGGATATGCAGAACACCGCAGCGCTGGGTGTGCTGATTTACGACCAATACTTCCTGTTGTTCCAACTGTCCGGTCTGGTTTTGCTGGTTGCGATGATCGGCGCGATCGTCCTGACCCTGCGCCACCGCACCCACGTCAAACGCCAGAACGTTCTGGCTCAGATGTGGCGTGATCCGACTGAGGCGATGGAGCTGAAGGACGTGAAACCGGGGCAGGGGCTGTAACGCCGCGCCCGGGCGTGCCGGAAGTGATCCGGCGTGTTGCTCTGCGGAGCAAGGGATACAGGCGCGGATAGATGGCGCGCCATGAATAAGAGGCCCCGATCTACGGTCGGGGTGCGATGAAATAAACGACGATGGGGCAAACCCCGAGGGACTGACATGATTGGACTAGAACATTACCTGACGGTGGCCTCCGCGCTGTTCGTCATCGGCATCTTCGGTCTCTTCCTGAACCGGAAGAACGTCATCATTCTGCTGATGAGCATCGAATTGATGCTTCTGTCGGTGAACATCAACCTTGTGGCTTTCTCCAGCTTCCTGGGCGATCTGGTTGGGCAGGTCTTTACGCTGTTTGTGCTGACCGTTGCGGCGGCTGAAGCAGCGATTGGTCTGGCGATCCTGGTCTGCTTCTTCCGCAACAGCGGCACGATCGCTGTGGAAGACGTCAACGTGATGAAAGGCTGATCCAGATGGAAAAGATTATCCTCTTTGCGCCCCTCGTCGGGGCGCTCATTGGCGGGTTCGGCTGGCGTTATATCGGTGAAAAGGGCGCACAGGTCCTGACCACTGGCCTGCTGTTCCTTGCTGCACTGCTAAGCTGGATTGTGTTCCTGACCCACGACCCGTCGATGGCGAAACACATCCATATTCTGGATTTCATCAACTCCGGCGATCTGCAGACCGCATGGTCGATCCGTCTGGACCGCCTGACCTCGATCATGCTGGTTGTTGTGACCTCGGTCTCGGCGCTGGTGCACCTTTATAGCTTTGGCTACATGGCGCATGACCACGCGTGGAAAGAGGGAGAGCATTACAAGGCACGTTTCTTTGCCTACCTGTCGTTCTTTACCTTTGCGATGCTGATGCTGGTGACCTCTGACAACCTTGTTCAGATGTTCTTTGGCTGGGAAGGTGTGGGCGTTGCCTCCTACCTGCTGATCGGTTTCTACTACAAGAAACCCTCGGCCAACGCCGCAGCAATCAAAGCGTTTGTTGTGAACCGCGTGGGTGACTTCGGCTTTGCGCTGGGGATCTTTGGCCTGTTCATGCTGACCGGCAGCATTGATTTCGACGTCATCTTCTCCAAAACGCCCGAGCTGGCGGAAACCCCGCTGCACTTTCTGTGGCGCGATTGGAACGCGGCGAACCTTCTGGCGTTCCTGCTGTTCATCGGTGCGATGGGTAAATCGGCCCAGCTGCTGCTGCACACCTGGCTGCCTGACGCGATGGAAGGCCCGACACCTGTGTCGGCCCTTATCCACGCCGCAACCATGGTAACCGCTGGTGTGTTCCTTGTCTGCCGCATGTCGCCGCTGATGGAATTCGCACCTGAGGCCACCGCCTTCATCACCTTCCTTGGCGCGACCACCGCGTTCTTTGCCGCGACGGTTGGTCTGGTGCAGAACGACATCAAACGTGTGATCGCTTATTCGACCTGTTCGCAGCTGGGCTACATGTTTGTGGCGGCAGGTGTTGGCGTCTACTCGGTCGCGATGTTCCACCTGTTCACTCACGCCTTCTTCAAGGCGATGCTGTTCCTTGGCGCGGGTTCCGTGATCCACGGCATGCACCACGAACAGGACATGCGCAACTACGGCGCCCTGCGCAAGAAGATGCCGCTGACCTTCTGGGCGATGATGATCGGCACGTTGGCCATCACGGGTGTTGGCGTTCCGCTGACCACCTTTGGCTTTGCCGGTTTCCTGTCGAAGGATGCAGTGATTGAGGCTGCCTATGCTGGCACCAATGGCGGCTACGCCTTCTGGATGCTGGTGATCGCAGCGCTGTTCACCTCTTTCTACAGCTGGCGTCTGATGTTCCTGACCTTCTACGGCGAACAGCGTGGGGATAAGCACACCCATGAACACGCCCATGAAAGCCCCACTGTCATGCTGATCCCGCTGGGGGTTCTGGCCATTGGTGCGGTGCTGGCTGGTATGGTTTGGTACAACGTCTTCTTCGGCAAGACCGAGCAGGTCGCCAAGTGGTTCGGTGTTCCCTACCACGCCGAAGAGCATCACGCCGAAGGCCATGACGACCACGGTCAAGATGGGCACGCGATGGCCAAGGACGGTCATGACGACCACGCCAAGGATGATCATGCCCATGATGATCACGCAATGGCGAAGGACGACCACAGTAAAGACGGGCACAGCAAAGACGGCCACGACAAAGACGCCAAGCCGCATTACGTGCTGGCCGGTAAACCCGGTGAGGGTGCGATCTACGCGGGCGTCAACAACGACGTGTTGAACGAGGCGCACTATGTCCCCAAATGGGTCAAGATCAGCCCGTTCATCGCCATGCTGACCGGCTTTATCGTCGCATTGTGGTTCTACATCTGGAACCCGTCGATGCCTGCGCGTGTGGCGGCGGCCAATCGTCCGCTGTACCTGTTCCTGCTGAACAAATGGTACTTTGATGAAATCTACGATGTCCTGTTCGTGAAACCCGCCCAAGCACTGGGCCGGTTCCTGTGGAAACGTGGCGACGGCACCGTGATTGACGGCTTCCTCAATGGTGTGGCGATGGGCATCGTGCCCTTCTTCACCCGCCTCGCAGGCAAGGCGCAGTCCGGCTACATCTTCACTTATGCTTTTGCGATGGTGGTTGGCATCGTCGTACTGATTACCTGGATGACGCTCAGCGGAGGGGCGCACTAATGACTGACAGTTTGCTCTCTCTGGTCACATTCATTCCGACGCTGGGGGCGGTCATTCTGGCCATCTTCCTGCGCGGAACGAACAAAGCCGCACAGCGCAACGCCAAATGGGTGGCGCTGGTGACCACGGTTGTCACCTTTCTGGTGTCGCTGTTCATTCTGGCTGAATTTGATCCTCAGAACACCGGCTTCCAGTTCGTCGAAGAACGCGACTGGGTTCTGGGCCTGAAATACCGTCTGGGTGTTGACGGCATCTCGGTTCTGTTTGTGATGCTGACCACGTTTATGATGCCAATGGTGATCTGGGCCAGCTGGGACGTGTCCAAACGGGTGAAGGAATATATGATTGCCTTCCTCCTGTTGGAAACACTGATGCTGGGCGTTTTCATGGCGCTGGATCTGGTGTTGTTCTACCTGTTCTTCGAGGCCGGGCTGATCCCGATGTTCCTGATCATTGGGATCTGGGGCGGTGCCAACCGGATCTATGCCTCGTTCAAGTTCTTCCTTTACACCTTCCTCGGCTCGGTTCTGATGCTGGTGGCGATTGTGGGCATGTATGTGGATGCGGGCACCACCTGTATCGCGGCCTGCGGCGAAGCAACCTCGCTGATGCGGCACAGCTTTGCCTCGGAAAGTTTCGACATTCTGGGCATTCACGTTGTCGGCGGTATGCAGACGCTGTTGTTCCTTGCCTTCTTTGCCTCTTTCGCGGTGAAAATGCCGATGTGGCCGGTGCACACCTGGCTGCCGGACGCCCACGTGCAGGCGCCGACCGCAGGTTCTGTGGTTCTGGCGGCAATCCTCTTGAAAATGGGCGGCTACGGCTTCCTGCGCTTTAGCCTGCCGATGTTCCCCATCGGGTCGGATGTTCTGACGCCGCTGGTTCTGTGGATGTCGGCGATTGCGATTGTCTACACCTCGCTTGTCGCGCTGGTGCAGGAAGACATGAAAAAGCTGATCGCCTATTCGTCGGTAGCCCACATGGGGTATGTCACTATGGGCATCTTTGCTGCCAACCAGCAGGGCATTGATGGTGCAATTTTCCAGATGGTCAGCCACGGCTTCATCTCTGGTGCGCTGTTCCTGTGCGTTGGTGTGATTTACGACCGGATGCACACCCGTGAGATCGACGCCTACGGCGGTCTGGTCAACCGGATGCCGGCCTATGCGCTGATCTTCATGTTCTTCACCATGGCGAACGTCGGCCTGCCGGGCACCTCTGGCTTCGTCGGCGAATTCCTGACGCTGATGGGCATTTTCCAGGTCAACACCTGGGTGGCGGCCATCGCGACCTCTGGCGTGATCTTCTCGGCGGCGTATGCGCTGTGGCTCTACCGTCGCGTGGTGATGGGCGACCTGATCAAGGAAAGCCTCAAGACCATCAGCGATATGTCGGGCCGTGAACGCGCGATCTTTGCGCCGCTGGTCGTGATGACCCTGCTGCTCGGGGTGTATCCGTCGCTGGTCCTCGACATCATCGGTCCCTCGGTCGAGGCGCTGATCCAAAACTATGAACTGGCCCTTGCGGAGGCACCAAGTGCTGTCGCCGCTGCGGTTCAGTCGCACTAACGGGAGCCCTGAGAGAGATGATCCAGGCTGATCTGAACATTATCCTGCCGGAAATCCTGCTGGCGGTTTACGCGATGGGCGCACTGTTGTTTGCGGTCTACACCGGCAAGGACCGGTTGGCACCGCTGCTGACGTGGGTGACTGCCGCTGTCTTTGTTGTGCTGGGGCTGTGGATTGCCACCGGCACCGGGGATCACATTGCCTTTAATGGCATGTTCAACGACGATGGCTATTCCCGTTTCGCCAAGGTGGCGATCCTGTTCTCCAGTGCGGCTGTGCTGGTGATGGGGCAGGACTACATGACCCGCCGCGACATGCTGCGGTTTGAATACCCTGTGCTGATGGCGTTGGCTGCTGTTGGGATGATGGTGATGGTGTCCGCCGGTGACCTGATGGCGCTGTATCTTGGTCTGGAACTGCAGTCACTGTCGCTTTACGTGATTGCTGCGTTGCGTCGCGACAGCATCAAATCGACCGAGGCGGGCCTGAAGTACTTCGTTCTCGGCTCGCTCAGCTCCGGGCTGTTGTTGTTCGGCTCCTCGCTGGTTTACGGCTTCTCCGGCACCACGCAGTTTGCGGGTATTATCGAGGCGGCGGGCCACGGCCACACCTCGCTGGGTCTGCTGTTCGGTCTGGTTCTGGTGATCTCTGGCCTGGCGTTCAAAATCTCGGCCGTGCCGTTCCATATGTGGACCCCCGACGTTTACGAGGGTGCGCCGACCCCGGTGACCGCCTTCTTTGCCACCGCACCGAAAGTGGCGGCGACCGTGTTGTTTGCCCGCGTGTTGCATGACGCTTTTGGCGGTGTTGTCGCCGACTGGCAGCAGGTGGTTGCAGTGCTGTCGCTGTTGTCGATGTTCCTTGGCGCGGTTGCCGCTATTGGTCAGCGCGACATCAAACGCCTGATGGCCTATTCGTCGATTGCCCACATGGGCTATGCGATGATGGGGCTGGCTGCTGGCACCGCCTTTGGCGTGCAGGCGCTGCTGGTTTACATGGTGATCTATGTCACCATGAACATCGGCACCTTCTCTTTTATTCTGATGATGGAAAAAGACGGCCAGCCGGTGACCGACATCAACGCGCTGAACATGTATGCGAAACGCGAACCGGGCAAGGCGCTGGCGATGCTTGTTCTGTTGTTCTCCCTTGCCGGTGTGCCGCCGATGGTGGGGTTCTTCGGCAAGTTTTACGTGCTGCAAGCGGCCTATGAGGCGGGCCTGATCTGGCTGGCGGCGCTGGGGGTTGTGGCGTCGGTCATCGGTGCCTTCTACTACCTGCGTATCGTCTACTACATGTACTTTGGTGACGAGGCAGAGGATGGGCTGGACAAATCCGGGACCCCCGTTCTGTGGGGCCTGCTGATGGCATCTGCAGTCATCATTGGTCTGGCATGGCTGCCCGGTATCAACCTTCTGGGTGTTGAGGCCTGGGCCGAAGCGGCGGCTGCCGCGCTGGTAAACTGATCCGCGCCTTTGACGCGCTCACATCATAAAAACGCGCATCGGGTGGCCCTGATGCGCGTTTTTCTTTAGACGGATGAGGTGTTTCTGCTTCCGGCGGGAGTATTTGGAGACCATTGAAAGGCGGTGTCTGACATGCAGGACAGTTTGGATCACGCAGCAAGCGCGCTGCCGGACGGGTGGCCCGCGGGCTACGGGCGCCGTGTGCTGGCAGAGATTGACAGCACCAACGCCGAAGCGGCGCGGGTGGCACCTCAGCTGGCAGGGCCTGAATGGATCATGGCGCTGAAACAGACCGCAGGCCGTGGGCGACGCGGGCGTGCCTGGGTGAACCCAGAGGGGAACTTTGCCGCCACATTGGTTCTGCAACCGGCTGAAAGTCCTGAAGTGGTTGCGCTGCGCTCCTTCGTAGCCTCACTGGCGCTTTACGATGCGTTTGCAGCCGTCACAGGACGTCCGCAGGGGCTGAGCCTGAAGTGGCCCAACGACGTGCTGCTGAACGGTGGCAAGGTGGCGGGCATCCTGCTGGAAAGCGTCGGCACTGGCGGGCAGGTCATGCATATCGGCATCGGTATTGGCGTGAACCTGAAGGTGGCGCCGGGCGCCGATCAGGTGGAGGCGGGGGCGCTGCGGCCTGTGTCGCTCTTGTCTGAAACCGGTGCGGCGGTGACTCCGGATGAATTCCTGACCGAACTGGCCCGCGCCTATGCCCATTATGAGGCGCAGTTTACCACCTATGGGTTTGAGCCGATCCGCACGCTGTGGCTGGCCCGCGCGGCTCGTCTGGGCGAGGTGATTACTGCGCGGACGTTACGTGATGAACAGGTTGGCACGTTTGAGACGGTGGACGCGGCAGGCAATCTTGTCCTATCCACCGCTAAAGGCCGCGTGACCATCGCCGCCGCCGAAATTTTTTTCTAACGGGGTAGGGAGAGGCCTCATGCTTCTGACCATTGATTGCGGCAATACCAATACTGTGTTTTCGATCTGGGACGGGGCGGAGTGTCTGTGCACCCTGCGGACCTCCACCCACCATGCGCGCACGGCGGATGCCTATTTCACCTGGTACTCCACGCTGACCAAACACTACGGGATCGAGGCGGATATCACCGATGTGATCATCTCGTCCACCGTGCCGCGTGTGGTGTGGAATCTGCGCGTCTTTACCGACCGTTTCTTTAACTGCCGTCCGCTGGTCGTCGGCAAGCCCGACTGCCTGCTACCGGTTGAGCCGCGCGTTGATCAGGGCACCCAGCCCGGACCGGATCGTCTGGCGAATGCCGTCGCGGCTTATGATCGTCATGGCGGCAACACGGTGGTTGTCGATTTCGGTACTGCCACCAACTTCGACGTGGTGGCAGAGGATGGCGCCTATGTGGGGGGCGTGATCGCGCCCGGTGTGAACCTCAGTCTTGAGGCGCTGCACTCTGGCGCGGCAGCCCTGCCGCACGTTGATGTCAGCCAGCCGGATCGGGTGATTGGAACCAATACCGTTGGCTGCATTCAATCTGGCGTCTTCTGGGGCTATACTGGGTTGATCGAAGGCATTATCAGCCGAATCAAGGCCGAATACGGTCGTCCGATGAAGGTTGTGGGCACAGGTGGCCTTGCGCCCTTGTTTGAAAAGGGCGATCACCTATTTGACACCATCGAAGATGACCTGACCATGCACGGCCTGACCGTGATCCACAAATACAACAAGGACCAAGGCAACATATGAGCAGCCAGCGCCTTATCTATCTCCCCCTCGGTGGCGCGGGTGAGATCGGAATGAACTGTTACGTCTACGGCTACGGCCCCGAGGATCAGGAGCGTTTGATCCTTGTGGATCTGGGCGTGACCTTCCCGGATATGGATGGCACGCCCGGCGTGGATCTGATCCTGCCCGATATCGCGTGGCTGGAGGAGCGGAAGGATCGCCTCGACGCTATCTTTATCACCCACGCGCACGAAGATCACGTTGGCGCGGTTGGCCATCTGTACGAACGTCTGGGCGCGCCGATTTACGCCCGTGCGTTTACCGCCAACATCGCCCGCCACAAGCTGCGTGAATACGGCTACTCCGATGACGTGGTGCGCACCGTGTCACCGCTGCCCGAAAGCATCAAGGCCGGCGAGATGGAAGTGGCGTTTTTGCCGATGTCGCATTCGATCCCCGAAAGCTCGGCGCTGATCATCGACACGCCGAAGGGGCGGCTGATCCACACGGGTGACTTCAAACTGGATAAAACGCCGGTTGTCGGTGAAGCCTATGATCCCGACCTGTGGGCCACCGTGTCCAAAAACGGGGTGAAGGCGCTGATCTGTGACAGCACCAATGTGTTCAGCCCCGTCGCGGGCCGGTCCGAGGCCTCGATCGGCGATGAGATCACATCATTGGTGGCAGAGGCGCCGGGCATGGTGGTGGCAACCACCTTTGCCTCAAACGTCGCACGGGTGAAAACACTGGCAGAGGCAGGCGTGCGGGCAGGGCGGTCGATCTGCCTGATGGGCCGCGCCATGCGCCGGATGATTGAGGCGGCGATCACCACTGGTGTTCTGGCTGATTTCCCCAAAGTGGTCAGTGTCGAAGAGGCGCGTGAGATCCCGCGCGAAAACCTGATGCTGCTGGTGACCGGATCGCAGGGCGAACGGCGCGCGGCCTCGGCCCAATTGGCCAATGGCAAATACCACGGCATCAGCCTGAAAGAGGGCGATCTGTTCCTCTTCTCCTCCAAAACCATTCCTGGCAATGAACGTGGCGTGATCCGCATCATGAACCAGTTTTCGGAAATGGGTGTGGATGTGGTCGACGATCACGGTGGCCGCTATCACGTGTCGGGCCACGCCAACCGCCCGGACCTGATCGAGATGCACAAATTGGTGCACCCCGAAATGGTCATCCCGATGCACGGCGAACACCGCCACCTGCGTGAGCACAGCAAGCTGGCTGAGACCAACGGCTATGCCTCCGCGATCGCGGTGAACGGCACCATGTTGGAACTGTCCGGCGACGCACCGCGCGTTTGCGGTTTTGTCGACACGGGGCGCACATATCTGGATGGCTCAGTGCAATATGGCGCGCTGGATGGTATCGTGCGCGACCGGATCCGCATGGCGCTGAACGGTCACGTGCTGGTCACCGTCATTCTGGATGAAGACAACGAACCGCTGGGTGATCCGTGGTGTGAGTTGAAGGGTCTGGCCGAAACCGGCAAGTCGAACGCGCCGCTGGTTGATGTTCTGGAGGCGGACCTCAATCAGTTTATGGGCCGCGCGTCTCAGCGCACGCTGGATGATGACGATAAGCTGGAAGACGAGCTGCGCAAAATCACCCGCCGCAGCGCGCAGATCGAGATCGGTAAAAAGCCCGAAGTGACCGTGGTGATTTCCCGCCTGTCGGCGTGATGTGATCTAGCGGTTTTGAGAGAATGAGAAAGGCGTCCCTTTGGGGGCGCCTTTTTTATTAGCTCAATCGTCGCCATCCGTCGTTGGATTTGATTGCAAAGAATAGCCACAGGATCGCGATGGATCCGAACGGTGACCAAAGAACAGATATAACCCACCACGGCCAAGGGTTATGACCGCGTCTGCGTGCCATGGCACCAATGTGCGCGAACAGGAGATAGATCAGATAAAAGAAAAAGAGAAGAACGCCGAGAGTGAGAATGGATTCCATTATTTTAACTTCCTTGCGTCACGCGCCTTTTCTGGCGCCAGAAAAGGCGAAGGCCAAATCTGTGTCAGATTTGGCCCCCTTCACTTAATCAGCTTATCGCCACGCCACGCCGTCCGGCGAGGTCGGTGAAATACTGCCAGGCCACGCGGCCAGATCGTGCGCCACGAGTGGCCTGCCATTCGATGGCCTCGGCCCAGAGAGTGTCTTCGTCGATCGCCACGCCGTAGGCCTTGCAATAGCCACGGATCATGTCGAGGTAGTCATCTTGCGAACAGGGATGGAAACCCAGCCACAGTCCAAAACGATCTGACAGCGACACTTTTTCCTCCACCGCCTCGGCAGGGTTGATGGCGCTGGAGCGTTCGTTTTCGATCATATCCCGCGGCATCAGGTGACGGCGGTTCGACGTGGCGTAGAACACCACATTCTCAGGCCGCCCTTCGATGCCACCGTCCAGCACAGCCTTCAGCGATTTGTAGTGCTGGTCATCATGGCCGAAGCTCAGGTCATCACAAAACAACAGGAACCGCGCATCAGAGGTGCGCAGCAGGTTCATCAGTCGGGACACGCTTGGCAGATCTTCGCGCTGTAGTTCCACGATTTTCAGGTCATGCCCCTGACGCAGCACCTCAGCATGGATTGCCTTTACGATGGACGATTTGCCCATGCCCCGCGATCCCCAGAGGAGGGCGTTGTTTGCGGGCAGGCCTTTGGCAAATTGCAGCGTGTTGGCCAGCAGCGTTTCACGGGTGCGGTCCACACCCACCAGCAGCGACAGGTCGACCCGGTTCACCTTGGCAACAGGTTCCAGACGGTCCGGTTCAACATGCCACACGAACGCGTCGGCAGCAGCAAAATCAGGTGCAGAAAGAGGCGCCGGAGCCATACGCTCCAACGCCTCTGCAATACGTTTAACGGTCTTTTTCACGGGGTATGTTCCCTAACGGCTTACTTATTCTCAGTGTCCTGTGCAGACGCGTCCAGTTCCGCGTCGTCAAAGGCTTCTTCGTCATCGTAGTAGCCTTCGGCACGCAGCTGTGCTTCGCGTTTGGTTTCTACGCGGGCCACAAGGAAGATCGAAATTTCATAGAGACCATAGACCACTGTGAAGAGTATCAGCTGGGTGGTTACATCCGGCGGCGTCACCAGTGCGGCGACGGTCAGGATGCCCACCACCGCGTATTTACGCGTGTTGCGCAGACCTGCGGCAGAGGCCAGACCAGCCTTACCCATCAAGGTCAGCAGAACGGGCAGCTGGAAACACAGGCCAAAGGCCACGATCATCTTCAGCGTGATGTCGAGGCTTTCGTTCACTTTGCCGTTAAAGACGATGTCGATCCCCTGACGCGCGGTTTCCAGCGACCCCTCAATCTCCTCGCCCACCAGAATGGCGGAGACGAAAGACGGGAAATCCGCAAAGCCGAGGAAAAAGGCCATGGCCAGTGGGATCACCACATAGTGCGAGAAGGCGGCGCCCAGCAGAAACAGGGCAGGCGAAGCGATGAGGAAGGGTAGGAAGGCGGATTTTTCGTTTTTATAAAGCCCCGGCGCAACAAAGCGCCACAGCTGGTAGGCGATGATCGGAAAGGACAGCACCAGACCACCGACCATTGAGATGCGGATCAGGGTAAAGAAGTATTCCTGCGGCGCGGTATACTGCATCACCGGATTGGGGTTCCCCAGCGCGCGCATGGTCTTTTCAATCGGTTGCAGCAGAAAGTCCAGCAGTTGGCCACCGAAGGTAAAGCAGATCACCATCCCCACAACAAAAGCCAGCACAGACCGGATCAAACGGGTACGCAGTTCGGCCAGATGCTCAATCAGCGGGGCGCTGGATTCTTCCAGCTGGTCAGGGGTGCTCATGTTGGTTCCTTAGCCCTTATCTTTAGGCTCTTCAGCGGCAGTGGCCTCTGGTGCGACCTCTTCGGCTGCTGCAGCGGCCTCTTCGGCGTCGCGGCGGGCCTGTTCCTTGGCGGCGGTGGCCTCTTGAATCTTGCGTGCGGCCTCTGCGCGGTCATCCGAAAGGGGAGTATCCGTTGCGGACCAGTCGGTGAGCCCATCGGTTGCTTCACGGACCTTGTCCATGCCGAATTGTTTCGGGTTGCTCGCGGCCTTCAGGGTCTGGCTGATGTCTTTGACGCCGGACTCATCCGCCGCCTGTTCCATCGCGCGGCTAAATTCACGCGCCATCCCACGCGCTTTGCCCACAAATTGTCCGACCGAGCGGAACAGCCCGGGCAGGTCTTTGGGGCCGACGACAATCAACGCGACAACGCCGATTATCAGCAGTTCGCTCATGCCCAGATCGAACATGGCTTAGACCTTGTCTTTGTCGGACTCCGGGGTCACGTCCTTGGCAGCTGTGGCTTGATCTTCCAGCTCTGCCTTGCCTTCGTTGACACCTTTTTTGAACGAAGTGATGCCTTTGCCGACCTCGCCCATCAGCGAGCTGATCTTGCCACGGCCGAAAAGTACCAGAACGACAACGGCGATCAGAAGAAGGCCGGGAAGGCCGATATTGTTCAGCATAAGTGTTCTCCCTTAATACGGCGCGTCGCTGAACGGCGCCGTCGATATTCACCTACTGTATCTAATGGCTGCAGTGTGTTCATGGAAGGTCCAATGCGCGAACAGGGGTGTTTTTTAGACGTTGCGGCACGTCCTCGTGAATATCACAAGGAAAACCTACCCAGAAATGCGGATAATATGCGGTCGCTTGTTTTGCGCAGCTCATGCAGATTCGCGTGGAAACACAAAACAGCGGTCGCGGCGGAACATCAGCCACAGGGGGCGGCCCTGCTGCGGCAGGAAGACGTTGGGCACCGTCGCTTTCAGTACTGATCCGTCGTAGTCCATGCGGATTTCTACCAGACTTTCCGATCCCATAAAACGCGCGCGCACCACCTCACCACGGGCCGCAACGCCATTTTGCGGGGTGGGTTCGGGGCCTTGCCCGTTGCGGTCAAATTCGATTTTCAGGTGCTGGGGGCGGATAACGATGTCCACCTCATCGCCGTCCGCGACGCCCGGCGCCAGAAACTGGCCAAAGGGGGTTTCACACAGGGCACCCTGAACTTTACCGCAAATCACGTTGATATCGCTGAAAAACCCAACTGCCTGACGGTCTTTTGGGGCGTTGTATATGTTATAGGGCGCGCCTTGCTGCACGACCTTACCCCGTCGCATCAGGGCGATTTCGTCGGCCATGCGCATGGCCTCTTCGGGTTCGTGCGTGACCAGCAGGACGGCGGCGTCTTCGGCCTTCAGCAGTTCCAGCGTCTGGTCGCGGATATCATCGCGCAGCCGGTTGTCTAAGCCGGAGAACGGTTCATCCATCAGCATGATCTTAGGCCGCGGTGCCAGGGCGCGCGCCAGTGCCACGCGCTGCTGTTCACCGCCCGAGAGGAGGTAAGGGTAGCTGTCGATGAACCGGCGCAGGCCGACCTTATCCAGTAATTCCTCAACCCGTGCCCGCTTTTCTGCCTGGGACCCAGAGAGCCCGAAGGCCACGTTGTCGCCCACAGTTAAGTGCGGGAATAGAGCGAAATCCTGAAACATCAGCCCTATATGCCGCCGTTCTGGCGGGATGCGGAACACCGTGTCACAGATCAGTTGGCCGTCAACGTAAATCTCACCGCTGTCCTGCATTTCCACGCCCGCGATCATACGCAGGGTGGTGGATTTGCCGCAGCCCGATGGACCCAGCAGGCAGGTCACCTGACCCGGCATCACTTGCAGCGACACGTCATCCACCACACGGGTACCACCAAAGGCGCGTACCATGTTGCGGATTTCCAGACGCGGGGCTGTGACAGAGGATGCGACAGAGGATGCGATTGGGGTGGCTTGGCTCGCGGACACGGGGTTTCCTCGCGGCGGCGCGTGGGCGCCGGGGTGTTGAAGGGTCGGCTTCCCGATTAAAAACATCGGGCTTTGCCGACCCTTAACAACTGTGTGCGTCCCAGACAAGGGATCTCAACGGGCAGGATGTGGCCCGCGACGCTTAGCAGCAGGGGACTGCGTCGCTGTCGTTATCGGCGGCAAAGGGGCTTTCGCCACCGCAACCCTCGAAAATCCCGTAGTGGGTGGAGAAATCTCCGATGAAGGTGAAGTGTTCGGCAAAACGTGTATCTGCCAACATCATCCATGTGTTGCCACAAACGGGGAAGACCTTACCCGCCTCAATAATATGGTGATCATCCAGTTTGAACACATGTGGCGCAGTGGGCAGGGTGCCTTTGTAGATCACTGCCTGGCCATAATCTTCACAGGCTGGCTCCAATCCTTCCAGCTTGAACAGACGATAGGTGGAGGAGGTGAAAGACAGCGGCGCAACCCGGGTTTCCAGAACAGGGTTTTCGATGGTCAGCGGTCGATGGGTGACCAGACGCGGATCCTCAAAGCCCGCCTTTTTGGCGATGGTGAGGAAGTCGTTCCAGTAGAGCGCACCGGACAGGCATTCGCCATAGAGCACTTCATCCTCTGCCATCGCCTTGGGCACGCGGCGATCGGCATAGACGTCGGAGAAGTACATTTCTCCACCCGGTTTCAGCAGGTGATAAGCACCATCCAGCACCGCCTGTTTGTCAGTGGACAGGTTCACAACGCAATTTGACACAATGATGTCAAAGCTGCCCGGTTCCAGACCCAGCTCATCCAGTTTTTCAATATAGCCTTGGTGGAATTCTACGTTGGCATAGCCGAACTTCTCAGCGTGCCAGTCCTGATGCGCACGCGCCACAGCCAGTTGTTCGGCGGTCATATCCACGCCCACAACATAACCAGTCGGGCCAACCAACTGCGCCAGCGCGTAGACGTCGCGGCCCGCGCCGCAGCCCAGATCAAGGATGCGCGCACCTTCCAGACCGTCAGGCATCACCAGCCCGCAGCCGTAGTAGCGCATCAGCACCTCATCATGCACGTTGCGCAGCACATCTTTCAGGTATTCCGGCATCTCATCGGGGGTGCAGCAGGCGTTTGTTTGAAGGTCGTCGCTGCCTTGTAGAACCTTGCCATAATAGTCCTGGACGTTTTCATGTTTCATCTTGGTCTTCCCCGGAAATACTTTTGTCCTCTGAAGGGATAAGCAGATGTGAGCGGTGGAGCAATCATTGCAACGGTTTGCTCACGCAATTGTGGGCGTAAGTGTGGGCGGTGCTGCGCTGGACAGCAGACGGAGGTGAATTTCCGGCGGGATTAGGCGCTGCGGTGCCGCCGCGCGCATTATCACTGGCCTGAAACTGGGATTCGCGTTATGATTTGGCCCAGATCCCGCAAAGGGACAGTGATTGAGGCAGTATTGGTAGGTTCCCATGACAGCAATGGTTCATGGCTCCGTCCCTGTGCGGGATGTTGAGCCTGTTCTTCCAAAATGGTGGCGCACACTGGATAAGGTCACGGTGACCTGTATTCTGGCGCTGTTCGGGGTTGGGATGCTCCTGGGATTTGCAGCCTCGCCGCCCTTGGCGGAAAAGAACGGTCTGGACCCCTTTCATTATGTAGAGCGGCAGGTGATTTTCGGAGGCATGGCGCTGTTGGCAATGTTCGTGACCTCTATGATGCCGCCGCAGTTGGTGCGTCGTCTGGCGGTTGTTGGCTTTGTCGTGGCGATAATTGCGGTACTGGCGCTGCCGTTTTTCGGCACTGATTTCGGCAAGGGTGCAGTGCGCTGGTATCGCCTTGGCTTTGCCTCGCTGCAGCCGTCTGAATTCCTGAAGCCGGGCTTTGTTGTTGTTGCTGCGTGGCTTTTGGCCGCCAGTCAGGAAATCAATGGCCCGCCGGGGCGTCTTTGGGCGTTCCTGCTGACCGGCTTCATTGCGGTTGTGCTGGCGTTGCAGCCCGATTTTGGCCAGGCGTCTTTGGTGGTCTTTGCATGGGCGGTGATGTATTTCGTTGCAGGTGCGCCTATTATGCTGTTGATGGGGGCCTTCGGGATCGTGATGTTGGGCGGGACATTTGCCTATCACAACTCTGAACACGTGGCGCGGCGGATTGACGGGTTTCTGAACCCTGAAATCGATCCGACCACTCAGATCGGCTATGCCACCAACGCGATCCGCGAAGGCGGATTTTTCGGCGTCGGTCTGGGCGAGGGAGAGGTGAAATGGTCGTTGCCCGATGCCCATACTGATTTCATCATCGCAGTTGCGGCAGAGGAATACGGGCTGGTCATGGTCTTGGTGGTTATTGCGCTTTACGCCACCATCGCGCTGCGCTCTTTCTATCGGCTGATCAAGGAACGCGATGTCTTCATCCGACTGGCAGGCACTGGTCTGGCTGCGGTCTTTGCAGTGCAGGCGCTGATCAATATGGGCGTTGCGGTGCGCATGCTGCCCTCCAAGGGGATGACACTGCCTTTTGTGAGCTATGGCGGCTCTTCGCTGATTGCCGGTGGGATCGCGGTGGGGATGTTGCTGGCGTTCACCCGCACGCGACCACAGGGGCAGATCGGCGATATCTTGCGAGGGCACCGTCGCTAGGTCACCAAACGCAACGCACCGCCTTTCACGGCGGTGTGTTTTCTTTTAGGAACAGAACAGACACCGCGCGGGGGCGCAGCGGGTCTTGATCCAGAAAAACAATGATCTGGCGATTGATGCGCTGGACAGGAGGCAGAGAGATGGCGGCACCGCTTTTGGTGATTGCGGCAGGGGGGACCGGCGGACATATGTTCCCGGCACAGGCGCTGGCAGAGGTGATGTTGCGCAAGGGCTGGCGGGTGAAGCTGTCCACTGACGCGCGCGGCGCCCGCTACACCGGCGGCTTCCCTCATACCGTTGAGATTGAAGAGGTGTCCTCTGCCACCTTCGCCCGCGGCGGTGTGCTGGCTAAGGCGCTGGTCCCGTTCCGTATTTTCGGAGGCATTCTGGGTATGAGCGTCCGGATGATGCGCGACAAGCCCGATGTTGTTGTGGGTTTCGGCGGCTACCCGTCGATCCCTGCACTGGCGGCAGCGACCTTGCTGCGCCGTCCGCGCATGATCCATGAACAAAACGGTGTCCTTGGTCGGGTGAACCAACTGTTTGCAAAACGTGTCGATGCCGTGGCCTGCGGCACATGGCCCACCGCTTTGCCTGCGGGGGTAGAGGGACACCACACTGGAAATCCGGTGCGTGGCGCGGTGCTTGAACGCGCCGGTGCGGGCTATATTTCCCCGGGTGATTACCCGATGGAGCTATTGGTGATCGGGGGCAGTCAGGGTGCGCGTATCCTGTCGGATATGGTGCCTGCCGCCATTGCCGAACTGCCGACGGAGATCCTGCGCAATATCCGCGTAGCGCATCAGGCCCGCGCTGAGGATCATGACCGCGTCAGCGCCTTTTATGCAGACCATGGCATTGCCGCAGATGTGCAGCCATTCTTCAACGATGTGCCGCGCCGGATGAGCGAGGCGCAACTTGTGATCTCTCGTTCTGGTGCGTCGTCTGTCGCGGATATCAGCGTAATTGGCCGCCCCGCGATCCTGATCCCCTTCGCCGCGGCCACCGCAGATCATCAGACGGCGAATGCCCGTGGGCTGGTTGACGCAGGTGCGGCGATCCTGTTGCCTGAAAATCGACTTGCAGTTGCGACACTTTCTGAGCAGATAGCGCTGGTCCTTGGCGATGCACGGGGTGCCTCTCTTATGGCGCAGGCGGCGCTGTCGCAAGGTAAACCCGAGGCGGCCCGGGATTTGAGTGAAATGGTCGAGGTATTGGCGCAGAAAGGCCGGACGTAAGATGGCCCGAAGCAGAAAGGTGAAGTTATGAACGCAGCAACCAAACTCCCCGTTGATGTGGGTGCGATCCATTTCGTCGGGATCGGCGGCATCGGCATGTCGGGTATTGCTGAGGTATTGCTGAACCACGGCTACACCGTTCAGGGCAGCGATCTGAAGGCGTCGAAAATCACCGACCGTCTGGCTGGTATGGGCGCTAAGGTCTTTGTCGGACAGGCGGCTGCGAACCTCGAAGGCGCCGAGGTTATTGTTATCTCTTCTGCCATCAAACCCGGGAACCCCGAATTGGATGAGGCCCGCCGTCTGGGCCTGCCCGTTGTACGCCGCGCGGAAATGCTGGCTGAACTGATGCGGCTGAAATCGAACGTTGCGGTTGCTGGTACGCATGGCAAAACGACCACCACGACGATGGTTGCTACCCTGCTGGACGCAGGCGGCGTGGACCCGACGGTGATCAATGGCGGTATCATTCACGCCTATGGCTCGAACGCTCGTGTTGGTACATCCGATTGGATGGTGGTTGAGGCGGATGAAAGCGATGGCACCTTTAACCGACTGCCCGCAACGATCGCGATCGTGACCAACATCGATCCCGAACATATGGAACACTGGGGCACCGAAGAGGCGTTGCATCAAGGGTTTTATGAATTCGTCTCTGGGATTCCCTTCTACGGGCTTGCGATCTGTTGCACCGATGATCCGGACGTGCAGGCGCTGGTGGGCAAGATCACCGACCGTCGCGTGGTGACCTATGGTTTTAACGCTCAGGCCGACGTGCGGGCGATCAACCTGCGCTATGAAAAGGGGGCCGCGCTGTTCGATGTGGCCCTGCAGGCCGAAGATATGTTGATTGAGGGCTGCGAATTGCCGATGCCCGGCGATCACAATGTGTCCAATGCCCTATCTGCCATAGCGGTGGCGCGCCATCTGGGGATGAAGGCGGATGAAATTCGCGATGCTCTGAAAGGCTTCAAGGGGGTGAACCGTCGCTTCACCCGCGTCGGCGAGGTGGATGGCGTCACCATCATTGACGACTATGGCCACCACCCGACCGAAATTGCCGCTGTTCTGAAAGCCGCACGTCAAGCGACCGGGGGACGGGTGATCGCTGTGCATCAGCCGCACCGCTATTCGCGTCTGAGCCATCATTTTGAGGACTTCTGCTCCTGCTTTAACGAAGCTGACGTTGTGGGGATCGCAGAGGTGTTTGCCGCCGGCGAGCAACCCATCGAAGGTGCCAGCCACGACGATCTGGTTGCAGGCCTGATCCGCCATGGCCACCGTCACGCCCGCACAGTGCTGTCAGAGGCGGATCTGGAGCGTCTGGTGCGCGAACAGACACAGCCAGGGGATATGGTTGTTTGCCTTGGCGCCGGCACGATTTCGGCATGGGCCAATGCCTTGCCGTCACGTTTGGCCGGTTAAACAGCTGCGTCCCTTGCAGCATTCGTTGACAGGGGGCGTATTTGCCTTTTTCTGATCAGAGGGGCAGCCACTTTTCGGCAGCGGATCCTCTGGTGTGCTTGGCTGCCTCAGCTTTGAGGTGGTGCAAGGTTTGAGGCGGTATTTGATGATATGGCTTGGCCCACAGGTGCCGCATCTGGCGGTCTTTGGCGAAGAGGATTTGGGATGGCAGATGCATTGAAGCGATGCATAGGTCTGCCGCTGCTGACGGCCTATGGCGTTGGCGTGATGGTGGGCGCCGGGATTTATGTTCTGGTTGGTGCGGTTGCAGCCGAGGCTGGTGTCTGGGCGCCGCTTGCGTTCCTGCTGGCGGGGGTGATCGCTGCGCCCACCGCACTGAGCTATGCAGAGTTTTCCACCCGACTGCCCGAAGCGGGTGGGGAGGCGGTCTATGTCTCAGAAGGATTGGGGATTCCCAGTCTTGGCGTGTTGATCGGGCTGGCGATTGTGATCACCGGCTCCGTTTCCGGCGCTGCGGTCTTGCGAGGTGGGGCAGGTTATCTGATCGCGATTGTTCCAATCCCTGCCGAACTGGCGATTATGGTGATGGGCGGGCTGCTGATCACGGTGGCATTGATCGGCGTGTTGGAGAGCCTCGCACTGGCGGCGGTCTTTACGGCGGTCGAACTGATTGGTCTGGCGCTGGTCGTCTGGGTTGGTCTGAGTGCGGAACCAGTTGTGGATCTGGCCACCGTCGCGTCGCCGGTCTGGACCGGCGTAGGGGCAGCGGCGGTGCTGGCGTTTTTTGCCTTCATCGGGTTTGAGGACATTGTGAACATGGCCGAAGAGGTGAAGCGCCCTGAAAAGACCCTGCCGCGCGCCATCCTTTTGTCACTGGTGATTACCTCGGCGATCTACGCGGTGGTGGCCTATGCAGCGGTGCGGGCAGTGCCCTTGGCTGATCTTGCGGTCAGTCAGCAGCCGCTGCTGCTGGTCTGGCATCAGGGGGGCACATCCGACGCGGCGACGCCTGCGGTCTTCCTGTCGGTGATTGCGGTGGCGGCGGCCCTGAACGGAGTCTTGGCGCAGATTGTGATGGCGGCGCGGGTGATGTTTGGCATCGGCCGACGCATGCCTGCACTGGCGGTGTTCCATCGCACCAGCGCACGCTTTGGCACGCCCACACTGGCGACCCTGTTGATTGGCGCGCTGGTCACGACGGCGGCGCTGATGCTGCCGGTGTCGTCTTTGGCCGAAGGGGCGTCGACCCTGCTGTTGAGTATCTTTGTTATCGTCAATCTGGCGCTGATCTCGATGAAGCATAAACAGCCAGAGGCGCCGTTCCGCGTGCCGATGGTGGTGCCGGTTCTGGGGCTGTTGGCTGCGCTTGGGGCGTTGGCGGTGAATTTCGGCCTATTGGCACTGATTGCGGGCGGTGCGGCATGAGCCTTGCACTGATCCTGACATGTATCTGGTTTCTGACGGCAAATGTGATGGCGATGTTGCCCTCGCAACGCCGTCACTGGCCGCAAGCCTGGGGATTGATCGTATGTGGAATTCCCATTCTGGGCTTTGTGGTCTATGAGCATGGGCCTTGGCTGGGCCTCTTGGTTCTTGCTGGCGCGATGTCAGTGCTGCGCTGGCCGGTGATCTTTCTGCTGCGGCGGATAAAACGAATGATGAGAAGACGTGATGAAACTGCCTGAAACATTGCCTGAGGTGCGGGGCAAGCTGTCCCATGACAAACGGATGAGCACGCTCACGTGGCTGCGAGTGGGTGGGCCGGCGGATGTGCTGTTCCAGCCGGCTGATCTTGCGGATCTGCAGGCGTTTCTGGCCGCTCTGCCTGCCGATGTGCCGGTGTTCCCGATGGGCGTTGGCAGCAACCTGATTGTACGAGACGGTGGCATGCGGGCCGTCGTCATCCGTCTGGGGCGTGGGTTTAATGAGATTGTGATTGATGGCAACCGCGTCACCGCAGGTGCCGCCGCGCTGGATGCGCATGTGGCGCGCAAGGCGGCAGCGGCGGGGCTGGACCTGACCTTCCTGCGCACCATTCCGGGCGCTGTGGGTGGTGCGGTGCGTATGAACGCTGGCTGCTATGGCGCCTATGTCGCTGACGTTCTGGTCAGCGCCCGTGCGGTGACGCGCAGCGGCGAACTGGTCACGCTAACTCCTGAGGATTTGCAATTCACCTACCGCCAGTCCAGCCTGCCAGAGGGCTGGGTGCTGGTTGATGCCACGTTTGAAGCCCCCGCAGGTGATGCGGCTGAGCTGGAGGCACGGATGGTGGATCAACTGGCCAAGCGCGATGCGACCCAGCCGACAAAAGAACGCAGCGCAGGCAGCACCTTTCGCAACCCGTCGGGGTTCTCTTCGACCGGAAGGGCAGACGATGTGCATGACCTGAAGGCGTGGAAAGTCATCGATGATGCAGGCATGCGCGGCGCCCGAAAGGGTGGGGCGCAGATGAGCGAGAAGCATTCGAACTTCCTCATCAACGCAGGTGATGCGACGGCAGCGGACCTTGAGGGCCTAGGAGAAGAGGTCATAAAAAAGGTTTACGAAAATAGTGGCATCACGCTACACTGGGAAATCATGCGGATCGGTGAATCGCAAACTGAATAAGAGCGCGCAACGCGCCACTACGCGGGAAAAAATATTCCCGCTATAATAATAAAAAATGCAGTGAAAATGGCCGTTTAAACGGTTAGTAGTTTGAGGCAATTTGGGTATGTCGAGCAGGACAAACCCTCTGATCGTCGTCCTGAAAGGGGGCACTTCGGCGGAACGCGAAGTGTCACTGAGTACGGGTCACGAGTGCGCGAAGGCGCTAGAGGGCGAAGGTTTTAAAGTTATTGAGGTCGATGCTGGCCCGGATCTGGCCGTACGGCTGGCAGAAATTGCCCCTGATGTGGTGTTCAACGCGCTGCATGGTCGCTGGGGCGAGGATGGCTGTGTGCAGGGCGTTCTTGAATGGATGCACATTCCCTATACGCATTCCGGCGTTCTGGCGTCCGCCCTTGCTATGGACAAGGAGCGCTCGAAGCAGACCTATGTAGCCGCAGATCTTCCTGTCGCCGCCAGCGTGTTGGCCACCAAGGCAGAGGTGGAGGCCGCGCATGTGATGGCTCCGCCCTATGTGGTGAAACCTTATAACGAAGGCTCCTCTGTCGGGGTGTATCTGGTGAATGAGGCGGCCAATGGCCCGCCGAAACTGTCGGATGACATGCCCGAAGTGTTGATGGTCGAAGCTTTTGTGCCGGGTCGTGAATTGACCGCCACTGTGATGGGCGAGCGCTGCCTTGGTGTGACGGATATCCTCACTGATGGCTGGTATGACTATGATGCCAAGTACAAGACAGGCGGATCGCGCCATGTCTTGCCCGCCGAAGTGCCTGCCGAAATTTACGCCGCTTGCGAAGACTACGCCCTGCGCGCCCACCAGGCGCTGGGATGCCGTGGTGTCAGCCGCACTGATTTCCGCTGGGATGAGGAAAAAGGCCTGTCTGGTCTGATCCTCCTTGAAACCAACACGCAACCAGGGATGACGCCCACATCGCTCAGCCCTGAACAGGCGGCGCTGCAGGGGATGACATTCGGTCAGTTCTGTAGGTGGATGGTGGAGGATGCGTCATGCGACAGGTGACCCCACCGCTGACCAGTCCGCAGCAGATGCAGTCAGACGCGCAGCCGCCGCAGGAACATCTGCCGGGCATGGCGCGTCTGCGCCACAGCAGCCAACAACAGTCCCAACGTCCCGCCATAGATCCAGCGCCGTCGCGCTGGTCTTATCGCTTTCAGCGTCTGATGTTGACACCTCTGTTCCGGTTTGCCCTTCGCGTCGGTCTGCCGATGGGGGCAGCTTTCACGGCTGGCATGCTCTATTTCGCGGACCAAGATCGGCGCGATGGGTTCCGTCTGTGGGTGGCGGATGTGAAGACCAGTATCAAGACGCGACCTGAATTCATGCTGCAAACAATGCAGATCGAAGGCGCAGGAGCGTCGGTGTCACAGGATATCGACGAGGTGATTGCGGTCGATTTCCCTGTCAGTTCCTTTGATCTGGATTTGGACGCTATGCGTCAGCGGCTGGCGGAGCTGCCTGCGGTAAAAGATGTGTCACTGCGCGTGCGTGACGGTGGTGTGCTGCGTGTGGTGATTACTGAACGGGTGCCGCAACTGCTGTGGCGCACCCGTCACGGTTTGGCACTGCTGGACGGGCATGGCAATTACGTAGGCCAGGCCGAAGAGGGCCGCACCGCCTATCCTGCCCTGCCGCTGATTGTCGGTGAAGGTGCCGATCTGGCTGTGCCCGAGGCGCTGGAATTGATTTCTGTATTGGGGCCGTTGGCACCGCGCACCTTGGGGGTTGTGCGCATGGGCGAGCGGCGCTGGGACATCGTGCTGGATCAGGATCAACGCATCCTGTTGCCAGAAGAAGGCGCCGTGCAGGCGTTGCAGCGTGTGATTGCCCTCAATCAGGTGCAGGACGTGATGCAGCGCGATCTGGCGCAGGTGGACGTGCGTCTGGGCGATCGCCCTACCATTCGCATGAACGAAGCCGCAGTGGAACAGTGGTGGCGTAGCAATAAGATCGGGTTCGAGGATTAAGGGTATGTTTGATCTTTATGACAGCCAGCGGGCAATGCGAAACATGCGAAAGGCGGCGATGCAACGGGGCGTCGTGGCCATTTTGGATGTAGGCAGCTCGAAAATCGCCTGTCTGGTGCTGCGTTTTGACGGCACCTCCGGTAGCGGCTTTGAGGCAGAGGGCGTCGGGTCACTTGCAGGGCAGGCGGGCTTTCGCGTTATTGGTGCCGCAACCACCCGTTCGCGCGGGGTGAAGTTCGGCGAAATCAATGCGATGGGTGAAACCGAACGCGCCATCCGCACCGCCTTGCAGGCGGCGCAGAAGATGGCGAACATCCGTGTTGATCATGTGATCGCCTGTTTTTCGGGGGCAGAACCGCGCAGCTACGGTCTGACCGGTGCGATTGATCTGCAGGGGCAGATCGTCAGTGAGCAAGATATTTCGCAGGTCCTGGCCTCTTGTGATGTGCCCGACTACGGCATGGGCCGTGAGGTGCTGCATGCGCATCCGGTGAATTTCTCTCTCGATCATCGCTCTGGCCTGTCGGATCCGCGCGGGCAACTGGGCAATCGCCTGTCCACCGATCTGCACATGCTAACGGTGGATGCGGCGGTTGTGCAGAACCTCGCCCATTGTATCAAGCGCTGCGATATGGAGTTGGCGGGTGTTGCATCCGCCGCTTATGTCAGCGGCATCTCTGCACTGGTCGAGGATGAGCAGGAACTGGGCGCGGCCTGTATCGATATGGGAGGCGGGGCGACCTCGATCTCTATCTTTATGAAAAAACATATGATCTTTGCCGATGCTGTGCGCATGGGGGGGGATCATGTGACCAATGATATTTCCATGGGTCTTTCGGTGCCGCACGCCACGGCGGAGCGAATCAAGACCTTCTACGGTGGCGTTGTGGCCACCGGCATGGACGATCGTGAGATGATCGAAACCGGCGGAGACACCGGTGACTGGGAACATGATCGTCGTTCCGTCAGCCGAGCCGAGCTGATCGGCATCATGCGTCCGCGTGTTGAGGAAATCCTGGAAGAGGCGCGCGCCCGTCTGGATGCCGCAGGGTTTGACCATATGCCCAGCCAACAGATTGTGCTGACCGGTGGTGGCAGTCAGACCCCCGGTTTGGATGGGTTAGCCAGCCGCATATTGGGTCAGCAGGTGCGACTGGGTCGACCGTTGCGCGTGCATGGTCTGCCACAGGCGGCGACCGGTCCTGGCTTTGCGTCTGCGGTGGGGATGTGCCTCTTCGCAGCGAACCCGCAAGACGAATGGTGGGATTTTGAGGCGCCACTGGACCGTACGTCGAACCGGACGTTCAAGCGCGCCATGCGTTGGTTCAAAGAGAACTGGTAAGATCATACGTTACGTCTGCACCCGCGCCGTTGTCATTTTCGGGTGACAGCGGGGCAGGCTGGGGATAACTGTCGGGCGCGATCTGCGAACACGACAGAGGATTTGAGGACGACCGCAGGCCTTCCGGCCAAGATTGAGAAACGAAATATCCGCGTCAACCTGGCTTCATTAAGGACCAGTTTGTGCGTCGATGGCGTCTGGCCGTCAAAAAACCGCTATATCTGCGTCAGTCGGCAAGATCCCGCAGGCACAGTTGGGGAATACCCCATATTTCGTGGCTTTTTTGCGTTTTTTTCGTGACGCATGGGTTGGTTCTCGTTACCATCAAGGGTAATAGGCAGAAAAACACCTGCGCAATGCAGGAACCAGATATCAGGCGGACAGATCCATGACATTGAACCTCTCGGTGCCCGGGCACGATGATTTGAAACCCCGTATCACTGTCTTTGGCGTCGGTGGGGCCGGCGGCAACGCTGTGAACAACATGATCGAAAAAGACCTTTCCGGGGTGGATTTCGTGGTCGCCAACACCGATGCGCAGGCACTGCAACAGTCCAGCGCACAGGCCCGCATCCAGCTGGGCGTGAAGGCCACCGAAGGTCTGGGCGCAGGCGCGCGTGCCACCGTTGGCGCTGCCGCAGCTGAAGAAAGCATTGAACAGATTGTTGATCATCTGGCCGGCGCACACATGTGCTTTATCACCGCCGGTATGGGCGGCGGCACCGGCACTGGTGCAGCTCCGATCATCGCACAGGCGGCCCGTGAGCTGGGTGTGCTGACTGTTGGTGTTGTCACCAAGCCTTTCCAGTTCGAAGGCGCAAAGCGTATGCGCCAAGCGGAAGAGGGCGTCGAAACCCTGCAGAAGATGGTTGATACGCTGATCATCATTCCGAACCAGAACCTGTTCCGTCTGGCCAACGAAAAAACCACCTTCACCGAAGCGTTTTCGATGGCGGATGATGTCCTCTATCAGGGCGTGAAGGGCGTGACTGACTTGATGGTCCGTCCGGGTCTGATCAACCTCGACTTCGCGGACGTTCGCGCCGTGATGGATGAGATGGGCAAAGCGATGATGGGCACCGGCGAGGCAACGGGTGAAGATCGCGCTATTCAGGCCGCTGAGAAAGCGATTGCCAACCCGCTCTTGGATGAAATCTCGTTGCGCGGTGCGAAGGGCGTTCTGATCAACATCACGGGTGGTCATGACCTGACCCTGTTCGAACTGGACGAAGCTGCCAATCGTATTCGCGAAGAGGTGGATCCGGAGGCGAACATCATCGTCGGGTCGACTCTTGATACTGATCTGGACGGAGGCATGCGTGTTTCTGTCGTTGCGACCGGGATCGACGCCTCTGAAATGTTGCAGGACATTCCGGTGCCGCGCCGGTCGATGGCTGCACCTCTGACCCAGACCACCAGCGTCGAAGAGGCGAAAGCCGCTCCCGCCCCGGAGCCTGCTGCGCCAGCCCCAGTTGCGCCGACCATCGAAACCGTGCAGCCGGTACAGGCTCAAGCGCAGTCTCAAGTGCAGTCTCCGAGTCCCGCAGACGGTCCGGCTGAACCGAGCCTGTTTGGTGATCTGGACGCACAACAAGCTGCTGCGCAGGAGCAGATGGAAGATATTTTCCAAGAAGATCACGCGCCCCAGCAATTCCAGCAGCCTGTGCAACAGCAGTCCTTTGCCCCTCAAGACAACGATCTGCCGCCGCCGGCCTACCAGCCGCAGCCGCAGTTCCAGCCGCGCGCCGATGCAATTGAAGCCCGCCCCGAGGATACCGCGGCTCAATTTGTTGCACCGCAAGCCGCCCCTGCCGGTCAACCTTCGCCAGAGGCGATGGCCCGTCTGCAAGCAGCCGTGCACAACCAGCCCAAGGTTCAGCAGCAGCCTGTTCACCAGCAGCAACCTTTGCAGCAGCGTCAGTCGCAAGAACCGGCAGAGCAGGAACGCCCGCGCTTTGGCTTGAATTCGCTGATCAACCGCATGACCGGCCACGCTGCCGAGCCGCAGCAGCCTGCCCAGCAGCGCGCGCAGCCCTCGATGGGAATGCCTGCACAGCAGGCCCAACAGGTGCAGCATGCACAGCAGGTGCAGCCGGAATATGAGGATGAGGTTGAACAAGACCGCATTGAGATCCCGGCCTTCCTGCGTCGTCAGGCAAACTAACGTAACGACACGACTAATCCTGTAAGGTTTGTTACAGAAAATTGAGCCGCCTTCGGGCGGCTTTTTTCGTTTTTTATTAGTGCCTTATTGAATTTTGAGCGGATTTCGGCGCACGGGTAAAACCGATGTTTCAATACGTTGCAAAGATTGAGTTGAGGCGGGCGGGGCACGGATGTACCAAGATGCCGCACCTGCGCAATCGGGTGCCAATATTTGGGGACTATCGTGCAAAACACCGTGACACAGCCGGTCACATTCACCGGCGTAGGGCTACATTCCGGGCAACCGGTCCAAATGACTGTCCGTCCGGCTGCGCCGGGCACAGGTATCTGGTTCCGTCGTACCGATGTAACCGATCGTGATCCGATGCTCCCCGCGCGTTATGATGCTGTGAACCAATCCCCGCTGTGCACTCTGCTGGAAAACGGTGACGGCACTACGCTGTCGACTGTCGAACACATCATGGCTGCTCTGGCGGGCTGCGGTATTCACAATGCGCAGATCGATGTTGATGGTCCAGAGGTTCCGATTCTCGACGGCAGCTCGGCGCAGTTTGTGCGTGAGCTCCTGACCGCTGGCCTTGAGCCGCAAGACGCGCCGGTACAGGTGATTGAGGTGCTGAAACCGGTAGAGGTTCGCAAGGGGGATGCTTGGGCGCGTCTGACACCTGCGGATGAGTTGCGTATTGATTTCCACATCGACTTTGCTGTTGCCGCTATTGGTGTGCAGGAAAAGCATCTGCGGATGGCCAATGGTGCCTTCGTTCGCGAATTGAGCGATAGCCGCACCTTCTGCCTGCGCTCTGAGGTGGACTGGATGCAGGAAAACGGTCTGGCTCTTGGTGGCGTGGCTGGCGAAAATGCCGTGGTTTTTGACGGCGCCCTGGTCGAAAGCGGCAAGGGGTTGCGTCACATGGATGAGCCTGTGCGCCATAAAATGCTGGATGCTCTGGGCGATCTGGCACTGGCCGGCGCGCCGCTGCTCGCCCATTATACCGGCCACCGTGCCGGTCATGGCATCACCAACGATCTGCTGCGTGCGCTGTTTTCTCGTCCCGATGCCTACCGTATTGTGACCTGTGACACCGCCATGATGGACCGTTTGCCAGGCGCAGGCGTGCATCTGGACGAAGTGCCCGCAATCCTCTGATCCCTCACATTACCTGTCTGACAGGGCAGGGCTGTGTCATGCGTCACAACACGCGCGGCGCACCGAAAAGTGATCGGTGTGGCGGAAACCTTGTATCTTCAACACCCTTGGACACAAAGATAAAAGCGGCTGGCCGCTGTTTTGGCGCGAAAGCGGGCGGCGTTCTGGCGAAATCCCGCCAAAGACGTTTTGCACCGCAATTATCTGTGCTAGGACCACAGGACGCATCGCGATATGACAGCGGTGGAAGTGCAGATAAGGGTGAGGCAGATCATGACAGGCAGCACGTCGCGGATCGGGTCGGGCAAACGGGGCATTGCGGTGCTCCTGCTTGTGACGGCGCTGGCAGGCTGTGGCACCGATGCGGCGCTTGACCGCGGTGAGGTGCCGCTGGAGGAATTCAGCGCCGAGCAGATCTTTGGTCGCGGTGAATACGAATTAGAACGCCGCAAGCCAGATCGCGCCGCCTTCTATTTCGCTGAGATTGAGCGTCTTTACCCCTATTCCGAATGGGCCAAGCGTGGCGTGATCATGCAGGCGTTTTCCTATCATAAAGACAAGGATTACGAAAACAGCCGTGGCGCTGCACAGCGCTATATCGATTTCTACCCGCTGGAAGAAGATGCAGCCTATGCACAGTACCTGCTGGCGCTGAGCTATTATGACCAAATCGACGAAGTGGGTCGCGATCAGAAGGTGACATTTGAAGCGCTGCAGGCCCTGCGCGTTGTGATCGAACGCTACCCTGACAGCGAATACGCCCGTTCTGCGGTGCTGAAGTTTGATCTGGCCTATGATCACCTTGCTGGCAAAGAGATGGAAGTGGGCCGCTATTACCTGCGTCGTAATCATTTCCCTGCGTCGATCAATCGATTCCGTGTCGTTGTCGAAGAATTCCAGACAACCAGCCATGCCGCTGAGGCGCTCCATCGACTTGTGGAGGCTTACCTGTCCCTTGGCCTGACCGATGAGGCACAGACCGCAGGGGCGATTCTGGGCCATAACTTCCGCTCGACGGTATGGTATGAAGACAGTTACAAATTGCTGACCGGACGCGGGCTGGATCTTGAGGCACAGGGCGACAACTGGTTGAACCAGATCTATCGCCAGACCCTGCAGGGCAAGTGGATCTGATCTACTCCCTGTGTTTTGGTCCAAATAATGGCCCACACCTCGGGGCGAGCAGGAATAGGACATAAGATATGCTGCGTGCGCTTGAAATTCGCGACATGCTGATCATCGACCGGCTGGATCTGGACTTTCAGCCGGGTCTTAATGTGCTGACCGGTGAAACCGGCGCTGGTAAGTCCATCCTTCTTGATTCGTTGGGCTTTGTGCTGGGCTGGCGTGGACGCGCCGAACTGGTGCGCGCCGGTGCCGATCAGGGTGAGGTGGTCGCCGTTTTTGATTTGCCCGAAGGCCACGCGGCCCACGCTGTACTGGATGAGGCGGGCATGCCCTCCGATGGCGAAGAACTGATTCTCCGCCGCATCAACCGTAAGGATGGGCGCAAGACCGCATGGGTCAACGATCGCCGTTGTTCAGGTGAGGTGTTGCGCCAGCTGTCCGAAACTCTGATGGAAATGCACGGGCAGCATGATGATCGTGGTCTTCTGGATCAGAAAGGCCACCGTAGTCTGCTGGATGCGTTCGGGTCCTATGAGGGCAAACAGGTGAAGGTGCGCAAGCTGTGGCGTGATCTGTCGGCGGCGCGTAAGACGCTTGCGTTGGCAGAGGCGGCCATCGCTGACATCCGCGCTGAAGAAGAGTTTCTGCGCCACGCGGTCGCCGAATTTGACGCGCTGGACCCACAACCCGGCGAAGAGGCGGCACTAGACGCCCAACGTCGTCAGATGCAGGCGGCGGAGAAAGTGCGGGAAGATGTGGCACGGGCCTTTCAGGCGCTGTCCGGTGACGGGGCAGAGGGTGCGATGGGGGACGCGATGCGCTGGCTGGAAGATGCGGCGCAACAGGTTGATGGACTTCTCGACAGTCCGATTGATGCACTGGGACGGGCCTTTGCTGAATTGGGCGAGGCGGTGCAGGGGGTTGAGGGCGCATTGGACCAACTGCGTTTTGACCCGCATGAACTGGAAATCTGCGAAGAACGCCTGTTCGCAATGCGTGGACTGGCTCGTAAACACAGCATTGTGCCGGATGATCTGGCGAAGTTTGGCAGCGATCTGCGCACCCGTCTGAAGACACTGGATCAGGGTGAGGGGGATCTGGCCGACCTGACGCTGGCGGTGAAAGAGGCAGAGGCGGCTTATGACATCGCGGCCGTCGCTTTGACAGAGGCGCGGATGAAAGCTGCGGCGAAGCTGGACAAGGCCGTGTCTAACGAACTGGCGCCGCTGAAAATGGAGCGTGCAGTGTTCACCACGGGCGTGACATTGACCGAGGCCGGGCCGGAAGGCCGCGACGAGGTGGCCTTTACCGTCGCGACCAACCCCGGTGCACCGGCTGGGCCTTTGGGCAAGATTGCCTCGGGCGGGGAGCTTAGCCGGTTCCTTTTGGCACTGAAGGTCTGCCTCAGTCAGACGCAATCGGGTGTCACTATGATTTTTGATGAGATTGACCGTGGTGTGGGCGGCGCTACGGCCGACGCGGTCGGGCGGCGTCTGTCGGCGCTGGCAGATGGCGGTCAGGTACTGGTTGTGACCCATTCGCCGCAGGTGGCTGCATTGGGCGCGCATCATTGGCGGGTGGAGAAGCAGGTGAAAAAGGACGTCACCACCTCCCGCGTTGTGCCGCTGGATGAGGGAGAGCGTGTAGATGAGATCGCCCGCATGGTCGCTGGTGATCGTATCACAGAAGAGGCACGCGCCGCCGCTAAATCGCTTCTGGCGGCACGCTGATACCTGTTAACCCATGTCTGGGTGGCGGAAATTGAGGGGTCAAATTCCGATCTGCTCTCTGGTGTCAGAAAGCGCGACCTTATCCGTCGCGCAGCAGTTTTCCGGGGTTCATGAGGTTCTTGGGATCAAGCGCCTGTTTGATATCGCCCATCACGTCCCAAGCGTCGCCATGTTCAGCCTCCATATAGGCTTTCTTGCCCAGCCCGATCCCATGTTCACCCGTCGCCGTGCCACCCAGCGCCAGCGCGCGTTCGACCAGACGATGGGACAGATCCTTGGCCGCTCGCACCTCATCCTCTTTGGCCGGATCAAACAGCAGGATCGCATGGAAATTCCCGTCGCCCACGTGACCCAGAATAGGCCCGGTGATCGGCGAGGCGGCGATGTCAGCGCGGGTGTCTTCCACCGCTTCGGCAAGGCGCGAGATGGGCACGCAGATGTCGGTCACAATCGCCGTACAGTCAGGCCGTGATTGCAAGATCGCCCAATAGGCGTGGTGTCGCATGGTCCAGAGTGCGCTTCTATCCTCGGGCTTGTCAGCCCATGCAAACCCCTTGCCGCCCGTGTCGGTGACCACATCGCCAAAGACTTCCGCCTGCTCTTTCACCCCGGCCTCTGATCCGTGAAACTCTACCAATAGATGCGGGTAGAGGGGCAGGCTGGTGTTGGAATGGGCGTTGACCGCAGCGACACTGGCGGCGTCCAGAAATTCGATCCGCGCCATCGGCACGCCCATCTGAATGGTGGTCTGCACCGCCTCCACCGCAGTGGCCATATCGTCAAAGGCGCAGACGGCAGCGCTTACCGCTTCGGGCTGGCCGTGCAGGCGCAGGGTCAGGGCTGTGATCAGGCCCAGCGTACCCTCAGCCCCCACAAACAGTCCCGTCAGGTCATACCCGGCCGAGGATTTGCGCGCCCGCGTTCCGGTTTGGATCACGCGGCCATCCGCCAGTACCACCTCCAGCCCCAGCACATTGTCGCGCATGGTGCCGTAACGCACTGCCGTGGTGCCACTTGCGCGGGTCGAGGCCATGCCGCCGATCGAGGCATTGGCGCCGGGATCGACCGGAAACATCAGGCCGGTCGCGCGCAATTCCTCGTTCAGCGCCTCGCGGGTGATGCCGGGCTGAACGGTGACGTCCATATCCTCAGCCCCTAGATGCAGCACAGCTGCCATATCGCGGAAGTCCACGGTGACACCGCCATTTACTGGTAGCGTCTGTCCCTCCAGCGAGGTGCCCGCGCCATAGCCGATCACCGGACAGTCATGCGCGGCGCAGATTTTCACGATCTCTGCCACCTCCTCGGTGCTGCGCGGATAGGCGACGGCATCGGGCGGTGTCATGGGGAAATGCGTCTCGGATCCGCCATGTTGCTGCAGATCAGGCTTGGACCGGCTAAGCCGTTGTCCTAAAAAGGTGGAAAGCGCCACAAGTGCTGTTTCGATGCCCATCTTGCTCCTCCTGCGTTTGGCGGCAGACTAGGGGATCGCCGCAGCGCGTGCCAGAGGGGCAGGGCAGCTTTAGCGACCAGACCGTAGCCGTACGGTAAAGGAGGGGACATGCCCGACGGAATTCGCACGTCTGTGATCCGGTTGACCGGCGATCTGCTGCGCTCTTTCGTTGAGGCCTACCGTTTGATGCGCCGTCAAGGTCCCAGTCAGGTGCAATTCTGGTTGATTGCTGCCTGTATCGGCACTTTTGCTGGTTTTGCCGCCCTCAGCTTCCGTAAAGGGATCGAAACGTTACAGGCCTTTCTCTATGGCACGGATGATGTGGCGCGCCTGCACAGTTTTGCAGAAACGCTGCCGTGGTACTGGATCCTGCTGCTGCCCATTGCAGGCGGGTTCATCACCGGCTGGATCCTGCACCTGTTCACACCAGACGGGCGGGTACGGTCGGTGGCCGATGTGATTGAAGGCGCCGCGATGCATGAGGGGCGGGTGGAATACCGCGCGGGGATAGCATCGCTCTTTGCCTCGTTGATCACGCTGTCCTCTGGTGGTTCCACAGGGCGCGAGGGACCGGTGGTCCATGTGGCCGGCATGGTGTCGAGCCGTGTCAGCGATTGGATCCGCGCCGATGGGATTACTGGCCGTGATCTGTTGGGGTGTGCAGTGGCGGCGGCGGTTTCTGCCTCTTTCAACGCGCCGATCGCGGGGGCGCTTTTTGCACTTGAGGTGGTGTTGCGCCACTTCGCGGTGCATGCCTTTGCACCGATCGTGATTGCCTCGGTTGCGGGGACCATCATAAACCGGTTGGAATATGGCGGCGTGACCGAATTTCTGCTGCCAGAGGCAAACGTGTTGGAGTTCTATGTTGAACTGCCCGCGTTCATTCTCCTCGGTCTGCTGTGCGGGTTGGTGGCGACCATACTGATGCGTACGGTGTTTTATGCCGAGGATGTTGGCAATCTTATTCAGGACCGCACAGGCATGCCGCGCTGGCTGCGCCCGACGCTGGCAGGTGCGATGCTGGGTGTCATCGCCATCGCTTTTCCCCATATAATCGGGGTCGGATATGAAACTATGTCGGCGACATTGACCGGCCAGATCCTCTTGTGGCAGGCGATCGCCTTTGCTGCGGTGAAGGTTGTTGCGGTGGCGATCACTATGGCGGGCCGCATGGGCGGCGGTATGTTCTCACCCTCGCTGATGGTGGGGGCGCTCACGGGGCTGGCTTTCGGCCTCATCGCCACCAGCATCTTTCCCGAAGTGTCCGGCGCACACACGCTCTATGCTCTTGCGGGGATGGGGGCGGTGGCAGCAGCGGTGCTGGGCGCGCCGATTTCCACCACGATGATCGTTTTTGAAATGACTGGTGACTGGCAAACTGGGTTGGCGGTGATGGTGGCGGTGTCCCTTTCGACCGCGCTCGCCTCTCGTTTGGTGGACCGTTCTTTCTTCCTCAGTCAGCTGGAACGGCGCGGAGTCTGCGTCGCCGCAGGTCCGCAATCTTACCTGTTGTCGATGTTCAACGCCGCCGCCGTGATGCGCGCACCCGAAGATCCGGGCGCTGCGGATATGGCGCGGTGCCGCGAAATGGTTGACGACGGCATAACACTCGCTGCCGATGCGACCCTCCGCGAGGCGATGCCGCTGTTTGATAAGGCCGGTGTGCCTTTCATCCCCGTGGTCATGACACCAGAGGGCGAAGAGGCGCCAATCATCCTTGGCGCGCTGTTTTATGTGGATGCTCTGAAAACCTACAATCGTGCACTGGCCGCAACGGCTGCAGAGGAACACAGTTAGGCGGCTGCCTTTCAATGATCCCTAAAATACGCCCGCCGCAGGCATAGCGTTGACCGCGTTAAAACGTTGGTCGGGTGAGCCTCAGCCACAAGATCGCAAGCGCCACGAAAAACGCGGGAAAACTGCAGGCGAACCAGATGCGGAAAGGGGCGTGCCTTGGCCTCGTCACTCGTCAGGTCGGCGATGGTGCCGCTGGCGATGTCACCACGGGCACAAGGTCACCACGGGCACAGGCACAAATGACCGCGCTCAGGTCGCCAAGAGCAACAGTTTGGAACGGACTATCCGTCATCAACCGCCATTCCACCAGCAGCAGGGCAGCAGCTGCGCGCAACAGGCCTGTGCCACCATAAGCCTTGTGTCCCAGAACCCGTGTTGGGCGCAGGATCCGGCAGGCCTGTCCGGTTGTGCGGCGTTCTTGGCAGGGTCCCGCGGGACCGATGTGCCTTCTTTCATTTTGGGGTTAAACCCGCTCCACCGCCAGTTTTTCACCGGTGGAGAAGGCCAGATGCCCCTTGATCCGCGCGGCTGTCTCGCTGGGGGCATCATAGCTCCATGCGGCATTTTCCAGCGTGGTGGATTTGGTTACGATAGAAAAGAAGTTGGCGGTGCCCTTCGCGACATCTTCGGCTTGTTTGTCGCTCTCGTCGAGGAAGGCCATCGCGATATCTTCGCGCGGGAAGTAGATCACTGGATCGGCGTTGCCTTCGCTCAGTTCCAGCACATTCTTGCTTTCGCCCAGTACGGCGCCACCGGCGCGGACGACCCAAGTGCCTTCGGCTTTGCGAATGGTGATATCGGTCATGGTCTTCTCCCCTAATTCCTGCGCACCGCTTTGCCTGTTGATTGTTACACCAATATGTCAGGCCCACCTGCGCGGTGCCGACTGTTTGCTGCAAAAATACGCACATTCCAGCGCTCGACGGCGCTTTAGGGGCAAAACAGCAAGACAGGCAAAGGCTCATCGCCTGTCTTTTGCATTTTTGACGATCTCAGGCGGCTCTTATAGCGGCGCCGTCATCTGGGCCAACCATAGTGCAGCTTCATCACTAAGCCGAGGGCTGATTTTGTCGCGGCACGTAACGTGATAGGCGTTGATCCAGTCACGTTCTGCGGTTGACAGCATGTCTGCGTCGATCAACCGGCGGTCAATTGGCACATATGTCAGTGTTTCAAATTGCAACATCGGCCGTGCGTCAGCACCTGCCAGTGCGGGGGCTTCCGTCACAACGATCAGGTTTTCGATCCGAATGCCAAAGGCGCCTTCGCGGTAATAGCCTGGTTCATTTGACAGGATCATGCCGGGGTGCAGCACTTCGATATTGCGGCGGCTGATGCCCTGTGGCCCCTCATGTACACAAAGGTAGGATCCAACGCCGTGGCCGGTCCCGTGATCATAATCAAGGCCCGCTGCCCACAGCGGGGCACGGGCAAAGCCGTCTATGTCGCGCCCGCTGAGGCCACGGGGGAAGCGTAGCTGTGAAATGGCGATCATGCCCTGCAACACGCGGGTGAAGCATGCCTTCTCCTCTGCGCCTACGGTGCCTGCGGGTAGGGTGCGGGTGATGTCGGTGGTGCCATCGACGTATTGCCCGCCGCTGTCCAGCACCACCAGATGGCCATCCTGCAGTGTCGCATTCGTCGCCTCTGTCACACGGTAGTGGATCACCGCACCATTTGGTCCGGTGCCAGAGATGGTGTCAAAACTGATCTCTTCCAGTGCGTTTGTCGCCGTGCGGTATCCCTCTAGCTGGCGGACCAGATCAATCTCGCGCAACGCGCCAACCGGTTGCGCGTCATACCAACTGAGGAATTCACACATTGCCGCGCCGTCGCGCAGGTGCGCCTCGCGGCTGCCCGCAATCTCGACGCTGTTCTTGCACGCCTTCGGCAGGATCGCGGGATCGCGGCCAAGGCTAATCTGCGCCGTACCAGCCTCCAGCGCGCGCTGCACTGCAAGCGGCACGCTGTTTTTGTCCAGCCGCACGGTGCCTGTCAGTCGGCCCAACGTATCGACAAACGCCTCAGGCGCATGCACGATAACCTCATCACCCAGATGCGCATACACCTCTGGTGACAGTTTCGCCGCCTCGATGAACAGATCAACCTGCGCATCGCTGTGCACCACGGCGAACCCATGCGCCACCGGATTGCGGGGAATATCGCTGCCACGGATGTTCAGCAGCCAGGCCAGAGAATCCGGCAGGGTGATCACCGCTGCATCCTCGCCTTTGCGACGCAGATCGGCGGCTACGGTTTGCCGTTTGTTGCCATGGGACAGGCCTGCGCGGGCGATATCCTGCACACGCACCAGACCAAGCGGGGCGTCTGGTTGATCGGCCCAAATGACATCCACCAGATTATTCAACTCGCGCAGCGCAATCCCGCTGCCCGCCAGTGCGGCCTCCAGCGCGACAATTTCGCCCACTGTGTGCAGCCACGGATCCAAACCGACAGTGCCCCCCGTAGGCAATTGCTGTCGCAACCATGCGGCCAGGGAGGTTTCCGGCCAAGGCACAGGGGCGAAGTGGTGCAGATCCACCTGCGCCTTCACCTGCGTGCGGTAGCGCCCGTCGATGAACACGCCCGCCACATTGCGCAGCGCCGCGCAGAATCCTGCCGATCCGGTAAAACCGGTCAGCCACGCCAGCCGATCATCTCGCGGCGCAACATATTCGCCCTGATGCACATCCGCGCGCGGCACCAGAAACCCATCCAACCTCTCACGGTCCAAAACCTCGCGCAGATCGGCCAGCCGGGCAGGGCCTTGTTCGGGACGGGCAGTTTCATGAAAGCTCTGGAACATGGGCGCGGCGCCTTCCTTTTCACTGTTTTAAAAATATCCCCGCCGGAGGCATCAAAGTGCATAGCGCAGCGGCAGAAGCCAAAACGCGCGCCTCATGTCGGGCGCGCGGTTGGAACTTAACAATCAGTCGCCGCTTAGCGGCCTTTTTTCATGCCCATGGTGCGGGCACGGGCACGGGGATCCTGATCAAACAGGCCTGCCAGCTGTTCGGTCATCGCACCGGCCAGCTGTTCGGCGTCCGTAATCGTCACCGCGTGCTGATAATAGCGCGTCACATCGTGGCCGATGCCGATGGCGATCAGTTCGACCTGTTTGCGCTTCTCCACCATGTCGATCACATCGCGCAGGTGTTTCTCAAGGAAGTTCTGTGGGTTCATCGCCAGTGTGGAATCATCCACGGGCGCGCCGTCGGAAATCACCATCAGGATTTTGCGGGCCTCAGGCCGTGCCAGCATCCTGCGGTGCGCCCATTCCAGCGCCTCACCGTCGATGTTTTCCTTCAGCAGGCCCTCTTTCATCATCAGACCAAGGTTGTCCTTGGTCCGGCGCATCGGTGCGTCTGCCTTTTTGTAGATGATGTGGCGCAGATCGTTCAGACGGCCCGGCTGCTGGGGGCGTCCTTCGGCCAGCCATTTTTCGCGGCTCTGGCCACCTTTCCACTGACGGGTGGTGAAACCCAGAACCTCGACCTTCACGTCGCAACGCTCAAGGGTAGAGGCCAGAACATCCGCACAGATTGCCGCGATCGAAATCGGGCGACCGCGCATGGAGCCTGAGTTGTCCAGCAGCAGCGTCACCACGGTGTCGCGGAATTCAGTATCCTTCTCCACCTTGAACGACAGCGGCGTTGTGGGGTTGGCAACCACGCGGGCCAGACGACCCGCGTCCAGAATGCCCTCTTCCATATCAAATAGCCAGCTGCGGTTCTGCTGCGCCTGCAGGCGGCGCTGCAGTTTGTTGGCCAGACGGCTGACCGCGCCTTTCAGCGGTTCCAGCTGTTGATCGAGGTACGCGCGCAACCGTTCCAGCTCGGCGGGTTCGGCCAGTTCTTCGGCCAGTACTTCCTCGTCGAAACTGTTGTCGAAAACGGTATAATTCGGATCGGCCTCTGACGCAGGCGCAGGGGCGGGCGGTTCCAGTGGTGCCTCGCCATCAGGCAGCTCGGTGTCGTCATCCAGCTCTTCGTCGGCCAGATCATCCATGCTGACCTGCGCCTCAGATTTGTCCTGCTGTTCTTCCTGACTGCGCTCGGGATCTGCTTCGGCCTCTTGATCGTCCTGATCATCCTGACCTTCGCTGTCCTGTTCCTGCTGTTCGTCCTGATCCTCTTCGGCCTCGTCTTCGGGATCATCGTTGTCTTCGTCAGGATCTTCGCCCAGCTGATCGCCGTACCCTAGGTCTTCGATCATTTGGCGGGCCAATTTGGCAAATTGTGACTGATCGGCCAGACGGTCTTGCAGATTTTCAAGCGTGTCTGTCGCACGCTGTTCGATGAAGTCGCGCCACATCCCCATCACGTTGTCAGCGGCAGGCGGCAGGTCGCGGCCCGTGGCCAGATGGCGGATCAGATAGCCCGCAGCGACGGGCAGGGGCGCATCGGCTGGCACTTTGATCTGGTCATAGCCTGCGCGGCGCGATTCCGAGTCGATCTTGGCGTCAATATTCCCAGCGGTGCCGGGCATGTCGCGGGCCCCCATCGCCTCGCAGCGTGCAGTTTCCATCGCCTCGTAGATTGACCGCGCCATGTCGCCGGGGGGCGCATAGCGGGCGTGGGTGGCGTTGTCGTGATATTTGCGCTGCATCGCCAAGGCATCCGCCGTGCCGCGGGCCAGCAGCACCTCATCGCGGGTCATACGACGGCTGACTTGCGGCAGCCGGATGGTGTCACCTGCCATGCCCGCCGGATCGACCGTGTAGGCGACGTTCAGGTCGGGATCATCGGCCATGACCTTGGTGGCCTCGGCGAGGGCCTTTTTGAACGGATCGGCTGGGTTGTCAGTCGGTTTTTTCATGTCGTCTTCGCCTGCGGTTTCACACGCGGTTGAACGCGGTATTGCGTCGCTCCGTCCCCCAAGTGCACCGTCCGAGGATGGGCGGATGCAAAGCGCCCGACCTCAGGGGGGGGGCGGGCGCTGCCCGACCTTAGGGGGCCGGGCTGTCTGTCTTTAGCTGTGCCTAGCTATGATTAGCCAAGGCTCATGCTGGCCGCGCTTTCGGGCAGTTCTTCGTCAAAGCAGCGCTGATAGAACTCTGCCACAGTTTGACGTTCCAGCTCATCACATTTGTTGAGGAAGCTCAGGCGGAACGCATAGCCAACGTTGCGGAAAATCTCAGCATTCTGTGCCCAGTTGATCACGGTACGCGGCGACATGACGGTGGACAGGTCGCCGTTCATGAACGCGGTGCGGGTCAGATCCGCCAGCGTCACCATCTGACCGATGGTCTTGCGGCCTGCTTCGGTGTTGTAATGCGGGTTCTTTGACAGGATGATATTGGTTTCCGCGTCATGGCTGAGGTAGTTCAGCGTCGCGACCAGCGACCAACGGTCCATCTGCGCCTGGTTGATCTGCTGTACACCGTGGTAGAGACCCGTGGTGTCGCCCAGACCGACAGTGTTTGCGGTGGCAAACAGGCGGAAATAGGGGTTCGGGGTGATCACTTCGTTCTGGTCCAGCAGCGTCAGTTTCCCGTCTGCTTCCAGAATACGCTGGATCACAAACATCACGTCCGCACGGCCTGCATCATATTCATCAAACACAATCGCAGTCGGGTTGCGCAGTGCCCAGGGCAGAATGCCTTCGTGGAATTCGGTGACCTGTTTGCCGTCGCGCAGTTTGATCGCATCCTTACCGATCAGGTCGATCCGGCTGATGTGACTGTCGAGGTTCACACGCACGCAGGGCCAGTTCAGACGTGCGGCAACCTGTTCGATGTGGGTGGATTTACCGGTGCCGTGGTAGCCCTGCACCATCACACGGCGGTTGCGTGAGAAGCCTGCCAGAATGGCCAGTGTGGTTTCAGGATCGAACTTGTAGGTCGGATCTACCTCTGGCACGCGGTCGGTGCGTTCGGCAAAGCCCTTTACGGTCATGTCGGTGTCAATGCCGAAGACATCACGAACCGAGATATCTTCGGTGGGTTTTGCGTTCTGGTCCATCATGCCGTCGGCCATGGGTAATCCTTCTCGTACCTGTTCGGGTTGGGCAGGTTTATTGCCCTAAATCAACGTCTGAACAGCAACATATCGACGAAGCGGCGAAGGGAAAGGATAAAAGCGACAACAGTGGGTGAAAAGTGACTGTCGGTCCGTGAAATTGCGGATTTCCTAGCGGCATTCCCTCATTTCGCGAGTCAGTGTGGCGACCAATTCAGCGGCTGGCATGGCGCGGACACGCGCCGCGCCGCTGCCTGCCCAATGGGCGCCGTAGCTGGTATCGCCCTTGGCTTTGGCGGCGGCCATCAGTGCCTTGCCAGCATCATAGGTGTGCGGATATCCCGGTGTTTTCAGGCCGTTAGTTGCGCCCCATGCTGTAAAGGTGTTGGGCAGGGCCCGCGCCGGACGACCGGACAGGGCACGGGTGAATTCGGTGTTGTTTGCCGCGTCTGAGGTGAGGGCGGCACGGTAGCCTGCATCGGCGGAAGTTTCAGGGCAGAGGATAAAGGCCGTGCCCAGCTGCACCAGGTCGGCGCCGGCATTTAGGGCATGGGCGCAATCTGACCCATCCATCATGCCGCCCGCAGCAATCAGCGGCAGATCGGTCAGCGGACGGATACGTTTCAGTAGGTCCAGTGTGCTGAGGTGTTCATCTGCGGCCTCTGGGTCAAAACAGCCGCGATGGCCGCCTGCCTCATCCCCTTGCAGCACAATCGCGTCAATCCCAGCCTCTATACAGGCGCGGGCCTCTGACGTGTTGGTGGCGCTGGCGAATAGGGTGATGCCTGCGCCTTTCAGCGTTGCAAGGGTCGATGCCTCCGGCAAACCGAAGTGGAGAGAGACAACTGTGGGGCGTTCTTGCGTCAGCATTTCGATCCGTGCGGGATCAGAGAGGAAGGACTGGTAAATTTCACGCAAAGCCGTTGGCGGGAGGGCATCAAAACGGGCGAATTCTGGCGCCATCGCGTCCAGCCATGCCTGCGTAACGGCCTGATCCGGCAGCTCGGGCTGATGGCAGAAGAAGTTGGCATTCAGACAAGTCGCGCCCAGTGCCCGCGCTTCGCGGATTGCCGCGCGCGCACTCTCTGCATCCACGGAGCCGAGTCCAAGAGACCCCATGCCCCCGGCCTGACAAACCGCTGCCGCCAGTTCCGATGTCGCAACCCCCGCCATAGGCGCCTGAATGATCGGTGTGCTGAGGCCAAGTGCCGCTTGCAGCGATGTATTTTGTGTCATTGGGGACCTCCTGCACATTAGCCTGAGGCCTGATCGCCGTGGTTGCAACGAAAAAGCGGAGTGTCGCGCACCTTGGTACCGCCGCGTCAGAGAGACCAAGACCAAAGTTCCGTCTGTAGCAATCAAAAGGGGTGTCAAATTGACATGGTTTACCGCGTGCAACGGCATATGTTACGCCTACTTTTGATTGATTTATTGAACGAAAGTTTTGAGGGCGATTATGCTTTATCTTCTGACAGCGATGGGCCTTTTGGGGGCTGCATTTATTGCGGGTGATGGCGATGATCAGATTGTGGGAACGCAGGATGATGACGCTGTTGATGCGGGTGCAGGTGATGATCAGGTGCAGGGCCATGGTGGCGATGACCTGATTCAGGGCGGTTCGGGCAATGACGTGCTCGATGGCGGCACTGGCAACGATTCGTTGGTTGGCGATCGCGGTGAAGACACGCTGCAAGGTGGCGAAGGTCACGATGTACTGCAAGGGGGCGACGGGTCTGACCTCTTGTCCGGTGGCGATCAGAACGACAGCCTTTATGGCAGTGCAGGGGCGGATACGCTGATCGGTGGTGCTGGCCTTGACCTGCTGAATGGCGGCGGCGGTGATGACATTCTGCGCGGCGATTTCGGGGACACGCTTATTGGCGGCGGGGGCGACGACCAGCTGCTTGTCGGTGGTGAGGCAGATTCAGGTCAGGCGGGCGTGCTGCGCGGCGGCAATGGCGATGACCTGTTGGTTGCACCGTCGGTGAATGCGGGCGTCGTGCGTGCAGATGCTGGTGATGACGTCATTGTCCTCTCCGGTGGCGCCGAAGCGCAGGGTGACGCGGGTGCCGACCACTTCCTGATCGATACCACGCTGGACGCGGATGAGGCGACGGGTGTCATTCGGGACTACACCCCCGGTGAAGACGTGGTCGGTCTGGTCTTTGACCCTGCCGAGGTGTCGCTGGATCAGATCGACGTGTCGATCACTGATTACCTGAATGCCGAAGGCGCCCAGGCCGGTGTTCTGGTCGAGTTTACCGGTATTGATGGCGCCGTACTGGGCCGCGCGCTTCTGGCCGACCCTGGTCTGAGTGCTGAAGACATCAGCGCGGATGACATCGTCCTGTCAGAACAGAGCAGCGATGCATACTGGCAGGCGTTGCTGGATGCAAAGGCCTCAGCCGCAGTTGACAGCGCCGCTTGAGACGCCGTCGGAGATAAGGTGCTCTAACGATATCAAAAAACCGCGCCCTATCAGGCGCGGTTTTCTATTTTTGGGACCGACAGTTTGGGACCGACAGTTTGGGACCGACAGTTTGGGGCTGACCGCGGTAAGGCAGATGTCAGAGGAAGTTGCGGCTGTCTTTTAGCTGATCCCAGGCCCACATGACCTCTTGCAGCTGATCTTCCTGAGAACGGTCGCCGCCGTTCATATCGGGGTGCAGCACCTTGATCAGTTTCTTATAGGCTTTGCGGATCTCGGCCTTGGACATGGTGTCCTGCACGGCGAGGATTTCGACCGCCTTGCGCTCGATCGCAGGCAGACGACGACCGGCACCGGCGTTGCGGCCGGGGTTCTGTGTGGCGTTGCCGCCCAGTACCTGATGCGGGTCCTCAATGCCCAGACGTGCCCATGCCCGGGCTTCGGGGTCGGTGGCCTTCTTCGTCTCACGCTCCCACACTTTGTCACTGGAGCGCTGCGCGTTGGTTTCGGCTTCAGTCTTGCCGTCAAAGAAGCTCCACTGCGCGTTATATTCCTTCACGTGCTCCTTACAGAACCAACGGAATTCATCCAGCACATCAGGCGCTTTCGGCGCGCGGTATGACCCTGCCTCGGTGCAGCCATCGTGTTCACACTGACGTGTGGACGTTTCGGATGCGCCGGACATGGTTCGGCGTCCACGGGGGTTCTTTTTCTTTGCCGATTTGATCGACATGTCGAACCCGAAGGGATCAGATTTATCCATGAAATCACCTTTTCGACTCGGACTGCAGATAATAGACCAATTCGAATTGAGGTGAAGGAGAAACTGTCGCTGTCATGACATTTTTACAACCGGTCGGCGGGGATGTGCAGAGGATAGGCCGCTGGCCAATATGACTGTCAAAACCCAGTGTGTCGATGGCCAGATCTGTGGTGTGTTGCATGGTGATGATGGGATGTTGGGCGGTATGCATCAAGAGGTGATGCGCGCCTTATGTGACGCTGCGGGGGGACCGAGGCGGATCTTCCTGTTTTTCAAGGCCCATGCCGATGTGGCGAAAGCCTATGTAAAAAGAAGATGAAGAAAGCGCAGAAATATCCAGCAAACGGGCTTGCAATCCCCGTTTGGGGCCTGTAAATCGCCCCACAGTGCCGCCTTAGCTCAGTAGGTTAGAGCGCTGGATTGTGGATCCAGAGGTCCCCCGTTCGAGCCGGGGAGGCGGTACCATTTACCCCCTATATAATAGACAATCTGCAGCAAAAAGCGCGTGCTTTATGCGATGTCTGGATATGATTTCGGGCTGTTTTTTCGCACGTGTTGTCAGACGCGTGCCATCGGTTATTTGCCTCTGCTAATCCCCTGTTTTGTGCATCCTAAAGTTCAGATTCTACGGTATCATGTCGCCTAAGGTATTGAGGTGACCGGGTTTGTTACAAAACTTCATCATTTGCGTCACAGAACTGTCGTTCCGTCGCCGTAGGTCCAGCGCCATACACAGGGGATCATTTCGGCGTGACCAAGACCGAACTCTCCTGTGGTGGGTCCACGCTGCGTGTGCCGACAAAAGGACACTTGGGGGCTGCCCCTTCTTGGAGAGACAGAGATGAGCTTTTACAAAACTGCAAGCCTGAGCGTTGCGCTGAGCATGACCGCTGGCGTCGCATTCGCTGAAACCGAAATCACCTGGTGGCACGCAATGGGCGGCGCGCTGGGCGACACCGTCAACCAGATCGCGGCCGACTTTAACGCCAGCCAGGATGACTACAAAATCACCCCCGTCTTCAAAGGCACCTATGAAGAAACCCTGACCTCCGGCATCGCCGCCTTCCGTGCCGGTGAACAGCCCCACGTTTTGCAGGTGTTTGATGCAGGCGCCGCCACCGTGATCGGTGCCAAGGGCGCAACCATCCCGGTTCAGGATCTGCTGGCCGACAACGGCGTTGCGTTTGACATCAACGACTATATCGCGGGTGTGCGTTACTTCTACGCCGACACCGAAGGCAAGATGATCGGCATGCCGTTCAACTCCTCCACTCCGATCATCTATTACAATGTAGATGCTCTGGAAAAAGCCGGTGTTTCCGCGCCTAAAACTTGGGAAGAGTTTCAGTCCACCACCGCGCCTGCGCTGAAGGCCGCTGGCTACACTGCACTGGCCCAGTCGCATCTGCCGTGGATCTTCACAGAAAACTTCATGTCGCGTCACAACCTGCCGTTTGCCACCAACGACAACGGCTATACCGGCACGGATACCAAAATTCTGGTGAACAATGACGCCATCAAAGCGCACTTCACCGCTGTGACTGAGTGGCAGAAAGAGGGCTACTTTGAATGGTTCGGTACCGGTTGGGGCGACAACCAGTCGAAGTTCGAAGAGGGCGAAGTGGCCATGTGGCTGGGCTCTTCCGGCTCCTTCGGTGGTCTGCTGAAGAAAGACCTGCCATTTGAGTTTTCCGCCACTTATCTGCCCTACTGGGAAGGCGTGACCAAAGAGCCGACCCAAACTTTCATCGGTGGCGCGTCGCTGTTCGCAATGGCCGGTAAATCCGCAGAAGAAAACAAAGCCACCGCTGAATTCTTCCGCTTCCTGACCTCGTCCGACACCCAGTACTACTGGCACAAAGCCACCGGTTATGTTCCCGTGACCGAAGCCGCCTATGAAAAAGCTGCCGCGGATGGCCACTACACCCGCTTCCCCGCCGCAGAGGTTGGTGTGAAACAGCTGCAGCTGCCCGCAGGTGAGAACACCAAAGGCTACCGCATGGGCTTCTACGTGCAGATCCGCGACGTGATGAACCGTGAATACGGCCGCATCCTGACCGGTGAAACAGACGTAGACACCGCGTTCGCCAACATCGAAGTCGAAGCCAACAAACTGCTGGCCCGCTTCGCCAAAACCCAGAAGTAATCACTGGTTTTGAAACGAAACACGCTGGTGGCTGCGTATCAACGCAGCCACCAGTTTCTACTTGAAAGGCCTCCCCTTGAAACGTGCTGGATTTAGCGTGAAATGGCTGCCGATCCTGCTGCTGATGCCGCAGCTGTTGATTATCGCCATCTTCTTCTACTGGCCCGCCGCCCATGCGGTGCAGTCTTCGTTCTATTTGCAGGATCCCTTTGGTTTCGGCGCCACCTTTGTGGGTTGGGAAAACTACGTCGACCTCTTGGGCAACGCAGAATATCGCAAGGTGGCGTGGTTCACCGTGGTGTTCACCCTGCTGGTTACCTTCCTGTCGCTGTCGATCGCCCTCTTGCTGGCGGTCAAGGCCGACAATGTGCTGCGCGGGGCGAAAACCTACCGCACGCTGTTGATGTGGGTCTATGCTGTGGCGCCGCCTGTTGCGGGCTTTATTGGGCTCATCATGTTTGACCAGACTTTTGGTCCGCTGACGCGCCTGTTTGGCCAGTTTGGCTGGGACTTCGTGCTGGGGGTCAATTTTAACGACACCGCGTTTGCCATGGTGCTGGTGTCGGTGTGGAAACAGGTGCCGGTGAACTTCATCTTTTTCCTTTCCGGCCTGCAGTCTATCCCGCGTTCCGTGCGCGAGGCGGCGCTGATCGATAACCGGTCGGGGATAAGCCGTTTTTGGGACATCACCTTTCCGCTGCTGGCGCCCACGGGCTTTTTCCTGCTGATTACCAACATCACTTATGCGCTGTTTGACACCTTTGGTGTGGTCGACACGCTGGTGAAGGGGGAACCGGGCAACAACCCGATGACGCTGGTCTACAAGGTCTATGTTGACGGTTTCCGCGGCAATGATCTGGGCGGATCATCCGCGCAATCGGTGATCCTGATGGTGCTGGTTCTGGCGCTGACGGTGTTCCAGTTCCGACTGGTCGAACGCCGCATTCACTATACCTGAGGGGCTTTGATATGACTGACACAACACGCTTGACAGTTCCGCAGGTGACGGCGCCAAAGCGGCGCATTCGCTGGGGGCGCATTGCGGACCATGCGGTACTGATTGCCGGATCGCTGTTCATGCTGGTGCCGCTCTTGATCGTGATGCAGACCACGACCATGCCGGATGCCGAGATCACCAAATACGGCCCGCAGCTGAAGATTGGCAATGCACTTCCCGACAACTTCAACAAAGCGATGTTTGAGGCCAGCGGGTTTTCCGGTGAAAACACCGGTGTGCGGATGCTGATCAATTCTTTCATTCTTGGCATCGGCTTTGCGGTGGGCAAGATCGGGTTGGGCATGATCGCTGCTTATGCATTGGTTTATTTCCGGCTGCGCTTTGCCACGGCGGCATTTTGGCTGATCTTCACCACACTTCTGCTGCCGCTGGAGGTGCGCATTCTGCCGTCCTATGAGGTGGTGCAGAAACTGGGGATGCTTAACACCTATCAGGGCCTGATCATTCCGCTGGTGGCCTCGGCCACGGCGACCTTCTTCTTCCGTCAATTCTTCCGCTCGGTGCCCGAGGAGTTGGTTGAAGCGGCGCGCATCGACGGGGCAGGACCGGTCAGGTTCTTCGTCGATATTCTGGTGCCGCTCAGTCGCACTATGATTGCGGCGATGTTCATCATCATGTTCGTCTTTGGCTGGAACCAGTACCTGTGGCCGACCATGATCACCACCGATGAGGGCATGTACACGCTGGTGCGTGGTATTAAGCAGATCACCCAAGTACTGGAAGGTGCCAGCCTGCCAGAATACGGGCGCTCCAACCTCTTGGCGCTGATCGCCATCCTGCCCCCCGTTTTCATCGTGATTTTCTTCCAGAGTTGGTTCGTCAAGGGCCTGACGGAATCCGACAAGTAAGGACCAAGAACAATGGCACAAGTAACCCTAGACAGTATCCGCAAGGTCTACCCCAACGGGTTTGAAGCGGTGCAGCCCAGCTCCTTCAACATCCCAGACGGTGAATTTGTCGTGCTGGTCGGCCCGTCGGGCTGCGGGAAATCGACTCTTCTGCGGATGATCGCTGGACTGGAGGACATCAGCGAAGGCGCATTGTCCATCGGGGACCGGATGGTCAATGATGTGGACCCCGCAGACCGTAACATCGCGATGGTGTTTCAGAACTACGCGCTTTACCCGCATATGACGGTGGCGAAAAACATGGGCTACGGGTTGAAAAACCGTGGCACTCCCAAGGCAGATATCGAGCGTAAGGTGGCTGAGGCGGCCGCAATGCTGGATCTGACGCCGCTGCTCGATCGTCGCCCCAGTCAGCTGTCCGGTGGCCAGCGCCAGCGGGTGGCGATGGGGCGCGCAATCGTGCGCAACCCTGACCTTTTCCTCTTTGATGAACCGCTGTCTAATCTGGACGCCAAGCTGCGCAACCAGATGCGCATTGAAATCCGCGCCCTGCAGCGCCGTCTGGGGGTCACTGCGATCTATGTGACTCACGATCAGGTCGAGGCGATGACAATGGCCGACCGCATCATCGTGTTGAACGGTGGCATTATCGAACAGATCGGCACCCCGACAGAGATCTATGAGAACCCGGCCTCCACCTTTGTGGCTGGTTTTATGGGGGCCCCGCCGATGAACCTGCTGAAGGCCAGCGTTGACGGGGCAGGGCGTGCCCACGTGGATGGGGCGCTTGCCGTGGAAGTACCGGTCGGGGCTACAGGTGACGTGCTGGTCGGTATCCGGCCAGAAGATCTGGAAGTGACCGAGGTGGGCGATCTGCAAATCGACGTGCAGATTGTCGAGGAGCTTGGGGCGATCCGACTGATGCATGGTCAGATTGCGGGGCAGGACATCTCTGTCGCTGTGCCCAAGGATCAGGCCTGTCAGACGGGTCCTGTATCGTTGCGCCTGAAAAACGCGCCACATCTCTTTGATGCACAATCGGGGCGGCGTCTGTGATGCAGCTGGTCGATCAACTGCGCCCGGTCTCACAGGCACAGTTTCAACAGATCCGTACCGCGCCGCGCACTGCAGAGGCGCACAGCCAGCTGATGCAGCAGATTGAGGCGATGCAGGATATGGAACAGGGCGGGCAGGGCACATTGCCTGCCTTGCCGCGCCAGTTCACGGTCGCCGCATGGAACATAGAACGCGGACTGGATCCGGTGGGGATCGCGGCGGCGCTGCGTCCCCATGCCCCCGCTGTTGTGTTGCTGAGCGAGGCGGACAAGGGCATGGCACGAACTCATCAGCGTGATGTCACGGCCGACATCGCGGCTGAACTCAACATGCATTATCTATATGGGGTGGAGTTTCTGGAGCTGGGCCTTGGCAGTGATCAGGAACAGGCCCGCAGCCTTGAGAATCGCAATGCGCTGGGTTTTCACGGCAATGCGGTTTTATCCTGCACGCCAATTGTGCGCGCCAGCCTCGTGCGGCTGTATGATGGCGGGCACTGGTTCCAGATTGGCCCGGACAGTGCTGGTGATCTCAGCCAGCCCCGTATCGGTGACCGAATGGCCATCCTTGCAGAGTTGGCAACAGAGGCGGGACCGATCTGTGTCGCCTCCCTGCATCTGGAAAGCAACGCAGAGGGACCATTCCGTGCGGTGCAGTTTGATCGCCTGATGGATGCGATTGATCAGTTTGCACCGGATTTGCCGGTGATCATTGGCGGCGATCTGAACACCGGTAACACATCCTACCCCGATTTTGATTGGCGCGGTGAAGAGCTGTTCCAGATTGCGGGGGTACGGGGCTATTCATGGGCCGGAACGCCGGACGGGATGACGACACGGCCAAGCTTGCTGTCGCCAAAACCCAAAGGCGCGATGAAACTCGACTGGTTTGCGCATCGTGGACTGACCGCGGCACCGGTGGGCGTGATGCCAGCGCTTGATACTCATGGCACCCCCCTGTCCGATCACGACGCGATTATGTGTGGCGTTGATATGGGCTAGCGCCTGAGGCCGGTTGGCAGGTCAGCATTCCCTCTTTGTCGGCAGCGCAGCATCGCGACCCAATGTCTGGCACCGTGTTCCCGCAGATCGTTGGGGCACTGTCTTGGCATGTTTGCCCTGATTTGGGGCCGATTCGTTAAAATTTTGGCGCCACAAAAGACTTCAAAATCTGTGCCAAGCAGATGATTTTCTGCGGGGGAATTTAGCGATTTCTGACGCGAATAACGTATCCATCTGTTTTTGTTGTTAAATTATTATCTCACATCCTTGCGGAACGGGTCGTTTGACTCATCGTGCGGTGTTTCCCTTGGGGCAATGACGGCACGATTATGACAAAACGCGGCGCATTTGCGGCTGACTGGGGCGCCAGTCGCCAAATGATCTGATTGGTGCCCAAGTTCGGCCTCACCTCTGGGGCCAAGTGTGGTTAAGAATTTTGGAGGTTCTATGCGTTTAGCTAAATTTTGTCTGGCTCTGGCACTGTCATTTGCCGCAGCCCCGAAAACAACCGCAGTCGAGGCCGAAGGTCGTAGCACCTGGCGCACTGTCGAAAACATCAAAGGCTGGGAGGCGGTTGGTCGCCTCTCGATCTCAGGGAAGACGATGTGCACTGGCGCATTGGTCGCGCCCGATCTGGTTCTAACCGCCGCCCATTGCCTTTATAACCCCACCACAGGCCGCAAGGTACGCGCTGATCGCATCACCTTTCAGGCTGGTCTGGCCGAAGGCCGATCGGTCGCGGAACGCCGCGTCGCCTCTGCCACGGCACATCCCAAATACCGCCACCGCTCTAGCGGTGCGATACAGGTCAGTCATGATCTGGCACTATTGAAGCTGGCACGCCCTATCGGTGCTGAAGTGGCACCGCTGGCTTTTGAAACCCGCCCGCAGAAGGGCGATATCCTCTCTGTTGTGGCCTACACCGTCGGCAGCCGTCAGGATCCGCGAATGGCCTACCCCTGTCAGGTTCTGGCCCGTAAACAAGACACGCTGGTGCTAAACTGCGAAGTAGACTTTGGCGCATCCGGCGCGCCAGTTTTTGCCCTGCAACACGGTCAACGTCCCTATCTGGTGTCGGTGATTTCGTCCAAGGCCGAAATGGCAGGGAAAGATGTGTCGGTCGGCACCTCACTGGATCCATCGGTGATCCGGTTACTGGCCAGTAGCAGCTAAGACCGCCCAAAGCAGAGCCTTCTAAAACAAAACACCCCGCAGGTCAGCTGCGGGGTGTTTTGCTGTGTGCGCGATACGATGCAGGCTTATGGTTCGCGGAACGCTTCGCGGGATTTGTAAAGCGGCTTCAGCAAATATTGCAGAACGGTTTTTTCACCTGTGTGCAATTCCACCTGCGCCCGCATGCCGGGACGGATTTCGATCGCCTTTTGGCGTTCGGTCAGACCAGCGCTGTCAACGCTGACAGAAACGCGATAATAAGGCTCTGCGCGCGGGTCCCGCTCATCTTCAAACGTGTCAGCCGAAATCAGATCAACCTTACCTTTCAGCGTGCCGTAGATGGTGTAATCATAGGCGGTCAATTTGATGGATGCCGCCTGACCACGCCCAACGGAGGCGATGTTTTCAGGTCTCACACGGGCCTCGACAAACAACTCTTCACCCAACGGAATGATCTCAAAAATCTCTTCACCGGGGCGGACCACACCGCCGATGGTGGTGACGGCCAGATTGTTCACGATCCCGCGCATCGGTGCAGTGATCACCGTGCGGTTCAACTGATCCTGTGCCAGCCGCATTTCCTGCCGCAGCGACGTGATATCTTTCAGCGTCTGAGAATATTCCTCCGCCTGCTCCAGCTCGGCGGCAGTGTTGATTTCGGTATAACGTATCTCTGCTTCAGATGCGGCTTTGCGGGCTTTGTTCACTTCCAACAGGGCGACAAATTCCTGTTTATACAGCCGCTCCATGTTGGCGAGCTCAGATTTTGCCTGTTCCAGAACCACCAACGCGCCTTCGCGGCGTGAATCCAGATCGGTTTGGCGCGCGGCCAACAGCGCGCGTTCAGATGCGAGGATCGTTTTGGCGCGGGCTGCCAGCACCTCGTCCACGTCAAATTCATAGGCGCCGCCAATCTCTGCTTCCAGCCGCAGGCGTTTGATTTCCAGCGCGTCGATCTGATCCTGCAGATCATCAAAGGCGGTGCGGAACTTGGTATCTTGCAGTGTGGCAAGGATTTGGCCCGCTTCCACCAGATCGCCCTGTTTGACCGCCAGATCCGACAGGATGCCGCCCTCGAGGTTTTGCACGATCTGTGAGCGGGAGGAGGAGACAACCTCACCCTCTGCACGAACGATCTCATCCACCACAGCCACTGCCGCCCAGCCGAGAAAGACCAGAACTGCCAGTCCGACGAGTCGAATGGTCAGTCGCGACATGCGGCTATGATCATCGAAGGTTTCGTCAAATTGCTGCGGATCGGGGGCCTGCATCAGCCGCGCTCTCCGCTTGCCAGATGGGCCAGAACCTGTTCGCGCGGGCCATCTACAACCAGACGACCAGCTTGCAGGATCAGGGTGCGGTTTGACAGCGCCAGAATGGGGGTGCGATGGGTAGCGATCACTGCTGTGCGCCCTTGCAGCCAGCCTTCCAGGCGGCTGACCAATGTGCGTTCCAGTGTTTGATCTAACGCTGCTGTTGGTTCATCCAGCAATACAATCGACGGGTTCTGCAACCACAGACGCGCCCAGCCAATTGACTGACGTTGACCGATGGACAGGCCTTCGCCACCATCGCGGATTTGTAGGTCCAGACCCTGTGGGTGTCCGCGCAGGAAGGGGCCAAGGCCTGCAAATTCCAGCGCCTGCATCAATCGGTCGTCGTCGCGTTCCAACTGGTTGAGGTTCAGGTTGTCGCGCAGCGATCCTGCAAACAGGCGGATGTCCTGCCCCAGATAGCCGATGCCCCGGCGCAGGTCGCGCGGGTCAATTTGCGCCATGTCGCTGCCATCTAGCAAGACGGTGCCTTTGGTCGGGGCATAAAGGCCCGACAGCAGTTTCAGCAGAGTGGATTTGCCGGATCCGTTGGCGCCTAAAATGGTCACGCGCTGGCCGGGTTTGATAACCACACCGGGCACGTCCAGCGTTGCTGGGCCGTCGGCATCATAGCCAAAGTTTACCTCGCGCAGTTCAAACTGCCCTTGGAAGGTCTCGCGGCGCAGATACTTGCGCTCGCTATCACGTTCCTGCGGCGCGGACGCGATGGTGTCGAGGCTTTCAAGCGCGGCCTTTACATTGCTCCACCGTGCCAGTGTACCTGCAAACTGCGTCAGCGGTGCAAGGGTGCGGCTGGTCAGGATGCCGGTTGCGATGATGGTGCCGACGGTGAACTGACCTGCAAAAACCAGATAGGTCCCGATGACGACGGTGGCGATATAAGTGGTCTGCTGTACACCCTGCGACCAGTAGGTCAGGGTCGACGACAGGCGGCGCTGCTCAGCAGAGGCATGAGAGGACACCGCGTTCAATTCATCCCACAGCCGTAGGATGCGATCCTCTCCCCGTTGGGTTTTCACAGTGTCCAGTTCGCTGACCACCTCTTGCAGCAGGCGGCCCGCCTTGGCCGATGCGCCCTGGGTCTGTCGGGTCAGGGCGATCATGCGTTTTTGCAGCACATACGCGGGCGCGACCATCAGGATGCCGCCCAGCACCAGGACCCAGACCATATTGCCCGCGATAGAGGCAACAAGTGCGAGAAACAGCACGATAAACGGCATATCCGCCAGTACGGCGATGGTGGAGGAGGTAAAGAATTCGCGCACCGATCCGAAATCGCGCATCGCAGCAAAGAGACCCGAGGGCGGCAGGGCCTTTTGATCCGACCGCATGCCCAGCAGGCGACGCATCAGCATGTTCTGGATCGACAGTTCCATCCGCCGACCTGCGGCATCCGACAGGCGAGCGCGGGCCAGTTTCAGCATGCCTTCCAGTCCGATGGCCAGTACGGCACCGATGGCCAGAACCCACAGAGTTGCCTCGGATTGGTGCGGGATCACGCGGTCATAGATTTGAAGCGAGAACAGAGCGACCGCGACGGCCAGCATGTTGGCCACCAGAGAACCGACCATAATCTCGGTAATATGGCCACGGAATTTGGGCATTTCGCCCCAGAACCAATGGCCTTGGGTCAGCTGTGGCACATGGCGCTCGGCCATCTGGCGCAGGGTGGTTTTGGCGGCCAGCGTGTTGCCGGTAAAATGCGGCGCGAAATCGCGCAGCGGCACCTCTGCCCGGTTGTCGGGGCAGGAGGTGTCATAGATGGTCAGCACCTCGCCTTCCTGTGACAGGACAAGGATCGACTGGCCATTGCTCATTTCGGCAATGGCGGGCCATTTATCTTTGCTTGGTGCAATGCGGTGGCTCAGCTTCGGGGTGATGCCTGCGTGTTCCAACGCCTTTGACAGCGCTTTCAGCGTCACGTCACCGGGCGATTGCACCCACATATATTCCGCCACATCGGTCAATGGCACGTCAGACCCGTTAAGCCCCGCCAGCGTCGCAACCAGCGCGGCACGGTGTTCGATGCGTTTGGCGGTGCCTTCGATCAGCGATTTAATCTCGGAAGCGGGGCCTGCCGGTTCGGCCTCCTCCGCTGGCTCTGGTGCCATTGCTGGCTGCAGCGACGCCGGCATGGGCTGCGGGCGAGGCTGCGGAGCAACTGGGGCAATCGGCTGCGGGGCGGGTTGCTGGGGTTGCGTTTGTTGAGGGTGCGGTGGCTGGGCATTAGAAGGCGCAAATTGCGGCTGTATCTGACCCTGCTGTCCCTGACCCTGTTGCGGCGCCCCCTGCGGGCTGTTTGCAGCTTGCGCAGGTTTTGCCACATTGGGGCTGATCGACAGGATAACTGGACCTTTCTTGGTCAAATTTCACCCCCATCGGCCAGCACGCCCAGATCGCGCGCCAGTTCCAGCTGCACCAGAATGACGTCGTATTTCGCGTCCAACCGCTCCATCTCGCGGCGGGTCAGCTGTTCGTAGGTGTTCACTACCTCAAGGACCGATCGTTGGCCAGCTTTGAACTGCGACTGAAACAGGCTGAAGGTCTGGCGGCCTTCTCGGACCAGCCGCGCGGTCTCTGCTTCTTGGCGCTGTAGCGACACAAGGCGCTGTTCCAGCCGCGAGTGATTGCGACGTGCGGCTTCACGCGCCTCCACTACGTTTTCGCGGGCGGTTTCCTTGCTGTTCTCAATGGCATCCAAACGGGCCTTGGTGCCAAAGCCCAGACCCATTGTGGTGCCCGCGTTCAGACCGCCGGCGGTGCCGTTGCGGTTGATCGTGCCGCTGGCTGACAGGCCGGGCAATTGCGCCGCACGTTCGGCGGTGGCTTGGGCGACGGTGCGCTTGGCCTCTGCCTCTGCTTTCAGCACGGTCAGCGATTCCACACCGGCAGGGGCATATGTCTTCAGCGGTGTCACCTTGGCGGGCGCAGCATTGGCGCCCAGCATCGCCTGCAATTCAGCGCGGGCCACTGTGGCCTCTTCGTGTGCCAGATCGCGGTCGGCCTTGAGGTCTAACAGCTTGCCTTCGACCATGCGCTGATCGCCTTTGTCCGACACGCCACCAGCGACACGGCCGTCAACGATGCGCTTGAAGTGACGCATCTGTCTGATCGCACCTTCGCTGGTAGTGGATTTCTCATCGCCGCGCAGGCCGGTCAGGTAGAGGCGTAGTGCGTTGTAAACACGGTTGTTTTGATCCTGTGACAGGGACACAGCCGCCACTTCGACGTCGGCCGCGGCATAGGCGCGTTCTGCCTTGCGCTTGCCATTGTCGTAAAGCACCTGATCTACCACCAGCGACGCCAGTGTTTCCCCCAGTGAGGTCAAAGAGATCGACGGGCTGATCGTCGGCAGCCAGTTCTTGTTTTCCGCCTCCGCGCGCAGTTTGGCGCTGCGCAGTTCCGTTTCCGCGGTGCGGCTACCAGCGGCGAGGGCGGCGCGGCCCACTTTATCATAGGCGCTGCCAGCGGGCAGGACACTGCGACGGGCGACAAGGGTTTTCAGAACCTCGCCGTTCGCAGGTTTTTCCAGATCGACGGATTGGTTGTCGGCAGGCTTGGTGATGCTGACGCTGTCGGACTGGCCCGAGCTCTCTGGGCCCGCATCGCGGGTCGTTGTGGGCACATCATCGGCCAGATGGGGCGGGGTGAAATTGAAACCGCCGCCCAGACTGTCCCCTAGGCCACCTTCCATGCAGCCGGAAAGCAGCGTGGTTGCGCAAAGGAGGGAGAGGAATTGTTTTGCGGCCACCCGGGCTACTCCTGATCGTCTGACAAGTCCTGCGTGTCGGACGCGGGGGGCAGGGCGGGCCTGCCCCCGGCTGTGGTTTAGATGATCACATTGATATCTTGGTCGATGATCACAGTCACACCGTCATCGCCGATGGTGTAGACGTTATAAGCCTCGCCATCGATGCTCTGTGGGGGACCGGGGCGACGTTCTGCGCCGCGAATAGTGACCTGATCGTTGTCGTCGCCATGAATGGTCAGCGTGTCTGATCCATTGGCCAGATCGCGGATCTGGCTTTCGGTCAGGGTCAAATTGGCGTTCGTGGCATAGTCCAGTTCGATCGCTTCGATCTGGAAATCGCCTGCACGCGCATGGCCCAGCGTCTCGGCTGTGGTGGCATTGGCATCAAAGATCACCATCGTATCAGACACGTTGCCGGCGCTATCCTGCGACGAAATCACCAGATGGCTGCCATCGGGCACAGCGGGATCGAAGCCAAACAGGGTGCTGCCTGCGAAATTGCCTTCGGTCGGGTTCAGGGTGCTGCTGCTGCCGTCGCTGTGCAGTGCGGTGATGGTGTAATCCTGATCTTGACCGTCCACAGCAATGCCGACGACGTCATCATCTGCAAGGGTCACGTTCTTGACGATCGGGTTTGGCACCTCGGTGTCGACGTAGAAATCAACCGACGAAGAGGCGACGTTGCCCACAGCGTCTGTGGTCGTCACGGTTGCAGTGGTGTTGTATTCGCCGCGGGGCAGGCTGCCGGGGTCGTAGGTGACGGACCAGTTGCCATCTCCGTCGGCCGTGGCGGTGCGGATAACGCCCTCTACCTCAACCGACACTCTGGCATTTGGGTCTGCGGTGCCGTTCAGCACCAGACCGTTGGCCATTTCGCTGGCATTGACGAAGTTGTCGCCGCCGATGGTCAGATCCTGTACCTCGATGGTGGCTGCGGCGGTGGTATCAACGCGCAGCGCGGCGCTGGTCATGTTGACGTTGCCAGCCGCGTCCTGAATGCCTGCAAATACGGTGGTGTCATACTCACCCTCGCGCAGCGCCCCCGCCGGATAGGTGACCGACCAAGTGCCGTTTGCTGCCACAGTTGTGGTTTGCTTTACACCTTCGATCGACACTTCGACCGCCGCGCCTGCGTCACCGGTGCCGGTGATGGTCAGCCCTGCGTTTTCTTCCGCTTGCGTCAGGATGTTGTCGCCACCCGCCAGCGGTGCGTTAATCGCCACTGCTGCAGAGGTGTCGACCAGGACGTTGGTGGTGCTGGTCGCCGTGTTGCCTGCCTGATCGGTCGAGGTCACGGTTGCGCTGGTTTCATAAGTGCCCGCCTGAATGTCACTGGTGGTGAACGTTGCGGTCCAGCGGCCGTTCAGGCCTGCAGTGATGGTCTGGGTTGCACCCGCCAGTTCGACAACCACTTGCGATCCCGCCTCGGCGGAGCCGGAGAGGGTGACTCCACCGATGGCCTCGGCCTCGTTGATGATGTTGTCGCCTGCGATGGGGGTGTTCAGGGTCACCTGAGTGGCGGTGTCCACGCGCACGACAGACGAAGTTGTGGAGGTGTTGCCGACAGCATCGGTGGAGGTCACGGTGACGTTGGCGTCATATTCACCGCTGCGGATTTCGCTGGAGCGGAAGATCGCCGTCCAGCTGCCATCGCTGCCCGCTTGTACGGTACGGGTGACACCGTCGAATGAGACCTGAACAGAAGAGCCTGCCTCGGCGGTGCCAGTCAGGGTCAGACCTTGCAGCGCCTCAGCCTCATTCAGCACACCGTCGCCGGAAATCGGGGTGTCCAGCGTGACGTTGCCCTGTGTGTCGATATGCAGGGTATAGGTGGTCACGGTGGAGTTGCCAGCCGCGTCCACCGCTGTCAGCTCGACAGAGCTGTCATATGTACCGGCCGCAATCTGGCCGGGGCTGAAGTAGAGCGACCAAGTGCCATCTGCACCGACAACAGTGTTGGTGGTGACCCCCTGAAAGGAAATTGACAGCGTCGCGCCCGGTTCGCCAGCACCGTTCAGGGTCACGCCATCAGCGGCCTCGGCGGCGTTGATGGTGTTGTCGCCCTCGATGGTGTTCATCGAGATGTTGGGGCCTACGGTGTCTACCTGGATAACATCGGTGATCACCGTTGAGTTGCCGCGCATGTCAGTCGCTGTGACATTGACGTTGACGGTGTATTCACCTTCGATCAGCACCCCTTGGGCGAAAGTCACGGTCCATGTGCCATTCTCACCGACGGTGGTGGTCTGGACGTGGCCATTGATTTCAACGTTGATGGTTGCGCCCACCTCGCCAGTGCCGCCAACCACATGACCGCTTTGCTGATCATCACCATTGACGATATCGCCGATGGTCACTGTGCCGGTGGTGATGGAAACTGACGGAGGGGTCAAGTCGATATCAATCGACGGGCCAACCAGAACATGGGTTTCCCCACCGGGGTTGACGACGGTGACATGGGTTTCATAGACCCCATCGCCTGACAGTTCGCCGGGCAGGAAGGTCACGGTCCATGTGCCGTCTTCGTTGATCACGGTGGTGCGCTCCACGCCATCGATGACGACGGTGACCGATGCGCCGGGGTGGCCGGTGCCGGTTATGGTGAACGCACCGGTGTTGGTGCCGCCCGCAACATGCGTGCCGTCGGAGTTGTCGACTGTCGGTGTGGCTTCGCCACCACCGCCACCGCCACCGCCGCCCATCAGGCCGCCTGCCAGTACGCCGCCGCCGACGACAGCAGCGCCTGCCGCCGTCGCTGCGCCAAAGCCGCCGAGGACCGGTGCAACCAGTGGGGCCACCACAGGCTCCACACGCTCAAGGTTCAGGAAGACCAGCTGTTCATAGGCGTTCCATTTGTCGTCTGCGCCGCCGGTTTCAATATCCGAATAGCTGGCCAGATATTGGTCATCGACCAGCCCGCCGAGCTCAACATGCTGGATGTCACCGTGCGAAGACAGGAACAATTCTGGCGCACGGTCTGCGTCGTAGAAGTAGCCCTGCAGGGTGATGGTCTGGCCGTCTGCCAGTTCGATCACCAGATCTTCGCCATTTGCTTTATAGCTTTTTACATCCTGCGGGGACAGGTTGAGCGAGATTTGCGTACCTGTGTAAAAGGGGATGAAATTGCCGTTCTCGGGGCTGGTTTTGCCATAGGAAACGGTGCCGCCCGCACTGCGGACAGAAAAATTCACTGCACTCATCAGCTCACTGCTCTCTCAATAAAGTAGGGCTTTGCCCATTATCTAGATTACCTCCAGACATACTATAGACGACTGCGGCAAGGCTAGTGGTTTTTGTCACAACGAGGTCAAAATATGGTCTTTTTAAGGGGATTTACACGGTTTTTACGGTTAACTCAGGTGGAACATTGGGAATTTACTCAATTTACGCGGTCCTGCTGATGCCTCAACTGTCGCATATTTGATACAACTTGGTGCTGGTAAAGATGAGTTGACGCTGCGAAATGGCCATTTCGGCCGCACCGGTGACGCCTCTCATGCGTCGTGGTGTCTGTTAACATTTGGTTAACCAATATGATTTTCGCATTTCGGTCACGATTGTTTGATCTGTCTGGCACGCGCATCCTGCCTCCACCACAGCGCTGTTTCAGCGACTATCCGATGGGTTAGGTGACCTAGCCGACCGGCTGTCACACTGTGCGGTTGCACGCGGCGCGGTGGCGGTTGCCCGTTTTACCCTCAACGCCAATCTATCCGATGTCCGGAGGTTTCGATGAGGGTCGAACATAGATCTCCCCACGCGGATCTGGACTATATGGTCCGGGCGCCGCTGTCGCTTCTGACGCCTGAGGGCGAAGAAGTGGTGATCCGCGAATGGTCACTGCAGGGTCTGAAATGGCCCGAGAGTGCACCGCCGCGCCCCGACACTGCCCATTTGGCGGTGCCGTTTCAGGGCGTGGATGTGCGCTTCCCTGTCACATTGGAAGCGGCTCCTGACACACGTGAAGTGTTTTTCAAGGATCTGACTGGCCGTCAGCGCGAGGTTCTGGCGCTGTTTTACCGTGCGCTTCTGTCGGGACGAATGGTCGCCTCTGGTGAGGTGATCACGTCGCTTGATACGCCGGTGGATCTGGTGCCCGTAGAAGAGACAGAGGCCGAAGCAGTGGCCAAGATTGGCCAACGCAAGAAAATCACAGAGGTGATCCGTACCGTGGTGCATGTGGTGATTTACGTGGCACTGTTTCTGGGGGTCATGGCCACCATCGGCACCAATGCGTTCAACGCGGTCAATCGCATCGCAGTACAGCACGGCCGTGTGGTGGCACCAGTGGCGGCTCTGACGGCGTTACGCCCTGGTTTGGTCCGTGCGGTAGAGGTGGCGCCGGGCGCGCTGGTGGCCGCTGGTGACACGCTGGCGCATATTGAGGATCCTGAACTGGTGTCGCGCCTGCGTGCCGCGCGGATCGCCTACAGCGCCACCAGCGCAGAGGTGAAGCGGTTGGAAAAGGCGCTGGCGCGGCTGGATAAGCTGCGCGGCGTCAAGGATGAGGTGCTGCGCATGGTGGAGGTGGGGCTGATTTATGAGGCGCAGCTAGGTCCGCGGGGGTTTGATGCCCTGCGCAAACGTTGGGATCAGCTGCGTCAGAAAGAGGAGTTGCTGGGCCTTGAGCGTGATGATCTGACCTCTGCCCAAGACCCGCTGGAAGTGACGCATCGCCTGCTGAGTGCCCGCCTGAATGATCAGGTGACAGAACTGCGTCAGCAACGCAGCATCCGCGACGGCTATAAGGCCCGCATCAACGCGGCCAAACTGATCGCGCCCTATGATGGCGTTGTGCAGGCGGTGCTGGTTCAGCCCGGTCAATACGTCTTATCCGGCCAACCGGTGGTCGAGATGGAGGATGACGCTCCCCGCCACGTCGTCGGCTGGGTTGACGCTAAATATGCCGAAGACCTCTTTCCCGGCATGCCCGCCTTGGTCGGGGTCAATCCAGACGGGATCGCACAGCAGGTCACTGGTCGCATTCGCGATGTGCGGGCAGGCGATATCCCGAACCGCCCAGGTGAATACGGGATTGAGGTTACGGTGCAGATCAACGGTTTCACCAATGCCGAACTGCGTCAGGACCTGCGCGTCGGGGCACCGGTCAGCATTCTGGCCGATCGTCAGATGCTGTCAGGCCTGCGGGGGTGGATGGGGGCGTTGGCGGGGCCTTTGTTTGAGGGCGTTGGCGATGTATAGCCCAGAGGATGAGTATGGTTTTGATAAGGATCTGGCACAGCGCCTGCGCGATTTTGAAACCCCGCGCAAACCCTACCTGCGCCGCTGGAGCCTGCCGCATATCAGCCTGCTGGCGCTGACTGCGCTGGCGCTTCAGTGGTTGCTGTTGAACCTGCCGAACCGTTATTTCGATCCCGAGGTGCTGCATCTGTCATTGGTGCTGGGCACCCTTGGCATCTGGCGTTTTGGCTGGTGGTTCACTCATTCCGTGCGCGCCGCTTATTGGGGTAAATGGGTCTGGCCCACGATGCGCGCCCGTGCTGATGATCTATGGCAGCAGGGCTGGCGGCCCAAGCGTCTGCACATCCAGATGACCACCTATTACGAGGAACCGTCGATCACCAAACGGGTTATCGGATCCATTCTTGGTCAAGTGCGACGCGAACGAATCCCGACCACGATCTATATCGGTACCGGCAGCGCCTATGACGAAAATATCATCCGTGATTTCATCGAAACATACGCTCAGGACATTCCCGATGATCTGGCGAAGCTGGTGTTTCTACGGCAGAACCAGCCGGGCAAACGGATGGCTATTGGCATGATCCTGCGCGCCATGTGTCGCGAAGAGGTCGATCCTGATGATCTGGTGATCTTCATGGATGGCGATGCGCTTTATGGCGGTGATGTTTTGCAAAAATGCCTGCCGATGTTTGCTGCCGATCCAGATTTAGGCGCGCTGACCACTGATGAAGAGGTGATTTGCTACGGCCCCGACTGGATCGCACGCTGGCTGGACATGCGTTTTGCCCAGCGGCGGCTGGCAATGCAAAGCCACGCGCTGGCAGGGCGTGTGTTGACCTTGACGGGGCGGATGAGCGTCTTTCGTGCCCGCCACATCCTGACTCGTGCTTTCATCCGCAATATCGAGGCGGACCATTTGGATCATTGGCTGTGGGGTCGGTTCCGCTTTTTGTCAGGCGATGACAAGTCCAGCTGGTATCGTCTGCTGAGCAACGGGGTCAAAATGACCTATGTGCCGGATGCCACCGTCTACACGATCGAGGTGATCAAGGAAAATGGACTGTCCCGCATGGTGCAGAACTTCCGTCGTTGGTCGGGCAATATGCTGCGCAACGGGGCGCGGGCGATTGCGCTGGGTCCGCGCCGGATGCCATTCTTTATCTGGTGGTGCATTGTTGATCAACGCATCGCGATGTGGACGATGATGGTGTCGCCGGTGATGGCGGTGCTGGGCAACTTTATTGCGCCGGGCTATATCTGGAATTGCCTCATCTGGGTGGTGTTTTCGCGGGTCACCTTATCGCTATTCCTGTTCGGATATTCGCGCAAAGCGGATATGACATGGCCCTTTATTCTGTACCTCAATCAGGTGATCAACGCCTCGGTGAAGATCTACATGATTTTCCACCTGTCGAAACAGAAATGGTCCAATCGCGGCAACCAGTCAGCCGGCGAGGCAACCAGCCTGCGCGATCGGATGCGCAACTGGTTTGCACTTTTCCAACTGGTCACTGCGGTGTGCCTCTTTGTGACGCTGGTGATGCTGTATGTCGGGCTGATGGAGGTGCCGGGGATCTGAAGCGTGTCCTTGACGCGCAGCGACTATCCCACCGGCCAGTTCCTATCCTTTTGCGCAAAACCCTAACCCTCCCACCGCACAATCATGTGTAAATCCCGGGCACTCTGGGATCACAGAAACGGATTAAGAAAGAGGGTTCTTATGATTATTCCTGTCATTATCGCCGGTGGCACCGGCACCCGTATGTGGCCTGCGTCGCGTCGTGCAATGCCGAAACAATTTGCGCCTCTGTTGGGGGGAAACACCTTGTTTCAGGAGACCCTGCTGCGGTTGAGTGGAGAACGCTTTGACGCCCCGTGTGTGATCAGCAATGAAGAGTGCCGCTTTATCGCCCGCGATCAGATGGGTGCGGTCGGCATCCATGATGCCTGCCACATTATTGAGCCGCTGCCGCGCAACACCGCCGCCGCCGTTCTGACCGCTGCACTGGCCTATCAGCACCAGCCCGACGCGGTGCTGCTGATCAGCCCCGCCGATCATGTGATCGGTGATGCGGCAGGCTTTGACGCTGCGCTGGACACTGCCCTGCCACAGGCAGAGGCGAGGGAGGTCGTTTGTTTCGGCGTTATCCCGACCCATCCCAGCACCGCCTACGGCTATCTGCAGGTGGATCGTGGGTCTGACGCGCAGGTACAGCAGGTGGCGGAGTTTGTTGAAAAGCCCGATCTTGCCACCGCAACCGAACTCTTGGGACGTGGTCATTCACTGTGGAACGCAGGGCTGTTCATGATGCGCGTCGACACTGCGCTGGCGGCCTTCCGCACACATGCGCCGGATCTGATGGCACCTTGTGAGGCAGCGCTTAGTCTTGGCGGGGAAGACCTCGGGTTTCATCGCCTCAGCCGTGATGCCTTCAAGCGGGCTCGCGCCATCGCTTTTGACCGCGCAGTGATGGAGAAGCTGCCGAAATGCACCGCCGTTGCGCTGGAATGTGGTTGGGCTGACCTCGGCAGTTGGTCGGCGCTACGTGACCACCAGGTCGACGCAGCTGGTGGCAATGCGCTGTTGGGCGGGGCAGAGGCGATTGAATGCCGCGATTCCCTGCTGAAAAGCACCAATCCAGACATCGCTCTGGTGGGCCTCGGCCTCGATGGGATTGTCGCGATTGCAACGGATGACGCGGTACTGGTCGCTGACGCGAGCCGTAGCGAAGAGGTGGGCAAGGCGATTGAGGTGCTGAACGCCCGCGCCGCGCCACAGGCCGAAGAGTTTCCGCGCTGCCATCGCCCGTGGGGTTATTATGAAACCCTGTCACTGGGCGCGCGGTTTCAGGTGAAACGCATCGTGGTGCACCCGGGCCAGAAACTGTCCCTGCAAAGCCATGTGCATCGTGCCGAACACTGGATCGTGGTCGAAGGTTCTGCCCTTGTGACCGTGGGAGAGGAAGAGCGTTTGGTGACCGAGAATGAGAGCACCTACATCCCGCTGGGCGCTGTGCACCGGCTGGAAAACCCGGGCAAGCTGCCGCTGGCGCTGATTGAGGTGCAATCAGGCTGTTATCTGGGCGAAGACGACATCACGCGCTATGAGGATATCTATGCCCGTGATGCCGAAGAAGAGGTTGCATGACGGCGGCATTCTGACCCTCTGTGCACCGTCAGCAAAGGGCCCGCGCGAGTGATCGCGCGGGCCCATTTTCGTCTAAATTTTTTATCAAAAATAACGCCTAAACAAAAGGTTATATCCGGTGTCCCTCTGGCGCTGAACCTGTCCTTTGTGCCGTGTCCGCCCCGTCTTTTGTGACCCTAGGGTGGGATCAATCTTACCGGAGGGTACATAATGGAATTGCTGAAATTTGACCGCCAGAACGCCGAGATTGTAGAGGCCCCGAAACCTGTGATGAACCCGGTGCCGACGCCAGCGCTGCACCCGGTTCTGAACCCCCACAAACAACTGGAGCTGAAACCCGCGATCAGCGTTGTCGGCCTCGGTTATGTGGGCGCTGTGTCGATGGCTTGCCTCTCGGCGCTGGGCCACCGCTGTGTGGGCGTAGATGTAGACGCGCGAAAGGTGGCGCAGATCAGCGCAGGGGAAAGTCCGATCCATGAAAAGGATCTGGGCGAAACCCTGTTGTCCGGCGTTGACGCCGGTCTGATCAGCGCCACCGACGATCTGGAACAGGCGGTGCGCGACACGGATGTGACTTTTGTGTCTGTTGGCACCCCCACGGCGGCAGATGGCGGCTGTGACTATCGCTATATCAAGGCTGCCGCTGAAAGCATGGCGCGCGGTCTGGCGGAGAAGGAGGGTTTCCACGTCTTTGTCATGCGCTGTTCGATCCCGCCGGGTACCACACTATCCGTGATGGCCCCGATCCTTGAACAGCTGTCGGGCAAGACAGCGGGCGAAGATTTCGGCATCTGCTTCAACCCCGAATTTCTGCGCGAAGGTGTGGCCATTGCCGATTTCCACAACCCGCCGAAAACCGTGATTGGCACCACCGACATGCGCAGCGCCGCAGTGATGCGCGACATCTACGCGCCGGTGGATGCGGACCCGATCTTCACCTCTATCGAGGCGGCAGAAATGGTGAAATACGTTGATAACGTCTGGCATGCGACCAAGGTTTGCTTTGCCAATGAGGTTGGGCGTTTGTGCAAACCCTCGGGCGTGGACAGCCGTGAGGTGATGGATATTTTTGTACAGGATCACAAGCTGAACCTGTCAGCCTATTACCTGAAACCTGGCTTTGCCTATGGCGGGTCCTGCCTGCCGAAAGAGGTGCGGGCGGTGCAGCATATGGCAGAGGCTGCGGGCATTGACCTGCCGATGATCGGCAATCTGGAACGCTCAAACCGTGAACATATCAATGAGGCGCTGCGCATGATCCGCGCCTCGGGGGCGAGCCGCGTAGGCATTCTGGGGCTGGCGTTCAAACCCGGCACGGACGATTTGCGCGAAAGCCCCATCCTAGAGGTGATGTCTGCCCTGCACGCCGAAGGCATCGCCCTGCGTGTTCATGACGAGGCCATCACCGCCGATACCCCGCTGGAAGGGCAGCTGGCCTATGTGCGCCATGGCTCCAAGGGGGGCGCAGATCTGGCCGAAAAACTGCCAGCAATGCTGCGCGATGATCTGGATGCGGTGATCGAAGGGGCCGAGGTCCTGGTGATCACCCATGCCTCTGACGCTTACCGCGAGGTTGCACGCCGCAGCAACGTGCGGGCGGTGATTGATCTGGTGGGGCTGTTTTCCGATCCCGTGACGACCGCTGCGCCCGTGCATGGCATCGGCTGGTAAGAGACTGTTTTTATGAAATTTATGTAGGAGGAAGGGCATATGCCGACTGAGAGAGACAATCTGATTATTGGCACAGGCGTGGCCGATACCCTCTCCGCCGCTGCGGGCAATGACACGATGGTCGGCCTTGCGGGTGATGATACGCTGGCGGGCGACAGTGGCAACGATCTGATCTATGGCGACTATGCGGAGGAGAACCTCCTTGGCGCCGCCGCTGGTGCACTCAGCTTTGCCGATTATGGCAGCGTCGGGGACTGGCAGGTCAGCACGCAGGAAAACGGGCTGCAGGAAATGACGCAGAGCGTCGCGACCGAGGCGCAGGGTGTTTACAGCCTGTCGATGTCACTGGCCGCGAACTTTGCCGCTGGTCATGTGGACGCGGGGCTGCAGGTGCTGGTCGATGGCGTGGTTGTCGCCAGTTACGACAGCCAGAGTGGCGCGTTTTCTGATCATAGCCTGACGTTTACGGCGACGGGCAGTACGACGGATATCACTTTGCGTGCCATTGCAGGGGAAGGCAGCGGTCCGGTGATCGACACCTCCGGGGCGGTGTTTAGTACCGCGGCACAGATGACCATCGGTGGCCAAGAGGTCACTGTGGCCGCCTTCGCACCCGGTCAGGCGAACCTGTATCAGGTGTTTAACGGCACGCTGCATGTCTTTGAAACCGATAGCGCCAGCTATCAGCGCGTCGGCGCGGCAGGCACGGTAAATGTGAACGCCATTGGCTTTAACCAAGAGGACAGCCTGATCTATGGCGTCGCTGTCAGCAACGGCAGTGATGCGCTGGGCAATGCGGTGTCGCGCGATGATCTGGTGATGTTTGATGCCACCGGTGCGGTTTACCGCATTGGCGAGGGACCGTTCCGCAGCTGGACGGGCGACTTTGACGATCAGGGCAACCTGTGGATTTTCAACTCGCGCCTCAATTTCCTGAGCAAGATCGACGTGGACAGCTTTGATGCTGACGGCAATCCGCTGGAAACCCGTATTGATCTGAATGACGCACTGTTTGGATTGAATGTTTACGATCTGTCCTTTGATGCCGCCACACAAAGCTTCAGCGGGGTGGCCCGTGGCGCCTATGAAGGTGCGCCTGCAACATTGGTGACGGTGGATGTGTCAGGGGATAGCCCGCAGATTTCCTCTATGGCCGTGACCCATACGGAGGTGGATGGTCAGCTGCTGACCGGTACGCCCGCGATCACATTCGGGGCGGCGATTTATGACACCGATGGTACGCTTTTCGTAGGTGGCAACTCGGGTGATCATGATATGAACAATGCAACCCGATCAGCGGGCGGCATCTACCGTGTGGACATTGCGCCGGATGGTGCGAGTGCCACCTTGGTTCTGGTCAGTGATGCGCCGCGGTCCTACTCCAATGATGGGGCGGCGGATCCAACCGCGCTCAACCCGTTTGAGCCGGTGGACCTAGAGGCCACGATGCTGCTGCGTGATCTGGCGCTGGTTGCCACGACCGAAGGCGATCTGAGCTACAATGACGACCTGCAAGGCGGCGCTGGTGCTGACACGATGGAGGGCGGGATCGGCGACGACCTGCTGACCGGCGGCTCTATCGGCGACAGTCTGATGGGCGGGGCGGGTGATGACAGCCTGCATGGCGGCGCGGGGTTTGATGCGGTAGCAACTGCGCCTGCCTCTACCTATGACGCAGACGGGCTGCGCTATGACCATCTGGGTAATCTCTTGCCGGAAAATGACGATTGGCTGGCGGGCGGCATTGGCAACGATCTGATCGCGGGCTCTGCCGGACATGACACACTGCTGGGTGGCACGGGCGCGGACACCTTGCAGGGGGGCACCGGATTTGACCACCTGATGGGCGGCGAAGGGGCCGATGATCTGAACGGCGGCAGTGATCGCGACACGCTAGAGGGCGGCGCCGGCGCTGATACGCTGGACGGGCGCACCGGCGATGACCTGTTGCAGGGCGGCGCCGATACTGACCTGCTACGCGGCAGTTCCGGAAATGACAGCCTTTATGGCGATGCAGGTGAGGATCTGTTGCAGGGGGGCAGTCATGACGACCTGTTGGTCGGTGGCATCGGCGCCGATACGCTGGAAGGTGGCGGTGGCGCAGATGACCTGCGCGGCGATGCGGGGGCTGACAGCCTGTTAGGCGGTTCTGGCAATGACGCGCTTAGCGGCGGGGCGGACAATGACACCCTGTCCGGCAGTTCTGGCGAGGATATCTTGGACGGTGGCGCGGGCCGCGACCGGCTGAATGGCGGGTCAGGCGCGGATATTCTGATGGGCGGGGAGGGGCGTGATACCCTTGCTGGTGCTTCAGGCGCGGATGAGCTGCATGGTGGTTCGGGACGCGACAATCTCTTTCTTGGCGCAGGCGATGACGTCGCCTGGGGCGGGGAGGATGCGGATCGCTTTATCTTCCGCGATCGCGACCTGGATGGGTCTAGCGTGGTGATCCGTGATTATGACCTGAGCGAAGGCGACTACCTCGATCTGCGGGGGCTTAGCCTCGGCGATGCGGCCACATGGTTTGGCTCATCTGTGACACAGGACGATGCTGGCACCATCCATGTGGATCTGGGCCAGTGCGATCTGTCGTTGACCGACACCGGGCTGAATCTGCTGACGCAGGCTGATCAGCTTTACGATAGCTTTGTGTTCTGAATGCAGGCTGTTGCAGCATATCCAACAGGGCAGGCGGGAGAGCGATCAGGCGAACCCCGCCTCCTTGGCGATAACGGCGGCATGGGTGCGGTTGCGGGCATCCAGTTTCTTGCACAGGGTGCGAACATGCAGTTTGATCGTCACCTCCTGCAGGCCCAGATCCCGGGCGATTTCCTTGTTCGAATGACCTGCGCACAGCCCGCCCAGCACTTCCGTTTCGCGCTGGCTAAGCTGGTTGTCAAAGGGATCTTCGGCGTTGCTCGTGGCATTCATCACATCGGTCGGGATATAGGTTTCACCCAGCGCCATGAAACGGATCGCGTTCACCATGCTTTTGGCACCCATCGTTTTGGGCAGGAAGCCAAGTGCGCCCGCATCCACGGCCTCTTGCGCCACGGAATTGGGGGCGGTGCCGCTAAGGATGGCAAAGGGTTGATCAGGATGGGCGGCAATGGCCTGTTTCAGGCCCTGCAAACCGTTCATGCCCGGCATTTTGTAATCCAGCAGAACCAGATCGAAAGTCCCCTTGGCGGCAACAACCTGCAGCGCCTCCGCCAGATCGCCTGCGGCAAAGACCTGAATGCGTCCCTCCGCCTGCAGGAACACTGTCAGCGTGTCCCGAACCATTTCGTGATCGTCTGCAATCAAAATACGCATGTCTAACCCTCTCATCCTAAAGCGCGGGCGCCTGGGGATTAAAATTGGCAATCCCCGTGTTCCAGCAATAATCGTGCCGCGGTTCAATTAGCGAACTTTAACACGAAATTCTTAATGTGTTGTAGCCAACCATAAGGTGAGCTGACAGCAACACCACGCGACCAAGAGGTCAGGCGAATTGGCGATCGTCGAGGCGAACTATCCCAAAGGTTAGTTTTATGACCCAATGCGTCAAAACCGGACGCGTAAAACCGTGCATTGTGAGGTCAACAACCACTGAGGTCAGTTGAGGGTCCAATGATGTTTTACACGCTTACGAAATCTGCCATCTCCCGCCTGAACGCTGCGCTTGCGGCGTCAGTGATGGGCTGTGTCTTTGCGCTTGCGCCCTTTGATGAAGGTGCTGCACAGGCCGAAACTGCAGCGGTTGATCCGGTGCTGACAGTTGTCGCCGCTCCTGACGCCCCTGAGGTGGTGCTGGATCGCGCCGCGCTGGAGGCACTGCCACGTGAGGTGGTGCGCACCAAAACCATCTGGACCGATGGCGTCACAGAGTTTGAAGGTGTGTCATTGCACACGTTGGTTCAGGAACTGGGGTTGAACGGTGACGAAATGAGCTTTGTGGCGCTGAACGACTACGCGGTGACCATACCGCTGGTGGATGCGGTCGAAGGGGGGCCTATCCTAGCGGACACGATGAATGGTGTGCCAATGTCGGTGCGCGACAAGGGGCCGCTGTGGGTGATCTATCCCTTTGACGCAAATGCAGACTACCAGGCCGAACAATATTACGCCCGTAGCATCTGGCAGTTGCATCGAATCCAGCCCACACCCTAACATGGTCTTATTTAGATCCTGTGCGTTCCCGCTCATCGGGGGCGCAAAAGTGCCGCTTGGGCACCGGATACCAGGACACTTGTGACGAAAGGTTAGGCCGACTTGCCTGTGATCCGTTTCTTTCCGATGCGCCCGGCGCGCCAGATTTTTGTGCTGGTGCTGTTGGCGATGTTCGTTTTGACGGGTCTGTTAATGGTTGAGGTGCGTGGGCGACTTCAGGATCTATCGACCGCGTCGACGGACAATCTGCAATGGAATATCGCCCAGCTGGAGGTGGAGCTGCTGCGCCTTGATGGCCAGATCGCTCAGACCCGCAGCGTGTCCATGTCTGTCGCGCAGGATCAGGGCAGTGCAATTCCGCCTGATCTGACCCTTAGTCTGCGCCAGTTGCGGGTGCGGTTCGATATCTTTTACAGCCGCGTGAAAACCTATGAAACCGGCCCGCTCTATCTGCCCCTGTGGCAGAGTGACGAGAACCAGAAAATCATGACCGATCTCGGCGTTTACCTGCGGGCGGGCGCTACTTTGGTGGACCGATCTGATGCGGGGTTGCGCGATGCTTTGGCAGAACTGGCAGCGCTGACAGACGCGCAGAAGGCACCGGTGCGCCGGTTGCTGCTCAGTGGTGTGGCGCGCTTTGCCGAAAGTTCGGATCAGGCACGGGCGGATCTGGCGCGAACCCTGACGCGGTTGGCGGTATCGTCATTGCTGCTGATCGCGGTGCTGGTGCTGCTGGCGCTGTTGTTGCTGCGTCTGTTGCGCAAAGGGCGTCAGGTGGCGGCGCAAAGTGAGCGGGTGCAATCGCGGTTGGCGGCGATGGCGTCGTCGTCCTTGGACGCTATTCTGGTGGTGGACCGTGACGGGCATGTATTGGAATTTAACGGTGCGGCGGAAACGGTGTTTGGCTATCGGCGGGCGGATGTCATCGGGCGAGATATGGCCGACCTCATTGTGCCTGAACATCTGCGGCAGGCCCACCGTGCTGGCATGGCACGCTTTGCTCGTACTGGTAAGAAGCGGGTCAGCGACACGGGGCGTCTGCGGCTGGAGGCGATGCGTAAATCCGGCGAAACCTTCCCTGTAGAACTGTCTATCACTGCCGCCAAGGCGGGGCGGCAGACGGTCTTTGTCTCTTTCCTGCGTGACATCACCCAGCAAGTGGAAGCGGAGGCCGCTTTGAAACGCGCCCGCGATGAGGCGCGGGCTGGTGAAAAGGCCAAGGCAGATCTGCTGACAGTGATGAGCCATGAAATGCGCACGCCGTTGAACGGCATCCTCGGATCTTTGGAATTGATGCAGCGTGACCCGTTGAGCAAACGCCAGCTGCGCAATCTGCGGGCGGCGAAGTTTTCTGGTGATCTGCTGCTTAGTCACGTGAATGATGTGCTGGACTTGTCGCGACTGGATGCGGATGCGATGGCCTCTGCGGATCCAGTGTCGTTCGATCTGCCGGAATTGGTTGAAACCTTGGTCGCCAGCCAGGCCGCACTGGCCAAGGCACGGGGCAATCATCTGTCTATGACTGTGCTAAGCCCGGATTTGCAGCATGTGACAGGGCATCCGGCGGCACTGAACCGTTGTTTGGTGAACCTTGTCGGCAACGCGGTAAAGTTTACCGAAAATGGTGACATCGCAGTAGAGGTCGAACGGCGCACCGGTAGCGATCTGGTCGAAATTCGTGTCAGCGATACCGGCGCGGGCATCCCTGAGGACAAGATCGACAGTATCTTTCAGGAATTTGTCACTGTTGATCCCAGTTTTGGCCGGCGCAGCGAAGGCACCGGTCTGGGCCTGTCGATCACCCGCCGTCTGGTCGATCAGATGCAGGGCGAAATCACGGTTGACAGCATAGAGGGCGAAGGCAGCCTGTTCCAGATGCTGTTACCCCTGCCAGCGGCGACCGCACCAATGACGGGCCAAGCAGAGACAGCACGCGATGCACAGGTGGCCCCCTTGCCTGCGGGGCATGTTTTGTTGGTTGAAGACAATGAGATTAACCGCGAAATCCTGACTGACATGCTGCAGGATCTGGGTCAAAAAGTGACACCTGCGGTGGATGGTCCCAGCGGGATCAAACGCGCCGCTGAGGGTGGGTTTGATCTGATCCTGATGGATATTTCCATGCCTGGTATGGACGGTATGACCGCGCTGGAGGCGATGCGTGGCCAAGGCAACCTGCAGCCTGCGCTGGCGGTAACGGCACATGCCTCGCCCGAGGATCACGCGCGCATTCTGGCATCAGGCTTTTGCGGGATCGTAACGAAACCCGTCAGTGTGCGCCAATTGCGCGAGGCGCTTGAGGGCGTGAAGTCCGGCACTGATTGCACCCGCATCTATGAGACGGAGGCCAGCCAGTTGGGTCGCCAGACCCGCAGTGATTTTGTTGACCGCATGGGACAGGAGAAGTTTGCAACCCTGATGCGCCATTTCGCCAGCGACACCGCTGATCTGTTGGGGGATCTACAGGCTGGCACAGGGCTCAACGCCGATCAGGTGCAGAATGCGCACAATCTGGCAGGCATGGCGGGCCTCTTGGGGGAGAATGGGCTGCAGCAGGCGCTCAAAGGGATTGAGGATCTGCCGCAAAACGCCCCTGCGGATGAGGTGCCACTTATCTTGCCCGAACTTCTGTCTGAGGCGCAGCAAATGCTGGCGACCTTAAAGGACACGCTCGGCCCCGCGCGCTGATGCGGTGGTGCGGACGCTGTCGCTTCTCCGTAGTTTTACCTGTCAGAGAGCGAAATGCCCTCACGTCACCCAGACCTATACTTTCCCTGACGCGCCCGCGGTGTTCTAGTCAGCACTGAAGACAGTGACGCGGGGAGGCGACGCTGGCGACAGTTCTGGCGTACCAGACGGGAGGATAATATGGATTTTGGAATTCGAGCAGAGAACCGCAAGCTTTTGGACCGCGTGATCACGATGATCAACGATGAGATCGCGCCGCTGCAAGACGAATATGATGCGGAAATCACCAAGGGTGACCGCTGGCAGTACACCGATCGTCAGGCGGAAATTCTGGAAGGGCTGAAGGCCAAAGCCAAGGCGGCAGGGCTGTGGAACTTCTGGCTGACCGATGGCAATGGGGGCTTGGGCCTTTCCACTGTGGAATATGCCTATTTCGCCGAAGAAATGGGCCGTGTTGGACTGGCGGCGGAGGTGTTCAACTGTTCTGCGCCGGATACGGGGAATATGGAAGTGTTCCACAAATACGGCACCGACGCGATGAAGACACAGTGGTTGGAGCCGCTATTGGCGGGTGATATCCGCTCGGCCTATCTGATGACGGAACCGGATGTTGCGTCCTCTGATGCGACCAACATCTCGATGTCTTGTGTGCGCGATGGCGATGACTATGTGCTGAACGGTGAAAAATGGTGGGCCTCTGGCGCCGGTGATCCCCGCTGCAAGGTCTATATTGTGATGGTGAATACCGGCACCGATGAGACGCCGAAACACCAGCGCCATTCGATGATTGTGGTCGATGCTGCCAGTGAGGGCATTGAGGTGCTGCGCCCGATGTCGGTCTATGGCCACGACGACGCGCCCCACGGCCATATGCACATCCGTTTCACCAACGTGCGGGTGCCGGCAGAAAACCTGTTACTGGGCGAGGGCCGCGGGTTTGAAATCAGTCAGGGCCGTTTGGGACCGGGCCGCATTCATCACTGCATGCGTGCGATCGGTGCCGGTGAGGCGGCGCTGGAACTGATGTGCACCCGTTCGCTGGAGCGAGAGGCTTTTGGTAAAAAACTGGCCGCTTTGGGGGCCAATCACGATATCATCGCTGAAGCGCGGATGGAAATTGAGCAGGCGCGCCTGCTGTGTCTGAAGGCCGCGTGGTACATGGATCAGGGGGATGCGCGCGCTGCGGCGCCGTGGATTTCGATGATCAAAACCGTCGCGCCGCGAATGGCGCTGAAGGTGATTGATGAGGCGGTGCAAATGTTTGGTGCGATGGGTGTTTCGCAAGACACGCCATTGGCGATTAAATGGACCCATGTGCGCACCCTGCGTCTGGCCGATGGGCCCGATGCGGTGCATCGCCGCCAAATCGCCCGCGCGGAACTGCGCAAGCACACGCAGGAAAAGGTGTAACGCAGCCTTTTGCGTAGGGCGGGGAGGGGCGCGGTGGCGCGCCTCTCAACGTCGGCTTAGGACCATGATTTGCGGTGTGCGTTAGGGCTGGAGCCGTATTTCTCCCGAAACACTCGCGCCATATGGCTGGACGAGCGGAAGCCAGTGGCGGCAGCAATTTCTGTCACCGTCAGATCTGTCTCATTCAGCATTCCATAGGCGCGCGACAGGCGCAGATCGTTGTAATAGGAAATCGGGCTTTGGTTCAGGTAGCGTTTGAACAGCCGTTCCACCTGACGGCGTGACACGCCAAGGCGATCCGCGATGTCTTCCATCGATAGCGGCTCTTCGATTTCTTGTTCCATGATCTGGATTGCGGCCAACAGGTTGCGGTTGCGGCAGCCGATGGCGGCTGAGCTGGCAGAGCGTTGTGGGGCGGTCTGGGCACCGGATCGCAGGTGGATGCACATGTCCGCAACCATAATGGCCAGATCGGACCCATGGCGCTGTTCGATTAGGGTCAGCATCATATCAAGAGCCGAGTTGCCACCGCCGCAGGTCATTATGCGGCCGTCCACCTCATAAAGCGCGCTGGAGGGTTCTAGATCGGGAAATTCCTCCATCAGACCCATCTGGTTTTCCCAATGCAGGGTAAAACGGCGATCCTTCAGCAGGCCCGCACGTGCCAGCGCAAAGGCACCGGAGCAGATGCTGCCCAGACGGCGGCCAAAGCGGTCTTCACGCCGCAGCCAGTTTAACGTGGCATCTCCAATGGTTGTCTGCGGCTCGACCCCCGAACAGACAAACCCGTAGGAATTCAGCGGCAAAGGGTCCAGTGCCATATCGGGTGTGACCATCATGCCGTTCGAACAGGTGATGGTGCTGCCGTCCTCGCTCATCGTGTACCAACGGTAAAGCTGCTGCTTGGTCAATTGGTTGGCGATGCGTAACGGCTCAATCGCAGCGGCGACAGCCAGCATTGTCGCCTTGGGCAACAGGAGGAAGTAGAAATCTTCGGGCGGGCCGTCGAAATCCATCGGAAAGTTGGCAGAGGCGGCGCGCTGGATAAAACGATCTTGCTGCATGGAGTCTCTTTGGTGTTACTGCATGGGATATAGCTGCAGGATGGCGAGGTTTCTGTACCATTTGCGACATTTTATCGTCGCAGCGTTGGCTGTGCGACGCTTTTTGGCGTCTTGGTGCGACAAAAGAAAGGGCATTGCGACACTTTTTCTTGTGACGCGCGGAAAAATGTCGACCATGTCGTGAATGGGATGTTTTGAGGCACATACGCAACCGTCATCTGAGTGGCAAAGCCAAATAGGTGCCTGTTGCTGATGGCATGAATTTTGAACCAGCCATTGCCTATGCGGTGCAACAGCAGTTGCGGCCGTGTTCCATTAATTCAAGTCCGTCCCCTTGCAGGCCAGAGGGGGCAGGACTAAGACTCAGTTAGTACCTTTGCGATAAGGGTACTTCAGATAGCAACAGGCAGGCGACTATGAATGATCCGATTGATACTTACATGAACACCCTGGTGCCGATGGTGGTCGAGCAGACCAGCCGCGGCGAACGGGCCTATGATATTTTTTCGCGCCTGCTGAAAGAGCGCATCATTTTTGTAAATGGCCCGATTCACAGCGGCATGAGCCAGATGATTGTCGCGCAGCTGTTGCACCTTGAGGCGGAAAATCCTTCCAAGGAAATCAGCATGTATGTGAACTCTCCGGGTGGTGAGGTGACTGCGGGCATGTCGATCTATGACACCATGCAATACATCAAACCCAAAGTGTCCACGCTGATCTGCGGCATGGCGGCCTCGATGGGGTCGGTGATTGCGATTGGTGGCGAAAAAGGCATGCGTTTTGCGCTGCCCAACTCCGAAGTGATGGTGCACCAGCCCTCCGGTGGGGCGCGTGGCATGGCAACGGATATGCTGATTTCCGCCCGCCACATCGAACGTACGCGTGAGCGCCTGTATCAGCTTTATGTCAATCACGCTGGTCAGGACTACGAAACGGTGCAGAAGGCGCTGGACCGTGACACCTGGATGACCCCGGAAGAGGCGAAGGACTGGGGCCACATTGATGAGATCGTGGCAAGCCGTGTCAAAGCCGGTGATGAGACCGATAGTTAAATGAACCTGTCACACGGGCGTTAACGCGCCCGTGTGACGTTTTTGCATTGTAGCTGCCTGAGGGCTGACTTAAGCTACCATTGTAAGAGGAACAGCCCAGACGCAGGATCCGGTGAGGATGTGCCTGGCGGCTGAGTAACCTGAGACTTCAGGCCTGAAAGGGAAGAAATGGCGAATAATTCCGGTGGTGACAGCAAAAACACGCTCTATTGCTCTTTCTGCGGCAAGAGCCAGCACGAGGTGCGCAAGCTGATTGCCGGCCCAACCGTTTTCATCTGCGATGAATGTGTTGAGCTTTGCATGGACATCATCCGCGAAGAGACCAAATCCGCGGGTCTGAAATCTTCCGAAGGGGTGCCAACCCCGATGGATATCTGCAACGTTCTGGACGATTATGTGATCGGTCAGGCGACGGCCAAACGGGTGCTGTCGGTGGCGGTGCACAACCACTACAAACGTCTGAACCACGCGCAGAAGTCCGGCGATATCGAACTGTCGAAATCCAACATCCTGCTGATCGGCCCCACCGGTTGCGGTAAGACACTTCTGGCGCAGACGCTGGCGCGCATTCTGGATGTGCCCTTCACCATGGCAGATGCCACGACATTGACCGAGGCGGGCTATGTTGGTGAAGACGTTGAAAACATCATCCTGAAGCTGCTGCAGGCGTCGGAATACAATGTGGAGCGCGCGCAGCGCGGTATCGTCTACATTGACGAGGTGGATAAAATCACCCGCAAATCCGAAAACCCCTCGATCACCCGTGATGTGTCGGGCGAGGGCGTGCAGCAGGCGCTGTTGAAGCTGATGGAGGGCACCGTTGCCTCCGTGCCGCCGCAAGGTGGCCGCAAGCATCCTCAGCAGGAATTCCTGCAGGTCGACACCACCAACATCCTGTTCATCTGCGGCGGCGCATTCGCCGGTCTGGACAAGATCATTGGCCAGCGCGGCAAAGGATCCGCGATGGGTTTTGGGGCCGATGTGCGTGAAAACGATGATCGCGGTGTGGGCGAACTGTTCAAGGATCTGGAACCCGAGGATCTGCTGAAATTCGGCCTGATCCCGGAATTCGTCGGCCGTCTGCCGGTTCTTGCGACGCTGGAAGATCTGGATCAAGACGCGCTGGTCACCATACTGACCCAGCCGAAGAACGCGCTGATCAAACAGTACCAGCGCCTGTTCGAGCTGGAGGACACCCAGCTGACCTTCACCGATGACGCGCTGCAAGCGATCGCCAAACGCGCGATTGAGCGGAAAACCGGTGCCCGTGGTCTGCGTTCGATCCTCGAAGATATCCTGCTCGACACCATGTTCGACCTGCCCGGTCAGGACAGCGTGACAGAGGTTGTGGTGAACGAGGATGCGGTCACATCCGATGCTCAGCCGCTGATGATCCATGGCGAGCAGAAAGAAGAGGCCAGCGCCAGCTAAATGCGTTGGATCTTGAAGCAATTGGCGCTCAATGCCACGAAAATGCTCGCAGGTTTTGCGGGCATTTTTCTTTTGTTGATGTGTGGCTGTGAGGCGCTAAAGGTGCGCTACAATCACGCTGCCGATAGTCCAGCCTATGCCGAAGCTGTTTTTGAACGGTTGCTTCCATTTGATCGCGTGCTTGCCAGTCGCGCGTATCACTTGATCGATGACGATTGGCCGAATTGGGACTGCACATTTGCAATTGTGGAGCTTGCGGCAGACGCACCAGAGGCGCCACCATCCCGCGTGATGGCTGAGGATGGGCTTAATCTCGGGTGGCGATACGTATTCGGCGGATCTTGGGAAGCAACACCTAAAACGCCACTTTCGCCTAATACCAGAGACGCACTTGGGTTTTGCGTTCAATACTTCGAGGCCGAAGTTTCTCAAAGGCTTCGGTCCGCGATGCGAGAGCCAGGCAGCTGGTATGTGCTTGGTCCCGTTGGTGAAACCCTGTTTATTTATTCATTGCCTCAACGGATCGCGGCGCGTATCCGGTTTGGTGACTAAGGAGACAACACCATGACCATTAAACGTATTTCCACCGGCAGCGAGTTTGAGGCCAAGATCGGCTATTGCCGTGCTGTTGTTGCGGGCGGATTTGTGCATGTTGCGGGCACCGTGGGGGCAGGCGACACCGTGGAAGAGCAGTGCAAGGCCGCGCTGGCGACCATTGAAAACGCGCTGACAGAGGCAGGCAGCAGTTTTGAACATGCGGTGCGGGTGAACTACTATCTGCCGGATGCGTCGGAATTTGAACCCTGCTGGCCGATTCTGTCCGCCACCTTTGGCGACAACCCGCCCGCTGCCACGATGGTGGAATGTAACTTGATCGATCCGAAATTCCGTATCGAGATCGAATTGACCGCTCTATTGCCGTAACATCGCGGCAATATCCTGCGCTATAGGGGCACAGAGGGCATGCAGGGGCGCTGACCACTGGACCTTTGCGCCCTTTTGAGCCATATCTTTTTTCAAGTTTTTCGCGAGGTAGCCATGGGCATTCTGAACACACTTCTGCGCGCCGTCACCTGGTGGGACGGTCAGACCCTGAACACCCAGCTTTATACCGCCCGCAAAGGCGTGAAAGTTGGCGAGGATGATCAAGGCAACACATTTTACACCTCCAAAGACGGCAAGCGCCGTTGGGTGATCTACAACGGCGAGGTCGAAGCAAGCCGTATCAGCCCCGACTGGCACGGCTGGCTGCACCACACCTTTGACGATCTGCCCAGCGACAAACCGTTGAAGCACAAAGACTGGGAAAAGCCGCACCTGGAAAACCTGACCGGCACCGCGATGGCCTATGCGCCTGCAGGCTCCATCCGTCGTGTTGAACCGTCAGAGCGCCGAGATTACGAGGCCTGGTCGCCCGAATAACACCTCCTTCGGATCTGATTGTTCAATCCGCAGGCGGGTCCTGCAATGTTTTGTGAGAAGTGAGGGCCGATATGTCCACCAATCCAACCGAAGTCGCCGTAGGCGCTATTGTTCTGGCTGCGGCAATTGGGTTTGTTGCCTATGCGGGCCAGATCACCGGCTTTAGCGCATCCACCGCGGGCTATCCGCTGACCGCTTCTTTCCGGTCGCTGGAAGGGGTGAGCGTTGGTACCGATGTGCGTCTGGCTGGCGTTAAAGTCGGGTCGGTGACCGATGTGTCGCTGAACCCCCAGACCTTCCGCGCGGACACTGAAATTTTGGTGCAGGATGGTATTGATGTGCCTGACGATAGTGCGATTGTGATCAGTTCCGAAGGGCTTTTGGGTGGCAACTACGTCGAGATTGTACCGGGAGGCTCGCCGTTTAACTTTGAGGCTGGGGCCGAGATTGAGGATACACAAGGCGCGGTCTCTCTCGTGTCGCTGTTGATGAAGTTCGTCTCCGGAGGCAATGAATGATCCGCGCAGTTGCACTGGCGCTGGTGATCGGCGGTATTTCGACCACTGCCTCAGCGCAGCAGGTCAGCAGCGCCACCGGCGCGCTGATGCGCGGCCTTGATAAGGTCAGCGGTGAAATCGTGGACATGGAGATCGCCACCGGTGGATCGACCGTTTTCGGCGATCTGCGGGTCAGCCTGACGGAGTGTCGGTATCCGGCGGACAATCCCGCAGGCGAAGGATTTGCCTTTGTTCAGGTGCAGAAGATTTCCGCATCGGCAGGGCAGGCGCCGCTGTTCGGTGGTTGGATGATGGCATCTGCACCGGCGCTGAACGCGTTGGATCATCCGCGTTACGACGTCTGGGTATTGCGCTGCAAAACACCTGCAGCTGAGTGATCGACGCCTTCAACATCAAAAAATGCCCCTTCACGCAGCGCTGCCTCTAGGAGGTGGTGATACTCTGCGCGCGGGATCTCTACCGCGCCAAGCGAGGCAAGGTGCGGTGTGATGAACTGGGTGTCAAACAGGGTGAAACCCGTTTGCACCAGATGATCCACCAGATAGGCCAGCGCGATCTTTGACGCGTCGCGGCGGTAGGAAAACATGCTTTCGCCGAAAAAGGCACGGCCCAGCGTGACGCCGTAAACGCCACCTGCCAGTTCACCGTCCATCCACACCTCCAGAGAATGGGCGCGGCCCATGCGATGCAGCGCCATGTAGAGCGCGTGAATGGTGGGGTTTATCCATGTCTCTTCCCGGTTGGCACAGCCGCGTAGAACCGCTTCAAAGTCGCTGTTGATGCGGATCTGATAAGCGCCACGGCGGATCGTGCGCGCCAGAGAGCGCGAGATGCGGAACTGATCGAGGGGAAAGATACCACGATCACGGGGATCGACCCAGAACACCTCTGGGTCATCGCGGCTTTCGGACATGGGAAAGATGCCTTGGGCATAGCCGGATAGCAGGATCTGGGGGGTGAGCGCAAAGTCGTCTTTCATACGCTTATCCTAGGATCAGGTCGTTGCTATAGAAAGGGCATCATAAAAGAAGGGCCGCAGTGTGCACCGCGGCCCCCGCATGGATGTTAGGCCATGTTAGCTTCCAGCCACTTTTCCAGCCAGTGGATATTATAGTTGCCGGTGTGGATGTCATCCTCTTGCAGCAGTGCGGTGAACAGCGGCAGGGAGGTGTCGATACCATCAATGATCAGCTCACCCAGCGCACGCTCCAGACGCGCCAGCGCCTCGGTCCGGTCACGACCATGCACGATCAGCTTGCCAATCAGACTGTCGTAATAAGGCGGGATCGAGTAGCCATCATAAAGCGCAGAGTCCATCCGAACGCCCAAGCCGCCGGGGGCGTGGTAGGCAGTGATTTTGCCCGGGCAAGGGGCAAAGTTCGGCAGCTTTTCCGCGTTGATCCGTACCTCGATCGCGTGGCCGTTGATCTCCAGGTCGTCCTGAGTGAATGACATCGGCAGGCCTTCGGCCACACGGATCTGCTCACGTACCAGATCGACACCAAAGATGCCTTCGGTCACGGGGTGTTCCACCTGCAGACGTGTGTTCATTTCGATGAAGTAGAACTCGCCGTTTTCATAGAGGAACTCGATCGTGCCAGCGCCGATGTAGTTAATACGGGCAACAGCATCCGCACAGACTTTACCGATGGCGGCACGCTCTGCTGGGGTGATGCAGGGGCCGGGGGCCTCTTCAAACACCTTCTGGTGGCGACGCTGCAGCGAACAGTCGCGTTCACCAAGGTGAACTGCCTTGCCCTTGCCATCGCCAAACACCTGAATTTCGATGTGACGCGGGGTGGTGAGGTATTTTTCGATATAGACCTCATCGTTGCCAAAGGCGGCTTTGCCTTCGGCACGGGCGGTCATGAACGCCTCTTCCATGTCGGCGGCGGTTTGCGCCACCTTCATACCACGACCACCGCCACCGGCCGTCGCTTTGATGATTACCGGATAGCCGATTTCTTCACCAATGCGCTTGGCTGCGGCCAGATCAGGCACGCCACCGTCAGACCCAGGAACACAGGGCACGCCCAGTTCCTTCATTGTGTCCTTGGCGGTGATCTTGTCGCCCATGATGCGAATATGTTCCGCGGTTGGGCCGATAAAGGTCAGGCCGTGATCTTCGACGATCTGTACGAAGTTCGCGTTTTCTGACAGGAAACCATAGCCCGGATGGATCGCCTGTGCGCCGGTCACTTCGCAGGCAGCGATGATCGCGGGGATCGATAGGTAGCTTTGGGTGCCAGAGGGCGGGCCGATGCAGACGGATTCATCAGCCATGCGCACGTGCATGGCATCGGCATCCGCGGTGGAGTGCACCGCAACCGATTTGATGCCCATCTCGCGGCAGGCGCGGATCACGCGCAGCGCAATCTCACCCCGGTTCGCAATCAGGATTTTTTCAAACATCTCTGTGCCTTACTCGATGATGACCAGCGGGGAGCCAAATTCAACGGCACCGCCGTCTTCGACCAGAATACGTTTCACGGTACCGGATTTCGGCGCCGGAATCTGGTTCATGGTTTTCATCGCTTCGATGATCAGCAGGGTCTGGCCTTCGCTGACCTGTGTGCCAACGCTGGCAAACGCAGAGGCGCCGGGTTCCGGTGCCAGATATACGGTGCCAACCATCGGCGAGGTCACGGCGCCGGGGTGGCTGGCGGGATCTTCTGCGGCCGCGGGAGCAGCGGCAGGGGCCGCAGCTGCGGGCGCTGCAGCGGCGGCAGGCGCGGCGGCCACTGGAGCGGCGGCAACAGGCGCTGCAATATGAACAGGTGCTTCGGTGGCGCGGCTGACGCGGACGTTCAGGCTGTCGTTGTCGCCATAGTCGCGCATCACTTCCAGCTCGGTCAGATCGTTTGCGGCCAGCAGTTCAGCCAGTGCCTGAATAAATTCGACGTCGGAGTCGTGTTTCTTAGTCATTTTTCCCTCGACCGTTTTTGGTGGGCGACAATACGGAAGCGCCCAAGCCACATCTGGACGCCTTATAAGCCATACATGACGGCGCGGAAAGCATCCTTATGCGGGTTAAAGTGGGGATTTACGGCAAAAAGTTCGAGGGGAATTGTGAAAAAAACGCCTCAGCTTTGAAAATGGCGGGCTGCTTCGCGACGTTACGGCAGAATCAATGCGATTTACGAGACTAGAGAGGCATGCCAGAGAGTTTGGCCACCAACTCGGCCAGTTTACGGGCCTGAAACTTCTCCAACAGACGGGCGCGGTAGACCTCTACAGTGCGGTAGGACAGGTTCAGTTCCAGTCCGATTTCCTTGCTGGTCAGACCACGACAGGTCAGGATCGCCACCTCGCGCTCGCGCTGGGTCAGTTCAACGATGGGGCGTTCATCAGACAGGTCGGTGACTGACCAGATACCGCGCTGGAACGGATCAGTGGGGGTCAGGGATTGACCGCGCACGCGACACCAGAACAGTTCTCCTGAACGGCGTTTCATCACCCGCTCATCGGAATAGCGGCCGGTTTCCTGCATTGCGGCCAGACCACGGGCGCCAATCGCCTCGTAATCTTCGGCACTCGCGTAGAAATTGGCGAAGGGCTCATCGGTGAAGCTGTCGACCGTACCGCCGAAGGTTTCGGCAAATTGACGATTGCAGCCGCGAATGATGCGGTTTTCCAGCATACACAGGCCCACAGGCGCAAATTCAAACCCCAGATCTGCCAGATCCATGCTGTCACTCCCCTCAATTGCCGCTCTTCTATCAAGCAGTGCAACAAAAGGCATCCGCAATCTGCGCGTGCGCGCGCTTTCTAGCCGTCGGCGAAGTGGCGTGATTGCATTTCGGGCAGGCTAAAGTCTTCGGTGTGAACCACCACGTCTGCGCCACGGGTCAGGATAATGCCGTAGGCGCCCGGTTCGGGGACTGAATGTGCAAAGCCCTCTTTGCCCAGCATCATCGGCATTTGGTGGCAGGTGCTTTTGAAGACTGTCATCGATTTCCCCTGTATGGTGGCGGTAATGGTCCGATGGATGTGGCCGGCAAAGAGGTGGCGCACGTTGTAGCGCGCGGCCATCGCCAGCAGTGCATCCGCGTTGATCAGACCAATGCCGTCCATGCCGCTGAAACCTGTTTCAAACGGGGGGTGGTGAAGAAAGAGGAGGCATGGTTTGCCTCCGGCTTGTTTCAGCGCCTGCTCCAGCCAGTTGAGGCGGGCAGGGCAGAGGCGACCAGCATGTTCCACCGCCGCCTCTGTGTCCAGTGTATCAAGGGTGATCAGACGTACATCAGGTAGGTCCACCACGGCCTGAACAAATCCCGCATCGGTCACCGCCGCGGTGGGAAAGGCAGCGCGGAAGGGCGCGCGCAGGTCATGATTGCCCATCAGCATCGTGACTGGCCACGGTAGGCCCTGCAGCAGTGGTTTCAGACTGGCGTATTGATCGGCTGTGCCTTCATTGGTCAGATCGCCCGTGATCACCAGATGATTGGCGTCATGATGATGCCGCGCCGCATGCGCCAGCGCCTCGCGTGCCCGTTCAACTGGGGAGAGGTTGATGATGGTTTCAGGTGGCGTGGTGATGTGCAGGTCGGTCATGACCAGAATTTTTGACATGAAGCAGTCCGTTCTTCGATGAGTGCCGATAGGGTGCGGCACGCGGGCAATGACAGGAGAGTGTGACGGCCGCGTTACAAAAGCAAACGGCCCGCTATGTGGCGGGCCGTTTTTAAGGTCGTTTTGTGGTTAGCGGTTCATGCGGTTTTTGATGAGTTCCTCCACGACGCTTGGATCTGCCAGCGTTGATGTGTCTCCAAGTGCGCCAAAGTCATCTTCGGCAATTTTGCGCAGGATGCGGCGCATGATCTTGCCGGAACGGGTTTTCGGCAGGCCGGGCGCCCACTGGATCAGATCCGGCGCGGCGATGGGGCCGATTTCGG
>NZ_JAKRGF010000008.1 GCF_022347685.1 Thalassobius sp. Cn5-15
CTTCCGAACCCTCCAGAGTACCCTCCGTAGCCCCGTCCGCTGCCCCGTTGTGCGCCTCAGCGCCGCCGGTGAAGGGGGTTCTAAGGTGATTGCAGAAGAGCCGCAAGCGGTTTTTAAAGAAAAAACACATTTTTCCAGAATTAATTGAAAAATTAATTAAAAACAATAAGTTATGGAAATATAAAAGCCGAGGAGAGTTGTTAAGCCCCCTCTTTCACCGCCACTGCGACGACTCAGGTCCACTTCTCCACCGGTTATCCACAGAAGCCCCCACAGAGTCGGGTGAGACTCGGTCTTTGGAAACGAAAACCCCGCGAGTCAGGGGCGACTCGCGGGGTTCTCTGTAGCGATTGTCAGGAGGCCCGATTCACGCGGCGACTCGGACCTTGCGCTTCTTGGGGGCACGCAGCGCGAGGAGGGTGAGGATCACCGCCAGATATATGAGCGGCTCGACTTGCCATCCCTTGACCAGCCAGACGTAATGGACGCCACCAAGGATCACCGCTGGGTATGTCAGCTTGTGCAGCTGGCGCCAACGCACGCCCAGTTTGCGCACCGACCGGTTGTTGGAGGTGATCGCCAACGGCAGCAACAGTGCAAATCCCGCCATTCCGATGGTGATATAGGGGCGCTTCAGAATATCGGCCCAAACCGCGCCCAGCGTCTGCACGTCGAGAACCGCCCAAACCAACAGATGCGCCAAGACATAGAAGAAGGAAAGAACCCCGATCGCGCGGCGGAACTTCAGCAAGTTAAGCCCAAGGTGACGACGTGCAGGTGTGATCGCCAAGCCCAGCACCAGCAGCTGCAGCGCCAGTTCCCCATATTCATGCTCCAGCGCTTTTACCGGATCGACACCCAACGCACCGGTGATGCCCTGCCAGAACAGAAACGGCATCGGGGCAAAACCGATCAGATACACAGCCCAAGTGGGCAATTTACGTGCATATGTATTGAGGGTGTCGATCATCCGCTGTGGTCCTTAGAAGAACTTGGCCAGGTCCATGCCTTTATAAAGACCTGCGACCTCTTTTTCGTAACCGTTGAATTTCAGCGTATCGATCCGTTTGGTAAACAGACCGCCACCGATGCGGCGCTCGCTGGCCTGCGACCAGCGGGGGTGGTCCACCTCTGGATTCACATTACTGTAAAATCCGTATTCGCCGGCGTTGGCCAAATTCCAGCTGGTCGGCGGCTCTTTGTCGGTCAGGGTGATGCGCACCACGGACTTAATCGACTTGAACCCATATTTCCACGGCACCACCAGACGCAGCGGCGCGCCGTTCTGGTTGGGCAGGTCTTTGCCATAGATGCCGGTGGCCATGATGGTCAGCGGGTGCATCGCCTCATCCAGACGCAGGCCTTCAACATAGGGCCATTTCAGCACGCGGGTTTTCTGACCCGGCATTTCATCGGGACGGTAGAGCGTTTCAAAGGCCACGTATTTCGCCCGCGATTGCACACCGGCCATATTCAGCAGATCGGCCAGTTCAAACCCGTTCCACGGCACCACCATCGACCATGCCTCAACACAGCGGAAGCGGTACAGCCGGTCCTCAATGGTCATCTTGGCCATGATGTCTTCGAACTGATAGTTGCCGGGGTTGTCGACCAGACCGTCGATCTTCACTGTCCACGGACTGGTGGTCAGGGCGCCCGCATATTTCGCCGGGTCATCCTTGCCGGTGCCAAATTCGTAGAAGTTGTTATAGGTGGTGACCTCTTCATAGGTGTTAGCCTTCAGACCTTGCGCGCGCGCTGTCGTGGGCAGACCCGCCACACCGGCCAGACCGACACCTGCAATACCCGCCAATAGGCTGCGGCGTGACAGGTAGTTTGCCTCTGGGGTGATGTCATTTTCCGTCAGAGTGTTTTTCCAGCGTCCGGCCATGGAAATGTGTCCTTTATAAATCCTCACGCGAAAAGTTAGACATAAAGGACGCCTGCGCCAAACAACATCGTCTCACATTGACGTGGTGTGGCTGAAACATTCGCAAGACATTCAGGGGCTTTGGCGGGACTGTCAGCGCCCCGAAACCAGTTCCGCCACCTCAACCGCATAGCGGTCTGTCATGCCGGATACGAAATCCGCCATTGCATGCAACGCCTCATAGTTGCTGTTGATGTCGCGCAGGTCCAAACCGACAGCCCGCACCAGTTGGCGTTCGTAACCGGGCAGCGCCCCCCCATTCCAGCCCGCAGCCTTCAGCGCATTATAGGCTGGCAGGATCCCATCCAGCACCGCACAGATCACATTATGCCCGCGCACCTCCAGCTTGGTTTTACGGGGCGCCGTGAACAGCTGGTTGCCTGCAAGTTCACGAATGGCGCGGAATTTGGTGCCCAGTTCGGAATCATCAATCAGCTCACCAGAATAGGTGCCGGACATGATGGCGTCGTAGTTTGCCTTGAACGCCGCCACACAGGCACGGATGGATTCACCAATCGCGCGTGCACGCAGATGGCTGATCTGCTCATAATCCGTGTGATCCGTGTAAACCTCTTCTGGGGCATTATCGGTATTCCGCTTGTCTTCGATAAGATCCAAGAGCAAGCCACGCACCTCAGAAAAAGTCAGATCGCCCGCGCTAAAGCCATCCTCAAGATCTACAATATTATAACAGATGTCATCCGCCGCCTCGACGAGGAAAACCAGCGGGTGACGACGCCACCATTTTTGACCCCCCGACCCATCCTGTTCGATGAGGCCCAGCGCCCTGGCGGTTTTGGCAAAGATCTCTCGTTCGCTCTCAAAGAAACCGAACTTCTTCGCACCAGCATAGAGGTGCTTTTTGACGTCTTTCTCGGGAATTCCCCCAGCCTCAATCCCCGCTTTGATCGCGGCAGAGGTGGCGGCAGACATCGGGTATTTGGTGAAGGCGCCGATAACGGCATGGGACAGGTCCATGCCACGGTCGCCACGGTACATCTCTAGCCGGGTGAGGATCCGGTAGCCTTGGGCGTTACCTTCGAATTTAGTGAACTCTTGCTGGCGCCCCTTGTTAATCCCTGCAAAAACTCCCTCAGGCTTAGAAAACTGGCGTTCAAACCATGCGCCGATTGTGGCCTCTCCGGAATGCCCAAAAGGTGGATTGCCAATGTCATGCGCCAGAGCTGCGGCATGAATGATGCCCGCAACCTTATGCGCCTCACCGGGTGCAATCTCTTTTTGCTGTTCCAGCCAGTGGCCCACCTGCATCCCCAAATTGCGCCCCACACTGGCCACCTCTGAAGAATGGATCATCCGGTGGCGCAGATGGTCATTGGCGTATAGCGGATGCACCTGCGTCTTGTTCGCCAACCGACGGAACGGCGCAGAGAAAGTGATGCGGTCGGCGTCCTGCGTGTAGTTCGGACGGCCCGGATCCTCTGCCTGCCCCGGCTTGCCCGGACGTTCAGTGTTCAGCAGCGACTGCCAGTTCATTCTCTGGGCCATGCCTGTTCCTCAAAGCCTGTCTTTATGAAAAAGGCCCGCCACATTGGCGGACCCTTCGGCTTATACATATGTCAGCTCAATGCACCACGGCATCATCGGGGCGTGGGCGGTTGGTGGCGCCGATACGATCACCAATGATCAACCCTTCAGCGCCAGCGCTGACAGCGATCTGATCGCCATCCTTCACCTCACCACCCAGCAGCAATTCAGCCAGCGGGTTTTGCAGGGCGCGTTGAATCACCCGTTTCAGCGGGCGGGCCCCAAAGACCGGATCATAGCCCGAATCCGCCAGCCATGTCTTTGCCGCCGCATCCAGATCCAGCGTGATCTTGCGTCCTGCCAGACGTTTCGCCAGACGGCGCAGCTGGATATCGACGATCCCGTCCATATCGGCACGGGCCAGACGGTCAAAGATGATGGTTTCATCCAGACGATTGAGAAACTCAGGACGGAAGTGCGCGCGCACAGCATCCATCACATCGCGTTTCGCCTGCGAAGCATCCGCGCCTTCTGGCAATTGGCTGAGCGCCTGCGCCCCGAGGTTCGAGGTCAGGATAATCAGTGTCTGCTTGAAATCCACGGTGCGACCCTGACCATCGGTCAGCACCCCATCGTCGAGAACCTGCAAAAGCACGTTAAAGACATCCGGGTGTGCCTTTTCCACCTCATCAAACAAAACCACCTGATAGGGGCGACGGCGCACAGCTTCGGTCAACACACCACCCTCATCATAACCGACATAGCCGGGAGGAGCGCCGATCAGACGGGCAACGCTGTGTTTTTCCATAAACTCCGACATATCAAGGCGCACCATGGCGCTGTCGTCATCAAACAGGAACTCTGCCACCGCTTTGGTCAGCTCCGTCTTGCCCACCCCCGTCGGCCCGAGGAAGAGGAAAGAGCCAAGCGGCCGGTTTTCGTCGTTCAGCCCCGCCCGCGCACGGCGCACAGCGTTTGATACAGCGGTCACTGCAGCGCTCTGACCGATCACACGGGCATGTAGATCCTCCTCCATCCGCAGGAGTTTTTCACGCTCTCCTTCCAGCATCTTGGCGGTAGGGATGCCCGTCCACCGCTCGACAACGGTGGCGATCTGCTCAGGGCGCACGGTTTCCTCAATCAAAGCACCAACATGTTCCTGCGCTTCGGCATCGATCAATTTCTTTTCCAGATCAGGGATGATGCCATAAGACAGCTCACCTGCACGGGCCAGATTGCCCTCACGCTTGGCGATATCCAGTTGGGCGCGGGCCTGATCCAGCAGTTCCTTCACTTCACGCGCAGATTCCAGCTTGTCTCGCCCTGCCTGCCATGTGGCCGTCAGGGTAGCGCTGCGCTCCTGCAGTTCAGCCAATTCTTTTTCGCGCACTTCCAGACGATCTTTGGAGGCCGCATCATCTTCCAGCTTCAGCGCCTCAACCTCGATCTGCATCTGCAGGATCTGGCGATCCAGCTGATCCAGCTCTTCCGGTTTACTGTCCACCTCCATCCGCAGCCGGCTTGAGGCTTCATCGACCAGATCAATCGCCTTATCGGGCAGAAAGCGGTCGGTGATATATCGGTGCGACAGGGTTGCCGCCGCCACTAGGGCCGAGTCGGAAATACGCACGCCATGGTGCACCTCATACTTTTCCTTGATGCCACGCAGGATAGAGATGGTGTCTTCCACCGTCGGCTCTTCTACGATCACCGGCTGAAATCGGCGGGCAAGAGCTGCGTCTTTTTCCACATATTTGCGGTATTCATCCAACGTCGTCGCGCCAACGCAGTGCAATTCACCCCGGGCCAGTGCGGGCTTGATCAGGTTCGCCGCGTCCATCGCGCCATCGGATTTGCCCGCCCCAACAAGGGTGTGCATTTCGTCGATGAACAGGATGATTTCACCAGCGGCTTCTGTCACTTCTGTCAGAACAGATTTTAGGCGCTCTTCAAACTCACCCCGGTATTTTGCGCCCGCAATCAAGGCACCCATATCCAGCGCCATCAGTTTCTTGTCGCGCAGGGATTCGGGCACATCGCCATTGATGATGCGCAAGGCCAGACCTTCGGCGATGGCGGTTTTACCCACCCCCGGCTCCCCGATCAGCACCGGATTGTTTTTGGTGCGGCGTGACAACACCTGCATCGAACGGCGGATTTCTTCATCACGGCCAATGATCGGGTCAATCTTGCCCTGTTCAGCAGCCTCTGTCAGGTCACGCGCGTATTTCTTCAGCGCGTCATATCCATCCTCGGCAGAGGCGCTATCAGCGGTACGGCCCTTGCGGATATCGTTGATCGCAGCATTCAGGGTCTGCGGCGTCACCGCACCAGCATCCAGCGCCGACTTGGCCTTGGATTTCACCAATGCCAGCGCCATCAAAACACGTTCAACAGGGACAAAGCTATCCCCCGCCTTTTTCGCCAACGCTTCTGCCTCTGACAGAACCTTGGCGGTGGTGTTGTCCATATAGATGGACCCCGCATCGCCCGAAATCGCAGGCTGTTTCGCCACAGCCGCATCCACCGCCTGAACCACACGTTCAGGCGCGCCACCGGCGCGGCGGATCAGGTTGGCGGCCAGCCCCTGATCATCATCCATCAATGCTTTCAGAAGGTGTTCGGGAACCAGACGCTGGTGGTTTTCCCGCATCGCAATGGTCTGTGCCGCCTGGATAAATCCACGCGCACGCTCCGTGAACTTGCTCAAGTCCATCGTACTCTCCTTTTCTTAAGCGCCCGGTCAGATGATGCGCCCGCTTTGCGGCACGCCCCGGTTTCGGGCCTCACACTCAAGGTGGTGTGTGGGACGCGCAGGTTCAAGAGGTTTTGCACCCAGACATACTAATGAAGGGGTTAAAAATTCCCCGCGCCCGCCGTTCTGAAAAGCAACGAAGTCTTTAGGTCTATGTGGTGCCATCCACGCAGGGATCAAAGACCATCACACAACGGGAGAGCCACCAGATGCATATCAAACAGATCGAAGTTTCCGACCTGAAGTCCAACGCCGATCAATCCCGCGGACTGATTTCGTTTGAATGTGAGGAAGGCACAGTCGAAATGCACTGCTCGGTCCCGAAACAAGGCGTCAAGAACCCGCGCCTTGCGCTGATTTCCGAGGCGCTGCGCCAACTGGCCTGTGCGCCGGAGTTCCGCACCGGTCGACGCCACTTCTCCTTCTCGACCAGCATTGCGGATGCGGACCCGGTGCTGGCCTAATCGATAGGCCTTTGGTGTAGGCCTATCAGTCTTGACCAACTCCAGCATTCCCTGCAAAAGAAGTCCGTTTATCCAGCCGCAGGAGTGCCCACATGTCCAACCTTTCTGACGATCGCCTTATTGTCGCCCTTGATGTCCCCAACGCATTGGCAGGCCTGAATCTGGCCGAAAAGCTGGGCGACGCAGTGTCATTCTACAAAATCGGTCTGGGCATGCTGACCGGCGGTGGTCTGGCGCTGGCCAACGAACTCAAGGAAGAGCACGGCAAGCGGATTTTCCTCGACATGAAACTGTTCGATATCGGCGCCACGGTGGAAAACGCAGTGCGCGGTCTGGCACAGTTCGATCTGGATTTCCTCACCGTGCATGGCGACCCTTACGTGGTGAAAGCCGCGAAAGAAGGCGCATCGGGCAAGGACATGAAAATCCTTGCTGTCACCATTCTAACCTCGCTCGATCGCGCTGATCTGGACGGCGCACTGATCAAATCGGGGGAGATTCGCGATCTGGTGCAGGAACGTGCAGGAAACGCTTTTGCCGCTGGCGCCGATGGCATCATCGCCTCGCCACAAGAGGCCGCCCTGATCCGCGCCCTGCCCGAAGCAGAAGGCAAGCTGATTGTCACACCCGGTGTGCGCCCTGCAGGTGCTGCGCTGGGGGATCAGAAACGTGTGTCCACGCCTGCACAGGCGATAAGGGACGGCGTAGATCATATGGTTGTTGGTCGCCCGATCTGGCAGGCCGACAATCCCCGCGCCGCGGCCGAGGCCATTCTGGCCGAAATTCGCGACGTTTAACCGGCAGCCTTAGTCAGCCGATGCTCCATGTAAATCCTCAGGCGGTCGCGAAAATGCGGGATCGCCTGAGGATGGTGCAGAAACTGATCAGCAGGCCAGCGCTCCAACGCCTGCCCTTCATCGCCCAGAGACAGATCAGCGGCACACGACTCCGCCAGATGAGCGGCAAAGAACCACGTCGGCAACTCCCCCTCTCGTGGAAAACAACGCGCCCAGATCAGATCTGACGGTTGCACCTGGATCGCAACCTCTTCGCGGACTTCACGGATACCACAGGCGACCGGGCTTTCACCCTGCTCCCGCAATCCGCCGGGCAAATCCCAATGGTTCGGCCAGGCGATATCGGGCTTGTCATCGCGCAGCATTACCGTCAGCCTATCACCAATAAACAGGATGACATTGGTGCCTTTGAACACCGTGTCTGCCTGATCCCACCCCGCCTGCATCACTTCGCGCCTCCCTGCACCTTACCCGAACCCCAGACGTACCATGCCGTCCCTTTGCAAATCCTGCCTGACCACCTTTGATCACGCCCCCCGCTGCCCGACATGTCGCAGCCCGCGTGTGGTAACCCATGATGAACTGTTTGACCTGTCCATCGCCCATATGGATTGCGACGCATTCTACGCATCGGTGGAAAAGCGTGACAATCCCGACCTTGCAGACAAGCCGGTGATCATCGGCGGCGGCAGGCGCGGCGTTGTCTCGACAGCGTGTTATGTTGCCCGCATTCGGGGTGTGCGTTCTGCAATGCCGATGTTTCAGGCGCTGAAACTCTGTCCCGAGGCGGTTGTCATCAAACCCAGAATGCATGTTTACGCTGAGGTGTCACAGCAAATCCGCCAGATGATGACGGAACTGACGCCTGCACTCCAACCGCTGTCATTGGATGAGGCGTTTCTGGACATGTCCGGCACCGAAAAATTACACGGTGCGCCACCAGCGGTAATGCTCGCGCGTTTGGTCAAACGCATGCAGGACGAATTGGGGATTACTGGCTCCATCGGCCTCAGTCATAACAAATTTCTGGCCAAGGTTGCCTCTGACCTTGAAAAGCCACGCGGGTTTTCGGTGATCGGCAAAGCAGAGACAGCGGATTTCCTGCACGACAAACCGGTACGGATGATATGGGGTGTCGGTGCGGCATCACAGGCGTCACTGGAACGGGCGGGCATCCGCACCTTCACCGATTTACTGCGCTGGGAACGGGACGATCTGTTCAAACGCTTCGGCCAGATGGGCGATCGTCTGTATCATCTGGCACGGGGACAAGACCACCGGCAGGTGAATGCGCGCGAACCTGTAAAGTCGATATCGAATGAAACGACATTTGGCGAAGACACTGGCGACCCCGACATTCTGGATGGCCACATCTGGCGACTGTCAGAAAAGGTCGCCGACCGCGCCAAGGCCAAGGGGCTGGCGGGCCGTGTTGTGACGCTGAAGCTGAAAACGGATGAGTTCAAAACCATCAGCCGTCGCCACACCCTCCATGATCCAACCCAATTGGCTGATGTCCTCTACCGTGAGGCGCGGACACTGTTTGATGCCGTCCCTTCGCGGTCGCAATATCGGTTGATCGGGGTTGGCCTGTCCAATCTGGTTGATGAAGGTCAGGCTGGATTGGCAGGTGATCTGCTGGACCCACAGGCCACGACGCGCAGCAAGGCTGAACGAGCCACAGACGCGATCCGGGAACGGTTCGGTAAGGACGCGATCAAGAAAGGCCGTGCTTTGCGCTAACCAGCCGCCCTATTCCGCGTTTACTCGGCCGCCAGCCGTTGCGGCCGCGCGCCAATCTCTGCCACCTCGGCGGCGACCTGCGCCATCATGGTACGGAACGCCTCGAAGTTGTTGTTCGGGCGGATCATGTGTTCGTTCATGTAGAGAGACCGGTCAATTTCCACCTGCACCGCATGCTGCCGCCGCGCCGGTCGCCCGTATTGCGATGCAATATAGGCGCCAGCAAAAGGCGCGTTGCGCGCCACGCGTAGACCGGCACGTTGAAACGCGGCCTCTACCCGATCGACAATTTCACTATCCGCAGCAGCGCCAAATCTATCGCCCAGCACCACCTCTGGCCGTGGTTTACCTGACCGAACCACACTATCCACCGCCTCGTGCGGCATCGAATGGCAATCGATCAGGATCGCCTCCCCGAACATGCGCCGCGATTCGTCCAGCAAACGCTGCAACGCCGTATGATAAGGATGGTAGTAACCTGAGATTCGCGCCTGCGCCTCCTCAAGCGTGAGTTTACCGCTGTAGATAATCCGTCCATTGGCCACCACACGGGGAATCACCCCCAGCCCCGAGGCAACCCGCGGGTTGTGCCCACCACCGCGAACGCCAGTGATCAGCGCAGGGTCCAGTTCATCCTCGCTGCGATTGAGGTCAACAAAGGCGCGCGGCGCACCCGCCTTCAGAAACGGAGCACCGAATTGCGTCACACTGTCGAAAAGCCTGTCTACAAAGGCATCTTCGGAGGTGCGAATGCTATGTTGATTGAGGATCGTTCGCTTTAGAAAACTGGCAGGATAGTCGCTCCCTGAATGGGGTGAGGCAAATACAACGCTTGTCAGGCGCTTGGGGGGATGAACAATCTCATAGGCGGAACGGGGCAAGGGCGTCTCCTTCTTCGAGAAATATCATAGCCAGAAAAATCTTCTGCTCGAAAGCCCTTGAAACCCTTACCGACTCCTTTTATAGAACCGCAACCGGCGCGGATCTCCGCGCCCCTTTTCTTGATGAGGGGCTGGTTCGTGCAGGGGAATATGGGCGGTTAGCTCAGCGGTAGAGCACTTCGTTGACATCGAAGGGGTCACAAGTTCGATCCTTGTACCGCCCACCATTTCTTTCGCCTCTTGTGGCGACCCGTAACCCAGGCGCAAGACGCGCCGCGAAGAAGGAGAAGACCCATGAAGGTCAAGAACTCGCTCCGCTCGCTGAAGCAGCGTCACCGCGACTGCCGTATCGTGCGCCGTAAAGGCCGCGTCTACGTCATCAACAAGACGCAGCCCCGTTTCAAAGCCCGTCAAGGCTAAGATACGGCTCGGTAGAGCTTGAAAAAGACCGTTTCGAGAAATCGAAACGGTCTTTTCTTTTGTCCAGTGGTCTAATGTGGTCCGCAAGCCCGCTTAACGCAGGCTGGCACTGGTCAAGCGGGCCATCGTTTGCTGACTGACAAACCCTGTTTCCGGCAGGTCGCTGCGACGCTGAAAGGCGCGGATCGCGCGGCGTGTTTGGTTGGTGAACCGCCCATCCGCCGGACCGGGGTTCAGACCTAAACGCTCCAGCGCCTTTTCGACCAGCAAGCGGGCGATGGGGTTGGCGAAAATAGCCTCCTCTTCACCCCGGTCCTGTTCGATCTGCGCCAGTGACGCACCCGGATTTTGCAGCGCCTCAATCCGGCGCCGAGCGTCATCCACAAAACGGCTGTTAGGATAAAGGTCGATGAATTCACGGTAGCCTGCGATGCTGTCCTGCTCGCGCACCGACTGCCAGTCATAAGCAGCGCGCGCCTCCTCGGCGTCGGCCAAGGCCTGCAGCTCATCCCGCGCAGTTTTGGCAAAGACGCCATCGAGATAACGTTCCAGATAGCGACGCAGATCACGGGCCTCCCCCGTAACACCGGTCTGTTGCCAGAAATCGCGGTCCTGCTGTTCCAGCACCGCACGGCGCGTATTGGCATCCACGTCAAGACGGCGCAAGAGGCTGCGGGTCAGATAGCCTGTGATGGCAAAGCCCTGATCCTGCTGATAGCCACGGATCGCCCCACGGGTACCACGCCCAAAGACGCCATCAATACCGCGGGTGTTATAGCCCAGCACCGTCAAATCACGCTGCACTCCGCGACGATCGGTGCGGGTAAGGCTGAGCGCGTCCTCCGCAGCTTTGGCAGGATTGATCGGCTCAACGGGTTCGGTGGGGTCTGTCGGTTGAGTCTCCGGCTCACCCTTCAGCAGGCGGCGGGCCTCCGCCACAAACAGGCCTGAAGGAAAGCGGCGTAAATAGGCGCGGTAGGCATCAGCAGTATGAATATCGCGCACCGCACTCCAATAGGCGGCGTCACTGTTGGCGATCACCTCGCCATCTGGATTGACCCCGATGCTGCTGTGCCGCGGCAGATAACCAGACAGCACCACGCCGTCCGGCGCATTCGCGGACAAGTCAGCCAAAGACGCAGCATCCGGCGCCAGCAGTTGACCCATCAGGGTGCGCACGCCCTCGCCCGCGCCTGTCAGCAGTGTCACCCCCTGACCGGCGCGATAGTCACCTAGTCCCACGCGCAAGCCAGCCCCTGCTGCGCGGCGATTGCTCCAGACAGGCGCCACTGCCATCAACGACTGACCGGGATAGTCTGCCAGAATGCGATCGAGCGTCGCCAGTGCGATGCCCTGCTGTGCCACCGTCAGGTCGTTCAGCGTATCGCCCCGTTTGGCCCGGCCCAGAAACCAACTGTCGCGCCCGTCGCTTACCACGCTGCCAGACAACACGATCACCGCACGACTCACATCTGCGTCCGCTAAAATCGCGCGGAACTCTTCCGCCGCGCGTCGCAGCCCATCGGCACTGGCCGCATCGGTGCTGCGCACACGGAACCCTGCCGCGCGCAACTGACGGCTCACCTCGCGCGATCCAATCGCGCCCAGTTCTGGCCCGCCGCCATAAGGACGGTTGGTCAGGACAAGCGCGATGTCCGCCGCGATACCGCGTATCGGCAGCACAGCGGTCGCCAAAGCCAGCGCAAAAGTCAAAAATATCGGTCGCATCAGGGACATGGCAGATCCTCCACTAGAACCCACAGCCTATCCCGAGGCCCGAGAGAAAGGAAATCGCACGCCTAAACGATCGGCCGAAACCCGCAAATCATGGCCCAATCATCCCACAAAAAAGGCCGGGGCAATGCCCGGCCGAAAGTTTCAGACCTCATACGAGGGTCTGACAGGGGGGGTAAACACGATCACTCGTAAACCCGTTGATCATCAATGACCTTGCCGTCATTCGGCAGGCTACCCTTTGCAACCACCTCAATCCGGCCTTTCAGTTTCAGCGTGTCGATCACCGACTGGATATAGATGTCTTCGCTGCCGCCTTCGGCTTCGATCTGAACGGTCATCACATCCATTTCACCGTCACGGTCAGCGATGACCCGGGCCTTGGAAATCTCATCATGTTTGGCAACCAAAGCGGCAACTTGTTCGGGGCGCACGAACATGCCCTTGATTTTGGTCGTCTGATCAGCGCGGCCCATCCAACCTTTGATCCGCATATTGGTACGACCACAGGGGCTTTCGCCCGCCAGAACGGCCGAGAGATCGCCGGTGGCGAAACGAATCAGCGGATAGTCAGGGTTCAGCGTGGTGACCACAACCTCTCCCACTTCACCAGGTGCCACGGGGATGCCAGTGCCAGGGCGGACGATTTCGACGATGACGTTTTCATCAACGATCATCCCTTCCATCGCGTCAGATTCATAGGCGATGTTGCCCAGATCGGCAGTGGCGTAGCATTGCAAGCACTTAATACCGCGATCCGCGTATTCCCGGCGCAGCGAGGGGAACAGCGCACCGCCACCAACAGCGGCCTTGGTGATTTTCAGCGGCAGACCCATGGCATCTGCCTTGTCCAGAATGACCTTCAGATAGTCCGGCGTGCCAGCATAGGCAGTCACACCCACATCATGAGAGGCGCGTGCCTGCAATTCAGTTTGCCCAGTGCCCGCAGGCAGCACCGCCGCGCCAACGGCCCGCGCTCCACTTTCAAAGATCATGCCCGCGGGGGTCAAGTGGTAGCCAAAACAGTTCTGCACAATGTCGCCCTGCCCGATTCCGCAGGCATTGAGGAAGCGGCCCATACGCCACCAGTCATGCGCGGTATCGCCCGGTTCATAGATCGGGCCCGGAGACTGAAAGATATGGGCAAAGCCCGTTGCAGGCCGCGTGGTCAGGCCGCCGAAGGGATAGGATTCCCCCTGCGCCGCAACCAATGCCGATTTGCGCAGCACTGGCAGTTTTGCCAGATCCGCCACACTGGCGATCGCCCCTGCATCCGTTCCCGATAATGACCCGCCATAGCCCGGCAAGGCCTGCGCCCGTGCCACCTGGGCAGACAGGGCAGTGGCCTGCGAGGCTGCACGCTGATCAGCGCTGCGGGTTTCAAGGTCGTCAAAGTAACGGCTCATATCTGGGTACTCCGGGGTGGGTGCGACGCACCCGCAAGTGAGATCGAAGGTGGGCTCTGTGGGGTAGAACTGCCGGGCGGCAAACCGCCCGGCTGGCGGCTGGTGTTTTAGCTCAGCCAACGTTTGCGGCGACGATAAGAGCGCACATCGCGGAAGCTTTTGCGGCCTTCATCGGACATGCCCAGATAGAACTCTTTCACGTCGGGGTTTTCGCGCAGATCGGCGGCAGGGCCGTCCATCACCACACGACCCGATTCCAGAATGTAGCCGTAATGCGCAAAACGCAGCGCCACGTTGGTGTTCTGTTCCGCCAGAAGGAAGGTAGTCCCTTCGTTTTCGTTGAGGTTCTTCACAATATTGAAGATCTCTTCGACAAGCTGCGGCGCCAGCCCCATCGACGGCTCATCCAACAAAATGGTTTCCGGACGGCTCATGATAGCGCGACCGATGGCGACCATCTGCTGTTCACCACCCGAGGTGTAGCCAGCCTGACTCTTGCGGCGAGTTTTAAGACGGGGGAAGTAGTCGTAGACCATTTCCAGATCAGCATCCACGGCGCCTTTGCCATCCTTGCGCGTGTAAGCGCCGGTCATCAGGTTTTCCTCGACGGTGAGGTGCTCAAAACAATGGCGCCCCTCCATCACCTGAATAACGCCTTTTTCCACCAGCGCGGCAGGGCTGAGGTCAGCGATCCCGGCACCGCGATAGGTGATAGCACCTTTGGTCACTTCGCCGCGTTCAGAATGCAGCAAATTGGAAATCGCTTTAAGCGTGGTGGTCTTCCCCGCCCCGTTGCCGCCCAGAAGCGCGGTGATACCGCCCTTGGGCACCTTCAGGGACACGCCCTTCAGCACCAGGATCACGTGGTTATAGATCACCTCGATGTTGTTGACCTCCAGCAAGGTCTCTTGGCTGCGTCCTGCGTCCAGCATCTTGTGTCTACTTTCCGATTAACTCTGTTAGAGGTCCGGCCACACCCGAAGGAGCAGCCGGACAGGGGAGTGTTTGCTTAACAACCCGGAGTGATGTTGTTTTCCGCAGCGTAGGCTTCGGAGTCTTCTTTGATCAGCGCATCAATCACTTCACCATCCGAAGGTTCAAAACCGGAAATCAGGCTCCACTCGCCAGCGCCGGCATCCCACTGCTGCACCGCGCCCAGACCTGGGCCACCGTGGTTCTCACAGGATACGCTGAATTCTGGACCAAAGCCCGCCAGACCGTGTTTGTCCATCAGCGGCTGGGTGATTTCCAGCGCCTCCATGCCCTTGATCATGTCAGCCTGCGAAATGTTCGCGTTACCGGAGATTTCCTGCGCCTTTTCAGCGGCCATGTGGGCCAGATAGGCAGCGTAGAGACCACGGTTATAAAGAACGCTGCCGACCTGATCGCCTGCACCGGCCGCTTTACCTGCGTCCACAACGTATTTCTGGATGTCGTCAAAGATCGGGAAGTCCGAACCAACATTGTGGAAGGTCACAGCTTTATAGCCATTCGCCGCGTCCCCCGCAGGCTTCACGTCGTTTTCCGAACCGGACCACCAGACACCGATGAAGTTTTCCATCGGGAAGCGGATGTTCACGGCTTCCTGAATGGCAACCTGGTTCATCACGCCCCAGCCCCACATGATCACATAGTCAGGACGTTCGCGGCGGATTTGCAGCCACTGCGATTTCTGCTCCTGACCAGGGTGGTCAACGGCCAGCAGGCTCAGGTCGTAGCCGTGTTTCGCAGACAGCTCTTCCAGCGTGCGGATCGGTTCCTTGCCGTAGGCAGAGTTGTGGTAGATCAGCGCAACTTTCTTGCCCTTCAGATCGCCACCGTTCAGATCCACCAGATGGTTAATCGCAACCGACGCACCATCCCAGTAGTTGGCGGGGTAGTTGAACACGTTCGAGAAAACAGAGCCGTTCTTGGCCGAAGTCCGGCCATAGCCCATGGTGTGCATCGCGATGCCGTCAGCGGTCACTTTGGGGATCAGCTGATAGGTGATGCCGGTGGACAGCGGCTGATACACCAGCGTGCCCTGGTCTTTGGTCGACTCGTAGCACTCAACGCCTTTTTCGGTGTTGTAGCCGGTTTCACATTCCAGCAGGTTAACCATTTCGCCGCCGATGCCGCCATCGCGTTCATTCAGCAGAGTGAAATAGTCAGCGTAGCCATCTGCGAAGGGAATGCCGTTCGCGGCATACGGACCCGTACGGTAGCTGAGCGAGGTAAAGGTCAGTTCCGCCACAGCGGGGCTGGCCGCCACCATTGCAGCCACGGCTGCGGTGATCAGTTTGGTTTTCATCGGTAACACTCCTCCCTTGGTTTTTTCCGATGTTCGTCTAATGCCGAACACTCCTCTTCGTCCGGCGGTGGATATGGCCCCACGCTTAGTGCGGGAAGGGCCACAGCCGTAGTTTCTCTTTGGCGACACGCCACAGCTGCGCCAGACCATGCGGTTCGGCGATCAGGAAGATGATAATCAGCGCACCGACAATCATGAATTCCAGATGTGCCGCCAGATCAGTTGGCCACCCCAGCATGCCCACCAGCACGTTCTTCAGCAGTACCGGCAGCAGCACCAGAAACGCTGCGCCCGCAAACGAACCGAAGATAGAGCCAAGGCCGCCGATAATGATCATAAACAGAACCAGGAACGATTTGTTGATGCCGAAGGCTTCGCCGACTTCAACCGCGCCAAGATATACCGAGAAGAACAGCGCACCAGACACACCGATGAAGAAAGAGCTGACCGCAAAGGCCGACAGTTTCGATTTCAACGGGTCCACACCGATGATTTCTGCCGCGATGTCCATATCACGGATGGCCATCCATTTACGTCCTGTGGTGCCGCGCGTCAGGTTGCGGGCAATGATCGCGCAGATCGTCACAAAGACAAGGCAGAACAAATATGTTGCCCATGCGCTGGTGTTGGGGCCAGTCACGGCGATGCCAAGCACGGTGCGTTCCGGTGCCGAGATTTGGCCAGAGGCCGAGTAGTTGTAGAACCACGGCACCTTGTTAAACAGCCATACAAGAAAGAACTGTGCCGCCAGTGTCGCCACTGCAAGGTAGAAGCCTTTGATGCGCAGGGAGGGCAGGCCGAAGGCCACACCAACCATTGCCGTCACCCCACCTGCCAGCAGGATATGGATGAAAATACTGACCTCAGGGAAGCCGGTCATCAGTTTGTAAACTGCATAGGCGCCCACTGCCATAAACCCGCCGGTGCCCAGCGACACCTGGCCACAATAGCCAACCAGAATGTTCAGACCGATCGCGGCAATCGCGTAGATCAGGAACGGCATGAAGACCGCGTTCACCCAGTAGTCATTGATGACAAAAGGAACGATCAGGAAGGCAAAGAACAAGACAGCATAGTACCGGTACCGATCAAACTTAATCGGGAAGGTCTGGTTGTCATCGGTATAGGTGGTCTTGAAGTCACCCGCTTCACGATAAAACATGGTCCCTTACCCTTCCTGTTGCGCATGCTGAAATCGCAGCGCGGTATTGTTGATGGTTTGTCCTTTGGTCAGGCCCAGATAGGCCCCAACCCCAGTCAAGAAGCCCAGTCCAGCCAGGCTGGTGGCGGTGAGGATCTGCAGATCGGTCAGGTTTGTCGCCGTCAAGGCGATGTAGCCGAAGGACCAGAAACCCGACCAAGACACCACTGTGAGGATCGCGATAAGTTTCTGCATCAGACCCTCTCGATGATTTTTTCGCCGAACAGACCCTGCGGGCGGAATACCAGAAAGACCAGCGCCAGCGCATAGGCAAACCAGTTTTCGGTTGCGCCGCCAACCAATGGGCCGATGATGAATTCAAACATCTTCTCACCCACACCGATAATCAGACCGCCCACGATCGCGCCGGGGATTGAGGTGAAGCCGCCCAACATCAGAACCGGCAACGCCTTCAGCGCGATCAGCGACAGTGAGAACTGCACGCCCGATTTGGCGCCCCACATGATGCCCGCGACCAGTGCTACGAAACCCGCAACTGACCAAACCATCACCCAGATGAAGTTCAGCGAGATACCAACCGACAGCGCCGCCTGGTGATCGTCAGCAACAGCTCGCATGGCGCGGCCCTGTTTGGTGTACTGGCTGAACAGCACCAGTGCGGCCACCAGAATAATCGCGATACCAGTGGCCACGATGTCCAGCTTATCCAGGAAGAAGCCGTAGAAACGGTCGTTGCCAAAGCCCAGCCACTGGGTGTTTTCTTCGATCCAGAAGCTACCACCCTGCGGCAGGCCAACATCCAGTTTCTTGATGTCGCTGCCCCACATGATGTCACCCATGCCTTCCATGAAATAGGCCAGACCGATGGTTGCCATGAACAGGATAATCGGTTCCTGCCCCACCAGATGACGGAACACGAAACGCTGCACACACCAGGCAAGGCCGATCATCACAATCATCGTCAGAATGATCGCGAAGAAGGCGTTCACATGGAAGCCGAAGTGGTGAATTTCAGTGCCAAGAACCGCGTTGATCAGGTGGGCAAACGGAATTTGCCCATCCATGATCCCCACCAGCGTAAGCGCTGCAAACAGCGCCATCACGCCCTGAGCGTAGTTGAAGATGCCGGAGGCCTTGTAGATCAAGACAAACCCCAGCGCGACGAGGGCATATAGAACGCCTGCCATCAGGCCGTTCAGGAATACCTCTGCCCCAAAGAGAAGCTGTTCAGGCATCAGTTACGCCCCCTTAACCAGATTAGTTTTGCGTGCGATCAGATCAGTCATGGCTCACCCCCAGATAGGCGTCGATAACGTCCTGATTGTTGCGCACCTCATCGGGGGTGCCGTCCCCGATCTTTTTGCCGTAATCCATCACAACCACACGGTCGCTCAAGTCCATCACAACGCCCATATCATGTTCGATCAGAGCGATGGTGGTGCCAAATTCGTCATTCACGTCGAGGATGAAGCGGCTCATGTCCTCTTTCTCTTCGACGTTCATGCCAGCCATTGGTTCATCCAGCAGCAACAGATGCGGGGCCGCCGCCAAGGCGCGGGCCAGTTCCACACGCTTCTTCAAACCGTAGGGCAGACGTGCAACCGGCGTTTTGCGGATCGATTGGATTTCGAGGAAGTCGATAACTTTCTCCACGAACTCACGGTTTTCGACCTCTTCTTTTTCGGCCTTACCTTTCCAGATCGCCTGCTGGAACATGTTTGTTTTCATATAGTTGAGGCGGCCGGTCATCACGTTATCCAGCACAGACATGCCTTCAAACAGCGCGATATTCTGGAAGGTCCGTGCAATGCCCTGCTGGGCCACCTGGTAAGGTTTCATCGGCGGGCGCTTAGCGCCTTTGTACCACACCTCGCCCTCCTGCGGGACATAGAACCCAGAGATCACGTTCAACATCGAGGATTTGCCAGCACCGTTCGGGCCGATGATGGCGCGAATTTCGCCTTCCTTGATGTCAAAACTGATGTCGGTGATTGCCTTCACACCGCCAAAGCGCAGCGTGATGTTCTTCATCTCCATCAAGGTGCCGCCGATTTTGCGGCCATCCTCAGTGATGTAGCCTTCTTCCATCGTAACGCTCATTCTGCTGCCACCTTTGCACTGCTCACTGGAACAACAGCGGCGTCCATCAGTGTCAGATGCGCACTGATCGACCCTTTGCGGCCGTCCTCATAGGTCACTTCGGTGGTGGTGTGGATGTCACTCTTCCCGTCATAGAGACCGGCAATCAGATCATCGAACTTCTCTTCGACAATCCGACGGCGCACCTTGCGGGTACGAGTCATTTCGCCGTCATCCGCATCCAGTTCCTTGTGCAGAACAAGGAAGCGGTGGATCTGACAACCAGACAGCATCTCATCCTCTGCCACCGAACGGTTCACCTCTTCAACGTGCTCTTTGATGGTTTCCAGCACCTTTGGGTGACCCGCCAGTTCCTGATAAGAAGAATAGGCGATGTTGTTGCGTTCGGCCCAATTGCCAACCGCGGTCAGGTCAATGTTGATGAACGCCATGCAGCGGTCACGACCATTGCCGAACAACACGGCCTCCAGCACATTGGGGAAGAACTTCAGCTTGTTTTCCACGAACTTGGGCGCGAACATGCTGCCGTCGGCCATTTTGCCAACGTCCTTCGCACGGTCGATGATCCGCAGATGACCACTGTCTTTTTCCAAGAAACCCGCGTCTCCGGTGGCCACCCAACCATCGTCGGTTTTGGTGCCTTTGGTGCTTTCTTCGTTCTTGTAATAGTACTCGAATACACCGGGGCTGCGGTAATGCACTTCACCGTTGTCATCGATCTTAAGCTCAACACCAGGTGAAGGCACACCAACGGTGTCCGCACGCACCTGCCCATCAGGCTGAGCGGTGATGAACACGGTCGCCTCTGTCTGACCGTAGAGCTGTTTCAGGTTGATCCCCAGAGAACGGTAGAACGAGAAGATCTCCGGCCCGATAGCCTCGCCCGCGGTGTAGCCAACACGTACCCGACTGAAGCCGAGAGTGTTTTTCAGCGGGCCGTAAACCAACAGATCGCCCAGCGCGTATTTCAGTCGATCGCCAAAGCTGACGGAGTTACCGTCCAGAATATCGCCGCCAACTTTTTTCGCGTGATCCATAAAGTGGTGGAACATCTTGCGCTTCAGCGGGCCGGCATCCTCCATACGGATCATCACATTGGTCAACTCGGTTTCAAACACGCGCGGCGGAGCAAAGTAATAGGTCGGCCCGATTTCGCGCAAGTCCACTGTCAGAGTTTCCGCACTTTCAGGGCAGTTCACGCAGAACCCACACCAATAAGCCTGACCAACGGAGAAGATGAAATCACCCACCCATGCCATCGGCAGGTAGGCCAGGATTTCCTCGTCGGGACGCAGCTTATCAAACTCAGACGAGTTTTTCGCCGTCTCGATCACGTTGCGGTTCGACAGAACCACACCTTTGGGTTTGCCGGTGGTGCCCGAAGTATAAAGCATGACACAAGTGGAATCGTAGGTCAGTTTCGACCGGCGACGTTCCAGTTCAGGCGTTAGCTCATCGCGGGCGGCAAAGCCCTGTTCCTGAATGTGGCTGAACTCGTGTAGCTGGGTATGATCGTATTTCCGCATGCCGCGCGGATCTAGGTAGATCATATGTTCAAACTGATGCAGGTCATCCTGAATTTCGATGACCTTATCAACCTGTTCCTGATCTTCGGCGATCACGAAACGGGCGCCGCAGTGATCCAGCACATAGGCCATCTCTTCGGCCGCCGCATCCTGATAGAGGGGCACCGGAATGGCCCCTACGGACTGCGCCGCGACCATCGACCAATACATGTATGGGCGGTTGCGCCCGATAATGGCGATAAAATCGCCCTCATTCACACCAATGTTCAAAAGGCCCCGTGCGAGATTGTTGATCTCGCGTTGCGCTTGACGCCAGGTCCAGCTCTGCCAGATCCCGAACTCTTTCTCGCGATATGCGGGGCGATCCGCCATCTCTGTGGCGTTGCGATGCAACAGCGCCGGAATGGACTGCAGTCCATCCGTCGCCTGTGACGACTGTGCCAATTCTGTTCCTCCCAAATGCCCGTTTTCGTCGAGCGCGCGGCGTCCTCCCACCGCGAAATCCCTCAACCGAGGGTGCGCTGACAAGTTATGCCAGCAACTTTTTCCTGATCATTTCCAAATCCTAACAAATTGTAACAGCAACCACGCTGGTGCTTTCCACAACCTCGCCAGAATGTTAGCCAAGAGACAGGAGGGCCGTGTGGCTTTGGGAAAAAATGACACAGCATCAATGACTAGCGCCGGGCTGAACCTGATTCAGCAAGGGCTGTCGATCTTTGATGATCAGCTAAAAATGGTGTTGTGCAATCAGCGTTTTCGCGAAATGTTCGACATACCGGAGGCCTACAGCCGACCTGGTGTCCACTTTGAAGAGACGATTCGGTTTCTGGTGGAACGTGGTGAATACGGCGAGGTGGACAACGTCGAAGAGGCGATCACGTTCCGCGTCGATCAGGCCCGTGCCTTTACTCCGCACTATGTAGAACGCGAACGATCAAACGGGCGCTGGATCGCAGTGGAGGGGTCGCCCCTGCCCGAAGGCGGCTGGGTCGCCGTTTATACTGACATCACCCGCACCAAGCGGCAGGAAGCACTGCTGCGCACAAGATCAGAGGCGCTGTCAGACAAGGTTCTGGGCTACGCTGAGGAGCTGGCCGCCACCAACCGCCAATTGGAAGCAACGATTAACGCGCTGGAAGAGGCCCAGCGCCAACTGGCCGAGACAGAGGCGCGCACCCGCCAGACGACCGAAATGATCCCCGCCCACATTGCCCATGTGGACCGCAACAGACGCTATACGTTTTCCAACCGCAAACTGTCTAACGTAATGCCGGGGCGACCCTCGGACATCACCGGTCTGGATATCCAAGAGGCATTGGGGGAAGAGATCTACAGCGAAATTGCCCCACATCTGGACAAAGCTTTTGCAGGCGAAGCATCGGTCTTTGAGTTTTTTATCGAAAGCAGTTCGCGTCGCATCCGCGTGTCCTTCACCCCGGCGGAGGATCTGGCGCAGGAACCAGACAGCACCGGCGTTGCGCAAGACCAGCACGGCGGGGTTTATATCCTGTCGATGGACATCACCCGCGAAGCACAGGCGCGCACCGCACTGCAACAAACGCGGCGGCGTGAATTGGCCGCACAACTGGCCAGCGGCATGGCGCATGATTTTTCCAATCTGCTGACCATTATCCTTGGTAGCCAATCCAGACTGCAGCGTATGGAGCTGCCGGAACCAGCACAGAAACAGGTGACCGCCACGCTGTCCGCCGCCCATCGCGGTGGATCACTCCTCAACCGGATTGCTGACATCACCGGCGCGCGGGAATGGCATCCGGTGCCCGCCGATATTGCCCTGTTGCTGGATGATATGAAAATCCTCGCCACCCCTGCTCTGCCCGAGGGATTCACGCTGCACATTTCGAACCTGTTGCATGATAAAATGCTGATGCTGGACACCGGCATGTTGCAAGACTCACTGCTGAACCTGATCCTCAACGCCCGCGATGCCTGCGGCACATCGGGCGAAATTTCCCTGACCGTCGCCCCGGTTCAGCACCTCTGGGCAGAGTTCATAGTCGAGGACACAGGCCCTGGTTTTTCTGACACCGCGTTAGAGCGTGCGATGGAGCCGTTTTATACCACCAAGGGCGGCGAGGGTTCGGGCCTTGGCCTGTCGATGGTCTATGATATGGCGAAACTGGCCGGTGGCCGGTTGCGTATCGCCAATGGCGAAAAGGGCGCCCGCATCACCCTGCGCCTGCCAATGCGCCGTGCCCCTGCCGCGCTAAAACCCGGGCTGGTTCTGCTGGTTGAGGACAGCAGCGACATCCGCGAAGTGCTGCGCCCGATGCTGACCGATATGGGCAATACCGTCATCGAAGCGGCCTCTTATGACGAAGCACGCGCGCTCATTGACGGGGTGCCAGGGATTGCGCGGATACTATCAGACATCTCGCTGGTCGGGGAAAAGACCGGTCTTGACCTACGCGACAGTCTGGGGCCGGATGCGCCACCAATGCATATGATGACCTCGCGCCCGCCCGATGACCCGCTCTACCATACGGCAGCGCAGGGTGGGCCAGTGCTACGCAAACCGTTTACGCAATCGCAACTCACTTCCTTCCTGCAACAGGACCCGAATATCCGATGACCGCCGATCCCTCTGCACCTCTTGTCACCATTCTGGATGATGAACCCGCCATCCGCGCGATGCTGTCCGACGCGCTGGAAGAGGCAGGGTTTCGCACCATGTCCTTCGGACGTGCAACCGAATTTGAGGCGGCGCTGCAGTCAGCGACGCCAGATGTCTGTCTCGTGGACCTGTCATTGCCGGATAAGGACGGGCTGACACTGGTGCATCGTCTGGCACTGGAGCAAGGTGCGACGGTGATCATCATTTCAGGGCGGGCGCAGGTGCAGGACCGGATCACCGGATTAGAACTGGGCGCAGATGACTACATTATCAAACCCTTTGACCCGACAGAGGTGGTCGCCCGCGTCCGCGCCCGCCTACGCCGTGGCCAACCACAACCCCAATCTGCAAACACCGCGATATTCAACGGCTGGACCGCACATTTCGACAGTTACCTTCTGGAGGACGAAACTGGTGACCGGACCCCCATGTCACACGCCGAAGGTCAGGTGCTGCGGCTGTTTCTGGAACGGCCAAAGCGACTGGTATCGCGGGCGGTGATGCAGGAAATCCTTGGCGGTGCGGCAGGCGAAAGCTTTGATCGCGCGATGGACGTGCGCATATCGCGCCTGCGCACCAAACTGAAGGAAGATCCGAAAAACCCACGCCTGATCAAGACGATCTACGGTGCGGGCTATATCTTCCTCGGCGATGTGAGCTGGCGCTAGGGTTTGCCGCAGCACGCGCTCCGTCACAAACACTTGCACGCTGCGAATCGCCTGCCTAGAATCAGGGCATGACCAGCTGTCTGCTCTATCGCCCCTCTGATCGAAACTTCCGGCCACGGTTTTACCGGGTTGAAATCGCAATGAACCTCTTCGAGGAGGTATCCGTCCTGCGAGAATGGGGCGTTTCGGGCAGCAAGGGCACATCAAAGATCGACATCTTCGGCAACCTGCGCCACGCGTCAGAGGCCGCAGATAAGGCCCGCCGTTCCGCAATCCGGCGCGGCTACCTGCGCGCAGACACCTCCTGATTCACCGCATCCGTACCGTAGTCCGCGCAATCCTCAGGTTTCGGCCCCGATTTTGCGGCAAACCCATTGCGTCATGGGTTCCCATTGCCTACCCACATGACGAACAGCGATGTGCAAATGCGATAGGGATCATATGTCCAACATCACACTCGTGCGTCACGGACAGGCCAACACCGGCGCCCGTGATGAGGCAAACTATGACTCGCTCAGCGATCTGGGGCAGCAGCAGGCCGCCTGGCTGGGCCAGCACATCCGTAACACCGGCGAACATTACGAACGGTTCTATAGCGGCACCCTGACCCGCCACCGCCAAACCGCTGCTGGTATGGCCCTGTGCGAGGCTGAGGCGCTTATGCTCGACGAACGCCTCAACGAGATGGAGTTTTTCACCCTCGCCAATCTGCTGCAGCAGCAACAGAACGTCCCCATCCCGCAGGAGCGGGAGGAGTTTGTGACCTACTTGCCGATGCTGATGAACAAATGGCGCGCCAGTGAGATCGACAATCCGCCAGAGAGCTATCAAACCTTCCAGACCCGCACCCAATCGGTGATCGAAGAAATCTCTCAGGGGCGTGGCGCAGCCATTGTCGTGACCTCCGGCGGGTTGATCGCAATGGCGCTGCGCGGGGTACTGGATCTGGACACTCAAGGGTTTTCCCGTCTGGCGCTGGCAATCATGAACAGTTCAATGCACCGCCTGCATAGCGTTGGCGGCGATCTAATGATGACTCAGTTCAACACCGTGCCACATCTCGAGGATCGAGAGCGGCACCATGCACAAACGCACCTATAACAACCGAAAACCAAGAAGCGCGAAACGCGCACAGGAGGGGTAAGCACATGACACATCTCTGGGTTCGCGCGGAACAGCGCCTGAACGAGGACCGCGTTGGCCTGACGCCCGCAGGCGTCAAGGCACTGATCGCGGCGGGCATCCGTGTAACGGTCGAAGACAGTAAAACCCGCGCCCTGCCGATTGACGGCTACATCGCGGCGGGGGCAGAAATTGCACCGGAAAACAGCTGGCCCGATGCCCCGCGAGATGCAATTATCTTTGGTCTCAAGGAACTGCCCGAAGATGGCACGCCGCTGCCACACAAACACATCATGTTTGGCCACGCCTACAAGGGCCAGCATTCTGGCAAGGCGCTCTTGGAACGGTTCAAGGCGGGCGGTGGCACGCTCTATGATCTGGAATATCTGGTCGATGAAACCGGCCGCCGCGTCGCAGCCTTCGGCTACTGGGCTGGCTACGCGGGCGCTGCTGTCACCCTGAAAACATGGGCTGCTCAGCAACGCGGCGAAACCTGCCCCGAGGTTGGTGTTTACAAGGACAAGGATACCCTAAACGCCGAATTGCTGGCGGAGGTAGAGGCGACGGGCAAACCCCGCCCCACCGCCATCGTCATCGGTGCGCTGGGTCGCGTCGGTACCGGCGCTGCCGACCTGTGTGAAGCAATGGGCATTGCCGTGACCAAATGGGACATGGCCGAAACCGCCAGCGGCGGCCCCTTTCCTGAAATTCTAGATCACGATCTGTTCCTGAATTGCATCTTTGCACGCCCCGGTACACCGGTCTTTGTCCCAGCGGAGGCACTGAATGCCGATCGCAAACTGACCGCGATCGGTGATGTCGCCTGTGACCCTGACAGTGATTACAACCCGATCCCCGTTTATGATCGCGCCACCACATGGGCCCAACCAGCCCTACGCGTGGCCAACGATCCGGTGATGGATGTGATGGCGATTGATAACCTGCCCTCTATGCTGCCCGCAGAAAGTTCCGAAGATTACGCCGCACAGCTGCTGCCGTCGCTGCTGACCCTTGGCGATCTGGACGCTGGCGTATGGGGCCGTGCCGACGCGACGTACCGTGAACACGTCGCTAAGGTCTGAAATTTAGGAGGAAGAACATGACTATTCACTGGTGTGGCACCGGCCTGTCGGCCATCCCCGGCCTGCGTCGCCTGCTGGAAGCAGGACAAGACGTCACCGTATGGAACCGAACCGTCGCCAAGGCCGAAGAGGCCGTGGGCGATCTGGCCAAGGACATCCGCCCCTTCTCGATGGAGGCAGTGGCAGGTGCAATGCAGGCAGGCGATGTCGTCGTCTCTATGCTGCCGGCAGATCAACACGTCCCGCTGGCAGAACTGTGCCTGAGTAAGGGCGCGCATTTCGTATCCTCCTCCTACATCGCGCCGGAAATGCGCGCGCTGGATGCGGCGGCGAAAGACAAGGGGCTGTGTTTTGTGAATGAGGTCGGGCTGGACCCCGGCATCGATCACCTGATGGCCCACGCGCTGATGGCGGATTACAAATCGGCCGACGCCTTTGATGCGGGCAACGAGCTGTCCTTCATCTCTTACTGCGGTGGCGTGCCGAAACACGAAAACCCCTTCCGCTACAAATTCAGCTGGTCGCCGCTGGGTGTGCTGAAAGCGCTGCGATCCCCGTCGAAATCCATTCTGGACGGCAAGGAATTTGTTGCCCAGCGTCCGTGGGATGCGCTGTCGAGCTACACCGCACCGCTGCCCACTGCTGAGGCCTTTGAAGTCTATCCGAACCGCGACTCACTGCCCTTTATGCAAGAGTACGGGTTCGAGGCAGATTGGAACGTCAAACAATTCGTGCGCGGCACCCTGCGCCTGAACGGCTGGGCCGAAGCCTGGGCTGATGTGTTCAAAGAAATCGAAACGCTGACAGGTCCCGAAGGCGATGCCCGCCTGAAAGAAATGTCCGATCAGTTCTGGGCCGACAACGCCTATGATGAGGGTGAGCCGGACCGCGTGATCATGTGCGTCGCGCTGAAGGCAGAACGGGACGGTGAAACCGTCTGGCACAAGACCTACACAATGGACGCATGGGGCGATGAACGCGGATCTGCCATGGCGCGTCTGGTGTCGAGCCCCGTTGCAATGGCGATCGAGGCGGTGCTGGACGAACGCATCGCCGCCGGTGTTTCTGCAGCACCTGCACAAGCGGATCTGGTCAGTGACTGGCTGGACACGGTCGGTGAACTGGCCCAGCACATCGAGGTTGTGACCCACTAAGGGTCAGACCATACGCACCCGTATATAAAACGCCCCGCTGAGCGGTCAGCGGGGCGTTTTTGTTTCGTTTCGGTGGTTGGGGTCAGCCGCCGCGGATTAGCTCATCCTCTTCATCCGCTGCAGACAGGCCCAAGGCCTCCAACCCGTTTTCCAGGTGGTCCGACAGATGCGGCGTGCCAATCAGGTAGTCGGCAGTGGGCGTCGTTGCCTCCGCAACGGCAGTGTCGCGGGCCTCATCCCATTCTTCGGGTTCAAAACTGCCGCGACCGATCCACATTAGAGCGACCATATCGGCCTGCTCTTCTTCGGTCATGCGGTCGATAAAGGCGCGCAGCTCACCCTCGGCCCGCCCCAATTCGCGGGCCATCAGGATGATATTGGCAACCTTTTGAACAGAGGTGGTCAGCATGGTTTCGATTCCTTTCGCGCTATCTCTGCTCTCATCCTGCCCTTCCGGCCACGCGCGGACTTTGATCTGGGGCAAGTCGCGAAAGGTGTCGATATTTGCCTTAGGACTTGTCCGTTTCCAACAGGTCGCGCTGCACCTCGGGTTCCGGTTCAGGCGCCAGTTCTTCGAAATCGAAATTATCCAGCTTGTGCGCACGTTTATTGGCGCGGGTGGCTGCGGTCAGAATGCCTGCCACATCATCGCCTGCCTGTCGCAAATGGGTTTCCAACTTGCCCGCACGTTCGCCAACAATTTCCACATCGCGGTGCAGATTGCGCAGTGCTTTGCGAATCTCACCTGCCTGTTCGCGCATCCGCGCATCCTTCAGAATCGCCCGCATGGTATTCAACGTCGCCATGCAAGTCGTCGGCGAGACGATCCAAACACGACGCTCGAATCCTTCCCGCACGAGGTCCGAGAATTTGGAGTGCAACTCGGCGTAAATCGCCTCGGACGGCAGGAACATCAGCGCACCATCGGCGGTTTCGCCTTCGATGATATAACGGTCAGAAATGTCTTTGATATGCTTACGGACAGAGGTTTTGAACTGCTGAATGCCTGCCTTCAGCTCTGCCTCAGTCTGCGAAGACAGCATCGCCTCATAGGCTTCCAGCGGGAATTTGCTGTCGATCACGATGGGGCCGGGTGGGTTTGGCAAATGGATCAGACAGTCAGCGCGTTTGCCATTCGTCAGCGTATGTTGCAGCGTGTAGCTGTCGCGCGGCAGCGCCTTACCGACGATATCATTCAGCTGGATTTCCCCGAACGCCCCACGCGTCTGTTTGTTCGACAAGATATCCTGCAGTGACAGTACATCGCCCGACAGCTTGGTAATGTTTTCCTGCGCCTTATCGATGGTCGCCAGCCGTTCCTGCAACTGCGTCAGCGAGGTGGCCGTCTGCTTCGCGTTGCCCGCCAGCGAGGTGTTCAATTTCTCATGCAGATCAGTCAGCGAGCGGTTGGTGCGCATTTGCATATTCGCCAGATTTTCCTGCATCTGCAGTTGCTGCGCCGCCAAAGTGTCCGCCATTTTCTGCTGCATTGAGGCCAGGTTTTCACCCGTCCCGCGCTGCACCTTGGCAAGGTTTTCATGCAGGTTCACCTGCACCTCCCCCAGACGCTGTTCCATCAATGTCGCGATTTGACCCTGCGATTGCGCATTGGCTTGCGCCTGGGCCCGTAGGCCGCCATCCAGTTGCGTCTGACCCGCCGCCAGTTGATCCACCCGCTGCGCCATCTGGCCCATGTACTGCGCGATCATCGCTTCGGTCCGTTCAGCACGTTTCTGCGCCCCGCTGCGCAAGACCATCGCCGCGATCACGACTAGCACCGCCGCCGCGGCGATCAAGGCAGCGGGGTTTTGCAAAAGGGTGTTCAAATCCATCATCAGGTCCGTCCAAACAGGCGTTCAATATCGCTGAGTTTCAATTCCACATAAGTGGGCCGGCCATGGTTACACTGGCCGGAATGCGGCGTTGCCTCCATCTCGCGCAACAGCGCGTTCATCTCTTCGGCCCGCATGCGGCGGCCAGAACGGATGGAACCATGACAGGCCACGCGGCTAAGGATCGCCTCAATCCGCGCTTGCAGGGTCTGGCTGTCGCCCATGTCCGCCAGTTCATCTAGGATATCTAGGACCAGTTGACGCGCGTTCACCTCACCCAGAATGGCGGGGGTTTCGCGCACCGCAATCGCACCGCCGCCGAACTGTTCCAACCCAAGACCGAGGCGTTCCAGATCTTCCGCAATCTCTAAGATGCGGGCACAGTCACCTTCGGACAGCTCAACAATTTCAGGGATCAGCAGCGCCTGCGCGGCGACACCGTTCTCTGCCATCTGATATTTCAGCTTTTCGTAGACCAACCGTTCATGCGCGGCGTGTTGATCCACAATGACCATACCGGTTTGGGTCTGCGCGACAATGTAGTTTTCGTGCACCTGCGCCCGTGCAGCCCCCAGCGGCAGCGCCTCCAACGGTGGGGCGTCTGGGGTTGCCGGTGACTCGACCACCTCCTCCACCCGTGCGGAATAGCTGCCTGCCAGATCGGCGAAACCGCTGGGGGGCGAAACATACGGTTGCGTATGGTTAAACGCTTCGGGCGCCTGACCCTGATAGCTGGTTCTGAGAGCCGAGGGCGACGGACGGTCCATTTGATAGACACGCGGCTCCGTGGGCCCAGCGCCCATGCCTTCGGGGCGTAGCGCGTTCAATGTTGCATCCGCCACAGTGGTTGAGGCGCGATGCCCTGCTCCCGACAGTGCATTGCGCAGGGCCGACACGATCAACCCACGCACCAGACCGGGATCGCGAAAGCGGACCTCGGACTTGGCCGGATGCACGTTCACATCGACCAGATGCGGGTCACATTCGATAAACAGCGCTGCTGCCGGATGGCGATCACGGCTGAGGAAGTCAAAGTACGCCCCGCGCAGCGCCCCAACCAGCAGCTTATCCTTCACCGGACGGCCATTGACGAACAAGAACTGCGCCACCGCAGAGCCGCGCGAATAGGTCGGCAAGGCGGCATAGCCGGTCAGCATGAAACCGTCGCGTTCGGCGTCGATCTTCAGTGCATTCTCGGCAAATTCCGCCCCCAAAATACGCGCGAGGCGCCCATGCAACGCGTCAAACAAATCCCCGCTTTCGGGATCAGCGCGGAAGGTCACGCGCCCCTCACCACCACCGGACACGTCACGCAGGGTGAAGCCGATGAAGGGTTCGGCCATCGCCAGACGTTTGACCACATCGTTGATCGCCTGCGTTTCGGCACGATCGGTGCGCATGAATTTCAGTCGTGCGGGCGTGGCAAAAAACAGATCGCGCAGTTCGACAATCGTCCCACGGTTCAGGGCGGCAGGTTTCACCGCCTCCATCGCGCCGCCTGCGACGGCGATCTGTCCCGCCTCTGCCCCCGCCGCACGGCTGGTGATGGTCAGACGACCCACTGCGCCCAGTGACGGCAGTGCCTCACCGCGAAAGCCGAAGCTGTGGATGTTGAGGAGGTCAGAACCATCAATTTTGGACGTCGCGTGGCGCGACAGGGCCAGCGGCAGCTGATCAGGCGTGATGCCACAGCCATCATCGGTGACGCGGATCAGGGTTTTGCCGCCGTCAGCAATCGCAATCTCAATCCGTCGCGCGCCGGCATCGATGGCGTTTTCCACCAGTTCCTTCACCGCTGAGGCGGGGCGCTCCACCACCTCACCCGCCGCTATACGGTTGATAGCGGCGTCGTCCAGTTGGCGGATCACCGGCTGAGCGTTTTCGGCCTGTTCGGCGCTTATATTGGGGGCGGTATCGGGCATATCACAAAACCTAGCATAATCCGGCGCGATTCGCCCAATGGCGAATACGGGTCGCAGCGCCACAAATCAGGGCAACGGCGCGGTTTGGTAGAGCTTCACCTTCAGCCCGCCATGCGGCACCGGCGGCCCCGGTTGCAGGAACGGTAGACCAGTCGCCCGCGCCAATGCGGCGTCAGAGGTGACAATGCCCACACGCCAGCCGCTGAAACGTTCTTTCAACACCTCACCAAGGGCGCCATGCAGGGCAAACAGCAGCTTCTTGTTGCCGATCCGTGTGCCATAGGGCGGATTCACAATGACCAGTCCGGGCGGGCCATCGGGACGCTGCAGATCGCTGACCGCCGCATGGGTAAATTCAGTCAGCATCGCAACACCAGCGCGGTCAGCGTTGGCGGTGGAATTGGCGACCGCACCTTCGTTTCGGTCTGACCCGCGGAAGGTCAGATCAGACAGGTTATCTACCGGCGCCAGCACCTCTGCCTTGATCCGCGACCATTGGTTTTCATCAAAGGACACCAGATCCTGAAAGGCAAAACTGCGCGCACGACCCGCCGACAGACCCAACGCCTGTTCCGCCGCCTCGATCACAAAGGTGCCGGAACCACACATCGGATCCAAAACCGGTTCGCATCCGTCAAATCCTGCCGCACGCAGGAACAGCGCGGCCAGAGTTTCGCGCATCGGTGCCTTGCCCACCGCAGCCTTATGGCCACGTTTGTGCAGTGTTTCACCTGAGGTATCGACGCTGAAAGTCACCAGATTATCGTCAATCCGCGCTTTGATTTGCACCTGCCCCTTATCAGAAACTTCTGCGCCCAGTGTTTCGGCAATAGCCTTTTCAATCCGCTGCTTGGCGGCACCTGCGTGGTAGATCTTGGACTTCTTGCAGGTCACCTCCACACGGATGGACACATCAGGGCGGAGAACCTCAGCCCAAGGAAATTTGCGCGACCGTTTGTCCAGCTGTGCCAGATGGAACGCGCGAAATTCACCGATCCGCGCCAACACGCGGGTGGCCCCACGGCACAAAAGGTTCAGCCGCCACACATCTGGCCAGCCGCCTTCAATGGTGACGCCACCGGGCACCTGTTTGGCGGCCTTGTACCCCAAGGCCTGCACCTCTTGGCGCAATTGTGGCTCCAGCCCTGGCGGGGCAACGAGGAAGAGTTCAAACAGTGTATCCATGTCCCCCCAATAGCCCGATTGACACAAAGGCGCGACAGGAAACTGGAACCTCCTGAGATCCCTATAGAGGCACAGTAGAATCGGATCACTCGCCGGCACGGGCACCTCTCGTCCATTTAAAAGCCAGTAGTTTCCGAAATTTAGCACATAAATACATACCAAAGACGGTGCTTGCACGACCAAAACGCTCTCTTTCGTATGGAAACACTACCGGGGGTGCACTTAGAACGTTAAGTATAAATGCAACACGCGTGCTTTTGTTTGCCCATATAAAGACACCTCAAAGGCAATGCACTTCAGACCCCAAGCGCCCTGAGAGTATAGGGAAGCCACGAAAACATGCCGAAATTTCTTTGTAGATTGTCCCGCGTTTCGGGGGTCTTGTACTGTCCATACCCTTCTTGGTCGCGCCCGACACCCCATGTCTTTGAGGCGCGGCATGTCGTTTAAGTTACGTGGTTCGAACTTGCCGGTGCTGGTGCTGGCATTGTTGGCCCTAATCGTGGGCTGTTTTCTGGTGTCGGACATGGTCCGTCGCAATTTCGAGAACGAGCTGCGAAGCGAGTTGGAAAACACCCTACGCAACAATCAGCGCGCCATTGCCCATTGGATGGACACCCGCAAAAGCGAAGTTCTAGCACATGCCGAAGATCCCGCCCTGCTAAGGGCAACCCGCGCGCTGCTGCCGCTAAAAGATGATCGTCAGGCGTTGTTACAGGCATCGGCCCAGCGACATTTAAGAACATTCTTCGGTTCCTTCCTCTATCAGAACCACGTCAACGGCTACTTCCTGATTGCCCGCGACGGCACCAGTCTGGCTTCTTCACGCGACAGCAATATCGGCACGCCGAACCTCCTTCTGGCGCAACCATTGTTGTTTGAAAGATTGCTTTCTGGCGAAGCATTGCTGACCCAACTGACGCGATCAGACATTCACAATACCAACAGCAAGGACATTCGTGATAACGCGACCAACTTTGTAGCTGCGCCGCTGCGCGATGAAACAGGTCGGATCATCGCTGTTCTGGCACTGCGGCTGTTTCCACAACGCGAACTGTTCCGGATGATGCATTTCGCCGACACTCCCGGTTTCAAGCAGGCGTACGCCTTTAATCAGCAAGGCGCGCTATTGTCGGATGTCAGCGAACTAGAGGATCTACGCGCCTCCGGTATCTGGCAATATGGACGCGACCACCTGTTGTTACGGCCCGAAGGCTCCAGCCGCTATTCTCCGCAGGTGCAGCGTAATATACTGCCCGTACAAAAGGCACTGCGAGGCGAAAACAGCAGCAATATAGAGGGCTATATCAACTACGCCGGCCAGCGAGTTGTGGGGGCCTGGCACTATTACAAGGATCTGGGCTTTGGCGTGGCGATCGAACAACCGTTTGATGCGGCCTATGCCCCTCTGCACTTCCTGCGCATGGCAACTATTGCCGCCTTTTCCATCGGGTCAGCAATGGTCGTGCTGATCTTTATGTGGATGGTAGAGGCGGGACGTCGTGTTGATGCCCACCGCCGCCGGATGGCAGCCACGCTGAACGCCACACAGGACGTGAACTTTCTGGTGGATGTTCATGGCCGCGTACAAATGGTTAACCCCGCGCTGAAATCGGTGTTTGGCACCGCACCCGAACTAGGCAGAGGCCAGCGGATCAACCGTTTCATCGATCTTGGCCGTGATAGCAGCATTCGCCTGACCAACGCGGGTCTGCGCGAGTTGGCACGCAATGCCCCACCCGCCACAGTGCGTTGCAACGGCATCCATAACGACGGCCATCGCTTTCCGATCGCCATTCATATCGAACCGCTGCCGCAGGGCCGTGATGTGCCGCTGGAATTTCTGATCGTTGTGCATGACTACAGTGAAATTGAACGCCGCGAAGATGAGCTGCGCCGCGCCCTGCGTCTGGCAGAGGCAGGCAATCGCAGTAAATCCTCATTCCTCTCGACGATCAGCCACGAGCTACGCTCACCACTCTTGTCGGTGATTGCTGCGATTGAATTGCTGACAGAGCGGAATCAGGACCGCGAGGACGAGGACCTGTTGCACTCCTCGCAGCGCTCCACCCGGCAGCTGCTGGGGATCATCGACGACATTCTGGACTTCTCTCGTATCGAGGCGGAAACACTGGAACTGACCCGCCAGGATATCTCGCTGGAAAGTGTCCTTTCCGATGCGCTTAGCACTGTGCGAACGCAGGCCAGCGATAGCGGCGTGCGCCTATTGCCCTATTGTGATCCGGCACTGCCACTGGTGCAGGCTGACCCGATGCGACTGCGTCAAATTATGGCCAACCTGCTGTCAAACGCGATCAAGTTCAGCGCCGGGATGGATCATACTGGCCTGGTAGAAGTGTCCCTGACCACGCAGTCCATATCGGTAGATCAGATGACTATGCAGATAACCGTGCGTGACAACGGCATAGGCATGACGGCCGACACGATGGAAAAGATCTTCCGCCCCTTCACACAAGACGATGGCAGCATCCGCCGCAAGGTCGGAGGCACCGGACTGGGCCTGACGATTTCAGATAGGCTGATCAAGATGATGGGCGGCCAGATCTCTGTCCTGAGCGATAAGGGCGTCGGCACCACATTTGAAGTGCAACTGCCCTTTCAGATGGGGGCCAGCGAACTGCCACGCCTGCGATCACTGGATCAGCGGGTAGTGGGCTTGATAGTGTCGGATCATGCCGTGGTCGGTGGTCTGCAACGCTATATTCACAGCGCTGGGGGACGGGTGATCCAAAACTGGCGGGCGACACAAACAGAGAGCACGCGCCAGCCAGATCTGATCATCACACTGGCGGGCGACGAAACCACACAGGAACTGCCTGAAGGCATCCCTGTTCTGCACATCACACGAGACGATGCGACCAGCGTCGGTCCCCGTAACATGGCAACGAAAACAGATCTGCCACTCGTCCAGTTCCTCCCCAGTCATGTCATTGCCTGCGTGACCGATCTGCTGGCGGACAGCACAATAGATCCGGCGATTGAGCCCGCGCCGCAACCCCGCTCAACCGCGATCCAAATCGCAGCCGCCAACACGCGTGCTGGCCGCCAGGTTCTGTTGGTCGAAGACGACGACATGACGCGCGAAATTACCCTGCGAATGCTGACTCAACTCGGCATCACCGCCCGTGCCGTCAACAACGGTGAAGAGGGACTGAAGGCCTGGCGCAGCGGCAGCTATGACCTGTTGCTATCGGATTGCCATATGCCGATCATGGATGGGTTCCAGATGGCCGCCGGCATCCGCGCCGAAGAGCGCCAGTTGAACAAGGCCCAAACCCCGATCATTGCCGTATCCGCCGATATGACGATGGAAATCGAACGCCTGTGTCACGACAGCGAAATCAACGAATACATCCCCAAACCCCTGACTCCGCAAAAGCTGCGCCTTCTTTTGGACGGGCACATGCCTGCCCAAAAACGCCAGAGCGATGTCTGAGAGGTAAGCGCCAAACCACTGCCGAAAGCGCGGCAAGCACAGACACAAACAGGCCGGGAAGAACCCCGGCCTGTTTTGTTTCCAGTGCACCCATCAATCAGAAGAAGATGTCGTCCAGATCGTCCTCTGACTCGGCGCTCGCCTCGGCCACTTCAGCAACGGGCGCTGCGGCTTCGGCAGATGCTTGTTCGGCCGCTTCGTCCACCGGTTTCAGATGACCAAACATCACGTCCTGAATGTCACGCTCTGCCTGCATGGTATAGACCTTGTGGATATCCGCCAAATGCGCATGAAATGTCTCACTCAGCGCTTCTGGATCCAGCGGCAGCGGTGCCATTGCAACCTTTTCCACCTGATCCAGCAGCTCCAGCTCTTCGACAAAGCTTTCAAAAGCGTCGGCACTGCTGGTGATCGCACTCGCAATCTGCGGCGCGTCGGCCTCCAGGCTGGGCAAAAGCTTCTCCAACACTTCACGCGCCTCACGCAGGGCAGGATCCTCGCCATCCATGGCGTTCAGATCGACGTTCTCGCTTTCAGCCGCCTCGCGATCCGTCCATGCCTGCATCTTGGCCTTGGTCTGTTCCATCGTGTCGGCGAACTTGTCAAAGGTCACCGGCGCCTCCGAGATCACTTCGTTGATCTGCTGCGAGATCATGATCATATCCATCGCCTGCTTGAACCCTCGGGCACAAGTGATGATGGTGTTGAGCGCCGCCAGCTGCATCTCGAATGCGTTGTCCGACAATACCTTGGACCGACTGGCAAGCGCGGTGTCCGCCTCATTCAGGCGCTCCTGTGTCTTGACCTCTGCCTCGGCGTTGGCGGCGAAGTCGAAGCCTTTGCGATCCATCGGCATGGCCGCTACCGACAATGCATAAGCACTGTTCTGGAAAGAGCCCGCGATCTCATGACACTTGGTCAGGAAATCCTGCTGCCGCGCCCGCAGAGAGGCAAAGAGCTGCCGCGCTTTGCGGGTATCCGTGATGGTTTCAGTCACCGTTTCCTGCATCTGCGCCCTTGCGAGCAACATCAGACTGGCCGCCTCGGTCGAATGTGACGGGTATAGCGCCACCCGATCCGAAATAAAGCGCACATGCTCTGCCCGCTGGCGCGACCGGTCGCCAACCTGCAGTGCCGAGATCACTTCAGAGACGTCTTTTTCTGCGACAGCCACATAATCCGACAACCAAGAAGAGGCGGTAGAGGCCGCTTTCATCCCTTGTTCCAATGCGGTCAGCGCCGCCTCCAGGGCTTTGGCTTTGGGCTTCAGGCTGGAAAACAGGGCACGAGCACGCGCTTCGACGTTCTGGCCCATATCTTCGGTTGTGGTGACGATGGTGTCGATCACATCAAACATCTCCGCCACCAGATTGGTCGCATCGCCAGAAATATCCGAAATGCTTTCGGCCAGACGCACCAGTTGCGCGCCCAGCGCCTTGTGGCGATGGCTTTGCGCGATGATGCGGGCGTTGAGCGACACGATGTTCGACGACTGAATAATCTTGGACAGATCTTTCAGGGTCGACGACATCTTTCGGCCATTGTCGCGCAGATCCTGCACGAAGGCCTTGGCGTCTTTACTGTTTTCATCAATCTGCGTCATCAGATCGGAAATGGCGACCTGCTTTTCATTGATCCGTACCAGATTTTCTGGCTCCAGAAGCCGGTCCAGATCGGCAACGCCCTTGCGCAGGGTCTTGGTGGTATCAAAGGCAAAGAACAGCTTGTCCAGAATGTCGCTGAGAACGGTTTCCATTCGCTGGAACGGACCGTCACTCAACCCCTGCAGCGGCGGTGGAGAGATACGAAAATGTTGCATTAGCGTACCCCCCGCGCTGCGATGTGGCCCAGATGGTTGCGATCAAAAGCCTGAATATGTTCAGCGATCTTGTTGAGGTGCACAGCATTTTCTGCCGCGCCCCGTTCCACTGCTTCGCGCGGCATGCCGTAGACCACACAGGACTCTTCGTTCTGGGCCAGTGTGGTGGCACCGGCCTGACGCATTTCCAGCAAACTCTGCGCGCCATCGTCACCCATCCCGGTCATGATCACTCCCATGGCATTCCCGCCTGCCTGAATAGAAAGCGAGCGGAACAGCACATCCACCGAAGGACGGTGGCGGCTGACCGGCGGACCATCAATGACACGGCAGATATAATCGCGCCCCGAACGTTCCAGAATAATATGATGGCTACCCGGCGCCACAACGGCCATGCCGCGGGTCATCTTGTCGCCGTCACGGGCCTCGCTGATGTTAATCGCGCACAGCTTGTTCAGGCGGTTGGCAAAGGCCTCTGTGAACTTTTCGGGCATGTGCTGCACGATGGCGATCGGTGGGCTGTCGGCAGGCAGCATCTGCAGCATTTTCGCCAACGCCTCGGTCCCTCCCGTAGAGGCCCCAATGCCGATGACCGGCGGCGTGCGCAGCACCGGCGGTGCGTTGGGCGAACGGGCCGCCATGATCACGTCCGCAGTTTCTTTCTTCAGCGGTTTCACGTCGCGCGCTGGTGGGCGACGTTTACGTGCCTTTGGGCTGACGCGGGCATGGGCGGCGGCGCGCACGGCGTCGCAAACACGATTCATCCCGTGGTCATCCTTGGACAACGCGCCAATGGAGGATTTCGCCAGCACCTCAACTGCACCCATTTCCAGCGCCTTCATCGAGGCAGAAGACCCCTTTTCAGTGTGGTTGGAACAGATCACCACCGGCATAGGGTGCTGGGCCATGATCCGGCGCAGAAAGGTCAAACCGTCCATACGCGGCATCTCCACGTCCAGCAGCATCACATCCGGCAGTCCCTTGCGCATTTTTTCGGCGGCATCAAATGGGTCTTTGGCCATGTCCACGACCTTCAGGTCGGGCTGGGTTTCAATCATATTCTTGAGCATGGTACGCGCGGTGAGGCTGTCTTCGACAATCATCACCTTGATTTGCTCGTCACTCGTTACTGCATTCATTCGTTATGCCTCCTTCCGGAAAACAGCGGCAGCTTTCTGGATCAGACGTGGATCCGAAGCGACCGAGGTTTCCGAATGCCCCACAAACAGATAGCCACCGGGTTTCAAATGATCGGTGACCGAGGAAACAACCCGTCGCTGGGTTGCTTCGTCAAAATAAATCAAGACGTTCCGCAGAAAGGCGACATCCATCATCTTCTCTACCGGATAGGTCTTATCCATCAGGTTCATTTGGGCAAACCCAACGCGATCGCGCAGCTGTTTGACCACCCGGGTCAGCTGACGGCCGACACTGTCATGGCCTTCCTCCAGATAGAGGGCGCGCATGTCGTCGGGCACGTCCACCACTTCCTCAGGGGTGTAGATGCCTTTACGGGCCTTGCGCACCATTTCGGTCGACAGATCCGTACCCACGATGGAGAAATTGAACCCCGGCGTGCGTTTACTGTGTTCGTTCAGCACCATCGCAGTTGTGTAAGCCTCTTCGCCGCTGGAACTGGCGGCAGACCACACCTTGAACACCTGACTGGTGGACTGACCCGGCAAGACAGTGCGGACCAGATAGTCAAAATGGGCATCTTCACGAAAGAAGTCCGTTTTGTTGGTCGTCATCACATTGATGATCTGCGGCAATTCAGTTTCCAGCAGACCTTCGTTCATCACCATTTTCAGATAGGTGCGCAGGTCACGGATCCCGAGGGCACGGACACGCTTGCGCAGCCGGCCTTCGATCATGGTGCGTTTGTTTTCCGGCAGCTGAATGCCGGTCTTGCTGGTGATGATTTCGCACAGCTTTTTTTGCAGGGCGCGATCTGCCTCCAAAGTTGCTGTGCTCATACCGCTTCCCGGTACGCACCCTGGTCCGCCTCTACCTGTTGATGGAAATCTGAAATCACGCCAGAACTGAACATGCCGTCAAGGTTCAACACCGTGACAAAGCCACCGTCACGGCGACCAACGCCTGCGACCATACGATTGTCCCAGTTCAACAGGCCTTCGTTGGCAAATTCTTCCAGACGGTCGTCGTCAAGGCGGGTCACTTCAAACACCCGATCCGCACGCAGGCCAACCGCATGTTCCTTGCCGCCCATGTTGATCAGCAACACGATAATCCGGGTGTCCGGTTCATTGTCACGGTAGGGGCGTGCCATTAACAGACGCAGGTCCGCCACCAGAACGCTTTCGCCGCGCAGGTCGATATAGCCCAGCAGGTAATCAGGCGTATGCGGCAGGGGCGTGACGGGTTTGGGATCCAGGATCTCTTTCACGCGCACAACAGGCAGCGCAACCTTCTCGTCACCCAAACCACAGGTCAGATAAGTTTTCTGGACTTCGTCCACAGTTGTATTGGTCTCAAACACCTTGGGCCTCCGGCAAATAGGGGGTGGGGCAAAAGCAGGGCATGCGCCCAGCAGGTGCCTGTTTGTGATGGATAGAACGTTCGCGCATATTCGGGCCCACCTTTAAGTCAGGCTGTCATCCGTGGGCATCGCGCCGAGGTATTCTTCGGCGATCTTCTCCACGTCGATCAAATTAACGAAACGGTCTTTCCAACGGCCGATACCTTTGATTGCGCCTTGCGGCCAGCGAGTGCCAACGGACGGAACCTTCTGAATCGTTTCAGGATCCAGCGCCAGAACCGCATGCACTTTTTCAGCAATCACGCCGAGGGTCATAGTCCCCTCTTCCAGTGCCAGTTCCAACACCAAAACACGGGTGTCGATGTCAAAGGGCTTCTGCTCCATCTCGAAAATCGGCCTTAGATCGGCCACCGGCAGAACCACACCGCGCACATTGATCAGACCTGCAGAATAGGGACCGGCCAATGGCACACGGGTCAGCTTGGGCGGTTCCAGCACTTCGCGCAGGATGCGGGTCGGCACGACCAGCAGCTCACCACCCATTTCAAAGGCAACCATATCCTTCAGGTCATCTTCGCTTGCAGATACCAGTTCTAGGGTCATGCTGCTTGCTCCTTTCCGTCTTGGTCGAGGCCTTGCGCCTTCACCAGTTGCGCCACATCCACGATCAGAGCCACATCGCCATCGCCAAGGATCGTCGCCCCGGAGAAGACATTGAGGCGGCTGTGCATCGGAGACAGCTGCTTGATCACCGTCTGGTAGGACCCGATGATACGATCCACCGCCAAACCGATCTGTTGATCGCCGGTGCGCACCAGAACCACCTTGGGGAATTCAGCGCGTTCGCCACCAGTTTCAAAAATCTCGCGCAGCCGCATGATCGAAATCAGTTTTTCGCGCAGTTCGACGGTGGTGGTGGGATCACTGCCATCGCGGATCGCCTCAGGCTCTTCGACGATGCCCTCAACTGCAGCCAGCGGCACAGTGTAGCGGTCTTCGCCAACCTGCAGCAGCAGACCATCGATGATCGCCAAAGTCAGCGGCAGACGCAGCGTGAAGGAGCTGCCCGCGCCCAGTTCCGATTCAATCTCGACCGAACCACGCAACGCCTCAACGGTAGATTTCACCACGTCGGTGCCCACGCCACGACCGGACAGATCAGTCACCTGTTCAGCGGTAGAGAAGCCGGGCGCCATCAACAGCTGGAAGATCTCGCCACGCGACAGATTGGCATCTGCCGATACCAAACCACGGTCAATAGCACGACCAAGGATAAAGTCGGGGTCCAACCCCTTACCATCATCCTGGACCGAGATCAGCACATCCGCACCAGAATAGGATGCCTTCAGGCGCACAGTGCCGCGCGCTGGCTTGCCAGCGGCCACACGAGTGTCGTTATCCTCCAACCCGTGGTCAACGGCATTACGCAGGATATGGACCAGCGGATCGGACAACTTTTCGATCACTGTCTTGTCCAGCTCGGTCTCTTCGCCCTCAATCACAAAGTCGAAGTCCTTGCCGGTCTTGCCTGCCAGATCATGCGCCAGCCGCTGGAAACGGCCAGTGATCGACGATAGCGGGGTCAGACGGATCGCCATTGTGGTGTCGCGCAGACCCAGCGCCAGACGGCGGATATCTTCCACCACCTCAGTCAGGTTCGGATCGTTCAGCTTCTGCGCCAGATCACTCAGCCGGGCCTCTGCAATCACCAACTCGCCAACGCGGTCCATGATGTCATCCAGACGTTCGGCAGACACGCGCATCTGCACGTTGGCGGACCCAGATTTCTTGGCCGCAGGCTTCTTGGTATCAGCCTTAGGAGCCTCTGCTTTCGCGGTTTCTGCCGCTGGAGCCTCCTCAACCGTTACCTCAGCCTCTGCGACTTCAACTGCAGCGGGAGCTGCTGCGCGGATCGCGGTCAGTTCCAGTTCCATAGAATCCTCGTGGAACATGAAAACATCGCGGATCTCTTCTTCGTCCGCGTCTGCAGGCAGGAGGAGTTCCCAAGCGGTGTGCAACTCATTCGGTTTCAGCTCTGCCAGTGCGGGCAGACCATCCACAATCGCCTCCACCTTGGTGTCAGGGCCACCAATTTCCAGCAATTCCTCCAGGATCGCCACCGGATTACCACCAATTTCCATAAACTCGGGCGGCAGCTTGTAGCGCAGCTTCCAGCCCTCAATCTCGCCCTTCGCTTCAGCTGCGGCCTCTTCAACCACCTCAGCCTCAGCTGCTGCCGGGGCCGCATCACCGGAGGTGGCCGCAGACAGCGCCGCCTTCAGTTCAGCGTCCTTTTCGGCAGCCGGATCTTCGCCTTCCAGAAGAGCCACGATCAGATCATAGGCCTTCAGCGACACAGCGATCAGATCAGGTGTCACAACCGCATTGCCCGACCGTACCTGTTCAAAGGCCGCTTCAAAGTCATGGATAAACTCTGCCAGTCGGGCAAACCCGAACATCGCACCAGTGCCTTTCAGCGTGTGCAGATCGCGGAACACCTGCGTGACCAGATCCATATCTTCAGGGGTGGAATTAAGCTGCAGCAGGCATTCCTGCAAACTCTCGATCAGCGCTTCCGTTTCTTGGCGGAAGATTTCCTGGGTTTCCTCATCAATCATCAGCCGACAACCTTTTTCACTACGGCCAACAGTTTGGCCTGTTCAAAAGGCTTCATCACCCACCCCAACGCGCCAGCGGCTTTGGCCTGGCTTTTCAGGTCACCTTCGCTTTCGGTGGAGAGGAAGATGATCGGCACGCCAGAGGACGACGGATCATTGCGGTATGCCTGAATGAACTCGATCCCCGTCATGTTCGGCATGTTCTGGTCGGTGATGACCATGTCAAAGCGTTTGGCCTTGGCTGTGTCCAGACCTTCAGCGCCATCCTCGCACTGGGTCACTTCATAGCCTTCCTGCTGCAGGGTCATTGCTACCATTCGCCGAACCGATGGCGAATCGTCGATAATCAGAATTTCTTTACTCATGTCATACTACCTTCAGCAATTTGGGTCGTTTCAGGCCGCTTGGGCCAACGCGTGATCAAACCCCGTGGTAGCAAGCATCGCACCAAAGGGGGCTACATCCTTCAACGACGCAACTGCGCCGGATTTAACCTTTCCATCACGCACCGCCGCACAAAGTAGCTGACCCAGACCGAAGAGGACCGCACTGGGGATGTCATCAGCCAAATTGGCGGTGAGGCCGCAGGCCTCTACCCCCGCAAGCTGATCGCGCAGCGGCACAAGGCTGTCGAAGGTGCTGGTGCTGTCCAGCGTGATGTTGATTTCCGTTTCCGGCATCATTGTTTCCTTTCATCGCGACCGGGCCAAAGTCGCGGGTTTTTCACACAGGGCTGCGAGGGGCCTAGTTGCAGCACAGGGTCGACTGGCCCCGTCGGATCTCGCCCTCGGGACCAGCCAGTTAACATCAGGACGCGATTTTGAAGTCGCTTTCGTCCGTGTCCTCATCGCTGAGATCAAAGGCCGTCACCTCGGCAGAGGTTTGCGCCACCTCGGCCTCATCCACGCGGAAGAACGAGATGACATCCGCCAACCGTTCTGCCTGACTGGACAGCTCGGTCGCGGCCGATGACATCTCTTCGGCGGCGGCGGTGTTTTCCTGCGTCACACCATCAAGGCGCTGCACAGATTCGTTGATCTGGCTGGACCCAATCGCCAATTCACGCGATGCGCCGGTGATGCCGCTGACCAAGGCAGCGGTTTTTTCGATGTTGGGCACAAGTGTTTCCAACATCTCACCAGCCGTGGCTGCACTTTTGACTGTATCAGAGGACAGCGTGGAAATCTCCGCTGCGGCCTGCTGGCTGTTTTCAGCCAGCTTGCGCACCTCTGCGGCCACAACGGCAAAACCGCGACCATGTTCACCAGCGCGCGCAGCCTCAACAGCAGCGTTCAGCGCCAAGAGATCCGTCTGACGGGCAATTTCCTGCAACACATTGATACGCTCACCAATGGTTTTCATCGCCGTCACCGCATCTGCCACCGCGACACCGGAACGCTGTGCCTCATCGGCAGAGCGGCGCGCCATCTCTTCGGTGCTGATCGCGTTTTCCGAACTGGAAGAGATATTGGCAGACATCTGTTCCACCGCCGAAGACACCTCTTCAGTCGACGACGCCTGTACCGACGCCCCTTCAGACAGCGATTCTGACGTACCTGCCATCTGATCAGCACCCGCCGCCAGATTGCGTACCGCGCTGCCGACATTGCCGACGGTTTCACGCAGTTTATGGACCATGTCGTTCTGCGCCCGCAGAAGATCCGCGATCTCATGCTGACCAGTGACCTCAACAGTGCTGGTCAGATCACCGTCCGCTACATTACGGGCCAAGCCAATCGAATGGCGTAGCCCATTGGACAGGGTGCGCAGGATCAACAAAGACGAAATCAGCGCGATCACACCAGCCACTGCGGCGGCCACAATCAACTTGTATCGCGCCTTGGCAAAATCCGCCTCGGATCGCGCAATGGAATCATTGAGCTGCGCGGTATAAGATTTCTGCAGCTTCATCGCCACGGCCGCAGCAGCATGCACTGCGTCTGAGGCGGATGTGTGGTAGATCTCTTCTGCCTCAGCACGACCGGCCAATCTGGCCGCAATCGCATCTTCGGTGAGCTTCTCAAATTGTTTGATCTTGTCAGACAGTTCTGTCAGCAACTGCTTTTCTTCTTCGGTCGCAAGGCTGAGCAACTCGTCGATCACCGCATCCAACTGCGCCACCTGAGTGGCCACTTCGCCGCGCTGACGGTCGATACGCGCGGTTGGATCCGCTTCACCCTGCCATTCGATCAGGATATCAGCACTGTCCAGACGGATCCCTTGCCCCAGGATAAACACCTGCTGTGCAAACAACAGTTTTGCCGCGTCTTCTCTTGCGACACGGTTTAGTGCGGCATCCGCAGCGTTCAGCTGCCGCACCGCGAAAAATACGCTGCCTGCAAAGATCAGCAACAGTGCGGCAAACGTAAGGGCCAGCCGTGCCTTGATCGTCAATCTCATTAGATTTCCCCTTGGATTCGGCAATTGCGGTCTAAACGCGACCCCAGACCTGCGCTCGGCAATACACAACGACTTGCAGCCGGGCCTTTGGGGGCCACGCATTTGGGGTCTCGGGGTATTCGTAAGGGGGGTCTAGGCTGGGTTGAGATCACGAAGACACACACAATCACACAAGTTAACATTGGTTCAGGTCACAACGACGCATAGGTCGCCTGAAACTATGAACGGCAGAACAGGGGTGTGTTTTCGCGGACCCTACGGAGTCGCAGCGTCAACTAGGCATCCGGCTAGCGGGGCCCCATACTTTTGCAGGTGCTGCAATCAGCGAAGACGGAAAACGCAAAAAATCGCCCGAAGGCGCCGACTGAGAAACATACATAAACGCGCTGTGTAGTGACCCGTTTGTCGCAGCCTGTATGTCTGACATGTAGGGGGGAATGGTAGCGGAGGAGGGACTTGAACCCCCGACACGCGGATTATGATTCCGCTGCTCTAACCAACTGAGCTACTCCGCCGAAGTGAGCGTGGAATTACGGCGAAGGACGCGGAGGGTCAAGAGCGAAAATGCGAAAATCCGTGAGAAAGTGCATCTGCGCCGCCCTCCGCTTCCGACGGAGAGGACCGTAGCATCAGCAGGTGCCGGAACCCAAAGCGTCAATGACAGCCGCGATCTGGTGAAGCCTTGGGCTAATTCACTGCAGTCGCCCAAAAATTAGGCTTTCACATCCGCGACGCTGGGTTTCGCCCAAAATTCAGGCAACGTTTCTTGTTCAGACGTCACTTCTTGCGCTTCATTGCCACCGATCTACGCGATCGCCTGATGCCATCTGCCAAACCTTAGGGGCTTCCCATCACCGTTTCTGCACCGATAATCACTGCCACTGCACCGGCTACATCGGGGGCCTCTCCGCCGCGCGCGATCGGCAAGGGTATCCTTTCAGCCAAGCAACGAGAGCAAAACAGCGTTGTGGACCGATTGCAGACCTCCGGCTGTCTGAAGCTGCTGTTTCCACAGATTCGCGATGGTGCGCTGACCGCAGTGCAGCTGAACACTGCCGGCGGAATCACCGGTGGCGATCAGCTGGACTTTACCGCTGAGGCAGAAGCAGGCAGCCACCTGCGTCTGACCACACAGGCCGCAGAACGCATATATCGCAGCCCAGATCAAACCGCGGGCCGCGTCACCACCTATCTAAGAGCAGAGCGCGGCGCACGCCTCGACTGGTTGCCGCAAGAAACGATTCTGTTCGACCACAGCGCCTTGCACCGCTGCTTGCACGTCGATCTGACCGCTGATGCGCGGTTCTTGATGGTTGAACCGCTTGTCTTCGGTCGCGCCGCGATGGGCGAGGTGCTGCGTCAGGTGTTGCTACGTGATCAGGTGCGGATCCGTCGCGAGGGCCATTTGATCTATGCAGACGGCCTGCGTTTTGGTGGTGATCTGCATACACAGATGCAGCGCATGGCCATTGGTGGCGGTGCAGGTGCGATGGCCACCGCATTGCTGGTCGCGCCAGAAGCGGAATGTGAAGCACTGCAAAACAGCCTGCGTCCGATGCTGCCTGACACCGCAGGCATCAGTCGCCTCACTCCTGATGTGCTGGTGCTGCGCGCGATGGCTGAGGACAGTTTTATTCTGCGTCGTGATCTGATCCCGGCGCTGACCTTGATGAATGGCGCGGACCTGCCGCGCACCTGGATGATCTGAGGACCACATGCAACTGACACCCCGTGAGAAAGACAAGCTGCTGATTGCCATGGCCGCCGAAGTGGCGCGCAAACGACTGGCGCGCGGCGTCAAACTGAACCACCCCGAAGCGATTGCCCTGATCACCGACGCAGTGGTCGAAGGCGCCCGTGATGGACGTTCGGTCGCCGACCTTATGCAAGCGGGCGCCGAGGTGATCAGCCGTAGCGACTGCATGGAGGGCATTCCTGAGATGATCCACGAAGTGCAGGTCGAAGCGACCTTTCCCGATGGCACCAAACTGGTGACCGTCCACCAACCGATCCGCTGATAGAGGAGGCCTCCCCATGATCCCCGGCGAACTGCTGCCCGCTAGTGGCACCTTGGAACTGAACCCCGGCCAGCCCGTTGTCGCGCTGATGGTCGCCAACACCGGCGACCGCCCCATTCAGGTGGGCAGCCACTATCATTTTGCCGAAGCGAACCCCGGCCTCGACTTCGACCGCGCGGCGGCCCGTGGCCTGCGTCTGGACATCGCGGCTGGCACCGCGGTGCGCTTTGAACCTGGTCAGCGGCGCGAGGTGGCCTTGGTCCCGCTGGGCGGCGCGCGCAAGGTTTATGGCTTTAACCAGCAGGTGATGGGGGGGCTCGACTGATCAGAACAGGGCTTGACCAGTGCCGCCACCTGCAGCGCAGTAAGGCTCTATCCTTTTCACTACCGCCGGAGTTTTAGATGATCCGTTTCCTGCCTGTCCTTGCCCTCTACACTGCGATAACGCCCGCCCCTGCGGTGGCCGCCGATTGCAGCGATCCGGTGACAACGCTGGACATGCGCATTTGCGCGGCTGAAGAACTGAAGCGCGCCGACACGCAACTCAACGCAGCCTATCGAGACGCCAAGGCAGCAGCGGCTGAGGTCGACGCCTTGCATGGCGAACCCGCAGAGAGCGGCGCAGTGCATCACCTGCGCGAAGCCCAGCGCGCTTGGATCAAGCTAAGAGATACCGACTGTGTACTGGCCGGATTTCCCTTTCGCGGCGGTACTTTGGAACCACTGGTCGTCACCAGCTGCCACACAGAGCTGACCGAAAAACGCACCGAAGATTTACGACATATCGCGCAAACCCTGCGCCACTAAACACTTTGAGGAGAGGCCCGATGCCTGCCACCATTTCCCGCGCGGATTACGCCGCCATGTATGGCCCCACCGTGGGCGACCGTCTGCGTCTGGCGGACACCGATCTGGTCATCGAGGTGGAACGTGACCTGACCGCCGAACGCGCTGGTGCCGCAACCACGGGCGGCAGTGGCGAAAACGCAATGTATTATGGTGAAGAGGTGAAATTCGGCGGTGGAAAGGTAATCCGCGACGGTATGGGACAGGCACAGACCACCCGCGCCGCAGGGGCCGTGGACACGGTGATCACCAATGCGCTGATTGTGGACTGGACTGGCATCTACAAAGCCGACGTCGGCCTGAAAGATGGCCGCATCCACGCCATCGGCAAGGCAGGCAACCCCGACACCCAACCCGGTGTAGACATCATCGCCGGTCCAGGCACCGAGGTGATTGCAGGTGAAGGCAAGATCCTGACCGCTGGCGGCTTTGACAGCCACATTCATTACATCTGTCCGCAACAGATCGAGGATGCCCTGCATTCCGGCCTGACCACAATGTTGGGTGGCGGCACTGGTCCCGCTCATGGCACGCTGGCCACCACCTGCACGCCAGGTCCGTGGCATCTGGGCCGGATGCTGCAATCAGCGGATGCCTTCCCGATGAACCTTGCCTTTGCCGGTAAGGGCAACGCCTCACTGCCTGCCGCGCTGGAGGAACAGATCAAGGCCGGCGCCTGTGCCCTGAAACTGCATGAGGATTGGGGCACCACCCCAGCCGCGATTGACAACTGCCTGTCAGTTGCTGACGCGATGGATGTGCAGGTGATGATTCACACCGACACGCTGAACGAGTCGGGGTTCGTCGAACACACGGTTGCGGCGCTGAAGGGGCGCACCATTCACGCCTTCCACACGGAAGGCGCAGGCGGCGGTCACGCGCCGGATATCATCAAAATTTGTGGCGAGGAGCATGTCCTGCCTTCCTCAACCAACCCGACGCGGCCCTTTACCGTGAACACTGTGGATGAGCATCTGGATATGCTGATGGTCTGTCACCATCTGGACAAATCCATCCCCGAAGACGTCGCCTTCGCCGAAAGTCGCATCCGCCGTGAAACCATCGCGGCAGAGGATATTCTGCACGACATGGGCGCGTTTTCGATCATCGCCTCTGACAGTCAGGCGATGGGCCGTGTGGGTGAAGTGCTAATTCGCACGTGGCAAACGGCGGACAAGATGAAGAAACAGCGCGGTCGGCTGTCGGAAGAGACCGGCGACAACGATAACTTCCGCGTCCGGCGCTATATCGCGAAATACACCATCAATCCGGCCATCGCCCACGGCATCAGTCACCAGATCGGATCGATTGAGGCAGGCAAACGTGCCGATCTGGTTCTGTGGAACCCTGCGTTTTTCGGGGTAAAGCCCGAAATGGTTCTGATCGGCGGATCTATCGTCTGTGCGCAGATGGGCGATCCCAATGCGTCGATCCCAACGCCACAACCGGTTTATTCACGGCCGATGTTCGGGGCCTTTGGCCGCGCGGTGGAAAACGCGGCCGTGACCTTTGTATCGGAAGCAGCAGCCGCCGAGGGGATCGGCGCTGAACTGGGGTTGGCGAAACAGGTAATTGCAGTGGAAAACACCCGCAACATCGGCAAGAGCCATCTGAAGCTTAACCATGCCACCCCGCATGTAGAGGTAAACCCCGAAACCTATGAGGTACGCGCGGACGGCGAGTTGCTGACCTGCGAACCGGCGGAAAGTCTGCCGATGGCGCAACGCTACTTCATGTTCTGAGGCAGCGGTCAGGGGAGGTGCGATCAGTGCTGCAAGCTATCAGCAAACAGACGGTTCATCGGCCAGCCGGGACGGGACATACGACCCTCAACAGGCAGGCATTCCACATGCACGCTAAGATGATCGCGCCAGTAGCGAGGGTTTTCACGCACTTCCTGCGGCAACAGAACCGGATCAAATTCCGAATTGCGACGGGTGATCACTCGAACACGGTGATTGCGGCCATTGGGCACGGTGCCATCACTGGCATGCACTGCTGCCTCCAGCGCCGCCTCGCGTTCTTTCAAGCGGGCAATCTCGGCGCGGATTTCGGCCAGTTCGTCGGCAAGGCTGATTTTATGCATCATCTGGGTACATCCCGTTTTCATCATTTCCACCATGTGCGCCACCGCTCGTCACTCCGGTCACGAACGGCGCATCTACTGGAAATCTGCAAGGGACAGGCCAACTGACTAAGCCCGCGAAAAGACTCATGAAAGAATCATCAGGATCGGCAAAAATGACACAACAACTCCTTGCCCAAACCTATCAGCCTCATCCAGCAGGTCCCGCCACTGATAGCCTGACCCTTAACTATGAGGATCGGTTTTTGCGCCGCAAACGGCTGCGCACTGACGGCGGGCAGATGGTGTTGATAGATCTGGCGCAGGTCACGTCACTGGATCACGGCGGCACACTGGAGACGAGGGATGGCACCGTGATCGCCATTCAGGCTGCTCCCGAACCACTTTTGCAAGTGACAGGCGATGCCCTGCCGCGTCTGGCATGGCACATCGGCAACCGCCACACGCCCTGCCAGATTGAGGCAGACCGCCTATTGATCCAGCGCGACAAGGTTATTCACACCATGCTGGCCCATCTGGGGGCCGAAGTGGTGGAGGTGGTGGAACCCTTCACCCCAGAAGGCGGCGCCTATGGCCATGGGCGCACCCATTCCCATGAGCACAGCGCCAGCACCCATACGCATCCGCATGGTTCCGGCGATAACGCAGGGCATGATCATGCTCACTAACCCGCAGTTGCTGACACTAACGCAGTGGCTGTCACCCGCCTACCCCATCGGCGCGTTCAGCTACAGTCACGGTCTAGAATGGGCGGTGGAGGCTGGACAGGTGCGGGATGCAGACAGCTTTGCCGCGTGGCTGTCGGACATTTTGGAACGGGGCAGCGGACGCAATGACGTGATCCTGATGGCCGCCGCCTATGCCGCAGCGCCGGAGGAGCTGGAAGAGGTGGATGAGATCGCCCGCGCCTTCGCCGCCAGCCGCGAACGCCTGCTGGAAACAGAATCGCAGGGCGCAGCATTTGCCAAAATCACCGATGCGATCTGGGGCGACATGCCTACCAAACTGACCTATCCCGTTGCGCTGGGTTTCGCAGCAGCGCGCCAGGATATGCCCCTGACGCCGGTTGCCGCGATGTATCTGCATGCCTTTGCCTCCAACCTCTGCGCGGCTGCAATGCGGCTGGTGCCACTAGGCCAGACAGATGGGAACCGCGTGCTACACACCCTCGCCCCGCTGTGTGAACGCGTGACAAAAACCGCGCGACAGGAAACCCTCGATGATCTTGGCGGCGCCTGTGTGCTGGCAGAGATCGCATCGATGAAACATGAAACTCAATACACAAGGCTGTTTCGCACATGACACACCTGAACGGACCCTTGCTAAACGGCCCCCTGCGCATCGGCATCGGCGGCCCTGTTGGCGCCGGCAAGACCACACTGACCGCCAATCTGTGCAAGGCACTGGGCGCGAAATATTCGATCGGTGCGATCACCAATGACATCTACACACAAGAAGATGCCGAGGCATTGATGCGCCTACAAGTTCTGGCACAGGACCGCATCATCGGTGTGGAAACCGGCGGCTGCCCGCATACGGCGATCCGCGAAGATGCCTCAATCAACCTCGCCGCTGTGGCAGAGATGCAAGAGCGGCATCCGGACATAGAGGTGGTGCTGATCGAATCGGGTGGTGACAACCTTTCGGCCACCTTCAGCCCCGAACTGGCGGACCTGACCATCTATGTGATCGACGTCGCCGCGGGCGAAGAGATCCCGCGCAAAGGCGGCCCCGCGATCACCAAATCGGACCTGTTGATCATCAACAAAACCGATCTGGCCCCACACGTTGGTGCCTCGCTAGACGTAATGGAACGTGACGCCACCCGCATGCGCGCAGGCCGTCCCTTCCTGTTCGCTGCACTGCGCCATGGTCAGGGTGTGGAAGAGATCATCGCCCAGATCGAAGAAATTGGTGGGCTAGGCACCGCCTAAGCCATGCGCGCGCATTCTCTGATGGCAGAAAACACCCGCCCCGCCGCCAACAAAGCGCATAAAAAGGGCCGAAGTGACCCTATCACTTCGACCAAGAGCGCTAATTGGAGCGCGAGGGGAAATCTTTGTCTCAGGATTTCGCGTGCTTACCAGTCAAACGGGCCCTTATCGGCAAACTCATGCACGAGGAAGTCGATGAAGGCACGCACCTTCGGCTGGGTGAAGCGGCCCGGTGGGTAAACGGCATAGACGCCCTGCGTCTCTACCGGCAGATCGGGGATGACATCTTCGACCAAACCCTGTTTCATCGCATCCGCATAAAGATAGCTGGGCAGATACGCGATGCCGAGGCCAGCCACAGCCGCGTTCAAGAGCGACTGACCGTCGTTCACACTCAACCCACCCGCCGTGCGGACCTGACGTTTCTCACCGGACGGCGCGGTCAGTTTCCAGACGTTGCCGCTGGACTGGTTGGAATAGTGCAGCAGCTTATGATCATTCAGATCATCGATTTTCTGCGGACGACCATGTTTTTCAAAATAACCGGGCGCGGCGATCATCCGTTTCGTCGTCTCGGTCAGTTTGCGAGCACGCAGGGTGCTGTCTTCCAGCTCACCAATACGGATCGCCATATCAAACCCTTCGGAGATCAGCTCCACATAGCGATTGTTCAGCACCATGTTGACGTTAATATCCGGGAAATCCGACAGAAACTCGCCCAAAATCGGGCTGAGGTGGTTTACACCAAAATCCGTCGCAACCGAGATCCGCAACAGACCAGACGGCGCAGATTGCATCGAGGTGACCAGCGCATCCGCTTCGCCCGCGTCATTCAGAACGCGGCGAGCACGGTCGTAATAGGCCAGACCAATCTCGGTCGGCGACACACGTCGCGTGGTACGGTTTAGCAAACGGGCACCTAGGCGATGCTCCAAACTTGACACATGTTTGGACACGGCAGATTTGGAAATCCCCATCTTGCGGGCCGCATCGGTAAACCCTCCCTGATCCACCACGGTGGCGAAGGCTTCCATTTCGGTCAGGCGATCCATTGGCATGTCCTTTTGGTGTTGCGTTGTTTCTCTCTTGGAAACATCTATCGACACCAAATCGGGCAGGATCTGGGCAACGACCCGACAATATCAGGGTAATTGCACGGATCGTTCATGGCATGGAAACGGTGACACTAACGCAGAATCGCCAATTCGATCACTGTGATCCACAATGGCAACGTTATCGCAGATAGCAGTGTCGTCTGCGCCACCAATGTCGCTGGCCACTGACGATCCGCGCCAAATCCCGCCGCCAGCACATGTGCAGCCGATGCAGTCGGCATCGCCGCGAACAGCACTAATGTCGCCGCAACCGCAGGACTGAGAGACAGCGCATAGGTCAGCCCCAGCGCAAACACCGGCAATGCCAGCAGTTTGGTTCCCACGATGATGCCGCTGAACTGATCCAACCGTGCCAAGGCGCCCCAGTTCATTGTTGCTCCAACAGAAACCAGCGCCAACGGGATCGCCGCGCGGGCCAACAATTCCAAAGGCGCCCGCAACAGCACGGGCAGGGACACACCACAAACACCAACAATAACACCCGCCAGTGCCGCCAACAGAAACGGATTGCGCGCCACACGCCACACAGTCTGCCACAAGGATCCCGCATCGCGCGACAACGCCGTCACCGCAAAGACATTGGCCAAAGGGATCGCCAGCCCCACCGCCACAGCCAATGCTCCGAGCGGCGGTTCACTGAGAGTTTCGACCGCCACAAAGGCCAGCGCGGTGTTGAACCGCCACGCCACCTGCCAGCAACCGGCAAAATCCAGAAACCGCGTCGGCCCATACCGCCGCGCCAAATAGCCCAGCGCCAATCCCAGCGTCATTACCGACCAAACCAGCGGACCAATGGTAACAATATCACCGAAACCAATGGGTCGTGACGCCGCCGCCACAAAAATCAGCGCCGGAAACAGCACCTCAAAGTTCAGCCGATCCAATCCCTGCCACGCCGCCTGCGTCAACCGGTTGCGGATCACACCCCCCAAAGCGACCAGCAGAAAACTGGGCACCAGTCCCGATAGGATTGTTAGAAAGACCATATTCGCCCCACACATCGCCACTCAAAAGACCACCAATCAATCACTATCGCGCCCTTCAGCTTCTGCAATATGGAAATGCTGTTCAAACAACTGCATCCCACGGCTATTGAAACGTACAACGCGGCTGTCCGGCAAACGCTCCGCCCAGCCGTGGTCCAGAAAATGTTGCAACAGGGCACGCCCCAAACGCCCTGCGAGATGCGACTGTCGCATGCTCCAATCCAGGCATTCACGACACATAGGCGCGCGGCTGTTGGGCAGGTTTTCCAGATCCACGCCTACTTCACGCAAAAACCTCTTACCATACGAGGTGAGGGCCAAATCCGACCCCGTCAAAACACCGTTTGCCCGCAGGCTGCGATACATCTGTACACCCATTTCCCCTGCCAGATGGTCATAACACACGCGCGCACGGCGCATCTCTGCATCTTTTGGGCCGATGCGACTGCGCGGGTGCCCTTTTCCTGCGGCCAGCCCCATCAGTGCCTCCAGCACGGCGGCCACATCGTGCCCCGCCAAGGTGAAATATTTATGCCGGCCCGATTTGCGCGGCTGTACCAAGCCGCCCTGCTCCAGCTTCGCCAGATGAGCAGAAGCCGTCTGCGCCAACACACCTGCCTCCTGCGCAAGTTCAGTCGCCGTCAGCGCTTTGCCACTCATCAAAGCGGCCAACATATTCGCGCGGGCGGGATCACCGATCAGAGCCGCGACAAAGGCGATATCTGGTCCATCTTTCATCCACTGCTCCCAAAAGAATGCGCTGCACACTTCGATATTGAGCGAAGCATTAACGGCAATCAAGGAACTAGAAGATGACTATCACAGCACGACAAGAGGCATCACATGCTAACCTGCATCATCCGTTATCAAATCGACTCCGCCAAGAAAGCCCAGTTTGAAGAATACGCGCGTAACTGGGGGCAAGCGATCCCACGCTGCGGCGCCGATTTAGTCGGCTACTATGCGCCGCACGAAGGCTCATCAACGCTTGCCTATGGGATCTACAACATCGAATCTCTCGCTGCTTATGAAGCTTATCGCACGCGACTGGCGGCGGATCCGTTGGGCCAAGAAAACTATGACTTTGCTCAGCAGGAACGATTTATACTGCGCGAAGATCGCACGTTCCTACGCCTCGCCTCCGCCCCGCACGGTTAATCCAGACACCTAAACGCTGCCCAGCAGAAAGCCTGAACATGATCGCTGTCATCTTCGAAGTTGAAATTGCCCAAGGTCAACGCGACGCCTACCTCGATATCGCAGGAAATTTAAAACCCCTGCTGGAGGAAATAGATGGCTTCCTTTCCATCGAGAGGTTTCAGAGCCTGAACAATCCAGACAAGCTCCTCTCCCTCTCCTTCTGGCGCGATGAAAGGGCAGTAGCCAATTGGCGAGGTCTGTCAGAACACCGTGCGGCGCAAAGCGATGGCCGCGCCAGAATCTTCTCTGGCTATCGCCTGCGCGTTGCTGGCGTCCTGCGCGATTACGGTATGGAAGAGCGGGACAGCGCGCCCGAGGATTCACGCGTATTGCATGGATAAACAAAAAGGCGCAGCATGCCGCCGCGCCTTCATTGAGCTTTGCGTGTCTCGAAGGCCTCGGGGTAAGGCCCCCAGCCTTGAACCTTACAGAGCAACCGCCAAACGGGTGCCCTGATTGATTGCGCGTTTCGCGTCTAGCTCGGCCGCCACGTCCGCACCGCCGATGACGTGGCAGGCCACACCTTCTTCTTCCAATGCATCCGCCAACGTGCGCTCGCTGATCTGGCCAGAACACAGCACAACCGTGTCGCAATCAATCACTCGTGGGTTTTCGCGTGCTTCACCAAAGGAAATGTGCAGGCCGTCATCATCAATGCGCTCGTAGTTCACGCCACCGATCATCTCGACGTTTTTCATCTTCAGCGCGGCGCGGTGGATCCAGCCAGTGGTTTTCCCCAGACCCTTACCCAAAGCCTTGGCCTTACGCTGCATCAGGGTGATCTGGCGCGTTGGCGCCTCTGGCTGGGGGCCAGATTCTGCCAAACCGCCGCGCACTTCGGCGGGATCGGCAACGCCCCATTCTTTCATCCACTCGGGCAGATCCAGCGTTGGGCTATCGCCGGTGACAAGGTACTCGCTTACATCAAAGCCAATGCCGCCTGCACCGATCACCGCAACCTTCTGACCGACCTCTGCTTTGTCGCGCAGCACGTCAATATAGGTCAGCACGTTGGCGCGATCCTGACCGGGGATGCCCGGATCACGAGGGACAACGCCGGTGGCAATGATCACCTCGTCGAAATGTTTCAGGTCATCAACGCCCGCCTCTGTGTTCAGCTTCAGCGTGATGGTGGAATCGTTCACACGGGTTTCAAACCAATCAACGAGGCCGTGGAATTCTTCCTTGCCCGGAACCTGACGCGCCATGTTCAATTGACCGCCAACACGATCGGAACGGTCAAATATAGTAACCTTGTGCCCCCGTTCCGCCGCCGTCAGCGCCGCAGACAGTCCTGCAGGGCCAGCGCCGACAACACCCACGGTTTTCACTGTCTCGGTCGGGGTGATCTGCAATTCCGTCTCATGACAGGCCCGCGGGTTGACCAGACAGCTGGTCAGTTTGCCGCCAAAGGTGTGGTCCAGACAGGCCTGGTTACAGCCAATACAGGGCGCGATGTGATCAACTTTATCCGCCGCTGCCTTGGCGACGAAATCCGCATCCGCCAACAGCGGACGCGCCATCGACACCATGTCGGCGCAGCCTTCGGCCAGCACGTCTTCTGCCACGTCGGGCATATTAATCCGGTTCGAGGTGATCAGCGGTATGTTCACCTGCCCCATCAGCTTCTTGGTCACCCAAGCGAAGGCACGACGTGGCACAGATGTGGCGATAGTCGGCACGCGGGCCTCATGCCAGCCAATGCCGGTATTTATGATCGTAGCACCTGCGGCCTCAACCGCTTTGGCCAACTGCACCACCTCGTCGTGGGTCGATCCATTAGGCACCAGATCAATCATCGACAGGCGATAGATGATGATGAAGTTTTCGCCCACCGCCTCACGGATGCGGCGCACCACCTCCACCGGCAGTCGCATGCGGTTTTCATAGGATCCGCCCCAGCGGTCCTCGCGCTTGTTCGTGTGCGTGACGAGGAACTGGTTGAGGAAATAGCCCTCAGACCCCATCACCTCGACCCCGTCATAACCGGCCTTCTGGGCCAATGCGGCGGCGGTCACGATATCGCTGATCTGCTTTTCAATGCCTTCTTCATCCAGCGCCGTCGGCGGAAAGGGAGAGATCGGCGATTTCACTGGGCTGGGGGCGACACATTTGGGCGAATAGGCATAGCGGCCCGCGTGCAGAATCTGCATGGCGATTTTGCCACCAGCCTCATGCACGGCTTTGGTAATGACCGTATGGTTTTCCACATCCTTGTCGGTGGTCATCATCGCAGCGCCGGGCAGCACCGATCCCTCCAGGTTCGGCCCAATCCCCCCTGTCACCATCAGCGCGACACCACCACGGGCACGGGCGGCGTAAAACTCAGCCACGCGGGCCCAGTCTTTCGTCTCCTCCAGACCGGTGTGCATCGAGCCCATAAGGACGCGGTTTTTCAAAGTGGTGAAGCCCAGATCCAACGGGGCAAGTAGGTGCGGATAATTCGTCATGGCGTGCCTCCTCGCAATTTGCGGCGCAGTCTGCGCGAGCCGCTGAGAGGAGTCATCCTGAACGCCACGTAACGTTTACGTAAGGGGCGGTGACGTAATGCGTACACATAACCATACGCCCACGCAGGGTGGGCAAAATGCCCACCCATTCTGACGTTAGTCTTTAGCCACCGCTTTTGGCATATTCACCCGCTTGGACAGTTCTTCGCGACTTTCGATCCGTTCAGAATAGCGATCCACCAGATAGGCAGATTGCGTGCGGGTCAGCAGAGTGAACTTGGCCAGTTCCTCCATCACATCCACAACACGGTTATAGAAGGGGCCGGGTTTCATCCGGTCCTGATCGTCAAACTCATCCCAGGCCTTGGCCACGGACGACTGGTTCGGGATGGTAATCAGGCGCATCCAGCGACCCAGAATGCGCAGCTGGTTCACGGTGTTGAAGCTCTGCGAGCCGCCTTCGACCTGCATGATCGCCAGCGTCTTGCCCTGTGTGGGGCGCACGCCACCGATCGGGGCCAGCGGGATCCAGTCAATCTGGGTTTTCATGATACCGGTCATCGAGCCGTGGCGTTCAGGCGAACACCAGACCATGCCTTCGGACCACATTACCAGATCGCGCAGCTCCTGCACCTTGGGGTGATCTGCATCCGTGTCATCCACCAGCGGCAGGCCAGAGGGATTGAAGACACGCGTTTCACAGCCCAGACGCTGCAGAATACGCGCTGCCTCTTCAACCATCAGTCGCGAAAAACTACGCTGGCGCAGTGAACCATAGAGCAGCAGAATGCGGGGTTTATGCTCTGGACGGTCCGTGGGAAACAGCTGCGCCTCATCAATAACGTGGAAACTGTCGTCGGCAATGTTAGGTGTGGTGATGTCAGACAACGCGGTCTCCTTCTTCGTTCAAAATCATTTCCCCGTCCTCTTTATAGAGCGGCCCATTAGGCGGCACCTCAAGCAGGTCCAACACAGCCTCGGACGGGCGGCACAGGCGCACGCCTTTGGCAGTGCAGACGATAGGGCGGTTCACCAAAATCGGCTGCCGGATCATGTGATCTAACAGCACCTCGTCGGAAACCTCAGGGTCCAACAGGCCCAATTCGGCAGCGGGCGATTTGGTGGTGCGCAGCGCAGTGCGCGGGGTCAGTCCCGCCGCTGCAAACAGCCCCTGCAACTGCGCCCGGGTCCAACCGGTGTGCAAATACTCAACCACTGTCGGCTCCACCCCACTCGCTCGGATGATCGCCAGCACGTTGCGCGAGGTGCCGCAGGCGGGATTGTGATGGATGACGACGCTCATGCTTTCTGCGCCTTCGCATCAGCGTCCGGCGCATCAGAAAACAGCAGACCTGCGACACCCATTGCGACCAGCGCACCGATGATCTGTACCACGATGAAGGCAGGCACATCAGCAGGGTTAATGCCCGCGAAGGTATCCGTGAACGCGCGCCCGATCGTGACGGCGGGGTTGGCAAAGGAGGTGGAAGCGGTGAACCAATAGGCTGCGGTAATATAAAGGCCAACCATGACCGCCACGCTTTCAATACGAAAGCGTATGGTCCCAAGAATGGTCAGCAGCAGACCGAAAGTCGCTACCGCTTCGGCAAACCACTGTGCGCCACCAGTCCGTACGGTGGTGGATGTTTGCAGGATCGCCAGATCAAACATGCCATGCGCCACCAGCGACCCTAAAATCGCACCAAAGCTCTGCGCCATCACATAGGGCGCCAGACAGCCCCATGTCAGATCACCACGAATGGCCATCACCAGCGACACCGCCGGATTAAAATGCGCGCCAGAGATGGGACCAAAAATAGTGATCAGCACCACCAGAATAGCCCCTGTTGGGATCGTATTGCCCAACAGCGCCAGCGCCACGTCCTGTGTCAGTTTGTCCGCCATAATGCCGGACCCGACAACAGTACAGACCAATAATGCGGTGCCCAGAGCCTCGGCCGTCAGGCGATTGGTCAGGGAATAACTCATGCCGCCCCCTCCAGCTCTTGGCCGATCTTTTGCAACGCGGTTTTCTGAGCGGCTGTGTCCATATCATCGAGCGGTAAGGCCAGAAGTGCCTCCACCCGCGCTTTCATCCGCTGATGGGCAAGACGGAAAGCAGCGCGGTTTTCCTCATCCGTTTCGCCGGCACCGGCAGGATCAGGGATGCCCCAATGGGCGCTGACCGGTGCACCGGCCCAATAGGGGCAAGTTTCGCCCGCTGCCGAGGAGCAAACGGTGATCACATAATCCATCGCCACCGCGCCCTCACCGGAAAACTCATCCCAGCTTTTGGAACGCACATAAGAGGTATCGTAGCCAAGGCCATCCAGCAGTTCGACCGCGAAAGGGTTAGGTTTACCAGTTGGCTGTGATCCCGCGGAAAAGGCGCGGAACCGACCCTGTCCCAGCTCATTGATCAGCACCTCGCCCAGCACAGAGCGGGCAGAGTTGCCAGTGCACAGCACCAATACGTTTTTTACTTGTCCCATGATCGGGTGTCCCCTTGTCGGCCCACGCTAACAGCAGGCAATGTCATCCAGAATCGGGCGGCAGAGATCGGGATTGCCACCGCAGCAATCTTCCATCAGGAAAGCCAGCAATCCGCGCAGCCCCCCCATATCCACGAAATAGCGGATCGACCGGCCCTGCCGCTGGTTGCGCACCAATCCGGCCTGATGCAGCACCGACAGGCTGGCAGACATGGTGTTTTGCTTCACCTCCAGCGCATCGGCAATTTCACCGGCAGCCAATCCCTGATCCCCCGCTTTGATAAGCAAGCGAAAGGCATCCAGACGGTTGCCCTGTGACAGGGCGGCAAAAGCGGAAAGGGCAGTCAATTTATCCATAATTCATGATTTATGGATATATTTTGAAAAAAGCAAGTGACGCTTTGATGACAGCCAGCGCGTTATTCAGCCCTGACCACAAAAAATCCGCGCCGAAAATGCGCGGATCTAAAGGCCGTAGCGATGCAAATGAGGCTTAGCGGCCCAACCAGTTCCGCAGGTCCGCCACTGTGGTGCCCGCATCCACAACTGCACCGCCAGTGAACTCTTCCAGTGCGGCGATATTGGCACCGTTAACACCGACCAACACCGGCACGTCCTTTTCCAGCGCCAACGCGATGGTAGAACGGAAGCCGCGCCCGTCGGCCTCATGCTTGCCGAACTTGTTGATGATCACCAGCGCCGGCGCTGCTTCGGTCAGCTGGGTCTCCGTGATCCCAACCGCCTGTTCCAGCGCCACCGTATCCAGACGACAGCCGCGCGAATCCTTGCCAAGGTTCTGCGAAATGCGCACCACTGGACCTGTGGGCAGGATCTGCAGGTCCATATCGCATTTCTCCTGCGGGGCGCATTCAATGTCATGCTGCACCGCACCGGCCAATGGCACACCGTCAGCGGACAGCGCCTCTGCGAAGGCTGCCAGCAGGCGGTTCAGCTCACCACGTTCTGCGATCCGTACATAGCCGATTTTCATCACACCTCTCCTTTAGTGTTTCTTCATCGCATCCAACAGTGCAGCACCAAGCGCGCCGGTGTCATTCCCCTTAGATTGGGACTTGGCGCTGAATTTACCACCCTTTGGGGCTCTTTGTGCACCACCTTTGGGACCGCCGCCCAGGCCATTGCGCGGACTGCCCTTGGCATCACGATCACGCCCGCCAGCGACACCACTGCCATCCTTGCGCATTGACAGCCCGATGCGATTGCGCGGCACGTCCACCTCTGTGACGCGGACCTTGACCACATCGCCCGCCTTAACCACCTCATGAGGATCTTTGACAAAACGATCAGCCAGTTGACTGACGTGAACCAATCCGTCCTGATGCACCCCGATGTCCACAAAGGCGCCGAAGGCCGCCACGTTGGTCACCGTGCCCTCCAACAGCATCCCGGACTTCAGGTCCTTGATGTCATCAATACCCTCGGCAAAGCTTGCGGTTTTGAAGTCCGGGCGCGGGTCGCGTCCGGGCTTTTCCAGTTCCGCCAGAATGTCGCGTACTGTAGGCAGACCGAAGGTGTCGTCCACAAACTCTTCGGCGCGTAGGCGACGTAACTGGGCCTCATCCCCCATCAAATCACGCAGGTCACGACCGCATGCGGCGACGATCTTGCGCGCAACGCCATAGGCCTCTGGGTGAACGGAGGAGGCATCAAGCGGTTCCGCCCCGTCAGCAATGCGCAAAAAGCCTGCGCATTGCTCAAAGGCACGCGGGCCAAGGCGGGCCACGTTCAGCAGATCCTTCCGCGTTTTGAAGGCACCATTGATGTTGCGATGGCTGACAATCGCCTCTGCCAAGCTGTCGCCCAGACCGGACACCCGCGCCAGAAGCGGCGCAGAGGCCATGTTAAGATCAACGCCCACCGCATTCACCGCGTCCTCAACCACCGCATCAAGCGAGCGCGCCAGTTGGAATTGGTCCACATCATGTTGATACTGTCCAACGCCGATGGATTTCGGTTCGATCTTCACCAACTCGGCCAGCGGATCCTGAAGGCGACGAGCGATAGAGACCGCCCCGCGCAAGGAAACGTCCAGATCAGGAAATTCCCGCGCCGCCAGTTCTGAGGCGGAGTAGACGGAAGCACCCGCCTCTGAAACCACAACCTTGGTCGGCGTCATCCCCGGAAGTTCCCGCAAGAGATCAGCCACCATTTTTTCGCTTTCACGGCTGGCCGTGCCATTGCCAATGGCAATCAGTTCGACGCCGTATTCCTTGATCAGCCGCGCCAAAGTCACCTGCGCTCCGCGCAGATCATTTTTCGGCTGGAACGGATAGATCGTATCGGTCGCCAGCACTTTACCTGTCGCATCAACCACCGCAACTTTACAGCCAGTGCGGATGCCGGGATCGAGGCCAAGTGTCGCCTTCGCACCTGCAGGGGCAGCCAGCAGCAGATCCTTGAGGTTGCGGGCGAACACCTGAATAGCCTCATCCTGCGCCCGTTTACGCAGATCACCCATCAGATCCAGCATCATCGACAGTGACAGTTTTACCCGCCACGTCCATGCCGCCGCCTTGCGCAGCCATTGATCACCCGCGCCATTCCCGCCGACGTTCAGGGACGCCGCAACCATATCAGGGGCGCGATCCACGTCCTCTTCGGCAGGCGCAATATCAACGCTCAGCACACCCTCATTGCTGGCCCGCATCATCGCCAACGCGCGATGGCTAGGAGCATCTTTCCACGCCTCCTGATGGTCGAAATAGTCCGAAAACTTGGCGCCTTTAGCTTCCTGCCCTTCGATCACCTTGGCCTTTATCAGCGCATTTCTCTGCATGAAATCACGCAAAGATCCGATCAACGCCGCATCCTCTGTCAGACGCTCAGCCACGATGTCGCGTGCGCCGTTGAGAGCGGTTTTCACATCCGCCACGGCCTCAGTCACATACCCTGCTGCCAGCGCCTCTGGATCCGCGAAACGGTCCGATAGGATCGCATCCAGCAGCGGTTCTAACCCATTTTCACGGGCGATCATCGCCTTGGTGCGGCGTTTGGGTTTATAGGGCAGATAGAGGTCCTCCAGCTGCGCCTTGGTATCCGCACCGGCAATGGATTTCGCCAATTCTTCGGTCAGCTTATCCTGCGAATTGATAGAGTCGAGGATGGTTGCGCGGCGCTGCTCCAACTCTCGCAGGTAGGCCAGACGATCCGAGAGCGTCCGCAGTTGACTATCGTCCAGACCGCCAGTCGCCTCTTTCCGGTAGCGCGCGACAAAGGGCACGGTTGCGCCCCCATCCAGCAGCGTCACAGCCGCGCCTACCTGACTGGCAGCAGCGCCGATTTCCTTGGCAATTGTCTGGTTGATGCGCAGATCGGTTTGGGGCGCCATCGGGATCCTCTCATTCTCAGGGAGACTCACCATAGAAGCGGCTGCGCGAGAGGGAAAGGTGGAATTATGTGGCTAGCGCGGATGCTGGCTGACGGCAAAAACCGCACGCCAGCGTAGAGTGGGCAACCTGCCCACCCTGCCTGTGCTCTGCGGCTTACTCGCCGTAGGGGATCCAGATGGTTTTCACCTCTGTCGCGGCCTCAAGGAAGGGTTTACCCTGCCCGTCAGCACCCAGCCAGTCACGACTTTCGCCATTATTGACCCAGGTACGTTTAAGGTTCGATGCACTCTCACGCTCGACCATCTCCGACAGGTCGGAGGAGGAGAAGCACCAGACAGCATCCACATCCATATGTTTGGCCAACGTGTCCGCCAGATCCTCATGCGGGCCGGTTAGGATGTTAACCACGCCACCCGGCACATCAGATGTGTCGAGGATCTGATAGAAATCCGTCGCTACCAGCGGAAACGCCTCACTCGCCGCGAGAACCACACGGTTGCCCATCGCAATTGCCGGAGCCATGGCCGAGATGAGGCCCAACAGCGGTGCCTCATCAGAACAGATCGTACCGATCACGCCTACCGGTTCCTTAATGGACAGGGCGACACCACGGATCGGCACGCCCTTGGCCGCGCCATCATATTTGTCAGCCCAAGCGGCATAGGTGAACAGACGCTGGATTGAGACCTCAACCTCTTTCGCGCCGTCCTTGCCGCCAGTCAGATCGTTGATCCGTTTGGCAAATTCCTCCGCGCGGGCCGATAGGTTTTCAGCGATGTAATACAGGATCTGCGCCCGCAGGTGGCCGGTTGTCTTACTCCACGCCTTGGCACCACGCGCAGCCTCAACCGCGTTGCGCACATCCTTACGGCCGGAAATCGGCACCTCGCCCAGATGTTTGCCCTGCTTGGACCAGACATCGCGGGAATAGCCGCCATCAGGACGCGCCTGCTTGCCACCAATGTAGAGTTTCGCGGTACGGTCTACCCCCATTGGCGCACACTCGGATCCGACGAACGCCTCTACCTTCTTCAGTGGTTTGGTTTTGCGGATCGGTTTAGTGTAGGCGCTCAGTCCCTCCCAACCTCCTTCACGGCCAAAGCCACTTTCACGCACACCGCCAAAGCCAGCTGCGGCATCGAACATGTTGGCCCCGTTGATCCAGACCACACCTGCGGCCAGTTTCGGCGCGATATCCAGCGCGAGATTCAGGTTTTCCGTCCATACCGTCGCCGCCAGGCCGTAGCGGGTGTTGTTGGCCAATTCGACCACCTCGGCCTGCGTACGGAAAGTAGAGGTGACCAGAACAGGGCCAAAGATCTCTTCCTGCATCAGTGGATCAGCGGGGCTGAGGCCGGAAATCAGCGTCGGCGGATAGTAGCAGCCGTTCGCAGGCAGTTCAGCCGCGGCACGGTGAACTTCGCCGCTGTCGCAGGCGTCAACCATCGTGGCCACAGTCTGCAACTGCACCGGATCAGCCAGCGCGCCCATGTCGATGCATTTGTCCATCGGGTTGCCAACACGCAGCTTGTCCATCCGCGCTTTCAGTTTCGCATGAAAATAATCCGCAATGCCTTCCTGCACCAACAGGCGCGATCCGGCGCAGCAGACCTGACCTTGGTTAAACCAGATCGCATCCACCAGACCCTCAATCGCGCTATCAATGTCGGCGTCGTCAAAGACAATGTAGGGGGATTTTCCACCCAGCTCCAACGTCAGACCCTTGCCCTGACCAGCCGTCGCGCGGCGGATGTGACGCCCGACGGCAGTAGAGCCAGTGAAGGCCACCTTGTCGATGTCAGAATGCGTGGTGATCATTTCCCCCACCGCGCCGTCGCCGGTCACGATGTTGACCACGCCCTTGGGCAGACCTGCCTTGCGGCAAAGATCGGCAAAACACAGCGCGGTCAGCGAAGTGTATTCCGCCGGTTTAAGTACCACGGTGTTGCCCATCGCCAATGCCGGCGCGACCTTCCACGCCAGCATCAGCAGGGGGAAGTTCCACGGGATCACCTGACCACAGACACCCAGGGCCTCGCGACCGGGCAGTTCGTCCTCCATCAACTGGGCCATGCCTGCGTGATGGTAGAAATGACGCTGCACCAGCGGGATGTCGATGTCGCGGCTTTCGCGGATCGGCTTGCCGTTGTCCAATGTTTCCAGAACCGCCAGTAAACGCGCGTGTTTCTGCAGCAGGCGGGCCAGCGCATACATGTGTTTGGCGCGGCCGTGACCGCCCAATTTTGCCCATTTCGGTTGCGCCTTACGTGCGGCGGCTACGGCAGAGTCCACATCCGTTTGAGTCGCCTGACTCAGCGTGGCGAGGATTTCACCGGTAGCGGGGTTCTTGCTGTCGAAGCCATCGGCTGGCGCAGTGAAAGCGCCGTCGATGAAGTGACCGAAGCGATCGCCCTGATCCACCAGCCAAGCCAGCGCGTCAGCGGCGGATTCTGGGGCGGGGCCGTAATCCATGGTTTTAAAGATCTCTTTAACGGTCATGTGTCTGACTTTCTGTCTCGATCTGTCTGTTCGGTCTGGGCAACGTTTTCTGCACTCAGAAAGCGGGTCGGAATTTCAATTAAATTCAAAATTTTAGCCCATTGCGTGACGGTTGCTGGCCGAATAGGCCCCAGTGACGTGGTGCTCCAACTGGCGTTCAATATCGCCCAGAAGGGACGAGGCACCAAAGCGGAACAGATCCGGCTGCAACCAGCGATCGCCCAGTTCTTCTTTGATCAGGGCCAGATAGGTGATCGCGTCCTTCGCCTTGGAAATCCCACCTGCGGGTTTGTAGCCCACACGGTAACCGGTGCGGTCATGGTAATCGCGGATCGCGCGGATCATCACCAAAGTCACCGGCAGCGTGGCGTTGACGCTTTCCTTGCCAGTGGAGGTTTTGATGAAATCGGCACCTGCCATCATGCAAATGAGCGAAGCCCGCGCCACATTGCGCAAGCTGCCCAACTCGCCCGTGGCCAAGATCGCCTTGACATGTGCATCACCGCAAGCCTCGCGGAACGCCTTCATTTCATCATAGAGCGCCTGCCAGTTCTGGCTGAGGACATGACGGCGCGAGATTACGATGTCGATCTCTTTCGCGCCCGCTTTCACGCTTTCGCGGATTTCTTCGACCCGCAGGTGAAGCGGCGACAAGCCAGCCGGAAAGCCGGTGGAAACGGCGGCAACCGGAATGCCACTGCCTTTCAGTGCCGCGACCGCGCTTTCGACCATGTCGTGGTACACACAGACCGCGCCAGTGGTGATGCCCTCAACGCCCAGCTCTGCCAGAATGTCGGCGCGCACCGGCGTTTTCGCCTTGGCGCACAGGCGAGCCGCGCGGCCCACGGTGTCATCGCCCGACAGGGTGGTCAGGTCGATGCAGGTGATCGCCTTCAACAGCCACGCAGCCTGATAGTCCTTCTTCACCGACCGGCGACCTGGCAGCGTCGCACAGCGGCGTTCAATGGCGGACGTGTTGGCCTGAACCCGCGACACCCAATCAAGGTCAAGCGGCATGCCGGGGTTACGCGGTTCATGCAGCTGCGGCAGTTGCGCACCGGTCTTTGCCGTGGTCTGCGCGTCCAGCTGATCTGATGTCTGGCTTGGGGTCTGTTCTATAGCTGTTGTCACCTTGTCCTCCGTGGACTGCGGTTAGGGGTCAATGCGGGGAAAAGCCGTTGAGGCACTTAGCCGTTTTCGGGTGCGTTGTTACAGGCGATCATGCCCTGTTGTTGCAGGTCGTGCAAATCGCGGTGTTCCATCATCAAATGCTGACTGGCAAAGGCTGCCTTGTACCCCGTGCTAAGCGGACCGGTCGCGACCAGCGCCACCCGTTGACCCAGCCAATAGGGCTTGGTCGCCGCCAGTTCCGCCCCCAGCAGATGACCGATCGTCGCGCCCGCATTTTCGGCCAACTGTGCGCTGGACAGCTGTGTTGCCAACCGTTCGGGCCGCGACAGCGTATCGCTAAGGGCATCAGCATCAAGCGTGTCGAAATCCCCCGCGCCAAGGCTGCGGACCAATAATGGGGTTAGGTAGCTTTGAAAGCTGACTGCTTCATCGGCGCTGATCTGAACCCAGTGACTTTGATCGCCATCCACCACACATGCAACGCCATCAAAATCCTTGGCCACACGGCACAAACCCGCCAGCGCCAACCGACTGCTCATCGGCAACAGGCCCAAAGGTTGCGTTTGGCTCAGCGCGCCACCGGGGACGGGGCAGATCAGTTTGGCAGGGACCGGCTGACTGGCCGCACCACCGAAGGGGATGATCCGCGACGCAGCACTGTCGGCGAGTGCCACCCCCTGTGGGGTATCGCCCGAAAACCGCCACGCAAGGCGGGTGTCGTGGTCTGCAACCACACCGATCCAATCTGAATGATTCATGTGTCGCTCTTATGTTTTATTGACCAAAGGGTCAATGTTTGCGCTGCCAACGCGGTGCGGCGCCTGAAAGGCCCTTCACTTTATACTGATATTTGTGATGTCCAAATAACAGCTTAGTGCAGCGACAATCCGCTGTCTAAATTACGTCCAGCGCACATCGGATCAGCGGCTAGAGGTCAGCTTCAAGAACACATCTTCCAGATCTGCCTCTTCGATCCGCAGATCGCGAATCTGGATGGCTGCCTGATGGGCAATGGCCAGAACCGCCTCAGCACTGGTTTGGTTGGCGCGATAGGACAGCGCCAGCGCCCCGTCAGGCCGCAGTTGCGCACTCACCTCAGGGTGTTCCGGCAGGGTGACAACCGGCGACTCTGGGTGGATCACCATCGTCTTGACATCCATCTGCCCCATCAGGTTCGCCTTGGTATCGCGGGCCACCACTTCGCCCTGATTGATGATCGCGATTTCATCACACATCTCCTCTGCCTCTTCGAGATAGTGGGTGGTGAGGATGATAGTCATGCCTTGTTCGTTCAGCTTGCGCACATTGGACCACAGCATCTGGCGCAGTTCGATATCGACGCCCGCAGTCGGTTCATCCAAAACCAGCACATGCGGCGCATGCACCAGTGCCTTACCCAGCAAGAGCCGCCGTTTCATCCCCCCAGACAGGGTGCGCGCGTAAACCTCTGCCTTATTTTCCAGACCGATAAGGCGTAGAATTTCGTCACTGCGACGTTCCGCCTTTGGCACGCCATAAAGGCCGGCCTGCACCTCCAGCGCCCCACGGGGGGAGAAGAAGGGATCCATATTCAACTCCTGCGGCATCACCCCGATAGAGGCCCGCGATTGCCGCGGGTTCACATCCTGATCAAAGCCCCAAATCTTCACTTGGCCAGAGGTCTTCGTCACCAGACCCGCCAGAATATTGATCAGCGTCGATTTCCCCGCGCCATTTGGACCCAGTAGACCAAAAACCGACCCCCGCGGCACGTCCAGATTGATGCCTTTCAACGCATGCTTTTCCGGCTCACCCTTACCGCCACGATAGGTCTTTTTCAGATTGCGGATTTCAATGGCGTTGTCGCTCATGGCTGGTCTTGCCCCTGCTGGTGGTATCGCTCATAACAGCACCTAGTAGTTTTGCAGCCAAAAGGAAACGTCCCCCATGACGACCCAAGCGCCAGAGACCCAAATCGTCGAAAAATCCAAGATTGCCTGCGATGGCGGTGAAGGAGCCTTGGGACATCCTCGCGTCTGGCTGCAAATCCCCGAGGCAGAGGGCTACGTCGAATGTCCCTACTGCGACGCAAAATACGTGCTGAAAGGCGGCGCGGCGGATCAGGAGCACTGATCAAGCGTAAAGCATATTCCCGTCTGCGAAAGCTGAAAACCCTCGTCACGGTTAGTATTGCCGCGATTATTGGCTGCACGCTTTTATACATCGTAGCCGCCCTGCTAGGCGGCATGATCGAAGGACGCGTTGCACAGCCATCACCTGAGAACAACTCAGAGACGGTTACCATCGGCTTAATCTCTGGCCCGATACATAATGACTTTCTGCTGCCGCTTGATGAACGCACCCGTACACAGTTCGCGGCGCTTGCTTCCCCTCAGGTGCCAATCTACCATCCAAATGCGGCATGGTTACTGATCGGGTGGGGGGCACGTGATTTCTACACCACCGTTGGTCGTTATCAGGATGTCAGCGCAGGGGCCGTTCTACGGGGAATATTTGGTGACCGATCCGTGATACGGACAGAGGTGTTGGGCACACTTGGTGACAGTGCAGACATTCGCTGGCTACAACTGAGAGACCATCAATATCAGGATCTAATAGCCGGGATAGGGACTGATATTGTGCCTGATCCGCAACCAATCACCACCGATGGCGCCACGCACGGTGCGTTTTTTGCCGCCACGGATCGGTTCCATGCTTTCAACACCTGCAACGTCTGGGTCGGGCGGAAATTACGCGATTCCGGTGTACGGTTCGGGGCATGGACGCCACTGCCTGCCTCAGTCAGCCTGTCGTTGTGGCGGTTTCATTCGCAATGAATCCGCAGCAAAATTGATCCCCACCCCCCTGTTCCCTGATCCCAATCCGTGCGATCACGGCAGATACAGAAAATGCCCAACCCTCAACGCGCGGAGAGTTTGTATGACCACCCAATTCGGCAAAGGCTGTCACCTGCATCTGATTGACGGGTCAGCCTTCATTTTTCGCGCCTATCACGCCTTGCCGCCACTGACGCGCAAATCCGATGGCCTTCCGATTGGTGCCGTGTCGGGCTTCTGCAACATGTTGCAGCGCTATGTGGAGGGCAACACAGGCCCTGATGCCCCCACGCATGTAGCGGTGATTTTCGACAAAGGCAGCCACACCTTCCGCAATGATCTCTATGATCAGTACAAGGCCAACCGCGAAGCGATGCCCGAAGATCTGCGCCCGCAGATGCCGCTGACCCGCGAGGCAACCCGCGCCTTCAACATTGCCTGCAAAGAGATGGAGGGGTTTGAGGCCGACGACATCATGGCCACCCTCGCCCATCAGGCCCGCGATGCCGGTGGCCGCGTGACCATTCTGTCCAGCGACAAAGACTTGATGCAGCTGGTTGGCGACGGTGTCGAGATGCTGGACCCGATGAAGAACAAACGTATCGACCGCGATGGCGTATTCGAAAAGTTTGGCGTGGGGCCGGAACGGGTGGTCGATGTGCAGGCGCTTATGGGCGATAGCGTGGATAATGTACCCGGTGCTGCAGGTATCGGAGAGAAGACAGCGCCCGTAATCATCCGAGAAATGGGGTCTCTAAACGCCGTTTTTGATCCAACAGAACGACAATTGGCAGTCGATCGCATCCAGTTAGAAATCGACAAATACGTAGCGGATTTCTCGGAAGAAATTGGCCGAACATTTAAACTTTCCGCCAAGAAAGATGCAATCGATCTGCTGAACAAGCTTTACCCAGAACTAGAGCTTGCGAACCTTACAGCGAAAGATCTGACAGACATTTCAAAGCGTGGGTTCGAGGCCGCAAACTGGCTCCTTGAAGCGCGAGAGAAAAACAAGCTTGTCTCGTCTCTGCTTCCCAAAGTGTTGGAGCAAAAAGGGAACGTCGAACTGTCCAAAAAATTGGTCCAGCTGGATTGTGGCATGACGCTGGACTTCACCCTCGATGATCTTGAGGTGAAGGATCCCGTGGCCGAAGATCTGGTTGGCTTCCTCAGCCAGATGGAGTTCCGCACCCTGACCAAACGCGTCTCAGACCAGTTGGGGGTTGAGGCGCCTGTGATCAACGACACGCCACAATCCGGCGGCGCAGCGGAGGCGGCAGAGGAACCTGTCGATCTGCCCTTTGACGCGGATGCCTATGAATGGGTGAAGGACGCCAAGGCACTGCAAGCTTGGATCGATGCGGCCTACAAGCGTGGATACGTGGCGGTGGACACGGAAACCACCGGCCTGGACGAAATGCGGGTGGATCTGGTGGGCATTTGCCTTAGCTCCAACGCCGGTCAGGCGTGTTACGTGCCGCTGGGACACAAGGCGGGGGCCGATGACCTATTTGGCAGTGACCAGTTGGCCGAAGGACAGATGCCGATGGATCAGGCATTGTCATTGCTGAAGCCGCTTCTGGAGGATGAAAGCATCCTCAAAATCGGCCAGAATATGAAATATGACGCCAAAATCTTTGCCCGCTACGGCATTGAGGTGGCGCCGATTGATGACACAATGCTAATTTCCTACGCGCTGCACGCAGGCATGCATGGCCACGGCATGGACGCGCTGTCTGAACGTTATCTGAACCATACGCCGATCCCGATCAAAACCTTGCTGGGGTCCGGGAAATCTGCCATCACTTTTGACCGCGTGCCGATTGAGGACGCGGTGAAATATGCCGCTGAGGACGCCGACATTACCCTGCGCCTGTGGCAGAAGCTGAAGCCGCAGCTGCATCAACAGCAGGTCACGACCGTCTATGAAACACTGGAACGCCCGCTGGTGCATGTCCTGAAAGACATGGAGATGACCGGCATTCAGGTAGACCGCGATGCCCTGAGCCGGATGTCCAACGCCTTTGCCCAGAAAATGGCAGGCTATGAGGCGGAACTATATGAATTGGCGGGCCATGAGTTCAATGTGCAAAGCCCCGCACAGGTCGGCAAAATCCTGTTCGAAGAGATGGAGCTGGAAGGCGGCAAAAAGACCAAGACCGGCCAATGGTCCACCCCTGCCGACGTGCTGGAGGATCTGGCAGCAGAGCACAGCTTTGCTCGGCGCGTGCTGGATTACCGCCAGCTGCAAAAGCTGAAATCGACATACACTGACGCGTTGCAGGATCATATTCACCCCGAAACCGGCCGCGTGCATACTTCCTACCTGCAAAGCGGGGCAAACACAGGCCGGATGGCGTCGAACGATCCGAACCTGCAGAACATCCCTGTGCGCAGTGAGGAAGGCCGCCGCATCCGCGAGGCGTTCGTCGCCGGTGAGGGCAAGGTTCTGTTGTCGCTCGACTATAGCCAGATTGAGCTGCGCATTCTGGCGGAGATGGCCGGTATTGATGCGCTGAAACAGGCGTTCAGGGATGGTCATGACATTCACGCCATGACCGCATCAGAGATGTTTGACGTGCCAATGTCTGAAATGACGCCAGAGATTCGCCGCCAGGCGAAGGCAATCAACTTCGGCGTGATCTACGGCATTTCGGCCTTTGGTCTGGCGCGCAACCTGCACATCGCGCGCGGCGAGGCGCAGGACTTCATCACCCGTTATTTTGAACGCTTCCCCGGCATCCGCACCTATATGGAAGAGACCAAGGCCTTCGCCAAGGAACACCTCTATGTGCAGACCCTGTTCGGGCGCAAAATCCACATGCCGGAGATTAACGCCAAAGGTCCGCGTGCAGGGTTTGCCCAGCGTGCAGCGATCAACGCGCCGATCCAAGGCACCGCAGCGGATGTAATCCGCCGTGCGATGATCCGCATGCCTGACGCCATTGCAGGCCTGCCGGCCAAAATGTTGCTACAGGTGCACGACGAACTGATTTTTGAGGTGGATGAGGCGGCTGCCAATCAAGTGATCGAGCGCGCGCGCGAGGTGATGGAGAGCGCCGCCGCGCCTGCCTTGCACATGTCGGTGCCGCTGGTGGTTGATGCCGGTCGCGGCGCCAACTGGGCAGAGGCGCATTAACGCGCCTCATGCCTTTTACCAGTTCCGCGGGCTTCACGAAATAATCTCGAACTTGTTCACATCAACCAGACCACGGTCGGTAATTTTCAGGTTCGGGATGACCGGAAGCGCAAGGAAGGCCAGCTGCAAAAAAGGCTCTTCCAGCGTCACACCCAGATCGCGGGCGGCGGAACGCAAAGCGACAAGTTGGTCATGAACCACCTCATGACTCTCTAGGCTCATCAGACCGGCGACAGGCAGCGGCAGTTCGGCCAGCACCTTGCCCCCCTCAACCACGACAAAGCCGCCCTCAATCTCGCCCAGGCGGTTCGCGGCCAGCGCCATATCGTCGTAATCCGCGCCAACCACGGCGATGTTGTGGTGATCGTGACAAACCGTGGATGCAATAGCGCCGCGCTGCAGGTTGAACCCACGCACGAATCCAGTGGCCATATTACCGTTTTTGCCGTGCCGCTCGATCACCGCGATCTTGATCAGGTCGCGGCTGAGGTCAGGGCGTTTATCGCCATCCTCGATCGCCATCACCTCATGCAAATGTTCGGTGATGATCTTGCCCTCTAAGATGCCGATCACATCGGTGTCTTCACGGTTGCCAGCCGTGCGGAAATGCTGCGGGCCCACTTTAGGCGCATTGACCGAATTGCGCCCTACGGGATCAATTAAATCGCGTGCGGCAAAGGCCGCATCATCCACCCAGGTACCGCCACAGATCACATCAGCCACTTCGCAGGTCTGCAGATCATTCAAAATGACAATATCAGCGCGTTTGCCAGGGCTGATCTGACCACGATCTTTCAGCCCAAACGCCTCTGCCGCCGATAAGCTGGCGGCGCGGTAAGCGGCCAAGGGTGAGACGCCAAGGCTGATCAACGTACGGATCATATAGTCCAGATGCCCCTGTTCAGCGATATCCAGAGGGTTGCGGTCATCCGTACAGAGGCACAGATAGGGTGCACTCACATCGTTCAGGATCGGCGCCAAAGCGTGCAGGTCTTTGGACACTGAACCTTCCCGGATCAACACCCGCATGCCTTTTTGCAGCTTCTCCAGCGCTTCCTCAGCCGTTGTCGCCTCATGTTCGGTGCGGATACCGGCGGCGATGTAGCCGTTCAGGTCCTTGCCCTGCAGCAGCGGGCAATGGCCGTCGATATGAACATCCTCAAACAAGGCAAGCTTTTCCATCACATCCGGCAGCTGATGCAGCACACCGGGGAAGTTCATGAACTCCGCCAGCCCAATACCGCTGGGGTGGCCCATCAGGGGTTTCAGATCCTCGGCCAAAATGGTGGCCCCTGCGGTTTCCATATCTGTGGAAGGCACGCAGGACGACAACTGCACCTTGATATCCATCAGCGTGCGTTCAGACGCAGATTGGAAATAGCGGATGCCGTCGGGTCCGATCACATTGGCGATTTCATGCGGGTCGCAGATCGCAGTGGTCACCCCGCGCGGCAATACGCAGCGGTCAAATTCAAACGGCGTCACCAGCGAACTTTCGATGTGCAGATGCGTGTCAATGAAACCGGGGACCATCACCTTGCCGGTCACGTCCACCTCTTGTTTGCCCTCATAGTCGGCACAGATACCAACCACGCGGTCACCACAGATCGCCACATCGCCGGACAGCATGGCACCAGTCATCAGGTCAAGGATCTGCCCACCCTTCAACACCAGATCCGCCTGCGCCATGCCGCGCCCCTGTGCAATTCTGTCTGAAAGTGTGCTGTGCTGGCGCGTCATATCTGGTCCCTTCCGTCCGCAAAAGAATGGCGCAGCATGCCATTTATGCTGCGCCAACGGTAGGGCCATTTATTAGGATACAGGTATAAGGATACGGGTCGATCAAACCCCGTCGGGCTGCCCCACCACCACAAAGGTCAGCATGTCCGGCGCCAGCACGCGTTTGGCGACGCGGTTAACGTCTTCTAGCGTCACAGCATTTACGCGATTGTTGCGGGTGTCGATGTAATCCAGCGGCAATCCGTCCATCTGCATCGCCACAATAATGTTGGCGATAGAGGCATTGCTGTCAAAACGCAGCGGGTAAGCACCGGTCAGATAGGTCTGTGCATTGCGCAACTCTTCCTCGGTGATGCCTTCATTTGCCGCTTTCGCCCATTCGGCGCGGATCACCTCAATCGCCTCTCCAACGCGGTCATTTGCTGAGGCAACAGATCCCATCCACAGTTTCGCCTGATCCTTATCAACGAGGAAGGTCGAGACGCCGTAGGTCAGCCCGCGTTTTTCGCGCACCTCCTGCATCAGGCGGCTTTCAAACGACCCGCCGCCCAGAATGTGATCCAGCACAAAAGCCGCAAAAAAATCGGGATCATCGCGGTGCAACGACCCTTGAGCGAAAAGCGCCACAGATTGCGGCGTCTCAAATTCTACCACGCGGGTGCCGCCAGGCAAATTCACATCTGCGCGCGGCGGCAGCGGCACCTCTGCCAAAGGCAGATCCACCAGCAATTCATCCAGCAGCTGCGCCAGTTCCGGCGCAGTCACATCACCAACGGCAGAGATAAAGACACGATCACGGGTCAACGCGTTTTTATGCGCAGTCAGAATGTCATCTCGGCTCAACGCGGTAACCGTTTCCAAGGTACCCGATTGCGGCAGGCTATAGGGGTGATCTCCAAACAGCAGTCGATCCATTTCGCGCCCTGCGATATCCTGCGGTGATTTCAGATCTGACCGGATACCGGACAAAACCTGTTCACGCACCCGCTCAACCGCGTCCGTATCAAAACGCGGCTCCACAAGTGAGCCGCGCAAAAGCGCCAACGCCTCGTCCTTATTTTCACTCAGGAAACGGGCCGAAACTGTCACCGTGTCATCATAGGCACCATAATCGAATGAGGCTGCCAGCCCTTCAACTTCACGGGCAAAACCGCGGGCGTCCAGATCGCCGGTACCCTCTTCCAGAAGACCCATCATCAGGTTGGTCGCGCCAGCTTTTCCGGGTAGATCCAGCGACGTACCGCCCTGAAAACGCAGTTCCAGCGCGACGAAGGGAATAGAGGGCTCTTCGACCAGCCAAGCGGTCAGGCCACTGGCGGAGGTCACAGGTTTAATATCCACAGAGGCCACAGCGGGGGTGATCAGGGCCAGCGTTGCCACGAGGCTAAAGGTGAGTTTGCGCAGCATGGGTTTAACCCTCCTCTGCCATCAACCATCCGGTAACGGATGTTTTGGGATTCAACACTTTGCGGGCAGCAGTCATAACGTCATCGGCAGTGACTGCCTGCAAGATGTCGGGCCATGCCTGCACATCAGCAACGGTCAGGCCCTGCGTCAGGGCGCGGCCATAACGGTTCGCCAGCCCTTGGACGTCATCACGCGCATAAATCTCGGACGCGCGGATCTGGGTTTTGATCCGCTCCAGATGAGCTGGATCGACGCCTTCGGACAGGAAGTCCGCCAGCACCTGATCCAATGCCGCTTCCGCTTCGGTCAGGCTAACGCCGGGGGTGGGAACGACCAACACCTCCAGCGTCGTCGCATCCAGCGACTGACCATTATAAAACGCGCCGGCATAAACCGCCGTCTGGCTTTCAAACTGCAGCTTTTCGGCCAAAACAGCCGTCTGCCCGCCACCCAGCAGTTCGGCCAGAATGCGCAGCGCAGCAGCCTCTTCCTGGGCGCCGCTGTTGCGTTCGGGCGCCAGATAGGACCGGCTGACAGAGGGCTGCGCCACACGCGGATCAGCAAAGGTCACACGACGCGGCGCGGTTTGCGGCGGTTCTTGGCTGCGCACTCGCTCCACCGGCAGGTCGGGATTGGCGGGGATCACACCGTAATGACGATCCGCCAGCTCACGCACCTCGTCCGGTGTCACATCGCCAGCAACAACCAGCACCGCGTTGTTGGGCGCATAAAAGGTTTTATAGAATGACAGCGCATCATCGCGATCTAGGCTCTCCATTTCGTGGCGCCAGCCGATGATCGGCACGCCATAGCGATGGTTCAGATACTGCACTGCCCGCTGCTGTTCGCGGAACAACGCCCGCGCGCTGTTTTCCACCCGCTGATTGCGTTCCTCCAGAATCACATCACGTTCAGTGAGAATCTCGTCCTCAGACAGGCGGATATTAACCATCCGATCACTTTCCATCTGCATCATCAGATCCAGACGATCCGCTGCAATGCGTTGGAAATAGGCGGTGTAATCAAAGCTGGTAAATGCATTGTCACTGCCGCCATTCTGCGCCACGGTGGCGGAAAATTCACCCGGCGCCAACGTATCTGTACCTTTGAACAACAGGTGTTCCAGAAAATGCGCCACGCCCGACTGGCCGACAGGTTCATCGGCGGATCCAGCACGGTACCACAGCATGTGCACCACCACGGGGGCGCGATGATCTTCGATCACCACCACCTCTAACCCGTTATCAAGGGTGAAACTGGTGACGTGATCCGTTGGGCTGTGATCAGCTGCCCTAAGGGGCAACGCCATTGCGACCATTGCCGCCAGCGCGGCTGCTAAACGCTTCATTCAGCGATCCTCCTGTGCTTGCCTTCAAGATACGCCCCAATCAGGGCGCGGCAAGCGCGGAAACCCGGGCTGACGCGGACGTGAGCCACCGTCAGCGTGTTACCGCGCTTGAGAAAGATAAAAATGCCTGGGGGCAGCCGAGGGACGCGGCCAGCTTACCTGGGTGGGGCGCTCGGCGTTTGGACTCCAAACTCACGCCATTTGTCCGCTTCGACGCTGGGGTCGAGGGCAAATTTGCGATAGGCGCGATCGTAACGGTCCACTTTTACCAGCTTCAAGCGCGTGAAGCGCGAATTGAAGCGACGGAACTCTTCGTCTTCTGCGTCAAGTGTTGTCCGGATATCGGCGGAGATGCCATTGCGGCTGGCATGGGCCAGCAACGCAGAGTCTGCCGCCGGTATTTCAGCGGTAGCCACCAGCGCACTGGCACGCCCGCCAAGTGCGGTGATACCATCAGCAACGGGATTCTGATCTGTTAGGTTACGGCCCCCGGGGGTCGGTGTCGGCAGGGATGCGTAATCGGTGGGCTGTTGCAAATCTTTGCTCGGCAACACCAGAAATTCATCCGGACCCGCGGAATTAGACCGCAGATCGCGCAGACCGATGTCACGCTCTTCGTTGGAACACGCCGCGATTGTCAAAACCGCCATCAACAATACCAAAATGCGCGGCATTGCCACCTCCTGCCAAGTCAGTACGCACAGTCAGCCTGAAACAGTCAGCCTGAAAGACTGCCTCATGTCATAGCCGATGAATTCGACAACGTCACGCGGCCTTTTGGGCACCCCCCCACACAACCAGCCCAAAAGCGCCGATGAAAATGGCAATATCGGCAACATTGAACGCATAAGGGTTTGAAATCCCACAACACGACATATTGAGGAAGTCGGCAACAGCCCCATACAGGAACCGGTCCACGACATTGCCCAAAGCGCCGCCAATCAGCAAACCGGCGGCAATCAGGCCCATACGACCCGGACGATCTTTGTGCACCCAGTAAAGGACAAAGGCGCAGATCAAAAAGGCCATGCCGATCAGCACCCAACGGGCCAGATCGCCATTGTCTGAAAGCAAGCCAAAATTAATACCGGTGTTCCACGCCATCCGCAGGTTCAGGAACGGTGGCAGCACGTCAATCTCACCGCGCAGGCGCAGGTCGAGGTAATGTACCACGTAATACTTGCTGGCTTGGTCCAGCAAAAACGTCCAGAAGCCCGCCCAAAATACGGTTGTCATCTGCCTATCCTCAATGTGGGGCCACTTTGGCGGGCCCTCTCATTTTCGTTTGTTTCCGGCAAGTGTACCACAAACCCGCCGGAAACAAGTGCTTTTTTAGCGCAAGCGCCTCTCCGCTTACGGGGAATTTAGTGACGGAAGTGACGCATACCAGTCAAAACCATCGCCAGACCAGCCTCATCGGCGGCGGCAATCACCTCATCATCGCGCATCGACCCGCCCGGCTGAATCACGCAGGATGCACCGGCAGCAGCAGCTTCCAAAAGACCGTCCGCGAAGGGGAAGAAAGCGTCAGACGCCACGGCAGAGCCTTTGGTCAGCGGTTCCTGCAGCCCCATCGCGTCAGCCATACGTTCCGCCTTTTTAGCGGCGATCAGAGCACTGTCCAAACGGCTCATCTGACCAGCGCCAACACCAACGGTGGCACCATCTTTGACGTAGACGATGGCGTTGGATTTGACGTGTTTGGCCACTTTCCATGCAAACAACAGGTCGCGCATCTGTTCCGGGGTCGGAGCCAGTTTCGTCACAACCTTAAGGTCATCCATACCGATAAAACCGTTGTCGCGATCCTGCACCAGCATACCGCCCGACACCTGACGGTAGGCAAGACCTTTGTCGCTGGTATCCGCCAGCGCAGGGGTCGTTAGCAGGCGCAGGTTCTTCTTCTTGGCAAAGATTTCGCGCGCCGCATCGTCCGCACCGGGGGCGATGACCACTTCGGTAAAGATCTCGGTGATCTTTTCAGCGGTGGCACCATCCAGCGGCTGGTTCAGTGCGATGATGCCGCCAAAGGCAGAGGTGCGGTCGCAGTCAAACGCCTTGGAGTACGCGTCTTCCAGCGTGGCGCCACGGGCGACACCACAGGGGTTAGCGTGTTTGATGATCGCACAGGCGGGACCATCTTTGGGCAGGAATTCAGACACCAGTTCAAACGCCGCGTCGGTATCGTTGATGTTGTTGTAAGACAGTTCTTTGCCCTGATGCTGTTCTGCCACTGCAACGCCGGAACGACCCGATCCATCGCTGTAAAACGCTGCACCCTGATGGCTGTTTTCACCATAGCGCAGACCCTGCACATAAGTGCCAGCGAACACGCGGCGGCGCGGGGTTTCTTCGCCAATGGCCGATGCCATCCAAGTGGATACAGCCGCGTCATAAGCACCGGTGCGGGCATAGGCGATTTGGGCAAAACGCTGGCGGAACGCGTAGGTGGTCGCGCCATTATTGGCGTCCAACTCCGCGATCAGGTCGCTGTAATCCTCTACATCCACAACGGTGGTGACAAAGGCATGGTTTTTGGCGGCGGCGCGGATCATTGCGGGACCACCGATGTCGATGTTTTCGATCATCTCATTGTAATCGGCACCACGGGCCAGCGCGGCCTCAAACGGGTAGAGGTTCACCACCAACAGGTCGATGGCGCCAATGTCATGTTCGTCCATCGCTGCGACATGCGCATCGTTGTCGCGCAGGGCCAACAGGCCGCCGTGTACCTTTGGGTGCAGGGTTTTCACCCGACCATCCATCATTTCAGGGAAACCGGTCACATCCGCCACATCTACAACAGGGATGCCTGCGTCGCGGATCGCCTTAGCCGATCCGCCGGTGGACAGTAGCTCAACACCACGGTCGCTTAGCGCTTTGGCCAGGTCAATCAGACCGGTCTTGTCGGATACGGAAATCAGCGCGCGGCGGATGGCGTTCGGAGATGTCATAATTTGGGTAGCTCTCTGCTTGTTCAGGTCAGGTCCAGCTCTTCCCGGTTCAGATCGCGCACACTTATCGGCGTGTCTTGGGCCTTGGCAAGCGACCACCGGATGCGTGTCGCATAATCCATTGCGCGCCCAGATAAAACGATTTGTTTTGTTGCGCGGGGCTTCAAACGGCCTTTTTCAAGGTAAACAGAGGGATCCAGCGTCATTTGCAACGCACCGTCATGTCTGAACACCCACAGCTCGCCGCTTTTCAGAGCCAGCGAAATCGCACTGCCGCCCATGTCCACGGTGGCCTCCACCTCAGGATGCAGGTGGAAGCGGATCTGAAACGGGATGCCCTGCAACGTGACCTGATCCATCGCTTTGTCGAACCGCTGTTTATCAGCGCCTTCCAGCGCAACCAGCAGATCCTCCCCCGCCATGCCACGCCCATCAAAGGTCAATTCCAACGTACGTGCATGGGTCAGACCGTGGCTGCGGATATAGCCGTCGTGTCCGCCCTCAAACCGGATTCCATCCGGCGCCTGAGAGATTTGCACCGGCACCCGCAGGGGCGCAGCGGCCAGCAATTCCTCGCGCCCCGTTTTCGGCGCCAGACGCGAAGAAGAGTATCCTTCTAATGACAGCGTCGAATGGCTGGGCGTCGCGCGACCTGCGCGGCGCCAGTCAATGCCGAACACCGCCCCAGAGCCGCAGTTCACCACCAAAGGCCTGCGACCAGACGTGAGTTCAAACGCCAAGGTCGCGGCATGGGCATTGCCCGATGCCTTACCCATCGGTGGCACCGCTGCATCCACAATGACGGAGGTGCGCCCAGCGCTGAGGCGGGCATAGCCCATCGACAGCCCGTCGGGCGTGCGTTCCTTCACCCCTGACGCTGCAAGTGCGCCGTCCAAACGCCCCTCCAAACCGCGGCCACCGCCGTGAAACCGCGCCAGCCCGCCATCTGCATGACGCAGGGTGCGCAAGGTGGGCGCGATACGTTCAATCGCACCGCGGTGCGCCTCGCCCACCGGTTGGCCAGTTTCCTGTAGAGCCGCCGCCGCCCAGCTGAGAAGGGTGAAAACCTCCAGCAACTCCTCTGGATTACGGGTCGGAATACCGCCCTGTTCGTCAACCTGCGCCGCGCATTCCTTTTCCAGCGCCTTCACCGCAGGGGCGACGTGTTGTTCCATCCCCTCCAGCGACAGCCCCGCATAAAGGAGACCAGTCAGCGCCTCAAACCGTGGCAGGCCCGGCGTTGTCTTGTGCCAACGACGGCTAAGGAAAATCGCCTGATGCGCCAGCGTGCGATAGAACGCCTCTGACGCTTCGGCCTCTTGTCCGCGCAACAGGAACAATGCGTGGTGGATCCAGCGGATAATCCGCCGTCCGGTTAGATCCGGTGTCCACCCCGCACCGGACCCATCGCCATAGGCCACAATCCACGCCCAAAGCCACTCCGCCGCCAGCGCGCGGGTGCGCGGATCACCTACGGCGGCCAGATCATCCAGCCAGACGAAGCCATGTATCTCCTCCTGCCACATCTGATCGGGGGGCGTAACATCCCACAGGAGGGTGCCCTGAGCCTCTACCAGATGACCAGCAAACAGGTAGTTGCCCGCCAGCAACTGACGACCACGGGCAAAAGTCCCGATGGTGCGCGGCTCCGGTTGACTGACAAACCCGGTTGCAGGCTGGGCGCGGGTGGCGCGACGAGCGTGCCAGCGGTGCATCAGCCGCGTGTAGCGGGCTTGGATCCCCTCGGGGATCTGATCAGAATCTTGGTGCTGGGTCTGCGTCCGCTTGGACATGTACTCTCTGCCTCTTACGCGCTGTTATCGCGAATTTTGCGTCACGATAACGCGCATCAGCCACAGCTGTCACCGCCCAATTGGGCATTCGGCAGGCTGCGGCCAATTTCGCCAGGACGGGCGCATTGAAAACAGCGGTTGATTAGGCTTTGCGCTTCAGACAGGCCATGTAGAACCCGTCCATACCGCCCTGATCGCCCCAATAGTCGGGCCGCAGGCGCAGACCGCCTTCCTCAGTGACCCAGCCAGCCTCAATCCCCGGTAGGTTCAGCGATTCGCGGTCGACCTGCCATTCCGGGTTCCGCTCCAGCGCTTCTTCGACCTGACATTCGCCCTCATCCGGCAGGAGCGAACAGGTGCAAAACACCAGCCGCCCGCCCGGTTTTACCAGCGACATGGCGTGATCAATCATCTGCACCTGTAGATCAATCAGCGCACCAAATTCTGACCCATCCTTTGCCAGCGGCAGATCGGGATGGCGGCGGATGGTGCCAGTGGCAGAGCAGGGTGCATCCAGCAATACCGCATCATAGCTGCCCTGATGTTCAAGCGCGTCCCCTGCCACAATTTCTGCACTCAGGCCCGTACGGGCCAAGTTTTCAGTGACCCGTGCCAGACGGGCTTCCGACAGATCCAGCGCAGTCACCTTGGCACCAGCGGCGGCCATCTGCATGGTCTTGCCCCCCGGTGCGGCGCACATGTCCAGCACGGTTTCGCCTGCCTTCACATTGAGAATTTTCGCAGGTAACGCGGCGGCGGCGTCCTGCACCCACCAATCGCCCGCTTCATAGCCCGGCAGAGCAGACACCTGACCAGCGTTTTCCAAACGTACCGATCCGGTGGGTAAAAGCGCGCCCCCCACTGCCTCGGCCAGTTGAGCAGCATCCCCCTTAGCGCTCAGATCCAGCGGGGCACCGTTCAGGTGAACCTGTTCCATAGCCGCGACGGCCTCTGCCCCATACCCCATAACCAAAGGGTCCCTCAGCCCGCGCGGCAGGCGCGGCGTGCGCAGCTTGGCCCATTCAGCCTCCCCCTCACCTGCAACCTTACGCAGAACCGCGTTGACCAGACCTTTCAGGCCAAGGGTGCGTTTATTCGCAGCGGTCAGCGCGACGGCCTCATTCACAACACCATGGGCATCCCCACCCGTACACAGTTCCATCGCACCAATGCGCAGGATGTTTTGCACGCGCAGCGGTGGTGCCTTGCGCAGGTGTTTTTTCAGCACGCGGTCTGCCCGTTCCAGATTGCGCAGCACCTCCAGCGTCAGACGCTGGGCGCGGGCACGATCCGCGGGTTCCAACCGGTCCAGTGCGCCTTGGCCCAAGAGTTCGGACAACAACCGCCCCTCGCCCAAAATCTGCGTCAACAAGTAGAGCGCAGCACCGCGCGGCGTCAGTTTTCCCATAGGACGTTCCGGCGCGTCGCCCTGCGACTTACCTTGCGAACGGCCCTGCGGGCGGCCGCGGGATTTGCCCGGAGATTTACCGTGGGGCTTACCAGAACGATTGTTTTGATGGGGTTTGGGCATATGATATCCTTCGGCCTCTTTGCCTTGGCGCGTGGAGGGCGTATATCAGCGCTATAGTTCCTTAGAAAGGACACATGAATGAGCGAGATTGAGAAAAAATTGCCCGCCGCCGCCCAGCGTGCACTGGCCGAGGCGGAAGAACGCCGCAAAAAAGCCGCCGAGGCAGACGCACTGCCCAAAGAACTGGGCGGGCGTGATGGCCCCGAACCCGTGCGCTATGGCGACTGGGAAAAGAAGGGCATCGCGGTAGATTTTTGATCGCTAGGGCAGCAGCGCCGCCTTAGTCCATTCCAATGCTGTAGCGTTCCCGCTCGCCCCGCCCCTTATCCGGCACAATATACAACGTCGCGCCGCTGGATCGGACGATGCCGCAGGTTTCGCCCTGATCAATGGTGCCATAGAACACCCGTTTACACAGCTGCCCATCGCGCCATTCCCAATTGCCCAGCAGCGGCCGCCCCCAAACGCGGCCCTTAACCTGCCCCAGATCGTCAAACCGCATCCAAAGGCCTGTCTGGCTGATATATTTTCCCGACATCTGCAGCAGGAAATCCTCGCGGTCCTTCATGGTGAAAAAACCTTCGGCCTGCGCCTGCGGCACCGGCGGCAACACGAGGGTGGCAAGGGGAATAAAGCTTAGCAGAAACAGGCAGGTGCGCAGCAGCATTTAAAAACCACGAGGTGAGGGACATCGCCCCCACCTCGCAAGATCTGTGCCAAATTTTGAGTGTTCGTTGATCAGAGACCCAACACATCAATCATATCATATTCACCGGGCGCCTTGCCCTGCCCCCACAGCGCCGCCTTTAGCGCCCCACGGGCAAAGATGGCGCGATCGGTCGCCATATGCCGCAGCACGATGCGTTCACCGGCGGCAGCAAACAGCACATCATGTTCGCCCACAATATCGCCACCACGGATGGCGGCGAAACCGATATCGCCTCTCTTGCGCGCGCCGGTAATGCCATCACGGCCCGAATCGCGCACGTCCGCCAGATCAACACCGCGCCCCTCAGCCGCCGCTTCACCCAGCATCAAGGCGGTGCCCGATGGTGCATCGACCTTTTGATTATGATGCGCCTCGATCACCTCGATATCAAAATCCTCATCCAACGCGGCGGCGACCTTCTTGGTCAGCTGCACCAACAGGTTCACACCCAGCGACATGTTCCCCGCGCGGATGATCGTCGCATGACGCGATGCGGCGTTCAGTTTCGTCAGATGGTCGTCATCCATGCCGGTGGTGCCGATGACATGTACCGCGCGCGCCTGCGCGGCCAATGCTGCAAATTCCACTGTCGCGGCAGGTGCAGTGAAATCAATCACCGCCTGCGCTTGTGCAAAGGCCGCCAGCGCGTCATCGGTGACGGTCACGCCAACGTCTGCGCCGCCCATACAGGCACCAACGTCGCGGCCAATCCAGTCGTGGCCCGTGCGTTCCACCACGCCGACCAGCTTAGCCTTATCGCTGTCCAGCACAGTCTTGATAAGCATCTGTCCCATACGACCCGATGCGCCCGTTATAACGATTCCCGGCAGGTTGGTCATGGCTCTCACACTCCTGAAAACTTGGTTTTTGCCTGCATAGAGCAGCATTGCCCGCTTGGCAAAGGTGCCATGACGCCTTAGATGCAGCCTATGGCCAAAGGAAATTCATACAGCGCCGGGCCCAGCACCCGGCAATTGCGCGTCGGCGAGTTAATCCGCCGGACGATGTCTGACCTCTTGATGCGAGGTGAGGTGCATGATGATGCGCTTGCCCGCATGTCGATCACGGTGGGCGAGGTGCAGATCACTTCTGACTTGCGCGTGGCGACCTGTTATGTGCTGCCACTGGGCGGCAAAGACGGCGACGAAGCGGTCAAGATTCTGGCCCGCAATCAAGGCGAGCTGCGCCATCTGATCGGCCGCAAATGCGGTCTGAAACACGCACCAGAACTGCGGTTCAAGGTCGACACCTCCTTTGACCGGATGGATGAGACCCGCGCGCTGCTGAACCGCGAAGACGTGCGTCGCGATCTGGACAAGCCCGACGGTGAGTCTGACGACGACGCAATCGAAAGCTAATCTGTAATGCGCCGGTTTCTTGCCCTAATCACGCTGGCGCTCACCGTTATGGCATCCCCTGCCTGGACTCTGGAATGCCAGCGCCTTTCTTATTTAGGCACACCCTACACAGTGTGTGAGGTTGACCCAGCGTCGGAGGACCTGCGTCTGTTTCACAGTGATGCCCGCGGGGTGTTGGGCAGCTATGGTCGCATTGATCAGATGCTGGCGAATGAGGGGCGTGTCCTGAGTTTTGCGATGAACGGCGGCATGTATCACTCCGATCGCGCGCCAGTGGGCCTTTATGTCGAGGACGGCATGGAACAGACCCGCCTGCTGACCGGGGCCAGCGATGGCAACTTTGGTCTTTTGCCCAATGGTGTGTTCTGCATCCGCGACGGTCGCGCCGATGTGGTGGAAACGCTGCGCTTTGCGAAAGAAAGCCCCCAATGCCGCTATGCCACCCAATCGGGGCCGATGCTGGTGATTGACGGACAGTTGCACCCCCGTTTCATTCCCGGCGGCACCTCACGTTATATCCGCAACGGCGTTGGCAGCTCTGCGGACGGGCAGCGCGTGATTTTTGCAATTTCCGACTCGCGGGTGAATTTTCACGATTTCGGACTGTTGTTTCGCGACCATCTGAAACTGCCCAACGCGCTGTTTTTGGATGGCAAGGTCTCTCGAATCTACCTGCCTGCTGAGGGCCGAGCCGATCTGGGATTTCCCGTGGGCCCTATGATCGGTGTGACTGTGCCTTTGGCGGAGTGATCAGTGGCCAAAACAGCACCCCAATGTGGCAGGCACAATTTGACACACCAGCCCCGCTGCGGTAACTGGCGCGCCACTCTAGTTTTCACGACAAATCGGGGATCATCATGGGACGCAAGCGCAAGGGGCGTGACATTTCGGGCTGGCTGGTGGTCGACAAACCGGCAGGCATGACCTCGACCGCTGTGGTCAACAAGGTCCGCTGGGCGCTGGACGCGAAGAAGGCTGGCCATGCAGGCACCCTTGACCCCGAAGCGACCGGCGTTCTGGCCGTCGCCTTGGGCGAAGCCACCAAAACCGTGCCCTTCATCACTGATGCGCTGAAAGCCTACCGGTTTGTGGTACGTCTGGGGCAGGCGACCAACACTGATGACGCCGAAGGCGAGGTGATCGCCGAAAGCGCCGATCGCCCGACAGATGAAGATATCAAGGCCGCACTTGGCGCCTTCCTTGGCGACATCATGCAGGTGCCGCCGAAGTTTTCGGCGGTGAAGATCGACGGTGAACGCGCCTACAAACTGGCCCGCAGTGGCGATGAGGATTTTGAAATCGCCGCCCGCCCCCTCTGGGTGGACGAATTGGTGATGACCGACCGTCCCGATGCCGACCATGTGGAGCTGGAAATGGTCTGCGGCAAAGGCGGCTATGTGCGTTCTATCGCCCGCGATTTGGGCGCGGCATTAGGTTGTCATGGCCACGTGCTGCATCTGCGCCGCATCTGGTCCGGCCCGTTTGAGGCCGAAGACGGTCTGACGTTTGAGCAGATCGAAGAGCTGGCGCGTACCCCTGAATTGGACGATCACCTGCTGCCGCTGGAACAGGGTTTGGCGGACCTGCCAGAGGTGAAAACCACCGAACAAGGCGCCGCCAAACTGCGCAATGGCAACCCCGGTCTGGTGATCGCAACGGACGTGGAATACGGCGATGAATGCTGGGCCAGCCTGAACGGCGAAGCGATTGCTGTTGGGGTATTCAAGGCCGGTGAACTGCACCCTAGCCGCGTGTTTGTACGCGGGTAAGATCAACCGCTTAGGCCCCCACAATCTGCGGCTGTTCGCAATGCTGACAGGCGATTAACAATAGATCCGCCGTCGCCACCTCCGCGGCGGAGAGGTCTTGACCGTCCACGTCCATCCAATGCGGCCCGCCCTCCGTCTTTGTGGCCTGTAAGGCCAGCGACAATGCCGTCTGGTCCCCCGCCAGCGCGATCAGCACCTGATCACCCGCTTCCAGCGTGGTGGCATCCGCATCACGATCATAGCGCAATATCAGCTCGGCCATCATCGACCGGGCACCGCCTGCCTCCTCCTGAAAGAGAAGGGCAAGTTGATCTGCGCCTTGCTCAACGACGAAGGGATCAGAGGCGGTGGGCTCCACGCCACACTTTAGCGGATCAGATCCAAGATCAGTCTCTAACTGATGGGTTTTGACCACGTCCGACAAAACGATCGCCGCCAGCAGGTCCTCCTCTTCGCCACCTGTGACCTGCGTCTGACCAACGCCTGAGGCAGTGGCGAGCAGATCAAACAGCCCCAAGGTGCCGTCGGGCGCGGGCCGCGCGACCTCTTGCACAGGCGGATCATCGCGCTCACCGCCACCCTGCCCATCAGGCGGCAGCGCTGTCGCCTCCTCCAGATCCTCAACAAAGCTCATGACCGCATCAGAAATCATCAGGCCAAACGCAACGGGGACAGCCAGCAACAACAGCAACAGGGGGGACATACGCAAAACCTCACCAGAACAAGCAGTCTGATGAGGGTGCGGTGATTCCAGTGAATTTTAGCTTAATCGGGACGAAATTAGATCAGCTGCGTTCGCCAACCAATGCCTCCAACGGGCGGGCGGTCAGGATCAAATCAGCGGCTTCGCCCTCCTCGGCGGTGATTTCGTTGCCTTCAACGTCCAGCCAAACCGGCGCGTCCGCGTCGGTTTCAGCGTCGTAGAAAGCAACCGTCATCGCGGTCTGGTCACCGTTCAGGCGCAGAACCTCATCACCGTCCATCTCAACAACTGTGGTGTCGGTGTCAGCGTCATGTTCGATCATGAAGCTATCAACCGCATCTTTTGTACTGAAATCAGTGGTGTAGACGCCTTCATGCAGCGCGTAGTCGATTTCCAGCTTGTCTTCGCCAATAGTGAAATCGGTGATCACTGCGGCTTCGTTATCACCGAAGTAGTTATCAGCGTAGGCTTTGAAAGTGTCTTCGCCTTCGCCGCCGGTGGCGGTTGCGTTCGGGCCGACATACAGGATGTCATCGCCTTCGCCGCCATCCATGACGTCGCCGTCATTGTCGGTCAGGCTGATTTCGCCGGGCTGGTGATTCCAATCGTCACGATAAAAGTCATCGGAGCCGCTAAACAGCAAGTCGTCCCCTTGACCGCCGTCCAGCGTATCTGCCCCGTCTGAGCCAAACAGTGTGTCGTCCCCGCTGCCCCCAGCCAGAACGTCATCACCACGACCGCCGTTCAGCAGTTCGGCCAGATCCATAATCTGCTGGTCGTCCTGTTGGGTCGCTTCCGACGCTTCTACGTCATCTGAGTGCGTCTCTTGATCCGCTTGATCCGCATCATCGAGAGCCGTCATGCCGTAAGCACCGGCCATCATCGCGCTGATCAAAATCAAGAGTGTCATCGTTAAACCTCACATCGGTTGTCGTAGTCGACTTATGGGATAAATCTAGCACATCCCTAAGGGAGGCATGAGTCATCTAACTGACGACAAACGACGCCAACCCTACAGGGCCAAGGCCTTATCACGCCTTGTCACATAGGGCTTTCCGCCACAGGCGATTGCACTAACGTCAGAAATATGGCCAATAAAGCGGATGATCACACGCGATTTCCAAAAGGGCGACGCCCTGTCCACCGCCACCTACTCTGACTGTGAACGCTATAGGTATCAGTTGACGCGAATCTGGGATTCGGGAGGGCAGAAGGCCCTGTTTGTGATGCTGAACCCGTCAACCGCGACAGAGGTGCAAAACGATCCCACAGTGGAACGCTGTGAACGCCGTGCACGAGCGCTGGGGTTCGGGGCATTTCGCGTGACCAACATCTTCGCCTGGCGCGACACCGATCCAAAGGCGATGCGCGCCGCCGCTGACCCCATTGGTGAGGCCAATGACAGCGCTATCCTTGAAGGCTGTGACTGGGCCGACCAGATCATCGCCGCATGGGGCAGCCATGGTGACCACCTGAACCGCGGCGCCCATGTGGCTGCCCTACTGCGCGCCACGGGTCAGCCTGTCTATGCGCTGGGTCTGACCAAGGCAGGACATCCCAAACACCCGCTTTACATCGCTTACACACAACAACCCGAACTGTGGGACATCCCCGAACAAGGGGGAACCGCCTGATGGATCAGCCGACAAAGACACCGCAAACAAGCGCCCACAATACCCAAGAGGACGCCATCCGCCGCCTGACCGCCGAGGTCGAGCGGTTCAACAATCATCGGTTCGTCGCAGTGCAGAACTCTCGCTGGCGTCTGTTGGGGTTTCAATTCATGCGCGGACTGGCTTTTGGCCTTGGCTCTGTCATCGGTGCAACCCTGTTGGTCTCTATGATCGGCTGGTGGCTATCGCAGTTTGAATTCCTGCCTCTGATCGGCGACTGGATGGTGATCCTGTCAGAAGAGTTCGAGCGTGCCGTGGGCGGCAACGAGCAAGCCAACTGATCCAGAGAGGCCGTCCAACTGCAGCGACCATATTAACCATTTGATTCGTTCCGTTTTGACCGACCGCAGCGGATCCCGCAGACTACGGACTGGGTGAATGGGGCCGATCTGTAAAGGTAGGCGGGCAAATGGTGATCGCGATATGCTAGTTTTCACAGGAATGCTGGGCGCGTTGGTGGCTGGAGTCGCATTGGCCGGCTTGGTTGGAATGCCCGATGCGCATGATGACCCCTCAAACGACAATGACGCGTCACAGGATGGCCGTGCAGCAGACACTGCTGGCGATACCCCCTATGATCCCGAAACCGATCCCAGCGCCTATCTGATCCGGCTGATCGCCGATGGTGCTACCCATACAAATACAGATCTCACAGACGCGGGCACCCCCGTCTTTGGCAGCGCAGATGATGATATTCTGACGGGCGACGCAGATGCAGATTACATCAGAAGCGGCGCGGGTAACGACCGTGTGCATGGCTATGGTGGTGACGATCTGATCGTCGCAGGCGACGGCACGGATGAGGTGCTCGGCGGAGACGGGCAGGACCACTTGTGGGGCGGTGCGGGCGATGACACGCTGCATGGCAACGATGGCGATGATCAGTTGCACGGCGACGCGGGGGACGATCACCTCTATGGCCACAACGGGGACGACCAGCTGCGCGGCGGCGAAGGATCCGACGCCCAGTTCGGTGGCGCCGGGCAAGATCGCCTGAACGGTGAGACTGGCGATGACAGCCTGCAGGGTGGTCTTGGCGACGACACGCTGCTGGGCGGTGCGGGGGCGGATGTGCTCTTTGGTGGGTCGGGCGACGATCTGCTGCTCGGCGGAGATGACAACACGAGCGATTTCCTCAACGGAGGCGGTGGTGCGGATATCATCCAGTTTGGCCGCGCCGATGTGGTCAGCGGCGGCGACGGCGCAGATACGCTGGTGACTGAGGTCAACGGCCCAGAAGGCACGGAGCAAACAGCCGAAGTGATGGATTTTGATACCGCTGCCGACACGCTGGTGCTATTTTATCAGGACACTGGCGGCGACGCACCGGATCTGGACCTGCGCCCTTCGCAGGCTCCCGATGGCGGGTTAGAGGTCTGGCTGCAAAACCAACAGGTCGCACTGCTACACGGTGTCGATGATCCCAACAGTGCCGATATCCGCCTGCTACCCGACCCACGCGGCGCCGCTTGATCGTTCCCTCAGCGCAGATACCCTGGAAACAGGTCTTTTCCCTTCCCTTCAGCGCAATTTTCCCGTAACAGCACGCATCGCTTGGGCCTGACCCTAGCGATTCCTCCATAGGACCTCGTCTGGACGACATCCCGGCTTGTGCCCTGAACCCTTAAACTTAGGAGATCCCCGATGTCGATCACTGCTGAAGAAAAAGCACGCGTCATGAAAGAATACGCAACCAAAGAAGGCGACACCGGTTCGCCCGAAGTACAGGTTGCTATCCTGTCGTCGCGCATCGCGACCCTGACCGAGCACTTCAAAACCCACAAAAAAGACAACCACGGCCGCCGTGGTCTGCTGATGATGGTTGCACAGCGTCGTAAGCTGCTGGACTACCTCAAAGGCAAAGACGAAGCCCGTTACGCTGACCTGATCAAACGTCTGGGCCTGCGTCGCTAAGGTTTTCGGATCTTTCCGATCCAGAAACGCCCTCTCCTGTCGGAGGGGGCGTTTTTTATTGCCTGCCTACGCCAAACAAGTTGATCGCCAAGTCGGTTGGGACGTCACGTTTACGCCAAGTCTATCTCTGTCAGGTGGCAATTCCATGCTACCCTTGGATCAGGAGATGATCAGAGGAGGATGATCATGGGACCAACTATACGAATTTTGATGAACATGGGCACGCTGCACCGGCTGTTGCCCCTGTGGATTGCCGGGCTGATTGCCATCGTGGTGTTCTGGACACCATGGTTTCTGCTGGCGATTGTGTACGGCATGGTGGCGCAGTTTGTCGTCGAATACGCGATGCACCGTTTTCTATACCACCGCGAGCCACCGAGCGAACAAAGCCCATTCAACGAACTGTACCGCAGCCATATCGGCCATCACGAATTTCCCAACAACCCAGAGTTTTTCACCGGCGATCAGCATTGGTATCCGGTGAAATTCGCCAGCCAGTCGCTGGTGGTGCACTTTCTGGTTCTTTGGTATTTCCTCGGCTGGCAGATGGCGCTGCTGTGGCCCTTTATTGCGCTGACCGTTGGGTCGGTAACCGCCTTCACTTTCTATGAATATTGCCACACACTGGCCCATGTGAAGGTGCCCAAGGGTTGGTTTGGCGAACGTGTCACCCGTAGCCACCTGCGCCATCATTTCAACGATCATGAGACCACGTTTCACGTCAGCTTTGGTATGGGCTGGATCGACCGGCTATTTGGCACAGCCTATGACCGTGAACAGGCCAAGGAACGGTTTGATCGCCAAACCATCCTGTCGATGGGCATGGATCCCGACGACCTGCGGCTGGTCACCGCGCGTAAGGCCTACGGGCTAACGGGCCACCCGATACGCCGCAAAGAGGCCTGAGCGCACCAATCTGCCTAAAAACCGAACCAACAAGCCTCGTCAGCCATCGCTGGCGGGGCTTGTCTTTGCCTCGGTCCCGACCTTATATGTTATGTTATTACATTTTGGATTCGACAGAGGTTCTCCCCATGCCTGATCTCCACCAACCTGATCATCGTTCGCCCGATCTGACCGACACCCGCCTACCGGTCACCGTACTGTCCGGCTTCCTTGGCGCGGGTAAAACCACGCTATTGAATCGCCTTCTGAACAACCGCATGGGCCTGCGCATCGCGGTGATTGTGAACGATATGTCAGAGGTAAACATCGACGCCGATCTGGTGCGCAGTGACACCGGCAGCCTCAGCCATACCGATGAAACACTGGTGGAGATGTCGAACGGCTGCATCTGTTGCACCCTGCGGGAGGATCTGCTGATCGAAGTGCGCCAGCTGGCCGAACAGGGGCGCTTTGACTACCTGCTGATCGAATCCTCCGGCATTTCGGAACCGATTCCCGTCGCCACCTCCTTCGCCTTTGAGGATGAAGAGGGCCGAAGCCTGTCACAGGTGGCGCGGTTAGATACGATGGCCACCGTCGTCGATGCGGTGAACCTGCTGCGTGACTTTTCCAGCCATGACTTTCTGGCCGATCACGGCGAAACCGCGGGCGAAGATGACGATCGCACGCTGGTCCATCTGCTGACCGATCAAATCGAATTTGCCGATGTCGTTGTTCTGAACAAGGTCAGCGACGCAGGCCCGGAAAGAACGCAGGCCGCCCGTCAGATCATCCGCAGCCTCAACGGCGACGCGCGGATTATCGAAGCCGATTATTCCGAGGTCGATCCGCAGGCCCTGCTAAACACCGGCCTTTTTGATTTTGACCGCGCCTATCAGCATCCCCAATGGGCGAAAGAGCTGTACGGTCATGCCGACCATGTGCCAGAGACAGAGGAATACGGCGTTGGATCCTACGTCTACCGCGCCCACGCGCCCTTTGATCCGGCCAAGGTGCATGCGGTTCTGAACGGCCCGCTGAACGGTGTGATCCGTGCCAAGGGGCATATGTGGCTGGTCACGCGACCGATGTTTGTTGCGGAATATTCGATGGCTGGGGCGCTCTCGACCGTGGGGCCGATTGGCACGTGGTGGGCCTCGGTTCCGCAGGAGCGTTGGCCGGATCATCCGGGCCTGCAGGATTATATGCAACAGCACTGGCGCGAACCGTTCGGGGACCGGCGGCAAGAGCTGGTCTTTATTGGGGCTGGCATCGACTGGCCAGCGCTGCGCGCAGAGCTGGACGCCTGCCTGTGTGTTGAGGCGACAGCTGAAACGTTGGATCAATTCGCCGATCTGCCCGATCCGTTCCCGCTGTGGCGTCACCCAACCCGTGACATGGAGGCCGCCGAATGAGGGGCACGCGCCGCACGACAAAATCTAAAAACAATCTGGGCGAGACCGGGCTGTCACGGCGGGCACGTCGCGGTGATCCGATGCGGGATTTTGACACTCTGCCAGCGCCCTTACGAGCGTGGGTCCGCGAGGCAGTTCTGCCATGGTCGCCCCATTCCTGCCGTCGGATCTGGACCCGCGCCTTAGCCAAAGGCGCCAGCGAGGCAGAGGCGCTGGCCCGTCTGGATCGTGCCGAAGCCGCGACGCTGGCGCGCAGTCAAACGGCAGGAGTCTGATTGTTGTTTCAAAACAGCCCGAAAACATGTAAGGCCGCGCTATCTGAGACGTTGTGCCCGGACCCTGGCACTCGGACATGAAGATAATGGGGTCGGCGGCAATGGGGCCGCCATTTACACAAGGCAGCATCGGGATACGCTCGAACCGCTGCCAACTAGGATACGCATATGTTTGACGTAACGACCAAATCGATGCAGTGGGGCGAAGAGACCCTCACTCTGGAAACGGGCAAAGTGGCCCGTCAGGCCGACGGCACCGTCATCGCCACTCTGGGCGAGACCTCCGTAATGGCCAACGTGACCTTCGCAAAGGCACCGAAACCCGGTCAGGATTTCTTCCCGCTGACCGTTCACTATCAGGAAAAATACTACGCTGCGGGTAAAATCCCCGGCGGTTTCTTCAAGCGCGAAGCGCGCCCAACCGAAAAAGAGACACTGACCGCACGTCTGATCGACCGTCCGATCCGCCCGCTGTTCGTTCCCGGCTTCAAACACGAAGTTCTGGTCATGTGCACCGTGCTGTCGCACGATCTGGTCAATGACCCCGACGTTGTTGCGATGATCGCAGCCTCTGCAGCGCTGACCATTTCGGGCGCACCGTTCCGTGGCCCGATCGCCTGTGCCCGTGTTGGCTTTGAGGATGGTGAATACATCCTGAACCCGACCGTGGACGACATGGATCAGCTGCGCAACAACCCCGATCAGCGCCTTGATCTGGTTGTCGCCGGCACCAAAGACGCCGTGATGATGGTTGAATCGGAAGCCTATGAGCTGACCGAAGCGGAAATGCTGGGCGCGGTAAACTTCGCCCACGAACAGATCCAGCCGGTCATCGACCTGATCATCGATCTGGCCGAAGATGCAGCGAAAGAGCCGTTTGAATTTGTCGCCCCCGACTATTCGGACCTCTACGAAGTGGTGAAAGCCGCTGGTGAAGAGCAGATGCGCGCCGCATACGCGATCACCGACAAGCAGGAACGTGTTGCCGCTGTTGGCGCCGCCCGCGACGCAATCGTTGCCGGTCTGACCGAAGAACAGCAAGAAGACGCCAACCTCGGTTCCGCGCTGAAGAAGCTGGAATCGGTTGTTCTGCGTGGGTCTGTTGTCAAGGAAGGCAAGCGTATCGACGGTCGTGCACTGGATCAGATCCGTCCGATCGTTGCGGAAACCGGCATGCTGCCGCGGACCCATGGTTCGGCCCTGTTCACCCGTGGCGAAACCCAAGGTCTGGTTGTGACCACCCTGGGCACCGGCGACGACGAACAGATCATCGACGCCCTGCACGGCAACTACCGTTCGAACTTCATGCTGCACTACAACTTCCCGCCCTACTCGGTTGGTGAAGTGGGCCGCGTTGGTTCCCCCGGTCGTCGTGAGATTGGTCACGGCAAACTGGCATGGCGTGCGCTGCAGGCTGTTCTGCCCGCCGCAACCGATTTCCCCTACACCGTCCGCGTTGTCTCCGAGATCACCGAATCGAACGGTTCCTCCTCGATGGCATCGGTCTGTGGTGGCTCACTGTCCATGATGGACGCAGGTGTACCGCTGAAGTCGGCTGTTGCCGGTGTTGCGATGGGTCTGGTGCTGGAAGAAGACGGGTCCTACGCGATCCTGTCCGACATTCTGGGCGACGAAGATCACCTGGGCGACATGGACTTCAAAGTGGCAGGGACCGAAAACGGCATCACCTCGCTGCAGATGGACATCAAGGTTGCAGGCATCACGCCTGAGATCATGGAAAAAGCTCTGGCACAGGCCAAAGATGGCCGGATGCACATCCTGGGCGAAATGAACAAGGCGCTGTCCGGCACCTCTGACTTCTCGGTCCACGCTCCGCGCATCGAAACCATGCAGATCCCCACCGACAAGATCCGTGAAGTGATCGGTTCCGGCGGCAAGGTGATCCGCGAGATCGTTGAAACCTCGGGCGCCAAAGTCGACATCAACGACGACGGCATCATCAAGATCGCTTCGCCCGATGGCGAGTGCATCAAGAAGGCCTATGAGATGATCCACTCGATCGTCGCAGAGCCGGAAGAAGGTGCGGTCTACAAAGGTAAAGTTGTGAAGATCGTCGACTTCGGCGCCTTCGTGAACTTCTTTGGCAAGCGTGACGGCCTGGTGCACGTGTCGCAAATCGAAAACCGCCGCCTGAACCACCCCTCCGACGTCCTGAAAGAGGGCCAAGAGGTATGGGTCAAGCTGCTGGGCTTTGATGACCGTGGCAAAGTGCGCCTGTCGATGAAAGTTGTCGATCAGGAAACCGGCGAAGAAGCCAAGAAAGAAGACGCAGAGTAATCTGCCCTTCGATGAGATGAGAAAGCCCCGGCCATTGGCCGGGGCTTTTGCTTTGGGGGATGCTCACAATTCTTTGATCAACAGAGATTTGAAACGCCCCGTCTGAAAGCACACGTTGAGAAAAATGCACTGCCGCGTCGCTGCTTCCCCCTTGCGCATGTCACCTTGATCGGTATTCAGGCCGCTGCTCCAGCATAACTGGCGCTTCGAAAGTTCTATTCCATGCCTATAATTCTGAAAAAATACCCCAGCAAACATCTTGAAGTGTATATCCCCGAAGACTTGGAGCCATCGCTTCGGCAACACGTCCTGTCGGTCTTGCCTGATCCGACTCGAACAGTTGCGCCAGAGAAGGCACAAGTTTTGAAGTCTGCGCATCAAAGGTTAGTCCTGCGACTGCCCGCAGGGCGCTCGCATCCATCGTTGATCGCCAAAATGTTTCCGCTGCGTAAAGTCAGCTCGATGCTGCGCTACCGGAAATACGCATACCGCGAATTTTTGAACGGCGAACGCGCGCGTCGGCGCGGTATCGCAGCACCGATACCCTATGGCTATTTCCACGCGCGTTGGCTTGGACTGGTGCAGGGTAGCGGGCTGATCACCAATGATCTGACCGGATACAAAGACATCAGCCAATTATCTGAAGAAAAAGGTGATTTCCTTGCGGCAGCCACTTTGGCAATCCCCGCCATCGTAGCGCAATATAACGCTGGCATTTACCACGGCGATTTTCGCGATGCGAACCTGATGATCGCACCAGGATCCACTGATGGAAGCGACTACAGTCTTATCGATTGGCAGTACGCGTCCTACGTGAAGCCGCGGCAGGAATGGTTGTTGGAACACCTCTGCGCCTTTTTCATCACGAAATCACCACGCAAGCACCAAGAAACATTGCTGCGCGAAGGTTTGGCACGGGTGCACACGGCAGCGCAGCCGGACATCCCACTGATTGTCCTACAACAACGCGTGGAACGTCTGATGCGCAAGAAGATGTCGACCCGACGCAGGTTACAGCTGACACCAGCCTAAGGCGCGTATCAGGCATACCATCTGTCTCGATTGCAGTGTAATGTCGCTGAAATTGCAGGGGTGGAATGGGGCTACAGGTGCCACGGCCCGCCCAAACGACAGGATACAGGGTCTCTATCCATGCCCGGAACATACCCCATTTTCGTCATCAGTCTGGAAGACGCCGCAGAACGGCGCCAGGACCTGATGGATCAACTTCAGGCACAGGGTCTGACAGCGCAGATGTTTCCCGCCATTGACGCCCGCCAAGGCGTGCCTGCCGCGCTGGAACACCTGGTGGACCGCCCGCAAACACGCAAACGCATGCGCCGCGATATGAGTGCGGGCGAATATGGCTGCGCCCTGTCCCACCGCACTCTCTATGAGAAAATCGTCACCGAAGGCCTGCCCGGCGCGATCATTCTGGAAGATGACGCCATCCCGCATCCGTCCTTTGGTGACTTCGTTCGCGCTGGCGATGCCGAAGGCAAAGATATGGTCGTGTTCGATTATATCCGTGTGTCCGTATCGCGGTGGCGCGAGCAAACCGTCACAGCAGGCGTCAAGCTGCACCAGCTTTTTGCCCGCTCCACCCGCACCACCGGCTACGCGGTATCGCAGAACGCAGCCCGAAAGCTGCTGGCCGAAACCACACCGATCTCGCACGCAGCAGATTGGCCCTGCGATCTCTACACAGTTGGCGCTTGGGCGACCTATCCAAAGCTGATCAATCACCCTGATGAAGACGAGGTTCCCTCAACCATAAGCGCGGACCGTGCGACATTGACCCAGAAAAGCTCCAAACACCCGATGCGCCATTTCCGTGCAGAACACTGGCGCAAGAAAATCGCGAAACGCGTAGGATAAATCATTGGAACCTGTACTGATCCTGACGATGAAATGGGGCACGCTTTATGGGCCCCATTACGTAAACAATCTGGCCCGCGGGGTGAAAAAACACCTGAAGCGCCCGCATCGTTTCATCTGTTTTACCGATGATGCAGCCGGGCTGGACGAGGGCATCGAGGCGATGCCGCTACCCGAACTGGGCCTGCCGAAGGGCCATAAGGATACCCGTTGGCAAAAGTTGGCGCTGTTTCGCAAGGACCTGTTCGGCCTGAAAGGCACAGCGCTGTTTTTGGATCTGGATCTGGTGATCGTGGATGATCTGGAGCCTCTGTTTGAAATGGACGGCGCCTTCCGCATTATTCGCGACGATGACCTGTTCCGCGCAAAACCATTGCGCAAGGTAAATCCGAAACGTGATGCCTTCCTGCATTCTGTCGGCAACAGTTCTGTCTTCCGCTATGAAGTGGGGGAACACAGCTACATTCTGGACGCCTTCGTCGCCGATCCCAGCGCCGCCACCGCAGGATTTGAGATCAGTCAGCAGTTCCAGAGCGATCAATTGGCAAAACACGGCAACCTGCACTACTGGCCACAAGAATGGTGCGTCAGCTTCAAAAACCACTGTGTGCCGCGCGGTTTTTCCAGCTATTTCAACGACCCCAGTCTGCCCAAAGGTGCCCGCATCGTGGTCTTTGCCGGATCGCCCAAGATGGATGACGCGCTGAATGGCAAAGGCGGCAAGTGGTATCGCCGGATCGGGGATGTATCGTGGTTGAAATCGCAATGGATGAATGCGGGCTAACAAATGTCGAGTAAGAACTGGTTTTCCGCACTGAAATGGCGCCAGCGCGTCCGTCGCAGCCAGCATGAGCTGTCGCGTCGGCGTGTGACCCCCCGCGCGCATGGGCTGGATGCGCCGCTGGTGGTGTCCTTGACCAGTTTTCCCAAGCGCTTCGAAACGCTTCCTCTGACGTTGAAATGCCTCCTACAACAGAGTGTTAAAGCGGACGCGGTGATCCTATGGGTCGCGCATGCGGATATGGATGCGCTCACCCCTGAGATTCTGCAGCTGCAGGAGCAGGGTTTAAGCATCCGCGCCTGTGATGAACTGCGCCCCTACAACAAACTGATCCATGCGCTGGTCGACGACCCCGACCGTTACATCGCCACGGCCGATGATGACGTCTACTATGAGGCGGACTGGCTGGAAAAACTCGTCACTGGCGCGCAGCAACACTCGCGCCATGTGATTTCGCATCGTTCACACCGCGTGGGCTATGACGCTAACGGCCAGATGCTGCCCTATGGCCAGTGGCAAAAAAACATCGGCACCGCAGGCGCTGGGGTGGATGTGTTTGCCACCGGCGTCAGCGGCGTCCTGTACCCACCACGTTGTCTGCACTCTCAGGTGACAGACGCCGAAACCTTCACGCGGCTGTGCCCCGGTACAGATGATATCTGGTTTTACTGGATGGCCCGCATGGCAGGCACGCAAGTGCATCATCTGGGCCCCAAACGGCGCATTCTGGAATGGCCCAGTTCGCAGGATGTCAGCCTGCGGCAAAACAATCACGGGCAGGACAACGATAATGGCAATGATCGCGCCATAGCCGAACTTATCCGACACTTCGGACAGCCGAAATAACACCCAAACTGAAAACGCCCCGAACCTCACGGCCGGGGCGTTCACGTTTCCGACGAGGACGAACCCTTAGACAGGGTTCTTGGCAAAGCGCAGGTAGGGCAGTTTTTTGTCCAGCGCGCCGTACTTCTCTTCAGCCGCAGCGTCGTCCAGTGCCAGTGCAACGATCACGTCCTGACCGGTTTCCCAGTTGGCGGGCGTTGCCAGCGGCTGACCAAAGGTACGTTGCAAACCGTCCAGCGCGCGCAGCACCTCGGCAAAGTTGCGGCCAACCGACATCGGGTAGGTCATGGTCAGCTGCAGTTTCTTGTCCGGTGAGATGATGAAGACAGATCGCACAGTGGCGCTGTCTGCAGGGGTGCGGCCATCGGGCAGGTAGGCGTCTGCGGGCAGCATGTCGAACAGTTTCGACACTTCCAGACCTTCGTCGGCAATGATCGGGAACCCTGCAGTGGCGCCGGCGAAGCTTTCGATGTCGCCTTTCCAGCCTTTGTGATCTTCGACGCCGTCAACGGACACGCCGATGACCTTGGTGCCGCGCTTCGCCCATTCGTCGGCCAGCTGTGCAACCGCGCCAAATTCGGTGGTGCAGACGGGGGTGAAATCCTTGGGGTGGGAAAACAGGATCGCCCAGCTGTCACCAATCCAATCGTGGAAGGAAATAGTTCCTTGATCGGTTTCAGCAGTGAAATTCGGAACGATGTCGTTGATGCGCAGGCCCATTTCAGTGTCCTTTCGGGTCAATCTACAGAGTGGAATAGCGCGGGAGGTCAGAGATCCCGCTGATGGTGCTGACTGCATATTCACCAGCCCAGCGACGCACGCAACCGTGAATTTTCAGGACATTTCCCTTGACCTTCTGATAATTTGATCAAATTCTGTAAGTGACGTGACCACACGGTCTTGCGCGTGCTGAAAACGCCTGACACAGTGCGCGGGAATCTGGCTGGATTTCACCATACTTACGGTGGTCCTGCGCGAAAACAACCTACGCTTTAGCGTCTCATGGAGGTCATCTTATGATCGAGAAACGTCAGTTCTATATCAACGGCGCCTGGGTAAACCCGATTGAAGGCAAGGATCACAACGTCATTGATCCCTCCACCGAGGAGGCCTGCGCTGTTATCTCTATGGGCGGTGCTGCCGACGTAGATGCCGCAGTTGCTGCCGCCAAAGCCGCGTTCCCTGCGTGGATGAACACCCCAGTCGAAGAGCGTATCGCGCTGGTGGAGACATTCCTCGAGATTTACCAGCGCCGCAGCGACGAAATGGGCGCGGCGATTTCGCTGGAAATGGGTGCGCCGATTGATATGGCCAAAGCGTCGCAAGCGGGTGCTGGATCCTACCACGCCGCAAACTTCATCAAGGCGGCAAAGAACTTCGATTTCTTCAAACCGCTGGGGGCCCATGCCCCGAACGACCGTATCGCGATGGAAGCGGTCGGCGTCTGCGCCCTGATCACCCCGTGGAACTGGCCGATGAATCAGGTGGTGTTGAAAGTGATCGCCGCAGCGATCGCAGGCTGCACCATGGTTCTGAAGCCCTCTGAGGAAAGCCCGCTGAACGCCATGCTGTTCGCCGAGTTCATGGACGAAGCAGGTTTCCCCGCCGGTGTATTCAACCTGGTGAACGGCGACGGTGTTGGTGTTGGCACCGCGCTGACCGGACACAAAGACGTGGATATGGTGTCCTTCACCGGTTCCACCCGTGCTGGCATCGCCATTTCGCAGAACGCCGCGCTGACGCTGAAACGTGTGCATCTGGAACTGGGTGGCAAGGGCGCGAACCTGCTGTTTGCCGACGCGGATGAAAAGGCCGTGAAACGCAGCGTGCGCCGGATGATGGAAAACTCCGGCCAAAGTTGTAACGCCCCAAGCCGCATGATGGTGGAGCGCAGCATTTATGACCGCGTCGTCGATGAGGCGGCAGAGGTTGCCGGCAGCATTAAGGTGGCCAGCGCCCATGAGGCAGGCAACCACATCGGCCCCGTGGTGAATGAGGCCCAGTGGAACAAAATTCAGGGCCTGATCCAGCAAGGCATTGACGAAGGCGCCCGTGTCGTCGCCGGTGGTCTGGGCCGCCCGGAGGGCCTGAACAAAGGCTTCTTCGTTCGCCCGACGATCTTTGCCGATGTAACCAACGACATGACCATCGCACAGGAAGAAATCTTTGGCCCCGTGATGGCGATCATTCCCTTCGACACCGAAGAGGGCGCGGTAGAGATGGCCAATGACACCGTCTACGGCCTGACCAACTACATCCAGACGCAGGATGGTGAGCGCGCGAACCGCATTTCACGCCAGCTGCGCTCGGGCATGGTGGAAATCAACGGCAAAAGCCGCGGCGCTGGTGCACCCTTTGGCGGTATGAAACAATCCGGCAATGGTCGCGAAGGCGGCAGCTGGGGGATTGAGGACTTCCTCGAGGTGAAATCCATCGCCGGCTGGACTGAGGCGTAAGCCGTAGGTCAACGACACACAGGAAACCGGGCCGGAAACGTCCCGGTTTTTTTATTGGCAGTTAGTCCGAATTCTGAGAATCAAAACGGCGCTTTTGCCCTAAACGACATACCCTTCCCGCTTTCGGGATGGTTCACCCGCAACTCTTCGGAATGCAGCATCAGGCGGGGATGCTCCGCGGCCTCCCCTGTGGCGTAAAGCGGATCACCAAGGATCACATGCCCTAGCGACAGCATGTGAACGCGCAGCTGATGGCTGCGGCCCGTCTTCGGCGTCAGCCGCACGCGGGTCTCAGCATCTGATGCTTTCAGCACCCGCCACAGTGTCACGGCCTCTTTGCCCGTTTCATGGCACACCATCTGGCGCGGGCGGTTGGGCCAGTCGACGATCAGCGGCAGATCAATGGTGCCTGTCTTCTCCTCGATCCGGCCATGAACCCGGGCGACATAGCTTTTCTTCGTCGTGCGCTTTTCAAACTGCATAGACAGATTGCGCTGTGCGTGTGGGGTGAGGCCAAAGATCATCACCCCAGAGGTGTCACGGTCCAGCCGGTGCACCAAAAGCGCCTGCGGAAACACCGCCTGCACACGACTCAGCAGGCAATCAGATAAATGTTCGCCACGCCCCGGCACAGACAAGAGGCCGGAGGGTTTGTTGACCACCACGATCTCATGATCCTCATGCAGGATCTCCAGCGGGTCATTCGGCGGGGCGTAGGGTGTGATTTCCATGGCCCGCTGATACGACGGCGCGCGCGTGCAGGCAAGTTAGCCGCGTGATTTGCGCAATCCCCGCACCATCGGCACCGTGTAGACCACCAGCGCGGCCCAGATCAGCGGGAAGGCGATCATCCGCGCCTGTCCCATGGGTTCGCCAAAGACGAACACAGCGACAAGGAAGATCATCGTCGGCGCAACATATTGCAGGATGCCGATGGTCGACAACTTCAGCAGTTTGGCACCGTTCGCATAAAGTAGAAGTGGAATGGCCGTCATTGGACCTAGCCCAATCAGCAATACCGTCGTGCCAGCACCGCTGGTGAAGTGGCCCTGACCCGTTGCCGCCAGATAGCCGAGAAAGCCGATGCCGAAGGGCAATAGAATAAGCACTTCCAGCAGGAAACCCTGATTGGGACCAATGGGCAGCGATTTCTTAAAGAAGGCGTAGAACCCCCACGTCACTGTCAGGCCGACGGCGGGCCACGGCAGGGTGCCCGCATCATACCACAGCACGCTAACGGCAGCAGCAGCCAGTGCAATGGCAATCCACTGGGTGCGGCTCAACCCCTCACCCAGCAGCACCGCGCCGATGGCGACAGAAAACAGCGGGTTGATATAATAGCCAAGTGCAGCATCAAGCGCCCGATCAGCAGAAATCGACCAAATGTAAATGCCCCAGTTAACCGAGATTAGCAGGGCGGTAACACAGGCCATGGCCAGCATGCGTGGCGCGCGCAGCGCAGCAATCAAATCCGCCGTACGCCGCCGGTAAAATAGCAGCGTCGCCGCAACAGGCACCGCCCAAACAACGCGGTGCGCCACCACCTCAATCGCTGGGATATGTTCCACCGCTTTCATATAGATCGGCAGAAAACCCCAAATGAAATAAGCACCAAAGGCATATAGCAGCCCCTGCGGGGTATCGACGTTCTGTGCTCGTTTGTCTGCCATGGGCTCTCTCCTCTTGGGTTCGCCCTATCGGTTGCATCAGCAAAAGGGAAGACCGCAGATTTGCGGTCTGAGCGACAGCCTCCCGTTCCTGTCAACGCTCCTGAATAAGGCCATCGTTTAACGGATAGTAATCGGCCTTTTCCGACACGAAGATATTGCGCCCCAATGCAACCCCGGTCGGCCCGTCAACTGATCCAAGAGCAAAGCTGATGAAATCAGGGTGCCCCACCCCAACCCAGAACAGGAATGATCCACAATCTGGACATATCCCTCGCTCTGCCTGCTCACTCAACCGCAGCCATTTGACCGGTCCGGTCATCTCAAAACTCGTTCGCGGCACATGGGCAGAGGCCCAGGCATGCCCCGACATCTTTCGACACTGACTGCAATGACAGACCGCCGCGCCCTTGGGTGTGGCGCGGCAGGTAAACTGAATCTGCCCGCAGGCGCAGCTGCCATTTAGCACATCTGTCATCTCATTCTCACAACATCAGCGCTTTGATACGGCAAAGCTGTGCTTGAGGATCAGCGCCAGTTGATCGGCGTCTTCCTGCGTGAAGGCATCGCGCAGATCACTGTCCAGATCAAAGACCCCGATCAGCTGCCCTGCACCGTTCCAAACTGGCAGCACCAGTTCTGATCGGGTGGAGGAAGCGCAGGCGATGTGGCCGGGGAACGCCTCTACATCAGGGACCAGCTGCACCTCGCCGGTGCGGGCCGCTGCACCGCAAACACCGCGGGCAAACGGAATCACCAAACAGCCATGGCCGCCCTGATAGGGTCCGATTTTCAGCAACTCTGGCTCGGTCACCCGGTAAAAGCCGGTCCAATTGAACCGATCGTCGCTATGGTGCACCTCGCAGGCGAGGGTGGCCATGATGGCCACTTCGTCTGTTTCGCCCTCAACCAAAGAGGCAATGGTTTTGGTCAGATCGTCGTAGTTAACGCGCATGTCTCTTCTCCTGACATATTCTGACGCAGGGGGCTGGGAATGTGGCGCCAAACTCCACAACCTTTCCTGCGTCAGGCAAGGTGTCAGTCCCGTTCGATTGCAATTGCGGTGCCTTCGCCACCGCCAATGCAGATCGCTGCGACACCGCGTTTCAGACCACGTTTTTCCATCGCATTCAACAGCGTCACCAGAATACGTGCGCCTGACGCGCCGATGGGGTGACCCAGCGCGCAGGCCCCGCCATTGACGTTCACCTTGTCACGCGCAATGCCGAGTTCCCGCATGAAGGCCATAGGCACCACAGCGAAGGCCTCATTCACCTCCCACAGGTCCACATCCTCAACCGACCACCCCAGACGATCGAGCAGTTTACGCGCCGCAGGTACCGGCGCGGTGGGGAAGAGCGAAGGCGCATGAGCATGGCTGGCGTGGCCCAGAATGCGGGCGCGAACCTGCAAGCCTTGCGCTGCTGCCGCCTCGGCCGAGGCTATGACCAACGCTGCCGCGCCATCCGAAATTGACGAGGCATTTGCCGCCGTCACCGTGCCGTCCTTGCGGAACGCAGGTTTTAATTGCGGGATCTTCTCGGGGCGTGCTTTGGCGGGCTGTTCATCCGCAGTGATGACCTGATCACCTTTGCGGGTTTTCAGGGTAACGGGCGTAATCTCCCCATCAAACGCACCCGCTTTTTCAGCCTCCAAAGCGTTGGAAAGCGAGCCAAGCGCATAAGCATCCTGTTCCTCACGGGTGAACTGGAACGCCTCGGCACAGTCTTCGGCGAAAGTGCCCATAAGGCGGCCCTTGTCATAGGCGTCTTCCAGACCATCAAGGAACATGTGATCCAGCATCTGCTGGTGGCCGATCCGCGCGCCCGCGCGCATCTTGGGCGCCAGATAGGGTGCGTTTGACATGCTCTCCATCCCGCCGGCAATCATCGTATCGGCGTGACCCAATGCAATCTGGTCAAAGGCCATCATCGCCGCCTTCATGCCCGATCCGCACATCTTGTTCAGCGTGGTGGCGGGCACCTCTTCGCCCAAACCACCGGCAAAACCTGCCTGACGCGCAGGCGCCTGCCCCTGACCTGCAGGTAAAACGCAGCCCATAAGCACCTCATCCACGGTGCCAGCACCTGCATCAGACAATGCCGCACGGATCGCTGCACCGCCAAGTGTTGCGGCCTCTACCCCGTCAAAGACGCCTTGAAAACCGCCCATAGGCGTGCGCGCAGCACCTGCGATAACCACTGATTTCATCTCTTGATCCTCCTCCACATCGGTTTGCACAGGTTCAGCAGACCGAATTTGATGCTATTGTGCATTAATTGAACGACTGTTCAAAACAAAAAACACCTGCAGGCGCGATCCGTAGAAACCACATAAAAATCCTAGCAAAATATGGCATGCTCCATCGACAATCACAAAATCGCCCCAATTCTCCCCAAAAACAGTCGTAAATCGCAGTCATAGTCAGGTCACTAGCTGATAAGCTTGCCTCGATGCCGTGACATCACAGCCCCCACCCAGTGCGCGGCATCGAGGAACTTTCCCTTTGATATCACGCAGTCCACCCCTAGGTTATTTTGATGAGCAAGGGATAACGAAATGCGTAATTTTCATCAGCCAGGCCGCTCGGCTGTTTATGCAAGCAATGGGATCTGCGCGACGTCGCACCCGCTGGCGGCACAGGCCGCCGTCGATATCCTACAACGGGGCGGCAACGCGATGGATGCGGCGATTGCGGGTGCGGTGCTATTGGGGATCTGCGAACCTCAGATGACGGGCATCGGTGGCGATCTATTTGCACTGTTTTCCCCTGCCGGATCAAATGACATCCTTGCCCTCAACGGATCGGGTCGTGCGCCACAGGCAGCCAGCGCCGGCGCGCTGCGTGACCGCGGACTGACCGCTGTACCATTGACCGGACCAGAGGCGGTGACCGTCCCCGGCGCCATAGACGCTTTCTGCACGCTCAGCGCAGATCACGGAAAAATGGGACTGGACACACTTCTCGCACCTGCCATTCGCTATGCGGACGAGGGCGTGCCGGTGGCCCCGCGCGTAGCCTTTGACTGGTCCGAAAGTGCCGCAATCCTGCAGGGGCATGGCCGCCAGCACTACCTGATCAATGGTGAGGTGCCACAGATTGGCCAATGCTTTGCCTCCCCCGCGCAGGCGGAGGTGTTGCGCCGCATCGCCCGCGATGGCCGCAGCGCATTCTATGAAGGTGAAGTGGCCGAGGATATGATCGCCTGCCTGCGAGATCGCGGCGGCGTGCATGAGGCGGCGGACTTTGCCTCCAACCGCTGTGATTACACCGATCCGGTCAGCGGCGATTACAACGGCGTTGATCTGGTCGAACATCCGCCGAACGGTCAGGGCGCTACAGCCAATCTGATGCTGAATATCCTCAAGCATTTTGACATTGCGGGAATGGATCCCTTCGGCTCTGCCCGTGCGCATATTGAAGCTGAAGCGGCGAAGTTGGCCTATGACGCGCGCAACCGCTTTATCGCGGATGTCGCGATGACTGATATGCTGGACCATATGCTGTCGCCGGACACGGCTGCAAAACTGGCCGCACTCATCGACCCCAAACGCGCCATGGCGGACCCCGCTGCCCTATCAGAGGCGGTCCATAAGGACACGATTTACATAACGGTGGTAGACCGCGACCGCATGGCGGTGTCGCTGATCTATTCAATCTTCCACGGGTTCGGATCCGGCATCGCGTCAGAGAAGTTTGGCATCCTGATGCAAAACCGCGGCGCGGGTTTCACCCTAGAGGAAGGCCACCCGAATGAGATGGCAGGTGGCAAGCGCCCGATGCACACCATCATTCCCGGCATGCTGCGCCAGAACGGCAAGGTGTTGATGCCTTTTGGCGTCATGGGCGGTGCCTATCAGCCGAACGGGCACGCGCGCTTCGTCTCTAACATGGTGGATTTCGGCATGGACCCGCAGGCCGCCATTGATGCCCCGCGCTGTTTTTCCGACGCTGGTATAATGAAAGTAGAGGATGGCTATAGCGATCAGGTGCGCCAAGAGCTGACCGATCTGGGCCATAAGGTGGAGGTGCCCAGGATCCCCATTGGCGGCGCGCAGGCGATCCGGATTGAAGATGACCTGCTGATCGGGGCCTCTGACGCGCGCAAAGATGGCTGTGCGCTGGGGTATTAACTTCATCACGCATCACAAACGAAAAGACCTCGGACGTAACTCCGGGGCCTTATGTTTTGCGGGCTTTGCAGCGCTTAGTTCAGCGAAAAGTGCAACGGGTAATGCCCGTCCTCAAACGGGCCGAAAAGGTCGGGAATATCCGGATGGCTGACCGGTTCGCCGGAATAGTCCGCAACAAGGTTCTGTTCAGACACATAGGCGACATAATAGCTCTGCTCGTTTTCAGCGAGCAGATGGTAGAACGGCTGTTCCTTGCGCGGGCGACTATCCTCCGGGATGGAACGATACCATTCCTCGGTATTGTTAAACTCGGGATCGACGTCAAAAACCACGCCGCGAAACGGGTGTTTTTTGTGACGGACAACCTGTCCCAAATGATATTTTGCACGTGATCGTAGCATCAGCTTGCAGCCCCCATACCTCAGAGATAGACCTTTCCGGGGGGGGTTGTCCATTGCTGGACGCCAAATTGGGAGGAAACAGTCTGTGAACCTTGTCCTGACAGTGCTGGAAATTACAGCGCCGGTGTTCCTGCTAGCGGCCATCGGATTTATCTGGATCAAGGCGGGGTTGGAGTTTCCGCTGCGCTTTGTCATCCAGCTGGCGATGAACCTTGCGATCCCTTGTCTGATCTTTACCGCCTTGATGAAAACCCAGATTGAACCGCAGGCACTTGCCGATCTGACGCTGGCGGCCATCGCAGCCTATGGGGCGATGACAGTGGCGGGATTCCTATTGGTTAAAGTGGCAAAACTGGACATACAAACCTACCTGCCGCCCGTTATTTTCGGCAACACCGGCAACCTTGGACTGCCCTTAGCGCTGTTTGCCTTTGGTGAGGTGGGGCTGAGTTACGCGGTGGTGGTCTTTGCTGTCATGGCGGTCTGGTCCTTTACCTTCGGTGTATGGTTGGTCGCAGGCGAAGGCGCCTTTGGCAAGGTGCTGCGCGAACCCTTGGTGGCAGCGACCCTGCTGGGCGGTTTGTTCCTGTGGCAGGGCTGGGAAACACCAGTGTTTCTGACCAACACGCTCGACCTGATCGGGCAAATGGCGATTCCGCTGATGCTGATCACGCTGGGCGTTGCCGTGGCACGGCTGTCCCCAGGGCAAATTGGACAGGCGGCGTGGATTTCAGCGGTGAAATACGTGCTGTGTTTTGGAATCGCTTGGGCAATTGCACAGGCATTCCAGCTGGATCCAGTGGCGGCAGCAGTGCTGATCATCCAGATCGCCACGCCTGTTGCAGTCTCCTCTTACCTGCTGGCGGAAAAATACGGCGCTGATTCTGGATCTGTCGCAGGTTTGGTGGTTGTGTCCACCGTGATGTCCATTGTTGCCCTGCCCTTAATGCTGGCCTTGCTGATCTAAGAGCAGCCCATTCCTGCGACATAAGCGGAATGTGATCCCCAGCCGCAACTGTGCCGTTTGCAGGCGCCTCAGTTTGCGTTAAGCTGATCCCAAAATAAAAGAGAGCACGAGGCAGATGAGCAGACTCCTTCGTCTAATGGTGCTGATGATGGTTTTGGCGTCCTGCGGCGGTGGCAACTACACAGCCCCGCGCAATCTGGACAATGCCTGTTCGATCCTCAGCCAACGACCGAAATTTGGCCGCGCTTTCCGCGCTGCAGAACGCCGTTGGGGTGTCCCTGTGCACGTGCAGATGGCCACCATCCACCAAGAAAGCAAATTCGTCGGCAACGCCCGCACCCCCTACCGCTATGTGCTGGGTGTGATCCCGATGGGGCGCGTCAGTTCCGCCTATGGCTATGGTCAGGCACTGGACGGCACATGGGCCGAATACCAACGCGCCACCCGCAGTTTTGGTGCACGGCGTGACAACATCTATGACGCCACCGATTTCATGGGCTGGTACATGAACAATTCGCGCGACCGCAACGGCATCGCGCTGAGCAACGCCAAACACCAATATCTGGCCTACCACGAAGGCCATACCGGCTATCGCCGCGGCACCTACAAACGGAAGAGCTGGCTGGTCCGCGTTTCCAACAACGTCGATGCCCGCGCCAAGATGTATCAGGCACAGCTGCGCACCTGTCCACGGCGGTAACACATTCCGCGCGGTCCAAACCGTTCAGAAAACAAAAGCCAGACCCGCATGCCTGCCGGTCTGGCTTTCTCTTTCTGAAAGGGTTCAGTCGTCGTTTAGCGACTACGACGTTCCTTCTCTGCGCGGATGCTAAACACACTGTTGCGCAGCGAAACAGAGCCATCAAGCTCCCCCAGCACAACAGTGGTCGCCGTGCCAACCTCATCGCGCACAACCCATTGGCGCAGCTGCACGGGATTGTCGGTAAAGACCAGCTCCAGCGTACCGTATTCAGGATGCTCTGGATCCTGCGCCAGAATAGAGGTGGACGTGCCATCGTGAGTATGGCCCACAACCATATTGGCCTTGGCCAAGTCTATGCTGCGATCAAGGATCAGTTTCAACGGTGTCTTGCTGAGGGGATAGGTTTCTGGCTGCGGGTTGCCGCGTGGGTCAAAAATCGCCACCGAGCGCGATTCCGCAAGCACCAGTGTTTCGTCCTGATCATATTCAAACCGGATCTTCCACGGGCGCTTCAGCTGTAGCTGACCGGTCATGATGGTGCCGTCATCGCTGATCTGAGTGAAGTTCGCCTGCGCGGTCTTCAACCCGTTCAGATACCCAGACAGACGTTCCAGCGGAATTTGATCCGCAAACGCAGGCAGCGCCGACAGACCAAGGGCAGCAATGGCTGCCAGAGACATAGAAAATCGTTTCATAACAATAAACCTAATCGCTTTCACATCCTGCAACAGGTGGGGATCCCTCACAAAGATGTCAAATGGCAAAAAGCGGCCCATGAATATGGACCGCTTTACCTATGTTTCACCGTGTCAGCCCACTTCGGGAACCAGAACCTCGCGTTTACCGACATGGTTAGCGGCAGAGACAACCCCCTCATCTTCCATCTGTTCTACCAATCGGGCGGCTTTATTATAACCAATCGCCAGTTTCCGCTGGATGTAGGAAGTGGAGCATTTCCGGTCCTTCGCCACAATCGCAACGGCCTGATCATAAAGGGCATCTTCACCGTTGGTATTGCCCCCCAGGCCCAGCACTGCGTCGATGTTATCGGCCTTCTCATCCTCTGGTCCATCGACCACACCACCGATGTAATCGGGGGGACCGTAAGATTTCAGATGGTTGACGATTTCCTCGACCTCCTCGTCACTGACAAAGGGACCGTGGCAACGGGTGATCTTCGCCCCGCCTGCCATATAAAGCATGTCGCCCATGCCCAAGAGCTGTTCCGCGCCCATTTCGCCAAGGATCGTCCGACTGTCCACTTTTGACGTCACCTGGAAAGAAATTCGGGTGGGGAAGTTCGCTTTAATCGTACCGGTAATCACGTCAACCGACGGACGCTGCGTAGCCATGATCAGGTGAATACCCGACGCACGCGCCATCTGCGCCAGACGTTGAATGCAGGCTTCGATTTCTTTGCCGGCTACCATCATCAGGTCGGCCATCTCATCCACGATGACGACGATGTAGGGCATTTTGACGGGGGTGATTTCCTCCGTCTCGAACACTGGCTCACCCGTCTCATCATCAAATCCGGTCTGTACGGTACGGCTGAAGGTTTCGCCTTTGGCCAACGCATCTTCTACGCGGCTGTTATAGCCGTCGATGTTCCGCACACCCATTTTGGACATCTTGCGATAGCGATCTTCCATCTCGCCCACGGTCCATTTCAGCGCCACAACCGCCTTTTTCGGATCGGTTACAACCGGCGACAGCAAATGCGGGATGCCATCGTAAACCGACAGTTCCAGCATTTTCGGGTCGATCATGATCAGACGGCATTCCTCTGGCGTCAGTTTATACAGCAAGCTGAGGATCATAGTATTGATCGCCACAGATTTACCGGACCCAGTGGTCCCTGCAATCAAAAGGTGGGGCATCTTGGACAGGTTGGCAACCACAGGATCACCGCCGATGTCCTTGCCCAGTGCCAGCGGCAGTTTCTGATTGCCGTCGCCAAAGTCACGCGCCGCAAGGATTTCACGCAGCACCACTTTTTCACGGTTTTCATTGGGCAGTTCAATGCCGATCACGCTGCGGCCGGGCACGGTGGACACACGCGCTGACAGGGCCGACATAGAGCGTGCGATGTCATCGGCCAAGCCGATCACACGGCTGGCTTTCAGACCGGGCGCGGGTTCCAATTCGTACATGGTGACAACGGGGCCAGGGCGCACGCTGACGATCTCACCCTTCACACCATAATCATCCAACACGTTTTCCAACATGCGAGCGTTTTCTTCCAGCGCCTCGTCACTCAGGTGGTGTCGCTGGATCGCCGCGGGATTAGCCAAGAGGCCGAGCGGCGGCAGCTCATAAGCGGGCGCTTTATCATCAAACTGCAAGCCCGGCTGCGCCTCCGCCTTTGCACGGGTAGAGGGCTGGATCGGCTTGCGATTGAGTGGCTGCACCACCTTGCGCGGCTCCGGCGTTGGGATCGCGTGCGGAGCTGCCGGTGAGGGCGAAACCGGCGCTGCAGGCTCTGGCGCGGCCATTTGCGGCGCCGCTTTCACAGGCTGTTCCACCACCTCACCGACGGAGGCCGCAATTTCAGCAATCGCCGATGGGATTTCCGAAGCGATCGGTGTTTCAACATAGGCGGGCTGCGGCGTCTCTGCCACCGGGGTGGCAGCGGGCGACCTTACCGCCCCGGCCGGCATGCCTTCATGCGGGACAGCTTCGGCAAAAATGTTCTGCGGCGCGGGATCGATATGTGGCGCGGCAACAGGCGGCGTCGCAGTTGAAGGTGTCGTAGGTGCAGACACCGGAGCAGCAAGGGGTGGTTCCACCCGTCCGCCAGCGGTCAGCGGCGGCTCAACCCGCAGGCCATGCGCCTGCTGTGTCTGAACCTGAGCCACTTGCATCTGCGGCTCGGTGTTCAGAACCAACGGATCTGGCCCGCGACCACGCCCCTTTGTCAGCGGCGCCACGGTTTCCACCTGCACCGCGGGATTCGAACGCACCCGCGATTTGATAGCGTCAGAAATTTTGGATTTGATACGGTCTTCGCCCGGCGCCTCAACATCGGGTGCCAGCCCCTGCGCAACCAGCTCAGGCATAGGCATCTCGACATTTTCCACCGGATCGGCGCGACGGATCAGGGTGGGCATGCGTTTCAACAGGCTGGGTTTCGCTTCAGGCTCCGGCACGGGTTCAGGCGCATAGTGCTGCGCGGCGACCTGTTCTTCGGTCATGAAGTCGAAGTCACCCTCATCAGTGACCTGCCATTCATCTTCTTCTGCCTGACGGACCCGCTCTGCACGGCGTTCGGCGCGGTTCGCTTGCATGGTCAACGCAGCGCCCAAGGCCCCTTTGGCCCCGCGGCCCAGCAGTGCCAACAGAACTGCATAGGTCAGAACCAGCCCCACCATCAGGAAACGGCCTGCACGCTTCACCTCTGGTAAAGTGAAGCCAAGAACAAAAATCGCCAGCGCAATCATTGCCGCTGCACTCAGCAGCGACATCAGCTTCAGCGCAAATCCCATAGAAAACGGCACAACGGTCAGCACAAAGCCAAGGATCGCATCACCAAACCGACCACCAAGGCCATAGCCCATGGTCCAGCCCTCACCGGGCGACAGCGTCGCCGCGTAGACAGAAGCAACGGCAATCAGAATCGGCAAGAATATCAGGCGCCCCAGCGCCCGATCCAACCCATGGTGCATCATCAGGCGCGCACCCCAAGCCAGAATGGTCAGCGGCAACACCCAAGCGCCATTGCCCAGAATCACCGACAACAACGCCGAGATGGACGCCCCCGGTCGACCCAGCCAGTTTTGCACCGGCGCATCCGTGGCCGACAGGAACGACGGATCCTCTGGCACATGTGAATAAATCATCGCCACAAAGATCAGCCCGATCAGTATCAATCCGATCCCGATCAATTCCTTGCCGCGCTTTTCCAGTGCGGCCTGCATGTCGCTGCCAAATAGGGGATCGCGTCCGCGTGCCTGATATGCCATCGCTGCCCTCTTTCCTTACTGGTAGAGTGTGTGGCGCAGCGCCGTCAGCGCCTGTTCCACATCGTTGTTGGGGTGGACGAGTGCCACCCGAATATAACCTTTGCCCGGATTAAAACCGTTCACATCCCGTGCCAGATAGGCACCGGGCAAAACGCGCACCCCGGTTTCTTTCCACAGTTTCAGCGCCGCCTCTTCGCCGTCCTCAACCGGCAACCACAAGAAGAACCCCGCTTCCGGGCTGAGGTATCCGGGCAGGTCGCCAAGAATGCGATCCGCGATGTCGAACTTCTGCTGATAGAGCGTGCGGTTTTCCACCACATGCGCCTCGTCCGCCCAAACTTTCGCTGCTGCGGCCTGCAAAGGCAGCGGCAAGGGTGCACCGGAATAGGCGCGCAACTGGCGGATGCGCTGTATGCTATCAGGCCCACCGGCAACGAATCCGGATCGCAGACCAGGCAGGTTTGAGCGTTTGGACAGCGAATGGAAAATCACCACCCGCTCGGGATCTGCGCCCACCTCTTTCGCAACCTGCAAGGCCCCTACGGGAGGTGTGTTTCGGTAAATCTCAGAATAACATTCATCCGCGAAGATGCGGAAATCATACTGTTCGGCCAATTTGATCAGCTGCACCCAATAGTCACGGCTGGCTACAGCGCCTTGCGGATTAGCAGGCGAGCAGATGTAGGCCGCTGCCACGCGATTCAGCACCTCGGACGGCAGGCTGGTGTAATCAGGCAGATGACCGGTTTCAGCCGTGGCGGGCACCATCATCGGTTCTGCGCCCACGGAAATCGCGCCGATCATATAAACCTGATAGAAGGGATTCGGCAGCAGGACCACAGGCTGACCGCCGCCCTTCTGTTCCGGCACCAGCGCCATACAGGCGTTATAAAGCCCCTCGCGCGTGCCATTCAGCGCCATGATCTGATCATCGCCAAGGCCAACGCCATAGCGCCGCTGCACCCAGTCGCGAATTGCGCCCAGCAGGTCCGGCGTGCCGTCATTGGCGGGGTATTTACCAAAACCTTCGACGTTTTCAGCAATCACATCCCCAACCCACGCTGGAAACGCGTGTTTGGGTTCGCCGATCGTCATATGCATCACCGCACCACCCGGCTCATGCACATCAAGCAGAGCACGCAGACGCGGGAATGCATAAGCGGGAAGGTTAGAAAACCGCTCAGGAAACATCAGATTTTGCCTCAATATATCGGGATCATTCACGCCCCGTTTGGTCTGAGACTAGCGAAAATGCCCCGCGCCGTCCAGTTCCCTTACCTGAACGGGGGGGCTGATGTGACCTTTTTGACGAAGGGACGCGGGCGTTCACGTCGCGTTCAGCACCGCCTCTGCCGCCGCTGCGATGCGCAGTAGGCGCTCTTCTTGATGGGGCAATCCGTTCAACAGGATGCCACAACTGGGCGTACCCGTGGGGAGGGTGACACCACAGTTGCCCATCAGGTTGCCTACCCGCGTGTTTTGCAGCGCCAACAGGTTTTCTGTGACGTAATACTGATCGTCCTGCATCAGCCGTTCGGCATTGGGCGGCAGAATCGGCGCCGTCGGACACAGAACGGCGTCAAAACCCGCAACCCGTTCATACCAGCGCGCCCGCAGACCGCGCAGTTTACGCCAAGCCGCCACATAATCCGCCGCACTGACGTCCCGCCCGCCACGGAAGCGTTCAAGAATGCGATCAAACATCAGATCAGGCTGTGCCTCGATCACATCGCGCCAGATGCCATAGGCCTCGCCCGTATAAAGGGGCCCAGTTAGCGCCATCGCCTCGGCTACCTCTGGCGCATCAATCTTCACAGCCTCGGCGCCAGCTTCGGCCAGTTTTTCGACCGCTGCATTAAACGCCTGCATGGGCGCGTCACGTGTATCCTCAAGCACCACGGTTTGCAGCACCGCAAACCGACGCCCCTTCAGGGTCGCGCTACGCAAATCGGCAAAGCGCCCCCCTTCCAGCACCGCCAGCATCAACGCCGCATCCTCAACCGAACGGCCAAGCGGCCCGATGGTGTCAAACTGCGCGCAAAGTTCGACCACCCCATCCAGCGCAATGCGACCCGATGTGGTCTTGAGGCCTACCAGATCATTCCACGCCGCAGGGATCCGCACGGATCCGCCAGTATCCGACCCGATCCCACACGCCGCCAGACCAAAGGCGACAGAGGTCGCAGCACCGGAGGAAGATCCGCCCGACACAGCGTCGTGATCATTCACGCAGGGCGGCGTTGCGGTCATGGGGTTGAGGCCAAGACCGGAAAAGGCAAGTTCGCTCATATGTGTTTTGCCCAGACAGACCATCCCCTGCGCGGTCGCGTTGGCCAGTACGGGCGCATCGCTGGCAGGCACGCGGCCTTTCAGCAAAGTAGACCCCGCCTCCGTCGCGACGCCTGCCGAATCAAACAGGTCTTTCCACGAAATGGGCACCCCATCCAAAGGGGACAGGCGCTGCCCGGCCCGCGCACGTTTCGCCGCCGCCTCCGCCTCGGCCAAGGCACGATCTGCGGTCACACGGGCATAGATGCGATCAGCGAATGGATGCGCGGTGATAGCGTCCAGATAGGTCCGCGTCAGGACCACTGGATCAATCTGACCCGCCGCAATGCCCCGCCCCAAATCTGCGGCACTGGATTTCAACCACTCCTGCATTGCACACCCTCCGAATTTGCATTGTCCCAAAATCGCATTTTCAGGACCGTAGCGACCACGGGGCGCATGGACAATCCCGTGAACCCACGCATATTGAAGGGCATGAAACATAACAGCGATATTGTGATCATTGGCGGCGGACTGAACGGTCCGGCTCAGGCTCTGGCCCTAGCGAACGCGGGCTTCACCGTCACGGTGATCGACGCCTTGGCTCGCAGCGTGCAGCAATCGGATAACTTTGATGGTCGTTCCTACGCGCTGGCGCTAGGCTCACAGCGGCTCTTGGCGGGTATCGGCATCTGGGATCAGGTGGCTGACAACGCACAGGCGATGCGCGACATCAAAGTCACCGACGGGCGCGCTGGTGAAGGCCCGCTCAGCCCGTTTTTCCTGCATTTTGACCACACAGAGCTGGAAGAAGGCCCAATGGGCTACATGCTGGAGGATCGCTACCTGCGGCGCGCGCTGTCCGATGCGATGCAGGCCACGGACCAGATCACCGTAATGGATGGTACCACTGTTGTGGCCCAAGAGGCAGATACGCAGGGCGTCACCCTGACGCTGGACACTGGTGAGACCGTCACGGCTAAGCTGCTAATCGGTGCCGACGGACGCAAATCCGGCACGGCTAAGCGCGCAGGGATCAAGCGCACCGGCTGGGACTACGGCCAGACCGCACTTGTCTGCGCCATTTCCCATGAACTGCCGAACGACGGCATCGCGCATCAGTTCTTCATGCCGCCGGGGCCACTTGCGATCCTACCGCTGCCGGGCAATCTGTCGTCGATCGTCTGGTCCGAAACCCACGACAACGCCGCCGCGATCCATGCCCTGAGTGACGAAGAGTATATGCAGGTTCTGCGCCCACGGTTTGGCGATTTTCTGGGTCGGATCGAACTGGCCGGCAAACGCTTTACCTACCCGCTGAACCTGACACTGGCAGATCAAATCACCGGCGACCGCATGGCGCTGATCGGGGATGCGGCACATGGGATGCACCCAATTGCAGGTCAGGGCCTGAACGCTGGCCTGCGCGACATCGGGGCCCTGACACAAGTGCTGATCGAGGCCCGTCAACGCGGTGAAGATTTCGCCAGCGAGTTGGTTCTGGACCGCTACAGCGAATGGCGCCGTTTTGACACCGCATCACTGGCGCTGACCACCGATTTAACGAACAAACTATTTTCCAACGACAATCCGCTACTGCGCCTTGCCCGCGATCTGGGAATGGGTGCTATCAACGCCGTGCCCGGTCTGCGCCGCAGCTTCATGCGCGAGGCCGCAGGGCTGACAGGCGATCTGCCGGATCTGATGCGCTAAAAGGCATCACGTTTCTACTGGCACCGTGGCGCTGGCCTTGCTAGGCTGGTGTCACGGTCGGCAGACACCGAGGCGTCGCTGCCCCCACACGGGGGTGCTAAACCTGCCACACCACCAGACACCTTGCCATCGTTTCATGAACAAAGGGCGCGGTTCGTCAAGTCAGCGACCAACGGATGTGCAAACGCCCTGTTTGGAAACACGATGACAAAATCCCCTCTCCCCCTGACGGTGGAGGATCTGACCCCCTTCACCCGCGCCTTGGCCAAAGAATTGGGTACAAGCGCGCCAGCTCACCTCAGCCTGATGAACATGCTGGCCCGCGCAGCCGGATTTCAAAACGTGCAGCACATGCGCGCCGCTCATGCCGCACATAAACGGTTGGAGCGACCGCAGGCCGCAATCCAACCCGACAGCCGAACTGTTGAACGTTGCCTGCACCAGTTTGATGAGGCTGGACGGCTGATCCAATGGCCTGCCAAACGCGCCATCCAGACGCTGGCGCTTTGGGCTCTGTGGGCGCGACTGCCAGCAGACACACAGATGGACGAGAAAACCATCAATACCCACCTCAACGCGGCGCATCTGTTCAACGACCCTGCCACCCTGCGGCGCACGATGATTTCCTGCACCCTGCTGACCCGCAAACGTGATGGCAGTGGCTACCGGCGGATTGAGCGGGTTCCGCCTGTTGAGGCCAAAGCGTTGATTACAGCCCTTCGCACACGCGTGACTGCGGCAAGCTGAAAAGCGCAGCATCCACGCTTTGGCAGGATCGCAAAATACTCGTTGCACAACGTCCACAAAAAAGCCCCGCCGATCTAGGCGGGGCTTCTTTAATTCTCAAAACCCTAAAAGGATCAGGCCTCTTTCGCGGCTTCCTTGGCTGCGCGTTTGACCGGTGCCCAGAGGCGTTTGTTGGTCAGGTACAGCAGGACCGACAGAATGGTCAGGAACAGAACCGCGACAAAACCGGCGTGTTGACGGTCCATCATCTTGGGCTCTGCGGCCCACATAAGAAAGGCCGAGACGTCTTCTGCTTCGTGGTGCAGGCTGGTGGAGTGACCATCAGCATACTCTACATCCTCACCCGCCAGCGGCGGGGCCATCGAAATCCAGCCACCCGGGAAGGCGGTGTTTTCGTAGAAAGTGGTACCGGCCTGCTCTTTTTCCTTGCCGGTGTAACCGGTCAGGATCGAGTAGATGTATTCCGAACCACCCATGCCGCGGACCAACTGATTGATACCGGTGCCCTCAGGGCCGTGGAAGCCGGCACGCGCCTTCGCCATCAGGCTCAGGTCAGGTGCAGTTTCCAGACCGGACTCGGGGAACTTGTCAGCCGGGGTCCGGGGACGGTCATCATCCAGATCAGCGTCGTAGATCGACATTTCAGCGGCGTAAGCACGCACCTGATCTTCGGGCAGCTGCGGGCCACCTTCGTCCGCGAGGGTACGGATCGGTACATACTTCAGCCCGTGACAGGCCGAACACACCTCAGTGTAGACCTGCAGACCGCGTTGCAGCTGCATCTGGTCAAACTTACCGAAGGGGCCTTCATAGGAGAAGGCGATGTCTTCGATATGCTGTTCACCACCACCGGCAGCCAGCGCACCACCCGCCGAGAGGGTCAGGGCCGCAACTGCGGAGATCGCAATTTTCTTAAGCATTATCCTGTTTCCTCTTACTTGGCGGCTTTGGCCGATTTGGCCACTTTGGCTTTGAAGTCGTCTTCGATCGTCGCCGGCGCTTCGGTCGGCTTTTCGATCACACCCAACAGGGGCAGAACGACCAGGAAGTAGGCGAACCAGTAGGTTGCACCGATCAGCGAGATGGTCGAGTACGGCGGTTCAGCAGGCATTGCACCGGCCCACATCAGAACGATGAAGTCCAGAATCAGCAGGCGGTACCACCATTTGAACATCGGACGGTTCTGACCCGAACGCACGCGCGAAGTGTCCAGCCACGGGGCCAGCGCCATCACTGCGATTGCGCCGAACATGGCCAGTACGCCGAAGAATTTGGCATCGATGATGCCACCGGTAATCCAGCCTGCAAACATCACCACCCATACTTCGGAATCAAACGCACGCAGGATCGCGTAGAACGGCAGGAAGTACCATTCAGGAACGATGTGTGCAGGCGTCGCCAGCGGGTTTGCTTCGATGTAGTTGTCGGGGTGGCCGAGGTAGTTGGGCATAAAGCCAACAATCGCAAAGAAGACCAGCAGAACCAGCGCCAGCGCGAACAGATCTTTGATCACGAAGTAGGGCCAGAACGGCAGGGTGTCTTTTTCAGCTTCTTCTTTGGAGCCGCGACGTACTTCGACGCCGGTCGGGTTGTTGTTGCCGGTGTGGTGGAACGCCCAGATGTGAACAATCACCAGGCCTGCAATCACGAACGGCAGCAGGTAGTGCAGCGAGAAGAAGCGGTTCAGCGTGGCGTTATCAACGGCCGGGCCGCCCAGCAGCCAGGTCTGGATCGGTTCGCCAACAAAGGGAATCGCGCCAAACAGGCCGGTGATTACGGTCGCGCCCCAGAAAGACATCTGACCCCAAGGCAGAACGTAGCCCATGAACGCGGTGCCCATCATCATCAGGTAGATGAGCATACCGATGATCCACGTGATTTCGCGGGGTGCCTTGTAGGACCCGTAGAACAGGCCACGGAAGATGTGGATGTACACGGCAACAAAGAACAGCGAGGCGCCGTTCATGTGGATATAGCGGATCATGTGACCGCCGTTCACGTCGCGCATGATGTGTTCAACCGACGCAAAGGCGTAGTCCACATGCGGGGTGTAGTGCATCACCATGACAATGCCGGTGGCGATCATCAGCGCCAGGCAGAATGCCAGTACGATGCCCCAGATCCACCACCAGTTCAGGTTCTTCGGGGTGGGGATCATCAGAGTGTCATAAACCAGCCCAACGATGGGCAGACGGGTGTGGACCCATTTTTCGAAACCGGTTTTCGGCTCGTAATGGTCGTGGGGAATTCCGGACATACCTACGCTCCTTAACCCAGTTTGATGGTGGTTTCGTCAGCAAAGACAGCGACCGGCACATCCATGTTGCGCGGCGCCGGGCCTTTGCGGATACGGCCAGCAGTGTCGTAATGCGAACCATGACAGGGGCAGAACCAGCCGCCGAAGTCGCCAGCGCCATCACCGATCGGAACACAGCCGAGGTGGGTGCAAACGCCGATCATCACCAGCCATTCGCCGGCTTCGTCCAGGGTGCGGTTTTCGTCAGCCGCATCTGCCTCGGGTTTGTTGGCGTTCTGCGATGCTTGGTCGATGGTCAGGTCAGCAACGCTAACCGCACGGCCTGCTTCAATCTCGTCAGCGGTACGACGGCGGATAAAGACAGGTTTACCCAACCATTTCACGGTCAGCTGAGTGCCGGGCTCTACGCCGGAAACGTCGACACGGATCGACGCCAGAGCGCGCACATCGGCGGCGGGATTCATCTGGTTGACCAGCGGCCATACTACGGCACCTGTCGCTACAGCACCGGCGCCTGCGGTGGCATAGTACAGGAAGTCCCTGCGGGTGCCTTCGTGATCTTCTGCGTGGGACACGGGTTTTCTCCTTTATAGCCCATGAGGGACCTACACGGTTCTGGGCCGCGCAAGACGCAGCCTTTCCAAGGCGCTGTTTAGCGGCGGAAGCCCTTTCAGTCCAGCGGACATTCCAGCGCAGGGGTTGCACAACAGTCACAAGCGCCTATGTGTCGCGGTTGAGGCACAGCTGTTCAGGGATTATCCTGCGCTTCAAATCGTAAAACAGCACACCACCACAGCACATAAAGGATACCGGTCATGCCCGCTAAGCTTCTGACCACCACCGCACTGGCAGGTCTGATGGCCGCCAGCGTCGCCACCACCGCCGCCGCCGAAATTGAGCTGAGCTTTTACGGCGGTTATCAGACTTCGCCCCATTCCCGTATCGAAGGCACCCTGCCCGGCGGCGGGGGCAGCTTTAGCGAGTTGATCGGCTGGGAAGGCGATTCTTTTGCCGCACCGCCCTACTATGGCGGCCGCATCACCTACTGGCGCGAAGACAACACCGGCTGGGGCGTCGAACTGACTCATGCCAAGGTCTATGGTGCTGACGAAACAGCGCTTTTTGACCGGCTGGAGTTTTCGGACGGCCACAATATCCTGACCGTAAACTACTCCAAGCGCTGGCCCGGCCTCTGGAACCAATTCACCCCTTACGTGAACGCAGGCCTCGGCATCGCAGTGCCGCACGTTGATGCGCGCGCCACCGGCAGCACTGAACGCACCTTCGGATATCAGTACAGCGGCCCCGCCGCGCGCCTGACTGCCGGTGCTTCTTACGCGCTGAACGAAAACTGGGATCTGTTCAGCGAATATCAGTTCACCTGGTCGGACAACAACGTCGATCTCGACGGGGGCGGCGATCTGGAAACCCGAATCATCACCAACTCCATCAACGTTGGTGTCAGCTACAGCTTCTGATTCCCGATCAGGCAGCCTTACAGACATAAGGGCCCCTCGGGGCCCTTTTTCATGACGTCGCATTGGAGAATCAATGCAGTGGATCAGGCCGCCGGAACGGTGTCCTTCATACTGTCACGTTCGGCAAAGACCGCGTACCAGTCATCCAGTGCATCACACCCCTTGCGCCAGCCACGCGCGTCGTGGCGGAAATCCAGATACCCCAGCGCACAGGCGACCGCGACATGTCCCATAGTCATCGGCCCCGCCAAATGAGACATCCAACGATCATTCACCGCCTGCACCGCGCGGGCAACTTTGGCCCACTGCGCCTCTTCCCATTCGGGGTAGACCAACTGCGGCGGACGAATGCGGCGTTCGTAAGCAATCAGCACCGCCGCATCCATAATGGCATCTGCGGTCGCTTCCAGCGTCATCACCTCCCAGCGGGTCGCCTCGGGGTAGAGGCCGGAGCCTGCTCGGTCGTCGAGATACTGACAAATCACCCGACTGTCATAAAGCGCCGGTCCATCGCTGCGCACCAGCGACGGGATCTTACCCGCAGGGTTGGCGACGCTGACCTCTTCGGGCGTCGAGAGCGGTGTGGTGGCGACCTGCACCAGTTCAACTGCGTCACGCTGACCAGTTTCTGCCAGCAGCACACGCACCTTGCGCACAAAGGGTGACGTGGGCGCATAAATCAGTTGCATGGTGACCTCCCTTATCTATCTGTTGTTCAATCTATCGTATCACATTTCAGCGTAACGCTGTGTGACAGCCTGTCTATGATCTGGCGCAGATGGACACGAAACAGTACCTATTTCAGCTTAATCCGCCTCTACACCCCAACCGCCAGATCTCGCATCAATGCTGCAAGCGCCGCCGCCTGCGGATCAAGTGCCGCCGCAACCACACCATCCGCAGCCGCCAGACGTACGGCGTCATCCTTGTTCTGGGACAGCTTCCACGTGCCGGTGACAGCACTGATCTGCATCTGCACCGGCACAATCATCCGCATCATGCGCGCCAGCGCATCAGGATCCATTTTGGACATCTTCCACACCGGTTTCGGCGCCAGTGCGGTCTCAAAGCGCTCAGACAACCGATCCAGCAGCGCAGGCAACAGATCCTGATCCAGGATCTGCCCCCGACCGTCGATCTGGACCGCCACATAGTTCCACGTCGGCACCTGATCTGGCACACCGTACCAATCGGGCGAGATATACCCATGCGGCCCACGCACCACGCAGCGTAACATCGTGCCGCTCTTCAAGGCCCGCACAATGGGGTTCGACCGCACAAGGTGAAACAGCACCCTGTCGCCCTCAATCAAAAACGGCACATGGGCCAGATGCGGCAGACCACCCGGGCCGTTGAGCGCCACCATGCCAAACCCCTGTTCAGCGGCAAAGGCAAGGTTCTGCGCCGCCTCTGCGGTGCGAAAGATGGGGTTGGGGTGCATGGCGCTGGCTCCTCTGCGTGGCTGGGGCCAGCTTTCTATCGCAGACGTATCAGATCAACCCTGATCGAAGGGAAACATCACCGGATCGTCCCCGGCCTGCCATTTCGCCAGCTTCGGCATAATGGAGGTAAAACGTTGGGATTGCAGAAAACCTTCTAGCCACCCTGACAGGCTCAGCCAATCTTCGGCATCGAATCTGGCCTTATCAATAAAGGCAAACTGGCGCGCAAACGGCAGGATCGCCATATCGGCCAATGTGGGCGCATCGCCAAACAGAAACGCTTGTTCCCCAATCTGATCGTTCAGGCGATGCAAGAAGGCATGCGCCTTACCCCGCTCCTCCGCGGGATCGCAATCAGGATAGCGGGTGGTGTATTTGGTGCGGTCAAGCGCCTGTTTGAACGGGCCGTCTGCCTCGGCAATCAGATCATAACCCGACGCTGGCATATCCAGCCATCCCCCAGGGTCGTTCTGTGAAAGCGCCCAAACCATGATATCGATACTTTCGTCGATCACCTCATCCGGTAGCACCAAACACGGCACCGTGGCAGAGGGACTGGCGGCCAGAAACTCTGGCGCTTTGTCGCGCAAAACAATCTCACGCAGCTCTACAGTGATCCCTGCAGCTGCGACGCCCAGACGGGCACGCATCGCATAAGGACAGCGGCGGAAAGAGTAGAGGACAGGCGTCATGACGCAAACAGCGCCGACGGCTTGCGCTGCGCTTGCATCGCGGCCAGCACCTTCAGCGCGTTCAAATCTACAGCGGCGCTGCCGTCCAGCTCCAGATCATAGTGCAATCCTCGATGTACATTGGCAAAATCCTGAGCAGCAGACCCGATCGGGCGATCCCCGCGCACGACCTCGCGGTGATTCAGAACCTCTAGCGCCGTATGCAATCCAACAAACAGCACTTGCTGCCGTGCAAGCCCGCGTTGCAGCTGCGGCAACCAATCGGGGTCTTCCAGAATATGTTCGATAATCAGGTCATTGCCAGCCTTGGCAAAACCGCACAGGGCGCGGTGATAACCTTCAAAGAATGCGGGCCTCTGGGCTTGCCAATCACGGTAGTGTGTCCGGTCCACTGCACCACTGTCGCGGAAATGATCCAGCGACAGATGCATGAACCCATCCTCTGCTGCGGTGCGAATGGCCCGTGCCAGCGTGGTCTTACCCGCGCTTGACGCTCCGTGGAGGAAGATCACACGACTCATACTATCAACTGCTGCCCCTTGATGCCTTTGATCACTGCTTCGACAATCTGACCCTCTACCTGCGGCAGGTCAAAGGTAACTTCGGTAAACTGCGCGGTGCGACCCATGTGTGCGTTTTCCATAAGCACCTGATGGGGCTGGCCGATCTGCTGCGCCAGATGGCGCGCCACCTGCGCCACCCCTGCGGCGCGCAGACGGGCAGCACGGTCCTTGATCACGTTGCCGTTGACCTGATTAGGGATTTTCGCCGCTGGTGTCCCTTCACGTTTGGAATAGGGGAAGACATGCAGCCATGTCAGGTCGCATTCCTCCACCAGCTTGAGCGAGTTTTCAAAATGCGCCTCTGTCTCGGTCGGGAAACCGGCAATGATGTCGGCACCAAAGGTCATGTCGGGGCGCAGTTTCCGCGCTTCCTCAGCAAAACGGATAGCATCATCGCGCAGATGGCGGCGCTTCATCCGTTTCAGGATCATATCGTCGCCATGCTGCAGTGACAGATGCAGATGCGGCATCAAGCGCTTCTCGGTCGCGATGGCCTGCATCAGGTTTTCATCCACCTCGATGCTGTCAATCGAGCTGATCCGCAAACGCGGCAGGTCCGGCACCAGTTTCAGGATCCGCATCACCAGGTCGCCCAGCTTCGGCTGCATCGGTTGATCGGCACCCCAGCTGGTCAGGTCCACACCTGTCAGCACCACCTCGTTATAGCCCTTGTCCACCAGCCGCTTGATCTGATCGACCACCACACCGGCAGGGACAGAACGCGAATTGCCACGACCATACGGAATAATACAGAAGGTGCAGCGGTGATCGCAGCCGTTTTGCACCTGCACATAGGCACGCGAACGAGTGCCGAAACCATCAATCAGGTGGCCCGCGGTTTCGGTGACCGACATGATATCGTCCACCTTCACCTTTTCCGTGTCCCCGATGAAGTTCGGACCCATGTTGGCCCAAGTTTCCGGCTGCATTTTTTCGGTATTGCCGATAACCAGATCCACCTCACCCATCTGAGCGAAAGTTTCCGGTTCCGTCTGCGCCGCACAGCCTGTCACAATGATCCGCGCATCAGGATTTTCCTTGCGCAACTTGCGAATCTCCTGCCGCGATTTACGCACTGCCTCTGCCGTTACCGCGCAGGTGTTAACCACCACGGCGCCTTCGACTCCTGCCTGTGCGGCAAGGTCTTTCATCGCCTCCGTCTCATAGGCGTTGAGGCGGCAGCCAAGGGTGGCAAACACAGGCGGCTTCACGGCAACGGGCTTGTTCATGACGCGGCCTCCAGGAACTGGACGGTCAATTCAGCCGTGAAAACATGCATGGTCGCACCGGTCATCCAAACGCCATCGCCGCGCCAGTCAATCCAGAGAGTGCCGCCATCCAGCTCAATCTGCACTTTGCGCCCGGTCAGACCACGCCGCGCCGCCGCCACCGCCGTCGCGCAGGAGGAAGAGCCAGAGGCCAGCGTCACCCCAACCCCGCGTTCCCACACCCGCATGCGCAGGTGATCGGGGGCGATGACACTGACAAACTGCACATTGGTGCGCTGCGGATAGAGTGGATGATGCTCCACCTCGGCGCCGCGCGCCTCAAGGTCCACCGCCTCTGCATCCTTGACGAAAAAGGTGCAATGCGGGTTCCCCATGCCGGTCGCGGTGGGCGCACCGTCAATCGGCAACTCCAGCGTGTCCATCTCACGGGCAAGCGGCACCTCATCCCACGCAAGCTGCGGATGCCCCATATTGACGGAGGTCAGGCCGTTACCTGCATCCTCGGCATATAAATCACCGCGATCTGTGGTCAGATGCAGCGCGGTTTTACCGCTTTCCTGCATCAGATGGCGGGCGATACATCGGGTAGCATTGCCACAGGCGGCAGAGGTTGATCCATCGGCATTATAAAACACCAAATGCGCATCGGCCTTCTCGGACGGCTCAATCACCGCCAACTGATCATAACCCACCCCCATCTGACGATGGGCGATGGCAACCACCAGCGCGCCAGATAACACCTCAGACAGCGGCACCGCACGCGCACGGGCGTCCACGACAACAAAGTCGTTTCCCAACCCATGCATTTTCATGAATGGCAAAGTGTTTTGGCGGTTCTGTTCCATCGCGTCCCTATACGCCGGATTCTTCAATCAATCCAGATATGGACGCATCACGACGTTTGCATAGCCCCCATGAAGATCGCGCAACACCGCATTTACTAAAATCGTTTCAAAGCTTGGTTTTAACTGGCGCCCGAAAACATAAGTTTTTAAGGGCGTTTTCGGCACCCCAAAAAAAGATTCAAATTTCTCGTCGAAAATCTCCCGAATCCGCTTGACCCCCAGCGCCAGTCTATCTAGAAGCGCCCCACACGAGAGAGTGGGCCGTTAGCTCAGTTGGTAGAGCAACTGACTTTTAATCAGTGGGTCGAAGGTTCGAATCCTTCACGGCTCACCACTTCCTCCACTGAAAGATGACAAGAGTTTATCGCTTTTGCACGAAGTTCAATTGGTTCTGCGGATCGCCGAGCTTGTACGCGCCGCAGGTCTAGGCACATTCAATACTGTTCAGACAAATAAATGTTCCAAGCGGCCTATTTGCTTTCCGCTCTATTTTCTATGCGATTTTTCCGAACCCCAAGTAGGCTGCAAGCACATTGTCAGTGAGCCAAACGCCGCTGTCTGCGCAAAAAAACTGAAACCCATCGGTAATCCCCCCATTTTTAATGGGGCTCAGCCATAGAATTCATGCGGCTGTTTTCAGTTTCATAGCTGGAGTGATCCCGCCGATGGCCATGTTGGGCCGGTCGTTTTTGTAAGTCCAGAGCCAGTTT
>NZ_JAKRGF010000009.1 GCF_022347685.1 Thalassobius sp. Cn5-15
CGAAACTGGGGTCTGAGGCCCCCCGCTCCAGATTAAAGTACCGCCCCAAAAGTATTGTTGGGCCGCGTCACGCCAGAGGCGTGCTTCCAGCACGCCCCGCCCCCGTCAAACCGGAGGTGTGCCTCCAGCAAAACTGGGCGGCGCGATGGCGCCACCCTCGGGTCGGCGCTAAATAACGGCGGTTGGACTGCCTCAGGGATATTCCTACCCCTCCACACAGCGGCAAAGATCCGACAGTTTCCAGCGAAGCGTGCATTGCCCATTGATCGTATCCCAGCCCTATGACATTGCAGCTTTATGACTGAACAAGCCTCTTCCCCGTCGAAAATGGTCAGCGCCGCCAAGCGTGTGCTGGGCATCGAGGCAGACGCGCTGCGCCTGCTGTCTGATCATCTGCCCGCCGATTTTGAGGCGGTGGTGACATTGATCCTCAACACCAAGGGTCGGGTGATCATTTCCGGCATCGGCAAATCCGGCCATATCGGCAACAAGATCGCCGCCACCCTCGCCTCGACCGGCACACCCAGCTCTTTTGTGCATGCTTCTGAGGCCAGCCATGGCGATTTGGGCATGATTACGCAGGACGATATTGTTGTGCTGATCTCCAACTCTGGTGAGACGCGCGAATTGTCTGATGTGCTGGGTCATACGCGCCGCTTTTCGATTCCGCTCATTGGGATTTCTTCGCGCCCCGGCTCCACCCTGATGGCGGCGGCGGATTATCAGCTGCTCTTGCCCCCTGCGCCTGAGGCCTGCCCGATGGGCATGGCACCCACCACCTCGACCACGCTGACCCTGGCGATTGGCGATGCGCTGGCGGTTGCCCTGATGGAGGCGCGCGATTTCAAGGCCGAGAACTTTGCCACCTTCCACCCCGGCGGCAAGCTGGGCGCGCAGCTGTCCACCGTGGCGCAGCTGATGCATGGTGTCGACGCCCTGCCGTTGGTGAGCAAAGACACCGCGATGGAGGAGGTTCTGATCGAAATGACCTCCAAAGGGTTTGGCACCACTGGCGTCACCGAAGGCGAGGTGCTGATCGGCGTCGTGTCGGACGGTGACCTGCGCCGTAATATGGCCAATCTGATGGCAGTCACAGCCGGTGAGGTGGCCACGCTGTCACCGGTGACCGCAGCACCCGATATGCTGGCGGCGCAGGCGCTGGCCCTGATGAACGACCGTAAGATCACCACGCTCTTTGCCGTTGATGCGGAAAATCGCCCTGTCGGCATTCTGCACCTGCATGACCTGCTGCGCGCCGGTGTTGCCTGAACCTGAGTTGCCTGAACCTGTGTGGCCTGATCCGCTAAAGGAGATCCCCTGATGAAAACCGTTATCCTGATCCCTGCGCGCTATGCCTCGACCCGCTATCCGGGCAAGCCGCTGGCGGAACTGACCCTGCCTTCTGGCGAAAAAAAATCCCTGATCCGTCTCAGCTGGGAAGCGGCCCAGCGGGTCACTGGCGTGGCTGAGGTGCACGTTGTCACCGATGACGACCGCATCGCGGATCACGCCAAGGCTTTCGGCGCCTCTATCATTATGACCTCGCCAGAGGCTGAAAATGGCACCGCACGCTGCGCTGAGGCGCTGCGCAACGGACAGGTGGAGGCGGACCTGATCGTCAACCTGCAGGGCGACGCCCCCCTGACCCCTGAATGGTTCGTTGAGGATCTGATCGCCGCCATGAAACAGGACGCAGAGGCGCAGGTCGCCACGCCGGTGCTGCAATGCGATCCGCTGACCTACAGCCATTTCGTCGAAGACCGCAAAGCCGGCCGCGTTGGTGGCACCACCGCGGTGTTCAACGCCAAGGGCCACGCGCTTTATTTCTCCAAGGAAGTGCTGCCTTATATTGACCCTGACAAGGTGCCGGGGCGCGATATTCCCGTCTATCACCACGTCGGCTGCTACGCCTACCGCCCGGTAGCGCTGGCCGCCTATACTTCCTGGGGCATCAGCCAGCTGGAAGTGCTGGAGGGGCTTGAACAACTGCGTTTCCTTGTCAATGACACCAAGATGCGCTGTGTCGAGGTCGAGGGCAAAGGCCGCGTCTTCTGGGAGCTGAACAATCCCGAAGATGTAGACCGTATCAATTCTGTGCTGAAGGACCTGTAAGCCATGGACATCACCGAAACCAAAATCGTCACCGTGGGTGACATTAACATCGGCGGCAAAAACCCAATTTCCTTCATCGCCGGTCCCTGCCAATTGGAAAACCGCGACCACACGATGATGATGGCGGAAAAAGTGGCCGAGGCCTGCGCCAAATCAGGCAGCCAGTTCATCTATAAATCCAGCTACGACAAGGCAAACCGCTCTTCGATCGACGCCGCACGCGGCATCGGCATGGAAGAGGGGCTGAAGATCCTTGGCGAGGTGCGCGACACTTTTGGCTGTCCGGTCATCACCGATGTGCATGAAACCAACCATTGTGCGGGGGCGGCCGAAGTGGTGGATGTGATCCAGATCCCGGCCTTCCTGTGCCGTCAGACCGACCTGTTGCTGGCGGCAGGCAACACCGGCAAGCCTCTCAATGTGAAAAAGGGTCAGTTTCTGGCGCCTTGGGACATGGGCAATGTGGCGGATAAAATCGCCTCCACCGGCAACACGCAGATCATGCTCTGTGATCGCGGCACCTCGTTCGGCTACAACACGCTGGTCAGCGATTTCCGCGGCCTGCCCACCATGGCTGCGACCGGCTATCCAGTGGTGTTTGACGCCACCCATTCGGTGCAGCAACCAGGCGGCAAAGGCAACTCTTCGGGGGGGGAACGTCAGTTTGTGTCGTCACTGGCGAGCGCGGCCTGTGCGGTTGGCGTCTCGGCGCTGTTTATCGAAACCCATGAGGATCCCGATAACGCACCCTGCGATGGTCCAAACATGATCCCGGTGCATGAAATGGCCGACCTGATCAAACGCCTGCGCGATTTTGATGCGCTGGCGAAAGGACTTTAACCCTTTCGTTGCCCTGTCCTGCCATAGTGATAGGGCAACGCGGAAGAAGGGCAACAGGCGCCAAAGGTCAAGCCGGTCATGAGCAGGGTGGAGCGGAAAAACTGGGACAGGCTGGTGGTTCAGGTGCTGGACGCGCCAGCCGCCGATCTGTCTCCTGTGATATCGGACCCTGTGACAATGGGGAAAGCTGGCCGTCTGGTGGCGGTGGTGGTCACATATAATAGATGTGACCAGCTGCAGGTAACACTGGCACGGCTTCTCAGTCAGCCCACAGGTCTATTGCAGGCGGTGGTGGTGGTCGATAACGCCAGCACGGATGACACCGCCCCGTGGCTGGCCACCCAGTCTGATCCACGTCTGATCATCCATCGCAACCGCCGCAACATGGGCGGTGCAGGCGGCTTTGCCACCGGCATGCAGCTGGCGATGCAGCGCTTTGATCCCGACTGGCTGGTGGTAATGGATGATGACGCCCGCCCGATGGCAGGGGCATTGGCGCGGTTCCACCACCTCGACCTTGCGCAGTGGGATGCAGTGGCGGCGGCGGTCTATCAGCCTGACGGTACGGTGTGCAAAATGAACCGCCCCTCGCGCAATCCCTTCTGGCTGCGCGCCGGCTGGGGACAGAACCTGTGGCGGATGATCCGCGGTCTGGGGCGCATAGGGCTGCGACTGGAACCACCGGCGTTGGGCAATGACGGTCCGGGGCAGCGCGTTGATCTGGCCTCTTTCGTCGGCTTCTTCATCCGCGGCGATGCGGTCCGGCGCATCGGCTATCCCGATCCGGATATGTTTATCTATGGCGATGACGGGTTTTACACCCTCGGCCTCAGCAAGGCAGGGGGGCGTATCGGATTTCAGCCTATCGTGCAGTTTGAACATGACTGCACCACCTTTGACGAAGGATCGCCCCGGCACCCCCGCCGTTTCACCGCGCTGTGGAAGGTCTATTTCTACCACCGCAACCTGCTGATGCTCTATCACCGCGCTGCAGGAAGGCTGTTCTGGCTGGCCCTGCCGGTGGTGCTATGCGGTTGGCTCTGGCAGCTGCGGGCGCATGCGGGCGAGCGACGTGCCTTCCTCGCGCTGTTCTGGCTGGCCCTGAAGGACGGCCTGCGCGGCCAAACCGGCCGCAGCCGCGAAGAGATCGAGCAGCGGATCGCCCGGATACAGGGCAAACGGGCTGAGGCTAGTCCAACAGCCGTTATTTAGCGCCGCCCAGTTTTGTTGGAGGCACACCTCCGGTTTGACGGGGGCGGGGCGTGCTGGAAGCACGCCTCTGGCGTGACGCGGCCCAACAATACTTTTGGGGCGGTACTTTAATCTGGAACGGGGGGCCTCAGACTTCAGTTTCGAGACTCTCCACGCCCTCTCCCCCGCCTTCTCTGTTACAAATGCGCGCTTTCCTCACACCGGATCGCGAGGATTGCGCGCGGGTCTGTGAGCGCTTTGAAACAAAGGCATAAAAGAACCGGCGTCACGTTTATGTGACAAATGTACTTTCGCCAAAATCACCCCATTTCCTCACGCCCTGTGGTGGGATCTGTAACACGCCCCACCCCCGTTTCAGCCTTTAAAACATGGGCTGCACAGACCCTGTGCAGCACTGCGCAGGGACCGTTCACCGCGCACCTCTTTTCAAGACACATCGCCGTGACATCCCGTGACGATTTCGTTGGGTTTTATTCCCGCCGAACTGCCCCCAGTTTGTTTGGTGTCAGACGGACAAACACACAGTCCAACACACTGACAAACAAACGATCACCTCCCCGATCGACCCGCCGAGACTGAACTGAAAACTGACTTAGGAGTTAAAAACATGAACCGTATCGTAACCGCATCCGCCGCCGCCCTGATCGCCCTGACCGGTGCCGCATCCGCCATGACCGCCGACATCTCGGGCTTTGAAGAAGCGCAGATCCGCCAGTATGCCCCGAACATCGACCTGTCGCTGGTCGACGGTGATGCGCTGAACAAAGCGGCGAAGGTCATCGACATTCTCGACGAAGACGACGCGTCCTTCGCCCAGATCCAGAACGGCGTGCGTCACGCCCTGACCAAGTAAGTCGGGCCAAATAATTCGGCCCTGAGGTCTGCGACCGCGCAGACCTCATCCCAACCCCCTCTTGATCGGCGCCCCTCCCCGCATCCGCGCCATCCTCAAAACTGACTTAGGAGTTAACACCATGAAACGTATCGTAACCGCTTCCGCCGCCGCCCTGATCGCCCTGACCGGTGCCGCATCCGCCATGACCGCCGACATCTCGGGCTTCGAAGAAGCGCAGATCCGCCAGTACGCCCCGAACATCGACCTGAGCCTGGTCGACGGTGACGCGCTGAACAAAGCGGCGAAGGTCATCGACACTCTGGACGAAGACGATGCGTCGTTTGCTCAGATCCAGAACGGCGTGCGTCACGCCCTCACCAAGTAAGTCGGGCCAAATAATTCGGCCCTGAGGTCTGCGACCGCGCAGACCTCATCCCCAACCCCCTCTTGATCGGCGCCGCTCCCCGCATCCGCGCCACCACACAACTGACTTAGGAGTTAACACCATGAACCGTATCGTAACCGCTTCCGCCGCCGCCCTGATCGCCCTGACCGGCGCCGCATCCGCCATGACCGCCGACATCTCGGGCTTTGAAGAAGCGCAGATCCGCCAGTATGCCCCGAACATCGACCTGTCGCTGGTCGACGGTGACGCGCTGAACAAAGCGGCGAAGGTCATCGACACCCTGGACGAAGACGACGCGTCCTTCGCCCAGATCCAGAACGGCGTGCGTCACGCCCTGACCAAGTAAGTCGGGCCAAGTAAGTCGGGCCAAGTAAGGTCACACCACTCACAGAATACTCATTGGGCCCCTCGATACAGGGGGCCCATAACTCCGGGGAAGTCGGTCCGTATCTGGGCCGGCTTTTCTGCGTTTGAGGCGTGCCTCCGGCACGACCCGCCCCACGGGTTGGTGCTAGACTTCAAGTGTGGGGCGGGCTCACGCCCCCAACCGCGCCTTTACGAAAGGTGCGTCATACCACGGCACCGACCGCTTCGGTTGATAGAGCACATCGCGCCCCGCAGCGATCAGCGCCAGATAGGCGCGGTATTCTTCGGCATTATTAAAATGCTGACCGCGGGTCACCTCGGCCGCCGCCTTGCGGTGGAAATCGGCGTTGTATTTGAAATGGCCAAACAAAAGCTCGCGCCGTGACAGCTGCACATCGCCTACAAAATGCAGCCCTGCCGACAGGCGCATCCAGGGCTGATACTTCAGCAGCGCGATTTTCTGCGCCACGAAGAGGTCCGCGCGCGATCCCGGGATCAGCCGGTGGCGCAGGGCGCTGGTCCATGTGGGCATGTTGGAAAACGGCCCGCGCCCGGCCCAGTTGGTCAGGAAGGGCTCTCGATCCACAAACCCCGCCTGCGCGAAGGGATCGGCGCTGAAATCCGCCGCACTCAACGCACCGCGTGGATACATATCCAGCATGAAGACCCGCGCTGCCTCAGCCCCCTGAAAGTTCGGCTGGCAGAGCAGATCTGGCAAGCTCTGGCGAGGGACGCCATCGCCGGGATGCTGCCACACCAGCAGCTCATCCGCATCCGCAACCAGCGACCATTTGCCGGTGCGAAACGCGGCCATCATCGCCTGCTGCCAGAGGACCCCATATTGCGACAGGCGGTAATCTGTATCGACGGAAAACAGCGCCACATCGGGCTGCGCCAAGAGGTGGTCAAGCGTGCCATCGTCTGAGCCGTTATCGGCAATCAGGAAGCTGGTGACTCCGAGGCGACGGTAATGATCCAGAAACCGTGGCAGCATGAACATCTCATTGCGCATCACCGCAACCACCGCGACCTCGGCGCTGCGGGCGGCCTGCAGATGGGCCGCAGGGCTGATCAGTTCCAAAGCGTTGCTTTGATAGCCAAGGCGGGCGACCTGTGCGGTGGGCCAGATTTTCTTCGGGTGCAGCTGCTGGCCTGCAAGCCCTTTGAGGGTGGGGATCTGATCGGCGGCGCGGTCCAGATGCACCAGTTTCACTGGCGCGGCCTGAGAGGGTGCAAAGCTGTTCATCCACAGCGGCACCGGCGTGGCTTCCGCAACCATACGGCGGCGTATGGTGATGCGGTAATCCTCTCCCACCGGTGCAATGCCGCGCAGGCTGAGGAGATCGCCCAAGAGCTTATCCTCCATAAACGAGCACTGGATCAGCGCCTGCCCGGCGGGGCTGCGGGCGGCCTCTAGCGCGGCGATGATGGCGCGGCGGCTGAGGGTATAGCCCGATCCTCCGTCGGCATATGTCGCAGGCTCAGGCGATTTGTCCAGCGCCATGCGCCCCCGCTGGCTGGTGGATTTCGCCATATGCCAACTGCGATCCATCTGCCCCACCTGCCGTTGCAGCACCCGACCGTAATAGTCAAACTTGCGATAGCTGAGGCTGTGAAAGAAGGCTTCGACGTTGAGGAAACAGTCATCGTCGATCTTCAGCATATGGGCGTGGGGAGTGTGGCCCTGCACCCAGCGCAGGGTGGCGAGGGTTTTCTGCGGCAGGCCTTCGTAATCATCGGGCGCAGGCACGGTGAGGATGTCACCGTTTCGCGTGGCTGCAGCCACGTCTTTGTCACCGACCACGATCACATAGGGGATGTTGCGCGCGGCCAGTTGGCTGAGCCAACCGTCGCGCATCAAAGGAATGCGGGTCGCAAGGTTGGCCCGACAGGAAAACACCGTGACGATACAGTCATAAAGGGGTGAGCGTGGCAGTGGGCTGTTGGGCGTGGGCTGACCGGGGGGCAACTCCGACGTCAGGTCCGTTATCAGTTTCCCCATCAGCTCTGGCAGCACAGCAGCAAGGCGCGGGATCACCTGCGGCGCCGCGGCCTGTAGGGCGCGGGCGGCAAGGGCTGGCGCGGGGGCACGGGCCAAGGCGCGCTGATCCTGCGCCGTCAGGCGGCGGGTCAGGCGGGTGAGCTGGGCCAGCGCCTGATCCAGCAGCACGGGATGGTCTGACACCGCACGGATCAGACCCAGTGACAGGCCCAGTCCCAGATAATGACTGCGCGGGCCAGAGAGGCGCGCCAGATCCGGTGTCAGTGCGTCCAGCGTGGCGGCGATATGACCGGGATCTTCGCCCTCTGCGATCTTCGCCAAAACGCTCCCCATCCCGGCAGCGGCATCCATCTGCGCCTCGTAATAGGGCGCGCGGGGCACATCGGTGTAGGCGGCGGTAACGGCGCGAGCGGTCAGCGCGACGGCCTCGGCCGACGGATCGGGCACGTCCTTTTCATTCCCATGGGGGAAGGCCATGTGGCGCAGCATCGCATCCTCAGCGTTCAGTCCCGCACGGCGCAAACTGGCGGGATCCGGCATCCCGCAGCCCTGCGCCGGCAGCCCTGCGGGGCCAAAAAGGTCACGGCGCAAATGGGCCACATCACGGTTGTCCCAGCGGGTGAACAGGTCCAGCGCCTGATCAAGATCGGTGTGCACTGCGGGATCGCGAACGGCCTTCTGCAGCTGATCAAAGGCGGCGCGGATGACCTCCAGCTCTGTGGGCAGCACGATGGGCTGGTCGGCCAGCAGTTGCCAGAACTGACGCGACAGCCCATAGATGCGGATCACAAACCCCAGCACCCGCTGGCGCATATAATGGGGGCAGCGACCCAACTGGGTGATCATTTGCACCGCTGTCTCTGTCAGCACCAGACAATGGGCGCGATCGGCCAGCGCCTGTCCTGCGGCGCTGCGCTCTGCCAGACCCTCTACCAGATCCATCACCGCATAAAGGATCGCCTCGCGCAGATCTTCGGGCAGCTCTTCGGCCAAAGCGCGTCGCACCAGAAACCCCAGCGCTGGGGTGACGATCCATCCCTCGCCGCGCTGCGGGCCTGGTTTGGCCAGGGCCCATAGCACCTCCTTTACCTCCCGGTCGCGCCCCGCCAAGAGGAGGAGCGGCAAGAGCGATGTGGCCTGCCACAGATCGGTTGGGTCGGGGGTGAAATGATCGGCGTAGCCAGCGGCGGCAAAACCGGCATAGAAGTGGTCAAAATCCTGATCCGGGTCGCAGAAATACTCCACCAGTGCCAGATAAAGATCGGGCTGCAGATCCGCAGGCAATTCCGCCAGCGCCGCTGGGAGCAGCGACAGCGCATCTCCCTCCGGCGCGGCACGTAAGCGCGCGATCAGGCGGGCCTGTGTGGTGGCCACAGGATCGGGGGGAGAGGCTGCGCCGTGCGGCGCCGGAGCGGGGGGGAGGGGCAGAAAATCTGTCAGCCGGTAAAACTGTTGCAGTGCTTGCACCCTCGCCTGCGCCTCCGGGTTCAAGGCGCGCTGCACCGGCTCACCGGCAAAGCGCAGATGTTCCAGCGCCTGCATCGCCGCTAAGGGATCGGCGCGCAGATCCGTCTGACACAGCATATCCTCAAGGCGGCGGGCCAGATCCGCACGGCTGAGGGTGAGCGTGGCCAAAACGGTCCCGTGCCCATCCTGCACCTTGATCATCAGCGGTGCATCTGCCGCCACGCCCTGCCACCACCGCCCCGGCAGGGGCAGGCGCAGCGTCGCGGTCGGGCTGACGGCAAGCGCCTCCGCCTGTTCAGCGCAGGTCAAGGTCAGGGGGGACACGAAATCCCCCCTCAGCACCCCGCGCACCTCCAGCCGATGATTCAGGCTGAGCGGCGCAGGATTACGCCCGAACATATCAATGCCCGCCGGGCTGATGCCGCCCTGAAAATCCACATAAGAAATCTGATCCAGATCCCTGAACCGACGGGCCACGCCCATACCGCCAAACCGGAACAACCGCTGACCATCCACATAGACTGCAATCTGCGTGGTAAGGGATTTGGGGGTAAAGCGTACCTCAACCCGTTGCACACCTTCGGACAGCTGCAACGGACGCGCCACCTCACGCCCCCAAAGGCCGGCATTGTCCGGTTCAGACGCACCACGATGGTTGCAGACCACCTTGCCCTCCTCCTGTCGCAGCGACAGGTGGAACAGGATCCGCCGCTGGGCGCGGTCATAGAAAGAGAGGTTGGCATAGGGATAGGCGGCAAACACCGCTTCAAAGGCAAAACAGGCACTGTCTGATCCGCCCATCACCCGCAACACAGGGAAGCCCAGCATTTGCGGCGATGGCGCTTTGGCCTGCCGCAAGGCAGGTTTACCTGTCGCCGTAGGGGGCGCGCGTTCAAACCGCAGATCAGCGGCCAGCAGATCACCCCGCGCATAAATACGCGCCTCGGGGTTTGGCGCAACGCGCAAGACTGTCGCCGTAAGCGTCCCCACACCACTGCGCAGGGCGCTGTCGACACGGGTGTGCAACACCTGATCGGGCAACACATCCCCCGGCACCAGCAGGCAGATATAGCGCCCCCGCGCCTCTCTCAGGCCCGCGCGCAGCATTGCCTGCACACCCCGCCGGGTGCTGCGCAGCACCCGCACCTCTGGGTGATCTGCCGCCACCGCCCGCGCCATGCGCGCCGCGCGACGGCTGTCACAGGCAATCACCACCTCCCGCCCCGGCGCAGGTTGACGCGCCAGAGAGGCAAGTGTCCCCTGCAAGGGCGCGGGATCCTGCGCCAAACAGGGGATCACCACCGACAGCGGTACCTCCCCTGTCATCTCCACCCCGAAGGCACGGGAAATATCACTGTCCCATTCGGGCTGATAGGTCAGTTCATACCGCGCCAGATAGTCGGCCGCCGCCTGCACATAGCGCCGCCGCCGTACCGGATCACGCAGAGCCGTGCTGCGTTCAAACAGCAACCGGCTGGCGATCTGGCCGAAGGCCTCGGCCCCGCCTTGATGAGGCGCGTCCGGATCACAGATCACCCCGCGCAGATCGTCGAGCACCTGAAACTGCTCAAACACCTGATCGCTGTCCGCCGCGGTAATCTGCCCCGCCCGTCCGCGCGTCTGCACATAAAGCGGCATGGCCAGATGCAGGATATGATCGCTGTGCGCCGCCAGCCGGGCGAAAAACCCGTGATCCTCAAACCATGTGCCCTCAGGAAAGCGGACGTCGCCAATGAGATCGCGCCGATAAAGCTTATTCCACGCAGAGGGGAAATGACGGATCACATCGCCCCAGTTCCCGAACTCACAGCGGCGGACCTGCCCCGACCTGTGCCGGTCAGCCTGACCGTGGATGCCAGAGTGAGGCACCGGATGATACACCTGCCGCCCATCCGCCTCACAAAAAGCAATGGCGCAGGCCACCCAATCGGCACCGCTCTCCACCAGCGCCTGATGCATCTGCTGTAAATACTCAGGCGTCACCCGGTCATCACTGTCGACAAAGGCGATGAACGCCCCCCGCGCCAGATTGAGCCCCGCATTGCGCGCCGCCCCCAGCCCGCGATGGGTCTGACGGATCAACCGGAACCGCGCATCGCCCACAATCGCCGCCTCTGCCTGCAGCACACTGTCATCACTGGATCCATCGTCGACCACGATGACCTCAAACGCCTCAAACCGCTGCGCCCTGAGGCTGGCCAGACAGGCCCCCACATACGCGGCCACATTATAGAGCGGCACAATGACGGAAATCAGCGGCGCCGGACTTTGGGGATCAGAAGAAAGAGGCGCAGACACGAAACCACCACTTGAAAGACTGTCGGCCAAGACTGCCACCTGACAGCCTATCTACAACTGTTTTATTTTATCTTACATAAAGGGATTAGGCGCAGAACGGGGCCCGCACAATATCAGGCGCAATATAAGGTGCAACATAACAGGTGGCAGATGCTGATCAGTACGGAAAAGCAGTTTCTTTTCGTGGCCAATACCAAAACGGCCTCCACCTCGATCGAGCATGCCTTGATGGAACATGCCGATATTTACCGCACCGGCAGTCCGGCGCGCAAACATATCGGGATACATCAGGTCTATCACCTCTATGATGTCCTGTTTTCGCAGCCCGCGCATCATCCGGATCGCTATTTCAAGTTTGGCGTGATGCGCGAGCCGCTTGACTGGATCAGTTCCTGGTTTCGCTACCGCAAAGGCAATCAGGTCGCCGCGCCGCTGCCTGCAGAAATGACGTTTGAAGCGTTCTGGCAGCAACAGGATTGGAACATCCGCACGCCGGAGGGCTGGAAATACCTGCAGCGCCACCTGTTCTGCGCCCCCGCAGGCGGGCCGGTCCTGATGGATGTGATCATCCCCTATCCGCAGCTGGAGGCGATGTTTGCTGAAATCTGTGCGGCCTTGGGGGTGAAGGCCACGCTGTCCCGCCAGAATGTCAGCACATGGCAGGCGGCAGATGTGATCCCCACGCATCTGCATGATGAACTGCGGGCCTTCTACGCGCCTGATTATCAGCTGTGGGAACAGCTGGGGGAGATCAACGCCGTTGGCATGGCGAAGGTGCGGAGACAGAAACAGGGCTGAGGCAGTCCAACCGCCGTTATTTAGCGCCGACCCGAGGGTGGCGCCATCGCGCCGCCCAGTTTTGTTGGAGGCACACCTCCGGTTTGACGGGGGCGGGGCGTGCTGGAAGCACGCCTCTGGCGTGACGCGGCCCAACAATACTTTTGGGGCGGTACTTTAATCTGGAGCGGGGGGCCTCAGACCCCAGTTTCGAGACTCTCCACGCCCTCTCCCCCGCCCTCTCTCTGTTACAAATGCCCGCAATCCTCACACCAGATCGCGAGGATTGCGCGCGGGTCTGTGAGGGCTTTGAAACAAAGGCATAAAAGAACCGGCGTCACGTTTATGTGACAAATGTACTTTCGCCAAAATCACCCCATTTCCTCACGCCCTGTGGTGGGGGCTGTAACGGTTTTGCCGCGCGCAAGCCCCTGTAAAATATAGCGCGCACCATTGCCCTGCATCAGGGCACAGACAGCGTTTGCCTCGCGCTCTTTTCAAGACACATCGCCGTGACATCCCGTGACGATTTCGTTGGGTTTCAATCGCGCCGAACTGCCCCCAGTTTGTTTGGTGTCAGACGGACAAACACACAGTCCAACACACTGACAAACAAACGATCACCTCCCCGATCGACCCGCCGAGACTGAACTGAAAACTGACTTAGGAGTTAAAAACATGAACCGTATCGTAACCGCATCCGCCGCCGCCCTGATCGCCCTGACCGGCGCTGCATCCGCCATGACCGCCGACATCTCGGGCTTTGAAGAAGCGCAGATCCGCCAGTATGCCCCGAACATCGACCTGAGCCTGGTTGACGGTGACGCGCTGAACAAAGCCGCCAAAGTCATCGACACCCTCGACGAAGACGACGCCTCGTTTGCCCAGATCCAGAACGGCGTTCGTCACGCCCTCACCAAGTAAGAAGTCCTGAGGTCTGCGACCGCGCAGACCTCATCCCCAACCCCCTCTTGATCGGCGCCGCTCCCCGCATCCGCGCCACCACACAACTGACTTAGGAGTTAAAAACATGAACCGTATCGTAACCGCATCCGCCGCCGCCCTGATCGCCCTGACCGGCGCCGCATCCGCCATGACCGCAGACATCTCGGGCTTTGAAGAAGCGCAGATCCGCCAGTACGCCCCGAACATCGACCTGAGCCTGGTGGACGGTGACGCGCTGAACAAAGCCGCCAAAGTCATCGACATTCTCGACGAAGACGACGCCTCGTTTGCCCAGATCCAGAACGGCGTCCGTCACGCCCTGACGAAGTAAGTCGGGCCAAGTAAGTCGGGCCAAGTAAGGTCACACCACTCACAGAATACTCATTGGGCCCCTCGATACAGGGGGCCCATAACTCCGGGGAAGTCGGTCCGTATCTGGGCCGGCTTTTCTGCGTTTGATCTAAAGCGGTTCCACCACGAAGGCAGGCATCGCTGCATCGCTGTGCTGAGCGCCGAGATAGGCCTCTGCCACCTGCAGCGCCTCATGGATGGCAGCGTCCATATCCAGATAGCGGTAGGTGCCAAGGCGGCCAATGAAGGTGACGCCCTGTGTGGCGCGGGCGGCCTCGACATAGCGCTGCAGCAGCGCTTTGTCCGCCAGCAGACGCACGGGGTAATAGGGGATATCTTCTGCCCCGGCCGCGGCGCTGTATTCGCGGGTGACCACCGTTCCGGCATGCTGTTCCCACGGCGCGAAGTGTTTGTGTTCGGTGATCCGCGTCTGCGCCACATCCCTGTCTGCATAATTCATCACCGCGCAGCCCTGATAATCACCCGCCGCCGTGAAACGTTCAAAGCGCAGCGTGCGGTATTTGAGCCGCCCCAGCGCATGGTTGAAATAGCCATCCAGTGGACCGGACCAGAACAGGTGCTCCCAGTGCTCTTGATCCCAGGGCGCCCCTGATTGCCCCTCCTGCGCGGGATCATAGGGCGTGTTCAGCCGCAGGGTGATGCGCGGATGATCCAGCATTGCGGTGACCATCGCAGTGTAGCCTTCGCGCGGGATGCCTTGATAGCGGTGGGCAAAATAGCTGTCGTCATACTCAAACCTGAGCGGCAATCGTTTGAGGATAGAGGCGGGCAGGTCGCGCGGATCACAGCCCCATTGTTTCTGGGTGTAGCCCTTGAAGAACGCCTCATAAAGCCGCCGCCCCATCTGGGCGAGGGCGGCCTCCTCAAAGCTTTGCGGATCAGGGATGTCCTCTGCTTGGCTGGCCAGAAACGCCCGCGCCTCCTCTGGCCCCATGGCCGTGCCGAACAGCTGGTTGATGCTGTGAAGCGTGACCGGCAGCGTATAGACCTGTCCCTGCGCCGTCGTCCGCACCCGATGGCGATAGGGCATCATCCGGGCAAAGCGGCTGACATGGTCCCAGACCTGCGCGTCATCAGTGTGAAAGATATGCGGCCCGTAGACATGTTCCATCACGCCGGTGTCTGGATCGCGCATCGTGTGACAGTTGCCCGCCACATGATCCCGCGCCTCCACCACGGTGACGGATGTGCCAGCCTCGGCCAGTTGCCGCGCCAAAGTGGCCCCTGACAGGCCCGCGCCTACAATCAAAACCGCCATATCTGCCCCATTCCTATCCCCGTTTTGATCGCGGTGTCAGACACGGCCTCTTGGGCTAAACTGTGCCAAAAGCGCAGGCAGAAGGCAATGTGAGGCCAGTGATTGACCGGCGGCTACGCGCGTTTGAACGCCGCGGTTGCCACCCCCATCGCAATCAGCGCGCCGCCGCCCATGCGCGACATCCACGCCAGCACCGATGGGCGGGCGATCTTGGCCCGCAACCGATCCGCCAGAAGCGCATAGGCCAGCGCATTCAAAGCGGCAAGGCCAACAAATGTCGCCACCAGTATCGCAAACTGCGGCAGGAGCGGGCGGTTCACAGTCACGAACTGCGGCACAAAGGCGATGAAAAACACGATGGATTTGGGGTTCAGCGCTGTGACCGCCGCTGCATGGGCAAAGACATTGCTGGTCCGCGCTGCCGCCACGGATACGCTTTCCAGATCCCCAAGCGATGCGGTGGCGGCGCTGCGCAACAGTTTGATCCCCAGATAGACCAGATACACCGCGCCGATCCATTTCAGCACGGTGAACAGCGTGGCCGAAGCAAGGACCAAAGCCCCCAAACCCGCAAGCGAGGCTGACATTGCAATGAAGTCGCCAAGGGCCACACCTCCAACGGTTGCCAGCGCCACCCGTTTGCCCTGACTGATCGCATAGCTGAGGACCAGTAGAACTGTTGGCCCCGGAATGAGCAGCAGAGCCGTTGACGCTGTGACAAACGCCAGCCACGTTTGGAAATCCATGAACAGTTCCTTTCTGACAGTCCGGCCTTTCTAAAACTCCGCTCAGCCAGCCACAACAAGGGGTCGCTTACGGCGAGGGGCAAAAGAGTACGCTAGCGTCAGAACGGCCATTCCGATAACGTGCAGAGAAGGTCTGCAGTGAGCCCATTGTGCTGAATGCTGCAGCTGTTACAAAAGTCCGTTAACGGTCACCGATAGCTTTGTTGAAGAGATATCATGCCCAATCCACCGTTTACCTCCTACGTCATTTGCACATCGCCACGCAGCGGCAGCACAATGCTTTGCGAATTGCTTGCTGAGACCAAAGTTGCTGGGAAACCCGGCTCTCTCTTTCACGAACCTTCGATTGATGCTTGGCTGGATTACTACGATCTGGACGCGGCTGACTTTGCGACGAGGCGCGATATGTTGGATGGCATTTTCGAAGCAGCAAAGGCGCGCGGAAAAGGCAACACCGACGTCTGTGGAATAAGACTTCAGCGTGGCAGCTTCGCCTTCTTCATGGAGCAGCTACAATTTCTGTATCCCAATTGCGTTTCGGACGTAGATCGCGTCGAAGCGGCTTTCGGTCCGACGCTATTCATTTTTCTTTCGCGACAAGACAAGCTGGATCAAGCGATCTCTTGCATTCGCGCGGAACAAACCGGTCTTTGGCATCGCAGAGCCGATGGAACTGATCTCGAAAGGTTAGAGCCCCGGCGGGCAGACGGCTACGATCCCGAAGCAATACGATCACAGGTGGTGGAGTTTGTCGATTTCGACACGGCTTGGCGGTCTTGGTTCGACGAACAGTCGGTGGTGCCTCTGGAAGTCTCGTATGAGACTCTTTCAAAAGAGCCACAAAAACAGCTGTCACGGATACTCGAAACACTCGGTGCAGATGGCTCAATTGCGCACGAGATATCAACGCCGACCGCCAAACTCGCTGATGATGTCAATCGACAGTGGCGCGACCGTTTTGCGCTGGCATCAAAATAGCTTGATCGCAAAGCAGACCTTCGCTCAGCTGCAGCGAATTGGCGCTTTGTCCGCATGTCGTAAGTTCGCGCCGGATGTAGCGAACGGCAGGTGTACGAAAACGGCCGCTGCATTGAGAAAGTCATAGTACCAGCCAAATGAAACGCAGATTTAGGCGCAAACGCCCGTCTTATCGCTGTATCGGCGGGCGATCCCCTTACGGACGCGCCGTTCTGGCGCTAGCGTACTATTTCGCCCCCAGCAAGGGGCCGCTGTAAAGAGGAACCTCCGCCTTTCTGTTCGGGCCTTTCTTTGCGGAATCGTCTTCATAACCGTCTGCTCCCCCCACCGCACGCTGCCTTTACCCTGCAGCAATCCCCACTGCGCTACCCCTGTGACAGTCATCTGAAAAGGAGCTGTCATGTCCCCCTCGCCCCGGTTGGATCTGCCTTATATTGCCCCCGCGCAGGCGCAAAAGCATGTCACCCATAATGAGGCACTGCGCCGGTTGGACGCGCTGGTGCAGCTCTGTGTTGAGGGGTTTGAAGAGGCCGCTCCCCCTGCGCTGCCGGAGGTGGGGCAGGTCTTTGCCCTCGGGGCGACCCCCACCGGCGACTGGGCCGGTCACGCGCATGAATTGGCCCTGCGCGAGGAAAGCGACTGGTTGTTTATCGTCCCACAGGACGGCTGGCGGGCCAGCTTGCGCGGCAGCGCCGATCTGCGGATCTGGGTAAGCGGCAGCTGGCAGGTGGTGAGTGCCGCACGGCAGAACCTGCCGCACCTTGGCATTGCCGCAACTGCCGATGATCACAACCGCCTGTCAGTTTCGGCCCCCGCAACGCTGCTCAATCACGCAGGCAGCGATCATCGCCTGACGGTGAACAAATCCGCCGCCAGCGACACCGCCGCGCTGTTGTTTCAAAGCGGCTGGCAGGGCCATGCGGAAATGGGGCTGACCGGCAATCTCAGCTTCACCATCAAGGTCAGCGCCGATGGCAGCAGCTGGCAGGATGCGCTGGCACTGGCCCCCGATGGCAGTGATGTCAGCGGCACGGTGGTGCACGCGGGGTCTTATGCGACGGGGGGCGGTTTGATGAAGGTGGGGGCCTTCGGTCTGGGCGCCACAGCGGACAGTGCGCACCTTGGCCAGCTTGGCGATGCGGGCGCGGTTAGTCAGCTATTGGGCCATGCCAGCGGGGCAGGGCAGGGCGACAGCCCTGACAGCACCCGCGCCCATGTGGGCCTGCATCTGGCGCGAGGATCAGATCACTGGGCGCAGATCCTGGCGGCCGTATCTGGTCCAGGCGATCCCGCGCTGCTCTGGCGGCGCAATGACGGCACCGGCCCCAGCGGCTGGCAACAGATCTATGATCAGGGCAACGTGCTGGGCCCCGTCAGCGCGGTGGGCGGCCAGCCCACAGGGGCCTTGATCGAGCAGGGCAGCAACAGCAACGGGCAGTATCTGCGCTTTGCCGATGGCACCCAGATCTGCACCAACTTTGACACCCCGATCACCACAGCGCCGGCCAGTTTCACCGGCACAGTGACCCGCATTGATGGCGACAAACTGTGGCTGGGCCGCTGGTTCTGAGCCGAGAGGAGAAAAACACCATGACCCCGTTTCACATCACCCTGACCCCCATGCGCCGCGAGGGCCGCCTGACACTGGCCCGCGACGGCGATCAGCTGCTGGTCAATGGCACAGCCTTTGACCTCAGCGCTATCCCTCAAGGGGCTATTCTGCCCCGCCACGCGGTCGTCTGCGCATACCTCGCCTCCGACATCGCACACCGCACGGATGGCCTGCACCTGACACTGATCCTGCCCCATGGCGCTGAAGCCCCTGAGACGCTGCGCTTTCCCGCCCCCCTCAGCGTCATTGAGGAGGGCGAGATCACGCTCCCCGGTGAGGACACCCCACAGGAGGATGCGGCATGAACACCATGGACCTCACCGCCCTGATCCCCGCTGAGGATGTCCGAGACGCCGCCCGTGCAGAGGCGCTTGCCACTCTTGCGCAGCTGCGCTGGCACTATGAGGTGGGCGGGCTGACCCTGCCCGACGGCGCCCGGTTTGAGGGCGCGCGTGTGGCCACCGATCGCGACAGCCAGCAGCGCATTGCAATGGTCGCGCAAGCTGGCACCGCACGACGCTGGAAAACACAGACCGGCTGGCTGACGCTCTCCCCCGCGGCGCTGCAGGATCTGGCCGAGCGGGTGGCATTGCATGTGCAGGCGGGCTTTGACGCCGAACATCAGGTTGCAGGGCAGATCGCCACCGCCCCCGCGCCAGAGGCGCTGGACCTCACAGCGGCCTTCACGGCCGCCCTCCTCGCGCCCTAAAACCACGCCCTAAAACCGCGCGCATTTAAATCACACTGATCACAAGTGCCGCGCTTTCACCGCAATGACGCACCGCCCCTGACCGATCCCGCTGTCACATCTGCCCTGAGGCAAAAGAGGACGGCGGATGCAGCTCACAGTTCAGGGACGGTTCAGCTCAGGGCAGGCAACGCTCGACAGCGATCTGCGGGCGCTGCAGATCGTCGAGAGGGACGGCCAGCTGGCGCTTTACGGCGCCAGTGGAACGGGAGGCGGCATCAGCAGCTACCGCCTCAGCACCAGCGGCACGGCGACATTTCAAGACAGCCATTTCTATGCGCTGGATCCCACAACCCTCGGCCCCGGTCATCTCGGCATGCTGGGGGCGGGAGATCAGGCGCAGCTCCTCTTCAGCAGCGCAGGCGGGGTGCAAACCCTGCGGCTCAGCCCTGATGCAACACTGGGCGCGGCCACCCAACTGACAGGGGTGTCCCCAAACACACCGCTCACCGCACTTGCCACTTTGGCGCTCACAGACAGCACGCTTCTGTTCACCGCCTCCAGCACTGCCGCACAGGTCAGCCTGACGCAGATAAACGGTGCCGAGATCACCACCGCCCCCCCCCGTAGCCTGCCCGCACTGACCGATGCCACCACCCTCAGCACCGCGGTGATTGCCGACACAGCCCTCCTCCTCAGCACCGACAGCAGCCAGATCCACAGCCACCGCATTTCCACCACCGGCTACCTGACACCCCTCACCACATTGGGCGCAAACGAGGGCTTTGGCCTCGCCCAACCCACTGCGATGGAAGTGATCGGGGCCTTTGGCCGCACATGGGCCATCCTCACCGCCGCAGATAGCAATTCGCTGAGTGTGATCGAGGTCGACGCCACAGGCAGCCTCACCCCCCGCGATCACCTGATCGACACCCGCGCGACCCGTTTTGCTGGCGCACAGGCCCTCAGCGTGGTGACGGTGGAGGGCAGGGAAGAGGCAGGCGAACATGTGCTGGTGATCACCGGCGGGCGCGATGATGGGCTGAGCCTCTTTGCGCTGTTACCCGACGGGCGACTGACCCATCTGCACAGTATTGAACACCGCGACGGACGCGGGTTGATGGATGTGCGCCAGATCACCGCGCGGCAGATGGGCGATCAACTGCAGATCTTCGTCACCTCAGAGGCCGAAGGCGGGATCACCCAGCTGCACGTGCCGCTTGCGACCCTTGGCCTAGCGCCCAGCACTGGCACACCGCCCAGCACCGGCGGGCTCAATGGCGGGGCAGGCGATGACCTGCTGCTGGCACAGGACGGCAGCCGACTGACAGGTGGGGCGGGCGCCGACCTCTTCATTCTGGCCCCTTTAGGTGACGCCACCATCACTGATTTCGACCCCGGTGCGGACCGGCTGGATCTCAGCGCCTGGGCCATGCTGCGCAGCGCCGCACAATTGCAGATCACCGCGACTGGCACTGGGGCCGAGGTGCGCTACCGCGACAACACGCTGGTGCTCAATAGCGCCAGTGGCCAGCCGTTCGAGGATCCCCACGCGCTGCTCGCCGCGCAATTCACCGGCGCGGACCGCGCGCTGCTCCTTGGCCAGCCGCAGGGCATGACCTTAGAGGGCAGCGTGGAGGCCAACAGCCTCACCGGCAGCAACGGCGATGATGTAATCACCGCCAGCAGCGGCAACGACAGCGTCATCAGCTACGCCGGTGACGACCTGATCAATGCGGGCGGCGATGATGACCGGATCTTTGCTGGCGACGGCGCGGACACCATCTGGGGCGCGGCAGGGCACGATACGCTGTGGGGGGAGGCAGGCGATGACGTGCTCGGCGGCGGCACGGGCAGTGACACGATCTGGGCAGGCGACGGCCACGACCACGTCTATGGCGGCGCAGGCTGGGATGAGTTGGGCGGGGCAGATGGCCATGACACGATTTGGGCCAGCGATGGCAATGACACGCTTTATGGTGGCGCAGGCAATGACGTGCTGGGCGGCGGGCGCGATGATGACACCGTCTGGGGCGATGGCGGCAATGACCTGCTCTATGGCGGCGAAGGCCGTGACGAGCTGGGCGGCGGCGCGGGCAACGATACCCTATGGGCCAGCGCCGGCGACGATCTGGTCTGGGGCGGCGCAGGCGATGATCAGCTGAGCGGTGGGCCCGGTGATGACACGCTGTGGGGCGGTGCGGGCAGCGATACATTTGTTTTCGGCGCCACCTCCGAAGGAGTGGCCGATCCGATGAACGGCAATGACCAGATCGGCGATTTCACGGCAGGAAGCGATCGCTTGCACTTCACCCCCAACACAGGCGGCGGGCCGGTGCAGTTTTCCGACCTGAGCCTCAGCGACACCGCAGAGGGCCTGCAGATCACCTATGACGGCGGCCGCCTGCTGCTGATCGGTCTGGAGATGGCCGATTTCAGCACATCAGACGTGCTGTTTGGGTAGGGTTACGGAGGCAGCGCGCATATATTTAACATAACATTGATTATAAAACGTTTATCAACGCGGCGGGCACACCCCAAACTAGGATGTTATACATCCCCTATCTTACTGCAAAATAGCGCCCAACCAGATCTAGTGCGGACATGGTGCCAAAATAAAATCCAAGGGCAAACATCCACTCCGGCTCCCCGTCCGGCACGCCACTTATCACCACCATCGCGAAATTGAGGACTGCAAAGAAAAGGAACAAAAAGAGACTTGAGGCACTCAGCCAAAACTTAATCTTCCGCGTTGCGGATAAGGCGTACAGAGACGGCAAAAAACACCAATACGGTCATGCACTGAATGAGGGCATGCGGGATGTGAAAGACGATCAAAGTCGTTGCCAAAAGTAAGCTGTGCAACCGTATGAATAGCAACAACCCCTCGCGACCACGCAGGGCTAATGTGAACATAAGACCTGGCTTTCTACAGGTTATGGCATCTCTGGCGCACCTCTAAAGCGCGCGATAACTATCCTACGCCGCTGCCCTAAACGGTAAATTTACTGTGCGGTCCCAGCCTCATTGGGGCGATAGAACTCGCGATACCACTCAACAAACCGTGCAACGCCTTCGCGGACGTCGGTCTTTGGCTGATACCCTGTCAACGATTTCAGCAATTCAGCATCTGCCCAAGTTGCAGGGACATCGCCTGGCTGCATTGGCAACAAGTTGCGCTCGGCCTGAACGCCTGTTGCAGCCTCGATCGCCTCGATGAAATCCGTCAATTTAACCGCGTCGCTGTTGCCAATGTTTACCACCCGATGGGGCGCCACTGGCGATAGGCTGTCACCCTCAGGCACAACGCCATCTGCAGGCCGTTCGGGGATCGCGTCCATCAACAGCCGGATACCTTCAACAAGATCCTCCACATAGGTGAAGTCCCGTTTCATGTCGCCATGATTATAGACGTCGATCGGATTGCCTTCCAGGATCGCTTTGGTGAACTTGAACAATGCCATATCCGGCCGGCCCCACGGCCCGTACACGGTAAAGAAGCGGAACATCGTCACGGGCAAATCAAACAAATGCGCATAGGAATGCGCCATATTCTCTGTCGATTTCTTCGTTGCCGCATAAAAGGACATCTGATGGTCCGCGCGCTGTGTTTCCTGATAGGGCATCTCTGTATTGGCCCCAAAGGCCGACGAGGTGGAAGCAAGCAGCATGTGTTTCGGCGGATATGCGCGGGCGGCCTCAAGAATTTCAAAGGTGCCAACGATATTGCTTTCCAGATAGGAGCGCGGGTTCTCGATCGAATACCGCACACCCGCCTGGGCCGCCAAATGAACGACATAGTCAGGCTTATGGGCCTCAAAAAGTTTCATCATTAGGCCCGGCTCTTCGACCTTGCCCATGATAGGCAGAAAGTTAGCGTGCGCCAGCCGGCTATGGCGGGCCTCCTTCAGCGCAACATCATAGTAGTCCGTCATTGCATCAAGACCGATAACGCAAAATCCCTGCCCCAGCAAAAGCTGGCAGAGATGATGACCAATGAATCCAGCCGAACCGGTTACAAGTACAGTTTGCATAGGTGCCTCAATCCCCGCCAAAGAGGTCACGGGTGAATACTTTCTCTTCGATGCCGTCGAGGTCATCACTCAGCCGGTTGGCAACGATCACATCGGCCTCTGCCTTAAACGCGTCGAGGTCGCGGATCACCCGGGAGTGGAAGAAATGCTCTTCCTCCATCACCGGTTCATAGACGATCACCTCAATGCCTTTGGCTTTCAGGCGTTTCATGATCCCCTGCACCGAACTCATGCGGAAATTGTCTGACCCTGCTTTCATCACCAGCCGGTAGATGCCCACGACCTTAGGGCCTTTCATCAGAATCTGATCGGTTAGAAAATCCTTGCGGGTGCGGTTGGCATCGACAATGGCGCGGATCAGGTTCTGCGGCACATGATTGTAGTTGGCCAAGAGCTGTTTGGTGTCCTTGGGCAGGCAATAACCACCATAGCCGAAGGAGGGGTTGTTGTAATGGCCACCGATGCGTGGATCCAAGCTGATGCCTTCGATGATCTGGCGGGTGTCCATACCGCCGGCCATGGCGTAGCTGTCCAGCTCGTTAAAGAAGGCAACACGCATCGCCAGATAGGTGTTGGCAAACAGTTTGATCGCCTCCGCCTCATTGGCATCGGTGAACAGAACCTCCACCTCTTTACGTTCGGCCCCTTCCAGCAGCAGATCGGCAAAGATGCGTGCGCGATCAGAACGTTCGCCAACAATGATCCGACTGGGGTGCAGGTTGTCATAAAGCGCCCGGCCTTCGCGCAAAAACTCAGGGCTGAAGATCACCTGTTCGGTGCCGAGCCGCGCCCGCACGTCAGCAACAAAGCCGACAGGGATTGTCGATTTGATCACGATGGTGGCGGCGGGGTTCAGGGCAATCACCTGCCCAATCACCGCTTCAACACTGGAAGTGTCGAAATAGTTTGTTTTCGGGTCATAGTTTGTCGGCGTTGCCACGATGACAAAATCCGCGTCCCCATAGGCCGCGGTCGCATCAGTGGTGGCCTGCAGGTTTAGGGTGCGGCCTTTCAGAAACTCTTCGATATCAGGGTCGACGATCGGGCTTTGGCCCGCGTTGACCAGGGCCACGCGATCTTCACTGACATCAACGGCAACAACCGCATGGTTCTGCGCCAGCAAAACGGCATTGGACAGGCCCACATACCCCAGACCTGCGACTGCAATTTTCATTTTAAAGTCCCTTTAATCCCGCGCGTAGACGTCTTCGTAGCGGATAATATCATCTTCGCCAACATAGGCGCCAGTCTGTACCTCGATCAGCACCATCGGCACTTTGCCGGGGTTTTCCATCCGGTGCACGGCGCCCAGCGGGATATAGACCGACTGGTTTTCTGTCACCAGCTTCACCTCATCATCCACGGTGACGCGCGCGGTGCCTTCGACCACAATCCAATGCTCTGAGCGGTGCACATGGCTTTGCAGCGACAGCGCCGCGCCGGGGTGCACCATGATGCGTTTCACCTGGAAACGGCCGCCAACCACAAGGCTTTCAAACCAACCCCAGGGGCGGTGATCCTTAGGGAAGGTGGTGGCCTGTGCCGCGCCTTTTTCCTTCAACGCCGTGACCGCTTTCTTGACGCTTTGCGCACAGCTCATATCCGCCACCAGAACCGCGTCGTTCATCGCGATGGTCATGATGTTTTTGAGGCCAATGCCCACCACTTCCATATTGGGGCTCTCTGAGCGCAGCAGCGTGTCCTGACAGTCAATTGCCGTGGCGCCGTCCGAGGTCACAACGCCCTGCCCGTCCGGCCCGCTTTCACGCCAGACCGCATCCCAACCGCCAAGGTCGGACCAATCTGCATCAAAGGGCACGACAGAAAGATTTACCGCCTTTTCCATCACCGCATAATCGATCGAGATATCTTCGGCCTCAGCCCAGGGGCCGGGCGCCAACCGCAGGAAGCCAAGGTCCACCTGCGCCTCATCAAGCGCGGATGTCACCGGTGCGATCAGCGCAGGCGCATAGGCTTCAAAGGCGGCGATCATATCGGCAGCGCGGAACAGGAAGATGCCTGCGTTCCACTTAAAGTTGCCAGCCGCCAGCATCTCTGCCGCCCGCGCCGCATCGGGCTTTTCCACGAACCGCTTCAACGCCACAGCATTGCCAGTGGCGTCGGGCTGCGCTGCCAGTTCCAGATAGCCATAGGCGGTTTCCGCATGGCTGGGCGTGATGCCGAAGGTGACCAACTGCCCTGCGGTCACCGCTTCCATTCCTTTGGCCACGGCGGCGGCAAAGGCCTGCGCGTCCGGCACCACATGATCTGAGGGCGCCACCAGCAGCACCGCCTCAGGATCGGCGGCATGGGCCTTCAGCGCGGCGGCCAGCACGGCGGGGGCGGTGTTGCGCCCCTCAGGCTCGATCAGAATGGCGCCGGGGTCGATGCCCACGCCCTGCAACTGCTCGGTCACAATGAAGCGAAAATCGGAATTGGTCAGCACCATCGGCCGGTCATAGCTGACATCGCCCTGCACCCCGCTTAACCGCTGCGCCGCCGCCTGAAACAAGGTCGTTTCGCCCACAAGTGGTGCAAACTGTTTAGGATAGCTTTTACGCGACAGCGGCCAAAGGCGCGTACCTGAACCGCCACAGAGGAGAACGGGGGTGATCATTGAGCCAATCCATTTCATCAGAAAATATACCGTTCCTATGTGCTACGAAATGGCCTCCAGTTCAAACGCTAGATGCAGGTTTCCCCTTATTCTCTATGGCAGCACCCTCAGGCGCCTCAAACCAACCCCTCCAGATACCGTCCGAAGTCGTTTTTCTTGAACATCTCTGCCCGTTCCAGCAGCTGGTCTTTGCTGATCCAACCGGCGTCATAGGCGATTTCTTCCAGACATCCCGTTTGCATGCCCTGACGATTTTCCAACGTGCGCACGAAATTGCCCGCGTCCAACAGCGACCCATGTGTGCCGGTGTCGAGCCATGCATAACCGCGGCCCATCAGTTCCACGTCCAGTTGATCCTCGGCCAGATAGCTTTCCAGAAGCGTCACAATCTCCAATTCGCCCCGGGCCGAGGGTTTGACCTCGCGGGCCCGCGCGGGCGCTGTTTCATCGACGAAATAGATGCCGGTGACGGCATAGTTGGATGGCGCCACTTCGGGCTTTTCGATGATCGATTTCACGTGTCCCGCGGCATCGAAATCCACCACGCCGTAGCGTTCGGGATCGGCCACGCGGTAGCCAAAGACCGACGCCCCCACGGCCTTCTCATTGGCGCTGGCCAAGAGTTTCGGCAGATCGGCGCCGTAGAAAATATTATCACCCAGAACCAGCACCGAGGGATGACCGTCCAGAAACTCCTCGGCCAGCACAAAGGCCTGCGCCAGACCGTCAGGGCTGGGCTGCGCGATATAAGTCAGCGAAATCCCCCACTGGCTGCCATCACCAAGCGTGCGCTGAAACTGTGCCTGATCCTCGGGCGTGGTGATCACCGCAATGTCGCGGATACCGGCCAGCATCAACACGCTCAACGGATAGTAGATCATCGGTTTGTCATAGACCGGCAGCAGCTGTTTCGACACCCCGATGGTGATCGGATACAGCCGTGTGCCAGAGCCACCGGCGAGGATGATGCCTTTACGGTGTTTCGGGCGCTGTTTCGTCTCTGTCATTGGGAAATATCCTTTAAATCAATCAGTACCCGCGACAGGCTTTCGCGCCAATCGGGACGGGAAATGCCAAAATCTGTGACCAGCGTTGTGCAGTCCATGCGCGAATTTTCCGGACGTTTGGCGGGGGTCGGATAATCAGACGAAGGGATGTCGGTGACAGTCACCGCGCGGTCACTTCGCGCAAATGTTTCGCGCGCGAAACCGACCCAGCTGACATCCGGTGTGCCGGCAAAATGATAGGTGCCGCCCGCATGCGTGCCGGCCACCATCTGGCGGGCAATCGAAACACAAGCCGCAGCAATATCCGCCGCTGCCGTCGGCCCGCCAATCTGATCGGCCACGACACTCAGCGCATCGCGGCTTTCAGACAGGCGCAGCATGGTTTTCACAAAGTTTGCCCCATGGGCCGAAAACACCCAGGATGTGCGCAGGATCACATGGCGCCCGCCCGCCGCGCGAATGCCCTCTTCGCCGACCAGTTTGGACCGGCCATAAGCCCCCAACGGCGCGGTCGCATCACCCGGCTGCCACGCCGCCTGCCCCGATCCATCAAAAACATAATCGGTCGATATATGGATAAACGGAATATCCCGCGCCGCACAGGCCCGCGCCATCGCGGTGGGGGCATCCCCGTTCACCACGGTGGCCAGCGCCTCTTCCTCTTCGGCGCGATCAACGGCGGTGTAGGCGGCGGCGTTGATCACCACATCCGGCGCGTGGGTGGCAATCGCATCTGCACATCCCACCGGATCGCTCAAATCGGCCATCGCGCGATCGTGAAACTGCGCCCCGGGCATGAGCCGCGCCAGCTCCCGCGCCACCTGACCGGTTTTGCCAAAGACCAGCAGCTTCATGCCTTCACCCCCAGCCGTTCACCAACGCCCTGACGGTCCTGCAACGCACGCCACCACGCTTCATTGCTCAGATACCACTGCACAGTTTTGCGCAGCCCTTCCTCCACCGTCACCGAAGGACGCCAGCCCAGCTCGTCGCGGATGCGCGTGGGGTCGATGGCATAGCGGGCATCATGGCCGGGACGATCGGTGACAAAGGTGATCAGATCGCCGTAGGATCCTGCGTCGCGCGGGCGCAACTCATCCAGGATTGCGCACAGCGCCTGCACCAGTTGCAGATTGCTGCACTCATTTTCGCCGCCGATATTGTAGCTGCGGCCCAGCTGGCCCTTCTCCACCACCAAGAGCAGCGCGTCAGCGTGATCTTCGACATAAAGCCAGTCACGCACGTTCGATCCATCGCCATAGATCGGCAGCGGCTTGCCTGCCAGCGCGTTCAGAATAACCACCGGAATCAGCTTTTCGGGGAAGTGATAGGGCCCGTAGTTGTTCGAACAATTGGTCAGCAGAACCGGCAACCCATACGTCTCCGCCCAGGCGCGCACCAGATGGTCCGAGGCCGCTTTTGAGGCGGAATAGGGACTGCGCGGGTCATAAGAGGTGGCTTCGGTGAACTGCACCTCAGGATCCGCAGGCAGCGAGCCGTACACCTCATCGGTGGAAATATGATGGAAACGGAAGCTGTCTGATCGCCCCTGATCCAGCCAGTATTTGCGCGCCGCCTCCAGCATGTTGAAAGTGCCGGTGATATTGGTGTCGATGAAATCCGACGGCCCGTCGATGGAGCGATCCACATGGCTTTCTGCGGCCAGATGCATGATCACATCGGGCTGGGTCTGCGCCAGCACGCGGTCCAGCGCGGCACGATCACGGATGTCGGCCTGCACGAACTGATAGTTCGGGTGATCTGCAACAGAGGCGACGTTGTCCAGACAGGCGGCATAGGTCAGCGCATCCAGATTGACCACCTGATGGCCGCGCGCAATCGCCAGTCGCACCACCGCCGATCCAATGAAGCCCGCACCACCGGTTACCAAAATCTTCATTCTCTTAGTCCTCAAACACAAAAGGGCTGTCAAAATCAGCGAGTGCTGGCGCAACCTCATCCTTGGCCGACAGAATGGGCGCAGCACCCACCTCTGGCCACTGAACACCACAACTGTCCCAACGCACCGCGCCATCACAGTCCGGCGCGTAATAGTCTGAACATTTATAAACAATCTCGGTATCGGGTTGCAGCGTGATGAACCCATGCAGGAAGCCTGCGGGCACCAACAACTGCTTGCCATTGTCAAAGCTCAGCTCGGTCCCGAACCATTGACCATAAGTGGGACTGCCCTTGCGGATATCGACCGCCACATCATAGAGCGCCCCGCGCCCACAGCGGACAAGTTTCACCTGCGCATGCGGGGGCGCCTGAAAGTGCAAACCACGCACTGTCCCCACCTCGCGCGACAGCGAATGGTTGTCCTGCACAAACTCGGTTGTGATGCCATGTTCCGCCATGCGCTGGTGGCTGTAGCTTTCACTGAAAAAGCCGCGATGATCACCAAAACGGGCGGGCGTCAGCACCAGCACCCCGGGAAGGGAGGTTTGTTCTACGTTCACTGTTCAAAATCCACGCAAATATCAGGGTGCACTGACACCCCTGTCCCCCTTTATGGCACAATACCCCGCTCTAGGAATGGAGGTTTTTGCAGGACCACCCACTGGCCCAGATGGCGAAGAAAGCCCTGCTATTTCCTGCCACCGTCCCCAACGCCCTGCCGCACCCAAGCAAAAGACCGACCGAAAGACCGGCCCAAAACCCACACAACAGACAGGGCCGCGCCGTGCTCAACGCGCAGAATACGCTATGTCATAGCGAAGGCCGCCCCGTGAGGGGCGGCCGTTTTTGCAGGCCGTTTCGGCCAAAGATTTTAGAAGGCCGCGACGCCAGGTCAGGTTCAGAACACATCGATCGCGCCGGCCAGGGCGCTGGCGTCATTGGCGCCCAGAACGGTCAGATAGTCGCCGTTGAAATTGAACACCGTGCCCCAGCTGTGCACCGTCGCGTAGGTGGAGATCACCTGCGCATCGGTCAGCGTGCCGGACCACAGCGCATCATCAAGGCGCAGCCGGTCGCCCTCCCCGATGGAGAAGTCACGCACCTCATCATTGCCGGTGCCGGGCGCAAAGATGAACGTATCGCCCCCCGTGCCGCCCACCAGCGTGTCGTTGCCCCATTGGCCCGACAGGGTGTCGCTGTCCGCACCGCCATAGATCAGGTCGTTGTCACCGCCGCCCGACAGGCTGTCGTTGCCCGCACCGCCCCAGAGGGTGTCACTGCCTTCGTCCCCATAAAGCGTGTCATTGTCCGCCCCGGCATAAAGCACATCATTGCCACTGCCGCCCCAGATCTGGTCTGCGCCATCACCGCCGCCCACAGTGTCCGCACCGGCGCCACCATAGATCACATCGCCTTCGCTGCCGCCCCAGATCTCATCATCGCCACCGTCACCGCCGATGGTGTCGGCGCCGCTGCCGCCATAGATGCTGTCGTCACCGCCCCCACCCCAGAGGGCATCGGCCCCCGCTTCGCCACCAAAACGGTCGTTGCCCGCACCGCCATAGGCTGTGTCATTGCCGCTGCCGCCCCACAGCTGGTCATGGCCGTCGCCGCCGCCCAGCACATCGTTGCCGCCATTGCCAAAGACCAGATCATCGCCGTTGTTCGCCCAGACCGTGTCATTGCCGCCATTGGCGGTGATGGTGTTGGCCACCCAGTTGCCACTGATCAGGTCGCTGCCCGCGCCGGTGATCAGCTGTTCGATGACGGTGTCCCGGGCAATCCCGAGATTGCCGATGCCGCCCCGCACATCCGAAAAGGTCGAATGCCACAGGCTGATCCGGTCATCGGTGGTCGAGGTGGAGAGGTCCAGCGTATCCCAGCCCTCCTGATCATAGATCGTCAGCGCCACCGCGCGACCGCTGTATGTGGCAGAGGTGGTGCCATTGGCCAGGTCGGTGAACAGCTGGCCCAGGGATCCGGTCAGCGTGGTGTTGGCGCCCCAGGTGGTGTTTCCGGCGGTGAGACCACTGCCGCCGGGGGCGCCATATAGGGTCTGTATCGCCACAATATCGGCCATCATCGTCGTGGGCAGGAACCCCTCGGAGGCATTCACTGTAGGGTTATCGGTCTGGCTGAAATAGGACATCACCGACATCTGCCAGCTGTCATTGGTAAAGGTGGCATCACTGCCATATTGGGCGTTGCCGTTGTAGCTGCCCTGATGGCCCAGACCCAGCGCATGGCCGATCTCGTGAATGTAGGTCTGCAGCGAATAGCTGTCCATGCTGGTGCCATAGGTGCTGACCCAACTGGTGGAGACATTGACCTGAGACGAGATGATCTGCCCGCCACTGAAGGACGAGGTGGAAAAGGCCCCGCTTTCACTGTCATCAAAGGTGATCTGGCCGCCGCTCGTCACCTCGGTAAAGCGCAGGTTGGCAACCATCGCCCAGGCCTCCAGCGCCCAACGGGCCAGCTGCTGGCCGTCACTGGTCAGCGCGGTGAGGTTGACGGTAATCTCATTGGACTGGCTGGTGTCAAAGGCACGTCGACCGCCGTTATTGGCCCAGTACCCATCGGTCAGGAAGGTGGCCAGTTCATCCAGCGTGGCCGGTTCCGGCGCGTCCCGTTCGGAAATCGCCAACGTGTACGTCCCTGTGGTGCGATCGGCAAAGGAGCCCGCCACCACATAATAGGTGCCGGTGGTCGACACGGTGTAGTTCAACAGAGAGTTCAGGCTGGCGCCACCATCATCATTGCTGGCCAGCAGCCGCCCGCCGCCATCATAAAGACGCAGGTAAGGATCGCTCAGTGTGTCCCCCGTGAGCGAGATGGCATAGCTGTCCCCTGCCGTCAGCGTCACCGCCACCCAATCGCGATCCCCGGCTGAAGCCAGATCACCGGAAAACGTATCGCCCACCTCCATCCGGTAGCTGGTGGCCACACTGTCACCGGCATCATCAGATTCCAGCAGCGCAGCACTGTTGGGCAGGGGGACAAAGGCGCAGTCGGGCGCCAGCGGCTGGAATTGAGCGCAGATCGTACACATGGGCTGTTGTCGTCTTTCTCTCTTGGGCGTGGCCTGCGGCGGCAGGCTGCATCATTCGGGCCAATTCACTCAGGCCAGATCATTCGGGCCAGATCATTCAGGCAGCCCGCTGATCCTCACAAGGTCGCGGGCAAATCGGGTCATCATTGCGGTGCTAAGGCTGCGGTCGGTGGCGCTGAAGGTCAGATCGGGGCCGGTCGTCCACCCTGTGCGTTGATCCGTGCCGCCCTGCCCCTGCCACTCCAGATGCGCGGTCATATGGCTGTCGCTGCGGTCGCTGATCTGCAGCCGCACCGAAAGCGGCAGCGGCGGCACAGCCTGCGCCCTGCCCTGCAGCTCGGCCAACACGGCAGCGCAGAGCGCGTCACTCAGGGCCGTTCCCTCGTCAGGACATGTCAGCTCCATTGCCGGGCGCTGCGGTTTCGATCCCGCCTGCGCCGCATAATCACCCTCTGTCATCACACCCTCTGCCATCCAGAACAGCACGGCACAGAGGCCCACGCAGAAACGCGCAGAAAGGCCGGTCCAACCCGCCCCCGCCATCGCCCGCGGCGATCTGCGACACACGATCTGCATGATCTGTCTTCCTGCTCTTCGATCCTCTTGGGATTGCTCCGCTGTGCTGGACCTCTGTGGGCCTCTGGCCTATCGCATCGCAACCAATGGTACAGGCCGCACCCGCAGTGGGCGAATCCGGCCAAATCATCATGGCCATGTTCACCGCCTCCCCCCGTGCAAGTCAAGGCGACACACCCGCCCCAGCAGGATCACGCGACACCCGATGCAGCCCCTCCACACACGATCCCCCCGCGATGATCAAACCCCTTAAGGCTGACGCGCGATACGGCCCTGTAACCATGCCAGAAAGGCTTTGTCCGGCGCATGCACCCGCACCCGACCCGTATCCGCCCAAAACCGGCGCCACTCTGCCTCCAGCGCGTAGACATCCGCACCGGGCGCCATCAGCCGTGCCTCGGCCAATGCCTCTTCAGACAATTGCGGCACATCCGCCCCCTGCCCCGTTTGCGCGGGTCCCACCGAACTGACCACCTGCCCCTGACGGGTAAAGACGATCAGATCCCCCGCCTCTTCATGGATGTCATAATCGGGCAGGTTGGCGGCCGCGATCATCTTGCGCACCGCCGCGCGAAACACCCGCAGGGGTGCGGTGGATCCGGCTTTCTTGTGCAACACCGCCAGGCTCACCTGCCATTCGGGCTGACGACCACAGTGTTTGCGCGCCAGCTCATAAATCCGCCGCTCCAGCGGTTTACGCAGACGAAAATAATCACGGTTCAGCGTCAGTACCGATTTCGACAGCACCGCACGATACAGCCATTCACTCAGCGTTACCGTCACATTGACCATCCGCCCGCCGCGGGATTTGCGCACGATCTCCCAGCGCTCAATCAGGCCAAAGCCGCTGGTCACTTCCTGACCGCCGGTTTCCAGATTGGTGGTGATCCGCGTGCCCGCCAGCCGTTCAAACGCCTCGCGCAAGCGGGTGTAACTGTCGCCGCCCGTGTCCCGGTTTGTCGCCACCAGAAGATCATGCGCCTTCAGCTGCAGGGTGCGCGAAATCTCACGCCCCGCATTCAGCGCCGCCACCAGCTGGCTGATGCAGTAGATCAGAATATCCTTGTCATGGATCGTCGCCCGTCCCCGCACCGAGGGCGTCACCTGCACCTCTACCCCATTGTGGGCATAGCTGAGGATGCGTCGATCCGGCCGGGTCGAGAGCGAAAAGATCGGATGCTCCATCGAACCCAGATCATCCTTGGGACTGGCCTCGAAAATATCGCAGACGAAGAGATCACCGGTGGGATGACGGTCGGGCAACATCCCCCCCATAGGTGCAACCGCGCTCATCGCTGTCGCCCCGCTGAATCTGTGCCGTGATGCCGCTGTCTCACGCCCATCTGAATGTCCTGTGCCTGCTCTTGCCATGATGTGGGGGATGTTTTCCATCCCTCCGACTCCCCCGTTTTCGGGGTTTCAGTGACACCCTAAAGTTATCCACAGGCCGCGTCCAGCCAACACCGCCGCGCCTTCGCCGTTTCAGAGTCACTCGAGCGGGGTTTCTGAATCACCATATCGGGGTTTCAGAGTCGCTTATGCCAAAATGAAAGCACAAAAATCATTTTTAATCAGAGGTTTGCTCAAATCATTCGCGCCCCGTAACTATATAATAACTAAATTCTAACAAGAAAAATTCACTTCCAGCCTCTCCGCAGACGTTTTTCCCTGCAATTTCCGCTGCTTTTTTGCTAAGAAAGACAGGAGGAAGAGACGTTTTTCCTTCCATGTGTCGCGTTTTTGGATATGTTTAAGAAAACAGCGCACATGGCAGTTCTGAAATGACATCCACCCTTCCTCCCTATTTCAACATTGATCCCGATCAGGCTTTGAATGCGCTTGGTGCACCCACCCAGACCGATGGGTTCGCCGCCATCGCAGCCGCCTGTGCGCAGGGGCGTTCTGACCTCGCCAGTCGCGGGCTGGAGGAAAACGGTGAACGTCACCTGCGGCTTTTTTCAACCTGGGAGATTACCCGCTATCTGATCCCCGTGGCGCAGGGCCATTTTCGTCGCGTGCTGAAACAAAACCCCGACCTGCCGCAGGGCCAGTCTGAAACCAGTGGCGGGGCCAAGTGGTTTACCCTGGATGAGGTGCTGCGCCTGCGTGCCCATTTCGCGGCCGAAGGATCGAAAGCGAAAAACTACCTGCCCTATCGCCCCGAAGGTCTGCCCGCCAAAATGGTTGCGGTGGCGAACTTCAAGGGCGGCGTGGGCAAGACATCGACCGCCGCCCATCTGGCCATGTCGGCGGCCCTTGATGGCTACAAGGTGCTGGTGATTGATCTGGACAGTCAGGGTTCGATGACCTCAATTTTCGGCGGCAAGGTCGAGGATGAATGGCAAACCGTCTTCCCCCTCCTCGCACGCCACTACGCCAGTTATCTGCGCAGCGACAACCAGCGCCGGATGGATCGGGGGGAGCAGCCCATTCCGCTCGATGACACGCTCTCCGCCGCGCTGGATGTGTCGGCTCAGTCGCTCATTCAATCCACCCACTGGCCCAACATCGACCTGATCGGCGCGCAGCTGAACCTTTACTGGGCAGAATTTCAGATCCCCGTCTGGCGGATGCAGGGCGGTGGCTGGAAGCTGTGGGATGCCCTGACCGACAGTCTGGAGGCGGACGGCATCCTCGACGAATACGATGTGATTTTCGTCGATACCCCGCCGGCGCTTGGCTACCTGACCATCAATGGGCTGGCGGCCTCGGACATTCTGTTGGTGCCGCTGGGGGCGTCTTTCCTTGAGTTTGACTCGACGGGGCGGTTTTTCGACATGCTGCACACCACTTTTCAGTCGATTGAAGAGGGGGAAAACCTCGCCGCCCGCGCTTTGGGACGCGACGAGCTGAATTTTGAATGGGACGCGGTGCGTGCCGTGGTCACCCGCTATGACGGCAGCCAGCAGGCAGAACTGACCGCCTTGATGCAGGCCTACCTTGGCCCGGTGTTGTCACCACACCGGCAGGATTTCACCGCGCTGATCGGTCAGGCTGGTGAACAGGTGCAGGGGATCTATGAGGCGGATTATCGCGATTTCAACCGCGAGACTTACGCGCGGGGCCGTGAAACCTTTGATGCCACCTATGCCGCCTTCAAATCGCTGTTGATCGGCGCCTGGCGCCGCGATGCGCTGGCCCTGCAGGAGGCGGCGGAATGAACGGGGGCTTTAATCCGTCGTTAAGGAAATGTTTCGCGCGCGAAACATCTGCGTGCGCTGCGGTAACCGTCTCTTTGCCGCCCTGCCCTAGCCTTTTTCCAGAGTCTATTTCTGCAGTATCGGAGGATTAATCATGGCCAAACGCAAACGCCTCGCCCCGCCGAAAGCGGGCTTCCTCGCCTCCCCCGTGGCGGCGCCGATCCTGCCGGATGCCCCGGCTGAAGCTGCTCGCCGTGCGCCGCCCATTGCCGATGTGGCCGCCCATGCCAGCACCACCGCCGCACTAGAGGAAATGTCCGACACCCTGCGCCGCGCCCGTGAAGAGGGCCGCATGGCATTGGAATTGCCGCTGGATCAGATCGTCACCGATTATCTGGTGCGCGATCGCATCAACGTCGATGAGGGCGAGATGGAGGTTTTGATGACTTCCCTGCGCCAACGCGGCCAGCAAACCCCGATCGAGGTCGCCCCGCTGCCAGATGGTCGCTATGGGCTGATCTCTGGCTGGCGCCGCTTGCGGGCCATCACCCGCCTGTCAGAGGCGGGTGAAGCTCAGCCGCAGATCCTGGCCTTTCTGCGTCAGCCGGAACAGGCGTCTGATGCCTATCTGGCGATGGTTGAGGAAAACGAAATCCGCGTTGGCCTCAGCTATTATGAACGCGCCCGCATCGCGTCGCGCGCGGTAGAGCAGGGTGTTTACCCCGACACCCGCACCGCGCTGCGCAGTCTCTATCACGCCGCAAGTCGTGCCAAACGGTCCAAGATCGGCAGCTTCCTGACCTTGGTGACCCATCTCGATGGCGCGCTGCGTTTCCCTGAGGCGCTTGGCGAACGCGCTGGCCTATTTCTGGCCCGTGAGATTGAGGCGGCCCCTGCCCTCGCCAAAGGCATGAAGGCGCGGATCGAGGCGAACCCGCCAGAAAACCCCGCGGATGAGCTGGATCTGATCAACGCCACATTGGCAGCAGCTGCAGGGAAAGCGGCGGCGGAGAAGTCTAAAAAACAGTCTCTAAAACCCGAAATAGAGTCTAATATGACCCGAAAAATTCGCCCTGACCTGCAGGTGGTGCAACATGGTGCAGGTGGCAAGTTGACCGTAAAAGGCGCTGCTGTGGATGAAGCGCTGATCGTGGATCTGATCGACTGGCTCACCGCGCGGTCTGATGCGGATGAGGTGGCGAAATAGAGTCTATTTGGCTTGAATAGGGTCAATTGTTTCGCGCGCGAAACAATTCCGTATCCGTCTAATGGAAAAGAAAGGGCCTGTGATCATGCCGGATCACAGGCCCTTTCTATGTTTGGAAAACTGGACTGCCTCAGAATGAGGTCTGGAAGCTCACCCCAACACGGGTGCCTTTGTCAAAACCGGCGGTGTTCAGATCAAAGTCCTGATGCGCAATCAACGCGCTGACCGTGCCGCCCAGTAAGGGGCGCGACAGGCTCGCGGTGGCCACAAACCCGGTCGCCCGCGCGGTGGACAGGCGGTGGGTGGCCAGCGACTGATCGTTGATGGTGTAATGTCCGATGCTCCAGTTCACAGAGGTCTCATCCAGCTCATGCTTCATGTAGAGCGTGGTCGCCTTGCTCTGCGTATCGATGGCAGATCCCAGAACGACGCCGTTGTTGGCGTAGGAATAAGTGCCGTTTCGATAGGCCGTGTTGGCGCCGCAGAAACCGCCATCGGTGGCGGCGATGGTGGTGTCGGTGTGTTCCAGCGTGATCTGTGAACGGCTGCCGAAAAGGGTGGTATTCGTCTCTACGCCGCCCATATGCATCAGGCAGGAGGGGAAATATCCGGCCTCGTCCTCGCCGACGAACTGGTAATAAATCCGGCTACCACCGCCAAGATTCGGCAAGCTGTAGCTCAGCCCAATGCCTGCCATCTGGTTGGCACCGCTGGCGGCGCCGCTATTGGTGCTGCCGCCCAGAACCCGCAGGAGGGTTTCAAAATCCTGTGGTTGTCCCTCACCGCCGAACTGGGCGGTGCGGACAAAATCCACCTCAAGGTTCTCAATAGGGCGGATGCGGGCGCGCATACCCATGATCAGGGCATTGTCGGGCTGGCCTGCGTCATTGGTGGTGCCGATGAACACCTCCCCATCCCAGTCCCCTAACCAGCGCAGCACCGGCAGGTCGATGCTGCTGGGGCGGTCCTTGATCAGGTAGACGGAATCAAAGGCGGGTGCATTCTGCGACAGGATCAGGCTGCTGTATTGTGACGGCGACCAGTTGCGATCCACGCGCCCCACGCCCGCGCGCCAGTTCTGAGCGAAGCGCAGCGAAACATCATAGTTGATCAACGCGTCAAAATCGCCCGAGGCCTGATCATGCTGCGTCTGCCCCAAAGTGGCGGAGGCCGAGAGGTTGCCATAGTCTATCCGCCCGCTGATTGCCGCACCGTTGAAGCCGAGCGTGCCAAACCGTTCGCTGCGGGTCAGAAAATCCTCGCTGATGGTCCCAAGGGTCAGCGTGCCGCTGGCGGGCTCTGCCAGTGTCATGCCGGAGCTGAGCAGCGTTGCGGACAACAGGGAGGATGTGAAAGCAGCGGTGCTTTTGGATCGCTGGCGGCGGGGAAGGGGGTGCATATCAATAAACCTTAAATTTTTATTGGTTGTGAAAGAGGGCAGGGCGCAAGTCAATCGTCGACCCGTCAAAGCACGAGGATCGGCGTCCCCGTGCTGTTTTTGTGTCTGCTCTGTTGCTGAACCGCCCGCAGCCTTAAGCGGTTTGCAACACCTCGCCCGCTGCCTTGGCGTCGTCCGCTACGGGGCGCAGAAGGTGGCGCAGGGCGTCTTCGTCATAGTGGTCCATTGCGGTGGTAAAACTCTGCATCAACAGGCCATGTTCCACCGCCGTCGGACAGCCATCCTGTGCCATCAGCAGGTTCGGATTGGCCCCCAGCGGGATGCACCGTTCGCTGCAGGGGCAGCTTTCATGCAGCTCTTCGCCGGGACGCAGGCCGGAAAACCGCACCTCGACCCCAAAGGGGTTGCTTTCGCTGCGCACACCCTTGCCGGTCATGTCGATCACCTTGGTGACGAAATCCATGATGCGGTGGGGGGTGCCTTTGGACAGGTGGGCGGGACGGGTGTGCAGTTCCTTGCCAAAGGGCAGGGCGCCAAGGATCAGATCGGCGGCACGGGAGGTTGTGACAAAGAAACGGGTCATCTCTGCATCGGGCAGGGTGACGGTGTTATGAGTGAGGATCTGCTGTTCCAGCAGCGGGAAGATATCGCCAACCGGTCCCGCAGTGGGGCCGAAACGCAACAGGCTGACCTGCGTACCGCTGCCCTCTTGGGCAGCGGCCTGTCCCAGCAGCAGCTTTTCTGCCAGCCGCTGGGTGTGATCGACCAGATGGCGCGGTGTCGTGACATGTTCAGAGGACAGCTGCACCAGTTGGCTCACACCGTGGTCAATCGCGGCGTTTAGCAGGTTCACGGGGCCCAGAACATTGGTGGCGACCACATCAAACAGGTTGTCCTCTGACAGCTGCGGGTCGCCGTAATGGGCCGCGTTGATCAGGATATCGACCTGCGTTTGCCCCAGCAGTTGTTTCACCCGCCCCAGCGTCCCGATAGAGCCTGTTTTGCCCTTAATCACCGTGGCAGAACCACTGCGATGCACCAGCGTGTTGAGGCGCTGCATCACCGTCAGCAGGGCGGTTTCGCTGCGCTCCAGCAGGATGATTTTGGCTGGTTCAAAGCGGATCAGCTGTTGTGCCAGTTCCGACCCCACGCGGCCACCGGCCCCGGCAATAAAGACGGTTTTGCCGCGACAGGCGGCCAGCACCTCGGGGTTGCGGGCATTGGGGCTGGGGGCGCCATAGAGATCCTTGAACCGTTTGGCCTGCAACCCCAGTTCCAGCGATCGGTTGCCCACCTGATCTGAAAGATTGGGCAGTTCCATCACCTCAATCGGTTGGGTGGAGAGCGCGTCGAGGATTTCCTGACGCCGGTAGCTGGAGGCAGAAGGCATGGCGATCAGCACCCGCTTCAGCCCGTGTTTTTTGATCAATCGGCGCAGGGCGCTGACCGGATGCACCTTGAGGCCCGACACCATCAGCCCGTGCAGCTGACGATTGTCGTCGATGAAACAAACGGGGCGGTTTTCGCCGTTCTGACCCAATGCGGCGGCCAGCTGTTCGCCGGTGTTGCCCGCGCCATAGATCGCCACCGGCACCCGGCGGGCCTGACGGTCGCTGACGCGGTCAAAGAGGTAGCGGGTGCCGAAGTGCGACAGCACAGAGGTAACAAAGAACATCGCGCCAAAGATCACCGGCACCGAACGCGGCGCCGACAGGTTCAGCAGAAAACTGACCGCCATCGCGCAGACGGTGAGGAACGCGGCAGAGATGGCCAGCCGCATCAGCGTGTGATTTTCCACCGTATGGATCTTGATATGGTTGAGCCGCATGGCCCAGATCGTCGCCGCACCGATGGCCAGCATGGCGGGGAACAGCACCCAGTTGGCGCGAATCGGTTCACCGGGAACAATCATGCCGTAACGCAGAGCAAAGGCCGCGGCGAGGCTGAGCGCAATCAGCCCCACATCGACCGCAAACAGCACAGACCGCTTGGCCCGGCGCGGCAGGTTTTCAAGATTGTTGATGATAATCAATTCACTGTTCCCTAAGCGTGGTGCTGAATATGAATAGGCGTCAAAGACGATATTTGTTGTGCACTCTGTTTTTGCAGCCGCTGGCGCGGCAGGGGTGCCCTATAGGCTGCGGATGCAGGCGCAGTATAGCGCAGAGCAGGAGCGGACAAAACGATCCGCCCTGCACTCAGCATGTCTTTGCGCAGGGCGCTGTCAATGTTTGGGCACCGGCCATCCCTCAGACGATCGGTGCTGTGATCGTCTGGCCGTGCTTATTGCAGGCTGGCGGCACCCGTGTTCAACAGCAGCGGGAAGGCCTGTTGCAGGGCGCGGCCCCATGTGGTGATCGGCTGTTCCTGTACAAAGATGATGTCGTTCGGGCGCATCTCAAAATTGGTGGCCATGGCGACATTGACGATGTTTTTGGCGTTGAGGTGATAGGCGGTCAGCGCCTCACCATTGCTGCGTAGCACGTAGATTTGGGCCGGGTTGCCAGTCACGGTGGGGAAGCCGCCGTTTTCATAAAACACATCCGCCAGTGAGGATTTGACCTCAAAGGGCAGGGCGATGCGGCTTTGCTCGGACACTTCACCGGTCAGGTAGACGTGATCACGCGCCACCGCGCCCAGCTCCATCTTGGACTGAAAATTGGCGCGGCGCTCTTCTAGTTCGGCGCGGCGCTGTTCATAAGCATTGTCGACAAAGACCGAGTCACCGTCGCGCAGCACGGTTTTGCGCACCCGGGCGCTGGCATAGTAGTTGGCCAGCGGGATCTGGTAGAGGCGGCCGCCGCGATGAATGCGGATCGAAGCGTAGGCATGCTGGCCCGGGGAGATGCCGCCGGCAGCGGTGATCGCCTCATCCAGATGCAGCGGGTTGAGGGTGACCGGCACCAGCTGCGATTGCTGCACCGCGCCGTCGATCGATACACGTTTGGAGTTGAATTCGGCAATTTCCAGGCTGAATTCCGGATCCAGCTGGTTTTGCACCAGACGCTGGAATACACGCTCTTCGGCCTCTTCGATGGTCAGACCTTCGACCGCGACCGCGCCCACCTCTGGGATGGCGATGGCGCCGTCATCACGCACGGTGTAGGGCTGACGCTGGCTTTGGGCGGCAGACAGGCTGCTGGTTTGTTCCACCGCACCAATCGGTGCGGGGCGGCGGGTCGCCACCAGAATGACATCGCCCACGCCGATTTTGTAAGCGGTAGCTTCCACCGGTGGCGGCAGGCGCAGTTTCAACCCCTTTGGCGCTTTGGGGAGCTGGCCAGGGCTGACCGAGGTCCCACCGGCGATCTGCGAAAAGGCGGCAGGCAGGCGTTTGGGCTTGTAGGAACTGGTGTTGGCGCGCGCAACCGTGGCGGGTGTCATGGAGATAATGGACACGTCATAGGCTGTGCCTGTGTCGCTCACCTTGGGGCTGTTATAGGTGACGCCGCAGCTGGTCAGAAACATGCAGGACGCCAGAAGTGCAGCGCGGGGCAAGGTCAGCATATGGGAAATCCATTATCAGTCGTTCAATTGGGGCAGCTTTACCGTACTTGCGACACGCGGACCATACGGATTTTTAAACTTGTGGTCAGCTGCCGTATTTTTGTCAGTCGTTTTAGCCAGTCGTTTTTATCGGTGGGGATCGCAGACCTCTTTCGCATCGCGAAAGTTGAAAAGAGGCGTCTAAGCGATCATGCGGCTATAGCAATTGCGGTGCAATCTTTGCTAACAGCGGGGCAACGAGCTCTTTTTAACGATCCGCCTTTCGCGGCTGATGCGTATTCTGGAACAGGTAATGTTTGACGTAATTTCTGATGGCGGTGTGCTGCCGCTTCTTTTGGCTTTTGGCGTCAGCTTTGGCCTGTGTTGCCTCTTTGCTTTCGCGCCGCATCTGTTTTTGAACAAACAGCACATGCAAAATGACCTCAGCGCCCGTCAGGCGGAACACAAGCGCCCGACGCCGCGCATTGGCGGGGCGGCGGTGATTGTCGGCCTTTTTGTGGCCACGCTGGTCTATATGGGCCGGATTGAAGCGGACCTGCTGATGGCGCTCAGCGCCGGTGTGGTGGTCTTTGCCGTGGGCCTGCGCGAAGACATTCAGCGGGACATGTCGCCCAAGGTGCGTCTGATCGCGGCCTTTGCCTCTGCCGGTCTGGCGATTGTGCTGAGCGGCGCCATGGTGCCGCGCTTTGGTATTCCTTATGTCGATGGCGTTGTCGGGTTCTTTGGCGTGGGCATCCTGATCACCCTGTTGTGGTCGGCGGGGGCCTGCCATGCGCTCAACCTCATTGATGGGCTCAACGGTCTTGCCTCGGGCTACAGTATGCTGGCGGCGGCAGCTTACTTTGTTATCGGCGGCCTGAGCGGTCAGGCGGACGTGCAGCTGGTGGCGGCGATCCTGTTTGTGGCGCTCTTTGGGTTCTTTGTGCTGAACTGGCCTTACGGCCGGTTGTTTCTGGGCGATGCGGGGGCTTATGCGATCGGGCATGTGCTGTCCTGGCTCGGCATCATCCTCTTGATGCGCGATCCCGAAGGGGCCGGTCTGGCGGCGATTCTGATCCTGTTCTGGCCGGTGGCCGACACCGCCTTTGCCATTATCCGTCGCCGTCTCTTGGACAAAGAGACCGATCAGCCTGATCGTTTGCATTTCCACCATCTGGTGGTGCGCGCCCTGCGCCTGCTGATCCAGAAACGCCTGCGGCCCGAGTTTTTCAATCCCGCCGCCACGATGGTGATGCTGCCCTTTATCGCGGTCCCGGTGAGCGCAGGTGTGGTGTTCTGGAACAACGGCTTTGGCGCATTGGCCGCGCTGTTGTTTTTCGCACTGCTGTTCATCAGCACCTATGCGTTTTCCATGGACTACTTCAAAAGCCGCCGCTTCGCCGTCGGTGAATTACCCGCTGATGTGCAGGCCCAGCTGAAAGGCCACACGGTTGAGGTGTCGGACCTGTCGGGGCTGGTTGTGACCAACTCCACCGCAGTCTACGTCACCATCTACCGCCGCGCGGGACAGGAAGGCTGGAGTCTGTTGATAGACGGCGGTGTGACTGAGGCGCAGGTCTATGACCGGTTTGCGAGCGATGTCGAGGCGTGGGAGAGTTTTTGGAGTGGATCGAGGGCGTGATTTCCCTTGGAGTTCTGGGCCTGTCGCGGATTTGTTCCGTTCCTTTGACTTGGTATTTTGCCGCAAAGGAGAACGGAAATGGGCTTGGACCTGTCGCGGTTTGATGCCGCTCCTTTGATAGCATTTATTGCAACAAAGGAGACGAACTATGGGAATGAAACGCACGGACGAATTCCGGGCCGATGCAGTGCGGATCGCGCTGACAAGCGGGCTGACACGCAAGCAGGTTGCGTCTGATTTGGGCGTCGGTCTGTCGACGCTTAACAAATGGGTCACGGCACATCGCGACACTGGTGTTGTTTCCGACAAGGGTCTGGACCTTGCACGCGAGAATGAACGGCTTCGACGCGAGAACCGTATTCTCAAGGAGGAGAGGGGGATTCTAAAAAAGGCAACGCAGTTCTTCGCGGGCCAAAAGCCATGAGGTTCAAGTTCATCGAAGAACACTGTCACGCCTTTTGTACCAATCGGATGTGTGACGTGCTGGATGTCAGCTCCCGTGGCCTGCGCGCTTATCGCAGCCGACCAGCCAGTCAAAGGCAGCGAACCGATATGGTCGTTCTGGCCCACATCAAGGAGCAATCCCGTCTCAGCCTGGGCAGTTATGGCCGCCCACGGATGACCGAAGAGCTGAAAGAGCTGGGGCTGAACATCGGCCACCGCCGTGTCGGTCGACTGATGCGTGAGCACGGCATTCGGGTTGAAAGGTCAAAGAAATACAAGGTCACGACGGACAGCAACCATGCGTTCAACATTGCACCGAACCTGCTGAACCGAGACTTCTCAGCAGACAAACCCAACCAGAAATGGGCGGGCGACATAAGCTATGTATGGACCCGAGAAGGCTGGCTGTATCTCGCGGTGATCTTGGATTTGCATTCCCGCCGTATCATCGGCTGGGCGGTCAGCAATCGGATGAAACGTGATCTGGCGATCCGGGCCCTGAACATGGCGGTCGCGCTGCGGCAGCCGCACAAAGGCTGCATCCACCATACAGATCGCGGAAGTCAGTATTGCTCCCACGATTATCAGAAACTCCTGCGTCAGCACGGGTTCCGGTTATCGATGAGCGGCAAGGGCAATTGCTATGACTGTGAATATGGTACTGCGGCTTGATGGCCTGACCCATGCTACGATTGACCGCGTGTCATTGTGTTGACGTGTCGACCGTCAAGTCGCCCCGGCAACGGGCGAGATGTGACCTCATAGGAGCCTGACGGGGACGCCCCATCACAGTCCTGTCCTCTCGGTTCGGTGCCCGGGCAGTTCGCAAGCAACGAGGGCGCTATGAAGACCACCCATCCAGTAATTGTCGGCATCGACACTCATAAAGCAACCCATGTTGCCGTCGCTATTGATACCCAAGGCACTCGATTGGCAGCATTGTCCATTCCAGCAAATACGAAAGGGTATTTGGAGTTAGAGCGCTGGTCGCGGTCTCACGGAAAACACCGTCACGGACATCGTCAAGCGGCACCGCCAAAATGCCTTGTGATACGATCCTGCCTCCTACCGGAATCTAGTCCCTCAGCCGTAAGCGACCCCAAGGTGCATGGCATCGACGGGCTGCGGGTAGCGGATTGTTCGATCATGCCCGAACTAGTGTCTGGCAACACCAACGCCGCCACCATCATGATCGCCGAAAAAGCCGCAGATATGATCCGCGTAGTTTGAAACCGGTCAGCCAAGAACATGCGGAACCCGCCGTCAAGTTAGGGTGCCGGGCTTCTTGCCGTGATGCTCTTCCCATCATCAACATTTTGCAAAAGAGCCGAATACTCATTAATCGTTTAATAATTCATTTGATCCGCCAAAAGTTATTAAACGATCAGTGTCCAGGGAAAGATTTTAAGTAGCCAAGTTTTCTGCCGTTCCCCTTGAAAAGGTATTTCGTACTGATTACCTGCTTTGGCATGAAGATGACCAATCCGATAATACGAATATAAGAGCCAGCCTCCTTCGTGGGGGGCACTAATTCGTATTGGGTCGTGTCCCCAAAAATTCTCCGGACAGGCTGCGCGATGTACGCCCATGGTTTGTCCGAAAATCGGATCATCATCATGTTTTTATTTTTCAAATCCTCTGCCGTTTGCATGTCCTGCGTTGCTTAGCTCTACGTGCTGATGGGGGATGTGGTCGAAACGAGTATTGATGCACTTCACGGGGATCTGATCGCGGATGCGGTCTCTCTTTTGTCCGAGGTTTCACTTCCGGACATCGACATTCAGCAGGTTGCAATCTGGATCGAGGGCATGATCTCATCGCTGATTTAGCGCTGTAAGAGTCTATACGCCCCTCAGCACAAAAGAGTTTCTCAAATGGCTTTTCAGACTTCCACTGCGGCAAAATCGTCACGCACGCATGCTGTGTATCAGGTCCCACGTTCAGTGGACTGGCATGTCGAACAACGGCTGCCTGCCGCCGTCAAAAATGCACTGGCCCCAAAATTGATCGCGGTAGAGCGGATGTTTCAGGCCGCTGGATGTGATTTTCGGACAATTGTCGCGCTGGATTTCTCGAGCGGGCAAAGAGAGCCCAAACTGTCACTGGATCTTCGCGGTGTAGAAATCGCGCAAATCCAATCCCTTGCACGCACCCTGTCCGAAACCATCGGCGACGAATATGTCGACAGCATTCTGGATAGATCGACGCTCAGCCGGACGGATGCGACGCGCGCGGTGACGTCGAGGCTGAGTGATCATTTGTGTTTGTCCACTACGGAGCATGATGAATTGGAGGCTGCTCTGACGGCAGAGGTGCGGGCGAAATTTCCGACGTCAACAGGTCATCAACCCTCGCGACGGGATGCAGAGTTTTTCGCACAGCTAGAGACGGCAGACGGCCCTCTGCCGCTGGCGGGGCCAACGGATATGCACCAAATTGATGAGATGATCGCTGCAGTTTATGCGCAGGCACCGTGGCTCAATCGCCCATTGATGCGCATCTGGTCACTGATGAAAATGAGCCTCGGTAGCGGCACATTGATGCCGCCGATCCTGCTATGGGGGCCGGGCGGTACGGGCAAATCTGTACTTGCGCGGCTGATCGCTGAGGCTGCGCAGCTGCCTGCACTGGAGCTCGATGCCTCAGCAGGCGCGGCGGCATTTCGGATCGCTGGCGTGGAAGCGGGGCGTCTCAGGCGGATCGACCAGCCTGATCAATGCCCTGTTGCCGTTGCTGGACCGACAGTCCGCCACGCATTTTCGCTGCCCTGCGAGTGGCCTTGTTTGTGACATGTCCAAATCTCATGGGCATTGACTGCCAACGAAATTTCCGGACTTTCTCAGCCTTTCCTTAGTCGAGTTGAGGCCATTCATGTACCTGCACTTGATGAGCAACAGTATGTCCAGGCGCTGCAGCTGATGTGCCCAGATGATGACGCTGTCCGCGATGCTGTCCGGAAATTCATCGCCGAGGATTGGCGCCGCCCGGAATTCTCACTGCGTTTTCTGGCGCGGGTCATCGCACGTCTACGGTCAGAAAATGAGGAGCTAGTACATTGAATGGCGAGAGTCGCTTTCTACCACTTGTCAATGACCACGCGGGCCGCCACCTTACCGTATGGCGGCCCGCAGGAATTTACAGCAAATCCGGTCGTATTGCGCAGACGCGGGTGCCATTCGGAAAATCGGGCAGGCGCACTTTTTTCTGCAGGCGTTGCGCTTCCCCCCCTTTAATCAATGCCCCCGCTTCATCCGCAACTTTTGCTGCCAATTGAGGCGAATGCTCCGCGCAGATGACCTCCTCCCATGCACCTGGCAGAACATAGTACAGCCACGCGCCATCCTCTTGTTTGACCCTATATCCACAACGATCCCGCACCGGAAATTCATCCGTGCGTTCGTCAGTGCTGTCCTCTGCGGCGCCGCCTCGCAGTAAGCGCTCAAAACGGGAAGGGCCATGCGTTTCAAAAAAATGTTTCAGATGGCGCAGGGCTTGGCGACTTTCCTCAGATTCACCGCCACCACGTTGCGTTTTCCACCCGTGATAACAAGCAGTGATAGCCCGCAGAATCTGTGCATGTGAGATCGGGACGATACCCTAATCGCTGGCGAGTTGCCCTGCTGCTGCTACGAGTGCGAAACGCTCGGCTGCCCTCTGTACTTGGGGATCGTCATCATTTTCGAACAGCATTTCGTGAACGCGCGCGATGTACCGACGAGCCTGCGCAATATGCACACTACGCTCAACACAAAGCTTTTCCACAAAAGTTGGGCCCGCCAGCCCATAATGATCATCAGTGAGGCACTTTACTTTCTCAACCCACGCCCGCGATGACCCGAGGCCACAGGTGTCTTCGATCGTTTCTCTGGGCGCGTGCTCAATTGGAACATCAACCATGCGGACGGCCAATCCGCCCGTCATTTGGGACCTGTGACGCCCCTGCGTAATTTGTTGTGTCGCTGTTTTCTCACTGGACGACAAAACCAACGCGTTCCAGCTATTACGTTCGGCGGCAGACCCATCTTTGCGTGCGCGGCCTTTGCCCTGTCCGTTTGCAAGCATATAAATCAATTGTGAGGCGAGTTCAGGTGCCGCTACGGTCAATTCATCCAGAGGCAGCAACAAATCGTTGTGGTCAGCGATCATGCCCTCCGCGCCATTGCTGGTGTTATTCCAGTTTCGAACAAAACCCTCCTCACCGCCACCGCCCCAAACATGCCAACCCGCATATGAGTTTGCAACAGAGCCCAATATACGCGAGTATTCTCCCGGAATAGACGTTCATCGCGCGTTTTGGCAGTCCGCCTTGGAGCTCCAAAGCTTAGAGGCCAAGGTCTTGGATGGCCTTGTCCAGCAGGGAGACGCCTTTGACGATCCACGCCGGGTTGAGCGACGCATACCCCATCACCAGCCCGATCTGTTCGTTCTGGCTGTGCGACAAGGGCGGGTTGCAAAGCGGGCGAACGGAATAAAGCCCGACACCCAGCGTGCGGGCGCGATCGATCAGGTCTGGCTCTCGTGCGATGGGGATGTCGCGGAACCAGACCACAATATGCAGACCGGCCTCTGTTCCGCGGATGTCAACGCGGTCGCCAAAGGTGGCTTTCAGGGCGCTGATCAGGGTTTCCCGCCTGTGATTGTTCTTCCGGCGCTGCCTGCGAACGTGGCGTTCATATGTACCGCTTTGAATCAGGTCGGCCAAGGCCTCTTGTTCCAGTTGCGCGTTGTGCCGGTCTGCCAATTGTTTGGCAGTCGCGACAACGCTGACGAGCGTGTTAGGCACCACCGCATAGCCGATCCGCAGCGCAGGCGAGAGCGTTTTGGAAACGGTGCCGATATAGATCACACGGTCGTTCGGGTTCGACGCCCACAAGGGCGGCAAGGGTTTCACATCGTAGCGGTATTCGCTGTCATAGTCGTCTTCAACGATCCAGGCGTCTGAGCGTTTTGCCCAGTCCACTAGCTGCATGCGCCGGTCAATCGGCATCACTCCGCCCATGGGATATTGGTGCGATGGCGTCACATAGGCCAGCCGTGCCTGCAACCCCTCAAGCTGGTCGGTGACCAACCCATGGTCGTCGACCTCGATGGGGATGGCCGTGGCACCTGAGGCTTCGAATGACCACCGGGCCATCGCATAAGACGGGTTTTCAATCGCAAAGGTGTCGCCCGGGTCCAGCAGGATGCGTGAGAGCAGATCCAGCGCCTGTTGAGAGCCATTGACGATGATGATCTGGTCAAGGCTGCAATTGATCGACCGCGCCCGCCACAGGTAGCTTTGCAGTGCATGGCGCAACGCGTTAGAGCCGAACGGTTCGTGGTAGGACAGGACGTTTTGTTTGCGCAGCAAAACGCCGGTCACGGCGCGCCGCCATTGGGCGGTGGGAAAATCCTCGGACGCGATCTCTCCATACCGGAAATTGATCAGGTCAGGGGAAGAGCGGGGTGGCCGCAATTGGCCGATATCGATCAATCGGCGCCCATAGGCGCTTAGGCTTTCGGTCGCGGGATCTGCCTTTTCAGCACTGTCCGTCTTTTTGGTCGAAGCGGCGGGAAAGTTGACGGCGACCCGAGGGCGCATACCGTGACAGACAACAATATAGCCCTCGGCCGCCAATTGGTCATAGGCGGCGCTGACGGTTGTCCGGGACACGCCAATTTCCTCGGCGAGCGCCCGAGAAGAGGGAATCGGCTCGTCGGGCGCGTAATTTCCGCCCCTGATCTGGTCGCGCAGATTTGCACAGATCTCCCGGCGACCGATCCGATGCGCGCGATATTCCGCTTTTACCAACTGGACCACCGATTCATGAGAAAACTGGCCGTTTTATGAGTCCTAATTCATCTCTAAGGGTATATCAACTTGGATTAACACTCCGTTAAGATTTACGAATGGAGGTATTAAAGGTGCTGGAAGTGATTGCGCAAATGGACGAAAGCTCGCGATTTGGTGCGAGTCCGGAGGCGTTGTTCCATGCCCGTCTGGTCCAGATCGAACGCTGCATTGCACAGGCCTGTGCCAACGCCGGGCGCGAACGGTCGGATGTACGCCTGTTGCCGATCACCAAGACCGTGCCAGCCGAGATTCTGCGTCACGCCTATGCGGCCGGGCTGCGGGATTTCGCGGAAAACAAGGTGCAGGAAGCTCAGGGCAAGATCGACCTGCTGAACGATCTGCCGTTGCGTTGGACAATGGTCGGCCACCTGCAAAAGAACAAGGCCAAGCAGATGCTGGAATTCGCCCAGGAATTCCATGCGCTTGACAGCATGGCGCTGGCGGCGCGGTTGAACCGACTGTTGGCCGAACAAGGCCGGGTTCTGGATGTCTATGTTCAGGTGAACACCTCTGGCGAGGCCAGCAAGTACGGACTTGCCCCCCAAGACCTTCCAGCCTTCCTTGATGTGCTTGAGACCTGCACGCAGTTGCGCCCGCGCGGATTGATGACGCTGGCGGTGTTCAGCGGCGACCGTGACCGTGTTCGCGCGTGTTTTCGTATTTTGCGCAAGCTGCGCGATCAGTCGCTGGGCAACCACCCCGAAATTCGTGGTCTGTCCATGGGCATGTCGGGAGACTTTGAAGATGCCATTCGCGAAGGCGCCACGGTTGTCCGCATCGGGCAAGGCATCTTTGGACAACGCCCAACACCAGATGGCCACTACTGGCCGGGCACTGTGGCCACGCCTCCGCCTGCATAGTCAGTCGATTGATTTTCAGCCGAAAAGTTTCTGCCGAACAGGGGATCATAACCATGCTATTTAATTTGATCGTGTCGCAAGGCCGCGCTGCCGACAAAACCGCTATGACCATTCAGGGGGCGGCGCTCACCGCCAAGGCGCTGGAGCAGGAATACGGGCTCACGGCCACAACCGTGGGCACGCCCTCGGCGCCCGCCGACGACGATTGGACCGAAAGCCTGCCGCAGGCACAACCGACCCTGCAAGCGGTACAAGACGCAGTCGAAAGCAGCATTCAGAGCGGCAAGCTGACCGTGCTTGCGTCGAACACCTGTTCGATCAGCCTGGGGTCCTTGCCTGCGATGGCGCGCAACCATCCCGACGCGGTTCTGCTGTGGGTCGATGCGCATGGTGATTTCAACACGCCGGATACGACCGACTCGGGGTATCTGGGCGGCATGGTCGTGGCGGCGGCCTGCGGCCTTTGGGACAGCGGGCTTGGCGCGGGGCTGAAAGCGGATCAGGTGGTGTTTGTCGGCGCGCGCGACATCGACTCCAAGGAAGCAGAATTGATCGCGGGGGAAGGGGCCCGGATCATACCCGCCTCCGACGTGACGCCCGAGGCCGTCCTGAGCGCCGTGAACGGGCGCAAGGTGTGGATTCACATCGACTGGGACGTGCTGGAACCCGGCTATGTTCCCGCCGATTACAAAGTGTCCGGGGGCTTGCTGCCAGGCCAGATCCAGGCCATCTTGTCGGCGCTTTCGCCCGATCAGGTCCTGGGCCTCGAGGTCGCGGAGTTCCAGGTGCCGCCAGATGCCCAGCAGTCCGAAACCGAGCTCAAGACGATCCTTGAAATGCTCAGCCCCTTGCTGAGTCAAACCAGGGTCGTAGCCGCCTAAGGCACGATACTCCTTAGCTGAAACAATGACATGGACCCCGGGGCGGCAATGCTGCCGGCCCACCTGTTTTGCGCGGGCTTTTTCCGTGCCCAAGAGAGCAATTGAGGATTCCAAACAAGATGTTCGTTCAAACCTCACCCGGACCAGTAACCGAACGACGCCGCATTCAGGCTGGCAAACTGTTTATGAAACGGGAACTGTATTCCGGTGACCTTTTGGCCAGCCGCTGGCAGCGCAGTGCAATGGATGGCTTTGCCGAACGCGTCGGCAGCGAAAGCTTTCCTTGCCTGTTCGGGCGCAAGGCGTGGGCCAGCGATAACGTGCGTTTCGTCTTTGCCGAATGCAACGACGCAGGCGAATTCGATGACGTTCTGGTCGGGCTCACCGACTACACCAATTTCGTCAAAGACACCCCCCTGAACGACAGGCTGTTTTCACCGCTGGTGATGTTCTTCGAAGCGTCGAGGCTGGATTGCATCAGCCTGCACGACCTGGGCTGGCAGGTGCTGAACTGGGTGCACGGCATGGATCCCGCCACATGGCCCACGGACGTTGCCAGGGACCCAGATCAGCACAGCTGGTGTTTCTGTTTCAACGGGGTGCAGTTGTTCGTGAACATGAGCACGCCGGACCATCAAGTTCTGCGCAGCCGCAATCTAGGCGACTACCTGACCTTTGTCATAAATCCACGGGAAAACTTCGACGCAGTCGCCAGCATGCAGTCCCGGAGCGGTCGCCTTGTGCGTGACAATATCCGTAAACGGGTCGCCGATTACAACGGCGGCACGGTGCCTGAAGAATTAGGCTTTTTCGGCGACGAAGATAACCGGGAATGGCGGCAGTACCAGTTGGAAGAAACCAACCTAGCCCGGCCTGCGCAATGCCCGTTTTTACAAAAACCCATGCCACACGCCCCAGCCCGAACCGATGCTGCCGGCGGCGGCGTTTCCTCCGGATCTCGCAACGACGCGGCCCCGACCCAAACAGAATGACTGGAGAATAGGAATGTTACTTCCAACTGAACGGAGTCGCGGACTCCTTGAAATGATCGCGGCCATGATCGTCATGGGCACGGTCGGCTACTTTGTTCTAGAGTCGCAACTGGCGCCATATGACGTGGTGTTCTTTCGCTGCCTGTTTGGCGCGATCTTCCTTGCCCTTTACTGCTATACGCGGGGATTTCTGCGCAATACCGGCCTGACCCGCAAGACGCTGCTGATCGCAGCGCTGAGCGGCGTGTTTCTGGTCACCAACTGGGTGATGCTGTTCGCGTCGTTCAACGTTGCCTCGATCTCTACCTCGACGGTGATTTACCACACGCAGCCATTGTTCTTTGTTCTGATGGGGGTGCTGTTCCTGGGGGACAAGCTGACCCGGGACAAGCTGGCCTGGGTGCTTATCGCCTTTGCCGGTGTTGTACTGATCGTCGGCCCGGACATGGGCGAGTTCAGCTTTGCCTCGGCGGAATTGCTGGGCGTGTCGCTGGCGATTGGGGCGGCCATCTTGTACGCGGTCGTATCGATTATCGTGAAGCATCTCAAAGAGATCAAACCGCACCTGATCGCGTTGATTCAAGTTTCTGTCGGGGTCGTGTTGCTGGCGCCGCTGGCCAATCTTGAGGCGACAAGCGGCTTTTCCCAGGCGCAGTGGACCAACCTTCTGATCCTCGGCGCGTTTCATACCTGCCTGACCTACATTCTCATGTATTCGGCCTTCAAGAAACTGCCGACGCCGCTCATCGCCGTGTTGTCTTACATCTATCCGGTCGTGGCGATCCTCGTCGATTACTTCGCCTATGGCAAAGCCATGCACTTGGTGCAGATCGCCGGCGGCATGATGATCCTGTTTGCGGGTTACGCCGTGAACCAGGGCTTCCTGATCTTCCCGCGTGCGCAATCGCGCTCTGCCGTTGCCGCAACGCCCGTTAAACGGGACTGATCCCAACCATTTTTTGTCTCGAACCGCTCAATCAAAAGGTACCTCAAGATGGCTCTTTATAATTCCGTCCTCGACACCATCGGCAGAACCCCGATTGTCCGTCTCAACCACATAGCGCCGAAACACGTATCCGTTTACGTCAAGGTGGAATCCTTCAACCCCGGCGGTTCCGTCAAGGACCGGCTTGCGCTGGCGGTCGTGCTCGACGCCGAGCGGCGCGGCGAACTCAAGCCGGGCGATACGATTGTCGAATGCACTTCGGGCAATGTCGGCATCGCCTTTTCCATGGTGGCGGCCGCGCGCGGTTACAAATTCGTCGCCGTCATGGGGGATTCCTATTCCATCGAGCGCCGCAAGCTGATCCGTGCCTATGGCGGCAAGGTGATCCTGTTCCCCGGCCATCTGGGCAGCAGCGGCGGCAACAAGATCGCTGACGATCTGGCCGAGCGCCATGGCTGGTTCCGCGCCCGTCAGTTCGACAACCCGGCCAACCCGGCCTATCACCGCATGACCACCGCGTCCGAGATTCTGAGCGATTTTGCCAATCATCGCCTCGATTATTTCGTCGCCGGGTTCGGGACCAGCGGCACGGTGACCGGCGTTGGCCAGATGCTCAAACGGGCCCGTCCCGAGGTCAAGATCATCGCCGCCGAGCCGTCCAATGCGGCCATCATACAGGATGGTGTGTGGAACCCGCATCAGATCCAGGGGCTGGCGCCGAATTTCGTGCCCAGCGTCATGGATCAGAGCGTGGTCAGCGAGCTGCGCAAGATCGACGAAGTGGTGGCCCGCGACACATCGCGGCGGCTGTCGGTCGAAGAAGGCATCTTTGCGGGCATTTCCTCCGGGGCGAATGTCGCCACCGCGCTTGAGATCGCGCAGGACGCCCCCGAAGGCTCTGTGTTGCTGGCGGTGCTGCCCGACACCGGTGAACGGTATCTGTCCACGTTCCTCTTCGACGGCCTCTCTGAAGGGTCGGACGATGAATGGCTGGCCTCGCTCGATAGCACGCCCGAACTCGAACTTGCGATTTGAGGTGGGGCCGGGATGAACAAGATAAACGCTCCTGACCGGACAAGCGAGGTCGTACCTGCGGCAACTCTTTTTGCAGAGTTGCCCGACGGGTTCCGCCTGAAACGCGGCGGCGCCCTGCATAGTGCCCGGATCGCCTATGAAACCCACGGCCGCCTTGCGGACGACGGCAGCAACGCGATCCTGGTATTCGGTGGGTTTTCCGCCAGCGCCCATATCGCATCTCATCCCGAGGACACCTCTCCAGGATGGTGGGAGGAAATGGTGGGGCCGGGCAAGGCGGTGGATACCAACCGCTGGTTCGTGATCTGCTTCAACGCACCGGGGGGCTGTTTCGGTTCGACCGGCCCGGCCTCTGTCAATCCGCGTTCAGGGCGCAAGTACCGTTTGGATTTCCCAGAGATCAGCATCGAGGACATCGCCGAAGCGGCGCGCTGCCTTGTTCGGCAGCTTGGGGTCCGGCAGCTGAGCTGCGTGATCGGCACCTCTATGGGCGGAATGAGCGCCCTTGCGCTGCTGCACCGCTATCCCGACATTGCCCGAACGCATATCAACATCTCGGGCGCGGCGGGGGCTGCCACCTATGCCATCGCGCTGCGGTCCCTGCAGCGTCAGGCGATCCTGAACGATCCGGCCTGGCGCCGCGGCCTGTACGAGCACGCGGCCGATGTGCACGTCGGCATGTCGCAGGCGCGGATGCTGGGTATGCTGTCTTATCGTTCGCCTGAGGAATGGCAGCAACGCTTTGCTCGGGACCGTATCGAGCCAGTCCCGGCGGCTGCCGCCAAGGACGTGGCTTTCGCGCCGGAATTCATGGTCGAAGGCTATCTGCGGTACAAGGTGAACGGCTTTGTCGGGCACTACGATCCCAACTGCTACCTGTACCTGAGCCGGGCAATCGACAGGTTCGACCTGGCCGACGAGACGGGCGGCGATCTGCACCGTGCGCTGTCGAAGCTTGACCTGGAACGGGCCCTGGTAATCGGCACCAAGACGGACATCCTGTTCCCGGTGTGGCAGCAGACGGCCATTGTCGACGGCCTGAACGGCGGCAAGGTCCCGACCGAAGTCCTTCACCTTGAATCGCTGCGCGGGCATGACGCCTTTCTTGCCGATTTCGATCAGTTCGCGCCGCCTGTTGGCCGCTTTCTTGCTTCGATCTCAACCAAACGCCCGGCGGTTTCGGTGATGTGACGCGCCGTCCCCTCGCCGTGCTGCCCACTCAATTACGACACATAGCCTTGACAGGGATCCGACATGTTGGACCAGATTTCGAAAACCGCCCACATCAAGATTGACCGCCTCTGGAACGCCATCCACGAGCTTGCCCTTATCGGCCCAGGTGTTGCAGGCGGCTGCAACCGCCAAACGCTGACCGATGACGATGCAGAGGTCCGGCGTCTGTTCCAGAGCTGGTGCGAAGCCGAGGGTATGAGCCTGACCATCGACCAGATGGGCAACATGTTCGCCGTGCGGCCCGGCACCGATCCCGATGCCGACCCGGTGTTCATGGGCTCGCATCTGGATACCCAGCCGACCGGCGGGCGCTATGATGGCGTGCTTGGGGTCCTTTCCGCGCTCGAAGTGGTGCGCGTGATGAACGAACAGGGCATCCAGACCCGCCACCCGGTTGGCATCGTCAACTGGACCAACGAAGAGGGAGCCCGCTTTGTACCCTCGATGATCGGCTCGGGGGTTTTTGCCGGGGCCTATACCCTGGACTATGCCCATGATCGTCGGGACGAGCAGGGCAAGAGCTTGGGCGAGGAATTGCGCCGCATCGGTTGGATGGGCACCGAATCGGTCGGCAGCCAACCAATGCGCGCCTATCTGGAATACCATATCGAGCAAGGCCCGATTCTGGAGGCCGAGCAGCGCAATGTCGGCGTGGTCACTGACTGTCAGGGTTTTTCCTGGCTCGAAATCACCCTGACCGGACGCGAGGCACACACCGGTTCGACCCCGATGAACATGCGCTCGAACGCGGCGCTGGCGATGGCCCAGATCATGCAGATGGTTCAGGATCTGGCGATGCAGCACCAGCCGGGCGCGGTGGGCAGCGTGGGACAGGTCAATTTCTCGCCGAACTCGCGCAACGTTCTGCCGGGCAAAGTCGTGTTCACGGTCGATGTCCGGTCTCCCGATCTGGCCAAGCTCGACATGCTGCACGCCAAGGTCGAGGCCGAGGCGACCCGGATCGCCGCCGATCTGGACGTTGGCATCAGCATCGAACCAGTGGGGCGGGTGAACCCGGTCGCCTTCGATCCCGAACTGGTGTCGATCGTGCGCCAATCCGCAAAAGGGCTGGGTGTCAGCCACATGGACCTTGTTTCGGGTGCGGGGCATGACGCCTGCTGGCTTGCACGGGTGGTGCCCAGCACGATGATCATGTGCCCCTGCGTCGGTGGCCTGTCCCATAACGAGGCCGAAGAGATTTCGGTCGAATGGGCCGAGGCGGGCGCCAACGTGCTTTTGCGGGCCACTCTGGCCGCAGCAATGACCGAAAGCTGAGCCCCGGAACGGGGCGCCCAGCCCCGCGCCTTTTCACGAATACGACCGATCAATTCCCTCCGAACCGGAGCCATACCATGAATGCCATCACCAGACTGACGCCGCATATGCAGGCCTATTCCGACGAATTCGCCGACAACGGAAATATCAACTGGCTGCCCTATCTGATGTATTTCCACCCGTTCGGCTTTTCCTCGCCGGTGGTCAATACCGATGCCAGCGGGTTCCGCTACACCGAGGCCCGCAACCGGTCCTATTCGGTAGCCGACCTCAAGGGCGAAAGCCGCGTGCGCGTCCTCGCGGGTAGCTCGACGGTCTTTGGCATCGGGGCCAGCACAGACGGCCACACCCTGTCCGCGCGCATGACAGAAAACGACCCGGGCGGAAGCCCCTGGGTCAATTTCGGCGGGCGCAGCTTCAATTCCACGCAGGAAATGATCCTGTTCTCGCTGCACCACTCCAAACTGCCAATGGTCGACGAGATCGTGCTGTTTTCGGGGTTCAACGACCTTGGCCTTGCGCGCCAGCCCAAACGGTATCGCGGCGAACATGGCGCGTTCTTCATGTATCCCGATTTCTTCAATGCCATGGCGCAAAAGAAACCCTCGCGCTTTTCGCGTTGGTTCGGCACAGACACGGCGGACGCGCCCGAAGCACCGCCCTCGCTGGATGAACAGATCGACTATGCCGCAGGCCTAATGCTACGGAATCTGACGAGCTGGAAAATGTTCGCCGACGGGCTGGGCGCGAAGCTTGTCTTCATGCTGCAGCCGCTGTCGAACTGGGTCCGTCAGACCGGTTCCCCCGAAGAGGAAATCCTGTTTTCTGAACTGGAGCGGCGCGGCCGCTTTGCCGAAACCTATGGCGACATTCTCGAAGCCCACGCGGCGCAAAGCTATTCAAACCGGCTTGCCGAGGGCGCCGAAGCTTTGGGCGTGAAATTTGTCGATCTTGCCCCGCTTATTGCCCGTCAGGCGCGCCCCGAGCAATGGATCTTTGTCGACCGCATTCACTTTACCGACGACGGGCACGATTTTGTTTCGAAGATCGTTCTCGACGCAATTTCCACCTGAAAGAAAGGAACAATACCATGACCCTGTTCAAGAAAATCCTTGGCCTTTTCCGCCGCAAGAAGGCCACCCAAAAGAACGACTCGTCCATCTATCCGATGTTCTGAGCGACCCATCCGGGCACCCGTTCAACGGCACACAGGAGGCGCATATGTGGCGCGAATTGTTTTCGTACTCGATAAATCCAGAGGTCTTTTTGGATGTCGGGAACCTCTGGTCCCTGGTCCACACGGATCAGGACCGTGGACTAGAGGTCGCCGCATTGCGCCAGGAGTCCACCGCGCGTTGGTCGGACCTTGCCACGCGGCTAAGCGCAGGGCAGCGTCGCAAGGCCGCACGCTTCGTTCTTGAGCAAAGCGCGCCTGTGGCGGCAACGCTTGGAGCGACACTGCACAGTCTCAGTGCGCCGGGGGTCTTCGAGCTGCCCGAACAATTGAGCGCCATGGCGCTGTTGGCCGATGATGTCGGGGCGGGGGCCGCCAACTGCGCGCGTGCGGATGCCTTTCGCGCCATCGCCCGGCGGCACGGGATCGACGCGGCGGCGGCCCCGCCCCACGAACTGGCACAGGACAGGCGGATCAACGACAGCCTGTTCCGTTTGCCCGGTGCGATCCTTGCCTTGTCCCGGCGCAGTGACGCCTTTGGGGCTGTGCTGATCGGGGCGGATCTGGCGCAGCGTGAATTGGGATGCCTGCCGTCCTGGTCTTTTGCCGCCGAGGTGCTGGGCGCGCCCGAATGGGAACGGCTGGACATGGCGATTCCGCAAACCGCCGACAGCCTGCCTGCGGGTGAAACGCCACTTGGACTCGCACGGGCGCTTGCAGATGCACTGGCCGACACACCGGACCAGCAGGCGCAATGCGCGACGGGAATTGCCCTATATCTAGCGCTGATTGACGAATGGGATCGGACCCTGTTCGACCTGACCCTTGCGCATCTTGACCCGCGCCTGTCGATGGCGCTGCTCCTGCAGGCCAAGGCCCGAGAAGCGAGCGTCTACCACGAGAATTTCAAACTCGAAGGGGAGTCACTGCGTGACTGGCTGTCAAAAGCGCGCAAGGACCCTCTGCCGCTTCTCGAAGTGCTGGGCCGAAGCCGCATCATCCGCAAAGGCGACCCGGACAAATCGCGATTTGCGACGCAGATGCTGGACTATGGCGGCCCGATGTTTCGCGTGTTCAACGACGGTGAGATCGCGATCATCCGCGACTGGATCACCGATCTGGGACAAGACGACAGTTGGCCTCATCCCGACAGCCGCGGCGCGGTGCTCGCCCGTCTGGCTGCAACATTCGTCGCGCCGCGCTCCGAGATCGGGCAGGGGGACGCAACGCTTGGTGTCACGCCGACCGGCATTCGCCAGGCCTATTTCACGCTTCAAGGCCGGGCACTGGCGCCCGCGACCCGTGCATTCGCAGCGGAATACTGCGAATTCTGGCTTGCGAAGGCCCGAAAATGCATCGACGCGACCTGCCGTTCTTTGCCGGTGGACTGGCAGCCGGGGCTGTTGCGCGAATGGTTGCTGGACACGCACGACCACCACGCCGCGCGGTTCGAACAAAGCGCCGAAACCGAAATTCCGAGCCGCGAGGCGGTCATCGAACAATCCGTGCAACTGGCGCCGCTCACGCTGATCGACGGGGCTTGGTTGCAGGGCTTCACCGACATCGCACTGGCCTCTAGCCGCGTCGGGGCTCCGCTGTTCAAAACCTATTGGGATGAACTGGGCAACGGCGCGTGGGACATGAACCACCCAAAGGTTTACCGCGGTGTTCTGTCCGCGATGGGCAAGGAGCTACCCCCAACTGGCAGCCTCGAATTCGCCCACCACCCCGACCTCAGAGACGACAGTTTCCAGCTGCCGGTCTATTGGCTGGCAATCGGAAAATTCCCGTCGAGTTACCGAGCCGAAATCCTTGGGCTCAACCTCGCGATGGAACTGTCGGGCGTCGGCGGAACCTACCGGAACGCGCACCGTTTCCTGCAGCACTACAACCTTCCGACGATCTTCGTCGATCTGCACAATACCATCGACAATGTGTCGGACGGTCACGCGGCCTGGGCTGCGGATGCGATCGATCTGTTCATCTCGGCCATCGAGGATCCGGACGAAGTGCGAAAGACCTGGTCGCGGGTGCGCGCCGGATTTGAATCGCTCGACCCGGTCGCAAGGATTTGCGGCAACCTCGATTTTTTCACCACCCGCAGCAAGGCACCGGGCAAGCCGGTTTCAGCCGCTGATGCCCTTCACCACGTGCCCCCAAGAATGAACGCCTGACCCATGACCCAATACCACCTTGGAATATCCGCCTTTTATCACGATGCGGCCGCCGCTATCGTCAATAAACACGGCATCGTTGCCGCCGCGCAGCAGGAACGGTTCAGCCGCCGCCGCCACGACGCCGCCTTTCCGGCGGACGCCATCGCCTATTGTCTGGATACCTCGGGGCTCGAGCTGAGCGATTTGGCCAGCGTCACCTACTACGAGGATTCAGGGGCCAAGTTCCGGCGCACTCTTGGCAGTTTTGCCTGTGCCGGACCGAAAGGGGCTGACACGTTTTCCGACATCTTGCCCGGCTGGCTGGGGCAACGACGCCGCATGGACCGGGTCGTCGCGCAGGAACTCAGGGCGATGCAGCGCGGTACGCCGCCCGACATCAAGGTGACGGATCACCACCGGTCACATGCCGCGTCCGCCTTCCTTCCGTCGCCTTTCGAGAGCGCGGCAATCCTGTGTATCGACGGGGTCGGGGAATGGCACACAACCACCATCTGGCACGGTCAGGGGCCGGAACTGCGCCTGGTGAATTCGGTGTCCTATCCGCATTCCCTTGGCCTGTTGTACTCGGCATTTACCTATTACTGCGGGTTCAAGGTCGATTCCGGTGAGTACAAGCTCATGGGGCTGGCACCATATGGGGTGCCGCGCTATGCCCGGAAAATCCTCGATCACGTGGTGTCGCTGAAAGAGGATGGCTCGTTCACGCTCAACCTTGACTATTTCACCTTCCTGGAAGGCAAGACCATGGTCGGGCAGGCGCTCGAAGAGCTGTTCGGTCAGCCGATCCGCGAGCCCGAAGCAGAGATGACCCAGTTCCACTGCGATATGGCGGCCTCGATCCAGAGCGTCACGAACGACGCTGTGCTGGGGCTGGCCAGAGCTGCCGCGCGGATGACCGGAGAGCGCAACCTTTGCATTGCCGGGGGCGTAGGTCTGAACTGCGTCGCCAATGGCAAATTGATTGAGGCTGAAATTTTCGACCGGGTCTGGATTCAGCCCGCCGCGGGGGATGCGGGATGCGCATTGGGCGCGGCTCTGGACGCGCAGGTCGCGGCGGCCGCCAGCCGGCCGGTTCCAACCTCGGACAATGGCGATGCGATGGCGGGGGCCTATCTGGGCCCGGATTTCAGCGATGCGCAGATCCGGGCATTCCTGACCGAAAACGGCTATCCTTTCGAAGAGCTGGGCGAACCTGCGCTGTATGACCAGGTCGCCGCTCAGCTTGAGGCCGGTGAGGTCGTCGGCTGGTTTCAGGGTCGCATGGAATTCGGCCCTCGTGCGTTGGGCGCCCGTTCGATAATCGGCGATCCGCGTAATACCGACATGCAGAAGACTATGAACCTGCGGATCAAATACCGCGAGTCCTTCCGCCCGTTTGCACCGTCAGTGCTACGCGATCACGCAGACGCGTGTTTTGATCTGAAGGACGAAAGCCCGTACATGCTGCTCGTGGCACCAGTGACCGCCGGGCGGCGCCACCCGATTTCTCAGGGTGGGCTCGGCTCGATCAACGAGGTCCGCTCGGATCTGCCTGCAATCACCCATCTGGATTACTCCGCCCGCGTTCAGACGGTCAGCCCGGATACCAACCCGCGCTATGCCGCGCTGCTCAGTGCGTTCCACGCAAGGACCGGCTGCCCGGCGGTGGTCAATACGTCCTTCAACGTGCGCGGCGAACCGATCGTCTGCACCCCGACCGATGCCTATCGCTGTTTCATGCGGACAGAGATGGACACGCTCGTCCTGGGCACCTGCGTCCTGAAGAAAGCCGACCAGCCGAAAAACCTCTCCGATGACAACTGGCGAGAGGAAATCCCTCTCGATTGATACCCAGAATATTCCCGAAAGGAACCTTCCCGTGAAACTGCTCGCTCTTCTTTTGTACATGGTTTTTTTTCTGCCGGTCTGGGCGTTTGTCCGCCTGACCGGAGCAACCCGGTTCGGTCGCCGTTTCCACCAGCGCGACAGCGCCTGGGATGTTCCCGTCGCCGCACCGCGACACGCTCAGGCCCAACCCGCAAAGGATGCGCAACTGGCGGCACGGGCGAACAGAGGATGACCCATCTTTTCTACCGCAGCCTTGCCAAGGACCCGATCAACATCTCCTCGGCCGAGGGCATACGCCTGACTACCCGTGACGGGCAAACGATCATCGATAGCTGCGGCGGCGCCTGCGTGGCCAACCTTGGCTATCGCCATCCGCGCATCCGCGCCGCCATGAAAGAGACCGCCGACTCTGTCGCCTGGGTCAGTTCCGCCACCTTCATCACCGATCCGGCCGAGGCACTGGCCGACCATCTGGCCAGTCTGGAACCACGTCTGCCCCGGGTCATCCTGCAATCGGGCGGCACAGATGCCGTCGAACTGGCGCTGAAACTGGCCTATCAATGGCATTGCGAGCGGGGCGAACCGCAGCGCGTGCATTACATCTCGCGCCGTCAAAGCTATCACGGTCATTCGCTGTTCACGCTGGCCCTGTCCGGCCAATATGACCGGCGCGAGATGTACAAACCCATTCTGCCGCAAACCACATTTGTCTCTGACTGCAACGCCTATCGCGGCAAGCTTCCCGGCGAAAGCGATGACGCCTATGGCACCCGTTTGGCGCAAGAGCTTGAAGACACCATCCAGAAGCTTGGCCCCGATCGCGTCGCCGCGTTCCTCGTAGAGCCGGTCACAGGTTCGACCGCCGGGGCCATGCCACCGGTCGAAGGGTATCTGCGCAAGGTCCACGAAATCTGTGTGCGCCACGGCGTTCTGTTGATCTTTGACGAGGTCATGTCGGGCCTTGGCCGGGTCGGGCGCAACTTCACGCATGAAGACAGCGGCATGTGCCCCGATATGGTGACTTTGGGAAAAGGTCTCGCTGCGGGGTATCAGCCGATTTCCGCGATCATGATTTCCGACCGCATCCACCAGACCATTGCCAGCGGCTCGGCTCGGTTGGTGCATGCCCAGACCCACATGTATCAGGCCTTTGCCAGCCGTGTGGCACTCGAAGTGCAGCGCACGATTGTCGATGACGGTCTCGTCGCCGCGGCGGATCGCAAGGGTCAGTTGCTGCGCGCGATGCTGGGCGACGCGCTTGGCGCACACGATCATGTCGGCGACATTCGCGGCATGGGGCTGTTTCTGGGCGTCGAGATTGTCAAAGACCGTGACACCAAGGCCACCCTGAGCGGCACGGACGCCAGCAAGTTTTCGGCGCGCATCAAGGACGTTGCACTTGAAAACGGCCTGCTGACCTATCCGGCGGCGGGTACAATTGACGGCGTGTCCGGTAATCACGTGCTCTTTGCACCGCCATTTGTGGCGACGGACGCCGATCTGGGGGAAATCGTGGACCGGTTTGTTCGGTCCCTCTCTCAAACATTGTCGGACCCTGGTATTGCAGCGCTGTTTGCATCGCAACCTGCTGCCGATGCGCGCCGACCACTCGCCACCACCCAATAGGAGCATACATGGACTTTCCCACCTTGTCGGCCTTTGCCGTCTTCGTCTGCATCATGACCGGCACACCCGGCCCTGGAAACCTGACATTCCTGGCCATCGGATCAAGCCGCGGTTTCAAGGCTGCCTTCCCGATCATCATCGCGGCACAGATCGGCAACGTGCCCGTGAACGTTTTGATCGCGCTCGGCCTCGGTGCCATCATGTCCGCCGGGGGGCCGCTGCAGACTGTCTTTACCTATGCCAGCCTTGCCTACATGATCTATCTGGCCTGGCGCATCGTCCTGATGACGATCAAGGAAAACGGCGACGTGCGCCCGCCCTCGTTCTGGGAAGGGCTGTGGATTCATCCTCTCAGTCCGAAAACCTGGGCGATGGGGGTGTCTGCCTACGGGCTGTTCCTGACCGATACCAACATGGATATCTCGCAGAAATTGCTGTTTCTGGTGGTCGGTTTCATGCTGGGCGGTCTGGTGTTTCACAGCCTCTGGGCCTTCGTCGGCGAAAGCATGCTGCGGGTGCTGGGCAATGGCCGGACCATGAGGATCGTGACCATTGTCATGGCCGTGCTCATGGTGGCTGTATCCGTTTGGTCCTTGATGAGCTGAGTTGGGATTTGGCGGAGGCGGCAAAGCCCGCCTCTGCTTTTTCGGGCTCTGTTGCAACAGAGGTGGTCCTAGATTTTAGACCAGTTTGCAGCCGTTTTAAGATGGATCAGGGTTTCATTTAGGCTGCTATTCTCATTGGCTGTGTTTTGCTGGCATAGGCCTCATCCGGGGTCAACAAGCCGTGCGTCGAGTGTGGACGTTCGGAGTTGTCATATGTCATCCACTTTCCGATCCCGGCCCGCGCGTCGGAGCCTGTTTCAAAGGCGTTCAGATACACGCATTCATACTTCAGGGATCGCCACAGACGCTCAATCATGCGATTGTCGCGCCAGGCTCCCTTGCCATCCATGCTGATCTTGATCTTTGCGTCTGTCAGCACGTCGATCCATGCGCCGCTGGTGAACTGGCTGCCTTGGTCGCTGTTAAAGATTTCCGGCGCACCGTGCTTGGCAATGGCCTCTTTCAAAGCCTCCACGCAGAAGTCCGCATCCATACTGTTGGACAGACGCCAGGACAAAACCTTGCGGCTGTACCAGTCCATGATGGCGACCAAATACAGGAAGCCACGCCGCATCGGTATGTAGGTAATGTCTGCGCACCAGACCTGGTTGGGGCGATCAATCACCATATTGCGCAGCAGGTATGGCCAGATCTTATGCTGGGGATGCTTCTTGCTGGTATTTGGCTCCTGGTAAATCGGCACCAGCCTCATAAGTCGCATCAACCGTCGTACACGGTGCCTGACCTGCCCCCCGAAGCTTCCTCATTCATAACGAGAGTCTGCGGGTCTGGTTTTCATATTCTTCGTGGTCGGATTGGGCAAGCGCGCCGGGCGCGGAGCCCTCAAATTGCTCAAGCGTCCGGCGCGCTTCTGCGGGTGTTTGGTTCCCGAGCGATGAGTGCGGCCTGACGTTGTTGTAGTCGTAGCGCCAGAGCGCCAGTTTTCGACGCGCATCTTCAAGGCTGTCGAACATCTCCTCGTTAAGAAGCTCATCTCGCAGGCTACCATTGAATGACTCGATGAAGGCATTCTGCTGCGGCTTGCCCGGGTCGATGTAGTGCCAATCCACGCCGTTGTCGTTGGCCCACTTCAGGATTGCCCGACTGGTGAACTCGGTGCCGTTGTCAGAGACAATGCTGGCCGGTTTGCCATAGAGCCGGACGAGCGCATCCAGTTCCCGGGCAACACGGGCGCCGGATATGCTGGTGTCGGCCATCAGGCACAGGTTCTCGCGGCAACAATCATCGTTCACCGCCAGAATGCGGAACCGGCGCGAAGCCCCGAACGTGTCGGACAGGAAGTCCAATGACCAGCGCTCGCCCGGCCTCAGCGCCTCTGGCATCGGCGTTCGCGAGCCACGGCCCCGTTTACGGCCCCGTCGCCGCCTGACGCCCAGCTTCTCCTCCGTGTAAAGCCGATAGAGCTTCTTATGGTTCATGATCAGTCCTTTGCGCTCCAGCATCACCCCGATCCGCCGATAGCCAAACCGGCGACGTTGGGCGGCAACCGCTTTCATCTCCTTGCGAATCTCAGGATTATCCGGCGGGCGTTCACGCCGGACCGTCTTCGGATCGACACCGACAAGTCGGCAGGCCCGGCCCTGTGAGATGTCATGATCCCGCATCGCCCTGAGCGCTGCCTCTCGCCGCTCATTCGGCGTCGTTAGTTCTTTCCCAAAAGTTCCTTCAGAACAGCGTTGTCCAGCATCGTATCTGCCAGCAAGCGCTTGAGCCTGGCGTTTTCGTCCTCCATCGCCTTCAGCTTCGCGACATCGGACACCTCCATGCCGCCAAACTTCGACTTGTATTTGTAGAACGTGCCCTGACTGAGGCCGTGCTTCCGGCACACCTCAGCTGTCGGCACCCCGGCTTCCTGCTCTTTGATCATCCCAATGATTTGGGCTTCCGTGAAACGGCTCTTTCGCATTCGTTTGCTCCTTCAATAGGTTGAGCAAACTCTGCATCAGAACGAGGGAAGTTTCGGGGGGCAGGTCACATGTTCTCTATCGCTGTCCGCTTCCACGTTCCAATCTGCGTAGGGTGAACGCCATATTTCTTGGACAGTTCCGCCAGCGTCATCTCCTCGCGGATCGCTTCAAGCGCAACCTTGGCTTTGAACTCAGGCGAATGGTTCTTTCTTTTCTTCATTTTGGATCGTCACTTTCTTCATGCGATCCACCTTAACGACTGGCCCAAATTTCCGAGACCACCTCTGACTACCTTAGTTCCAAATAATTTGATATGGGATCCAGTATGAAGAGTGGTTTGCCATGGTGAGCCAGACCCATTGCACCAAAAAGTAATACCCTAAAATCGCCACTAGAAGCGCCGCACGCTCTAGTGGCGATTTTAGAATTACATAAATGTGTGTAAAGACAAACATTTGGATGGGTAGAAAATATAGAGATATCCGGTCTGCAAGTGTTGATGACAAGAAGACGAGGCAGAAACATGCGATAGATGTGAGCGCCATCCAATACCAAAGGCGCTGTACCTGTAGCTCTAACCTCATAGCTTTATAAAACAGTAAATATAATGTCGCTGGAATGAGATTCATAAAAATCCGAATGTTTCCACCTTCGGATGTCATTCCTCCGGCAACATATAGTCCCCACAGGCTGTTAAGTTGGCCGAGTAAAAGTTGACTTCCGGCAATTGCGAGCATGGCGAAAACCCATAGCGCGTTCCAAAACCGTCCTTTGGTTGCAGTTAACCCTGCGATTGGTAGCAGGACTACGGCTGTTTTGTGAAACAAGGCACCCAGAATAATACAGGCTACAAATTTCAGGATTTGCCCGCGCTGAAGGTAAGTCAGACCAATAAGGGCTAAACCAATTGCTGCGGATTGGCGTGTGTACCCCATCGCAACAACGATGACCAAGTAAGGTATCGCGACAAAGAGAGCGACCCAAGGAAGTGGTTGAGATTTTGAAAAGCAGAAAACACCCAGCGTGAAAATAATAGCGCAGAATGTGTTTGTTAGATAAATTCCTCCTCCCAGTCTGCCAGAAATCCAGCTGAATACATAATAGCCTGGATCCCCAAATGCGGCAGCCGCTGCAAGGGGTAGTTTTTCAATTAACAATTGGTGCTCAAGGTATGTTGACCAATCCCCCCCGACTTCGTGTCGCAGACCGATGACGAGCACCAATAGGAGTGAGAACAGGAACAGTGCGATAAATCGACCGTTTTCATTTAGTCGAATTGGCAACAAAATTGCTGTTGCTGGCACAGCCAGTAACATCCAGTAGGTCCACATAAACTAAGTCTTTCACCTTTTAAGCCCGATCAAAGCTATGAGGCATGCATGTTACGCATCCAAGCTTGGAACATCAAAATGTTCCAGAGAGTGTATTGCAAGCCCTCTGTCCCATTGAGGTGCTTTCGCCAAATGTCCTGCACAGCTGTCGGATTTAGAAAACCCTCCTGTTGCATAGACTTGGGATCGAGTAGCTGTTCGGCCCAGTCCCGGAGAGGGCCGCGTAACCACGTGGAAACTGGAACGCCAAACCCCATTTTGGGCCGTTCCATGATCTCTTTGGGAACATGGCGGTGCAAAGCTTGGCGCAACAACCACTTCCCTGTTTTGTCGCGATACTTTAGGCCTACAGGTACTTGCCAGGCAAACTCTATCAATCTGTGATCAAGGAGTGGAACTCGGGCTTCCAGATTAACAGCCATGCTCGCGCGGTCGACCTTTGTTAACACGTCGTCATGCAGGTATGTCTGGATATCCATAAGCATCATTTGATCACGCATGTCGCTAACTTGATCAAGGAGATGAGTGTTGAATGTCAACTTTGCAGAGCTGAGATCTGGGTGTGGTTGCAGCAAATCAACCGTGTTCACTGATTGTGATATCAGTGAATCATAAAATTCCTGCCCATCAGCACAAGAGAGTACCTTTAGTAATTTTGGTAGGCGTTCTGAAATGTTTTGAACACGGGTGGCTTTGGGAAGGATGTGTTGCGCGGCTTCTAGCATGGAGGGTGGCACGCGTCCCATCATTTTGCCGATCGCTACGCGTATTGGATACGGCAGTTTTTTCATCTTTTGAAAGATATCAAATCCCATCGCGTGACGGTTGTATCCACAAAAAAGTTCATCTCCTCCGTCTCCAGACAGGCATACTGTCACACTTTTACGCGCCATCTCACACACAAGATACGTAGGTATCTGAGAAGGGTCCGCAAATGGTTCATCATAGATATGAGGAAGTTTGGGTATTACATTTAAAGCATCCTGTGTGGATACATATAGCTCTGTGTGATCCGTACCTAGGTGTGTTGCAACTGCTTTGGCATGCTCAGCTTCATTGTATCCAGCTTCATTGAAACCAATAGAAAACGTTTTGATATCTTGCGAGCTTTGCCTTTGCATGTATGCGGCAACTGTCGAGGAATCATATCCACCTGATAACAAGGCACCAAGAGGAACGTCTGCACTCATGCGGCTACGTACCGCCTTCTCGAGAAGGCGATCAAGTGCGTCGATGGCTTCTTCTGGCTGGGCTGCGTCATAGACCCGAGGCTGTGTCGCGACAGCCTCCAAATCCCAATAAGCAGTAGGCTCGCTAATATTGTGACCGTTTTCTTCAATTTCTATGTAGTGAGCCGGCGGTAGTTTATTGATACCTACATAAATGCTTTTGGGGCAGGGGACGTAGCTATATCGCAAGTACAGATGTAGCGCAGTGCGATCGATATCCCCTTGCCATTCTGGGTGTGCCGTAAGTGCTTTGAGTTCGGACGTAAATAGGAAGGCTTTACCACAGCGGCCATAATAAAGTGGTTTCTCCCCCGCGCGATCACGCGCCAGCACCAACTTGCGCATTTTTTTATCCCAAAACGCGAATGCGAACATGCCATTTAGGCGCTGCAGGGTTTCTTTGATACCCCAGTATTCTAGTGCGGCTAAGAGCGTCTCTGTGTCAGAATGACCTTGCCACTGAGGGGCTGCACCTAACAGCTCCAGATCGCTGCGCATTTCTAGATGGTTGTAAATTTCACCATTGAATGCAAGCACATACCGCTGAGATGCAGAATGCATGGGCTGTGCGCCCGAAGAAGATAGATCGAGGATTGCCAACCGGCGATGCATGAGTGTTAGATGAGCGGCTTCATCATTCCAAATTCCAAACCCATCAGGACCTCGGTGTTCAATTCGATCGCTCATATTTAGAGCAACTTTTTGTGCTTCAGTGGGAGATAAGTGATCCCAAAAACCTGCGAGGCCACACATCAGCCATCTCCTAAGTCTGTTAATTTTTTGCTTTGCAGGATGATCGCCAGCTCTGCGTTAGTTTTTAATGATTTGTTCGTAAGAATTGGATAAAGCAGTGTAAACAACGTTCTTTGCATGACGCCGCTCGACCATTGCACGTACGTCTTCAGACATGCTTTCTAGACGTTCAGGCACAGCAATTACTTCTCGAAGGACCGCGGACATATCAGACGGCGTGGCAAATGAGATGAAGCCAATCTCTTGGTTTTCCATCGTATTTTGAGCCATCAATTTCTCTTCATTATTTCTATACGCAATAAGAAGAGGTATGCCCGACGCCATGGCTTCGAGGGCAACCATGCCTAGATCAGGGCCGCGGGTGGTTTGGACCAACAGGTTTGCAGCATGTAGTGCAGATCGGGGGTCCTTCATAACCCCCAAAAAACGAATTTTTGTTCGACTATCTAGGTCTGCGACTAAAGCTTCGAGTCGCTGCCGTTCGACGCCATCACCTACAATAATCAATTCACAGTTAGGGTCATCCAACATACAACTAGAACGAATAGCGAGTTCAACATCCTTTTCAGGATGTAAGCGTGCCAAAACCAAAACAACGAAAGCACTCTGATCAATTTGTAATTCGGTGCGTGCTTGGGCGCGCTTTTCAGTATCCCAGGGTTCAAAATGCATCGTATCGACACCGATAGATGAAGTGACCATTCGGGTTTCGTCTGCGTGCCAATGTTTTTTTATTTCGTGTTCAGAATACCGAGTAAAAGATAAAAATTTATCGACGAGGATAAGAGGTATCCGAGAGCCAAAAACGACTTTGCCAAGACGTGTGCTGACAGCCTCGCTGTGCATTTTGGAATGCAGAACAGGGACCCCAGATAGTTTTGCGGCGATCCAAGCGGGCAAAGCTGAAGCTGTCAAATGAGTATGTACAAGGTCGACTTTTTGCTTGCGAAAATACTTCGTCAGATGAAGAACAGCGCCTGAAAAAAGTTTTATGTATTGAAAAATAGATTTGGAAGCCCCGGGATGAAGCGTGATGTGCTCAATATGAACAGCTTCATCTAGCCTGCCTTTAAGGGTGTGTGGATAGCCTGCTATAATGGTGACATTGTCGCCGTTAGCAACTAAATAGTTGGCTAGCTGAATGACATATTGTTCTGCGCCACCGGCGTCTAAATGATTCAGGATATGGCAAATGTGCTTAGCCATTTTTGCGTCTCACTATCCATATTCCCATCGCTGAGGAGAACCCTGCGGAAATGCTTACGGAGGCTGCAGCTCCTAAAAGCCCAAAACGATAAACTGCTAGCCAAATAATCAGAACACTGAGTAGCGAGTTCCCAGCTGCAAGCAATAGCATTTCAGTGTCACGCTTTTGCAGGACCAATACGTTTGATAAAATGGCCTGAGATAATATTAAAGGAGTGGCTAAGCAGATTATCCAAGCTGTCCTTTTAAGCAGGTCGGATCCTTCTAGTGGGGTTAGGTACATATAGTTAATGGCAATTGCACCAATCATTCCAACAAATGTTCCCCCTACGATAGCGCCGGTGAGCCATAACCAAGGAACACCATCAAGCAAATGGTCGCGTGCCTGACGATTACGGGACCAGAAGAAAACTCCAGCCACTCCGGTGGACGCTAAGGCGAGAACTGCAAAAAGATTCTGCACCATCGCAAATTGACCCGCCATCTCTTGCCCTCGTAACGCGCTGATAATGACTGGATGTAGACGGCTTGCCATTAAAAATAAGACTGTCGCTAGTACAAATTTGGCAAGTTCTCGGCTTTGTCCGCGTAGTTCAGCCCATACTTTGATTGGCACGATGGCTGGGATAAAAAGTGTTCGTGTTGCAAACAAGGTGACTAAGAACCCTAAACATGCCCCCACTAGATAAGCAGTCGCAACATCGATTAGCGCAGTCTGGCCTGAATTTGAATCGGTACCGAACACCCCTAAAAGTACAACAGCTATTATGACCAAAAAAACAGTTAGACGCAGGAGGAAGTATGACCGTGCATTGTACAGATACTGGATTCCTGTTGCCGGTCCATCAATCGATGTTTCAACGAACCTAGCAACAAAAAGCAAACTCATTAAAGGGATCAGATCTGTGCCTGTGTTCATAATACGGCTGGCTATCAGCAATAGAGCTACACCAGAGCCAATTGCGACAAGCCTTAAGATCCAACCTGCGATAATGACTGCACCAGGTGACGGATTAGAGGGCATACGTCGCCGAAGCGACAATAAGTTTGGGCCACAAATTAGAGTAGTAATGATGGCAACATATGCGTAGCAAAGGCTCCAAAAACCAGCAGCTTGGATTCCGAAACGAAATCCAGTTAAAACAGTGAGTAGAAAAAGGACACCATAGGGTAGCAAGTCACCTACAAAAACAAGCCCATAGTCGACGACTGCAGAAAGCTTTCTCGGGTCTCGTTCTTTTATAATTTCTTCTTTATCCTGAGGCAACTGTTGATCGCTTTTTACAAATAGCATTTTGTGGTTCAACCACTGTTTCCAGCAAGTTTTAACCGCTCTCTTTCTAGCCACGCATCGTCTATCGTGCGTTTTGCGACAGCAGGGGCGCCGCCCACCATAGTATTATCTGGCACATCTTCTGTAACCACCGACATTGGCATCACTATGCATCGTTTTCCGATTGTAATCCCTGGATTGATGACAGAGGGACCGCCGATGAAAGTATTGGATCCAATCTTTGTGGCTGCGCGGCGTATCCAAGAATTCCCGGGTGTGTTTTGGCCCATCAGGCTCGACATAACGCTTGTATGAGACCATACGAAAACAGAACTTGCGATTGTCGTATGGTCACCAATTTCAAGGCCACCAGAAGCGTCCACAATTGCGTTCTCACCAATCCAAACATGTTTTCCACATTGCAGATTATCTGCCGAAATGACTTTGGCTCCCTCCCGAATGCGGCACCCTTCTGGTAAGCCAATGTCAGCAGCTCTTTCATCATCGGTCATTGGAAACCGAGCGAGATTTTTAAGAATATCCTCGCGTAGAGCGTTATTGCGGTCTGCATCCCAAAACTGGAAGTCATCGTCATTCCAGATGGATTCGAGCATTTTCCAAACCGCTCTTTTTATTTCAGTCTGAGCTTTGGGCACAACTTACTTCCTCTTTGTCACCAGGCCAACGAGTTGCTCACACACGTATTCTACATCAAGATCAGCATAACACGGCAATGTCAGCGTGGTATCTTGCAGCCTGCTCGCAACAGGTTGCACATCGTTATAACGTTTATGATAGTAAGTGGTTGCACTTAAAGCGTAGGTGCCAAGTGTGGTTTCTATACCAACCTCCCTTAGTCTTGTGATTAATGTATCGCGATCGCAGCCCTCAGGGATGCGAAACACTAGCGATTGAACATTGTGAACTACTTCTGGACCGTGGCCCTGCACAGTGAATCCAGCGGATGCGAGCTGTTGGATGTAAGCGTCTCGGATCTCATTGCGTTCTGCGATAATGTCGTCCAGCTTTTTTAGCTGCGCGCGCCCCATAACGGCTTGTGTTTCGGACATCCGAAAATTGTAGCCGTAATCTACGAAGTCTAATCCGTAGCCACGCATGCCCTCGCCGCCGTGACTAAGTTTGCGGTTAAACCAGGCAACCCAGTCAGTATTGTTAATCGTAACTGCCCCGCCCTCACCAGTTGTCAGAAGTTTACGAGGGTGAAAGCTGAAGCATGTCATATCTGCAATGTTACCGCATCGCTGACCCGCTTCGGAACTGCCAAGCGCGCAAGCTGCGTCTTCAATCAATGGCAGTGCGTTTTCTCGACAGATTTCTGCAATCTTGGTAATCCCGCTGGGATTTCCAAGCGCATCGACAAAAATGACAGCGCGTGTTTTCTCAGTGATTTTTGCTTTCAATGCTTCGGGGGTCATGTTGAAGGTATCCGGACAAACGTCTGCGAATACTGGGCGAGCCCCCAAATCTTCGACGACATTGGCAGTTGCCGGAAACGAAAAGTCAGAAACGATCACCTCGTCGCCGGGACCAACTGCAAGGCGTTTTAAGCACAACCATAGTGCAGTCGTTGCGGAGGTTGCCAGAAAGGCATGGCGCGCGCCGGTATAAGTTGCAAGTTCGTCAGCAAACCCAACAACGTTCTCGCCGCGGGTAAACATGCCACTGTCAAATACCTTGCGAAGGTCTTGTTCAACTTCATCAAAGCTAATGTACGGCCGAATGAGGCGGATCATTTTAGATCCTCGCCAATACGGTCTTTGTACCAGTCAAGAGTTGAAGCAAGCCCTTGTTCAAAAGGAGTCAATTGATAATCAATCAAGGCTTTTACTTTCTCATTGCTGGCGTTGTGGCACAGAACATCTGATCCTCGCGCTTCCTTACGAATAATTTCGCCATCGTAGTTGAAGTGTTTGCAGATGAGCGGAATCAGTTCGTTAACTGAAATCTGGTTGTCAGTGGAAATATTCACGGTCTCGCCAGCAGGCTGAACTTCAAAAAGGCGCAGTACGGCATCCACAGTGTCCGAGACATGGATGAAGTCACGGCTTTGCTCGCCGCTCCCATGAATTTCTGGGGTCTTGCCGGTTAGGACGCGTACCGCTGTGATAGGAATAACGCCTGCCAACATACCTTCATAATTTTGACGCGGGCCGTAGTTATTAAATGGGCGCACGATAAATGCGTCCAAGTCAAACATACGGACATAACTTTCCACAGCCATGTCCGCTGCAGCTTTCCCGGCTGCATATGTCGTCGTTGGGTTGCGAGGGTGATCTTCATCCATCGGTTCATATACAGCGCTACCGTAAACTTCCGAGGTGGAGAAATGGCAAAGCGATTTGAAATGTCCATGACGTTGATGCTCAAGTAGGTTCAGCACAACACGTACGTTTGTATCGAAAGCGTTTGCCGGATTGTGGAATGAATAGTTCAGTGCTTTGGTCGCGCAGTTGAACACGACATCGATATCGTGTTCGTCGAAAATGGCATCGACGCTCGAGCTGATTTCAGCATCATCGCGATAGAGTGTTACTTTACCGGTGGCAATTGCATCGGACAGATTAACGACGTTGCCGATAAACATATTGTCGATGACCACAACATGTTCCACGCCCTCTGCAATTAGCTTATCGGTCAAATGACTGCCAATAAAACCGGCACCGCCTGTAACCAGAACAGTTTTTCCTTTTAGATTTTCACGCATCTTAACTCTCAACAGACGTTTTGATTTGATCACAGATTTGCATAGCTGCGACTCCGGCAGATACACTTGGCCGATTAGAATCTGCGATGTTTACACAACTTTCCATAAAGCTTTGAAGTTCAGTAAGAAGCGCTTCTTGTGGAGCTACAGCTACAGCCTCTCTTACAGCGGAAACTCTGTAAGGTAGATCGTCTTCAACTTTGGTCTCAGCTTCGCGATTGATGATGATTTCTTTGCTCAGCAAATCACAGTCGATGTACATGTCAACGCAAGTGCTAGAGATATGTCGGATCTTTTTATCGGTGACACGGCTTGCAAGAATTCTAGAGAACTGTCCATTTTCATGAGTGATCAACGCGGACGCAAAATCTGTCATTTCACCCTTAGAAAATCCATGGGCTGCTACGGATTTGGCGGGGCCGTTCAAATAGAGTGCAAGGTCAATATCATGGATCATCAGGTCTGTGATGACATCAACATCGGTAATCCGCGAACTTACTTTGTTGGTGCGGGTGAAATCCAAGCTGATGATTTTTTCAGTACCGTCCAGAACGGTTTTAAGAGACCGTACTGCAGGGTTGAACCTTTCAATAAACCCAACTTGAATATTTAGTTCATTTTCCTTCGCAAAATCAGAAATTTCGATTGCTTCTTGCAGAGTTGCGGCCAATGGCTTCTCAACGAAGATGTTCTTTACGCCTTTTGCGCACATGCGAATGTAATCAGCATGCGTTACCGTTGGCGTGCAGATGACGACAGCGTCAACTTGATCTAAATAAGATGTTGGGTCTACGGTATATGGTATGCTGTATTCCTTGCCCAGGCTCTCTACAACTTCGGTATTAGCATCGCAGATGAATGTGAGTTCGAAGCCCTTTAACAGAGATAAGACACGCAGATGGTTTCGCCCCATGTTTCCAAGGCCGAGCAAACCAACTTTGACCACTTTATCGTTCATTTTCTTCTCCAGATACTCGATTTCCGGCTTTATCAATTTTGGAAATTACTTGCGCAGGGGTTCCTGCTACCAAGGTATAGGGGGGGACGTTTTTTGTGACGACACTGCCCGCAGCAACCATTGAGTACTCGCCTAAAGTCACGCCGCAAACGATGGTGGCATTGGCGCCAATACTGGTGCCCGAATCAACGCGAGTTTTTGTAATATTCCAGTCGGCATTAAACGCTCGCGGAATTTTATCGTTCGTGAATGACACATTTGGTCCGACGAATACGTCGTTGCCAATTGTAACTCCGTTATAAATGGAGACGCTGTTTTGAATTTTACAGCGGTTCCCGATTGAGACACCGTGGTCCACGTATACATCCTTTGAAAGGATGCAGTCAGCGCCAATATTAGTTCCTTCTCGAATTTGTACATTGATCCAAATTTTCGTTCCTGCTCCAATTTTTGCTTCATCAGAAACATGGGCAGAAGGGTGTGAAAAGATATCTTTCGACATCAGACTTTCTCCTGTGTCGACGCCAGAACATCCATCACACGCATCAGTTCCGCTTCAGTCATATATGGGAATAGGGGCAGATTCAGAACAGAGGCGCAGATGCTCTCGGCGCCGTCCCCACCAATGTGCTTTAAGAGGTGGTCTTTAGCGCCTGGCTGTTGTGACATTACCCCAGGATAGATATTAGCAAAACCGATATTGTTGCTTCTCAAGTTCGCTTCAATTGTCTGTTTTTGGGCTGGATCACGTACAAAACATACATTGCAATACCCGTTCTCATCATAGCCTGACGGAGCCTGCATGATTTCGAGCCCTATTTTGGGGCTAAGGGCGGTTACGTGCTGCTGATAAAAGGCCGCGGACTTTCTACGGGACTCAATGCGTGCATCAATAAATTCCATTGAGTGATTAAGATACGCAGCCTGCAGAGCGTCCATACGCGAGTTCCACCCGATCGCTCCATGCCCATAGTGTGTGGTGCGTCCGTGGTTTGTAAGCTGGCGTACTTTTTCAGCTAAATTAGCGTCATTTGTAAACACAGCCCCAGCGTCACCGGCTGCGCCCAAAACTTTGGCTGGATAAAATGACGTTGTGGAAATTGTGGCCCCTGCATAAATTGGAGCACTATTAAAACGGGTACCAAAGCATTGTGCGCCATCCTCGACCAAAACAACGCCTTCTCGCTTACAAATTGCACGAATGTCATCTAAACATGCGCTTCCCCAGCCATACAAATGAGCAATGATTGCTGCCTTTGGCCTAATCGTTTTCAGAGCGCTTTCGAGATCGTGATATGAAATTCCACCATCACTGATGTCGCTATCAACCGTTACAGGAGTGGCACCCACGTTCACTGCTGCTTCGAACGTGGCCCAAAAAGTCATGTTCGGGACTAAAACGACATCCCCAGCGCCAATGCCAACGGCGCGCAAAGAAAGCTGGAGTGCATCCGTACCGTTTGCACAGCTCACTGTATGATCTACACCGACGTAATTGCTAAGCTTTTCTTCGAGAGATGCAACTTCTTGCCCACCAACGAACTGAGTATTTTTCAACATGTGGGAAAATTTCTCAGATACACTCTCCACAAACCCCGGTTCATGTCGTTTCAAATCGATAAAGGGAACGGATTCTGGCATGGTTCAGCCTCCTATTTTTCTACAAAGTTCTGTATTGCATCGTTAATACAGGTTTCGTCATTTTTTAATCAAACGATACGCTTCACAAAGATGCTTCTCCGAAGCCAAAATCAAATTTTTCCAAACAGATCAATGTAAGAGTTAATGACAATTTTTTCATCATAATGGGTCGCTACCCTCTCGGCACCCTTTTGCCCCATAGCATTTCTGTCATATTGAGACATTCCCAAAAATTCAATGCACGCTATTGCTAGGGATGCCGCGTCTTTTGGCTTCACCAAAATACCTGTCTCACCGTTGACAACTAAATCTCTGCACCCCGGAATATTCGTTGTGATCACCGGCCGCCCAATTGCACTTGCTTCGATAAGAGAGCGGGGCGTTCCTTCGCGGTAATATGAGGGAAGCACAACACAATGCGCCTCATAGAGGTGTGGCAGGACGTTCTCCGTTACGCCCAAATATTCGACAATTCCTTCATCAGACCAATTATCTACATCAGCCAGCTGGACAGAGTCTTTGCTGTCATGATCGATTGGACCAAGTATTCTAAATATCGCGTTTGGGTGGTTTTTTCTTATTTCTTCCGCAGCCTCGACAAACTGACCAACCCCCTTCGACCAAAGCAGACGTGCCACCATGAGAAAAATGACACGATCATCCGCAGACGGAAGCTCGGCCTTTTGGAAGCGCATTAGATCAACACCTGATCCAGGTAAAAGCCTAGCGCGTTCTTTAGGAACGATACCCGCAGAAACACAGGTTTTTAAGTCATCCGGATTTTGAAAAAAAACAACCATAGCACGACTTGCTGAGACGCGATACAGCAATCGAATGAGAGAGCTGAAAAGACCTTTCTTATCAAAGGCAGGTCCCAAACCTGTTACATTTGGAGCAAAGGGAATATTGAGAATGCGGCAAGCAATTCCAGAGTAGATATTGTTTTTAATTGTATAGCTGAACACAATTTCTGGGCGAATTTGGCGAATATACATAAATATTGAAAACAACAATAAAAATTCCCGCAACGGCGAGATACCGTTTCGATCCATTCTTATTTCTTTGTGCTCAGCGCCTAATTCTTTGATCTTTGAAACATAGTTGTCGGAAGGCGACAAGACAGTCACCTTATGATGATCTTCGATGAGCTTCTTTAGTAAGCCCTCGCGAAAATTTGCAATTTTAAATGTCGTATTTCCAGTTAGCAAAACATGCATATAACAATCCAGTAATTAAAAGGAGAAACCCAGTAGATGCGCCCAGAAACGAACAGGCGATTTATTCACTAAGATCGTAAGATGATCCATTTCAGAATGGTTAATGATAAAAGCCTTGCCACAAGGTAGCGCAACTTGGCGTGATTACTGAGTGCCGCTGCTACAGCACCACATGGATGCTTTTTATGGAAACGGCTGCGTAACACCTACTCTGATATCGTTATGATCGTGATAAAAAAATAACAGCGTTATTTCCATTAATTCAGCAACTGGGTACGATCAGTTACCTCACTCATCATAATAGCCACCGCCATAGGTGCCATAGGCACCACCGCGGTCACCGTAGCCGTAGCGTTTCATACCTTTGGCATCGATTTGCGACAGGACCAGACCGGACACATTGAGGTTCACGGCGCGCAGCTCGTTCAGGGCGGCGCGGACCTGGGCTTTGCTGGTGCTGTCCCATTTGACCGAATACATGATCGCATCACAGTGCTGACCGATGACGCGGGCGTCTGGCACCACCAGCACTGGCGGCGTGTCGATGATGACAAAGTCATAGGCGGCCCGGGCGTGTTCGAGGAACGTCTTGAAAGCCTCAGAGGAGAAGACATCGGCGGCGTTAAGCTGCGACTTTTCGCCCACCAGCACATCCGCGCCCAGCCGATCGTGGAACAGCGCGGTCTCTTCCAGTGTCGCTTCGCCAGTAATCACCGACAACAGGCCCTCTTTGCCGGCTTTCTTTTGGAAATATTCATCCAGCGTGCGGCGGCGGATATCGCCTTCGACCAGCAGCACCCGTTTGCCAAGGCCAGAGAGGTTCTGTGCCAGCGAGATCGACTGGGTGGTTTTACCTTCGCCGGGGATGGTGGAGGTGGACATGATCACCTTGGGCGGCTCATCCATGTTCGACAGCAAGAGCGAGGTTCGCATGTTGCGGATGGATTCCACTGCGGCGGAGGTTGGTTTGTCCTTTAGGTATTGCAGCAGGTCAATGCGGGCTGAGATCGGGAACAGCGGCACCTGGCCGATAACATGTGCACCGGTGGCGCCTTCCAACTCTTCGGCGTTGCGGAAGGTGTCTGTTTTGAGTTCGCGCAACAGCACGATACCGGCGCCAGTCATCGCGCCGAGGATCAGCGACATTACCCCGATTATCGCGGTACGCGGCGCGACTTTTTCACCAGTGATCGCCTTGGACAGAACGCGGGCGTCAGGGCTTTGAATGCCTTGCTGGATTGTGGTTTCTTTGAGCCGTGTCTGGAAGGTTTCATAGAGGACTGAAACGGTTTCTAATTCGCGGTTCATTTGTTGTAATTCGCCCAGTTTGGCGGCCTGATCATCCACGCGGGCTTCTAGGGCGGTGACGCTGTCCTGGAGCGATTTGACTTGTGTGGTGGAGCGCTCCACATCAGTACGGGCGCGGGTCACCAGAAGGTCGAGGCGGGTCATGAACGGCGACCCCGTCCCCCAGATCTCAGAAGCGCTGCGATCTTGTGCGAGGCGGCGTAGGGTGGGGTCCTTGGTGGCCTCCAGCACCAGATCAACGCTGCGGCTATCGACGGCCGAGTTCAGCAAGGCAAAATTGGCGGCCGCGTTTTCCGCGTCGCGTTTTTCGCCGAGCAGTCGTTCGGTCAATTCACGGGCCTGAGCGTTCATCAGTGCTAGACCTTCGACGTTGATGTAGTCCGCAGCAGAGGTGGCTTTCTTCAATGCGGCGTCGCGTTCTTCCAGCTCTGTTTCCAGTTCGACAACCCGTTCAGACAGCCAAGTTACGCCTTCGTCCAGTGTGTTGAACTTCACCTGCACTTGATCCTGGCGGTAGGTTTCGGCAATGGTGTTGGCGATCAGTTGGGATTTTTCTTTGCCGTCGGTGGTGACTGAGATGGTGATGATATAGGTTTGGCGTTTGGCGGCCACCCCTAGCCGTTGGCCCAACCGTTTGACCGCTTCATTGAGGAGGTCCTGTCGGGTTGGCTCTTCTTTTGTTGTAAGGTTCAGAGCGGAGAGAAGCGTTCCGAGCGAGAGCAATGAGTGCTCCACCAATGTGGGATTAAATTCAGGATCTTCTAGAAGGGATAGCTCTGTCACCACGGTTTCCAACAGACCACGGGAGCGGATTACTTCGATCTCGGTGTTAATCGCTTCACTGTCGGCTGAGAGGCCACCAACGGCGCTGGGGATGTCGATCAGCGAAGACTCTTCTTCTTGGATCGCTAGAACGGTTGTCGAGGTATATTTCGGTACCGCGATCTGTGTGACGTATACTCCACCCAGTACCAAACCGATAAAGGCGGCCAGTGCGATCCATAGCTTGCCCCGCCACAGGGTGCCAAAGAGCGCCATCAGGTCAATCTCATCGTCCGGTAAAGCCTGTGCTGCCAAGCTGCGGTTTGTGTCATTCATATCGTTGCGCACCAGCATTTATTGTCCCACATACCTTCACTCTCATTGTGACAGGCCTGTCGTCTTATCGACCTGTCAGGAAGGTTCTAATTCACATCGTCATCTAAAATCGCCCCAAAGGGGCGCGGTTACACTTGCACCATTTGCACGTCGCCATCAGCGAAAATCGCGCCGCTTAGGCGGCCGGTGGCATAGGCACCGGTGTCGATGCTTACCACACCTTGTGACACCCGCGGCGTATCTACAATCGTATGCCCGTGTACAACCCACAACCCATCTTTTCGCGGCAGTTTTCCAAATTTCGGATGGCCCCAGATCAGGATCTTCTCGGCCTGTTCACGGATCGGATGTTCCGGATGGGCGGCGGCGTGCACTGCGTAGACATTGCCGTTTTGATAGGTCAGCGGCAGGCTGCGCAGCCAGTCGATCATTTCGTCGCCTATGGCCGCAACCATCTGATCGCGCAGGGCGACTGGATCCTGAGCTGAGCCTGAGACGCCGAAGCTTGCCACCGTCTGCAAGCCGCCATGGCGCAGCCAGCGGGCGCCCTTTTCTGCGGGATTGTCGATGAAGTCGAGGCACATGCGTTCGTGATTGCCCATCAGGAAGGTCGCGCCCGTGTCGCGCAGTTTCATCAATCGGCGCAGCACTTCGGCGTTTTTTTCGCCGCGGTCGATGTAATCACCAACAAAGACCAGTTCGGCCTCCGGCGCCTCAGCGGCCAATCTGTCGAGGAGCCGCCCCAATTGATCGTCGCAGCCATGGATGTCACCGATCGCCGCAAAGGGGCGGCTGACTGCGATGGGGGGAATCTCCACCTCAATCTCTTTAACTGCTGGGGTGGCAGGGGCGCTTTTGCGTCCCAGGAGACGCCCGAATAATCCGGCCATAGTGTCCTCACGAAAGTCTTAATAGCGTCTTAAGGGGGCAAGGCCTGTAATCTCAAGCAGAACTTGTGGGAATTCTGGATTCTGCGGGAAATCATAGCGGGATGCTGCCGATATGTGGCATTTGGCGTCGCGTGAACGGGTGTGGTCAGGACACTCCCCCATAAACCTCCCGCAGCGCCGCCAGATGTTGCGCCATGGTCACTGGGGGGCGGGCGGTGTGCCAGTAGTCTTTCAGGTTGATCTCTCCGTTCAGCGCGGCGGTCAGGCGGGCCTGAAACGCAGCCGTGTCCCCAGCGGGAAAGGTGAGGGTTGGGCTCCCTGACAGTTCGCGCGCGCCGCCAAGGTCGCTGGTGATGAGCGGGATGTGGCGGGCGTGCATTTCGATGGCGACTTGTGGCAGGTTATCGCGCCACAGGACCGGCACCAGACCCAGATCGACGTCCCCCAGCAGCGTGTCGAGATCACTGGCGCTATAGCCATCGTGATAGCTGAGGCTGGCCAGATCTTGCCCCAGCGCGTGCAGGCGTTTCCCACTGCCGTCCCCTGCGTCCCGCGCCGCGATGGTGAGGTGCAGGCGGTGTTTTACGGCGTCCGGCAGCGCCTCCAATGCGTTCAGCAGAAAATAGAACCCTTTGTCGCGGCGCATGTAGCCGAGGTAGGCGAGCTTTAGCGTGCCGTCCATGCGCGGCAGCTGGGGTTTGGGATGGGTGCGGGGGAACTCTGCCGCCGCTTCGGTGCCGATGTAGGAGGTGTGCAGGATGTCTGGGGCAAGGCCGAACGCCACTGCCACCTGCCGCACCGCGTCAGAGACGCAGAGGACGTGATCACAGTGGGCATTGATCAGCGCCACCATGGTCTGGCGGCGGATCTGGTGGTGCGGGGAGGAGGGGTGCGCGCGGGCAGACGGCGCGGGGCGCTGTCGCTTCAGCCGTCTCACGGTCCGTCCCAAAAGACGACTGGCGCGCGCGCCCCATGTGGTGGTGAGATGGAATATAGCATCAAAGGCGCGGCTGCCGGGGCGGATGCGCATGCATTTCAGGTGATAGGCCAAGGCGTGGGCCAGTCGCAAATGGGCCGGATTGAACTGTTCGGGCAGGCAGGTAGTGCAGGCGCGGGTGCCTTGGTCATTGCGGCAATCCGCTGCCTCGCGTTGCCAGAGGTTCACCTGCGCGCAGAAGGGATAGTAGTTGTGCAGCGACAGCACCACGCGTGTCTCGGGCCAGCGGGATTTCAGCGCCAGTGCGGCGGCGGGCAGCCCTTCGAGGTTGTTGAAATGCACCACATCATAGGGGCCGGTCGTGGCGATGAAGTCGTGAAAGACCTGCAGGGTCGGGCCATCCTCCAGCTGCGATTGTTGCCCGAAAGAGTGGTGGGCGGGCGCCAGAGTGGCGGAGTTGATGATTTCATATCGGCGATGGCGGTCCTTGGCGGGGCCATGGCGCATGGATTCCCAGCGCGGGCGGCGGCGGATCAGATCGTGAGAGATTCCGGCGGCGAGGAAGGTGGCCTCGATCTGCTCACCCGCGCCATTTGCGGCGTTTTGCCCGTTCTGCCTGTCGATTTCGGCCAAGAGGTTGCGCTGGTAGAGGCTGACGCCGCCGCCGCGCTGTTCATCATCCAGATAATCGACCCAGTTGTAGTAGAGCACCTTCATGGCTTGGGGTCTTGTTTGGGCGGGCGCATACCTTGCGCCTCTTCCAATGCGCGCAGGCGGGCGGTGATGGCGTCGTTTTCGCGCCGCATGTTCTGGCGCAGCACATGGAGTTCCTGCAACAGGAACCCTGCCAGGTGCCAGCCGGTCTGATCTGATGTGCTGAGCTCTGGCAGGCGGGCCTGATAGGCGGTGAGGTCGACGCCGTTGTGGGGCAGGGGGCGCAGGGTCTCCAGCCCCTGAACCATACGGGTGCGTATGGTGTCCAGATCGGCGTCGGTTACGGGTGGGTTTCCAGCGGGGGCGACGTCGAGGTATTTACGGGCGCGGGTGGTGGTCCAGTGGATCACCTCTGCGGGCAGATCGGCGTTTTGCATCAGCCGCACCAGATCGACCAGATCCGCATCAAGGCGGGGGTTTGGATCCGCATCAGGTTGTTGCAGGGCGCGTTTTGGCGCCGTCAGGTCAAAGAGCGACAGGAAATCGCGGTAAAGCCCGCCATCCGCCAGCAGCGCCTTATCATAAGGGCGCAGGATCACCGCATCGGCGCCGAAGATGTCGATCCACGGGCGCAGGGCCAGTGCGTAGTTGTAATGCACCGGCTCAATGAAACGGGTAAGGGCGGTGGTGAGGTCAGGGGTTTTGATGCCCATTTTGACCAGTTGGTTGAACCAGGATTGCAGGTGACTGTCGGGCGCGCGCAGGTAGGCGATGATGCGCACAGTGATATCCGGCGCGCTGGCCATGATGGTCTGCAGCTGGCGGGCCGCTGTTGGGTGGGCGCCAAGGCGCATGAACTCTTCGGAGCTGATAATCATCGCGGGCTGGCGGCTCTGGCGCAGTTCCTGAAACACCTCCTGCCACAGTGTTTCGGGGGGCGTGGGGTTGTTGTAGCCATGCATCAGGCTGCGCACATTGGCGGCGCGCAGCAGGGCGAAGGCGAGGAGGGAGTGTTTGTCAAACTCGCGATGCGTTTCCCCGTAGCGCAGCCCGTGGCGGCGCAGGAAACCCTGTTGGCCCGCCAGAAACCCCTGCAGCGCGGTGGTGCCGGTTTTGTAGTGGCCGATGTGGATATAGAGGGTTTTGGGCATGGGGTTATCGTGTGTGCTTTTGTCTGAGGTTTGTTGTGTAGCGCCGTTCCGAGGGGGGTGCGAACGCGCCGCCCAACAGTGCCTGTTGGGCGGGACTTCAATATGAAGCGGTGTGCCTCAGACCCGACTGTTTATGTGTTTTCCTAAACCCCCCGCGCCATATTCTCTTGATGTTGCGCAATCGCTTCTTCCAGATCGTCATAATAGCGGACCTTGCCGCCTTCCAGCACCAGACCGGCGTCGCAGAACTTGCGCAATTGCCAGAGGTCGTGATTGACCAAAATGGCGCTGGCCTGCCGCATCCTCTCGGCAAAAATTGCCTGACTGCGCTGTCGAAAGGCCGCATCGCCCACTGCCGTCACCTCATCCACCAGATAGGTGTCAAAGCGAATCCCCATCGAGGTGCCAAAGGCCAGTCGGGATCGCATACCGGCCGAATATGTGCGCACCGGCATGTGGAAGTGATCGCCGATCTGGGCAAAGTCACGGACAAAATCAATCAACGCGTCACTGTCCACGCCATAAATGCGGGCGATAAAGCGCACGTTCTGCGCCCCGGTGAGCGCCCCGTGAAACGATCCGCCAAAGCCCACCGGCCAAGAGATGGTGCCGTCTGACACCACCCGCCCGCTGTCAGGGCGCAGGGTGCCGGCAATCAGCTGCATCAGCGTCGATTTCCCCGCCCCGTTGCGCCCCAGCAGGGCCAGCGATTTGCCCGTCGGCAGCGTCGCGGTGAGGTCATGGATCACCAGCTTGCGCTGGCCCTTCACCGTGAAGCTTTTGCTGAGGTTTTCAAAACGGATCATCGCGCGGTCTTTCCCCCTTCGTCCCTGTCTTACGCCCTGTCTTACGCCCTGTCGCGGATGCTGTAGTAGATCAGCGCCAGCACCGACCACATCAGGGTCAGGAACAGCAGCGCCAATGCGCTGAGGGTCAGGCGGCGGGGATACTGGGCACTGTCGGCAAGGGTGGGCTGCACATAGGTGGCCAGATAGCGGCTTTGGCGGGCGGCATTGGCACGCGCCAGTTCCAGCGCGGCGAGGGCGGCGCCATAGCTTTCTTCGGCATATTCGCGATCCACCATCAGGCCTTCAAACTCGGCCAGCAGTTGCGGGTAATCCGCATCAACTGCGGCGCTGCGATCCACGGTGGGTGCGGCGTCGGTAGAGGCTGGGCCTTCTCCGCTCCCCTCTCCGGCCCCCTCTCCGGCAAAGCGGTTGCGCTCGCTGCGGATGAGGTCCTGAATGGCGCTGATCCGCCGTGCCGCCTGCACCACCCGCAGATCGGTGTCAGAAGCGGTCTGTAACAAGAGATCATGATCAATCAATGCCTCTGCCAGTTGCTGCTGCAGGGTGTTCATCACCCCCATGCGTCCCTGCAGGTCCGCCTCTGGATCCACCAGCTGGGTGCGGGTTCTGAACCGGGTCAGCTCTTCGCGGGCCTGTTTCAGCCGCGCCAAGGCCACCGCCAGATCATCGCGCGCATAGCGCAGCGCATCTTCGCGCGCCTGCGTCGAGAGCGCGTTGATCATCGCCTGCCCCTGTTCGACAATCTCCCGGGCAATATCGCGCGCCATCTGTGGATCATAGGCCAGCACCTGCACCTCAATCAGGCCGCTGGTCTGATCATAAGAGACCTGCACAACGCGGCGCCAATAGGTCAGCAGATCCGCCTGATCCGCCTTTGGGTGCAGGGCAAAGACCGGATCTTGCTGCCAGTAGGCACCATAATGACCCACCAGATCGAGGCGCTGGTTGATGTTGGCGACAATTTCAGGGCTGAGGATGAATTCATACAGGATGTCGCCATCCTGCGAGGTGACCCCACCGGTCAGCGTGCTGAGTCCGCCAAGGAGCGTGGTGGCGGCCGTCGTCTCTTCGCCGCGCACGGTAAAGCCGGTGGTGGAGGCATAGCGATCCGCCGCCACCGCCCAGAGGTAGACCGCGCAGGCCAGCACCGGCAGAAGAACCAGCAGCACAAAACTGACCACCAGCCGCCAGTGCCGCCGCCGCAGACGAGCCGCAGGCACCGGGGCCGGTTGCGGCGCGGGATGCGCCACCTGGGTCTGCGCAGGCTGGTTTTGTGCGGGCTCTGAGAGGGTGGTCATGAAAATGCTCCTGCCGGATGCGCCTAAAATAGCTTAAGGTTTCAGTATATACAGCCAGTTAACGTGATCACGATAGGATATCTCCGGGATGGAGGATGCAAGCCGTCAGGTAGATACGCAGGCGCCCCTGCCGCCAAGCGGGCGCAGCAGGCACGGCGCCAAACGTCGCTTCGCCACGTTTCGTGCGGTGGCGGCTTTGATGTTGCGGGAAATGGCCACCCGCTATGGCCGCGCCTCGGGTGGCTATGTCTGGGCGGTGCTGGAACCGCTTGGCACCATCGCAATGCTGGCGTTCGGGTTCTCCTTGGTGCTGGCAACACCGCCCTTGGGCAACAGTTTCATCCTGTTCTTTGCCGCGGGCTTTCTGCCCTTCAACCTCAGCCTTGGCATTGCCACCATGGTGGAGCGGATGATCCACTTCTCCCGCCCGTTGTTGTTTTATCCGGCGGTCACATGGCTGGATGCGATGCTGGCGCGGGTGATTTTGAACACGCTCACCGCACTTTTGGTGATGGTGCTGTTGTTCACCGCCATCCTGATGCTCACAGACACCACCACAGTGGTGCAGATGGGGCCGATTGTGCTGGCCTGCGCGCTGGCGGTTCTACTGGGGTCCGGCGTGGGGCTGATCAACTGCGTGATCGGCGGGCTGTTTCCCACCTGGGAACGGGTCTGGGCCATCCTGACCCGACCGCTGTTTCTGGCATCTGGCATTTTTTACACCTTTGAAAGCCTGCCCCGTCAGGTGCAGGAGATCCTGTGGTGGAACCCGATCGTGCATATCGTCAGCCTGATGCGCACCGGATTTTATCCAATGTACCGCGCGTCTCATGTCAGCCTTGGCTATGTGGTGGCGGTGAGCCTGATCTGCCTCCTCTTGGGGCTGATCCTGATGCAGCGCCATCACCGGACATTGCTGCAGGGGTGAGGCAGATTTGAGGCCTGCCCACATTTGAAGTCTAGCACCAACCCGTGGGGCGGGTCGTGCCGGAGGCACGCCTCAAACGCAGAAAAGCCGGCCCAGATACGGACCGACTTCCCCGGAGTTATGGGCCCCCTGTATCGAGGGGCCCAATGAG